>NZ_CP126281.1:0-3558442 GCF_003234895.2 Curtobacterium sp. MCBD17_026 | reverse complement strand
GTCGCGCTCGTCTCCAGGGGTCGTGTCGTGCGTTCGCTGCCGGACGAGGGTGCGTCCTGCGGGGTCGGACATGCCGTGGCGTGCTCGGTGACCGCACTCGGGACCAGGTCGTCGCCGGCGGATCGTCGGTGGCTCCGGGGGCTTCGTCGACGCCTCGTTGCCGCGGAGGTTCCCACAGGGTTGTCCACAGTGTTGTCCACGACCACCTCGAGCCGTCTGACAGGAGTACTTCCCTGTCGTACCGGCCATCGGGGGGATCGATCACACCACTGTAAAGGACCGGACCGAGTCCCACCGAACGGAAGTTGTCCCCAATGTGGAGAATGGGCTCGAGGGACGTCAGACCCGGCGGCGACGGTGCGACCGCTCCAGGCGGGGTTTGACCTGCTCGCCGCTGTCACGTACCGTTAACCAGTTGACTGCGGCCCTTTGGTCGCGCCCATCTGCGTCGTTCGACACCCGGACGGCTACACATACGTGACGGCTCGCCGCGAGCAGCCGTGTGGAGAACATCATGAGCAAGCGCACCTTCCAGCCGAACAACCGCCGCCGCGCCAAGAAGCACGGCTTCCGCCTCCGCATGCGGACGCGTGCCGGCCGCGCCATCCTGTCGGCGCGTCGCGCCAAGGGCCGTACCGAGCTCTCGGCCTGATCAGGTTCATCGCCTGATCCGGTCCTCGGTCTGACCCCGGCGTCGCAGTGTTGGCCAGCGCCAACCGCATCGTGCGCGGGGATGACTACCGGAACGTCGTGCGTCGTGGTCGCAAGAGCGCCACGGCGCACGTCGTCGTGTCCGTGGTCCGTCAGCCGGCAGATCGCAACGGACCGACGCGGTTCGGCTTCATCGTCGCGAAGACGGTGGGGAACGCCGTGACCCGGAACCTGATCAGGCGGCGACTCAAGGCGATCGCGCACGATCTGCTCGTCGAGTGCCCGCAGGGCTTCGACGTGGTGGTCCGTGTACTGCCAGCCGCATCGCAGGCCGGATGGCCTACCCTGCTCGAAGACGTCACGCGCTCCTTCGCGCGCGGGGTGGAGAAGGCAGCATGAACCGCACTCTGTGGACCCGACTTGCCTGGGTCATCGCGTTGCTCCCACGCAACGCGTGCGTCGTCGTGCTCCGGGCCTACCGTGCGGTGATCTCCCCGCTGTACGGCAACGTCTGCCGCTACCACCCGTCGTGCTCCCGGTACGCCCTCGAAGCGATCCAGCAGTACGGCGTCGTGCGCGGATCCGCCATGGGCGCCTGGCGCATCGCCCGTTGCAACCCCTGGGCTGCTGGCGGAATCGACGACGTCAAGGAACGCCGTCACCCGTTCGTCGTCAACCGGTTCGGGTTCGTCCTCGCGCCGATCCCGCAGCAGCCGCACCCCGCGGTCGGAACGGCCCGGCCGGTCCTGCTCCCCCAGCGCACTCGAAAGGCGTAGCCGTCCCCATGGTGATCATCAACACGATCCTCTGGCCACTCAAATGGGTGGTCTCGGCCATCCTCGTCGGCTTCCACTGGATCTTCGAGAGCCTCGGCATGGACCCGAGCGAGGGCATCACGTGGGTGCTCTCGATCATCTTCCTGACGTTCGTCGTCCGCGCAGCGTTGATCCCGATCTTCGTCCGGCAGATCAAGTCCCAGCGCCGCATGCTCGAGGTCGCGCCGCAGCTGAAGAAGATCCAGGACAAGTACAAGGGCAAGAAGGACCAGTTCTCGCGTGAGGCCATGAGCCGCGAGACGATGGCGCTCTACAAGGAGACCGGGACCAACCCGCTCAGCTCCTGCCTGCCGTTGCTGCTGCAGATGCCGATCTTCTTCTCGCTGTACTCGGTGCTGCACGAGGCCCAGATCAACAAGACGGGCATCGGCCTGCTGACGAACGACCTCGCGGCGTCGTTCGGCAACGCGGCCCTGTTCGGCGCTCCCCTGCACGAGACGTTCACGAACGCCTCCGGGTGGGAGGTCCGTGCGATCGCGGGCTTCATGATCGTCGTGATGACGGCGTCGCAGTTCATCACGCAGCTGCAGCTCGTCGCCAAGAACATGTCGCCGGAGACCAAGGAGTCTCCGATGTACCGCCAGCAGAAGATGATGCTGTACATCCTCCCGCTGGTCTTCGTGATCTCGGGTCTGAGCTTCCCCCTCGGCGTCATGTTCTACTGGCTGGCCTCGAACGTCTGGACGATGGCGCAGCAGTACTTCGTCATCCGCAGCATGCCGACGCCCGGCTCCGAAGCAGCACTGGCTCGTGAAGCCCGCCTGGCCAAGAAGGCACAGCGTCGCGGGACCGCCACCCCGGTCCTCGCCGAGGCCGGTGCCGGCGCCGGTGCGACGGAGATCGAGCCCGTGCGCGTCACCACCCAGCGTCAGCAGCCGGTCGGCAAGCAGCGCCAGAAGAAGAACGGGAAGAAGTAAGTGACCGAGCAGGACACCGCAGCCGCCGTCGAGACGACGGACACCGAGACCGAGGACGCCCGCGACGAAGCGGACATCGCGGCGGACTACATCGAGGAGCTCCTCGACATCTGCGACCTCGACGGCGACATCGAGATCGAAGAACGCGCCGGTCGGGTGTACCTGTCGGTCACCGACGACGGTGAGGCACTCCGCGTGCTGTCGAAGCCCGACACCGTGACGGCGTTGCAGGAGCTCACCCGGATCGCCGTGCAGGCTGAGACCGGCGAGTTCAGCCGGCTCATCCTCGACGTCGGTGGCTCGCGGGATGCCCGTGCTGACGAGCTGCAGCGGCTCGTGGACACCGCTGTCGAGCGCATCGAAGCCGGTTCGTCGTCGGCTGCGCTCCCCCCGATGTCGTCCTACGAGCGAAAGCTCGTCCACGACCTGGTCGCTGAGAAGGGCTTCCACTCGGAGTCCGAGGGTGAGGGTCGGGACCGCCACACGGTCGTCACCCGATGACGGACACACCCGTCCCGACGGAAGCAGCACCGGTCCTCGAGGCTGAGCCCGCGGCGGCTGCAGCACTCTTCGGTGACCAGATCGAGGTTGCGCGCTCGTTCACGAACGAACTTGCGCGACGGGGTGAGGAGCTGGGCCTGATCGGCCCGCTCGAGCTTCCGCGCCTTTGGACGCGACACATCCTCAATTCCGCGTTGCTGGCACCGCTCCTTGAGGCCCGTGGTCGCGTCGCCGACGTCGGCTCGGGGGCAGGGTTGCCGGGTCTCGTGCTCGCGATCGCCCGTCCGGACGTCGAGTTCGTCCTCATCGAACCGATGGAGCGCCGAACGGACTGGCTTCGCAACGAGTCCGACCGGCTCGGCCTGCAGAACGTCGCGGTGCTCCGCGGCCGTGCTGAGGACGTGGCTGACGACGTCGTCGTCGACCAGGTCACCGCACGGGCCGTCAGTGCGCTGTCGAAGCTCATTCCCCTCACTGTGCCCCTGGTCCGCTCCGGCGGGCAGCTCATCCTGATGAAGGGTGCACGCGTCGACGAAGAAATCGAGAAGGCCCGAAAGGTCATCCTCCGGAAGCGCCTCTCCGATGTCGAGGTGCTCGAGCTCGGAGAAGGTGTGGTCGACGAGACCACCCGTGTCTTCCGGGCTACAGTTGACTGACGCTGCGGCTCGGGCCGGGTCATCCGGCCGCCAGTGGCTCCGCGTTCCACGTGAAACATCGAACCGGGGAAGAGGCACTCGTTGAGTTCATCGACCGACTACGACGCGTCGACACCGCTCGCTCGCGAGATCGCCGACCTGAACCGGCGCCGGCGTGCGATCGCCACGCAACAGTTCCCGCTGCCTTCTGAGACACGGATCATCACCGTCTCGAACCAGAAGGGTGGCGTCGGCAAGACGACGACGACGGTCAACCTGGCAGCGGGTCTCGCACATGGTGGAGCTCGTGTGCTGGTGATCGACCTGGACCCGCAGGGCAACGCCTCGACGGCGCTCGGCGTGGACCACCAGGCGGAGGTCGCGAGCATCTACGACGTGATCGTCGATGAGGCACCGATGGCCGACACCGTGCAGGCCTCCCCCGAGTCGGACACGCTCTGGTGCGTGCCGGCAACGATTCACCTTGCCGGCGCCGAGATCGAACTCGTGTCACTGGTGGCACGTGAACAGCGGCTCCGGACGGCGCTCGACATGTACCTGCAGTCCCTGGATGAGCCGTACCACTACGTCTTCATCGACTGCCCGCCGTCGTTGGGTCTGCTGACCATCAACGCGTTCGTTGCCGCACAAGAGGTACTCATCCCGATCCAGTGCGAGTACTACGCGCTCGAGGGTCTGAGCCAGCTGCTGCGGAACATCGAACTGATCGAGCGGCACCTCAACCCGAACCTCCGTGTCTCGACGATCCTGCTGACCATGTACGACAGCCGGACGAACCTGTCGAACCAGGTGGCGAACGACGTCCGTGAGCACTTCGGTGACCAGGTGCTCAAGGCCATGATCCCCCGCTCGGTCCGCGTGAGCGAAGCACCGAGCTACGGCCAGAGCGTCGTCGCCTACGACGTGAACTCCACCGGGTCGCTGTCCTACCTGGAAGCGGCCGCCGAGATCGCAGCACGAGGAGCGAAGCACTGATGGCACCGAAGCGAACCGGACTCGGCCGAGGCATCGGCGCCCTGATCCCGACCGCAACCGATCAGCAGGACCGTCCCGTCGACGTGTTCTTCCCGACCGGTGGCTCGCCGGCATCCGCTCCGACGGCCGACGAGTTGGTGGCCGTACCGGGAGCTCGACTCGCGAACCTCAATCCGCTCGACGTGATCCCGAACGCGCAGCAGCCGCGAAAGGAGTTCCGCGAGGAGGAGCTCCAGGAGCTCGTCCACTCGATCCGTGAGATCGGCGTGCTGCAGCCCATCGTCGTCCGGCCCATCCCCGGCGCGACGGGTACCGATCCCCAGTACGAGCTCATCATGGGTGAGCGTCGTCTGCGTGCCACGAAGGAACTCGGCCTGAGCACGATCCCGGCGATCGTGAAGGACACCCCCGATGACGCAATGCTGCGCGACGCGCTGCTCGAGAACCTCCACCGTGCGCAGCTCAACCCCCTCGAGGAAGCCTCTGCGTACCAGCAACTTCTCGCCGACTTCGGGATCACCCAGGAACAGCTCGGGCAGCGCATCGGTCGATCGCGCCCGCAGATCACGAACACGATCCGACTCCTGCGGCTCCCCTCCCCCGTGCAACGGCGGGTCGCTGCAGGCGTGCTCTCTGCCGGACATGCTCGTGCCATCCTCGCCGCTCCGGACGCGGAGGCGATGGAGTACCTGGCCGAGAAGATCGTCAACGAGGACCTGTCCGTCCGTGCTGCTGAGGCGATCGCCCAGCAACTCTCCGCCAAGACTCCGCCGGCGAAGCCGAAGGCCGAGCCGTCCAAGCGCCAGGCACACTTCAACGATCTCGCTGAGCGGCTCGGCGATCGCCTGAACACGCGGGTGAAGATCGCGGTCGGCGCTCGCAAGAGTTCCGTCACGATCGACTTCGCGAACGGCGATGACCTCAACCGGATCCTCGGCGAGCTCGGCGTGCAGGACCTCGAGGGCTGAACCCATCGCTGTGCGCCCCTGTGCGGCCGTTTGAGCCCCTGTAACGGCCGGGCCGGGTGCGGACGTGGGTCGGTCGTTTCGGTGGCTCCAGCGGCTCCGCAGCTCGATCGGGTGGGGTTGCAACAGCCGTGATCGCTGTCTGCCTCAGGTGAGATGGTGGTGTCGTGACCAACAGCGGCTCGGCCTTCGTGCCAGTGGTCTGAGGGACGTTCTACCGTGCTGTTGATCAGAGGTTCCGCGACTTCGCTGTAGCGGGATCACGGTCCTCGGGCCGGTACCCGAGTGCGCCAGCCCACGTTGTACTCAGCTCCTGAGTTGTCGGAGTCCGTGCCGCGATGATCACCCAGAATGACGTCCGGCCTGAGGCGGTGGAGATCGTCGCGATCGACCTCGAGGCGTCCGGCATCGTCGCCCTGCGCGATGTGAACGCCTTGGAGGCAGTCGGCATCGACTTCGAGGACGCCTTGGCGCCTTGGCAGGCCATCGCCGAGTCCGGGGGGACACCTCGCTCGTGGACGGTGTGTGATCGCCTCATCGAGGGCGGTGCGATCGGTTTGGTCGACCCGTCGCGGAAGAGCCCGGGCCTCTGGCACCTGGTGCTGTGTCGGTGGAACGTGGCGGAGACGCGCCGCGAGTCCGTCTGCTCGATGGACACTGCCTCGGCGGGTGAAGCGACGTTCCACGTGGAACATCGAAGCTCGCCCACCGAGCAGGCGGGACACAAGGTGCCGGTGTTCCACGTGGAACATCGGCAGCAGGGGTCAGGCGCGGTGGTCCCGGATGGCCTGCTCAGCGAGCTCGGCGTAGGTCCAGCCGAGGTCGAAACCGGACGCGGACAGCGCCTGCGGGAGCAATGACGTCTCGGTGAGCCCGGGGAGCACGTTGGCCTCGAGGAACCAGGGCGTCCCGGCCCCGTCGATGATCAGGTCGACGCGTGACAGGTGCCGGAGTCCCAGTGCTGCGTGCGCGGCGACCGCTGCCTCCGCGGCTGCTCCGGCGAACTCGTCCGAGAGTCGCGCGGGCGTGTAGAAGGTCGTCTCCCCCGCGTTGTAGCGCGCCTCGAACCCGTAGATGCCGTTCCGCGGCACGATCTCCACGGCGGAGAGCGCAACAGGGCCGTCTCCGGTGTCGATGATCCCCACGGCGACCTCGGTGCCGCGGATGAGCTGCTCGACCACGACGTCGTCGCAGTACGTGTACGCCGTCACCATGGCCCGGGGCAGGTCCTTGACGTCGTCGACCAGGGTCACGCCCTGTGCGCTTCCGCCTCGAGCCGGCTTCACGGCGAGCGGCACCGGGTGCTCGGTCGCGATGGCCTCGAGGACTCCGACGGCACCGAGCTCGCGGAAGACGTCGTGGGAGAGCGTCACCGAACGAGGGGTGCGGACGCCGGCGCGGGCGACCAGAGCTGACGCCGTGGGCTTGTCCCATGCCAACCGAGCCGACGTCGAACGTGAGCCGACGAACGGGATGTCCACGGCCTCCAGGATGCCCCGCAGGGCCCCGTCCTCACCGGAGGCGCCGTGCAGTGCCGGCCACACGACGTCCGGGCGTGATTCGGTGAGAGCCGGCAGGAGCATCGCGTCAGCGTCACGCAGGTCGACCTGCCAGCCGTAGCCGGTCAGTGAGTCGGCGACCCGACGGCCGGAGCGGAGGGAGACGTCGCGCTCGTGCGAGATGCCTCCGGCTACGACGACGACGTGACGACGGGTGAGCTCGGCCATGCGGGGTCCTCCGATGTGGAACTGCGGTGCTGTGCGAGCAGCACTGCGGAAAAGCGCTGATCAGGAGATGTTCGGCGGCGGTGCGCTGACGGAAGACGTCTGTCGGACCACGGTGTTCGGGCGGGTCGCCGGGCCGAACGTCTCGATCAGTTCGAGTTCGTCGTTGACGACGTTGGCCAGACGCTTGACACCCACCCGGATCTGCTCCGGCGTGGGGTAGCAGAACGACAGACGGATGTGTCCGCCTCCGCGTCCGTCGGCGTAGAAGGCCGTCCCCGGGGTGTACGCCACGAGCTCCTTGACGGCGCGCGGCAGCATGCCCTTGGAGTCGAGCGACTCGGGCAGGGTCAGCCACACGAAGAAGCCACCGTTCGGCTTCGTCCAGGACAGGTCGGGCAGGAACTCCCCCAGCGCGGACAGCATGGCGTCACGGCGCTCGGCGTAGATGCCCCGGAACGTGTCGACCTGACCCTTCCAGTCCGCGGCGTCGAGGTACGCGTTCACGACGTACTGGCCGAAGGAGTTCGGCGCGAGTACGGCCGACTCGTTGGCGAGCACGAGCTTCTCGCGGATGGCGTGCGGCGCGAGGGCCCAGCCGACGCGGAAGCCGGGTGCGAGGGTCTTCGAGAAGGAGCCGAGGTACACCACGCCCTCTTCGTCGATCGATCGGATCGCCTGCGGTGCCGGCTCGTCGAACCACAGGAGCCCGTACGGGTTGTCCTCGAGCACGAGGATGTTGTTCGACCGGCAGATGTCGAGCACCTCGATGCGGCGCTCGCGGCTCATCGTGACGCCGGCCGGGTTGTGGAAGTTCGGGATCGTGTAGAGGAACTTGATCCGCTTGCCCTGGGTGCGGAGGTTCGCGATTGCCTCGCGCAGCGCCTCGGGGACGAGACCGAGCTCGTCCGTCGTCACGTGCACCGTCTCGGCCTGGTACGACCGGAAGACGCCGATCGCACCGACGTAGGACGGCGACTCGGCGAGCACGACGTCGCTCGGATCGATGAACAGCCGGGTGACGAGGTCGAGGGCGTGCTGCGAGCCCGTGGTGACCACGACGTCCTCGGCGCTGGCACGGATGCCCTCGAGGCTCATGACGTCCACGATGTGCTCACGGAGGGACCGCAGGCCCTGTCCGCCGCCGTACTGGAGCGCCATGGCGGCGTCCTCGTTCATGACACGATCCAGGGAGCCCGTGACGAGCTCTCTGGGCAGCGCTGAGACGAACGGCATGCCGCCGGCCAACGAGACCACTTCGGGGCGCGAGGCGACGGCGAACAGGGCTCGGACCTCGGAGGCGCTCAGCCCGGCGGTGCGCTGGGCGTAGGAGTCGTACCAGGGGTCGAGGCTGTTGCCGTTCGTCATCGAGTGCTCCGTTCAGTGGGACATTCCCGCCACACTACGACATCGGCCCGGGGAACCAGGGTTCCGCGACGGAGCCGATCGTCATCCGGTGGCTCCGGACGAGAACGGCCCCGCCCTCCGGGGAGGGCGGGGCCGTTCGGGTGGGGCGACCTACACGAGGAACTCGGCGAGGTCGGCCTCGAGCGCGGGCTTCGGCTTGGCACCGATGACGGTCTTGACGACCTCGCCGCCCTTGAAGACCTTCATCGCCGGGATCGACGTGATCTGGTAGTTCATGGCCGACTGGGGGTTGTCGTCCACGTTGAGCTTCACGATCTCGATCTTGCCGGCGTGCTCTTCGGCGATCTGGTCGAGGATCGGCGAGACCGCGCGACACGGGCCACACCACTCGGCCCAGAAGTCGACGAGGATCGTCTTGTCGGACTTGAGGACCTCGTCCGAGAAGGTGGCGTCGGTGACAGCCTTGGCGTTGGACATGTGTGCTCCTTCGAGAAGTCGTTCAGGGGGTACAACGGCGATGCCGTCGTGGTATTCCGAGGCGGGTCAGGCGCGTGCGGCGATGACGTCGACCATGGCGGGCTCGGTCGGACCGACGCCCTCGGCCTCGTCCGTCAGTGCGTCGTCGAGCTCGGCGAGGTACTTCTCGGCGTCGAGCGCGGCGACCGTGCCCGAACCCGCAGCCGTGACGGCCTGACGGTAGGTCGGGTCGATGACGTCACCGGCGGCGAAGACACCCGGCAGGTTGGTCTTCGACGAGCGGCCCTGGACGGCGATCGTGCCCTCGGGCGCGATGTCGATCTGGCCGTGGATCAGGTGCGTGCGCGGGTCGTTGCCGATCGCGATGAACAGGCCGTCCAGCGCGAGCTCGGACTCCTCGCCCGTCACGGTGTCCTTGAGCGTGACGCCCTCGACCGCGGAGTCACCGGTGATGCCGGTGACTTCCTTGTTCCACGCGAACTCGATCTTCGGGTCGTTCATCGCACGGTCCTGCATGATCTTCGACGCACGCAGGGAGTCCTTGCGGTGGATGACCGTCACCTTGTCGGCGAAGCGGGTGAGGAACGTCGCCTCTTCCATCGCGGAGTCGCCGCCACCGACGACGGCGATGTTCTTCTGTCGGAAGAAGAAGCCGTCGCAGGTCGCGCACCACGAGACACCGTGGCCGGACAGGCGCTCTTCGTCGGGGAGGCCGAGGTGACGGTAGGCCGAGCCGGTGGCGTAGATCACCGCGAGGGCCTCGTACGTCTCGCCGGAGCCGACCGTGACCTTCTTGACCTTGCCGGTGAGGTCGACGGAGACGGCGTCGTCGTACAGGACCTCGGCACCGAACTTCTCGGCCTGTTCCTGCATCTTGATCATGAGGTCGGGGCCCTGGATCCCCTCGGGGAAGCCGGGGAAGTTCTCGACCTCGGTCGTCTTGGTGAGTTCACCGCCCGTCTCGACACTGGAGGCGACGATGAGCGGCTTGAGCTCTGCGCGCGCTGCGTAGATGCCGGCGGTGAACCCGGCCGGGCCGGAACCGATGATGATGAGCTGGCGCATGCCTGATTGCCCTTCCGTTACGTCTGACCGGGTCAACCCATCGTACCGGCGTGGCATTCCGCACGGCCCGTGAGCGTGCGGCGTCCGGCAGGGATCAGCGGCCGAGCTTGCTGCGGAGCATCCGGACGGCGTTGCCGATCTCACCGTTCTTCGCGACGACGAGGGCTCCGAAGTACACGGCCACCATCGCGGCGCCGGTGAGGATGATCGTGATGAGTGCACCGGTGCGGTCGGACATCGCGAACCCGGCCTCTGAGAACGCGCCGAAGAAGTTCACGACGAGGAGCCCGACCACGCCCGAGATCAGCGCGGCGATCACGAACTGGACGTGCGACCGGGTGATGACCGGTCCCTCGATGCTGCCGAGCCGCTTGCGGACGAGCACGAGTGCGACGATCGTCTGCGCCGACCCCGCGATGGTGGTGCAGGCGGCGACCCCGATGCCGATGACCGAGGTGGGGAACGTCGACACCGCCAGGGCTCCGATGACGAACAGCACCGACTGGATGCACTGCATCAGGAACGGCGTCCGGTGGTCGTGCATCGCCCAGAAGACCCGCTGGATCACGAACAGCATGCTGAACAGGACGAGTCCGGGCATGTAGGCGACGAGCACGGCGCCGACCTGCAGGGCGCTTTCGAACGTGCCCTCGTACAGGCGGCCGAACGGGACGGCGACGACGATCAGCGCGACCGAGGCGAAGACGGTGAAGAGCCCGACGATGCGCAGGGACAGCGACAGGTTGCGGCGGACGGCGTCGAGGTCGCCACGTTCGGCGTCGTGGCTCATGCGGGTGAAGTACGCCGTCGCGATGGAGACCGTGATGATCGAGTGCGGGAGCATGAAGATGAGCCACGCGTTGCCGAGCACGGCGTTGCCGGGCCCGTCGTCCTGACCCTTCCAGGCGACCGCAGACTGCACGATCCCGGCGATCTGGGTCACGAGGATCATCGCGAAGAGCCAGCCGGCGGCGGTGCCCGTGGACTTGAGACCGACCCCGCGCCAGCGGAAGTCCGGTCGGAACGACAGGCCGGCGCGCTTCCAGAAGAACGGCAGGAACGCCGCCTGGGCGAAGACGCCGAGGGACGCGCTGCCCGCGAGGACCGCGATCTTGACCGGCGTCCACTCACCGACGTCACTGTGCCCGCTGCCGAACAGCGCGATGAAGACGATGAGGCCGGCGATCGCGATGACGTTGTTCAGCAGTGGTGCCCACGTGAACGGCCCGAAGACCTGCTTCGCGTTGAGGACCTCGCCGAGCAGGGAGTACATCGCGTAGAAGAGGATCTGCGGGAGGCACCAGAAGGCGAAGGCGATGGCGAGGTCGGTGGCGGCCGGACCTCGGCTGTCGGACGACGTCGTGTACAGCCGCACGAGGAGCGGCGCGAGTGCCGTCGCCACGATCGTGATGACGAAGAAGACGGAACCACCGAGTGTCACGATCTTATTGACGTACGCCTGCCCGCCGTCCGTGCCGGTCTTCATCGCGCGGACGATCTGCGGGATGAGCACGGCCGACAGCAGACCGCCCGCGATGAGCGCGTAGATGTTGTTCGGCAGCTGGTTCGCAACGGCGAAGGCGTTGGCCGAGGGGCTCGCATTCTGCCCGATCGCGTACGCCAGCACGAAGGTCTTCGCGAAGCCGAGGATGCGGCTCACCATCGTGCCGGCGGCGAGCATCGCGCTCGCCCGGCCGAGGCTGCGCTCAGCGACCGGCTCGGCGTCGACGTCGGGCTGGGGCTGGCTGGCGCTGATGGTCGGCTCCTCGGGGTCGCGGTCGTCCGCGACGGTGTTGCGTGCGGCGTCGGACGGGAGGCCCGGCTCGGCTCCGGCGCGCGCGATGGCGTCCTGCAGGGGGCCCTGGTTCACCGCCGCGGTCGGCGCTGCGGTTGCCGCCCCGGCAGTGGACGCGGCCGCGCTGGGAGCGGGGGCCGCTCCGGAGGGGTGATCCGTGCCTCCAGGCCGGGTGGTGGCCGCCTGCGCGCCCCCGACCGTCGGCTGGACCGCCAGGGGGCGGTTCGGGTCGTCGTCGTCCTCGTCGTCGAGCTCGCCGTTGCGGCGGCGGATGCGCTTGCGGATGCTGCGGAAGATGCCGAAGCCGAAGATGCCGATCAGGGCGATCGCGGCGACGGCGGTGATGACCGTCTCCCACTGGGCCTGCACGTTCAGCTCGACGGTCGCGGGCTGGGCCACGGCGACGCCGGTCGGGCTCGAGAGCGACATCGTCAGCTCGACCTTGCCGTTCGCGACCGACTGCACGGGGACGGTGGCGCGGGTGGAGGAGTCGGGCTGGATCTCGACGACGATGTCGTTGCGGACCACCCGCAGCGCTGAGTTGGACGGCTGCACGGACAGGTGCACCGTGACCGGGTAGTCGGAGCTGTTGCGGATGGACACCGGCAGGGACGACCGGTCGCCGAGCAGGGTGAGGCTGCTCGAGTCGACGATGCCGACCTCGGTGGTGCTCTTCGCCCAGGCGGCCGTGCGGGCGTCGACCGCGGCGGCGAACCCCTGGTCGTCGTCGCGCCACGCGTTCGAGGCGAGCGCGAGCAGACGGAGCCGGGCCGGGGCGGTGAGCTGGTTCGGGTCGCCGAGGATCGTCGCGAACGCGGAGAGCCCCTGTTCTCCGCGCACGAGTCGCCGGAGCTGGTCGATGCGGGCCTCGCCGGTGGACGCGCTGGCGAGCGTGAGCGACCCGGCGACGGCCTCCGAAGCGGTGGAGAGGTCGGCCGGGGCGACCCAGGCGGTGCTCTCGAGGGCGTCCAGCGCCTGGCTGAGCCGCGTGGAGTCGGACGGCCACTCGCGCCCGAGGGTCAGCAGGATCGGCCCCGCGGCGGTGGCGGCACGGGCCGAGGTGGCGAGCGTCGCGGTGAGCTCGGACATCGCCGACGAGAAGGTCTGCCGGTCGGTGGCGGCCGCGGCTCGGCGGAGCATCGACGACATCGACTGGTCGGAGACGAGCACGTGGTCGTCGCCGATCTTCTCGGACGCCGTGATGGTGGTGTCCGCGCCGGCCGAGGTGTTGCCGCTCGCGACGATGGTGGTCTTCGTGCCGGCACGTTCGAGCGCGGGCAGGTCGGCGGAGGACACGGTTCCCTCGG
Source organism: Curtobacterium sp. MCBD17_026 (assembly GCF_003234895.2). NCBI lineage: Bacteria > Bacillati > Actinomycetota > Actinomycetes > Micrococcales > Microbacteriaceae > Curtobacterium > Curtobacterium sp. MCBD17_026. The sequence goes on along the minus strand of NZ_CP126281.1, from coordinate 3,545,205 downwards.
TCGGCCAGGCGATCGAGTCCATCGAGTACGGGAAGTCGAGCAGGGACTCCGTGGTCGGCAGGGTCTCCTGCGCCTGGTCGGCAGCGTCGCCGGTCGTGGCACCGTCGCTCGAGGTCTCGGTGGGTGCCGGGGACGAGGTCTGCCCCGGCGTGGCCGTCGGTGTCGGAGCCGGGGTCTCGGCGCCGGGGAAGTTCTCGGACTCGACGGACTGGTCGAGGGAGATCGGCGACAGGATGCCGTCGGATCCGGCCTGGCGGAGGCCGGTGACGTCAGCGTCGGCGTACGACAGCGCGAAGGTCTCGTTGCGCAGTGCTTCGAGACGCTGCAGCCAGGTGGTCGCGCTCGACGGTGCGTTGTCGCCGAGGATCCGGATCGAGGCGATGATCCGAGGGTCGACGGCCACGGCGACGTTGTGGTCCTCGGCCGCGTCGAGCTGCTGCGTGAGGGTGCCGTCCACCGAGGTCGCGGCGGCCAGCACCGGGGCGGTGAGGACGCCGTCGGTCGACTTGGGCACCGTGACCGGCATCGCGACGGAGACGCTGACCGGGGCCTGTTCGAAGTCCGGGTACCAGGTGATCGCGGAGCGGTCGACGGCGAAGGCGTCGCCCGCCGTGTACTCGGCAGCGATGCGGCGTGCGCCGAACGAGGAGTACCCGCCGAGCGCGACGTTGCCGGAGACGATGTCGACCGAGTCGATGGTGATCGAACGGTGCGCCGGGATCGCCGGGATGTCCACCGAGTCCATCGGGGCGCCGAGGTAACCGGTTGTGGTGGTGTCGCTGAGCCAGCTCGCCAGGACATCGCGCGTGCTCACCGAGCGGAAGATGTCGAACTCCGCGGTGCCGGCCGGCAGGGCCGTGTCGGTGTCGTTCGTGACGGTGACCGACAGGGTGAGGTCCTGGTCGCGCTCGACGACGCCGCGGTTCGCCGGGGCGATCGAGATGGTCGCCTTGCCCGCGTCGGCGGCGGCCGGGTCGGCGACGTGGCTCTTGGCCGCGGACACCGTGGCGGCCGAGGCGTGATCGGTGGGAACGGGCGCGACGACCAGGCCGAGCGCGACGAGGGTCGACGCGGCTGCGGCGAGCGTGGTGCGGAGCATCTGCATACGGGGAGCGGGCCACGGGGTCGGTTCGGGCCGAGCACGAGTGTATGAGGCTCGACCATGAACAGGTCCCGTGCGCGCGCGGCTCGTGGAGAACTCGGGGCCTCGATCTGGGAGGATGAGCACCGTCATGCAGTCCGTTGCCCAGGCCGTCGAACGACTCGACGCACTCGCCACCACCGAGCCCGTCGACCTCCTCGCTCGGGCCTTCGCCGACGCCGGACACGAACTCGCCCTCGTCGGCGGCCCCGTCCGTGACGCGTTCCTCGGCCGTCCGGTGACCGATCTGGACTTCACCACCGACGCGCGGCCGGACGACATCCTGCGGATCGTCGAACCCATCGCGAGCGCCACCTGGGACGTCGGTCGCCAGTTCGGCACCATCGCCGCACGGGTCGCCGGCGAGCAGGTCGAGATCACCACGTACCGCAGCGACGTCTACGACGGCGAGACCCGCAAGCCCGAGGTCGCGTTCGGCGACACCATCGAGGACGACCTGCTCCGTCGCGACTTCACCGTCAACGCGATGGCCCTGCGGCTGCCGGCCCGCGAGCTCGTCGACGTGCACGGCGGCGTCGAGGACCTGCTCGCCGCACGGCTCCGGACGCCCCAGACCGCGGTCGTCTCGTTCCGCGATGACCCCCTGCGGATGATGCGCGCCGCACGGTTCACCTCCCAGCTCGGTTTCACCGTCGACGAGGACGTGCGGGCTGCGATGCAGGAGCTCGTCGCGTCGATCGACATCGTGTCCGCCGAGCGGGTCCGCGACGAGCTCGTCAAGTTGCTCAACACGGACGACCCGGTCCCCGGCCTCCGGCTGCTCGTCGACACCGGGCTCGCCGAGCGGTTCCTGCCGGAGCTGCCCGAGATGCGGCTCGAGGTCGACGAGCACCACCACCACAAGGACGTCTACGAGCACTCGCTCACCGTGCTCGAGCAGGCCATCGGGTACGAGGCCGAACGGCACGCCGGGGATCCCCCGGACACCGTGCTCCGGCTCGCCGCGCTGCTGCACGACATCGGCAAGCCCGCGACGCGCAAGCTCGAGCCCGGCGGCGCCGTGAGCTTCCACCACCACGACCTGGTCGGTTCGAAGATGGCGAAGAAGCGACTCCGTGCGCTCCGCTTCGACAACGACACCATCGCCGCGGTGTCCCGCCTGATCGAGCTGCACCTGCGCTTCTTCGGGTACACCGAGGGCGCCTGGACCGACTCCGCCGTCCGCCGTTACGTCCGTGACGCCGGACCCCAGCTCGAACGGCTGCACGAGCTCACCCGGTCGGACGTCACCACCCGCAACCGCCGCAAGGCCGACCGGCTGGCGTTCGCCTACGACGACCTCGAGGACCGCATCAAGACCCTCTCCGAGCAGGAGGAGCTGGAGTCGATCCGTCCGGACCTGACCGGCGACGACATCATGAGGATCCTCGACATCCCGCCGGGGCGTGCCGTGGGCGAGGCCTACCGGTTCCTGCTCGAGGCCCGGATGGACGACGGTCCCCTCGGGCCGGAGACGGCCGAGGAGCGCCTGCGCGAGTGGTGGGGCGCCCGAGGCGACACCGGCGCCTGAGACACCAGCGCCTGAGACGCGACCGCCTGACGGGCGGAACCGCTGTCCACAGGCCGGTGGCGCGCCTCCAGGCAGTCCGGTAGGCTACCCAGGTTGCCCCTCGCGCACCTGCGTGGTCTGGGGCACATGCATCAACCCTCCTGCCCCGGGAACCGCCCGGGGCCGCTGAGACCAGAGGAGGTGGGTTCCGCATGCACCAGTACGAACTGATGGCGATCCTCGACCCCGAGATCGATGAGCGCACCGTCGCTCCCAGCCTGGACAAGTTCCTGGCCGTGATCCGCAACGCGGGTGGCACCGTCGACAACGTGGACGTCTGGGGCCGTCGCCGGCTCGCTTACGAGATCGCGAAGAAGTCCGAGGGCATCTACGCCGTCGTCGACTTCACGTCGACGTCCGAGGCCGCCAAGGAGCTCGACCGTCAGCTCGGTCTCTCCGAGGCCGTGCTCCGCACGAAGGTCCTCCGCGCTGAAGAGGGCATCGCGCAGGTCGCCGCCCAGAAGCAGCGTGACGAGGCTCGTGCGGCCCGCAAGGCCGCCAACGCCTCCGCAACCGCGACCGCGAGCGCCGAGTAACCCGTGGCCGGCGAAACCGTCATCACGGTGGTGGGCAACCTCACCGCGGACCCCGAGCTGCGTTACACGCAGAACGGGCTCGCCGTGGCGAACTTCACCATCGCGTCGACCCCTCGCACGTTCGACCGTCAGGCGAACGAGTGGAAGGACGGCGATGCGCTGTTCCTCCGCGCGAGTGTGTGGCGCGAGTTCGCCGAGCACGTGGCGGGGTCGCTGACGAAGGGCTCGCGCGTCATCGCGCAGGGTCGTCTGCGTCAGCGTTCCTACCAGGACCGTGAGGGCCAGCAGCGCACGAGCATCGAGCTCGAGGTCGACGAGATCGGCCCGTCGCTCCGCTACGCGACCGCACAGATCACCCGTGCAGCGGGTGGCAGTGGCGGCGGTCGTGGCCAGGTCGGCGGCGGCGGCAACGCCCCCGCGGGCAACGGCGGCGGCAACTGGAACAACAACGGTGGCGGTCAGTCGGACGCGCCCTGGTCTCCCCAGGGCGGCCAGCAGGGTGGCGGCAACGCACAGTCGAACGACGTGTGGAGCACCCCCGGCGGCAACTTCGACGACGAGACCCCGTTCTGATCCTCCCGGTTCCGACGGACACACAACTTTTCTTCTAAGGACAAATCACTATGGCTGGAAAGAGCACCGGCGACCGCCGGAAGCCTCGCGGCAAGGGCGGCAAGAACGCTGCTCCCGCGAAGTCGATCAAGGTCGGCGTCATCGACTACAAGGACGTTGCGACCCTTCGCAAGTTCATCTCGGAGCGTGGAAAGATCCGCGCCCGTCGCATCACCGGCGTCTCCGTCCAGGAGCAGCGCCTCATCGCCCGTGCCGTGAAGAACGCCCGTGAGATGGCGCTCCTCCCCTACGCCGGCTCCGGCCGCTGATCGGAGGTCGACACATGTCGAAGCTCATCCTCACCCACGAGGTCTCCGGCCTCGGTTCCGCTGGTGACGTCGTCGACGTCAAGAACGGCTATGCCCGCAACTACCTCATCCCCCAGGGCTTCGCTGTCGCGTGGTCCAAGGGCGGCGAGAAGCAGGTCGAGTCGATCCGTGCCGCGCGTACCGCGCGCGAGCTCGCCACCATCGAAGAGGCACAGGACCTCAAGATGAAGCTCGAGAACGCGACCATCACCCTGTCGGTCAAGGCCGGCAAGGACGGTCGTCTGTTCGGCTCCGTCCGTCCGGGCGACGTCGCTGACGCCGTCCAGGCGCAGGGCGTCGGCTCGCTCGACAAGCGCAAGGTCGAGGTCCCCGCGACCATCAAGACCGTCGGTGACCACGAGGCCACCGTGCGCCTGCGCGAGGACATCACTGCCGTGATCTCGCTCAAGGTCGTCGCTGCCAAGTAGCACTGACGTTCCGCTCCACGACGGGCGGGTCTCCTCCGGGAGGCCCGCCCGTCGTTGCGTTCCGGGGGTGGTCGCGCGGCTTGCCCACGGCTGTCGCCGACATGCTCACGGGCCTGGAGGCGCGGCTCGACTCGGGCTGGCTGGTTACGGTTCAGATGGGGTCGCGCTGGCTGGGAACAGGCCGAGAACTCTTCCCATAGGAGGGGTGCTTGTCAAGTTGTTTTACACAGTGGAAACGTGTCAAATCGGAACCTTCAAGGGGTACTTGAACCCCACTTTTCCACACACGGTGTGCACCAGGAAACCCCAGGTCAAGCGGTCGAAAGTGTGTTCGCACACCGCTTTTTCCACAGGCTCCTCCACAGTTCTCCACACAGCGTTCCGGCGTGTTCCGCAGCCTCTCCACAGAGTTATCCACAGGGCTGTTTGTTGGGGATAACTCCGGGGCCGTAGCTTGGGCCAGCGACTCGGGGATGTCGGTCGCCGAGGGTAGAAACAGGGGTGCGGGTTCCCGCCGGTGGGCGCTGTCCCGCCGGTTCAGGTCCGTGTCGTCAACAGAGGAGAGCGTGTGTCGATCGCACATCTTGAGCCCGCACCGCAGGACTACGCGGAGCGCGGCATGGAACGCACCCCGCCGCACGACATGCTCGCGGAGCAGTCGACCATCGGTGGCATGCTCCTGTCGAAGGACGCCGTCGCCGACGTCATCGAGACCGCCCGCGGTGTGGACTTCTACGTCCCCAAGCACGAGGTCATCTTCGACGCGATCCTGTCGCTCTACTCGCACGGTGAACCCACCGACGTCATCGCCGTCACCGACGAGCTGACCAAGACCGGTCTGCTGTCCCGTGCCGGGGGCGCCGAGTACCTGCACAGCGTCACGAGCATGGTGCCGACCGCCGCGAACGCCGGCTACTACGCCGGCATCGTCGCCGAGAAGGCCGTGCTGCGTCGCCTGGTCGACGCCGGCACCCGCATCGTGCAGATGGGCTACGCGTCGGAGGGTGAGGTCACCGACCTCGTCAACAGCGCGCAGGCCGAGGTCTACAACGTCGCCGGTGGTGTGCAGACCGAGGACTACGTCCCGCTGACCGATGCCATCTCAGCCGCGCTCGACGAGATCGAGGCCGCCAAGGGCCGCGACGGCCAGATGACCGGCGTGCCGACCGGGTTCGCGCAGCTCGACGGCCTGACGAACGGGTTCCACCCCGGACAGCTCATCATCGTCGCCGCCCGACCCGCCCTGGGCAAGTCGACGCTGGCGCTCGACCTGTGCCGTGCCGCCGCCATCAAGCACGACCAGACCGCCGCCTTCTTCTCGCTCGAGATGGGTCGCGCCGAGATCGCGATGCGTCTGCTCTCCGCGGAGACCAGCGTGCCGCTGCAGAACATGCGCAAGGGCACCGTGGACTCCCGCGACTGGACCACCATCGCGCAGACCCGTGGTCGCATCAACGACGCCCCGTTCTTCATCGACGACTCCCCCAACATGACGCTCGTCGAGATCCGCGCCAAGTGCCGTCGACTCAAGCAGCAGCACAACCTGAAGCTCGTGGTCATCGACTACCTGCAGCTGATGACCTCGGGCAAGAAGGTCGAGAGCCGCCAGCAAGAGGTCTCCGAGTTCTCGCGTGCCCTGAAGCTGATGGCCAAGGAGCTCCAGGTGCCCGTCATCGCCCTGTCGCAGCTGAACCGTGGTCCGGAGCAGCGTGCCGACAAGAAGCCGGCGATCTCCGACCTTCGTGAGTCCGGCTCCATCGAGCAGGACGCCGACATGGTCATCCTGCTGCACCGTGAGTCGGCGTACGAGAAGGACAACCCGCGTCAGGGTGAGGCGGACCTGATCGTGGCGAAGCACCGTAACGGACCGACGGACACCATCACCGTGGCGTTCCACGGGATGTTCTCGCGGTTCGTCGACATGCCGCAGTAGGCGTTCGTGTCGTCCGCCAGCTAACTTGCCCGACTGCCACGCAACGTGTCTGAAATACGGACGTGGACACGATGTTCGGAGTACGGACGGGCCACGCTGACTAGGGGTCGGCTAGGTCTTCGTGCGTCGCGAGGCGTCCGTATGGCGTGCGGGAAGTGAGATGGTTCGCGGACCACCTATGTGGGACGGGTTCGCCCCGGAGCAGGGCCGTAGGAGTCCGGAGCAGCCCGGAAGCACCCGTTGTCCGCTGGAGTACCGGCTACCGGGACACCATGGTTTGATCGGTCGTGCGCTCGCAGGGCGCGAAGTTCGAGGACAGGAAGGCATCGGATGGCTGAGTTCTTCAACTCACCCCATCCGGTCGCAGAGATGGGGCTCGGGGCGGTTTTCGTCATCATGGGCGTCGTCGTCGGACCGGTGGTCGCGGTTCCGGAAGATCGCGTGAATCAAGGACCTCTGAACATGATTCCGACGCCGGTGCTGGTCGGTGTGCTCGTCGTATGTGGGGCCGTCGTGTTCGCGCAAGGGCTCGGCACTTGGATCAAGCGGAAGCGCGGGAGGTAGGGGCCGGTCGAGGATCGTCTATCTGGGCGCCCTGCTTAGCTAGCGCCGAGGTCGGCCGTATCCCGCTGGACGACCGGCTGACGGGCGGCCGAACATGGCTACATGCGCACGATCTCCAGATCGTGGAGCTGCGCCGACGTGGCAGTGCTGTCTGTCTGCGACAGCCACTTGCACACCGGCTGCAGGCTCACGAGAACACGAGAATGAAGCCGAGGATCGCGGCGGCGAGGGGCAGCGCGGTCAGGACGATTGCCGCAATGGGAGATTCCTTGCGGCGGACGTGAACAGCGATCGCTCCGGCCATGATCACGGTCAGGGCGACGCCGGCGACGGGGCTGAGGGCAGGGGCGATCCGGGTCGCGATGGGGAGGACGAGACCGGTTGCTCCGACGACTTCTGCGAGGGCGATGAGCTTGACGGTGGTGTTGGAGTAGTCCTCGATCCAGCCCATTCCGGCTTCCTTGAGGGCCGATATTGGGCGGATCAGCTTCATCAGGCCTGCGCCGAAGAAGGCGACTGCGGCGAGACCTGCAACGATCCAAAAAGTGATGGCCATGCGTTGTTTCTCCAGGTGGGGTGATGGTGTCCAACGGGGTGCTCGATCGAGGAGCGTCGCCGCGGCGGGGGTCAACCCCGCAGGTCAGTCGATGGTGATGACGAGATTTCCGCCGCCGGAGGTGGGGGCGGTTTCCAGCTCCGCGAGGGCGGGGATGGCGTCGTCGAGGGTGACGGCACGAGCGATGCGGGTGACGATCTCGCCTCGTCCGGCGGCGTCGGCGACGCGCTGAAGGTCGTCGCTGTCGGGGCGGGCCATGAACGCGTTGTAGGGGCCGGGTAGGACGCTTCGGGCGAACTTTGATGCCGCGGGGACGATGTCGATGATGCATCCGTGGAGGGTGAGCATCTGGCGTGCGACGCCGTAGGGCAGGGTCCCTGCCGTGTCGAAGACCACGTCGAACCGGCCGGTGTACGGAACAGGATCTGTGTCGAACGTGACGACTGGGTCGACGCCGAGGTGGCGGGCTTCGGCTTCCGTTCCCGACCGGCAGCTGCCGGCCACGGTCGCGCCTGCCGCGAGTGCGACCTGGACGGCGATTCGTCCAACTCCGCCGAGGCAGCCGTTGATGAAAATGCGCTGTCCAGGTCGGAGCTTGCCGGCCGCAGTGACCGCCTGGTAGGCGGTGAGGCCGGCCACCGGCAGGGTTGCGGCATGTTCGAAGGAGAGGTCGTCGGGCTTGGAAGCGACGGATCGCTCGTTGGCGATCACGAACTCCGCGAACGCTCCTGCATGCTGCAGGCGCGCCGCGCCGAGGACCGCGTCGCCTACCCGAAAGCGGGTGACGCCCTCTCCGACCTGTTCGACGACACCGGCGAAATCGTGGCCGACACCGCGTGGGAACTTCCTGCCGGTCATGACCCGCATCTCGCCGTTACGGATCTTCCAATCCATGGCGTTCGCCGATGCAGCACGCACGCGCACGAGGATCTGGCGTCGACCTGGTTGCGGGATGGCCGCGTCTTCCAACACCAGGACGTCGGGACCGCCGTAGCGGTGGTACTGCAGGCGCCTCATCGCCGCCTGGTCCCAGCGAGCCCGCGGCCTGCGAGGAACCAGCCGACGCCGATCACGGTCAGCATGGGGATGGTGAACTTGAGCTGCGGCCAATTGTCCTCACCGGGCGGGTCCACGCTTGCCGTTCCCGGGTAGAAGAACGCCGAGAGCTGACTGAGCCAGTACGTGCTCGCCGCGAACGCGGCAGCGTCCACGCCCACGCGGCCGGAGCCCGGCCGCCACAAGTTCACCAGGGTCGCCATCGACAACGCGACGCCGGAACTCATGGTCTGCGCGTTGTGGAACTTCGCGTGCGGAGGCCAGGAGTCGTTGTAGATGTGCGTTTCGTTGAAGTCGAACACGTACGGGCCGACCATCTGCGCCGCCGCAGTCGCGGAGACCAGGACTTTGCCCAGCGTCGCCATGCGCATCAGTGCTCATCGCTGGATCCCGTACGGAGGGGCAGGATGACGCGGCTCGCGATCAGCCAGCGGCCTTCGTGCAGGACGACCGTGTCGTCGTAGACGACGCCGTGCACGCCGCCGTGAGCCATGATCATCAGTCCCTTGGACCGCACCGACGCCGTCGACTCCCCCGTCTCCGAGATGACGATGTTCGTCACGAAGTGCGACAGCGGTGCGTGCCCGGAGGCGAACAGCTGCCCCGCCGCGGTTCGCAGGGCGTCCAGACCCTCGAAGGCGCCCATCCCGGAACTGGTCATGTCGTACGTGGCGTCGGGGGTGAACACCTCACGGAGTTGATCCAGGGCGTTCTCGTCGACCACGAACGCCTGGCGCGAGAGAGTCTCGGAGATTTGAAAGCGATCGTCTGCAGAGAGCATTGCTCCTCCTTGTTTGGTACTCAGTACCGTAGCACACCCCGTTCAAGTTGGAACCAAGTCCGGCACATGCTGGTAAGATGAAGCCGTGGCCGAACCAACCGCCGAAGCAGACACGACCCCGCTGACCCTGGTCGAACGGAAGCAGCGTGCCGCGCGGAGCCGGATCATCGACGCCGCAGATGAGTTGTTCGCCGAGCGAGGCTTCGACGCGGTCTCGGTCACGGACATCGCCGAACGGGCCGAGGTCGGCCGGACGACGTTCTTCCGACACTTCGGCGACAAGACGGAAGTCGTCTTCGCCAAAGAGCAGTCCATGTTCGACGCGATCACTACCGTTGCATCCGCTCTTTGGGACCCCGCGCCACCCGTGCAAACCCTCGGAGACGCCCTGAGTGCGCTCGAACCGCTTGTCCTCCAACTCTGCGCACAAGCGATCTCGGACCTCGCCACGTACCGGCGGCACACAATGCTTCTCGACGCGCACGAGGAGCTGCGGGCGCGCGAAGCGGTCAAGCACCAGTACATCGCGAACGAGTTCACGAAGGCGCTCATCATGCAGAACGCCCCCGTTGACGTCGCCACCATCGCAGGGCAACTCGGGGTCGCCTGCTACAACAGCGGTCGGATCCTGGCCAGCGACCCCGCCGACCTGGTGGAAGGGACCGCAGCTGCCTTCCGGAAAGCACTTGCCATGCAATCTGCAGGCTCGAACTAGTCAAGCTCGCGATCGTCTACTGGGCGGTCCTCGTCTGGACGAGTAGGGAGAGGCCGAATACGAGCACTCCCAGGCCGAGCGGAACAAGGATGCCCAGGAACGGCGTCGTCGCTCTTTGATCAGCGAGCATCATCGCAATCCAGAAGAACGCGATGATGCCTGTTCCCACGGCCACCAGCGCAGCCACGACAAGCGCAGCGCTCACGCGCGAGCGCGGCTTGACGACGCCAAAACGGCCGTGACGTGCAAACGGAAACGCTCTCGAGACCCGCGACCGGTAGTGGATCGACTGCCGGACACGGACTGTGGGAGCACCGTTGCGGTGACCGTGCCGCTGTCTTCTGAGACCGAGATGCTCGGTCGCGCGGTCAGCCGTCGCTGACGTCCTCGCGCAGGTTCGGGTCGAGGTTCCCGGTCCACACATTCGCTGCGAGTTCGTGCAACCCGGAGGGGTCGGACGCCGTATACCCATCCGACACGAGTGCCGTCTGGTGGCCGGCATCATCGATCATGCTCGTGACGACGGTCGCTGGCTCGACTGTTCGACCGGCGGAGACTGCCCAGTTCCCGGCACTGTTCGGATCTCCGTTCCGGGCGATCAAGCACACACCACCGCTCGCTGTGGCGGCGATCCAGTACCTGGTTGCGTCCCGCTCTACGACGAAGCGCTGACTGTCCGGCACGATCTCCTCCGGCTCGAACACATCGTCATCGGGGAGCGCGTCGGCGGATGTGGCGGGACGCGCGAGGACGGCGAAGTGCCGGGATGCCAGTTCGATCGGGTCGACGGAAAGAGCAACCGACGTCCGGGTGGCGGACGGAGACGCCTTTGGTGCCGGTCCTCCATCGGTGCAGCCTGCGGTGGCCATGGTCAGGCTGATGGTCGCCGCGACGGCGGATGCAATGACGACCGTCCGTGCTGTTCGTGTCCTTCGTTTCATGTGTCCCCCTCAATGCAGAAACTAGCAGCGGCCGGCGGCCTGCGGGATCCGTCCAAGTCCCGGCACTGGCTCCTGCGCCGCGGAGGCTTTGAAGGGCAAAGCCCCGACGTTCGTTGGCCGATCCGTTACCGGCCAGTGGCTACCAGGACCGGACTTCGGACGAGTCGGTGACCGAACCCCGCCGTGCGACCGCTGGCCGTGGGATCCTTCCAACGGCCCGTTCGAAGTCGTACGGACGTCGGTCGGACCAGCAGCGAGTGGGGATCCGCGGTGTCTGAAGACGGAGTGGTGCGGCGCGACAGTCGGGGCGGTTCGCGGTGGTCACGCCTGCAGCTGGGGGAACGTCCCGCGCGCCCACACCAGGTTGATGGAGAACGACGTGACGAGCCAGGTGTCGCCGTGACGGGTCAGGCGGCCGCGCCAGACGTTCGATCCCTCGAAAGCCGGCGTGTGCGCCTCGTCGCAGAAGATTGCGGTGACGTTGCCGCGAACTTCCGCCTGGTCTCCCGCGATATCGGCTAGGACGCCGGAGATGAGGTGCTGCGTGGCGACCACCGGTTCGTGAACGGCGCGGATTTGCTCGACCACCAAGTCGGCGCCGACAGTGACACCCATGACCGTCGTCGCCTCCACGTCGCTCGCATACATCTGGTGGAGATCGTCGAAGCGGTGGTCGTCGATGGCGGCGAAGATGCGGGAGATGATGTCGGACGGTGTGCTTGACATGAAAAGCCTCTCTTACTGTTGGGATCCCAACGTTGGAAACCCAACGATACATGGAAGAGAGAGTTTCGCCTACCGTGGAGAACATGGCTGACCGGGAGATTCCGGAGCGACTGAGTTCGCTCCCGAGCTGGCTGCTCGTCGAGGCTGCGGCGCGAGCAACACGCGTCGTGTCGGAGCTCACCACCGAGGCCGGCGTCCCGAAGGCGGCGTACCCGATCCTTGCCGTGCTCGAGGCGGCTGGTCCGCTCAGCCAAGCCGAAGTCGGCCGACGCGTCCGGATCGACCGCAAAGACCTCTCGGGGTACGCTGCCCGGCTCGAGCAGCTCGGCTTGGTCACGCGGCGTCCTGACCCCGTAGACGTGCGACGCAACCTGCTCGAGAACACGCTCGCGGGGACGGAGCTCCTCAGGCGGCTTGACCCCGCTTTCGCGGCGGCGCAGGACCAGCTACTGGCTCAGTTGACCTCAGCGGAACGGGTGACGTTGAAGCGGCTGCTCGATCTCATCACCACTGAAGTCGCCCACTAGCTGCAGGCCCTTCGACCCGGCAGCGACTCTTGTCATCGCGACGACGGCGCTCCTCCCGTGACTGCCCGCCGGATAAATCCAGCAGGCAACCTGCAGCGATGTTCCGTAAGCCGGTGGCTCAACGAACGCGACCGGGCCCGCGTGGCCCCGCCCGGTAGGGGATCGTTGACCGGGCGCGCATGGGGATTGGTGGGATCCTTCCGGTATGCAGGCGAACATCCGACTGGTGACCGTCCAAGGCGAGCAGCAGGGCCGCGATGCGGACCTGGACCACGTGCAACAGTTCGAGGTTGAGACGAACGCTGGCCACAGGTCGTCGTCGCGTGTCAGGGCCCTCCTGTTGGTGCGCCGTCGGACTGGGATGTGTTCAGCGCAGAGGATGGCCGCCAGGTAGGTCATGTGCGTCTGCTTGGGGCGGGAATGCCAGGCGCTACGACCTACCGATTCAAGAAGGCTGGAGCGCTCTTCGCCGGCGGGAAGCAGATGGACCTCTGGAACGCGGTGCAATCGCTCCTGGAGTGACTCACGACCGGTGGCCGATCGACTACCGGGAGACGCCGGGAGGCCGCGATACGTCAAGGTGTCGGCGGCGAACACGCGACCATTTCGGCAAGATCGAAAGCATGCGTTCTCTCGCTATCACCCTGTTCATCATTGGCGCACTGCCGTTCGCGAGCGGCATCGTCTACTACCTCGTCGACTACCGCCGAACAGGCGAGCTCTACCGGGAAAAGCTTCCGTGGTTCCCGATCATCATCAGCGGATGGGTGCTCGCCGCCGCCGGGGTGCTAATCGGGATGTTCACCACACCGGGGTAGGGGTTCGGGTGAGCATGGAGCCAACCGCCCCGCATCGTGCCGGCTGGGGCCAGGCCAATGACGTCACTTGCGTCGTCCTCGTGTGAAGGCGAGGACCCCGCCAACCGCCACGAGCGCCAGGACGATGACGATCCAAATGGGAAACGGCATGCTCCCGCCAGGGGCATCACTGCCAGGTAGTGAGAGGTAGGGGTGAACACGACGCTCCGATCGATCGGAACCCGAGGTTATCCCTCGTCCAGCCGCCTTCTCAGGCTAGTTCTTCCGCTCCCGCGCCGCCCGGTAGTTGATCGGCGTGCGGGATCGCTCGGGCCAAGCCCGCCCGAGAACCGACGGCGACGAAGCCCGGCCACCCGCGGTGGCCGAGCCTTGGCACGGGAGGTGCCCGGGTGAGCCTTCGCCTTCAGGATCGCAAAAGCTGGTTGCACGTATCGCTCCTCTGATCGAATGATGACGACAGCTGAACCGGTCCGGCCCGTGATCACCGGCCGTCCACACGAGCGCACCTGAGCGCTAATCCTTTCTCTGCCGACGCGAGGAGCACCGGGTCGGCTGTCCGTCGGAGTTCGACGGCACATCGACGTGTTAGGTTGTGCACAATCTAATGGAGCACAACGTGAAACTGACCAGCTGGATCGACGTCGTCACCGGGGGCCTGCTCGCCGGGCACGGCATCACCACGGTTCGCCGCACCCAACTGCGCGCACGAGCCCAGCAGATGCAGCGCCGGGGCTTCGAGCCGGGCGTCCCGCACGCACTCGGCGTCCCGGCTCTGGAAGTCCTGTCCGGGCTCGGACTCGCTGCTGCAGCGTTCCGCCGTGCCCCCGGGATCGACCTGGTCGGCATCGGCTCCACCATCGCGGCGACCGCCCTCGGCGCGACCCGGTTCGTGATCGACCTCGAAGACCGGCAGGTGACGACCACGACCGGTGCTGCCGGGGCACTCGCACTCGTCGGCGGGCTGCGAGTGTTCACCTCGACCCGCGGCCGTCCGGTCGCCCGGGCGCTCACGCTCGGTGCCGCCGCTGCCGCGATCACGTTCGAGGCCGCACGCCGACGCCGAGTCGTCCGCAGCCGCAGCCACTGACCTCGGCTCCCCACTCCACCGAACCCCACCACGACCGTGAGAGGCACCACCCCGATGGCAACCCGCACCCCCGCAGTCCGCTCCACCCGCCCCCGGACCATCGTCCGCATCCTGTTCGGCGCGATGCTCACCTGGGCCGGCATCAGCCACCTGACGGTGGCGCGCGAGGAGTTCCAGGCGCAGGTGCCGAAGTTCGTGCCGCTGCCGACCGACGTCACGGTGATCGCCTCCGGCGTGGTGGAGATCTCGCTCGGGGCTGCGCTGATGCTCCTGGCACGGCGACAGGTGACCGTCGGGTGGGTCGTCGCGGTGTTCTTCCTGGCGGTCTTCCCCGGCAACATCGCGCAGTGGATGCACCACCGCGACGGGTTCGGCCTGGACACCGACACCAAGCGCTTCGTCCGCCTGCTGTTCCAGCCCGTGCTCATCGCCGTCTCGCTGTGGGCGACCAACGCCCTGCGCAAGCGCCGCTGAGCAACGCTGCGCGAGCGCCGCTGACCGACGCTGCACTCGCGCGGCCGTGACCATGGGGCAGAATCGGCCCCATGAGTGGGGACGACATGGACCAGCCGCGCGTGACCGCGGTGAGCAAGGACGGCGAGCACCGGTTCAGCAAGCCGCTGGTCGACGCGGTGACGCTCGTGGCGGGGTGGGGCATCGAGGGTGATGCCCACGCCGGCACGACCGTGCAGCACCGCTCCCGGGTCGCCCGTGACCCCTCGCAGCCGAACCTGCGCCAGGTCCACCTGCTGCACGCCGAGCTGTTCGACGAGGTCGCCGAGGCCGGGTTCAGCGTCGAGCCGGGCCAGATGGGCGAGAACGTCACGACGAGCGGCATCGACCTGCTCGGGTTGCCGGAGGGAACGGTGCTGCACCTCGGTGACGATGCCTCCGTCAAGGTCACCGGGCTGCGGAACCCGTGCCAGCAGATCAACGGCTTCGAGCCGGGGCTCCTGCGTGCCGTGCTCGGTCGCGCCGAGGACGGCACGGTCGAGCGCAAGGGCGGCGTGATGAGCGTCGTGCTCACCGGAGGCACGGTCCGGCCGGGCGATCGCATCCGGGTCGAGCTCCCCGACGGCGAACGACGACCCCTCCAGCCCGTCTGATGCCGCAGCGCGTGCGACGCGTCCTGGTACTCGGCGGCACCGGTTGGCTCGGACGGAAGATCGTCGACGAGCTGTTGGCCGAGGGCGCCGACGTCACCTGCCTCGCCCGGGGCACGACCGGCAGTGTCCCCGAGGGAGCACGCTTCGTCCAGGCGGATCGAGCCCTGGCGGGCGCGTACGAACAGGCCATCGGCGACTGGGACGAGGTCATCGAGCTCGCCCACGCCCCCGAACTCGTCGCCCCGGCGCTCGATGCCCTCGCCGACCGGGCCGCGCACTGGACCCTGGTGTCGACGGTCTCGGTGTACGCGGATAACGACGAACCGGGCGCCGACGAGTCCGCTCGGCTGGTGGAGCCGAGGGACTCGTCCGCGTACGCCGACGCGAAGGTCCTCGCCGAGCGCATGACGCGGCTCCGGCTCGGGTCACGGCTGCTCATCGCACGCCCGGGGTTGATCGTCGGGCCCGGCGACCCGAGTGACCGGTTCGGGTACTGGCCGGCACGCTTCGATCGCGGTGGGCCGGTGCTGGTGCCGACGACGGCGGAGCGGTTCGTCCAGGTGATCGACGTCGTGGACCTCGCCGTCTGGCTCGTCCGGGCCGGGCGCGACGGGTTCGTCGGGACGGTCAACGCCGTCGGTGCTCCGGTGCCGATGCAGGACTTCTTCCGGTGCGTGGCGGAGGTCACCGGGTTCGACGACGAGCTGGTCGTGGTCGACGACGACGTCCTGCTTGCGCACGACGTTGCCTACTGGGCTGGACCGCGATCGCTCCCCCTGTGGATCCCGGTTTCGGAGGTCGGGTTCGCGCAGCGCTCCGCGGTGGCGTTCACGGACGCCGGCGGGGTGAGCCGACCCCTCCGGGACACCGTCGTGCGGGTGCTCGAGGACGAGCGTGCCCGCGGGACGGATCGCCAACGCCGTGCCGGCCTCACCTCGACAGAGGAACGGGCGATCCACACCAGGTAGACGCACGATCCCCACGAGCGAGATCAGGACGCGGCGGCAGCCTGCTCGTACAGACTCGTCGCCAGGTCGTTGAGCACCTCGTGCAGCTCCCCGTTGTGCGCCCCGTCGACGGCCCGGAGCATCGCGGCGTACCGCTCCCGGTAGTCCGCCACGACGTCGTCGCCCGGGGGCAGCAGCCGCAGCAGGGAGCCTCGACGGTCGGACGGGTTCGGTGCGCGTTCGAGCAGGCCGGCGGTGCTCATCCGGTCGATCATGTTCGTCACCGCGCCCGAGGTCAGCCCGAGGTACCCGGCGACCTCGGTGGGCGTGGAGTACCCGGTGTCGCTGATGAGCACCAGGGCACGGAGGGCGTTCTCGTGCACGCCGGCACGAGCGCTCAGCTGACTCACCAGACTCGCGTTCGCGCGCACGACGGCGGTGAACGCGGCCATGAGGTCAGCCGCTTCGTCGTCGCTTCGTACTGCTGCCACGAGGGCCTGCTTCCGTGTCGGGTACCGGGGGGACAAGAGCCGTCCCCCGCACTGGGGTAAGTATACGAGTGGTCAACTTGGTGAACCAGTGACTATCTTAACCATTGAAGCAAAACAGCCCGAAGGTCTTGCTTCCACAACTTCCTGAAACCACCACCGAACGAAGAGGTACCCCGTGTCCACCAAGCTCCGCACCTCCGCACTGAAGCGGGTCCGCTTCGCCCCCGTGGCGCTCCTCGCGGGTATCTTCGCCGCCGTCCTGCTCTCCCTCTCGCTCACCGGCACCCTCTCCGGGTTCGCGGCGAGCATCACCAACAGCAGCAACACCGCCGCCAGCGGCACGCTGATCATGCAGGAGCAGAACGCCGGCGCGACCGTCACCTGCCTCAGCACGGACGGCGGATCGGTCTCGACGAACTCGGCGACCTGCTCGACGATCAACAAGTTCGGCGGCAGCACGACGATGACCCCGGGCAACACGGTCAACACCGCGATCTCGATCAAGAACACGGGCACCGCGAACGCCAGCACCTTCACGCTCAACCCGGGCGCCACCTGCACCCAGTCGGCGAACGGTTCGGCTAACGGCACCGCGACCGACCTGTGCGCCAAGATGAACCTCGTCATCACCTCCGGCTCGACCACCGTGTTCAGCGGCACCCTCGCCAGCTTCAAGGGTGCGGCGGCGTCGGCCTTCACGATGCCGCAGGCTCCGGCCGCCGGCGCGAGCGTCCCCTTCAACTTCGCGGTGACCCTCGACTCCTCGGCCGGCAACACCTACCAGGGCCTCGCCGCCTCGGTCCCGATGACCTGGACCTTCACGGCCTGATCCGGCCTGATCCGACCCCCATCACCCCTCCCCCCAGACCGGCGACGCTCGGCCGACCCCCCTCCGGCCGAGCGTCGCCCCCCCGCAACACCACCCACCCCCGCAACACCACCCACCCCAGCAAGACCAGCAAGACCAGCAAGACCAGCGAGACCAGCGAGACCAGCCCCACCACCGCCCCACCACGACCTCCCGGAGCAGAGCCCATGAGCCAGACCGCAGCGATCCCGCTCAGCGGGATGCTCGACCGCCCGGTCCTCCGCGGCCGTCAGGTCACCCGCTCGGAGACGGTCCTCGCCTGGTCGGTCGCCGCGATCGCCGCACTGCTCCTCACCGCCGCGGTCCTGTTCCTCTCCGCGGGCGGCCGCTGGTTCGTCGTCGAGACCCCGTCGATGGGCGAAGCCGCCCCCGTCGGCACCCTCGTCCTCGACCTGCCGGTGGACGTCGCCACGCTCAGCGTCGGCGACATCGTCTCGTTCGAGACCTCCGCCAACCCGGACGTCGTCTACACGCACCGCATCGTCTCGATCGACGCGGACGGCGGGCTCCACACCCGCGGCGACGTCAACGGCGCGACCGACCCGTGGACGCTCACCCAGGCCGACGTCATCGGCACCCCCGCGCTCCTGGTCCCCCGCATCGGCTGGCTGCTCCGCGCCGCGCCGATCCTGCTCATCGGCACGCTGATCATCCTGACCCTGACCAGCGCGTTCACCGACCGGGTGACCCGTTCCTGCCTCCGGATCGCGGGCAGCGCCCTCACCGTCTCGTACGCGGCGTTCGTGTTCAAGCCGTTCGTCAACGTGACGACGATCACGAACACCTCGAGCCCGACGGGGGTCGAGGCCACCGTGATCTCGTCGGGGATCTTCCCGGTCCGCGTCGACGCCCACGGCGGGAACAGCGTCCACCTGGTCGACGGCGAGATGGGCCGGGTCGTCATCCACGAGCTGACGAAGAACGGGCACTACCAGCTCATGTCGAACATCGACCTCGATCCCCTGGGCTGGGTCGCGTTGATCGCCGTGTGCCTCGTGCCGCTCGTGGCGTGCCTGGCGGTCGGCCGCGTCGAGACGGTGCGTCCCTCGTGATCCTCCGCCGCCTGCGCGACGGCCGCGTCGTCGCCGTCCTCCTCGTGGTCGCCCTGGCCGTCGTCGTCCTGCTGAACCAGTTCGCCCCGACCCGCTCGGCGTACAGCGCACGCGTGACCAACAGCGCGAACACCGCGGCGACCGCGCCCTACTTCACGTGCACGGGCGCCGTCGGCGCCGACACCGCGAACGCCCTGTTCGCGTACCGCCTGACCGAGGCCTCGGGTTCGCGGACGGCCACCGACTGGTCCGGTCGTGCTGCGAACGGCACCTACCAGGGCACCATGACCGCGACCACGCCGAGCCCGAACGCCTGCCCGCGTGACAGCGGCAGCGCCTACGCGCTCAACGGGTCCACGAGCTACGTCTCCACCCCGCGCTCGTACGCCAACCCCACGACCTTCAGCGAGGAGGTCTGGTTCCGCACCACGGTCGCCGGTGGCATGCTCATCGGCTTCGGCAGCAGCCAGACCGGTGCGTCGGGCCAGCACGATCGAAAGCTCTACCTGACCACCAGCGGCCAGCTCGCGTTCGGCACGTACAGCGGCACCACGCAGGTACTCACCTCGCCGAAGGCCTACACCGACGGCGTCTGGCACCACACGGTGGCGACGATGTCGCCCACCAACGGCATGCGCCTGTACGTCGACGGCACGCTCGTGGCGTCGAACGCGGCCTTCAAGAGCCCCGAGAACTTCACCGGGTACTTCCGCGTCGGCTACGACGTCGTCAGCGGGTGGCCGGGTTCCACGAGCAACCCGTACTTCACCGGGTCGATGCGGTACGCCGCCGTCTACGGCACCGAACTGACGGCCAGCCAGGTGGCCGCGCACGCGGCCGCCGGTTCCTGACAGGGCTGCCTGCCGGACGGGAGGCCCGTGGCCGTGCCCGCCCCGGGCCTCCAGGCCGTCTCTGGTGGCGTCGACAACGTGGGCCGGGTTGGCGGACCGGGCCCACCAACCCGCGGATTCGGGGCGACGAATCCCGCTGATCAGGCCTTTTCGTCCCGTGGACCATGCCAGGATCGTCAGGTCCTGAGACGTCGGCGTCTCCGTCCGACCGTCTCGAAAGGCGCCGCCCCCATGTCGTTCTGGGCCCTCTTCCTCATCGCGCTCGGCGTCTCCGCAGACGCCTTCGCCGTCGCCCTCGGCAAGGGCCTGCACATGAAGCGCTTCGACGTGCGGCACGCGATCGTGATCGCGCTCACGTTCGGGGTGTTCCAGGCGGTGATGCCGTTGCTCGGCTGGCTGCTCGGGTCCGCGTTCGCGCAGGACATCGCGGCCTTCGACCACTGGATCGCGTTCGGGCTGCTCGCCCTGGTCGGCGGGAAGATGCTGTGGGAAGCGTTCTCGACGCACGAGGACACCGAGCAGGACACCGACCGGCTGCCCATCCGCCAGTTGCTCGTGCTGGCGGTCGCGACCAGCGTCGATGCCCTGGCGGTCGGGGTCACCCTGGCGTTCCTGCCCGTGTCGATCGGCGGCGCGGTGCTGCTCATCGGGATCACGACCGCGGTGCTGTCGTTCGTCGGGGTGGTCGTCGGTCGCCGGGTCGGCGCCCGGTTCGGCAAGCCGGCGGAGATCGCGGGTGGCGTCGTCCTGATCCTGATCGGCCTGAACATCGTGCTGGAGCACACCGGCGTCATCGGCTGAGGCCAGGACTCAGGAACCAGCCTCGAACACACCGGAGGCCCGTGGCGAGCTGCCACGGGCCTCCGGTGTGGTGCTGGTGGGCGTCAGTACCCGCCCGTGGTGCTGGTGGGGGCGTTCGCGAGGACCGCGACCACGAAGATGATCCAGATGATGCCGAACACGAGCGACAGGGCGCTGATGATGACGCCGGCGAGGGCGAGGCCGCGGCCACGCTCCCCGGTCTTCTTGATCTGCGAGAGCGCGATGATCGAGACCACGAGGCCGGCGATGTTCACCACGAACGCCAGGACGAACCCGACGATCGCCATGACGTTGAAGCGGTCGGACGACGGCTGCATCGGAGCGCCGTAGGGCTGCCCGCCGGCGGCGTAGGGGTTCGGGTTCTGCTGGTTGTACTGGGGCGTGCCGTCACTCATGGCGCCGCGTCCTCTCTGGTCAGGGGATGTCTACGCAGGAAACGTACAGGACCAGCGGGCCGCAATGTGCAGAGGTGTGACGGGGAGCCGTGAACAGCCGGGAGGCCCGTGGCGGGCCCGCACCGCGCCTCCCGTCCGCCCGTTGCCGGTCCACCTGCCGGACTCGCCGCAGCCGTCGGGCGCATGATGGGCGGATGGCACGCATCCTCGTCACCGGATCCACCGACGGCCTCGGGCGGGGAACCGCCGACTCGCTGCTCCGCAGCGGACACGACGTCGTCGTCCACGCTCGCAACCGGGCCCGCGCCGAGGCGGTCGCCGACCTGGTGGAGCGCGGCGCCGGACTCGTCGTCGCCGACCTGGCGGACCGCGACGCCGTGATCGCCACCGCTCGGGAACTCGACGCCGGCACCCCGCTCGACGCCGTCGTGCACAACGCCGGCGTGATCTCGGGCCGTTCCCTGGTGCCCGTCAACGTCGTGGCGCCCTACCTGTTCACCGCGTTGCTGCAGGCCCCGAAGCGGCACGTGTACCTGAGCAGCGGGATGCACCGGGGCGGCCGCCCGCGCCTGGACACCGTCGACTGGACCGGCGCTTCGGAGACGAACTCGTACTCCGACACGAAGCTGTTCGTGACGGCGCTCGCCGCCGAGGTGCCGCTCCGACGCCCGGGCGTGCTGAGCAACGCCGTCGACCCGGGCTGGGTGGCGACCAAGATGGGCGGGGCCGGCGCTCCGGACGACTTCGAGCTGGGACACCGCACGCAGGAGACGCTCGCGACCGACCCCGATCAAACCGTGACGGGCGGTTACTGGTTCCACGGGGAGCAGCAGGAACCGCACCCGTCGGTCGCCGACCAGCGGTTCCGCACCGAACTGCTCGACGCGCTCGCGACTGCCACCGGCGTCACGCTCTGAGTCGCGCGCACCGCCGTCAGGAGCGTCGGAGCGTCTCGCTCGGGTACTCGCCGTGCCGGTCGGCGTACGCGGCGGAGAACCGGCCGGCGTGGGCGAAGCCCCAGTAGCGGGCGACGTCGGCGACGTTCGTGGTGGCCGGGTCGGACGCCAGCAGTTCGGTCCGGATGCGGTCGAGCCGCACCGAGCGGATGTAGGCGTTCGGCGACATGCCGAGCAGCCGCTGGAAGGCGGCCTGCAGGGCGCGGAGGCTGAGGTGCGCCATCTCGGCCAGGTCGGTGCTGGTGATCGGCAGGTGCGCGTGCTCGTGGACGTACTCGACGACCTGCCGGATCCGACGGTGCTGCGGGAGCAGGAGTTCGTGCGGCAGGCCGGCGGTGGCGCGGGGGTACAGCTCGAGCAGGGACACCGCGGCCAGCCGGCCCATCTCGGCCTGCAGCAGCGGGGACGCCTGTCGGTCCAGGGTCGTCGCGGAGATGAGCTGGACCGTCTGCCGCCACTGCCGGATCGCCGCGTCGTCGATCTGGGCGGTGTGGTCGAAGCGGCGGAGCGACAGGCCACGCTCGGCTGCGACTCCCTCGACGGCGCTGCGGTTCACCTGGACGAGCCGCTGGTCGTAGTCCTCGAAGCGGAACGGGAACGCCTCGTTCGGCCACATCTGCGGGCGCCCCGGCACGAGGTGGATGGCGGAGCCGCCGTCGCCCAGGACGCCGAGCCCGCGGGTGATCCACTGGACGACGAAGTCGTCACCGGCGGGCATCTCACCCGTCAGGCGTCCACCGAAGCGCACGGCGCGGAGTGTCATCGTGCCGTCGCCGGCCGCCGTGTACCGGTAGTCGAACCCGTCGCCCGTGGTGTCGGCGTGCCACTCGATGCCGTCGTACGCGGTCGCGAGGGTCTGCTTCGCAGCTGCGAGGTCCGTGCCCTGCTCGTCGACCCGGATACGCGCGGGCTGCTCGGTGTCGTCGTTCATGTCGCTCGAGCAGTAGTTTCACACCCCGGTTCGGGCCCATCGCGCGATTGTCCAGATGCGGTCAGAACAGGGCGTCACCCTCGTGCACCGCGAGCAACATCGCCGCGGCGGTCCGGGCCGTGCGGACCGGTTGCACCGAGCGGTGGACGGTCGCCTCGACGTGCGCTCCGTGGAGCAGCAGGGTGAGCGCCTGGCCGAGGTGCACCGGCAACGCGGCCGCAGCGCAGCGTTCGGCGACGTGTGCCTCGACCTGCCGCAGCTGGTCGTGCAGCAGGTCGCTGAGGTCGGTTCCGTCGGCGGCGGCTCCAGCTCCGCCGTGGGCCGCGCCGGACCACGCGCGGTGCCCGTCGGCCACGAGACGGTGCTCCAGGTGGGTGAACACGGCGAGCAGCCGGTCCCGGGGGTCGTCGAGGGCGGCCTCGTGCGCCAGCAGTCCGCGCATCCACTCGTCGTGCCGGTGGCGGACGGTGTCGAGCGCTCCGAACCCGACCGGCGCTCCGGACGAGACGGTCGGTTCGGCCACGAGGGTGACGGCGCTCACGCTGCGACGAAGAAGTCCGCGTACGTCGGATCAGCCGGGACGCCCCGCACCACGCCGGACAGCCGCCGGGCGATGAGCGCCTCGAGTTCGATGGGGGGCATCAGGCCGCGGCGGCGCCACTCGAAGGGCTGTGCCCGGAGTTCGTCCATCGCGTCGTCGTCGGAGGGGTGGGCCACGGGGATCATGCGCCGAGGCCGATCACGACGACGGCCGCGGATGTCGTGGCGGTGACCGAGACGATCCCGGTCGCGGTCGCGGCGACCATGAGCGTCCGGAGCCGCGCCTGTTCGCGGATCTCGGTGAAGGGGCTGCGCTCGGAGACGCAGCGTGCACGGCGGGCCACGGCGGTGTGGGCGTGCTTCGGGGCGAGTGCGGTGTCGGTGGTGAAGGTGGTCGTGGTGGTCATCGCTCGGGTCCGTTCCTCTCTGCGTCCTCGCCGGCGGTCCTGTCGATCGGGGTGGGATCGACGGTAGGTCGTGCTCCCCGGTGGCCGTGGACGAACCGGGGCCGGACGGCGAAAGTCGGACAGCCGGGCTGCGAAAGGTGTCCGGAACGGGGTGGCGCACCAGCGCGATCCGGCCAGGACGGCCCTGCGAAGGCGTTCGTCGTGTCCGGACCAGGATGGCCTCGACACGACGAACGGAGGACCCGGTGACCCTCGGCCTGCTCAACGGATCGGGCGGGTGGCAGCGCGTGCGACGGCACGGCCTGCTCCTCGCGAACGTCGCCGTCTTCGTCGTGTGCTTCATCGGCATGGTGTTCGCCGGGTGGCGGGTGTCCGTGGCGGACGCGCTCCAGCACGGCGAGGTGGCCGAGTCGCTCTGGGGCTTCCTGACGAGCGGCGACTTCGCCGAGGCCACGTTCGAGAACTGGGAGAGCGAGTTCCTGCAGATGGGCGCGTACATCGTGTTCACGGTGTTCCTGTTCCAGAAGGGGTCGAGCGAGTCCGAGCCGCTGGACGAGGAGAGCCCGCAGGACGAGGACCCACGGGAGCACGCCGACGACCCGAAGGCTCCGTGGCCGGTGCGCCGGGGCGGGATCGTGCTCGTGCTGTACGAGAACTCCCTGCTCATCCTGTTCGCGGTGCTGTTCCTCGGCAGTGTGGTGGGGCACCTGATCGGTGGTGCGGCGGCCTACAACGAGGAGCAGCTCGAGCACGGCGGCGGTGTCGTCTCGGCGTGGGGCTACCTGGGCACGAGCCAGTTCTGGTTCGAGTCGATGCAGAACTGGCAGTCGGAGTTCCTGGTCATCTCGGTGATGGTGATCGCCACCGTGTCCCTGCGGCAACGAGGGTCGAGCCAGTCGAAGGCCGTGGCCGCACCGACGGAGCAGACCGGCGCCTGACCGGACCCGGCTGACGACGATCGCGGGGTTTCCCCACCGACCACGGGGGGCAGCACCGGTGTGCGGGCGGACCCCCACGGCGAGGCTGGTGCCGGGCAATAAGCTCGTCACCGACACGAAGAGGTCCGCATGTACACCGCCGTCGCCACCCCGGGCGAACCCACCACCGTCCCCCGGTTCCGACCGTTCCGCGCCGTCGCCGACGGCAGTACGTGGCGGGCCTTCGCGTTCCACGCCGCGCACCTGCCGATCGCGATCGCCGCCCTGGCCTGGTTCGTCGTGGTGCTGGCCGTCGGCATCCCGGTGTCGCTGACCTGGGTCGGCCTGGTCGTCGCCGCGTTCCTGCTCGGTGGGTCGCACTGGTTCGCCGCGGTCACCCGCCGGATGTCCGCCGCGCTGCTCGGGCAGGCCGTCGTCGCCCCGGCACCGCCCCGAGCGGGCTCGACGCCGCTCGGCACCGCGTTCGCCCGGCTGTCGGACGGCCCCACGTGGCGGGCGTTCGCGTACCTGCTCGCGGGGTTCGTGCTGACCACCACCACGTTCGCCGTCTCGACCGCGGTGCTCGTCAGCGGCCTGGGCGCGATGACCCACGCGGCGTGGGGGCACTTCCTGCCGGCGCAGCGGGGCGCGGACGGCGAGCTCCACAGCGGTGCGCAGTTCCTCGGCGTGTACGTCGACACCCCGCCGATGCAGGCCGCGTTCGCGGTGTTCGGCCTGCTCATCGTGCTGTTCCTCTGGCCCGCGGTGAACCACGGGCTCGCGGCGCTGCAGCGTGTGGCCATCCGCGCCTTGCTCGGTGCCACCGCACGTGACCTGCGGCTCCGCCAGGTCACGGCCTCGCGCGACGCCGCCGTGCTCGACGCCGACACCACCCTGCGCCGCATCGAGCGGGAGCTGCACGACGGCACCCAGGCCCGGCTCGTCGGCCTGGCGATGACCCTCGGCGACGCCCGCGACCGCCTGCAGACCGGCGCCGACCCGGACGCGGTCACCGCGCTGGTCGACCGGGCGCACGCGTCGACGAAGGAGGCCCTGGTCGAGCTCCGCGCCCTGGCCCGCGGCATCCACCCGCCCGTCCTCGACGAGGGGCTCGAGGCCGCGCTGACCTCGGCGTGCTCCCGCACCCCGTTCCCCGTCGCGCTGTCGGTCGACCTGCCCGTCCGGCCGTCCCGCGTCGTCGAGGGCATCGCGTACTTCGGGGTGCTCGAGCTGCTGACGAACGTGTCGAAGCACGCCGGCGCCTCGGCCACCGCCGTCCGGGTCGGCATGCTCGGCACCGACCTGCTCGTCGAGGTCGAGGACGACGGCCACGGTGGGGCACACGTCGCCCTCGGCACCCCCGACGGTCACGGCACCGGCCTGGCCGGCGTGCTGGAACGGCTGCGCGCCGTGGACGGTGACCTGCAGGTGGACAGCCCCGCCGGTGGCCCGACCGGTATCCGGCTGCGCATGCCGAGCGGAGCCGAACGGTGAGGATCGTCGTCGCCGACGACAACACGATCGTGCGCGAGGGGCTGACGTCCCTGCTGCGCGGTCGCGGGCACGAGGTCGTGCCGGTGTCGGACGGCGACGCTGCGGTGGCCGCCGTCGCGCACGGTGCGGTCGACGTCGTGGTGATGGACATCCGGATGCCGCCGACCCACACCGACGAGGGCGTCCGTGCGGCCGTGCGGGTGAAGGACGTCCGGCCCGACGTCGGGGTGCTCCTGTTCTCGCAGTACGCCGAGGCGCAGTGGGCGCGGGCGCTGCTCGACGTCGCCACCGTCGGCGTCGGGTACCTGCTCAAGGACCAGGTCGCCGAGGTCGGTACCTTCATCGACTCACTGCACCAGGTCGCCGCGGGCAACGTCGTGCTCGACCCCGAGGTGGCGGCCGCACTCGTCCAGGCGCCGCGTACCACGAGCGGTCCGCTCGACTCGCTGACCGCCCGCGAGACCGACGTGCTGCGCCTGATGGCCGAGGGCCGGTCGAACGCCGCGATCGCGGACACGCTGTTCCTGTCCGGCGGGACCGTCGAGAAGCACGTCACCGCGGTCTTCACCAAGCTCGGGCTCGAGGCGACGCCGAACGAGAACCGGCGGGTGCTCGCGGTCCTGCGGTTCCTGGCGGACTTAGCGGGGCCCTGGACGGGCCGACCGAGCCTGAGCGGGAGGCCCGTGGCGGGCCCGCCACGGGCCTCCCGTCCGGTCCGCACCACGCTGGTGCGGTAGGTTCCTGCCGAACACAGTCCGCACGTGAGAGGGGGCGCCCGATGGCGCAGGGGCACCGCTCTCCGCCCACGATGAGCGACGTCGCCGCCGTGGCAGGTGTCTCGAAGAAGACCGTCTCGAACGTGCTGTCCGGCTACGAACACGTCTCCGTCCGCACGCGCGACCGTGTGATGGCCGCCGTCGACGAGCTCGGCTACGAACTCAACGTCTCGGCCCGGAACTTCCGCGCCGGACGCTCCAAGGTGCTCGGGCTCGCGGTGCCGGAACTGCGGCAGGCGTACTTCGCCGAACTCGCCGACGCCGTCATCCGCGCTGCCGGAGCCGTGGGCTACACGGTGCTCATCGAGCAGACCGCGAGCGGCGTGCGCGAGGCGGACGCGATCACCCGGATGCGCGAGCACTCGATCGACGGCATCATCTACAGCCCGCTGACCGTCCGGCCGAGCGACGCCGGCGCGCTCGAGGTGAAGTTCCCCCTGGTCGTGCTCGGTGAGCCGATCCCGGACGCCCCCCTTCCGTTCATCGCCATGTCGAACGCGGACGCGCTGCGGGACGCGACCGCCCACCTGCTCGGCGCCGGTCGCCGGTCGATCGCGTTCATCGGGTCCGACCCGTCGGGCCCCGTGCGCACGGCGCAGGAGCGACTGCGGGGATACCGCGAGGCGCTCGACGGCCACGGCGTGCCGTTCGCGCCCGAGCGGGTGGTGCCGACCGCGCTGTGGCACCGGGCCGAGGGGGCGGCGGCTGCGCGCCAACTCCTCGACGCCGGCGTGCCGGTCGACGGGATCGTCTGCTGCAACGACGCGCTGGCGCTCGGGGCGATGAGTGCCCTGCAGCTCGCGGGCCGGACCGTGCCGGACGACGTCGCGGTCGTCGGGTTCGACGACATCGAGGAGTCGGCGTACTCGACCCCGGCGCTGACCACGGTGTCGGCCGACCTGGACCGCGTCGCGGCGACGGCGGTCGGGGTGCTCGTCGCCCAGCTCGAGGAGGGTGCCCCGGCGACACCGGGGGTGCTGCGCTCGCCGCACGCGCTCGTCGTCCGGGCGTCGTCCGGACCGTTGCGCTCGGTCTCTGCCTGACCCGGTGACCACGGGTGCTCCCCGACCCCTTGACCGGGCGGTCGAGCACCGGCTACTGTCCACATTTACACCGGTGTAAATCCGGGATGGACGAGGTCCGCACACCGACGTGCCGGACGGATGGCAGGTTTTCGATGAAGAAGCACATCGCGGTCGTCGCGCTCGCAGCAGCGGCGTCGCTCTCCCTCGCCGGGTGCGCCGGCTCCCCCGGGTCGTCGGGTGACGGCGGTCACGTCGACCTGACGTTCTGGCACGGCTACACCGAGGCCGACGGCAAGGTCCTGGACGGCATCGTCAAGGACTTCAACGCCTCGCAGGACAAGGTCACCATCACGACCCAGACGAAGACCTGGGCCGTGATCGACGACACGATGCTCCCCGCCCTGTCCGCGAAGAAGGGCCCGGACCTCGTCGCGATGACCTCCGACCGGCTGCCGGTCTACGCCCAGAAGAAGGCGCTGGTCGACCTCAGCGACTTCTACGCCGACGCCGCCAACAACACCGGGGACCTGAAGGAACAGGCCGTCGCGATGGAGCGGGTCAACGGCAAGGAGTACGGGGTGCCGAGCGGGTTCGTCCCGCTCTCCGTGATCTACAACAAGAAGCTGTTCGCAGCGGCCGGCATCGACTCCTTCCCGACCACCTGGGACGAGTGGGTCGCCGACGCGAAGAAGCTCACGAAGGACGAGAACGGCGACGGCACCCCCGAGCAGTACGGGCTCGTGCTGCCGGACCACCAGACCGTCGGCAACGGCATCTGGCCGAGCCTGTTCGCCGGCAACGGCGGATCGATCACGAACGAGGCGGGTACGAAGTCCACCATCGACTCCGCCGCGAACGCCGAGACGCTCGAGTACTGGGCGAATGCGGTGCGCGACGACAAGATCTCGCCGACCGGTGTCGACGGCATCGCTGCGGACAAGCTCTTCACGGCCGGCAAGACCGCCATGGAGATCGGCGGTCCCTGGATGGCCGGCGTCGCCGAGGCCTCGGACATCGACTACGGCATCGCCGCGATCCCGGCGGGCCCCGAAGCACAGGTGGCCTCGGCCATCGGCATCTCGCTCGGCGTGACGGCCCAGACCGACGACGCGAAGCAGGCCGCAGCCGAGCGGTTCCTGCGCTACTTCAACGAGCAGTCCGTCGCGACGAAGTGGGCCCTCGGCTCGGGCTGGCCGCCGCTCCGCACCGACGTCACCGCCGCCGACGTCGACGAGAACGCGACCGTCGCGACGCTCACCGGGCTGCCGGGCACCACGATCCCGCTCCTGCCCGGCGTGGTCGACAGCGCTGACGTGCTCACCGCCGTGGACACCGCGACCCAGAAGGCGATGGCCGGCGGGGACCCCGAATCGCTCCTCGCCACCGCCGACGCCGACGTGCAGTCGGCCCTGAAGTAGCAGCAGCGGCCCTCGGAGGACCCTCGTGACCACACAGCAACTCGGCCGGCGCCGTCGGTACCGACCACCGGGCCAACTCGGCGGACGATCGCCCCTGAACGGCACGTTCCGCCGCCGCGCCACCATCGTCGGGTTCCTCGCACCCGCGATCGTCATCCTCGGGGCGTTCGTGCTCTGGCCGATGCTCTCGGCGCTCCAGCTGTCGTTCACCGACGCCAGCGGGTTCGGCGACCCGTCGTTCATCGGGTTCGCGAACTACGTCCGGGTCTTCACCGACCCCGACGTCCTGCGGTCCATCGGCAACACCGCGCTCTACTCGGTGCTCTTCACCCCCGTCGCGATCGTCGTCGCCCTGGTGCTCGCCCTCGTGCTGAACCACCCGGCCCTGCCGTTCCGCGGGTTCTTCCGGTCGGCGTTGTTCCTGCCGTTCATCGTGTCCTTGGCCGTCGCCGCGTTCGCGTGGTCGTACCTGCTCGACCCGCAGATCGGCCTGCTGAACCACTGGCTGCAGCTCGTCGGCATCCGGCTCGGCAACGTGCTGCAGGACCCGACGCTCGCGATGCCCACCGTGGTGCTCGTGGCCGTGTGGAAGAACTTCGGCTTCTACATGGTGATCTTCCTGGCCGGGCTGCAGGAGATCCCCACCAGCCTGTACGAGGCCGCGCAGCTGGACGGGGCGAACAGCCGCCAGCGGTTCGCGAACGTCACCTTCCCGATGCTGAGCAACACGATGGCGTTCGTCGTGATCGTCGCCCTCATCGCCGCGCTGCAGGCGTTCGACCAGATCTACGTCCTGACCGGCGGTGGCCCGTACCGGTCGACCGAGACGATCGTCATGCAGATCTACCAGTCCGGCTTCAAGGACCTCGACCTCGGGTTCGCGAGCGCCCTGGCGTACGTGCTCCTCATCGCGACCCTGCTGCTCAGCCTCGTGCAGTTCCTGTTCTTCGGGAAGCGCGGAGAGGACACCGCATCATGACCGCGCTCCCCCGTCCCGCGACCGTCGTCCGACGCAGCACGGTGGCCCGTCGACAGCCGTCGATGCGGTGGCTCGGCTTCGCCGCCGTGGCCGTCGTGACCCTGGCGGTGCTGCTCCCCGTCCTCGTGATCGTGTTCACCGCGTTCAAACCGGCGAGCGAGGTCAACGCCTACCCGCCGACGCTGTTCCCGCACACCTGGACGCTCGACAACTTCCGGGCGATCTTCACGCAGCTGCCGTTCGGGCGGCTCATCCTGAACAGCTTCGCCTTCGCCGGCGGTGTGACGGTGTTCGCGCTGGCGTTCGACGCGCTCGCCGCCTACGCCCTGGCGCGGCTCGACTTCCGGGGCAGCAAGGTGCTGCTCATCGTGATCGTCGCCAGCCTGATGATCCCCTTCCAGGCGACGCTCATCCCGATCTACCAACTGGTGTCCGACCTCGGGTGGGTGAACACGTTCGCGGGGCTGATCGCGCCGCGGGCGGCCGACGCCTTCGGGATCTTCTTCCTGCGTCAGTTCTTCGTGTCGCTCCCCCGCGACCTGGACAACGCCGCGCGGATCGACGGGGCCTCGGAGTGGCGGATCTTCCGGAGCGTCGTCCTGCCGAACGCGGTCCCCGCCCTGCTCACCCTCGGCATCTTCACCTTCGTCAACAACTGGAACGACCTGCTCTGGCCGCTGGTGTTCACCACCGACCAGGACATGGGGACCATCACGTCCGGCCTCACCCTGCTGACCGGGCCCGGCGGGATCATCCCGCAGGGCGTGATGATGGCCGGCGCCCTGATCGCCGTGCTGCCCCTCGCCGTCATGTTCCTGCTCGTGCAACGCCGCTTCATCGAGAGCGTCGCCAGCACCGGGCTCAAGTGACGACGACACCGCACAGGCCCGGAGCGGCCGTGCCCACCACGAAACGAGACACCATGCACTGGTCCGACGACGGCAGGCTGCACTTCGCCCTGGGCATCGAGGACACCTTCGTCCCGCAGGCCCGACCGGGCGAACGGCCCATCGACGAGTACGAGCTCACCGACCACTACCGGCAGTACGCCGCCGACCTCGGGCTGGCGGTCGACGTCGGCGCCGAGCTCCTGCGCTGGGGTGTCCCCTGGTACCGGGTCGCCCCCGAGCCCGGCGTCTGGGACTGGTCGTGGGTGGACGGCGTCATGGCGCGGTTCCGCGAGACCGGCCTGCGGCCCGTGGTCGACCTGCTGCACTACGGCACACCGCTCTGGCTCGACGGGCAGTTCGCCCACCCCGACTACCCGGCGCACGTCACCGACTACGCCGCCCGGTTCGCGGCGCGGTACGGCGACGTCGCCACCGACTACACGCCCGTCAACGAGCCGGTCATCCACGCCCTGTTCTCGGGTGAGTACGGGTACTGGCCCCCGTACCTGACCGGCGCCGAGGGGTCGGCCCGGATCGCGTCCGCCCTGGCGAAGGGGTTCGTCTCGACGCAGCACGCGATCGCCCGCGAACTCGGAGACGCCGCCACCTTCGTGCACGTGGACGCCGGCATCCGGTACGTCGGCGACGTCGACGCCCCGGAACACCGCGACACGGTCGCCCGCCTGCGCGCCCAGACGTTCCTGGTCGAGGACCTGGTCACCGGGGGCGTCGACGACGCGCACCCCCTGGTCGGTCGGCTGCGTTCGGGGGGCGTCACCGACGCCGACCTCGACTGGTTCCGGCAGCACGCGGTCCGGCCCGACGTGATGGGCGTCAACTACTACCCGCTGCACTCCACCGAGGTGTTCGAGGCGGGGGTGCACCACGGCGGCGGGTTCGCCGACCCGCGGCCCTACGAGGACACCGGCGTCGAGGGGCTCCGCGACGTGCTCACCACCTACGCCGAGCGCTACGGTGCCCCGGTCATGCTCACGGAGACGTGCGTCACCGGTTCGGTCGAGGAGCGCATCGGCTGGCTGGACGCCTCGGTCACGGCCGTGCGGGAGCTCCGCGACGAGGGGCTGCCGGTCGTCGGTTACACCTGGTGGCCGCTGTTCGACATGTACGAGTGGACCTGGCGGCACACGGAAGCCCCACGCCAGGAGCACCTGCTCACGATGGGCCTCTTCGACCTCGTCGAGGACGGCGCCGGCGGCCTCGACCGTCGCCGCAACCCGGTCGCCGACGCGTTCGCCGCGCACTCGCGACAGGAACAGGCCGTGGCAGCGGCCCTGTCCGCGACCACCTGAGGGACTGGAGGCGCGGGTCGGGTCGGTCCCGCGCCTCCAGTCCGTCCCGGTGCCGCGTCTCAGGCCGCGACCGGCTCAGCAGGCCGGTCACGCAGCGCCGGGCAGTGTTCGGCGGTGGGGTGCTCGGTGATCGCGATGACCTGGTCGAGCCGCCCCCGGACGGCCTCGAGCTCGGCCAGCTGCGCGGTGATCCGATTCCGCTCTCCGATGAGCAGCGCGAACGACTCCGGCGTCGACTCCCCACGGTCGACGCAGGGCAGCAGCTGCACGATCGTGCGGCTCGCGAGCCCGGCGGCGAACAGCTGCTGCACGAGCTGGACCCGCTCGACGGCTGCGTCCGTGTAGATCCGCTGCCCGCTCGCGGTACGCGACGCAGTGAGCAGTCCCTGCTCCTCGTAGTACCGCAGCGAGCGGACGCTGACGCTGGTCGCGGCGGCGAGGTCTCCGATGCGCATGTGTGCTCCGATCCGGGCTTGCCCCTGACATGGATGTGAGGTCTTAGCGTAGCCGAGCCGCTGCAGGAGACACCCGCGCGGCAGGAGGAGACACCATGGACATCGCTGGATCGGTCGCACTCGTCACCGGCTCGAACCGCGGCATCGGACGCCGCTTCGCCCTGGAGCTGCTGGAGCGCGGCGCGTCGAAGGTCTACGCGACCGCACGCCGCCCCGAACTCGTCGACGTCGAGGGCGTCGTCGCGCTGCCCCTCGACATCACCGACCAGGCCTCGGTCGACGCGGTGGCCGCCGCCGCGGGCGACGTGACGCTGCTCGTGAACAACGCCGGCATCTCGACGCAGGGATCCCTGGTGACCGACGACCTGGCCATCGTCCGGAAGGCCATGGACACGCACTTCTGGGGCAGCCTGTCGATGATCCGCGCCTTCGCGCCGGTGATCGAGCACAACGGCGGCGGCGCGATCGTCAACGTGCTGTCGGCACTGTCGTGGTTCGCGGCACCCGGCGCCGGTGGCTACGCCGCGGCGAAGGCGGCCGAGTGGAACATGACGAACGCGGTCCGCCTGGAGCTGGCCGACCGGGGCATCAGCGTGCAGGGACTCCACCTCGGTGCGGCCGACACCGACATGATGGGCGACTACGACGGCCCGAAGACGGACCCGACGGACGTGGCTCGTGCGGCACTCGACGGTGTGGAGCGCGGCGTGGCAGAGGTGCTGGTCGACGACTGGAGCCGGATGGTGAAGGCGTCACTCGCCGATGCACCGGAGCGCTTCTACGCGCAGATGGCCTGAGTGCCGCGGCGACACGACGGGCAGCTCGGCTCACTCCTGACAGAGGGACGCCGGTCGCGGCGGGAGGACCGCCGCGACCCCGTTCGTCCGTGGGTCTTTTGGTCCTGGTCAGACCGCGTCGGCGCGCAGGAACTCCGCCACCGGGGTCGACCCCGTGTTGAACCGGAAGGTGTTGCCTGCCGTGCCGGGGTTCTCGACGACGTCGGCGACCACGTGCGCCACGTCACCCCGCGGCACCTGGGTCGGCGAGCCGTCCCAGTCGACGGAGCCGGTCGGCTCGTCGTCGGTGAGGGTGCTCGGGGCGACGATCGTCCACTGCAGCCCCGAGTCGCGGAGCACGGCGTCGGCGATCATCTTCGACTGCGCGTACGCGAAGAAGTCCTGGTCCTGCGGGATCCCGTGGTCGAGTTGTGAGCCGGACCACGACACCATCACGTAGCGGTCGACGCCGGCCTGCTTCGCCCCCTGGATCGACAGCACCGCAGCGTCGCGGTCGATGGCCCAGGTCCGGTCGACGGAACCGCCACCGGCACCGGCCGACCACACCACGGCGTCGTGCCCGCGGACCAGTTCGGCGAAGTCGTTCAGGGACTGCTGCTGGATGTCCGCAACGTGCGGTTCGCCGCCGTGCGCCCGGATCTCGTCGGACTGGTCGGCGTTCCGGATGACGGAGGTGACCGTGTGTCCGCGCTCGGACAGGATGCGGGTGGCGAGGAGTGCGACCTTGCCGTGGCCGCCGAGGACGATGACGTTGCTCATGCGCCGGACGCTACTCGGGGCGGCTCCGTGCCCGGGGAACGCCGGACGTGCGCCCGGCGATCGCCCGCGATGCTCGGAACACCCGAGGTCACCGTGCGTACCGTCGGGGGCAACACGACAGGAGTCACGATGAGCAAGCAGCACGAGCAGCACACCCTGGTCCGCACCCTGGTCCTCGGCATCATGAGCGGCGGCCGGAGCGCCACCCCGCTCGCCGTCCTCGCACTGAACCACGACCGGTCCTCGCTGAAGGGTTCGTGGCAGCAGTGGAAGGTCTTCAGCACCCCGGTCGGCCGCGGCCTGCTCGTCGCCTCCGCCGTCGGTGAGCTCATCGGCGACAAGCTGCCGAAGACCCCGAACCGCATCGCCCCCTCCGCGCTGCTCGGACGTGTCGCGTCCGGTGCCCTGGCCGGCGCCGCCCTCGGCACCACCGGCAAGCGTGACCTGCGCATCGAGGGCGCGATCCTCGGTGGCCTCGGTGCCCTGGTCGGCAGCTTCGTCGGCTGGGGTGCGCGCAAGGCCCTCGGGGGTGCGGGCCTGCCCGACCCCGTCGTCGCGCTCGCCGAGGACGCTGCGGCCATCGCCGGCTCCGTGAAGGTCATCACCGCCGACTGAGCGTGGCCCGGCGTGCCGCGCTTGCTCGCCGCGGGCGTCGCGCTCGCCGCACTCGCAGCGTGCGCGCTTCGTGAGCAGGAACGGTCGGGTCGCACCGCCGCACCCGACCGTTCCTGCTCACGATCCGCACGCCTCGGCCTACGGTGGCCCTCATGCACATCGTCGTCATCGGAGCCACCGGCCACATCGGGTCGTTCCTCGTCCCCCGCCTCGTCCGCTCGGGTCACCGCGTCGTCGCCGTCACGCGCGGCACGAGCACCCCGTACGCCGACGCCCCCGAGTGGCAGCAGGTCGAGCGGATCACCGCCGACCGCGAGCAGGAGGACCGCGACGGCACCTTCGGCAGCCGCATCGCCGCGCTCGGTGCCGACGCCGTCGTCGACCTCGTCTGCTTCACCGAGTCCTCGGCCGCAGCGATGGTCGACGCGCTCCGTGGCACCGGCACGCACCTGGTGCACTGCGGCTCGATCTGGCGCGCCGGTGTCTCGCACGTGCTGCCGATCACCGAGCAGAACGCGACCCCGCCGTTCGGCGACTACGGCGTCCAGAAGGACGCCATCGCCCGGATGCTCAAGGAAGAAACCGCGTCAGGCGGTTTGGTCACGACGTCGCTGCACCCCGGTCACATCAGCGGTCCGGGCTGGACGCCGATCGGTCCGCTCGGCAACCTCGACCCCTCGGTGCTGACGAAACTGTCCGCCGGCGAACCGCTCGAGGTCCCCGGTCTCGGCGCCGAGACGATGGCCCACGTGCACGCCGACGACGTCGCGCAGGCGTTCCAGCTCGCGGTCGAGCACCGCGATGCGGCGGCGGGCGAGGACTTCTTCGTCACGGCTCCGACGGCGCTCACCGTGCGCGGGTACGCCCACCTGGCAGCGTCGTGGTTCGGCCAGGAGGCCCGGCTCGACTCCGTCACCTGGGACCGGTTCCGCGAGACCACGGCTCCGGAACACGCTGACGCCAGCTGGGAGCACCTGTCCCGCAGCCAGGTGTTCAGCACCGAGAAGGCGAGTCGTCTGCTCGGCTACGCACCGGCGTTCACCGCCGAGGAGACCGTGCTGGACGCCGTGCGCTGGCTCGTCGACCACGGCGAGCTCGAGGTCACGAACCCCCTGGTCCGCTGAGTCCCGCGGTCAGGTCCGCTCCGGCTCGACCACGAGCCCGCGGTTCCGGTGCACGACCCAGACCGTCGCGGCGAACCCCGCCGACACCGCGGCGCCGATCGTGACCGCCGTCCAGCCCCCGGCGTTCCACAGCACCGACGCCAGCGCCGAACCGAGCGCACCGCCGATGAAGTTCGAGGTGACGAACGCCGTGTTGAGCCGGCTCCGCGCGGCCGGGTCGACCGAGAAGAGCCGGGTCTGGTTGAGCACGTTCGCCGCTTGCACCGCGACGTCGAGCAGCAGCACGGCGAGCAGCACCACGACGATCGAGTGCGCACCGACCCCGGCGACGACCAGGGAGACGAGCAGGAGCACGATCGCTCCCCCGGTGACGGGTACCGACAGCCCCCGGTCGTGCAGTCGCCCGACCCGCTGCGCCGCCACGGCACCCGCGAGCCCCACCAGCCCGACCAACCCGATGCTGCTGGTGGAGAAGTCGTAGGGGTCGCTGCTCAGCAGGAACGTCAGCGCGGTCCAGAACATCGTGAACACGGCGAACACCGACGAGCTGATCACCAGCGTGACCTGCACGGTCCGGTGGGTCCGGACGGCACGGAACACCGACAGGATGAGCTGCGGGTACGGCACCTTGCCGCGGGCTTCGAGCTGCGGGATGGCTCGGCGCAGCAGCACCGCGAGGACGAGGGCGACGACGGCGGCGAACACGTAGATCGCGCGCCACCCGAACGCGTCCGCGACCAGGCCGCTGATCGTCCGCGACACCAGGATGCCGGTGAGCACACCGGACGCGATCGTGCCGACCACGCGTCCGCGTTGCGCGGGGTCGGCGAGGTCCCCGGCCAGCGGGATGAGGAGCTGCCCGGCGACCGTGGTGAGCCCGACCAGCGCGAGGGCGACCAGGAGCGTCGCGAAGCTCGGCGCGATCGCGGCGAGCAGCAGCGCGACGGCCGAGGCGACGAGCACCCAGGGGATCAGGCGTCGGCGGTCGAGGACGTCCCCGAGCGGCACGACGAGCAGGATGCCGAGGGCGTAGCCGACCTGGGTGAGCGTGACCAGCAGCCCGGCGAGCGACGCCGAGGTGCCGAGCGACGATGCGATGTCGTCGAGCAGTGGCTGCGACCAGTACAGGTTGCCCACCGCCGCTCCCCCGGCGACGGCGAACAGCAGGGTCCGGCCCGTCGACATCGAGTGGTCCGTGGTCATGCTGCGGGTGCTCCCTCGTTCAGGGCGGCCAGGGCGTTCAACGTGCGCGGGTAGCCGATGAGCGGGACGAGCACGGTCAGGACGTCCAGCATCGGCTGGCGGGTGTTCCCGACGTTCAGGTTGCCGGCCACGTGCCCCTGCACCTGTGCGTCGGCCCCGCCGAGCGCCGCGAGCAGCGCGAGGGTCAGGAGTTCACGGGTGGGCAGCGACGGCGCCCTGCACCTCGTCCGGTGACAGGTGCTGTCCTCCCCCCTCTCCGCTCATCGACGCCGGAACAACTCCCCCAGGTGCCAGGGGCCGGGCGCGAGCCGCACTGCCGCCTCGGCACGGACCCGTTCCTCGAGCTCGCGATCGCGGGTGAGCTCGTGGATCTCCTGCTCGGCGCGCAGCCGGAACCGCAGTCGGCCGAGGCCCCCGGCCGACGGCGCGGGGAGGACCGTCCGGACGGAGTCGGTGTCGTTCATGCTGGATGCGCCCTTCCTCGTCGTGGCTGTGGACACTTGGTGCGCTCGTGCGACGCGACCACGTCACGGCCGGGAGGCGCGGTGCCGGCTGGCACCGCGCCTCCCGGCTGTCAGTGGCCGCGACCACCGCATCAGGCGAGCTGACGCGCCCGCTCCGCGATGCCCTCGGTCGCCGCCCACGAGGCCAGCACCCGCAGGGCGTCGGCCGTGGGACTGCCCGGGGTCGCCGGGTAGATGGTGAGCGCGAGTCCCGGGTCCTCGGCGAGTTCGAGGGTCTGGCAGTGCAGCTCGAGCGGTCCGACGACGCCGTGCCGGAACGACTTCACGCCGGCGTAGTGGCGTCGGACGTCGTGCGCTGCCCAGAGTTCGCGGAAGTCGTCGCTCCGCATCGACAGCTCGCCGATCAGCGCGGCGAGGTCCTTGTCGTTCGGCGTCCGGCCCGCTTCGCGCCGCAGGATCGCGACGTTCGTGTGCGCTGCCCGCTGCCAGTCCTGGTAGAAGTTCCGCGCCTGCGGGTCGAGGAAGATGAAGCGCGAGAAGTTCATCGGCCGCGCCGGTGCCGCGACCAGGTCCGAGTGCATCGCGAAGCCGAGCGCGTTGGCGGCGACGATGTCCTGGCGGTTGTTGACGATCATCGCCGGGGCGTCCGTGACGACGTCGAGCAGGTACTGCAGCTCGGGTCGGACGGCGGCGACGGGCACGACACGACCGGCGCGACGCGGGGTCTCGTTCTGGTGCTGCGCGAGGTCGCGCAGGTGCTCCTGCTCGGCGGGGTCGAGCTGCAGGGCGCGGCCGATGGCGTCGAGCACGCTCTCGGAGACGCCCTGCAGGTTCCCCCGCTCGAGTCGCGTGTAGTAGTCGATGCTGAAGCCGGCGAGGCGGGCGACCTCTTCTCGGCGCAGCCCGGTCACGCGGCGCCGGGTGCCGAAGGTCTCGACGCCGGCTTGCTCGGGGGTGATGCGGGCGCGACGGCTGGAGAGGAAGTCGCGCGCTTCGTCGCGGTGGTTCATGCCGTCACGGTACTTCGCCCCGTCCGGCGCGAGCGAGGGGCTGCGGGAACCCCTTTCACGTGCGCGTGAACGGGACGGAGACGATCCGGTCGTCACCGCTCGACGGCGTCCCACGGCCGTCGGTGTTGTTCGTGACGAACCAGAGGGTGTCCGACGGGCCCTCGACCACCGTTCGGATCCGGCCGAAGTCACCCGCGAAGTACTCGGTCGCGGTTCCGGGGTCGTCGGCCGGGATCGCGCGCAGCACCTCGCCCCGCAGGTTGGCGACGAAGACGGTGTCGTCGACGACGGCGAGGCCGCTCGGGGACGCCTCGTCCGTCGACCACTGCTGCACGGGATCGACGAAGCCCCGGTCCTCGCCGCCGGTGCCCTCGACCTCGGGCCAGCCGTAGTCCGCGCCGGGCTCGATGACGTTGAGCTCGTCGTGGGTGTTCTCGCCGAACTCCGACGCGAACATCGTGCCGTCCGACGACCAGCCCATGCCCTGCACGTTGCGGTGCCCGAGGCTCCACACCGGCGACCCGTCGATCGGGTTGTCGGCGGGGACGTCCCCGTCCGGGGTGAGCCGCAGGATCTTGCCCGCGAGCGAGTCCTCGTCCTGCGCGTCCGTGCTCGCACCGGCGTCCCCGACGCTCGCGTACAGCATGTCGTCCGGGCCGAACGCGATCCGCCCGCCGTCGTGGAACGTGTTCTTCGGCAGGCCGTCGATGATCGTCGTGGCGTCCCCGAGCCCCCACGACCCCGCGCTGCCGGTCAGCTCGTACCGCTGGATCCGGTTGCCGTCGTCGGTCGTGGAGTACACGAACAGGTCGTCGTCGTGCAGTGCGAGCCCGAGCAGGCCGCCCTCGCCGCCGTGGCTGACCCCGTCGACGGTGCCGACCTCGCGGGTGGTGCCGTCGGACCGCAGCTCGAGCACCCGGGCCGAGTCACGCTCGCTGACCAGCGCGTCGCCGTCGTCACCCGTCAGGACCACCGACCAGGGGGCCTCCAGGCCGGTGACCACGTCGGTGGTGTCACCGTCGAGCGCCACCTGACCGGCGGACAGGCCAGCGGGTGCGGTGGCGCGCGCCGTCGGCGATCCGCCCCGGTCGGATCCGTCCTGGTCCGCTCCGTCGCCGCTCGTGCAGGCGGTCAGGGCCAGTGCGGCGACGGCGGCGATGCCGGCCGCCGACCAGAGGCGGCGGCTGCGGGGCGTTCCGGCGGGTGTGTCCACGATGATCCTCCCGGGGTCGTGGGTCGATCACACACGCTGCGTTCGGGAAACCCCTGAGGGGTTCCGGCGGCACCTCCCGCGCGCAGACGCGCCGGCCTACCGTCGTCGGCATGCAGATCGAACCGAAGCAGCCGACCGTCAAGAACCCGCCCGAGCAGTTCACCGGCGACGTCTGGCTCGACGCCGTCGCCTCGCCGAAGGAGCCCGGTCAGACCATGACCGTCGCCAAGGTCCGGTTCCTGCCCGGCGCCCGTACCGCCTGGCACTCGCACGCCAAGGGACAGACCCTGCACGTCACCGAGGGCGTCGCACGGATGGGTACCCGGGACGGCCGCGTGATCGAGGTGCAGGCTGGACAGACCGTCTACACGCCGGCCGGCGAGGAACACTGGCACGGCGCGACCCCCACCGACTACATGGAACACCTCGCGATGCTCGAGGGCGCCGACGACCCGGCGACCACCACCACCTGGCTCGAGCACGTGAGCGACGAGGAGTACACCGCATGACCACCATCGCCATCGTCGGGGCCGGCAAGGGCCTCGGCCTCGCCGTCGCCGAGCGCTTCGCCCGTGAGGGCTTCGCCGTCGCCCTGATCTCCCGCAACCAGGACCGGCTGGACGGGCTCGCCGCGGAACTGCGTGAGCGCGGGCACACCGCCGCCGGGTTCGCCGCGAACGTCCGTGACGGGGACTCCCTGCGCACCGCCCTCGAGCGCGCCACCGAGCAGCTCGGCCCCATCGAGGTGTTGCAGTACAGCCCGCTCCCCGCCAAGGAGTACATGCGCCCGGTGCTCGAGACCACGGCGGACGACCTGGTCGGCCCGATCGAGTTCTCGGTCTACGGCTCGGTCAACGCCGTCCGCCAGGTGCTGCCCGGCATGCGCGCGATCGGCCACGGCACGATCCTGTTCGTCAACGGCGGCAGCGCGGTCCGCCCGGGAGCCCGTGTCACGGGCACGTCGGTCGCCTTCGCCGCCGAGAGCGCCTACGCGCAGCTGCTGCACGACGCCGTCCGCGACGAGGACGTCCACGTCGGCCAGCTCATCATCCCGTTCGGCATCGACGACGGGCAGCCCGAGCACTCCGGGGAGTCCATCGCCGACCGCCTGTGGGCGATCCACACGGAGCGCGGCGACTTCCGCACCTATGCGGAGGCACTGCCCGAGCTCGCGTGAGCGCGGCGCTCACCACGTGACGGACGGGAGGCCCGTGGCGACGCCGCCACGGGCCTCCCGTCCGTCTGTTGCTCGCGGAGCGCGC
The DNA here is from genome assembly GCF_003234895.2 of Curtobacterium sp. MCBD17_026. NCBI lineage: Bacteria > Bacillati > Actinomycetota > Actinomycetes > Micrococcales > Microbacteriaceae > Curtobacterium > Curtobacterium sp. MCBD17_026. The sequence continues at coordinate 3,503,829 of NZ_CP126281.1, read as the reverse complement.
GCGTCAGTGCGCCCGTCGCACCGTCACCCGCCGCCGACCCCGCGAGGTCAGCCAGGCCCCGGCCGTCACAACGAGGGGCAGGCCGACCGCGAGCAGGGCCAGCACCGGCCAGTCCGGCACGAACGGCATGTGGTTCACCCCGACCGGACTCTCGGTGAACCGCAGGGTCAGGGCGCGGATCGGCAGGAGTCCGAGGAGCGTCCCGATCACCGAGCCGACCGTGGCCAGGATCGCCGCCTGCCAGGTCGACACCCCTCGGCGCAGGCGTGGTGCGGCACCGATGGCGTCGAGCACCTCGTCGTCCCGTCGGCCGTCGGACCGTGCGAGTCCGATCGCCACCGCCGTCGCACCGATGGTGACCGCCGCCGCCAGTGCGAGCACGATCGCCCGGATGATCGCCTCGTTGTCGACCGGACCGGCTTCGTAGGTGAACGACGGGCCGCTCCACCGTGCACGGTCGTCGCCGCCGAAGCTCTGCCACGCCGAGCTCAGCTCGTCCCACTGGGCCGGCTGGATGTCGTGGGGCAGCGTCGTGACGAGCATGCCGTCGACCACCGGCACGCCGTACCGTTCGGCGGTGGCCTTCGTCATGAAGACGCCGACCTGGATCCGCGGGGTCTGCACGTCGAGCACGGCGGGGATCGAGACGCTGGCCGCCGGTCGGCTCCGCTCGGTGACGGGCTCGCTGTCCCAGGTGCGGTCGTGGAACGTGTCGATGCGGACCGCACCGTCGTGGGCGTACTCCGGCCAGAGCGACACCGCGCGACCGCCCTCGAGCGCGCTCCGGACGGCGGCGGACGGCCGGTGCCCGGTGAGCACGGCGTAGTCGTCGACGGTCCCCGTCCAGATGTGCGGGCTCGACGCGCTCGCCGTGTCCAGGTAGTACGAGCAGCTCGTCGTGTCGTTCGCGGGGCAGTCGTACGCGCTCCAGCGGTGCGGGATCGTGACGGTCGAGGGGGTGTCGCCCGGCATCTCCTGCGCGACGCCGAGCACCCGGATGCGGTCCTGGTCGAAGACCCCGGACACGACCTTCGCCGCGTGCGCGGTCAGCGCTGCGTCGTGTCGACCGGTGCCCCCGCCGTCCTTCGTCTCGGTCTGCACCTCGGCCGTCGCGACCCCGACCGCGGTGGAGTACTCGTAGCCACGGACGTACTGGGCCTGGCTCGACGCACTCCACGTGATCACGACCGACGCCACGAACACGACGCTCATCACGCTGGCCAGCACCGGCACCGTGCGGACCGGGTTGCGACGAGCGTCGCGGGCGGCGAGCCGTGCGGACAGCCCCGCGCGGGCGGTGAGCCGGGTGACCAGGGCGAGCAGCCACGGTGAGCAGATGGCGATGCCGAGCTGCATCAGGCACGGCCCGATCGCGACGCCGGCACCGACGACGTAGGCCCACCGGTCCTGCTGCACCGGACGGTCGTTGAGCATGAGCACCCCGACACCGCATGCCAACGTCATCACGGCGCCGAGGACCACGAGCAGCGGCCCCCAGATGCGCCGACGACGGCGGGCCGGACGGCTGACGGGCACCGGACGGAGCGAGCCCCGCAGTGCCGCGAGCACGTTGATCCGGGTGGCCGACCGTGCGGCGACGAGCGCGGAGACGAGTCCCGCGAGCACCCCGGCTGCGGCGATCGACAGCAGCAGGAGCGGCGGCACGTGCAACCCGGGGAAGGACACCACGTTCCCGTTGTCGATCAGCCGGAACGCGAGCACGCCGATCCCGGTGCCGGCGGCGACCCCGAGGACCGCGCCGACGAGCCCGAGCACCAGGCCCGACCCGGCGACGATCGTGCGGACGAACCGCTTGTCGCCGCCGACGCTCGTGACGATGGCGTACGAGCGGGTGTCCGCACGGGTGCCGACCAGGAACGCGGCCCCGGCGAGCAGGGCGACCTCGAACATCGCGAAGACGCCGAGCAACCCCATCGCCCCGAGGTACCAGCCGAGTGTCGAGCTCATCTGCCCACCGGGGAGCCGGGCGTCCGGCGGGTCGAGCACGACCGGACGCGACTGCACGATGATGCCGTGCGCGTTGAGCTGCCGGATCTCCGACCACGTCGGGGCGTCCGACGGCAGGTACACGGTGACGTCGGTGAGCCCGACGTCGTCGGTGGTGTCGGTCGTCGAGAGCGTCGTGCCCCAGGGCAGGAACACCCCCTGCGACCCCGGGTCCGTCCCCAGGTCGGTCATGGTCCCGGTGATCGTGAAGCGCTTGGTGACCGGGTCGGTCAGGTCCACCGTGTCGCCGATCCGCGCCCCGAGGCGCTCGAGCGTGGCCGGCGTCACCATGAGGCCACTGCGCGTGGTCGGCGCGGAACCGTCGAGCACGTGCCAGTGGCCCTCGAGCGACGGGTCCCAGACACTGCCCTCCACGGCGGTCAGTCCGACGGGGCCGTGCGCACCCTGCACCACGACGGGCGTGCTGCCGACCGGGATCGACAGGGCGCCGTCGGGCACGTGGGCCAGGACGTTCGTGAACGGTGAGTCGTCGTCCGACTCCGTGACGGGGCTGTTCCGCTTCGAGTCGGTGAACTCCCACTGCACCGGGTCCTGCACCATGCCGGGCAGGTCCGGGCCGGAGACCCGCATCTGCGCCGATGCGTGGCCGAGGTCGTAGTCGAGCCGCTCGGCGGTAGTGGCCTGCGTCGACTGCACCACGACGGCGACGGCGGCGAACCCGGCGGTGGGGATCCCGATGAGCGCGATGATCAGTGCCGCGCGGCCCGCTTTCGCGAACGCCAGCCGACGCCCCAGACGGAGCGCCGGTCGGAGGGCGAACGGCGTCCGGCCGGTCCCGGCACGCCGACCCCCGCTCACGAGGCGGTCCGGTCCGACAGCGCCGCCTCGACGCCCGAGTACACGGTCTCGTCGACCACCCGACCGTCGCGCAGGAACACGATCCGGTCCGCCCAGGCCGCGTGCCGGGCATCGTGGGTCACCAGGAGGGCGCCGGCTCCGGCGTCGACGTGCCGACGGAGCATGCGGAGCACGACCTCGCCGGTCTGCGAGTCGAGGGCTCCGGTCGGCTCGTCGGCGAGCACGAGTCGACGCTCCCCGACCACGCCGCGGGCGATCGCGACGCGCTGCTGCTGGCCGCCGGACAGGTCGTCCGGGTAGGCATCGGCGCGGTGCGACAGCTCGACGTTGTCCAGCGCGAGCTCCGCGGCGCGGCGGGCCTGCGAGGCCTTCCACCCGTCGAGCTCGAGCGGCAGTGCCACGTTCTCGACCGCGGTCAGCGAGGGGATCAGGTTGAAGTCCTGGAACACGAACCCGATGAGTCGGCGGCGCAGCGCTGCGAGCTCCTTGGCGGGACGGTCGGACACGAAGGAGCCGTCGATCAGGACCTCACCGCTCGTCGGCGGCAGCAGGGTGCCGGCGCAGGCGAGCAGCGTCGACTTGCCCGACCCCGAGGTGCCCATCACGGCCACCATCTCGCCGCGCTCGACCCGCAGGTCGATGCCGGCCAGGGCGGTGACGGCCTTCGCGCCGGAGCCGTAGTGCACGCTCACGGCGTCGAGCTGCAGGAGCGGTGCGGCGGTCACCGTGCGCTCCGCGCAGCAGCGGCGTCAGCGTCAGCAGCACCGTCGGCACTGGCAGGCGTCGCCGGGTGCTCGTCCGGCCGGTACCGGGCGACACTCGACTCCACGTGGTCGAGCCACCGCACCTCGGCCTCGGCCTGGAACACCATCGACTCGAGCACGAGCGACCACGCCAGCTCCGCCGCCGGATCGGTCGTGCGCTTGAGCCGCGTCAGGTCCTGCAGGTTCCGGATCGCGGCACCGCGCTGCACCTGCACCAGGCGGGCGACGTCGACCCCGGGCACGGTCACCGCGAGGGCGAACTTGATCGCCAGCTCGTCGCGACCGCGCTTGGCCGGCACGGGCTCGCTGAACCAGCGCGCCACCTCTGCGCGACCCGCGTCGGTCGCCGTGTAGACGACGTGTCCGTCGCCGTCGGCGTCACCGCGGGCGACCAGGCCGTCGCGCTCCAGGCGGTCCAGGGTCGTGTAGACCTGGCCGATGTTCAGGGGCCAGCTGCCGCCGGTGCGGTGCTCGAACTCCCCCCGCAGCTGGTAGCCGTAACCGGGTCCCCCCACCAGCAGCGCGAGTACGCCCATCCGAACGCTCATGACACTTCCCCTGTCTCGGGCCACCGTGGCCATACTGAGTATGCACATACGCGGTATGCCTGCGCAAGCTCGGATCTGAACCGGGCGGAGAAATGGACGGGAGGCGCGGTGCCGGCTGGCACCGCGCCTCCCGTCCGCCCGGTCGTCGCGTTCGCGACCCGCGGTCGCTTCCCGGGGTCAGTGACCCAGCTTCGCCAGCTCCTCGAACTCGTCGTCGGTCAGATCGACGGTCGCACCCGCGAGGTTGTCCTCCAGGTGCGCGACGCTCGACGTGCCGGGGATCGGCAGCATCACCGGGGAGCGCTTGAGCAGCCAGGCGAGCGCGAGCTGCGCCGGGGTGGCACCCTTGCGCTCCGCGATCTCCGTGAGCGGCGAGTCCTCGCCGGTCAGGCCACCCGTCGCCAGGGGGAACCACGGGATGAAGCCGATGCCCTGCTGCTCGGACCAGTCGAGCAGCTCCTCGGCGTCGCGCTTCTGCAGGTTGTAGAGGTTCTGCACGGAGACGATCGTGGCGATCTCCTGCGCGGCCTTGACCTCGTCGACGGAGACCTCGGACAGGCCGATGTGGCGGATCTTGCCCTCGTCCTGCAGCTTCTTCAGCTCGCCGACCTGGTCCTCGAGCGGGACCTTCGGGTCGATGCGGTGCAGCTGGAACAGGTCGATGCGCTCGAGGCCCAGTCGGCGGAGGCTCATCTCGGCCTCCTGGCGCAGGTACTCCGGGCGGCCGACGGGCGGCCAGACGTTCGGGCCGGTGCGGGTGAGACCGGCCTTCGTGGCGATGACGACGTCGTCGCCGTAGGGGTGCAGCGCCTCCTTGAGGAGCTCCTCGGCGACGTAGGGGCCGTACGAGTCGGCGGTGTCGAAGAAGTTCACGCCGAGCTCGACGGCACGCTTGAGGACGCGGATCGCCTCGTCGTGGTCCTTCGGCGGTCCCCAGACGCCGGGGCCGGTGAGCTGCATGGTGCCGTAGCCGAGCCGGTTGACCTCGAGGTCGCCGCCGATGCGGAAGGTGCCGGAGGACGCAGCCGGACGGTTCGTGGTGTCAGTGCCTGTGGTCATGTCCCCGGTCTACGCCCGGTGCGTTGCCGGTCCCTGAGTCGGTGTCCCCCGACCGCTCTCCGCGTTCGCAGGGCTACGGACGAGTGGGCCGCGGGTACGGGGTCTCGCCGCGTTCGAGTCCGCCGACGAGCTTGGTGAGCCGGTTCGTCCGCACCGTGGCGTTCGGGGCGGTGGTGATGCGGTGCAGTACGGCGTACCGGTTCGTGGCGTCGAGCTCGGCGAACAGCGCGGCGGCTGCGGGGGCGGCATCGAGGGCGGCCTGCAGGTCCTCGGGCACCGTGGCCGTGGCCGATCCGGCGTAGGCGCGGTCCCACCGGCCGTCACCCTTCGCGCGCTCGATCTCGGCGTGCCCGCGCTCCCGCATCCGCCCGTCGGCGATGAGTGCGGCGACCAGGCCGAGGTTCCGCTGCGACCACAGCGAGGCCTTCCGGCGCGGGGTGAACCGCTGGCGGTACGTGGTGTCGTCGCGCCCGCGCCGCTGCCCGTCGATCCAACCGGAGCAGAGCGCCTCGTCGAGGGCCGTGTCGTAGGTCAGCGTCGTCGGCTCCGTGACGCCCTTCTTGGCGAGGACGAGCCACACCCCGTCGGGTTCGTGCTCGTGGTCGTCGAGCCAGGCGCGCCACGCGGCGACGTCCGGCAGCACCAGGTCGACGATGTCCATGCGGTCATCGTAGGGCGCTGCCGGCCGTGAGCCCGGTCGGGTTCCGCGCTGAGCGACAGTTCACGGGGTGCAGGACGCGTGCAGTGTCGCTGGGGCCGAAACCCGGACCGCGCGCACCGTCCCCGGGCCGTCGTCAGACCCAGTGCGGCTGTGCGAGCACGCCTGCGGGGTCGGCCTGCTCGGCGATGCGGTGCAGACGGGTGGTGTTGTCGCCGAAGTACGCGGACGGGTCGGTGATCGATGCATCGCAGTAGTTCGCGTACGCGGCGTCGCCCCACGCCGGTCGCATCGCCTTCCGGAACTCCCGCACGTACGCATCGAACGGCGCGGGATCCGCCCCGTCCGCGAACACCGCCGTGTACTGCACGGTCATCAGCGCCGACCGCCAGGGGAAGGCCGAGTCCCCGGCGCCGACGTCCGCCACGGCGCCACCGAGCGCGTCGAGCGCCACCCCACCCTCGAGGTTGCCCGTCACGTCACCCGCCGCGGCCGCCTGCCGGACGAGCACGTCGATCTGAGCGTCGCTGAGCTTCGCCGAGCCGATCGACGACGTCGCCGCCTCGGACACCCGCTGTGGTCTGCCGGCCAGGGCCGACATCGCTGCCCCGTATGCCAACTCGTCCGCCGTGTGGGCGAGTGGCTTCGCACCCGTCGACCGGACGAACCCGTCGACGGAGGCGTCCGCCCCGGTCTTCGACCCCGTCCACACACCGGTCACGGTGACGGTCGGCGCGGTGTGCCGACTGCCGTTCAGCAGCTTCAGGGACGACCACAGCTCCCGGTCGGCGGTCGGCGCCCAGTCCTGCCAGGCACGCACCACGGCAGCGGCGGCCGACCATGCGAACGTGATCGTGAAGAGCAGGACGGGAGGCGCGGCGTGCGTCCGGAACGTCAGTGCGGTCACGACGCCGACGGTTCCACCGCCCCCACCGCGGCAGGCCCAGAAGAGATCGGGTTCGCGGGACGTCGACACCCGGTGCACGACCCCGTCCGGGGTGACGAGGGTGGCCCCCGTGAGCTGGTCGCAGGTCAGACCGAAGGACCGGACGAGGACGCCGACTCCACCACCCAGGGTCAGTCCGCCGATGCCGACCGTCGGGCACGAACCGGCGCCGATCGCCCGTCCGGCCTTCGCGAGCTCGGCGTACACGTCGCCGAGCCGGGCACCCGGGCCGATCGTGACGGTCCCGTCGTCGTGCAGGTCGATGCCGTCCAGGTCCTGCGTGCTGATGACCAGCGATCGCGGCACGTCGGTGCCGGGCGCCCCGCCGGCCGACCACCCCGTGTACGAGTGCCCGCCGGCCCGGAGCGCCACCGGCGTCGAGGTGGTCCGGGCGAAGGCGAGGCCGGCCTGCACGTCCGCGGTGTCCGCCGCCCGCAGGATCCCTCGCGGGTCGGCGTCGTCGAAACGCGGGTTCTCGAGCACACGGGCGTCGTCCCACCCCGCCGCACCGGACCGGAGCACGGTGCCGGACACCGCGGCGGTCAGCGCATCCCACGAGTCCGGGCCGCGGTCCGGGGAGTCACTCGGTGCAGGGTCAGGGGTCTGCGAGCGCGTCGCGGCGGCGCTCAGTGACCGGCTGGGCTCGGGCCCCGGCCTGCTGCAGGCGGCGAGGATGCCGGCGACACCGAGACCGACTCCGCCGGCGATGAGCGCGCGGCGTGAGGTGGCGGTCGTCCGGTGGGAGCCTGCTGGTTCGGTCACCGGACCTGTCTACGCCGCGCCGCTGCTGATCCGGGTCGCACTCGCCCAGTCGTGCACCCAGTCGGGCACGGTCAGGTCGCGGTCCGCGCCACCCGCCGCCTCGAGCAGGTCCGCGGTCGGCACCGTCCCGCCGGAACGCCGCAGGAACCGGGCCTGCACCACGGCGCGGGCCATCACGGCACCCTGTCGCACGAACGTCTGCTCCAGGTACACGGCACGGTCGTCGACCCCGAGCACGTGGGTCCGGAGCTCGAACCGCTGCCCGAGCGTCAACGATCGCTTGTACGTGATCGTCTGCGCCGAGACCACGGGGTACCAGCCGTGCTCGGCCAGCGCGGCCCAGTAGCCGGAACGGAGCATCAGGTCGAGCCGACCGAGGTCGAGCATCGACAGGTACTTGCCGTTGTTGACGTGGCGCAGCGGGTCCAGGTCGGTCGGGACCACCCGGAACGGCGTCCGCACCTCGTCCCAGAGCGACGCCCGGCGGCGTCCACCGACCCGAGCGCGCAGACGGGTGCGCAGCTGCAGCAGGAGCAGTCGGAAGTACAGGTTCACGGGACGATCACACCAGTGTGCGGAGCGCTCGTGCGAGCACCTTGGAGGAACCTCACGAAGCCCGAGGGCGTTCGTCGGACCAGAACGGCTGGTCCCGACAACGAGTCGAGACGGTTCGTCAGCCCGGGAACATGCCGCCGACACCGCTGCCGCCGGGGTGCGCTGCCTTCGACACGCCTTCGGCCGTCGAGCGCGCGGCGTCGGCGTCGGCCACGGCACGTGATCCCGCCGTGGGGTCGGAGAAGTCCTCGAGGTCCGAGAGCGCCCGCCGCCGACGGCGGTTCTGCACCTCGAGCACGACGAGCAGGGCGCCGAGCACGACGACCACGGCGACGACGATCCAGATGACGACCACGACACTCCCCCGAGCCCGGGGCGCCTGCCCCGTCCCTCGCAGCGTAGTGGTGCGGAGGCGGGTACCGACAGTGCCTCCCGCCGCCCCGGGGGACCGGGAGTAGACCTGCAGCATGCAGACACGCAAGCTCGCAGACCTCGAGGTCGGACCGATCGGCCTCGGAACCATGGGCATGAGCGCCTTCTACACGGGCGCCGGCACCGACGACGACGAGTCGATCCGCACCATCCACCGCGCAATCGACCTCGGCGTCACCCTGTTCGACACCGCCGAGGCGTACGGCCCCTACACGAACGAGGAACTCCTGCGCCGTGCGCTCGAGGGCCGTCGCGACGACGTCGTCATCGCGACCAAGTTCGGCCTGTACCACCACGAGGCCGGTGAGGAGACGCCGACGCAGCAGCGCGGGATCTCCAGCAAGCCCGAGTCCGTGCGCGAGGCCCTCGAAGGCTCCCTCCGTCGCCTCGGCACCGACCACATCGACCTCTACTACCAGCACCGCGTCGACCCGGCCGTCCCGATCGAGGACGTCATCGGCCAGCTCGCCGGCTTCGTGCAGGAGGGCAAGATCCGGCACATCGGCCTCTCCGAGGCGAGCGCCGCGACGATCCGGAAGGCCCACGCCGTCCACCCGATCACCGCGCTGCAGAGCGAGTACTCGCTGTGGACGCGGGACCCCGAGGGCGACGTGCTCGACACCCTGCGCGAGCTCGGCATCGGCCTGGTGCCGTACTCGCCGCTCGGCCGCGGGTTCCTGACGGGTGCCATCACGAAGCCGTCCGACCTGGACTCCGACGACTTCCGCCTGGCGAACCCGCGCTTCCAGCAGGAGGCGTTCGAGCAGAACATGCGCATCGTCGACGCGGTCAAGGAGATCGCGACCGAGGCCGGGGCCACCCCGGCGCAGGTGTCGCTCGCCTGGCTGCTGGCCCAGGGCGACGACATCGTCCCGATCCCCGGCACGAAGCGGGTCTCCCGCCTCGAGGAGAACGTCGGCGCAGCCGATCTGACCCTCACGGCGGACCAGCTGTCGCGCCTGTCGGCGCTGCCGGTCCCGACCGGTGACCGCTACCCCGACATGTCGACCATCGGTCGGTAGACGCGAACACCTGACGACCTGGAGGCCCGTGGCGGATCCGTCACGGGCCTCCAGTCCGTCGTCAGTCGCGTTTGCGGACGCGAGACGCCGGCGTCAGCGCGAGACGCCCCCGAATCCGGCGGCGTCTCGCTGACTCGGCGGCGTCTCCCGAGGACGCCGGCGTCTCAGACTTCAGCGGCGAAGGACGCGGCCCGGACCTGCAGGTCCTCGATGCGCCGGAGGCGCGCTGCCTCGACGTCGTAGCCCTCGTAGGCGGGCGGCGGCAGCTTCCGGACGTTCCGCGAGCACTGGAAGTCCTGGCACACCAGGGTGCCGACGGTGTTGCCGTTCCGTCCGGCCGGCCCGGACCGTTTCGCGCTGTAGAACGCGACGTCGTTCGGCAGCTTGACGTCCTGGCACCACGAGCACTGGGCACGGGAGCGGGGCGAGGCCTCGGCCTGCCGGAACAGGATGCCGATCAGTTCACCGTCCAGGGTCGGCACGACGGCGTAGGCACGCCGCCCGATCTTCGGGTCGCGCCAGCCGAGGTAGTCGAGCGCGTCCCAGTCGAGCGTCTCGAAGTCGGCGGGCAGCGTGAGGTCGGACACCTCTTTCCGTGAGGCGTTGACGAAGGACGTGCGGAGGGTCTTCTCCACGATGGGGAGCATGGGTGTTCGCTTTCGTGCGGGCCCGGGGCGTGCGGACGCACACCGCACCGGGCGGAGGAGGTCAGGGTTCGACGAGGGCGGCCGCACCCGAGGGCACGACCGAGGGCCTCACGCCCTGATGCCGGCGAAACGGGCGCCGACCACCTCCTGGAAGCTCACCCGACCAGCCTACGACCGGGTGTCAAGCCCGGCCCGGCTCGGCCGCGGCCGGTTCGGCGTCGCCGTGACCAGGACGACCGAGCCCTCGTACGTCGGGCGGATCCGGAGCGACCCGTGCCGCCGGTCCCACTCCCCCGACTCCAGCGCGGTCCGGAGCGCCGCCACGGACCGCCGGACGGTGAACTCGTCGACCAGGCCCCACGCCGGGTCCGCCTGGCGCACGCCGGGGTCGAGCAGTCGCTCGGGGCGGGCGTAGTACGCCTCGGCGAACCCGTCGACGCACGTGAACGGGACCGGCAGCGGGGTGCTCGTCACGGTGTCGTCGCGCAGTGCGTCGGCCATCCGCGGCAGTGCTGGATGGCGACGGGCCTCGGCCACCAGCACCTCGGGCGCGTACTCGGCGAGCCAGGAGCGCTCGATGCGGTCGGGGTCGAACGTCAGGACCACGATCGTGCCCCGGGTCACCCGACGCACCTCGGCGAGCCAGCGCTCGAGGTCGTCCCACTCGTGCAGCGAGAAGGTCGTCATCGCGGCGTCGAAGGTGTCGTCGGCGAAGGGCAGGTCCGCGGCGGGCTCCACGGTGGTCACCTCGCGGTCGGTCGGCGCGTACGAACCGGCACCGGCACCGGCACCGGCACCGATGTCGAGCACGGTCCGGGCGTCTCCGAGGGCCTTCGCGACCGCGCGGGCGAACGCGGGTTCGGGCCGGCGGTGCTGCCGGTGGTCCGCGCCTCCTGCTGAGCCGTCCGTCGTCCTCGTCACGTCCCCACCCTACGAACCCGCGGGCGCCGGGTCAGTCGACCGACTCGGACTCGGATTCCGACTCGCGCAGGGCCGCGTACTGCTCGGCCCGCTCCGTCGCGGCCCAGCTGCCGAGCAGCGCGAGCGACCGTTCGGACTCGCTGCCCGGTTCGGCCGAGTACGAGAACAGCGTCAGGCCGGGGTCGGCGACCAGGTCGAGCGCCTCGTAGGACAGCCGCAGCTCCCCCACGATCGGGTGGTCGATGCGCTTCTTGCCGGTGCGCTGCATCCGGACGTCGTGGGCGGCCCACCAGCCGCGGAACTCCTCGCTCCGGGTGGAGAGCTCGCCGACGAGCGTGATGAGCCCCGGCTCGCAGGGGTTCGACACCGCGGCGGTCCGGAGCACGGCCACGGCGTCCTTCGCGGTCTGCGCCCAGTCCGGGAAGAAGTCGCGGGCGGCCGGGTCGAGGAACGTGAAGCGTGCGGTGTTCACCGGGCGTCCGGGGCCGGCGAAGAGCGGTGCGTAGAGCGCACGGCCGAGCTCGTTCGTCGCGACGACGTCCCCGCGCTCGTTCCGCACCCAGGCCGGTGCGCCGGTGATGGCGTCGAGCAGCCGCTGCACGCCGGGGCGCACGCGGGTCGGCACGTTCCGGTGCATGACCTTCGCGCCGGAGTTCGCCAGGCGCGTGAGGTCCCACAGGTGCGCACGCTCGTCCTCGTCGAGCTGCAGGGCGCTCGCCAGGCCCTCGAGCACGCTGTCCGAGACGCCCTTGAGCGAGCCGCGCTCGAGTCGCGTGTAGTAGTCGACGCTGACGCCGGCGAGCATGGCGACCTCGTGCCGACGCAGCCCGGGAACCCGTCGGACCCCGCCGCCGAACGACGGCATGCCGACCTGCTCGGGGGTGAGCCGCGCCCGCCTGGAGGACAGGAAGTCGCGGATCTCGTTGCGCACGTCGATACCCATGCGACGAGCGTACGTGCCCGGGCCGTGCGTCCGGCAGGCACGGGCGGTACCCGTCAGTCGGTCAGGGCGCGGCGTCGGCTCCGATGCGCACCCGTGCGACGCGGTGACCGTCCATGGCAGTCACCTCGAGGCGGTGGCCGCCGGCCGTGACGACGTCACCGACCTCGGGCACGCGGTCCAGCTGCACCTGCACGAGCCCACCCACGGTCTCGTAGTCGCCGTCGGGCAGGACGGGGCCGCCGTCCGCCGCCAGGTCCTCGAGCACGGTTGCTCCGTCGACGCCGTCGTGCGCCAGCACGGACTCGTCGTACTCGGTGGAGTCCCACTCGTCGCGGATGCGGCCGACGAGGTCCTCGAGCAGCGCCTCGAGCGTGACCATTCCGGCGCTGCCGCCGTACTCGTCGACGACCAGGGCGATCTGGTGGCCGTCGGTGCGCATGTCCGCGATCGCACTCGACAGCGACTTCGTCTCGGGCAGGGCGAGCACCGGCCGGACGAGCGTGGCGACCGGGGCCGTGGGGTCGACCGGACGCAGCAGGTCACGGAGGTGCACGAAGCCCTGGACCTCGTCGCGCCCGCCGGAGGTCACGAGGTACCGGGTGTGCCCGGCTGCGATGGCCTGGTCGGTGGCCTCGGCGACGGAGAGGCCGGCGTCCAGCGTCGACACGTCGTACCAGGGGCGCATCGACTCGCGCAGGATGCGGTCACCGGCGTCCAGCGCGCTGCGGGCGATCCGGCGTCCCTGCTCGTCGACGCCGGTGTGCTCGTCGACCAGGCCGCGGAGCTCCTCGGTGCTCATCGACTCGCTGCGGGCGTTCGGGTCGCCGCCGAGCAGTCGCACGACGGTGTCGGTGGACTTCGAGAGCAGCCAGATCACCGGCCGCATCAGCACCGCGAAGCGCTCCAGGGTCGGGGCGACGGCCATCGAGAAGCCCTCGGCACGCTGCAGGGCGAGGCGCTTCGGCACGAGCTCGCCGAACACGAGCGACAGGTACGCGATGACGAGGGTCATGAGCACCAGCGCGACGGCTTCGGCCGTGCCCTGCTCGAGGCCGAGCCCCTGGAACAGCGGCGCGACGTCGGGTGCGATCGAGGACGCACCGTACGCGGCGGAGAAGAACCCGGCGACGGTCACGCCGATCTGCACGGCGGACAGGAACCGGTTCGGGTCACGGCCGAGCTCGGCGACGCGCATCCCGCGGGGGCCGCGGCGTTCGAGCTGCTGGAGCTGGGATTCGCGGAGGGAGACGAGTGCGATCTCGGCGGCCGCGAAGACCCCGCCGACGAGCACGAAGAGGATGACGAGCCCGAAGGCGATCCAGGTGTCGGCGCCCATCAGCGGGCAGCCGCCTCGGATCGACGACGGGCGGGCGGTCTGTGGGGATCGTCCATGCCTGTGAGTCTGCACAGGCAGACTGGGACATCACCGTACTGCCGCTCGACAGCAACTGTGGGTTCTGCGTCGATCCGGGACGGGGCCCTGCAGGAGTCGGTCGCTACAGGGTGAGCGAGCGACCGATGCGGGCTTCGAGCCACGCCTCCGGGTCGATCGGCGTGACGCCGTCCATCAGGACCTCGAGGTGCAGGTGCGCGCCGGTCGAGACGCCGGAGGACCCGACGAGCCCGATGAACTGCCCGGCAGCGACGGTGTCGCCGACGTTGAGCGGCGAGGAGCCGGGGATCATGTGGCCGTACAGCGTGGAGACCTGACGGCCGTCGACCACGTGGTCGATGATGACCGCGTTGCCGTACGAGAAGTAGGTGCCCGAGACCCGGACCTTGCCCGCGGCGACGGCACCGATCGGTGTGCCCATGCCCGGCGTGAAGTCGAGGCCCTGGTGCAGCGACGAGCACGCGCCGCACGGTGCGGAGCGGTACCCGAAGCCGGAGCTCATCTGCACGGGGCCGGGGAACGGCGAGCGGACGGCGCCGCCGAACGACACGGCGCCTCCGGCGGTCGCCGCGGTGCCGGCGGAACCAGCCGTCGTCGTGGTGACGGTCGAGCCACCGCCGACGGTGAACCCGTCACGGTCGAACCCGGCGGACGTGACCGCCTGGGTCACGGCGTAGTCCTGGGTGCGCACGATGGGCGCGATGGTCGAGGTGGCCATCGAGGTGCCGGCGCTCGCGTGGGCGGGCATCGCCGACGCGGCGAACATCGCGATCGCGGCGGCGGCGCTGGTGAGGGTGATGCGTCCGGCACGGGCCGACCGGGAGGCCCGGGGTGCGCTGGCGACACGGGTCGCCTTGGGTGCGGGGCGACGGACGACGCGCTGGATGCGGTCGTCGACGCGCTCGGTGGTGGCGCGTGCGGCTGCGGAGCGGCGGCCGGCCGGCTCGGTGGCCGAGGACGCGAGGACGACGGCCTTCACCGGCTTGGCGACCTTCGCGGCCTTCGGCGCCTTGGCCGGCTTCGCGGCCTTCGCCGGCTTGGCGACCTTCGCTGCCTTGGCCGGCTTCTCGGGCTTGGTGACCTTCGCGACCGGGGCCGTCTTGCTGCGACGCTGCGGTCCGCGTGCTGCTGCGCGCTCGGCCTCGAGGGCGGCGCGACGGGACAGGTGCACCACCGGGGTCTCCGGGTGCTGGTCGGGTTCGGGTGCAGTCGTCATGGCCGCCCACCATTCTGCACGACTCTGTCGCTTTGTACAGGCCCTTCCGTGATCTTTTCGTTACCGAGTGCGCTGGGAGGCGCCTGATCGCCACGGGCCGAAGCGTCCCCCGGGCCCTCCGCATCGGTACGGTCAGGGGAAAGCGACGGAAGGACCCGCACCATGGCCCGATCGCCGCGTGAGCGGTACGGAACGGTCGACCTGGCGTCGGCCGACGTCGTGCTGGCCGGTACCCAGGAACTCCTTCCCGTGCTCCGGGCCGCGGCCGTGCGCGCCGGGATCGACGCCGCGCGGATGCGGGTCATCGGGGTCGACGACCTGCCGGACCCCGGCGAGACCTGGGACGCGGCGCTGGCCGTCATCGCCATCCGCCGCCCCGGTGACGACCCCGCGTTCCACCGGGCGCAGGCGGCTGCCGAGCTCATCGCGCCGATGCTCGCGCCGCACGCCGTCCGCATCGTCGTCACGGTGTCCGGGGTGACCCGCCTCGCGCCGAAGCTCGAGCGCACGCTGACGTCCGAGGTCCTGCACCAGATCGATGCCGCATCGGCGTCGTCCGGGTTCCGTCGGCCCTTCCGGCCCCTGCGCATGCGGCTCGGGCTCGCCGGGCTCCGTGCCGCCGGCGTCCGCGTGTTCCGCGTCTCGATCGGCGACTGAGGCTCAGGCTCCGTCGGTTCCGGAGTCGTCCGGGGGCTGCCGTGTGGTGGTCATGCGCGCTCTCCCTCGCTCTGGTGTTGCGGAAGACCAGCCCACGCGCCGTTCCTATGTGTCGACAGTGCGCCTCCAGGGTGTCGGCCGAGCATCTGCCGCGCGCAGGCAGGGGCCATGTATCTTGATGTCGAGACATCCTGCGCCACGAGTACCGTGGACGTACCGACGGTCGAACAAGGGAGTACCCGCCAGCATGGCCAAGATCATCTACACCCTCACGGACGAGGCGCCGTTCCTCGCCACCCACTCCTTCCTCCCGGTCATCCAGGCCTTCGCCGGCACCGCGGGTGTCGACGTCGAGACCCGCGACATCTCGCTCGCAGGCCGGATCATCGCCCAGTTCCCGGAGCGGCTCACCGACGAGCAGCGCCTGGACGACGCCCTCGCCGAGCTCGGCGACCTGGCGAAGACCCCCGAGGCGAACATCATCAAGCTGCCGAACATCTCGGCGTCGATCCCACAGCTCAAGGTCGCGATCAAGGAACTGCAGGCGCAGGGCTACGACCTTCCCGACTACCCGGACGAGGCCACGACCGACGAGCAGCGCGACGTCCGCGCCCGGTACGGCCGCGTCCAGGGCAGCGCCGTGAACCCGGTGCTGCGCGAGGGCAACTCCGACCGCCGCGCACCCCTGTCCGTCAAGAACTACGCCCGCAAGCACCCGCACCGCATGGGCGCCTGGTCGCGTGACTCGAAGACGAACGTCAGCACCATGGGCGTCGACGACTTCCGGTCGAACGAGAAGTCCTGGATCGCCCCCGCCGACGACGTCCTGACGATCACCTTCGTGGCCGAGGACGGCAGCGAGCAGGTCCTCAAGCAGTCGATCCCCGTGCTGCAGGGCGAGGTCGTCGACGGCACCGTGCTGCACGTGGCCGCACTCGAGACGTTCCTGCGGGAGCAGATCGAGCGCGCCGCGGCCCAGGACGTCCTGTTCTCCGTGCACCTCAAGGCCACGATGATGAAGATCTCCGACCCGATCATCTTCGGGCACGTCATCAAGGCGTTCTTCCCGTCGGTGTTCGAGCGCTACGGCGCCGACCTCGCCGCCGCGGGCCTGACCCCGAACGACGGCCTCGGCTCGATCCTCGCCGGCCTCGGTGCGCTGCCGAACGGCGCCGAGATCGAGCGTGCCTTCAAGCAGGGCATCGCCGACGGCCCCGAGCTCGCCATGGTCGACTCGGACAAGGGCATCACGAACCTGCACGTGCCGAGCGACGTCATCGTCGACGCCTCGATGCCCGCGATGATCCGCACCTCGGGGCACATGTGGGGCCCGGACGGCGACGAGCACGACACCCTCGCCGTCATCCCCGACTCGAGCTACGCCGGCATCTACCAGGCCGTGATCGACGACTGCCGCGCCCACGGCGCCTTCGACCCGTCGACGATGGGCTCCGTGCCCAACGTCGGTCTGATGGCGCAGAAGGCCGAGGAGTACGGCTCGCACGACAAGACCTTCGAGCTCCCCGGCGCCGGTGTGGTCCGCGTCACGACCGCCTCGGGTGACGTCGTCATCGAGCACGACGTCGAGCCCGGAGACATCTGGCGCGCCTGCCAGACCAAGGACGTCGCCATCCGCGACTGGGTGAAGCTCGCCGTCACCCGCGCCCGTGCCTCCGCGACACCCGCCGTGTTCTGGCTCGACGAGACCCGTGCCCACGACGCGAACCTCATCGGGCTCGTCCGCCGGTACCTCGGCGAGCACGACACCGAGGGCCTGCAGATCGAGATCCTCGCGCCCGAGGACGCCATGCGCTTCTCGCTCGAGCGGATCCGCCGCGGCGAGGACACCATCTCGGTCACCGGCAACGTCCTGCGCGACTACCTGACGGACCTGTTCCCGATCATGGAGCTCGGCACCTCGGCGAAGATGCTCTCCGTCGTCCCGCTGCTGGGCGGTGGCGGCCTGTTCGAGACCGGTGCCGGTGGTTCCGCGCCGAAGCACGTGCAGCAGCTCGTGCAGCAGAACTACCTGCGCTGGGACAGCCTGGGCGAGTTCCTCGCACTGGCGGTCAGCCTCGAGCACCTCGCCGGTGTGACGGGCAACGAGCGGGCGAAGATCCTGGGCGAGACCCTCGATCGTGCCACCGGGACGTTCCTCGAGCAGGACAAGTCCCCGGGCCGGAAGCTCGGCTCCATCGACAACCGCGGCAGCCACTTCTACCTGGCGAAGTACTGGGCCGAGGAGCTCGCGGCGCAGACCCAGGACACCGAGCTCGCGGCGTCGTTCGCGGACCTCGCGGCGAAGCTCGGTGATCAGGAGCACACGATCGTCGACGAGCTCGTCTCGGTGCAGGGCCACCCGGCCGACATCGGCGGCTACTACCGCCCGGACGACGCCAAGACGAGCGCGGTCATGCGCCCGTCCGCCACGTTGAACGCGGCGCTGGCAGCGCTCTAGCAGCGACCTGCTCGCGGACGGGAGGCCCGGTGCCAGCTGGCGCCGGGCCTCCCGTCCGTCCGTGGTCGCGTCCGCACCACGAAACCCGACCGTTCGTGCTCACGAAGTGACACGGGGGACGCGCGGGGCGTCAGCCGCGGGACGGCACGGGCGGGCCGGCGGCCAGCAGCCCGGTGAAGACCAGGGCGACGGCCACGACCCCGATGCCCGCGGCCACGGCGGGCCGGCGCACCACGAAGAACAGCAGACGGTCCCAGAAGCCGGAGTGGGCGTCCGGCGAGCGGCGCCAGGAGCCCTCGAGCATGCCGCGGCGGGCGACCGCGACCTCGAACGGCACGGTGGCGTATGGCACGACGGCACTGGCCCAGCCGAGTACGAGCGCCCCGAACGACCACCGCTGGTTCACCGCGACGACCGTCGTGACCACCAGGTACGCCAGGAACACGAAGCCGTGCACCCCACCGCCGATGCGCACGCCCCAGTCGCCGGCGTCCAGGCCGTACTTGAGCACCATCCCGAGGATGAGCAGGGTCCAGGTCACGAGTTCGGCGACCGCGGCGGCGCGGAACAGGGAGCGCGGAGTCATGGCCTCCATGGTGGCGGACCCGGTTGACAGAGAGCAGGACGCCCCGGACCGATCGACCCGGGGCGTCCTCGACGTCGGGTCAGTGCCGCACGACCACCGTCTGGCCCAGGCGGTTCACGCCGGCGCGCGCGTCCCACGTGCCGGTGTTCGCGGTCTGGATCGCGAAGGCCGGGTTCGACGCCACCGAGCGTTCGGGTGCCGGCAGGGCGAGGGCGATGTCCCAGCGTCCCTTCGGCAGGTGTGCGAGCGACGCCCGGACGGTCACGGTCCGGCCCGGCTGCCACGACGACGCGTCGGCGCGCACCGGCACGGTGACCCGGCGGTGCCCGTCGGTCAGGACGAGCTGCACCGGGCGGCTGTTGTACGGCGCCGCCCAGCCGTCGTTCCGCACCGACACCGCGACCGACGGCGTGCGACCGGTGGTGACGGTGCTCGAGGTCATCGTGAAGCGGTAGCCGAGCTTCTTCGCGGCGTCGGTCATGCCGTCCGCGCCCCAGGTCGCCAGGACGTCCTTGTTGTAGTCGAGGTTGAGGTAGCTGTAGTGGTACTTCGCCATCTCGGCCGAGGCTGACGGGTACTCGGACCGCGGCGCGTTCACGGCGCAGGTCTCGCCACCGACGGGGACGTACCGCGACTCGGCGGCCAGGTAGTCCTGGTCGAGTGACAGCGGGTCGCTCAGGAACGTGCCGAAGTCGTCGGGCGAGGCGAGGAAGCAGTCGTTGTGGTGCCCGGTGCGCGACGCTGCCGACCCGTCGTGCGCCTGCTCCGGGGTGAGCGCCCCGGCCGTGCCGGACGGCATGCGGAGTGCGTCCTGCTTCATCTGCATTGTGCGGACCTGGACCGAGCGGCTGGACGGCAGGGCCGCGAGTTCGGCCTGCAGGACCTGCCGTCGGGCGTCCTTGTCGGCCTCGGTCAGCACGCCCGGGTTCGCCGGGTCGCTGGCGAAGTGGTCGGTGTAGTAGCCCTCGCCCCAGAGCCCGATGAACCCCTGCTGCAGGGTCGGGATGACGTCGGCGTTCCGGCGGAGCGTCGGGGTGAGCTGCTGGATGTGCGCGAGCACGGTCGACAGGTCGGCGTCGCCGTAGGGCGCCGAGTACGGGTACGCACCGCCCTGCACGTACGCGAACCGGGTGATCACGCCCACCCCTGCCGCACGTGCGGTGTCGTAGTCGCGCTGCACGAGCCGCAGCCAGGCCGGACTGAGGCGCTGCTGCTGCACGAACGCCTCCATGTAGAACACCCGGACGATCTGGGTGACCCCCTCGGCGCGGTAGCCGCGGAGCGTCGCGGCGTCGAGCGGTGTGTACCCGCTGCCGTCGGCGCGGTAGTGCGTCTCGGTGGTGTGGTCGAACCCGCGCGAGGGGTTCGGGATGACCGCGTCGCTCGCCGTGTAGGCCACGGTCGAGGTGGTCGTGGTCCGTGTCGTGTGGTGGCCGGTGGGCGACGACGCCCACGCGGTGGTCGGTACGGCGAGCGCGAGTGCCGCCGCGAGTGCGACGGTGGTGATGGTGCGGTGCTGCATCGGACGAGCCCCTGTCCTCGGCGCGGACGGTGATCGGCGCCCCCTGGCGCTGCCGTCCTGCGCGATTGTGATCTGAAGGTAGGCCGAACGATCAGAAAACGCCAGTGGATGCGCGAACCGAGCACGGGTAGCGTTGCCTGCATGTCGCCGTCGACCGAGAACCGTCCCCTGAACATCGTCGTCTGGAACGAGAACGTGCACGAGACCCGCGGTGACGCGACGGTCATCGGGCACTACCCCGACGGCATGCACACCGTGATCGCCGAGGCGCTCCGGCAGCTGCAGCCCGGGGCCGACGTCTCCACCGCCACCTTGCAGGAACCCGACCACGGCATCACCGCCGAACGGCTGGCCACCACGGACGTGCTGTTCTGGTGGGGGCACGCCGCCCACGACGAGGTGAGCGACGCCGTCGTCGACCTGGTCGTCGACGCCGTGCACGCCGGCATGGGCCTGGTGGTGCTGCACTCCGGCCACTACTCCAAGCCGTTCAAGCGCCTGATGGGCACGACCTGCTCGCTGAAGTGGCGGAACGACGGCGAGCGTGAACTCGTCTGGACCGTCGCGCCCGAGCACCCGATCGCCGCGGGGGTCCCGCACCCGATCGTCATCGACCGGCAGGAGATGTACGGCGAGTACTTCGACATCCCGCGCCCCGACGAAGAGGTGTTCCTGTCGACCTTCGCGGGCGGCGAGGTCTTCCGCTCCGGCGTCGCGTACCGCCGGGGGCTCGGCAAGGTCTTCTACTTCTCGCCGGGCGACCAGGAGTACCCCGTCTACCACCACCCGGACATCCAGCGCGTGCTGTCGAACGCCGCCGCCTGGGCCGCCCCGGTGTCCGAGCGCCGCGAGCTGACGGCCGACCCCCACCCGCGGGACTGGTTCCTGTCGGACGATGGGGGTAGACAGGTCGGGTGACCAACCATCTCGACGGTGCGCACAGGCGCACCGCGGTGATCGAGGCGCTCGCCATCTTGGGATCAGGACCCGAGGAGCGCTTCGATCGCATCACCCGCATGGCCCACGAGGCGTTCGACGTCCCGTTGACCTTCCTCAACCTCGTCCACCACGACCTCGTCACCACGCAGTCGACCTTCGGCTGGCACCAGGGATCGAGCGTCCCCGCCAGCGAGCAGTTCTGCGCGTCGACGGTGCTCACCCGCGAACCGATGGTGATCCCGGACGCGTCGCTCGACGCCCGGTTCGCGCACACGGCGGCGGTGGCGGAGCACGGCATCCGGTTCTACGCGGGCGCACCGTTGACCATGGTCGACGGCACCCGGGTGGGCACGCTGTGCCTGATGGACGCTGTTCCGCGCACGTTCTCGCCGGACGACGTCGCCCTGTTGGGTGACCTGGCCCGGTGGGCGGAGCGTGAACTCGGCGTCGCCGTCGACCGCGGACGGGTCCGTCGGGTGCTCGACGGCCTGGTGCCGGACCCGGTCGCGGTGCCGGGGTACGACCTCGACGTCCTGGTGGCCCAGCACGACGACGGCGGGGGTGACGTCGCCGACTGGCGCGTCGCACCGGACGGTGCCCTGCACGTCACCGTCGGCCGGGTGAGCGCGGCCGGCCCGGCGTCGGGCCTGCTCGCCGCGGCGGTCCGCGGTGCCGTGGCGGCACGGACCGGTTCGGCCATGTCGGACGCGATCGTCGGCCTGGAGGCGCAGGTCACCGCCGACCTGTCGGCTGCGGACGCCGTCGGCTCGCTCTTCCACCTGCGGCTCGACCCGACGTCGGGTCACGTCGACTTCGGCGACGCCGGCCACGGCCTCGCGGTGTTCGTCCCCGCCGACGGCCCGGCTCGCGTCCTGCACCCGCTCGACCTGCCGCTCGGGCTGCAGCCGGAGTCGATCCCCCGGTCGCCCGGCGCGCTCGACCTGGAACCCGGCGACCGGCTGGCGATCTGCACCCAGGGCGTCCTGACGCTGGACGGACTCCGGCACCTGGACGACCTCGCTGCGCTGGTGCGCTCCGCTCCGGACGGGGCCACGGCGGTCGAACGGGTGCGCGCGGCGGTCCCCGCGGACGCCGCGGTCGACGTCACGCTGGTGGTGCTCACACGGCACTGAGCGGGATGGGCCGCCTGGGCGTCGCGTGCTGCCCCGGGTGGGTCAGGAGCGGAAGCGGTCCTGCCGAGGGCGCGGGGTGCCGGTCAGCGCGACCACGAGCAGCGTCGCGAGCAGGGCGAACCCGGCGAGCTCGATGCCCAGGCCGGCGAGCTGCCAGTACGCGCTGCCGACGTGCTGCGGCTGCGTGATCGACTCCGGCCACCACGACTCGATGAGCGGGAACGAGCCCGGGAACGGGTCGAGGCCGAACACCACGAGGCCGCCGAGCAGCAGCACGACCCCGAGGGCGGCCATCGCCCCGCGGGACCGACCGAGCATGTGCACCACGAGGGCCGCTGCCATGCCGGCGAGGCCGACGACGGCGAGCAGGAACGCGAGCACCACGATGGTCTGCGGCGCGAGCGCGACCCAGTCCAGCACCGCGATCGGCAGCAGCAGCCACCGCCCCGTCCGTGCCCAGCGCGCAGGGTTCCGCCATCCGTCCATGGCGACCGACCGTAGGGCACCCGGCCGAACGCCTGCCGAATGCGGCCAGTGGACCCCGGCGGCAGTCCGCCCTGGCTACGATCGGACCCCATGGCGCAGGACCGACCGACCCGGCAGCAGCGGTCGCTCGCGACCCGCACGGCGATCATCGAGGGCGCGGCCGCGGAGTTCGACGAACGCGGGTACGTCGGCGCCTCGATGGACGGCATCGCCGAACGCATCGGGATGACCAAGGGCGCGCTGTACTTCCACTTCAGGTCGAAGGCCGACATGGCGGGTGCCGTGATCGCCGAGCAGCACGCGATCTCCCGACGGTACGGCGAGGCCGCGGTGGCGAAGGGGACGACGCCGCTCGAGTGGATCGTGTGGTTGGCGCAGGGGCTGGCCGTGCAGATGACGACCGAGGTGGTGGTCAGCGCCGGTGTCCGGCTGTCGACCGACGTGGCCGCGAGCGACGTCGACCGGCAGGACCCGTACACGGACTGGACGACGGTGGTCGCCGGGTTCGCACGGCAGGCCGTCGACGCGGGCGAGATCGACCCACGGTGGGACCCGGAGCTGGTCGGCCGGGTCGTCGTCCGTGCCTACACCGGCGTGCAGACCGTTTCGGACGTGATGACCCGCCGGGCCGACCTGTTCGCGGGCCTGCGGGAACTCTGGACGGTCCTGCTGGACGCGTTCGTCACCGAACGGCTGCGTCCGGAGATCCCGCGGCTCGTCGCGCTCATCGCTCCGGAGTGACGCGGGTCCCCCCAGGGAAACACCCACGTCACCTCGTCCCTGAGACTACCGAGGAGGATCTCGCGCCACCGGCCCCAGTTCGCGGGCGTGTGTCCGGCGGCCCACTAGCCTGACGCCGTGCCCACACCCGCTGCCGAGGTCGACGTCGACGTCCCGCTCGTCCGGGCCCTGCTGCGCGACCAGCACCCCGACCTGGCCGTGCTGCCGCTCGAGGTCGTCGCGAACGGCTGGGACAACGTGGTGCTGCGTCTGGGCGACGACCTGGCCGTCCGGGTCCCCCGTCGGGAGCTGGCCGCACGCCTCGTCGAACACGAACAGCGCTGGTTGCCGGCCATCGCCGCCCGGGTCGGATCGGTCGTCCCGGTGCCGGTCCCGGTGCGCACGGGCCGCCCCGCCCTCGGCTACCCGTGGTCGTGGAGCGTCGTGCCGTGGCTGCCCGGTACTGCGATCGGTGAACGGGCGGCCGGGGTCCTCGTCGCCGAGGCGCTCGCCGCGTTCGTCGGGCTCCTGCACGTCCCCGCCCCGGACGACGCCCCGGCGAACCCGTTCCGCGGGGTGCCGCTCGCGTCGCGGAGCGACGCCGTGCTGACGCGACTCGACGGTCACGGCGTGCACCGGGCCGGAGAGCTCGCCGCGTTGTGGCGGACCGCAGCGGCCGTGCCCGCGCACGCCGGGCCTCCTGTCTGGGTGCACGGCGACCTGCACCCCTTCAACCTGCTCGTCGACCCGTCGGGCGGTGCCGACCGCCTGTCGGCCGTGATCGACTTCGGGGACGTCACCGCGGGGGACCCCGCCGTCGACCTCGCGACCGCCTGGCTGACGCTCGACCGGCCGGGGCGTCTGGCGTTCCGCGCGCGCGTCACGGCCCCGGAGGCCACCTGGCAGCGCGCACGTGGGTGGGCGGTCGCGCTCGCGTCCGCCCTGGCGACCGCTGACGAGCGCGCCTTCCGGAGCGTCGCGCGACGGAGCATCGACGCGGTGCTGGACGACTGAGTCCTCGCGGGGCTATCGTGACCGCACCATCCGTGCACAGCCGATCGGAGGGGCCGCCATGACCCTCGAGCTCCGCGTCCAGCACGACGTCGCCACCGACGCCTCCCCCGCCCCCGTCCGACCCGAGCGACACGGTCTCCGCGGCCTGCTCGACCGTCTGTCCGACCGCCGCGCCGCCGCCCGCGCGCGGCGGGTCGACGACCGTGTTCGCGAACTCGGCGAACTCGTCCACCTGCTCTCGGACGCCCGCGCCGTCGTCGAACGCGGGTGGGTCCAGCACGCCTGGTTCGCCTACCTCGACGAGCACGGCCGCGAGCGCAAGGCCTCCAGTGCCGCCGCGATGGACGTGCAGGGCCGGCCGCTCGTCGGCGCCTGCCTGGTCGGCGCGGTCGTGTCCGCCGCCGGCGGGCCGCACGCGGTCCACGCGCCCCGGGTGCAGCACGCGCTCGACGTCGTGTGGCACGCCCTGGCCCGCGACGAGGGCGAGCCCGTGCTGTGGTGCCCCGCGCCGGACATCCGGATGGGGCGGGTGCGTGACCTGACGAGCTGGAACGACGCCCCGGCACGCACCGGTGCCGAGGTCGCCGGCCTGTTGCTGACGGCCGAACGGGTCGCCGTGCAGGAGTCGACGCGCCTGCAGGAGCTCCGGGTGGCACGATCGGGGGCATGAGCGACGTCGAAGCGGTCCCCGAGGTGCACCCCGCGAGCACCAGCACGCTGGCCGCGAGCGGCAACGCCCTGCTGTCGGACGAGGGGTCTGCGCGGAACCCCGACCGCGCGGCTGCCGACGCCGCGGTGAAGCAGACGCTGCACCGGTACCTGCAGAAGCACCGTGCGGCCCTGCTGGCCAAGCTCGACGGGCTGGCGGAGCGGCAGGCCCGCTGGCCGGTGACGCCGACGGGCACGAACGTCCTCGGGCTCGTGAAGCACGTCGCCGGGGTGCAGGCCGGCTACTTCGGCGAGGTGTTCGGGCGGCCGCTGCCGGACCAGCCCGCCTGGCTCGAGTCTGAGGACGGCGAGGACATGTACGCCACGCTCGACGAGACCATGGCCGACATCGTGGCCTTCCACCACCGCAGTGCCGCCCACGCCGACGCCACGATCGATGCCCTCGACCTCACCGCGACCGGCACCGTGTCGTGGTGGCCGGAGGGGCACCGGGACGTCACGCTGCACCGGATCCTGGTGCACATGGCGTACGAGACCGCCCGGCACGCGGGCCACGCCGACATCGTGCGCGAGATGCTCGACGGCCTGGCTGGCGACGGCGACGGCAACCTGGCCGACAAGTCGCCGGAGGAATGGGTCCGGTGGCGTGAGCAGCTCGTCGACATCGCGGAGCGAGCCGGGTTGCGCGGCTTCGACGCATAGCCGAGCACGCACACCGATCGTTACCGTTCTCCCAGGGTTCACCCGGTGACCAGGCTCTGACCTGGGGTTATTCTCCAAGCAAATGTGAGGGAAATGGTCGTCCACCGCTGTGTGCGTTGTACAACAGGTCCAGCTGCTGCGTAGCTTTGGCCGAGCTCGTGCCCCGATCTGTGGGCAGTTCAGCCGACCGGAAGGGGAGCGCCCACCCGTGTTCCAGTACGTCGTGGAGCGATGGAGCCAGATCTGGTTCGCATCGTGGCAGCACTTCTCACTGGTCGTCCAGTGCGTCGTCCTCGCCACGGTCATCGCCGTGGTGCTCGCCACACTCGTCTACCGCAGCCCGCGCTTGACCTCCGTCGCGAACGGGGTGTCGGCCATCGGCCTCACCCTGCCGTCCTTCGCGGTCATCGGCCTGCTCATCGTCCCGCTCGGCTTCGGCGTCCTGCCGTCGGTCGTGACGGTCGTCTTCTTCGCCGCGCTGCCGATCCTGCGCAACGCGGTCGTCGGTCTCGCCGAGATCCCGCCCACCGTCGTGGAGTCGGCGCGCGGCATCGGCATGAGCCGGTTCCGCACCCTGCTGCAGGTCGAGCTGCCGATGGCGTGGCCGATCATCCTGAGCGGGGTCCGCGTGTCCGCGCAGATGGTGATGGGCATCGCCGCCATCGCCGCGTACGCGCTCGGCCCCGGGCTCGGCGGTTTCATCTTCTCCGGGTTGTCCCGCCTCGGTGGCGCCAACGCCCTGTTCTCCGTCGTGGTCGGGGTGGTCGGGGTCGTCCTGCTCGCCCTCGTCCTCGACCTGCTCCTCATCGGCCTCGGCCGCCTGACCATCTCGAGAGGTATCCGTGTCCAGCACTGACTCCGCCACCACCACCGCGCCCGACGGGGACGTCACCGGGCGCAGCATCCTGCTCGACGAGGTCACCAAGCGGTACCCCGGGCAGTCGAAGCCCGCCGTCGACGGCATCACGCTCGAGATCCCGGCCGGCAAGATCGTCATGCTCGTCGGCCCGTCCGGCTGCGGCAAGACGACGACCCTCAAGATGATCAACCGCCTGATCGAGCCCACCCAGGGCCGGATCGTCGTCGGCGACGACGACGTCACCGGCATCGACGGCGACGAGCTCCGCCGCCGCATGGGCTACGTGATCCAGGCCGGCGGTCTCTTCCCGCACATGACCGTCGCGGCGAACATCGCGATCGTGCCGAAGATGCTCGGCTGGTCGAAGGAGAAGATCGCGGCGCGCGTCGACGAGCTGCTCGACCTGGTCTCGCTCGACCCCGACACCTACCGCGACCGGTTCCCCCGCGAACTCTCCGGTGGGCAGCAGCAGCGCGTCGGCGTGGCCCGTGCGCTCGCGGCGGACCCGCCCGTCCTGCTCATGGACGAGCCGTTCGGCGCCGTCGACCCGATCACCCGCCAGCGCCTGCAGGACGAGCTCCTGCGCATCCAGGAGGAACTGCACAAGACGATCGTCATCGTCACGCACGACTTCGACGAGGCCGTGAAGCTCGGCGACTGGATCGTCATCTTCACCGAGGGCGCGCACATCGTGCAGTACGACACCCCGGAGCGGATCCTGGCCGAGCCGGCGAACGAGTTCGTCGAGAACTTCATCGGTTCCGGTGCCGGCCTGAAGCAGCTCACGCTGAACCGCGTGCGCGACGTCGAGGTCGAGTCAGCCGTGACGTGCTCCCCCGGCGAAGAGGTCAAGGCCGTGCTGCAGCGGATGAACGAGGCCGGCGGGCACCAGCACGCCGTCGTCGTCGACCACCGCCAGCGTCCGATCGGATGGCCGTCGCGCCGCCAGCTCGAGCGTCTGACGCGCATCCCCGACGGCGTCGAGCCCGGCCTGCCCGTCGTGGGCGAGGCAGCGACCCTCAACGACGCGCTCGACACCATGCTCGTCTCGAGTGCCGGCGCCGCGCTCGTCACCGGTCGTCGTGACGCGTTCCGCGGGGTCATCACCGTCGAGACCGTGATGGAGGCGATCACCCGCTCCCGCGCGACCGCCGCCGGAGACCAGGCATACACGCCGGTCGGCACCAACACGAACCCGATCGAGACCATGCCGTCGTCACCGGTGTCGGCCATGCCCACCGGAGAAGACCTGTGAGCGCAGTCGCCGTCGCCGGCCCCGCCACCGGTGCACGCACCTCGTGGAAGGGCCTGCTGTTCCAGCCGATCGCGATCCTGGTCGTCCTGGCCGGCTTCGCGGTGTGGCTCGCGACGGCGGACCTGACCCCGACGGAGCGCACGACGCTCAACCCGGCGGACATCCTGGCCCTGACCGGCCAGCACCTCGTGCTGACCCTGCAGTCGACGGTCCTGGTGCTCGTCATCGGCATCCCGTTGGGTGTCGTGCTCACCCGCGGGCCTCTGCGCCGGGCGAGCCCGTACGTGCTCGCCGTCGCGAACTTCGGGCAGGCGGCCCCGGCTGTGGGCCTGATCGTGCTGCTCGCCGCCTGGCTCGGCCTGAACAGTTCGTCCGCCGTCATCGCGCTCGTGCTCTACGCGATCCTGCCGGTGCTCCGGAACACCATGATCGGCGTGCAGAGCGTCGACGACCGCCTGGTCGAGGCCGGTCGCGGCATGGGCATGAGCGCCTTCAGCGTGCTGATGCGCGTCGAACTGCCGCTCGCGGTGCCGGTGATGCTCTCGGGCATCCGGACCGCCCTCGTGCTGCTCGTCGGCACGGCGAGCCTGGCCACCTTCGTCGGTGCTGGCGGACTCGGTCTGCTCATCACCACGGGTGTGACGCTGTTCCTGCCCAAGGTGCTCGTCGCCGGGGCCCTGCTCGTCGCCCTGCTCGCCCTCTCCATCGACTGGCTCGGCCGCGTGGTCGAGACGGTCGCACGACCGAAGGGACTCCGATGACCCGCAGCACCCGCAGCACCCGCCGCACCCGGGTCGGAGCCGCCGCGTTCGTCGCCGGTGCCACCGCCCTCGTCCTGACCGGGTGCGGCCTGCAGCCCGCCACGTCGTTCGTGCCCGAGGCCGGCGCCGGCTCCATCCAGCGCATCGACGACCTGCCGGCCGGCGCCCACATCACCGTGACGTCGAAGAACTTCACCGAGCAACTCGTGCTCGGCAAGATCGCCGTGCTCGCCGCCAAGGCCGCAGGGTTCGACGTCACCGACGAGACGAACGTGCCCGGCAGCGTCGCGGTCCGTGAGCTGATGACCTCGCACGCGGCCGACTTCACGTACGAGTACACCGGAACCGCCTGGCTGACCTTCATGGGCCACGCGGAGGGGATCCCGGACAAGACCGACCAGTGGACGGCGGTGAAGAAGGAGGACGCCGGCAACGGGCTGACCTGGCTCGAGCCGGCGCCGATGAACAACACCTACGCGTTCGCCGTCCGCAACGAGGCAGTCAAGGAACTGGGGGACGTCAAGACGCTCTCCGACGTCGTCAAGCTGCCGGTCGACCAGCGCACGTTCTGCGTGGAGTCGGAGTTCAACTCCCGTGCCGACGGCTTCAAGCCGATGCTCAAGAAGTACGGTCTGGAGCTCGGTGGTTCGGGATCGAACGGCGTGCCGAGCCGCAACGTGAGCATCCTCGACACCGGCACGGTCTACACCGCCACCGACCGCGGCAAGTGCAACTTCGGTGAGGTCTTCACCACCGACGGCCGCATCAAGTCGCTCGGTCTGACGGTGCTCGACGACGACGAGGGGTTCTTCCCGGCGTACAACGTCGCCCCCGTCATCGACTCGGAGACGCTGAAGGAGTACCCGCAGCTCGAGGGGATCTACGACCAGATCTCGCCGAAGCTCACCGACGCCGTGCTGCAGGAGCTGAACCGTCAGGTCGACGTCGAGGGGCGCGAGCCAGCCGACGTCGCCTTCGACTGGATGGTGAAGGAGGGCTTCATCACGAAGCCCTGACCGTTCTGGACGCACCCATCTGACGGACGGGAGGCCCGTGGTGACCCCGCCACGGGCCTCCCGTCCGTCTGTGGTCGCGTCTCAGGCCGCGGCGATGCGCGCCGCCGTGTCGCGGATCGACGCGACCACCGCCGCCCGGACCTGCTCCGGGTCGGACCCCTCGTGCCGGGCCGAGCTCCGCAAGCCCGTCATGCACATGCCGAGCAGCATCTCGGCTGCCTGCGGGGTCGCGGCCTCCGGCCCCCAGGCCGGGTCGCGTTCGAGGATCGTGCGCACCGCGCCGGTCATCGCCTCGGCGACCGTGGTCATCCGCGTGACCTGCCGACGCATCAGCTGCGGGAACCGCACGATGACGGCCTTGCGTTCGAGCCGTTCGTGCTCGTCGCCGAACGACGACCCGAACACCAGGAACGCCAGGTCCACGACGGCCTGCGCCGCCGGCTCTCCCGCGACGGCCGCCAGGTGCGCCTCGAGGGTGGCGGGTTCGAGGTCGAGCTCGGTGTGCCCGAGGACCGCGTCCTCCTTGCTCTCGAAGTAGTTGAAGAACGTCCGCGGGGAGACGTCGGCCCGCGCGGCGATCTGCTCGATCGTGGTGCCGTCGACGCCCTGCTCGAGGGCCAGGGACCGAGCCGCCTCGGCGATGCGGTTGCGGGTCTCGATGCGCTTGCGGTCACGGAGACCGAGTTCTGACGGCGTCGGGGAGTCGGGCATGGCCCGACTGTAACCGGAAGGTCACATGATCTACAGCAAACGCAAACTTGCAGTCGTGCACCGGACACTACGGTGAACCCATGACCACTCCCGTGCTCGAGGCCCGTGACCTCGCCAGGACCTACGGCCGCGGCGCGACGCGGTTCGACGCGCTCAAGGGGGTGTCGTTGGCGGTGCACCAGGGCGAGAGCCTGGCGATCGTCGGCAAGTCCGGCTCCGGCAAGTCGACGCTGATGCACCTGCTCGCGCTGCTCGACAAGCCGTCGGCCGGTCAGGTGCTGCTCGACGGCACCGACGCGGCGACGCTCGGTGCGCGGCAGGTCAACCGCACCCGGAACAGCACCTTCGGGTTCGTGTTCCAGCAGTTCTTCCTGACACCGAAGACCTCGGTGCTCGACAACGTCGTGCTCCCGCTCAAGATCGCCGGTGTCTCCGGAGCCGAGCGGAAGCGCCGGGGCATGGCGGCGCTCGATGCACTCGGGCTGGCCGACAAGGCGAAGAACGACGCCAACGACCTGTCCGGCGGCCAGAAGCAACGCGTGGTCATCGCCCGGGCGCTGGTCGGCGAGCCGAGCGTGATCTTCGCCGACGAGCCGACCGGCAACCTCGACACGAACACCGGACAGGTGGTCGAGGACATGCTGTTCGGGCTGCAGCGCGAGCGGGGGATCACGCTCGTCGTGGTCACGCACGACGAAGAGCTCGCCGCACGCTGCGACCGCAGTGTCAACGTCCGCGACGGCCTGATCGTCGGCGGATCCGACGACGCGGTCGACGCGTCCGGCACGCACGGAAGGCACGCCGCATGAACTTCCTCGACCTCCTGCGCACCGCGGTCTCGAACACCTTCCGCTCGAAGCTGCGCACGACCCTGACCGTCATCGCGATCTTCATCGGCGCCTTCACGATCACCCTCACCTCGGCCATCGGCACGGGCGTCAGCAACTACATCGACAGCCAGGTCTCCTCGATCGGAGACGACGGCACCCTGGTCGTCACGAAGGCCGTGGACTCCACCTCGACCGACAGTGGCCCGGCGAAGTACGACCCCGAGGCGTCCGGCCAGAGCGTCGACCGCGGCCCGGCGTCGTTCTCGTACCTGTCACAGTCCGACGTCGACGACATCGAGAAGACCGACGGCATCGAGAGCCTCCGCCCCGCGGTCGCCCTCGCGCCGAAGTACGCCGAGTACGGCGACCAGGGCAAGTACGTCGTCTCGCTCACGGCCAACGCCGGCGAGCTCGACGCCGACCTGGCGAGCGGCGAGCAGCTCGACGACGAGACCGACGCCGACCAGGTGATGCTGCCGACCGACTACCTGAAGAACATGGGTCTCGGCAGCGCCTCGGCCGCCGTCGGCAAGGAGCTCACGTTCGCCGTCGACGACTACCAGGGCAAGCCGCACACGCTCACCGCCACCGTCGTCGGGGTGCAGAACGAGTCGCTGTTCGGCAGCGGTGCCGGGGCGAACGCCGCACTGACCGACGCCATGCAGGCCGCGCAGGAGATCGGCAAGCCCGACTCGATCGCGACGTCCTACGCCAGCGCCACCGCGACGCTCGACGCCGACGCCTCCGTCACGACGGTCAAGAAGTCCCTGGCTGACGACGGGTTCCTCGGCCAGACGATCCAGGACCAGCTCGGCCAGTTCCAGACCGTGATCAGCGGCATCGTCGGGGTCCTGAACGCCTTCGCCGTGATCGCGCTCGTCGCCGCCGGCTTCGGCATCATCAACACCCTGCTCATGAGCGTGCAGGAGCGCACCCGCGAGATCGGCCTGATGAAGGCGATGGGCATGGGCGGCGGCAGGGTCTACACGCTGTTCTCGCTCGAGGCGGTGTTCATCGGGTTCCTCGGCAGCGCCATCGGCGCCGGGGTCGCGATCCTGCTCGGCACCGGGATCTCGAACGTCCTGGCCGGCACGCTCCTCAAGGACCTGCCGGGGCTGCAGATCATGCAGTTCGCGCCGGGGTCCGTCGCCACGATCATCCTCGTCGTGATGTTCATCGCGTTCCTGGCGGGCACCCTGCCGGCACGACGAGCGGCACGGCAGAACCCGATCGAGGCGCTCCGGTACGAGTGACAGGCAGGGCTGCCTAGTGTCGGAGCGGTGACGACGTTCGGACGCGACCTCGGTGACGGCTACACGCTGACGCTGCGCGACCTGACGACGATCGACCCGGTGCTCGCACTCGTGCACGCCAACACCGATCGTCTCCGGGCCGCCGAGCCCTGGGCCTGGGACCCCCAGACCCGCGAGGCCATCGCCCTGCACACCGAGCGGCTGCTCGGGCAGTTCGCGATGGACCGCGCGCTGCCCTGCGTCATCCGCGCGGACGACCGCATCGTCGGGGTGGCCTCGCTGACGTTCGACCCGTACCTGGGCCAGGCATCGCTCGGCTACTGGGTGGACGCCGGACAGGAGGGCCGTGGTGTCGTCCGGCGGGCCGCCACCGTGCTGATCGGGGTCGCCCGGGCGCGCGGGTCCGCGCGGATGGAGATCCGGACGGCGGTCGACAACGCGCGGAGCCGGGGGCTCGCCGAGCGGCTCGGCTTCGCGCACGAGGGCACCCTGCGCGGCGCGCTGCCCCTCGGCCCCGAGCGTGTCGACGTCGCGGTGTACGGCCTGCTGCTCTGACGCCCGCCGCCCTCGTGCAGGCCGACCGACACCGGGCGCCGGTATCGTCGGAGCATGGCCTTGTTCGGACGACGCAACCCCGACGTGCGCGATCGACCCATCAGCCAGGTCGAACTGAAGCGGGCGGTCGACGAGGGCTTCCTCATCGCGAAGGCCGCCGTCACCATCGCGGTGGCCAACCGCATCATCACGAACGCCCTGCGTGACCAGGGGTACTTCGACCACGCGCTCATCGCCGAGGCCACGCGCGAGGAACTCCACCGCATGGCCGAGGAACAGCGGGGCGACGCCGCACGCATGCGGGAGATCCGCTCCACCTCGAGCAAGCAGAAGGGCCGCTCCCGCCACCAGCACGACTACCGGCGGGGCGACGACCTGAAGCTCCGGATGCGCGAGGCCACGTACGAGCAGCTCGCCACCATGCTCGACAAGCGGCGCGACGACCAGCACTTCGTCGACGGCATCGTGCTGACCGCCCGGGCGCGCGCCTGGGACGACATCGGCACCACCGTCGTCGGTCGGCTGGGCTGGGCGCAGCGCCCGGCGGACGACTACGAGATCGGCCGCGACGACCGGTTGCAGCAGATGCTCGACGAGGACTTCGCCGAGCTGCTCGCCGAGCACCCCGTCGGATCGACCCCGGTCGACGCCGACGAACCGGACGACGCCGACGGCGACCAGGACGAGTCCGACCCGGCTGATCCCGACACCTCGCGCACCTGACCGACACCACACGCAGTCACGAGTCCCTAGGCTCGGTGCATGGTTGATGCGGTGGTCGTCGGAGCGGGACCGAACGGGCTCGCGGCAGCGGTGACGCTCGCCCGCGCCGGCCTGTCGGTCGAGGTCGTCGAACGGAACGACACGATCGGCGGCGGCGCCCGCACGGCCGAGCTCACCCTGCCCGGCTTCCTGCACGACGTCTGCTCCGCCGTGCACCCGATGGCCCTGCAGTCGGAGTTCTTCCGGCTGTTCCGCATGGAGGAGCGCATCGAACTCCGCCTGCCCGAGGTGCAGTACGGCCACCCGCTCGACGGCGGCCGTGCCGGCATCGCCTACCGGGACCTCGACCGCACCGCCGCCGAGCTGGGGGTGGACGGGCCGGCCTTCAAGCAGCTGATGGCGCCGCTGTCGAACAACGCCGACCAGGTCGCCGACTTCGCCACCGACGCGCTGCTGCACGTGCCGCGGCACCCACTGACGGTCCTGCGCTTCGGCCTGCGGGCGCTCGAGCAGGGCACCGCCGCGTGGAACCTGCGTTTCCGCGGCGAGGCCGCCCCGGCGATGGTGTCCGGCGTCGCCGCGCACTCGATCCAGCACCTGCCCTCCCTCTCCACCGCGGCGGCGGCACTGTCACTCGGCTCGTACGCGCACGCCCGCGGCTGGCCGGTGCCGATCGGCGGCAGCCAGGCGATCGTCGACGCGCTCGCCGCCGACCTCGTCGCGCACGGCGGCCGCATCGTCACCGGGCAGGAGGTCCGGTCGCTGGGTGACCTCGCCCCGGCGAAGGCGGTGCTGTTCGACACGAGCGTGCCGGGCATGCTCCGGATCGCGGGCAAGCAGATCCCGACCCCGAAGCGTGGGGCACTGCGTCGCTTCCGGTTCGGCAACGCGGCGGCGAAGGTCGACTTCGCGCTGTCCGACCCGGTGCCGTGGACCAACGAGTCGCTGCGGAAGGCCGGGACCGTGCACATCGGCGGTACCCGCCAGGAGATCGCGGCGGCCGAACGGGCGGTGGCGCACGGGCAGCACGCCGAACGCCCGTACGTGCTCGGGGCGGAGCCGACCGTGGTGGACCCGACCCGGGCCCCGGCCGGCAAGCACGTCTTCTGGGCCTACGCGCACGTCCCCGCGGGGTCGGACGTCGACCCGACCGAGGCCGTCACCCGCCAGATCGAGCGGTTCGCGCCGGGGTTCCGCGACACGATCCTGTCGTCGAGTTCCCGCACCGCCGTGCAGATGGGCGAGTACAACCCGAACTACGTCGGTGGCGACATCGCCGCCGGTGCCGCGAGCTTCTGGCAGCTCGTCAAGCGCCCCGTCCTGTCCAGCGACCCGTGGCGGATGGGCGGTGGCATGTACCTGTGCTCCGAGTCCTCCGCCCCGGGCCCCGGCGTGCACGGCATGGCCGGGTGGCACGCGGCGAAGAGCGCACTCCGGCACACCTTCGGCTTGCCGGAGGACGTCGACCTCACCCCGGAAGGCTGATCACCATGGCGAAGAACGTCCGCATCCTGCACTGCCGTCCCGAAGCCGTCTTCGACGTGCTCGGCGACGGTTGGCTCTACACGACCTGGGTGGTCGGGGCCTCGCGCATGCGCAAGGAGGAGTCCGGCTGGCCGCAGGTCGGTACCCACCTGCACCACTCGTTCGGCGCGTGGCCGATCGTCATCAACGACGTCACGACGTCGCTGGTGTGGGAGCCGCCGCACCGCATGGTCATCCAGCCGAAGGGCTGGCCCATCGGCGAGGCCCGCGTCGAGCTGACGGTCGAACCGCACCGGCACGGCTGCAAGGTCACGATCACCGAGAACGCGGTGGCCGGGCCGGGGTCGTACGTGCCCGACTTCCTCATGCAGCCGCTCATCTGGATCCGCAACCGCGAGACGCTCCGCCGGCTCGAGTGGGTGGCCGTCGGGCGCGCGGCGAACGCCTGAGACGCCCCACGAGACGGACGGGAGGCCCGTGGCGGCGTCGCCACGGGCCTCCCGTCCGCCCTGTGGGTGCGTCGACTACTCGGCGCGCGAGAACTCGCTGGCCCGCGCCACCTGGTCGTCGGTCAGGACGACGCCCGTGTACCGCTCGAACTGGCGCGCCGCCTGCAGGGCGATGACCTCGGCGCCGGTGACGACGTGCTTGCCGGCGTCTCGCCCAGCACGGACGAGCGGGGTCTCCGACGGGAACGCGACCACGTCGAAGACGGTGTGGGCAGCTTTGATCCGTTCCGGTGCGAAGGCGAGTGCGTCCTGCTGGTCGCCGCGCATGCCGAGCGGGGTGACGTTGACGACCAGGTCGGTCTCTCCCGCCTCACGCTCGTCGGCCACCCACTCGTACCCGTACTGCGATGCGAGGGCCGGGCCGGTCTGTTCGTTGCGGGCGACGACCGTCAACCGGTCGAAGCCGGCGCCGCGGAACGCCGCCGTGACGGCCTTGGCCATGCCGCCCGAGCCGCGGAGCAGCACACGCGAAGCCGGGTCGACCTCGTGGGACCCGAGCAGAGCGGCGATCGCCTCGTAGTCCGTGTTCGACGCGGTGAGCACGCCGTCGTCGTTCACGACCGTGTTGACCGACTGGATCGCGGCGGCGGAGTCCTCGATGTGGTCGACCAGCGGGATGATCGCCTCCTTGAAGGGCATCGACACCGAGCAACCGCGGATGCCGAGCGCACGGATGCCGGCGACGGCACCGGGCAGGTCGGTCGTGGTGAACGCCTTGTACAGGAAGTTGAGGCCGAGCTCGTCGTACAGGAAGTTGTGGAACCGGGTGCCGATGTTGCTCGGTCGCGCGGCCAGCGACATGCAGACCTGCATGTCCTTGTTCAGGATGGGCATGCCCTCAGTCTCGCACCCTCTCCCTTTCGCGTCCTCGCAGGGATGGAGCGGTCCATCCAGACCGGGTGCCCTGCTCCGGGGTAGCGTCGGTGCCGATGACTGAGATCCCGGAGACCATGCGCGCTGTCCGCTTCGACGAGTGGGGTGACCGGTCGGTCCTGCACGTGGCCGAGGTGCCCGTTCCCGAGGTGACCCCCGGGCGGGTGCTCGTCCGCGTCCGCGCCGCGGGCATCAACCCCGGTGAGTCGGCCATCCGCCAGGGTGCGTTCGGCGGCGACCTGCCGTCCGGACAGGGCACCGACTTCGCCGGCATCGTGGTGGCCGTCGGAGCCGAGGTCGATGGCGTCGACGAGGGCGAAGAGGTCATCGGCTGGTCGTGGGACCGCGCGAGCCAGGCCGAGTACGTGTCCGTGCCGGCCGTCCAGGTCGTCCAGAAGCCACGCCTGCTCGACTGGACCGTGGCGGGTGGCCTCGACGTCATCGCGACGACCGCGGCCGCAGCCGTGCGTGCGGTCGACCCGCGTCCGGGCGAGACCGTCGTGGTGTCCGGTGCCGCCGGCGGGGTCGGCGGCTTCGTCACCCAGCTGCTCGCGAACGAGGGCA
This sequence comes from Curtobacterium sp. MCBD17_026, assembly GCF_003234895.2. NCBI lineage: Bacteria > Bacillati > Actinomycetota > Actinomycetes > Micrococcales > Microbacteriaceae > Curtobacterium > Curtobacterium sp. MCBD17_026. The sequence continues at coordinate 3,466,857 of NZ_CP126281.1, read as the reverse complement.
TCGACGTCATCGCCGTCGCGTCCGAGGCGAACCACGAGTGGCTCCGTTCCAAGCGCGCACGGCCGGTCGCGTACGGCGACGGGCTGCAGGAGCGCATCACCGAACTCGCGACGAACGGCATCGACGCCGTGATCGACACCCACGGTGCCGAGTACGTCCGGCTCGGCATCGCCCTCGGGGTGCCGGTCGACCGCATCGAGACGATCATCGCGTTCGACGAGGCCGCCGAGGTCGGGGCGAAGGCCTCGGGCAGCGCGGACACCGCCGACCCGGAGATCCTCGGGGCGCTCGCACTCGAGGTCGCGAACGGCGCGATCGAGGTACCCGTCGCCGCGACCTACCCGCTCGACCGCGTGCAGGACGCCTTCGAGGAGCTCGAGCAGGGCCACACCCGCGGCAAGATCGTCCTGATCCCCTGATCCCAGCGTCGCTCAGGGCTGGTCCGGGGGTTTCCCCCACCACGGTCGGGGTGCGTCCCGGATGCGCTGGACCGACGGCGTTGCGTAGCGTCGTCGGTATGAGCACACTCTCCCGTCCCCGCAACGGTCGTCTGCTGGCCGGCGTCTGCGCCGGTCTCGCCGATCGCTTCAACCTGTCCCGCACCCTGGTCCGGGTGGTCTGGGTCATCCTGAGCTTCTTCCCCGGGCCGCTGTGGATCGCGTACGTCGTGCTGTGGTTCGTGATGCCGCCCGAGGGTGGTCGGCGGCGCTGAGCGGTCCGAGCCTCGGCGCTGAGCACCGGTCCGTCCGGACGGGTTAGTGTGGCGGCGTGCCGGTCTCCGTCTTCGATCTGTTCAGCGTCGGTGTCGGCCCCTCGAGCTCGCACACCGTCGGCCCGATGCGGGCCGGTGCCGAGTTCGCCACGCTCGTCCGTGGCCTGCCCGTCACGTCCGTGGTGGTCGACCTGTACGGGTCCCTCGCGTCGACCGGGCAGGGTCACGGTACCCTCGGTGCCGTCGTCGCCGGGCTCATGGGGTCGCACCCGGAGACCGTCGACCCCGATGCCATGGTCCTCGCGCTCGACGCGCTGGAGCGCGACGGTGTCCTGCGGCTCGACGGCGGTGCGAGCGTGCCGTTCCGCCTCGCCGACATCGTCCTGCACCCCCTGACGATGCTGCCCCGGCACCCGAACGCCATGCGGCTGCGCGCCCGTGACGCCGACGGGACCGATCTGGCCGACGAGACCTACTACTCGATCGGTGGCGGGTTCATTGCGCGGGACGAGGCGGCCGAGCCGGCGACGGACGCGTCGGCGGCCGTCGCCGGTGCCGCGATCCCGGTCGACGACGCCGTGCCCCACCCGTTCTCGAGCGGCGCCGAGCTGCTCGCCGCGTGTGCCGGTTCAGGCCTGCCGATCAGCGGCGTCGCCCTGGCGAACGAGGCCGTCACTCGGACGGACGCCGAGATCCGGTCCGGACTGCTGGGCATCCACGGCGTGATGGAGTCGTGCGTCGACCGGTCCGTCCGCAGGGGCGGGTGCCTGCCCGGCGGGCTCGACGTCCGCCGTCGCGCCGCCACCTGGCACGAGCAGCTCACCCGCGAGGACCCCGACCACGACCCGCTGTTCGCGATGGAGTGGGTGAACCTCGTCGCCATGGCGGTCAACGAGGAGAACGCCACCGGAGGCCGCGTCGTCACCGCCCCGACGAACGGCGCAGCCGGCATCATCCCCGCGGTGCTGTACTACGCGCTCACGTACGTGCCCACGGTCGCCGACGCTCCCGCCGCCGAACGCGACGATGCCGTCGTGCGGTTCCTGCTCACCGCCGGGGCGATCGGGTCGATCTACAAGGAACGGGCGTCGATCTCCGGCGCCGAGGTCGGCTGCCAGGGCGAGGTCGGATCCGCGGCGTCGATGGCGGCTGCGGGGCTCGCCGAGGTCCTCGGGGGTACGCCGGAGCAGGTCGAGAACGCCGCCGAGATCGCGATGGAGCACAACCTCGGGCTGACCTGCGACCCGATCGGCGGCCTGGTGCAGATCCCGTGCATCGAGCGGAACGCGATCGCGGCGAACAAGGCGATCAACGCCGCCCGCATGGCCCTGCGCGGCGACGGGGTGCACCACGTGTCGCTCGACCAGGTCGTCGAGACGATGCGGCAGACCGGGGCGGACATGTCGTCGAAGTACAAGGAGACCGCGATGGGCGGGCTCGCGGTGAACGTCCCGCTCTGCTGAGCGTCGTGGTCGCGTGCGCGCGTGCTCGCGCGTGCTCGCGCGTCAGGCGTGCAGGAGCGTCAGCAGTCGCGCCGTCTCGGTGGCGATGGCGTCCCGGCCCGCCGACACGTACTTGCGCGGGTCGACGACCTCCGGTCGCTCGTCGAGCACGGTGCGGAGCGCACGGGTGAACAGGCCGTTCAGGTGCGTCGAGATGTTGATCTTCGTCATCCCCGCGTGCACGGCGCCGCGGAGTTCATCGTCGGACAGGCCCGAGGACCCGTGCAGCACGAGCGGCACCGGCACCGCGGCACGGAGGCGCTCGACCAGGTCGCGGTCCACCGAGGCCTCGCGGGTCTGCATCGCGTGCGAGGTCCCCACCGCGACCGCCAGGGCATCGACCCCGGTGTCGGCCACGAACGCGGCGGCGTCGGTCGGATCGGTGCGGACGCCGGGGGCGTGCACACCGTCTTTGCCGCCGACCTCGCCGAGCTCGGCCTCGATCCCGACACCCGCGGCGTGACACCGAGCGGCGAGCTCGCGGGTCGCTGCCACGTTGGCGGTGAAGTCCAGGTGTGAACCGTCGTACATGACCGAGTCCACGCCGAGTTCGACCCCGGCCGCGACCAGCTCGGGATCCTCGATGTGGTCGAGGTGCACGAGGACCTCGACGTCGGCGGCACGTGCGACCGCCTGGGTCGCGGTCGTGATCGGTGCGAGGCCGCCGTGGTACCGGACGCAGTTCTCGCTGATCTGCAGGATCACCGGCAGCCCGGCCAGCTCGGCGCCGGACACGATCGCCTCGGCGTGCTCGAGCAGCACCACGTTGAACGCACCGACCCCGCGGCGTGCCGTTCGGGCGGTGTCGAGCAGGCCGGTGAGGGCGAGGTCGGTGATCATGCGGGGGTCCTCGTTCGGTCGTGGGCGGGAGCGGGCTGGGTGGACAGGAAGCGGTGGACGTCTGCCGGGTCGACCGCGCCGGCCACCGGTTGGAGGACGGCGGCGGCCCCGTGTGCGGCGGCGGACCGCAGGGCTCGGAGCAGGGTGGCGTCGTCGGGGGCCGGGACGCTGCGAGCGCCGACGAGGACACGCACGAGCCCGGCGGTCGCTGCGTCACCCGCGCCGGTCGGGTTGCCCGAGACCCCGGGGACCGCCGGCACCTCGAGCACGTGCTCGGCGGTGTGGGCGGCGATGCCGTCGGATCCGCGAGACACCACGACGACCGTCGCGCCGAGTCCGAGGAGCCGGAGTGCCCCCGAGCGCTCGTCGTCGGTGCCCGTGGCCTCGAGCAGTTCCTCGCGGTTGGGCTTGCAGACCGTCGCCCCGGCCGAGGCGGCCGCCAGCAGCGCCGTGCCCGAGCAGTCGACCACCGAGAGCACACGGCGACGTCGAGCGGCGGTGACCCAGCGGGCGATGACCGTGGGATCGGTGTCGCGGGGCAGGGAGCCCGACACGACCAGGGCAGCTGCGGGCAGGGCATCGGCGGCACCGTCGGCACCGCCGGCACCGACACCACCGTCGAGGAGCGTCTCGACCGCGGCGGTGACCGTGTCCCACTCGGCTGGGCTGAGCACGGGGCCGGGCTCGCCGAACATCGTCGGGTGGGCGAGGTCGTCCACCACCGTCACGGTCGTGCGGGTCTCACCACGGACGGCGACGTCGGTGTGGACGAGCCCGAGGTCGTCGAGGGCGTGGGTGATCCAGTGCCCGCCGTCGCCGCCGAGGGGTAGCACGGCGTGGGTCGGCGTGCCGGTGGCGGCGAGGACCCGCCCGACGTTCAGGCCCTTGCCGCCGGGGCGCCGCTGGACCTCGAGCACGCGCTGGGTCTCGCCGATGCGCTGTTCGGCGACCCGGTAGGTCACGTCGACGGCCGGGTTCGGGGTGACGACGAGGATCATGCGACCACCGCCGTCGGCAGGGCTCGGACGCTGCCGCGCTCCGGGTCGAGCACGACCAGGTCGGCGGGGGCGCCCACGCTGAGTGGTGCCGGAGCCCCGAGCAGGTGTGCCGCACGCCCCGCGGACGCCGCGACGACCTCGGGTAGGTCGGTCCCCGCGTCGAGCAGGCGGCGGACGGCGTCGGCGACCGTGATCGTGCTGCCCGCCAGCGACGAACCATCGGCGAGCACGGCGAGCCCGTCGCGGACGGTCACCGCCGAGCCGGCGACCGTGTACGCGCCGTCGGGGCAGCCGGTCGCGGCCATGGCGTCGGAGACCAGGACCATCCGGCCCGGAGCACTGCGCTGCACGAGGGTGACCGCCACGGGGTCGAGGTGGTGGCCGTCGACGATGCACTCGAGCAGCACACGGTCGTCGGAGAGCGCGACCCCGACCGGCCCGGGCGCACGGTGGTGCAGCGGGGGCATCCCGTTGAACAGGTGGGTGACGAGCGAGGCTCCGGCGTCGATCGCACGGCGGGTCTGCTCGGCGGTGGCGTCGGTGTGGCCGATGGCGACGACGACCCCGGCTTCGACGAAACGGGCGACGACGTCGAGTGCACCCGGCAACTCCGGCGCGAGCGTGACGATCCGCAGGGCGCCACCCGCGGCGTCGCAGTAGGCGTCGACCTCGGCGGGGTCCGGGGCGTGCAGCAGGTCCACGCGGTGCGCCCCGCGACGGGCGGGCGCGAGCCACGGCCCCTCCAGGTGCAGGCCGGCGAGCGTGCCGTCCGCGACGAGCGGCCGGAGCCGGGCGAGAGCCGCCACGGTGTCCGCGCGCTGGCCCGTGGCGATGGATCCGACCAGGGCGGTCGTGCCCCGTGACCGGTGGTGTGCAGCGGCGGCACGGGCGTCCTCGGCGGAGCACACGGAGAAGTCGTGTCCGAGCGCCCCGTGGGCGTGCAGGTCGACGAACCCGGGCACGATCGCGCCGTCGACGGTGACGGCGGTGTCCGTGCGCATCGGGGACCCGGTGCCGGTCGCCAGCACGGTGTCGTCGTCACCGATGACGAGCCAGCCGTCGTGCAGGTCTGCCTGGGCCGTGACGATGCGATGGGCCCGGACGAGGGTGGTCACAGCAGGACCCCGGTCTCGGTCTCGAGCAGCGCGCGTGCGAGGATCCCTGCTCCGATGGCGCCGGCTGCGTCGCCGTGCCGGGCGGGAACGATGACGGGGGCACGGACGCCCTGCAGACGCTCCGTGACGGCGTCGCGCAGCGGGTCGAGCAGCAGCGCGCCCGACTCGGCGAGTCCCCCGCCGACGATGATCGTGTGGACCCCGGCGACCGCGGTGGTCCAGGCGAGTGCATCGGCCAGGACCGCGACGCAGTCGTCCCAGACCGCACGGGCTGCGGGGTCGCCCTGGCGGACCAGGAGCATGGCGGCGTGCGCGGACGGAGCGCCGGAACGACGTGCGACTCCCCCGGCGGACGCGATCTCCTCGACACGGTGGCCCGCGTGCGGACCGGTCTGGATCCGGACCTGCCCGATCTCCCCCGCCCAGCCACCGCCGGACACGACGACGCCGTCGACCACCAGGGCGCTCGCGAGCCCGGTGCCGACCGGCACGAACGAGACCGACCCCTGCGAGAGCGCCGGGTCACCGGCCCGGACCTCGGCCAGGGCGCCGGCGCGGACGTCGTGGCCGAAGGCGAGCGGCACGTCGATCCCCTGCCGCAGGAGCTCGGCGCGGACGAGATCACGTACCGGGACGTCGCGCCATCCGAGGTTGACGGACAGGTCCACGGTGCCGCGGGTCTCGTCGACGACGCCGGGGGTCACCACCCCGATGGCTCCGAGCGGCGCGCGTCGCGTGGCCTGTGCGGCCAGTTCGGCGACGACGGCGGCGAGGCGCCCCGCGTCCGGGTCGTCGCGCGGCGTCGGTACCCGGGTCTCGTCGAGGACGAGTCCGTCGGCCGTCGTCAGCCGGGTCTTGATGCCCGTGCCGCCGACGTCGACCCCGAGCACCGCGCCTGCGCCACCCATCAGGTGAGGATGACTGACCGGGTGAGCGACCGGGGGTTGTCCGGGTCGAGCCCGCGTCCCTCGGCCAGGGCGACGGCGAACCGGTGCACGACGACGAGTCCGGCGATCGGGTCGAGGTCGTGCTGGACGAAGCGAGCACCGGTGGCGGCGACCTCGTCGGCCAGGCCCTCGGGCGCAGTGCCGAGCGACCAGACGAGCCGGCCGGGCTGGGCGATCGCGATGGGACCGTGCCGGTAGTCCATCGCCGGGTAGGACTCGGCCCAGAACTGCGCCGCCTCACGCGTCTTCAGCGCGGCTTCGAACGTCAGGCCGACGGCGGCCCCACGACCGACGAACGAGACCTGCTCGGCGTCGAGCAGGTCGTCGATGGGCACCGTCAGCGCGGTCTCCGCCTGGGCTGCGAGGGCGTCGACGTCGTCACCGATGGACGCCCGCAGCAGCGCGAGCGTCGTGGTCGCGAAGCGGGTCTGGACGACCGAGCGCTCGTCGGCGAAGGGCAGGGCGACCACCTGGTCGGCGACGGCCGCGGCGGGGCTGTCGGCGACCGCCGTGATCAGGACGGTCCGCTGGGACGGCAGGGCCTGCAGTAGGTCGACGATCTCGGTCGTCGTGCCCGAGCGGCTGATCATGAGCACGCGGTCGTACTCGCGGGACGCCGGGTACTCGGACCCGGCGAAGGCATCGGTCACGCCGAGGCCCGCCTGCTCACGCGCGACGGCGTAGCTCATGGCGATGAACCAGCTCGTGCCGCAGCCGATCACGGCCACGCGCTCGCCCGGCTGGGGGAGCGCATCGGCGAAGGTCGGCAGGAGCGCGGCGGCTGCACGCCAGGTCTCCGGCTGCGAGGCCAGTTCAGCGCTCACGAAGGTGTCGGTCATGGGAGCCTTCCGGGTCCGGATCGATCCGGGTGATCGATGATCAGGAAGCGTAGCGAGCGATCGTGCGCAAGGGAAGGGGAAAACGTCATTTCCGATCACCGTGCGACGGTGGTGACGCCGTAGGATGACCGTCATGACCCCCCAACAGCGGCTGAACGCCCTGCTCGAACTGGTGAGCGAACGCGGCAACGTGTCGATCGCCGAGATCGGGGAGCTGCTCGGGATCTCCGCCGCCACGGCCCGCCGTGACCTCGCGACCCTCGCTGACCAGCGGCTCGTCACGCGCACGCACGGGGGAGCGGCAGCACTCGGCGCCGGGTACGAGCTCCCGCTGCAGTACAAGATCGCCCGGCAGGCCGAGGCGAAGACGGCGATCGCCCGCGCGGCCGCCCGGTTGGTGCAGCCGGGGGAGACCGTCGGGCTCAACGGCGGGACGACCACGACCGAGGTCGCGCGTGAACTCGGCAAGAGCGAGCGGTTCATCCGCGCCGACGGCGAGTTCGGCATCACGATCGTGACGAACGCCCTGAACGTCGGGTACGAGCTGTCCGTCCGCGCCAACGTGAAGATCGTGGTCACCGGTGGTGTGGCGCGGCGGCAGTCCTACGAGCTCGTCGGGCCGCTCGTCCGGGACACCCTGGACGAGTTCGCCCTCGACCTCGTGGTGCTCGGCGTCGACGGGCTCACCGGCCAGTACGGTGCGACGACCATGCACGAGGGCGAGGCCGAGGTCAGCCGCCACTTCGCCTCCGTCGGGCGACGGGTCGTCGTGGTCGCCGACTCGACCAAGATCGAACGGTCGACCTTCGCCCGGATCTGCCCGCTCGACCGCATCGACGTCCTGGTCACCGACCGGCCGGTGCCGGCCTCGTTCGCCGCCGACCTGGCCAGCGCCGGCGTGGAGCTCGTCGTCGCCGACTGAGCGCCCCCTGCGGCCACCCCGGAACGGTCCGGACGTTTCGATCGTGTAAAACCCTCCCCGGCACGGATGCGTGAGCGATCTGTGAGCGCCTATTGTGCATTCATGATCGATTCGGCATCATGGGCGTCACATTCACGCAAGGGAGCGATGAGCATGGGCGCTGACAACGCAGGACTCCGCGTCGCGGTGATCGGGATGGGCCAGCGGTCCGCCATCGCGCGCCACGTGGCCGAGGCAACTGCCGACGACCCGTCGCTGCACGCCCGGGTGGTGGCCGTCGCGGACGTCACCGCGGCCGGCCGCGATCGTGGGCACGACGAGTACCCGGACGCCCTGGTGGTCGAACACCACCGTGACCTCACCGGCCACGTCGACGCGGCCATCGTCACCACGCCGGACTGGACCCACGCCGAGATCGCGATCGACCTGCTCCGCGCGGGCATCGCCGTCTACCTCGAGAAGCCGCTGGCCATCACGGTCGAGGACGCCGACGCCGTCCTGAACACCGCGGCGGAGACCGGCACGCCGCTGTACGTCGGGCACAACTTCCGGCACGCCGCCGTCGTCCGCCTGATGCGCGAAATCGTGGCCCGCGGCGAGATCGGCCAGGTCAAGGCCGTCTGGTGCCGGCACTTCGTCGGCAACGGCGGTGACTACTACTTCAAGGACTGGCACGCCGACCGCAGCAAGGTGAACTCCCTGCTGCTGCAGAAGGCGAGCCACGACCTCGACGTCATCCACGCGCTCGGCGGGGGTGACACCGCCCGGGTCGTCGGCATGGGGTCGCTGTCGGTCTACGGCGACGTCACCGACCGGCGCGACCGCAGCGGCGAGCTCATGGGGGACTGGTTCTCCCACGACAACTGGCCGCCGCTCGCCCAGACCGGGCTGAACCCCGTCGTCGACGTCGAGGACGTCTCGATGGTGATGATGACGCTCGACAACGGGGTGCAGGCCAGCTACGAGCAGTGCCACTTCACCCCGGACTACTGGCGGAACTACACCGTCATCGGCACCGAGGGACGCCTCGAGAACATCGGCGACACCGGTGGTGGCGTCGTGAAGGTCTGGACGCACCGCCGGGGATGGGACACGGCGGGGGACCGCGAGTACCCGATCGACGGCGTCGAGGACGGTCACGCCGACGCCGACCTGCTCACCATGACCGAGTTCCTGCGGTCCGTCGCGTTCGGCGAACCGTCGGAGCTCTCCCCGATCGCGGCCCGTGCCGCGGTCGCCGCCGGCGCGCTGGCCACGCGCTCGCTCCGCAACGGGTCCGTCCCCATCGACGTCCCCCCACTGCCGGCCGACACCATCGCGCACTTCACCCGTTCCACCCCCTCCACCCCGCATCCCGCCCAGACCGTCGGCTCCTGACGGCCGTGCGAAAGGACACCCCGATGACCGCACACATCCCCACCCGAGGAACCGGCGTGCGCCGCGTCCTCCTCGGCGCCGTCGCCGCCCTCGGCGCGGCCGCACTCCTGGCCGGCTGCTCCTCGTCGTCCGGGGCGTCCGACTCCGGTGGCGACTACGAAGCGGCGCCGAAGGACACCAAGGCGTCCCTGACCTACGCCGTCTGGGACGAGAACCAGGTCAAGGCGATCAAGGCCAACCTGAAGGGCTTCAACGAGGAGTACCCGGACATCAAGGTCAGCGTCGACGTCACGCCGTACGCCAACTACTGGACGAAGCTGCAGACCCAGGGCTCGAGCGACACCCTGCCCGACCTGTTCTGGATGAACGGCCCGAACTTCCAGCTGTACGCGGCCAACGGCAAGCTCGCGCCGATCACCGGCGAGGTCGAGTCGGGTGACATCGACGCGTCGAAGTACTCGAGCGCGCTCAACGACCTGTACACGTACGACGACACCCAGTACGGCGTGCCGAAGGACTTCGACACCATCGGTGTCTGGGTCAACAGGTCACTGTTCGAGCAGGCAGGCATGGACCTGCCGTCCAAGGACTGGACCTGGGACGACTTCCAGCAGACCGGCGCCGAGCTGTCCGAGAAGCTGAAGGCGAAGGGTGCCTACGGGGCAGCCGGCGGCATGGACGGCCAGACGACCTACTACAACACGATCCTGCAGGCCGGGGGATCCGTCGTGAACGCGGACGGCACCGAGTCCGAGTACGCCACGAAGGCCTCCGAGGACGGCCTGCAGTTCTGGACCGACCTGATCGACTCGGGGGCATCGCCCTCGATCAAGCAGCTCACCGACACGACGGCCGACCAGTGGTTCACCTCGGGCAAGCTCGCGATGTACCAGGGCGGCAGCTGGTTCCGCTCCGCGCTGACCGGCACCGAGCTCGAGAAGGACGTCGTCGCCTACCCGCTGCCGAAGGGCAAGGAGCAGGCGACCGTCATCCACGGTGTCTCGAACGTCGTGTCCGAGGCGAGCAAGGACAAGGCCGCCGCCCAGGCGCTGCAGGTCTACCTCGCGGGCAAGACGGCGCAGCAGCAGCAGGGCGACATGGGCGCGGTCATCCCGGCGTACGAGGGCACGCAGAGTGCCTTCACGAAGACGATGCCCGACGCCGACCTGCAGGTGTTCCTCGACGCGGTGGACTACGCGAAGCCGCTGCCGGTGTCGAAGAACACCGCCGCCTGGAACACCCTCGAGACCACCCTGCTGCCGAGTGCCTTCGACGGGTCGAAGCCCGTCGACCAGGTGGCAGAGGACCTCGCACAGAAGATGGACGCCGCCCTCGCCAAGGAAAAGTAGGACCCGCGCGTGACGATCAACACCGAGCGGCCCCCGGCCGCAGTCACCCCCGCCCGGACGACACGTTCGTCCGGGCGGGGCGGCCCCGCGCCGCGACCCGGCGGCGGTCGAGCACCACGACGGACCGACGGCTGGTGGCCGTGGCTCTTCGTGCTCCCCTTGCTCGTCGGCGTCGGCACGTTCTACATCTGGCCGATCATCCAGACGTTCTGGTACTCGTTCACCAGCTGGGGTGTCTTCGGGGGCGCCACGTTCACCGGCGTCGCCAACTACGTCCGGCTCGTCGGTGACCCGCAGCTCTACCAGTCGCTGCTCAACACGGTGATCTACACCGTGATCGTCCTCGCCGGGATCCCGATCGCGGTGTGGCTCGCCAGTCTGCTGAACACCCCGGGGCTGCGGTTCGCCCAGTTCTACCGGGTGCTCTTCTTCCTGCCGTACGTCGCCATGCCCGCGGCGATCGCCCTGGTCTGGCGCATCATGTACAACGGCGACTACGGCATCGTGAACTGGTTCCTCGGGAACTTCGGCATCGACGGCCCGTACTGGATCTCGACCCCGGGCTTCGCCCTGATCGCGGTGAGCCTGGTCGGCCTCTGGTCGTCCCTCGGGTTCTCGATGATCATCCTCGGCGCCGGGCTCAAGGACATCCCGCCGGAGCTCTACGAGGCAGCGGAGCTCGACGGCGCGAGCCGGTGGCGGCAGTTCCGCTCGGTGACCGTGCCGTTGCTCAGCCCGAGCATCTTCTTCGTGGTGATCGTCACGACGATCTCGAGCTTCCAGCTCTTCGACCTGCTGTACGCGATCCTCGGCAGCACCAACCCGGTGATCCCGAAGACGATGTCGCTCGTCTTCTACTTCTACAGCGCCGGGTTCATCGACAACGACAAGGGCTTCGCGGCCGCGATCGCCATGGTGATCTTCCTGCTCATCGGCATCGTCACGCTCGTGCAGTTCCGTGTCCAACGGAAGTGGGTGCAGGGATGACCGCCACCGTCACACCTCCTCGGGCCGCACGCCGGCCCGGCCGTCGCGGCGGCAGCCACTGGTGGATCCACGTCGTGCTCGGCGTCGGCGGGTTCGCGATGGCGTTCCCGTTCCTGTGGCAGATCATCATGTCGCTGTCCACGAACGCGCAGGTGCAGTCCGTCACGCCGGTCTTCTGGCCGGGGGAGCTGCAGTGGCAGAACTACGCGCAGGTCTTCGAACGACTCCCGTTCCTCAGCCAGCTCGGCACCTCGGTGTACGTCACGATCATCCGCACGCTCGCGCAGATCGTCCTGTGCACGCTCGCCGGGTACGCCTTCGCCCGGATGCGGTTCCGCGGACGGGCGGCTCTGCTCGCGATCGTGCTGTCGATCCTGCTCGTGCCCTCGCAGGTCTACCTGATCTCGCAGTACCAGATCGTGCAGGGGCTCGGCTGGCTCGACACCCTGATGGGGATCGTCGCGCCCGGGCTGTTCAGTGCCTTCGGCACGTTCCTGATGCGGACCGCGTTCCTGAACATGCCGCCCGAGCTCGAAGAAGCAGCGCGGATGGACGGCGCGAACCCGTTCCAGACGTTCTGGCGGATCATGCTGCCCCTGGCCCGTCCCTCGATCAGTGTGCTCGCGATCACGACCGTGCTGTGGTCGTGGAACGAGCTGCTCTGGCCGCTCGTGGTCTCCACCCGCGCCGAGGACATGCCGCTCGCCGCCGGCCTCGCGACGCTGTCGAGTGACCGCACGATCGACTACCCGGTGCTGATGGCCGCCAGCCTGATGGCGATGGCGCCGGTCCTCATCATGTTCGTCGTGCTGCAGCGTCGGGTGATGGACGGGCTCGCGTCGTCCGGTCTGAAGTGACCACCGCGACCCCCGGCCTGGAGGCCCGTCCCGCGTCCGTCGCGGTCCTCGCCGCCGCCGTGGGGTCACCGGACGACTCCGCGACGGTGGCGGCCGAACTGGCCGCCACCGTCGCCGACGCCGGGTCCGCGGAGCGGGACGCGCTGCTGGTGGCGGCGCTCCGCGCCGCGGTGCCGGAGAGCGCCGACGCCCTCGCGGAGCGGGGCCTCCCGCGCGCGCTCGCCGAGGCCTCCGTCGCCGACGTCGACCGCAAGCTCGGGCGCTACGGGCTGCACGGCACCGGGGTGGAGTGGCTCGTCGCCGTGGTGACCGGGCGTGTGGTGGCCGTGGGGCGCCTCCAGTTCGAACTCGGCGACCACCTGGCGAACGGGACACCGGCCTGGGGTGTGCACGTGCCGGAGACCGGGCCGCTCGACCCGGTGGCCTGCGACCGCTCGTTCGCCCGCGCGCCCGAGGTCCTGCGCGGCCTCGCGCCGGAGCTCGCTGCCGACCGGTGGCAGTGCCGCTCCTGGATGCTCGATCCGGGGCTGCCGGCCGCGCTCGGTCCCGATGCCAACCTCGTGCGCTTCGCCCGGCGCTTCCGTCTCGTCCCGCCGGGGGAGCACGACGCGACCGAGGGGGACGCCAGCGTCGCGAAGTTCGTCTTCGGGGTGCCGCTGGCGACCGCTCGGTCCGCGGCGCCGTCCGGTAGGTTGCGCGCGGCCGTGCTCGACCGGTGGGCGAGCGGTGGGCACTGGACCGAGCGGACCGGCTCCGCACCGGTCGCGTGACCACCCGCAGCCCCGGCCGCGTACCGTGCACGGCATGACGAAGCCCGACCACGACCACCTCGACGACGGCGTCGACATGACGTTCGAGGAACGCCGACAGGACACGTTCCGCCGCATGTCCGGATCCGACGAGCACGACGCCGATCCCCGGGTCGAGGTCTCCCGTGCCGAGGACGGCGACGTCCGCATCGACGTCGCCGACACCGCGGCGGTCCGACCCGGCGAGTGACACCCGATCCGGCCCTGGTGCGTCGGGGTCGGTGGGGCACGGCATGATCGTGTCGTGCACCTCGTCCTCCGCCGCGTCGAAGGCGGCGTCCTCGCGACGCCCCTGACCGACGCGGGGACCGCCGGGGGTGAGCCGGTCCGCCTGGACGAACCGGGCCTCCCGGCCTTCGTCGCGGCCCACGACGCACCGGGCGTGCGCTGGGTGTGGGACGACACCGCGCGCTGGTACCCGGCCGTGCTCGCCGCTGGCGGGCGTGTCGGACGTTGCGTCGACCTGCGCCTCGGTCGTCGTGTCCTGCGGGCCGCGCTCGCTGCACGGGGATCCGCGCTCGCCGCTGCGCCGCCCGACGCCCTGGACGCCCCGGTCGCCGAACCCCGCGTGGTCCGACCGACGCAGGCCCAGCTCTTCGACGACGCCCTGTTCACCGCCGCTGCGCCCGACGACGAGGTCGATCCGGTGGCGGAGTTCCGCGCCCAACTCGCCGCACTGGCGGGGTCGAGCGCTCCGGGTGCGCTCCGCCTGCTGCTCACCGCGGAGTCGGCCGGGGCGCTCGTGGCGGCCGAGATGCTGCACGCCGGGCTGCCGTGGCGTGCCGACGTGCACGAGCGGCTGCTGGAGGACGCCCTCGGGCCGCGCGTGCCCTACGGGGTGCGGCCGCGACGCCTCGAGGAGATCGCCGCCGTCGTGCGCGAGCGCCTCGACGACCCCGGGCTCAACCCGGACTCACCTGCCGACGTCCTGAAGTCGCTGCGCCGGGCCGGGCTGATGGTCACGAGCACGCGGAAGTGGGAGCTGCAGGAGATCGAGCACCCCGTCATCGAGCCGCTGCTCGAGTACAAGCGCCTGGCGCGACTGCTCACCGCCAACGGCTGGACCTGGCTCGACGACTGGATCCGCGACGGACGGTTCCACCCGAAGTACGTCGTCGGCGGTGTCGTCACCGGGCGCTGGGGGGCTGACGGCGGGGGAGCGATGCAGCTGCCGAAGGGCATCCGCGGCGCGGTCATCGCCGACCCTGGGTGGAAGCTCGTCGTGGCGGACGCCGCGCAGCTGGAGCCCCGGGTGCTCGCCGCGATGTCCGGCGACCGGGCGATGGCCGCGGCCGGCGACGGACGCGACCTGTACGACGGCGTGGTGGCCTCGGGTGCGGTCGAGACCCGGCAGCAAGCCAAGGTGGCGATGCTCGGTGCGATGTACGGGGCGACCCAGGGCGAAGGCGGTCGGCTCGTGCCACGCCTGGTCCGGGCGTTCCCGCAGGCGCTCGACATGGTGGAACGGGCCGCGCGTGCGGGGGAGCGCGGCGAGCCGGTGACGACGCTGCTCGGGCGGACGTCACCGGTACCCGAGGACTCGTGGTTCGAGGCCCGGAACCAGGCGTACACGGTCGAGGGGACCCCGGCGATGCAGCGCGCGGTCGAGTCCCGTGCCCGGAGCTGGGGGCGGTTCACCCGGAACTTCGTGGTGCAGGGGACCGCGGCCGAGTGGGCACTCGCGTGGATGGGGTCCCTGCGCTCGCGGCTGCTCGCGCGGTTCCCCGGAGCCGTGACGGACGGGCCGCACCTGGTGTTCTTCGTACACGACGAGATCGTGGTGCACGCTCCGGAGGAGCACGCGGAGTGGGTGGCGCGGCAGATCGAGGAGGCCGCCGTCGACGCCGGACGGCTGTTGTTCCAGGACTTCCCGGTGACGTTCCCGCTGTCGGTCGGGGTGGTCGGGGCGTACTCGGAGGCGAAGGACTGAAGCAGCCGGGACGGCTCACGGCGGGGTCGGGCAGGGTGGACGGATGCACACCGAACGCGGGGACGCCGCCGACCGCACCGTCGGCGAAGTCGACCTGACCCGCTGGCGCTCCCGCGTCGGCCGCAGCGTCGCCGCTGCGTGGACTGCGCTCGGCAAGCGCTTCGGCGCCATGCCGGTGCTGCTGCTGACCCTCGCCATCGGTCTGGGCGTCGCCGTCCTCGCCACGTGGATCGCCTCCGAGGTCTACGACGCCGTCCGGGAAGCCGACGACGTCGCGGTGCTCGACCGACCGGTCCTCGACTGGGCCCTCACGCTCCGATCACCCACGGCCGACACCCTCGTCACGTGGTGGACGGACATCGCCGGCACGATCGGGATGCCGATCGTCGCGCTCGGGTTCCTGGTCGGCTTCACGATCCAGCGTCGTGCGTGGACGCCGCTGGTGCTCCTCGTGGCGGCGAGCGGTGGCTCGCTGCTCATGACGATCGCGGGCAAGGACCTCATCGGTCGCGCCCGTCCGCCGCTGTCCGACGCGGTGCCGCCCTACGAGACGTCGCCGTCGTTCCCGTCCGGTCACACGCTCAACTCCACGGTGATCGTGGGCACCATCGTGTACCTGCTGCTCCTGCGGCAGTCGCGCGTCGTCACCCGGGTGTGGACGATCGTCGTGGGCACCCTGTTCGTGCTGTCGGTCGGGGCGTCGCGGGTGTTCCTCGGGCACCACTGGCTGACGGACGTCCTGGCGGCGTGGGCGCTCGGACTCGCCTGGCTCGCCCTCGTGATCACGGCGCACCGGTTGTACCTGACGGCGCTCCACCACGGTGCCGAGCCCGCGCCGGACGTCGACCGCATCACTTCGTGAGCAGAAGGCGTCGGGTCGTTCGCCCGCACCCGACGTCTTCTGCTCACCGAGTCTCCGGGCGCCACCCCGCCCGCCCCGCCGCCGCCACCGTCCCGCGCCGCCGTGCGCCAACGGCAGAGCGCCGTCAGCCGCGACCGGTAGGTTGCCGGGCATGGAAGAACGGGTCTTCGGCGGCAGGTACCGCGTCACGGGCACGCTCGGACACGGTGGCATGGCGTCCGTGTACCGGGCGGTCGACGAGCAACTCGGCCGCGAGGTCGCGGTCAAGGTGTTCCGCATCGGCCCCGTCGACCGCGGTGAGCGCGCCCGCGCCGAGGCAGAGATCCAGACCCTCGCGACGCTGCGGGCCCCCGAGCTCGTCACGCTCTACGACGCCGCACTCGACGACATCGACGGCGACTCGTACCTCGTCATGGAACTCGTGCCGGGCAGTGACCTGGCGACCCGTCTGCGCGAGGGCCCGCTCGACCCCGCGACCGCCGCCCGCCTGGGTGCGCAGGTCGCCGACGGTCTGGCCGCCGTGCACGCGCAGGGCATCGTCCACCGTGACGTGAAGCCCGCGAACGTCCTGCTCGAGAGCGACGGTCGGCACGTCAAGCTCGCCGACTTCGGGATCGCCCTGCTCCGCGACGCCTCTCGGGTGACGGGGACGGGGACCGTGATGGGGACGGCCGCGTACCTGGCCCCGGAGCAGGTCCTGGCGAAGGAGATCACCGGCAAGGCCGACGTCTACTCGCTCGGCCTCGTGCTGCTCGAGTGCATGACCGGCCGTCAGCCGTTCCCGGGCAGTGCGGTCGAGTCGGCCACCGCCCGGCTGACCCGTTCGCCCGAGATCGACCGGCAGCTGCCCACGGCCTGGCGCACCCTGCTGCACGTGATGACGGCGCAGGACCCGGCGGAGCGACCGACGGCAGCCGAGGCGGCCGAGCGCCTGCGCGCGCTGGGCCGCGACGAGCCGACGAACGCCACGCAGCTCCTGCCCGGGATGCCCGGTGCGGTGACCGCTGCGGCTGCCGGCGCAGCGGGTGCCGCGGCTGGTGCCGCCGCTGCGGCGAACGCCGACGACCGGACACAGGCGATGCCGGCGAGCGAGCTGCCGAACGGCGGCGCGCGTCCGGGCGACGACGCCACCCGCGTCCTGGACACCCAGCGCCCGAACCCAGCCGACGACGTCTCGACGACCGTCCTCGGCGCCCAGGCGAACGACCGAGGCGCATCGGGCCCGAGCGGGCCGACCCCGCCGCCGGTCGCGCCCCGCCCGGTCCGGGGGGACCAGCCGGAGGACCAGCCGGAGAAGAAGAAGCGCGGACCGCTCATCGCCGCGGTCATCGTGATCGTCCTGGTGCTCATCGGCATCGGGGTCGCGGTGTTCGCCCTCAACGGCGACGACGACGGCACCCCGGCCCCGACGGACACCACGTCGACCGCCCCGACCGAGCAGCAGCCGTCCGAGGACCCGGGCGAGGAACAGCAGCCGAGCGAACCGGCCGAGCAGCAGCCCTCACAGGAGCAGCAGCCGTCGCAGCCCGCCGAGGAACCCAGCGAGCAGCCGAGCGAACCGACCCAGCCGGAGCAGCCCACGCAGGACCCGCCCGTCGGACCGGAGCCGAGCACCCCGGCCTCGAACCCGGTGCAGGAGCCGCAGGACGGCACGGGCGCGGTCGACACCACGTCGGACACCGCTCCCGGCAATTCCGGCAGCGCCCCGGGACACAACAAGGACTGACGACGCGCACTGACGACCAACACTGACGACCGGCACTGACACGCCGGGGTTTTCGTCCAGTCCCTGGAGCAAATAGGCTCGCCCTGTGCGAGAACTGCAACGGAGCGGTGGTCCGACGACGGCCGTGGCCGCTCGGAACGGTGTCGGCTTCGGGTCTGCAGAGGGCTGGCTCGTCGAACGACCAGCGGGCGCGCCGGTGGCCGAGGCGATCGTCCCCGGCTTCACCGGACGCACCATCGCCACCGGCGACGAGCTCTCCTGGGTCTGGTTCCCCGAGCGGACCCTGCCCGACGGGGCGTCGGAACCGACGGAAGCAGACCTGCCGCACTTCTGGGACGCCACGGCCTTCGCCCTCGACGTCGTCTTCACCGACGGCTCGCGGCTGCGTGACCACGCCGCGGTCCGCGACCAGTACGGCGACGCGGTCACCCCGGACGTGCAGGACGCGGCCCGCAAGCAGTGGGTGGACCAGTGGAACCGGCGCGCGGTCGACCTCACGCCGTTCGCGGGGCTGGTCGTCGACCGCCTGGAGGCCCGGCTCGGCTCCGACGCGCCGGCCACGGCCACCGACGGCGAGCGTCCCGCACTGCGCGGCTGGCTCGACGCCGTCCGGATCGGTCCCGCGCGTCCGACCCCGACGACCCCGCTCGGCCACGTCCGGACGACCCGTGGCACCCAGGCATCCTCCCGGTTCTCCCGCGGCAACAACGCCCCGCTCGTCGGTGTCCCGCACGGCGGCGTGTTCGGGCTGCCGATGACGGACGCCTCGAGCAACCGCTGGCCGTACGCGTACCAGGAACACGACCGGATCGACGACCAGGGACGACTCCGCCCGGCGATCCAGGCCTTCGCCACGAGTCACATCCCGTCGCCGTGGATGGGCGACCGCGGGGTGTTCCAGGTGATGCCCTCGCCACTCGAGACGCCCGACGTGGACCGGGATGCCCGCGCGCTCGGGTTCGACCACGAGGACGAGCAGGACGGCCCGCACCGCTACCGGGTCGCCCTCGAGCACGCTGTGACGGCCGAGCTGACTGCGGGGGAGTTCGCCCTCGGGTTCCGGTTCACCGGCGCCCGCAGCGTCGTGCTCGACCACCACGGCCGGGTGTCCGACGTCTCCGTGACGGTCACGGACCGCACCGCCGTGGTCGAGGCCGTCCTCGACGACCGGCCAGGCACCCCGCCGCACCACGTGCACCTGCGGGTCGCGGGGGTCACCGCCGACCACACGACGATCGGCGAGCACGAGCTGCGCGGCTGGCTGTCCGTGGGTGAGGCCGGGGGCGCGGACGGCCCGGTCGACGTCCTGCTCGGCATCTCGACCGTCTCGATCGAGGACGCCCGTGCGAACCTCGACGACGCCGGCTCGTACGACGCCATGCGCTCCCGTGCCGAGGCGCTGTGGACCGAGAAGCTCGCGACGCTGTCCTTCGACGGCGCGACCCCCGACCAGCTGACGAGCCTGTACTCCGGCCTGTACCGGTTGTTCCTCTACCCGAACCGGGCCGGGGAGACCGCCCTGACCGGCACCCCGCGACACCGCTCACCCTACGGCGACGTCCTGGCGGAACCGATCCGCGACGAGCCCGGGCCGGAGATCGTCGAGGGCGCGTTCACCACCACGAACGGCTTCTGGGACACCTACCGCACGGCCTGGCCGCTCCTCGGACTCCTGACCCCCGAGACCGCGGGCGAGCTCGCGCAGGGCTTCGTCGAGCACCACCACGACGGCGGATGGACGCCCCGCTGGAGTGCCCCCGGCGCCGAGGACTGCATGACCGGCACCACGAGTGACACCGTGTTCGCCGACCTCGCCGTGAAGGGCGTGCGCGGCTTCGACCTGGGCGAGGCGTACCGGAGCGCGGTGCGGAACGCGACCGTCCCGCCCCGTGACGAGCGCGTCGGACGCAAGGGGAGCCTCCCGGGCGCCTTCCGTGGCCACGTCGACACGGCGACCCACGAGGGGATGTCCTGGACCCTGGACGCGGCCATCAACGACTGGGGTCTGGCCGTCATGGCGGGCCTGCTCGCGTCACGGGCGCGGACGCCGGCCCACCTGTCCCGGTACGAAGCCGAGGCCGAGTGGTTCGCCCGCCGGTCGCTGCAGTACCGGCACGTCTTCGACTCCGAGCGCGGGTTCTTCATCGGCCGCGACCCGGACGGCTCGTGGCGGGTCGGCACCGAGTTCGACCCGCGCGACTGGGGCGACGACTACACCGAGACGAATGCCTGGGGCACCGCGTTCACGGCTCCGCACGACGGAGCCGGCATCGTCGACCTGCACGGCGGCCCCGAGCGGTTCGACGCGGCCCTCGACGCGTTCTTCGCGACCCCCGAGACCGGCAGCCTGGCGCGGTCCGGCTCGTACGGGTTCCCGATCCACGAGATGACCGAGGCCCGCGACGTCCGGATGGGCATGCTCGGGCTGTCGAACCAGCCCGCGCACCACATCCCCTTCTTCCCGATGTTCACCGGGCGCCACGACGACGCGCACCACATCGTCCGCGAATCGCTCGAGCGCCTGTTCGTCGGGTCCGACCTCGGCCAGGGCTACCCCGGCGACGAGGACAACGGTGAGATGAGCGCCTGGTACGTCTTCGCGACCATCGGCCTGTACCCGCTGGCGCCGTCGACCGGCACCTACGTGCTCGTGCCGCCGTCGGTCCGCAGGACGGTGCTGCGGCAGCCTGGAGGCGCGGCCACGGTCATCGAGGTCGCGCCGGATTCCGCAGGCGCGTACGTCGCGTCGGTGACGGTCGACGGCTCGCCCTGGACCTCGGTCACCATCCCGCACAGCGTGGTCGTGGCCGCGTCACGGATCGAGTTCACGCTGTCCGACGAACCGCAGGGATGGGCGGCGGACACCCGGCCCGTCTCGGCCTCCGACGTGCACGGCTACCGGGACGCCCCGGTGGACGTCCTGCCCGTCGGGGTCTCGGCACTGACGGACGACACCGGCCGCTCCGTCACGGCGCTCGCGGCGGGGGAGTCCGTGTCCTTCGACGTGTCGTGCCCCGCCGCCTCGCTGTACACCGTGACGGTCGCGTCGCCGGGGTCCTACTCGTGGCAGGTCGCCCTGGACGACGACGTCACCGCGGTCGACGGCGCCGAGTTCACGTGGGCCGGCCAGACCCGCGTGTTCCGGATCCTCGGCGGGGGTTCGTCGTTCACGTTCACTGCCGGCACCGACCTGGCGCTGACGCAGCTCGAACTCATCGCGGCCGACGGACAGCGTTGACCCGGCGTTCACCGAGCGGGAGCATGCTCGCCCCATGTCGATGAGCGCACCGTTCGATCCCGAACAGCAGGGCCGGTCCATCCCCGTGGACGGCAGTGACGAGTCCGAGCTCGAGATGGAGGAGGACCGCGGCGCCGACGTCGGCGACGACTCCGCCGACCCGAGCGTCTCGCCCGTCAGCCACCACGACGAGGACGAGGCCGGCGGCGGCCCGGTGTTCCGGCGTCCGCACGCAGGCGAGCGGCTCCACCCGGACGACATCTGACCGTTCCGGGGTTCCTCCGGGGTTTCTTGGGCGATTGCCAAGCGGCTCGGGCATGCTCGTGCGCATGTCGATCGCGAACTCGTGGGACCCGTCTGGTGGCCGTGCAATCCCGGAGGACCAGGTCCGTCAGGACGGGCTCGAACTCGACGAGGACCCGGCGATGCTCGGGATCTCGTTCGACGTCGTGGGCGGTGCCTCCGCGGACCCCGCCGGGGTGTCCCCGGTCGACGTGAACGTGCCGACGCCGAGGTCTGCCGACTCCGCGTCCGACGACTAGCGCGCGCCTGGTCGAAGCGGCCGCGCGTCCCATTCAGCCGGTAGTATTCCGGAATGGTACCGACGGCCTACGTGGACGAATCCGAGCCCGGAGACGCACGTGACCCCGGCGCGTACATCCTCGGGGCGGTGACAGTTGCCGACAGCGACGCTGAGCGGTTCCGGGACTCGCTCCACGCCATCAAGCCACGATCGGCGCGGAAGCTGCACTGGTCCGAGAGCGACGCCCGGCACCGCACAGGGATCGTCGAGATGCTGTGTGACCATCCGTTCACAGCCGTCGGAGTCGTGAGCGTGACTGACCGATCCGTCCGGAGCGAGCGCCGTCGCCGTCTGGCTCTTGAGCACTTGATCATGGAACTCCGCGCGAGCGGTGTTGACCGTGTCGTCCTCGAATCTCGCGGACCCTCAGACCGGAACGATCGTGCGCACCTCGACGCCTTGCGATCACGCAAGCTGGTTCACGGATTGGTGTTCGAGCACCTGCCGGGTGGCCGCGAGCCACTTCTCTGGGCGGCGGATGCGGTCTGCGGCGTGGTCGCGCTGGCTCGGCGAGGCGAGACGGCGTACCTCGAGCAGCTGGACCATGTGCTGAGCGTCCACGAACACCGCCGGTGAACGCGCGAATCCCCGGGCCCCGCTATACCGCAGGATCTCCCGGGGATCACTTCCGCACCCACCTCGATGGGGCGACTGGTCTCAGTGTGACATATCAGGCGGGATGGCGGAAGGGTCGAGGACCCGGTACTTGAACCCGATGTGCGAGCCGGTGAAGCCGAGGCGCTCGTAGAAGCGGTGCGCATCGGTCCGTGCAGCGTCCGACGTGAGTTGCACGAGCGGGGTCCCGAGGGCCGGCGCAGCGACGTCGGTCACCCAACGCGTCAGGGCACTCCCAACGCCGCCGGAGCGCCCTCCGGTGCGGCGACGTCACCGCGCGCGGCGCTGATCGGGTCGTCGGACAACAGGGTCATGAGTGCGTCGAGGTCCGCTTCCGTGGCGTCCGCAGCGTCAGTTCGCAGGAGCGTGGGGTCAGACGGACGGGCAAGGCGAGGTCGTGGAGCACGACCCCACCCTGCCCGACCCGACCGGGCCGTTCCTGCTCAGGGAACGGTGTGTCCGGCCGCGGTGAAGATCCGGTACCACTCCTCGCGCGACAGCTCGACGTCCGAGCCGGCGGCCGAGTCCCGCACGCGCTGCGGGTTCGTCGTGCCGAGGACGACCTGGAAGTGCGCGGGGTGGCGGGTGATCCACGCGACCGCGATGCCGGTCGGGGTGACCCCGTGTGCGGCGGCGACCTCCTCGAGCACGTCGTTCAGCTCGGCGTACTGCTCGCGGTCGCCCAGGAAGACGCCGTCGAAGAAGCCCTTCTGGAACGGCGACCAGGCCTGGAGCGTGATGTCGTTGATCCGCGAGTAGTTGAGGATGTCGTTGTCGCGGTCGACCGACTGGTCGAGGCCACCCATGTTCGCGGTGAGGCCCTGCGAGATGACGTTGGCGTGGGTGATGCTCAGCTGCACCTGGTTGAACGCGAGCGGCTGGCGGACGTGCTTCTTGAGCAGGTCGACCTGGCCGGGGGTGTGGTTGGAGACGCCGAAGTGGTGGACCTTGCCGGAGGCGTGCAGCTCGTCGAAGGCCTTCGCGACCTCTTCCGGCTCGACCAGGGCGTCGGGGCGGTGCAGCAGCAGGACGTCGACGTACTCGGTCTGCAGCGCCTCGAGCGACTCGTGCACGGACTCGAGGATGTGCTCGTAGGAGAAGTCGAAGTAGGCGCCCTTCGGCGTCGGTCGGATGCCGACCTTGGTCTGCAGCACGATCTCGGCACGTTCCGCGGGCGACAGCGTGACCGCCGCGCCGAACCGCTGCTCGCAGCCGTGCCATTCGCCGTACACCGCGGCGTGGTCGAACATGTTCACGCCCGCGTCGCGCGAGGCGCTGTAGAGCGAACGGATGTCCTCGTCGCTCATGTCGTTGATCCGCATCAGTCCGACGACGACGTCGGAGGCGGTGAGGTCTGTCTGTGGCAACTCCAGTGTCTTCACGCCCTCGATCCTGCCAGCCAGACCCCGGTGCAGGCAGGCCCTGCCAGTGCCACGTCGCTCAGTGGACGGAGAACCCGCCGTCGACCGCGATCGACTGCCCGGTGACGTAGGCCGACCCGGGTCCGGCGAGGAACACCGCCGCCGCGGCGAAGTCCGACGCGACCCCGTTCCGGCCGACCAGCGTCCGCGCGGCGAGGGCCGCCACCGTCGCCGGGTCGGACCCGAGTCGCTCGTTGAGCGGGGTGCGCACGAAACCGGGGACGAGGACGTTGGAGGTGACCCCCTGCGCGGACCAGGCCTCTGCCTGGGACCGGGCCAGTGCCTCCAGGCCGGCCTTGGAGACCCCGTACGCGCCGCTGGCGGCGAAGGGGCGGTGGGCCTGCTGCGAACTGATCGACACGATCCGCCCGTACCCACGGGCCGCCATGCCGGGTGCGAGCCGCTGCCCGAGCACGAACGGCGCGTCCAGGTTGACGGCCATCGTGGCGTCCCAGGTGGCCTCGTCGAGTTCCGGCATCGGCGGGCGCAGGTTGATCCCGGCGGAGTTCACCAGGACGTCGACGTCTCCGGCGGTGTCTGCGAGTGCGTGTGCTCCAGCGCGGGAGGACAGGTCCGCGACGATGCCGTCGGCCGAGCGGCCCGCCTGGCGGATGCCGGCGACGGTGGCGTCGATGGTCGCGGACGTCCGGGCGGCGACGAGGACGTGGGCACCCGCGTCGGCGAGTGCGGTGGCGATCGCTCGGCCGATGCCGGAGCTGCCTCCCGTCACGAGTGCGGTGCGGCCGTCGAGGCCGAAGAGCTGCTGCAGCGACATCCGGTCAGGTTACCGAGGCCCGTACGCTGGGCCGGTGCGTGACGACCTGCTGCCGATGCTCGCCTGCCCCGTGTGCGCCGAGCCGCTCGGCCGCGTCGACGGCGGCCAGGTCGGCTGCCCGAACGGTCACCGGTTCGACGAGGCGAAGCAGGGCCACCTGACGCTCCTGCCCGCGAAGCGGCGCGCACTCACCGCGGACACCCCGGAGATGGTGGACGCGCGGCTGCGGTTCCTGGGGCGCGGGCACTACGCGCCCGTCGAGCGGGCGCTCGCCGCGATCGTCGCGGACGCCACCGCGCCCGGCATCGTGCTGGACGTCGGTTCGGGCCCGGGGACCTACCTGGCGCATGCGCTGCGCGCGGCGGACGGGAGGCTCGGGGTCGCGCCGGACACGCTTGCACCTGTCGGCCGTCAGCCGACTCGACGACTGGGGGTCGCCTTGGACCTGTCGGCCGTCGCGATCCGGCGTGCGGCACGCGCCCACGAGCGTGCGGGGGCCGTCGTCGGGGACGTGACCGAGCGCCTCCCGGTCGTCGACGGCGCTGCCGCGGTCGTGCTCGACGTCTTCGCACCCCGCAACCAGAGCGAGTACGCCCGCGTGCTGCACCCGGACGGCGTACTCGCGGTGGTGACCCCGCGGACCGGGCACCTTGCGGAGCTCGCCGAGGCGACGATCAGCGTGGACCCGGAGAAGGAACGGCGGCTGCACGACTCCTTGACGCCGTCGTTCGTGCTGCGGTCCTCCGAAGACCTGACGTGGACGATGGAGCTGTCGGCGGAGGACGTCCACGACGTCGTGCACATGGGGCCGAGCCACCACCACGTCGCGGCGGACACCGTGTTCGAGCCGACGACGGTGACGGCCGCGGTCACCGTGTCGACGTGGACGCCGACGCGCTGACCGCGACCGTCAGGACCGACTAGTCGCCAGCCGGGGCGACGTCGAGCTGCCAGACCACGCCGAAGCGGTCACGCAGCTGCCCGGCCAACGGAGCCCAGGCCGAGGGTTCCAGGGGCTGCCGGATCTCGGCGCCCTCGGACAGTGCGGCCCAGTACCGCTCGATCTCGGCCGTGTCGTCACCGTGCACGAACACGTAGAAGGCGTTCGATCCCTGGTCGTAGGGCTGCCCGGGCCAGACGTCGAAGGCCATGACGCGGAAGCCGGCGGCCGTGGAGACCTGACCGAACACGATCCGGTCCGCCCAGGCCGGGTCGTCCAGGGCGCCCATCTGGCCGTAGGTGGCGGCGGTGACCTCGCCGCCGAAGACCGATGCGTAGAAGTCGAGCGCCGCGCGGGCGTCGCCGTCGAAGTTGAGGTGGGTTGTCGTTTCGATGCTCATGGGACGAGGATGTCGGTCAATGCGGTCAGATCGTGTCCGCTTCTCGAACGAAGATGGACGCCATGGCCGGACCCTCCGTACGGATGCTCGCGCTGCTCTCCCTGCTCCAGGTGCACCGCGACTGGCCGGGCGACGAGCTCGCCGGACGGCTCGAGGTCAGTCCCCGCACCGTCCGCCGCGACGTGGATCGGCTGCGCGGCCTCGGGTACCGGGTCGAGGCACTCCGCGGGCCGGCCGGGGGCTACCGGCTCGAGGCGGGCTCCGACCTGCCCCCGCTGCTCTTCGACGACGACCAGGCGGTGGCGATCGCCCTGGCACTCGCCGTGGCCCCGGCATCGGGGGCGGACGTCGCCGAGTCGGCGGCCCGTGCCCTCGCGACCGTTCGACAGGTGATGCCCGCGCGGCTGCGGTCCCGGGTCGACGCGGTGCAGGCCGTGACCGCGACGAGCCGGAGCCTGACCGATCCGGAGGTCCTGGTGGCGGTGAGCGAGGCCGTCCACCTGCAGGAGGTGTTCCGTTTCGGGTACGGCGACGACGAGACCCCGCACCGGGTCGAACCGCACGCCGTCGTCGCCCGGAACGGTCGCTGGTACCTGCTCGACCGGGACCTCGACCGCGACGACTGGCGGACGCACCGCATCGACCGGATCACGCCGCGGATGCGGACCCGTGTCCCGTTCACGCCGACCCCGATCCCCGGAGGTGACGCCGCCGCGTTCGTCGCTGCGCGGTTCAAGGGGTCGGTGGTCGACGACGTGTGGCCGTGCACCGGTTCGGTGACCACGACGGCGGACGATGCACGGAGGATCACGCCGTACCTGCCCGATGATGCCGTGGTCGAGCAGCTCGAGGACGGCCGGGCCCGCGTCACCCTCGGATCGTGGTCGTGGGACGGGCTCGCTGGCGTGGTGTCAGGACTTGCGGTCGACTTCGTCGTCGCGGGTCCGGAGGAGCTCGTCGAGGCCGTGGCAGACCTCGCTGACCGGTTGCGCGCGGCCGGCACGCGTGGCCCACCGTGATCAGTGGCGACCTGTCCAGAGCGCGTGGTCCAGCCAACCGGCGCCGACTCCCATCGACGCGAGATCGAGGTGTTCGTTGCTCGGGAAGGACTCGAGGAGAGCGGCCACGCGCTCGGCCCAGTCGTGGTCGGACGGGATCGACCTGAGCAGGTAGGCCATCACCGCCAAGGTGTTGTAGACACCGAACTGCTTCGGCGCATCGGTTCCCGAAAGATGTGCGAGGAGCGGTACCGCACCGGACCTCGGGCGTTTCGGGACCACGACCAACTTCCGGTTGAACAGACGCGCATGGTGTGCTGCGACGTTCCGGACGTAGTTGACCGAGGCGAGCCAGCTCAGCATCGTCTTCTTGGTCGGGACGCCGAACTCTCGGGCGATCCGGGTGGCGACGTCGTTCCGGAGACCGCCGTACAGCCGAGCCAGGTGTCCCAGCTCGAGGATTTCGGTGAGTGCCCAGATGGGCATCCGGTCGTCGTACTTGGTGCGGAAGTGGGCAACGAACGATTCATCCGAGGAATCCTGCCGTTCGCGGACGCGCTGCAGCCAAGCAGTGTGCGGGCTGGAGCCATCGGACGCATCTGCTCGGTGTGCGGTGAACGCCTCGGTGAAGAGTGATCCGTCTTCGTGAGCGAAGGGGGCATGCTCTCCGAGGACGTGGCCGACCTGGGTCCGAACGGCCACCTCGATCCGCTCGACACCTTCGATCACCAGGAGCCGGATAATCCGATCGAAGGCGATGAGTGCTTCGGCTGCGGCGAGTTCCGTCCCTGCTCGGTACCGGTCCTGGACCTCTACGTGCCGACGGCCGTCGTCGTCGATGTCGAACGAGGATTCACGGAAGGGATAGAGGTATCCGGTGAGGCGGTAGTAACCGACTTCGCGCAGCACCGAGCCCGCGACGCCCCGATCACCGATGCGGACTCCCTTGGAAGCCAGCTTCTCGATCTGCTCACCGATCGAGAGCCACGGCTTCACGTACTCCATGCGCCCCCCGAGACAAGAAAATCGGCCCGAGCCGTGAGGCGAGCGGGCCGATCGTGATGCCGAAACCCTACCAGGATCCGCGTCACGGGATCGAGCGCTCTCCACAGGCGTTAGGAGCGTGCATGCGTCCGCCAGGGCGGCGTCAGGGATCCGTTAGGAGCGGACTGGAGGCGCGGCGCAGGACCCAGCATCGGTTCGGCACCACAAGTGGTGCCGGTCCGCGTCACCCGGCGCGGACACCGCAGACCTTCTGGAGTCCCTCGTGTTCGACGTGTTCGTCGTCGCCGGTGTCCTCGCCGTGTTCGGCGTGGTGGCACTGATCGCCAAGGGGGTGGAACGGCTGTGATCGGCATCACCATCGCGGCCGCCGTCCTCGGCATCGCCGCAGTCGTGTACCTCGTCTGGGCGCTCGTGCGTCCGGAGCGGTTCTAGTGGGCGCCGCGGACGTCTGGGCGGGCATCGCCCAGGTCGCCACCCTCGTCCTGCTGCTCGTCGTCGCGCACCGCCCGCTCGGTGACTGGATGGCGAAGGTCTTCACGCCCGTCCGGCACAACCGGGTCGAGCGCGGGGTCTACCGGCTGATCGGGGTCGACCCGGACGCCGAGCAGTCCTGGCCCGTGTACCTGCGCGGTGTGCTGCTGTTCAGCGTCGCCGGGCTCTTGCTCGTCTACCTGCTGCAGCGCATCCAGGTCATCCTGCCCGGCGACCTCGGGCTGCCCGCCGTCGGACCCTCGCTCGCGTTCAACACCGCGGCGTCGTTCGTCGCGAACACGAACTGGCAGTCGTACTCGCCCGAGGTCACCGTCGGCTACACGGTGCAGATGGCCGGCCTGGCGGTGCAGAACTTCCTGTCCGCGGCCGTCGGTCTCTCGGTCGCCGTGGCCCTGGTGCGCGGGTTCGCCCGTCGCAAGTCCGGCACGCTCGGCAACGTGTGGGTGGACATCGTCCGCGGTCTCGGCCGACTGCTCCTGCCCGGGGCGTTCGTCTTCGCGATCGTGCTCGTCGCCGGCGGGGTCGTCCAGTCGTGGGGAAGCGGTACCGACGTCACCACGCTCATCGGTGGCACGCAGCACATCCCCGACGGGTTCGTCGCCTCGCAGGAGGCGATCAAGGAACTCGGCACGAACGGTGGCGGCTACTTCAACGCCAACTCGGCGCACCCGTTCGAGAACCCGCAGGCGTGGACGAACCTCGTCGAGATCTTCCTGATGCTCGTCATCCCGTTCTCGCTGCCGCGCACGTTCGGGCGGCTGGTCGGCGACGACCGCCAGGGCTACGCGATCCTCGCCGTGATGGGCGCGATCTTCCTCGTGTCGCTGTCGGTCATGTCGATCGCCGAGCTCGCCGGGGGCGGTGTCGCCACGCACGCCGCCGGGGCCGCGATGGAGGGCAAGGAGAGCCGCTTCGGCATCCTCGGTTCCACGCTCTTCTCGACCGCGACCACCTCGACGTCCACCGGTGCCGTCAACGCGATGCACGACAGCTACACCCCGATCGGCGGGATGATGGCGCTCGTCAACATGATGCTGGGCGAGGTCACCCCCGGCGGCGTCGGCTCCGGCCTGTACGGCATGCTCGTGCTCGCCGTCATCACGGTGTTCATCGGTGGCCTGCTCGTCGGTCGCACCCCGGAGTACCTCGGCAAGAAGATCCGCGCCAAGGAGATGACCTTCGCAGCGCTGTACATCCTCGTCACGCCGACGCTCGTGCTCCTGGCCACCGGGCTCTCGCTCGTGATCCCCGGGGTCCGCGAGCAGGTGCTCGGGACGTCGATCTTCAACCCCGGCAACCACGGGCTGACCGAGCTGCTCTACGCCTTCACCTCGGGTGCGAACAACAACGGCTCGGCCTTCGGCGGGCTCACCGCGAACACCACGTGGATGAACTCCTCGCTCGGAGTCGTGATGCTGCTCGGCCGCTTCGTGCCGATGGTGTTCGTCCTGGCGCTCGCCGGGTCCCTCGCCGCGCAGGACCGGGTGCCGGAGACCGCCGGCACGCTGCCCACCCACCGCCCGCTGTTCATCGGGCTGCTCGGCGGCGTCGCCGTCATCGTCACCGCACTCACCTACTTCCCGGTGCTCGCACTGGGTCCGCTCGCAGAAGGACTGTCATGACCACCCCCGTGACCACGGAGTCGGAACCGCGCACCGCCGTGGAACCGGCCACCCGCTCGTCCGCATTCGGACCCCGCCAACTGGTGGCGGGCCTCCCGGGCGCCCTGCGGAAACTCGATCCGCGACTCATGTGGCGGAACCCCGTCATGTTCATCGTCGAGGTCGGCGCAGCGCTGACAACGGCGGCCGCCGTCGTCGAGCCGTCCGCGTTCACGATCGCCATCGCCGTCTGGCTCTGGCTCACCGTCGTCTTCGCGAACCTGGCGGAGTCGGTGGCCGAGGGCCGCGGCAAGGCGCAAGCCGACACCCTGCGGAAGACCCGCTCGACCACGAGCGCCCGCCGGGTCCTCGGGTACGCGACGACCGACGCGGCCGCGACCGGCAACGAGACCGAGGAGGTCGCGTCCGTCGACCTGGCCAAGGGCGACGTGGTCGTGGTCGTCGCCGGCGAGGTCATCCCGGGCGACGGCGACGTCGTCGACGGCATCGCGTCGGTCGACGAGTCGGCCGTCACGGGTGAGTCCGCACCGGTCATCCGCGAGTCCGGCGGTGACCGCAGTGCCGTCACCGGCGGCACACGGGTGCTGTCGGACCGGATCGTGGTGCGCATCACCTCGACGCCGGGTGAGACCTTCATCGACCGGATGATCCGCCTGGTCGAGGGTGCGGCACGGCAGAAGACGCCGAACGAGATCGCGCTGAACATCCTGCTCGCCTCGTTGTCGATCGTCTTCGTGATCGTCTGCCTGACGATGCAGCCCATCGCGGGACTCGTCGGTGCGACGGTCAGCGTGCCGGTGCTCATCGCCCTGCTCGTCTGCCTCATCCCGACCACCATCGGAGCGCTGCTCTCCGCGATCGGCATCGCCGGCATGGACCGGCTCGTGCAGCACAACGTGCTGGCGATGTCGGGCCGCGCGGTCGAGGCCGCCGGCGACATCACGACGCTGCTGCTCGACAAGACCGGCACGATCACGTACGGCAACCGCCGGGCGTCCCGCGTGGTGCCGGTGCCGGGCGTGACGACAGCCGAACTGCTGGAGGCCGCGGCACTGTCGAGTGCCGCCGACAGCACGCCGGAAGGACGCTCGATCGTCGACCTGGCGCGTGCAGACGGAGCCGCCGTCGGTCTGCCCGACGGTGCCGTCGAGGTGCCGTTCACGGCGCAGACACGCATGTCCGGTCTCGACCTGTCGGACGGGTCGCAGATCCGGAAGGGCGCTGCCGCGGCAGTGCTCGCCTGGGCGGACACCACCGAAGCCGGTTTGGTGTCGGCCATCGACGCGACCGTCGCGGAGATCTCCGACCAGGGCGGCACCCCGCTCGTCGTCGGGCGTCGCTCGTCGACCGGTGCGGTCACGCTGCTCGGTGTCGTGCACCTGAAGGACGTCGTGAAGGACGGCATGGCGTCGCGGTTCGCCGAGCTCAGGTCGATGGGCATCCGCACGGTGATGATCACGGGCGACAACCCCCGCACCGCGGCTGCCATCGCCCACGAGGCCGGCGTCGACGACTTCCTCGCCGAGGCCACCCCGGAGGACAAGCTCGCGTACATCAAGCGCGAGCAGGAGGGCGGCAACCTCGTCGCCATGACCGGTGACGGCACCAACGACGCCCCGGCCCTGGCACAGGCGGACGTCGGCGTCGCGATGAACACCGGCACGACGGCGGCGAAGGAGGCTGGCAACATGGTCGACCTCGACTCCGACCCGACCAAGCTCATCGACGTCGTCCGCATCGGCAAGCAGCTGCTCATCACCCGCGGCGCCCTGACCACCTTCTCCATCGCCAACGACGTCGCGAAGTACTTCGCGATCATCCCGGCGATGTTCCAGCTCGCGTTCCCGGGGCTCGCGGCGCTCAACATCATGGCGCTGCACAGCCCGTCGTCCGCGATCCTGTCGGCGGTCGTCTTCAACGCGCTCGTCATCGTCGCGCTCATCCCGCTGTCCCTGCGTGGCGTCAAGTACCGCGCGGCCGCAGCGTCGTCGATCCTCGGCCGCAACCTGCTCGTCTACGGGCTGGGCGGCGTGGTCGTCCCCTTCATCGGCATCAAACTGATCGACCTCGTGGTCGGTCTCATCCCGGGGTTCTAGTCATGGCATCTGCACGTTCCACCTTCCGTTCCGCCGGTGTGGCCATCCGCCTCACCCTCGTCGCCACCGTCGTCCTGGGCGTCGGGTACCCGCTCGCCGTCTGGGGCGTCGGCCAGGCGGCGTTCCACGACCAGGCCAACGGCTCGATGGTCACGGACTCGTCCGGCAAGGTCGTCGGTTCCTCGTTGATCGGGCAGTCGTTCACGGGCAAGCAGGCCGACCGCTGGTTCCAGTCGCGGCCGTCCGCCGCCGGCGACGGCTACGACGCCGGAGCGTCGTCCGGCTCGAACCTCGGGCCGAACAACGCCGACCTGCTCAAGGCCGTCGAGGAGCGTCGTGCGGCGCTGGCGAAGGCCGACGGGGTCTCCGCCGCGCAGGTGCCTGCCGACGCCGTGACCGCATCCGGTTCGGGCCTCGACCCGGACATCAGCCCCGCCTACGCGTCCCAGCAGGTGGCCCGTGTGGCCTCGGCACGCGGCCTGCCCGCCGACACCGTGCGGCAACTGGTGGCGTCGCACACCGAGTCCCGGCAGCTCGGGTTCCTCGGTGAGCCCGTGGTGAACGTGCTCGCGCTGAACCTGGCGCTGGCGAAGGCGTCCTGAGCGTGGGTGACCCCTCCGCAGAACACCGGTGCTCGCGCGTCGAACACCCGCAGACCGCGGTGCGACAGGTGAACACCGGTGTCTTGCGGAGACCGACCCCCGCACGCGAGAGGATGAGCACGTGAAGCGCGGGAAGCTGCGGGTCCTGCTCGGTGCGGCGCCCGGTGTCGGCAAGACCTACACGATGCTGGAAGAGGGGCGTCGGTTGCTCGACGAGGGTCGCGACGTGGTCGTCGCCGTCGTCGAGACGCACGAGCGCGCCGCCACCGCAGCACTGGTGAACGGGCTCGAGGTCGTGCCCCGCCGCACCGTCTCGCACCGGGGTGTCGACCTCGACGACCTCGACCTCGACGCCGTCATCGCCCGGGCACCCGAGGTCGCGCTGGTCGACGAACTCGCGCACACGAACGCCCCGGGGAGCCCGAACGAGAAGCGCTGGCAGGACGTCGAGGCGCTGCGGGACGCCGGCATCGACGTCATCTCGACCGTCAACGTGCAGCACATGCAGTCCCTCGGCGACGTGGTCCGTGAGATCACCGGCACCGTGCAGCGCGAGACCGTCCCCGACGCCGTGGTGCGTGCGGCCGACCAGATCGAGGTCGTCGACCTGGCCCCGGCAGCGCTGCGCGAACGGCTCTCCGACGGGCTCGTCTACCCGGCGGCCCGGATCGACGCCGCGCTGTCGAACTACTTCCGCCTCGGCAACCTCACCGCACTGCGCGAGATCGCCCTGCTCTGGCTCGCCGACGAGGTCGACGACGCGCTCAAGGCCTACCGCGCCGAGCACGGTATCGAGCACCGGTGGGAGACCCGGGAGCGCGTGCTCGTCGCCCTGACCGGTGGCCCCGAGGGCGAGACCCTGCTGCGCCGCGGCGCCCGCATCGCCGCCCGCAGCGCCGGTGGTGAACTCGCCGCCGTGCACGTGACGACGAACGACGGCCTGCGCGTTCGGCACCCCGGCGCGCTCGGCAAGCAGCGGACCCTGCTCGAGCAACTCGGTGGGACGTACCACCAGGTCGTCGGCGACGACGTGCCGAGCACGCTGGTGCGGTTCGCGCGGTCGATCGACGCCACCCAGATCGTGATCGGGGTCAGTCGCCGCAGTCGGCTCGCGGCCGCCATGACCGGTCCGGGGATCGGCAACACCGTGATCCGTGAGTCCGGCGACATCGACGTGCACGTCGTCACGCACGAGCGCGCCGGCGGCGGGATCACCCTGCCCAGGCTCGGCGGCAGCCTGTCCCGCGGCCGGGTGGTCGCCGCGTTCGTGCTGTCGGTCCTGGTCGGGCCGCTGCTCACCTGGGTGCTGTCGATCGGCAGCGACCCGGACGCCATCACGGTGGACGTGCTGGCGTACCAACTA
Organism: Curtobacterium sp. MCBD17_026; assembly: GCF_003234895.2. Lineage (NCBI taxonomy): Bacteria > Bacillati > Actinomycetota > Actinomycetes > Micrococcales > Microbacteriaceae > Curtobacterium > Curtobacterium sp. MCBD17_026. The sequence continues at coordinate 3,432,935 of NZ_CP126281.1, read as the reverse complement.
CTCGTCCTGGTCGTGGCGCTCGTGGGCGGGATGTGGCCGGCGGTGTTCACGGCCGTGCTGTCCGGGCTGAGCCTCGACTACTTCTTCGTGCAACCCCTCTACATGGTCACCGTCCAGCAGCCGTGGCACCTGTTCGCCCTGGTCATGTACGTGATCAGTGCGGTGCTGGTCAGCTTCGTGGTCGACCGGTCCGCTCGGCGGTCACGCGCTGCCCGTCGGGCCTCGGCCGAGTCCGGGCTCCTGATGGGCATCGCCGGCAGCGTGCTCCGCGGCGACGACGCCCTGCAGGCCCTGCTCGACCGCACACGAGAGGCCTTCGGCTTCGCCGGGGTCCGGATCCGCCAGGGCGACGAGGTGCCGGCGACCTCGGGCGAGTTCGGTGCGACGCCGGACGCGTCGACGACGCTGGCGTCCGGGGCCGTGCTCGAGTTCGCCGGTGCGCCCGACGACCCGACCCAGCGCCGGCTGCTGCGGGTCGTCGAGCAGCAGCTCGACGCCGCCGTCGAGCACCGCGAGCTGACGCGCACCGCCGTGGGCGCCGAGCGCATCGCCGCCGCCGACCGGGTCCGGAGCGCGCTGCTCGCGGCGGTCGGCCACGACGTGCGCCGCCCCATCGCAGCGGCCTCCGCCGCCGTGCAGACGCTGCGTGCGCCCGACATCGACCTGTCCGGGGCCGACCGGGAGGCGCTGCTCGCGACCGCCGACGAGAGCCTCGGTCAGCTGGCGGTGCTGTTGGCAGACCTGTTGGACGTCAGCCGCGTGCAGGCCGGTGTCCTCGCGGTCACCCCGGCGGCGATGGCGCTCGAGACGGTGGTCGCCCCCGCACTCGACGAGCTGGAGCTCGGCCCCGACGACGTCGACCTCGACCTGCCCGCGGACCTGCCACCGGCGCTCGCCGACCCGGTCCTGCTGCAGCGCGTCGTCGTGAACCTGCTCGCCAACGCGGCGCGGTACGCCCCGGACGGCACCCACGTGCGGATCGCCGCGAGCGCGTTCGCCGGCGGGGTGGAACTCCGCGTCGCCGACCACGGCCCCGGCATCCCCGAGGACCGCCGCGACGAGGTGTTCCAGCCGTTCCAGCGACTCGGTGACACCGACAACGAGACCGGCCTCGGGCTCGGCCTGGCCCTGGCGCGCGGGTTCACCGAGGGCATGGGCGGCACGATCGAGGTCGACGACACCCCTGGCGGCGGGCTCACCGTGGTGGTGCGGCTGCCGATCGCCGGGCACGTGGGAGTGGAGATCCGATGAAGGTCCTGATCGCTGACGACGATGTGCAGCTCGTCCGCGCGCTCTCGGTGACGCTCTCGGCGCGCGGGTACGACGTCGTCACGGCTCGGGACGGGCGCGAGGCGATCGACGCCGTCATCACCGAGCGCCCCGACCTGGTGCTGCTCGACCTCGGCATGCCCCGGCTCGACGGCATCGGGGTGCTCGAGGGCGTCAGGGCCTGGTCCCAGGTGCCGGTCCTCGTGCTCTCCGGGCGCACCGACTCGTCCGACAAGGTCGACGCGCTCGACGCCGGTGCCGACGACTACGTGACGAAGCCGTTCCAGATGGACGAGCTCCTCGCCCGGCTGCGGGCACTCGGACGGCGACGGGTGGTGGCGTCGGAGGAGACCCCGACGATCGCGATCGGACCGCTGCTCGTGGACCTGGTCGCGAAGCAGGTCACCCCGGCCGAGGGTCCCGCGATCCGCCTGACCCCCACCGAGTGGCGCCTGCTCGAGGTCCTGGTCACGAACCCCGACCGCCTGATGACCCGCGAGATGCTGTTGACCGAGGTCTGGGGGCCGACGCACGGCAACGACTCCGGGTACCTGCGGCTGTACATGGCGCAGCTGCGGCGGAAGCTGGAGCCCGACCCCGCGCACCCGCGCTACCTGGTGACGGAGTCCGGCATGGGGTACCGCTTCGCCCCCGGAGCGTAGGGGACCGCCGCTGTCGGGGCGTGGACGAGATGCGGATCGGTGAACTCCGATGACGTCGGCGGTACCCGTCGTCGCGATCTCGTCGGGACGCCTCGTCGCGGTCCCGTCGGTTCACGCCCGGGAGCTGAACGCCGCGAGCTCGGCCCGGGTCCGGGCGCCGTGCTTCCGGAGCAGGTTCGCCACGTGGTACTTCACGGTGTTGACGCTGATGCCGAGCCCCTCCGCGATCTCCCGGTTGCCCACTCCCGTCGCCACGAGCCGCAGCACGTCGCGCTCACGCGGGGTCAGGTCACCGTCGTTGACCCCGTCCACCTCGGTCGGCCGCGGGTCGAGCGGCAGCGAGATGTCGAGCACGGACCCCCAGCCGGGCGTGCTCGCGACCTGCACCCGCCCGTCGAGCGTGACGACCCGCTCCGCGATCGGCCGCATGGCGTCGTCGTGCACGTCGAGGGTGCCGGAGCCGTCGTCGCGGAGCTGCATGAGCAGGTTCCGGCCGTCGCAGTCCCACTGGATGCGCACCCGCTTCGCCGCACCGTCGTCGACCAGGGCGAGCACCGCGGTCCGGACGATCGCCCGGGCCGCGTGGGCGACGTCGCCCGGGAGCGCACGGCCGGTGGCCGGCGGCTCGACGAACTGCACGTCGAGGTCCCCGAAGCGCACGAGCGGCCGCAGGTCGGCGCGCAACCGCGAGAACGCGCCGGTGACGGGTTCGAGCAGGGTGCTCCGCTGCTGATCGGTCACGGTGCGCAGGTCGACGAGGGCGGCCGAGGCGATCTCGACGGCCTCGGCCCTGGCGGCCGCGTCGGTGACCCGCGACGACCGGAGCACGGCGAGGACGGACTCGAGGGTCAGCGCGTGCCGGTCCGCCTGCTCGGCGACCGTGCGGGCGTGCTCGGCGGCCGCGAGCCGGATGGCGGAGCCGCCCCGGGCCTCCAGGGTGTCGACCGATGCGTCCATGGACGCGACGGTACCCGTCCCACCCGAGCGGACGGGCCCACCCGATGGGATGGGGTCCCTGCCGGGGCGGGTAGCGGCGTGCCGAGGCGCGCGACGGAAGGATCGAGGGCATGGCAGCAACCACCGTCTCCGCAGCGCTCGACCTGGTCGTCCGCGAGGTCGGCGACCTGGCGGCCCGCCTCGACGATGCCCCGGCCCAGCGCGCACTCGACCTGATCGAGGGCGCCGACCGGGTGTTCGTCCACGGCGCCGGTCGCTCCGGACTCGCCCTCCGCATGACCGCGATGCGCCTCATGCACCTCGGCCTCGACGCGCACGTCGTCGGCGAGGTCACCACCCCGGCCATCCGTCCGGGTGACCTGCTCCTCGTCGCGAGCGGCTCCGGTACGACCACCGGCATCGTGCAGGCCGCGCGCACCGCGCACGAGGTCGGCGCATCCGTCGTGGCGCTCTCGACCACCGACGACTCCCCGCTCTCCGAGCTGGCGGACGTCACGATCGTGCTGCCCGCCGCGACGAAGACCGACCGCTCCGGCACCGCCTCGGCCCAGTACGCCGGTGGCCTCTTCGAACAGGCGGTCGCCCTGGTGGGCGACGCCGTGTTCCACGCCCTGTGGACCCGAGGCGGGCAGTCCGCCGACGACCTCTGGCCCCGTCACGCCAACCTCGAATGAAAGGCACACCCATGCAGCTCCAGTTCGCCATGGACACCCTGACCACCGAAGCCGCCCTCGAGCTCGCCGCCGCGGCCGCGCCGCACGTCGACGTCCTCGAGCTCGGCACGCCCCTGATCAAGAGCGCCGGCCTGTCCGCCGTCACCGCGATCAAGGAAGCACACCCCGACAAGATCGTGTTCGCCGACCTCAAGACCATGGACGCCGGTGAGCTCGAAGCCGACATCGCCTTCTCGGCCGGTGCCGACCTGGTCACCGTCCTCGGTGTCGCCGGCGACTCGACGATCGTCGGTGCCGTCAAGGCCGCGAAGAAGCACGGCAAGGGCATCGTCGTCGACCTGATCGGCGTCTCCGACAAGGCCGCCCGTGCCCGCGAGGTCGTCGCACTCGGCGCCGAGTTCGTCGAGGTCCACGCCGGGCTCGACGAGCAGGCCGAAGAGGGCTTCACGTTCTCGACGCTGCTCGACGCCGGTAAGGAGTCGGGCGTCCCGTTCTCGATCGCGGGCGGCGTGAACGCGTCCTCGGTCGCCTCGGTGCAGGAGGCCGGTGCCCGCATCGCCGTCGCCGGCAGCGCGATCTACAGCGCCTCGGACGTCGGCGCAGCAGCCGCCGAGATCCGCGCCGCCATCAAGTAGCGCGTCCCGGTCGCCCTTCCCGGGCGACATCGTGAGCAGGAATGGTCGGGTGTGCACGTCGCACCCGACCATTCCTGCTCACGAAGCGAACGCCGCCGTCCGGATACGCCGTACGGTGGCCACATGAACCGAGCGCTGCGCTGGACCACCTGGATCGTCGCCGTCGTCGTGCTGATCGCGGTGGTGTTCCTCGTCTGGGCGCACATCGTGATGCAGGGCACCCGCAGCGCCGCCCTGCAGGTCTGGCGCGACGACCGGATCGCGGTCCGGGACGCCGGTGACTCGGTGGTGATGACCCCGACCGGCCAGGCCGACGGGGTCGGGATCGTCTTCATCCCCGGCGCGAAGGTCGACCCGTACGCCTACATGGCCACGTTCCGGCAGATGGTCGCCAACGGCACGACGGTGGTCATCACGAAGCCGACGCTGAACCTCGCGTTCTTCGACACGCGGCCCCTCGCGACGTTCGAGGCCCACGCACCCTCCGTCACCCGCTGGGCGGTCGGCGGGCACTCCCTCGGCGGGGTCCGCGCGTGCCAGCTCGCCCAGGACGCCGACGGCCTGCTGCTGCTCGGCAGCTACTGCGCGAACGACATCAGCCGCTCCTACATCGACGTGCTGAGCGTCTCCGGTTCGCGTGACGGTCTGTCGACCCCGGCCAAGGTCGACGCCGCGCGGGACAAGCTGCCGTCGACCGCCACCATGACCGAGATCCAGGGCTCGAACCACGCCGACTTCGGCGCCTACGGCGACCAGCCAGGCGACCGCACGGCGACCATCAGCCGTGCTGATGCCCGCCAGCAGATCTCGGACGCGATCGAGGCCTGGGTGCGCGACCTGCGCTGATCACCCGGGCGGACCGGCGGACGCACCACGGGCCTCCAGACGGTCTGCCTGGAGGCCCGTGGTGCGCGACGTCAGTGGATCACGCCCGCCTCGTGGTCGCGTCCGGAACGGCGCCCGGTGAACCGGGCGACGAAGTACAGGACCACGCCGACGGCGAGCAGGATCGCGGCGTAGAGCCAGACCTGTCCGCTCTGCTGCGTGAGCAGCAGGATGCACGACAGCACCCCGAGCACCGGGACGAACGTCCAGACCCGGAAGTGGTCGTGCTCGACGTGGTCGCGGCGGAGCACCAGGACGGCGACGTTCGTGCTGATGAACACGAAGAGCAGCAGGAGCACGACGGTCTCGGCCAGCACGCCCACGTCGCCCACCAGGGTCAGGAGCATCGCGACGATCGTGGTGGCGACGATCGCGGTCCACGGGGTCTTGCGGTTCGGCAGGACCTTCGCGAGCAGGGCGGGCAGGAGCCGCTGCTCGGCCATGCCGTAGGTCACGCGGCTCGACATGATCATCGTGAGCAGCGCGCCGTTCGCGACGGCGACCAGGGCGATGAGGCTGAAGACCCAGTCGGGGATCGGGACGCCGGTGGCGGAGACGACCGCGAGCAGCGGGCCGCTGGACTCGGACAACTCCGAGGCGGGGAGGGCGATGGAACTCGCGAGTGCGACGAGGACGTAGACGACGCCGGCCGTGGCGAGGGCGCCGAACAGGGCCTTCGGGTACACGCGGCGGGGTTCGCGGACCTCTTCCGCGATGTTCGCAGAGGTCTCGAAGCCGACGAACGAGTAGTAGGCGACGATCGCTGCGCTCAGGGTCGCGAGCGCCGGGTTCGCATCGGCAGGGAACTCCCCGATGCGCGAGACCTCACCGCCGCCACCGCCGAGCATCACCGCGACGACGACGATCACGATGACGAGGCCGGACACCTCGATGATCGTCATCACGACGTTGCTCTTGAGCGAGTCGGAGATGCCCCGGGCGTTCAGACACGCGATCAGGGCGAGGAAGACGATCGCTGTGGGGACCGGCGGCAGGTCGACGAAGGTGCCGAGGTAGTCGCCGGCGAAGGCGAGCGACAGTCCGGCGGCGCTCGTGACACCGGCCGCGAGCATGCTGAAGCCGACCAGGAACGAGACGATCGGCGACTTGTACGCGCGCTCGGCGAAGACCGCGGCGCCACCGGCCTTCGGGTACTTCGTGACGAGCTCTGCGTAGGAACCCGCGGTGAGCAGGGCCAGCAGCAGCGCGAGGACGAGCGGTGCCCAGAGCGCGCCGCCGACGTCCTTCGACAGGGTCCCCATCAGGGCGTAGATGCCGGCGCCGAGCACGTCGCCGAGGATGAAGAGGTACAGCAGCGGGCCGGTGATCGCCTGGCGGAGCTTCGACTGCGTACCGTCGTGGGGTGCGGCCGTGGTGTCGCTGGTCATGGTGGTGCCTTTCGTCCGGGTCAGCGTGCCGGTGCGTGTCTCCGAGCACTCACAGGTGGATCGTGGTCACCGTGCTCCTCCACACCGAGGTGCGGGTGAACACCCTCCACAGGGCGCAGCGCCTCCGGACGTGCCGACTGGAGCGGTCCTAGACTCGGCGGGAGCCATTCGTCCACCACCAGTCCCCGGAGGACCGCAGATGACGACGCAGGACCAGCGCACGCCCGCGCGACTCAGTGATCAGCGCGCACTCCTGTTCGACCTCGACGGCGTGCTCACCCCGACCGCCGACGTCCACATGCGCGCCTGGAGCCGGCTGTTCACGCCGTACCTGGCCGCACACGGTGTCGCGCCGTACACCGAGCAGGACTACTTCACCTACATCGACGGCAAGCCCCGCTACGACGGCGTGCGTTCGCTGCTCGAGTCGCGCGGCATCGAGCTGCCGCAGGGCACCCCCGACGACGCACCCGACACCGACTCCGTGTGTGGGCTCGGCAACCGGAAGAACGCGGAGTTCACCGCGGAACTCGACGAGCACGGCGTCGAGCCCTACCCGGGGTCGCTGCGGTTCCTGACCGCCGCGATCGCCGCCGGACTGTCCGTCGCGGTCGTCTCGAGCTCGGCGAACGCCACCTCGGTGCTCCGGACGGCGGGCATCCTCGACCGGTTCCCGGTGGTCGTCGACGGGCTCGTCGCGCGCCAGGACGGCCTGACCGGCAAGCCCGCGCCCGACACCTACCTCGACGCGGCAACCCGGTTCGGGCTCACCGCCGCCGAGTGCGTCGTGGTCGAGGACGCTACCAGCGGGGTCGAAGCCGGCCGCAACGGTTCGTTCGGTCTCGTCGTCGGTGTCGACCGCGGCGCCGGGGCGGACGCCCTGCGCGAGCACGGTGCCGACGTCGTGGTGTCCGACCTCGCCGAACTCATCGACGAGCTGCCCGCACCGGCCACCAGCACGACGTAGGCCACCCGGCCGGACACTCCCTGCCTGCCGGCCGCACCGACGCACCCACCTCCCTCCCTTCCCACGGAGCAGCATGAACCCCATCACCTCGGACCCCCTCGACCGCGTCCGCTACCCGATCGACGAGTGGGCACTCGTCGAGACCGAGTACACCCCCGACGAGCAGGGCGTCGCAGAGACGAACTTCGCCGTCGGCAACGGGTACCTCGGCCTGCGCGGCAACCTCGACGAAGGCCGTGGCGGCGTGCAGTACGGCACGTACATCAACGGGTTCCACGAGACCTGGCCGATCCGGCACGCGGAAGACGCCTTCGGCTTCGCGAAGACCGGGCAGACGATCATCAACGCGCCCGACGCCAAGGTCATCCGCCTCTACGTCGACGACGAGCCGCTCGTGCTGGCCGAGGCCGACATCCTCCGGCACACGCGCAGGCTGGAGTTCCGCGGCGGCTACCTGTTCCGCGAGACCGAGTGGTCGACGCCGTCCGGCAAGCGGGTGCTCATCCGGGCGCGTCGGCTCGTGTCGTTCACCGACCGGCACCTCGCCGTCATCGACTACGAGGTCACCGTGCTCGACGCGGACGCCTCGATCCTGCTGTCCAGTCAGATCCTCAACCGCCAGGACGTGCAGGACGAGTACCACGCCGGCATGCGGGCCGCGGCGAACGCCTTCGACCCCCGCAAGGCCGAGGCGTTCACCGAGCGGGTGCTCGTGCCGAAGCTCAAGCGCAGCACCGGCGGCCGTTCGGTCCTCGGGTACCAGGCGTCCAGCTCCGGCATGACGATCTGCGTCGGCGTCGAGCACCACATCGAGACCGAGAACAGCTGGGACGAGTCGTCGTCGATCGACGACGACCTGGCGAAGCACGTCTACCGGGTGCAGGCCCGCGCGGGGCAGCCCATCCGGCTCGTGAAGCACGTGGTCTACCACACCTCCCGCGGGGTGCCCGTGCGCGAGCTCGCCGACCGCTGCGACCGCACGCTCGACCGCGCGCACGCCGAGAACGTCGACGAGACCTTCGCGAAGCAGCGCGAGTGGCTCGACGACTACTGGGCCCGCAGCGACGTCGAGATCGCCGGCCAGCCCGCGATCCAGCAGGCCGTCCGCTGGAACCTGTTCCAGCTCGCGCAGGCCACCGCCCGCACCGACGGCCACGGCATCGCCGCGAAGGGCGTCACCGGGTCCGGCTACGGCGGCCACTACTTCTGGGACATGGAGATCTACGTCCTGCCGTTCCTGTCGTACACGGCGCCGATCGTCGCCCGGAACGCCCTGCGCTTCCGCTACAACATGCTCGACGCGGCGCGGGCTCGGGCCCGCGAGCTGAACCAGCGCGGCGCCCTGTTCCCGTGGCGGACGATCAACGGCGAAGAGTCCAGCGCCTACTACGCCGCCGGCACCGCGCAGTACCACATCGACGCTGACATCTCGCATGCGCTCATGCAGTACGTGCGGGCCTCGGGCGACCGCGAGTTCCTGAAGCGCGGAGCCATCGACGTGCTCGTCGAGACCGCCCGGCTCTGGGCCGACCTCGGGTTCTGGCGGTCGAACGGCGACAAGAAGTTCCACATCGACGGCGTCACCGGGCCGGACGAGTACACGACCGTCGTCGACGACAACCTCTACACGAACGTGATGGCGCGGGCGAACCTGTGGTTCGCCGTCAACGCCTGTCGCGAGCTCGCTGCCGACGACGCCGAAGAGTACGACCGCATGGTGCGCCGGACCGGTCTGCAGCCCGACGAGCTCGTCGAGTGGGAGCACGCCGCCGAGTCGATGGAGATCCCCTTCGACCCGCACCGCGGCATCCACCCGCAGGACGCCCAGTTCCTCGACAAGGAACTCTGGGACCTCGAGAACACCCCGGAGTCCAAGCGCCCGCTGCTGCTCCACTACCACCCGCTGGTGATCTACCGGTTCCAGGTGCTCAAGCAGGCCGACGTCGTGCTCGCGCTGTTCCTGCAGGGGCACGAGTTCACGGCGGCCGAGAAGCGTCGCGACTTCGACTACTACGACGCGCTCACCACCGGTGACTCGACGCTGTCCGCGGTCGTGCAGTCGATCATGGCGGCCGAGGTCGGGTACCACGACCTCGCCGACCAGTACTTCCAGACCGCGCTCTACGTCGACCTGGCGGACCTGCACGGCAACACCTCGGACGGCGTGCACATCGCGTCGACCGGTGGCATCTGGGGTGCGCTCGTCAACGGCTTCGGTGGCATGCGCGACCACGGTGGTCGGATGACCTTCAACCCGCGGCTGCCGAAGCACTGGGACCGTCTGTCCTACCGGCTGACGGTGCGCGGATCGCGGGTCCGGGTGGACCTGGAGCAGGAAGCCATGACGCTCACGGTCGAGACCGGTTCGGGCTTCACGGTGTGGGTGCACAACCAGCAGTGGGACATCGAGGCGGGGGAGCCCACCGTGGTGCCGCTGCCGCACCACGGGCCGCGGATGTCCGGGCACGCCCCGACCACGAGCGACATCCAGGGCACGCTGCGGGCCGACGGCTCGGTCATCACCGCGTCGATCCCGACGATCTCCCTGGAGCGCGACTTCGACCTCGACGACTCGACCGGCTGACGCCGGTACCTGCGCTGCAGTCGCACGTCGCCCCGGTTCCGCCTCGCGGGGCCGGGGCGACCTGCATCCCGGGGCGTTCCTGGCGCCTCCGAACGCGTCCAGTCGGCCCCGGGCACCGTGGTCTGCCGTGCCCCTCGGGTCGATGGCGTCTCCCCGGGCACGGTTCGTGCAACGAGAGGAGACATCATGGGCAACCGGTTCGAGGGCAAGGTCGCGATCGTCACGGGCGCGGGGTCCGGTATCGGCGAGGCGACCGCGCGGGCGTTCATCGACGAGGGCGCGTCGGTCGTCCTGACCGACAGCGTCGACGAGAAGGTGCGCGCGGTCGGGGACTCGCTGCCCACCCACCGGGTGGTGGCGCTGCACGCCGATGTAGCGAGCCCCGACGACTGGCAGACCGTCGTCGACGCGGCGATCGACCGGTTCGACCGGGTCGACGTCCTGGTGAACAACGCCGGGACCTTCAGCTCGGGCGACATCACCGACATCAGCACGGACGAGTGGCGCCGGGTCATCGAGACCGATCTGTCCGGTGTGTTCTACGGCACCCGGGCGGCCCTGCCGTTCCTCCGCGAGACGAAGGGGTCGATCGTCAACACCTCGTCGGTCTCCGGTGAGGATGCCGACTGGCGGATGAGTCCGTACAACGCGGCGAAGGGTGGCGTGACGAACTTCACCAAGGCCGCTGCACTCGACAACGGGCAGTTCGGCGTGCGCGTGAACGCCGTCGCTCCGGGGCTCATCTGGACCGACCTGACCCAGGAGCAGGCGGAGGACGAGGCCCTGCAGTCGAAGTTCACCGAGCGCATCGCCCTCGGCCGCGGGGGTCGCTCTGCCGAGGTCGCCGAGGCGATCCTGTTCCTGGCAAGCGACGCGGCCTCGTTCATCACGGGTGCGGTCCTGCCCGTGGACGGCGGCACCATGGCGAGCAACGGGCAGCCGCCGCAGGCCTGAGCCACCCCGGCGTCGGCGGAGACTCGGCCCAGCGGACACTTCGGGCGGTCAGGGACGTCCGGATCGTCCGTGGGCGTGAGTCTCGGCTCGCTTCGAGTGCACGAGCGTCACAGGAGCTTCCGCAGGGTGTTCGTGTTGCGGGTCGTCGTCGTGCGCTTGAAGCGTGCGGCGCCGGCCCGCTTCGCGAACACGGTGTCGGTGCTCGAGCCCTTCGGGCAGGACCAGTAGACGACGCCGGCTCCGCGTGCGATCCGTTCGACCGAGTCATCGAGTTCGAGATCCTCGATCAAGGCGTCGAGCGCACCGTCGTCGGACCCGAACACGACGTAGTCGTGCCGTTCGTCGGCATGCTCGAAGGGAAAGTCGTCGACCACGGCCGCGAGGGCGTCGTGCCGGACGAGCACGATCCAGGCGTCGTACCCGAACCGGTCGCGCAGCCCCTGCTCGATCGACGTCTTCAGCGGCTCGGCGGGCGCGTCGGCGCTGAACATGACGTTGCCCGAGGCGAGCACGGTCCGGACATCGTCGAACCCGAGCTCCCGGAAGAGCTCCGCCAGGTCCGCGCTCCTGATCGTGATGCCGTTCACGTTGACCCCGCGCAGCAGCGCGACCCACCTGTCCATGTCCGGACGGTAGCGGTCCGCGGCGATCACGTCCACGTCCGGGCCACGCCCCAGCCGGAGCCCTGCGGCACGATGTCGACCACCAGCGACTCGCCGTCGAGGTCGCTGGTCGCCTGGAATCGCCATCCCACGGTCCGCTCCGGCGCGTGGGTGATGGCGGTGGGCAGTTCGGCCCGTGTGACGGTCAGTCGGGTCGGGGTGTCGCTCACCCGCCACCGCTGCCCTGCCCACACCAGGCGGGTCGGTGTGCCTCCGGACCACCACACCGTGGCAGCCGTGTCGGTGATCATCATCGGGTCTCCTCGTTCGAACGTGTGTTCGAATGGTAGGTGTCGACCTCCGACGTCGCAACCGACGGTTGTCGACCACGGCGGGTCGCGGACGAACCCTCGAACGACGCAGCAGCCGTCGTGTAGACGGGACCCATGACGAACGACGCACAGGGCCCCGACGCGCAGCACCAGGTTCCCGAGGGGGTGTCCGAGGCCACGGTCGAGGCGCTCGGCAGCCTGTCCGCCGCGGTCGAGGTCATCGAGCACGCGCGCGGCCTGCTCTACGGGTTCCACCGCCTGACCGGCACCGCTGATCTGAACCTCGGTGAGGCGGTCGAGCAGCTGCGGAAGGCCGGGCACACCGAACTCGCCGAGCGCATCGACACCGAGCTCGTGGGCCGCAACGTCATCGCGGGCCGCTGGACGTTCCAGATCGTCGAGGACTACGACGACGGCTACTACGCCCTCGCCAAGGAGCTCGAGCGCACCGCGCGCGACGAGCTCGTGCAGGGCCGCCGCCACCTGTTCGAGGCGGGCATGAAGGAAGACCGTCGCACCCAGGACCAGCGCCACCACGAGGCCACGCCGAGCGACCTGCCGGACTGACCACGGGCCTCCAGGCCGACGCGGCCGACGCGGCCGACGCGGCCGACGCGGCTGACGCCAGCCGGCGAAGACGCCGGCGTCCTGCGGAAGACGCCCCGGAAACGTCGAGACGCCGCCGGATTCGGCGGCGTCTCGATGACACGACGGCGTCTTGCGCCAGGCCCGAGCGAACCGGCCCAGGAAGGCCCGAACGAATGGCTCAGCCGACGCCGAGCAGCGCCTCCAGCGGCCCCCGCGCGAAGTACAGCAGGAAGCCCGCGGCGACGACGTAGAGCAGCCACGAGACCTCACGGCCACGGCCGGACAGCAGCTTGATGAGCACCCAGCTGATGAAGCCGGCGCCGATGCCGTTCGCGATCGAGTAGGTCAGCGGCATGACGACGATCGTCAGGAAGGCCGGCAGGGCCGAGCCGAAGTCCGACCACGAGATGTCCGCGACCTGCGCGACCATGAGCGCCCCGACGACGACGAGCCCGGCGGCGGCGACCTCGAGCGGGACGACCTGGGTGAGCGGCGTGAGGAACATCGACGCCAGGAACAGCAGGCCGGTGACGACCGAGGCCATGCCCGTGCGGGCGCCCTCGCCGATGCCGGAGGCCGAGTCGATGAAGACGGTGTTCGACGACACCGACGCGCCACCACCGGCGATCGCGCCGACGCCCTCGACGACGAGCGCCGACTTCAGGCGGGGGAACGTGCCGTCCGGCTTCGCGACACCGGCGGCCTTGGCCAGACCGGTCATGGTGCCCATGGCGTCGAAGAAGTTCGTGAAGACGAGGGTGAAGACGAGCATCGACGCGGCGAGCGGGCCGATGCGGGTGAAGGCGCCGAAGACGTCGGCGTGACCGACGAGCGACAGGTCCGGCACGGCGAACAGTGCGCTCGGCAGGCCGGGGGCGTTGAGGTTCCAGCCGGTCTTCGAGTCGACCGAGGTCGGCACCTGGAAGATCGCCTGCAGGATGATCGCGATGATCGTGGTCGCGACGATGCCGATGAGCAGCGCACCCTTGACCCGGCGGGCCATGAGCGTGCCGATGATGATCAGGCCGATCAGGAAGACGATGGTCGGCAGGGCGCCGACGGAGCCGTCCTCGCCGAGCTGCAGCGGCGGCGACGCGAGCCCGGAGGACCGCACGAAGCCGGAGTCGACGAGCCCGATGAACGCGATGAACAGGCCGATGCCGACGGTGATGGCCGCCTTGAGCTGGGCCGGGACGGCGGTGAAGATCATCGTCCGGATGCCGGTCAACGCGAGGATCACGATGATCACACCGTTGATGACGACCAGGCCCATCGCCTCGGCCCAGGTGACCTGCTGCACGACACTGACGGCGAGGAACGAGTTGATCCCGAGCCCCGCGGCGATGCCGAACGGCAGGTTCGCGATGATGCCCATCGCGATGGTCATGACGCCGGCGACGAGGCCGGTCGCCGCGGCCACCTGAGCGTTCTCGAGCCATCCGCCCGAGACGTCCTTGGCGGCCTGGTCGGCGCTGAACCCACCGAGGATGAGGGGGTTCAGGATCACGATGTACGCCATCGTCACGAACGAGACGAGGCCACCGCGGACCTCGCGGGGGATCGACGATCCGCGTTGCGTGATGGAGAAGAATCGATCGAGGCCGGTCGCGAAGCGGTTCCGGGGCGTGGTGTCGGTCTGCGGGGCGCTCACCACGAGAGTTTAAAGGACGCTGGGTTTCGGGCGTGTCACACCGGTCTCACAGGTTGCGACCGCCGGGAGGCCCGTTCCACGCGGATCGCGCACCTCGCGCTGGGCGTCTGCCCGCGTTCTCCGGCCATGGCTGGTGTTGGATGAGCGGGTGACGTCACCCATGGACCGCGCCCGTGTGGAGGCCGCCGTCCGCGAGCTGCTGCTCGCCATCGGCGAGGATCCCGACCGCCCGGAACTCACCCGCACCCCCGCCCGTGTCGCCGACTCGTACGCCGAGTTCTTCTCCGGGATCGGCACCGACGCGGTCGCCATCGCCCGGGACGGCACGGTGCACGCCGAGGACGGTGAGCGCGGTCGGCTCGTCATCGTCCGGGACGTGAAGTTCCGCTCCGTCTGCGAGCACCACCTGCTGCCGTTCCTCGGGGTCGCGCACCTGGCGTACGCGCCGGGCGACCGGCTCATCGGGCTCGGCACGCTGGCACGGGTGCTCGACGCGGTGGCCTCCCGCCCGCAGCTGCAGGAGCGGCTCGGCGAACAGGTCGCCGCGACCATCGCCGAGGGGCTCGGCGCCGAGGGCGTCCTGGTGGTCCTCGACGCGCAGCACCAGTGCGTCACGACACGTGGGGAGCGCCAGACCGGTTCGACGACCGTGACGGTGGCGGCGACCGGTTCGCTGGCCGAAGCCGCGGGACGGGCCGAGGCGATCGCGCTCATCGGCGCGGGGCGTGCGACGGATGCCGGGCAGGATGCGAGTGCCGGGGCGGACGCATGACGGGCCTCCAGGCGGCCGGACCCGGCTGGGTCGTGCCGGACCTGCGCCACCCGGTCCGGACGTTCGGCCGCCGCACCATCGACTTCGACCACCGCATCGCCGTCATGGCGATCGTGAACCGCACGCCCGACTCGTTCCACGACCGCGGCGCCACCTTCGAGCTCGACCGGGCCGTCGCCGCCTCGGTGCGCGCCGCCGAGCAGGGTGCCGACTGGGTCGACATCGGCGGCGTGAAGTTCGCCCCCGGTCCGGAACTGCCCGCGTCCGACGAGATCGACCGTGTCGTGCCCGTCGTCGAGCAGCTCGCCCAGCAGTCCGACGTCGTCATCAGCGTCGACACCTTCCGTCCCGAGGTCGCCGCGGCGGCGATCGCAGCCGGGGCGACCGTCGTCAACGACACCACCGGCCTGTCCGACCCGCGGATGGCCGCCGTGGTCGCCGACTCCGACGCCACCGTCGTCATCACGCACTCGCTCGCCGAACCCCGACGGCCCCTGCCGGCACCGCCGCAGTACGGCGACATCGCGGGCGAGGTCGTCGCGTTCCTGCGCGAACGGGTCGACCGGGCGCTCGCCGCGGGCATCCCCGAGTCGCGGATCATCGTCGACCCCGGCCACGACCTGCACAAGAACACCGTGCACACCCTCGAGCTCACCCGTCGGCTGCCCGAGGTCGTCGCGCTCGGCTACCCGGTCCTCGCCGCGGTGTCCAACAAGGACTTCGTGGGGGAGTCGCTCGGGCGCCCCCGCGGTGAACGGCTCTCCGGATCGCTCGCGGTCGCGACCGTGAGCGCGATGCTCGGCGCCCGGATCGTCCGCATGCACGACGTCGCCGAGAGCGTCGACGCGATGCGCATGGTCGAGGCCACGCTCGGATGGCGCACCCCGGTGGAATCGAGGCACAACACGTGAACGTCCTGCCCCCGTCGATCGCGGACCTGTCCGACGACGACCTGCTCGAGCGCTACACCGCCGACGCCGGCGACCCCTGGCTCCGGGTCAACTTCGTCGCGACGCTGGACGGTTCGGCCTCGGCTGCCGGGGTGTCCGGGGCGCTCGGCGGCGACGACGACCTGCGCGTCTTCGACCTGCTCCGGCGGGTGGCCGACGTCGTGCTCGTCGCCGCCGGCACCGTCCGTGACGAGGGCTACGGGCCGATGGTCCTGCACGACACCGACGTCGCCTGGCGGCGGGCCCACGGCATGCCGGACCACCCCGTGTTCGCGATCGTCACCGGGTCGCTGTCGCTCGACCCGGGGTCTCGGGTGTTCACCGAGGCGCCGGTGCGCCCGATCGTCCTGACGTCGGCGACGGCGGCCGGTTCGCCGACGGGCCGGGCGCTCGCCGAGGTCGCCGACGTCGTGCCCTGCAGCGCGGACGACGACCCGGACTCGGTGGACGCCGGACGGATCCGAGGGCTGTTGGCCGACCGTGGCCTCGGGACGATCCACTGCGAGGGCGGGCCGTCGTTCCTCGGGGCACTCATCGCCGCGGACGCCGTCGACGAGCTGACCCTGACGATCGACCCGTCGCTCGAGGGCGGGGAGGGGCCGCGCATCGCCCGGGGGTCGTCGCCGGAACTCCGGCGGATGCGACCGGCCCACGTGCTGCTCGGCACCGACGGCGTGCTGCTCACCCGGTACGTCCGGGCGCGCTGACCCCGCCCGCGCTGACACCGCCTGCGCTGGCGCCGCGGGTGCGCTGACACCGCTCGCGCGCGGACCGCGGGACGGTCGGGCCCGTGAGCTAGGGTCGGGCGCGTGATCGACATCGTGGCGTCCGGGGTCCTCTTCGACATGGACGGGACCCTCGTCGACTCGACCGCGGTGGTCGAGGCGACCTGGACCCGGTTCGGGAACGCGAACGGCATCGACCCCGACGAGATCCTCGCGTTCTCGCACGGGCGGCAGGCGATCGACACCCTGCGGCGCTTCCTGCCCGACCTGCCCCTCGCCGAGCAGCAGCGGATCGCGGCGGAGCTCGTCGCCGAGGAGACCGCGAGCACCGAGGGCATCCTCGAGATCCCCGGTGCCGTCGCCTTCGTGCAGCGACTCGTCGAGCTCGACGTCCCGGTGGCGCTCGTCACCAGCGCCCCGCGCGACCTCGCCGCGGGTCGGATGGCGGCCGCCGGGTTCGCCGTGCCCGCGGCCTTCGTGCCCTCGGAGGACGTCGAGCACGGCAAGCCCCACCCCGACGGCTACCTGCGCGGTGCTGCTCTGCTCGGCGTCGACCCGGCCGACTGCGTGGCGTTCGAGGACGCCCCCGCCGGACTCGAGTCCGCCATCGCCTCCGGCGCGACCACGGTGGTCGTGGGTCCCCTCGAGCACCCCGTGACGGCCGGCCTGCACCGGGTCCACGGGTACGACGGCCTGACCGTCGAGCGCGACGGCGACGCCTTCCGCATCCACGGCTGAGCGCGGCGCCCGTCCTGCCGCCCGCGTCCGCCGGCCGGTCCGGACATCCCGCTCGGCCCGCGCCGAGTGGTCGGGAACCGTCGGCTGCGCCACCGCCAGCCGCCGCCTTGCGACCGCCCGGCGGACGTGAGCGGGGAGTTGCGGCCGGCCGGATGGCGGCCTGGAGGCCCGTGGCGGGCCCGCACCGTGCCTCCAGGCCGACGGCGGGCGCGTCCACGACGCCTCGCCCGTCGGTCCGGACACCCCGCCCGGTCTGCGCCGAGTGGTCAGGAACCGTCGGCTGCGCCGTGGCCAACCGACGGTTTGCGACCGCCCGGCGGACGTGAGCGGGGAGTTGCGACCGCCCGACCGGACCCCGAGCCGCCCCTGCGCGCCTACCCAGCCGACGCCGACGACCCTCGGGTGTGCGGCCGGAACGACCGGGCCGCGGAAGGAGCGATCATGGCAACCCTCGACGGCAAGAAGGTCCTCGTCATCACGACGAACTACGGCGTGGAGCAGGACGAGATCGTCGTCCCCACCGAACAGCTGCGTGAGCGCGGTGCCTCGGTGACCGTGGCGGCGAAGGAGACCGGCACGATCCAGACGCTGGTCGGCGACAAGGACCCGGGGCAGACGCTCGAGCCGGACACCACCATAGGCGGTGTCGACGCGAAGGACTTCGACGCCCTCGTGATCCCCGGCGGCACGATCAACGCCGACACCCTGCGCCAGGAGTCCCGTGCAGCGACGCTCGTGCAGGCCTTCGCCGAGGCGAGCAAGCCGGTCGCGGCGATCTGCCACGGCCCGTGGACCCTCGTCGAGGCGGGCGTGCTGTCCGGCAAGACCGTCACGTCGTTCCCGTCGCTGCAGACCGACCTGCGCAACGCCGGAGCCGAGTGGGTCGACCAGGAGGTCCAGGTCGACGGCGGCTTCATCACCTCCCGCACCCCGGACGACCTGCCGGCGTTCGTCGACGCGATCGAGAGCGCCCTCACCGCCTGAGCACCGCGCCGCCGAGCGTCTCGACGCCCGGCCGGATCTCGGCCTGCCGGACACGATGCGTCCCCGGACGCCGACGATGTGTCCGCCGAGCCGAGTCTTGGCTGGCGCAGGACGCTCACCGTGTCGCGGCGCGACCGCGTCAGGCGAGCGCCACGGGGCGTGCCGTGCGGAGCACCGCAGGTCCGAGGGTGAGCACACCGTCGGACTCCGGGTCGCACCGCACGCCGCCCCGGCCGCGCATCGCCCGGAACGCCCCGGGGGCCACCTCGTGGTCCATCCAGGCGCAGGGGTTCGCCGCACGGTAGCCACGGAACCGGACCGGCCCGCTACCGGCGTCCGGGGTCACGTTCTCCAGCGAGAACGGCTCGCCCCGCAGGGCCTCGACGTCGGCGCCCCGCAGGAACACGTTCCGCCGGGTCGCAGCGGGGTCGACGGTGGCACCGGTCGCCTGGCCGACGGCTTCGAGCCTCTCCAGCCCGATCACCGTGACCGAGGCGTGCACGTGCGCCCGGGCCGCGAAGTACCGGTCGCCGACGATGCCCAGCCCGGCCCGCAGCTCGATCCGGTCGCGTGACTCGTCCGGATCGTCTGCGCCCACCGGCCGTGCACCGTCGGCCGGGCGCCCCTCGTACCGGTGCCGCGGCGAGACGAGCAGCAGCGCGATCTCGACCTCGGTGCGGAACGGCAGGTCGTCGAGACCGGCCCGATCGTCGAGACCGGCCCGGTCGCCGAGACCGGCCACGTCGTCTGCGGGAGTCACGCGGCCAACGCTAGCCGGGCCTCCCGGCCCCGTACTGCTCCATCGACCTGCGGTGACACGCCGTCGTGTTGCCGGGACGCCGTGTTCCCGGCGGAACGCCGCGGAATCGGGCGGCGTCTCGCGCGCGTGGCGGCGTCTCGACGAGACGCCGGCGTCGTGGCCCGCCCGGCCGTGCACTGCTCCGTCCGATTCCCGCCAGTCGGCGTCGGCGGCGCATGTCAGGCTGAGCCCATGACCAGCCCGGACTCCGACGCGCAGCCCGACGCGCTGCACGCCGAACGGCACCGCGCCGTCGCCTCGCGCGACGCGCGCTTCGACGGCCAGTTCGTCACCGCCGTGCACTCCACCGGCATCTACTGCCGGCCCAGCTGCCCGGCCCGCACGCCGAAGGCCTCGGGCGTCACCTTCTACCGCACGAGCGCCGCAGCGCACCTGGCCGGCTTCCGCGCCTGCAAGCGCTGCCTGCCCGAGGCGACCCCCGGCAGCCCCGAGTGGGACCTGCGCGAGGACGTCGCCGGCCGGGCGATGCGACTCGTCCTCGACGGTGTCGTCGAGCGCGACGGTGTCCCCGGGCTCGCCGCACGCGTGGGCTACTCGGAGCGGCAGCTCAACCGCATCATGACGGCCGAGCTGGGTGCCGGGCCGAAGGCGCTCAGCCGGGCGCACCGGGCGCAGACCGCGCGGACCCTGCTCACCTCGTCCGACCTGCCCGTGGCCGACGTCGCGTTCGCCGCGGGGTTCGCCAGCGTCCGACAGTTCAACGACACCGTGCGCGAGGTCTTCGCCGTCACCCCGACCGAACTCCGCGCACGCCGGTCCGGGCGAGGCGACGTCGCCACCGGCGGCTCCGTCGGTGACGGCGCACTGCACGTCCACCTGCCGGCCCGGGCACCCTTCGACGCGCAGGGCCTGCTCGACTGGCACGCGCTGCACGCCCTGCCGGGCACGGAGCAGGTGGACGCCGACCCCGCCGGCCGGGTCACGTCGTACGGGCGGCTGGTCGACCTGCCTGGAGGCCCGGGCTGGTTCAGCGCATCGGCCGCCGTCCCCGACGTGGCCGGGCGGGGCACCGGGATCGACCTGCGCGTGCGGGTCTCCGACCTCTCCGACCTGCCGTCCCTCGTGGCGCGGGTCCGGGCGCTGTTCGACCTCGACGCCGACCCGGTCGCCGTCGACGCCGTCCTCGGAGCCGTGCCCGAGCTCGCCGGACCCGTCGCACGAGTGCCCGGTCTCCGGCTCCCCGGCGCGGTGGACGCGCACGAGATCGTCTTCCGCACCCTGATCGGGCAGCAGGTCTCGGTGGCCGCGGCGCGCACCGCGCAGACCCGGCTCGTGGCCGCACTCGGAGCGACGGTGCCGGACGCCATCCGGCCCGGCGGGCTGCTGTTCCCGTCGGCGGTGGTGATCGCCGAACGCGGGCACGAGGTCCTGCGCGGGCCGGCCGCTCGCGTCGACACGATCCTGCGGGTGGCTGCTGCGCTCGCCGACGGGTCCCTGGTGGTGGACGGTGGGCAGTCCCTCGGTGACCTGCGCGACGGACTCCTCGCCGTGAAGGGCATCGGGCCGTGGACCGCCAACTACGTCGCGCTCCGGGTCCGGCACCACCCCGACATCGTCCTCCACAGCGACCTCGCGGTGCGGAACGGTGCACAGGAACTCGGGCTGCCCGGTACGGCGCGTGAGCTCTCCCTATGGTCGGAGCAGGTGGCCCCCTGGCGGAGCTACCTCACGATGCACTGCTGGCGACCGATCATCGACCGCGCGATGACCGCGACCGCCGGCGCCCGTGCAACCCGTGCCCCCGAGGACCCCCGGAAGGACGACCGATGACCGACGCAACCATCCAGACCCTGGACACCCCCGACGGGCCGTTCACCGTGCTCGAGGACGCCGAGGGCAGGGTCCTCGCCTCCGGGTGGACCGACTCCGTCGAGCGGATCCTCGCCCGCCTGGCCGACCGTCACCGCCCCGACCGCGTGCTCGACGGCGTGGTCGCCTCGGCCGAGGCCGTCGACGCCTTCTACTCGGGCGAGGTCGAGCACGCCATGCAGGTACCGGTCCGGCAGTTCGGCACCGAGCTCTTCACCGAGGGGTGGCGCCAGCTCCGCCGGATCCCCGCCGGCGGCACCCTGACCTACACCGGGTTCGCGGCGGCGATGGGCCGGCCCGACGCCGTGCGGGCGGCGGCGAGCGTGTGCGCCCGGAACGCCCCGGCGCTCTTCGTCCCGTGCCACCGCGTGCTGCGCTCGGACGGCACGCTCGGGGGCTTCGCGTGGGGGCTCGACGTCAAGCGGTCCCTGCTCGAACGAGAGTCGGTCGGCACCACGGCACTCGTCTGACTTGTACAAAACGCTCTAGAATGTACAGGTGAACGAAGTGTCGATCTCCGAAGCCCGTGGCCGTCTGGCGTCGATCATCGACGACGCCCGACACGAACCCGTGTACCTGACCCGGCGCAACAAGCGCGTCGCCGCCGTGGTCGATGCGGCCGTCCTCGACCGGTTGCTCGAGGCGGCAGAGGACCTGGACGACCTGGTCGCCTACGACGAAGCCGTCGCCGAGAGCGCCCGCATCGGTGGCGAGAACGTCGAGTGGGACGACCTCAAGCGCGAACTCGGCCTCGGGTGACGTACTCGGTCGAGGTCATCCCGGCCGCGCAACGCGTCATCCGCAAGCTCCCGCTCGACGGGCGGCGGCGGATCGAGGGGCTCCTCGCCATCCTCGCCGAGCACCCCCGGCCGCCCGCCGCACGCAAGCTCGTGAACCGGCCCGGGTGGCGAGTCCGCTCGGGGGACTACCGACTGATCTACCGGATCGACGACGGCAAGCTCGTCGTGGTGGTCGTCGACGCCGGGCACCGGCGCGAGGTCTACCGGGATCGCTGAGCTGGCAGGCGGCAGGCGGCAGGCGGCAGCCAGCAGTCGGCAGCGTGCAGCCGTCAGGCGATCGCGCCGCGCAGGCTGTCCACGTGCAGTTCGACGAGCGCCAGGACCCGCTCCGGCGCACGTGCCGTCGGGTCCCACGTGTGCTCGATCGCCAGCCCGTCGATCAGCGCGTGCAGCCGGTCCGCCTCGTCGGTCAGGTCGCGACCGGCGCCGAAGCTGCCGTCCTCACGCAGGATCTCCAGCGCCCGGGTGCACACCCGGCTGACCCCGTCGTTCAGGCGTCGGGCGCTCGCGGCCAGGTGTTCGTCGGTGCGCGCGAGCACGCCGAGCTGCACCTGAGCCAGGATCTCGGTCGTGCGCTCGGCGTCGAGCGGCAGCACCTGGGCGAGGACGTCCAGTGCGAGCGCCCGACCCGTCGAACGCAGGGCGGCGAGCCGAGCGGTGACCCGTTCCTCGATGATCATCAGGCAGTGCTCGCGCAGGGCGTCCTGCGTCGGGAACACACGGCGGAGTGATGCGGGAGCGATGCCGGCCTCGTCCGCGACGTTCCGCACCGACAGCGCGCTCAGGCCGTCCCGCTCCAGGATCCGCAGGCAGGCCGCGGCCACCAGGGATCCCCGTTCCTCGAGGTCGACACGGCGGGACACCGGGTCAGCCTACGGCCGGCTCGCTGCTCCGGCCGGGCTCGCGGCTGCGGAGGTGGCCCGGCGTGGCCAGATCGTGTAGCTGATCGCCCACAGCAGTTCGACGCCCAGCACCACCCCGAGCAGCGCGACCGTGCCCTGCAGTTCGTTCGTGCGCTCCGGGTCCCCGACGACGAGGACGAGTCCGCCGATGATCCCGCCGGCGATCAGCACGGCGAGCGCGGTCCGCAGCACGTCGCCCCAGCACCGGGCCGTGTACCGCCGTCCGCTCAGGCGTTCCGGTGCCGGACCGCCGGCGAACCGGTGCGTGAACCGGACGTCCGCCCACGCGATCATCCGGTGCCCGTACGCGACCGAGAAGCCGATGTAGATCGCCGCGAGTCCGTGGTGCCACGACGCGGTCCCACCGCCGAGCAGGTCGCCCGTGACGACCGCGAGCAGCACGACATCGATCACGGGCGCTGCGACGAGCATCGCCGCTCCCGACCGCGGCCGTCGCAGCAGGTACCGGGTGGTCAGGCCGCCGAGGATCGCGACCCAGAAGGCGATCTCGCAGGCGACGATGGCGATGAGTGTCATGGTTCCCCGTTGCAGCGGCGGTGAGTGTTGAGTACAGGTGTGCTCAAACAGCATGACACGGCGACCACCACGGTGTCGAGCGTGGGGTTCTGCCCCTGGAAGCGGGGGGAGACACGGACTCGCACGCCTGCGACACTCGGAGGACCGGTAATCCGCACGGTCCCCTCCGAGGCCCGACGCATCGCCGTCGACAGCTCGCAAAGGACCCCATGCTCCCTCCAGTCGACCGAACGGTCGTCTCCTCCGACGGCACCACCATCGCCGTCTCCGAGGCAGGGGACGGGCCGGCGGTCGTCGTCGTGGGCGGTGCCTTCGACCACCGGGGGACCCCGTACCTCGACCGCGTGGTCGCCGAGCTCGGCTCGACGCACCGCGTGGTGACCTACGACCGCCGTGGCCGCGGTGCAAGCGGTGACTCGGCGACGTGGGCCATCGAGCGCGAGGTCGACGACCTGCGCGCCGTCGTCGAGAGCATCGGCGCACCGACCACCGCCGTCGGCATCTGCGTCGGCGCCGGTGTCGTCCTGCACGGGCTCGCCACCGGACTGCCCGTCGACGGCGCCGTCCTGTGGGAACCGCCGTACCGCGCCTCGGTCGACCCGCACGCCGACGACGTGGTGTTCGCCGACCTGCTCGACGAACACGTCGGTGCCGGCCGGCGGGCCCAGGCCGTCCGCGGCTTCCTGACCCAGGTGCTCGGGGTCCCGATGGGCCAGGTCACGGCACTGCGGCTCAAGGGGTCGCTCTGGCGCTCCCTGGTCGTCGACGCCCACGTGCTCAGCCGCGAGGTCCGGGTGCTGAACGGCCTCGCCGTGCCCGAGCGGGTCGCTGCCGCCGTGGGTGTGCCGGTGCTCGTCGGTGCCGGTGGCGACGGACTCGAGTGGATGCGTCGTGCGGCCCGCGCCCTCGTCGACGCGGTGCCCGGTTCGGAGTACGCCGAGGTGCCCGGGCAGGGACACGTCCCCGCCCCGGCGGCCCTCGGAGCCCTGATCGACCGCGTCCGGAGCCGGATCGCCTCGCCCAGCAGCTGACTGCGAGAGGATGAGCGGGTGAACGCACCCCGCCTCGGTCTCCTGCTCGACGTCGACGGACCCATCGCCAGCCCGGTCTCCCGCACCATCGCGATCCCGAGCATCGTCGCGGACCTCGTCGCGCTCGCCGCCGAGGGCATCCCGATCGTGTTCAACACCGGGCGCAGCGACGCGTTCATCCGCTCCGAGGTCGTCGGCCCGCTGCTCGCCGGTGGCCTCGCCGAGGGCGGGCGGGTCCATGCGGTCTGCGAGAAGGGCGCCGTGTGGTGCTCGATCGGTCCGCAGTACGACGGCGGCATGGGTGAACTGACGGTGGCCCAGGACCTCGCGCTGCCGCGGGATTACGCCGACGAGATGCGCGAGCTGGTCCGCGACGAGTACGCCGACCTGGTGTTCTTCGACGAGACGAAGCGCGCCATGGTGTCGATCGAGCAGCGCGTCGAGGTGCCGAACGCCACCTACCTGGCCCGCCAGCCGGAGTTCGACGCGAAGGCCATGGCCGCGCTCGAGCGTCGCGGGCTCGGTGTCCGCCGACTCGACGACGTCCGACCCGACGCCGACGGTGCCGTGCAGTGGCGCATCGACCCCACGATCATCTCGACCGACGTCGAGTCGGACCGCAGCGGCAAGGACCTCGGGGCCGAGCGCTCGCTCGAGCTCCTCGGGCAGGACGGCGAGCTCCCGGTCACCTGGCGCACCGTGGGGGACTCCCGCAGCGACTACGCCATGGCGGACTGGCTGCACGCCCACGGCCACGAGGTCGCGCACGTCGACGTCCGTCCCGCCGACGGGGTGCCGGCCACGCCGTACCCGGTGCTCACCGCGCCCGACGGCGTGATCCACGACGAGGCCGGCGCCCGGTTCCTGGCGGACTGGCGCGCCGGCCGCTGACGCGACCGCGGCACTGGACGCACCCGTCAGCCGACCGAGCGGTGCGTGCCGGGCCGGTGCCGCGCCTCCTGGCCGTCGCCGGACCGGACCACCGTCCGGGCGGACGCTTTGCGTGACACAGTGGTACACCAGTACCCTTCCGAGGTCCGCCGCCAGCCGATGACGGGAACCACCCCATGGCAACGAAGCTCCGCATCAAGTCGATCGAGGCCTCCCTGGCCGACTCCGAGGAGCAGGGCAGGTCCCTGAAACGCTCCCTGAAGACGTTCGACATCGCCGCGATGGGGATCGCGGTCGCCGTCGGCGCCGGCATCTTCTCGGTCGGCGCGAACGCCGCCGCGAACTTCGCAGGGCCCGGCGTCATCATCTCCTTCCTGCTCGCCGCCGTCACCTGCGGCCTGGCGATCATGTGCTACGCCGAGTTCGCGTCGACGATCCCCGTCGCCGGCTCCGCGTACACGTTCACGTACGCCACGATGGGTGAGCTGCTCGCCTGGATCGTGGGCTGGGACCTCATCCTCGAGACCCTCACCGCCAGTGCCGTCATCGCGAAGTACTGGGGCATCTACCTCAGCACCGCGTTCGACGTCTTCGGCATCACCCTGCCGAGCACGATCCAGCTCGGCCCGATCCCCTTCACCTGGGGTCCGGTGCTCATCGTCGGGATCTTCACGGTGCTCCTCGCCTTCGGCACCCGCCTGTCGTCGCGGGTGTCGGCGGTCATCACCGTCATCAAGGTCGCGATCGTCGTGTTCGTCATCGTCGCCGGCGCGTTCTTCGTCAAGGCCGCGAACTTCACGCCGTTCATCCCGCCGGCCGAGCCGGCCAAGGGCGCCGAGGGCAGCGTCTGGACCCAGTCGCTCGTGTCCTGGTTCACCGGTGCCGAGCCCGCCCAGTACGGGGTCTTCGGCCTGCTCGCCGCGGCGTCCCTGGTGTTCTTCGCCTTCATCGGCTTCGACGTCGTCGCCACCAGCGCGGAGGAGACCGAGAACCCGCAGAAGACCCTGCCCCGCGGCATCTTCATCGGCCTCGGCATCGTGACCCTGCTCTACGTCGGTGTCAGCATCGTCATCACCGGCATGGTCTCGTACCAGCGCCTGGCAGAGGAGAAGGCGCCGTCCCTGGCGTCGGCGTTCGACATCGTCGGGCTGCCGTGGGCCGCCGGCATCATCGCCATCGGGTCCCTGATCGGTCTGACCACCGTCGTCATGGTGCTGCTGCTCGGCCTGTCCCGCATCGTCTTCTCGATGAGTCGTGACGGCCTGCTGCCCCGCTGGTTCTCGAAGACCAACCCGAAGACGCAGACCCCGGTGCGCGTGCAGGTCGTCGCCGGTGTCGTCGTGGCGCTGCTGGCCGGGTTCACCGCGGTCGACAAGCTCGAGGGCATGATCAACATCGGCACGCTGTCCGCGTTCGTCCTGGTGTCGATCGGCATCGTCGTGCTGCGTCGTTCGCGGCCCGACGCCCCGCGGGCCTTCCGGGTGCCGTGGTCGCCGGTGCTGCCGATCATCTCGGCGGTGCTGTGCTTCTGGCTGATGCTGAACCTCGAGGTCGAGACCTGGCTCCGGTTCGTCGTCTGGCTGGCCATCGGCTTCGTCATCTACTTCGGCTACAGCCGTCGCCACAGCCGCGTCGGCCAGCGCATGCAGTAGGGCGGTTCCGCAAGACACCGGTGTTCGCACGTTGCACACCCGCACAACGCGGTTCGACGTGTGGACACCGGTGTTTTGCTGCCCGCCTGTCCGCCGCGCCGCCGCCGCGCCGCGCCGCCGCCGCGCGGCTCCGCGTCGCTACGCGCCGACGAGCAGGAGCACGCCGAACGCGAGCATCACGACGGCGACCAGCCCGTCGAACACCCGCCAGGTCACCGGCTTCTCGAACAGCGGCCGCAGCAGGCGTCCGCCGAACCCGAGCGCACCGAACCACAGGCAGCTCGCCGTGACGGCACCGATCGTCCAGAGCCACCGGTCGTCCGCACCCTGCTGGTTCGCCACCGACCCGAGGAACACCAGCGTGTCCAGGTAGACGTGCGGGTTCGCCCACGTGAAGACGAGCATGGTCAGCACCGCCGTCCGCATGGTCACCCCCTGGCCGGGAGGCGCGGTGCGCGTCCGCCCCGCCGCCACCGTCCCGCCGGTGGTCGCGCCGACCCCCGCGCTCGCGCCGGCGCCCACCACTCCGTCGTCGGCGGCCTCGTCGGCCACCCGCATCGCGTCCCCCGAGGGCCGCAGCGCACGCCGCGCCGCGAGCACCCCGTACGTGAGCAGGAATGCGGCACCCACGAACCGGACCACCAGGAGCGCCACGGGGAACCGTTCGACCACGGCGCCGACCCCGAGCACCCCGGCGACGATGAGCAGCGCATCCGAAACGGCGCACACCACGACGGCAGCGGCCACCACCCGGAGCCCGGCGCTCACGGCGAGGCGCAACAGGTAGGTGTTCTGCACACCGATCGCGACGATCAGTGCGAGGCCGGTGCCGAGGCCGGAGAGCAGGGGCAGGAGCGTGGTCACGGTCCGACGCTAGGGCCCGGCTCCGGTGTAGTACAGCTCACGTTCCTGCAGCGCCGTAAGCTCAACTGCATGACCCGGTTCCAGCGCGAGCACCTCGAGACGCTGCTCGCCGCCGTCGACCACGGCACGCTCGACGCGGCGGCCCGCGCGCTGGCGATCACCCCGTCGGCGGTCTCGCAGCGGATCAAGTCCATGGAGCAGCAGGTCGGCCGGGTCCTGCTCCAGCGCACCACCCCGGTGCGCCCGACCGCGGACGGCGCAGTGGTGCTCCGGCACGCACGGCAGGTCCGGCTGCTCGACGAGGAGACCTCCCGAGCGCTCGGCGGTGGATCATCGGTGGTGCCGTCGATCCCGCTGGCCGTGAACGCCGACTCGCTCGGCACCTGGTTCCTCGACGCCCTCGCCCTCGTCCGAGCCGACACCGAGGTGGTCTTCGACCTGCACCGCGAGGACCAGGACCGCACCGCCGAACTGCTCCGCGCCGGCACGGTGATGGGTGCCGTGACGGCCGAGGCGGATCCGGTGCAGGGCTGCTCGTCGGTGCCGCTCGGCATCGACCGGTACCGGGCGGTGGCGTCCCCGGCGTTCGTCGCCCGTTACCTCGGCGACACCGGCACCGAGCGGCGGATGCTCCGGCGGCTCGACGAGGTCCCGCTCGTCGACTACGACCGCGACGACGACCTGCAGCAGGGGTACCTGCGGCAGGTCCTCGGACACGCTCCCGGAGGCCCGCGCCACTTCGTCCCGACCTCTGCCGACTTCGCCCGTGCGGTCACGCTCGGGTTCGGGTGGGGGCTGCTGCCCGAGGCGCAGTGCCTCGAGGCGATCGACCGCGGTGTCCTGGTCGAGCTGGCCCCGGGCCGGCACGCGGACGTGGCGCTGTGGTGGCAGCGCTGGAACCTGGCGTCACCGCTCCTCGAACGGGTCACCGACGCCGTCCGTGCGACCGCCTCGTCGCGCCTGCACCCCGCGCGTCAGGTCTGACAGCGCGGACACCAGTACGTGTCGCGCAGGGTGAGTTCCGAGTCGCCGAGTTCGCCGTGCCGGATCGGGGTCCCGCACCGCAGACACGGTTTGCCGGCACGGCCGTAGACCCAGAACCGTCGTCCCGGACGGTCGACGCCGGTGGTGACGCGGGCACTGCGGTCGCGGTTCGCCAGGATCAGTCGGCTGGCGAGCGTGATCGTCCGCGCCGGGTCCGGCACCTGCCCGACCGGACGCGTCGGCAGCACACCGCGCAGGAAGCAGAGTTCGTTCCGGTACACGTTGCCGAGCCCGGCGAGCACCCGCTGGTCGAGCAGCGCCAGCCCGACCGGGCGCTCGGGGTCCTCGGTCAGGTTGACGAGCGCCAGGTCGGCGTCCCAGTCGGGGCCGAGCAGGTCGGGCCCCAGGTGTCCGACGACCTCGGACTCCTGGTCGCGGGGGACGACCTCGAGCACCCCGAGCGCGAAGCCGACGGTGGAGACCCCCTCGGCGTCCAGGATCGCCCGGGCCTGGTGGGCCGGGCGTCGCCAGCGGTCGCCGGGCGCGTAGACGTCCCACCGACCCTCCATCTTCAGGTGCGAGTGCACGGTCAGGTCGCCGATCCGGTGCAGCAGGTGCTTGCCGCGGGGCACGACCTCGTCGACGGTGCGGCCGACCAGGTCGAGCGTCGCGAACGCGGGGACCCGGAAGTCGCTCTTCGTCAGGACCTTGCCCGCCAGCGCGGTGTGCAGGCGGCGAGCCGCCCGGTAGACGGTGTCGCCTTCAGGCACGGGTCACCTCCGACGGGCGCCCGCAACTCGTCCGGACGGCACGGGCCACGTCCGGCACGTGGTCGCTGCGCTGCCGGGAGGCGCGGCTCGCCTCACACACGGAGCCGCAGCCCCTGCGGGGTCGCCGTGAACCCCGCGGCCCGGAGTGCGCCGCCGAGCGGCGTCTCGAGCACGAAGTCCCCGTCGACCCGTTCGACCGAGAGCTTGCGCAGCCCGGTCCGGACGATGCCGGCGATGGAGGCGGCCGCGGCAGCGAGGTCGGCGGCGTCGTCGGTGAAGGTCAGCACCGACTTGCCACCGCGCTCGACGTACACGGTGAGCTTGCCGTCGACGGTCGTCACGAGGGCGCCCGCCTTCCGCCCCGGCCGGTGGCCCCGAGTGGTCTTCGCGCCGCTCGCCGCACCGCTGCCGAGGGTGCTCTCGGCCCCGGCGGCATCGTCCGCCACGACGCCTGGATCGGCGTCGCCCGTCGGCCACGGCAACGAGGCCCCGAACGGGTTCGCCGGGTCGGTCGCGGCGAGCGTGAGCGCCTCGCGCTTCCGGTCCGGATCGTCGCGCTCGTCGTCGCCGAGTTCGCGGGCGTAGGTGCGCAGCCGGTCGACGGTCGGGCCGGTGGCGAACTGAGCGGCACCGAGCCCCTCGACGAAGTACCCGCGACGAGCCCGGCCGGACTCCTCGAAGCGCGAGAGCACCCGGTACACCCCGGCGAAACCACCCCGGACGCCCTCGACCTGCACGGCACCGCGGGCGACGACGCCGTAGCGTTCGAGCAGCTGTTCGGCGGTCGCGGCGGCCCGCACGGTCGAGTCGGACTCGGCCAGCGGCAGCAAGGACCACCGGCCCCCGACCGACGGCGGCCCGGACTGCGTCGGCATCGTCGGACGCCGACGGCCGCGGTAGGCCCGAGCACGCGGAGCACTCGAGCTCTTCGCCTTGCCGCCGAGCATCGAGCGCAGCGGGGCGAACGTGTCGTTCGTGATCTGCCCCGCCCAGACCAGGTCCCACAGCGCGGTGGTGAGCGCCTGGTCGTCACTGCTGCCCACGGCCTGGCCCAACTGCCGGAAGAAGTACGCGCCACCGCCCGCCAAGGCCCCGAGCACGTCCCGCTGCAGCTCGGTCGTCTCGTCGCCGGAGGGCTCGGCGAGCGTCGTCGCCGCGGTGTCGGCCAGGTGCAGGCGAACCCAGCCGTCGTTGCCCGGCAGGGTGCCACCGCCGGACCACAGGACCTCGCCGGTGGCGGTGAGTTCGTCGAGCATGCTCGTCGAGTAGTCGGTCACGCGAGACGGCAGCACCAGGGTCTCCCAGGCGCTGGCGGGCAGGGCGACCCCGGCGAGCTGGTCGATCACCTGCAGGACGCCGTCGACGCCGCGGAGCCCACCGCGGGTCCCGGGGGTCTGCACGTGCTGCCACGCGGGCAGGAACCGGGCGAGGGTGTCCGGCGAGACCGGTTCGACCTCGTGCCGCAGCGCTGCGAGGGACTTCGTGCGGATCCGGCGCAGGACCTCGGCGTCGCACCACTCGGCACCCTGGCGGTCGGGGCGGAACTCGCCCTCCACCACCCGGCGGTCGGCGACGAGTCGGCGCAGGGTGTCCTGCACGACGGCGATGCCCAGACCGAGTCGCCCGGCGGCTTCGTGCGCGGAGAACGGCCCGTGCGATCGGGCGTAGCGTCCGATCAGGTCACCGAGGGGGTCGGCCACGGGCTCGACGAACGCCGTGGGCACACCGATGGGCAGCGGGACCCCGAGGGCGTCCCGCAGACGGGCGGCGTCCTCGATCACGGCCCAGCGCGTCGCCCCGGCGTGCGAGAACGAGAGCACCCGGCGGTCACGCTCGAGGACCTGCAGCGTGCTGCGCAGTTCGGCGGTGGCCGCTGGACGGTCGGCGGTGTCGGCGAGCCAGCTCCGGTCGACCGCTTCGTCGAGGTCGAGCGCGCCGACGAGCCGCAGCACGTCCACGAGCCCCTCGGCGTCACGGGCACGGCGGTCCGGCGAGAGCCGCTGCAGGTCGCGCTCCACCGAGGCGATGACCGCCGGGTCGAGCAGCTCGCGCAGCTCCGCACGTCCGAGCAGCTCGCCGAGCAGCGTCGAGTCGAGCGACAGGGCCGCTGCCCGGCGTTCGGCGAGCGGGGTGTCGCCCTCGTACATGAAGGCCGCGACGTACCCGAACAGGATCGAGCGGGCGAACGGCGACGGCTGCTCGGTCTCCGTCTCGACCAGGCGGATCCGGCGTCCGGCGATGTCGTCGGCGATCCCGAGCAGCGCGGGCACGTCGTAGACGTCCTGCAGCACCTCGCGCACGGTCTCGAGCACGATCGGGAACGTCGGGTACTTCTGCGCGACCTCGAGCAGCTGCGAGGCCCGCTGCCGCTGCTGCCAGAGCGGCGACCGCTGCCCGGGGTTCCGTCGGGGCAGCAGCAGGGCGCGCGCCGCGCACTCGCGGAACCGCGCGGCGAACAGTGCCGAGCCGCCGACCTCGTCCGTGACCAGGGCTTCGAGGTCGTCGCGCTCGAACACGAACAGGTCGGCACCCGGCGGCTCGGCATCGGTCTCCGGGATGCGGACGACGATGCCGTCGTCGGCCGCCATCGCGTCACCGTCGATGCCGTGCCGTTCGCGCAGCCGTGCGGCGACGGCCAGTGCCCACGGCGCGTGCACCTGCATGCCGTAGGGCGAGTGCAGGATGAGCCGCCAGTCCCCGAGCTCGTCACGGAACCGCTCGATGACGAGCGTGGTGTCGTTCGGCACGTGACCGGTGGCCGCGCGCTGGTCGCGCAGGAAGGTCAGCAGGTTGGTGACGGCGCGCTCGTCCAGTCCACCGGCGGCGACGCGGGCGCGGGCGTCCTCGTCCGAGGCGCCCTCGACCTCGCGCACGAACGCACCGGTCGCCCGACCGAGTTCGGCGGGCCGGCCGATGCCGTCGCCCTTCCAGAACGGCACACGTCCGGGCTGCCCGAACGCCGGGCTCACGACGACGCGGTCGTGGGTGATCTCCTCGATCCGCCAGCTCGTCGCACCGAGGGCGAAGACGTCGCCCACGCGCGACTCGTAGACCATCTCCTCGTCGAGCTCGCCGACGCGGGACGCCTTCTCGCCGACCATGAAGACGCCGAACATGCCGCGGTCGGGGATCGTCCCGCCGCTCGTCACCGCGAGTCGCTGCGCACCGGGGCGCCCGGTCAGGGTGCCGTGCACGCGGTCCCAGACCAGCCGTGGCCGGAGTTCGGCGAACTCGTCGCTCGGGTACCGGCCCGTGACCAGGTCGAGCGTCGCCTCGAACGCCGATCGGGGCAGACCGCTGAACGGGGCGCTCCGCCGCACGAGCTCGAACCAGTGCTCGACGTCGAGGGTGTCGATCGCCCCGGCGGCCACGGTGTGCTGCGCCAGGACGTCGAGCGGGTTCGCCGGCACCGAGATCGACTCGATCTGACCCGTGACCATCCGCTCGACCGTGACCGCGCTGTTGACCAGGTCGGCCCGGTGCTTCGGGAACAGCACGCCGCGGGAGATCTCACCCACCTGGTGGCCGGCGCGACCGACGCGCTGCAGGCCGCTCGCGACCGACGGCGGCGCCTCGACCTGGACGACCAGGTCGACCTCGCCCATGTCGATGCCGAGCTCGAGTGAACTCGTCGCGACGACGCACCGCAGCCGACCGGACTTCAGGTCGTCCTCGATGATCGCGCGCTGGTCCTTCGACACCGAGCCGTGGTGTGCGCGGGCGAGCACCGGGACGGATGCGTCCGAGCCACCGCCACCCGTCTGTCCGGACCCGCCGATCAGCTGCGCCGGCGGTCGCTTGGCGCCCTGGGGGGCGACGGCGTGCGCCGAGGTGCGGGCCGGTGACTGTGGTCGGCCCCGCGCCACGGGGAGGCCGTCGTCGTCCGGGGACGCCCCCGCCGGCACCAGCACGCCGTCGCCGGCGGCGGCGAGCACGCGTTCCTCGTGGATCTCGTTGAGCCGGGCCGTGAGTCGTTCGGCCAGCCGCCGCGAGTTCGCGAACACGATGGTCGAGCGGTGTTCCTCGATCAGGTCGACGACACGTTCTTCGACGTGCGGCCAGATCGATCCGTTCGTCGGTGACTCGGACGCGTCCGCACCGACCGGCGGTGCCCCGAGCTCGGTCATGTCGTCGACGGGGACGACGACCCGCAGGTCGAAGGTCTTCTGCGCGGGCGGCGCGATGATCGTCACCGGTGCACGACCGCCGAGGAACCGCGCGACCGCTTCCGGCGGGCGGACGGTCGCCGACAACCCGATGCGCTGCACGGGCTTGTCGAGCAGGTCGTCGAGGCGCTCGAGCGACACGGCCAGGTGCGCGCCGCGCTTGGTCGAGGCGACCGCGTGGACCTCGTCCACGATGACCGTGTCGACGTTGACCAGGGTCTCGCGCGCCTGCGAGGTGAGCATCAGGTAGAGCGACTCGGGCGTGGTGATGAGGATGTCCGGCGGCTGGCGCAGGAGCTTCTGGCGGTCGGACGACGGGGTGTCGCCGCTGCGCACCCCGACCGTGACGTCCGGCGGTTCGGTGCCGAGGCGCCGAGCGGTCTGGGTGATGCCGACGAGCGGGCTCCGCAGGTTGCGCTCGACGTCGACGCCGAGGGCCTTGAGCGGCGAGACGTAGAGCACCCGCGTGCGCTGCTTCGCCGGCGGGCGGTCCGTCGCGCTGATGAGCCGGTCGATCGACCACAGGAACGACGCCAGGGTCTTGCCGGAGCCGGTCGGGGCGATCACGAGTGCGTGCTGCCCGGTCGAGATGGCGTCCCACGCCCCGGCCTGCGCCGGCGTCGGTGCGTCGAAGGCGCCGCGGAACCACTCGGTGGTCGCGGGGGAGAAGCGCTCGAAGACGTCCGTCATGGTCCGTCCCATCCTGCCCGCCACCACCGACAGCAGGCCGAGCGGGCGTACCCCTTGACAGAACGATAGTTAGCGACCTATCGTAAACACATCGCGATACGACGAAGACGATCAGGTCAGACCGGTCGCGAGCCGACTCAGCACGACGAAAGGACTCCTCATGCGCCCCTCGTATGACGACGACAGCAACACGTCCCCCCGCGACCAGCGCGGGTTCGGCCCGCGCGGCCCCCGCTTCGGCGGCGCGCGGCAGCACCACGGCGCCGGCTTCCCCGGCCGTGACCGCGGTGACCACGACCACGGCGGCCGCGGCTTCGGTGGCCGCGGGTTCGGCCCCGGTTTCGGTCCGGGCATGGGCTTCGGCCCCGGTTTCGGCGGGCCCGGCTTCGGCCGCGAACGCCGTCGCCGCGGTGACGTCCGTCTCGCGATCCTCGGTCTGCTGGCCGAGGGCCCGCAGAACGGGTACGCCGTGATCAAGACCATCGCCGAGCGCACCGGCGGCGCCTGGAAGCCGAGCCCCGGCTCGGTCTACCCGACGCTCCAGCAGCTCGTCGACGAAGACCTCGTGGTCTCGTCGGGCGACGGCCGCAAGACGCTCTTCGAGCTCACCGACGCCGGCAAGGCCGAGACCGAGGCCAAGGCCGACGAGATCGCTGCGGCACTCGACGGGGCCCCGGGCATCCCGGACGCCCAGCGCGAGTTCTTCGAAGCGCTGCGGAAGACCATGGGCGTCCTGCAGATGTACCGCAGCACCGCGACCGAGGAACAGGCCAAGGCCGCCACGGCCAAGGTGGACCAGCTCCGCAAGGACCTGCTCCAGATCCTCGCGGACTGACGAACGTCACCGGCGTGACGGACCGGAGGCCCGGTGCCAGCTGGCACCGGGCCTCCGGTCCGTCGTCGTGCGCCTACCCGGCGTCGACGAAGGCCGCCACGTCGGCCAGTTCCGCCGTCGACACGGCGTGCGGCAGGCCCGCGTAGGTGCGGTCGGTCACGTCGGTGTGGGCTGCGGCCCACGCCTGCGTCCGGGCGGTGGCCTCGGGCGGGATCACCGGGTCGATGTCGCCGTGCCCGAGGAACACCCGCGGCCGCACGGCCGACACGGCCTCGTCCCGCGAGTCCGAGACGCCCGGCACGACGAACCCCGACAGCGACACCGCGAACGCGAACGCCGCGGGCCGGGCGCGCAGGAGCTGGAGCGCCATCGAGCCGCCCTGCGAGAACCCGAGCAGCCCGATCCGCGGGTGGTCTGCGGCGACGGAGTCGATCCAGTCGAGCACCTCGGCGGTCGCGGCGTCCACCGCCTCGGTCGATGGGGAGCCGGGTGTGCCGAGTGGGTACCAGCTGAAGCCGGGCCCCCACGCCGTCGGCGCCCGGAGCGACGCGACGGTCCACGCGGGCGGCAGCGCGGGGGCGAGCCCGAGCAGGTCGTGCTCGTTCGACCCCACCCCGTGCATCGCCACGAGCAGGGGTGTCCCCCGCCGGTCCGGGGCACTCCGTGTCCACTGCACCAGGTCCGCATCGATCATGTGGACAACGCTAACCATCCCCAACTCCCGCGCCTTCCGCCGAACTCGCCGCCGTCCCTGGTAGACACGGTGCATGTCCTCGCTGCGCACCCCCGATCCCGACTCCGGCTGGCTGTCCGACGAGGAGCTCGCGAACGTCCGCCGTCGTCTGCCGATCTGCTACGTCGAGGCGGTCCCCGTCCGCACCGACGGTCTCGGCGTCGTGACCGAGGTCGGCGTGCTGCTGCGTGTCTCCCCGAGCGGTTCGATCGCCCGCACCCTGGTGTCCGGCCGCGTGATGTTCGGCGAGTCGATCCGCACCGCGCTGTTCCGCCACCTCGAGAAGGACCTCGGGCCGATGGCGTTCCCGCAGCTGCCCTCGAGCCCGACGCCGTTCACCGTGGCCGAGTACTTCCCGCTGCCCGGCGCCTCGGTGTACACCGACGAGCGGCAGCACGCGATCTCGCTGGCGTACGTCGTCCCCGTCACCGGGACGTGCGAGCCCCGGCAGGACGCCCTCGAGCTCACGTGGATGAGCCCGATGGAAGCCGCGTCCGACGCCGTCGCCGACGAGATGGAAGGCGGCCGCGGCGCACTGCTGCGTGCCGGTCTGGCATCGGTCGGCGCCCTGCACTAGCCCGCCCGGGGCGTCCACGCCCGGCGCACGACGAAGCCCGCACGACGAAGCCCCGGATCCGATCGGATCCGGGGGCTTCGCAGCGCGGTCGCGAACCGGCTTAGTGCTTGTCGTCCTTGAAGCTGTCGGCGACGCCGTGCGCGGCGTCCTTGACGTCGGTGACGCCCTGCTTCGCCGAGGCCTTGCCCTGGTCGGTCTGGCCTTCGGCCTTCAGCCGGTCGTTACCGGTCGCATTGCCGGTGGCTTCCTTGACCTTGCCTGACGCCTTCTCAGCGGCGTTCTTGATGTCATCGATGCCAGCCATAGGCACTCCTTCCAGAAGCGGACGTGTTCCCCGTCAGCCGCTTGCGCGGCATCCGGTGAGTGAGACCGTACGCCCGTCGGAGTCCCTCACCCCCAGCCCCCGCCAAGGTTCGCCCGTCCCCGGACGCAAAACACCGGTGTTCACACAACACACCGCGGGATGCGGGGGTTCGAAACGTGAACACCGGTGTTTTGCGGGCTCAGACCGCCGGGCTCAGCCCGACTGGGTCAGACCGCGTGGGTCAGAGCGCGCAGGTCAGTGGCGGTCGGCAGCGCCGGCCGGACGGGAGGCGCGGCGCGAGCCACCACGACGGTTGCCGCCCGACTCGTTGCCGGACCGACCCGCGGCGTAGCCGCCCTCGGACGACCAGACGGCCGACGAGCCGCCACGCACGACGTCGCTGCTGCCCGAGCGACGGTTGCCGCCACTGCGGCGACCACCGGTCGAACCGGCGGCCGCGGCACCGGAGCGCCCGGCGCCCTCGGAACGCGCGCCACGGGCCGGACGGCCCTGACGGCCCCCGGCCGAACCGGCGGACTCGCCGGCCGAGCCGGAGCGCGCGGGCTGCGCCGCGCCTCCCGACCGACCGCCGCGACCACGGCGACGACCGCCGCCGTCACCGGCGGACTCGGCCGAGCGCTGCTTGGGCTGACGCTGCTGGGTGGGCTGCTCCTCGGCCACGTGGCGGATCGGAGCGACCTCGCCGACGAGCGCGGTGACGGCCGGGGAGGTCGCCGTGACGTGCTGCGGCGTGACCTTGATCGCGGCTGCACGCATCATCTGCGCGACGTCGCGACGCTCGGCGGGCATCGTCACCGTGACGACGTCACCGGACGAGCCGGCACGCGCCGTGCGGCCCGAGCGGTGCAGGTACGCCTTGTGCTCGGTGGGCGGGTCGACGTGCACGACGAGCTCGACGTTGTCGACGTGCACACCGCGGGCGGCGACGTCGGTGGCGACGAGCACCAGGGCCTCGCCGGAGGAGAACTTCGCGAGGTTGCGCTCACGGGCACCCTGCGACAGGTTGCCCTGCAGGTCGACGGCGGGGATCCCCTGGCTGCTGAGCTGCTTGGCGAGGCGCTTGGCGTGGTGCTTCGTGCGCATGAAGAGGATGCGGCGACCGTTGCCCGAGGCGAGGGCGCTCACGAGGTGCTTCTTCGCGTCGGCGTCGGCGACCTCGAACAGGTGGTGGGTCATCGCCTCGACGGGGCTGTTCGCCTCGTCGACGGAGTGCATCACCGGGTTGTGCAGGAACTTCTTGACGAGCTTGTCTACGCCGTTGTCGAGCGTGGCGGAGAACAGCAGTCGCTGCCCGTTCTCGGGCGTCGCCTGCATGATCTTGGTCACGCCGGGCAGGAAGCCCATGTCGGCCATGTGGTCGGCCTCGTCGAGGACGGTGACCTCGATGTCGCCCAGGTTCACGTGGCCCTGCTGCATGAGGTCGGCGAGGCGACCCGGGCAGGCGACCACGACGTCGACGCCGCCGCGCAGGGCGTCGACCTGACGACCCTGACCGACGCCACCGAAGATGGTCGTGGTGTTGAGGCCCATGGCCTTGGCGAGCGGGGCGAGGGCGACGTCGATCTGCGTCGCGAGCTCACGGGTCGGGGCGAGCACCAGGGCGCGGGGGCGGCCGGCGCGGCGCTTGCGGCCGCTGGCTGCGAGGCGGGCGACGAGCGGGATCGCGAAGGCGATGGTCTTGCCAGAGCCGGTGCGGCCGCGGCCGAGGACGTCCTTGCCCTGCAGGGAGTCCGGGAGGGTGTCCGCCTGGATGGGGAACGCCATGTCCTTGCCCTGGTCGGCGAGGACGGAGACCATCGGCGCGGGGACGCCGAGGTCGGAGAAACGGATGTCTTCGGTGGTCATGGTGACCTTTCGAGCCGGAGCGGTCCGGCTGTGGGCGCGCTCTGAGGCAGCGCGCGGGCGGGATGCGCGCCAACGGATGTGGCTGGCGCAGTCGCCGCACCAGAGAAGCCTGGGCACCTTCGTGAGGTGCTCGATCATCGACCGGAGTCTGGAGACAGCTGGTCGGGAGTTCGGGGCGTCCGTACGACGCACGAGGCGATCGGCGCCTCGAGTACGACCAGCATAGCGTGCACATCCCCGGAACAGCGAGGGCGGGGTCGTTCGCCCGTGGCGTGCGAGGATTCCGGGGTGCGTACGCGATCCGTCCTGTTGACCACCGCGATCGCCCTGGTGGCCGTCCTCGGCACCGCCGGCTGCGCCGAGGCCGCCACGCCCAACGCGGCCGCGAGCTACCGCAACCTGCCGACCTCGGGTCGCGTGGACTACCAGCTCGGCGGCGGGTACACCCCGCCCTCCGGCGTGACGATCGTCGAGCGCGACAGCACCGACCGCCCGGCGAAGGGCAAGTACAACATCTGCTACGTCAACGGGTTCCAGACACAGCCCGAGGCCGCCAGCACGTGGAAGAAGTCGTACCCGTCGGCGATCCTCCGCGACCGTGCGGGCAAGCCGGTCTCGGACCCGGGTTGGCCGGACGAGATGCTCCTCGACACCCGGACCGCGGCCGAGCGTGCCCTGATCACGAAGGTGCTCGCGAAGACCGTCGCCCGCTGCGGTGACCGTGGGTTCGACGCGGTGGAGTTCGACAACCTCGACTCGTGGACCCGGAGCGGCAAGCGGCTGACCCGTGCCGGCAACCTGGCGCTCGCGAAGTCGCTCGTCGCCGAGGGACACCGGCACGGGCTGGCCGTCGGGCAGAAGAACACGCCGCAGCTCGGGGCGTCCGGGCGCGAGCAGACCGGGTTCGACTTCGTCGTCGCCGAGGAGTGCGTGCAGTACCGGGAGTGCTCCGCGTACACGAAGGCCTACGGCGGACGGGTCATCGACGTCGAGTACTCGGACACCCTCGAGGGCTCGTGGGCGTCGGTCTGCGGGCTGGAGAGCCGTCCGGCCATGACGATCCTGCGCGACCGCGACCTGGTGACCCCGGAGGACGACGCGTACGTGTACGAGCACTGCTGAGCGCTCGGAACGGTTCTTCCCAGAACGCCTGCGATGCCTGGTCGAATCGGGCGTACCGGGTCAGAACTTCCGACCGGGTACGCCCGGAACGACCAGGTACGCCCGGAAGCACCAGCCAGCGCTACGCCGGCCAGGCCTCCCGCAACGCGGTGGCGGCCTGGTCAGCCGACAGCCCCGCCGAGCGTGCTGCGGCGGCCAGGGCGCGAGCGGCCTCGGCCACGGCTTCCGGTACCGCTGCCGGTCGCACCACCCGGGTGCCGGCGCCCCGCGCGGTGTGCACGAGCCCGGCCTCCTCGAGCAGCTGGTAGGCCTTCGCGACGGTGCCGGCGGCGAGTCCGAGCTCGTCCGCCAGCCCGCGCACGCTCGGCAGTCGTTCGCCGTCCACCAGGTACCCGGCGGTGATCTGCGCGGCGATCTGCGATCGGACCTGCTCGAACGGCGGCACGCGGCCACCGACGTCGAGGGCGACGAGTCCTGTCATGCGTTCCACCCTAGAAGTCGTACTGCTCGCCGACGGGGATCGGGACCGGCACGGTGTTGCCCGGAGGTGCGAGCGGGCACGCCCACGCGGGGTCGTACGCGCACGACGGGTTGTAGGCGAAGTTGAAGTCGAGCACGAGCGACCCGAGGTCGTCGCCGCCCAGGTCCGAGCCCTTGATGGTGTCGAGCAGGTAGCGTCCGCCCCCGTAGGTGCCGCGGGCCTTGCCGGCGCTGGCGTCCTTGACCGGGACGAACACCCCGCCCGCGTAGCCGCCGTGCTTCCAGACGTCGAGCGTGCCGACACCGGGGACCCGCACGAGGCCGAGCCGGTCGAAGTGGACGACGCCGTCGGTCCCGGTCTCGAAGTCGAACTCGGCGGGCTCCGTGGCCTCGACGCGCACCTGGAACCGCCACGCGGGGTCGTAGTCCGGCACCGGCAGGGACTCGAAGTCGCGGGCGTCCTCGTCGAGCAGCGGCGATGCGGGGTGCTCCGCGAACATCGCGTCCCGGGTCTCGCGCCAGAGCGCGTGCGCCGTCTGGGGGTCCGAGGTGGCGCGGACGCGGCGGTACAGGTCGAACGTCATCCGCCGCCAATCCGTCGTCGCGAGCGTGCTGCGCACGCGGTCGTCGGTCGTCGGCTCCTGGGGGCGCGTCTGGCTCACGTGGTCGAGGCTACGCCCGCTCCGCGGTGGACGGGAGGCCCGACCCGCGTCACGTCACTCGCCGTCGGTCCGCCAGGTGGGCGCGAGGGCGCGCATCCGGAACGCCCGCCACTGCCAGATGACCCACATGCCGGGCCACAGGGCGAGCCCGAGGACGGCCGGTCGCATCCGGTAGGTCAGGCGGTCGAGCAGCAGGGTGCGGCCACCCGGTGCGGGGACGACGGCCATCCGGTGCGACATCGTCATCCGCCCGAACAACCCGGACGTGCCGCCGCCGTTGTCGCGCTGCACGGGGACCCCCTGTACCTCGTACAGGTCGAGGTCGACGTGCGTGTCGCCGCTCGGCACCAGCCCGAAGGCGTCCGCGGTGATCGGGTGCGGGTGCCCGGGCTCCCAGCGCTCCGGGAACCCCCGGGGGTCGCGCGAGCGGTACGCCAGGAACGGCTTCGTCACCGCCACCATCACGGACGGGGACAGCAGGGCATCGCGCACGGCGTCGACCGGCGCATCGAGGACGATCCGGAGGCCGACGTGCATGGCGGTGACGCTACGCCCGCGGGCTGGACGGCGCGCCGTGGCCCGCTGCGCGACGGCGCCCGGTCAGGCGAGACGACGCAGGCGAGACGACGCAGGCGAGACGACGCAGGCGAGACGACTCAGGCGTGCCGGGCCGACCGACGGCGGGACCCCTCGGCGCGGTCGTGCCGCCGGAGCCGCTCGGCCAGCGAGAGGCGGACCGCCGGCCACTCCGACGCGATCACCGAGAACACCACGGTGTCGCGCAGGGTGCCGTCGCGGCCGATCGCGTGGTTCCGGAGCACACCGTCCTGCTTGGCGCCGAGGCCCGCGATGGCCGCCCGGGACTGCAGGTTGTGCCAGTGCGTGCGGAACTCGACCGCGATGCACTGCCACGCCTCGAACGCGTGCGACAGCATGAGCAGCTTCGACTCGGTGTTGATCCCCGAACGCTGCGCGGACCTGGCCAGGAACGTGCTGCCGATCTCGACACGGCGGTTGCCCGAGTCGATGTTCATGAAGGTCGTCGCACCCACCACCCGGCCGGTCGGGCGGTCCCGCACGGCGAAGGGCACCATGCGGCCGGCCTCGTGCTCGGCGAGCCGCCGGTCGATCTCGGCCTCGACCTGTGCGGGGGCGGGCACCGAGGTGTACCAGGTGCGCCACAGATCGCCGTCCGCGACCGCCGCCCGCAGGTCTTCCGCGTGCTCCTGCCCGAGGGGCTCGAGCGTCACACGGTCGCCGGTCAGGGTGGGCACGGGGGCGATCTCCATGACCATGCATCCTAGGGTCGCCGACCCTGGCGGAACCCGGTCGGACGCCGACCCTGTGGAGAGGGACAGCATCGCCCGGGCGGCTATCGTGACGGACGTGGCAGAACGCACCCAGGAGAAGTACCAGGTCCGGTTCGCGTGGGGTCCCGGAGGTGCGGCGCGGATCGCCCACGGCGCCCACCTGCTCGTCTGGGTCGACGCCCTGCCGGCGACCTCCGACGCCGCAGCACAGCGGCGCGCGCTGCGGAACGTGACCGCCCAGCTGCCGCAGGGTCCGGAGGTCGTGCTCGGCCACCTCGGCAACGCGGCGGTGGTCGCGGAACGGGTGACGGGCCTCCAGGCCGCACGCGGTGACCGGTGCGTCGTCGCGATCGTTGCCGCCGGGCTGCACCACACCGCAGCCCTCGACGACGCGGCCGAGGCGGCGGGTGAGTCCGTCGACGTCGCCGACGCACCCGACTTCGCCGTCGAGGACCTGCTCGCCGCCGGAGCCGTCGTCGACGCGCTCGCCGAGGTCGGCATCGACCACACCTCACCCGAGGCCGCCGCGGCCTGCGCGGCGTACACGGGGCTGCACCGCGCAGTGCGGCACCTGGTCAGCGCGTCCGAGGGAGCCGCCGTCCTGAGCCGTGACGAGGTGCACGCGGCGCTCGCCGCGGGCGCCGACCTGACCGTCCTGCGGGAATCGGGGGAGCGCGCGTAGCGTTCGCCCCGTCACGGAACCAGCGAGCGAAGGAGCAACGCCATGAAGGCAGTCGTCGGCGACACGGTGATCGCGGAGGCCCCCGAAGAGGACCTCATCAAGATCGAGGGCAACTGGTACTTCCCGCCGTCGAGCGTGAAGACCGAGCTCTTCACCGAGAGCCCCACCCAGTACCACTGCCCGTGGAAGGGCGACACCCAGTACTTCACGGTGAACGTCGACGGACAGGCGCTGCAGGACCGCGCGTGGTCGTACCCGACGCCGATCCCGTCGTCGTTCGACCGCGTCGGCAAGGACTACTCGGGCTACGTCGCGTTCTGGAAGGACGTCCAGGTCGTCGACTGACGACCGCCCGTCCCTGACCGGCTGCGCCTCAGCCGGTCAGGGTGAGCACGACCAGTGCGACGTTGAGCGCCACGATGACCGCCGCGATCACCCACGCCACCACGCGGGTGGTCGCGGCGTTCACGTCGGTCCCCATCACGCTCCGTCGCGACGTGTAGACCACCAGGGGCACGATCGCGAAGGCGATCCCGAAGCTCAGCACCACCTGACTGACGACGAGCAGCATCGTCGCGTCGGCGTTCAGCGCGAGCAGCACGATCGCGGGCACCAGGGTGATCGCGCGCCGGGCCACGAGCGGGATCCGCACGTGCAGCAGGCCCTTCATGATCTCCGCGCCGGCCATGCAGCCCACCGAGGTCGAGGCCAGGCCGGACGCGAGCAGGCCCACGGCGAAGAGCACTCCGACGACCGG
Source organism: Curtobacterium sp. MCBD17_026 (assembly GCF_003234895.2). NCBI lineage: Bacteria > Bacillati > Actinomycetota > Actinomycetes > Micrococcales > Microbacteriaceae > Curtobacterium > Curtobacterium sp. MCBD17_026. The sequence goes on along the minus strand of NZ_CP126281.1, from coordinate 3,389,374 downwards.
GCCGACGTTCTCGGCGATGGCGCGCTGCGCACCGGGGATGGAGTCGGTGCCCTCGACGCCCGGCAGGGTGGCCGCGGCGAGGACGAGCATCGCGATGTTCACCCCGCCCGCGACGATCAGCGCGAGCCCGACGTCCCACCGGGTCGCGACGAGCACCCGGCGACGTTCCGGCCCGGCGGGGACGTCCCCGTGGCGGTCCCGGGCGAGCGCCGAGTGCAGGTACACCGCGTGCGGCATCACGGTCGCACCGAGCATCGAAGCGGCGAGCAGCACCGACCCGGCGCCCTCGAACCGCGGCACGAGCCCGGCGACCAGGTCGGTCGGTGCGACCCGGGCGAACAGCAGCCCGGCGCAGAAGCCCACCGTCAGGATCGCGAGCATCGCCGTCACCACGGTCTCGAACAGGCGCGTGCCCCGGCGGCTGTGCAGGGTCAGCAGGAGCATCGAGACGAGCCCGGTGATGATCCCGCCGACCACGAGCGGCAGGTCGAAGAGCAGGTAGAGCGCCAGCGCGCCGCCGATGACCTCGGCGATGTCGGTCGCGGCGGCGACGATCTCGGCCTGGCCCCAGAACAGCAGACGCGGGGTGCGCCGCATCCGCAGGCCGAGGTGTTCGGGCAGTGACTTGCCCGTCACCACCCCGAGCTTGGCGGACAGGTACTGCACCACCACGGCGCTGGCGTTCGCGGCCACGAGCACCCAGAGCAGCAGGTACCCGTACTCGGCGCCGGCGGTCAGGTTGGCGGCGACGTTGCCCGGGTCGACGTAGGCGATGGCCGCGACGAAGGCCGGTCCGAGCAGGGTGAGCCCGGCTGCGCGACGACGCGGGGCACCGGATGGGTGCTCGTCGAGCCGGGGGCTGGCAGTGTCGGTCATGCACCGATACTGCCAGAGGATTTGGCGGACCGAATCTTTTTCTTCGTCGTGTCGTGGTGCTGGCCAGTCGACACTCGTGCGTGCGTGTGTCGGCTGGTCACGACCCGTCGGTTGCGAGGCCGCTGGCCGACGGTTGGTGACCGCTCGGCGAAGGTGAGCGGGGTGTCCTGACCGCTCGCGGAAGGCGGACGGGAGGCCCGTGGCGGCGCCGCCACGCGCCTCCCGTGCGGTCGGGTGGTCGCGACCTGTCGGTTGCGAGGCCGCCAGCAGACGGTTGGTGACCGCTCGGCGAAGGTGAGCGGGGTGTCCTGACCGCTCGCGGAAGGCGGACGGGAGGCCCGTGGCGGCGCCGCCACGCGCCTCCTGTGCGGTCGGGTGGTCGCGACTCGTCGCTTGCTTTGCGTCGGGTGGTCGCGACCTGTCGGCTGCGACGCCGCCGGGCGACGGTTGGTGACCGCTCGGCGGAGGTGAGCGGGGTGTCGCGACCGCCCCCGGACCCCACACCGTCCGGATCACGCGACGGACGTGGTCGCCCAGTGCTCAGCTCGTGCTCACTCCGCGGCGCGGCGGGCGCGGTGCGCCCGGACCTTCGCCCGGTTGCCGCACCGCTGCATCGAGCACCAGCGCCGGGTCCCACCGCGCGACGAGTCGTAGAACACGAGGCCGCAGTCCTCGGCCGAGCACCGGCTCAGCCGCGTCGGCCGGCCGTCGGCCTCGACGTCGTCGAAGCCGACCTCGGTGAAGAGCGCGACGGCGTCGCGCGCGACGCTCGACAGGGCCTGCGCCAGGCGGACCCGGTTCGCTCCGGCGCGGCGTCGGCCACCCGGGAGGCTCGGGGGCACGTCCGGCAGGGCGGCGAACAGGTTGACGGTGTCGATGTCGTCGGGCGCGGGGCGCGTGCGGCCGGCTCCGGCACGCAGGCCCGCCGCCACGGCGGTGCGTTCCGCGGCGGTGCTCGCCGGCGCGGGGGCGGCGGCCACGGCGAGCCGGGCGATCGCGGCACGCAGGGCACGGGCGTCCTGCAGCTCGCGGGCACTGGCACCGACGTCGATCGGCTCGGTGTGCTCGCTGAGCCACTCGTCCAGGTCGGCCGGACTCGCGAGCAGTTCCCCGAGCTGCGACCGCGGTCGGCGTCCGGCGGGGTCGTCGGCGAAGCCACCCGTGTGCGCGAAGTCGAGCGCGATCCGTCCGGCGTCGAAGAACCAGGAGGAACCGGCGTCCGTGCGGATGTGCTGCCCCGTGTGCATCCGCCCAGGCTAACGGGCTACCGGCGCGCCTCCGTGCGTCGGGCACCTCATGCGGTAGTCGACGCCATCGTGGCCGCGTCGTCGTCCGCGGTCCGGCGCCGCCACGTGATGACGTTCCGGGCATCGAACCGCCGGGAACAGCGGGCGCAGGCCAGGGGACGGGTGGGCGTGCGGTACCGGAAGTGCTCGTGCCCCGCGGGGCAGGTGCCGATCCAGGGGGCGAGCTCGCTGGCGATCGGCCCGTCGTGCAGCCGGGAGCCGGTGTACCCGATCGACGCGGCGGTGCGCTTCCACTTCGGTCCATGTGCCGCCCGGGCGCCGGCGAGTGCGTGCGCGACCTCGTGCAGCAGGACCTGTTCGACGTCGTCGTCGGAGAACCGGGTGGCCAGGTGGCGGCTCACCGTGATCCGCTTCCGCGCGAAGTCGCACTGGCCGGCGCGGGTCTTGGCGTGGTCGAACCCGAACGCCCACGTCCCGCCGCCGAGGTGTTCGGCGATGAGCGCCTCGGCGCGGACACGGACGGTCTCGAGCGCCGTCACTGCTCGGCGCGCGGGTCGGCCTGGCCCTTCTTCGCTGCCCGGGCCGCGATCCGCCCCCAGATGTCGTCGGCCTCGGTCCGGGCGGCGTCGGGTGCACCGAGCACGCGGCGGCGGATCGGCGGGACCTGCTTCACGGGCTCGGCGACACGGGTGGTGGGTTCGTCGTCCTCGGCGCGGCGGGCGGCGACCTCGCGGGCCGTCCGGGGCCGGTCGGACGGTTCCGCCGGGTTCGTGATCGATGCCCGCATGGCGGCCTCGACCGCGGTGCGCAAGGCGTCGGTGCGCTCGGACGGCGCCCCCGCCTGCCGGAAGGCCTGGTACGCCCGCGAGAGTGCGGCGCGGGCCTCGTCGAAGCGGTCGTTCTCGAACAGCGACCAGCCCTCGATCTCGGCCGCGGCGCCCTCGAGTTCCGGCCACTCCTCGGTCGCGGCGGTGTCGCGGGCCATGGCGGCCTCGGCGGCGGCGCGGTCGTGCCGCCCGAGGTCGTGCAGGACGTGTGCCCGGCGGATCCGCGCAGCGACCTTGTCCTGGCGCTCCCCGGTGAACATCGCCAGGCGGAACACCTCTTCGGCGATGACGAGCGACTCGTCCAGACGACCGAGCAGGCGGAGGAGCTCGGCCCGTTCGGCGAGGGCGTCGGTGCTGCGGCTCTGGCCGAGGTCACGGAGCCGCTGGTGCACGGCGTCGACGTCGACCGCGGGTCGCAGGCTGATGGGCGCGAAGGTGCTGCCCGGGCTGACTCCGGCCGTCACGGGAGCCGCGTGGCGCGGTTCACGGGAACGGTCGGACGGGTCGGGCTGCTGGCGGTCGTCGGGCGGGAGGGACATCGGTTCGAGGGTAGCCGCGGTCTCCCGGGAGCGGTCGGTGCGACGCGCTCAGGTTGCGCGGGTGCCGCCGTCCGCGCCTGCCCCCGGGACGACGAACGGCCCGCCGTGCCGGAGCGCGACGGGCCGTTCGGAGTGGTCGATCAGGAATTGGCGCCCACCGCGGCGGCAGCGGCCACGCCGACGTAGGTGACGAGCGTCGCGATCGTGGCGACGACGGCCAGGATGATCGCGAAGATGCCCCAGCCGCGACCACGCTTGGTCACCGCGGCGATGATGCCCTGCACGAGCGCCCAGAGCCCGAGGATCGCTGCGACGCCAGCGATCACCGCACCGACACCGATCTGCGAGATGACGGCCGGGTCGTTCATGAGCTGACGCTGCAGCTCCTGCTGGTCAGGGGTGGCACCACTGCTCGGCACGAGGTTGTTGATCGCGTCGCTGTTGGCGAGCGCCGATCCCATCACGTACCCGCCGATGACCCCGATGACGAGCGCGGCGAGTCCGAGGACGAACGCCACCACACCGAGGGTCTTCTTCTTGGGCTTCGGCTCGTCGTGGCTCTGCCAGGCCGGGGCACCGGAGTGCGCGGGCGCGGCGGCGTACGGCTGCTGGTCGTGGTGCTGGCCCTGGTCGTGGCGCTGCTGGTCGTTCCAGCTCGGCGTGCTCGACGGCTGGCCGTACTGCTGCTGGCCGTACTGCTGCTGGCCCTGCCCGTACTGCTCGCCGTACTGCGGGGTCGAGGTCGGCGCCGGGTCCACCCGCTCGCCGTACCGCGGGGCACCGGCGTCGGGCTGCTGCTGCGGGGCGTCGCCCCAGCGCGGCGCCTGGCCGTCGCCCGTCCGGTCCTGGTCGTTCCGGTCGTCGTTCGTCATCAGGGTTCCCATCGCTCGGTCGCGCACCTGCGCGGTCGTTCAGACCATCCTGACAGCCGGACCCGCCAAGTGCCCGAAGTCCGTCCCCGGCGACGCCCTCGGGCGGGCGTCAGCCCCCGAACACGCTCCGGTTCGGCTCGGGCGACGCGACCGCCGTCTGGTCGGTGACGATCGGCGCCCCGGCGATGAACGACCGGAGCTCCGCGCCGTGCACGACCTTGGCCGGCATCGGGTCGGACGAGTACCGCCTGGGCATGTCCGCCACCGGCAGGTCGGTCGGCGACCCGAGCAGCACGATGTTGCCGAACCGCCGGCCCTTGAGCATGCCGGTGTCCGCGACCGCCGCGACCGAGGGCAGCACCGACTGCAGCGTCGACGCCTGCCCGCGGGCGAAGGCCAACCCGGCGCCGTCGGCCACGTTCACCGCGACGATGCCCGTCGGCGACAGGAACGCGGCGACCTCGCGGTAGAACTCGACGCTCGTCACGTGGGCGGGGATCTGCGAACCGCCGAAGACGTCCACCACCGCCAGGTCCACGGTGCCGCGGAGTCCGGCGGGCAGCTTGCCGAGGACCTCCCGGGCGTCGCCGTACCGCACCCGGATCGACGCGCCGCGGGGGAACGGCAGGGCCTCGCGCACGTGCTCGACCAGGTCGCGCTCGAGCTCGATCACCTGCTGCCGCGAACCCGGGCGGGTCACCGCGACGTACCGGGGCAGGGTGAGGGCGCCGGCGCCCAGGTGCAGTGCCGTGATCGGGCCGTCCGGCAGCAGGTCGATCGCGTGCCCGATCCGCCGGATGTACTCGAACGCCAGGTGCGTCGGGTCCTCGAGGTCCACGTGCGACTGCGGTGTGCCGTCCACCACCAGGGTGAAGGACCCCGGTCGGTGCCGGTCCGGCTCCACCACCGAGTACCCCGCACCGATCCGGAACCCGTCGAACGCATCAGCCATGCCGTCAATGGAACACCACCGCGATCACCACCCGCGCCCCCACCCGTGGTTAGTGTGCCAGCGGAGCGCCCGGAACGAGGCTGATCTCACCGGTCGCGGAACGCCGCCGGACCACCTCGAAAGGCACACCATGTCGGTCCAACTCCTCGCGAACGTGCTCATCGGCCTCGCCCTCGTCGGCTTCCTGGCGTACCGACAGGCGACCTGGCGGTCCCTCGACCCGGCGCGGATCTGGCGGGGCCCCCTCGTCATGGCGGTCGTCGGCGCGGTCGTCCTCGCACAGACCACGACGACCGTCACCACCACCGACGTCGTGTTCCTCGGCCTCGAGGCCCTGCTCACCGTCGGCGTCGGCCTCGCGATGGGGGCCATGACCCGGTTCCGCACCGTCACGACGCCGGACGACGAGGGGCGCACCCTGCAGTCCCGCACGGGCTGGCTCGGCGCCGGCCTCTGGATCGTCCTCATCGCCGCCCGCATCGGGCTCGACGTGCTCGGCGGCCACCTCGGAGCGCACCTGCTCACCTCGACCGGCACGGTCCTGCTCGTGCTCGCCCTGAACCGCGCCGCCCGCGCCCTGGTCGTCGACCAGCACATCCCGCGGGGAGGCGCGGACACCGGCGGCGACGGTCGCCAGGGCGCCGGCCGCGGCATGATGGTGCGGTGAGCCTGCCGACCGACCCGGACCGGACCGATCCCGCCGGGGTCCGGTCCCGCTCGGTCGTCTCCTGGGGGCTCAACGCCGTCGGGATCGCCGTGGTCGCCTTCTGGTTCGTGCGGAACGGCCTCCTGCTCCACCACCCCGCGTGGGTCTGGGTCCTCGGGGCCGTGGCGCTCGCCGCCTGGGTCGTCCGCGAAGGGGCGCGCACGCCCCGTGTGCTCGTCGCCGCAGCCGGCGTGATGATCGCCGCCGGATCCTGCACCGTGGTGCCGACCGACTCGCTCCTGGTCGTCCCGGTGATCGTCGGGCTCGTCGTCCTCGGCGCCGACCTCCGCCTGCCGGTCTGGACGGCTGCGGTCGCCGCGCTCGCCGCCGTCGTGGTGGTCGCCGTCACCGCGACGCTCGAGCAGACGTCGGTGCAGTTCGTCCTCGGGGTGAGCGGCGGGCTGCTGCTCGGCGTGCTCGTCGGCTTCGGTCGTCGGCAGGTCCGGATCACGACGGCGCAGGCTCGCGAGACCGAGCGGCAGCAGCAGCGCGCACGGCTCCTCGCCGACCGGTCGCGGGCGTCCCGGGACATCCACGACGTCCTCGCCCACTCGCTCGGCGGCCTGGTGCTGCAGCTCGACGCGGTCGAGGCCCTGCTCGAGGCCGGCCGCGTCGACGAGGCCACCCGCCGAGCCGGCGAGGCCCGCGCGCTGGCCGCGGACGGCCTGGCCGAGGCGCGGCGTGCGGTGCACGCGCTCCGCGACGAACCGCAGCCCGACCAGCCGGAGCGGACCCGTGCCTCCAGTCCGTCCGCCGACCACGCGTCGGGCCTGACGGACCTGCTCGACGCGCACCGCTCGTTCGGCGGCGAGGTCGTGGTGCAGGGCGACGCGACCCTGGCGGTCCTCGACGACGCCCACCGGGCCGCCGTGGTCCAGGTCGTCCGGGAGGCCCTCAGCAACGCCCGCAGGCACGCTCCCGGCCGCCCCGTGTCCCTGTCCGTGATCCGGGACGGCGAGGCCGTGGACGTCGTCGTGGCCAACCCGCTGCTGAGCGGTGGACAGGGGGTGCTCGGGATGCGCGAGCGGTTCGCGGAACTCGGCAGCGAGGCCACGGTGGAAGCCGAGCGTTCCGACGACGAGTTCGTCGTCGCCATGCACCTGCCCGTCGACGGTTCGGTCGATGCGGAGACCGCGGACGCTGCGGTCGTCGCCGAGGACGACCACTCGTGACGATCCGGGTGCTCGTGGTCGACGACCAGGCCATCGTCCGCGACGGCCTGGTCACGGTGCTGTCACTCGTGCCCGACCTGCAGGTCGTCGGGCAGGCGACGGACGGTGCCGAGGCGATCGCCGCCGTCGACCGGCACGTACCCGACGTCGTCCTGATGGACCTGCGGATGCCGGGGGTCGACGGGCCGACCGCCACCGAGCGGATCGTCGCCGAGCACCCCGGGGTGGCGGTCCTGGTGCTGACGACCTACGCCGACGACGACTCCATCGTCACCGCGCTGCGGGCGGGAGCGCGCGGCTACCTGACGAAGGACGCCGGGCGGGCGGAGATCGCGACCGCGGTGCGCGCGGTGGCCGCCGGGCAGTCGACCTTCGACGCGACCGTGGGGGCGCGGCTGGTGGCGCGCCTCGCCGCTGGTGCCGCTGCCGCTGCCGGTGCCGCTGCCGCTGCGCCTGCGTTCCACAATGCCGGTCCGTCGCTCGGTGCCCGGTTCCCGGACCTCACCCCGCGCGAAGTGGACGTCCTCGAGCGCATCGCGGACGGCCGGACGAACCCCCAGATCGCCGCCGAGCTGTTCCTGACGGTGCCGACCGTGAAGTCGTACGTGAACCAGGTGTTCGCGAAGCTCGGGGTCCGGACCCGCGCCGAGGCCGTCGCCCGCGTCCTGCGCTGACCGTCAGCAGCACACCGTCGTTCCCGGGTGACGCACTGCGGACACGTGAATGCGTACACATGGACAACCAGCGGACACCAAGACTCGTTGCGTACGGTTGACGCCTGTCGTCACGACGCCAGAGCGTCGATGCGTGTGTGCCCCACACACCACGCGTCCGCCCGGACACCGTGACCACGACGTGCCCGTGAGCGCCCCCACCGCTCGAGCGTGCGCGTCGTCGGCGTGCTGCTGCGCGTCACCCCTCCGGCCACCCGCGCGCGCTGGCCGTCGAACGCACCGCACCCGATGACGAGTGCACCACTGCTGATCCGCCGCAGGAGACCTCCGTCATGACCGCCGACACCATGAGCGTGCCCACCGCTCGTTCCACCACCCCGGACGCCCGCCGGGCCGGCACCCGACCGACCCGGGTGATCCGGGCCTCCCGGCCGTCCCGCGCTTCCCGGCCGTCCCGTTCCTCCTTGCCGTTCCACGCCGACCGCGAGACGGCACCCACCTGGATGCGGGTCGTCGGCACGGCGCTGCTCGTCGGCGGCGCCGGCCTGTCCGCCGCCGTGCTCGGCTGGCCGGGGGACGCGCCGGAGGTCGCCCTGCTGGTGCCGGCCCTGCTCGCCGTCGCCCTCGGGTCGCTGCTCCTGCTCGCCCGTGCCGGGTTCACCGTCACCGAGCGGCACGTGACCCTGCACTTCCGTCCGCTCCCGCCGCGGCGCATCCCGCGCCGGCGGATCACCGACGTCCGCCTGGTCGAGGCGGACGCGGCCACCTACGGTGGCGTCGGCCTGCGGATCCGTCGCGGCGTGCGTGCGCTCATCCTCACCCCGGGGCTCGGGATCGAGCTCACGGACGACCGAGGCCGGGTCACGTTCGTCCGCACGCGTCGCCCGGAGGACGCGTTCCGTGCGCTGGCCGGACTGCCGGGCGGCCCGGGAGGCGCGGATCGCGTCGAGCGCGAGCGTCTCGGCTGAGCAGGGACCCGGCTGAGCAGGGACCCGGCTGAGCCGGGAATGGAAGCGGCGTGTGGCGGCTTATACACGCCACTGCCGAATCCGGTCAAGCCGGGACTGGACAGCGCGCCACGGAGCGAACTATGATGACAGTTCGCGCTCCCTGGCATCCGTGTCGTCATATTGCGGTCGACGCAGAGTCTTCAGAACCACCGAGTTCTGAGATGTACAGACTCATCTCGCCCTGGTGCAGCCGGACCCGTATATGGCGGCGGGTACCGCTCACGGAGATCATCCCACACGTGCACCGACGTTCCGCGTCAGGCACGCGTCGGCGTGGTCGCAGGGCTTGCATCTCAGGGTTCGCCGAGCGATCAATCCACTCACCTACACACTGCTCGTCAGTGTCGGCCCGACGGGGCCTACCGGAGGTCACACCCTTGGCTGCTGCGCCCAACGCATCCACCAACCCCAAGAACGGTCGCAACCACTCGCGACTCTCGTTCGCCAAGATCACGGACACCCTCACGGTTCCTGATCTGCTCGCACTCCAGACGGAGAGCTTCGACTGGCTCGTCGGCAACGACGTCTGGAAGGCCCGCCTCGCCGAAGGGCAGGAGCAGGGTCGTACCGACCTCGCGCTGCACTCGGGGCTCGAGGAGATCTTCGAGGAGATCTCCCCGATCGAGGACCTCGGCGAGACCATGCAGCTCTCGTTCACCGCGCCGGAGCTCGAAGACCCGAAGTACTCGATCGACGACTGCAAGGAGCGCGGCAAGACCTACGCCGCTCCGCTGTACGTCAACGCCGAGTTCATGAACCACATGACGGGTGAGATCAAGACGCAGACGGTCTTCATGGGCGACTTCCCGCTCATGACCGAACGCGGCACGTTCATCATCAACGGCACCGAGCGCGTCGTCGTGTCGCAGCTCGTCCGTTCGCCCGGCGTGTACTTCGAGCGCCAGCAGGAGAAGACCTCCGACAAGGACATCTACTCGGCGCGGATCATCCCGTCGCGTGGTGCCTGGCTCGAGTTCGAGATCGACAAGCGCGACCAGGTGGGCGTGCGCATCGACCGCAAGCGCAAGCAGTCCGTGACCGTCTTCCTCAAGGCCCTCGGCCTGACGAGCGAGGAGATCATGGACGAGTTCCAGGGCTTCGCGTCGATCGAGTCGACCCTCGAGAAGGACGCCGTCCTCACGAAGGAAGAGGCGCTCAAGGACATCTACCGCAAGCTCCGTCCGGGCGAGCAGGTCGCTGCCGAGGCCGCGCGTGCGCTCCTCGACAACTTCTACTTCAACCCGAAGCGCTACGACCTGGCGAAGGTCGGCCGCTACAAGGTCAACCGCAAGCTCGGCATGGACGCCCCGCTGTCCGACTCGGTGCTCACCGTCAAGGACATCGTCGCGACGATCAAGTACCTGGTGTCGCTGCACGCTGAGCGCACCACGATCGACGGCGTCCGTGACGGCGAGCCGGTGCAGCTGCGCCTCGACGTGGACGACATCGACCACTTCGGCAACCGTCGCATCCGCGCCGTCGGCGAGCTCATCCAGAACCAGGTCCGCACGGGTCTGTCCCGCATGGAGCGCGTCGTCCGCGAGCGCATGACCACGCAGGACATCGAGGCGATCACGCCCCAGACGCTCATCAACGTGCGTCCGGTCGTCGCCGCGATCAAGGAGTTCTTCGGAACGTCCCAGCTGTCGCAGTTCATGGACCAGAACAACCCGCTCGCCGGCCTGACGCACAAGCGTCGTCTCTCGGCCCTCGGCCCGGGTGGTCTGTCCCGTGAACGTGCCGGCGTCGAGGTCCGTGACGTCCACCCGTCGCACTACGGCCGCATGTGCCCGATCGAGACCCCGGAAGGTCCGAACATCGGCCTGATCGGTTCGCTCGCGTCGTTCGGTCGGATCAACTCCTTCGGCTTCATCGAGACCCCGTACCGTCGCGTCGTCAACGGCGAGGTCACGAAGACCATCGACTACCTCACCGCTTCAGAAGAGGACGACTTCGTCGTCGCGCAGGCCAACGCCCCGCTGACGAACGACTTCCACTTCGCCGACGACAAGGTGCTCGTCCGCAAGAAGGGTGGCGAGGTCGAACTCGTCGCCAAGGACGAGGTCGACTACATGGACGTCTCCCCGCGCCAGATGGTGTCGGTCGCGACGTCGCTCATCCCGTTCCTCGAGCACGACGACGCGAACCGCGCCCTCATGGGTGCGAACATGCAGCGTCAGGCCGTCCCGCTGCTCCGTTCCGAGTCGCCGCTCGTCGGCACCGGCATGGAGGGCTACACGGCCATCGACGCCGGCGACGTCGTCACCGCCGACAAGGCCGGTGTCGTCTCCGAGGTCTCGGCCGACGCCGTCACCCTGCAGCTCGACGAGGGCGGCACGCAGACCTACTACCTGCGCAAGTTCGACCGCTCCAACCAGGGCACGAGCTACAACCACCGCGTCATCGTGTCCGCAGGCGAGCGCGTGGAGCAGGGCGAGGTCATCGCCGACGGTCCCGCGACGGAGAACGGCGAGCTCGCGCTCGGCAAGAACCTCCTCGTCGCGTTCATGCCGTGGGAGGGCTACAACTACGAGGACGCGATGATCCTGTCGCAGAACCTCATCAAGGACGACACGCTCTCCTCGATCCACATCGAGGAGTACGAGGTCGACGCCCGCGACACCAAGCTCGGCAAGGAGGAGATCACCCGTGACCTCCCCAACGTCAGCCCGGACCTGCTGGCCGACCTCGACGAGCGCGGCATCATCCGCATCGGTGCCGAGGTCCGCCCCGGCGACATCCTCGTCGGCAAGGTCACGCCGAAGGGCGAGACCGAGCTGAGCGCCGAGGAGCGTCTGCTCCGTGCCATCTTCAACGAGAAGTCGCGCGAAGTCCGCGACACCTCGCTCAAGGTGCCCCACGGTGAAGAGGGCACGATCATCGGCGTCAAGGTGTTCGACGCGCAGGACGGCGACGACGAGCTCGGCTCGGGCGTCAACCAGCGCGTGGTCGTCTACATCGCCCAGAAGCGCAAGATCACCGCGGGTGACAAGCTCGCCGGTCGTCACGGCAACAAGGGCGTCATCTCGACCATCCTCCCGGTCGAGGACATGCCGTTCCTCGCCGACGGCACCCCCGTCGACATCGTCCTCAACCCGCTCGGCGTCCCCGGCCGCATGAACTTCGGCCAGGTGCTCGAGATCCACCTCGGGTGGCTCGCCAAGCAGGGCTGGAACGTCGAGGGCATCCAGGACTGGGCCGAGAACCTGCCGGAGGCAGCGCACAGCGCCGAGCCCGGCACCAAGGTCGCCACCCCGGTGTTCGACGGTGCGTACGAGCGTGAGATCGAGGGCCTCCTCGACTCGACCCTCCCGAACCGCGACGGCGAGCGCCTGATCGGCTCGTCCGGCAAGGCGCAGCTCTTCGACGGCCGCTCCGGCGAGCCGTTCCCGGAGCCCGTCTCGGTCGGCTACATGTACATCCTCAAGCTGCACCACCTGGTCGACGACAAGATCCACGCGCGTTCGACCGGTCCGTACTCGATGATCACGCAGCAGCCGCTGGGTGGTAAGGCGCAGTTCGGTGGACAGCGATTCGGTGAGATGGAGGTGTGGGCGCTCGAAGCGTACGGCGCCGCCTACGCCCTCCAGGAGCTCCTGACGATCAAGTCCGACGACATCCTCGGCCGCGTGAAGGTCTACGAGGCGATCGTCAAGGGCGAGAACATCCAGGAACCCGGCATCCCCGAGTCCTTCAAGGTCCTCATGAAGGAGATGCAGTCGCTCTGCCTGAACGTCGAGGTCCTCTCGGCCGACGGCCAGGCGGTCAGCCTGCGCGACAACGATGACGAGGTCTTCCGCGCTGCGGAGGAGCTGGGCATCAACATCTCCTCGCGGTTCGAGTCGTCCTCTGTCGACGACATCTGATCCCGCCCGTACATCGAAGCCTGAATCAGCAAGAGAGAAGAACATTGCTCGAAGCAACTTCCTTTGACGCCATTCGGATCGGCCTCGCGACCGCCGAGGACATCCGTCAGTGGTCGTACGGCGAGGTCAAGAAGCCGGAGACCATCAACTACCGCACCCTGAAGCCCGAGAAGGACGGTCTGTTCGGCGAGCAGATCTTCGGTCCTTCCCGCGACTGGGAGTGCGCCTGCGGCAAGTACAAGCGTGTCCGGTTCAAGGGCATCGTCTGCGAGCGCTGCGGCGTCGAGGTCACCAAGTCCTCGGTCCGTCGTGAGCGCATGGGCCACATCGAGCTCGCTGCCCCCGTCACGCACATCTGGTACTTCAAGGGCGTCCCGTCGCGCCTCGGGTACCTCCTCGACATGGCGCCGAAGGACCTCGAGAAGGTCATCTACTTCGCGGCGTACATGATCATCGACATCGATGAAGAGGGCCGTCACGCGGACATGCCGGGTCTCGAGAACGAGATGCGTCTCGAGATCAAGACCCTCGAGGGCCAGCGCGACTCGATCATCGCCGACCGCCTCAAGAAGCTCGAGGACGACCTCGCAGCCCTTGAGGAAGAGGGTGCGAAGGCCGACGTCAAGCGCCGCACCAAGGACACCGCCGAGAAGGAGATGTCCCAGGTCCGCAAGTCGTTCGACGAGGACATCACCCGTCTCGAGCGTGTGTGGGAGGACTTCCGCAACCTCAAGGTGGGCGACCTCAAGCCCGAGGACGCCGTCTTCCACGAGCTCCAGGACCGGTTCGGGATCTACTTCGACGCCTACATGGGCGCCGAGGCGATCAAGCTCCGGCTCGAGGCGTTCGACCTGGCCGCCGAGGCCGAGGCACTGCGTCTGCAGATCGCCGAGGGCAAGGGCCAGAAGAAGATCCGCGCGATCAAGCGTCTGCGCGTCGTCAGCTCCTTCCTCGCCACCGGCAACTCGCCGGCCGCGATGGTGCTCGGCGTCGTGCCGGTCATCCCGCCGGAGCTGCGCCCGATGGTGCAGCTCGACGGTGGCCGTTTCGCCACGTCGGACCTCAACGACCTCTACCGTCGTGTGATCAACCGCAACAACCGTCTCCGCCGCCTGCTCGACCTCGGTGCCCCCGAGATCATCGTGAACAACGAGAAGCGCATGCTGCAGGAAGCGGTCGACGCGCTGTTCGACAACGGTCGTCGTGGACGTCCGGTCACGGGTACCGGCAACCGCGCGCTGAAGTCCCTGAGCGACATGCTCAAGGGCAAGCAGGGTCGTTTCCGCCAGAACCTGCTCGGCAAGCGTGTCGACTACTCGGGCCGTTCGGTCATCATCGTCGGCCCGCAGCTGAAGCTGCACCAGTGCGGTCTGCCCAAGCAGATGGCGCTGGAGCTCTTCAAGCCGTTCGTCATCAAGCGCCTCATCGACCTGTCGCACGCGCAGAACATCAAGTCGGCCAAGCGCATGGTCGAGCGTTCGCGTCCGCAGGTGTGGGACGTGCTCGAGGAGATCATCCGCGAGCGCCCCGTCCTGCTGAACCGTGCGCCGACGCTGCACCGTCTGGGCATCCAGGCGTTCGAGCCGCAGCTCGTCGAGGGCAAGGCCATCCAGCTCCACCCGCTCGTGTGTGCTGCGTTCAACGCGGACTTCGACGGCGACCAGATGGCCGTGCACCTGCCGCTGTCGGTCGAGGCCCAGGCCGAGGCCCGCATCCTGATGCTCGCCTCGAACAACATCCTGAAGCCGTCCGACGGCCGCCCGGTGACCCTGCCCGCACAGGACATGATCATCGGTCTGCACCACCTCACGACCGTCCGCGAGGGCGCCGTGGGCGAGGGCCGTGCGTTCTCGTCGGTGGCCGAGGCGATCCTGGCGAACGACCAGCACACGCTGCACCTCAACGCGATGGTGAAGATCCGCATGACGGGTGTCCACTTCGCCGAGGGTGAAGCACCCGAGGGCTACGAGCAGGGCGACACCGTGCTGCTCGAGACGACCCTGGGCCGTGCGCTCTTCAACGAGACCCTGCCGGCGAACTACCCGTTCGTCCAGAAGGTCACGGACAAGGGCGTGCTCTCCGCGATCGTCAACGACCTCGCCGAGCGCTACTCCAAGACCGAGACGGCCGCTGCGCTGGACCGGATCAAGGACGCCGGCTTCTACTGGGGCACCCGCTCCGGTGTGACCGTCGCCCTGTCGGACGTCGTGACGCCTCCTCGCAAGAAGGAGATCATCGCGGGCTACGAGATCCAGGCCGCCAAGGTGCAGGGCGAGTTCGACAAGGGCCTGATCACCGACTCCGAGCGTCGCGCCGACCTGATCAAGATCTGGACCGAGGCCACGAACGAGATCGCGCAGGAGATGCGCGACAACTTCCCGGTCGACAACACCATCAACCGCATGGTGTCGTCCGGTGCTCGTGGTAACTGGCTCCAGGTCCGCAACATCGCCGGTATGCGTGGTCTGGTGAACAACCCGAAGGGCGAGATCATCGCCCGCCCGATCATCAACTCGTACCGCGAGGGCCTGACCGTGGCGGAGTACTTCATCGCCACCCACGGTGCTCGTAAGGGTCTTGCCGACACCGCGCTCCGTACCGCGGACTCCGGGTACCTCACCCGTCGTCTCGTGGACGTGTCGCAGGACGTCATCATCCGCGAGGACGACTGCGGCACGACGCGTGGCCTCGAGCTGCCGATCGCGACCGTGGACGCCGACGGCAAGCTCGTCCGCGACCCGCGCGTCGAGAACACCGTGTACTCCCGCACCCTGGCCACCGAGGCCGTGGACGCACAGGGCACGGTCGTGGCAGAGGCCGGTGAGGACGTCGGTGACGTGCTGATCGACAAGCTGCTCGCGGCCGGTGTCGAGAGCATCAAGGTGCGCTCGGTCCTGACCTGCGAGTCCGCCGTCGGTGTCTGCGCGAAGTGCTACGGCCGTTCGCTCGCCACGGGCAACCTCGTCGACATCGGCGAGGCGGTCGGCATCATCGCCGCCCAGTCCATCGGTGAGCCCGGTACCCAGCTGACGATGCGTACCTTCCACACGGGTGGTTCGGCCTCGGCCGACGACATCACCCAGGGTCTGCCGCGTGTCACGGAGCTCTTCGAGGCGCGTACCCCCAAGGGCGCGTCCCCGATCGCCGAGGCCCCCGGCCGCGTCGTGGTCGAGGACACGGACAAGGGTCGTCGGATCATCCTCACGCCGGACAACGGCGACGAGCCGTTCATCTACCCGGTGCTCAAGCGTGCGACGCTCCTCATCGAGGACAACCAGCACGTCGAGCTCGGCGAGCAGTTCATCGCCGGCACCGTCGACCCGAAGGAAGTCCTCCGGGTCAAGGGTGTCCGAGAGGTCCAGAAGCACCTGGTCAACGGTGTGCAGGACGTCTACGGCTCGCAGGGTGTGCCGATCCACGACAAGCACATCGAGGTCATCGTCCGCCAGATGCTCCGCAAGGTCACCGTCGTCGACCACGGCGACACCGACCTGCTGCCGGGTGAGCTCGTCGACCGGTCGCGCTACAACGCGCTGAACCGTGCGGCGCTGCAGGAGGGTCGCAAGACCGCCTCGGCTCGCCAGGAGGTCATGGGCATCACGAAGGCGTCCCTCGCGACCGAGTCGTGGCTGTCCGCCGCTTCCTTCCAGGAGACCACCCGCGTGCTCACGCAGGCGGCCATGGAGGGCAAGCAGGACCACCTCGTCGGCCTCAAGGAGAACGTCATCATCGGTAAGCTCATCCCCGCCGGGACGGGCCTCAGCCGGTACCGTGACGTGGACGTGAACGCGACCGAAGAGGCGAAGGCGGAGCGGTACCCCAACCGCATCTTCGCCGACGACTCGTCGTTCTCGGACGCCGACCTGAGCTTCGTCGACTTCGACAGCTTCTCGTCGGACGACTTCACGCCGGGCACGTACAACTGAGCCTGATGTGATCCCATGAAGGCCCCGTCTCCGCAAGGAGGCGGGGCCTTCATCGTGTCGTCACCAGGTGACGGCCTGAAGGCGCGGTGCGGGGCCGCCACGGGCCTCCCGTCCGCCGTGGGGTCGCGGCTAGAGCGCGCGGCCCGCGCCGTTGTCGCGGCCGGAACCGCGACCGGTCTCGTCGACCAGCGAGAACAGGCTCAGCACGTTGCCGTCGGGGTCGCGGACGTCGAACCAGTCGACCGCCCCGTCGACGCACTCGACGGGGCCGATGTCGATGCCGAGCGCGCCGATGCGTGCGTGCTGCGCGGCGACGTCGTCGACGCCGAAGCGGACGCTGACCGGGTTCTCCTCGGCCTGTTCGTCGACGTAGAGCTGGATCCAGATGCCGCCGACCTCGTACTCGGCGACGCCGTCCTCGGGCTCGAGGTCCGGCTCGGTGCGCTCGAAGACCGCGCCGTACCAGAGGCAGGACGCCTCGATGTCGGTGACGGGCAACCCCACGGTCACGCTCGTGATGTCCATGACTCATCATGTGCCCGGGTGGGGGTGTGCGTCGAGAGGGATTCCGCGGTGCCGCGCTGTCCGACCCGCATGGCAGGGTGGGGTGATGGCAACGCTGCGCGAACGGATCCCCGCCCCGACCCAGCTCGAGCTGCCGTCACCCGTGAGCGGCATCGTCTTCCGCCCGGGGTCGCGTGACGACCTGGTGGGCATGCACGCGGTCGCAGTCGCTGCCGCCGCGCTCGACGATCCTCGTGCCCGTCCCTCCACAGCGGACCTCGACCGCTCGTTGTCCACCGAAGGCCTCATCGTCGATCAGGACACGGTCGTCGGCGTCGATGCTGATGGACGTGTGCAGGCCTACGGCATCGTCATCGACGTCCCTTCGCGGGTCACCGCGGCACGGGCGGTGCTCGGCGGTGCCGTCCACCCCCGGTACCGGAGCCGTGGTGTCGGGCGCCGGCTCCTCGCCTGGCAGGTCGGTCGAGCGCGGCAACGGCTCGCCGCGCTCGACATCGACCTTCCCGCGACCCTCGACGTCGGAGGCCGCTCCGGTGCTCCCGTCCTCGCCCTCGCCGAGCGGCTCGGGTTCCGGCCGGTCCGGCACTGGGTCGAGATGGAGCTCGTCTTCGCCGACCATGCCGTCGACGACCTCCCCATGCCCGCGTTCCCCGATGATCTGGTCCTCCGTCGAGCGGCCCCGGACGACATCGAGCCGATGCGAGCCGCCAAGAACGACGCCTTCCGCGACCACTGGGGCTCGCAGCCGATGGTCGCGTCCGACTGGCGGGGCTTCCTCACCGCACCGAAGAGTCGGCTCGACCTGTCCCGACTCGTGGTCGATCCCCTGGGCAACGTGCTCGCGTTCGCCGTCGTCGAGGTCGATCCGGACGGGTTCGCCGCACGCGGACGGGCGTTCGGCTCCGTGCACTGGGTGGGGGTCGTCCGTTCGGCGCGTGGTCGCGGCTTGGCGCCGCTCGTGCTCGGCGCTGCACTCGCGGCGATGCGAGCGGACGGGCTGTCGGCTGCGGTGCTGGACGTCGACACCGAGAACCCGAGCGGCGCGGCCCGGATCTACGAGCGCCTTGGATTCGCCCGGGGCGAGGTCCACGTCACGGCCGCGTTGTCCCTCTGACCGGGGCCGAACGGGTCGTGGACCCCAGTTCTGGGTGCAGCCAGACCCCCTCCGCCCCCTCTTTCTGGGACTGCGGTCGGCGAGGGCGCCAGAAGTAGCGTGGTCGGGCGCCACATCCCTGGTGGTGCATCACCCGACGACGTCTCGCCGTGCGCGAGTCCAAGGAGGCACGGGACTCATGGCGACCCTGTCCGAGATCCTCATCCTGAACGGCGCGCTTCCGATCGAGCACCTCGATGCGATGACGGGCGACGAGGACCTCGACGAGCGCGCGATCCGGGGCCTGGTCGACCAGGGCGTCGTGAGCGAGGCCCAGTTCATCACGGCGCGGGCCGCGTCGAACAACTCGCGCACCGTGCCGCTCAGCGACTACCCGGTCGACGGCACCGCCGTGTCGATCCTGCCGGCCGCACTCTGCCGTCGCCACGGCGTGCTCGGTGTCGGGTTCGAGGGCGACCTCCTCATCCTCGCGATGGTGAACCCCACGAACGTGCTCGCGATCGACGACGCCCGCACCGCCTCGGGCCGCACGATCAAGCCGCTGCAGGTCGAGGAGCGCGACCTCGTCGCTGCCCTCGACCGGTACCTGCGCGCCGACGACGAACTGAACGACCTCACGTCGTCGCTGGAAGAAGAAGCGTCGACGACCTCGAATGCGCAGGTCGACATCGCCGACGGTGCCCTCGACGACGTCCCGATCGTCCGCTTCGTGAACCTGCTCGTGTCGCAGGCCATCCAGGACCACGCATCCGACATCCACATCGAGCCGGGCGAGCACGAGGTCCGGATCCGGTACCGCATCGACGGCGTGCTGCACGAGATGGCGCCGGCGCCGAAGAACATCCAGAACGGTGTGATCAGCCGTCTGAAGATCATGAGCGACATCGACATCGCCGAACGTCGCAAGCCGCAGGACGGCCGCATGTCGGTGCGGCACGGCGGCCGGCAGATCGACCTCCGCGTCGCGACGCTGCCCACCGTGTGGGGCGAGAAGGTCGTCATGCGGATCCTCGACAACACGAACACCTCGCTGACCCTCAAGGACCTCAACCTCCTCGAGCAGAACTTCCAGGCGTACCAGCGGTCCTACTCGAAGCCGTACGGCATGATCCTGGTCACCGGTCCCACCGGTTCGGGCAAGTCAACGACGCTGTACACGACCCTCAACGCCGTGGCGAAGCCCGAGATCAACGTCATCACGGTGGAGGACCCGGTCGAGTACCGGATGGCCGGCATCAACCAGGTGCAGGTCAACCCGAAGGCCGGCCTGACGTTCGCGTCCGCGCTCCGCTCGATCCTCCGGTCCGACCCCGACGTCGTGCTGCTCGGCGAGATCCGCGACCACGAGACCGCCCAGATCGCGATCGAGGCGTCGCTCACCGGGCACCTCGTGCTCTCGACCCTGCACACCAACGACGCGCCGTCGGCCGTGACCCGCCTGACCGAGATGGACATCGAGCCGTTCCTGGTCGGATCCGCCCTCGACTCCGTCGTCGCCCAGCGACTCGCACGCCGGCTGTGCGACCGGTGCAAGGCGCCAGCCGTGTACGAGATCGAGCAGCTCCAGGCGCTCGGGTTCCTGGCCCCCGGCGACGAGATGCCCGCGTTCTTCGCCCCGGTCGGCTGCGCGGTGTGCTCCAACACGGGGTACCGCGGGCGCATCGCGCTGCATGAGGTCATGACCGTGACCGAGGAGATCGAGCGGCTCGCCGTCGGTCGCGCCTCGAGCGCGGAGATCAGTCGCGTCGCCCAGCAGCAGGGCATGCTCACGCTCCGCCAGGACGGCTTCGAGAAGGTCAAGCTCGGCATGACGAGCGTCGACGAGATCCTGCGCGTCGTCGCGTGACCGGGGAACAGGACGAGCAGATGACCGACTCCGTGTACGACATCACCATGCCCGGCGACGAGCCCGTCGCCGGATGGCACCCCGGCACCCCCGGCGCCGAGGTCGGCTCCCGCCGTGCCGCGCGTCTGGCCGCGGCCGCTGCCGCCCCGCCGGAGCAGGTCTACGACCTGACGGACGACTCGGCGCTGTGGCCCGCGCCCACCGGCACGCCCGTGGCCAGCTCGGTCACCGGGCCCGTGGGTGGTCCGGTCGCTGCGCCCGTGGCGCAGTCCGCCACCGCTCCGGCGACGCCGCCCGCCGCGGTGCCGTCGTCGACCGCCACCTACGGGTACGCCGAGCCGACGACCCAGCAGCTGCCGGCCATGGCGTACAGCGGCGCCCACCACGCCGCACCGGCGGCACCGGCTCCGGTTCCCGCCCCCGCCGCTGCGTCGGCTGGTGACATCGACTTCGCCCGGCACGCGCGTGAAGTCGCCGACCCCGACCTCATCACCGCACTGGCGCAGGTCGTCTACCAGGGGGCCTCCGACCTGCACGTCACGGCCGACGCCCCGCCCACCGTCCGCGTCGACGGCTCGCTCCGGCCGGCCGTGCCCGGAGGCGCGTGGTCGCGTGGCAAGGTCATCGCGGCACTCAAGACGCTGCTGTCCGTCGAACAGGCCGGGCAGTTCGACCACGACCAGGAGCTCGACTTCGCGTACTCGCTGTCGCCGGAGTACCGCTTCCGTGTGAACTACTACCAGCAGCGCGGCAACTGGGGCGCGGCGTTCCGCATCATCCCCACCAGGATCAAGACGCTCAAGCAGCTCGGCATCCCCGCGCACGTCGGTGACTTCGCCGGCCTGCCCCGTGGCCTGGTCCTCGTCACCGGCCCGACCGGCTCGGGCAAGTCGACCACCCTCGCCGCGCTCATCGACCTGGTCAACGAGAGCCGTGCTGACCACATCGTGACGGTCGAGGACCCGATCGAGTTCATGCACGACCACAAGCGGTCGATCATCAACCAGCGCGAGGTCGGCGCCGACACCCGCTCCTTCGCCTCCGCGCTCAAGCACGTGCTGCGGCAGGACCCCGACGTCATCCTGATCGGTGAGCTCCGCGACCTCGAGACCATCTCCGTCGCGCTCACCGCTGCCGAGACCGGCCACCTGGTGTTCGCCACCCTGCACACGCAGAGCGCACCCGGCACGATCGACCGCGTCATCGACGTCTTCCCGCCGCACCAGCAGGGACAGATCCGCACCCAGCTCGCGGCCACCCTGCAGGGTGTCGTCTGCCAGACCCTCGTCCCGAAGGCCAACGGCGTCGGCCGGGTCGTCGCCACCGAGATCATGACGATCACCCCGGCCATCGGCAACCTCATCCGCGAGGGCAAGACGTACCAGATCACCTCTGCCATGCAGGCCGGCCGTGACCTCGGCATGCACACCATGGACCAGAACCTCGCCGAACTGGTCAACGTCGGCACCATCTCGCGCAAGGCCGCGATGGAGAAGGTGCACGACGAAGAGGGCTTCGACCGGCTCGTCCAGCGCGTCGAGTCCCCGTCCGACTCCTCGGCCGCCGCGATCGCCGCCAGCGGCATCGACTTCGGCGACAAGTTCTCCGGAGGCTACTGATGTCACTCGCGTTCGACTACCGCGGGCGTGACGGCGCCGGCAAGCTCGTGAAGGGCCGCCTCGACGCCGCGTCCGAAGGGGCCGTCGTCCAGCGTCTCCGGGGGATGGGCGTCTCCCCGATCGCGATCACCGAGGCGAAGGCCGGCACCGGGCTGCAGACCGAGATCAAGATCCCCGGGTTCGAGAAGGGCGTCGGGCTCAAGGACCTCGCGATCATGTCGCGGCAGGCCTCGACGATGCTCACCTCGGGGCTCTCGCTCCTGCGGACCCTCACGATCCTGTCCGACCAGACCGAGAACAAGAAGCTCAAGGACATCCTCGGCAAGGTCCGCGACGACGTGGAGCGCGGCGTCTCGTTCTCCGACGCCGTCGCGAAGTACCCGGTCGACTTCCCGCCGATCATGATCAACATGATCCGTGCGGGGGAGACCGGCGGGTTCCTCGACCAGGCCATGGACTCCATCGCGACGAACTTCGAGAAGGAGCACAAGCTCCGCTCGACGATCAAGTCGGCGATGACCTACCCGGTGGTCGTGCTGTGCATGTCACTCGCCGCCGTCGTGATCATGCTCATCTTCATCGTCCCGATCTTCCAGGACATGTTCTCGTCGCTCGGCGGAACGCTCCCGCTGCCGACGCAGATCCTCGTCTCCCTCTCGCACGCCATGCGGTACGTCGCGATCCCGCTCGCGATCGTCGTCGTGCTGGCGTGGCTCTGGTGGCGGGCGAACAAGAACACCGAACGCGTCCGGGCGTTCATCGATCCGATCACCTTGAAACTGCCGGTCTTCGGCCCGCTGCAGAAGAAGATCGTCATCGCTCGGTTCGCGCGCAACTTCTCGAACATGATCGGCGCGGGTGTTCCCATTCTGCAGGCATTGCGGATCGTCGGGGAAGTGTCGAATAACTTCGTCGTGAAGCGTGCGCTCGACAATGTTGCCGAGGCTGTTCGGAAAGGCGAATCGATCGCCGTCCCGCTCGCCGCGCAACCGGTGTTTCCGGCAATGGTGACGCAAATGGTCGCGGTTGGGGAAGACGCCGGATCGCTCGAGATCATGCTCGAGAAGATCGCGGTGTTCTACGACGCCGAGGTCGAGGCCACCACGGATGCCCTGACCTCGCTGATCGAGCCGCTGCTCATCGCGTTCCTGGGCGTGGTGGTGGGCGGGATGATCATCGCGCTCTACATGCCGATCTTCCAGATCACGAACGTGGTGCAGAACGCTTCGTAGCCATTCCACCCCCGTGTGGGGGCAATGCCGATTTCGAGCATCCCCCGCACTGGGGGTGTTTTGCGTCTGGAATGGCCCCCGTTCTCGGGATTGGCCCCCCGATGCGCTCCGAATACGCTGACATCCGGCGGCCGAGCAAGCCCCGAAATCATCCCCGACATTCCCTGCAGAATGGAAACAACCATGTACTTCGCTCTCATGGGCAAGCTCGACGCTCGCCGCAAGGGTCTCCTGAAGGACGGCGAGAAGGGCTTCACGCTCATCGAGCTCCTCGTCGTCGTCATCATCATCGGCATCCTCGCCGCGATCGCCATCCCGGTGTACATCGGTGTCCAGAACAACGCCAAGGACTCGGCCGTCAAGTCGGATCTTGCCAACGTCAAGACTGCAATCGTGAGCGTCGCTTCCCAGGGCGACGGTTCGTTCCCGGCAACGCTCACCCAGGCTCAGCTGACCGCTGGAGAGTACGCCAGCGCCGGTTCGACCAAGGGTGCCAGCACGAAGACACTCAGCTACACGAAGACGACAAACGGATTCTGTGTACAGGCGGTGAGCACGACTGCCGACACCAAGATCTTCAACGCCACCGACACGACTGGTGTCGCTTCCGGAGCCTGCGCCTCCTGAGCAGGTGTGGTGTGGGCACACACCGTGGTGCCCACACTCACGTTCTCACCGGTTCGCCAATGGAGAGGGACGCCATGATCTCGCGCATCGCCGAGCGACTGCGTTCCGCCCGTGAGAACGAGGCCGGCTTCACGATCGTCGAGGTGATGGTCGCCATGACGATCTTCGCTCTGATCGCCGCCGGCATCGCCGCCGGCATCACCGCTTCTCTCGTGCTCTCGAAGGACACCCGTGCCCGGGAGGTCGCGTCGACGATCGCGATGGAGGACATCGACGGCCTCCGCGACCTCCCGAGCATCTTCGACATCAAGAGCGGTACCGATTCGCCGAAGGTCGGTAACCAGACCTTCGCCCTCACGCGCAAGGTGTCGTGGACCCGGTCCTCGGGAAGCGCGACGGCCTGCGGCACCGGCGAAGGCGTGCTGTCCTACAAAGCCGTCACCGTCACGGTCAGCTGGAAGACGAGTGCATCGTCGTCCGGCTCGCAGCAGGTCACGATGTCGAGCGCCATCGCTCCGTTGACGAACATCAACTCGGACAGCACGGGTTCGATCCTGATCGGGGTCACGAACGCGAACGGCGTCGGGGT
The DNA here is from genome assembly GCF_003234895.2 of Curtobacterium sp. MCBD17_026. NCBI lineage: Bacteria > Bacillati > Actinomycetota > Actinomycetes > Micrococcales > Microbacteriaceae > Curtobacterium > Curtobacterium sp. MCBD17_026. The sequence continues at coordinate 3,365,155 of NZ_CP126281.1, read as the reverse complement.
TTCCGGGATCATCCCGACGGTCACCGGCCCGGACGGGGTCACCATGCCCGCGACCGATGACGAGGGGTGCACCTACGTCTCCGGAGTCGCTCCGGGCACGTATTCGGTGAAGATCGCTCGGAGCGGCTACGTCGACTCGAGCCAGCAGGTCAGCCCGTCATCGCAGACGATCACCGTCGCTGCGGGCGCCTCCGGGGCTGCGGCGTTCAGCTTCGACGTGGCAGCGAGGTACACGTTCACGTACACGTCCACCCCGGACGTGGGCGCGATGCTCCCCACCAACATGCCGACGACGCTCATCAACCCGACCTCCGGCACCACCCAACTGACGAACACCGCCGGGTCGGCGTCGCTGTTCCCGTACGGGAGCTACCGGGTGGTCGCCGGGTCGTACGTCGTCGACGCGTCGGGTACCTCGTCGTCGACCTGTCTCAGCCCGGAGCCGGGGTCCTGGACGACCCCGAATGCGAAGTCGAAGGTCGGGACACCCTCGGAGCCCTTGAACAACAAGGCGACGATCACCGTGCAGATGGGGGCGGTCAAGCTCTCGGGTCTGACGGCGGGCAAGTTCCTGACCGCGAAGACGACGACGCCCGTGAACGGCGACCCGGGCTGTGCCGCAGGGATGACCCTGCAGTTCCCGAAGCTCGCAGCGGGCACTGCGTCGATCGCGTTGCCGTGGGGGACCTGGAAGATCTACTCCGGGGACACGGCCGGATCCACCACGAACGCCCTCGCCCTCACGAACGAGAACGCCGCGATGGTCACGAACGGCGCCGTCCGGAGTGGTGCCGTGATGGTCGATCCCAGGCCGGTCAGCTGATGCGGGCGATCATCCGTCGTCTCCACTCGGAGCAACGGGGCATCACGCTCGTCGAGCTCCTCGTGGCGATGCTCGTCACGTCACTGCTGCTCACGTTGGTCGGGAGCTTCTTCGTCTCGATGATCAAGGCCCAGCGGACGGTGTCGTCGGTCAACGACAGCACGCGGCAGGGCACGACCTCCATGACGCAGGTGAGCCGGTACCTGCGTGAAGCGTCCCGCGTGCAGCTGACGAAGACGACGAACCTGGCGGCGTTCGAGAGTGCGACGGCGACGAGCATGCGGTTCTACTCCGGCGTCGACCTCTCCACGTCCCGGGCTGGGCTCACCAAGGTCACGATCGACACGCAGGGCACGAAGCTCCGCATGCAGCTCCAGCGCGGCGACTGCCCGGCGAACGGGTACTGCGCGTTCACCGGCACGACGAAGACCATCGTGCTGGCCGACGTCATCCGGACGAGCGCCGGCACCAGCCCGCTGTTCAGCTACCGGAACGCCGCCGGTGGCGTCGTCACCCCGACAGCCGCAACCCTCGACTCGATCCGATCGGTCGACGTGGCCCTCACGGTCGGATCCGTGACGGGGACGACCGCGAACGACACCACCTTCCAAGCGAACATCAACCTGCGCAACCTCGACTACGGCGCAGCGACGGAGTCATGATGCTCATCCGACTTGTCCGTGCCCTCCGCAGCCGTGACGACGAACGTGGCGTGGCGCTCGCCGCGGTCATCGGCCTCGGCGCGGTGCTCATGATCGTGCTCTCGCTGGTGGTCGCGACCGCGACGAGCGGCGCGACGAAGGCGTCGAACGACGACGACTACAACAAGGCGATGGCTGCGGCGTACGCCGGCCTGTCGGACTACCAGGGACGTCTCGCGGCGGACAACGCGTACGTGAGGTACGGGGTGCGGACCCCGTTCTCGGGCGAGAGCACGTACTCCACGGACACCGTGAACAAGGCCTTCGGAACGACCGTGGGCGGGACCTGGGCGCCGGTCGTGGGGAGCACCGATCAGTTCTACCGGTACGAGGTCGACAACTCCGCCTACGCGAACACCGGCAAGGTCCGTCTCCGTGTCACCGGCAAGGCGGGCGACGCGACCCGGACGCTCGTCGTCGACCTGCGCGGTGACGGCTTCGTGAACTACCTCTGGTTCACGAACTACGAGTCGCAGGACCCCGCCCTCACCGGTGAGACCACCACGACGGCGACTGGCGCTGCGACGACGACGCGGTGTACCTCCGCGCACCGCAACGACAGAAACTGGAACTACTACACCAGCTGCGACGCGGTGCAGTTCGGAGCGGGTGACACGCTCGACGGCCCCGTCCGGACGAACGACGTCATCACCGCCTGCGGTGCGACGTTCAACCAGGCCGTGTACGACACCGGAGCAGACGACTTCTTCTACACGAGCAAGGAGACGAAGGTCGACTCGTCGTGCCGGACCTCGACGAAGTTCAACGGCGGTCGGATTAAGAACAGGGGCACCCTCCCGATGCCGAGCACGAACGCAAACATGAAGCAGGAGGCACGGACGGACATCTCCGACAAGGTCGCGAAGCCCGGCTGCATCTACACCGGGCCGACGTCGATCACCTTCCTGTCCGGTGGCAAGATGCGCGTCGTCTCACCGTGGACGAAGAAGACACAGCTCTCCGGGGCCGCGAACGGCACGATCACCAGCGGCAGCACGAACGACGCACTCTGCGGATCGGTCTCGGCGCTGACCGGTGCGGGAGCGGTCATCCCGACCCTGCCGTCGAACCTGGTCTTCGTGCAGACGGTCCCGAGCGCAAGCGGAGACCCCAACTACTGGGCGCCCAACACGACACCGCCCCCGGGCGGAACCGTGAACGGGACCGTGAACGCCGGTTCGCCGGTCTACTGCCAGCAGAACGTGAAGGACGCCAGCGGCAAGACCACCTCTGACTACGGGAACGGACTCGGCTACCCGAAGAGCAACGAGTTCACCGGCAGCCTCGGTGACTCCGGGTACTACGGATGCCGGAACGGCGACGCCTTCGTGTCGGGTTCGTTCGGAGGGCAGATGACCCTGGCCGCTGAGAATTTCGTCTACGTGACCGGGAGCATCGTCTACCAGAACGGGCGTAGCTCGGACGACATGCTCGGCCTCGTGGGGCAGCGAGCAGTGTCCGTCTACAACCCCATTTCGTGCTCCTCCGGGACGGGCAGCACGTGCTCCCCTTCGTCGGGTTCGTCCACCAACCTCGCCCCGACCCGGAACATCGAGATCGATGCCGCCATCGCGAGCAACCTCGGCACCTTCAACGTGCAGAACAGCGCGTTCGGGTCGAACCTCGGGGTCCTGACGATCTACGGTTCGATCGCGCAGCAGTTCCGTGGGTCGGTGCGGACCTCGTACGGTTCGTACCTCACCGGCTACGCGAAGGCGTACGCGTACGACACCAGGCTGAAGACCTCGGCCCCGCCGAAGTTCCTACAGCCCGTGTCGACGACGTACGGCGTGACGACCGAGACCGAGTCGGCCACGGCATTCCGCGCCGACGGCACCCCGACGGGGAAGTGACCGTGACTCCCTTCGCCGCTGTGGCGCCCCTCGTCGCCGTGCTGGTCGGTGTGCTCGGCCTCGCGATCGGGTCGTTCCTGAACGTCGTCGTCCACCGGGTGCCCGCGGGCATGTCCGTCGTCGTGCCGGCCAGCTCCTGCCCCGGGTGCGGCCACGAGATCCGTCGCCGCGACAACGTGCCCGTGGTCTCCTGGCTCGTCCTGCGTGCACGGTGTCGCGACTGTGGGGCGCCCATCTCGGTCCGGTACCCGCTCGTCGAAGCCGCCACGGGCCTCCTCTTCGTCGCGGTGACCCTGCTCTCGGTACTCGCATCGTGGTCGACGCTGGCTGCACCGGACGGCGTCCCCGGAACAATCCGCGCTGCGATCCTGCTCGTCGCACTCCTGTACCTGATGGCGATCAGCATCTCGTTGACGCTCATCGACCTCGACACCCACACGTTGCCGAACCGGATCGTGCTGCCGGCCTACATCGTGTTGCCCGTGCTCCTGCTGGCGGCGTCGGCGGTGTCCGGCGACTGGGGTGCCGCGCTCCGGGGGCTCATCGGCCTGGTCGTCCTCGGTGGCACCTACCTCGCGCTCGCGCTGGCCGTGCCCGGCGGGATGGGGCTCGGGGACGTCAAGCTCGCCGCCGTGCTCGGCCTCGTGCTCGCGTACCTCGGATGGGGACCCCTCGCAGTGGGTTCTTTCGCGGCGTTCCTGCTCGGAGGTACCTTCGCAGTCGTCCTCCTGGTCGTGCGCCGGGCGGGCCGTCGCAGCGGGATCCCGTTCGGCCCCTGGATGCTCGCAGGTGCCTGGCTCGGCATCGCCGTCGGTGCCCCCGCCTGGGACGGCTACCTGCGCCTCCTCGGACTCGCCTGACGCCTCGTCGCGCGCTGACCCACCAGACCGACCCGAAGACGGTCACGGAAGGACCACCCATGTCGAAGAGCATCGTGGGCGTCGACATCGGCGCCGCCGCGATCCGTGCTGTCGAGGTCCAGGACGCCGACAAGCCGAGGCCGACGATCCTGCGGTTCGCGGAGGTCCCCGTGCCCCCGGGCGCGACGAAGCAGGGGGAGGTGCTCGAGCCGAACACCGTCGCGGGTGCGCTCCGACAGCTCTGGTCGCTCGGGCGCTTCCGTTCGAAGGACGTCGTGCTCGGCATGGGCAACCAGCGGGTGCTGTCGCGCGACCTCACGGTCCCGAAGGCCCCCATCGCGCAGATCCGCGAATCGTTGCCCTTCCAGGTGCAGGACATGCTCCCGGTGCCCGTGGGCGACGCCATCCTCGACTTCTACCCGACGAGTGAGGAGACGGGGGAGAACGGCCCCACCGTGAGCGGTCTCCTCGTCGCCGCGGTGAAGGACGCCGTGCTCGCCAACATCCGTGCGGTGCAGAACGCGGGCCTCAAGCCGGTCGGCGTCGACCTCATCCCGTTCGCCCTGGCACGCGTGCTGGCACCGGCGAACCGGTCTGGCACGGTCGCCATCGTCGAGTGCGGCGGCAACACGACGACCGTCGTCATCGTCACCGACGGCGTCCCGAAGTTCGTCCGCATCGTGCCGACCGGCGGTGACGACATCACGCGACTCCTCGCCGGCCGGCTGACGATCGACGAGGGAGCGGCCGAAGCTGTCAAACGCCACCTCGGCATGGATCCGGAGCGGGCTCGGACGGGCGACGACGCGCTCGCGGTGGCGGCGGTCCGCGAGACGATGGGCGAACTGCTCTCCAGCCTCCGCAACACCGTCAACTACTTCGTCAACACACACCCCGCCGAACCCGTCGGCGAGATCCTGCTCTGCGGTGGTGCAGCTGCGTTGCCCGGCTTCGCCGCAGCGCTCTCGGAGTTCACCCGGACGCCCGTCCGGTTCGGGGCACCGTTCGCCAACGTCGCGCTCGCGAAGTCCATCCGGGTCGAAGACCTGCACGCACACGGGGCTTCCATCGCGGTCGCATGGGGACTCGCCGCGGGAGGGAAGGCAGCATGAGCCAGACGACCAGGTCGAAGCCCTCGCGTGCTGGACGGAGTCGCCGCCGAGGAGCGGCGCCCGACCCCGCCCTGCGTGTCGCCGCCGAGACTGCCGAGCGCGTCAAGCGCCAGCGTCGCACCGCCCCCAACGAGATCGTCGTCGGCGGCCGCCCCAGCGTCGACCTCCTGCCCACCGAGGTCCTCGCCGACCGACGCAGTCGCCGTGTCGTCCGTCGGATGTGGGCCGGCGTCGTCCTCGTGGCGATCGTGGTCGGGATCGCGACCGCCGGCGCCAGCCTCCTGTCCAGCCAGGCCCACGACGACCTGACCCACGCGCAGGAGGAGACCCTGTCGCTCCTGCAGCAGCAGGCGAACTACCGCGAGGTCCGGGACACGGAGGCCGGTACCGCGCTGCGAGAAGCCGCGCAGTCGGTCGGTGGGGCCACGGAGATCGCCTGGCAGCCGTACCTCGCTTCGCTGAAGGCGTCGCTCCCCGCGGGCGTCGAGATCACCGGCGTCGCGATCGACTCCGCCACGCCGCTGGAGACCTACGCGCAGGCCGACACCCCGCTCCAGGGGCAGCGTGTCGCGACCCTGACCATTGACGCGCAGAGTCCGACGCTGCCGTCCGTTCCGTCGTGGCTCGATGCCGTCAAGGGGCTCAAGGGCTTCGTCGACGCGACCGCGAACTCGGTCACGCTCGACCCGACGACCGGTACCTACACCGTGAACATGACGATCCACGTCGACCAGGCCGCCTTCGACGGCAAGTACCAGGACAAGGGCGAGTGAGATGACCCGCAACCGACTCAACATGCTCCTCGCCGTCGTGGCGATGGTCGTGGTGGCGCTCGCGGGGTTCTTCCTCGGTGTGCAGCCACATCTCGCACAGGCCGCGAGTGACCGCACCGACCAGGTGACGGTGGACGCGACGAACCGGACGACGGCGGAGGAGCTCGCACGGCTCAAGGACCGGGCGGAGTCCCTCCCGAAGCTCAAGGCGGAGCTCGCCGCACTCACCGCCTCGGTGCCCTCGAGCGCGAGCATGTCGTCGTTCTACGGCGCGGTCGACAGCGTGGCCGCGAAGGCTGGCGTGAAGGTGTCGGCGATCACGACCTCGGACGCCGTTGCCTACACCGCGCCCGCCGCCGCGACCGACGCGGCGGCCGAAGCCACCGATGGCGCGACCGCCGAACCGACCACCGGTGCGGCCGACGGAGCGACGGCACCGCTGACGGATCCCGCGATCTCGGCCGCCAACTTCTCGGCCATCCCCGTCTCGGTGTCGGTCGACGGGTCGTTCGACCAGGCCCTGTCCTTCGTCGGGGGCATGCAGGACGGCGCTCGGCTCTTCCTCGTCACCACGGTGTCCTCCTCCGTCTCGCAGGACTCCACCGACCCTGCCGCGGCGGCTGCGACGACGTGGACGTTCGGTGGCTACGTGTACGTCCTTACCGCCGGGTCGGACACCGCCGCGAAGGGTTGAACCCGCCCCCACTGACCGGGGCCGGCCACGCCACGCCGACCCCACTTCCGCGACACCCGTCGTTGTGATTACGATGCACCAGACGCCGTGATCGCGGCTGCTCATCCCCTCTCGAACGGTCGGCTCGAATCGGCCGTTCCTCGTCGTGCCCGGAGTCGCGCGTGTTGGTCGGAATCGTGGAATTCCTCGGTTGGTTCGGTGCCGTAACCGTTCTAGCGGGTTACATCTTGTTCTCCACCGGCAAGATCCCGAACGGTCCGCTCTACCAGCTGCTCAACTTGGTCGGCGGCCTCGCGGTAGCGATCAACGTCGCCGCGCACCACGCCGTCCCCTCGACGATCGTCAACGGGATCTGGGCGATCGTCGCCGTCGTCGTCCTGGTGAGGATGGGCCGAGCGCGTCGCGCGGCGAAGCGCGACGGATCCGTGTCCTCCGAGCCGGCGGTCCTGCACGCTGAGCCGGCCGCGACCACCGGGGTCCTGCCGGTGATCGGCCCGGCGCTGCGCGACCACGAGCCGGAGGCCACCGCCGAGGCGGACGCCGCCACGGGCCTCCAGTCCGACGACCCGACGGACGCGACGGACGAGACGGACGCGACGATGCCGGATGCGGCACCCGCCGCGGTGCCGGAGGCGCCCGCCCCCATGACCGAGACCGTCCCGATCATCACGGCGACGATCGCGCTCGCCCTGGTCGCCGCCGCGCACGAGCAGTCCGACCGGGCGGGCCGTCGCGAGCACGCGGACGACACTGGCCACGCCGAACCCGCTCGCTGACCAGCCGGTCGGCGATACGATCGGCGCATGTCCCGGTGGTTGATCGCGACGATGACGTCCGTCCTCTTCATCGCGCTCGTGATCGCCGTCACGGGCTTCGAAGCCCTGCTCGCCGACGTCGAGGTCATCTCGCAGCCCGACGCCACCCCGTACCTCGGGCCCGCGATGGTGGTCGGCGCCGCGGTGGTGGTCTTCCTCGCGACCGCGGCGGGTGCGCGTGACGGCAACCCCGGCGTGACGGCCCTGGTGGCCGCAGCGACGGTCTACCTGGTCATGCTCGGCGTCGGAGCCGTGGGCTACGCGCTCGTCCGCTCGGACGCGACGGAGCTCCTCGTCTTCCCCGCGGGGTACGCCCTCGGGCCGTTCGTGGTCGGGTCCGTCGTGGTGGCGCTCCTGTCGGTGCTCGGCGGGATCTCGATGGCCCGGCACCAGGCGCGGACCGGCACCGCGACCGACGGGGCTGGCACCCGGACGGAGTCCACCGTCGCGGGCGAGGACCACTCGGCGCGGTAGTCTCGCGGGGTACGCGGACACGCAACGGGGGAACGATGAGCGACGAGCAGACGGCGGATCCGGACCAGCACGGCTGGGGCTCGGTGCCGCCCGTCGCCACGATCCGCGGGACGCAGGACGCGCCGCTCGGCACCCCGCTGGACCCGCGGGGCGGCGCGCAGTTCGGCGCGCGGCGGGCGCGCCCTCGTCGGAAGCTCCGCCGTGGACAAGTCGCCGGGATCGTCGCCGGCGTCGTGGTGCTCTCGCTGCTCCTGGTCGGCGGCATCGCCGGCTCCCTGATCGGCTCGTCCACGCATTCCGCTGACCGCCCGGTGCGGGCGTTCCTCGACGACCTGACGGCCGGACGCGTGGCCGACGCCCTCGACGACGCGGGCATCGATCGCGAGAAGACCGACGTGCTCCTCGGCGAAGCCGCCTACGCGAAGGCATCGGACAAGGTCACCGGCTACCGGGTCGCCGCGACGCGGACGGAGGGCGACACCGCCACGGTCCGCGCGTACCTGCGCCAGGGCGGGCAGGACGTCGCCGCGACCTTCACGCTCGACAAGACCGGGACGGACTGGGGCGTGTTCCCGATCTGGGAGCTGCAGGCCCCCGAACTCGGCACGGTCGACGTCGCGGTGCGAGGGCCGTCCGGTGCTGCGGTCACCGTCGCCGGCAGCAACGTGAAGACCGCGAAGGACGGCACGGTGAGCCTCCGCGCGCTGCCCGGGACCTACGACGTCGCCTTCGACGGCGACGAGTGGACCACGGCCAGTGGGGGATCGGCCAGCGTCAGCGGGTTCGGGCGGTCGACCTCGAGCCCGGTGCAGATGACCACGACCCTGACCACCGCGGGGCAGCAGGCCGCCGAGCGAGCGGTGGACGACTGGGTGGACGGCTGCATCGCCTCCACCGACGCCGCCCCCGCCGGCTGCAGCTTCTACGCGTACGGGCAGAACCCGGCGTACACGTACTCGAACCAGAAGTGGACACTCGAGACGCGGCCGACGGTCCGGGTCGGCAACTGGACGACGAACGGCTGGTTGATCACGACGACGACGTTCGGACGGGCGAAGTACACGGCCGACATCTCGGGTGCGGCCGGCACCGGAACGGCGTCCGCGGGGCCGCTCAACGTGAACGCGAGCGGGTACGTCACCGGCTTCTCGAGCGACGGTGCCACGTTCCGCTCGGCGGTGGGCAACGGGTCCTCCGACACCGGCTCATGACGGTGTCGGTTCCCGGGGTGACCCGGATTGATTTCGTCCCGTTACGCGGGTAGTCTCTACCGGGTGTGCGCCCTCGGGCGCGCCCGAAAAGTCCGGCGAGCGGGATCGCCCAGCCGGACCACTCCGTCCCCCACTCGAACACCCGCCGTCCGGCGGTGATCAGCGTGGGACGAGGAAGCCGGCGGAACGCGCCGGCCAGAGAGCACGAGCGAAGAACCAGGAGAACAGTTGCCTACTATTCAGCAGCTGGTTCGCAAGGGTCGTACGCCGAAGGTCACCAAGACCAAGGCGCCCGCCCTGAAGGCGAACCCCCAGCAGCGTGGTGTGTGCACCCGCGTCTACACCACCACCCCCAAGAAGCCGAACTCGGCACTGCGCAAGGTCGCTCGTGTCAAGCTCTCGAACGGCACCGAGGTCACGGCCTACATCCCCGGTGAGGGCCACAACCTCCAGGAGCACTCGATGGTGCTCGTCCGTGGCGGTCGTGTGAAGGACCTCCCGGGTGTGCGGTACAAGATCATCCGTGGCGCCCTGGACACCCAGGCAGTCAAGAACCGTAAGCAGGCTCGTAGCCGCTACGGCGCGAAGAAGGGTTGAGTTAGATGCCTCGTAAGGGTCCCGCCCCCAAGCGTCCCGTCGTCGCCGACCCGGTCTACGGTGCGCCGATCGTCAGCCAGCTCGTCAACAAGATCCTGCTCGACGGCAAGAAGGGCCTCGCCGAGCGCATCGTCTACGGTGCACTCGAGGGCGTTTCCGCCAAGAACCAGCAGGACGCCGTCGTGACGCTGAAGAAGGCGCTCGACAACGTCCGTCCGACCCTCGAGGTCCGCAGCCGCCGCGTCGGTGGCTCGACCTACCAGGTCCCGGTCGAGGTCAAGCCGCACCGCGCGAACACCCTCGCGCTCCGTTGGCTCACCTCGTACGCCAAGGCCCGTCGCGAGAAGACGATGACCGAGCGTCTCATGAACGAGATCCTCGACGCGTCGAACGGTCTCGGTGCCGCGGTCAAGCGCCGCGAGGACACGCACAAGATGGCCGAGTCGAACAAGGCCTTCGCCCACTACCGCTGGTAGTCCCGGCTCTGCTGGCTGATCGGTCCGGGCGCCGACGGGCAAAACCCCCGGCGCCCGGCCGACCACCAATCTCCTACAACTCTTCCGGAGGAACCCTGTGGCACAGGACGTGCTCACCGACCTGAACAAGGTCCGCAACATCGGCATCATGGCGCACATCGATGCCGGCAAGACCACGACGACCGAGCGCATCCTGTTCTACACGGGCATCACGCACAAGATCGGTGAGGTCCACGACGGCGCTGCCACGATGGACTGGATGGCGCAGGAGCAGGAGCGCGGCATCACGATCACGTCGGCCGCGACGACCTGCTTCTGGGACAACAACCAGATCAACATCATCGACACCCCCGGTCACGTGGACTTCACGGTCGAGGTGGAGCGCTCGCTCCGCGTCCTCGACGGTGCGGTCGCCGTCTTCGACGGCAAGGAGGGCGTCGAGCCCCAGTCCGAGACCGTCTGGCGTCAGGCCGACAAGTACGACGTCCCGCGCATCTGCTTCGTCAACAAGATGGACAAGCTGGGCGCCGACTTCTACTACACCGTCGACACCATCGTGAACCGCCTCGGCGCGGAGCCCCTCGTGCTCCAGCTGCCGATCGGTTCCGAGAGCTCGTTCGAAGGTGTCGTCGACCTCGTCCAGATGCGTGCACTCACCTGGCGCGGCGACGCCAAGGGTGACGTCGCGATGGGCGCGAAGTACGAGATCGAAGAGATCCCGGCCGACCTGCAGGACCGTGCCGCCGAGTACCGCGAGAAGCTCATCGAGCGCGTGGCCGAGGCGGACGACGTCCTCATGGAGCGCTACCTCGAGGGCGACACCGACTTCTCGGTCGCCGAGATCAAGGCAGCCATCCGTGCCCTCACGGTGAGCAGCACGCTCTACCCGGTCCTCTGCGGTTCCGCGTTCAAGAACCGTGGTGTCCAGCCGATGCTCGACGCCGTCATCGACTACCTCCCGTCCCCGCTCGACGTGCCGCCGATGATCGGCCACGACGTCAAGGACGAGGAGAAGGAGATCATCCGCAAGCCCGACGCGTCCGAGCCGTTCTCGGCCCTCGCGTTCAAGGTCGCGGTGCACCCGTTCTTCGGTCGTCTGACCTACGTGCGCGTCTACTCCGGCTCGATCGAGTCCGGTGCCCAGGTCGTCAACTCGACCAAGGGCAAGAAGGAGCGCATCGGCAAGATCTTCCAGATGCACTCCAACAAGGAGAACCCGGTCGCCAACGTGACCGCTGGCCACATCTACGCGGTCATCGGCCTCAAGGACACCACCACCGGTGACACCCTGTGCGACCCGACCAACCAGGTCGTCCTCGAGTCGATGACGTTCCCGGAGCCGGTCATCGAGGTCGCCATCGAGCCGAACACGAAGGCTGACCAGGAGAAGCTCTCCACGGCCATCCAGAAGCTCGCCGAAGAGGACCCGACGTTCCGCGTCGAGCTCAACGCCGAGACCGGTCAGACGACGATCAAGGGCATGGGCGAGCTCCACCTCGACATCCTCGTCGACCGCATGAAGCGTGAGTTCCACGTCGAGGCGAGCGTCGGCAAGCCCCAGGTGGCCTACCGCGAGACGCTCACCAAGATCGTCGAGCGCTACGACTACACCCACAAGAAGCAGACCGGTGGTTCCGGCCAGTTCGCGAAGGTGCAGATCGCGCTCGAGCCGATGGAGGTCACGAGCGAGAAGGTCTACGAGTTCGTCAACGCGACCTCCGGTGGCCGTGTCCCGCGCGAGTACATCCCGTCGGTCGACGCCGGTATCCAGGACGCCATGCAGGTCGGCATCCTCGCGGGCTACCCGACGGTCGGCGTGAAGGCCATCCTCAAGGACGGCGCGGCGCACGACGTCGACTCGTCCGAGATGGCGTTCAAGATCGCCGGCTCGATCGCCTACAAGGAAGCGGCTCGCAAGGCCGGTCCGGCGATCCTCGAGCCGATCATGGCCGTCGAGGTCCGTACTCCTGAGGAGTACATGGGCGACGTCATCGGTGACCTGAACTCCCGTCGTGGCCAGATCGCCTCGATGGAGGACGCCTCGGGCGTCAAGGTGGTCCGCGCGAGCGTGCCGCTGTCCGAGATGTTCGGCTACGTCGGCGACCTGCGGTCGAAGACCTCTGGTCGTGCGGTCTACTCGATGACCTTCGAGACCTACAGCCAGGTCCCGGCCAAGGTCGCCGAGGAGATCATCGCGAAGAACGCGGGGGAGTAGCGCTCAGCGCTTCTCCACAGGCGGGGGCGCCCGGCGACGGGCCCCTCGCCACCAAGTAAAGTACAGACACACACCGCGCACCAACGGTTCCGAGCCCATCCAGGGCCGGCCGGGGGTGACGCTTCCGAGTCCTGAGGAGGACCCACAGTGGCCAAGGCCAAGTTCGAGCGCACCAAGCCGCACGTCAACATCGGAACCATCGGTCACGTCGACCACGGCAAGACCACGCTCACGGCGGCGATCACCAAGGTTCTGCACGACCAGTACCCGGACCTCAACGAGGCCCGCGACTTCGCGCAGATCGACAACGCTCCCGAGGAGCGCCAGCGCGGCATCACGATCAACATCTCGCACGTCGAGTACCAGACCGAGAAGCGTCACTACGCGCACGTCGACGCCCCCGGTCACGCCGACTACGTGAAGAACATGATCACGGGTGCGGCACAGATGGACGGCGCGATCCTCGTGGTCGCCGCCACCGACGGCCCGATGCCCCAGACGCGTGAGCACGTGCTGCTCGCCCGTCAGGTCGGCGTCCCCTACATCGTCGTCGCACTGAACAAGTCCGACATGGTGGACGACGAGGAGATCCTGGAGCTCGTCGAGCTCGAGGTCCGCGAGCTCCTCGGCTCGCAGCAGTTCGACGAGGACGCCCCCGTCGTGCAGGTCTCGGCGCTCAAGGCGCTCGAGGGCGACGAGAAGTGGGTCAAGTCGGTCCAGGACCTCATGGCCCAGGTCGACGAGCACGTGCCGGACCCGGTGCGCGCCACCGACCAGCCGTTCCTGATGCCGATCGAGGACGTCTTCACGATCACCGGTCGTGGCACGGTCGTCACCGGTCGCGTCGAGCGTGGCACGCTCAACCTGAACGAGGAGGTCGAGATCGTCGGCATCCGCGCGACGCAGAAGACCACCGTCACGGGCATCGAGATGTTCCGCAAGCTGCTCGACCAGGCGGTCGCCGGTGACAACACCGGTCTGCTCATCCGTGGCCTCAAGCGCGAGGACGTGGAGCGCGGCCAGGTCGTCGTGAAGCCGGGTTCGGTCACGCCGCACACCGAGTTCCAGGCGAACGCGTACATCCTGACCAAGGACGAGGGTGGGCGTCACAACCCGTTCTACGCGAACTACCGCCCGCAGTTCTACTTCCGCACCACGGACGTCACCGGCGTCATCACGCTGCCCGAGGGCACCGAGATGGTCATGCCCGGTGACACCGTCGCCATGACCGTCGAGCTGATCCAGCCGATCGCCATGGAAGAGGGCCTCCGTTTCGCCATCCGTGAGGGTGGTCGTACGGTCGGTGCCGGTACGGTCGAGAAGATCATCAAGTAACTCCGGTTCCTTGCGACAGCGGGGTCGGGCCTTCAGGGCCCGGCCCCGCTTCGTCGTCCCCGGCCGCTGACGGGCCGTACAGGGCGCCGGAGCGGAGGCCCGGGGCCGGGCCGGTGCCGCGCCTCCTGTCCGCCCCGTGACCCGTCACAGGCGTCACGGAGTTGGCTCGGCGTCGTGACACGCCTCCGCAGATCCGCGACCTCCGGTCGCGGCTACCACCGCGTCCGATCCGGGAGCGGCTTCTCGTACCGTGATCCCCAGGGCAACACGGTGACCGATCCGGACGAGCGCCGTCGGCTCGAGGAGTTCGTGATCCCGCCGGCGTGGGACGACGTCTGGATCTCGCCGTACCCCAACGGACACATCCTCGCCACCGGGACGGACGGCGCCGGTCGGCGGCAGTACATGTACCACCCGTCCTGGCGGGAGCGGATGGACCGCATCAAGTACGACCGCGCGCTGGCACTCGCCGAATCGCTGCCGGTGGCCCGCCGTGGCGTCACGCAGGACCTCCGTCGCCCCGAGCCGGACCGTCGCCGGGCACTGGCCGCAGCGTTCCGCATGCTCGACCAGGGGTCGCTCCGGGTGGGGTCCGAGCGGTACGCCACCGAGCACGGGAGCCGTGGTCTGTCGACGCTGCTCTGCGCGCACGCCCACGTCTCCGGCGACGACATCGAGCTCGACTTCCCCGGCAAGAGCGGGCAGGAGTGGTCGTCGTCGATCCACGACCACGACCTCGCGCGGGTCATCGCGGGCATGAAGCGGCGCGGACCGAACGCGCGGCTGCTGTCGTTCCGCGAGCGTCGCGGGGCGGAGTGGGAGCCGCTCTCCGCCGAGGACATCAACGCCTACGTCAAGGAACGTGCTGGCGACGAGTTCACCGCGAAGGACTTCCGGACCCTGCACGGCACGGTCGCGGCTGCGGTGGACCTGGCGAAGACCGGCCCGCAGTCGTCGCAGGCCAAGCGGAAGAAGGCCGTCTCGCACGCGGTCAAGGCCGCCAGCGAGGAGCTCGGCAACACCCCGACGGTGTGCCGACAGAGCTACATCGACCCCCGGTTGCTCGACGCGTACGACCACGGGGAGACCATCGATCCGAACCGCCTGGCGTCCGCCGAGGCCGAGGTCCGGGCGCTGCTCTACCGACAATGACCCGGGGGCCGTCCGGATGACGTAGCGTTGGTCGACGTGCCGGACCACCCCCAGACGGCACGGAAGGACCCACAACAGTCGTGACCGACGAGTGCATCCACGGTTTCCCCACCGAGCTCTGCGACATCTGCGCACCCCGGCAGCGCGAAGCGTCGGAGACCCCAGCCACCCCGGCACCACGCCGGACCCGCATCACCACCAACCTGCGCGTCGACCCGCCGGCCTCCGGGCCCGGGACGTCGCTGCGGTCGCCGACGTCGCTCCGTTCGTCGTCCGCCGACCTGCCCGAGGCGCGTGAGTTCGCAGCGCTCCGCGCCCACCACGTCACCCACATCGACAACCTCGACGGCATCGTCGGCGCCGGTGCGATCCTGGCGTCCGACCAGGCGGAGCCCGTCGTCGACGTGAGCTCTGCCGACACCCGCGCCGCCCGCGCCGAGGCCGAGGCACCAGACGGCTCCTCGATCGCCGGCCACGTGCCGTTCACGCTGTCCCCCGACGCCACCCGCTGGGACGAACTCCGGACGGGCGCCGAGGGCGAGCGCTGGTCCGATGCCGCCCGTCGCACCCGGGCGATCGACTACGTCGTGCTCGTCGTGCCGGTCTCGGCGTTCGGGGCATCCGTGATCGTCGCCGACCAGGACGCCGACGCCGACGACGTCCGGTTCGCCGTCGGGCCCGACGCCGCCACGAACCTGATCCGTCGCACCGACTTCACGGACCCGGAGATGCACGGCCTCGAGCTGCTCGCCGGTCCGAGCGTGCCGTTCACGTCGGTCGCGGTCATCGGCGTGCCCAACGACAAGGCCCGGCAGACGGTCCGCGCCGTGCTCGCCGACCACGGTGGACACGCTCCGCGAGTGGCCGTCTTCCCGCCGTGGTTCGTGCCCCCGGTGACCGCTGAGTGACGGTCTCCTGACCCGTTTCGAGGCACCCTCCGGACCACGTCCGGAGGGTGCTCCGCGTTGCGGGGCCGAGCCGCGCCTCCAGGCCGTCCGATCCGCGTGGATCCGGGCAAGCGAGCCCGCGGGACACGCCCGGCGATTCGCGACACGCCCGGGTTGCACGTGGGCCGGGGCTATGCGAGACTTGTCCGGTTCCGAATTCCCCGTGGGTGCATGCCCACAGGATCACTGCTCTGGCAGTGCACAACCCCCTTGTTCAGCAGGGCTGGGTTGGGCCGCAGGCAGCAGAACACGACTCCCCGAGATGTGACGGACGCGGTGCACCACTGCTGCGCCCGGATCACGAGGCAGTCGATTGCCCACGCTGGACGGCCACGGTCGCCCGCGAGGTTGACAGGTGAACAGCGGTCATCCCCAGTGGATGCGGCCGGTTGGTTCAGGAAAACAGCACGGTCCGCAGGAATGCGGAACCGAGCGGCGTCAGGCGGCCAGAGGGTGCGCGGCGCAGAGAGGACAAGAGACACATGGCGGGACAGAAGATCCGCATCCGGCTCAAGTCGTATGACCACGAGGTCATCGACACGTCGGCCCGGAAGATCGTCGACACGGTGACCCGTGCCGGTGCAACCGTGGTCGGCCCGGTGCCGCTCCCCACCGAGAAGAACGTGATCGCAGTGATCCGTTCCCCTCACAAGTACAAGGACTCGCGCGAGCACTTCGAGAAGCGCACGCACAAGCGGGTCATCGACATCGTCGACCCGACGCCGAAGGCCGTGGACTCGCTCATGCGACTCGACCTGCCGGCAGACGTCAACATCGAGATCAAGCTGTAAGGGGGCTGACCAATGGCGAACTCAACCAAGACCGTCAAGGGCCTCCTCGGCAAGAAGCTCGGCATGACGCAGGTGTGGGACGAGAACAACAAGTTCATCCCCGTCACCGTGATCGAGGTCGGCCCGAACGTGGTCACCCAGATCCGCAACGCTGAGCGCGACGGCTACGAGGCGATCCAGATCGCCGCCGGCGCCATCGACCCGCGCAAGGTCAACAAGCCGGCCGCTGGCCACTTCGAGGCCGCTGGCGTGACCCCGCGTCGCACCCTCACCGAGATCCGTACCAACGACTCCGCTGAGTACACGCTCGGCCAGGAGCTCACCGTGGACGGCACGTTCACGGCGGGCCAGAAGGTCGACGTCGTCGGTACCTCCAAGGGCAAGGGCTTCGCCGGTGTCATGAAGCGCCACGGCTTCCACGGCGTCGGTGCCTCGCACGGTGCGCACCGCAACCACCGCAAGCCCGGCTCGATCGGTGCTTCCTCGACCCCGTCGCGCGTCTTCAAGGGCATGCGCATGGCCGGTCGTATGGGTGGCGACCGCGTGACCGTCCTCAACCTCACGGTGCACGCCGTCGACGCCGAGAAGGGTCTGCTGCTCGTCAAGGGCGCCGTCCCCGGTGCTCGTGGCCGCTCCGTCTTCGTCCGCACCGCCGTGAAGGGTAAGTGATCATGGCCACCACGACCGCAACCACGATCGACGTCCTCGACGCATCGGGTGCCAAGTCCGGCACCGTCGAGCTCCCCGCAGCTCTCTTCGACGTCGAGACCAACGTCCCGCTGATCCACCAGGTCGTCACCGCGCAGCTCGCAGCCGCGCGTCAGGGCACCCACAAGACCAAGAACCGCGGCGAAGTCCGCGGTGCCGGTCGCAAGCCGTTCAAGCAGAAGGGCACCGGCCGCGCCCGTCAGGGTTCCGTCCGTGCTCCGGAGCACACCGGCGGTGGCGTCGTCCACGGACCGACCCCGCGCGACTACTCGCAGCGCACCCCGAAGAAGATGATCGCCGCTGCTCTGCTCGGCTCGCTCTCGGACCGTGCACGCGGTGGCCGCATCTCCGCTGTGGAGGGCTTCGTCGCGGCTGAACTGCCGTCGACCAAGACCGCCCGCACGCTCCTCGAGAAGGTCGCGCCCGTCAAGAACGTGCTCGTCGTGCTCGAGACGGACGACGAGCTGACGCTCAAGTCGATCCGCAACCTGTCGAACGTCCACGCGCTCTCGTACGGCCAGCTCAACGCCTACGACGTGCTGCGTTCGGACGCCGTCGTCTTCAGCAAGAGCGCCCTCGACGCCTTCATCGCGTCGAAGACCGCGAAGGAGATCACCGCATGAGCGGCTTCAACAAGGACCCGCGCGACGTCATCATCTCGCCGGTCGTCTCGGAGAAGAGCTACGCGCTCATCGACCAGGGCAAGTACACGTTCATCGTGGACCCCCGCTCGAACAAGACCGAGATCAAGCTCGCCATCGAGAAGATCTTCGACGTCAAGGTCGCGAGCATCAACACGCTGAACCGCCCGGGCAAGACCCGTCGCACCAAGTTCGGTCTCGGCAAGCGCAAGGACACCAAGCGCGCCATCGTGACGCTCAAGTCCGGTTCGATCGACATCTTCACGGCTGTCGGCTGAGGACCAGAGGGATAAATCATGGCTATTCGTAACTACAAGCCGACGACCCCCGGTCGTCGCGGCTCGTCGGTCGCAGACTTCGCTGAGATCACCCGTTCGACTCCGGAGAAGTCCCTGCTTCGTCCGCTGCCGAAGACCGGTGGTCGCAACAGCTCCGGCCGCATCACCACGCGTCACATCGGTGGTGGCCACAAGCGCCAGTACCGCGTGATCGACTTCCGTCGCTCCGACAAGGACGGCGTCGACGCCAAGGTCGCTCACATCGAGTACGACCCCAACCGCACTGCGCGCATCGCGCTCCTGCACTACGTGGACGGCACGAAGCGGTACATCATCGCGCCGAACAAGCTCAAGCAGGGCGACGTCATCGAGCAGGGTCCCGGCGCCGACATCAAGCCCGGCAACAACCTGCCGCTGCGCAACATCCCCGTGGGTACGGTCGTGCACGCCATCGAGCTCCGCCCCGGTGGCGGCGCCAAGATGGCTCGCTCCGCCGGCGCCTCGGTGCGTCTCGTCGCCAAGGACGGCCCCTACGCGCAGCTCCGTCTGCCGTCGGGCGAGGTCCGCAACGTCGACGCACGCTGCCGCGCCACGATCGGCGAGGTCGGCAACGCCGAGCAGTCGAACATCAACTGGGGCAAGGCCGGCCGCATGCGCTGGAAGGGCGTCCGCCCGACCGTCCGTGGTGTCGCCATGAACCCGGTCGACCACCCGCACGGTGGTGGTGAGGGCAAGACCTCCGGTGGTCGTCACCCGGTCAGCCCCTGGGGTCAGTCCGAGGGCCGTACGCGCAAGCCGAACAAGCCGAGCGACAAGCTCATCGTCCGTCGCCGTAACGCCGGCAAGAAGCGCAAGTAGGAGTTCAGAAGATGCCACGCAGTCTGAAGAAGGGCCCCTTCGTCGACGAGCACCTGCTCCGCAAGGTCGTCACGCAGAACGAGGCCAACACCAAGAACGTGATCCGCACGTGGTCGCGTCGGTCGATGATCGTCCCGAACATGCTCGGGCACACCATCGCCGTCCACGACGGCCGCAAGCACATCCCGGTGTTCGTCACCGAGTCGATGGTCGGTCACAAGCTCGGCGAGTTCGCGCCGACCCGCACCTTCCGTGGTCACGTGAAGGACGACAAGAAGGGCCGTCGCCGCTGAGGCGGCGACGCAGAGGAGGAACGAAATGGTGGAGTCGATCGCACGCGTGCGACACATCCGCGTCACGCCTCAGAAGGCCCGTCGCGTCATCGAGCTGATCCGCGGCAAGCAGGCCCACGAGGCCCTCGCCATCCTGAAGTTCGCCCCCCAGGGCGCTTCGGAGCCCGTGTACAAGCTGGTCGCCTCGGCGATCGCGAACGCACGGGTCAAGGCGGACTCGACGAACAGCTTCCTCGACGAGCGCGACCTCTACGTGAGCCGCGTCTTCGTCGACGAGGGCACGACCCTGAAGCGGTTCCAGCCGCGCGCCCAGGGCCGCGCCTTCCGCATCAACAAGCGCACCAGCCACATCACGGTCGTCCTCGCGACGCCCGACGAGGCCGAGGTTGCCGCGACGAGCAAGAAGGCGAGCAAGTAATGGGCCAGAAGGTCAACCCGTACGGCTTCCGTCTCGGGATCACGACGGACCACGTCTCGCACTGGTTCACCGACAGCAAGAAGGCCGGTCAGCGCTACGCCGACTACGTGGCCGAGGACATCAAGGTGCGCGAGTACCTGAAGAAGACCCTCGACCGCGCCGGTGTCGCACGCATCGAGCTCGAGCGCACCCGTGACCGTGTCCGCGTGGACATCCACACGGCTCGTCCGGGCATCGTCATCGGCCGCCGCGGCGCCGAGGCGGAGCGCGTTCGCGGTGAGCTCGAGAAGCTCACCAAGAAGCAGATCCAGCTGAACATCCTCGAGGTCAAGAACCCCGAGACCGAGGCCCAGCTCGTCGCGCAGGGCATCGCCGAGCAGCTCTCCGCTCGTGTCGCGTTCCGTCGCGCCATGCGCAAGGGCCTGCAGGGTGCACAGCGCGCCGGCGCCAAGGGTGTCCGCATCCAGGTGTCGGGCCGTCTCGGCGGCGCCGAGATGTCGCGTTCGGAGTTCTACCGCGAAGGCCGTGTGCCGCTGCACACCCTCCGCGCGAACATCGACTACGGCTTCTACGAGGCCCGGACCACGTTCGGCCGCATCGGCGTGAAGGTCTGGATCTACAAGGGCGACATCACGAACAAGGAGCTCGCTCGCGAGCAGGCGAACCAGCGTTCGTCGCGCCCCGAGCGTCGTGGCGGCCCGCGCGGTGAGCGTGGCGACCGTGGCGGCGACCGTCGTGGCGGCGACCGCGGTGACCGTCGCCCGCAGCAGGCCCCGCAGGACGCGCCGGCCGGCGCAGGAGTTGAGGCGTAACCATGCTTATTCCCCGTCGAGTCAAGCACCGCAAGCAGCACCACCCGAAGCGTTCGGGTCAGGCCACCGGTGGTACCAAGGTCAGCTTCGGCGACTACGGCATCCAGGCC
Organism: Curtobacterium sp. MCBD17_026; assembly: GCF_003234895.2. Classification (NCBI taxonomy): domain Bacteria; kingdom Bacillati; phylum Actinomycetota; class Actinomycetes; order Micrococcales; family Microbacteriaceae; genus Curtobacterium; species Curtobacterium sp. MCBD17_026. Next base: position 3,344,208 of record NZ_CP126281.1, on the reverse strand, counting down.
CTCACCCCGGCGTACGTGACCAACCGTCAGATCGAGTCCGCTCGTATCGCCATGACGCGTCACATCAAGCGTGGTGGCAAGGTCTGGATCAACATCTACCCGGACCGTCCGCTGACCAAGAAGCCCGCCGAGACCCGCATGGGTTCCGGTAAGGGTTCGCCCGAGTGGTGGGTCGCGAACGTGAAGCCGGGCCGGGTGCTCTTCGAGCTCTCCGGCGTCAGCGAGGAGATCGCCCGTGAGGCGTTGACTCGTGCAATCCACAAGCTGCCCCTCAAGGCACGCATCATCAAGCGCGAGGAGGGCGACGCATAATGGCGATCGGTTCCAAGGAGCTCCGTCCGACGGAGCTCGACACGTTCGAGAACGAGCGTCTCGCTGACGAGCTGAAGAAGGCCAAGGAGGAACTCTTCAACCTCCGCTTCCAGTCGGCCACCGGCCAGCTGGAGAGCCACGGTCGTCTCCGTGCCGTCAAGCGCGACATCGCCCGCATCTACACCGTCCTCCGCGAGCGCGAGCTCGGCATCCGTGCCACTCCCGCGCCCGTCGAGACCGCCCCCAAGGCCAAGAAGACGACGAAGAAGGCTGACAAGCCGGCCGAGTCGACCGAGGCCGAGACCGCCGAGGAGAAGTAATGGCGAACGAAGAGAAGAACTCCGCCGCCCTCACTCGCGGCTACCGCAAGACGCGTCGCGGCTACGTGACGAGCGACAAGATGGACAAGACCATCGTGGTCGAGGTCGAGGACCGCGTGAAGCACGCGCTCTACGGCAAGATCATCCGTCGCACGTCCAAGGTGAAGGCCCACGACGAGCTCGGCACCGCTGGTGTCGGCGACCTCGTCGTGATCAGCGAGACCCGTCCCCTCAGCGCGTCCAAGCGCTGGCGCCTGGTCGAGATCCTCGAGAAGGCCAAGTAGGCCTCGGCCTGCTTCGGAATAGGAGACAGCAGTGATTCAGCAGGAATCCCGCCTGAAGGTCGCCGACAACACGGGTGCCAAGGAGATCTTGACCATCCGCGTGCTCGGTGGCTCGGGTCGTCGCTACGCCGGCCTCGGTGACGTCATCGTCGCCACGGTGAAGGACGCCATCCCCGGCGGCAACGTGAAGAAGGGTGACGTCGTCAAGGCGGTCATCGTTCGCACCAAGAAGGAGACCCGTCGTCAGGACGGCTCCTACATCAAGTTCGACGAGAACGCGGCAGTGATCCTCAAGGCCGACGGCGACCCGCGCGGTACGCGCATCTTCGGTCCGGTCGGTCGCGAGCTCCGTGACAAGAAGTTCATGAAGATCATCTCGCTCGCGCCGGAGGTGCTGTAAGCCATGGCGAACATCAAGAAGGGTGACCTCGTCCAGGTCATCACGGGCGCGACGCAGGAGCGTGGCGGCGACCGTGGCAAGCAGGGCAAGGTCATCGAGGTCCTCAAGGACAAGAACCGCGTCGTCGTCGAGGGCGTGAACTTCGTCACGAAGCACGTCCGCGTCGGTCAGACGCAGCGCGGTTCGAAGACCGGTGGCATCGAGCAGCACGAAGCCTCGATCCACGTCTCGAACGTCGCACTCGTCGACCCGAAGACGAAGAAGCCGACGCGTGTCGGCTTCCGCACCGAAGAGGTGGAGAAGGACGGCGTCAAGAAGACCGTCCGTGTCCGCTACGCGAAGAAGTCTGGTGAGAAGCTCTGATGACTGACACGACTGCTGCGCCCGCTGGCAAGATCCAGCCGCGCCTCAAGCAGAAGTACCTGGCCGAGATCAAGTCGGCCCTCACCGAGCAGTTCGGTTACGCGAACGTCAACCAGGTCCCCGGCCTGGTCAAGGTCGTCGTGAACACCGGTGTCGGCGAGGCCGCTCGTGACTCCAAGATCATCGAGGGGGCCATCAAGGACCTCACGGCGATCACGGGTCAGAAGCCCCAGGTCAACATCGCCCGCAAGTCCATCGCACAGTTCAAGCTGCGCGAGGGTCAGGCCATCGGCGCGCACGTCACCCTCCGCGGTGACCGCGCGTGGGAGTTCCTCGACCGCCTGGTCACGCTCGCACTGCCCCGCATCCGCGACTTCCGCGGTCTCAGCGACAAGCAGTTCGACGGCAACGGCAACTACACGTTCGGTCTCACGGAGCAGTCCGTGTTCCACGAGATCGACCAGGACCGCATCGACCGTGTCCGCGGCTTCGACATCACTGTCGTGACCACCGCGAAGACGGACGACGAGGGACGCGCGCTGCTCCGCCAGCTCGGCTTCCCGTTCCGCTCCAACGAGCAGACGGTCTAAACTACTTCGGGCGGTGCGGGCCGGAGGATTCACGTCCTCCGGCCCGCACGCACGAACACACCGATCTCGGGGAACCGCCCCGGGATCACTCGATCGCTCAGGTCGGCATTCGTGGAACGGGTGTCGAAACCAGGCGAGAAATGGACGAACATCATGACGATGACCGATCCGGTCGCAGACATGCTGACCAGATTGCGGAACGCGAACTCCGCGCACCACGACGCAGTCGCGCTCCCGAGCTCCAAGCTCAAGAAGAACATCGCCGACATCCTCAAGCGTGAGGGCTACATCAGCGAGTGGAAGGTGGAGGACGCCCGAGTCGGGCAGACCCTCACCATCGACCTGAAGTACGGCCCCGAGCGCGAGCGTTCGATCGCCGGCATCAAGCGCGTCTCGAAGCCGGGCCTCCGGGTCTACGCGAAGTCGACGGAGATCCCCCAGGTCCTCGGTGGCCTCGGCGTGGCGATCCTCTCGACCTCCTCCGGCCTCCTGACCGACCGCGAAGCCGAGCAGAAGGGCGTGGGTGGGGAAGTCCTCGCCTACGTGTGGTGATCGACAATGTCACGAATCGGACGTCTCCCCATCGACATCCCCGCCGGCGTCACCGTCTCCGTTGACGGTCAGAACGTGGCGGTCAAGGGCCCGAAGGGCGAGCTCGCGCTCGTCATCGCCGAGCCCATCCAGGCCAAGGTCGAGGAGAACCAGGTCCTCGTCACCCGTCCGGACGACGAGCGCGAGTCGCGTTCGCTCCACGGACTGACCCGGACCCTCATCGCCAACAACATCATCGGCGTGACCCAGGGCTACACCAAGGGCCTCGAGGTCGTCGGCACCGGTTACCGTGTCGCGGCCAAGGGCTCGAACCTCGAGTTCGCGCTCGGGTACTCCCACTCGATCACGGTCGAGCCGCCGGCGGGCATCAGCTTCGCGGTGGAGGGCAACAACAAGGTCACCGTGGCCGGTATCGACAAGCAGGCTGTCGGCGAGGTCGCCGCGAACATCCGGAAGCTCCGGAAGCCCGAGCCCTACAAGGGCAAGGGTGTCCGTTACGCCGGCGAGAACGTGCGCCGCAAGGCCGGAAAGTCAGGTAAGTGATCATGGGACTCCTCAAGACACGAGGCAAGAGCAAGGCGGCCGCGAAGGCGCGTCGTCACAACCGTCTCCGCAAGAAGATCACTGGCACCGAGGCTCGTCCCCGTCTCGCCGTCACCCGCTCGTCGCGTCACGTGTTCGTGCAGGTCATCGACGACTCGAAGGGTCACACCCTCGCCAGCGCCTCGACGATGGAGGCAGACCTCCGCTCGTTCGACGGCGACAAGACCGCCAAGGCCCGTCGCGTCGGTGAGCTCCTCGCCGAGCGCGCGAAGTCGGCTGGCGTCGAGGCCGTGGTCTTCGACCGCGGTGGCAGCAAGTACGCCGGTCGCGTCGCCGCGATCGCCGATGGTGCCCGTGAAGGAGGGCTGAACCTGTGAGCGACAACGCGAACACCAACGAAGACGCCAAGACCGAGGCCGTCGAGGCCACGGAGACCACCGAGGCGAGCACGGAGGCCACGGCCACCGAGGCAACCGCCGAGGCGACCACCGAGGGCGCCAAGACCGGCAAGGAGGCGGAGGCACCTGCCGTCGCCGAGCGTCCGGTCGAGACCGCCGCGGGCTCCGCGTCCAACAACCGCGACTCCGCCGACAACCGTGGCCGTCGTGGTGGCGGTCGTGACCGTCAGCAGGGCCGCGACCGCAACAACCGCGGTGGCGACAGCCAGTTCCTCGAGCGCGTGGTGACCATCAACCGCGTCTCGAAGGTCGTCAAGGGTGGTCGTCGCTTCAGCTTCACGGCGCTCGTCGTCGTCGGTGACGGCAACGGCCTCGTGGGCGTCGGCTACGGCAAGGCCAAGGAGGTCCCCACGGCGATCTCCAAGGGTGTCGAAGAGGCGAAGAAGAACTTCTTCCGCGTCCCCCGCGTCGGCAACACGATCCCGCACCCGGTGCAGGGTGAAGCCGCCGCTGGCGTCGTCCTCCTGCGTCCGGCCGGCCCCGGTACCGGTGTCATCGCCGGTGGTCCGGTCCGCGCCGTGCTCGAGTGCGCCGGCATCCACGACGTCCTGAGCAAGTCGCTCGGCTCGTCGAACACCATCAACATCGTGCACGCGACCGTCGAGGCCCTGAAGCAGCTCGAGGAGCCCCGCGCCGTCGCGAGCCGTCGTGGCCTCGACGTCGAGCGGGTCGTCCCGGCCCGTCTGCTCCAGGCCGAGGCCGCAGCCCTGCGTGCCGCGACCGAGAAGGCAGGTGCGTGATGGCGATGCTGAAGATCACGCAGATCAAGTCCGTTATCAGCGAGAAGCAGTACCAGCGCGACACCCTGCGCAGCCTGGGCCTCAAGCGCATCGGCCGTTCGGTCGAGCGTGAGGACAACTCCCAGAACCGCGGGTACATCGCGACGGTGGCGCACCTCGTGAAGGTCGAGGAGGTCGACGCATGAGCGACGAGAAGAACGAGCGCGTGCAGGTGCTGAAGCTGCACCACCTCCGTCCCGCAGAGGGCGCCAAGAAGGACCGCACCCGTGTGGGTCGCGGTGAGGGCTCGAAGGGCAAGACCGCTGGGCGTGGTACCAAGGGCACGAAGGCCCGTTACCAGGTCCGGGTCGGCTTCGAGGGTGGGCAGATGCCGCTGCACATGCGCACCCCGAAGCTCCGCGGGTTCAAGAACCCGTTCCGGGTCGAGTACCAGGTCGTGAACCTGGACAAGATCTCGGAGCTCTACCCCGACGGTGGCGACGTCACCGTTGCGGGCCTGGTCGCCAAGGGCGCCGTCCGCAAGAACGAGAAGGTCAAGGTTCTCGGTCAGGGTGACATCACCGTGAAGATCACGGTCGCGGTCGACAAGGTCTCGGCGTCCGCCGCTGAGAAGATCGTGGCTGCTGGCGGCACCGTCTCCCAGTAACCCCCGTCGGCGGCCCGTGCGTTTGCGCACGGGCCGCCGTTACGGTTTCCTTGACAGTGGCCGGCATCCGCCAGCCGGGTCGGCCCTGCCGACCGAAACCGGTCCGGCCGCGATCGACGGCCCCGGTCCCACAAGTTCGGAGTCATCGTGTTCAGAGCGGTCGCGCGCATCATGCGCACCCCTGATCTTCGCAAGAAGATCGGCTTCACCCTCGCGATCATCGCGCTGTTCCGTCTCGGGTCGTACATCCCGGCACCGTTCGTCGACTACGCCGCCGTGCAGAGCTGTCTCGCCAGCGCGTCGTCCTCCGGCGGTCTCTACGACCTCATCAACCTCTTCTCCGGCGGCGCGCTGCTGAAGCTCTCGGTCTTCGCGCTCGGCATCATGCCGTACATCACGTCGTCGATCATCGTGCAGCTCCTGCGTGTGGTCATCCCGCACTTCGACACCCTCTACAAGGAGGGCCAGTCGGGCCAGGCGAAGCTGACGCAGTACACGCGCTACCTCACGATCGCGCTCGGTGTCCTGCAGTCCACGACGCTGATCACGGTCGCTCGCTCCGGCGCCCTGTTCGGCACGAACGCCTCCGCGTCCTGCACCTCGATCATCTCGAACGACAGCTGGTACGCCATCATGCTGATGGTCGTCACGCTGACCGCCGGCACCGGCCTCATCATGTGGATGGGCGAGCTCGTCACCGAGCGCGGCATCGGCAACGGCATGTCGCTCCTGATCTTCACGTCGATCGCGGCGCAGTTCCCGTCGGCGCTCTGGGCGATCGAGCAGTCGCAGTCGTTCGAGCTCTTCCTGTTCGTGATCCTGGTCGGACTCGTGATAATGATGGCCGTCGTGTTCGTCGAGCAGTCACAGCGGCGGATCCCCGTGCAGTACGCCAAGCGCATGGTCGGGCGGCGGACGTACGGCGGCAACAACACCTACATCCCGATCAAGGTGAACATGGCCGGCGTCGTGCCCGTCATCTTCGCCTCGTCGCTGCTGTACCTGCCGGCCCTGATCGCGCAGTTCAACCAGCCCTCGGACGGCTCCGAGCCGGCAGCCTGGGTGACCTGGATCCAGAACAACCTGACCTCGGGTGACAACTGGTTCTACATGGTCCTGTACTTCCTGCTCATCGTCGGGTTCACGTACTTCTACGTGGCGATCACCTTCAACCCCGAAGAGGTCGCCGACAACATGAAGAAGTACGGCGGGTTCATCCCCGGCATCCGTGCCGGTCGTCCGACCGCCGAGTACCTCGACTACGTCCTCACCCGGGTGACGCTGCCCGGCTCGCTCTACCTCGGTCTCATCGCGCTCATCCCGCTGGCAGCACTGGCGCTGTTCGGCGCGAACCAGAACTTCCCGTTCGGTGGCGCGAGCATCCTCATCATCGTGGGTGTCGGTCTCGAGACCGTGAAGCAGATCGACTCGCAGCTGCAGCAGCGTCACTACGAAGGGCTTCTCCGTTGAGCGCACGTCTCATCATCGTCGGACCTCCCGGAGCCGGGAAGGGCACCCAGGCCGGCCGCATCGCGGACTCCTTCGGGATCCCCGCGATCTCGACCGGGGACATCTTCCGCAAGAACGTGGCAGAGGGCACGCCCCTCGGCGTGCAGGCGAAGACGATCATGGACGCCGGCGACTACGTGCCGGACTCCCTGACGAACGAGCTCGTGAAGTCGCGCCTGCAGGAGCCCGACGCCGAGCACGGGTTCCTGCTGGACGGGTACCCGCGCACGGTCGGTCAGGTCGAGTACCTCGACGCGCTGCTCGCCGAGCAGGGCACCGCGATCGACGCCGTCGTGCAGCTCGTCGCCGACCAGGACGAGCTCGTCGGGCGCCTGCTCAAGCGTGCCGAGGACCAGGGTCGCAGCGACGACAACGAGGAGACGATCCGTCGTCGTCAGCAGGTGTACGCCGAGCAGACGGCGCCCATCGTGGCGGCGTACGGCGAGCGTGGCCTCGTGGTCGACGTCGACGGCCTCGGAGCGATCGACGAGGTCGGCGACCGCATCCAGACGGCACTGGCGGGCCGCGGGCTCTCCGCGACCGTCTGACCAGCGTGGTGCGGTTCAAGAAGCCCTCGATCTACAAGACCCCGGACGAGCTCCGGGCGATGGTCCGGCCGGGCCTGCTGACCGCCGAGGCGCTCGACGCCGTCCGGGCAGCGATCCGCCCGGGCATCACGACCGGCGAACTCGACGCGATCGCCGAGCGCACCATCCGTGACGGCGGTGGGATCCCGAACTTCCAGCTCGTGCCCGGCTACCGCCACACGCTGTGCGTGTCGGTGAACGACGAGATCGTGCACGGGATCCCCGGAGAGCGCGTGCTCGCGCCCGGCGACATCGTGTCGGTGGACGCCGGCGCCGAGGTCGACGGCTGGAACGGTGACAGCGCGTTCACGACCGTCGTGCCCGGTGGCGACGCCACGGTCACCGCGGCCCGGCAGACGCTCTGCGACACGACCGAGCGGTCGCTCTGGCACGGCATCGCCGCGCTCGCCCACGCGAAGAACCTGCACGAGGTCGGCTCCGCTGTGGAAGACGCGATCGACGAGACCGGCGCGTGGGGCATCGTCGAGGACTACACCGGTCACGGCATCGGCCGGTCGATGCACGAGGACCCGCCGGTCTTCAACTACCGCGTCCGTGGCGCCGGCCCTGCCGTCAAGCCGGGGCTGGTGGTCGCCATCGAGCCCATGGTCACGGCCGGCACGATCGACAGCTCGACGGACGACGACGACTGGACGGTCCGGACGCTCGACGGCTCCGACGCCGCGCACTGGGAGCACAGTGTCGCGGTGCACGCGGCTGGGATCTGGGTGCTCACGGCCGCCGACGGCGGCGCTCGGGGCCTGGCCCCGCTGGGTGTGACGCCCGTCCCGATCCCGTAGGACGGGCCTCCGGTCCGGATCCCGTGCCCACGCTCGGCGGATCTGCACGATGCGACGGCCGGGAGGCCCGGCTGGCGTCCGCCGTGTCGCCCACGTCGGGTGGACCCATCCGATCAGTGCCCGACGGACGCCGTGGCGTCGTGTCAGTTGCCGACGGAGCAGGTCTCCTCGGAGGCGCTCTGCCCGGTGATCGACGAGGGCAGCGGCGTCGCCGACGCGGTCGGCGTCCGAGTGGCGGTGGCGCTCGGCGCCGCCGATGGCACGTCGGCGGACGACGAAGTCCCTGACGAACCCGAGGTGCCGGACGGACCCGAGGTCCCGGACGACCCGGTGCTGCTCGACGTCCCGCCGCTGGACGGCGACTCCTCGGACGCGCGACCGGTGCTCGAGTCGCTCAGCGAGGACCGGACGTCGTTCTGCAGCGCCACGTTCAGGGTGTGGGCCGTCTCCTGGTCGACGATCACCCGGGCATCGTCGGCGGGGTCGTCGGCCACCGGGTACTGCACGAAGAGCATGTTGGCCGTGCTCATCCCGCGCAGCGCCGAGGCGAGCTTGACCAGGGTGCCGGTCTGGGCCAGGCCGTCGGACAGCGTCATGTTGGACAGGGCGGCGCCGGCCAGCTTGTAGAGCGTGATCGGGTTCGAGAGCGTGCCGTCCGAGGTGACCTTGCGGAGGAGCGCCGACAGGAACACCTGCTGCGAGCTGATGCGGGCGAGGTCGCTGCCGTCGCCGACCCCGTGGCGGGTGCGCAGGAAGGCGAGTGCGTCCGAGCCCTCGAGGGAGTGCGAGCCCGTCGTGAGGTGCAGGCCGGTGAAGGTGTCGTCGATCGGCTCGGCAACGCACACGTCCACGCCGCCGAGGGCGTTCGACATCTCGATCACGCCGTCGAAGGTGATGAGCCCGGCGTAGGGGATGCTCAGGCCGGTCAGGTTCTCGACCGTGTCCACGACGCAGGAGACACCGCCGTTGCCGAGCGCGGTGTTGAACATCGCCGAGGTGGACGCGGGGTAGGTCGTGCCGGTCGCGGGGTTGGTGCAGGCCGGGATCGGGACCATCAGGTCACGGGGGAAGCTGACCGCGGTGAGCTGCTGGTGGTCCGCCGAGATGTGGATGAGCATCGTGACGTCGTTGCGGGCGCCCTCGACGTCCTCGTCGGAGTCGAACTGGCCGACCCGCGTGTCGCTGCCGATGAGCAGGATGTTCGCTCCGCCCTTGATCGCCGAGATGTCCGCGGTCTTGGCGGTGTTCTGGTCGTCGGTGCTGAGTGCGACCGTCTGCGGCGCGGCGGCGAGCTGCGCGCCTGCGATCGCGGCGACGCTCGTGCCGCTGACGAGCAGGACGGCGACGGCGGCCGCGACGACGGTGACGAGCGTGCCCCAACCCCGACGACGGGCCTGCTTGCCGTGGCTGGCGAAGGGGCGTCGGGTGGCGTCGGGCACGTGTTCTCCGTTCGGTGGTCCGGCGCGAGCTGCTGGTGCGGCGGACGTGGCTGCGGAGCAAAACTACGGTTCGCGCGCAAGTGCGCGCCCGGAGCGCGCCGTCAAACCACTGTGGAACGCTCAGGCACGGCTCCGGAAGCCCCAGACGTGGGGTGTTCCGCGTCCCCACTTGGCAATTGCGGGTTTACCACATAAGATCGATCTTTGGTGTGTCATGCCCTCTCGGGTGTGGCGACCGACCCGCAGACCGGTTCGGGGATCACACCAGTTCCACAACCAAGCGACAGTGAGGCTATGGCCAAGAAAGACGGCGTCATCGAGATCGAAGGCTCGGTGCTCGAAGCTCTGCCCAACGCGATGTTCCGCGTTGAGCTGACGAACGGACACAAGGTCCTCGCGCACATCTCCGGGAAGATGCGCCAGCACTACATCCGCATCCTCCCCGAGGACCGCGTGATCGTGGAGCTGAGCCCGTACGACCTGACCCGCGGCCGGATCGTCTACCGCTACAAGTGATCCGCGAGCTGGAAAGGAACGGCACGGCAATCCTGCCGAGCACGAAGCCAGCGAGCACGAGGAAAGAACCATGAAGGTCAACCCCAGCGTCAAGCCCATCTGCGAACACTGCCGCGTGATTCGCCGCAAGGGCCGCGTCATGGTGATCTGCAAGAGCAACCCGCGTCACAAGCAGCGCCAGGGCTAGTCCCGGGCGCGTGACCGGCGCCGACGGTGTCCATCGGACACCAGGCTGCTCGAGCACGACCCACAACTGAAGATCGACAACGCAGTACCAGAACCCGGTCGCACGACGGCCGGGGGACACCTCGGGGCGGAGGCCCGAGCACCGGTACTGCGCCACACCTCCATCGACAACAGGAGCAGCCATCACATGGCACGTCTAGCAGGCGTCGACATCCCGCGCGAGAAGCGCGTGGAGATCGCACTCACGTACATCTACGGCGTCGGCCGTACCCGCGCCGTCCAGGCACTGACGGAGACCGGTATCTCCGGTGACATCCGCGTCAAGGACCTGACCGACGACCAGCTCGTCGCCCTCCGTGACTTCATCGAGGGCAACTTCAAGGTCGAGGGTGACCTCCGCCGTGAGGTCGCCGCCGACATCCGCCGCAAGGTCGAGATCGGCAGCTACGAGGGTCTCCGCCACCGTCGTGGTCTCCCGGTGCGCGGTCAGCGCACCAAGACCAACGCTCGTACCCGCAAGGGACCGAAGCGCACCGTGGCAGGCAAGAAGAAGGCTCGATAGGAGACCCCGATGGCTACCCCCAAGACTGCCGCGCGCAAGCCGCGCCGCAAGGAGAAGAAGAACGTCGCTGTGGGCCAGGCCCACATCAAGAGCACGTTCAACAACACGATCGTCAGCATCACCGACCCGTCGGGTGCCGTCCTCAGCTGGGCGTCCTCGGGTGCCGTGGGCTTCAAGGGTTCGCGCAAGTCGACGCCGTTCGCGGCGCAGCTCGCCGCCGAGTCCGCTGCGCGTCAGGCGCAGGAGCACGGCGTCAAGAAGGTCGACGTCTTCGTGAAGGGCCCGGGTTCGGGTCGCGAGACCGCGATCCGCTCGCTCCAGGCCGCTGGCCTCGAGGTCGGCTCGATCAACGACGTCACGCCGCAGGCGCACAACGGGTGCCGCCCGCCCAAGCGCCGTCGCGTCTGACGCGAGGAGCAACCGGCCGCGCCCTGCTCGTCCCCTGACCGGATCCGTTCCGGCGAGGGCGGGCAGGGCCCGCGGCCATTCCTGGTCGTTCGATCGCGCACGTGTGTGCGCGTGATCACAACTCAACAGACCCGTCGGGGCCCATGCGGCCCCGTCGTACCGCCAAGTGTCATATAGCGGACACTTCGCCGAAAGGAATCCCACAGTGCTCATTGCACAGCGCCCCACCCTGACCGAGGAGCCGATCTCCGAGCACCGCTCGCGCTTCGTCATCGAGCCGCTCGAGCCGGGCTTCGGTTACACCCTCGGCAACTCGCTGCGCCGCACGCTCCTCTCCTCGATCCCCGGCGCGGCTGTCACCAGCATCCGCATCGACGGCGTCCTCCACGAGTTCAGCACCGTTCCCGGTGTCAAGGAAGACGTCACCGAGATCATCCTCAACATCAAGAGCCTGGTCGTCTCCAGCGAGCACGACGAGCCCATCACGGCGTACCTGCGCAAGCAGGGTGCCGGTCAGGTCACCGCAGCGGACATCTCCGCTCCGGCCGGCGTCGAGATCCACAACCCGGAACTCGTCATCGCGACCCTGAACGACACCGCGCGCTTCGAGCTCGAGCTCACGATCGAGCGTGGCCGTGGCTACGTCTCGGCGACGCAGAACCGTTCCGAGTTCAGCGAAGCCGGTCAGATCCCGATCGACTCGATCTACTCGCCGGTCCTCAAGGTCACCTACCGCGTCGAGGCGACGCGTGCCGGTGAGCGCACGGACTTCGACCGCCTGGTCGTCGACGTCGAGGCGAAGCCGGCCATCACGCCGCGCGACGCCATCGCGTCGGCCGGCCGCACGCTGGTCGAGCTGTTCGGGCTCGCTCGCGAGCTCAACACGGCGGCCGAGGGCATCGAGATCGGCCCCGCGCCGGTCGACGCCGTGCTCTCGAACGAACTGCAGACCCCGATCGAGGACCTCGACCTGTCGGTCCGCAGCTACAACTGCCTGAAGCGGGAGGGCATCAACACGGTGTCCGAGCTCGTCGCCCTGTCGGAGACGCAGCTCATGAACATCCGCAACTTCGGTCAGAAGTCGGTGGACGAGGTCAAGGACAAGCTCACCGAGCTCGGCCTGTCCCTCAAGGACACCGTCCCCGGATTCGACGGCGCCCACTTCTACAGCGGGTACGACGAGGACGAGTCCAACAACTGACCTCGCGCTCACGCGCAAGCGCGCTGACACCGCGCGCACCACTTTCACCACTGGAGAACTGACATGCCGAAGCCCACCAAGGGCCCCCGCCTCGGTGGCGGTCCCGCCCACGAGCGCCTGCTCCTGAGCAACCTCGCCAACGCCCTCTTCACGCACGGTCGCATCACGACCACCGAGACGAAGGCCAAGCGCCTCCGCCCGGTCGCCGAGCGTCTCATCACGTTCGCGAAGCGGGGCGACCTGCACGCGCGTCGTCGTGTGATCAGCATCCTGCGCGACAAGTCCGTCGTGCACACGCTGTTCACCGAGATCGCCCCCCAGGTCGAGGACCGCCAGGGCGGTTACACCCGCATCACGAAGCTCGGCTTCCGCAAGGGCGACAACGCTCCGCTGGCGTCGATCGAGCTCGTCCTCGAGCCCGTCTCGAGCACGCCCGCTCCGGTCAAGCGCAACTCGGCTCCGGCCGCTGCTGCCGCCCCGGTCGACGAGCCCGCCGCTGACGAGACCGCCGAGGAGGCCCCGGTCGAGGAGACCGAGACCACCGAGGAGTCCGCCCCGGTCGAGACCGAGTCCGAGACCGAGGCTGCTGCCGAGGTCGAGGCCGACGCCGCCGAGAAGTCGGACGACGCCGACACCAAGTAGTCCGGTGCCCTCCGGGGCGCCGCACCACCACGAGGAAGCCCTCGCGACCCAGGTCGCGGGGGCTTCCTCGCGTGCACGGACTCCACGGCACGAGCGACGCGCCGCGTAGGGTGGCCGACCGGTACGACAGGGAAGGAAGTCATGGCGTTCCAGCACGTTGCGGGTCTGGGGACACGGGTCTGGCGGTGGAGCCGGACCTCGGGCACGCAGCCGCGCCTGCTGCACGCCGGCAAGGCCGCCGCCGCTGCGGTGATCGCCTGGCTCGTGGCGCAGCACATCCCGGGCGTCGCGGCCGAGTACCCGTACTACGCGCCACTCGGCGCCGTCGTCGCGATGCAGACCACGGTGTTCGCGGGCATCCGGAGCGGTGTGCAGACCCTGGTCGGGATCGCCCTCGGCATCCTCATCGCCGCGTTCACGATGTGGGTCGGCGATCCCGGCTTCCTCGCGATCGCGCTCGCGGTCGGCGTCGGGGTGCTGGTCGGCGGGTTCCGCGTGCTGGGGGAGGGGAGCTCGTGGGTGTCGACCGCGGCGCTCTTCGTGCTGCTCGTCGGCGGCGCGCACGCCGAGGGCTACTCGCTCGGGTACCTCGTGCAGATGGCCGTGGGTGTCGTCGTCGGGCTGCTGGTCAACTTCCTGGTGTTCCCGCCGCTGCACTTCTGGGACGCCGAACACCGCATCGACGCGGTGAACGGTGTGCTGGCGGACCACCTCGACGGGCTGGCAGCCGTGCTCGAGGAGGGCAAGCGCGACGAGAAGGCGTGGGACCACCAGCAGGACCGCCTGGACCGCGCGATCGCGGACGTCCGGTCGCGGGTGGCGATCGCGCACGAGAGCCGCCGGCTCAACCCCCGTGGGGCACTGCGTGGGTCGCGAGCGCGGCTCCAGAAGGACGGCGGACGCTTCCGGGCACTGGAGCGCGTCGCCTGGTACACGACCGACCTCACCGAGCTCGTGGCGCGCTCCGGTCCGGTCTCCGAGGGTGTCGGGCGTCCGGACCCCGCGTTCGCCACCCCCATCGCCGAAGCGCTGCGGAAGATCGCCAGCACGATCCGCGGTGACTCCCCGGAGGACCAGGCCGAAGCGGCCATCGCACGACTCGAGACCGCGCTCGACGAATCGCGTGAGAACCCCTCCCACGTCGCGGTCACCTCGGCCGCGCTCGTCGCCCTGCGCGGGATCGTCGAGTCCGAGCGGCGCGCCACCGACGACCTCGACACCCGGACCGGTCCGTCGGCGTTCGGCCGTCCGCGCGGCTGAAGGGGTGCGGGCGGTCGCCGTCCGGCGGACCGAGCGCGGGCCGGGAGGCACGGATCACCCCCGCTACGGTGGTCACGTGGACGAGACGGTCGGCTTCCAGGACCCCGACAGCACGGGTGACGTGCGGCTGCGACTGGACATCGCCTACGACGGGGCGGCGTTCTCCGGGTGGGCTCGGCAGCCCGGGCTCCGGACGGTGCAGGGCGCGCTCGAGAGCGCACTCGCCACCGTCTTCACCCGCTGGGGCGAACCGCCGTTGCTCACCGTCGCCGGACGCACCGACGCCGGGGTGCACGCCACGGGGCAGGTCGCACACCTGGACCTGTCGGCGGAGCAGTGGGCAGCGCTCACCGCCAAGCGCGGGACGGGTCGCTCACCGCTCGACGGGCTGGTCAAGCGGGTCAACGGCATCGCAGCACCCGAGGGGGACGTCGTCGTCACCGGTGCCTCGGTGGCGCCCGCCGGGTTCGACGCCCGGTTCTCCCCGCTCTGGCGCCGGTACGAGTACCGGATCGCGGACGCCGACGCCCCGCGCGATCCACGTCGGCGCGGGCACACGGTCTGGCACGCGGCGCGGCTCGACCCGGCAGCGATGGAGCGCGGTGCGCTGACGTTGCTCGGGCTGCACGACTTCGCGACGTTCTGCAAGCCGCGCGAGGGGGCGACGACCATCCGGACGTTGCAGCAGTTCCGCTGGGACCGCGAGCCGGACGGCGTGCTGGTGGCGCGCCTCCAGGCCGACGCCTTCTGCCACTCCATGGTCCGGGCGATGGTCGGCGCGACCATCGCCGTCGGCGAGGGCCGCTTCGGCCCGGACCGCCTCGAGGAACTCCGCGTCGCCGAGGAACGCACGAGCGCCTTCAAGACGGCGCCGGCGAAGGGACTGACCCTGACCGAGGTGGGGTACCCGGCGGACGCGGAGCTCGCGGAGCGGGCGGAGCAGACCCGGGCCCGACGGTCGGTGGACGGTAGCGTCGAGGGATGAGCCCGCGCGAACCCCGTTCCGTCGTGTCCGTCGCCCCCGGAGTCGTCTTCGTCGAGGGTCCGGTGTCCAACTGGGTGGTGCTGGCGGAGGAGGACGGCGTCGCGCTGATCGACGCCGGGTACCCGGCCGACACCGACCTCGTGCTCGACACCGTGCGCGCCGCCGGACACGACCCCGCCGATCTCCGTCGCGTCTACGTGACGCACGGACACGTCGACCACGTCGGCGGCATCCCCGGGATCCTCGAGCGGTACCCCGACGTCGAGGTGCTCGCCCACGCCGACGAGCTCGCCAACGTGCGCGGACCGGAGCGGCAGCAGGTCACCCCGGCGGAGATCGGCGGCCGGCTCGCCAGCCCCCGTGTGCTCGCCTGGCTGGTGCGGGCGATCCGATCCGACGCCCTGCGGCCCACCACCGTGCCGTCCGCTCGCGCGTTCACCGGTGCGGACTTCGCGGGTCGGGCGATCTCGCCGTTCCCGGCCGTCGGCCACACCGACGGCTCGACCGCCTACCTGCTGCCCGCGGCGGACGCGATCGTCACCGGCGACGCCGTCGTCAGTCGGCACGACACCCAGCCGGGGTCGTGGGCCCCGCGCCCGCGGATGATCACACCGTTCTTCACCGCCGACCAGGACCGCGCGCTCGAGTCCGCACGGGCGCTGCCGTTCCCGGCTCTCGTGCTGCCGGGACACGGACCGGCCGTCCGACGTGTGGGTGGGACGTGGCTGCCGTTCGGCTGATGCCGCGCGATCGGCTGTGCCGCAGAACGCGATCGGCTGATGCCGCGCGATCGGCTGATGTTGCCGAACGCAATCATTTACCTCGACGCAACCTGAATGTCCCCGCAGGTCGGTAGCGTGCGGTCATGGCCAACACCCTCGGGCGCACTCTGCTGTGCGCCACGGCGGCCGCGACGCTCCTCGCGGCTCCACTCGTCACCGTCACCGCAGCGACCGCGAACCCCGAGGGGACCGACCTCGTCATCGAGGAGGCCTACCTGAAGGCGGGGAGCAAGGGCGCGTTCTACAACGAGAAGTTCGTCGAGATCGGCAACCCGACCGACGCCGCCGTGTCGCTCGACGGGTGGTCGTTGCAGTACCGGTCGGCCACGGGCACCGGCACGTTCTCGGCCAGTGCGCTCCAGGGCACCGTGCCGGCGAAGGGCACCTTCCTGGTGTCGATGGCGGGCAACGGCGGGGCCACCCCCGCCGGCGAGGACCTGCCCGCCGCCGACGACACCGCGACGCTCAACCCATCGGGTACCACCGGCACGCTCGTGCTGTCCGACGCCACCGCACCCCTGGCACTCGCCGCCGGACCCGTCGCCACCGGCACCGACGGCGTGGTCGACCTGCTCGGCTACGGCGCCTCGAACACGTTCGAGTCGGCCGTGCGCACCGTGACCGGGGACAACTCCGTGCCGAACGGCCTGGTCCGCCAGGGCACCACGGACACCGACGTCAACGGTGCGGACTTCTCGGTGACGACGACGCTCACCCCGCGGAACGCCGCGGGCGAGACGACGGCACCGACCGAGCCCACGGAACCGACCGACCCGGGTGACGGCGGGACCCCGACGCCCGGCACCCCCGCCGAGACGGTGACCATCGCCCAGCTGCAGGGCACCACGGACACCTCGCCGTACGTCGGCAAGAACGTCACGACGGACGGCGTCGTCACCGCGGTCTACGGCACCGGCGGCTTCAACGGCTACACGATCCAGACCCCGGGCACCGGCGGCGCGATCGACCTCGCCGCCCACACCGCGTCCGACGCCGTGTTCGTCTTCTCGTCCGCCACCGCCGGGCTGGTGCACGAGGGCGACCACGTGCGAGTCACCGGCGCCGTCTCCGAGTACTTCGGCCTGACCGAGCTCACGGTGTCCGGGGCCTCGTCGGTGCAGCAGCTGACCGACCCCGTCGCGGCACCGCAGCCGGCCGCGGTCGCGTTCCCGTCGTCCGACGCCCAGCGCGAGTCGCTCGAGAGCATGCTCGTCGCTCCCCAGGGGGCGTACACCGTCGCGGACAACTACACGACGAACCAGTACGGCGAGGTCGTGCTCGCCAGCGGCACGAAGCGCCTGGTCCAGCCGACCGAGGTCGGCCGACCGGGCAGCGCCGAGGCGAAGGCCGTCGAGGCCGACAACGCCGCGCGCAAGGTCACGCTCGACGACGGTGCGAGCACCAACTTCCTGACCCAGGCGAACCAGGGCATCCCCGTGTCGTGGCTCACCCAGGGCCCGGTCACCGTCGGGGCCGCAGCCACCTTCACCGAGCCGGTCGTCCTCGACTACCGCAACAACGGGTGGAAGTTCCAGCCGACCGCGCCGATCACGGGTGCGACCCCGGCCGCCGAGCTGCCGGCGTCGTTCTCGAAGGTGCGCCAGCCGGCACCGCAGGACGTCGGTGGTGACCTGAAGCTCGCCGGCTTCAACGTGCTCAACTACTTCCCGACCACGGGCGACGAGCTCACCGGCTGCAAGTACTACACGGACCGTGCCGGAGACCCCGTCACGGTGAACTCGGGCTGCGATGCCCGCGGTGCCGCCGAGGAGGAGGACTTCCTGCGCCAGCAGGTCAAGATCGTCAAGGCGATCAACGGCCTGGACGCCGACGTCGTCTCGCTCGAGGAGATCGAGAACTCCGTCCGCTTCGGTCAGGACCGCGACGCCGCCGTGGCCACCCTGGTCGACGCGCTCAACGCCGCCACCGGCCAGGACACCTGGGCCTACGCGAAGTCCCCGGCCGTCGTGCCCGCGAGCGAAGACGTCATCCGCCTCGCCATCATCTACAAGAAGGACCGCGTCGAGCCCGTCGGCGAGTCGACGATCCTGCTCGATGATGCGTTCACGAACGCCCGCCAGCCCGTCGCGGATGCGTTCCGCCCGGTCGGCGGCACCGCGGACGACGACTTCCTGGTGATCGCGAACCACTTCAAGTCGAAGGGCTCCGGCACCGGCGAGAACGCCGACCAGGGCGACGGACAGGGGGCGTCGAACGCCGACCGCGTCGAGCAGGCAAAGGCCCTCGTGACGTTCTCCACTGACATGCAGGAGCAGTACGGCACCGACAAGGTGTTCATGCTCGGCGACTTCAACGCGTACAGCAAGGAGGACCCGGTGGTGGTCCTCGACGAGGCCGGTTACACCGACCTCGGCCCGGCGCTCGACAGCACCGAGTACTCGTACGTGTTCTCCGGCCTGAGCGGTTCGCTCGACCACGTGTTCGCGTCGAAGGCGGCGCTCGAGACGGTCACGGGCGTGGACATCTGGAACATCAACTCGGTCGAGTCGGTGGGCTTGGAGTACAGCCGCTACAACTACAACGCGACGAACCTGTACAACGACGACGTGTACCGGGCGAGCGACCACGACCCGATCCTGGTCGGGTTCGACCTGGACGCCGCAGGCACCGACCCGGGCACGGACCCGACGCCGGTTCCGACCCCGACGCCGGTTCCGAACCCAACCCCGACGCCGGCCCCGGTGCCGCCGGTCGACGGGAGCACGCCGCCGGCTGCCCCGGTTGCGCCGGTGGCGCCGTCGGAGTCGCTGTTGACGGAGGCGAGCCGTGGTGGGGTGTCGGCTCCGTCGTCGGCTCGTGCGGGGGAGACGATCACGGTGACGGTGGGCACCGCGTCGGCCGGTGACACGGTGAACGTGTGGCTGTTCTCGACCCCGACGCTGATCGGGAGCGCGGTGGTGGCTGCGGACGGGACGGTGCGGGTGACGATCCCGGCGGACACCGCGGCTGGGGTGCACCGGTTGGTGGTGACGGCTGCGGACGGGTCGTTGATCGGGTGGACCCCGATCACGATCACCACGGATGGGCAGCTCGCGTTCACGGGTGCTGTGGGCCTCGGTGCCGGTGCGTTGGTGGCGTTCCTGCTGCTCGCGGCGGGTGCGGGTGTGCTGGTCGTGCGTCGCCGACGTCGGACGGTGGCTGCGGAGTAGTCCCCACGCCCCAGGTCGGGGCGATGAGTGTGCAGAAGACGTCGGGTTCGCGGTGCGGGCCCCACGTCTTCTGCTCACCGGGCGCGGTGGGCGCGACCGTGCGGCGGCCTGGAGGCGCGGTGCGGGGCCGCTCCGCGCCTCCAGGCCGACAGCGGGGCGCGTTTGACCGACGTACCCCGCATCGGCTAGGCTCTCACCTTGGTCTGTGCGCCCCGCGCGCGGACAGTCAGATGAGCCCTCCAACCGAGGTGTTCCCCGTGCTTCTGCCCGTGGAACTCCCGACCGGAGTGGGATTCACGGACTCCTCACCTCGACACGAAAGCAGCACTCCTGTGACTCGCACGTTCTCACCGAAGCCGGCAGACGTCCAGCACGACTGGATCGTCATCGACGCCACCGACGTCGTCCTCGGTCGTCTCGCCACCCACGCCGCGGCGCTCCTGCGCGGCAAGCACAAGGCCACCTTCGCCCAGCACATGGACATGGGTGACTTCGTCATCATCGTGAACGCCGACAAGGTCGCCCTGACCGGTTCGAAGCTCGCGAAGAAGGTCTACTACCGTCACTCGGGCTACCCGGGCGGCCTGACGGCGACCTCCTACCCGGAGATGCTCGAGAAGCACCCCACCCGCGCCGTCGAGAAGGCGATCCGCGGCATGCTGCCGAAGAACACCCTCGGCCGCGAGCAGCTCAAGAAGCTGAAGGTCTACGCCGGCGCGGAGCACCCGCACGCCGCGCAGCAGCCCAAGCCGTACATCTTCGACCAGGTCGCACAGTAGTTCCGGCCACGACGACTTCAAGGACATAGAGAAACTCATGGCTCAGATCGCTGATTCCCTCGACCAGACCCCGGAGAGCTTCACCACGGAGAGCGCACCCGCCGCTGCCGAGGCCGCTCCCCGTCAGATCCTCAACGTCTCCGGCGGTGCCGTCGGGCGCCGCAAGGAGGCCATCGCGCGCGTCCGGCTCGTCCCGGGCTCCGGCACGTTCGTCGTGAACGGCCGCACGCTCGAGGACTACTTCCCGAACAAGCTGCACCAGCAGCTCATCAACGACCCCTTCAAGGTGCTCGAGCTCCTCGGCTCGTACGACGTCGTCGCCCGCATCACCGGTGGTGGCCCGTCGGGTCAGGCCGGCGCGCTCCGCCTCGCCATCGCCCGCACCCTGAACGAGATCGACCGCGAGAACAACCGCGCGACCCTCAAGAAGGCCGGCTTCCTCACCCGTGACGCCCGCGTCATCGAGCGCAAGAAGGCCGGTCTCAAGAAGGCCCGCAAGGCGTCGCAGTTCTCGAAGCGCTAGTCGTCACCGGCTGAAGATCGCCATGCCGCGTCTGTTCGGTACCGACGGGGTTCGTGGTCTCGCCAACGGCGAGCTGACGGCCGCGCTCGCACTGGGTCTTGCCCAGGCGAGCGCGGCCGTCCTCACACACGGACACCACGCCGACGCCCGCCGGGCGTCGGGTCGACCGCGCCCGCGCGCGGTCCTCGCGCGCGACCCGCGCGTCTCCGGCGAGTTCCTCGGTGCCGCCGTCGCGGCCGGGCTCGCCTCGGCCGGCGTCGACGTGCTCGACGCCGGGGTCATCCCCACCCCCGCCGCGGCGTTCCTCGTCGCGGACATCGACGCCGACTTCGGCGTGATGATCTCCGCATCGCACAACCCCGCTCCCGACAACGGGATCAAGTTCTTCGCCACGGGTGGCCGCAAGCTGCCGGACGAGGTCGAGGACCGCATCGAAGCGGCCATGCACGACCACTCCGCGCCCACCCCCACCGGCATCGACGTCGGGCGCATCTCGCGGTTCGCCGACGCCGAGGACCGCTACGTGGTGCACCTGCTCGGCACGTTGCCGCACCGGCTCGACGGCATCCACGTGGTGCTCGACTGCGCCAACGGTGCCGCCGCCGGCGTCTCGCCCGAGGTGTTCGTCAACGCGGGTGCCCGCGTGACGCTCATCGGCGGCGACCCCGACGGCTGGAACATCAACGACGGCGTCGGTTCGACCCACATCGACAACCTCGCCCGCGCGGTGCTCGAGCACGGCGCCGACGTCGGCATCGCGCACGACGGCGACGCGGACCGTTGCCTGGCGGTCGACGCCGCGGGCAACGCGATCGACGGTGACCAGATCATGGCGATCCTCGCGCTGTCCCTGCAGGAGCGCGGACGACTGAAGGACGACACCCTGGTCGCGACGGTCATGTCGAACCTCGGGCTGAAGCGCGCCATGGCCGACGCGGGCATCACCGTGATCGAGGCCGGCGTGGGTGACCGTTACGTGCTCGAGAAGATGACCGAGGGCGACTACTCCATCGGCGGCGAGCAGTCCGGCCACATCATCTTCAACGAGTTCGCCACCACGGGCGACGGCATCCTGACCGGGCTGCACCTGGTGGCCGAGATGGCACGGACGGGGAAGTCGCTGCAGGAGCTCGCCTCGTGCATGACCGTGTTCCCGCAGGTGCTGCTCAACGTCCGGGGCGTCGATCGCCACGGGCTCGCCGACCAGGGCGTGCAGGACGCCATCGCCGCCGCCACCGAGGCGCTCGGGGACAGCGGTCGTGTGCTGCTCCGTCCGTCGGGCACCGAGCCGGTCGTGCGCGTCATGGTCGAGGCTGCCTCGCAGGACGATGCCCAGCGCATCGCCGAGGAGCTCGCCGCCGTCGTGCAGGACCGCCTGGCGCTCGACGCCGCGTAGGGGCGTTCGCCGCTCACGGAACCAGGTTCCGGACACAGCACCGTGTTCTTCCCTGGTGTGGTGTCCGGAACCTGGTTCCGTGTGGCCCCAGCTCAGATCTTGCGGAGCAGGACCGAGTTCACCTTGTGGTTCGCGCCCTTCTTCAGCACCAGGGTGGCGCGGGAGCGCGTGGGCAGCACGTTCTCGATCAGGTTCGGCTCGTTGATCGCCCGCCAGACCTCGGTCGCCGTCCGCACCGCGTCCTCACGCGACAGCGAGGCGAACCGGTGGAAGAACGAGTCGGGGCTCGAGAACGCCTCTTCCTGCAGGGCGAGGAACCGGTCGATGTACCAGGACTCGATGTCCTTCGTCTTCGCGTCCACGTAGATCGTGAAGTCGAACAGGTCGGACAGTGCGAGCCGCCCGTGCACCGGGGGCGCCAGCACGTTGAGACCCTCGACGATGAGCACGTCGGGCTGCCGGACGACGATCTCGGCATCGGGCACGATGTCGTAGACCAGGTGCGAGTAGTACGGCGCGCGGACCTCGGTCGCCCCGCTCTTCACCTGGCTCACGAAGCGCAGCAGGGAGCGGCGGTCGTACGACTCCGGGAAGCCCTTGCGGTCCATGATCCCGCGGCGCTCCAGCTCGGCGTTCGGGTACAGGAAGCCGTCGGTCGTCACGAGCTCGACCCGAGGGGTGTCCGGCCAGCGCTTCGTCAGCTCGCGCAGCAGACGGGCGACGGTGGACTTGCCGACCGCGACGGAACCGGCGACGCCGATGACGAACGGCGTGCGTCCGGCGCGCTCCCCGAGGAACCGGCTCGTCTCGGCGTGCAGGTTCCGCGCACCGGCGGCGTAGAGCGTGAGCAGGCGGGACAGGGGCAGGTAGACCTCCTGCACCTCCTGCATGTCCAACCGGTCGCCGAGACCGCGCAGCTGCACGATCTCGGTCTCGGTGAGCGACAGGTGCTCCTTCGGGGCGAGCTGGGACCACTCGTCACGCGGGATCTCCACGAACGGGGTCGGGTGCGCGACGGCGGTCTCCGAGAACGGCATGGGATCGAGCGTACAGACGGGAGGCCCGGGGCACGTGAGCCGGTCGGCTCACGTGCCCCGGGCCTCCCGGCCAGTGCTCGGTGCGCGCCCGCAGGACGCGACGCGTCAGGCGGGCAGGGCCGCCTCGATGGCGGCGACGACCTCGGGGGCGTCCGGCTTGGTGGTGGGACGGAAGCGCGTGACGGTGCCGTCGGGGGCGATGAGGAACTTCTCGAAGTTCCACGCGACACGGCCGGCCTTGCCGTCGGCGTCCGGGGTCTCCTTGAGGGCCTGGTAGAGCGGGTGCGCGCTCTTGCCGTTGACCTTGACCTTCTCGGACATCGGGAACGTCACACCCCACGTGGTGGAGCAGTACTCGTCGATCGCCTCGGACGAGCCGAGCTCCTGCAGGAACTGGTTGCTCGGGAAGCCCAGCACCGTGAACCCGCGGGGGCCGTACTGCTTCTGCAGGGACTCGAGCTGCTCGTACTGCGGAGCGAGGCCGCACCGGGAGGCGACGTTCACGACCAGTACGGCCTTGTCGGCGTAGGCGCCGAACGTGGTGTCCTCGCCGTGCAGTGTGGTGATGGCGATGTCGTCGAAGCGTCCCATGGCCGAAACGTTATCCCCACCCCTGGGACTTCGCAGGGTCGGCGTCCAGGCAGACCGTAGGATCGGTTCCATGTGTGGAATCGTCGGCTACGTCGGCAGCAACAGCAGCCAGGACGTCCTCCTCGGTGGCCTCCGTCGCCTCGAGTACCGCGGCTACGACTCGGCGGGCATCGCCGTCGTCGACCCAGCAGGGGACCTCGTGTCGGCCAAGAAGGCCGGCAAGCTCCAGGCCCTGGTCGACGAGCTCGAGTCGTCGCCGATCCCGGACGGCACGACCGGCATCGGGCACACCCGCTGGGCAACCCACGGTGGCCCGACCGACGGCAACGCCCACCCGCACCTGGCCGACGGCGACAAGCTCGCCCTCATCCACAACGGCATCATCGAGAACTTCTCCGAGCTCCGCGCCGATCTGCAGGCCGAGGGCATCGAGTTCCGCAGCGAGACCGACTCCGAGGTCGCCGCGCACCTGGTCGGACGCGCCTTCCGCGAGACCGGTGACCTCACCGCAGCCATGCAGCGGGCCGTGCAGCGGCTCGAGGGGGCCTTCACGCTCCTCGTCGTGCACGCCGACCAGCCCGGCGTCGTCGTCGGTGCCCGTCGCAACTCGCCCCTGGTGGTCGGGCTCGGCGACGGTGAGAACTTCATGGGCTCGGACGTCGCCGCGTTCGTCGCCTACACGCAGCGCGCACTGTCGATCGGGCAGGACGAGATCGCCACGATCCGCCCCGACGGCGTCGACGTCATCCACTTCGACGGCACCCCGGCCACGCCGAGCGAGTTCGAGGTCAACTGGGACGCCTCCGCCGCCGACAAGGGCGGCTGGAGCTCGTTCATGGCGAAGGAGATCAGCGAGGAGCCCGAGGCCGTCGCGAAGACGATCCTCGGTCGCGTCCACGACGGCGCCGTCACGCTGACCGACCTCGACCCGATCGCCGACCGCCTGGCGACCGTCGACCGCGTCATCGTGATCGCCTGCGGCACCGCCGCCTACGCCGGCATGCTGGGCAAGTACGCCATCGAGCAGTGGGCCCGTGTGCCGGTCGAGGTCGAGCTCGCCCACGAGTTCCGCTACCGCGACCCGGTGCTGAACGAGCGCACCCTGGTCGTCTCGATCAGCCAGTCCGGCGAGACCATGGACACGCTCATGGCCGTCAAGTACGCCCGCGAGCAGGGCGCGCAGGTCCTGTCGATCTGCAACACCCAGGGCGCCACGATCCCGCGTGAGTCCGACGCCGTGATCTACACGCACGCCGGGCCCGAGGTCGCCGTCGCGTCGACCAAGGCCTTCATCGCCCAGGGCGTCGCGCTCTACCTGCTCGGGCTGCACCTGGCGACGCTGCGCGGCACGCTCACCGCCGAGCAGATTGCCGAGCAGGTGGCCGAGCTCGAGGGGCTCGCGCCGAAGCTGCAGCAGACCATCGAGGACGCCGCCGGCATCAAGGACCTGGCCCGTTGGATGGCGGACACCCGGAGCGTGCTGTTCCTCGGCCGCCACGTCGGCTACCCGATCGCGCTCGAGGGGGCCCTCAAGCTCAAGGAGCTCGCGTACATCCACGCCGAGGGCTTCGCCGCCGGGGAGCTCAAGCACGGCCCGATCGCCCTGATCGAGCCGGGCCAGATCGTCTTCGTCATCGTGCCGTCGCCGCGCGACCCCCGATCGCTGCACCCGAAGGTCGTCTCGAACATCCAGGAGATCCGCGCCCGCGGTGCCCGGGTGATCGCCATCGCTGAAGAAGGCGACGCCGCGGTGCTGCCCTTCGCCGACGAGGTCCTGCGGATCCCCCTCGCGACCCCGCTGTTCGAGCCGCTGCTCGCCGTGGCACCGCTGCACATGTTCGGGATGGAGCTCGCCGCCGCCAAGGGCCTCGACGTGGACCAGCCACGCAACCTCGCGAAGTCGGTCACCGTCGAGTAGTCGCGACGGTGATCATCGGGATCGGGGTCGACGTGGTCGACCTGGAGCGGTTCGAACGGGTGCTGGAGCGCACACCGGCGATGCGGGCGCGGCTGTTCACGCCGTCCGAGCAGATCCGTGACGGCGAGCCCCGGCCGATCGCGTCCCTCGCCGCACGGTTCGCGGCGAAGGAAGCCCTGATCAAGGCCTTCGGGTCGAGTGCCGGGCTGAGCTGGCAGGACCTCGAGGTCGTGTCCGACGACCAGCGGAACCCGTCGCTCACCCTGCACCAGGGCGCCCGGCAGGTGGCGGACGCGCGTGGCGTGACGAGCGTGCACCTGTCGCTCTCGCATGATGGAGGGATCGCGACCGCGTTCGTGGTCCTGGAAGGAACAGACGTGGTCCTGGAAGGAACGATCCAGTGAGTGCGTTCACCGGCATCACGCTCGATCGCGGAGCCCTGATCGAGAACTACGCGACCATCGCCGACCGGGTCGCCCCGGCCGGGGTCATCGCGGTGGTCAAGGCGAACGCCTACGGCCACGGGGCCCTCGACGCCGCGCAGGCCTTCGTCGACGCCGGGGCCGAGTGGCTCGGGGTCGCCGACATCGACGAGGCCGTCGCGCTCCGTCAGGGCGGCATCGACGAGGGGGTGCGGATCCTCGCGTGGCTGCACGCCCCCGACGAGGACTTCCGCCGCGCCGCCCAGTTCGACGTCACGCCCGCGGTGTCGAGCGTCGAGCAGCTCTCCGCAGCAGCCGACTCCGACGTCCGCGCCGTGCACCTGTGCGTCGACACCGGCCTGAGCCGCAACGGTGCGGTCGAGTCCGAGTGGGCCGAGCTCTTCGCGACCGCCGGCGCCCTGGCCCGAGCCGGCAACCGCACCCGGGTCGAGGGGCTCATGTCCCACCTGTCGAACGCGTCGCGCACCGACGACCTCGACCAGGACGCCGCACTGCAGCGGGCGCTGGACGGCCTGGCCGCGAACGGCATCGTGCCGGACGTGGTGCACCTCGCCGCGAGTGCCGCGAGCATCGCCGTACCGGAGACCCGCCACGACCTGTCCCGCGTCGGACTCGCCCTGTACGGACTGAGCCCCTTCGACGGTCGCACCTCGGCCGACCTGGGGCTGCGCCCGGCGATGCGGGTCACCGCCGCCGTGCTCCGCACCGTGCCGGTCGCTGCGGGCGACGGCGTCTCCTACGGCTACACCTGGCGCGCCGAGACGGACACCCGTCTCGCCGTGATCGGCCTGGGCTACGCGGACGGCTTCGACCGCGACTTCGGCAACCGGGTCTCGGTGCGGATCGGCGACCGGACGTTCCCGGTGGTCGGACGCGTCGCGATGAACGCCATGCACGTCGACATCGGCGACGCCGACGTGCAGGTCGGCGACGAGGCGGTGCTGTGGGGCGACCCCGCGAACGGCGACCCCGCCGTCGAGGACTGGGCCGACGCCATCGGCACGATCAACTACGAGGTGGTCGCCCGGATCGGCCGCAGCGTGGAACGGAGGACGACGTGAGCTCCGCACCGCTGCGTCAGGCGCGCATCGACCTCGACGCCTACCGTGCCAACCTCGACCGTGTCCGCGAGTGGATGGACCCGGTCGCCGTGATGGCGATCATGAAGGCCGACGCGTACGGGCACGGCCTCGAGCCGATCGCGCTCGCCGCCGTCGACGCCGGGATCCGCTGGATCGGTGTGCTGACGGTGCCCGCCGCCCTGCGCCTGCGCTCGATCGGCGTCGGCGAGGACGTCCACCTGTTCACCTGGCAGCACGACCCCGACCTGGACTTCCGTGACGCCATCGACTCGGCCGTCGACCTCGGCGTCTCGAACGTCGCCGAACTGCGGCGCATCATCGACGCCGTCGACCAGCGACCGGCCCGGGTGCACCTCGGCGTCGACTCCGGCCTGCACCGCGACGGCGCGACCCCGGCGGACTGGCCGACGCTCGTCGAGCTCGCCCGGGACGCCCAGCGGAACGGCCGCATCGAGGTCGTCGCCGCGTACACGCACCTGGCCGAGGCGTCCGACCACGAGGACAGCGCCGCGGTCGCCGTGTTCGACGCCGCGATCGAGATCGCCGAGGACCTGGGGCTCGACGTCCCGATGGAGCACGTCGCCGCGTCGCTCGCGGGGCTGGAGCGCAAGGAGTTCCGGAAGGACATGGTCCGGATGGGTGCGAACCTGTTCGGCATCCCCGGAGCCGACGGCGTCTCGGCGGCCGACCTCGGCCTCGAGCCGGTGATGACCCTGACCGCGTCGGTCGCGAAGACGAAGCGCGTCCCCGTCGACACCGGCGTCTCCTACGACTACACGTACCGCACCGCGACCGAGACGACCCTGGCCCTCGTGCCCGTCGGGTACGCCGACGGGGTCCCGCGTCTGGCGCAGGGCCGCATCCAGGTCGCGATCGGCGGCAAGCGCTACCCGATCGCCGGCCGCGTCGCGATGGACCAGTTCCTGGTGGACGTCGGCGAGGACGACGTGCAGACCGGTGACACCGTCGTGCTGTTCGGCACCGGCGAGCACGACGAGATGACCGTGCTCGAGTGGGGCGCGGCGCTCGAGACCATCGGCGAGGAGATCGTCTGCCGGATCGGCAGCCGTGTGCCCCGGTCCTATGAGGGCCACGACATCGAGGGACGGGTCGGGGAGTACCTGCGGGGCGAGCGGCCGTGACCGAGTCGGCGCACGTCCTGCTCGACACCACCGTCGACGGCACCGAGGCGATGGGGGAGCTCGGCGCCCGGTTGGCCGCGGTGCTGCGCGCGGGGGACCTCGTCGTGCTGACCGGACCGCTCGGTGCCGGCAAGACGACCCTGACGCGCGGGCTCGGGGCTGCACTCGGCGCGCGCGGCCAGGTGTCCAGCCCGACCTTCGTCCTCGCCCGGACGCACCCGACGACCGCCGGCCCGGACCTGGTGCACGTCGACGCCTACCGCCTGTCCGACCCGGTCGAGCTCGACGACCTCGACCTCGACTGGGACGCCGCCATCGTCGTCGTCGAGTGGGGTCGCGGCATGGTCGACGGCATCAGCGACAGCGTGCTCGACGTCGAGATCACGCGTACCACCGGTGCCGACGACGCAGCCGCTCACGACACGGACCCGGACGACGTGCCCGACGAGCCCCGCCGTGTCGTCGTGACCGCCATCGGCCCGCGTTGGGAAGGCGCGGCCCTCTGACCCTGCAGCCCGTCGACGCGGGCGACGTGGAGGCGCTCCGTGCGTTCCTCGTCGGGGCGGACCTGACCCTCGCTGGCCTCGACGAGCCGACGGTGCGGCCGTTCTCGCGTCGCTCCGGTCCGTTGTCCGTTCTGGCAGTCGCTCGGCTTCACGCCCGCCGACCGACAGGCACTGGCTGCCGTGCTGCCGGACACGCACCAGGTCCGCCTGTTCCGTCGGACCGGGCAGTTGGACCACGAGGTCGCATGGGCCCGGGAGCTGACTTCCGGCTGACCATCCCGCCGCCGCCCAGGGACCCTCGAGAAGATGAGGTGTGCAGACGCTCATCGTGACCGCCCACCCCGACCCCGAGTCGCTCACGCACCACGTCGCGCATCGGCTGCGCGACGCGCTGCCGTCGGGTTCCGCAGAACTCGCCGACCTCGCCGACGAAGGGTTCGACCCACGGTTCACGCTGGCTGACCGGCAAACGTACCGGACCGGGGCGGTCGCCCCGCCCGACATCGTGGCCGAGCAGCAGCGGATCGACCGTGCAACCGACCTGGTGCTCGTGTTCCCGGTCTGGTGGTGGTCGATGCCGGCGCTGCTCAAGGGGTGGGTGGACCGGGTGTTCGTGAACGGGTGGGCGTTCGACGTCGAGGCCGAGGGCGCGATGCGCCGGAACCTCGGACGGTTGACCGTCCACCTGGTCCCGATCGCGGGTGACGACGCCGGCGTGTACGAGCGGCACGGGTACGGCGAGGCCCTCCGAACGCAGGTCGTGCACGGGATCGTCGACTTCTGCGGGGCTCGGCGTGGCGTCACCGCGTTCGTGCACGACTCGGAGTCCGACGACGCCTCGGCGCGTGGGCGAGCGGTCACCGCCGCCGTGGACGCCGTCCGTCGTGCGGTCGTCGACCGGCACGGGCAGTGACCGATACCCTCGCAGCAGGTCTGGTCAGCGCGAACGGGGGAGCGATGCGCATCGTCTTCGACAACGGGGGCTTCAGCGATCTCGAGGTCAGCACCGTCGACCGCGACGGCGCCGAGCTGGTGTTCCGGTCGTCCGCGGGTGTGGTCGCGGCACGCCACCCCTTCACGGCGGTCGCCCGCTTGGCAGTGAGGGCGACCGATCCGGAGCAAGGTCCGTCGGTGACGGGTGTCACGACGACGGGTACCGACGACGTGTCTTCGCCGATGACGGTGCGCGCGGCACCGACCGGCAACCCGCAGGTCGATGCCGCCCGGCTGGATCGACCCGCCGCTTACGCGCCGTGGACACCGCAGGAGGATGCCGGGTTGGAGGCGATGCTCGCAGCCGGGATGTCGGTACCTGACGTCGCCGTCGTCCTGCGTCGTCAGGACGGCGCGATCCGTTCACGCTTGCGTCACCTCCAGGATGCATCCGAGGCCTCGACGACGGGCACGGTCCGGTTCGAGTAGCCCGACCGCCGGTCCGGCCCGTCGCAGCCGCCTACGATGGACGGGTGCTGCTCGCGATCGACACCTCCGCCGGGACCTCCGTCGCCGTCGTCGACCCGGCCACCGGCGTGGCCCTCGCGACCCGCGACACCGAGGACAGCCGCCGGCATGCCGAGGTGATCGGCCCGTTCCTCGCCGAGACCCTCGCCGACGCCGGCATCAGCGGAGCCGACGTCACCGGCGTCG
Source organism: Curtobacterium sp. MCBD17_026 (assembly GCF_003234895.2). Lineage (NCBI taxonomy): Bacteria > Bacillati > Actinomycetota > Actinomycetes > Micrococcales > Microbacteriaceae > Curtobacterium > Curtobacterium sp. MCBD17_026. Next base: position 3,313,889 of record NZ_CP126281.1, on the reverse strand, counting down.
TCGCCGGCATGGGCCCCGGCCCCTTCACCGGCCTGCGAGTCGGCATCGCCGCCGCCCGCACCTTCGCCGCAGCCCGCGGCGTCCCCGTCCTGCCCCTCGTCAGCCACGACGCCGTGGCCCTCGACCAGCGCGACTCGGGCATCGACGGGCCGTTCGTCGTCCTCACGGACGCCCGACGCCGCGAGGTCTACTGGAGCGCCTACGACGCCGACGGCGTCCGCGTGGCCGGCCCCGGACTCGCCAAGCCCGCCGATCTCGACGACGCGATCCGTGCCTCCCGGCCCGAAGCGGTGGGCTGGGGCCGCCTGACGGTCGCGTCCATCCCGGCCTGGAGGCTCGGCTCGCTCGCCGCGGACCGGCTCGCGTCCGGTGCGGCGTTCGACCAGGACACGCCCCTGTACCTGCGCGATCCCGACGTCACGGTGCCGGGTGCGCCGAAGCGGGTGAAGCAGTGACCCTGCCGGACGGGCTCCGCCTGCGGCGAGCACACCCGCAGGACCTCGACGACATCATGTGGCTCGAGCACGTCTCGTTCCCGACGGACGCCTGGTCGGCGTCCCAGATGTCGGGCGAGCTGTACTCACCGCACGGGTACTACGTCGTGATCGAGACGGTCGACGACGCCTCCGCGCCGCAGGTCGTCGGGTACGCCGGGCTCTCGTCGCTCGCGGGCAACCCGGTGGCCGACGTGCAGACCATCGCCGTCGCCGCGGACCAGCGCGGCAAGGGGCTCGGGCGGGTCCTGTTCACGGAGCTGCTCGACGAGGCCCGGCGCCGCGGTGTGCGCGAGGTGTTCCTCGAGGTGCGCGCGGACAACCCCGTGGCGCAGGCGATGTACACGGCGTTCGGGTTCGAGCACATCGCGACCCGGCCGCGCTACTACCAACCGGACGGCGTCGACGCGTGGGTGATGCGGGCGGAACTGCCCGGCCCGGACGCCGAGCGGTCGTCGGACGTCGGACCCATCGGACAGGAGGCCCTCGGTGAGCGCGACTGAACCACTGGTGCTCGGCATCGAGACGAGCTGCGACGAGACCGGCGTCGGCATCGTGCGGGGGAGCACCCTGCTGGCGAACGTGATCGCCTCGAGCATGGACGAGCACGCGCGGTACGGCGGGGTCGTGCCCGAGGTCGCCGCACGGGCCCACCTGGAGGCGATGACACCGACGCTGCACGAGGCGCTCGACCGCGCCGGCGTCACCCTCGACGAACTCGACGCGGTCGCGGTCACCGCCGGGCCGGGCCTGGCGGGGGCGCTCATGGTCGGGGTGGGCGCTGCGAAGGCGCTCGCCGTGGCCACCGGCAAGCCCCTGTACGGCGTGAACCACCTGGTCGGGCACGTCGGCGCCGACGTGCTGCGTGAGGACGGCAGCGAGATCGAGCTGCCGACGATCGCGCTGCTGGTCTCCGGTGGCCACACGTCGCTGCTGCTGGTGCGGGACCTGGTCGGCGACGTCGAACTGCTCGGCGAGACGATCGACGACGCGGCGGGCGAGGCGTTCGACAAGGTCGCGCGGCTGCTCGGGCTGCCCTACCCCGGCGGCCCCCAGATCGACCGAGCCGCGGCCGATGGTGACCCGGCGGCGATCCGGTTCCCCCGGGGACTGACGCTGCCGAAGGACATGGCCGCGCACCGGTACGACTTCTCGTTCTCGGGGCTCAAGACCGCTGTCGCACGGTGGGTCGAGCGCTGCCGCGACGAGGGCCGCGAGGTGCCGGTGGCCGACGTCGCCGCGAGCTTCCGCGAGGCCGTGGTCGACGTCCTGCTGACCAAGGCCCTGAACGCGTGCCGCGACACCGGCGTCGACCGCCTGCTGCTCGGTGGAGGGGTCGTCGCGAACGCCCGACTGCGCCAGGTCGCCGAGGAGCGTTGCGCGGCGGCGGGCGTGCGGCTGCGGATCCCGCCGTTCGACCTGTGCACCGACAACGGCGCGATGATCGCCGCCGTCGGAGCCCGTCTGGTCGCCGAGGGGCGCGCGCCGAGCGCCCTCGGCATCGCCGCGGACTCGACCCTGCCTGTGACGACCGTCCAGGTCTGACCAGTTCTGCCCCGGTCCTTCTTCGGGAGCCTGTGGGAGGATTCAACCTGGCGTCGGAGAGACCGGACGCCGAGAGGGGTGGACGGTGTCCGATCAGAACGAGTGGCCGAAGCCGGGCGAGACGCCGAACGGACCAGTGAACGGACAGCCCGACGGCACGCCCGCCCCGGACGCCCCGCAGGCTCCTGACGCACCGCAGGCCCCGTCGGCCCCGGAAGCACCCCAGCACCCGTACGGCCAGCAGCAGGACCCGTACGCGGCGCCGCAGCAGCCGCAGAACCCGTACGGCGCTCCGCAGCAGCAGAACCCGTACGCGGCGCCGCAGCAGTCGAACCCGTACGGTCAGCCGCAGCAGCAGGACCCGTACGCGGCACCGCAGTCCCAGTCGAACCCGTACGCACAGCAGCAGAACCCGTACGCGGCTCAGCAGCAGCAGAATGCCTACGGCGCCCCGCAGAACCCGTACGGTCAGCAGCAGAACCCGTACGGTCAGCAGCAGCCCTACGCGTCGAACCCGTACACCTACCAGCCCTACGCGCAGCGCCCGAAGACGAACGTCCTGTCGATCCTGTCGATCGTCTTCGCGTTCGGCGGCATCATCATCTGGCCGATCATCATCCTGACGAGCCCGGCCGGCGCGATCATGGGCCACATCGCCCTCGGCAAGATCAAGCAGAGCGGTGAGGGCGGCCGTGGCCTCGCGCTCGCCGGCATCATCGGTGGCTGGATCCTGACCGGCCTGTTCATCCTGATCGTCGCCCTGGTGTGGATCTCGATCGCGAACGCGTCGGACTACTCGGACTACTCCGACTACAGCTCGAGCTCCGGCGCCTTCGTCAACTGACGCTGACGGAGCACCGCGCGGCCCCCGGCCGTCAGCCGACCGTGTCGGTGAGCCGCTCGCACAGGATCGCCGTGTGGCGTCCCTCCAGGCGGGTGAGCACGAGCGTGACGCGACCCGACCCGCGCAACCGCAGCCGCTTGCGGAACTGGGCGGGGTCGACGTCGACGCCGCGCTTCTTGATCTCGACGGTGCCGATGCTGTCGGCGGCGAGCCGCGCAGCCAGTCGCTTGACGTCGAGCGGCATCGTGTCGAGCACCCGGAAGCCCTGCGCGAAGGGGGTCGTGACGGCGCGGTCGGACGTGACGTAGGCGATGCCGTCGGACAACATGTGCCCGTCGAGGCTGCGTGCCAGGTCGCCGATCAGCCGTGCGCGGATCACGGCGCCGTCGGGCTCGTACAGGTGGGCGCCGAGCGGTCCGACCTCGGCGTCGTCGGCGTCGGCCGCTCCGGTCATCTCGGCGATGCCGTGTGCGCCGATGACGGTGGCAGCGCGGCGGATCCCGGGGCGGGCGAGGGGGCCGAACCACAGGGCGAGCTCCACGACCTCGCGGTCGACGGAGGTCCACTGCGCCTCGGCGGTGTCCGGGATCAGGTCGCGGTCGATGCCCGGACCGAGCTTCACGCCGGTCGGCGTCGTCGTCGCCGCGGCGAACACGGTGTCGAGGGAGGGCGACCAGTCGTCCGGGTCGGCGAGCCGGCGGGTGTCGGAGTGGCCGGAGGTGCGTCGTGCCGGGTCCATCCACACGCCGTCCACCGAGGACAGGTCGAAGGACGCGGCATCACCGAGTTCCACCCGCGCGTTCGGCCAGACCGCCAGGTTGTGGGTCGCGACGGCCGCGGTCACCTCGTCGCGATCGACGGCGGTGACGTCGAGGTCGAGCGCCGCCATCGCCATGGCATCCCCGCCGATGCCGCAACCGAGGTCGGCGACACGGGTCAGCCCGGCCGCGGCGAAGCGTCCGGCGTGCTGGGCCGCGACCTGCAGCCGGGTGGCCTGCTCGAGCCCTGCCTCGGTGAAGAGCATGCGGGACGCGAAGTCGCCGAACTTGCCGCGGGCCTTCAGCCGCAGCTTCGCCTGGGTGAGGACGGCCGCGACGAGCCGGGGATCGTGGCCCTCGGCGCGCAGCCGGGACACCACGCGGACGATCTCGCCGCCGTCGGAGACCCCGGGGGTACGGTCGAGCAGGGCCATCCCGTCGGAGGTCAGCAGTGCGGTGAGTTCGGCGGCGTCCATGCGTCGATCCTCGCAGGTGCTGCGTGTTCTCCGGATCTGCTGGCACTCGGATTGACCGAGTGCCAGAGGCCCCCTAGAGTTGGCGTTGGCACTCTCCTGTGCGAAGTGCCAACCCGGTTTTCATCTGTACCGAGTCCGTACCGAGAAAGAAGAGGTCACCGTGGCCGTCAGCATCAAGCCGCTCGAGGATCGCATCGTCATCCGCCAGGTCGAGGCGGAGCAGACCACCGCTTCCGGTCTGGTCATCCCCGACACCGCGAAGGAGAAGCCCCAGGAGGGCGAGGTCGTCGCCGTGGGTCCGGGTCGCATCGACGACAACGGCAACCGCGTCCCGCTCGACGTCGCCGTGGGTGACAAGGTCATCTACTCCAAGTACGGCGGAACCGAGGTCAAGTACTCGGGCGAGGACCTGCTGGTCCTGTCGGCCCGCGATGTCCTCGCGGTCATCGTTCACTGAGTCGAGTACTCGACACGTCACGCCCCGTCCGGCCTTCGGGCCGACGGGGCGTGACGTGTTTCCGGGGCCCGTCACCCGGGCATTCCGGTCCTGATCAGCCCGCCTGGAGGCCCGGCGCGCGTCCCACGGGTCGGCGGTCGTTCCTAGGATGGTTCCGTGAGTGAACCGAGTCCCGCGCGACCTGTCCGCAGCGAGGCATCCGTCGGCGTGGTGCAGGCCATCGTGGCGTACGGGCTCTGGGGTCTGATGCCCCTGCTGTTCGCGGCCATGGCCCCCGCGGCGGCGTTCGAGATCGTGTCGTGGCGGATCGTCTTCGGCCTGGTGTTCTGCGCGGTCGCGATCGCCGTCACCCGGTCGTGGCTCCGCACCCGCACCCTGATGGCCCAGCGCCGCGTGATGCTCGTGATGGGGCTCGCCGCCGTCCTGATCCTGGTCAACTGGACCGTCTACGTCCTCGCGACGACCACCGGCCACACCGTCGAGGCCGCGCTCGGCTACTTCATCAACCCGCTCGTCACGATCGCGCTCGGCGTCGTGGTCCTGCGTGAACGCCTGCGTCCGGCGCAGTGGACCGCCGTCGGGCTGAGCGTCGTCGCCGTCGTCGTCATCGCCATCGGGTACGGGCAGATGCCGTGGATCTCGCTGGCCCTGGCGTTCTCGTTCGGGCTGTACGGCCTGGTGAAGAAGCGCGTCGGCGGCGCCGTGGACGCCCTGAGCGGCCTGACACTCGAGACCGTGTGGCTGCTGCCGATCGCAGTCGTGGCGCTGGTGGTGCTCGGGGCGACCGGGCTCGGCGGCGGGGTGACGTTCACGAGCGAGGGCTGGGGACACGTGGTCATCACCGTGCTGACCGGGCCGGCGACCGCGGTGCCGCTGCTGCTCTTCGCGTCGTCGGCCCGTCGGGTGAGCCTGTCGACCCTCGGCCTGACCCAGTACCTGGCGCCCGTGATGCAGCTGCTCGTCGGAGTGCTGGTGCAGCACGAGGAGATGTCAGCGGGCCGCTGGTTCGGCTTCGGCATCGTGTGGCTCGCGCTCGTGGTGCTGACGGCGGACTCGTTCGCCGCCGCACGGGCGTCCCGTCGCCGGGCGCTCGCACCCGCCGCGGCCGAGCCGGTCTGACCCGGGCCCCACGGGCCTCCAGGCCGCCCGTCGCTCCGTCCTGCGAAGGCGACACATCCTGCCGGTCGTCCCCGACAGCGAAGCGAAAGCGACAGTCCCCCGCGGAGGTTCCGCGGGGGACTGTCGCTTTCGCGAGCGGTGCTGGGCTGTGCCCTACTTCTTCACCGCACCCTGGATGGCGCTCTGGTAGACGGGCTTGTTGTCGCCGTCGAACTTGTAGATGCCGATGTAGGCGCTCGACGGGTCGTTGTTGTCGTCGAACGGACCGATGCCGGACGGGCCGGTGTAGTGGATGTCCTCGCCGTCGTCCAGGAGGGTCTTGCACTCCTTGAACGTGGCGCACTCGGTGCCGCCGTCAGCACCGGACACGGCAGCCATGTTCGCCTGGATCGTGCCGGAGTCGGTGCCCTTGCCCTTCACCGCGGCGAGGGCGGCGAGGACGGTGGCGTCGTAGGACTCCGCCGCGTACGAGTAGTCGGCGAGCGTCTTGCCCGACGAGTCCTTGTAGAAGGCGGCGAGCTGCTTCTTGAAGTCGTCCTTCGGCGAGGCGCCGGGGATGGTGCCCTGGGCGCCGCTGAGGGTGCCCTTGTCGAAGTCCTTCGAGTAGTCCGCCGTGTTGCCGTCGGACATGTAGATCTTCGCTTCGTTCCCCTGGGAGACGAGCTCCGGAATGATCGACTTCGTCTCGTCGAAGGCGAGGACGACGATCGCGTCGGGCTTCGCGGCCAGGGCAGCGGTCACCTCGGACGAGAACGTGGTCTGGCCGGGCGGGAACTCCTGGCCCTCGCCCTTGCCGCCGTAGACGACCTGGCCACCGGAGGCCTCGACGGCCGACTGCACCGAGTTGCGGAGGCCGGTGCCGTAGGTGTCGTTGAAGACCAGGAAGGCGACCTTCGCGTTGCCGTCACCGGTCACGAGCTGACCGAGCGCGGAACCCTGCACCGAGTCCGGCGGTGCGGTCCGGTAGTAGTACGACGAGTAGCCGGAGAGGTCGGACGCGGTGTTCGCGGGCGAGATCTCGACGATGCAGTTGCTCGTCAGCTGGTCGATGACGTTCAACGTGACGGACGAGGACTCGGCGCCGATCGCGACCGGGACCTTCGCGTTGACGAGCTTCGTCGCGGCGGAGCTCGACACGGTCATGTCGTTGCTGTCACCGGAGTCGGTCGCCGGGTCGATCGTGACGTCCTTGTCGAGGACGCCGCCCGCGGCGTTGATGTCCTTGACGGCCAGGCCGACACCGGACTCGGCCGGCGGGTTGAGGTAGGCCAGCGAACCGGTCAGGGGCAGGATCGTGCCGATCTTCAGCGCGTCCGTGCCGGGGGTGTCCGGGGCCTTGCAGCTGGCGGCGGGATCCTGCTTCGCATCGCTCGACGCCGAGCTCGAGGGGGAAGCACTGCCGGTGGTGGAACACGCGGCGAGGAGGACGGCTGCTGCGCCCGCCAACGCCAGTGCCGCGGTGGCACGGGTGGTTCTGATCATCCGTGGAGCCCTTTCTCTGCGCGGAGGCTGTGCCGCTTCGGGTGAATGCGACGCCTCCACTGGATGTCGAGAAACGTAGGGTCCATGTGTTTCGCCCGTGTGACGGGGCGGTACGCAAAGGTGTTTCGTTACCGAGCCGTGACGTTCCTGTGCGCGGGGACAGGGATCGGCACGTTCGTGACGGTGCCGGGGTGGCGACCCGACCTGCGCCAGGCGGATGGTCCGGCAGGGCGTCCGGGAGGCCCGGCGTACGTTCCCCCGCATGAGCGACTTCCAGCCCACCAAAGCCATCGTCACCGGCTCCGAATCCGGGATCGGCCGTGCGACCGCCGTCGCGCTCGCCGAAGCCGGCATGGACGTCGGCATCACCTACCTGTCCGAGCCCGACCGGGCCGAGGAGACCGCGGAAGAGGTCCGGAAGACCGGCCGCCAGGCCTTCGTCGAGCAGATCGACGTCTCCGACCTCGCCGGCGCGGCGGCCGTCATCGACCGCCTGGTCTCTCAGCTGGGCGGCGTCGACGTCTTCGTGGCCGACGCCGGCACCGGCGACAACGCGCCGTTCCTCGAGATGACCCTCGACCAGTGGCGCCACACCGTCTCGACCGACCTCGACGGGGCCTTCGTCACGATGCAGGCCGCGGCGAAGCACATGGTGCAGGCGGGCACCGGCGGCCGGATCATCGGCATCACGAGCGTGCACGAGCACCAGCCCCGCTACGGCTCGAGCGCCTACGACGCCGCGAAGCACGGGCTCGGCGGCCTGCTGAAGACCATGGCGATCGAGCTCGCCGAGCACGGCATCACCGTGAACGCCGTCGCCCCCGGCGAGATCGCCACCCGGATGACCGGCGCCGAGGACGAGGACCCGCACACCATCGACCGCCCCGGTGTGCCGCTCGGCCGTCCGGGCAACGCGTGGGAGATCGCGGCAGCCGTGGCGTTCCTGGCTTCACGCGCGTCGTCCTACATCACGGGGGTGTCCCTGCCGGTGGACGGCGGGATGCTGCAGATGGGTCCGCACGGCGGCTCGCACATCACGTCGAACGACTGGCGTTCGGCGTAGGAGCTCGGCCGGCGGTCCGGTCAGCAGGCCGGCCGGCGGTTCGGTCAGGAGGCCGGCCGGCGGTCCGGCCAGCAGGCCGGCCGGCGGGCCGGTCAGCTCGGCTGGTCGGCTTCCTCGTCGAGTTCGGCCTGGGACCGCAGGACGCAGAACTCGTTGCCCTCCGGGTCGGCGAAGACCACCCATCCGCCGTCCGGGTGGCGCAGGTCGGCGAGCTCCACGGCACCGATGCCGCGGAGCCGCTCGACCTCTTCATCGCGGGTGCGGTCGGTGGGGCGCAGGTCGAAGTGGATCCGGTTCTTCACGGTCTTCGCCTCGGGCACCTGGATGAAGAGCGCCGTGTGGGACCGGTCGGGTGCCGTGATCTCGCACTCCTCGTGCCCGGGGGCGTTCGGGTCGTCGGGCAGGTCGACGTACCCGAGCACCTGCTTCCACCACTCGGACTGGGCGTAGGCGTCGCGGGAGTCGATCGTGGTGTGTGAGACGGCGCTGACCATGCGGTGACACTACCGCCGCGGAACGCAGCACTGCGGGGGGCGCGGGGTCAAGACGCCGTCGTGTTACTTCGACGCCGCGGTGCTCGCGAGACACCGCCGAATTCGGTGGTGTTTCGGGGACTCGGCGGCGTCCAACCCACACGACGGCGTCTTGCGCTCTCCGCCGGCCGCTGCTCACGAGTCCGGCTGGCGACGTGCGCTGATCGGCGCTGCACGGAACAGAGGGAGCCCAGCAGTCGACAGCACCGCAGCCAGTGCTCGTGCATCCGCGGCCTCCCGCATCGTCCACCGCGCGAACCCGTGCACCTCCGGCAGTCGACGGAGGGTGTCCTCACGGGTCTTCTCGTCCCAGAGGGCTCGGGGGACGTCGTACTTCAGGCGACCGTCGAACTCCCCGATCACGCCGGCGTCGGGCCACCAGAAGACCGTTCTGAACCTGCCGCGCGGCGTCTCGAACTCGTGCTGCAACTCCGGGGCAGGAATCCCGAGGAGATGGGCGGTGACGCGGCTGATCGACTCCCCCGGGGATTCGGCCAGCGCATCCGCGAAGGCGATCGCCGCAGCGGCCTGTCGGCATCCACGCACGCGTCCGAGGGCGTCGAATGCGCCGGTGAGTCCTTCGCGACGGAGCATGTCGAATCGGAGCACGTGGTCGAGTACGACGACGGCGTGGGTGAACGACTGCCGACGTGCGATGTCGAGGACCGTCCGCTCGAGGGACGTCGTCGGGATCCCGTCGACCACGACGCAGTCGGACTCCAGGGACCCGTACCGTGCGCGGACGAACAGGCGCACCGGTTCGTGCAGGGCCGACGGGACACGGACCAGGACGGTCTGGGCGAGCGCGTTCATGCCCGAAGCTTGGAACGCGGCCACGACGCGAGGCGACACGCATGTCGGACCGGTGGAGAGCCTCCAGGCCGTTTCCGGCTGTGGAGGAGTCGCAAGACGCCGTCGTCTCCGAACCACGCCTGGAAAGCGTTGAGACGCCGCCGAATTCGGCGGCGTCTCAACGACACGACGGCGTCTTGCGGACCAGAATCGGCCCGGACCAGAACTCAGCTGCGGTAGTTCGGCGCCTCGACGACCATCTGGACGTCGTGTGGGTGGGACTCCTTGAGCCCCGCCGCCGTGATGCGGACGAACTTGCCACGGGCCTTCAGCTCGGGGATCGTGCGACCGCCGACGTAGAACATCGACTGCCGCAGCCCTCCGGTGAGCTGGTAGACGACGTTGCCGACCGAACCGCGGTAGGGCACCTGGCCCTCGATGCCCTCGGGGATGAGCTTGTCGTCGTTCGGCACGTCCGCCTGGAAGTAGCGGTCCTTCGAGTACGAGGTCTTCTTGCCACGGGTCTGCAGGGCACCGAGGGACCCCATGCCGCGGTAGGCCTTGAACTGCTTGCCGTTCACGAACACCAGGTCACCGGGGGACTCGTCGGTGCCGGCCAGCAGCGAGCCGAGCATGACGGTGTCGGCACCGGCCACCAGGGCCTTGGCGATGTCGCCCGAGTACTGCAGGCCACCGTCGGCGATGATCGGCACACCGGCTTCGCGTGCGGCGAGGGAGGCCTCGTACACGGCGGTCACCTGCGGCACACCCACTCCGGCGACGACGCGCGTGGTGCAGATGGAGCCCGGGCCGACACCGACCTTGACGGCGTCCACACCGGCGTCGATGAGCGCCTGGGCGCCCGCGCGGGTGGCGACGTTGCCGCCGATGACGTCGATCGCGTCGAACGTCGGGTCGGCCTTCAGGCGACGGACCATGTCGAGCACGCCTTCGCTCTCGCCGTTGGCGGTGTCGACGACGAGCACGTCGACGCCGGCGTCACGCAGGGCCTCGGCGCGCTGCCAGGCGTCGCCGAAGAAGCCGATCGCGGCACCGACGCGGAGCCGGCCCTCGTCGTCCTTCGTGGCGTCCGGGTACTGCTCGCTCTTGTCGAAGTCCTTGACGGTGATGAGGCCGCGGAGCTTGCCCTCGGCGTCGACCAGCGGCAGCTTCTCGATCTTGTGCTGCGCGAAGATGGCGATCGCCTCTTCGGGGTCGATGCCCTCCATCGCGGTGATCAGCGGGGCCTTCGTCATGACGTCGCGCACGTACGTGGTGGCCTGCTCGAACGAGGCCACGAAGCGCATGTCGCGGTTCGTGATGATGCCGACGAGGGTGCCGTCCTGCTCGACGACCGGGAGGCCGGAGACGCGGAACTGGCCGCAGAGCGCGTCGACCTCGGCCACGGTGGCGTCCGGGGTCGTGGTCACCGGGTTGGTGATCATGCCCGACTCGGAGCGCTTGACCTTGTCGACGTAGGCCGCCTGGTCCTCGATGGACAGGTTGCGGTGCAGGATCCCGATGCCGCCCTGGCGCGCCATGGCGATGGCCATGCGGGCTTCGGTGACGGTGTCCATCGCGGCGGAGAGCAGCGGGACGTTGACGGAGATCCGCTTGGTGAGCCGGGACGCCGTGGACGCCTCGCTCGGGATGACGTCGGTGTGCCCGGGCAGCAGCATGACGTCGTCGTACGTGAGTCCGATGAATCCGAACGGATCCGGCTGGTCCATGGGTCCCCTTCGTGGGCGAGTGAAGTGTCGAGACACCGGGAACACGACGACGGGTTCCGGATAGGACATGGTAACGCGAGCGGCTGTCGCCGCATTCCGCCTGGAGGCACGGATCGCGCCCGCCTCGGAGCGTTCCTCCACAACGTCACAGTTCGGGTACGAATCACACAGGGAACGTGTTGGAAACACGGGTGTCACAAAATCCCCATAGGTTCCTCGTCATCCGAACGAGAGGCTCTTCCGTGGGATCCATCACTCCTCCGGGACGGGCGCAGCCGCGCCTGTTCCGCCTCCGCCACGCACGACGACGACCGGTCCTGGCGGCCGTGCTCGTCGCCGCGTTCCTGGCGACCTTCCTGATCGACTGGGCGGTCACCCTGCCGGCCTTCAGTGCCACCTCGGCACCGGCCACCAGCCAGGCGTGCACCGTCAGCCCCGACAACGGGTGCATCCAGGGCACGATCACCGACTCCGAGCGTGAACCGGCCGAGGGCGTCGACGTCGACGTGACCGGCCCGAGCGGCTTCGACGAGACGGCCACGACGAACGCCGACGGCCGCTGGTCGGTCAGCGTCGACACGGCCGGCGAGTACACGGTGAGCGTCGACCAGGGCACCCTGCCGAAGGGGCAGTACCTGACGAACGCCGCCGACGCCGAGCGCAAGGTGCAGGCCACCCTGAACGCCAACGTCGGGCAGATCTTCCAGCTGTCCGACCAGAAGGGCGCCACGACCTCGGCGGACTCGTCGGGCGTGAGCATCCAGCGGGCCTGGCAGCAGTTCGCCTCGGGGCTCCGGCTCGGGCTGCTCATCGCCCTGGCGTCCATCGGGCTCTCGCTCATCTACGGCACGACGGGGCTGTCGAGCTTCTCGCACGGTGAGCAGGTCACCCTCGGCGGCCTGCTGGCGTACGTGTTCGCCAACCAGCTCGGCTGGAACATCTGGGTCACCGGCATCGTCGTCACGCTGTTGTGCGCCGCGACCGGGTACCTGCAGGACGCCGCGATCTGGCGGCCACTCCGGCGACGGCGCATCAGCCTGACGCAGCTCATGATCGTGACGATCGGTCTGTCGATCGCCGCCCAGTACGCGTTCCAGTACTTCTTCGGTGCCTCGACGGTCCGCATCCAGCAGGGCAACCCGGAGACCGTGCGGTTCGCCGGCGTCACCCTGACGGTGCAGTCCTACGTCGCCATGGGGATCGCGCTCGTGGTCCTCGTCGCGACCGGGCTCTTCCTGGCGAAGACGCGCTTCGGCCGGGCGACCCGCGCCGTGTCGGACAACCCGGCGCTCGCCGCGGCCTCCGGCATCGACGTCGACCGGGTGATCCGCTTCGTGTGGACGCTCGCCGCCGGCCTCGCGGGGCTCTCCGGCGTGATGCTCGGACTCGTCCTGAACGGCGTGAACTGGCAGACCGGGCTCCAGCTGCTCCTGCTCATGTTCGCCTCGGTCACGCTCGGTGGCCTCGGCACCGCGTACGGCGCCCTGGTCGGCTCGATGATCATCGGCGTCGTCGTGGAGCTCACGAACCTGGTGCTCCCCGGTGACTTCAAGTACGCCACCGCCCTCGTCATCCTCATCCTCATCCTGCTGTTCCGGCCGCAGGGCATCTTCGGCCGCGCCGAGCGGATCGGCTAAGGGAGCACGCGCATGGACTACATCCTCAACCTGCTGTCCTCGCTCACCCAGGAGGCACTCGCCCCGACGACGGCGGCGTTCGCCCTGGCCGCGATCGGCCTGAACGTGCACTTCGGGCTCACCGGCCTCGTGAACATGGGCCAGGCGGCGTTCCTGCTGCTCGGTGCCTACGGCTTCGCGATCTCGATCACGAACGGACTGCCGTTCGTGATGGCGGTCCTCATCGCCCTGCTCGTCGCGATCGTGTTCGCGATCATCCTCGGCATCCCGACCCTTCGGTTGCGCGGCGACTACCTGGCGATCGTCACGATCTCCGGCGCCGAGATCATCCGCATGGTGGGCCGCTCCAGCCTGCTCACCTCGACCACGGGCGGCTCGAACGGCATCACCGGGTCGAGCTACCGCGACCCGTTCACCGCCCTCAGCCCGCTGCCCGACGGCACCACCACGATCCTGTGGTTCACGTACGCGAACAACGGCGTCAACGGCTGGTGGATCCGCATCGCCGCGTGGGCCATGGTCGCCCTGTTCACCCTGGTGCTCTTCCTGCTGATGCGCAGCCCGTGGGGCCGCGTGGTGAAGGCCATCCGCGAGGACGAGGACGCGGTCCGCTCGCTCGGCAAGAACGTCTACTCGTACAAGATGCAGGCGCTCGTGTTCGGCGGGGCGCTCGGTGCGATCGCGGGCATCATCTACGTGCTGCCGAGTTCGGTGCAACCAGACGCCATGGGCCGCTCGATGACGTTCTTCATCTGGACGGCGCTCATCCTCGGTGGTGCGGCGACGGTGTTCGGACCGGTGCTCGGAGCCGTGCTCTTCTTCGTCGTCCGGCTCTTCATCCGCACGCTGGCCGGCGACTTCATCCCCGACTCGATCATGAACGCGCAGCAGGCGGAGCAGTTCTCGTACGTGCTCGTCGGCGTCGCGCTCATGCTGCTCATCGTGTTCCGTCCACAGGGGTTGCTCGGCAACAAGAAGGAGCTGACGTTCAGTGTCTGAGACCTACGGCCACCCCAAGGCCGACCCGATCCTCACCGTCGACGACGTCACCCGCCGCTTCGGGGGCATGACCGCCGTGGACGTCGACCACCTCGAGGTCCAGCGTGGTTCCATCACGGCCCTCATCGGCCCGAACGGCGCCGGCAAGACGACGTTCTTCAACCTGCTCACCGGGTTCGACAAGCCGAGCCCGGGTGCGAAGACGCAGTTCAACGGCGCCACGCTGCAGAAGACGAGCGCGACGCACATCGCGAACAAGGGCATGGTCCGCACCTTCCAGCTGACCAAGGCGCTGTCCCGGCTCACCGTGATGCAGAACATGCTCCTCGGTGCCCGCGACCAGCCCGGCGAGAACTTCTTCGCCGCCCTGGTCAAGCCCGTGTGGGCGAAGCGGGAGCGCGAGATCACGGCCAAGGCCGAGGACCTCCTCGCCCGGTTCAAGCTCGACACGAAGGCGGACGACTACGCCGGTTCGCTGTCCGGCGGGCAGCGCAAGCTGCTCGAGATGGCCCGGGCGCTGATGTCCGACCCGACGATGATCATGCTCGACGAGCCGATGGCCGGTGTGAACCCCGCGCTCACCCAGTCGCTCCTCGGGCACATCCAGTCCCTGCGCGACGACGGCATGACCGTGCTCTTCGTCGAGCACGACATGCACATGGTCCGGCACATCTCGGACTGGGTGGTCGTGATGGCCGAGGGCAAGGTCGTCGCCGAGGGCCCGGCGGACACGGTGATGGACGACCAGGCCGTGATCGACGCCTACCTCGGTGCGCACCACGACACCGACCTGGGTGACGACTCGCTCCTCACCGAGGAGACCTTCGAGGAACTGGCGGAGGAAGTCGCCGAAGAGGACGCAGCAGAGGAGACGACCCGATGACGGACGCAACGGACCCCACGAACGCGAGCAGTGCCTCCAGTCCGTCCCCGGCGGCCACGCTGGAACGCGAGCCGGTGCTCAGCGCGAAGAACCTCGTCGCCGGCTACCTGCCGGGCGTGAACATCCTGAACGGCTGCGACCTGGACTGCTACCCGGGCGAGCTCATCGGCATCATCGGGCCGAACGGTGCGGGCAAGTCGACGCTCCTCAAGGCGCTGTTCGGGCTCGTGTCCATCCGCGAGGGATCGGTGACCCTGCAGGGTGACGACATCACGAACCTCAAGGCGAACAAGCTCGTGCAGGCCGGTGTCGGCTTCGTGCCGCAGACGAACAACGTGTTCCCCTCGCTGTCGATCGAGGAGAACCTGCAGATGGGGCTGTACCTGCGGCCCCGGAAGTTCGCCGAACGGCTCGAGGTCATCTACGACCTGTTCCCGGTCCTCGCCCAGCGGCGCAACCAGCGGGCCGGATCGCTCTCGGGTGGTGAGCGGCAGTCCGTCGCGATGGCCCGTGCGCTGATGATGGACCCGAAGGTCCTGCTGCTCGACGAGCCGAGCGCCGGACTGTCCCCCGTGCGCCAGGACGAGACGTTCCTGCGGACCCGCCGGATCAACAAGGCCGGTGTGTCGATCATCATGGTGGAGCAGAACGCGCGACGCTGTCTGCAGATCTGCGATCGTGGGTACGTGCTCGACCAGGGGAAGAACGCGTACTCGGGCACCGGGAAGGAACTCGCTGACGACCCCAAGGTCATCGAGCTCTACCTGGGGACGCTCGCCAAGGACGTCGACGCACAGCGCTAGCGCTGTCGTCGGCTACGGGTACCGCTGTGGGGGTGGTATCCGTGACGGGCGGGGCCGTGCGTGGTCGCTTCGCGCCGCACGGCCCCGCTCCTGTACCCGGCCCGGAGGCGCGGCTCGCGTCCGGTCGCATGACTGTGGTCGCATGACGCCGTCGTGTTCTGTTGACGCCGCGGTCCCGTCGAGACGCCTCGGAATCCTGCGGCGTCTCGTTCGTAGGGCGGTGTCCTGCGCTGACGACGGCGTCTTCCGTTGATGACGGCGTCCTCCGTCGCACCCCGGCCCGGAGGCGCGGCTCGCCCCGCGCGGGTCGGTATCGTTCCGCGGGTGCGCACCTCCGGACCCCTCGTGCTCGACGCCCTCGTCTGGCTCGTGTTCATCGCGCTCTTCGTCGGCGCGGCGTTGCTCGTCAAGGTCGCGGCCGTGCTGCTCGTCGTGCTCGTGGTGCTCGCGCTCCTGCTCGGCTTCGTGCTGCGGGCGCTCCGGAAGCGCCGACGGGCGCCGCGGCGTCCGCGCTGACGACTCGGCCCGCACCGTCCGGCCCGTGCACGCCGCAGAGCCCGCCCGGTAGGCTGTCCGAGTGAGCGAAGTCGAGATCGGTGCAGGCAAGCGCGGACGTCGGGCGTACGCGTTCGACGACATCGCGGTGGTCCCCTCCAGGCGGACGCGTGACCCGCGCGACGTCAGCGTGCAGTGGTCGATCGACGCGTTCACGTTCGCGTCGCCGATCCTGTCGGCGCCGATGGACTCCGTGTCCTCGCCGGCGACGGTCATCCAGATGGGCAAGCTCGGCATCCTCGGTGTGCTCGACCTCGAGGGCCTGTGGACCCGCTACGAGGACCCGGCCCCGTACTACGACGAGATCAAGTCGCTCACCGACGGCAACGTCACGAAGCGCATGCAGGAGATCTACTCCGAGCCGATCAAGGCCGAGCTGATCACCGCACGCCTGGCCGAGATCCGCGCAGCCGGGGTGCCGGTCGCCGGTTCGCTCAGCCCGCAGCGCACCCAGGAGTTCTCGAAGACGGTCGTCGACGCCGGTGTCGACCTGTTCGTCATCCGCGGCACCACGGTCTCGGCCGAGCACGTCTCCCAGACCGAGGAACCCCTCAACCTCAAGAAGTTCATCTACGAGCTCGACGTCCCGGTGATCGTGGGCGGTGCCTCGACGTACACGTCGGCGCTGCACCTCATGCGCACCGGTGCCGCGGGCGTGCTCGTCGGCTTCGGTGGCGGCGCAGCGTCGACCACCCGTGCCGCGCTCGGCATCCACGCCCCGATGGCCACCGCCGTCGCGGACGTCGCTGGTGCCCGTCGCGACTACCTCGACGAGTCGGGCGGCCGCTACGTGCACGTCATCGCCGACGGCGGGCTCGACACCGCGGGTGACATCGTCAAGGCCATCGCCGTGGGCGCCGACGCGGTCATGCTCGGCACCGCACTTGCCCGTGCGACCGAGGCCCCGGGTGGTGGCTACCACTGGGGTGCCGAGGCGCACCACCCCGAGCTGCCCCGCGGCCGCCGGGTCGAGGTGGGCACGATCGCCCCGCTCGAGAACGTCCTGAACGGCCCGACGCCGACCCACGACGGCCGCGCGAACCTCGTCGGTGCCCTGCGCCGCTCGATGGCGACGACCGGATACTCCGACGCCAAGGAGTTCCAGCGAGTAGAAGTGGTCGTGGCGCCGTACCACCAGTGACGGTGGCACCCGGGCACGACCCCGGGTGACGCCACGGCGCCGACCGTGACCCGGAGGCGACGATGGCCAAGTCCAGCACGACGAAGCAGACCAGCACGGCCGGACGTCCACGTGACGTCGCGCCCGGCGTGGGGTTCGACCCCGCGGCGAAGCTCGGACCGGACGAACGTGCGGCCGCGATCGAGACGCTGAAGACCAAGGAGCTCGACGTCCTGGTCGTCGGCGGCGGCATCGTCGGTGCGGGCAGTGCGCTCGACGCCGTGACCCGCGGCCTGAGCGTCGGCATCGTCGAGGCCCGCGACTGGGGCTCGGGGACGTCGAGCCGCTCGTCCAAGCTCGTGCACGGTGGCATCCGCTACCTCGAGCAGCTCAACTTCGCACTCGTCCGCGAGGCCCTCATCGAACGCGGCCTGCTGCTCCAGCGCATCGCCCCGCACCTGGTGAAGCCCGTGCGCTTCCTCTACCCGCTCAACCACCGGGTGTGGGAGCGGTTCTACATAGGCATCGGCATGGCGATGTACGACGTGTTCAGCTGGTCCGGCGGCCGTCCGCCCGGCGTCCCGCACCACCGGCACCTCAGCCGGAAGCAGGTGCTCAGGAACATGCCCGGGCTCAAGAAGGACGCCTTCGTCGGCGGCATGACGTACTACGACGCCCAGGTCGACGACGCGCGCTACGTGGCGTCGCTCGTGCGCACCGCGGCCTCGTACGGTGCCGAGGCAGCGAGTCGCGTCCGCATCGAGGGGTTCATCAAGGTCGGAGAGCGCGTGGTCGGCGCGCAGGCCCACGACATCCAGACCGGCGAACGGTTCGAGATCCGCGCGAAGCAGGTCGTCAACGCCACCGGTGTCTGGACCGACGACACCCAGGCGATGATCGGCACCCGCGGCCAGTTCAAGGTGCGCGCGTCGAAGGGCGTCCACCTCGTGATCCCCCGAGACCGGTTCCAATCGAACACGGGCATGATCCTGCGCACCGAGAAGAGCGTGCTGTTCGTCATCCCGTGGGGCCGGCACTGGCTCGTCGGCACGACCGACACCGACTGGTACCTCGACAAGGCGCATCCGGCAGCGACCGCGGCGGACATCGACTACATCCTCGAGCACGTCAACAAGGTGCTCGCCGTCCCGCTGACCCGCGAGGACGTCGAGGGCGTCTACGCCGGACTCCGGCCGCTGCTGGCGGGGGAGTCCGACCAGACCTCGCAGCTCAGCCGGGAGCACGTCGTCGCCCACACCGTCCCGGGCCTCGTCGTGGTCGCCGGCGGCAAGTGGACCACCTACCGGGTGATGGGCAAGGACGCCATCGACGAGGCCGTCGCGGCCATGGACGGCAGGATCCCGGAGTCGACGACCGAGGACATCCCGCTCCTCGGTGCCGAGGGCTACCCCGCCGCGTGGAACCGACGCGCCCGCACAGCACGGAGCTTCAACGTGCACAAGGTCCGCATCGAGCACCTGCTCAACCGGTACGGCACCCTCGCGACCGAGGTGCTGCAGCTCGTCGAGCAGGACCCCGCGCTCGCCGAACCGCTGCCGGGGGCCGACGACTACATCGGCGCCGAGGTCGTCTACGCCGCCTCGCACGAGGGCGCCCTGCACCTGGAGGACGTCCTCGCCCGTCGCACCCGCATCTCCATCGAGGCCTGGGACCGCGGCGATTCGGCAGCGCCCGTCGCCGCGAAGCTCATGGCGGACGTGCTCGGGTGGGACCAGGAGACGACCGAGCACGAGGTCGCGAACTACCTGAAGCGCGTCGCCGCCGAACGGGAGTCGCAGCTGCAGCCCGACGACGAGAGCGCTGACCGTGTGCGGCTCGAGGCCCCGGACATCGCGTTCGGCTTCGACGAGGACGACGTGGTCGTGGGCGGGGGTCGCTCGGACGGTGCCGAGGGCGCGAAGGCGTCCGACGAGCAGGTCGTCGGCGAGAAGACGAGCGAGCCGGAGTAGCGAGGCCAGAAGACGCCGTCGTGTCACCGAGACGCCGCCGGATCCGGCGGCGTCTCGGTGTCGACGCGGCGTCTCGACAAGACGACGGCGTCTTTCGGGGTCCACCCGCGCCTCCAGACCGGAAGGACGGAAGGACGGAAGGACGGACTGGAGGCCCGTGGTTCGTCCGTCAGACGGCGCGCGCCCGCAGGGCGGCGCGGCGCACGTGCACCGACTGGCCCACCACGAGCACCACCGGGATCGCGATCAGCGCGACGAGGCTCGTCACGTACAGCACGCCCGACCAGATCGTGTGGTCACCGCCGCCGACCCCGTAGGCGTCCGCGACGTCCATGCCGAGGGCGAGCGCCGCGACGAACGACATCGGCGTCCCCACCACGACGACGGCGAGCAGCACCGCCGCGATGACGTGCGCCGGCGCCCGGGTGACCAGCAGCAGCACCGACAGCCCCGCGGCGAACAGGACGCCGACGACGGCGATCCCGACGACGGTCGCGACGTCCGCCCCGACCGAGAAGCCCTGCTGCGTGAGCTCGGCGTGGATCTCGGCCAGGGTCGCACCGGGGACCGCGGCGAGCGGGTCCAGCACCAGTGCGTTCACCGCCAGCAGCGCCGCGTACAGCGCGACGACCAGCACCCCGACGACGGCGACGACGATCCGTGTTCTCCCCATCCACAGAACAGTAGTGCGCGGAATGCGCGGGACCACCGGGTGGTTAGCATGGGGGTACTCGAAGAGGGAGCCATCATGGTCGACGTCCATCGCGTCAAACTCCCCGGAGTCGGCGTGCTGCACAGCTTCTACACCGACGACGGTGGCAAGTGCGGTGTCATCACGCACCGGTCGGGGCACTCCGACCTCATCTCGTTCGCCGACGTCTCCGACGGCGCGGACAAGTCCGAGAAGGTCTCGCTGCGTCTCAGCGAGGACGAAGCGCACACGCTCGCCGAGCTGCTCGGCGGCACCCGGATCACCGAGGGCCTCGACAAGCTCGACGAGATCCCCGGGCTCTCCATCGATTGGTTCTCCGTCGACTACGACGACGCCATCGCGGGCAAGCCCCTCGGCGACCTGCACGACTCGGGCTTCATCGGCCTGACCGTCGTCGCCGTGGTCCGTGGCGACAGCGCCAACCCGGCGCCCTCGTCGGACTTCGTCGTCTTCCCCGGAGACACGATCGTCGTCGCCGGTTCCCCCGAGAAGGTCGCCAAGGCGTTCTCCTTCTACCGCAGCGGAGAGCTTGCGGCCGCCTCGGCCGAGGCCCCGCGGAAGAGCTAGCGCATGCACCTGGGTGGTGAGCTGCTCACCATCGGTGTGCTCTTCGTCATCGCCTACGTCCTGGGCCGGCTCGGCAAGACCATCGGTCTGCCGGCCATCCCGATCTACATGGTGGTCGGACTCGTCGCGAGTCCGAACACGCCGTGGTTCGGGCTGAGCGTCGAGTCCCACACGATCGAGCTCATCGCGACGTTCGGGCTCATCCTGCTGCTGTTCAACCTCGGGCTCGAGTTCGACCAAGAGGAGTTCTACGGCAACGCCGGCAAGCTCCTGGTGTCGGGCGGCACCTACGTCGTCATCAACATGGGCGTGGGGTTCGCCTTCGGGTTCTCGCTCGGCTGGGGCACCCGTGAAGCCCTGATCATCGCGGGCATGACGGCGACGTCCTCGAGCGCCATCGTGACGAAGCTCCTCATCGAGCTCCGGCGCCTGGCGAACGACGAGACCCCGATGATCCTCGGCGTCACCGTGATCGAGGACGTCTTCATCGCCGTCTACCTGGCGATCGTCTCCGTGGTGCTGTCCGGCGACACCAACGTCTGGGCCGTCGTCGGCAAGCTGGCACTCGCGTTCGGGTTCCTCATCGTGATGTTCACGCTCGCGCGCTTCGCGGGCAAGTGGGTCTCGAAGATCTTCGCCACCCGTGACGACGAGCTGTTCACGGTGCTGTTCTTCGGACTCGCGGTCATGTTCGGCGGCATCGGCGACCTGCTCGGCGTGACCGACGCCATCGGTGCCTTCGTCATCGGCCTGCTCTGCGGAGCGACCCGGTACCGCGACCGCATCGAACAGCTCGCCCTGCCGATGCGCGACGTCTTCGCCGCGTTCTTCTTCGTCAACTTCGGGCTCGGCCTCGACCTGTCGACCTTCGGCGAGGTGCTCTGGCCCGTCCTCGGCGCCATCGGCATGACGGTCGTGCTCAACGCGGTCGCCGGCCAGATCGTCGCGCGGATGAACGGCTTCAACGTCCAGCAGGGCATCAACACCGCCGTCATCCTGGTGAACCGTGGCGAGTTCGCGCTGATCCTCGCGACGCTGTCGGCTGCCGCCGGGCTGGAGGCGCGGATCACCGCCTTCGCGGGCCTCTACGTCCTCTGCATGGCCGTCCTCGGGCCGCTGCTCGCGGTGAACTCGGACCGGATCGGCCGCCTCGTGGTGCGCCCGGGTCGGCTCATCCGCCTGCGCGGACGCCTGGGCGGCCGACGTGCCGTCGCCGCGGCAGCCGCCGCCGAGAGCGCCGAAGCGGCCGAGGCCGAGGCGGACGCCAGCGCCGCGGCACGGAAGGCCGAGCGGGACCGCCAGTTCGCCGAGGAGTTCGCGCTCGTCGAGGCTGCTGGCAGGGACGAGCGAGACAATGAGGGGTCCGAGCCGACGTCCGCCCCCGTGACGTCGCCGGTCGAGATCCCCGCCGAGCGCCCCGAGCGCCCGGTCCGACAGCGCGATCCGGAGTACTGATACAGATGTGGGCCGTTGCCCGACGACCGAAGTGGATCGCGCTGCTGTTGCTGGCGCTCGTGCTGGCGGCGGTGTTCGCCGGGCTGGGCAAGTGGCAGCTGGAACGGTCGATCGCCAATGGCAAACCCCTGCCGGCGACCACCGAGACCCGCCGCACGCTCGAGGCGGTCACCACTCCCGAGCGCCCCGTCAGCGAGAGCCTCGCCGGGCAGAGGGTCACCGTCACCGGGACCTTCGTCGCCGACGACACCACCGTCCTGACCGGCCGCACCGGGGGTGGGAAGTACCAGACCGTCGGGCACCTGGTGGACTCGGACGGTGGGGCGAGCCTCCCGGTCGTCATCGGGTGGTCCGACCAGCGGTCGGCCGCCATCGCCGGGGGCGAGCGCCTGGCGGACGGGCAGACGCTCACGATCCAGGGTCGCTACTACCCGGCCGAGTCGCCCGACCAGGACGCCTACAAGAAGGGCGAGTACTCCGCCGTCGCGCCCGCCCGGTTCGTGAACACCTGGCAAGCCTTCGACGACCGCATGTACCTCGGGTACGTCGTCGCCGACGGCACCACCGCGAAGGCCGCCGACCTCGGCACCATCGCCGACCGTGCACCGTCGCGCGAGGTCCAGTTCGACTGGCTCAACCTGTTCTACGCGATCGAGTGGGTCGTGTTCGCCGGCTTCGCCGTGTTCCTCTGGTACCGGTTCGTGAAGGACGCCTGGGAGCGCGAGCAGGAAGAGGAGCGCGAGGCAGCGCTCGCCACCGAAGCCGACGCGCTCCGACGGTAGGATTGCCGGCATGGCCCTGACCGTCCGAACCCGTGACATCCCCAAGATCCCGGGGGCGGTGAAGTGGTACCGCGTCTCGGCGTACATCACCGGTGTGCTGCTGCTCGCCCTGGTGGTCGAGGTCATCATCAAGTACACGCCGCTGCAGCTCGAGATGCAGCTCGGCAACGGTCCGTTCTTCGTGCCCAACGGCACGGCGGGCGAGACCCCGGGCACGTTCAACCTGTCGATCGCGATCCTCATCGCCCACGGCTGGCTGTACGTGCTCTACCTGTTCACGGACTTCCGTCTGTGGAGCATCATGCGCTGGAGGCCGTCGCGCTTCCTGCTCATCGCCCTCGGGGGCATCATCCCGTTCATGTCCTTCGTGGTCGAACACCGCATGCAGCAGCAGGCCATGGACACCTACCACGAGCTGATCGCTGCCCAGCAGCGTGAGAAGGAGGCCGCTCGGTGAGCGAGACCGAACAGCGTCCCGTCCTCGTCGTCGACTTCGGGGCCCAGTACGCGCAGCTCATCGCGCGCCGGGTCCGTGAAGCGAACGTCTACAGCGAGATCGTGCCGCACTCCATCACCGCGGACGAGATCCGCGCCAAGGACCCGGCGGCCATCGTGCTGTCCGGTGGTCCGTCGTCCGTGTACGAAGAAGGCGCGCCGTCCCTCGACGGTGACATCCTCGACCTCGGCGTCCCCGTGCTCGGCATCTGCTACGGCTTCCAGGCCATGGCGACCGCCCTCGGTGGCGAGGTCGCGAACACCGGTCTGCGCGAGTACGGCGCCACCGACGTGACGCTCGCCCCCGGCACCAGCACCCTGCTCGGCGACCAGCCGGCGGACCAGGTGACGTGGATGTCGCACGGCGACTCCGTGGCCAAGGCCCCGGCAGGCTTCGAGGTGCTCGCCTCGAGCGCATCGACGCCCGTCGCGGCGTTCGCGTCCGACGAGCGCAAGCTCTACGGCGTGCAGTGGCACCCCGAGGTCAAGCACTCCGTGTACGGCCAGGCCGTGCTCGAGAACTTCCTGCACCGTGCCGCGGGCCTGCCCGGCGACTGGAACTCCAGCAACGTCATCGAGGAGCAGGTCGCCCGCATCCGCGAGCAGGTCGGCTCCGCACGGGTCATCGCCGGGCTCTCCGGTGGTGTCGACTCCGCCGTCGCCGCAGCCCTGGTGCACAAGGCCGTCGGCGACCAGCTCACCTGCGTCTTCGTCGACCACGGGCTCCTGCGTGCCGACGAGCGCAAGCAGGTGGAAGAGGACTACGTCGCCTCCACCGGTGTCCGGCTCATCACGATCGACGCCGAGCAGCAGTTCCTCGACGCCCTCGCCGGCGTGAGCGACCCCGAGCAGAAGCGCAAGATCATCGGGCGCGAGTTCATCCGCACGTTCGAGGGCGCGGCCGAGGCACTCGTGCTCGAGGCTCGCGGTGACGACGAGGCCGGCGAGGTCAAGTTCCTCGTGCAGGGGACCCTGTACCCGGACGTCGTCGAGTCCGGCGGCGGAGCGGGCACCGCGAACATCAAGTCGCACCACAACGTCGGCGGCCTGCCCGAGGACATGACGTTCGAGCTCGTCGAGCCCCTGCGCACCCTGTTCAAGGACGAGGTCCGTGCGGTCGGCCGCGAGCTCGGGCTGCCCGAGGTCATCGTCGGTCGCCAGCCGTTCCCCGGCCCGGGCCTGGGTATCCGCATCGTCGGCGAGGTCACGAAGGAGCGACTCGAACTGCTCCGCGCGGCCGACAAGATCGCACGCGAAGAGCTCACCGCGGCCGGCCTCGACCAGGAGATCTGGCAGTGCCCGGTCGTGCTGCTCGCCGACGTCCGCTCCGTGGGCGTGCAGGGCGACGGCCGGACCTACGGGCACCCGATCGTGCTCCGTCCGGTCTCGTCCGAGGACGCCATGACCGCCGACTGGACGCGTCTGCCGTACGACACCCTCGCGAAGATCTCGAACCGCATCACGAACGAGGTGCCCGACGTCAACCGGGTCGTGCTCGACGTCACGTCGAAGCCGCCGGGGACGATCGAGTGGGAGTAGGGCTCCCCTGAGCAACGGAAGGCCCGGGACGCGTCACGCGTGCCGGGCCTTCGTGCGTCCGGGGGCGGCGCTGCCGGGCGCAGTGCGGTCCTGGTGTCCGTCGAGCGGTCACAACACCCCGCGGGCCCGATGCCAAGCGGTCAGGAAGTGTCGGCTGGCCGCGGCCCAGGCGACACTTCGTGACCAGTCGGCGGGCGTTGGCGGGGTGTTGTGACCAATGGGGCCACCCCGCCGCCGCTCCCGCCAGCACCGCCGGCCCGGGAACGACGAAGGGCCCCGGCAGCGCCGGGGCCCTTCGCGTGTGCGGTGGTACTAGTTGCGCGAGCTGCTCGCGATGATGGCGAGGATGCGCAGGATCTCGAGGTACAGCCAGACGAGCGTCACGATGAGGCCGAACGCTGCGGTCCAGGCGTAGATGCGGGGCGCGCCGCGCTCGACACCGGTCTTGATCTGGTCGAAGTCGAGGATCAGCGAGTACGCGGCCATCAGCACGACGAACACGCCGATGAGCACGCCGAGCGGGATGCCGAAGAGCGTCACGCCCATCAGGCCGAACGCGCTCTGCGTCACGCCGGTCCACATCAGGACCAGGTTCACGAGGGAGAACGCCATGTACCCGACCATCGCGATCAGGAAGAAGCGCGTGGCCTTGGGGGTCGCGCGGACCTTGCCCGAGCGGAACAGGAGCAGGGTGACGAAGAACACACCGAGCGTGCCGAACACGGCCTGGGGCACGATGCCCTCGAACGCGGTGTTGTAGAACCCGGAGATACCGCCGACGAACAGCCCCTCGAAGAACGCGTACGTCAGGATCAGACCCGGCGACGGCTTCTTCTTGAAGGTGTTGACGAGCGCCAGGACGAACCCGACGAGTGCGCCGACGATCCAGACGACCGGGGGCAGGTTCCAACCGGCCACCGCGCCGACGACGAGCACGCCGAACGCGAGCAGCGTCTTGACGATGGTGTCTTCGTACGACATGCGGTCGGTGTCCACCGGGGACGCAGTCGGGCGGTCGTACATGTACTGCAGCTGCTCGGGGGTCATGCCGCCCTGGGCCTGCTGCGGGGTCTGTCCCCAGCCGGCCTGCTGCTGACCAGCACCGCGCCCGCCCCAGGTGTTTGCCCCCTGTGCATTGAAGGCGGGGGACTGGTCGAAACCGGGCTTGAAGGCCATGGTGTCCTCTTCCTAGGAGATTCGAGTCCTCTCAGCCTAGGGGCGCTCGGTCGCGGAAGGCTGAGGATTCGCGGCGAGCGGACGCGGACCCAGCGGGCCCCGACGAGGGAAGCCTAGGGTCGCCCGCTGCACGCGCGCCCCGAGGACGTCGAGAGTCCGCCGTCGAGCCCGTCGAGCCCGTCGAGCCCGTCGAGCCCGTCGAGCCCGTCGAGCCCGTCGAACCCGTCGAGCCCGCCCGTCCGGACGGCAGCGCCGGGTAGAGCCACGTGACGAGCGCGACCGAGATCGTCATGAGCAGGAACCACGCCACGATCTTCGTCGGCGCCACCGGCTGCCACACCGCGAGCTGTGCCGGGTAGCTCCACGCCCCGGCCCAGGTCGCGACGTTCTCGGCTGCCCAGATGAACACCGCGACGAGGCCCATCGCGACGAGCACGGGCATCCGCAGTGTCGCCCGGTGGATCCGGACGTGCATGGTCGTGCGGGCGAAGAGCAGCAGCACGAGCGCGAGGAGCAGGTACCGGGCGTCGGCGACGAAGTGGTGACCGAAGAAGTTCAGGTAGATCCCGCACGCCACGACCGCCAGCAGCCACTGCCGCGGGTACCGGTCGAACCGCAGGTCGAACAGCCGGTACACCCTGACCATGTACGACCCGACGGCGCCGTACATGAAGCCCGAGAACAGCGGCACCCCGGCGACGACGAACAGCCCACCGGGCTCGTAGGTCCACGAGCCCATGTGGGTCTTGAACACCTCCATCGCGGTGCCGACGACGTGGAACAGCAGCACGACGCGGAGTTCGCGCACGGTCTCGAGCCCGAACACGAGCATGCCGACCTGCAGCAGCACGGCCGCGATCGTCAGCACGTCGTTCCGCATCGCCGCCGGCACGGTCAGGTGCACCACGGCCATGGTCGTGAGCAGCAGCGCCCCGAACGCGCACGCCCAGGCCTGCTTCGCGCCGAACACCAGGAACTCGGTGACGAACACACGGACGGGCCGGTGCGGTTGGTGCCCGGCGTCGAGCAGACGGCGTGCGGCCCGGTCGATCCGGGCCTCGACGGCGGTGGAGAGCGAACGGACGGTCATGCGGTGATGCTCCGCGTCGTCGCTGGGAACAGCGGCGCCCGGAGCGACGGGTGTGTCCCGAGACACAGGGGCCCGCTGGTCACCCGCGGCAAGTAGGGTCGCGCCATGACCCTCGTGATCGCCCACCGCGGTGCGTCCGGCTACCGTCCCGAGCACTCGCGGAGCGCGTACGACCTCGCGATCGAACTCGGCGCCGACGCGATCGAACCGGACCTGGTGCCCACGAAGGACGGCGTGCTGGTGCTCCGGCACGAGAACGAGGTCTCGGGCACCACGGACGTCGCCGACCACCCCGAGTTCCGGCACCTGCGCACGACGAAGACCGTCGACGGCCAGACCCTGACCGGCTGGTTCACCGAGGACTTCACGTGGGCCGAGCTGCAGACGCTCCGCACCCGCGAGCGCCTGCCGGTGCTCCGCCCGGGATCCGCCGAGCACGACGGTGTGCAGCCGATCCTGCGGCTCGTCGACCTGCTCGCCGTCCTCGATGCCGCACCCCGCCCGGTCGGGCTCGTCGCCGAGGTCAAGCACGCCGCGTACTTCGACCGCGCCGGGTTCCCGATGGGTGAACTCGTCGACGCCGCGCTCGGCGAGGCCGGGTGGCGGCGGGACGAGCGGCTCACGGTGGAGAGCTTCGAGAAGGGCGTGCTGCGCGACCTGCGCGAGCGGGGGACCGGTGGTCGACTCGTGTACCTCCAGGAGGCCCGTGGCAGTGCCGCGGACGAGGTCGCGTCCCACGGATCGCTCGCCCCCACCTACGCCGCCGAGCGCTCCGAGGACGCGCTCGCGTCGTTCGCGACCGAGTTCCACGGCATCAGCGTCGACCTCGGCACCCTGATGGCCGGCGTCGACAGCGTCGCGCTCGACGACCCGACGCCGGTGCGCAGCGCGATCGTCGCACGCGCCCACGCCGCGGGGCTCGCGGTGTACACGTGGACCCTCCGGCCGGAGAACCGGTTCCTGCCGTCGCCGTTGCGTCGTGGTGGCGACGTCGCGGCGTTCGGCGACTGGGAGCGGTGGTTCACGTCCGTGATCCGCACCGGACTCGACGGGGTGTTCGCCGACCACCCTGACCTGGCGGTGCTCGCCCGGTCCGCTGTCGGGGGTCCCGCCTAGACTGTCCCGGACATGACGATCGTGCTCGACCCCTTCGAATCGACGCCCGAGCCGGGCGCCGGTGCCCGCGCGTACGAAGACCCGTTCACCGCGGGTCTGAACCCCCAGCAGAAGGAAGCCGTCGAGTACCGCGGCGAGTCCCTGCTGATCGTGGCCGGTGCCGGTTCCGGCAAGACGAGCGTGCTCACCCGCCGCATCGCGCTGCTGCTCGCCAACCGCGAAGCCTGGCCGTCGCAGATCCTGGCGATCACGTTCACGAACAAGGCCGCGGCCGAGATGCGCGAGCGCGTCCGGGCCCTGGTCGGTGGCGAGGCCGAGGGGATGTGGATCTCCACGTTCCACTCGGCGTGCGTGCGCATCCTGCGGCGCGAAGCCGAGCGGTTCGGGTTCCCGCAGTCGTTCACGATCTACGACTCCGCCGACTCCAAGGCGCTGCTGAAGCGGATCATCAAGGAGCTCGAGGCCGACTCCCTCGGGCTGACCGTCGGCGCCGCGGCGTCGAAGATCTCGAAGCTCAAGAACGAGCTGCAGGACATCGACACCTACGCGCGCAACATCAACGTGAACGACCCGCAAGAGGTCATGTTCACCGAGGTGTTCCGGCGCTACACGAACGAACTCCGCCGGGCGAACGCGTTCGACTTCGACGACCTCATCGGCCAGACGGTGTTCCTGTTCCGGGCCTTCCCGGACGTCGCTGCCCTGTACCAGCGCCGCTTCCGGTACATCCTGGTCGACGAGTACCAGGACACGAACCACGCCCAGTACGCCCTGATCCGTGAGCTCACCCGCCCGGTGCCGGTCGAACAGGTCGACAAGCTCGAGGACTCCGGCCAGCACGTCGCCCGGATGCGGGAGACCGACGGGTCGATCGCCCCCGCGTCCCTGACGGTGGTCGGCGACTCCGACCAGTCGATCTACGCGTTCCGCGGGGCGGACATCCGCAACATCGTCGAGTTCGAGCGGGACTTCCCGAACTCCAGGACGATCCTGCTCGAGCAGAACTACCGCTCGACGCAGAACATCCTCGACGCGGCGAACGCCGTCATCGCGAACAACTTCGACCGCCAGGCGAAGAGCCTGTTCACCGACGTCGGTGCCGGCGAGAAGATCGTCGGCTTCACCGGGTACACCGGCCACGACGAGGCGCAGTTCGTCGCCGACGAGATCCAGCGCCTGCGTGAAGACGGCATGGACTACCGCGACATGGCGGTGTTCTACCGGACCAACTCGCAGACCCGTGCGCTCGAGGAGATCTTCATCCGTGCGGCGATCCCGTACCGGGTGCTCGGCGGCACGAAGTTCTACGAGCGCGCCGAGATCAAGGACGCCATGGCGTACCTGATCACCGTCGCCAACCCGGCCGACCCGATGGCCCTGCGCCGCATCCTCAACGTGCCCAAGCGCGGCATCGGCTCGGTCACCGAGACCACGCTGCAGCGCTACGCCGACGAGCACGAGACCACGATGCGCGACGCCCTGCGGCACGCGGGCGAGCTCGGGTTCGGGCCGAAGGTGCGGAACGCCATCACCGAGTTCGCGGCGCTGCTCGACTCCGTGTCCGAGAAGGCCCCGACGCAGCCGGTGGTCGACACCCTGACGCAGCTGCTCGACGGCTCCGGGCTGCTCGACAACCTGCGGAAGTCGCCCGACGCGCAGGACGCAGCCCGTGCCGACAACATCGACGAGCTCGTGGCCGTGACGCGTGAGTTCCAGAAGAACAACCCCGAGGGCACGCTGTCGGACTTCCTGACCGAGGTCTCGCTGGTCGCCGCGGCGGACGAGCTCGACGACTCTTCGGGAACGGTGTCGCTGATGACGCTGCACACCGCGAAGGGCTTGGAGTACGACGCGGTGTTCCTGACCGGCGTCGAGGAAGACCTGCTGCCGCACCGGATGTCCGCCAACGAACCCGGCGGGCCGTCGGAAGAGCGCCGGCTGTTCTACGTGGGCATCACCCGCGCCAAGAAGGTCCTGTTCCTGTCCCTCGCGATGACCCGCGCCCAGTTCGGCGACGTGAACGTGGCGATGCCCTCGCGCTTCCTGCAGGAGATCCCCGAGGGGCTCATCGAGTGGAAGCAGTCCCCGGGCATGGCGAACAGCCGTGGTGGCACGCAGCCCCGCGCCCTGAACGCCAAGCGCGACGGCGGCTTCGGCGGCGGTGGCGGGGGTGGTGGCTACCGCGGTGGTGGTGGCTGGGGCGGCGGCTCGTACGACCGCGCGGCGGCGGCCTCGAAGACCCGCCCGAAGACCGAGTGGGCGAACCGGGTGTCCGGGCAGGTGCGCGACAACGGCGACATGGAACTCGTCGCCGGTGACCGCATCAAGCACGTCGACTTCGGTGAGGGCACGGTGTCCGCGGTGACGGGTCAGGGTGCCAAGCGCATCGCCGAGATCGCGTTCGACTCAGCGGGCCGCAAGAAGCTCCTCATCAAGATCGCCCCGATCGAGAAGCTGTAGGAGCCCTCACCGGTCCACACCGAACCGGAAGCCGCGGCCGGTCCGGAGTTCACGGAACGGACCCGGGCGTTCCCCGTGATCGGCAGCACCCCGGCCGTCGCGGATGCTGACAGTGGCACCCGCTGAGGCCCGCACACCCCGGCCATCCTCACGACGCACGCCCTGGTCCCGCCGGGCGGGGACGCCTGGCCCGTCCGGCAGACGAGCGTCTGACACGCACGGCCGGACAGCCGCCCCTCGTTCGGGTGGCACGATCACGGTTTGTGAGGTTAGCCTCACCTAACGTGACACCTCCCATCGAACTCCTGACCACCGCCACCGCCGAGCGCTACCGCTCCGCCGTGACGTCCACGGTGGACCGCCTGGCCGACCGCTTCGCCGCCGCCGACCGTCCGACGACCGACACCGCTCCCGAGGTCCTCCGGGCCCGGGTGCAGGACGTCGACCTCGACGCCGAACCCCTCGGAACGGACCGTGCACTCGCCGAACTCGACGAGCTGTTCGTCCGCGAGGCCGTCTGGTTCCACGACCCGGCGTACCTCGCGCACCTGAACTGCCCGGTCGCGCTGCCCGCGGTCGCCGCCGAGTCGGTCCTGGCCGCCGTGAACCCGTCGGTCGACACCTGGGACCAGTCCCGTATCGGCACCGAGATCGAGCGGCACGTCGTCGCCTGGCTCGCCGGTCGGATCGGGTTCGCCGCGGGGGACGGCGTCTTCACCTCGGGCGGCTCGCAGTCGAACCTGCAGGCCCTGCTGCTGGCGCGCGAGGCCCTCGGCACCAGCGGCACCGTGTTCACGACCGCGGAGACCCACTTCAGCATCGCGAAGTCGGCGCGGCTGCTCGGGCTCGAGGCCGTGGTCGCCGTCGCCACCGACCACGCCGGCCGGATGGTGCCGGCCGCCCTCGCGGAGGCGATCGCCGCCGCCCGCGCAGCCGGGCAGACGCCGATGGCCGTCGTCGCCACCGCCGGCACCACCGACCGCGGGGTGATCGACCCGCTCGAGCCGATCGCGGACGTCTGTGACCTCGAGGGAGTCTGGCTGCACGTCGACGCCGCGTACGGCTGCGGGCTGCTCGTGTCCCCGACCCGCCGGCACCTGCTCGACGGCGTCGAACGGGCCCGGAGCGTGACCGCCGACCTGCACAAGTCGTTCTTCCAGCCGGTGTCGTCGAGCGCCCTGCTCGTGCAGCGCCCGGAGGACCTGCGCCGCACCGCCTGGTACGCCGACTACCTGAACCCCGAGGACGCCGCCGAGCCGAACCAGGTCGACAAGTCGCTGCAGACCACCCGCCGGTTCGACGCCCTGAAGCTCTGGGCGACCCTGCGGGCGACCGGTGCCGACGCGATCGGGGCCGCGTTCGACGCCGTCATCGACCTCGCCGTGACCACCCACCGGATCGTCGAGGAGCACCCCGACCTGGTGCTCGTCGCGCCGACGCAGCTCAGCACGGTGCTGTTCCGCTGGCAGCCCGCCGGCATGACGGACGAGGCCGCCGACGCGCTGGTCGCCCCGATCCGCTCGGCCCTGCTCGCCGAGGGCCGGGTGCTGATCGCCAAGACGGTCATCGACGGCCGGCCGTGCAACAAGCTCACGCTGCTCAACCCGGAGACGACGCCGGAGCAGATGCGCGCGTCGCTGGAGCACGTCGTCGCGACGGCCGCCCGGGTGCGCGCAGCCACCACTGAGACCGAGGGAGCGACCCGATGACCGCCGACCGCACCACGGACCGCGCAACCACCGCCGACCCCGTCGTGCACGACGTCGTCGGCATCGGCATCGGCCCGTTCAACCTCGGCCTCGCCTGTCTGACGGACCCGATCGCCGACCTCGACGCGGTGTTCCTCGACGCCGCCGACGGCTTCGCCTGGCACCACGGCATGATGCTGGACGACGCCACGATCCAGGTGCCGTTCCTCGCCGACCTGGTGACGATGGCCGACCCGACCTCGCCGTTCTCGTTCCTCGCCTGGCTCAAGGACACCGGGCGCCTGTACCCGTTCTACATCCGCGAGGACTTCCACCCCCTGCGCAGCGAGTACGACGCCTACTGCCGCTGGGCCGCCGACCGGCTCGACACCCTGCGGTGGGGCCGCCGGGTGACCGCCGTCGAGCACGACCCGGTCACCGACACGTTCACGGTGCACGCCGAGACCGATCAGGGTCCCGAGACGTACCGCGCACACCACGTCGTCGTGGGCATCGGGACCGAGCCGTCCGTGCCCGCCCCGCTGCGCGGGATCGGCGGGCCGGCCGTCCACTCCGCCGAGTTCCTGCCGAACCGCGACGCCCTGCGCGACGCCGGGTCCATCGCCGTCGTCGGCAGCGGGCAGTCCGCCGCCGAGGTCTACCGCGAACTGCTCGAGGACATCCGGCAGGACGGCTACCGCCTCGACTGGATCACTCGCTCGCCCCGGTTCTTCCCGATGGAGGACACCAAGCTCACCCTCGAGATGACGAGCCCGGAGTACACGGACCACTTCCACGGGCTGCCCGAAGCCGTCCGCGACCGCCTCGGGCGCGAGCAGCGTGGCCTGTACAAGGGCATTAGCGCCGACCTGGTCGACGACCTGTACGACCAGCTCTACCGGATCAGTGCGCGCGGGCCGGTCCCGACGACGCTCCGGACCGAGACGAGCGTCGTCGACGCCGCCTGGCTTGCCGACCGCGGCGCGTACCGGCTGACGCTCCGGCACGAGCAGCTCGACCAGACGTACGAGCACGAGGTCGAGCAGCTGGTGCTGGCCACCGGGTACACCCCGCGGGTCCCGCGGTTCCTCGACCCGGTCGAGCACCTCGTCGCCCGCGACTCCCGCGGTCGCCTGGCCGTCGCCCGCGACCACCACGTCGACACCCTGGGCGGACGCATCTGGGTGCAGAACGCCGAGGAGCACACGCACGGCCTGACCGCGCCCGACCTCGGCATGGGTGCGTGGCGGAACGCGTCGATCATCCGGTCCGTCACGGGTCGCCCCGTGTACGGCCTGGAGGCCCGGATCGCCTTCCAGGAGTTCGGCCTGCCCGCCTCGGAGCCGTCCACCGCCCGCCCCGGCGCCGCGGAGCGCGCGCCGGCCCGGCCCGCGTCCGAGCGTGCGGAGGTGTCCGCATGAGCGCCGTCGTCGACAGCACCGGTGTGACGGGCAGCGATGGCACGGGCACTGCGACGGTCGACGCGCACGGGGCGACCGCGCCCGGGGGAGCCGAGCCGGGCCTCCTGACCGTCGAACCCGTGGACCCGGAACGGGACGCCGCCGTCGTGCAGTCGTGGCTCACCCACCCGGCGTCGTCGTGGTGGGAGATGGGCGACCTCGACGTGGACGGCGTGCGCGCCTACCTGGCCGGAGTGCAGGCGGACCCCGCGCAGGCAGCGTGGCTCGGCCGCCGGAACGGCGAACCGTGCTTCCTGGCGGAGACCTACGACCCCTCCGCCGTCCTGCTCACCGACGTGTGGGCGGCCGAACCCGGCGACGTCGGCATGCACCTGCTCGTCGCGCCGGTGCCCACCGAGGGTCGTGTCCACGGCCTGACCAGCGCGGTGATGCGTACCGTCGTCGAGCACTGCCGGGACGCCCTCGGCGCGCGCCGGGTCGTCGTCGAACCCGACGTGCGGAACACCGCCGTGCAGGCGAAGAACGCCGAGGTCGGGTTCCGCGCCCTGCGACAGGTGGACGTCGACGGCAAGCGGGCCCTGCTGTCGGTGCTCGACACCGACCGGATCGGCGTCCCCGACGACGACGGGCCAGCCGCACACCTGCGGCCCGAGCACCTGGAACCCGCCGAACGGCACCTCGTCGCGAAGACGATCGCTGAGTTCACCCACGAACGGCTGATCGCACCCGTGCCGGACGGGGACGGGTGGCGGCTCGACGCGGGGGAGTCGACCTACCGGTTCCGGGCGCGGCAGCACGTGCTCGAGCACTGGTCGGTGGACGAGGCCTCGCTGACGCGCACCCGTGCGGGGGTGCCGGCGCCGCTCAGCGCGCAGGAGCTCGTGCTCGAGCTGCGCGCGGTGCTCGGGATCCCCGACGAGTTGCTCGGCACGTACCTGGAGGAGATCGCGTCGACGCTGGCGAGTGCCGCGGCGAAGCACCGGCGGGGCGGACCGTCGGCCGGGCAGCTGGCACGGGGGCGAGGCGGGGCCGGGGCGGCCGGTTCTGCCGGATCGGCCGGTTCGGCCGGGTCCGTCGAGGACGTCGAGGACGTCGTCGCGTCGTTCCAGGACGTCGAGGCGGCGATGACCGAGGGACACCCGGCGTTCGTCGCCGCCAACGGCCGGATCGGGTTCGGGCTCGACGAGTACCGGGCGTTCGCGCCGGAGTCCGGCGGTCGGTTCCGGTACCGGTGGCTCGCCGCTCGACGCGAGCACACGCACCTGGCGCTCGCCGCGGACCGGACCGAGCAGGCGCACTGGGAGTCAGAGCTGTCGCCGGCTGTCGTGGCCGGGTTCCGTGCCACGCTGGAGCGTCGCGGGCTCGACCCCGACGACTACGTGTGGCTTCCCGTGCACCCGTGGCAGTGGCAGCACCGGATCGCCGTGACCTTCGCACCCGACCTGGGCCGACAGGACCTGGTCGACCTGGGCGAGGGACCCGACGAGTACCAGCCGCAGCAGTCCATCCGCACCGCGTTCAACCGCACCGAGCCGGCACGGTCGTACGTGAAGACGGCGCTCGCCGTGCAGAACATGGGGTTCCTGCGGGGGATGTCCCCCGCGTACATGCGGAACACCCCGGCCGTGAACGACTGGGTCGAGTCGATCGTCTCCGCCGACCCCACGCTCGCCGCTGTCGGGTTCTCCGTGCTCCGGGAGCACGCCGCCATCGGCTACACGGGGGACGCCTACCACCGGGTCGACGTGTCCTCGCCGCAGCGCAAGATGCTCGCGGCGCTGTGGCGGGAGAGCCCGCTGCCGCGGGTGACGGACGGCGAGCGACTGCTGACGATGGCGGCGCTGCTGCACCGGGACGCCTCGGGGAACGCCGTGGTCTCGGCGCTGATCGAGGCCTCCGGTCTGCCCGCCGACGTCTGGGTCCGGCGCTGGCTCGACGCCTACCTGCTGCCCGTCGTGCACTGCCTGACCGTGCACGACCTGGTGTTCATGCCGCACGGCGAGAACCTGGTGCTCGTCGTGCGCGACGGCGTCG
This sequence comes from Curtobacterium sp. MCBD17_026, assembly GCF_003234895.2. Lineage (NCBI taxonomy): Bacteria > Bacillati > Actinomycetota > Actinomycetes > Micrococcales > Microbacteriaceae > Curtobacterium > Curtobacterium sp. MCBD17_026. Next base: position 3,278,094 of record NZ_CP126281.1, on the reverse strand, counting down.
TGGTCCGCGCCGTGATGAAGGACATCGGTGAAGAGGCCGCGGTGCTCGGGCGGCACGACGACCGCCCGGTACCCGCCGACATCGACCGGATCGTGCACCCGGTGCCCGACGACGAGGCCGCGCTCGCGGTGTTCACCGACGTGTTCGACGGGGTGCTGCGGTTCGTCGCCGCGATCCTCGACGACGACGAGGTGCTGCCGGAGTCCCGCTTCTGGCAGGTCGTGGGGGAGTGCATCGACGCCCACGCCGACGCGCACCCGGACCGCCGTCGTCCCCTGGACCTACGCGTGCCGACGTTCGAGCACTCGTGCCTGAACCGGTTGCAGCTGCGGAACACGCTGTCGATGGTGGACCTGGCGGACCAGTCGGCGTCGCTCATCCGGGCGGGGGTGATGGCGAACCCGATCGGGCGGTAGGGGGCGGGGGCTCGGAGCCGCGCCGACTACGGCTGCAGGCGGGTGGCCGACCAGGCACCCTCGGCGAGTGCGTACTGCAGACGTCGGTGCATCCGGTCACGGCTGCCGTGCCAGAATTCCACGATGTCGGGCTCGAGACGCCAGGCAACCCACCGTGCCGGCCGGGGGACGTCGTCGTCGGAGTCGTCGAGCAGGTCGTTCGCGTCGTCGATCAGGTCCTGCAGTGTCCGCGGCTCGAGCACGGCCGACTGGTCCGCGATGGCCGTCGCCGCGCGTGACTTCGGGGAGCGGTCCGCGAACAGGGCGTCGGACTCGGCGTCCGACAGCCGGACCACGTGGCCCTCGAACCGGAGCTGCTGCATCGTCTCGCGCCAGTACGCCTGCAGGGCCGCGTGCGGGTTCTCGGCGAGCTGCCGGCCCTTCGGGCTGTCCTCCGACGTCCCGAAGACCAGTCCGTCCGCCTCGATGCGCTTCACGTCGACCGTGCGAGCGGACACGCGGCCGTCGGCCCCGGCCGTGGCGAGGGTCATCGACAACGGCTCGGAGACGTCTCGGTCCTTCGCCGCGGACAGCCACTCGCGAGCGAGGTCGAGCGGAGACGCCGGCGGGCTGTCGAACTCGGGCAGGTGCAGGGAGTCGTCACCGGAGAGCGGGGCAGAGGACATGCACCCACCCAACCGTGCGCCGGCGGTCGGCGCTCAGGGAGTCCGGCGGTGACGCACCGAACGGGTCACGTGACGTGTCGCCCCGCGGTCCGCCGCATCGCCCGCAGCAGCAGCGGACCCGGCAGTCGCAGCAGCGCCCTCGGCACCAGCGCCCGCACCCCGGCCACCACCCGGACGGTGCGCCGGAAGCGCCGTTCCTCCCGCGGCCCCCACGCGAAGCCGTACGCCGTGCGCACCCGTTCCGGCAGCATCCCCACGGTCACGACGCGGACGAGGGGCATCGCCGCCCGCACCCACAGCGGCGCGAACCGCGGGTGCAGCAGGTCACGGACGACCCCGCGGGCGTCGTCGGTGACCTCGAGCCCCTCCAGCGTCCGCTGCCAGTACCGGTCGAACACCGCCACCGAGGTCGGCCAACGCTCCGGCGGCACCCGCAGCGCGGTCGCGATCGGGGCGTAGGCGGCGAGGACCTGCTCGGCGCGGGCCGCGGAGACGCGTGTGCCGAACAGCTCGTGCGCCCGCCGGGCGGAGTCGAACAGGGTCGCGGCCACCCAGAGCTGCCGGTCGACGTCGTCGGCGCCGGCGACGGGCCGGTGCGCACGGTTGACGAAGCCGGCAGCGGTCGCCGAGTCGGTCTCCGTGCCGATGACGACGGCGTAGACGAACATCAGGGTGTGGGCGAGCCGCTGCTGGGGTCGCCGGGCGAAGTCCGAGTGCCGTCGGACACCGGCCGCGACGACCGGGTCGGCGATCTGCAGCAGGATGGCGCGGCCGCCCGCGGCCACGGGTGTGCTGTCGGCGAGGAACCGACGCAGGTGACGGTCGTGGACGCGCCCAGCAGGCGGACGGGAGGCACGGCGCGGGTCGTGCGTCGCGCCTCCAGGCCCTGGGGTGCTCACGCTGCACCCCGTCGGGGTCGCGCCCGCAGGACGGGCCGCAGGTCCACGGCGATCGCCGCGAGGAGCGCGACTGCGCCGACGACCAGGGCGACGAGTGCGTACGAGGCGTCGGCCGGTGCACCGGTCAGGGCGAGGAGCGTCACGACGAGCCACATCGCGGGGAGCGGCCAGAGGCGGGTCGGTGATCCGGTGACGACCGCACCGACGACGCCGACGACGAGGAGCGGGACCCAGCGGCCACCGGGCTCCGAGCGGGCGGCGAGGTGTGCCGCGGCGGCGATCAGGAGCATCACCGCCACCGCCAGCAGCCGCGCTGCCGAGGGCATGCTGCGGACGCTGGCACGGACTCGTCGGGACACGGCCCGATGCTACCGAGCCGTGTCCCGGGGGGCCTGATCAGCTCAGAGCGGCTTCGTGCCGAGGTCGTTGCCGAGGTCGGCGCGGTCCTCGTCCTGCTCGTTCTCGTGCTCCCACAGGTCGGGCGAGCCCTCGCGCGGGGAGCCACCGGTCGGACCGTCGTCGGAGCCGTCACCGGGTTGCGGCTCCACGGTCTCGCCGGCGACCGCGTCGTTCGTGACCGTCTGCAGGGACTCCTCGGCCTCGTCCGCCTCGTACGGGCCGACGTGCTCACGGTCGATGTCGTCGTCGCGACGCTGCTGGGACTCGAAGTCGTCGACGGGGCTGATGCCGGGGTCGCTCATGGTGGTTCCTTTCCGTTGCGGGCCTCCTGCCTACCCGTCGGCGCTTGGCGGCCGTCCGGTTTCGTGTCGTGTTCACCCGGGCGTCACCTGCCGGTCACACCGCCACGGCAGCATCGCCGATGCTCGGGGGAGTGGAGCGCGGTCGCCGACGGGTGGTCGAGCGACCGCGCCTTCCCCGCCCGGGTCGTCCGGGCCGACGCGCTGGCCGCCTGCGCTTTCGTCCCTGGTCCGTTCAGACGCGTTCGAGCAGGTCGCGTTGCTCGACGTCGGCGAGTGCGAGGGTGCGGTAGCCGGCGGACTCGAAGAACACCGTGATGCGGTCCTCTTCCGTGCTCATCACCACGCCCGTGCCCCACTCCGCGTGCTCGACGCGCGCATCCGGCGGCCATGCTTCGTCGTTCGCACCGTCGGCGACGTGTGCAGAGGCGTCGCGGGCCGTGCCGGACGAGCAGGTGTCGCAGTTCCCGCACGGCTCCGGCAGCTCGTCGCCGAAGTAGCCGAGCAGGAACTGCCGGCGGCACCCGGTCGTCTCGGCGAGCTGGCGCATCATCGCGATGCGGGATTCCTCGACCCGTTCCCGTTCGGCGGCACGGTCGGCTGTGGCACGGGCAGCACGGTCGGCGTCCTGCGGGCCGTCCGGCACCCGGGAGACACCGTCGACGTCGTCGCGCAGGGCACCGGCGTCGAGCAGGGCGTTGAGTGCTCGACCGGCGGTGCGGGACGACAGACCAGAGGCCTCCACCAGTGCGGAGCGGGCGATCGAGCCGGTCGCCGGGACGGCATCGAACACGGCCCGGACCGAGGCCGGCCGCGGCGAGCCGGACGCGAAGAACGTGCGCAGGCCGAAGTCCTCGGCGCGGTAGTGCAGGGTGGCGCCCGCCGGTTCGGCATCCCGCCCGGCCCGTCCGATCTCCTGGTAGTAGGCGTCGATCGACTCGGGGACGTCGGCGTGCACGACGTACCGGACGTCGGGCTTGTCGATGCCCATGCCGAAGGCACTCGTCGCGACCACCACGTCGACGCCGCCGTCCAGGAACCCGGTGTGCACGGCCTCGCGCTCCGCCACCCGCATGCCGGCGTGGTACGGCTGCGCACGGCGACCGCGGGCGGCGAGGGCGTCGGCGTACTCCGTGGTCGCGGCGCGGGTGGCGACGTAGACGACCGTGGGCCCGTCGAGCTCGGCGACCTGGTCGACCACGGCCTGGCGCTTCTCGGCGTCCTCGGCGTGCCGGACCACCTCGAGCCGGATGCCGGGACGGTCGAACCCGGAGGCGAGCACGAACGGGTCGCGCATGCCGAGCCGCTCGACGATGTCGTCCCGCACCGGAGCGGAGCCCGTCGCGGTCAGGGCGAGCAGCGGCGGGCGGCCCAGGCGCTCCGCGACCTCGCCGAGCGCCAGGTAGTCCGGTCGGAAGTCGTGGCCCCAGGACGAGATGCAGTGCGCCTCGTCGACGGCGACCAGCGCGACCCCGGCATCGCGGAGGCGCTCGAGCACGTCGTCCTTCACCAGCTGCTCGGGGGCGAGGAACACGTACCCGACCTCGCCCGCGGCGACGGCGTCCCACGCATCGGCGACGTCCCGTGCCTTCTTCGTGGCGTTCAGGGCGACGGCGCGAGGGGCGTCGGGATGGTGCTCGAGCCCGACCACCTGGTCCTCCTGCAGCGCCACGAGCGGGGAGACGACCACGACGAGGCCGTCCAGCCCGAGACCGGCGACCTGGTAGATCGCGGACTTCCCCGATCCGGTGGGCATGACCGCCAGGGCGTCGCGGCGGTCGAGCACCGCGTCGATGACGGACTCCTGGTCGGGGCGGAGCGTCCAGCCGAAGACCTCGGTGGCACGGGTACGGAGTTCGGGTTGCACCGATCCACAGTGCCGAGCGGGACCTCGGGCCGGTCCCAGCGCTGCGCGCAGCGGCTCGTGCGGGTCGAGGCCGACCCGGGCCTGGTTCCCGTGCACCGGCCGTCCACCGAGCAGCGCTAGGCTGCGTGGCGGCCGTTGTCTCGACATCGAGCGACCCTCGATGTGGAGAGCGCGACCGGGAAACCGATGCCGATCGCACGAACCGTGCGGGAAGAAGAACAGCGTGGATCTTTTCGAGTATCAGGCCAGGGACCTCTTCGAGTCCTACGGCGTCCCCGTGTTGCAGGGGATCATCGCCGACACCCCCGAGCAGGCGAAGGCGGCGGCCGAGAAGATCGGTGGCGTCGTGGTCGTCAAGGCGCAGGTGAAGGTCGGCGGTCGCGGCAAGGCCGGCGGCGTGAAGGTCGCGAAGACCCCGGACGAGGCGTTCGAGCACGCGCAGGCGATCCTCGGCCTCGACATCAAGGGCCACACCGTCCAGCGCGTCATGGTCGCCCAGGGTGCCGACATCGCCGAGGAGTTCTACTTCTCCGTGCTGCTCGACCGGGCCAACCGCTCCTACCTCTCGCTGACCAGCGTCGAGGGCGGCATGGAGATCGAGCAGCTCGCCGTCGAGAAGCCCGAGGCGCTCGCCCGGGTCGAGGTCGACCCGCTGACGGGCATCGACAAGGCCGCCGCGCTCGAGATCGCCGCGCGGGCGAACTTCCCGGAGTCGCTCCGCGATCAGGTCGCCGACGTCTTCGTGAAGCTCTACGACGTCTACAAGGGCGAGGACGCGACCCTCGTCGAGGTGAACCCCCTCGTCCGCACCGGCGACGGCCAGATCCTGGCACTCGACGGCAAGGTGTCGCTCGACGAGAACGCCGACTTCCGGCACGAGGGCCACAAGCAGCTCGAGGACACCGCAAGCGAGGACCCGCTCGAGGCCAAGGCGAAGGCCCACGGGCTGAACTACGTCAAGCTCGACGGCCAGGTCGGCGTCATCGGCAACGGCGCGGGGCTCGTCATGTCGACCCTCGACGTCGTCGCCTACGCCGGTGAGCGCCACGGCGGCGTGAAGCCCGCCAACTTCCTCGACATCGGCGGCGGCGCCTCGGCCGAGGTCATGGCCAACGGCCTCGACGTCATCCTCGGCGACCCGCAGGTGAAGAGCGTGTTCGTGAACGTCTTCGGCGGCATCACCGCCTGCGACGCCGTCGCGAACGGCATCGTCGCCGCGCTCGGCATCCTCGGCGACGCGGCCACCAAGCCGCTCGTCGTGCGACTCGACGGCAACAACGTGGAAGAGGGTCGCCGGATCCTGGCGGAGGCAGCGCACCCGCTCGTCACCGTCGCCGCGACCATGGACGATGCGGCCGAGAAGGCCGCCGAACTCGCCGCCGCAGCGGCCTGAAGGGACTGACCATGTCGATCTTCCTCAACAAGGACTCCAAGGTCATCGTCCAGGGCATCACCGGTGGCGAGGGCACGAAGCACACCGCCCTGATGCTCAAGGCCGGCACGAACGTCGTCGGCGGTGTGAACGCCCGCAAGGCCGGCACCACCGTCACCCACGGCGACGTGTCGCTGCCGGTCTTCGGCTCGGTGCGCGAGGCCATCGACACCACCGGTGCCGACGTCTCGATCGTCTTCGTCCCGCCGGCGTTCGCGAAGGACGCCGTGACAGAGGCCATCGACGCCGAGATCCCGCTCGTCGTCGTCATCACCGAGGGCATCCCCGTGCAGGACTCGGCCGAGTTCTGGGCGCACGCCAAGGCGAAGGGCGGCACGACCCGGATCATCGGGCCGAACTGCCCCGGCATCATCACCCCGGGGGAGTCCCTCGTCGGCATCACCCCGGCGACGATCACCGGCAAGGGTCCGATCGGGCTCGTCTCGAAGTCCGGCACCCTGACCTACCAGATGATGTACGAGCTCCGTGACCTGGGCTTCTCGACCGCCATCGGCATCGGCGGCGACCCGGTCATCGGCACCACGCACATCGACGCGCTCGCCGCGTTCGAGGCCGACCCCAGCACCTCGGCCATCGTGATGATCGGCGAGATCGGTGGCGACGCGGAAGAGCGCGCCGCCGAGTTCATCAAGGCGCACGTCACCAAGCCGGTCGTCGGCTACGTCGCGGGCTTCACCGCTCCCGAGGGCAAGACGATGGGCCACGCCGGCGCGATCGTGTCCGGTTCGGCCGGCACCGCCGAGGCGAAGAAGCAGGCGCTCGAGGCCGCCGGCGTCAAGGTCGGCAAGACGCCGTCCGAGACCGCCGCGCTGCTGCGCGAGGTCGTCGCCGCTCGCTAGCGACCAGCGCCCGGCAGACGGTCGGGAGGAAGCCGGGAGGCTCGGTGCGGGTTCCGCGCCGAGCCTCCCGTCGTTCCGGCTGCGGCTCACGTATCCTCGCTGCGATGAACCGCCTGGGAACCGCTCTGCTCGCCGCGATCGAGGCGATCGTGACGGTCGGCGTCGGCATCGGGATCGCCCTCGTGCCCCTGACGCTGCTCTGGGGGTTCGAGTACGGCCTGCAGGTCGACTGGGACGTGTTCTGGAAGGCCACCGGCAGCGTGTGGCTCGTCGGGCACGGCGTCGACGTCTCGTTCCTGCTCGGGTCCGCACTCGCCGAGAGCACCGGGGTCAGCGGCGCCGCCGACCCCATCCACGTGACCCTCGCGGCCCTCGGGTTCGCGGTCGTGACGGCCTGGCTCGGCGCCCGCGCCGGACGTCGGTTCGCCGAGACCGAGCACCGCACCACCGGGCTGTTGGTCGGGACCGCCGCCGTCGCGCTCCTCGGCCTGGCCGTCGCGCTGTCGTCGACCTCCGCCGCCACCCGCCCCACGCTCTGGCAGGCCGTGGTGCTGCCGGCGCTCTGGTTCGGGATCCCCGCACTCGCCGCCTCCGAGGTCTGCCGTCGTCGCAGGGACATGCCCGCCGACGCCGGCACCCAGCGCGTCATCGACCTGATGGACCGCATCCCCGCCGTCTGGCGGTCCGTCGCCGGGTTCGGCCTGCGCGCCGGGACCGCCGCGACCGCCGTGGTCGTCGGGGTGGCCGCGGTGCTGGTCGGTCTGCTGCTCTTCACCTCGTTCGCCGAGGTCATCACCCTGTACGAGCAGTCGCACGCCGGGGTCATCGGCGGCGTCGCGCTCACCGTCGGGCAGCTCGCGTTCCTGCCGGACTTCGTCGGGTGGGCGACCTCGTGGCTGATCGGCCCCGGGTTCGCCATCGGCACCGGGTCGAGCGTGTCCCCGATCGCCACGACCCTGGGCCCCATCCCCGGTCTGCCGGTCTTCGGCGCGTTGCCGACCTCCGGTCACACCTTCGGGCTCGTCTGGATCCTCGTGCCGGTCATCGCGGGGTTCGCGATCGGCGGCTCGATGCGACCGCGGTTGGTGCGGGCGCTGGGCGCCGCCGACTCCGCGCTGCACCGTGCACTCGGTGGTGTCGTCGCAGGACTCGTGGCCGGTGTGCTCACGGGACTGATCGCCTGGGTGTCGTCCGGCTCGTTCGGCCCCGGGCGCCTGGCCGACGTCGGCCCGGACGCCCTCGCGGTCGGTGGGTTCGCCGCACTCGAGGTCGGCCTGCCGGCGATCATCGCCCTCGCCGCGGGCAGTGATCTGGTCCGGCTGCCGGAGAGCGGATGGACGCGGGAGCGCTGGACCGAGGCCGACGATCCCGACGATGACCGCGACACGGCGCGCGCCGGGGTCGACCTCGGCGAGGGTTCCCTGCTCGCCGCGCTCGACCAGGCCGGTGCCGGGCGCACCACCGACGTGCACCGCTTCGTGGTCGAGGAGTCCCACGACGGGTCGACCGGTGCACGGTCCCGCGCGACGACCGAACGCCCGACCGGGCCGGTCAGCAGCGAGCCCGTCCGCAGCGCGTCGATCGGCAGCGAGCCGGCCGAGACGGCACCCGCACAGCCCGCCTCCGCACCCGCACCCGCACCCACGCCCGACGCACCGCGCGACCACGACACCGACCACGACGTCGAGCTCCCCGACTGGGCGAAGACCGACGCGGTGGCCGCCGACCGCCTGACCGCCGAGCCCGAACCGGAGCGCCGCAGTGCCGGGCGAGCAGCCCTGGGTGGCCTCCGCGACCGCCTGGCCGGTGCGGCCGAAGGTGTCCGAGGACGAGCCGGTGCACTCCGCGACCGCGTGACCGGCTCCGATGTCGAGCCCCAGCGCCCCGGCTCCGAGCGGCCCGCAGCGCCCGCCCCGGCAGCTGCACCCACCCCGGTACCGACCGACGCCCAGCCCGCGTTCCCGTGGAGCACCGAGGAGTTCGTCGCCGGCCGGGATGACGTGGACGAGACGGCGGAGGCGGACCGCGTGGACGTCGCGCCGGACACGCGTGCGCCCGCCTCGAGGCCGGCGGAGCAGTCCCGCCCGACGAAGTGGGACGTCACCGACCAGATCCCCGAGGACGAGCTGCCCTGGTGGCGGCAGCCGAAGGGCGACCGGTAACAGCGCCCGTCGACGCCGCGGCTCCCGGTAGGGTTGGTGCCGTGCTCGAACTGGTCGTCCTGATCTCCGGTACCGGGTCGAACCTCCGAGCCCTGCTCGAAGCGACCTTCGACGCCGAGTACCCCGCCCGTGTCGTCGCCATCGGTGCCGACCGTGACGCCGAGGGCCTCGGCCTGGGCGAGGAGTTCTCGATCCCGACCTTCACGGTGCCGTTCACCCGCTACGACTCGCGCGCCGAGTGGGGCCAGGCCCTGGCGGAGCAGATCCGCCCGTGGTCGCCCGACCTGCTCGTGCTCTCCGGCCTGATGCGCCTGCTGCCCCCGGCCGTGGTGTCCGAGTTCGCCCCGGGGATCATCAACACCCACCCGGCGTACCTGCCGGAGTTCCCCGGTGCCCACGGCGTACGGGATGCCCTGGCCGCCGGGGTCACCGAGACCGGCGCGAGCGTCATCGCGGTCGACGACGGCGTCGACACGGGGCCGATCCTCGCGCAGGAGCGCATCCCGGTGCTGCCGGGTGACACGGAGTCGACGCTGCACGACCGCATCAAGCCGGTCGAGCGCCGCCTGCTCATCCAGACCATCCTCGACATCGCCAACGGCACCACCGACCTGAAGGGCACCCCGAGCGCATGAGCGTGCACGCAGCCGACCCCAGCCTCTACCGCGACCGTGACGTGGTCCCGGTCCGCCGTGCACTGATCTCGGTGAGCGACAAGTCCGGCCTGCTCGAGCTCGCCGGCGCCCTGGCCGACTCCGGGGTCGAGATCGTGTCGACCGGCTCCACCGCGCAGACCATCCGTGACGCCGGCTACGCCGTCACCGACGTCGCGAGCGTCACCGGGTTCCCCGAGTCGCTCGACGGCCGGGTGAAGACCCTGCACCCGTCGGTGCACGCCGGCCTGCTCGCCGACCTGCGGCTCGAGTCGCACGAGCAGCAGCTCGCCGACCTCGACATCGCGCCGTTCGAGCTCGTCGTCGTGAACCTGTACCCGTTCGTCGAGACCGTGGCGTCGGGTGCCGACACCGCGACCGTGGTCGAGAACGTCGACATCGGTGGCCCCGCGATGGTCCGCGCCTCGGCGAAGAACCACCCGAACGTGGCGATCGTCGTGTCCCCGGCGTCCTACCCCGAGGTCGTCGAGGCCGTGCGGGCCGGCGGCACGACGCTCGAGCTCCGGAAGCGCCTCGCCGCCCAGGCCTTCGCGCACACCGCCGCCTACGACACCGCGGTGGCGTCCTACTTCGCGAGCGACGTCGTCACCGCCGCTGCGGCCCCGACGACCGCCGGCGACATCCGGACCCCCGGTGCGTTCGACGAGCACCTGGCGGCCGAGGCCGAGCTGTCGGCGACCCTGCGCTACGGCGAGAACGCCCACCAGGCCGCGGCGCTCTACACGACGTCGGACGGCACCGGCATCGCGCAGGCGACGCAGCTGCACGGCAAGGAGATGTCGTACAACAACTACGTCGACGCCGACGCAGCGGTCCGTGCGGCCTTCGACTTCGACGAGCCCGCCGTCGCGATCATCAAGCACGCCAACCCGTGCGGCATCGCGATCGCCCCGGCCGACTCCGCCGACCCGATCGCCTCGGCCCACGCCGCCGCGCACGCCTGCGACCCGCTCTCGGCGTTCGGCGGGGTCATCGCCGCGAACCGCCCGGTCACCGTGGCCATGGCCGAGACCGTGAAGGACATCTTCACCGAGGTCGTCGTCGCCCCCGGGTTCGACCCCGAGGCGCTCGAGATCCTGTCGCGCAAGAAGAACATCCGCCTGCTCACGCTGCCGGCCGACTTCGCGCTCGCCGACCGCGAGGTCAAGCAGATCTCCGGCGGGTTCCTGGTGCAGGACGCCGACCGCTTCACGGGCTTCGACCAGGCCACCTGGACCCTCGTCGCCGGCGAGCCCGCCGACGAGCAGACCCTCGCCGACCTGGCCTTCGCGTGGCGGGCGAGCCGTTCGGTGAAGTCGAACGCCATCCTGCTGGCGAACCAGGGCGCGAGTGTCGGTGTCGGGATGGGCCAGGTCAACCGGGTCGACTCCTGCCACCTCGCGGTGAACCGTGCCGGTGACCGCGCGACCGGCAGTGTCACGGCGTCGGACGCGTTCTTCCCGTTCGCCGATGGCCTGCAGGTGCTGCTCGACGCCGGTGTCCGCGCGGTGGCGCAGCCCGGTGGCAGCGTCCGCGACGACGAGGTCATCGCCGCGGCGAAGGCCGCCGGCGTCACGATGTACTTCACGAGCGAGCGCCACTTCTTCCACTGATGTGAACAATCGGTGGCGAACCATTGCGCGCCATGAGTCACTGTGAATAGTCTGTAAGGCTCCGCGGCAGGCAGCCGACGATCCCTCGGGACCGGCGGCACCGCGGACACAACGGTGACGAAGACGACGACTGGAGTGACGATGGACAACATGACCGGAACCGTGGCGACGGCCGCCCGTGCAGGTCTCGTGTCCGTCGTGGGGACCACTCCCGCACGGCGATCCCTGATCGCACCGCGGCCCCGCGCCGCGGCCGCCGTCTAGTCGGGCCGTTCCCACGGCCCCGCGGCGCAGCAGCACCGGCGTCCGCGAACCACCCGCCTGAACCCGGGGGACGACTGTCCCTCGGTGCCTCCGGCCCGACCGACGTCATGCGAGTGACGGCGGAGACGCGACCACGCGCCCGGCCGATGATCACCACGCAACGCCACACCGAGCCTCCAGGCCGAAGCCGTGCGACGCGAGCAAGCAAGCAGCAAGCAAGCAAGCGAGCAAGCAAGCAAGCAAGCAGCGAGCAAGCACCGCGCAGCGCGACCCGGGGACCCGGCAGACGCATGAGGACGCAACGCATGTCCAAGTCGCCCACCACGGCGCGCCCGTCCACCTTCCGCGCGATCGCGCGGATCTACCCCTACGTGAAGCCCTACCAGGGGCGCCTCATCGGCGGCATGGCCGCAGCGATGGGAGCCTCCCTGGTGGCGCTCGCAATCCCCTACGTGCTGCAGTGGCTCGTCGACGGTCCGCTGTCGTCGCGCGACTCGGCGCAGATCTGGCCCGCCGGGCTCGGGGTGCTCGCCCTCGGTGTGCTCGAGGCGTTCTTCATCGCCTCGCGCCGCCGGCTGGTGATGCGCCCCTCGACCCGCATCGAGACCAGCATGCGCAACTCGCTCTACGCGAAGCTGCAGGACCTGCCGGTCGCGTTCCACGACCGCTGGGAGTCCGGGCAGCTGCTGTCCCGTTCCGTGTCGGACCTGTCGCTGATCCGGCGTTGGCTGGCCTTCGGGGTCGTCCTGCTCGTCGTGAACATCGTGACGATCGTCGTCGGCTTCGTCGTGCTGTTCACCTTCGGCTGGATCCTCGGGCTGATCTTCCTGATCGCCTCGATCCCGCTGTGGATCAACGGCCTGCTGTTCGAGCGCCGGTACTCCGCCGTCGCACGCCGCAGCCAGGACCAGGTCGGAGACCTCGCCACGAGCGTCGAGCAGTCGGTGCACGGCATCCGCGTGCTCAAGGCGTTCGGTCGCGGCGGCGCGAAGCTCGAGGAGTTCAGCGAGCAGGCCGAGGCGCTGCGCGGCACCGAGATCAAGAAGGCGAAGGCCATCGCGGGCATCTGGCTCTGGCTGCTGCTCGTGCCGGACGTCGCGTTCGCCCTGTGCCTGCTCGCCGGCATCTGGCTGGCGTCGCAGGGGCAGCTCAGCGTCGGCCAGCTGTTCGCGTTCTTCGCGACGGCGACGGTGCTGCGGTTCCCGATCGAGTCGATCGGCTTCCTGCTCTCGATGACGTTCGACACCCGCACGGCGGTCGACCGCTTCTTCGAGGTCATGGACTCCGAGAACACCATCACGGACCCGGAGCACCCGAAGACGATCGCCCAGCCGCACGGCGCCCTGTCGTTCAACGGCGTGCACTTCCGGTACCAGGACTCCGCACCGCAGTACCCGGACCTGATCAACGGCGTCGAACTGCAGCTGCAGCCGGGCGAGACCATGGCGCTCGTCGGGCTCACCGGCTGCGGCAAGACGACGCTGCTCTCGCTCGTGCCGCGTCTGTACGACGTGACGGGCGGCTCGGTGACGATCGACGGGGTCGACATCCGCGACCTCACCCGCGAGGAACTGCGCCGGCACGTCGGCGTCGCCTTCGAGGACGCCACCCTGTTCTCGTCGACCGTGCGTGAGAACGTGCTCCTCGGGCGACCGGACGTGCAGGGTGCCGAGGCCGAGGCGCTCATGCGCGAGGCGCTCGACATCGCGCAGGCGTCCTTCGTGGACGACCTGCCCGACGGCGTCGACACCCGGGTCGGTGAAGAGGGGCTGTCGCTGTCCGGTGGCCAGCGCCAGCGCCTGGCACTCGCCCGCGCGATCGCCGCGCGGCCGTCGGTGCTCGTGCTCGACGACCCGCTGTCGGCGCTCGACGTCGACACCGAGGCGCGGGTCGAGGCGGGCCTGCGCCGCGTGCTCGCCGACACCACGTCGCTCATCGTGGCGCACCGTCCGTCGACGGTGACGCTGGCAGACCGGGTCGCCCTGATGGAGAACGGCGTCGTCACGGCCGTCGGGACCCACCACGAGCTGATGGCCACCAACGAGCACTACCGCTACGTCATCTCGTCGCTCGACGACGACGACGCGACCGCACGACAGGAGGCGATGGCATGAGCCAGCAGACCGACCAGAACCTGCCGGGAGGCACGGCGTCCGTCCCGCAGGAAGCTCCGGACGAGCAGGCTGCCGCCCCCGTCACCGCCTCGATCACCACCATGGGCGTGCGCGGCGAGGAGCGTGAGGACTTCACGAAGGCCGAGAGCAAGCGCCTGCGGCGCCGGTCCCTCGCCCTGCTCGGGTCCCTCGCCGCACCGCTGAAGCTCCGGCTGGTGCTGCTCGGCATCGTGGTCGTGGTCTCGACCGCCGGCACCGTCGCGGGTCCGGCGCTCATCGCGTGGGGAATCGACAACGCCCTGCCCGCGGTGATGGACCAGAACGACTGGGTGCCGGCGTTCGGCGTCGTCGCGACGTACATCGTCGTGGCCGTCCTCGGTGCGGTGCTGACGGCCTGGTACACGGTGCTCGCGGCACGGATCAGCCAGGCGATCCTGTTCGACCTGCGCAAGCGGGTGTTCCTGCACACGCAGCGGCTCTCGCTCGAGTTCCACGAGACCTACACGTCGGGCCGGATCATCTCGCGCCAGACGAGTGACCTCGACTCGATCCGCGAGCTGCTCGACTCCGGGCTGAACCAGCTGATCCAGGGCGTGCTGTACATGGTGTTCACCGCCGTGGCCCTGGTGCTGCTCGACCCGACGTCCGGGCTCGTGCTCGCGGTGTCGCTCGTGCCGCTCTGGTTCCTGATCCGCTGGTTCCAGACGAACTCGCAGACGCTGTTCCGCGCCACCCGCGTCACCTCGGCGCGCGTGATCGTGCACTTCGTCGAGACGATGACGGGCATCCGAGCGGTGCAGGCGTTCCGCAAGGAGTCCCGCAACCGTGACGAGTACGGCGGCTTCGTCGAGGACTACCGGGTGGCGAACACGAAGGTGTTCAACCTGTTCGGCACGTTCGACCCGGTGCTCGTGCTCATCGGCAACGCGACGCTGGCCGCGGTCGTCATCGTCGGTGGTTTCCGGATCGTCGGCGGGACGCTCGAGGTCGGTGCGCTGCTCGCGGTCGCGCTGTACGCCAAGCGCTTCTTCGACCCGGCGCAGGAACTCGCGATGTTCTACAACGGGTACCAGTCGGCCTCGGCGGCGATGGAGAAGATCTCCGGCGTCCTCGAGGAACGGCCGAGCGTGCCGGACCCCGTGAAGCCCACCCGTCTGGCGGACGCCACCGGGAAGATGGACTTCGACGAGGTCGTCTTCGCCTACAACAAGGGCAAGGTCGTGCTGCCGGAGTTCGACCTGCACATCCCGTCGGGGCAGACCATCGCCCTCGTCGGGTCCACCGGTGCCGGCAAGTCGACGCTCGCCAAGCTCATGGCGCGCTTCTACGACCCGACGCAGGGCTCGGTCAAGCTCGACGGTGTGGACCTGCGCGACCTCGACACGAAGGACATGCGCCGCGCGATCGTCATGGTCACGCAAGAGGCGTACCTGTTCTCCGGCACCGTCGCGGACAACATCGCGCTCGGCAAGCCCGGTGCGTCTCGCGAGGAGATCGAGGCGAGCGCCAAGGCCGTCGGCGCGCACGAGTTCATCATGGCGCTGCCCGACGGGTACGACACCGACGTGAACAAGCGCGGTGGCCGTGTCTCGGCGGGCCAGCGGCAGCTGCTCTCGTTCGCGCGGGCGTTCATCGCGGACCCGAAGGTGCTCATCCTCGACGAGGCCACGGCGTCGCTCGACATCCCCTCGGAGCGACTGGTGCAAGAGGGCCTGGAGACCCTGCTCGCCGACCGCACCGCGGTGATCATCGCGCACCGCCTGTCCACCGTCGCGATCGCCCACCGGGTGCTCGTGATGGAACACGGCCGGATCGTCGAGGACGGCACCCCCGCCGACCTCATCGCCGGCACCGGACGGTTCGCCCAGCTGCACGCGGCCTGGCGCGACTCGCTCGTCTAGGCCCCGATCGGGCTGCACCACGTGGTTGGCTTGCTCCATGAGCAACGACAGCGTGGTGCAGCCCGGCGGCGTCGCCCTGCACGACCCCTTCTACGGTGCCCCCTTCACCGAGGCCGTCCGACGGTTCTGGCGGAAGTACACCGTGTTCACCGGACGGGCATCGCGCGCCGAGTTCTGGTGGTGGTGGCTGACGTCGTTCGCGATCGGACTCGTGCTGCAGCTCGTGCCGCAGGTGTTCACGCCGGACTCCCCGGCGCTCGAGAACCCCGTCGGCTCGTACCTGTTCATGCTGTGGGTGCTCGCGACGCTCATCGGGTCGCTCGCGCTCGGCGCCCGACGGCTGCACGACGCGAACCTGTCCGGCTTCTGGCAGTTCCTGCACGTGCTGCCGGGCCTCGGCTCGCTCATCGTGTACGTGCTGTGCCTGCTGCCCGCGAACCCGAAGGGTGCGCGCTTCGACCGCTGAGGCCGACCTGCGTGGCGCGAGGTCAGAACGGGTCGTCCGCGTCCGTGCTGGGTGACCAGCGCGCACGACGCATGTCGAGCCTCCAGGCCGACGTCCCCTGCACGAGCGGCGTCCCCTCGACGCGGTAGTGCTCGAGTGCCCGGGCCTCGTGGTGGAGCGGCGGGTGCCCGCCCGCGCGCACCACGCGCCACCACGGCAGGTCGGCGCCCTCGTGCGCCATCACCTTGCCGACGGCACGCGACGCCCGCGACCCGAGGGCTGCGGCGACGTCGCCGTACGTCATGACGTGACCCGGCGGGATCATCCGCACCACCTCGGCGACGGCGGCGCCGAAGTCGACGGTGGCATCGTCGGACGGCACGGCGTCGGATGCCACGTCGTCGGAGGGCACGGCGTCGGAGAGCGCTAGAGCGTCAGGACCGCGAAGTGGTCGCCGTACTGGGTCTCGCGCACGACCTCGAAGCCCACGGCGCGGAAGAACGCCTCGGGGCTGTCGTCACCGCCCGGCTCGTACACGACCGTCAGCCGCTCGAACCCGCGGCTGCGTGCCTCGTCCGCCAGGCCGTGCACGGCGAAGCGACCGACGCCCCGGCCCTGTGCGCTCGCCGCCACGTTGACGCGCCAGATGCAGCTGCGCAGCTCTTCCTGCGCGTTGTCGGCGTCGAACGAACCGATGATCAGTCCGAGGACCTCGTCGTCGTCGAGGACGACACGGGTCCACGCGGAGCTCGGCTTGACGTCGGACTCGGCGACCCCGTAGGTGGTCGGCTGCACGAACTGTTCCTGGCCCGGCTTGAGCGTCAGGGAGTTGGCCGCGGCAGCGGTCTTCGCGGAGAGTTCTTCCAGGCGCAGGTCGGACATGCGGCCAGGCTAACGGTGCAGACCGTGCGGAAGCCAGAGACGACGGCAGACCGAGACCGCACCGTGGCCGCGGTATGGTCGCGGCATGGCAGAGCATCGACGCGGAGCGAACCTCCCGTCGATCGGCGGGTTCAACCGCACCGTGGTCCTCGACGCCGTCCGCCGCTCACCCGACGGCCTGAGCCGCGTCGAACTCGCAGCCCGCACCGGACTGAGCGCGCAGACCGTGTCGAACGTCACCCGGTTCCTGATCGAGGCCGGCATGATCGTCGAGTCCGGCACCGTCGTGTCCGGTCGCGGCAAGCCCCGCACGATCCTGCGGCTCGAACCGGGCAGCCGGTACGCGGTCGGCGTGCACGTCGACCCGGCCGTCGTCACCTACGTGCTGCTCGACCTCGCCGGCACCGTCGTCGCCGCGTCCACCACCTCGACCCCCACGGCCGACGACCCGTCCGAGGTGGTGCGCACCATCGCCTCGGCCGTCGACGGGCTCGTCGCCGACGCCGGGGTGGCCGTCGACAGCGTGCTCGGAGTCGGGATCGCGAGTCCCGGACCCATCGACGTCGAGGCGGGCATCGTGGTCGACCCGCCGTTCCTGCCCCGGTGGCGGGACGTGCCGCTGCGCGATGCGCTCGCCGAGGCCACCGGGTACCCGGTCCTGCTCGAGAAGGACGTCACGGCTGCCGCGGTCGGCGAGATGTTCCTGGCGGGGGAATCCTCGGCCCGGAACTTCGCGTTCGTGTACTTCGGCACCGGGTTCGGCGTCGGGCTCGTCGTCGACCACGAACCCGTGCGCGGGGTGGGGTCCAACGCGGGCGACGCCGGGCACATCATGGTCGACCAGGGGTCGCTCGCGGGCACCCCGGACGGCTCGGGCACGCGCGGCGAGGTCGGTGCAGCCGTCGCGCCGGACCGGCTGGTGCGGATCGCCCGGTCGCGGGGGCTCGGGTTGTCGGGCGGCGGCGCGGTCGCCGATGCCGATGCAGACGCCGCCGATGTCGACGCTGTGAACGCCGCGTGGGACGAACTCGCCGTGGCGATCGCGGACGGGGACGACACCGCCGTCACGCTCGCGGCCGATGCCGGCACCGTCATGGGCAACGCCGTCGTCCTCATCGTGAACCTGCTCGACATCGACCGCGTGGTGTTCGGCGGCCCGTTCTGGTCGCGCATCGCGAGTGCTGCTCTGCCGGCCGCGCGGACCGCCATCGTCGGGTCGCCGTTGCTCGTGCCGAAGCACGCCGTGCAGGTGGTGGAGAGCGACCGCGGTGCCGACGTCGCCGCCGTGGGTGCCGCCTGCCTGGTGCTCGACGCCGCGCTCTCGCCACGGGCCAGCACCCTGCTAATCCGGCGCTGAGTCCGCACGCCGCGTCGTACCCGCCTCGGCCCGCTACGCTGCCGATCGACGATCCGCCCCGAGGCGGGGAACGGTGGGGGACGCATGACGAACACGACGCAGGCCACGGACGCGGCGAATGCGACCGACGCGATGGACCCGCGGTGGGCCCGGGTGCGCCCGCTCGTCTTCCGGACCATCATCGGCGCGGTCGTCGCCGCGGGACTCATCGGGATCATCGCGGTACTGATCGGCGACTTCGGACGGGTCGCGGTGCAGCTGCTCCTGACCGTCGTGGTGGTGGTCGTCTTCGCGCTGCTGTCCTGGTACGACGCCGACGTCTCGTCCAGGCGGTCGGGGACCTTCGCCTTCGTGAGCATCGTCACGTCGATGTACCTGCTCGTCGCCGGGCTGGTCAAGGTGTGGATCGTGCCGAGCAGCCCGTTGGCCGACGACGACGGGATCTGGCTCGTCCTGGAGCGTTTCTGGCACTGGATGTGGCTCGTCGGCGTGGCCCGGGTGGCACTGCTGCACGTGCACCTGCTGCTCGTCATCCATCGCCGCTACCCGACCCCAGCGCTGCAGGTCGTGGCCAAGGCCACCGTCGGCGTGATCGCCCTGCTCGCACTGCTGCTCTCGATCCCGTTGCTCGCGCCGGACGTCGACTACGCGCGGGGCTACTGGCGGCTCGTCTGGGTGGTGGTGATCCTCGACCTGCTCGGGACCGTCGTGGTGCCGCTCAGCAACGCACTGTTCCGTCCGCGGGCCGCGGTGCCGTCGGCGACGTGGTCGGTGCCCGACCCGCAGCCGGCATGGAGCGCGACGCCGACGCCCGACGCTCCCGTGCCCGCGGCTCCGCTGCTCGCCGCGCCCGTCCCGCCCGCGTCGCCACCGACGCCGACGCCGGCCCCCGACACGGTCGTCGCGTCCGACGGTCGTCGCTACGCGACCCGTCCCGCAGCCTCCCGTGCGCTGGCGTGGCCCCGCTACGTCGACGGCACGCCCCTGCCCGCGCTGCCCGACGGGACGCCGGACTTCTCGGAGGTCACGGAGCGCTGACACGGCCTTCCGCCCACTCCGTGTGCAGGAACGGTCGGGTCAGCAGCGGGGACCCGACCGTTTCTGCACGCCATGGGCGGTGGGGCCGGCCCCAGGGCGGACGGGAGGCACGGTGCGGGGCCGCTCCACGCCTCCCGGCCGACAGCGGGGCGGGGTCAGTGCGCCGAACCGTGCATGGTCTGGGTGTCGTCCTGACCGGGGATGGCGTCCTTCGTGGTCCAGCCGTACCAGCGGCCGTCGATCTCGGTGACCGCGCGACCGTCGCCGCAGGTGACCAGGCCCTTGCTCGGGAGCTCCTCGGGCAGGAAGTCGGCGGTCATCGCCGTGCCGCCGTACGACTCATCGAGCGCGGTGCAGTCGTCCACGTCGACGCCGTCCTTCGACGCGAACCCGATGACGTACCCGGGCTGGGAGACGTGGAGGCGGACATCGATGTCCTTCGCGTCCTCCGGCACCCACTTCGGCATGAAGAACGCCAGGTCCTCGGACTCCCCGGAACGTGGGGCGTCGGAGTACGCGTCGAAGTGCTTCTGCGGGGTCTTGTTCGGCACGATGTCCTGGATCGCGCTGCAGCCGGCGGTCAGCAGCAGGGCGGACACCGCGGCGGTGGAGGCGAGGGCGATCCGGAGGGTGCGGCGGGCGGTGGTGGGGCGCGTGTCGGTGCTCATGGATCCAGTCTCGCGACGGTCGCGGCGCTGAAACATCACGTGCGCACCCGGAAGCGGCCGGGGGTTACCCCCACCCGCTTGCTCAGGTCGCTTCGGTAAGCAGGTTCGGTGCACCAGACGCAGCAGCCACCGGTCGGAGTCCCCTGGCACCAGGCGACGTTCCCCGCCTCGTTCTCGCGGTTCTGGCGGGGGTACCTCGTGTTCCGGGGTCGTGCCGCTCGCGCCGAGTTCTGGTGGTGGGCGCTCTGGTGGGCGATCATCTCCGCTGCGATCAACATCGTGTACGGCGTCGGACTCTTCATGACGCCGCCGACCGTGCCGAGCCCGGACGAGACGCGCGTCCTCGACCAGGCGATGCAGTCCTTCAACCCGTTCCCGGTCTGGTGGTTCCTGCTCACGTCGATGCCGGTCTTCGCCAAGGCCGCTTTGGGCGTCTTCGTGGTCGTCGGGCTCGCGGCGCTGCTGCCCTGGATCGCCATCGCGGTGCGGCGGCTCCACGACACGAACCGATCCGGTTGGTGGGTCCTGCTGTACCTCGTGCCCGCCGGCAACATCGCGCTCGCCGTGTTCCTCGCGCTGCCCTCGGAGCCACCCGCGGCACCGCAGCAGTCCGGGCCACCCGTGGGCGATCGGCCCGCGCACCCGGTCGTGACGCCGCAGTAGCGTCGGGGCATGCAGCAGGAGATCCTCCGGTACACCGCGTTCGCCGCCGAGCCGGGCGGTGGCAACCCAGCCGGGCTCGTGCTCGACGCGGCCGGACTGACCGACGACCAGATGCTCGCGATCGCCCGGCAGGTCGGGTACCCCGAGACCGCCTTCGTCGTCGGTGCGACGGTGACCGGGCCACGCGTCCGCTACTTCTCGCCGAGCGCCGAGGTCCCGTTCTGCGGGCACGCCACCGTTGCACTGGCCGTCGCGCTGGCGGAACGCGAGGGGCCGGGCGGCCGGGTGTTCACGACCCTGGCCGGCGAGGTCGCCCTCGATGCGACCGTCGGTTCGGACGGCGCGGTGCAGGTCGCGATGACCAGTGTCGAGCCGGCGACGCGGGACATCGAGCCGGCCCTGCTGGCTCGACTGTTCGACATGCTCGGACTCGAGGCCGCGGACATCGCTGCGGGGTTCCCGGTGCTGGAGTCCTTCGCCGGAAACTGGAACCCGGTCCTCGTGCTGCACGACCGCGAGCTGTTCCACCAGTTCCGGTTCGCGCCGGGGCCCCTCGCCGAGCTCAAGCGCGAGGCCGGCTGGGCGGGGACCGTCACGGTGCTGTACCGCACCGGCGACCGGGAGTACGAGGCGCGCAACCTGTTCCCCGCCGGGCGCATCACCGAGGACCCGGCGACGGGATCGGCCGCGGCGTCGACCGGGGCGTACCTGCGGCAGATCGGTGCAGCGCAGCCGGGCGACCGCGTCACGATCCGGCAGGGGCGGCACGTCGGGCGTCCGAGTCTGCTGCTCGTGGACGTGCCCGAGGCCGGCGGGATCACGGTGACGGGGAGCGCGACCCCGATCTCCTGACAGACGTTCCTTCCCAGAACGCAAGCGATGGGAAGCGGAATCGGGCGTACCCGGTCGAAACTTCCGACCCGGTACGCCCGATTCGACCCGGTACGCCCGATTCCGCCCGGTACGCCCGATTCCGCCCCAGAAACTCCTTGACACGGTTAAGTCAATACGGTGGACTAATCCTGCGCGCGGGCGATGGTGCCCGCGGACATCACCCGTGCAAAGGAGCACCGATGAAACGCACCCGCATCATCGCCGGACTCGCAGCTGTGGCCGTGGCCGCAGTCGGTCTGGCTGGCTGCTCGAGCTCGGGGTCCGCCTCGAGCGACACGATCAAGATCGCGTACCAGAAGTTCGGCGCCTTCCAGCAGCTCGACGCCCAGATGAAGGTCGTCAAGAAGCAGTACGAGAAGGACAACCCCGGCAAGAAGGTCACCCTCGTGCCCATCCAGGCGCAGGGCAACGACTACTACACGAAGCTCGCGCTCATGAACAAGGCGCCGGCCACCGCTCCGGACGTCATGTACGAGGACACGTTCCTCGTCAAGGCCGATGCCGAGGCGGGCTACCTGCTGCCACTCGACGAGTACACGGACAAGTGGGACGAGTGGGACCAGTTCTTCGACAACGCCAAGCAGGCCGGGCAGGGTGACGACGGCAAGATCTACGGCGTCCCGATGGGCACCGACACCCGAGCCCTCTGGTACAACAAGGACATCTTCGAGAAGGCCGGGCTCGAGGTCCCGTGGAAGCCGAAGACCTGGGACGACGTGCTCGCAGCGGCGAAGACCATCAAGGACAAGCAGCCCGACGTCATCCCGTTCAACATCTACTCGGGCAAGGCGCAGGGCGAGGCCTCGACCATGCAGGGCTTCGAGATGCTCCTGTACGGCGCCGACGGCTCCGGCAACACCCTGTACAAGGACAAGAAGTGGGTCACCGGCTCGAAGCAGTTCGAGGACTCGCTCAAGTTCGTGAAGGACGTCTACCAGGGCGGCCTCGGCCCGACACCGCAGCAGGCGCTCGACACGAACGTCGGCACGACCATCGCCCAGACGTGGCTGCCGAAGGGCAAGCTCGCGATCGACCTGGACGGTTCGTGGCAGTCCGGCACGTGGCTGAAGTCCGGCACCGCGCCGTGGCCCGAGTGGAACGACGTGATGGGCCAGGCACCCATGCCGACCCAGAACGGGCAGGCTCCCGGCTACAACTCGATGTCCGGCGGCTGGACCCTGGCGGTCGGCGCGAAGTCGAAGAACCCGCAGGCGGCGTTCGACTTCATCACGAGCTTCCTCGACAAGGACGGTTCGCTGAAGTACGACACCGAGAACAGCCAGATCGCCGTCCGCAAGGACGTCGCGGACGACCCGGCCTACACGGCGGCGAACCCGACGTTCAAGTTCTTCTCGGGGCTGGTGGAGAACACCAACTTCCGCCCGGCGACGAGTGACTACTCGCAGGTGTCCAACGCGATCCAGGTCGCGATGGAAGCGGTCATGACCGGTCAGCAGTCGCCGAAGGACGCGGCTGCCGCCTACGACAAGGCCGTCACGCAGGTGGTCGGCAAGGAGAACACCGTCTCCGCTGGTTGACGGACGTCACCCACTGACGGCCTGGAGGCGCGGGGCGGTCCCGCACCGCGCCTCCCGTCCGTCCTTCCCCACCTTCGGAACCCCTCCGCACCCGGAAGGCACCCATCGTGTCCAGCACCCCCCTCGCGCCGACGCTGTCGGCGCCCGGTGCGCCGAAGCGCACCGATCCACCCGTGCCGCGGAAGCGGCGACCACTGCGGAACGTCGGACGAGCGGTCCCGCTCCTGCCCGCCCTGGTCCTCCTCGTCATCTTCCTGCTCGGCCCGGTCATCTCGTCGTTCTACGGGTCGTTCACCAACTCGGCGCTGACCGGCGCCAGCGCGGCTGACCAGCAGTTCGTCGGGTTCCAAAACTACGTCGAGCTGTTCCAGGACCCGGACTTCCCGAAGTCCGTCATCCTGACCGTCGTCTTCCTGCTGGCCTCGGCCGTGGTGGGACAGAACGTGCTCGGCCTCGGGCTGGCCCTGCTGATGCGCTCGGCCAACAAGGCCGTCCGGGCGATCGTCGGCACCTTCGTGGTCGCCGCGTGGGTCCTGCCGGAGATCGTGGCGTCCTTCGCGGCGTACGCGTTCTTCAACGACGAGGGGACGCTCAACACGTTCCTGGCGTCGATCGGGGTCACCGGCGCGAACTGGCTCTACACGTACCCGATGCTCGCCGTGATCCTGGCGAACATCTGGCGTGGCACCGCGTTCTCGATGCTCGTCTACTCGGCCGCCGTGCAGGAGGTCCCGGAGGAGATCACCGAGTCCGCCGAGGTCGACGGAGCCACCGGCTGGCAGCGGCTCGTCTACATCACGCTCCCGGTGATCCGTCGGAGCATCTCGACGAACCTCATGCTCACGACGCTGCAGACCCTGTCGGTCTTCACGCTGATCTTCGTGATGACCGGCGGCGGTCCGGGCACGAACTCGTCGACCCTGCCGATCCTGGCGTACCAGGAGGCGTTCAAGTTCTCGCAGCTCGGCTTCGGGACCGCGATCGCGACCATCCTGCTCGTGGTGGGGGCGGTCTTCTCGATCATCTACATCCGGGCACTCAAGCCGGAGGTGGACTGATGGCCATGACAGCCCCGTCCCTCGACCAGACCACGACCCGCTCGGTGACCGCACCGGGGTCGATGCACATGACGTCGCCGCGCGGCCGCACGATGCGGTGGGTGTCGAACACCGTGCTGCTCGTCATCGCGGTGTGCTTCGCGGTGCCGCTGCTCTGGCTCGTGCTCGCCTCGTTCGACACCCAGGCGTCGCTGTCGGTGAAGCTGCCGTCGCAGTTCACCCTCGACAACTTCGCGAAGGTGCTCACCCCCGAGCTGTCGTTCATCCCGCTCGCGAACAGCCTGCTGCTCTCCGGCGGCACCGCGGTCGTCACCGTGGTGTTCGCGCTGCTCGCCGCGTACCCGCTGTCCCGGTACAAGATGCGCGTCAACAAGCCGTTCCTGTACAGCATCCTGTTCGGCACCGGCCTGCCCATCACCGCGATGATGGTGCCCGTCTACGCGCTGTTCGTGTCGCTCAACCTGATCGACAACGTATGGGGCTGCATCTTCTTCCTCGCCGCCACGTCGCTGCCGATGGCGATCTGGATGGCGAAGAACTTCATGGACTCGGTGCCGATCTCGCTCGAAGAAGCGGCGTGGACCGACGGCGCCTCGATGCTCACCACCCTGACCCGCATCGTGATCCCGCTCATGCGTCCGGGCATCGCCGTCGTGTTCATCTTCGTGTTCATCCAGGCGTGGGGGAACTTCTTCGTCCCGTTCGTCCTGCTGCTCTCGCCCGAGAAGGTGCCCGCCGCGGTGAGCATCTTCAACTTCTTCGGGCAGAACGGGGCGGTGGCGTACGGCCAGCTCGCCGCGTTCTCGATCGTCTACTCCGTGCCCGTCATCGCCCTCTACGTGATCGTGTCCCGAGGCCTCGGCGGCGGCAACGCCCTCGCCGGCGGCATCAAGGGCTGACGCCGGCCCCCACCCCCGCAAGACACCGGTGTTCGCGCGTCGAACACCCGCGAACCGCGGTCCGATCCGCGAACACCGGTGTCCCGCGAACCAGAAAGGAAGCACATGCACCAGGACGAACCGCTCGTCGAGGCCCGGATCGCCCGCCTCGTGCGCGACCGTGTCGACCCCGCCGTCCTCCGTCGCTCGGCGCCGGTGACGATCGAGGCGTGGGAGGTGCCGGGTGAACCGGTGCCGTTCGACGCCGCCGTGGGCGAGACGTACACACCGTTCACGGTGGGGTCGCACTGGGGCGGACGCCCGTGGGGCACGACGTGGTTCCGGGTGACCGGTACCGTGCCGGCGGACTTCGGCACCGCGCCGGGGACCACCGCCGAGCTCCTCGTCGACCTGGGGTTCACCAAGCGGCAGCCCGGTTTCCAGGCCGAGGGACTCGCGTTCCGCGCCGACGGCTCCACGATCAAGGCGATCGAGCCGCGGAACGACACCGTGCCGCTCGAGGTCGGCCCGGGGGAGTCCTTCGAGCTCTGGATCGAGGCGGGGGCGAACCCGGACATCGGCGGCGACTCGTTCCAGGGTGCGACCCCGCTCGGCTCGCGCTCCACCGCCGGCGACGAACCGATCTACCGCCTGAGGGCACTCGAGGTCGTCGAGCGCGACGACACCGTGTGGGAACTGCAGCAGGACCTCTGGGTGCTGCGCGGGCTGATGGCCGAGCTCCCCACCGACGGCACCCGCGGCGCCGACATCCTGCGGGCACTCGAACGCGCCGCCGACGCGCTGGACCCGGACGACGTCGCCGGCACCGCCGCGGACGCCCGTCAGGTCCTGGCGCCGGTGCTCGCCGTCCCCGCCAGCCCCGCCGCCCACCGCGCGATCGCCGTCGGGCACGCCCACATCGACTCCGCCTGGCTGTGGCCCGTGCGCGAGACGAAGCGCAAGTGCGCGCGGACGTTCTCGAACGTGCTCGACCTGATGGACCGCGACCCCGACTTCACCTTCGCCTGCTCGTCCGCGCAGCAGTACGCCTGGATCCGCGACGAGTACCCGTCCATCTGGACCCGCATCAAGCAGCGGGTCGCCGAGGGCCGGTGGATCCCGGTCGGCGGCATGTGGGTCGAGTCGGACACCAACCTGCCCGGCGGTGAGGCCCTGGCCCGCCAGTTCGTCGCCGGCAAGCGCTTCTTCCTGGAGGAGTTCGGCATCGACACCCCGGAGGCCTGGCTCCCCGACTCGTTCGGCTACTCGGGTGCCCTGCCGCAGATCGTCCGCGCCGCCGGGTCGAAGTGGTTCGTCACCCAGAAGCCGTCGTGGAACGAGACGAACGTCATCCCGCACACCTCGTTCCACTGGGAGGGCATCGACGGCTCGCGCGTCCTGACGCACCTGCCCCCGGCCGACACCTACAACTCCGACGTCTCGCCCGCCGACCTGCGCCGCGGCGAACGGAACAACAAGGAACGCGGCACCGCGAACACCTCGATGCTCCTGTACGGCTTCGGGGACGGCGGGGGCGGTCCCACCCGCGAGATGGTCGGCGCCGCACACCGCCAGCACGACCTCGACGGGTCGCCCCACGTCAAGCTCGGCACGCCGGCGCAGGTGTTCGAGCAGCTCGAGGCCGAGCTGCCGACGCCGGGGGTCTGGTCGGGGGAGATGTACCTCGAGTTCCACCGCGGCACCTACACGTCGCAGATCCGCACGAAGCAGGGCAACCGCCGCTCCGAGCACCTGCTGCGCGAAGCCGAGCTCTGGGCAGCGACGGCGGCGGTCCGGCTCGGCAGCGAGTACCCGTACGCCGAACTCGAGGACGCCTGGCACACCGTCCTGCTGCAGCAGTTCCACGACATCCTGCCCGGTTCCTCGATCGCGTGGGTGTACGAGAACGCCGAGGAGCAGTACGCCCGGGTCGCCGAGGTGCTCGAGGGGCTGATCGGCAGCGCGACGACGGCGCTCGCCGGCAGCGCGACGACGGCGCTCGCCGGCGCCGCGGACGACGCCGCGTCGGTCGTGCGCTTCAACGCCTCGCCGGTCGCGGCAGGGGACGTGACCGCCCTGGCAGGTTCGGTCGTCCACGCGCCGCGACCCGTGCCTCCCGTCCGGAGCGGCGACCACTTCGTCTTCGACACCGGCGTGGTCACGGCGACCATCGACGCCGCCGGCCACGTCGTCTCGTTCGTCGACCACGCCACCGGACGCGACGCGATCGCGCCCGGCGCTGCGGCCGCGGAGTACACGGTGTTCCGCGACACCCCGAACCAGTGGGAGGCGTGGGACATCGACCGCGCGTACCAGCGCAACGGCATGGTGCTGTCGGCCTCGTCCGTCTCGGTCGACGGCTCGTCGCTCGTGGTGGAACGGTCCTTCGGATCGTCGACGCTCACCACGCGCTACTCCGCCGTGCAGGGCGAACCGGAGCTGACCGTCGAGACCGAGGTCGACTGGCACGAGCACCAGAAGCTGCTGAAGCTCGCGTTCCCGATCGACGTGCTCGCGTCGTCGGCCTCGAGCGAGATCCAGTTCGGGCACATCGACCGGCCGACGCACCAGAACACCTCGTGGGACCACGCCCGGTTCGAGACCTCGGCACACCGCTGGGTGCACGTCGCGGAGCCCGGGTTCGGCGTCGCGGTGGCGAACGACTCGACCTACGGCCACGACATCACGCGCGAGACCCGGCCGGACGGCGGGATCACCACGCTCGTGCGGGAGTCGCTGCTGCGCGGGCCGACGTTCCCGGACCCGAACGCCGACCAGGGGCACCACGTGTTCCGGACGGTGCTGCGGATCGGGGCCTCGGTGCTCGACGCCGCCGACTCGGGGTACCGGCTGAATCTGCCGGTGCGGAGCGTCCCCGGGTCGGCCGAGGTCGCGCCGCTCGTCACGGTGTCGTCGCCGCAGGTGTTCGTCGAGGCCGTCAAGCTCGCCGAGGACCGCTCCGGAGACGTCGTCGTGCGACTGTACGAGGGGCTCGGCGGCCGGGCGACGGACGTCGCGGTGGACTTCGGGTTCGACGTCGAGTCGGTGTCGCAGGTCGACCTGCTCGAGCGGCCGCTGGAGCGCTCGTGGTCGGCCGGGGAGCCGGTCGTGCTGACCCTGCGTCCGTTCGAGATCGTGACGCTGCGCGTGCGTCGGGCCTGAGGCAGCGGGCCCGGCGCTCGGTCGGGGAGAGACCGCGGCGCCGGACGGGACACGGGTGCGTTCCGTCCGGCGCCGTGTTGCGTGCGGGTGGGGCGTGCGCGGGCGGGGTGGGTGCGTGCGGGCGGGCGCGGGCGGGGGCGCGCGCGGGTGGGCGTGGTGGGGCGGGTGGCCTGGTCGAATCGCGCGTACCTGGTCGAATCGGGCGTACCTGGTCGGAACTTCCGGCCAGGTACGCCCGATCCCGCTCGGCATCGCGGCCGTTCTGGGAAGGAACGTCTCCCCTCCACAACCGCCCAGGCCTGGAGGCCCGTCCACAGTTCCCGACATCGGCCCCAGGAGCGGGTGGCTGAGCGGGCATCGTCACGTGCATGAACGAGTCGCTGCCCATCCTCCGAGCCTCCGCCATGCACGAGGCCGGCCTCGACGCCACCACCCTGCGCCGCCGAACCCGGACGCAGGGGGTCGGCCGCCTGGTCCGGGTCGGACCGAACGCCTTCGTCGACGGCGCCGCGTGGGACGCCGCCGGGCCTCGTCAGCGGTACGTCACCCGAGTCTTCGCGCGGCTCGGTCGGCTCGGCACCCGGGCGACGGCGTCGCACCTGTCCGCTGCGGCCCTGCACGGGCTCCCGGCGCTCGGCGGGTGGGACGTCCCGGTGCACGCGACGGTTCCGGAGTCGATGTACCGGGGCAGGAGCGCCGAGCTGATCCTGCACACGAGACCCGTCGGCCGGGGCGAACGGGTCTCAGTCGGTGCGATCGCCGTCACCTCCGTCCCCCGGACCGTCGTCGACATCGCGATGTCCGGCGACCTGCGGGCGGGCGTCGTCATCGCGGACGCCGCGCTGCGACGTGGGTTCGACGACACCGACCTCCGACGAGCGGTTCCTCCGAAGGCCCGCGCCCGAGCCCTGGCGCAGCAGGTGCTCGACCTGGCCGACGCTCGCTCCGGGTCGCCGGCCGAGTCGCTCGCTCGGGTCGTGTTCCGGGAGCTCGGGCTGCCCGAGCCGGTGCTGCAGCAGGAGTTCGTCGTGGACGGCCGTCGGTCCGCAGTCGACTTCTGGTTCCCGGACCACGGGGTCATCGTCGAGATCGACGGACGGGCCAAGTACTCCCAGGAGCGCTACCTGGGCGGCCGGAGCCCGACCGAGGTGTTCCTCGACGAGAAGCGGCGGCACGGTCGATTGCTCACCGTGCCGGGTGTCCGGACGATCATCCGGCTCGAGTGGCGAGACCTCTTCGACCTCGATGCGCTGGCGCTGCGACTCCGACCGGCGGGGCTCCCGTGCGTGGTCCGCCCGGTCCGGAGCGCTCGACGCCGCACAGGGTGACCGTTCGGCACCGGTGAACCGGCACAGCACGCTCTGGCTAGCGTGGCGGCATGGCAGTGCAGGAGATCTGGCTCGTCCGTCACGGCGAATCGGTCGCGAACGTCGCAGCGGCCCGGGCCGAAGCAGCGGGCGACGACGTCATCGACGTCGAGTTCCGGGACGCCGACGTCCCGCTCAGCCCGCTCGGCACCGATCAGTCTCGCGCCCTCGGGCAGGAGCTCGCCGACCGCGGGATCGACGACGTTCCCGTCGCGCTGTGGGTGTCGCCGTACCTCCGTGCACAGCAGACCATCGCGATCGCGCTCGAGGCAGCAGGCCTCGCCGAACCCGAGAAGCGGGTGGACGAGCGGCTGCGCGACCGCGAACTGGGCGTCCTCGATCTGCTGACCATGCAGGGCGTCCGCAACCGGTACCCGGACGAGGAACGCCGCCGGCAGTGGCTCGGCAAGTACTACCACCGGCCTGCGGGCGGGGAGTCGTGGGCGGACGTGATGCTCCGGCTCCGGTCGCTCCTCGGCGACGTCGAGCGGGTCGAAGGTGCCGAGCGCCTGGTGATCGCCGCGCACGACGCTGTGGTGATGCTCGCCGTCGCGGTGTGCCTCGACCTCGACGAGCCGACGCTCATGGAGTTCGCCCGGACCCACGCCGTCGCGAACGCCTCCCTCACCCGACTCCGTCGCGACGCCGGATCGCCGTGGGTGCTCGAGGAGTTCTCCTCCGTCCGGCACCTGGACGACGACGAGGTCACCCAGCACACCGGCCGGAAGGACGACGAACATGTCCACTGAACCCGTCACCCCGAACTTCCTGCGGGACTGGCCACTGCCCGAACCCGGTGCCGGCAAGTACGGCCGCGGGCAGGTGCTCGTCATCGGGGGAGCCGCACGGACGCCGGGAGCAGCGCTGCTCTCCGCGCTCGCCGCACTCCGGGTGGGCGCCGGTCGTCTCACCCTGGCGGTCGGCCGGAGCGTCGCGAACGAGGTCGCGGTCGCCGTGCCCGAGTCCGGGGTCGAACCCCTCGACGAGGACCAGGACGGACACATCGCCGTCGGTGCGATCGAGGGCATCGCCGACAGTGCATCGAGTGCCGACGCCGTGCTGGTCGGGCCGGGGCTCGACGAGCCGGACGGTTCCCGTGACCTCGTGGCCGGACTCGCCGACGTCGTCGGTCCGCACACCACCGTCGTGCTCGACGCCTTCGCCCTCGGGGTGGCCGCCGATGTGCGGGACCGCCTGGAACCGCTGCGGGGACGGCTCGTGATGACGCCGAACTCCGGCGAGGCCGAACGCCTGCTCGGGCGGGAGTGCAGCGACGACGACGTGGCCGACGCCGTGGCGATCGCGAACCGCTTCGGCGCGGTCGTGGCCCTCGGCGACGCCATCGCCACACCGCAGGGTCGGGCGTGGCTCAAGGGCACCGGCTCCGGCGGTCTCGGCACGAGCGGCAGTGGGGACGTGCTGTCCGGAGCGGTCACCGGCCTGCTCGCCCGCGGCGCCGATCCGGCACAGGCCGTGGCGTGGGCGTCCTACGTGCACGCTGCCGCAGGCGACCGACTCGCGGTGCAGGTCGGGCCGCTCGGGTACCTGGCGAGCGAACTCGTGACCGAGATCCCGCGGGTCCTGGTCGAGCTGGGGGCCTGAGCCCGCCCGTTCTTTCCCAGAACGCCCGCGATACCTGGTGCTTCCGGGCGTACCTGCCGAGAACTTCCGACCGGGTATGCCCGAAACGACCGGGTACGCCCGAAACGACCAGGCCGCCCGCCGCCCGCCGCCCGCCCACGGCACTACCCCCGCAGGGACTCCACGGCCTCCTCGATCCGCCGTGCCCGGGTCTCCGGGGCCTTCGCCTGCGTGACGGGGTCGGCGAGTGCCCGCTGCCGCGAGTTCGAGAGGGTGTCGAACGCCGCACGCACGCCGGCCTCCTGCAGCGCGGCGGCCAGGTCCTCCGGCAGGTCGACGGTCCGGGGCAGGGTGTCGACCTCGAGTGCGACCTCGACGGTGTCCCCGGCGGCGATCCCGGCGGCCTCACGGTGCGAGGCTGACAGCGGCACCAGGAACTGCTCGTTCATGACCCCGACGGTGGAGCGGTAGGTGTAGCCCCGGTTGATCGTGACGACCACCGCGGGGCGCTTGCCCGATCCGAGCGCCTCGATGACGGACTCCGGGACGGGGAGTCCGGTCGCCGTCTTCCGTGCTTGCAGGACCGTCGTCGTGAACCGCATCCGTGCCTCCAGGCCTGATGTGGGCGCGACCATGCGCCCAGAACGAGCAAATCGTACAGCCGCACCCGCTGTTCCGCCGCCGTTCACCACGGGAGCACGGGCCGGAAACCGGCCGCGTCCACGATCGACCAGAACCCGGACCCCCGGTCACCTCAGCACCTTCCCCCCCCCGAAAGCCCCACCCGTGCAGCACAAGCGCACCCTGGCCGGCATCGCCCTGGCCGCCGCAGCGATCGTCACCCTCGCCGGATGCTCGGCGACGAGCTCCGCGACCGCCGGCTCCGACGGCGACGCCGACTGGAAGACCGCCACCAGCGCCGAGACCGCCGGCGGCATGGACGCCCTCGTCAAGGCAGCCAAGGCCGAGGGCCAGCTGAACGTCATCGCGCTGCCGCCGTCGTGGGCCAACTACGGCAAGATCATCGACGGCTTCACGAAGAAGTACGGCATCAAGATCAACTCCGCGAACCCGAACGGCTCGAGTGCCGACGAGGTCGCCGCCGTGAAGTCGCAGAAGGGCCAGTCCACCGCGCCCGACGTGCTCGACCTCGGCAACGCGGTGCTGCAGGAGAACCTCGACCTGCTCGCCGACTACAAGGTCGCGAACTGGGACGACATCCCCACCGACCTGAAGGAGAAGGACGGCGCGTGGACGCGTGACTACACCGGCCTGATGTCGATCGGGTACGACTCGTCGAAGATCTCCGACGCCCCGAAGGACCTGCAGGACCTGCTCGGCAGCGAGTACAAGGGCAAGGTCTCGATCGCGGGTGACCCGACGCAGGCCAACCAGGCCGCCTCGGCCGTGTACCTGGCGGCGCTCGAGAACGGCGGCTCGGCCGACGACATCACGAAGGGCGTCGACTACTTCGGCGACCTGAAGAAGGCCGGCAACTTCCAGAACGTGCTGCCGACGCAGGCCACGGTCGCCTCGGGTGAGACCCCGGTCGTCATCCAGTGGTCCTACAACAACCTGGCCTGGGGCCCCGCCGCCGGTGGATCGGGCAACAAGGACTGGAAGACCGTCGTCCCGAAGGGGCAGGCCCTCGGCTCGTACTACTCGCAGGCCATCACCAAGGACGCTCCGCACCCCGCGGCCGCGCGCCTGTGGCAGGAGTACATCGCCAGCCCGGAGGCCCAGAACCTGTACCTGCAGGCCGGCGCCTTCCCCGCCACCCTGCCGGCGATGGAGAAGTCCGGCAAGGTCGACCAGGACGCCCTCGACGCCGCCGGTGGCGCGCCGAAGGACTACGTCGAGCTGACCGACGCGCAGGTCGCCGACGCCGCGAAGGTGCTCAAGGCCAAGTGGTCCTCGACGATGGGGTCCTGAGCAGCATGACCACCGCATCGGCAGACGCGCCCGCGGCGAGCGCTCCGAGCACCGTGCGCCCGGCGTCCGCGCCCGCGCCCGCCGATGCCGTCCGTCGCGGCGCCGGACCCCGTGTCCGGCGTCGCGTCGGCCTCGCCTGGCTGGGGCTGACGCCCTTCGCCGCCTACGTCCTGCTGTTCCTCGCCGTCCCCGCCGTGATCGCGCTCGGCAGTGGCTTCTTCGACGGCTCCGGAGCGTTCACGTTCGCGAACCTCGCGGCCTTCGCCGACCCGTCCGTGCTGCGGGCGTTCGGCGGGTCGTTCGGCCTGTCCGCCGCCTCCGCGGTCATCGGTGCCGTGCTCGGCGCGGTCGTCTGCTGGGCGCTCTCGGCACTGCGGCCGGACGGGCTGGTCCGGTCGATGATCGACTCGGCGGCGAGCGTCCTCGCTCAGTTCGGCGGCGTCATGCTCGCGTTCGCGTTCATCGCCACGATCGGCGTGCAGGGACTCGTCACGACGTGGTTGGTCACGGTCTTCCACGTCGACTTCAACGCGGACGGCGCCTTCCTGTACACCGTGCCCGGGCTCGTGATCCCCTACGTCTACTTCCAGGTGCCGCTCATGGTCCTCACGTTCATGCCCGCACTCGAGGGCGTCAAGGTCCAGTGGGGCGAGGCCGCCGCGACCCTCGGCGCCTCGCGCCTGACGTACTGGCGCCGGATCGCGTTGCCGGTCCTGGCGCCGGCGTTCTGGGGGTCGCTCCTGCTGCTCTTCGCGAACGGCTTCTCGTCGTTCGCCACCGCTGCGGCCCTCATCTCGCAGGGCGGCATCGTGCCGCTCACGATCCGCACGCAGCTCACCAGCGAGACGCTCGTCGGCCTGCAGAACGTCGCCGGGGTGCTCGCGTTCGGCATGGTCCTCGTGATGGCGGTCGTGATGGGCGCCTACTCGCTGCTGCAGCGCCGAGCCGCCAGGTGGCAGCG
This sequence comes from Curtobacterium sp. MCBD17_026, assembly GCF_003234895.2. Classification (NCBI taxonomy): domain Bacteria; kingdom Bacillati; phylum Actinomycetota; class Actinomycetes; order Micrococcales; family Microbacteriaceae; genus Curtobacterium; species Curtobacterium sp. MCBD17_026. The sequence continues at coordinate 3,244,126 of NZ_CP126281.1, read as the reverse complement.
ATGAGCGCGGCGGCCCCGGTCCGCCCGGCGCAGCCTGTTCGGCTCGGAGGCCCGTCCCGCGTCCGCCGCTTCGGCACGGCGCCGTCCCGTGGTGCGGCGGTGACCGTGCTCACCGTGATCGGGCTGCTGTTCGCCGTCCCGCTGGTCGCCCTGCTGCAGTTCACGTTCCGGCAGGGCACCGACGGCGGCCTGACCTTCGCGCACTGGGCGGCGATCGGCGACCCGGCCAACGCGTTCACCTACCAGCCCGTGTTCGACGGGCTCGGGGCGTCGCTGCTCATCGCCGTGATCACCGTCGGGATCGTGCTGCTCGTGCTGCTGCCCGCCCAGATCATCACCGCGCTCCGCTACCCGAGGCTCCGACGCATCCTGGAGTTCGTCTGCATCGTGCCGATCACCGTGCCGGTCGTGGTGCTCGTCGTCGGGTTCATCCCCGTGTACCAGGTGGTCTCGCAGGTCTTCGGCTCCGGCGCCTGGACGCTGGCGTTCGCGATCGGCATCGTCACGCTGCCGTTCGCGTTCCGCCCGATCGCCGCCGCCATCACCGCGATGGACCTGATCGTCCTGTCCGAGGCGGCCCGCTCGCTCGGTGCCTCGTGGTGGACCGTCACCTGGCGTGTGCTCCTGCCGAACCTGCGCCGGGGCATCACCGCCGCGTGCTTCCTCACGATCACCGTCGTCCTCGGTGAGTACACCCTCGCCGCGTTCCTCTCCCGCAGCACGTTCCAGACCGGGCTCGTGCTCGTGCAGGGGACCGACCCGTACGTCGCCGCGATCTTCTCGGTCGCCGCGCTCGTGTTCGGCTTCGTGCTGCTCGTCCTCATCGGCCGCATCGGGACCCGTCGCACGGGCCGAGTCCGCCGCGCCCGCACCACCCGTCGTCCCCGCAACCAGGAGTCCGCATGACCGTCACCGCTCCGGCAGCCCCGGCGTCCCTCGCCACCACCGGTGCCGTCGTCGAACTCCACGCCGTCGAGAAGCACTACGGCGCACACCGGGCGCTCGCGGGACTGTCCCTCCGTGTCGAGCCGGGGGAGTTCGTCTCGCTGCTCGGCCCGTCCGGCTGCGGCAAGACGACGGCGCTCCGCGCGCTCGCGGGCCTTGAGGCGATCGACGCCGGTTCGATCCGCATCGACGGACAGGACGTCGCCGACACCCCGGTCAACAAGCGCGACATCGGCATGGTGTTCCAGCAGTACTCGCTGTTCCCGCACATGACGGTCCGGCAGAACGTCGCCTTCGGCCTCGAGATGCGCAGGGTCCCCGCCGCCGAGCGCAGGAGCCGCGTGGTCGAGGCCCTCGACATGGTCCACCTCGGCGAGTTCGCCGAGCGCTACCCGCACCAGCTCTCCGGTGGGCAGCAGCAGCGCGTCGCCCTGGCCCGTGCCCTGGTCACCCGCCCCCGGGTGCTCCTGCTCGACGAGCCGCTGTCGGCCCTGGACGCGAAGGTCCGGGTCTCGCTGCGCGACGAGATCCGCCGCATCCAGAGCGACCTCGGCATCACCACGGTGTTCGTCACCCACGACCAAGAGGAAGCGCTCGCCGTCTCCGATCGGATCGCCGTGATGCAGGCGGGCGACATCGAGCAGATCGGCACGCCCGAGGAGCTCTACCGCACCCCGTCGTCGGCCTTCACCGCGGACTTCGTCGGTCAGTCGAACCGGCTGCAGGGCGACCTGCGCGGGGGTGACGTCTTCGTGTACGGGTTCCGGGTGCCGGCGCTCGACTCCTCGGCTCCGGACGGCCCGGTGCTCGCCTACGTCCGGCCGGAGGACATCGCCTTCGCCCCCGAGGGCATCACCGGCACCGTCGTCACCTCGAGCTTCCTCGGGTCGATCCGCCGCACCACCGTCCGCCTGGACGACGACACCGTCGTGACCGTCCAGCACGAGGTCGGCGACCGCCGGGCCACCGGCGACCCCGTCGCCGTGCGCCTGCTCGGCGCACCTGTGGCGGTCGCGCCGCTCGCGTAGTCGCGACGAATCCTCGCGCTGAGCGACAGTCCACGCGCGACCAGACGCGTGGACTGTCGCTGCGCCCGAAAGGTCGGGGGACACGGACGGGAGGCCCGTGGCGGCCTGGCACCGCGCCTCCAGACCGGTGGGGTCAGCGCTGGAAGCGCGCCTCGCGCTCGTCCGCCAGCCCGGCCTCGACGCGTGCCCGCATGTTCTCCGACATGTCGGGCAGTGCGTCGAGCCGAGCCCAGAACGCCTCGGTGTTCTCGCCGTCGGCGGGGTTCGGCGTCCCGGAGACGTACCGGCAGGCGAAGACCAGGTCGAGGTACTGCGACCGGTCGCCGTTCGGGTAGGTCATCTCGGGCAGCACCTGCACCCAGGCCAGGCGTTCGGCGACGGCGACGACGTCGGCTTCCTCGAGGACCTCGCGTTCGGCGGCCACGGCGGGTTCCTCGCCCGGGTCGACGATCCCGGTGACCGGGGTGTAGGCACCCGTGTCGGCCCGTCGCACCACGAGCAGTTCGCGCTCGGCGCCGGAGCCGCGCGTCACGATCGCGCTCACGCCCGACAGCCAGAGCGGCGCTGTGCCGATCTTCTCGCGCAGGGACAGGACGAAGTCGGGGGTCGGCATGCCCCCACGCTACCCAAACGACCCCTGTCGCAGACTGGTCATGACCAGTAGGCTGGGCGTGTGGAGATCATCATCCTGCCCACGCCGGACGAGGTCGGTCGCGTCGCCGCGGCCAAGATCGCGTCCGTCGTCGCCAAGAAGCCGTCCGCCGTCATCGGTCTCGCCACCGGATCCAGCCCGCAGGGCATCTACACCGACCTGCAGCGCCGGGTGCGGGCGGGCGAGATCTCGTTCGCCGAGGCCCGTGGGTTCGCCCTCGACGAGTACGTCGGCATCCCGCTCGAGCACCCCGAGTCCTACGCGGCCGTGATCGCCCGCGACGTCGTGGCGCCCCTCGGCTTCGACGCGTCGCGCGTGCGGGTGCCGGACGGCCGTGCCGCCGACCTGGAGTTCGCGGCCAAGGAGTACGACGCCGCGATCCGTGCCGCCGGTGGGATCGACGTGCAGATCCTCGGCATCGGGGCCAACGGCCACATCGGGTTCAACGAGCCGACCTCGTCGTTCGCCTCGCGCACCCGCATCAAGACCCTCGCACCGTCGACCCGTGACGCCAACGCGCGCTTCTTCGACTCGCCGGAGCAGGTCCCGACGCACTGCATGACGCAGGGGCTCGGCACCATCCTCGAGGCCCGCGAGCTCGTCCTCGTCGCCCAGGGTCCGACGAAGGCGGCGGCCGTGGCCGCTGCGATCGAGGGGCCGCTCAGCTCCTTCGTGCCCGGTTCGGCCCTGCAGCTGCACGAGCACGCGACCGTCGTCGTCGACGAGGAAGCCGCCGCCGGCCTGCAGCTCGCCGACTACTACCGCTACACGTACGCGAACAAGCCGGCCTGGCAGCGGTTCGAGTAGGCCGCCGCCGGCGTCTTGCTCAGACGCCGGCGTCTTGGTGCGGTCAGACGCCGGCGTCTTGCTCAGACGCCGCCCGAGCACTGACACGCCGCCGAATTCGGGGGCGTGTCGATGGCTGCAGGGCGTCGCACGCGCACGCCGGCGTCTTCCGGCCAGGTCCGGTGTTCAGGCGCGCGCGGCTGCGGCGAGGCGGCTGAGCCCCTCGTCGAGGGTCTCCGCCGAGCACCCGAAGTTCAGCCGCGCGAAGCCCCGGCCCTGCCGTCCGAACGCCGGGCCGGAGCCGAGCGCCACCTTCGCCCGGTCGACGAGCTCCGCCGCGGGGTCGTCGCCCCACGGCAGCGCCCGCAGGTCGAGCCACGCCAGGTACGACGCCTGCGGCTGCCGGTACTCGGCGCCGGGCAGCACGCCGCCGATGCGCTCGGCCAGGGTGCGTCGGTTCGCGGCGAGCTCGGTGAGCAGTGACGCCAGCCACGGCCCGCCCTCGCTGAAGGCCGCGACGCTCGCGGTGTAGCCGAGGATGCCGGTGCGCTCGACGACCTCGGTCGGCAGGCCGTCGAACCAGGCGCGGGCCCGCTCCGAGGCGCCGATCATCATCGCGCACTTCGTGCCGGCGAGGTTCCAGGCCTTGCTCGCACTCGTCAGGGCGACGCCGAGCGATGCGGCCTCGGGGCAGGACTCCAGGAACGGGGTGAACACCGCGTCGGCGTGCACGAGCGGCGCGTGGATCTCGTCCGACACCACGACGGCGTCCCACTCGGCGGCGAGCTGGGCGAGTGCGACGATCGATGCGCGGTCGTGCACCAGGCCCAGGGGGTTGTGCGGGTTGCAGAGCAGCACCGTGCGGGCTCCGTCGGCGAACGCCTGCGCGAGGCCGTCCAGGTCCATCCGCCAGCCGGCCGTGGTGTCGAAGGGGTCGACGGGACCGGCTGGTGCGAGCAGCGGGACCTCGGTGACGGTACCGCCGGCCTCGGACACGTACTCCCAGAACGGCGGGTACACGGGCGGCATGACGACCACCTGGTCACCCGGCTCGATGACCCGGCGCAGCACCTCGACCGCAGCGACCGACACGTCCGTGGTGGTGCGGACCAGGTCGGGGTCGACCCGCCATGCCCACCGGCTCTCGGCGAAGTCGGCGAAGGCCTCGGGCAGGGCCCGCCCGTGCCCGACGTACCCGGTGTCGCCGTTCGTCACCGCGGTGACCAGGGCGTCGCGGATCGGTTCGGCGAGCATGCTGTCCATCTCGGCGACGAACATGGGGAGCACGTCCGGCGGGTAGGCCGTGTACTTCTCGCTCGTGCGGGACCGGTACGCATCGAAGACGGACACCATGACGCTCATGCGCCCATCCTGACAGCGAGCCCCGCCGGGCGCGAGGGCGGTGGTCAGGCCGGGCGGAGTCCCGCCAGCAGCACCTCGACGTGCCGGTCGGCACCGTTCCGTGCGACACTCGCCCGATGGTGGGGGTGGACGACGCAGCGACGGACGACCCGGTGGGTTTGGAGTACGCGCGGCTCGAGCGAGAGCGTCGGAGGGGCCGCGGTGCCCGGGTGGAGCGCCGCGTCGCGCTCGCCGCGGTGTTGGTGCTCTGCGTCGTTCCCGTCGCGATGTTCGCCACGATCGTCTCGACGCTGCGCCTGTTCGGGGACAACGTCGAGAGTCCCGGTGCGGTCCACACCTACGAGTTCCTGCTCGTCCTCGGGCCCGTCGCCTTCTTCGTCGCCGTGTTGTTCGGCGTCCGGACGGGGCGCACCGGCGTCGTGGTGACCGCCCTCGTCACGGCACCGATCGTGCTCGTCGCCGCGTACGTGCTCGCCGTCCCGCAGGGGCGCTGGAACCAGACGGACAGCGACCCCGGGCGGGATCGCCACGTTCCGGCCTGCTTCAGCGGCACCGACGACTGTGCGGAGTACGGCGGCTGACCCCGAGCCCGTACGGAGCCCGTCGCCGAACCCGACGTGAACAGCGGGAGAGCGCTCGGTGACGAAAGCGGCGTCCCCCGTCCGAGGGGGCTAGCGTCACGAACGTGAACCGATCTCGCGTGCACCGTCGCCCGCTCGTCCGTCCGCTCCCGCTCGCCGCGGTGGCCACGATCGCCGCACTGCTGGGCACGGGGATCGTCGCCGCGCCGGCGGTGGCCTCGCCGTCGACGCAGACCGGACCGACCGTGACCGATCCGGCTCGGTACGTCGACCCCTTCATCGGCACGAGCAACAACGGCAACACCTGGCCAGGGGCCACCGCGCCGTTCGGCATGGTGCAGTGGAGTCCCACCGGTACCGCGGGCGATCAGACCTCGACCCCGGTCGCGAACGGCTACTCGTACGACGTGAACCGGCTGCGCGGCTTCAGCCTGACGCACCTCAACGGGGCCGGGTGTGCTCCGGGTGCTGCCGGGGACGTGCCGATCATGCCGGTCACGACCCCGGTCACGACCTCGCCGTCGGCCGACGCGAAGGACGCCGTCTACGCCGCCGGGTACTCCCACGACCAGGAGTCCGCGAGCCCCGGCCGCTACGGCGTCACGCTCGACAACGGCGTCCGCACCGACCTCGCCGTCACCACGCGTGCCGGCGTCGGCGCGTTCACGTTCCCGGCCGGCAAGGACGCGAACCTGCTGTTCCGGACCTCGAACTCGATCAACGGCAGCGAGGCCGCGATCACCAGCGTCGACCCCCGCACCCGCACGGTCAGCGGCAGCGTCCTGACGGGCGGCTTCTGCAGCCGCCGTGCGAACGGCGGCGGCGCCACCAACCCGGACCGCCGCAGCTACTACCGCCTCTACTTCACCGCGACCTTCGACACGGCGTTCGCGAGCACCGGTACCTGGAAGGACGGCACGGTCCAGCCTGGAGGCACGTCCTCCTCCGGTGGGGAGGGTTACCTGACCGGCGCCGACCGCGCCGGTCGCGGCTCCGGCGCGTGGGTCGGGTTCGACGCGCGTCGCGGAGCGACGGTGCAGGCGAAGATCGGCATCTCGTACGTGAGCGCGGCCGGAGCGGTCGCCAACCGTGACGGCGAGGTGACCAAGCGATCGACCGTCGCCAGCGTGGCGGCCGGCACACGGGCCTCCTGGAACCGTGAACTGTCGCGCCTGCGCGTCGGCGGCGGCACGGCGGACCGGACCACCCAGCTGTACACGTCGGTCTACCACGCACTCATGCAGCCGAACACGCTGAACGACCGCGACGGGCGCTACCTCGGGCCGGACCTGCGGGTGCACCGGATGGACCGCGGACACCGGGCCGTCTACGGCACGTACTCCGGGTGGGACCAGTACCGGGCGCAGATCCAGCTGCTCGCACTGCTTCGGCCGGACGTCGCCGGGGACATGGCGCAGTCGATGCTCCGGTTCGCCGAGCAGAACGGCGGCGTGTGGGACCGGTGGCTGCACCTCGGTGCACCGACGCACGTGATGACCGGCGACCCCTCGGCGGCCACGCTCGCCACCTGGTACGCCATGGGGGTCCGGAACTTCGACGTCCGGGCCGCCTACGCCTCGCTCAAACGCCAGGCGACGGTCGAGAACGCGGACGCCGAGAGCGACATCGGGTGCCCGGGGCAGTGCCTGGCGCAGCGCCCCGCACTCGACGAGTACCTGGAGCGGCAGTACGCGGCGAACGACGACTGCTCCTGCTGGGGTGGTGCGGCCGAGACCCTCGAGGACTCGATCTCGGACAGTGCGCTCGGGTACTGGGCGGGGGCGATGGGGCTCCACTCCGACGCCCGGATGTTCGCCGAGCGGGGGACCTACTGGAAGAACACCTTCAACGCCGCCGTCGGGTACCAGGCCGCGCGGCAGGCCGACGGCTCGTGGACGCCGGGCTGGTCGCCGTCGACAGGGACCGGGTTCGCGCAGGGCACCAGCGCGCAGTACACCTGGCTCGTGCCGCAGGACGTGCAGGGACTGTCGAGCGCGCTCGGCGGTGACGACGCCGCGGTCGCACGGCTCGACGACTTCTTCCACGACGCCTCGGGCAACTGGGCCGTCACGGGCGGCGACGCGACGAAGTTCGACCCGACGAACGAGCCCGACATCCACACGCCGTGGATGTACAACGCGCTCGGCAAGCCCTGGAAGACGCAGGAGACCGTGCGGCAGGTCGTGGACGACGCCTACTCGACCGGCCCGGGCGGCCTGCCGGGCAACGACGACCTCGGCACGATGAGCGCCTGGTACGTCTTCGCCTCGATCGGCTTGTTCCCGCAGACGCCCGGGCGAGCGGAGATGCTCATCGGCAGCCCGACGTTCAGCACCGTGGACATCCGGCGGTCGAGCGGGGAGCGGATCGTCATCCGGTCCTCGGGGACCGAGCCGTACGTGCAGGGAGCCCGGTTGAACGGGCGGACCCTCGAGCGGTCCTGGGTACCGGCGTCCTTCGTGACGCGGGGCGGCACGCTGTCGCTCCGGGTCGGGGACACGGCGGACACGTCGTGGGCGAGCGACGAGCGGGGGCGCCCGGTCGACCACTGAGGGCGCGAGCGCAACTCGTGCCCGCGGTGCCGCCCAAATCATTGACCAGTAGTAGCTGTCCGGATCGTAAAAATGCCACTCGCACATGGACGGGTACCCGACGGTAGCGCCGATTCGGCCGCCTTCAGCGTTAGAAGGCTCGACAGAATGGTCGCCGGCCTCGCGGCTGTCGATATCGAGGTCGAGCGTGAGTCTCACCGGAGGCGCCTGGACCGCCAACTAGGTCCTCAGAGACGTCAACGCTCGCGTTCACCTACCAGTCTTCAAGATGTAGAGACGGTCGAGTTTGAACGCGATACGCGACCTCGTCGAAGGAAAAAAATTCCTCGTTCAGCGACCATCCGCGCAAGGCGCGTGAGTTGATTGCGCACTCGGACTTTCGGCCGGGCGGCAGATCTCGTGACCATTACCGTAGTGGTCTCGCTGGGGCCCGCCATGTTCGAAGAGCCGGATGACCTCAGCTCGACATCGGTGCATTACCACGGAGTGCTAGGCGCTCGGGGATAGCGGAGACCGAGCGCCGCCGGGAGCCCGGTAGTCAGTTCCGGGAACTAGTTCAACAGGGCACAATCAGCATGCACGGCCACGTTCCGGAGAACGATCGGGTATATCTAGAGGTCGAACGCAGGCATCAAAGTTTGTCCCGAAAGAACCGGTGAATCCATCGATACCGGTCGTTCGCGGCCTCAGGCAAACTGCCATTACCCTCCTCAACGCCGCTTTCTTTGTCGCCGCGAAGGCTGCTGCCGTTGCCCACCGTGCGCTCGTGGGGCTGGTTGCTGCACCGGCACGGCCCCCTGCATCTCCTTCCAAATCTCACGCTCGTCGTCGTTCATCAACGCTGGTATCGAGAAGTACTTTACCGCCTGCAATTCGCCGTGCTCGTTAAAGGCGAAAAGTGCACCTCGCCTCACCTTGAGAAAATTGCCTTTCGCATGAATGTAGGGGACCAATGCATCGAGATCTGCGGATCGTATCGGACTGGCCCGACTATGCCAAACAAAAAGCCAGCCCCCGTCGTCGAGTGTGGGCACAAGTTCCACCCGAGTGTGCTCCTTGCCATCATGTTTCGTTCTCCGCGCGAGCACGGGGCCGTAGCTCGCATAATTTCTTTGGGTGCGGGTATCCCCGGCCAATAAAGTTGCACTGATGGAGTAGCGCCCAAAGATGCCGAGCCTATCAATATGGAAAATCAGCTCGTCCACGGCCCGAGCTCCTCGCCGAGGTTTGACGGCGGTCGATACAAATCTTGCTGCCCCTCGTTGTTTTGGCGCAACGTTCTCGAGGTACCAGGCGTCGAGCGCATCAGTCCGGCTTGTGATGAAGCCGCCTTCTTGACTCTGCCAGGATAGTCGTGCTCGTGCAGAAATTTCGGGCAAAGTAGGAAAGCGTCGCTTCAGAGCTTCAGGATCTTCTTGAACACGAAGACCGGTCTCCCAATAGTACATAAAGAGATCGAGCTCGTCCGGTGCCGTGTACAGCACCGTTGCTTTGAGGTGGCGGCGCCTCCTAAGATAAAGCAGAAAATCTGCTGGATGTTCCGTGAGTTCGGCGATCAGCTGGAGATCATGAACTGACACCGTCCAGGGGATTGACTCCTGTCTGACGAGCCCTGCTTTGATCAGTTCTGATGTCGCGGTCGAGATTGACGACAAATCGTCCAGGCTCACTGCTATGGAGTGGACCTCACGAATGTGTCTCAGGTCTAGCCAGCCCTCCCCGTTCAAGCGGAGCCCGCCGTCTTCTCGAATCCGCAGTGCGAGACGCTCCGCTTGGTCCGCTGCTTTCGTGATGATGCCGACGAGGTCGCGACGAAGGCGCTTGATCATTCCGGCGCGAGCGGGTGCAGAGAAGGCTACTGCCTTATCCTCAACGATTATCGCGACGTCATCTATCACAACCAGGTGATCACCCTCGACTCGCTTCGTGTATCGCTCGGGAGATAGTTCCGCTTCGGAGGCGTTGGCAGGTACGAAATAGAGAATCTCATCATGGAAAGATGCAGTCGGGAACAAGCGCAACAGCGCTTCGTGCGTCTTTGATTCGAGGAGTCGGCCCCGATGGTGCTGATATATTTCCCAGGGCTTTTGTTTCGTGCTCTGCAGTGCGGCCTCACATTTAAGGCGGACGGCTTCAATGAGCAGCGTAGGATCGGCCATCATGACTCGGCCGGACGCTGTTCGAAGGATCGGATTCTCGCGCAGTTGATTATCGCCGGCTAGGAATTTGGTGGTGGTGTCGAATATATGCTCCGTAGGCAGCGGTCTGAAAGTGAAGGAATCTATCACCGCCGACACCACGCCCTGGCTGGCACCAGTGAAGAGGGCAAGCTCTTCCGCGCTTACCGTTACGGAAGGCCCTGTGGGATTCATGGCAACGATAAATGCCCGCTGATCTACGAGTAAATCCGGATGAGGGCCGATGTTCTGCTCGGCCTGCCCGGCTTGCCCGGCTTGCCCGGCTACCGTTGCTGCGCGGCGCGCTTCTGCAACTCGCCTATTGAAGTACTCGATCTGGAGATCATGCAGCCCCTTCAATATATTCAGGGCTTGGGCCGCATTGAATCCCAGTAGTGTCTTCAAGCTTTCTTCGATCTCGAGGCCGGTGAAGAGATCTCGGACGGTGTTCTCGACCATGTCCGGGTATGAGGTGGCACGGACGGCAACCTCCGTCGCCTGTGCCATGGTCTGCATCAGCGCGATCGAGTCGGTACGGTCTACTGTGAGCGTGGCCCGCATCATTCCTAGGTCGAGCAGGTCGGACATCATCTGCAAGAGCTCCGGTATGACAGTCGCTGCCGCGGCGTGTCGTTTTGGGCCGATCAGTGGAGACCTTGTCATCAACAAAATTGCTGCGAGTTCGGTGATGACAAAGCTGTTGTCCGCTCCCGCCTGATAGGTGGGTAGCCCACCGTGCCAAGGCAACGCAGCCAACCTAACCTGCTCGAGAGTCTCGAACGAATCAAAGCCGAGGGTTGCTTGCTCGAATGCGTTTAGGATTTTCTTGAGTTTCTCGTCAACGTCCGACAAAGGGGCATCTGCGTCGAGAGTTTTGTGTAGGGCGAAGGCTTTAACTACTGACTTGCGAATCGCCTCTGCGTGCACGTCGTCGAGGGCGGCTTCCCCATTAATGCGCGGCGTCGTGGCATCGGACATACGGTGAGTCTAGAGGGGTGCTGCCTCAGCCCGCCATCGAGACTGTGTCCATTCCGTCGAAGTAGGAGTCTCGTTTGACTACGGCTCAGCGGCGGTTTCAACGCTGGACGCAGTCTGGGAGTCGCCGACTGCTTAGTCGAGACGTCCGTGCGAAAGGCGGGAACGCCTATCGGTGTCCGCTCGGGAGTCGGGAGTCGGGAGTCCAGAGCTGCGCATCCAGAGTCAATCGGCCCCGGCTGGCGGCTAGGGCGTCGACACAGGCGGACGCGGGGTGATGCGAAAAGCACGAGAAGGTCCGCTGCAGGATTCCCGAGCTAAACGGGCTAGGCGGGGTCTGAGATTCAGCGCCATCGCCGCTTGCCTTCGGTGAGTTCGAAGGACAAGGCTTCAAGACGGTTGGTCTCGGCTTGCGTTGACAGCGGCGGGCCGCTTTGTCTCCGGAAGGCACTGCGTGCAGTCCTTGGGCGGGCGGGAAGCGGGGCGGCCGGTGAACTGGTGGGGCCTGTTCGGGCCGGAGTAGCTGGCGCAGTAGCGGTGACCTTCGCCTGGATAGACGGTCTCCAACCGCGTGGGGTCACACGACGAAGCCGCAGCGCAGCTCGCGCCCGCCGCCCCAGACGCGCTGCACCTCGAGCGACGGCGACAGCGCTACGAGGTCCGCGGCGAACCCCGGCGCCAGCCGACCTAGGCGGTCGCCGAGCCCGAGAGCCGCGGCCGGCACGCTCGTCAGCGCCGCCACCGACTCGGGCAGGGTCCGCCCGGCGAGCGAGACCGCGTTGCGGAGCGCCACGTCCTGCGTCAGCGTCGACCCCGCGATGGTCTCGGTCCCCGCGACGTGCGCGACCCCGTCGGTCACCGTGACGTCGAGCGACCCGAGCCGGTACGAGCCGTCCGCAGCGCCGGCGGCTCCCATCGCATCGGTGATCAGCGCCACACGACCCGGCGTCGCCCGGAAGAGCGTGTCCGCCACGACCGGGTGCACGTGCACGGCGTCCAGGATGAGCTCGAGCGTCACGCGGTCGTCCGCCACGGCGGCGCCGATCGGCCCCGGTGCGCGGTGGTGCAGCCCGGGCATCGCGTTGCAGGCGTGGGTCAGGATCGTCGCCCCGGCGTCGAAGGCTGCCCGGGCCTGGTCGTACGTGCCGACGGTGTGGCCGACGGCGACCGTGACGCCGGCCTCGACGAACCGACGGACGGCGTCGAGGGCTCCGGACAGCTCGGGCGCGATCGTGACCTGGCGGAGGACGCCCTCGCCCGCTCCGAGCAGCGCGTCGACCGCGGCGGGTGTCGGGTCGATCAGGAACGACTCGTTGTGCGCACCCTTGTTGTGCGGGGACAGGAACGGTCCCTCCAGGTGCACACCGAGCACGAGCGGGTCGGTCGCCATCACGGCGCGGACGCGCGCCAGCGACGCCGCGAGGGCGGGCACCGGGTTCGCGACGAGCGACAGGACGGAGCGGGTCGTGCCGTGCGAACGGTGCATCACGAGCGAACGGTCGAACGAGTCGTCCTCGTACGCCTCGGTCGCCCCACCGTGCCCGTGCAGGTCCACGAAGCCGGGCGTCAGGACCCCGTCGCCCAGGTCGACGACCCGGTCGGCCGCGGGGGCCTCGGGGCCGGAGCCGGTCGCGTGGATCGTGTCGCCGACGACCAGGACCCAGCCGTCGGCCGTGGTGCCGGCCGCGTCGACGACGCGGGCTGCGCGGACCAGCGTGCGCCGGGCCTCCTGGCCGGTCTGGAGGCCCGTGGCGCTCATGCGGTCTCCTTGCGGAACGCGATCACGCCGCTCAGAGCGGCGATCACGATGAAGACGATCCCGACGACCGGGCGGCCGATGGAGATCCAGGTCGCGCCTGCGGCGACGACCAGGGCGACCTCGACGATGGTCTTGCCGACGATGTCGGTCTCGATCGGGGACCGCGGCGACCGGAAGAAGTACCAGACGACCGCGGCGAACAGCGGGGCGCCGACCATGAACAGGTAGCCGGGGAGCGGGAGCTGCCACGACCAGTAGCCCCAGAAGGCCAGGGACAGCAGGCCGAACACCATCACGGCGATCCGCAGGACCATCCAGGCCTCGAACCGCCGTCGCGGCTGCCGGACGGCTGCCGGGTCGGGAACCGATTCCCAGTCGACGGGGGACTGCGGGGCGTTGGTCATGGTGCTGCCTACTTGAAGATGATGGTGCGGGCGCCGTCGAGCAGGACGCGGTCCTCCGCGATCCAGCGCACCGCCTGGGTGAGCGTGCGGGACTCCTCGTCCTGCCCGATGGACACCAGCTCGGCTGGTTCCTTGGTGTGGTCGACGCGGACGACGTTCTGCTCGATGATCGGGCCCTCGTCGAGGTCACTCGTCACGAAGTGCGCGGTCGCACCGATGAGCTTGACCCCGCGTGCGTGCGCTTGCCGGTACGGGTTCGCGCCCTTGAAGCCGGGCAGGAACGAGTGGTGGATGTTCACGGCACGGCCCTCGAGCGCGGCGCAGAGCTCGGGTGACAGGATCTGCATGTAGCGGGCGAGGACGACGAGCTCGATGTCGTGCTCCTCCACCGCCTGCAGCACGCGGCGCTCCATCTGCTCCTTCGACTCGGCGTCGGTGACCGGGCGGTGCTCGAACGGCACGGAGTAGAACGCGGCGAGCTCGGACAGGTCCGCGTGGTTCGACAGGACGAGGGGGACCTCGATCGGCAGCTGTCCGCCGCGCTGCCGGTAGAGCAGGTCGTTCAGGCAGTGGCCCGCCTTCGACACCAGCACGAGGGTGCGCAGCGGACGCCCGACGACGTCGAGCTGGACGCGGGCGTCGTAGCGGGCGGCGACGGGGGCGAGCGCTGCCTCGAAGGCGGCGCGGTCCACCGGCGCCATCACCTGCAGGCGCATGAAGAACGTGTTCGTGTCGGCGCTGGAGAACTGCTGCGACTCGGTGATGTTGCCCTGGGCGGCGACGATCGCTCCGGAGACGGCGTGCACGATCCCGGGCTGGTCGTCGCAGACGAGCGTCAGGGTCCAGTGTGTGGGGGTCGGGTCGGTCACCGGATCAGGGTACCGGCCGCGGGGGACGTGCTTCGTGAGCAGGAACGGTCGAGTGGGCAGCGGCGACTCGACCGTTCCTGCTCACGAAGCGTCAGACGCAGGGGCGGACGCAGGGGCGCGCGCGGGTGCTGGCGCAGGGGCCGGCGCGTCGGCGTCCCGCAGGCGACGGTCGGCCAGGGTCAGCACCGTCAGGAGCACCGCGACGCCGAGGATCACCCACGCCAGCACGTGCAGGTCCGGCGTCGTCGGGGCCTGACCGAACACACCGCCGATGAGCGAGGACGCCGCGATCGCCCCGATGTACACCGCGGTGCGGGACAGCCCGGCCGCGGTGCCGATGTACTCCGCGGGGACGAGGCGGTACAGCGCCGCCTGATTCGACACCGATGCCAGGGCCTGCGGCACCCCGAACAGTGCCGGGGTCAGGGCGAGCAGGACGACGGGCGACCCGGTGTGCAGGAAGAGCAGGAGCACACCGCCGAGGATCGGCACCAGCGCGGCGACGACGAGCGGCCCGCGGATCGCCGTCTTCCGTGCGACCACGAACGAGGCCACCCCGGCGACGATCGCGGCCGGCAGCTGGATGTACCCGGCGACGTCGCTCGGGTAGCCCGCGACGTCCTGCACCCACTGCGAGAACCCGTAGGTCATCGTGTAGGCGAGCAGGTACGTCAGGAACAGGCGGCCGTACGTGCGCGACAGGGCACCGTTCCGGGCGAGCAGCCGCACGTCGACGAACGGTCGCACGGCCCGCAGCTCCCACGCCACCAGGGCGACGAGCAGCAGGACGGCCACCGCGAGCAGCCACCACAGCCCGGCGGACAGGTCGAGCAGGAAGACGAGCAGCGCCGAGACGGTCCCGGTCATCAGCACCATGCCGAGCGGGTCGAGCGCCTGCAGCACCGGCAGGTCGGCGTCGTCGCGCGGACGCAGCCGGTCGGACGGCAGCCAGAGCGTCGCCACGACGATGCCGAACACCGCGAGCGGCACGTTCACCAGGAAGATCGCGTGCCAGCCGAAGGCGGCGATGAGCGCCCCGCCGAGCGGTGGGCCGGCGGCGGCGGACACGAGCGATGTGATCGACAGCGCCCCGAGCACGAGCGGTGGAGTCGGCTTCCCGATCCGAGCGGAGTGCTGCCGGAGCGTGGTGAGCGCGGCCGGGTAGGCCGACGACGTCCCGATGCCGATGAGCACCCGGGCGAACACGGCGCCGCCGAACCCGGTCAGCACCTCGGGCACCACCCCGGCGATCCCGACGATGACGAGCCCGGTCAGGAACACCTTCTTCGGGCCGAACCGGTCGGCGAGCTTGCCCATCGTGGGCTGCGCGATCGCACTCGCCAGGTACAGGGCCGCGACGAGCCAGATCGCCTGCGCCGCACCGATGCCCAGGTCGCGGGAGATCGGGGTGAGGGCGACCGACACCATCGTGGTGTTGATCGGGTTGAGCAGGGGCCCGACGAGCACCGGGATGAGGAGCTTCGGGCCGAAGCCGCTGCCCGTGGTCGTGTCGGGGGTCGCGGTGGTGGTGGACGTGAGGACGCTTCTTCCGGTTGCAGGACTGGGCGAGGTGTGTGCGGGTCAGGGATCGACGATCGGCCCGAGCAGGTCCATCGCCCGCACGACGACGCGGCGGTCCGCCTCGGGCAGGGTCGCGAGCCGCTCGGCGAGCTCGCGGTTCCGCGCGGCCCAGGCGGCCTGGCGTGCGTCCCGACCGGCCGCCGTCGCGCTGACGATCGACCGCCGGCCGTCCGTCGGGTCGGGCTGGCGTTCGGCCAGGCCGAGGTCGACCAGGGCCTGGACGGTCGCGCCCATCGACTGCGGTCGGACACCCTCGGCTCGGGCCAGGTCGGCGATGGTGGCCGGCCCGTGCCGGAGCAGGCGTCCGAGGGCGGCGGTCTGCGACGCCGTGACGTCGTCCGACTTCGAAGCCAGCAACGAGCGCCGCAGCCGTCCGTGCATCGTCAGCACGGCGTCGGCCAGGTCGGTCGGGTCGGTCTCCGGTGCGTCGGTCACGCCCCGGAGGCTAGTCCGTCACCAGCCCACCTTGCAAGGTTGCCTTCAGATATCGTTCAGGGAACGGCGGAACCGTCGTCGCCGGCGTCCGGCTCGAGCAGCGGGAGCAGGGTCGCCGAGATCAGTTCCGTACCGTCGCCGAACCACGCGTTGCTCGCCCGGACGATCGGGTGCGCGCGTGCCAGCAGCGCCTCGCCCTGGTCGGTCAGCCGCATCCGGGAGGCCCGTCCCCGGCCCGGTGCGGCGCCCCGCTCCACGAGTCCCCGCGTCGAGAGCCCCCCGACGAGCGTCGTCATGCTCTGCGGCCGGACGCCGACCGCCCGCGCCAGGTCGGCCTGGCTGAGCTCGCCGGCTGCCGCGAGCTGGATGAGCGCCCCGAACTCGACGGGTGTCAACCCGAGCGGCGCCAGCTCGGCCGCGAGTCGGCGGGAGAGCGTCCGTGCGGCCCGGATCACCGTCCACGCCACGATGCCGTCGACGTCGTCGCGCGGGGCTGGGAGTTCCTGGGGCACGGGGTGATCGTACCGGCGTACGTTGCAGTATCAGGAAACTGATACCACGACGGGTCAGTGGGACGAGGAGCAGACATGGGCGAGATCGTGGCGGTCACCGGCGTGACCGGGGACGTCGGGGGCAAGACGGCGGAGCTGCTGCGGACGGCAGGGGTGACGGTGCGAGCCGTGGTCCGACGACCCGAGCAGGTCGACGCGCTCCGGGCGCGAGGCATCGACGGCCGCCTGGCCGACCTGGACGACGAGGACGCGCTCACCGCGGCGCTCGACGGGGTCGACCGGTTCTTCCTCGTGACACCGGTCAGCCAGCGGCAGCGCGAGCAGGGCACCACCGGGGTCCGTGCGGCGCAGCGGGCCGGGGTCGGCCGGATCGTGCAGCTGTCGGGCGGGGACGCCGCCGAGCACTCCCCGATGTCGTGGGCGAGCGCCGCCTGGCACATCGACCGGCTGGTGCGCGAGAGCGGCACGGCGTGGACGATCCTGCACCCCTCGTCGTTCATGACGAACGTGCAGCCCTCGGCGCCGGCGATCCGACGGGGATGGTTCCCGCACACCACGGGCAGCGGGGTGATCGGCTGGATCGACACCGAGGACATCGCCCGGACCGCCGCCCGGGTGTTGACGGAGGACGGCCACGACGGCACCGAACCGGTGCTCACCGGGCCGGACCTGCTCGACGCGCGGGGTGTCGCCGCCGCGCTCACCGCAGGGCTCGGCCGACCCGTGCGCGCCCTGCACCTGCCGAGCCGGGTCTACGCCGGTGTGCTGCGCCTGAGCGGGGTGCCCGCCTGGCAGGCCGAGGGGCTCCGGCAGCAGTTCGGCCGGGTCGTCCGCCGCGGCCTCGACGGCGTCGACGTGATGAGCGACGACGTCCTGCGCATCACCGGCACCGCACCCCGGAGCCTGGCCGACTGGGCGCGAGCCCACCGCGACGACCTGCTGGGGTGACCCGTCGCGCCGAAGGTGATCCGGGCCTCCAGGCCGTGGGCCGTCAGTGCGACGTGAGCGTGACGACCAGGTGCTCCTGCACGTAGCCGAGCCAGTCGTAGACGTCGCGCAGGCCGACGCCCGCGTCGGCCTCGACGGAGCGCTCCTCGTCGTCGGCGTCCTCGATGCCCAGGCGGTCGGCGATCGTCAGCCGCAGGTCGGTGAGGGTACGGAGCCACGCCTGCTCGTCCTCGGCGTCGAGCGAACCGTCGCGGGTGCCCGTCAGCCAGTAGTGCACGATCGAGGCGTTCGTCGTCTTCTGCGTGAGCAGATCGGACTGCGTGTACTTCCGGAACTCCGCGCTCGCCTCGTCGTCACCCGGGTAGGCGTCCGGGAACATCCGCTCGCTGATCGGGTCGGTGGACAGGTCACCACCGAGCACCTGCCGCAGCTGCTCGGTGAGCGAGGCGAGCAGGTCGCGCTCGCCGGAGGACAGGCCGAGGTGGACGCCGTCGGCGCGGCGGACGAACGGGATCACGCTTCGGGGGCCTTGTCGACGGTCGCCTGCAGCCCGTAGCCGTGCATGGACTGCACGTGGGCTTCCATCGACTCACGCGGGCCCGTTGCCACGATCGCCCGACCGTCGTCGTTCACCTGGTGCATGAGCCGCTCGGCCTGCTCGCGCGAGAACCCGAAGTGCCGCTGGAAGACGTAGGTGACGTACGACATCAGGTTCACCGGGTCGTCCCACACCACCGTGACCCAGGGGGTGTCCGCCCGCGCACTGGTCCGTTCGTCCGTGGTGGTCCGTTCGTCCACGTCGGGCGAGAGCAGCGTCATGCCTCCAGGGTGACACAGGGCGGGGTCGCTCGGTACGATCGTCAGGTCGCGACTGGCGTTGGATGGGTCACCATCGGGGAGCGACAAAGACACGGTGCGCGGCCGTACGCCTGGGCTGCACCGACCGACCGTCCGAGTGCGACCAGCTGGTCGTCCGCACACCGTAGGAGTCCCGTGTCCATTGCCGATCTGCCCCCGTTCGTCTCCGACTCGGCCGAGGTGGCCGAGCAGGCCGCCGCCCGCGCCGCCTTCAACGCCCCGCTCACCGAGGTCGACCCCGAGATCGCCGCCGTCCTGCAGCAGGAGCTCGGCCGCCAGCGGGACACCCTCGAGATGATCGCGTCCGAGAACTTCGTGCCGCGCGCCGTGCTCGAGTCGCAGGGCTCCGTGCTCACCAACAAGTACGCCGAGGGCTACCCGGGCAAGCGCTACTACGGCGGCTGCGAGTACGTCGACGTCGCCGAGCAGCTCGCCATCGACCGTGCCAAGGCGCTCTTCGGTGCCGAGTACGCGAACGTGCAGCCGCACTCCGGCGCGACGGCGAACGCGGCCGTCCTGCACGCCATCGCCTCGGCCGGCGACACCATCCTCGGCCTCGAGCTCGCGCACGGCGGGCACCTGACCCACGGCATGAAGCTCAACTTCTCCGGCCGCATCTACAACGCCGTGGCGTACGGCGTCGACCCCGAGACGTTCGAGGTCGACTACGACGACATCCGCGCCAAGGCCATCGAGCACCAGCCGAAGGTCCTGATCGCCGGTTGGTCCGCCTACCCGCGCCAGCTCGACTTCGCGAAGTTCCGCGAGATCGCGGACGAGGTCGGCGCGAAGCTCTGGGTCGACATGGCGCACTTCGCCGGCCTCGTCGCCGCCGGTCTGCACCCGTCCCCGGTCCCGCACGCCCACGTCGTCTCGTCGACGGTGCACAAGACCCTGGGCGGCCCCCGCTCGGGCATCATCCTGTCGAACGACGAGACCCTGTTCAAGAAGCTGAACTCCGCGGTCTTCCCGGGCCAGCAGGGCGGCCCGCTCATGCACGTGATCGCCGCGAAGGCCACCGCGTTCCTGCTCGCCGGCACCCCGGAGTTCAAGGACCGTCAGGAGCGCACGATCCGTGGCGCCCAGGCCCTCGCCGCCCGCCTGACCGCTGACGACGCCAAGGCCGCGGGCATCGACGTGCTCACCGGCGGCACCGACGTGCACCTGGTGCTCGTCGACCTGCGCGCGTCCGAGGTCGACGGCAAGCAGGCCGAAGACCTGCTGCACGAGGTCGGCATCACCGTGAACCGCAACTCCGTGCCGTTCGACCCGCGCCCGCCGATGGTCACCTCGGGTGTCCGCATCGGCACCTCGGCGCTGGCGACCCGCGGCTTCGGCGACGCCGAGTTCACCGAGGTGGCCGACATCATCGCGCTGACCCTCATGCCGAACCCGGACGTCGCAGCGCTCTCGGCCCGGGTGAAGGTCCTGACCGACGCGTTCCCGCTCTACGCGTGAGCGGTTCGGTCAGCGCGGCGCTCCCGCGCGAGCCCTGGGCCGGTGAGGGCAGTGCCGTCCGCATCGACGGCACCGCCCTCGCCGCCCGGACGCTCGACGAACTCCGGGGCCGGATCGACCGCCTGCACGAGCACGGCATCCGTCCGGGCCTCGGCACGATCATGGTCGGCGCGAACCCCGGGTCGATGTCCTACGTCGCGGGCAAGCACCGCGACTCGGCGTCGATCGGGCTCGACTCGCACCGCATCGACCTGCCCGAGACGGCGTCCGCTGCCGACATCCGGGCCGCGATCCTGCAGATGAACGACGACCCCCGGGTCACCGCGTTCATCGTGCAGCTCCCGCTGCCCCAGGGCATCGACCCGACACCGATGCTCGAGCTGATGGACCCTGCGAAGGACGCCGACGGACTGCACCCGACGAACCTCGGCGAGCTGGTGCTCGCCGTACCCGGTGGTGCCGGCACGATTGACGCACCGCTCCCGTGCACGCCTCGGGGCATCGTCGCGATGCTCGACGCGTACGAGATCCCGATCCGTGGCGCGCACGTCACGATCATCGGGCAGGGGCTGACCGTCGGGCGGCCGCTCGGTCTGCTGCTCACGCGGCTCGAGGCGACCGCGACCCTGACGCACTCGCTGACCGCCGACGTCGCCGCGGAGTGCCGCCGCGCCGACATCATCGTCGCCGCTGCGGGGGTCGCCGGGCTCGTCAAGCCGGACTGGGTGCAGCCCGGTGCCGCCGTCATCGACGTGGGGATCACCCGCGTCGTCAACGAGGAGACCGGCAAGGCGAAGCTGCACGGCGACGTCGACCCCGCGGTCGCATCGGTCGCGGGCTTCCTGTCGCCGACTCCCGGTGGTGTCGGGCCGATGACCCGCGCGATGCTCATGAAGAACGTCGTCGAGGCCGCCGAGCGCCAGCTGTCGTAGCGCGCGGGCTCTCGCGTGCCGATGGTGTGCAGCAATGGTCGGGTGCCGTCGTCGCACCCGACCATTGCTGCACACGAAGCGCACTCCGCCGGTGCTACGGTCGCGGCATGGGGGATGAACGACTGCAGACAACGCCGGTGATGCGAGCCCGGTCCGAGCCGTCGCAACTGACCAAGGACGCCCGGTGGCTGATCGTCATCGTGGCGATCTGCGTGCTGTTCCAGGCACCGGGTTCGAGCTGGGCGACGACCTTCGTGCACGCCGGCCAGGAGTACACGTTCACGTCGGGCCCCTGGTTCGGATGGACGCTCGCGACGGTGGGGTTCGCGGTCGTCGGGTTCGTCGTCGCGATCGCCCGGCGAGGTGCAGCCCGGTTCGACGAGCACACCGTGATGGGCTTGACCCTGGCCGCCGTGCTCGGGACGACCGCCCTGGTGTGGCTGCTCATGCCGGCACAGACCGCGTGGGTGGAGTGGGCCGTGGAACACGGTCGGACGCACCCGTTCGTACTCGGAAACGTCGTCGAGCGCGTCGGGTACGCGGACTACTCCGGCTGAGTAGGCGGGCGCGCGGCGGGCGCTGCCGTTCTTTCGCGCCGAGCGACAGTCCACGGGCTGATCGCCGCGTGAACTGTCGCTGAGCGCGAAACGTCGAGCGGCCGAGGGCCGTCAGTCGCGCCGGGCGCCCTGCGCGGCGTGCACCGTGAACACGTTCGGCTCGCGGTACCCGGCCTCGGCGAAGGCCTCGATGACGGCCGCGGTGATCGCACCGCGGGACTCCTGGTCGACGAGCGCGATCGCCGCACCGCCGAATCCGCCCCCGGTCATGCGGGCACCGACGGCACCGTGCCCGACCGCCGTCGCGACGGCCAGGTCGAGCTCCGGCACGGAGATCTCGAAGTCGTCGCGCATCGACTCGTGCGACGCGACGAGCAGCGAACCGATCGCCCGTGGGCCCTGTTCGCGCAAGGTGCGGACGGTGTCGAGAACACGCTGGTCCTCGGTCACGATGTGCCGAACGCGGCGGAAGGTCTCGTCGTCCAGGAGCTCCTGCGCGCGGGGTAGGTCGTCGACGCTGACGTCACGCAGGGCCTCGACACCGAGCACCTGCGCACCCTTCTCGCACGAGGCCCGACGAGCCGCGTAGCCACCGGTCGCGTGGGCGTGCTCGACACGGGTGTCGATCACCAGGACCTCGAGCCCGTTCGCCTCGAGCGCCAGGTCGACGACGGCGGTGTCGAGCGTGCGGCAGTCGAGGAACACGACGGCGTCCTGCTCGCCGAGCAGCGAGGCGGACTGGTCCATGATCCCGGTGGGGGCACCGACGGCGTGGTTCTCGGAGTACTGCCCGACGCGCGCCAGGGTCTTCCGGTCGAGGCCGAGTTCCCACAGGTCGTTGAACGCCAGCGCGACACCGCACTCGATCGCGGCACTCGACGACAGGCCCGCACCGACCGGTACGTCTGACTCGATGAAGACGTCGAACCCGGTCTTGTCGCTCAGATCGGCACCGGCCTGCTCACGCAGGGCCCAGGCGATGCCGAACACGTACGCCGACCAGCCGTCCATGGCCTCGGGCGACAGGTCATCGAGGGACAGCGCCACCGGCTCGCTCGTGGCGTCGAAGGCGGAGGCGACGCGGATCGTCCGGTCGTCGCGCTGCGCGATGGAGGCGGTGGTGCGACGGTCGATCGCGAAGGGCAGCACGTAGCCGTCGTTGTAGTCGGTGTGCTCACCGATCAGGTTGACGCGACCCGGGGCGGAGTACCGCACCGTCGGCTCGTACCCGTAGACCTGCTGGAACGTCATGCGCGCTCGACTCCCTGTCGGATGAACTCGGCCGCCTTCTCGGGCACGAGGTCCCCGATCCAGGCGCCCATGGCGGCTTCGCTGCCGGCCAGGAACTTCAACTTGTCCGCCGCACGTCGCGGCGAGGTGATCTGCAGCATCAGCCGCACGGTGTCGCGGGCGGTGTGCACCGGTGCCTGGTGCCACGCGGCGATGTACGGCGTCGGGTCGCCGTAGAGCGCGTCGAGCCCGCGGGTGAGCCGGAGGTGCATGTGCGCGAGCTCGTCCTTCTCGGCGTCGGTCAGGCCGGCGAAGTCGGGGACGTGGCGGTGCGGCAGCATGTGGATCTCGATCGGCCAGCGCGCGGCGAACGGGACGAAGGCGGTGAAGTGCTCGCCAGCGAGGACGACCCGCTCGGAACCCCGCTCGTTCGCGAGGTGCTGCTCGAACAGGTCCGGGCCGAACCGTTCGATGCTCGCGAGCAGTCGCTGCGTGCGCGGGGTGATGTACGGGTACGAGTAGATCTGCCCGTGCGGGTGGTGCAGCGTGACGCCGATCGCCTCGCCCCGGTTCTCGAAGGGGAACACCTGCTGGATGCCCGGCATCGCGGAGAGTGCAGCGGTGCGGTCGGCCCAGGCCTCGACGACGGTGCGGGCGCGCGACTCCGAGATGGAGGCGAAGGACCCTGAGGTCTCGGGTGAGAAGCACACGACCTCGCACCGGCCGACCGAGCGGAGCTGGCGGTTCAGGCCGACGTCGCTCAGGGACTCGAGCGACTCGGGAGCGTCGTCGGCTTCGAGCAGCGGGCCGAACGACGGCGAACGGTTCTCGAACACCGCGACGTCGTAGCGGCTCGGGATCTCGGACGGGTTGGCCGGGCTCTGGGGTGCGAGCGGGTCCTGGTCGGCCGGCGGCAGGAACACCCGGTTCTGCCGGGACGCCGCGATCGACACCCACTCGCCCGTCAGGACGTCCTGCCGCATCCGCGCCGTCTCGGGCCGCGGGTCGAGCACGCGCCCGTCGATGCTGCGTTCTGCTGGCAGCGTCGAGTCGGCGTCGTCGAAGTAGAAGAGGTCGCGGCCGTCCGCGAGCTTCGTCACGCGCTTGGTGATCACCGGGACAGCCTAGCGCTCGACTGAAGCGTTGCGAAAGACATCGGAAGCAAGCGAAACTGTCCACATGACGGACGCCGACCTCTCGTTCCTCGCCGGCGCGCTGCCCGCGCCCCTGCGGCAGGACCGCATCGTCGCGATCGTCGACGGCGCCCCGGGCATGGTCCGGACGGCCGCGTTGGCCGCGTCCCTCGGCACCAGCGAGGTGACCGTCCGCCAGGACCTCGCCGTCCTCGACCAGGAGGCCCGGATCCGCCGGGTGCACGGGGGCGCCGTCCGCCTCGGGGCCGGGTCCACCGAGCGCCCCTTCGAGGAGACCGCCGTCGAGCACCAGGTGGCCAAGGCGGCCATCGGCCGTGCGGCCGCCGCGCTGGTGCGCCCGGGGGAGTGCGTCGTCCTCGACGTCGGCACCACGCCGGCCGCCGTCGCCGAGGCCCTCGTGGCGCGCACCGAACTCACCGGCGTCACCGTCGTCACGAACTCCCTCACCACGGCGCTCGCGCTCGAGCGAGCTGTCCCGCGCTTCACCGTGATCGTCACCGGCGGCACCCTCCGGCCCCTGCAGCACTCACTCGTCGCCCCCTTCAACGGCGCGGTCCTGCCGATGATCGCCGCCGACCTCGTCTTCCTCGGCGGCACCGGACTCGACGTCGACCACGGGCTGACGAACGTGAACCTGCCCGAGACCGAAGCAAAGCGGATGCTCGCGGCGACGGCCCGGCGTACGGTCGTGGTCGCGGACGGGTCGAAGTTCGGCCGGGCCCACATCGGGGTCGTCCGCGCGCTCGAGGACATCGACGTCGTCGTCACCGCCGAGGCCGATGCCGCCGCGGTCGCCGCGATCCGGGCGGCCGGGGCCCAGGTGATCGTCGCCGACGGCGAGCGTCGCACCGAACCAGCCGGAAGGAAGAACGCCCCATGACCGCAGCACCCACGGGTGGCCAGTACCGCCTCCACCACGCCGGACCCGACGGGGTCGTCGAAGCCGTGGTCACCGAGGTCGCCGCGGGCATCCGCGAACTCCGCGTCGCCGGCTTCGACATCACCGAGCCGTTCCCCGTGACCGAGCAGCCGCCGGGCGCGAACGGTATCGTCCTCGCACCCTGGCCGAACCGCGTCGCCGGCGCTGCGTGGGAGCTCGACGGCAAGCGGCAGCAGCTCGACGTCTCGGAGCCGAAGTACGGCAACGCGTCGCACGGACTGCTCCGGTTCGCTCCGTACCGGGTGGTCTCGCAGACCGAGACGTCGATCCAGCAAGCGGCGACGATCCACCCGCAGCACGGGTGGCCCTTCACCCTCGAGACGCGCGTGCTGCACGAACTCGTCGACGACGGCATCCGCGTCACGCACGAGGTCACGAACCGTTCGGGTGTCCGCGCACCCTTCGCGGTCGGCGCGCACCCCTACCTGCGTGCCGGTGACACCCCCGCCGACGACCTGGTCGTCACGCTCGACGCCGCGACCGCGTTCACGGTCGACGAGCAGAAGGTGCCGAACGGTTCGGTGCCGGTCGAGGGCACGCCGTACGACCTGCGCCAGGGGCGGCGTGCCGGGGATTCGGACCTCGACACCGCGTACAAGGACGTCACCCCAGACGCCGAGGGGATCCGCCGCACGACGATGCACGGGCCCGAGGGTGACGGGGTCGAGCTCTGGCAGGACGCCTCGTTCCCCTACGTGCAGGTCTTCACGTCGCGCGAGTACCCGCGGGGCGACGGGAAGGGCCTGGCCGTCGCGGTCGAACCGATGACGGCGCCCGCGAACGCCCTGAACTCGGGCGAGGGTCTTCGCTGGCTCGAGCCGGACGAGACCTGGACCGGTTCGTGGGGGATCCGCCGCGTCTGGTCCTGAGGACTCCGGTCGGCTCGCACCGCTGACACGACGAAGGCCCCGCCGGGTGTCCGGCGGGGCCTTCGTTGTGTGTGTCGGAAGCCGGGCGTCAGCCGCGGCGCATCCGGAGCGCCTCGACCGCGAGGGACTCGGTCGCGTACCGGCCGACCTCGTGCGCCCACGCCGGGTCGTCGCCACGGAGCGCGATGAAGTCCTTGCGCTGCCGGCAGACGTAGCCGAGCACAGCGGTGGCCGTCGCGACCTCGATGAAGTCCTTGCGGATGTGGCGAGTAGTGACCTGGGCGTTGCGGCGGAGCGTGTCGAGCAGGAGCTCGTTGCTCATCGTCGTGTTGGTCGCTGCTGCGAGCTCGACGATGCGGCGCGCGTCACCGGTGGTGCTGGTCTGCGTGGCGTCGATGGGCTCGATCACGGTGTACCCCGTTCGTTCGTGGTGGTGCGGTGTTGCAGGATCCGTCGATCGGATCCGGGAACGACACTATCGGCGGTATGCCAACAATCCGCTGAGGGCGGGCTGGGCTGTGCAGGGGATCCGCCATGAGCCGGCTGGGGACGACTTGTACCCCGGTGCCGCCGCCCACGGTGCCCGGTCACGTCGTCAGGAGCAGCGTTCGCTCGGCGCGGCCCTGGTGAGTTCTTCGAGCGCCCCGTCGATCCTGTCGGCCAGGTAGCGGTACCCGTCGTCGTTGAGGTGCTGCCCGTCGCCCGCCGCGTAGCTCGCACTGTTGCTCGACGTGAACCACTGCCGGTCGATCGCGTCGATGAACGGCACCCGGGCGTCTCGTGCGCCGGCGGCGACCGCCGCCGAGATGGCGACGGTGGTCTTCGCGCGGGGCTGCGGTGCCGAGGGGCCGATCGCGACCACGACCGCGTCCGGCCACTGTCGCTCCGCGGTCCGCAGGGTCTGCTCGACGCGGGTCTCGAGGGTCGTGGCATCGACGAGCCAGTCGTTCTGGCTGCCCTGCACGATGACCAGCTCGGGGTCGAGGGACGCATGCCGCTCGATCCGCGCGATGTAGGTCCGTGCGGAGGAGTGCGACCTCCCGGTGTTCACGTAGCCGCTCCCGGGCACGCCGTCGATGGTGGCGTCCCAGCCGCGTTCCGCGACGAGGTCCTGCGCCCAACCGTGCATGCCGTCGTACGAGCCACGCCCGGCCGTGTACGAGTCGCCGACGATGAGCACGTCCGAGCCGGTGGCGATCGCCGACGCCGCCTCGCTCGCCGACACGGTCGGTGCTCCCGGCTCCGGCTGGCACGCGTCGGACACCGCCGGGAGCATGACGAGGAACCCGGCGACGCCGAGGCTCATCGCGCCGAGGGCGACAGCCGGTAACAGGCGTCGCCTCCGGCGTCGTCGTCTGAGCAGCAGCGAACGGGGACCGTCCGGCCATCCGCCGTCGGTTCGTCGGGCCACGGCCGGGATTCTACGCGGCCCGATCCGCACCGCGGCTGACCGGTGAGGAGTGTCCGCGAACACCGCTGGCGGCACGCGGAGCGCTGGACTGGGCGTGGTTGGCTGGACACCCGCGACCGAAACCGACCCTGGGAGCTCCCGTGACGACCGTCACCTATGCCGGCGACAGCATCACGAACCCCGAGAACTCGTTCTCCTGGACCAGGTTCCTGACCGGGACCGATCTGCGGCTCGTCAGCGGTGTCGGCATCAGCGGCGCGACGTCGGCGGCGGTGCGGAACGCCGTGGCCCCCGTCGACGCTGACGTCCTCGTCGTCATGGTGGGGACCAACGACATCCGCCTCGGCGTGGGTCGGTCGACCATCCGCGACAACATCGCCGCGATCGTCGAGGTCGTCGGCGCCGACCACGTCGTCATCGGGCAGGTCGCACCGTCCAACCTCACCGACTACGGCGCCGACCACATCGACCGTGCCGCCGGCGGGTTCGCCCACAACCGCGACCTCGCCCGGTTCACCGCCGATCGTGGGTGGCTGCTCGTCGACCCCTGGTTCCCGGTCCGGCGCCTCGACGGCACCTACGCGTCCGGTGCGGCTGACGCCGACGGCGTCCACCCGACGGTCGCGACCGGCACCACCGCCGGGGCCATCCTGTCCACCGCCATCCGCATCGCCGCCGGTGGGGCGTCTGCCTGACACGCCGGGGTTCAGGAGGGTGTGGGCCCCGTGGGGCTCGAACCCACGACCCTCGGATGAAAAGCCGGGGTTCAGGAAGGTGTGGGCCCCGTGGGGCTCGAACCCACGACCCTCGGATGAAAAGCCGGGGTTCAGGAGGGTGTGGGCCCCGTGGGGCTCGAACCCACGACCCTCGGATGAAAAGCCGGGGTTCAGGAGGGTGTGGGCCCCGTGGGGCTCGAACCCACGACCCTCGGATTAAAAGTCCGGTGCTCTACCAACTGAGCTAGAGGCCCTCACCCGCAAGGCTAGCGGGTGAGGGCCTGAAGGAGCGGAACCGTCGGTCCGGGTCAGCCCCGACGTCCGGTGAGCGAGCGCAGCAGCCACGCGATGACCGCGATGACCAGCAGCACGATGCCCACCCAGAGCAGGAACTTCAGGCTCGCGGCGAACCCGCCGACGAACAGCAGGATGACTGCGATCACAGCCAGGATGATGAGCAGGGCGTTCATGGATGATCCTCTCCTTCACGTGCAGGGAGGAGCGCCTCCCTGCCGCAACACGGTACGCGTGGCGCAGCCGTTGCGTTCTGGGCGAACGGGACGCGGGCGTGTCACCGGCCGCGCCTACACTGCTGCGGTGCCTCGCGATCACCACCGTCCCGTCCACTTCACCGACGCCGAGTTCGCCGCCATCCAGGGCGGTGAGGACCCGGCGCTGGTGAACCGTGTCGCGCACGAGACCGCGAACGCACTGCTGCACCGGGTGCGCGAGGACCCGGACCCCGCAGTGGTCGAGCGGCTCGTCACCTACACCGACGTGCACGGCATCGACGCCATCGCGGAGCTGTGGGCACGGGTCGGGGCGCACACCCTGCCGGGGGCGCTCTGGCGGGTGTACCTGGTGCGCATCGTCATCCGGCAGAACCCGGAGGAGATCGCGTACCTGTTCGAGCGGGGCACCGCGCAGATCGGCACGATCGACCAGGCGGTCGCGGGCGCCGAGGAACCGACGGGCCCGGCCGAGATCCTGACGCTCGCCGACCGCATCCTGCACGGCCT
This sequence comes from Curtobacterium sp. MCBD17_026, assembly GCF_003234895.2. Lineage (NCBI taxonomy): Bacteria > Bacillati > Actinomycetota > Actinomycetes > Micrococcales > Microbacteriaceae > Curtobacterium > Curtobacterium sp. MCBD17_026. The sequence continues at coordinate 3,215,416 of NZ_CP126281.1, read as the reverse complement.
GTACACGGGCGACCTCGCGGTGGCGCTCGACCGCGGGGCGTCGTTCTGCCGTCTGACCGCTGCCGGCGCGACCGCCGTGGCGGACGAGTCGGACCTGGTCGCGTCCGAGCGCGCGAGCGAACTCACGACGCGGGCCCTCCGCCTGACGGAGCTGGCGGCCGATCTGACCGAGGCGGCGGCGCTCTGGCGCCGCGACAGCCTGGACTGAGCGCGCTGCGGGACGGACCCGCACCGGGCCTCCAGGCCAGGGCCGCGCAGCAGCGCGATGACGCGCCAGGCCAGGGCCGCGCAGCAGAAGACCGGAACGCACCCGGGCATGGAAAGACCGGGCCGCAGAAGCGCCTCTCGGCGCGAGGCCGCTCGAAGCGGCGAATTTTGGAGCCCGGGGCTTGCTGCGGCCCGGCGAGGTCAAGTCTACGAGACGCTGGCTGATCACTCGACCCTGTTCACTCATGGTGGACAGAACCGGCCCCGGGCGTGCCAGCGCGCACCCCTGCGAAGGCACGCCGCGCCCACCCCGCCGAGAAAACCCGACCCCCATCCAATCCACAGCGGGGACCGCGCCGAATCATCTGCGTGACGGACGGAATGCCCGTCACGAAGCGAGAGGCCCGGTGTGACCCGGACCGGCACCGCCGGTCAATTCCCTGTGGGTCACGCCGGCCCCTCGTCTCGACCGCCCATGCGGAGGCTTCGCGCTACCCGCCTGGTCAACGAAAGCAACCGAGAGGAGGGAAACCTGCAATGCTTGCCCTCGTGGATAGCGACACCGAACGCTGGAGCTCGTCAGAGCCAGCTCAGGCATCGCCGGACGACCTCCTCGCCCGGGTCGCCGCCGGTGACCAAGCCGCCTTCGCGGACCTCTACGACGCACTCTCCGGTCGGGTCCTCGGTCTGATCACGCGCCTCCTCCGGGACCGCGCGCAGTCGGAAGAGGTCACACAGGAGGTCTTCCTGGAGGTCTGGCAGCAGGCCACCCGCTTCGACCGGAAGCGCGGCACCGCCGCCAGCTGGGTCCTCACCATGGCTCATCGCCGAGCGGTCGACCGGGTCCGTGCCTCGCAGTCGTCGCACGACCGCGACACCAAGATCGGCATCCGCGACCTCGAGGCCGGTTTCGACCAGGTCTCCGAGTCCGTCGAGATCCGCATCGAGCACGAGCGCGTCGGCCGAGCGCTGGCGAAGCTCACCGAGTTCCAGCGGCAGGCCGTGCAACTCGCGTACTACGGCGGCTACTCGCACAGCGAGATGGCCGAACACCTCGGTGTCCCCATCGGCACCGTCAAGACCCGTCTCCGTGACGGGATGATCCGACTCCGAGACGAGATGGGGGTGACCTCATGACCGAACGCCACGACGACCCCGCACTGATGACGGGTTCCCACGCCCTCGACGCGCTGTCCGACGACGAGCGCGCGCTCCTCGAGGACGCCCTCCGGACGTCTCCCGAGCTGCAGGCCGAGAACGACTCGCTGCGCGAGACCGCGCTGCAGCTCGCCTACGCCGTCGCACCGATCGAGCCCCCCGCGTCGCTCAAGGCGTCGCTGCTGGCCCAGATCGCCACGACCCCCCAGGCCGCACCCCTCGCCGACACGACGGTCGACCAGACCCCGGTCGCCGAGACCACCTCCGTCCAGGAGGCCCGTCCCGAGCCCGCCAGGCACGTCGCCTCGATCGCCGACGGCCCCACCGCCGGTGGCCGGGCGTCGTCCGAAGCTCGCCGCCGCTGGTTCCAGCGTCCGGCGGTCACGTTGACGGCCGCCGCTGCCGTCGCCGCGGTCTTCTTCGGCGGACTCGGCGTCGGATCGATCTTCGACCCGAACGGCTCCGGCACCGGCACCACGCAGGCCTCGAGCGGCCTCGACCGCATCTACGCCGCCTCGGACTTCCAGCGCACCACGACCAAGGTCGCGGGCGGCGGTTCGGCGACGGTCGTGTGGTCGAACGACCTCGGCAAGTCCGCGGTGATCCTCGACGGTGTCGAGCAGGCGCCGAAGGGCAAGACGTACGAGCTCTGGTACATCGGCTCCGAGGAGCAGGGCGGCACCATCAAGTCGGCCGGCCTGGTCGACGGTGCGGCCGACGGTGTGCACTCCGCCGTGCTGCAGGGCTCGATGTCCGAGGGCGCGACCATCGGCATGACGGTCGAGCCCGAGGGCGGTTCCGAGCAGCCGACCACCTCGCCGATCATGGCGGTGCCCACCACCACCGCCTGACCCACTTCCGGAAGGTGCCTGTGCAGTCGATGCGCAGGCACCTTTCGTCGTTCCACGAGTCGATCGACGGGTGTCCTGTCGCCACACGCGTGCACGGGGCCGCGCGCAACCACCAAGGCCCGGTGCGCGTCCGTGGCGGACGTGCACCGGGCCTCCAGGCAGTCCGTCAGCGCGACGGACAGATGCCGATCAACCGAAGCGGCCCGAGACGTAGTCCTCGGTGGCCTGCACGGACGGGTTCGAGAACATCGTCGCGGTGTCGTCGAACTCGATGAGCTTGCCGGGAGCGCCGGTGCCGGCGATGTTGAAGAACGCCGTCTTGTCGCTGACGCGCGACGCCTGCTGCATGTTGTGGGTCACGATCACGATCGTGAACTCCTTCTTGAGCTCCTCGATCAGGTCCTCGATGGCGAGGGTCGAGATCGGGTCGAGGGCCGAGCAGGGCTCGTCCATCAGGAGCACGTCCGGCTCCACCGCGATCGCGCGGGCGATGCAGAGACGCTGCTGCTGCCCACCGGACAGGCCCATGCCGGGCTTGTCGAGGCGGTCCTTGACCTCGTTCCACAGATTCGCGCCCTGCAGCGAGCGCTCGACGATGTCGTCGGCCTCGGAGCGGGAGACGCGCTTGTTGTTGAGCTTCACGCCCGCCAGCACGTTGTCGCGGATCGACATCGTGGGGAACGGGTTCGGACGCTGGAAGACCATGCCGACCTGACGACGGACGAGCACGGGGTCCACGCCGGCGCCGTACAGGTCGTCGCCGTCGATCTTGACCGAGCCCTCGACCCATGCGCCGGGGATGACCTCGTGCATGCGGTTCAGGGTGCGGAGGAAGGTGGACTTGCCGCAGCCCGACGGGCCGATGAAGGCCGTGACGGTGCGGGGCTCGATGGTGATGTCGACGCCCTCGACCGCCTTGAACTTCGAGTAGTAGACGTTGAGGCCGTCGACCTCGATGCGCTTGGACACGTTGATCCTTCTGGGTGGGTGGTGTCGCTGGTTCCGCGGGGGGCGGAGGGTCAGCGGCTGAGCTTGGGGGCGAAGAGGCGGGTGATGAACCGGGCGAGCAGGTTGAGCAGCATCACGATCAGGATGAGCACGAGGGCCGCGGTCCAGGCCCGGTCGACGAACGGCACCGGGTTGGCGCCCTGCTGCGAGTACTGCGTGTACGCGTACACCGGCAGGGTCATCATCGGGTCACGGAACAGGTTGTAGTTCATGCTCGCGGTGAAGCCGGCCGTGACGAGCAGCGGGGCGGTCTCACCGATGACGCGGGCGATCGAGAGCATGACGCCGGTGGTGATGCCGGCGAGGCTGGTGGGGAGCACCACCTTGAGGATCGTGAGGTACTTCGGCACACCGAGGGCGTACGAGGCCTCGCGGAGTTCCATCGGGACGATCTTCAGCACCTCTTCGGTGGAGCGCACGACGATCGGGATCATCAGCACCGACAGGGCGACGGAGCCGACCAGGCCGAAGCGGGCACCCGGGCCGAGGAACAGCGCGAAGAGCGCGTAGGCGAACAGACCGGCGACGATCGACGGGATGCCCGTCATGACGTCGACGAAGAACGTGATGCCCTTCGCCAGTGCGCCGCGACCGTACTCGACCAGGTAGATCGAGGTGAGCAGGCCGATCGGCACCGAGATGAGCGCCGCGAACAGCGTGATCTCGAGGGTGCCGATGAGGGCGTGGACCGCGCCGCCGCCCTCGGAGATGACCCCGCGCATCGAGTACGAGAAGAAGTTCGCGTCGAAGCGGGCGATGCCCTTGGCGATGACCGTCCAGAGCAACGACACCAGCGGCAGGACCGCGATGACGAACGCCGTGATGACGAGCGAGGTGACCAGGCGGTCGACCGCCTTGCGGCCGCCCTCGACGATGCGCGAGATGACGACGATGAGGACGTCGAACAGGACCGTGCCGAGGAAGATCGCGGCGACGACGTTGAAGTCCTCGACGGCGCCACCCGCGTTGAGCAGGGCGAAGACCAGGACGAGGGCGACCCAGCTGCCGACCAGCAGCAGCCACGGGACGGAGGCGTGCAGCTTGCCGTTGGCGTAGACGTTGCCGGCGGTGCCGGTCTGACGGAGCGCGAGGGACATCGGGTGCGACCTCTCAGCTGACTCGGCTGCGGACGATGTACCGCGCGAGCATGTTGATGACCAGGGTGATGACGAAGAGGATCAGACCCGACGCGATGAGCGCGTTGAGTGCCGTGCCCGAGGCCTCGGCGAACTGCAGGGCGATGTTCGCGGCGATCGTCGAGGGGTTCTGCGACGTCAGCATCTGGAACGTGACGTTCGTCGAGACCGACAGCACCAGCGCGATCGCCATCGTCTCGCCGAGTGCGCGACCGAGGCCGAGCATGATCGCGGAGACGATGCCGGACTTCGCGAACGGCAGGACCGACAGGCGGATCATCTCCCAGCGGGTCGCGCCGAGGGCCAGGGCCGCTTCCTCGTTGAGGGTCGGGGCCTGCAGGAAGATCTCACGCATGACCGCGGTCATGATCGGGATAGCCATGACGGCGAGGACGATCGACGCCGTCAGGATCGTGCGGCCGGTGCCGGACACCTGGCCGGAGAACAGCGGGAACCAGCCGAGGTACTCGTTGAGGAACACGTAGAACGGCTTCACCAGGGGCGCCAGCACGGCGATGCCCCAGAGGCCGTAGACGACCGACGGCACCGCGGCCAGCAGGTCGATCACGTAGCCGAGGACCGGCGCGAGTCGACGCGGCGCGAAGTGCGAGATGAAGAGGGCGATCCCGAGGGACAGCGGCACGGCGATCACGAGCGCGATGAGCGCGGACCAGACGGTGCCGAAGACCAGGGGGCCGACGAAGTCCCAGAAGTTCGTGGCCTTGCCCGGCAGCTCCCCGACCTTGGCGGAGAAGGCCGGGATGCTCTGCCAGACGAGGAACGCGGCGACGAGCACGAGCACGAAGAGGATGAGGCCGCCGGCGATGACCGAGGCGGCGGAGAAGACGCGGTCGCCGACACGGACGACGGCCTTCGGCTTGATCGGGGTGACGGTGGCCCCTGGCTGGGCCGGTGCGGTCGTCATGGGGTACTCCTGTCGGAGGAACGCCGGGGGAGGCGACGGGTTCTGGGGGTGATGGTGCGGTGTCCGGGCCGCGGGCCTGGACGGGGGCCCGTCCGGGTCGGGGCCTGGACGGGGCGCGTCCGGGTGGGTTCCTGGACGGGGGCCGTCCGTGTGGGGTCCTGGACGGCTGAGTGCCCGGACGCCGGTCAGGTGGGTGGGACCGGCGTCCGGGCGCTCAGGGGGCCTTACTTGATGGACGCGACCGCGTCCTTGGCCTTCGACGCGAGGTCGGAGGAGAGGGCGGCCGACTTGGCCTCCTTCGCAGCGGCGTCCTGAGCGGCGCTCGAGACGACGTAGTCGAGGTAGCCCTTCACGAGCTCGGCCTTGTCGGCCTCCTTGTACTCCTGGCACGCGATGGCGTAGGAGACGAGGACCAGCGGCCAGGCGCCGTCAGCGGTGTCCTTGCGGTCGATGTCGATCGCGAGGTCGTTGTCCTCGCGGCCGGTCGCGATCTCGGAGTCGGCGACGACCTGCGCGGCACCCTCGGCCGAGAGCTCGGTCGCCTTGTCGCCGACCATCAGCTTCGCGCGGTCGAGGTCGCCCGCACCGGAGTCGTCGATGTAGGTGATGGCGTTGGTGGCGCTGCCCATCGCGGAGGCGACACCGGAGGTGCCCTTCGCGCTGTCACCGACCGAGTACGGGAAGGTCTGGCTGGGCTCTTCGGTCCAGACGTCAGCGGCGTTCGCGGAGACGTACTCCGAGAAGTTCTGCGTGGTGCCCGAGTCGTCCGAGCGGTGCACGACCGTGATGTCGGCGTCCGGCAGCTTCGCGTCCTTGTTCAGGTCGGCGATCTGCGAGTCGTCCCACTTGGTGATCTTGCCCGAGAAGATCCCCGCGATGGTCTTCGCGTCGAGGGTCAGGTCACTGACGCCGTCGACCTTGTACGCGATCGCGATCGGGGAGATGTAGACGGGGATGTCGATGCCCTTGGTGTCCGCCTTGCAGGACTCGAAGGTGCCCGAGAGCTCCTCGTCCTTCAGCGCGGCGTCGGAGCCGGCGAAGTCCGCGGCACCCGACATGAAGTTCTCGCGGCCGGCACCGGAGCCGTCCGGCGTGTAGTTGACGGTGACGCCCGAGGCTTCGTTCTGGAAACCGGCGGCCCAGGTGGCCTGCGCGGTCTGCTGTGCGGACGAGCCGGAGCCGGTCAGGGTGCCGGAGAGCTTCGAGTAGTCGCTGCCGCTGGTGGAAGAGGAGGACTCGGTGCTGCCCGCGTCCTCGTTTGCCGCGCACGAGGAGAGCACGACTGCGCCGGCGATCGCGATTGCTGCGATCGAACCGATTCGCTTGATGTTCACAGGGGTCCCTTCGGGAATGGAATGCAGTGGGACCACTGCGGTCCCTGGGCCGGTGCCGACCCGGGAGCGACTGTAGGGACGCGAGGTGACCGCAATCACCCCCGCTGGTGAACGGGAGGTGAACGAGGGGTTGTCCGCGTCGGGGCGGCGTGCGCCGCACCCGCGCAGGGAGCAGGATCGGGGGCACTGTGCGCTCGTTCGGAAGATGCGCACGCATGATGGCGGACGAGCGGTCGGGAGGCCCGGATCGGGTTCCCGGGCGCGGCGCGGCCCCGTCCTGTGGCCGGGTGCCGGGCGCGTCGGCAGCCGTGCGGCGGCGCTGCGGTCCGCCGACGCGGCCGTCCGCCGGCGCTGCGGTCGGGCGGCGCTGCGGACAGCCGGACCGCTGCGGCCCGGCGGTGGCGGGCTACGCCGGGATCGTGTTGCGGTGCGTCTCGACCGCGACGAGCGTGTCTCCGGCGATGTGCATGACGGAGAAGTCCCCGACCGACAGCATCGCGGCGCGGCGCAGGTCGAACCGGCCGGACTCGTCGGCGGTCGCGGTGGCGATCCGGGCGATGATGTCGGGCAGCACCGGGCCGTGCGAGCACAACACGGCGGTCTTGCCCTTGTCGAGCCGGCGCCGGACGACGCCCTTGACGTCGGCAGCTCCGCGGTCGTGGGCGTCCTGGCTGAGGTCAGGGGTGCTCGAGACGCCGAGCTTCGTCGTGGCGGACAGCGGTTCGACGGTCGCGAGGCACCGCGCCGCCGTGCTGCTCACGATCTTCTTCGGGCCGAACGCCGCGACCGGCGCCGCGGCGGCCTTGGCCTGCGAGCGGCCGACGGGCAGCAGCGGACGGGTGGCGTCGGGGCCGTCCCAGTCCGAGCCGGGCACCGTCTTCGCATGGCGCAGGGTGATCAGGGCGAACGTGCGGTGCTGTCCGGCGGCGGCACGCTCGGCGAACCGGTCGAGGATCGCGACGTCCCGCTCGTACGTCAAGCGTTTGCGGGCGTCGTCGATGGTGACCCACTCGAGCGCCGCGACCTCGTGGTTCGGCACGAAGGCGCCGGCGCGGGCGTACTCCTTGGCCGAGACCCGGGCCGCCCAGTAGTGCACGACCTTGTCGCGACCGTTCGGCAGCACGTACTCGGCGGTGCCGAGCGGTGCGCCGAGGTGGACGCGGTACCCGGTCTCCTCGTCGATCTCGCGCACGGCGGTCGTCGGGACGGCCTCGCCCGGGTCCACCTTGCCCTTGGGCAGGGAGACGTCCTTGTGGTGGTCACGGTGGATGAGCAGCACGAGGGGTGTGCCGTCCTGTTCGCGCCAGACGACCGCACCCGCAGCGACGACGGGGCCCGAGGGACCGCCGCTCACCGAGTCGAGCGCTTCCGGGCCGAGATCTTCCGCATGGTCACATTCTGCACGTCCTCGAGCGGACGGCCCGCATCGTCGGTGGAGTGCCGTGTCCACTCGCCGTCGGACTCCAGGTGCCACGAACTCGCGGTGTCCGCCATCGCGAGGTCGAACATCTCCTGCACCTCGGCGATGTGGTCGGGGGCGGTGAGCCGGACCAGTGCCTCGACACGACGGTCGAGGTTCCGGTGCATCATGTCTGCACTGCCGATGAACACCGCCGGGTCGCCGTCGTTGTGGAACGCGAATGCCCGCGAGTGCTCCAGGTAGCGGCCGACGATGCTGCGCACGCGGATGGTGTCGCTGACGCCTTCCATGCCGGGCTTGAGCGAGCAGATGCCGCGCACCCACACGTCGATCGGCACCCCGGCCTGGCTCGCTAGGTAGAGCGCGTCGATGATCTGCTCGTCGACCATTGAGTTGACCTTGATCCGGATGCCCGAGGGCTTGCCGGCGCGGGCGTTGGCGGCCTCGGTCTGGATGCGCTTGAGCAGGCCCTTCCGCAGGTGCAGCGGTGCCACGAGCAGGCGCTTGAACTTCTTCTCGATGGCGTAGCCGGACAGCTCGTTGAACAGGCGGGTCAGGTCCTTGCCCACCGTGTCGTCCGAGGTGAAGAGCCCCATGTCCTCGTAGATGCGCGAGGTCTTCGGGTTGTAGTTGCCCGTGCCGATGTGGCTGTAGTGCTTGAGCGTCCCGCCCTCTTGCCGGATGACGAGCACCAGCTTCGAGTGCGTCTTCAGCCCCACCAGGCCGTAGACGACGTGCACGCCGGCCTTCTCGAGCTTCCGGGCCCAGGTGATGTTGTTCTGCTCGTCGAAGCGGGCCTTGATCTCGACCAGGGCGAGGACCTGCTTGCCGGCGGCCGCAGCGTCGATGAGCGCTTCGACGATGGGGCTGTCGCCGGAGGTGCGGTACAGGGTCTGCTTGATCGCCAGGACGTTCGGGTCGGCCGCGGCCTGCTCGAGGAACGCCTGCACGCTCGTGGCGAAGGACTCGTAGGGGTGGTGGACCAGGACGTCGTTCGCCTTGATCGCGCGGAACAGGTCGGGCTTCGTGTTCGGTTCACCCGGCTGGAACTGCACCGGGGTGGTCGGCACGTGCTTGGGGTAGTGCAGGTCCGGACGGTTGATCTTGGAGATCTCGAACAGCCCGCCGAGGTCGAGCGGCGACGGCAGCCGGAAGACCTCTTCCTCGGTGATGTCGAGTTCACGGACGAGCAGGTCGAGGGTCACCGGGTCCATGTCCTCGGTGATCTCGAGGCGGATCGGCGGACCGAACCGGCGGCGCAGGAGCTCGCGCTCGAGGGCCTGGATGAGGTTCTCGGCCTCGTCCTCCTCGATCTCGACGTCCTCGTTGCGGGTGACCCGGAACACGTGGTGCTCGAGGACCTCCATCCCCGGGAACAGGTCGTCGAGGTGGTTCGCGATGAGGTCTTCGAGCGGGATGAAGCGCATCCGACCGGAGTTGTCGTCGGGGAGCTTGATGAAGCGGGAGAAGTTCTGCGGCACCTTGAGGCGCGCGAACTCCTGGCGCTGCGACTTCGGGTTGCGGACCCGTACCGCCAGGTTGAGCGAGAGCCCGGAGATGTAGGGGAACGGGTGCGCCGGGTCGACGGCCAGGGGCATGAGCACCGGGAAGATCTGCTCGTTGAAGTACTCCCGCATCCGCTGCCGGTCGGCCTCGTCGAGGTCGGACCAGTGCTCGATGTGGATGCCCGCGGCGTCGAGGTCGGGCTTGAGCGACCCGATGAAGGCCTGGGCGTGCCGGTCCTGCAGCTCGTGGGCCTTCTTCGCGATGTCACGCAGGACGTCGCTGGGGGCACGGCCGACGTTGGTCGGGACGGCGATGCCGGTGTCGATGCGGCGCTTCAGGCCGGCGACGCGGACCATGAAGAACTCGTCGAGGTTGGACGCGAAGATCGCCAGGAAGTTCGCCCGCTCCAGCAGGGGCTGCGTGCGGTCTTCACCGAGCTCGAGCACGCGCTGGTTGAACCGCAGCCAGCTGAGCTCGCGGTCGAAGTAGCGGTCCGTCGGCAGTGACTCGTGCTCGATCTCGATGACTTCGTCGAAGTCGTCGAGGTCGGGTGCGACGGATTCGCCGTCGAGCTGCGGTTCGGTGTCCATCCCCACATCCTGCCACCAGGCCCCTCCCGCCGGAGGGGCCTCGGTGGACGCTGTGGAAACCGGCGGTGAACCGTTCGGATGTGGAGGAAGGGTCACGATATACCGACGGTGACATCTGCCCGGGTTTGTGGGTATGGTGGGCCGTGTCAGAGCCTCCGGGGGGATTCCACTGCGCGGGGGTGCAGCTACGAATGAAAGAGGTTCATCATGTCGCGTGTCCTTTCGACCGAGCAGGCCAAGACCGCCATCCGTCAGGTCCAGTCGATCATCAACGGTGGTTTCACCGACCAGATCTCCCAGCTCGACGCCCAGGGCCGGATCCTGTCCGACTCGAACGTCTGGGACGGCCCGCTCGCGGCGACGTTCCGCGGGTCCACCTGGCCGGAGACCAAGGCTGCTCTGGACAAGGCGAAGACCGAGCTCGAGCAGCTCCGCACGCAGCTCGACAAGATCTCGCAGGACATCTTCACCGCAGGTGGCGGCGCGTAAGCACCGGCCTGTTCCCGCCCGGACCGTCGCACTCGCGGCGGTCCGGGCGTTCGCGGTCGGTGGGGCCGCTTCACCAGCACGATCAGCAGGACCAGCACCGACCCTGGGGGGACAACCATGGCGAAGATCCACGCCAACACGGATCCGATCGAGTTCGACGATGCCACCGCGGATGCGCTGAAGAGCTCGCTGACCACGTCGGCTGACGCGATCAGCGGACAGAAGGCATCGAGGCAGTCGTACGTGACGACCGCCTCCCAGGAGTTCCGCGGGCACTTCTCGCAGCTCTTCACGCAGAACGCGGGGACGGCATCGAGCGATGCCACCAACATCGTCGACGCCCTCGAGACCATCGCCGGGTGGATCGACACCATGAAGGCCGCCGCCGCGGACGAGCGCGCGCGCCGCAAGACCGCCCGCGAGTGGCAGGAGCGCGAGGACGGCCGCAACGGCTTCCAGGACTTCCTCAACGACACGGTCCACTACGACCCGATGCCGACCGTCGAGAACGAACCGGCGCCGAAGTTCGACCCGCCGGCGGTGACGACGAAGCCGCGTGACACCCCGAACCCCGGAGCCGGCGGTGGGGGCGGTGGTGGCACGTCGTCCGCCCGGCCCGCTGACCTCCGCTCGTTCGCGACCGGTTCCTCGGCGCTGAACCGTGCCCTCGACGGCAAGCCCGGGGCGCTCCGCGGCAAGCTCGCCGACTTCGCCGCGAAGTGCTCGTGGGCGCACATCGACGCCGGCAGCGTCGTGACGGCGTTCGAGCAGTGGATCGCGGCGAACGACCAGGACGTCACGTGGGCCAACACCGTCGCCGACGCCTTCGCGGCCGCCGGCGGCGAGGGCGAGGTCTCGACCGTCGCGGACTCCGGGCTCGCAGCCGCGCTCGCCGCGGCCGGCGTCTCGCAGACCCGCACCGATCTGCAGTTCGAGCCGCCGACGGCCTACGGTGCCCAGCCGACGACCGGCTTCTCGATGGACCCGGTGAACACCACGACGGGCAACTTCCTCGAGCCGGAGCTCGACCTGGCGTTCACCGGTGCATCTGCGGCGCTGCAGGTGACCCGCATGTACAACTCCCTCGACCAGCACGTCGGACTCTTCGGTCCGGGGTGGGCGTCGATCCTCGAGACCCGCCTGCTCCTCGACGACGAGGGCGCGTCGTTCGTCGGCGCCGACGGTCGCCAGGTGCGCTTCCCGCGCGACGGCGAGGGGTGGGCCCGCGGCGTCGGCGAGAACCGCTGGCTCGCGGCCGAGGGCGACCGGCTCGTCGTCCGCGACAACCAGGGTGAGCGCATCGACTTCTCGCCGTCCGGGCTGTGGCTCGGACAGCGCGGCGGTGCCGGCACCGCGGTCCGCGTCGAGCGGGACGCCGACGACGTCGTCGTGCGCCTGGTGCACGAGCGCGGGCGCTCGATCGACATCGACCACGTCGACGGCCGGGTGGCGGTGCTCCGCGCCTCCGACGGTCGCCGGGTCGAGTACGGGTACGACGATCGCGGCCGACTCGTCTCGGTGACCGACGCCGTCGGCACCCGCACGTACGGTTGGAACGACGACGACCTCATCACGACGGTCACGAGTGCGGCCGGTGTCGTCGAGGTCGACAACACCTACGACGACCAGCGCCGCGTGGTCGAACAGATCAGCCCGCACGGCCGCACCGTGCGGTTCGCCTACCTGCCCGGCCGCGTCACGGTGGTGTCCGACCACGACGGCTCGCGGTCCAACTCCTACATCGCCGACGCCAAGGGGCGTCTCGTCGGGGTCATCGACTCCGACGACCGACGCCAGTCGATGAGCTACGACCGGCACGGCAACCTGGTGTCGGCGACCGAGCGCGACGGGTCGGTGACCGTCCACGCGTACGACGACCGCGGCCGGAAGACCCGGACCGTCACGCCGTCCGGCGGCGATCTGACCTACGGGTACGACGACCAGGACCGCGTGACGACGGTCGTCACCGAGGCCGGTGCCGTCGTGAGCTACGCGTACGTGGGCGACGACCGCGACCCGTCGGTCATCGTCGACCCGGTCGGCGGCCGGACGGAGCTGACCTGGCAGGACGGCTCCCTCACCCACGTCGTCGACCCGACCGGCGTGGTCCTGACGCTTTCCTACGACGCGTTCGGTGAGCTCGTCTCGACCACCAACGCCGTCGGCGACACCGCTCGGATCGAGCGCGACGCCGCCGGTCACCCGGTCGCCGCGACCAGCCCCTCCGGTGCACGGAGCGAGTACCGCTACGACGCCGCCGGGCTCCTCGTCGAACGACGCGACGCCGACGGAGCCGTCTGGCGTTTCGAGTACGCCGCCGGAGCCCGGATCGCTGCGATCACGGACCCGCTCGGAGCACGGACGGCGCTCGAGTACGCCCCGAACGGCGAACTCGCGACCACGACCGACCCGCTCGGTCGCCGCGTCTCACGGACGTTCGACGACCAGGGGAACCTGGCGGAGCTCGCGTTGCCGGGGGGCGCGGTCTGGACGTTCGCGCACGACGCCTTGTCGCGCCTCCAGGCCGTCACCGACCCCGCCGGCGCGACCTGGCGGCGCGAGTACGACGTCGTCGGCGAGCTGACGGCCACCGTCGACCCGACGGGCGTCCGCCAGGAGTTCTCGGACGACGTCGCGACCGGCGTCGCGACCCTGCGCGACGCCTTCGACACCGCGACCGTCCGGTTCGACGAGTACGGCCGACCCGTCGAGTCCACGTCTGACGAGACCGGTTCCGAACTCATCACCTACGACGCCGCCGGTCGCCCCGTCGAACTCGTCGACGGCGAAGGCGGACTGACCCGACTCGAGCGCGACCTCGCCGGTCGCGTCGTCGCGTTGGTCGCCCCCTCGGGCGCGCGCTCCACGTACGAGTACGACGCCTGCGGGCGTCCCGCCGCAGCCACCGACGCCGCGGGGGCGCGGACGACGCTCACCTACGACGCGGACTCCCGTGTCGTGGCCCGGACCCTGCCCACCGGCGAGGTCGAGGAGATCACGTACGACGCAGTCGGGCGCGTGGTCACGCAGACGACTCCGGGTTCCGGCACCGCGCGGTTCCGCTACGACCAGGCCGGGAGGCTCGTCTCCAGCCACGACGCACGCTTCGGCCGTCGTCGGTTCCGCTACGACGCCGCCGGGCAGCTGATCCAGGTCGTCAACGGTCTCGACGGGGTCACCTCGTTCGAGTACGACGAGCGCGGGCGCCTGGTGACGATCACCGACCCTGCCGGCGGGACCACTCGACGGGAGTACGACGCCGTCGACCGCGTGGTCGCCGTCACCGATCCGCTCGGGCGGACCACCATGGCGGCCTACGACCCGGCCGGGCGCCAGATCCGGCAGACGGATCCCGACGGCCGCACCACCGAGTGGACGTACGACGCAGCCGGCCGCCAGCAGGCCGTGCTCGTCGACGGTGCGGTGCAGTCGGAGATCACCCGCGACACCGTCCACCGAACTGTCGTCGTGTCGGACCACACCCGTGGTGCAGGCCGGACGATCGAGCACGAGCTGCAGCACGACCGCCGTGGCCTGCTCGTCCGCCGAGCCCGCGGCGACCAGTCCGTCGCGTGGGAGTACGACGCTGACGGCAACCGCACCACTCGGGTCGACCCGAACGGCACCCGAACCACCTACCGTCGCGACGCCGTCGGCCGCGTCGTCGGTGTGGACCGTGACGGCACCGCTGCCGGCGCGTTCTCCTACGACGCCTCGGGTCGTATCGTCCAGGCGGCCACGGGCGACCTGGTGCAGTCGTGGTCGTACGAGGGAGGCGCCCTCGTCGCGCACACCTCGACCACGCTCGACGGTGCCACCAGCACGCGGATCGAGCGCGATGCCGACGCGCGGATCACCGCGGTCGACGGACCGTCCGGAGCGGTGTCGTACGAGTACGACGCCGCCGGGCAGCTCGTGCGCGCCGGGGACTCGACGTGGGCCTACGACGACGGTGGGCGACTCGTCGCCGAGACCGTCGGTGGTGTCGAGACGCGCCACGACTACGACGCTGCCGGACAGCTGGTCGCGACGATCACCGAGGCCGGCCGGACCGAGTACGTCCACGACGGTCTCGGCCGACGCATCCGGCGGACCGCAGCCGATGGTTCGACCACCGAGTACGCGTGGTCTGACCTGGGGTACCTCGCTGCCGTCGTCGACCGCGACGCCTCGTACGCCGAGACCGGTCGGCTCGACGTCTGGGTCGACGCGCTCGGTGAGCTCGCCGAGGTGGGTGGGGTCGCCGCGTGGTGGGACTCCGCCGCGGTCGTGCCGTCACTCATCAGCATCGCCGACACGTCGCTGCTCGACCTGCCGGGGGGTGTCACCGCGATCGGCGATGCCGTGACGCAGCCCGCTTGGCGCAGCGCTCGCGCGACCGATGCTGCGGACCCGTGGGTTGCGCTCGCTGCCGTCACCGACGTCGGGCTGCCCGCGGGGGTGTCCCTGACCGGCTCGGGTGGGGTGTCCGTCGCAGGGCTGGAGTGGCTCGGCGCCCGTGTGTACGACCCTGCGGCGCGGGGCTTCCTGTCGGTCGATCCGCTCGCGCCGATCCTGGGTGCCGCGTGGTCGGGGAACCCGTACTCGTACGCGGGCAACGATCCGTTGCAGGCCGTCGACCCGCTCGGGCTGCGGCCGGCGACCGATGCCGACATGCAGGCGTACCGGGATGCCAACCAGGGGTTCATCGTAGGAGCCGGCAAATGGATCGGTGAGCACAAACAGGCGCTCCTGGCGACGGCGATGATTGTCGGGGCTGTGGCCCTCATGTTCGTTCCAGGAGTGAACATCGCAGTGATGGCCGCCGCTGCGGCTGGGTCGGGTGCGCTCATGGCCGGGGGGATCTCGATCATTCAGCAGGGGCCGGACACGGGAAACGTCGACTGGGGGAAAGTTGGGATCCAGATGGTGATCGGCGGCGCGGCTGGGTTGGTCGGCGGTGGTGCTGCTGGCACGATCGCCAAGTACGGAACGCAGGCGACGCGTGCTGCCCTCCCTACAATTCAGAACATCGGCAATTCAGGCGTTCAGAACGTGGCGCGGGCCGCCGTGGGTTCGATGGGACAGCGAGCGGTCTCGGGAGGGCTGCAGCAAGCAAGTTCGAACACGCTTGACTACGGCATAAACGGCGAAAACCGCAACCTGGGTGGCTATGTGCACGCATTCGGTAGCGGCTTCGCCACGGGTGCAGGCGGGAGCGTCTTCGCTGGCAAGCTGGCAGGCGAACTTCGGCTGCCCCTGGTGAACGCGCAGGGCGTCGCCTCTCGAGCCGCCGGGCTCGTCAACGAGAGCACGGACCTCGTGGCCAACCACGTTGTCGGAGCGGGACAGTCCGTGGTCAACGAAGTCGTGCGACCCAACGGTGACCGCGGGGCAGACTTGCTCCCGGACGCTATGGGAGGATTCATCTCCGGAGCGAAAGGTCCACGTTGGGTTGGACACTGAGAGGGTGTGCTCGATGAATGACCGTAGAACCGCGCGAGCTACCGTGAACGATTCGGATCATGCGAGCCGTGGGGGTTACTCGAGATCGCGCTGGATTCGTTTTTTCTCGGCCCTTGGCGTATTGATCTTTATTATCCTTGCCGTGTTCGTGGGACCGGCGTGGTTGAACGCTTACGACGCGGCGAACCACACCTGGATAACCTGCGAAGTGAAGTCCGCTCATGCAGAGACTGGTAGTAACGTGAGTCGAACGGGGATTGGTGGTTCGCGTGCAGAGGTTGAAATAAGTACGAAGGGCTGCGGGTCGCTTCTGCTGCGCCAAGGCATCACTCAAGCGAACTCAAAGCGGGTTGCGACCGCGCTGGAAGAGAGCGGCAAGGTTGAGATTGAGGTGGGCTCGGGGTCCTACGCTATTCGCTCGGTTCTTGGCGTGATCAATCGCCTGCCTACCGCCTACGGCTTCCGCTCTGCGTAGTGTCATCGCATTGAGCGAGCCGACCGCCGCATCGAAGCCCCGAAGAAGGGGAATCGAAGGGCCTGGGTCATCCTGGCCGTCTGGGCTTTCGGCGTCGTGGTGTCGCTAGTAGTGCTGCTGGTATGGCCATATTGGATGAGCGCGTACGACGAAACGCACCGGAAGACCATGCCGTGCAGCGTCTCCAGCGCAGAGGTCTACGCCGGGTCCACGGTGAGCCGTACTGGTTTGGGGGTGCCGTTCTCCTACCTGAAGGTAGACACACAAGATCGCCGACACGTCGCTGCTCGACCTGCCGGGGGGTGTCACCGGCACCATCGTGAACCAATGGCCGCTTTCCTAGGAGTGCTGTTGAGTAAGTTAATTGAAAGAATTGAGCAGCTCGTCCCTCTGCTTCTCAGCATGCAAGAGGTGGACTACGCCAGGGCGTTCCAGCAGGATGTGATCGCCATCCGCAGCGGAGACAAGGCCCGAAGAGTCAGGGCACTGGCGGACGTCGAAGGAATGCTTCGCGAGGGGTCGGGTACGCTAGCCGATCGTTATATCACTTGTGACGATGGTTCCCCAGATGTCGAGCGATCCCGATTGTTTCGTCATCTAGTGGTCAGGGTCAGATCCGAGGCAGCGATCCGACGGAGGCTGCGACTCTGAAGTGAGTGAAAAAAGACGAGAAGTACAAGGTTGCCTGCCGACGAGTCGTTGAGGCTTGCAACCGCGCAGTTCACCGGCAGGAAGTGACGGCTGGAGTCGGTCACTTCGTGGGCGGCTTGCGGGACGGCGTGAACGAATGAATGCGGCTCGGAGGCAACGGGCCTGTGCGAGGAGCTGCCAACGGGCTGTTGTCTGAAGCAGAAGGTCAGACGCACTCGACGCCGAGGCGCGTAGCAGGGTCGACGGAAAAGGGGCAGTGATTGGAACAAGAAGCTCGGGGTGCTGATGCTCTGCGGAGGAAACGAAAAAGGGGAAATATTCTCGTTTTCTTCGTTCTCGGTCTTGCGGTTTTCGTCACGATCGGCATCGTCGGTGGCGGGCAGCTGTTTGAAGCGTATGACAGATCGCACCAGATCGAGGAGACTTGCGAAGTTCAGAAGGCTGAGGCCTCATCAGGTGGCTCGACTTCCTCGAGGGGTGTCGGGACCCTATTCGATCAGGTTGAAGTCGACACGAAAGATTGTGGCCCCCTGGTGCTGCGACGCGGAGTGACTGAGCAGAACAAGTAGGAGATCGCGGACGAGTTGAGCTCCGCCGGACGTGTGCAATTCCGCATCGGGGCTGGGTCGTTCAAGTGGCGGGAAGTGCTCCACACCGTCCGGACACCGGTGATCGTGCAGTCCTACGTAGCTCACGAATAAGCTTGAACCGTGTCGGGGGGCTTTGGCGGCGATGCCGATGCGCGGACCACCTCGCTTGACGGACCCTCGGGAGTGGTGTCGTCCGAGTTCGACGCTGCTGGGCGATTGGGACGCTGTTCCGCGCGGAAGGGAAGGACGAAGCCCCCGAAGAAGGCGAGTCGAAGGGCCTGGACGGCCCTGGCCGTCTGGGCTTTTGGAGTCGTGGTGTCGCAAGTAGTGCTGCTGGTATGGCCATTTTGGTTGAGCACGTACGACGAAACGCACCGGAAGACCATTGGTCTCCACGCCCGCTGATGAGAACCACGGAACATCGGAGTTGTAGTTGACGAGATCGGCGCCTGATCGCACAGTGCAGAGAAGGCTTGCGCGTAGGAGGAGGGCCTTAGCTTCCATTGTCCTGGTGTTTGTTGTCCTGTTTCCATTGCTCGGCTTCTTCGTTGGGCCGATTACGTTGAAGGCGTACGACGCGGGGCACCGGGTTAGCCCGATCTGTACCGTCAGCTCGGCGCACAGCAGCGTTGATTCGTCTCGTTCGTTGAAGGGCGTTGGATCGTCGACATCTCAAGTTGTGTTTGAGACTTCAGATTGTGGGACGCTCGTGTTGCAGTGGGGTGTCACGCGTGACAACGAGGACAAAATCGCCCGAAGCGTGGACAAGCGAGGGCGTTACAGATTCGATGTGGGCGAAGGGTCCTTCAATATGCGAAATTCCTGAACATGATTCGTCAGGCCGTATATGTGAAGAGCTTTGAATCCGCTTGAATTCCGCTTCCTCCTTTTGGGGTCGGCTTCGCCAATCGGGCGATTCAGCTCTGCCTGCCCGGACCGCGCCTTCGCGATTGAGCGCGTTGCGCAGGGGTTGTGCGGAGGCGGGACGTTCGAGTTCTCGCTTGGCACATCTTCGCAGCGGTTCCGAGGTGCGCTCCAGGTGATGAATTGGTATCCGACGGCCTTTGAGTACAAGCAATGAATTGCAGCAGTTGAGGGCTGCTTCAAGCGGCGGAGACCAATCCCGAAGAATCAGGGCACTGGCGGAAGTGGCGGCGACGGGAGAAGGAGAGCGCAACCGTGCCGAATGCTGAGACTCGGCTTGGGACGGAGGTTGCCCGGCGGCGTGTCTTTCGGAACCGCGCCGTCGCCCTGCTCTTGCTCTTCCTCGTCGTTGTCGTCCCGATCTGGGCATTCTTCGTAGCGCCGATCGCTTTGGGTGCGTACGACGATTCTCATCTGATGTCAGTGACCTGAACGGTTGAATCAGCAAAAGCGGGGAGCGGGCTCGTTCCGGCTGCGTGCCGGGCTCAAGATCCTGAAGGTAGCGCCGGAGATCTACAGCTACACCGGAGTGCCCGCCTCGGAGGCGCCCCGGCGCGGACCGCGTGACAGCACAAACGACGAGTGAGCCGGAGCGGTGATGTTGAGACGAAGGAGAACACGTGTCCAGGTCGTCACGCTGTGCAACGAGGTAGCCGGATTCCTCGGTCGGATGGAGGCTCGTGAAGCGGAGGGCTTCTACCTCCGCCAGGCCGAGGCGCTTCGCGTGGAGGAAGCGCGGCTTGCTCGGCGGCGGATCTACCGAAGGATCTACTCCGCGTCGAACTCGGGGGCAGGGGGCATGGGCGACATGTTCGTGGTCACGCCTGACGGCGCGGGCGATGTCCCTGCGACCGAAGCGTTCCAGCGGTCACTCTCCGCGCTGCTGCGGGCGACGCGCACATTTCCGTGATGGACTCGTTGTTCCGGCGCTGAAGGGGCACGGGAGAACATGACATTGTCGGAATTGCTCAAGCGACTCGACGATCACGCCGTCGAGGACGCCGCGTCGGCTTTGCAGATAGCCGCCGTACGATCTGCTCTCGTCGCCGTGTCCGAGCAGCCGCCCGACCATTCGGGGTACCGCAGGGGGATACAGGGCGCAGCCCGCCTTGTTGCCGACACCTGGCCCTACGAGAGCGAGCTGGGGGCGCTGGTGCTGGCCTTTTCCGAAGCGGTGCGACGCGACATTGGCCCGTACCGCACGACGGACACCGGGGCTGCAGTCGAGTGATCCAGGACTGAACGACTCGCACCGTCAGCTCCGCGCACAGTCTTGCGGGCTCGTCTCACTCCGTGAAGGGCACCGGCTCGTCGACGTCGCAGGTCGTCTTCGAGACGTCCGACTGCGGGGCGCATGTGCTGTGTGGGGTGTGGATCGCGACAGGTCCGTCGGCCCAGTGCAGCAGCAGTACGCCGGTCAGCGCCCGAAGGCCCCGGCGAACTCACCCCACTGCGCGGGCGCCCGCTGCTCGAGCCACGCGCAGAGCTCGGGATAGGCGGCGTCGATCGATAGGACGCTGATCACGCCGCGTTGGCCGTTCACCTTGATGTCGAGGCCACCGAACCGGTTGGTGGTGGGCCGGATGCGCTTGATCGCCGCCGGATCGACGGTCCGCGCGGCACGGAACATCGGCGTCACGACCAGCTGCGAGTCGTACGCCTCGACGCGACGGCGCTTCTGCCCGACGCCGAGGTAGACGAACAGCAGACCGAACAGCACCATGCCGACGCCGGCGATGAGCATCCCGATCGCGTCGGGGTCGTCGAGCACGCTGAGCGTGACCAGGAAGAAGAACCCGCCCACGACGATGACGACGATCCCGATGATCCGGAGCAGCAGGTAGCTGAACCGGCGAGCCCGGACGGTGAAGAGCACGCCGTACGCCTCGTCTCCCACGACGGTGGACGGTGGCCGCTTCCGGTCGTTCTGACGAACGAGCGCGCTGACGGCGGCCGGGATGGTGATCATGGCAATGAGCGCGATGAACACCGGCGAAAGGTTGATGTTCACCGGTCCGCCCCCGTTCCTGCGTTCGTGCGCCGTTCGAAGGGCGTGATGCCCTGGTCCCCCTGGATCATGCGTGCAGAGTATCAGCGCCCTGTGGACAGGCCCGAGCATCGTCGCGGATGCTCTATGTTGGATTTCAGTAGCGAGCTGTGGCCCGAACGGGGGTGGCTCCCGGGGCGGACCAGCCCGGACCTGACGCCGTTCAGCAACTAGCATCGATGTGCTCGACGATTCTCTTGGGGGGAAGACCGTGATGAACCAGCGTGCCGGGAACACCGGAGCACGACGGACCGGACGACGGATCGCGGGGACGGTCGCCGTCATGGGGATCGCAGCGCTGGTGCTCGCCGGCTGCACCTCCGACGACAAGCCTGTTGCCGACCCCTCGCGGGTCCTGCAGACCGTCGACACGCGCCTCGCCGCGGACGGCTCGATCACGTCGATCTCGGACACCGCGATCTCCGTCGCGGGCAAGGACTCCTCGTCGGCGACGACCGAGCACGACCCCGCGAAGGCGGCGAGTGACCTGCCACTGCGCATCACGACGCAGTACTCGACCAAGAAGAAGACCGGCACGGACCTGGCCGACCTCGACGGGTACTCGGGTCGGGTGTCGATCGACCTGACGATCGAGAACCTGACGGTCACGTCGAAGAACCTGACCTACGACGTCGCCGGCACGTCGCGTTCGACCCCGGCACTCGTGGGCGCGCCCTTCAGCATCGCGGCGTCGACCGTGCTGGCGGGGACCGCCGCCGACCGCGTCGTCACGGACTCGGCCGACTCCGGCTCGTCGACCGACGGTGTCGTGAGCACCAACGAGGACGGCGACGCGGTCGTCCAGTGGGGCCGGTTGCTCGCCCCGCCGACCTCCGGCGCGAGCAGCACGCTGCACCTCGTCGCCGACGTCGAGGACTTCACCGCGCCGACCATCGACGTCGCCGCGCAGCCCGGGCTGTCCACGGACCTGTCCTCCACGGGCGTCGTCAACGCGGCCTTCGGGTCCGACAGCGACTCCGAACTCGCGCTCCAGCGCCGCACGATCGACCTGATCTCGCAGGTGAACGAGGTGCTGGCGCGTGCCGGTGGCACCATCACCGAGGTCCGGTCGAACCTCGAGACGACGTCGGAGACCCTCGGCGTCAGCACGGCCGAGCGCCTCAAGGAGAGCAGCTCCTCCCTGGCCAGCACGATGCAGTCCCTCTCCGGACAGCTCGGCTCACTGAACAGCGACCTCGGCACCACGGTCAAGGCCACGCAGTCGACGGTGTTGCAGCAGCTCCAGCAGACCACCACGAGTCTCGACAGCCTGCTCGGCGACACGTCCGCGACCGCGCCGGCAACGGTGCTCGACGGCAACGGGTGCGCGGCCACGCCGAAGACCCCGTCCGCCGGGGGCAGCGTCTACGGCAACCTCCTCCGCGTCTCGGCGCAGCTCACCGGCTACGCCGATGCGAGCGAGGCGTGCAAGCAGCAGGTGAGTGCGCAGCTGGCAGGCGCCGTCGGCCCGGCAGCGCCGGACGAGACGACGTGTGCCCCTCAGGAGGCCCGTGGATCGTTGACCTGCGCGCTCTGGGATTCGTCACGTGCGGTGAGCACCTCGCTGATCGGTCTGGTCAGCACCGGGCAGCAGCTCGCCGACCAGCTCGACCCCAAGCTCGCGGACACGGCGATCGAGCAGTCGGACGCCCTGCGCGCCAAGCTCGGCGAGATCGACACCGCCGTGCAGGCCCTCGGCGCCGACGGCACCGGTGAGGTCGCGCGCACCCTGCAGGCGCTGCAGGACCTCCGCGACCAGACCGCCGACGACCTCGGCCCCGTGCGCGACGCCGTCACGACGGTGAACCGGCAGGCAGTCGCAGCGCGCGGGCTGGTGGGCAACGCTGGCGACGGTCGGTTCAGCACCTCGATGCAGGCGCAGAACCTCGAGGTCGCCGACCAGCTCTGCGCCCTCGCGGCGACGGACCAGCTCGACGCCGAGCAGGCCGATGCGCTGCGCGGGTACCTGACCGCCACGCCGTGCCCCGGTGCCGAAGAGGGCACGACGTTGCAGCCGGGTGGGCGCTTCAGCACCCCGATGGACCAACGCCTCACGGACCAGGCGAAGCAGTGGGACGCGGTGGTCGCGGCGACCGATCTCCGCTCCGAGACCGGGATCGGTGCCGCGGTCACGACGCTGTCCGCCGACGTCGACGCGCTCGACGACGGCATCGCCGCGGTCCGCCGGGCAGTGAGCAACGACGGCGGTTCGGTCGAGGGAGCGGCACAGGAGCTCCAGGAACTCGTCGAGCAGGCAACGAAGTCGAGCGCTGTGGTCGGCACCCAGCTGACCGCGATCAGCACGCAGCAGACCCAGCTGCAGGACGCGGTCCGCAAGGCCTTCGCCGACGCATCGACGCAGTCCGAGAAGGACGTGCAGAAGATCATCGACCAGCAGGTGCGGCAGGTCAGCGAGACTGCGAAGGGCAGCCGTGATGCGGTCATCTCGGCCTTCGACAAGTCGATTGCCGGGCTCCGGTCCACCTCGGGCGAGGTCACGAAGGACTCGAAGGGCACGATCGACGAGCAGAAGGGCACGCTCGAGCAGGAAGGCTCCGAGCTGGCATCCGCCGTCGACCGTCAGACGGCCTCGAGTCTCGAGCAGATCGCTGCGAGCACGAGCGCCTCGACGCGCGACGTGCAGGGAGCCTCCACGCTGCTCACCGGCGACCTCAACCGGGTGATGCTCGACCTGGGCGACCGCAAGGTCAACGGATCCGGCATCCTCGGCGCGATGGCCACGAGCGCGGCGAAGTCCGACTCCGCCGACTACCAGCTCGCCCTGGCATCGCAGAACGCCGCGGGCTACGCGAACGTCCGCGCCGAGGACGTCGCCGGGATCCTGCTCCAGCAGGAGCAGTTCCGAGCCTCCCTCGACGCCGCGACGACGCTGCCCGCCTTCCAGCTCAAGGTGCCGGCCAGCGCGACCTCGACCACGCTGTACACCTTCCGGATCGGGGCGGACCGATGAGCGACCAGACGATCGACGAGTCCGATGGCACCGAGGCGGGACGTCCGCGCAACCGTCGTCCGCTGGTCATCGCAGCCATCGCGGTGCTCCTGGTCGCCGCGGTGGTCGCTGCCGTCCTGACCTTCCGGGCGATCGGCAGCAGCACGCCGGCCGAGGCTGTCCCGGCCACCGTGCCGGTGAAGATCACCGTCAAGCACGTCCCCGACACCACGAAGATCGGCGTCGTCGTCACCCTGGGCGACGGTGAAGGGTCCGAGTGGAACGAGGCGGCACAGGGCGCCCTGGTGGCCGAGCGACGACTGGCGCTCGGCGGGACCGACATCACCCTCGTCACGAAGAACGACGGCGGGACGTCCGCGGGGGCGAAGACCGCGGTGGAGTCCCTGGCGAAGAGCGGCGTCGCGGGCATCGTCGTCGCGTCGTCCGGCAAGCACGTCTCCGGAGCGCTGACGACGGCGGCCGAGAAGCACATCCCGGTGGTGGTGCCCTACGCCTCTGCCGAGAAGGACTCGTGGTCGACCGCGCCGACCGCCGAGTCGATCGGCGCCGCGATGACGACGGCGCTCGGTGACGCGAAGTCGCCGCTCCTGGTGAACCTCGGCGGTGGTGCGCCCGCAGACCTCCGAGTGGCGCACGTCCTCGACGGGGACGACACCGCAGACACCGCGGAGCTCGCCGCGACCATCGCCTCGCGGACCGGCGCGACCGACGCAGACGACGACACCGCCGAGGCCGCGGACGCCGACCCGAAGGCCACGCCGGACTCGGACGCTGTCGTCGTCAGCGGGTCCGCGCAACGACAGGGTGCCCTGGTGGCGGCACTGCAGGCCGCAGACGTCACCGTGCCGGTCGTCCTCACCCCGGACGCGACGAGTCCGGCCTTCGGCGCTGCACTCATCGATGCCGGCGGCAGCCTGAGCGGCTCCTTCCGCACCGTCGGGGTGGCCACCGACGACGCACGGGCGCTCTCCTCGGACGCCGAAGGTCGGGCGATGTCCGCGTTCCTCGGTGGGGTCCGGGTGCTCGCCGACGATGCCGACGCCCAGAACCTGACGGGCGACCGGCCGTTCTCGGCGGTGGCCGGGGCAGCGGACGCCCGCAGCCACGATGCCGTCGTCGCCCTGGTCCGCGCGGTCGGCAAGGCCGGCAGCACGGAGCCCTCCGACGTGACCGATGCCCTCGCCGCGCTCGACCTCGACTCCGCGGCGGGCATCGCCGGTCCGGCGCTCGACTTCACGCGGCAGCAGGCGCTCGGTGCGTCCGCGACGGTGTTG
The DNA here is from genome assembly GCF_003234895.2 of Curtobacterium sp. MCBD17_026. Lineage (NCBI taxonomy): Bacteria > Bacillati > Actinomycetota > Actinomycetes > Micrococcales > Microbacteriaceae > Curtobacterium > Curtobacterium sp. MCBD17_026. Next base: position 3,190,415 of record NZ_CP126281.1, on the reverse strand, counting down.
GCGGCCTCGGCACAGCCACTCGGACTCCGACCCGACAACGCCGCCGCTGCTGGCTCCGAAGACGCATCCGGCGACGACGCGGCTCAGGCCACCTCGCTGGTGTGGTTCGAGGACTCCACCGCACGCTGACCCACCCACGCACAACCCGAGAAGGACACCGCGAGCATGCGCCTGCTGATCGAGCTCGACGACCGACGTGAAGCGGTCGAGGTCGACGGGTGGTCCGGCGCGTCCTCGCTGGGGGAGCTCCTCTCGGCGGCGATCGGCGTCGAGCTCGATGCCGAGACGACCCTCGCGGTCGATGGTCACCGCACCAGTGCGGCGACCCCGCTGCGCGACCTCGTCCTGCTCGAGGGGTCCCGCATCGGCCGCGCACCACAGGAGCGACCGCAGACGATCGACGGGTGGAGCGTCACCCTCGCCGGGGGACTCGAGGCGGGTCTCGTCGTACCGGTCCCGCGCAGCCGGAAGCTCGTCGTGGGCCGGGCGCCCCAAGCCGACGTCGTGCTGCCCACCGAGAGCGCTTCGTGGGAGCACTGCACGATCGAGCGCGAGGACGACGGGGTCCGGGTGCGTGACGCCGGGTCGACGAACGGCACCGTGATCGCGGGCGAGCGCATCGATGCCGAGGGAGTCCTGCTCACCGGGACCACGAGCGTCATCGTGGGCGGCGCCGTGCTGCTGGTCCGGCCAGCGCTGGACGAGGTCCCCGTGCCGGCCGCGGGCTCCCTGGCCAACCTGACGCCCGCGGCGACCGCGCCGTTCAACCGCCCGCCCCGAGCCGGGCGGAACACCGAGACCGAGACCGTCGACCCACCGGCCAAGCGCGAGGTCCCGCAGGCCTCGAAGTTCAGCTGGATCACCGTCGCAGCGCCTCTGGTCCTCGCCGGCGCGATGGTGCTCCTGCTCGGCGACGCCCGGTTCGCCCTGTTCGCGCTGCTGTCGCCGGTCACCGCGATCGGCATGTGGTTCGAGCAGAAGCACCGTCGGGCGAAGAACCTGAAGGATGAGGACACCCGCTTCGCCGAGGCGGTGGAGTCCTTCCGGGGTGAGATCGCCGAGGCCGCGGCGGTCGAGGCGGCCCGTCGGCAGGAACTCGTCCCCGACCCGGCCACCGTCGTCCGCCGGGCCGAGCTCCCCACCACCCTGCTGTGGCAGCGACGCTCCGAGGACGCTGACTTCCTGAGCCTGCACGCCGGCACCGGTGACGCACCGTGGCGCCCCGAACTCGATCAGCGGGCGGCGTCGTCCAAGCTCGAGGACGAGGCGAAGGCCGCCATCGCCGACAGCCGCCTCACCGCTGCGCCGGTCGTGGCCGACCTGTCCGACGCCGGCGTCGTCGGGATCGTCGGCGACCGCGAGGGCGCGCTCGCACTGGCGCGCAGTCTGCTCACGCAGGCCACCGTGCACTGCGGGCCCGCCGACCTGACGGTGGGCATCTTCTGCGACGCCGGCCGCGCGGACGACTGGGGGTGGGCCTCCTGGCTGCCGCACGCGCGCGTGGCGGGGAGCAGCACCGGTGCCCGCTGGATGTCGGCGCAGCGCGACCAGAGCGCCGCGATGCTCCGGGGGCTGCGGGAGTCGCTCGACGAACTCCCGACCCCGAACCTGCTCGTCGTGGTCGACTCCGAAGTGCTCACCGAGGGCCGCGACGCACCCGCCCGGAACCTGCTCGGCGAAGGGCGCACCGTGCCCGGACAGTCGCTCCGTCCCGGCGAGCAGCCCCGACGGGTGAGCGGGATCGTCATCGCGACCAACGAGCAGCAGCTCCCCGCAGCCTGCACGACGATCATCACGGTCGGTGCCGACGCCGCAGCGACGGTCTACCGGCCGGAGGACCGGACCCGCGTCGAGGACGTCGTGCTCGCCGGCCTCAGCGCCGAGACCGCCGAACGGAGCGCCCGCAGTGTGGCGCACTTCGACGATCCCGAACTGCTGGTGCCGGGGGCGTCGTTGCCGTCGCTCGTCCGCCTGCCGGAGCTGCTCGCGGGCGACGACACGGTCTCGCGAACCCCGACGGGCACGAGCCCCGCCGATGCGATCCGCACGGCCTGGGACGCCCGCACCGGCTTCTCGACCCCGATCGGGTCGTCGGAGAGCGGCGTCCTCGAGATCGACCTCGTCCGCGACGGACCACACGGCCTGGTCGGTGGCACGACGGGTTCGGGCAAGAGCGAGTTCCTGCGGTCGCTCGTCGCCGGGCTCGCTGCGCGGAACGACCCGACGCGCCTGAACTTCCTGCTCGTCGACTTCAAGGGCGGGGCCGCGTTCGCCGCCTGCGAGCGGCTGCCGCACACCATCGGCACGATCAGCAACCTCGACGAGCAGCTCGCCGACCGGGCGATCCGTGCGCTTGAGGCCGAGCTCGAGCGGCGTCAGCGGGTGTTCGCCGCGGCCGGGGCGGACATCGACAACCTCGACGCCTACCTGGCGACGAAGCCGGACGAGCCGATGCCGCGCCTGCTCCTCGTCGTGGACGAGTTCGCGATGCTGGCGAAGGACTTCCCCGACGTCCTGACCTCGCTCGTCGCCGTCGCGGCGGTCGGGCGCACACTCGGCGTCCACATGATCCTGGCCACCCAGCGGCCGGCCGGCGTGGTGAGCGAGGACATCCTGGCGAACACCAACATGCGTGTCGCGCTGCGGGTGCAGAGCCGCGAGGACTCCACGAACGTGATCGGCGTCCCCGCGGCCGCCGGCATCGGTCGCCAGCAGACCGGTCGCGCCTACGTGAAGCTGGGGCAGGACGACATCACCCCGGTGCAGACAGCCCTCGTCACCGGCCGAGCCCGTGACGAACGCGCCGAACAGCCGGTGTCGGTCCGACCGACGGACGTCTTCGGCGTTCCCGCGCCGATGCCCGCCCCGGCTCCGACGGCGTCCGACGTGACCGACCTCGACCAGCTCATCGAGTCGATCGGGCAGGCGAACGCCGCCGCCGGCTACGCTCCGCCGCGCCCGATCTGGCCCGAGGCGCTCGGCGACCGCGTCGAGCTGGGTGCGCTGGCGGCAGCCGACGCCGTTGACACGTCGCGGACGGTGCCCGTCGCCCTGGCGGACGACCCCGACCACCAGCGTCAGGTCACCACCGGATGGGACCTCGACGAGGGCAACCTCATGCTCATGGGCATCCCCGGCAGCGGGACGAGCACCGCGCTCGCCACCCTCGCCCTGCAGCTCGCCGCCGCGACGAGTCCGGAGGACCTGGACCTGCTGGTGCTCGACATGGGTCCCGGGGACCTCGCTCCGCTCGCCCGGCTGCCGCACACCACGGCCTACGTCGGCTCCGGAGCCGGCGCGGGGGAGTTGCAGGCGCGGTTCCTCCGCCACCTGCGCGTCGAGCTCGAGCGCCGTCGTGCCACTCCGGGCGGCCGCCGTGCCGTCGTGCTGATCGACGGTCTCGCGGCCCTGCGCGACGAGTACCAGGACTTCGAGGGCCAGCTGCTGCTCGATGCCCTGTACCGCGTCTACGCCGAGGGGCCCGCGCTGGGCATCTCGTTCGCCGTGTCGACGACGCGGGCCAAGGCTGTGCCGTCCGCGATGGACGAAGTGACCACCCAGAAGTGGATGTTCCGTCTGGCGGACCCGTACGACTACGCCTCGATCGGCGTCCGCCCCAAGGACGTCCCGCCGCCGGTACCCGGTCGCTTCATCGACTCGGTCCTGCGCCTGCAGTCGCACGTGGCGACGCCCGACGTCCCGCTCGCGCAGGCGGTCGAGCGCCTCGCGGAGCGCTGGTCCGGCTCCGCCCCGAAGGCGAGTGCGGTCGGGCGGCTGCCCGACGCCGTCCTGGTCGACGAGCTCGGCGCGCACGCGGTGTTCACCAGCGAGCCGTGGCGGCTGCCGGTCGGGATCGCCGAGGACGACCTCGCTCCGGCCACGCTCGAGGTCTACGACGGCGAACACGTGCTCGTCGCGGGGCCGGCACGCTCGGGCAAGTCGACCGTCCTGCTGGCGTTGGCGGCACTGGCGCGCGCTGCAGAGGGCGTCCGCCCGGCTGTCTGGGCGATCTGTGACCGTCGGTCACCGCTCGCCTCGGGAGCGTTCGACCGCATCGCCGTCGGACCCGACGAGGTTCCCGCACTGCTGGCCGGGCTGCGGCTCGAGCGCGGTCCGGTCCTGCTGCTCATCGACGACGCCGAACGCTTCGACGACGGCGACCAGGCGATCGCCACCCTGCTCGCGACGGAGCGTCCCGGTCTGTGCGTGGTCGCCGCCGGTCGGTCCGCCGACCTCCGGTCGCTCTACAGCCACTGGACCCGCGCCGTCCGCAAGTCGCGGTGCGGCGTGCTCCTGCAGCCGGACGTCGACTACGACGGCGAGCTGCTCGGCGTCACGCTCCCGCGCCGTGCACCGGTCGCGTTGACCGTGGGTCGCGGCTACGCGTCGTCCGGCGGGGCGGTCCGCCTGGTCCAGACCGCGTCCGCAGGCAGCTGACCCGAGTGACTGACGGACTGGAGGCCCGTGGCGACGCCGCCACGGGCCTCCAGTCCGTCAGCTGGTCGCGCGACCGACGCGCTCAGCCCCGACAGACCCGCTCAGTCCCGCGTCGTGATCCCGAAGGGCGAGCTCTCGAGGTTCGTGAAGTTCCCCACCGTCGCCCGGACGGTGCACACGGGGCGACGGACAGCGCGGTGACCACGAGCCCGTCGGACGACACCGCCAGAGCCCCCGAGCAGCCGTCGGCGAACCGCACACCGGACTCCCCGCCGGCCACGTCGACGAGCATCTGCGACGGGCGCCCGCTGCTCGGACTGCGGTAGAGCGGGTTGAGCTCGTCGGCGCCGTTCGGCCAGACCGGCACCAGGGTCACCGGCAGTGCCGTCTGGCTGACCGTCCGGTCCGGCGTCCGGACCTCGACGCCCTGCAGCCGCTGGACGGGGTAGGCGGTCCCGCGCACGGCGTCGTCGGTCACGGCTGTGGTGGTCGCCTCGCCGACGCCGTCGAGCCAGGTCTGCAGCGCTGCACCGTCCTCGACGGCGAGTGGTACCGAGGCCTCGACCGTGACGTCTCCGCCAGCGGGGACCTCGACGCCGGACAGGCTCCACGCGCACGCGGTGTCCACACCGGTCAGTGACGGCTGGTTGCGCTTCGCGGTGATGCCCTCGCCGGACCAGGTGACGGCGGGACAGGAGGCTCCCGACCGGGCACCCGGCAGCACCTCGAGGAAGGGTCCGCCGAGGGTGGCTGCCTGCGCCGCGTACGTGACGCGCAGGTCCACCGTGCCCTTCGCCGGGTCGATGGTGGCGCGGCGTGTGGTCGCCAGCCCGGTGGGCAGCGGACGGTCCTGCTGGTAGGCGTTGGCGGCCTGTGCGGTCGCGGTACCGGTGCCCGGCGTCTTCCGGAGGGCTCCGGGCAACCACACGACGCCACCGACGACCAGCGCGGCGACGAGCACGACGCCGATGCCGCCGAACAGGAGCGCACGGTCGGTCAGCCACTCGGGGCGGGCGAACCGACGCGTCGGTTCGGGCTCGGCGGACGGCGCCGCGGGCAGCGGCTGCCGCGCCATCGGCCGGATGACGGTCTGCGACCCGGCGGGGCCGAGCTCCGGGGCCGGCCCGACGGCCGCGGCGTCGTCCCCGGTGTCGGTGGTCCGGGATCCCGTCGCGTTGTCGGGACGGACCCCACGGACGACGGTCGCCGGACGCTCGACCTCGTCGAACGTGTCCGGGTCGCTGGACGCGACCAGTGCGGGTGCCGACGCGAGGGACCGTGCGAGCCGACGGAGGGTCCCCGCCGCGTCGGCCGCCGACGGACGGGCGTTCGGGTCCTTCGCGAGCAGGGCGGACACCGCGGCCCACAGGGCGTCGGGCACGTCGAGCGGGGGCGGGTTCGAGGTGACGTGGCGGTAGGCCACGGCGAAGTCCGTGCCCGGTCCGGCGAACGGTGTGCGACCGGAGAGCAGCTCGTAGAGCATGACCCCGGCGCCGTAGACGTCGGCGGCCGGACCCGAGCGCCCGTGGCTGATCGACTCGGGCGCCATGTACTGCGGCGTGCCGAGGAGCCCGGTGGTCGTGCGTTCGCGTTCGGCGACGACCGACGCGATCCCGAAGTCGGTGACCCGGACGGCACCGGTGGCACCGGGGACCCACGCCGTTTGGAGCAGGACGTTGTCGGGCTTCACGTCACGGTGGGTGACGTCCTGCTCGTGCGCCGCGGTGAGTGCGTCGAGGGTCTCGGCCGTGATCGTCAGGGCGTCCCGCGGCAGGAGCGGACCGTTCGACGCGAGCAGGTCGCGGGCAGACCCACCCGGCACCAGGTCCATGACGATCGCGAGCCGGTCGCCCTCGACGACCAGGTCGCGGACGCGCACGATGGACGGGTGCTGCAGGGCGAGGAGCACCGAGCGTTCGCGGACGAAGCGCTCGACGATCTGCGGGTCGGCGGCGAGTTCGGCACGCAGGAGCTTGGCCGCGAAGGCCTCGCCGGTCGCGGAGTGCTCGACCCGCCAGACCTCTCCGGTGGCGCCGGTCCCGAGGAGCTCGACAAGTCGGTAGGACGCACCGAGCGGTTCGCCCTGGCCGTACTGCCCTTGACGGTCCTGCGCCACGCGTTCCCCGATCCCCCGATGGCCGGCCCCTCGCCGACCACGCAATGTTACCGGCCGGCGGGCTGCTCCGGCGCCGCGTACTGCACGTCGATCGCGTGCTGTGTGAACCCCGAGCGCCGGTACAGCGCGAGCGCCGGCTCGTTGTCCCCCTCGACGTACAGTGCGGCGGCGGTCAGGCCGCGGCCGCGCAGCCGAGCGGTGCCCGCACGCATGAGCACACCGCCGAGTCGCTGCCCCTGCAGGTCGGGCCGGACGGCGACGGCGTAGAACTCGCCGATGCCGTCCTCGACCTTGAGCCAGCACGAGCCCGCGAGCTGCCCGGAGGCGTCGCGGAGCAGCAGCAGGTCCTCGCCGGAGAACCAGTCGTCGGCCTCGCGGGCGTGCAGGTCGTCGAGCGTCATCCGCCCCTGCTCGGGGTGGTGGGCGAAGGCGGCGGCGTTCAGCGCGAGCCAGTCGGTCTCGTCGTCGGTGCCGGGGCGGAACGCCGACAGCGAGTAGCCGTCGGGCAGCTCGACCTCGGCGGCGACGTCGACATCGGAGTCGGCGACGGGCGCCCGGAGCTGCAGCAGCGTGCGGACCGCGCGCCAGCCGAACCGGTCGGCCAGCGCACGCGCTGCCGGGTGGTCCCCGTGCGCCCACGCGAGCCGGGGAGCGGCCCCGCCGCCCGGCGCGAGTGCCTGCGACACCAGGGCCGTGCCGATGCCCCGGCCACGGGCCTCCTGGGCGACGACGAGTTCCAGCTCGCCGTCACGGACCACCGCGACCCCGTGGTCGACGGTCAGGACGGTCGCGCGCCCCGCGCGGACGTCGACCAGGGTCTGGTCGGAGAACGGGGGAGCCTCACCGGGGGCGACGAAGCTGCCGAGGTCGGGCAGCACTACTGCCCCATCAGGCGCTCGGCCTCGTCGTCGTAGACGTTGAAGCGGTACCCGACGTTGCGGACGGTGCCGATGAGCGACTCGAGGTCGCCGAGCTTGGCGCGCAGCCGTCGGACGTGCACGTCGACCGTGCGGGTGCCACCGAAGTAGTCGTAGCCCCAGACCTCGCTGAGCAGCTGCTCGCGGGTGAAGACGCGTGACGGGTGGGTGGCGAAGAAGCGCAGGAGCTCGAACTCCTTGAACGTCAGGTCGAGCGGCCGGCCGCGCACCTTGGCCGAGTAGCTGGCCTCGTCGATGACGACACCGGACGCCTGGATCTTCGAGCTCGTCTGGCCCTTCGCCGCACGACCGGCCGACAGCCGGATCCGGGCGTCGATCTCGGCCGGGCCGGCGCTCTCGAGCACGACGTCGTCGACGTTCCAGTCGCTGTTCACCGCGGTCAGCCCGCCCTCGGTGACGACGAGCACGATCGGCGTGGTCGACCCCGACGAGGCGAGGATCTTGCACAGGGCCTTCGCACTGACCAGGTCGGTGCGGGCGTCCACGAACATCAGGTCGCTCTGCGGGGCGTTGACCAGCTGCGCGGCCTCGGCCGGCACGTGGCGGATCCGGTGGCTCAGGAGGCCCAGGCTCGGCAGGACGTCTCCGGGCGCGGTCGAGGTGAGTACCAGGAGCTGTGCCACAGGACCTCCGGAGGTGGATGACGTCGTGGAGACATCCTAGTGATGCTCGCGAACCACCTATCCGGCCGGACGGATTGCGCGTCGTCCCGCACCGCACGGTGCGTGCGCTCCGCGCGTCCCTGCCATGATGGAGCGCGTGACCGAGCCCGTGCACCCTACCGACCAGCGTCGCCTGCGGCTGACGTCCGTCCTGCCGGTCTGGGTGCTGGCGGTCGTCGGGGCCGTGCTCGTGCTGACCCTGGCCGAGCGCGACGCCTTCGCCTGGCTGCTGCTCGTCTTCGTCGCCTGCGTGATGGTCAGTTTCGTGCTGCAGCTCATCACGGCCACGAAGGACGGTCTGGTCGAACGGATCAGCATCGCGTCGTCCGGGGCGTTCGTCGTGGTCCTCGTCACCGCGGTGGTGCTCCTGGCGCGTTGAGCCGAGCCGCGTAGACTCCGAGCATGGATTCGCTGCTTGCGCTCGAGCTCTTCTACGTCGGCCTGCTCGGCCTGGCGTCGCTCGCGATCGCGTTCATCTCGGTGGTCGTCGTCGTGAAGCTGTTCAAGGGCCAGCGTTGATCGAGCTGCCCGAGGGCCTCGCCCCCGAACTGGTCCCGCTGTCGTGGCTGGTCGGCGTGTGGGAGGGCACCGGCGTGGTCGAGTACCCGGTCGGTGACGACGACGAGGTCCGGAACTACGAGTTCGGCCAGCGCGTCAGCTTCAGCCACGACGGCCTGCCGTACCTGAACTACTCGTCGACCACCTGGCTGCTCGACGACGACCACACCCCGCTCGCCGCCGAGATGGGCTACTGGCGGATCGACCGTCCGACCGAGCCCGGCGACCGCGGCCCCGCGATGCTCCTGGGCGACGGGCCCACGCCCTTCAGCACGGTCGAGAGCGTCGAGGCGCTCCGCAACACCACGGACGGCTTCGACGTCGAGGCCGCGATCATCCACCCGACGGGCGTCAACGAGCTCTACGTCGGCCGTGTGCTGAAGGGCCGGATCGACCTGTCGACCGACGCCGTGCTGCGCTCGCCGAACGCGAAGGACTACTCCGCCGCGACCCGCCTGTACGGGCTGGTCGAGGGCAAGCTCTTCTGGGCGTGGGACATCGCCGCGCTCGGTCGCGAACTCACCTCGCACGCCTCGGGGCAGCTCGCGAAGGTCGACTGATGTCGGTGTTCGCCGCGCGTGACGGCTTCGTCGCCGCCGACTCCGTCGCCGCGCACTTCGGCAACCCGATCGGGGAGCAGCGCCTGCTGACCCGGGGGCGTGCCGTCGTCGAGCTCGGACTCGGTGTCGTCACCGTCTCCGGACCGGACCGGCTGTCGTGGCTCAACTCGATCACCTCGCAGCAGCTCACCGGGTTGCCGACCGGCGTCAGCACCGAGACGCTCGTGCTCGACCAGGCCGGACGCGTCGAGCACGCGGCCCGCGTCGTCGACGACGGTGCGACGGTCTGGCTGCTCACCGAGCGCGCTGACGCTGCGCCGCTCGCCGGTTGGCTCGACTCGATGCGCTTCATGCTGCGCGTCGAGGTCGCCGACCGATCCGCCGACTTCGTGACCCTCGGCTGGTTCGGGGCGGACGCCCCGTTCGCGTCCGTCGAACTGCCGGAACCGCCCGTCGCCGAGTGGGTCGACCCGTGGGGCGCCGTCACGCCGGGCGGATGGGGCTACGCCGAACAGGAGGCCCACCCCGGCTCCGACTGGACCCTGCGCACCGCCGTGGTCACCACCGGCACCGCGGCCGCGATCGCCGCGTCGGACGTCCCCGTCGCGGGGCTGCTCGCGTACGAGGCGCTGCGGATCGCCGCCTGGCGCCCGACCCTGTCCGACGTCGACGAGCGGACGATCCCCCACGAGCTCGACTGGCTTCGCTCCGCCGTGCACCTGTCGAAGGGCTGCTACCGCGGGCAGGAGACCGTCGCCAAGGTCCACAACCTCGGGCACCCGCCGCGTCGGGCCGTGCTGCTGCACCTCGACGGGTCCGACGGTGTGCTGCCGGCGCCCGGGACCCCGGTGCTGCTCCACGACAAGCCCGTCGGTCGGCTCTCGGCGTCGGCGATCCACCACGAGCTCGGTCCCATAGGGCTCGCCGTGGTGAAGCGCTCGCTCGACCCCACCGCGACCCTGCGGCTCGAGGCCGACGACGTCGTGGTGACCGCGGCGCAGGAGACCATCGTCCCGCCCGAGGCCGGTGCTACGGCGAACGTCCCGCGCCTGCCCCGCCTCGGGGCCGTCAAGCGCTCTTAGCCTGCGCGCTGAGGGTCGCAAGACACCGGTGTTCGCCGGTCGCACCGCGGTTCGCGGGTGTTCGGAGCGCGAACACCGGTGTCCTGCGCGCTGGCGTCAGGCGGGCTCGACGGCCGACCACGGGACGCTGAGCTCACCGAGCCGCCAGCGCGTCACACCGTGCAGCACCGGCCAGCCGCGGTCACGCATCCCGCGCACCGTGGCGATCCACCGCTGCCGGGGCCCGTACGTGCCGAGCGGTGCGGCGACCGCCCACGACAGGTCGAGGTCCCGCAGGAACGCGTGCACCCGTTCGCCGGGCACGTTGCGGTGGATCAGCGCCTTCGGCAGACGCTCGGCGACGATCGAAGGCACGTCGAGCCCGGCGAGCCGGAGGGACACCGTGAACGTCTGCGGCGCGACGTCGTCGAGCGTCACCCACGAGGCCACCCGACCGACCTCGTTGCAGGTCCCCTCGACGAGCGCACCGCCGGGCTGCAGCCGGTCCTGCATGATCCGCCACGACCCGACCACCGCGGACTCGTCGTACTGCCGCAGCACGTTGAAGGCCCGGATGACGGCGGGCCGGCGCTGCCCGGGCGTCGGCGTCTCGAAGCCCCCCAGGCGGAACGTCACGCCGTCGCGGGTCCCGGCGTTCGCGAGCGCGACCCGCGAGGGCTCGATCTCGATGCCCGTCACCTCGACGTCGGGTCGGACGGCGGCCAGCCGGTCGCGCAGTTCGAGGGTGGTGGTCGGTGACGCCCCGTAGCCGACGTCGGCGACGAGCGGGTCGTCCGTCCGGCGCAGCACCGGCAGGGTCGCGATCCACCGGTCGACGCGGCGGAGCCGGTTGTACCCGGTCGTCCCGCGCGTCACGTTCCCGATGGGCATGCGTCAAGGGTACGGGGCCGGTACCGCTCGGTAGACTCGGAGCATGACCTCCACGCTCGTCCTGCTCCGTCACGGCAACAGTGACTGGAACCAGAAGAACCTGTTCACCGGTTGGGTCGACGTCCGGCTCAGCGAGCTGGGCGAGAAGGAGGCGAAGCGCGCCGGCGACCTCATCGCCGAGTCCGGCATCGTCCCCGACGTCCTGTACACCTCGCTCCTGACCCGTGCGATCCAGACGGCGGACATCGCGCTGCTGCAGGCCGACCTGGCCTGGCTGCCGGTGAAGCGCGACTGGCGCCTCAACGAGCGCCACTACGGCGACCTGCAGGGCAAGGACAAGGCCCAGACCCTGGCCGAGTACGGCGAGCAGCAGTTCATGGAGTGGCGCCGTTCGTTCGACGTCCCGCCGCCCCCCATCGCCGACGACGCCGAGTGGTCGCAGTTCGGTGACCGTCGCTACGCCGAGCTCGGCGACCAGCTGCCCCGCACCGAGTCGCTCAAGCTCGTGATCGACCGCCTGCTGCCGTACTGGGAGTCCGACATCACGAAGGACCTCGCCGCCGGCAAGACCGTGCTGGTGACGGCCCACGGCAACTCGCTGCGTGCGCTCGTGAAGCACCTCGACGGCATCTCCGACGACGACATCGCCGGCCTGAACATCCCGACGGGCATCCCGCTGGTGTACGAGCTCGACGACGACTTCACGCCGACGAAGCCCGCGTACTACCTGGACCCCGAGGCCGCCGCAGCCGGCGCCGCCGCCGTGGCCGCCCAGGGCGCCAAGAAGTAGCACCCACGCAGAACGCCCCGTCCGGCATCCGGGCGGGGCGTTCGTGCGTGTGCCGGGCTTCGCGAAGGCGACAGTGGGCCGCCGACGTTCCGCCGACTCCTGTCGCTCTGCCAGGAGGAACGGATCGCCCCGTCGACGACCTGTCGCTTCGGCAGCACGGTCGGCTCGACGAGCCGTGGCTGGTCAGACGAAGTGCGACGCGATCTCCTGCACCAGTGCCCCGACGACGTAGGGCTTCGTCGTGTCGACCCGGATCACCGGGACGCCGGGCAGCCCGACGGGCCGGGCGTCGTCGCCGTGCTCGTCCCAGAAGGCCAGCACGTCGGCCAGGTCCCCGTGCACCTCGTGCCGCACCGGCACGGTGCCCGGTTCGTACCGGTCGCGCAGCCGCTGCTCGGCGGTGGCGCGGTCCGTGTCGCACCACACCTCGACGGCGCGAGGCGACCCGGCGGACGCGAGTCCGGCCTCCAGGCGGTCCCGGTCACGCGACGGCAGCCAGACGGCGTCGAGGACGACCCCGTTCTCGACGGCCCGCGCCATGGACCACATCGTGTCCATCGCGATGCCACCGAGCGGCCGCGAGGCGATCATCGGGCCGACGACGTCGGCGAGGGGCTCCTTGATGCGGTCCTTCGACAGGAACGGGCAGCCGAGCACCTCGGCGAGTGCCGTGCCGATGCTGCTCTTGCCGGAACCGGGCATGCCGTTGACGATGATCGCGACCTGGGCCATGCCACGATCCTCGCAGACCGATCGGGCCGGGTCAGACCGATCGGGCCGGGTCAGACCGATCGAGCCGGGTCAGACCGATCGGTCCGGGTCAGACCGATCGGGTCGGGTCAGACCGCCGCGGTCGAGGTGGACGAGCCGGTCCAGTCGCCGGTCGCCAGGTACTCGACCTTCTTCGCGATCGAGACCGCGTGGTCGGCGAAGCGCTCGTGGTAGCGGGAGGCCAGGGTGGCGTCGACGGTGTCGATCGGACCGCCCTTCCAGGCCTCGCCGAGCACGAAGTCGAAGACGCTGGCGTGCAGCTCGTCGACGGCGTCGTCCTCGTCGCGGATCTCGGCCGACAGTGCGATGTCCTCGGTGGCGAGCAGCCGCGTGAGCTTCTGCGCCATCGCGACGTCGTGCCGGCCCATCTCCTTGAACGTGCTGCGCAGGCCCTTCGGCACGACCTTCTCGGGGAAGCGCTGGCGGGCGAGCTGCGCGATGTGCTCGGCCATGTCGCCCATGCGCTCGAGCGAGGAGCTGACGCGCAGGGCGGTCACGACGACGCGCAGGTCGCGGGCCACCGGTGCCTGGCGGGCGAGGATGTCGATCGCGATCTCGTCGAGGCTGTTCGCGGCGAGGTCGATCTTCTCGTCGTCGGCGATCACCTCTTCGGCGAGGGCGACGTCGGAGTCGCTGAAGGCCTGGGTGGCTCGGGTGATGGCGGACTCGACGAGCCCGGCGATCTCGGTCAGTCGCTCCTGGACGTCCTGGAGTTCCTGCTGGAAGACTTCGCGCATGGGGGAGTACCTCTCTCTGCGTACCGGACGAGTGTCGTCAGCCCAGGTGAACGAACGGTGACGCGGGGCTGAACGCTTCGCGTTCTGGCCTTCCGCAGACGGTGAACGGTACCGGAACCCCGCATGACCATCCCTACACTGGCGGCATGGACAACGCGTGGCTCGTGCCACTGTCGATGCTCCTCGGCGGGGTCTTCGGCGCGGGCGTCGTGGTGCTGATCATCACCGCCGAGCGGACGGCACGTGCTGCCGACGTGGCGGAGCGGACCCTGCCGGACGGCGTCGCAGCGGTCATCGCGACGATGCACAACCCGGCGGTCGTCATCGACCCGTCGAACACCGTCGTCGCGGCATCCCCCCAAGCGCTCACGGCGGGGCTCGTCGTGCGCCGACGCCTGGTGCACCACGAACTGCTCGAGCTCATCGACCGGGTGCGCAAGAGCGGGGAGATGGGGTCGGAGGACCTCGAGCTGCCGCGCGGCCGCCACGGGGAGCTCATCGGCTACCTCAGCTTCCGTGCCGCCCAGCTCGGCAACCGGTACGTCCTGCTCACGGCCGACGACCTGACCGAGAGCCGGCGCATCGACGAGGTCCGCCGCGACTTCGTCGCCAACATCTCGCACGAGCTCAAGACGCCGATCGGCGCCATCGGCCTGCTGTCCGAGACCCTCGTCCTCGCCGCCGACGACCCCGCGCACGTCAAGAAGTTCGCCGCGCAGCTGATCACCGAGTCCGAGCGGCTCGGGGCGCTGACGAAGGACATCATCGAGCTGTCCAGGCTGCAGTCCGTCGACGCGCTCGAGAACAGCGAGGAGACCGGCATCGACAAGATCGTGCAGGCCGCGATCGACGCGAACGAGGTCGTCGCCCGCGCCCGCTCGATCGAGATCATCCGCGCCAAGAAGTCGAAGCTGCGGGTGATGGGCGACCGGGGGCTGCTGCAGGTCGCGGTGTCGAACCTCATCGCCAACGCGGTGAAGTACTCGCCGGACAACACCCGCGTCGGTGTGGGCGTCCGGTCGTCCAAGGGCTTCGTCGAGATCGCGATCACCGACCAGGGCGTCGGCATCCCCGAGGCCGACCTCGACCGCGTCTTCGAACGGTTCTACCGTGTCGATCCCGCACGGTCGCGCGCCACCGGGGGCACCGGCCTCGGGCTCGCGATCGTCAAGCACGTCGTCAGCAACCACGGTGGTGACGTGCGCGTCTGGTCGCAGCCCGGCAAGGGCTCGACCTTCACCATCCGTCTGCCCGAGGCGGATCCCGAACTGACCACAGCACTCGAAGAGCAACTGGAAGAGCAGCCATCGTGACCAAGATCCTCATCGTCGACGACGAGCCGGCCCTGAGCGAGCCCCTGGAGTTCCTGCTGCAGCGTGAGGGGTACGAGACCTCCGTCGCTGCCGACGGCGTGACCGCGCTGTCGAAGTTCGACGCCGAGAACCCCGACCTGGTGCTCCTCGACCTCATGCTGCCGGGCCTGAGCGGCACCGAGGTGTGCCGGCAGATCCGGACCCGGTCGAACGCGCCGATCATCATGCTGACCGCGAAGGACTCGGAGGTGGACATCGTCGTCGGGCTCGAGCTCGGCGCCGACGACTACGTGACGAAGCCGTACTCGACCCGGGAGCTCCTGGCCCGGATCCGTGCCGTGCTCCGTCGCCGGACCGAGGACGACCCGGCGGACAGCGGCATCCTGCAGGTCGGCGGCATCCGGATGGACGTGGAGCGACACACGGTGTCGGTCGACGGGTCCGAGACGCCGATGCCGCTCAAGGAGTTCGAGCTCCTCGAGCTGCTGCTCCGGAACGCCGGCCGAGTGCTGACCCGCGGGCAGCTCATCGACCGGGTGTGGGGTTCCGACTACTTCGGCGACACCAAGACCCTCGACGTGCACATCAAGCGCATCCGCTCGAAGATCGAGCGGGTCCCGTCGACCCCCGAGATCCTGGTGACGGTCCGCGGTCTCGGGTACCGCATCGAGGCCTGAGGCACGCGGCCCGAGACGTACGGACAGGAGGCCCGGTGCGAGTCCGTGGGACTCGCACCGGGCCTCCTGTGCGAACGGTCCGGGCGCGGTGTCAGCCGCGCCCGTCGGCGTCAGTTGGTGCCGTTGTCACCCTCGGACGAATCCGTCTGCGAGTCGGTCGGCTGCGTGCCGGGGACGGCCTCGCCGGTCGACTGCGCGCCGCTCTCGGACGGGGACGTCGAGGTGGGCGTCGGGGTCGGGCTCGGCGCGAGGGTCTGGTACTCCTCCTGCGAGCTCGTCAGCACCGGCACGTTCGCGGAGACGCCCTCGGCGTCGGGGTAGCTGAAGTAGACCTTGACGAGTGAACCGGGCTTCGCGTCCGCGTTGTCGAACACGATCGGCTCGGCGTCACCGGCGGTGGTGCCCTGCGTGGTGTCGCCCTCTTGCACGCTCGACTCGTCGTCGCTGCCCGCACCCGAGGCCATGGCGAGGTCGACGTGGGTGTTCGCCGGCACGTCGACGGTCTGGGTGTCGCCGCCGACCTCGATCGAGACGGTGTAGTCGTCCTGGTCGTCGTTGTTCACGAGCGTGCCGATGAAGCGGGCGCTCTCACCGTCGTCCGAGATCAGGAGGGCGTTCCGCACGTCGACCTTGCCGGCCGAGACGTCCACGCCGTCGGTGATCTGCTTGATGTCGGCGGTGTGGGCCGGCGACATGAACTCGCACCCGGTGGCGCCGAGCGCGATGGTTGCCGCAACGGCGACGGACACGAGTACCCGAGGTCGCAAGAGATTCCTCCGTAAGTCACGATGAGGACCGGGCGGTCCCCGCGCCCATCCTAGCGATCACCGGGAGGGGTGAGCGTTGAGGGTCCCCTTACCGGAACGGCCCTTGTGGTAAACTGGATGTCTGGGAACGGAGCCTGATACATGCAATTCGAGGTCGGCGAGACCGTCGTCTACCCCCATCACGGGGCGGCAACCATCTCTGAAGTCAAGACTCGCGTCATCAAGGGCGAGGAAAAGGTCTACCTGAAACTGCGGGTGACGCAGGGTGACCTGACGATCGAGGTCCCGGCGGACAACGTCGACCTGGTCGGCGTCCGCGACGTGATCGGCAAGGAAGGACTCGACAAGGTGTTCGAGGTCCTCCGGGCGCCGTTCACGGAAGAGCCCACCAACTGGTCACGCCGGTACAAGGCGAACCTCGAGAAGCTCGCTTCCGGTGACGTCATCAAGGTGTCCGAGGTCGTCCGCGACCTCTGGCGGCGCGATCAGGACCGCGGGCTCTCCGCGGGCGAGAAGCGGATGCTGGCCAAGGCCCGGCAGATCCTGATCTCCGAGCTCGCGCTGGCCGAGAAGACCGACGAGGACAAGGCATCGACCGTCCTCGACGAGGTCCTGGCTTCCTGAGCCTGACGACAGCGCACTGAACGCGACAGCACGAACGACGACCGCACGGTTCCCCGAAGGGGTGGACCGGGCGGTCGTCGTCGTTGCGGCGGGCTCCGGCACCCGGCTCGGCATCGGGACCGCGAAGGCGTTCGTGCCCGTGGCCGGTTCGCTGATGCTCGCGCGGGCGCTCGAACCCCTGTTCGCGTTGCCGTCGCCGACGCTCGTCGTCGTGGTCGCACCGGCGTCGCACCTGGACGAGTGCCGGCAGGTGGTCGGCTCGGTCGCGGGTGCTGCGGTCGCCTACACGGCCGTCGTGGCCGGAGGCGCGGATCGCCACGGTTCGGTCGAGGCCGGCCTGGCCGTCCTGCCGGACTCCGTCACCACGGTGCTCGTGCACGACGCGGCGCGGTGCCTCACGCCCGCGGCGCAGTTCTCGCGGGTGTTCGACGCCGTCGCCGCCGGTGACGGTGCGGGCGTCGTACCGGCGCTCCCCGTCACGGACACGGTGAAGCGGGTCGACGGTGACGTCGTCGTCGAGACCGTCGACCGTGCGGCGCTCGTCGGGGTGCAGACGCCGCAGGGCTTCCCGCTCGCGGCACTGCGGCGGGCCTACGCGGTGTCGTCGCAGTCCGAGACGGACGACGCCGGGGTGTTCCAGGCCGTCGGCGGCACCGTCCGGTTCGTGCCGGGTGACGCCGACGCCTTCAAGATCACGACGCCGTGGGACCTCGGCCGGGCCGAGTCGATCGTGCGGGCGCGGACCGAGGCGACTGTTGGTGCCGGAGCCGGTGTGCGGGCGGCGGACGCTGTCGACGCGGTCCGGTTCGGGCTCGGGGTGGACGTGCACGCCTTCGACGACGCCTCGCCCTGCCGCGTCGGGCTGCTCGACTTCCCCGGCGAACCCGGCCTCTCCGGGCACAGCGACGGCGACGCGGTGGCGCACGCCGTGTGCGACGCCCTGCTCTCCGCCGGGGGCCTCGGTGACATCGGCGGGCGCTTCGGCACCGCTGACCCGCGGTACGCCGGCGCCGCGGGCGACGTCTTCGTCCGCGGCGCGGTCGCGCTGCTCGCCGACGCCGGGCTCGTGCCGGTGTCCGTCACCGTGCAGGTCATCGGCAACCGGCCCCGCATCGGTCGTCGCCGCGACGAGATGCAGGACGCCCTGTCCGCGGTCGTCGGAGCACCCGTCGCCGTGTCCGGCACGACGACCGACGGGCTCGGGTTCACCGGCCGCGGCGAGGGGCTCGCGGCGATCGCCACGGCACTCGTGCGTCCCTCCTGAAACCGCGGCTCCGCGCCGATTAGGGTTGAGGCGTGACCGTTCGCCTCTACGACTCCCGCGCCGCAGCCGTCGTCGACCTCGTGCCCCTGGTCGACGGACACGTGAGCGTCTACGTCTGCGGTCCGACGGTGCAGTCGTCGCCGCACATCGGGCACCTGCGGTCCGCGCTCGTCTACGACATCTGGCGTCGGTGGCTCACCCACCGCGGCTACCGGGTGACCCTGGTGCGCAACGTCACCGACATCGACGACAAGGTCCTCGACCTGGCTGCCGGCACGGACGAGGAGTGGTTCGCCCGCGCCTACCGGGTCGAGCTCGAGTTCACGGCCGCGTACAACGCCCTCGGCATCCTGCCACCGACCTACGAGCCGCGGGCCACGGCGAGCGTGCCGCAGATGCACGAGATCATCCAGCGCCTCATCGACCGCGGGCACGCCTACGCCGCCGACGACGGCTCGGGTGACGTCTACTTCGACACCGGCAGCTGGGCCGACTACGGGGTGCTCACCCGGCAGCGGCGCGAGGACATGGTCGAGGCCGCCGACGCCGATCCGCGTGGCAAGCGCGACGCCCGTGACTTCGCGCTCTGGAAGGGTGCGAAGCCCGGCGAGCCGTCGACGGCCAACTGGGACTCCCCGTGGGGCGCCGGCCGCCCGGGCTGGCACATCGAGTGCTCGGCGATGTCCCGTCGGTACCTCGGCCCCGCGTTCGACATCCACGGCGGCGGGCTCGACCTGCGCTTCCCGCACCACGAGAACGAGCTGGCGCAGTCCACGGCCGCCGGGGACCCGTTCGCGTCCTACTGGCTGCACAACGGACTGGTGACGGTCGAGGGCCAGAAGATGTCGAAGTCGCTCGGCAACTCGATCTTCGCCGCGGACTTCCTCGGATCCGCCCGTCCCGCCGTCGTGCGCTACTTCCTCGGTGCCGCCCACTACCGCTCGTCGATCGACCACCACGAGGGCTCCCTGGCCGAGGCCGAGGCGGCGTACGACCGCATCGCCGGGTTCCTCGAGCGCGCCGAGACCCGGCTCGAGGGCGTCCACCTCGCCGACGCCCCGGCCGTGCCCCAGGCCTTCGCCGCGGCCATGGACGACGACCTGTCCGTGCCCCAGGCCCTGGCCGTGCTGCACGAGACCGTGCGCACCGGCAACGCTGCCCTGGACGCCGACGATGCGGAAACGCTCGGGACCGCGTACCATCAGGTGGCTGCGATGGTGGAGGTGCTCGGCATCGACCCGCGAGCCGCCCACTGGTCGGGCGGCGGCCACGACACCTCGGCAGGCCCGCTCGCCGCCCTCGTCGAACGCCTCGTGCAGGAGCGCGCGGACGCCAGGGCAGCACGGGACTTCACCGCGGCCGACCGCGTGCGCGACGACCTCGCCGCCGCGGGCATCACGATCGAGGACACGCCGTCCGGAACACGCTGGAGCATCGCCTGAACACGGCAGTGCCGAACAGGAGCTACGCATGAAGAACGTCTCGGGAAGCAAGAAGGGTCGGCCCGGCGCCGTCCGCACCGGTCGCAAGGGCAACAAGCAGGTCGGTTCCGGCGGGCAGGGTGCCCAGGCGCTCGAGGGCCGCAAGCCGACCCCGAAGGCCGAGGACCGCCCGTACCACCCCGCCGGCAAGCGCAAGGCCGCGAAGGACCGCTTCGAGGCGGCCAAGGGCCGTCACGGTTCCTCGAGCACCCCGCAGGGTCGCACGGGCCGTCCGCCGGCACGCAAGACCGACGACTCCGAGCTCGTGACCGGGCGCAACTCCGTGCTCGAGGCCCTGCGCACGAAGACCCCGTCGTCGACGCTCTACATCGCGTCGCGCATCGAGGTCGACGACCGCGTGAAGGAGATCCTCGCGCTCGCCAACCACCGTGGCGTGCCGATCATCGAGCTCATGCGTCCCGAGCTCGACCGCATCACCGGACACGACAGCGTGCACCAGGGCGTCGCCCTCAAGGTGCCGGCGTACCAGTACGCCGTGTCCGAGGACATCGTGGAGCAGGCCTTCTCGCGCGATCAGGTCCCGCTGCTCGTCGCGCTCGACGGCATCACGGACCCCCGCAACCTCGGCGCCATCATCCGCTCGACCGCGGCCTTCGGCGGACACGGCGTCATCGTGCCGCAGCGTCGTTCGGTCGGCGTGACGGCGTCGGCGTGGAAGACCTCGGCCGGTGCCGCGGCGCGCACGCCCGTCGCGATGGCCCCGAACCTCACACAGACCCTGAAGTCGCTCAAGTCGATGGGCCTGTTCGTCCTCGGCCTGGACGGCGACGGTGACGTGGAGCTCGACGGCCTCGAGCTCGCCGACCGCCCGATCGTGATCGTCGTCGGTTCCGAGGGCAAGGGCCTGTCGCGCCTGGTCACCGAGACGTGTGACGCCATCGTGTCGATCCCGATCTCGAGCGCCACCGAGTCCCTGAACGCCGGCATCGCCGCGAGCGTCACGCTGTGGGAGGTCGCTCGGCGCCGTCGCACCGCGTAGCCGCAGCACTTCGTGCGCAGGAATGGTCGCCTCCCGGAGCGGGAGGCGACCATTCCTGCTCACGGTGCTGGCTGGGGCGGGCCCGAAGGGTCAGGACACGTCGGCTGATGCCTGCCGTGCGGTCACGCGTCGTCGCTGCGCGACGCCGCAGGTGACGGTCCGTGACCGGTCGGCGTTCGCCCGGCGGGGTGTCGTGACCGCTCGACGTCCAACGTCACCACAGGCGGGGCTGGGCGTGACGGTCTGGAGGGCCGGCGCCGGTCTCCGGGACGCGGGCCGGGCCTCCAGACGGTCGCGTTCTCGACCCCCGAACGGTCGGGACACGTCTGGTGCTGCCCGCCGTGTGGTCACGAGTCGTCGCTGCGCGACGCCGCAGGCGACGGTCTGCGACCAGTCGGCGCCCGCCCGGCGGGGTGTCGTGACCGAGCGGGGCCCGCGTCAGACCGTGGCGCGCCAGTCGTCGACGTCGTCGGACTCGTCGGCGTCGTCGTCGCCCAGCACCGGGATCGGCACGGTGATCGACGAGGTCGGCGGGTTGATGAGCAGGCGCTCGTCGCGACGGTGTCGGAGCACGTCGTTGATGTAGGCGGTCGTGGCCTCGGGCAGGGAGACGGAACGCTCCTCTTGCTGGGACATGAACCAGCGGTGCTCGAGCAGCTCGTGGAACACCTCGGCGGGTTCGAGTCGGCCGCGCAGGTCACGGGGGATCGAGCGGACGACGGGCTCGAAGACCCGAGAGACCCACTCGTGCGCCACCATCTCCTCGTCGAGTTCGTCGCGGCCGTTGCGGGCGCGGTACGAGTCGAGGTCGTTGAGCAGGCGCCGGGCCTGGTTCTCGCCGGCGTCGAGCCCGGTGAGCCGCAGCAGTCGGCGCTGGTGGTGCCCGGCGTCGACGACCTTCGGCTGGATCCGGACCTGCGAGCCGCCCTCGGTCGTGTGGATCGAGAGCTCCTCGATGTCGAAGCCGAGCTCGTTCAGGCGCTCCACGCGGTCGTTGATGCGCCAGCGTTCCTTGATGTCGAACTGCTCGGTGCCGGTGAGCTCGGTCCAGAGCGTGCGGTACTGGGCGACGATGCGGTTCGAGACGTCGACGGGGTCGGCGTTCTCGTCGAGTCGACCGCCGGCCTCGAGGTCGAGCAGCTCGCCGGCGATGTTCACGCGGGCGACCTCGAGGTCGTTCTCGCGCTGGCCGTTCGACAGCCCGCCGGGGTAGAGCTTGCCGGTCTCGGCGTCGACCAGGTACGCGGCGAAGGCTCCGGCGTCGCGACGGAACAGCGTGTTCGACAGGGACACGTCGCCCCAGTAGAAACCGATGACGTGCAGGCGGACGAGGAGCAGCGCGAGGGCGTCGACCAGACGGGTGGCGGTCTCGGGGCGCAGCGTCTGCGAGTAGAGCGCGCGGTAGGGCAGGGAGAACCGCAGGTGGCGGGTCACGAGCACGGGGTGCAGTGGTTCACCGTCGGCGTCGACGCGATTGGTGATGACCGCGACCGGGTCCACGCACGGCACGTCCATGCGCTGCAGGGTCCGGAGCATCTCGTACTCGGACCGGGCGACCTCTTCGCCGGTCTCCTTCACTGCGGCGACGTAGCCGCTCAGGTGCACGAACCGCACGAGGTGCCGCGAGATGCCCTTCGGCAGCGCGACGATCGTGTCGTCGGGCCAGTCGGCGAGCGGCAGGTCCCACGGCAGGTCGAGCAGGCCGGGGTCGACGGTGGCGGCGGTGATGGACATCGAGTCGGGCACGGTGGTTCCTCTGGTGTCGGGGACAGCCGAGAGCCCGCGTCCGCCCTTGTGAGGCGGGCGCGGGCTCTCGGGGGAGTGCGCTGGTTACGCGCTGACGACGGCCTTGTCGTCGAGGCGGTCGCCCGACTCGGTGTCGAAGGCGTGGACGTGGCCCTGCTTCGGCGTGATCACGATCGTGTCACCGATCGACGGGTGCGCACGACCGTCGACACGGGCGACGATGTCGGCGCGCTGGCCGTTCACGTCGGCGTGACCGTAGAGGTAGCCGTCGGCGCCGAGCTCCTCGACGACGTCGACCGTGACGGGCAGGCCCTCGCCGGACTGCGACACGATGACGTCCTCGGGGCGGATGCCGACCGTGATCTGTGCGGCACGGGCGTTCGACAGGGTGTCGCGGTCGATCGCGTGGTTGAGCGTGCCGAACCTGATGCCGCCCTCGATGACGTCGGCGGGCAGCAGGTTCATGGCCGGCGAACCGATGAAGCCGGCGACGAACACGTTGTTCGGCTTCTCGTACAGGTCGCGCGGGGTGCCGACCTGCTGCAGGATGCCGTCCTTGAGCACCGCGATGCGGTCACCCATGGTGAGGGCCTCGGTCTGGTCGTGCGTGACGTAGACCGTGGTGACGCCGAGACGACGCTGCAGCGACGCGATCTGCGTGCGGGTCTGGACGCGGAGCTTGGCGTCGAGGTTCGACAGCGGCTCGTCCATGAGGAACACCTGCGGCTGACGGACGATCGCACGGCCCATCGCGACGCGCTGACGCTGACCACCGGAGAGCGCCTTCGGCTTGCGGCCGAGGTAGTCCTCGAGGTCGAGGAGCTTGGCGGCTTCCTGCACGCGGGTGGCGCGCTCTTCCTTGCCGACGCCGGCGATCTTGAGCGCGAAGCCCATGTTCTCGGCGACGGTCATGTGCGGGTACAGCGCGTAGTTCTGGAACACCATCGCGATGTCGCGGTCCTTCGGCGGGACGTCCGTGACGTCGCGGTCGCCGATGCGGATCTGACCGGAGTTGACCTCTTCGAGGCCGGCCAGCATGCGGAGCGAGGTGGACTTGCCGCAGCCCGAGGGGCCGACGAGGACGAGGAACTCGCCGTCGGCGACGTCCAGGTCGAGGGAGTCGACCGCGGGACGGTTGCCTCCGGGGTAGAGACGGGTTGCCTTGTCATAGGTGACGGACGCCATGAGCGTTCGGTCCTTCCTTCACCGGCAGGTACGTGCCGGACGATCCGAGTGAAGCGGTGTGCCCGTACGGGCCCCGGACAGTCGCCGTCGACTGTCGAGGTTCATACAACACGAGTTCACCCGGGTGCGCCAGTGTTTTCCCCCTTGGTCGGCGGCTTCCCAGAGCGCCCCACTACAATCGCCGGGTCCGTCCGCCGAGCAGGGGAACGCCGAGCGGACACCGATCAGGAGGACGACGCACCGATGAACAACCGCCCCGAGGGTGCCGCCCGCGCCGCGCGGAACGAGCGCCGTGAAGCCGCCCGCCAGCGAGCCCAGCGTGCCCGGACCCAGCAGAAGCGACGCCAGCGTGGTGTCCGGCTCGGCCTGCAGATCGGGCTCGGGGTCGTGCTCCTCGCCGCCGCGACGATCGTCACGCTCGTGCTGGTCGACTCCGTGAAGCCCGCCGGCCCCGGCCCGTCGACCATGTCGCAGGGCGGCATCACCATCGGGCAGGGTCTGAAGCCCGTCACGGCGTCCGCGTCCGGATCGGCCTCCGCGTCGCCGAGCAGCGCCGGGACCGAGGGGGCCGGCACCGTCCGGATCACCCTGTACGTCGACTACCTCTGCCCGGGCTGCGGCCAGTTCGAGCAGGCGAACGGCGACTACATCAAGGACCTCGTCGACTCCGGTGCAGCCACGGTCGACATCCACCCGGTCGCGATCCTGTCGAACCGCTCGCAGGGCACGAAGTACTCCCTCCGCGCCGCGAACGCCGCCGCCTGCGTCGCCGAGCACTCCCCGGACCAGTTCTACGCGGTGAACCAGGCGCTCTTCGCGAAGCAGCCGGACGAGGGCACCCCGGGCCTGACGAACGCCGAGCTCACCGACGTCGTCACGGGCGTGCAGGGGCTGCAGCAACGCAGCGCCGTCCGGAGCTGCATCGCTGACCAGGACTACGCCAAGTGGGTGGACGAGCAGACCACGGCGGTGTCCGGGGGCACGATCCCCGGGTCGACGCTCAAGGAGTTCCCCGGCACGCCGCTCGTGCTCGTGAACGGGCAGCGCTACGAGCTGACCTCCCCGGTCACGAACGACGACTTCCGCACCTTCGTGGTGACGGCCGCCGGTGCGACCGACGCGACCCCGACACCCACGCCGAGCGCGACCCCGTCGCCCACGCCGACCAAGCGCTGACGTCTCGACGAGCGCTGTCGTCTGGAGGAGCGCTGACGCGCTGACCACGGACGGGAGGCCCGGTGCCGGCTGGCACCCCTCCCTCGCAGGCTCGGTCGGCGCGCCCCGCGCGACGCTTCGCGTCGTCGCTGAGCGGGTCGCGCCAGTCCGTGATCGGTGCGGCTACAGGGCCGAACCCGGGATGCTCAGGGTGTCGCAGCTCGTCGCGCCCTGCTGGTAGCCCCGCAGGAACCAGCGCTGTCGCTGCTCGCTCGACCCGTGCGTGAACGAGTCCGGGTCGACGCGGCCGGTCGCACGCTCCTGGATGCTGTCGTCGCCCACGGCGCTCGCCGCCGACAGGGCGTCGGTGATCTGGGAGCGGGTGATCGGTTCGAAGAACGTCTCGCCGTTCGCGTCCTCGGTCGTGGCGGCGTCGCCGACCCAGGCCCCGGCGTAGCAGTCCGCCTGCAGCTCGACGCGGACGCTGCCCGACGACGCACCCGTGCCGGAGCGGTCGGTGTTCGCGAACGACCCCTGCAGCTGCTGCACGTGGTGGCCCCACTCGTGTGCGACGACGTACATCTGCGCGAGCGGACCGCCGGACGAGCCGTACTGCGATTGCAAGTCGTCGTAGAACGCGGTGTCCAGGAAGACCGCACGGTCCGGCGGGCAGTAGAACGGGCCGGTCGCGGCCGATGCCTGCCCGCACGAGGTGTCGGTGGAGTCCTGGAACAGGAAGAACTCCGGGGACGTGTACGAGATGCCGAGCGACCGCGCCTCGGACGTCCAGTAGGCGTCGAGCGACTCGGCCGCGCCCTCCATCCGGCACTCGACGCGCAGGTTGGCGTCGCGCCCGGTCCGGCACTCGGGGGCGGCGTCGGCGGACTCGCCCTCCTGCTGGATCGTCGTCAGGCCGTCGCCGCCACCGACGATCCCGCTCAGGTCGAAGCCGGTGAACTGCGCGATCAGGAACACCACGATGGCGCCGACGCCCACGGCACCTCCGCCGATCGCTGTGGTGCGACCCCGCCGCTTGACCTTGCCGCCCCGGAGTTGCGAGTCGTCGTTGAACGTCATGATCCCGAACCTACCGATCAGCGGCCCCGCGTACCGTCGGCGGCGTCGGCCACCCCGACACCTGTCGTACACCTGTCGTACAACCGGAAGGAACCGCACGATGGCCACTCCCATCAGCACCGTGATGAGCCCCGCCCGCTACGTCCAGGGCAAGGACGCGATCACCCGCGTCGGCGAGTTCATCGCCCCGATCGGCAAGCGGCCCCTGATCGTCGCCGACGACGTGGTCTGGGGCATCGTCGAGACCGCCGTCTCCGAGAGCTTCCGGTCCGCCGACCTGGCCGTGGAGCGTGTCGGGTTCGGCCGCTTCGCCACCCCCGAAGCCGTCGACGAGCTCGTCGAGCAGATCCGCGCGAAGGACGCCGACGTCATCGTGGGGCTCGGCGGTGGCTCCGCGATCGACGCCGCGAAGGCCGCTGGGCACCTCGCCGGCATCCGGTGGGTGAGCGTGCCGACGGCCGCGTCCACCGACGCCCCGACCTCGGCGCTCGCCGTCATCTACACCGCCGAGGGCGAGTTCACCGAGTACCGCTTCTTCCCGCACAACCCGGACCTGGTGCTCATCGACACCAGGCTCGTCGCCAACGCGCCGGTGCAGTTCCTGGTCGCGGGCATCGGCGACGCACTGGCGACCTGGGTCGAGGCCCGTGCCGCGAAGCGCGCCAACGCCGACACCATGGCCGGTGGCCTGCAGACCCAGACCGGCGTCGCGCTCGCCGAGCTGTCGTGGAAGCTCCTGCACGAGAACGCCCTGCAGGCCATCGAGGCCGTCAAGGCCAAGGTCGTGACCCCGGCGCTCGAGAAGGTCGTCGAGGCGAACACGCTGCTGTCCGGCCTGGGCTTCGAGTCCGGTGGGCTCGCCGCCGCCCACGCGATCCACAACGGGTTGACCGCGGCTCCGCAGGCGCACGGCCTGGCGCACGGGCAGAAGGTGAACATCGGGACGATCGCGCAGCTCGTGCTCGAGGGTGCCCCGGCCGAGGAGATCGAGGACTTCGTCGTCTTCACCACGAAGGTCGGCCTGCCGAACACCCTGACCGAGATCGGCCTGACGGTGGACGATCGTGACGTGCTGCACGCCGTGGCCGAGGCCGCGACGGTGGAGGGCGAGACCATCCACAACATGCCGTTCCCGGTGACGCCGGAGCTCGTGGTCGACGCCCTGGTCGCGATCGAGGGCATCGCACGCAGCATCCGAGCCGAGCACGGTCTGCCGGAGCCCGTGCTGTACGAGCACCACTGACGTTCGATCAACGCCGACGGGCGAGGGGTCAGGTGCGGATCAGCGGCTCCGTCGTCGCCAGGTCCGCACCGATCCCGACGTCGACGAGTTCGATCCGCCCGGCGAGGGTGGCGGCTGGACCGGTCAGCAGGCCGGCCTTCACACCGCCGAAGGTGACGGTGACGTCGGCGTGCAGGACGTGGTCGTCCGCCACGCCGCCGGTGTCGACGTCGATGCCGCTCGGCACGTCCACCGCGACGACGAACGGCGCACGCTGGTCGCGGGCGAGCTCACGGATGGCTTCCACGACCTCGCGTGCGGGGGACCGCAGCGCGTTCGCGCCCCGTGCCCCGATGCCGAGGATGCCGTCGAGCACCAGGTCGGCCTGGAGCGCGGCCTCGGTCGCGACGTCCGCCAGGCGTTCGCCGTCACTCCGGCCGGCGGCCCGCAGGATGTCGGCCGCTCCGCCCGAGTTCGGTCCCGAGGCGCCGGACGGGCCGTCCAGCAGACGGGCGCCGGCGTCCAGCGCCGCTGCCAGGCCGGCCTCGTGGACACGGGAGCCGACGCGCAGGACCGCCACGTGCCTCCCGGCCGCTGCCAGGCGTGCGCCCGCGAACAGGGCATCACCGCCGTTGTCGCCGCTGCCGGCGAGCACGAGGACGGATCCCGGCCCGTCGACCGGCCGCACGGCCGGGTCGTCCAGCAGGTCGCCGACGATGCGCGCGAGCCCGTCGGCGGCACGCTGCATCAGGGGTTCCCCCGCGTCGAGGTGGGGGCGTTCCGCCGCCCGGATCTGATCGCCGCCGTAGCCGTCCATGGCCACCACACTGCCCCGATACGCTTGAGAGGACATGTCACTCGTCCCCGAAGCGCCCCGCCCCCGGTTCGTGATGTCGCCCGACGGGCTGCGACTCGCGACCTACGACTTCGGCGACCCCGACGCCCCGGCCGTCATCGCGGTGCACGGCTTCGCGTCCGGTGCGGTGCTCAACTGGCACGCCTCGGGCTGGACCCGGCACCTGGTCCGTGCCGGGTACCGGGTCCTGGCACTCGACCAGCGCGGGCACGGCGCGAGCGCGAAGCCGCACGACCCGGGTGCCTACTCGATGGACCTGCTCGTCGCCGACGTCACCACGGTCATCGACACGTACCTGCTCGACGACGTCGCGTTCCTCGGCTACTCGCTCGGCGCACGGGTCGGCTGGCACACCGCCGAACGGCTGCCGGGCCGGATCTCGCGCGCGGTGTTTGGCGGGATCCCGGACGCCGACCCGATGCGTCGCGTCCGCGTCGACCAGGCGAAGGCGTACATCGCGGACGGCACCCCCATCGAGGACCGCGTCACCAACGGCTACCTGACGATGGCGGGCAACGTCGAAGGCAACGATCTCGGCGCGCTCGTGGCCATGGTCGAGGGGATGCGGAACAGCATCGAGCCGACCCCGGAGAACGCACCGGCGCAGCCGCTCCTGATCGCCGCCGGCAGCGAGGACGGCATCCGCGACAGCGCGGTCCGGCTCGCCGAGGCCGCGCCGAACGCCACCTTCTTCGAGATCCCGGGGCGCAACCACTTCAACGCCCCGACCTCGCGGCCGTTCCGCGAAGCGGCGCTGCGGTTCCTGTCCGCCCCGCGCTGAGGGGTACTCGTGGGTCCCCTCGGTCGGACGGCACCGGGCGTACCGTCCCCGCCATGGACTACAGACTCCTCGGCAACAGCGGGACATCGGTGTCGACGCTGACCCTCGGCACCATGACGTTCGGCAGTGAAGCCGACGAACCCACCTCACACGCCATCCTCGACGCCTTCGTGGCAGCCGGCGGCACGCTCGTCGACACGGCGGACGTCTACTCCGGCAACGAGTCCGAGCGGATCATCGGCCGCTGGCTCGCAGCACACCCCACCGAGGCCGCGCAGGTCGTCCTCGCCACCAAGGGCCGGTTCCCGCAGGGCGACGGCCCGAACGACCTCGGCCTGTCCCGACGACACCTGCGCGTGGCCCTCGACGCCTCGCTCGAGCGGCTCGGCGTCGACCACATCGACCTGTACCAGATGCACGCGTGGGACGCCCTGACCCCCATCGACGAGACCCTGCGGTTCCTCGACGACGCCGTGTCCGCCGGCAAGATCGGCTCCTACGGGTTCTCGAACTACCTCGGCTACCAGGTCACCAAGGCCGTCTACGAGGCGAAGGCGCACGGCTGGGCGCCGCCCGTCACCCTGCAGCCGCAGTACAACCTGCTCGTCCGCGACATCGAGCACGAGGTCGTGCCCGCCTGCCTCGACGCCGGCATCGGCCTGCTGCCCTGGTCGCCGCTGGCCGGCGGCTGGCTCTCCGGCAAGTACCAGCGCGACGAGGCCCCGACCGGCGCCACCCGCCTGGGCGAGAACCCGCAGCGCGGTATGGAGGCGTGGGAGGCCCGCAACGGCGACGAGCGCACGTGGGAGGTGCTCGACGCCGTCTCCGAGGTGGCCGACGCCCACGACGCGTCGAAGTCGCAGGTCGCACTCGCCTGGCTGCTGGCCCGTCCCGCGGTCACGAGCGTGATCCTCGGCGTCCGCACCCTGTCGCAGCTCGAGGACAACCTCGGTGCCGCGGACCTGGTGCTCACCGACGACGAGCTCACCCGGCTGACCGACGCCAGCGCTCCCCGCATCGACGACTACCCCTACGGCACGGCCGGCGTGGCGCAGCGGGAGCGGAAGATCACGGGCGGTCGCTGAGCGGACAGGGCCGCTGCGCGTTCGTGCACATCGTGCGGATTTCCGCGGATGTGGGGTCAGGGTGTGGACGTGCGGGTCGGTGAGGTGTCATCCTCGTCGCACGACCGGCTGGTTACCGCGTCCAGCGCCCGGAACGCCCCCTGATCCGCGTTCCGTGTGCCGATGCCCCGGGCGAGACTTCGCCCGGGGCATCGCTTCATCCGGGGCCGGCAGCGGGACTTGAACCCGCAACCCCCGTATTACAAGTACGGTGCGCTACCAATTGCGCCATGCCGGCTGACGCCGCTCATCCTACCGGTGAGGGCGTCCGGGGCTCACTCGCCCGACTTCTCCGAGAAGTTCAGCGAGATCGAGTTCATGCAGTACCGGTCACCCGTGGGGGTGCCGAAGCCGTCCGGGAACACGTGGCCCAGGTGCGAACCGCAGTTCGCGCAACGGACCTCGGTGCGGGCCATGCCGAGGGAGTTGTCCTCGATGAGCTGCACGGCGTCCGGGTTCACCGACTCGTAGAACGACGGCCAGCCGCAGCCGGAGTCGAACTTCGTGCCGCTCTTGAACAGCTCCGCGTTGCAGGCCGCACAGGTGTAGACGCCCGCGCGCTCCTCGTCGAGGAGTTCACCGGTCCACGGTCGTTCGGTCCCCGCCTGGCGGAGGACGGCGTACTGGTCCGGGGAGAGCTCCTCGCGCCACTGGGCGTCGGACTTGTCGACGTTGTATGCCATTGGTTCCTCCTGCTTCCGGCCGGGCTCTTCCGGGCACTCCCGACCACTTCACTAAACTCGCCACGATGTCCGAGCATTCCGTGCACCACGCCCGCTGGACCCGTCTGACGACGGACGAACTGTACGGCATCGTCGTCCTGCGCAACCGCGTGTTCGCGCTCGAGCAGCGGGTCACCGCCGAGGACTTCGACGGCCGTGACCGCGAGCTCGACACCGAGCACTGGTGGTTCGGCACGGACACCGCTGCGGTTGGGTACCTGCGGCTCATCCGCCCGGCGGCGGACGAGGTCCACCCCGACGGTGCAGCGCCGCCGGCGTGGGTGATCGGACGGGTCGCGACCGACCCTGAGCACCGTGGGCAGGGGATCGCCGGCCGGCTCGTCGCCGCTGTGCTCGACGAACACGGGCACGACCCGTTCGTCCTGCACGCCCAGGAGTACGTCGCCGCCCTGTACGAGCGGCACGGCTTCGTGCGGTTCGGGGAGCCGTACGACGAGGCCGGCATCCGTCACGTCGGCATGCACCGGCCCGGGCGCTGATGGACACCCGCGCCCGGTACGACGCGTACGCGGACCGCATCCAGGCCGTCTCGCCGTCGTACGCCGCCTGGGCACGGTCGCTCGACGACTCCCTCGTCGCGCTCCTCGCCGAGGTCCCCGAGCAGCAGCGGCAGCCCGAACTGTTCTTCGCGGTCGCGCGGCGGTTGGGTGCGGACCCGTCGGACCCGGGTGCGCTGCGCGCGCTCGGCCTGGAGGCCCGCCCCGCGCTGGTCGCGGCCCTCGCCTCCGCCACGGTGCAGGCCAACGACCCGCAACGGCTCGCACCGGTCGTCCCGCTCTTCGCGGCGCTCGCCGAACGGTCCGCGCGTCCGCTCGGTCTGGTCGACGCCGGGGCCGCCGCCGGGCTGTGCTCGATCCCGGACCGGGTGACCCTGGACTACCGGGTCGGTTCCGGGGCCGCGGTCCTCCGGATGCACACGGCGGTCGCCGATCCCGCGCTCCGGCTGGTCGCGGACGCCTCCGGGGCCGTCCCCGCGCCGGCCCGTGTCCCGATGACGGTCGGCGCACGAGTCACGCTCGACCCGAACCCGATCGACCTGTCGCTCCCCGGTGCCTTCGACCGTCTGGTCGAGGCCGTCCCGCCAGAGGCGTCGGACCGGACCGCCCTGATGCGTCAGGCTGCGCGCGCGACGCTCGCCGTGCCTCCAGACCGACTCGTCGGCGCCGTGCCAGGTGACCTCGACCGTGCACTGGACGCTCTGCCGGACGACGTCGAACCGGTCGTCCTGACCACCGGGACCCTGGTCTACGTGCCGGGCGCGGACCGGCAGCGGTTCGTGGACCGGATCCGCGAGCGGAGCGTGCACTGGATCGCCCTCGAACGCACCGGGATCCTGCGCCAGGTGGCGGCGACGCTGCCCGACGACGTCGACGTGGCGGACCCGGACTCGTTCGCGACGGTCTCGCTCGACGGGGTCGCGGTCGCCGTCTCGGACCCGTTCGGCACGCGTGTGCGGTGGTTCCGCACGCCGAACCTGTGACCGGTGTTCGCGACAGTCCAGCGCCGTGCCAGGGTCCGGATCGACTCCACCCCTACGATGTGCGAGACCCGTTACCCGATACGTGATCGGAACCGCCGTGACCAGCCCCACCGACGAACGCCGTGTCGACGAGCGCAGCGTTGATCAGCTCGATGCTGACCAGCTCGGTGCTGACCAGCTCAGTGAGCTCGCGAAGCACGTGCTGTCGTTCGAGCAGGACAGGGCACGGCACGACCGCACGAAGGAAGCGGAGATCCGGGTGGAGTTCGAGATGTCGGCGGCGCGCTACTACCAGGTGCTGAACCGCGTGATCGACTCACCCGCGGCACTCGCGTACGACCCGCAGCTCGTCACCCGGCTGCAGCGGCTCCGTCACGCGCGCACCAGCGCCCGGGCGACGCGCAGCTTCGTCGCGCCCGGTGCAGCTCCCGAAGGACGTGAAGAGGAACGATGAGCACGAGATTCCCCCGAGACCGGTTCGACGACGTCGCCGACGGCCCGCGGGTCGGTGCACACCGCGGAGCACAGCGTCGCGGCCGTGGATGGATCGCCTTCGCCTGGGCGGCGCTCGCCACCGGTGTGCTCGTCGGCATCGGGGTGCTCGTCCTCGCACTGCTGAACGGCAGCTACTCGTTCAACGGATCCGACGCTCCCTCGGCGTCCACGTCGGCGTCGGCGACCGCGAAGCCCTCGGCGACGTCGAAGCCGTCCGCGTCCTCGTCCGCCGGTCCCGGTTCGGCTGGTGCGGGCAGCGCTGCGGCCGCGACGCCGGCACAGCAGGGCACCACCACCGTCGTCGTCCTGAACGGCACGACCACCACGGGCCTCGCCAGCCGGGCGAGTGCGGCGCTGACCGGCGCCGGCTGGCAGGTCGCCTCCACGGGCGACGCCGGCACGACGGGGTCGACGTCGACGATCGTCTACTACCAGCAGGCGTCGCAGGCGGCGGTCGCGCAGGGCATCGCGAAGCAGCTCGGCGTCACGGCCGTGCAGCAGTCGGTGGCGTTCCCGAACGCCGACGTGAGCGTCGTGCTCGGCGCCGACTACACCGGCTGATCGGCCGCGGTGCCACGTCGCGCCGCGTTTTCCGCGCATTGTGTGACGGCTGTGTTTCGGTCACGTTGATTTCTGACGGAATCGACGTGAAACAACGTCACACCTCTTGCCTGATCGGGCGCGTTCGGTCAGAGTCCCATGCAGACGACGATCACGTCGTTCCGCACTGCAGTACCAGGGAGCAAGAGATCATGGCCAACGGAACCGTGAAGTGGTTCAACGCTGAAAAGGGCTTCGGCTTCATCACCGTGGATGGAGGGGGCCAGGACGTGTTCGTGCACTACTCGGCCATCGACATGTCGGGTTACAAGGTCCTCGAGGAGGGCCAGGCCGTCGTGTTCGACGTCGGCACCGGGTCGAAGGGCCCGCAGGCAGAGTCCGTCCGCCCCGCCTGAGCACGACCACTTCCAGAACGCGCCGTCCCGTCAGGGGCGGCGCGTTCGTCGTGTGCGGCGACGGTGACGGGTGCGGGGAGCGCGACCGCGGCGGTGGTGCGGGGTCCGCCGGACGCGACGTGTCCTGGGAAGTCGTCACGAGCCTCCCGACTGTGTTGCACTCACACCCGGCGAGTGCCAGAATCGGCGTTGGCACTCGCTCACGCTGAGTGCCAGCACGACCCCCAAGACGACGTCCGGGAGGGACGAAAAACCACATGGCTAAGATCATTGCTTTCGACGAGGAGGCCCGCCGTGGCCTCGAGCGCGGCCTGAACCAGCTGGCCGACGCCGTGAAGGTGACGCTCGGCCCGCGCGGCCGCAACGTCGTCCTCGAGAAGAAGTGGGGTGCCCCCACGATCACGAACGACGGTGTCTCCATCGCCAAGGAGATCGAGCTCGACGACCCGTACGAGAAGATCGGCGCGGAGCTCGTCAAGGAGGTCGCCAAGAAGACCGACGACGTCGCCGGTGACGGGACGACCACCGCGACCGTCCTCGCCCAGGCGCTCGTCCGCGAAGGCCTCCGCAACGTCGCCGCCGGTGCCGACCCCGTGTCGCTCAAGCGCGGCATCGAGAAGGCCGTCGCCGCCGTCTCCGACCAGCTCCTCGCCAACGCGAAGGACATCGAGACCAAGGACCAGATCGCCGCGACCGCGTCGATCTCGGCAGCTGACCCGACCATCGGCGCGCTCATCGCCGAGGCCATCGACAAGGTCGGCAAGGAAGGCGTCGTCACCGTCGAGGAGTCGAACACCTTCGGCACCGAGCTCGAGCTCACCGAGGGCATGCGCTTCGACAAGGGCTACCTGTCGCAGTACTTCGTCACCGACCCCGAGCGTCAGGAAGCCGTCTTCGAGGACGCCTACATCCTGATCGTCAACTCGAAGATCTCGAACATCAAGGACCTCCTGCCGGTCGTCGACAAGGTGATCCAGGCGGGCAAGCAGCTCCTGATCATCGCCGAGGACGTCGACGGCGAGGCCCTGGCCACGCTCGTCGTGAACAAGATCCGCGGCATCTTCAAGTCCGTCGCCGTCAAGGCCCCGGGCTTCGGCGACCGCCGCAAGGCCATGCTGCAGGACATCGCGATCCTGACCGGCGGCCAGGTCATCTCGGAAGAGGTCGGCCTCAAGCTCGAGAACGCGACGCTCGACCTGCTCGGTCGTGCCCGCAAGGTCGTCATCACCAAGGACGAGACCACGATCGTCGAGGGTGCCGGCGACGCCGAGCAGATCGCCGGCCGTGTCCGACAGATCCGTGCCGAGATCGAGGCGACCGACTCCGACTACGACCGCGAGAAGCTCCAGGAGCGCCTCGCGAAGCTCGCCGGTGGCGTCGCCGTCATCAAGGCGGGTGCCGCGACCGAGGTCGAGCTCAAGGAGCGCAAGCACCGCATCGAGGACGCCGTCCGCAACGCGAAGGCTGCCGTCGAAGAGGGCATCGTCGCCGGTGGTGGCGTCGCCCTCATCCAGGCCGGTGCCGTCGCACTCGAGGCCCTCGAGCTCGAGGGTGACGAGGCGACGGGTGCGAACATCGTCCGCGTGGCCATCGACGCGCCGCTCAAGCAGATCGCGCTGAACGCCGGTCTCGAGCCGGGTGTCGTCGCCGCCAAGGTCCGCGAGCTCGAGTCGGGTTGGGGCCTCAACGCCGCGACCGGCGAGTACGTCGACCTGATCGCCGCCGGCATCATCGACCCCGCCAAGGTCACGCGCTCGGCGCTGCAGAACGCTGCGTCGATCGCCGGTCTGTTCCTGACCACCGAGGCCGTCGTCGCCGAGAAGCCCGAGCGCACCCCTGCTGCTCCGGCTGGCGACCCGACGGGTGGCATGGACTTCTAAGTCCGTCTGACGGAAGGGCCCCGCACGCTGCGCGTGTGGGGCCCTTCCGCGTGTGCGGGGGTGGCGGGGCGTGGAGGGGTCGGGCGCGGTGGGGCCGGGCGGGGTGGGGCCGGGCGGGAGGTCACAACACCCCGCTCAGTTCCGCCGAGCGGTCACGAATCGTCGGCTCGGCCCGCTCCAGTCGACGCATCGTGACCGTTGGCCGGCGCAGGAGCGGGGAGTCGTGGCCGACTCGTGCGTGTGGCTTGCGCGTGTCTGGGGTCGTCTCTCCCACACAGGAGGCCCGGCTCACCTCATTCTCCACAGGTTCCGACCGTGCGTGGTCGGCTCGGGTGCCCCGCAACGACCATGACGGCATGCCAGCTGCCCGTCGCCTCCCTGCTCCGTTCGACCGATCCACCTTCCGCGTGGCCGATGCAGTCGGGCACGGCATCAATCCGGAACGACTCCGACGCGCCGACCTGGCAGCCCCGGTCCACGGTGTGCGTGCCCCGATCGACTCGGTGGACTTCATCGACGCCGTCGCCCTGGTCATGCGTCCCGACCAGTTCTTCAGTCACACGACCGCCGCCGCGATCTGGGGTGCGCCACTGCCGCAGTCGGTGCGCTCGGTCGGGCCGGTGCACGTCTCGACCACGAGGGACGGTTGCCGGATGCGTCGGCCCGGCGTGGCCGCGCACCGCCTGGACCGGCCGAGGACCGTCGAACACCGCGGGTTCCTGGTCAGTGTCCCTGCACAGATGTGGTTCGAGTGCGCCGGCGTGCTCGCACGTGACGCGCTGGTCGCGATCGGGGACCACCTGGTCGGACCAGCCGGGCTGGCGACGGTGGACGACCTCCGTGCGTCGATCCGCCCCGGCACACGATTCGCGCTCGCTGCTCGGCGCGCGCTGGACCTCGTCCGGGCCGGGGCGGAGTCGCCGCAGGAGACCTGGCTCCGGCTGGCAGTGGTCGAAGCGGGGTTCCCGGAGCCGGAGCTGAACATCGACGTGCACGACGGTGCGGGGCGGTTCCTCGGCCGCGTCGACATGGCGTGGTCGGAGTTCGGCATCGCGTTGGAGTACGACGGCGATCACCACCGCGAGCGCGACACCTTTCGACACGATCAACGACGGGACAACGGGTTCGTGGTGAACGACTGGCTCGTGATCCACGCAACGGCATCGGACGCGCACCGACCCGCGGTGTTGTTCGAGCGACTCCGCCAGGCGTTCGAGGTCCGAGCGGTCGGAAGTCGTCGGCGGTCAGCGTGAGGGCCGTGATCGCCACGCTGAAGATTTCGTCGCCGGGCGGTCATGACATGTCGTCGGCTGGTCGCCGGCCGGTCACGAACTGTCGGTCAGCGAGCTCGTGGACGACAGATCGTGACCACTCGGCGGCCTCGAACGGGGTGTTGTGACCGCCCGGGACGCCGCGGGGCGGGACGCCCTGGACGCCGCGGGACGCGACACCCGGGACGCCCGGGACACCCGGGACGTATGGGCCGTACGGCCCGCGCGGGTCAGGCGGAGAAGTCGCGGGGGAGCAGGGGGAGCCAGACGCGGAAGGTGGCGCCGCCGCCCTCGGTGTCGAAGACCTCGACGGAGCCGTGGTGCGCCGCGACGATGCCGGACACGATGGCGAGCCCGAGGCCCGAGCCGCCGGTGTCCCGGGCGCGGGACGTGTCCGCACGCCAGAAGCGCTGGAAGATCTTCTCGCGCAGCTGCGGCGGGATGCCCTCACCGTGGTCGATCACGTCGAGGTGTGCCATGCCGCGCTCGTCGTCCACGCCGATGCCGATCTCGATCGGGTCGTCGTTCGCCGTGAACCGCATGGCGTTGCCCATCAGGTTCGTGACGATCTGGCGGATCTTGTTCTCTTCCGCCAGGACGATCGGCGGGCGCTTCGGCAGCACGACCGTGGGCAGCGGCGTGGTCTCGTCGGTCGGCGCGGCACCGGCGTCGATGTTCATGGCGCGGGTGCGACGGGCTCGGAGTCGGGCGATGGTCTGGCGCGAGAACGCGATCGGCCCGGTGGTGTTCGCCGAGGTGGGCGACACGGGCGGTGCTTCGCCGGAGTCCGGGGAGCCGATGGACGACGACGCCGACGGACGGACGGCCTGGGGCACGCTCTCGCCGGTCAGGGAGTCCTCGACGAGGACCTGGATCTCGCGGTCGGGGTTGGAGGCCATCGTGTCGAGCGCCGAGTCACGTGCGATGGCGACGAGGTCCACCGGGCCGAGCTCGAGCGGCTTCGACTCGTCGATGCGGGCGAGCTGCAGCAGGTCCTGCACGAGCAGGCCCATCCGCTGCGCTTCCTTCTCGATGCGCTCCATCGCCTGGGCGACGTCCTCTTCCTTGCGCAGGGCACCCATCCGGTACAGCTCGGCGTACCCGCGCAGGGACACCAGCGGCGTGCGGAGCTCGTGCGAGGCGTCCCCGACGAACCGGCGCATCTGGGCGATGGTGCGCTCACGGTCCTCGAACGCGGAGTCGATCCGCTCGAGCATGACGTTGAGGGAGCGGTTGAGTCGGCCGACCTCGGTGTTCGGGGTGTCGGCCTCGAGGCGCTGGTTGAAGTCACCCGCGGCGAACCGGGCAGCGGTGTCCTCGACGTCGCGCAGCGGGTCGAAGGTCGCGGTGACGAGCAGACGGGTGAGCATGGCGCCGAGCAGGATGACCGAGGCACCGAACCCGAGGAAGATCGCGGTGAACTTGCCGATCGTCTCGTCGGTGCCGGCACTGGAGACGGCGATGAGCACGTAGCCGGTCTCGGTGGTGCCGTCGGACTGGTTCTGCAGCGACGCCGGGATGATCTGGGCGCGCCACTCGTGGTTGTGCTGGCTGTCGTAGAGCGAGATGCGCTGGTTCGACTGCGAGGCCTCGACCAGGGTGGCTTCACGGACGTCAGGTCGGCTCGACGCCTTCGTCTGGCAGATCCGGTCGCCGTCGGCGTCGTACGCGGCGACGTAGGCGCTCTGCGACACCACGACGGACAGCTTGCAGTACTGCTCGCCGTCACTGATGTTCTGGCCCTCGAGCTGCTCGGTCGTCTGCTTGACCGTGTTGTCGAGCTGCTGCATGAGGTAGGTGGACAGCACCGTCATCGTGCCGAGTCCGGCGACGAGCAATCCGAGCGCGACGAGGAGCACCGTGATCCCGGTGATCTTGGTGCGCAGGGAGATCCCGTCCCACCAGTGGTTCATTCGCGTGTGCATGCTGCCCCAACGATAGACAGCGGCCGCCCGGTGAAACCGGACGACCGCCGTGAAGTCGAGCCCCGCGGGGCTCCGGCCCCTACGAAGCCTTGGACGCCTTCAACATGTACCCGAAGCCGCGCTTGGTCTGGATGATCGGCTCAGCGGAGTACTGGTCGAGCTTGCGGCGCAGGTACGAGATGTAGCTCTCGACGATCCCAGCGTCGCCGTTGAAGTCGTACTCCCACACGTGGTCGAGGATCTGCGCCTTGGACAGCACGCGGTTCGGGTTGAGCATGAGGTAGCGGAGCAGCTTGAACTCGGTGGGCGAGAGCTCGATCTGCGCGTCGCCGATCGTGACCTCGTGGGTGTCCTGGTCCATCGTGAGCTCGCCGGCGCGGATGATCGCGTCTTCCTCGTCGTTCATGGTGCGACGGAGGATGGCCTTGATGCGGGCGACGATCTCGTCGAGCGAGAACGGCTTGGTGACGTAGTCGTCGCCGCCGACGGTGAGGCCGGTGATCTTGTCCTCGGTGTCGTCCTTCGCCGTCAGGAACAGGATCGGCGAGGTGTAGCCCGAGGAACGCAGGCGCTTGGTCACGCCGAAGCCGTTCATGTCGGGCAGCATCACGTCGAGGATGATGAGGTCCGGCTCTTCTTCCAGCACGGCGGAGATCGCCTGTGCCCCGTTGCCCACCGCACGCACGGCGAAGCCGGCGAAGCGCAACGAGGTCGTCAGGAGGTCGCGGATGTTCGGCTCGTCGTCGACGATCAGGATCTTGGGGCCATCGCTCATGGTCCTATCTTCTGACTGTTCCCTCGGGGTTTCCTGAGAGCGGTTCGTGCGTCAGCCCACGGGCGTCTGGACCTGATCGGCATCCAGGATCGTGTAGGAGTAGCCCTGCTCCGCCAGGAACCGCTGCCGGTTCTGCGCGAAGTCCTGGTCGACGGTGTCCCGGGCCACGAGCGTGTAGAACGACGCGGGCAGGCCGTCCTTGTTCGGGCGGAGGAGCCGGCCGAGTCGCTGCGCTTCTTCCTGCCGCGACCCGAACGAGCCGGAGACCTGGATGGCGACGGTCGCGTCGGGCAGGTCGATCGAGAAGTTCGCGACCTTCGAGACGACGAGCACGTCGACCTCGCCGGACCGGAACGCGTCGTACAGCCGCTCCCGTTCGTCGACCGGGGTCGCCCCCGTGATCTCCGCGGCGTCGAGCGACGCAGCCAGTTCGTCGAGCTGGTCGATGTACTGCCCGATCACCAGGATCTGCTCCCCGCGGTGCTTCTCGATGAGTTCCCGCACCACCGGGGTCTTGGCCGGGGACGTCGCGGCGAGCCGGTAGCGCTCGTCGTCGCTCGACGCCGCGTACTCCAGGCGGTCCTGGTGCGGCAGGTCGATGCGGACCTCGTAGCAGGAGGCCGGCGAGATGTAGCCCTGCGCCTCGATCTCCTTCCACGGGGCGTCGTACCGCTTCGGCCCGATGAGCGAGAAGACGTCGCCCTCGCGGCCGTCCTCGCGCACGAGCGTCGCCGTGAGGCCCAGGCGCCGGCGGGCCTGCAGGTCCGCGGTCAGCTTGAACACCGGCGCGGGCAGCAGGTGCACCTCGTCGTAGACGATGAGGCCCCAGTCGAGGGCATCGAGGAGCGACAGGTGCGTGTACTCGCCCTTCCGGCGGGCGGTGAGGATCTGGTAGGTCGCGATCGTGACCGGCCGGATCTCCTTGACGCTGCCCGAGTACTCGCCGATGTCCTCCGGCGTCAGGGTCGTGCGCTTGAGGAGCTCGGTGCGCCACTGCCGCGCCGAGACGGTGTTCGTCACGAGGATGAGCGTGGTCGCCTTGACGGTCGCCATCGCCCCGGCGCCGACGAGCGTCTTGCCCGCACCACAGGGCAGGACGACGACGCCGGAGCCCTGGGCGAAGAACGTGTCGACGGCCTGCTCCTGGTACGGCCGCATGTGCCACTCGGCCGTGTCCAGGTCGATCGGGTGCGGCTGGCCAGGGGTGTAGCCCGCCAGGTCCTCCGCCGGCCAGCCGAGCTTCACGAGCTCCTGCTTGATCTGCCCCCGCGCCCACGGCTGCAGCTCGACCTCGGTCGAGGACCGCATGTCACCGAGCAACGGCTTGATGCGCTTCGACCGGATGACCTCGGCCAGCACCGACGGGTCCTCGGCGGTGAGCAGCAGGAGCGGCAGCCGCTCGAGTTCCTCGGTGGGGGAGTTCGCGATCACGGGAGCGTCGGGCCGTTCCTCGCGACGGATGACGAGCCGTCCGTAGCGCGAGACCGTGTCGCGGATGTCGACCGTGACGCTCTGCGGCACGGGGAACTTCGCGAAGCGTTCCAGGGTGTCGATCATCGCCTCGGCGTCGTGGCCCGCGGCGCGCGCGTTCCAGAGTCCGAGGCGGGTGATCCGGTAGGTGTGCACGTGCTCGGGAGCGCGTTCGAGCTCGGCGAAGGCGGCGAGCTCGTGGCGTGCGTCCTCGGCGTCGGGGTGCGCGACCTCGAGGAGCACGGTGCGGTCGCTCTGCACGATCAGCGGTCCGTTCATGACCTGCCAGCCTAGCCGTCGGCACCTGCGCGCGGGTGACCGCGGCTCACGCGTCGCTCTCGACCGACACGACGAGCGACAGCGGCAGGGTGCGTTCGACGTCGACGGCCGTGTCCCGCCCGCGGACGCGTCCGGCCGCGACCGAGGTCGGCACGATCGAGAACGGCCGCTCCGAGCCGTCCGGCATCCGGACGGTCACGCGGATCGGCGTGCGTCCGCGCACGGCCAGGTCGATCTGCCGACCGAGCCACTCCTGCTCCGGCTCCGCGTCGCCGCGCTGCGTCGTCAGGCGGAGCCGTTCGACGAGTGCGTGCGCCGACTGTTCCGGCGAGCGCCCGGTGGGGCTGCGCCGGCCGGGAGGCCCGTGGTGCGCCTCGGGGCGGGCTGCGGTCGTCAGGACGGCCGGGTAGCGCTGGTCCTCGAGTGCGGTGTGCACGACGTGCGGCGGGTAGCGCGTGGTCAGTGTCGTCAGGTCGGGCCGCTCCCACGCGAGCTGCCGGAGCTCGGCGTCCACCCCGACGAGGTCCAGCTGGTCGGCGGTGCCGCGGACCTCGGTCCCGACGCCGCCCGGCCCCCGGTCGACGACGATGCTGCCGTCGCGTCCGGCCACCTGGTCGATCAGGTAGGCGAGGGGCTGCGGGATCCCGGTGGCCGACAGCCGTCCGAGCAGGGACAGCAGGTCGTCGCGGGAGTGCCCGGCCCGGAACGCCGCGCGCAGGGTGTCCTCGGAGATGCGGTAGCGCGCCGCGAGCCCCGGTGCCTCGAGGACGGCGACGGTGCGCAGGGCGTCGTCGTCCACCGGCGCGAGCGGCCCCGGTGCGATGACGGTGAGGTCGTGCTGCAGGTAGACCCGCTCGACGGTGCCCGGCAGGTCGTCGGCGGCCTGCTCGGCGTCTCCGTCGAGGAGCGCCCGGCCGGTGCTCGTGACGATGCCGTCGACCGCCAGGCCGAGCGACGCCGCGGTGCCGGCGACGTCGAGCAGCAGGGCGTCGAGCCAGCGGGACCCCGCCGGGTACGCCCAACGCCCGAGCGGCACGAGGTCGCGCAGGTCCCCGTCGGCCAGCTCGAGCACCTGGTGCACGGCGGGCGGGAGCGTGTCCGACCACGCCGCCACCAGTGACATCCAGCGCTCGGGCCAGCCGGCGAGCAACCAGGCGTGCCCGGCGTCGGTCACGATCCAGCGTCCGGTGTCGGGGTCGGCGAACCCGATGTCGTCGAGCAGGGCCAGGCGGCCGGCGACGAGCTCGGCGTCGGTGCCGATGCGCTCGGCGAGGGTGCGGGCGAGCGGCATGCCGATCCCGCCCTTGACGAGTTCGCGGACCGCGCCGGCGTCGACCGCCCGCAGCAGCTCGGCGAGCACGGTCATCGTGGCGAACGCCTGCTCCGCGCCGGTGGTGCGCGCACGCTCGAGCGCCGCGGCGTCGAGGGCGGGAGCAACGGGGCGGACCTGCTCCGGGCCTCCAGGCTGCTCGTCGAGCGAGGTGAGGTCGGGGTGGGCGGCCACGCGTGCGGCGACCGCGTCGTCGACCGCGCCGTCCTCGTCGGCGAGGCCGAGTTCGATCGCGGGGCCGAGCGCGTCGACGGCGCCGCCGTCCCGCAGCGCGAGGATCGTCGCGCGCGGCAGGTGCTCGACGGCGGCGTCCACGGCGTCGTCGCTGCGGAGCGCCTCGGCCAGGTCGAAGAAGTCGGTGATGCGCTGCGGGCCGGTCTCGGCGAGTGCAGCGGTGGGGAGTCGCCTCGCCGCGACGAGGCGCTCGAGTGCGTCGTCCGGCATCGCCCGGAGTCGGGCGGCGAGGTCGGCGGTGGTCGTCATCGTCCGGTGCCAGCGTCCGGGGCGGACGTCAGCGAGCCGTCCGGTTCGCTCGTGCGCGACGTGTCCAGGTGATGCCGAGGAGCGTGAAGACCAGCACCATGGCGATCGGGAAGCCGAACAGCGGGATCGCCATGACCACCGGCCACGGCATCGCACCCTGGGCGGCAGGCGCGGTGAGCCACATGATGATCATCGCGACGAAGCAGAGCAAGCCGAGGATGATGATCCCACCGATCATGAACGCCAGAGCGCGTTCGGTACGATTGAACGTCACCGGGGGTTCTGCGGAGTCCTGCGGGTTCCCGGTTGATCGGGTCGGCTTGGCCATCGACCCAGGATATCCGACGCACCACGGCCGTACCACGACCTCGAGGAGTCCACGCATGCCCACCGGCAAGGTCAAGTTCTACGACGACGACAAGGGCTTCGGCTTCATCACCGGAGACGACGGCGACCAGGTGTTCCTGCACGCGTCCTCGCTGCCCGACGGCGTCGTGACCGTCAA
This sequence comes from Curtobacterium sp. MCBD17_026, assembly GCF_003234895.2. Taxonomy (NCBI): domain Bacteria; kingdom Bacillati; phylum Actinomycetota; class Actinomycetes; order Micrococcales; family Microbacteriaceae; genus Curtobacterium; species Curtobacterium sp. MCBD17_026. Next base: position 3,147,030 of record NZ_CP126281.1, on the reverse strand, counting down.
GGCCGGCACGCGGCTGGAGTACGGCGTCGTCCAGGGCAAGAAGGGGTCGCAGGCGTTGTCCGTGCGGCTGCTCGAGCCCCAGCCGTCGCTGTCGCGGATGACCCGTCGCTCCGCGGACGACATGGCCGTGATCGTCGAGGACCTGGTGAAGGAACTCGACCGGATCAGCGGAGACCTCCGCCACGGCCGCTACCCGAAGAACGGCGATCGCATCGCCGCCATCCTGCGGCACGTCGCAGACCAGTTGGAGGCGTGACCCCATGACCGAGTCCGAGACAGCAGGGGCCGAGACGGCTCCCGACGCGGCGTCCATCGACGCAGCGTCCATCGACGCAGCGTCCATCGACTACACCGACCTGGCGCGCGAGGCGTTGCTCGAGGTCACCCCGGAGTCGACCGTCGGCGCGCCCGTCGGCACGGTGGACGAAGGGGACGGCGTCGTGTCCGTCCTGTTCGCCAACCGGCTGCCCGGCTACCCCGGGTGGCGGTGGACCGTCAGCGTCGCCAAGGTCGGCGACGACGAGCCGACCGTGCTCGAGGTCGAGCTGATGCCCGGGGACGGCTCGCTCGTGGCGCCCGAGTGGGTGCCGTGGTCCGAGCGACTGGCCGAGTACCGGGCCGCGCAGGAGCACGAGGGTGCGGACGGTGCCGAGGACGCGTCGGACGAGGACTCCGACGACGAGGACTACGACGACGAGTCGGAAGACGACGAAGACGACGAAGACGACGAAGACGACGACGAGTCGGACGACGAGGACTCGGACGAGGACGACGACTACGACGACTCGGATGACGACGAGGACGACGAGGACGACGACGAGTCGGACGACGACGATGACGACGAGTTCGACGCCGACGAGGACGACCTCGACGAGTCGGACGACGACGACATCGAGGGTGTGGACGTCGATGCGCTCGCCGATGTGAGCGACACCGACACCGACACCGACACCGAGGACGAGGCCCCGCAACCGCCCCGTCGTCGCCGTGCCCGCCGCGTGCAGCCGTTCGAGCCGGACGCCGATCTCGAGGTCGACCAGCTCGACGCCGGCGAGGCCGACCCGGGCTTCCACCGCGCCTGACCCACCCGGACCGACGAACGGGCCCGGCACCACCGATCCGGTGGTGCCGGGCCCGTCCTCGTTCCGGCGGGTGTCCCCGACGTCAGCGCAGGGCGTCGATCGTGAAGTCGATCGCGCGCACGAGCTTCGCGACGTCGTCCGGGTCGATCGCGGTGAACGTCGCGACGCGCAGCTGGTTGCGGCCGAGCTTCCGGTACGGCTCGGTGTCGACGATGCCGTTCGCGCGCAGGGTCGCGGCCACGGCCTTGGCGTCGATCGAGTCGTCGAGGTCGATCGTGGCGACGACCTGGGAGCGAGCGGCAGGGTCGGTGACGAACGGGGTCGCCCAGTCGCTGGCCTCGGCCCAGTCGTAGATCGTCGACGACGAGGTCTTGGTTCGCAGGTCCGCCCACGCCAGGCCCCCGGACTCGTTCATCCACCGCACCTGCTCGTCGAGGAGCAGCAGCGTGGAGATCGCCGGGGTGTTCAGGGTCTGGTTCAGGCGCGAGTTGTCGACGGCGTTCTTGAGCGACAGGAACTCCGGGATGTACCGGTCGGAGGCGGCGATGCGCTCGATCCGCTCGATCGCGGCGGGGGAGAGCAGCGCGAGCCAGAGCCCGCCGTCCGAGGCGAAGTTCTTCTGCGGGGCGAAGTAGTAGACGTCGGTGGCGCTGACGTCGAACAGGGCACCACCGGCGGCGCTGGTCGCGTCGACGACGGTGAGGGCGCCGGCGTCACCGGTCGCGCGGACGACCGGGGCCATGACGCCGGTCGAGGTCTCGTTGTGCGGGTAGGCGTAGACGTCCACGCCCTCCACCGGCTCGAGTGCGGCGAGGGAGCCGCCCGGTGCCTCGACGACGTGCGGGGCCTCGAGCCACGGGGCCGCTGCGGCCTTGGCGAACTTCGACCCGAACTCGCCGAAGGACAGGTTCTCGGCACGGCGCTCGATGAGGCCGAACGCGGCGGCGTCCCAGAACGCGGTCGAGCCGCCGTTGCCGAGGACGACCTCGTAGCCCTCGGGGATCTGGAACAGGTCGGCGAGGCCGGAGCGGACGCTGCCGACCAGGTCCTTGACGGGCTTCTGGCGGTGCGAGGTGCCGAGGATCGTGGCGCCGCGCGTCACGAGGGACTCGAGCTGTGCGCCGCGGATCTTCGACGGTCCGCAGCCGAAGCGACCGTCGGTGGGGAGGAGTTCGGCCGGGATGACGATGTCTGCCATGCACCGATCCTAACGACGACGATCCGCCTGCCCGAGCCCGTGTACCGGCCGGACGGGGAGGGTTCGGCCCGCTCGTCCACCGCGTCGGATGACCCGTTCTCACGTGCGTCCGGGCGCCGGTCGGTGTTCGTCGGTGCGAACAAGTAGTGTGGTCGGCGCTGGGCCCAGACATGAGAGGCGGACCGTGACCGATCTCGTCGACACCACGGAGATGTACCTTCGCACCATCCTCGACCTCGAGGAAGAGGCGATCGTGCCGCTGCGCGCGCGCATCTCCGAGCGCCTCGGACACTCGGGCCCGACGGTCTCACAGACCATCGCCCGCATGGAGCGCGACGGCCTGGTCGTCGTCTCCGGTGACCGCCACCTGGAGCTCACCGACGAAGGTCGTTCCCGCGCCACCCACGTGATGCGCAAGCACCGTCTGGCCGAACGCCTGCTGGCCGACGTCATCGGGCTCGACTGGGCCTTCGTGCACGACGAGGCCTGCCGGTGGGAGCACGTCATGAGCGAGCAGGTCGAGGTCCGCCTGCTCGAGATGCTCGGCAACCCGACCGAGTCGCCCTACGGCAACCCGATCCCCGGACTGGCCGAGATCGGAGGCCCCGCGGCCGCCGGGTTCCTCGACGGCGTCCAGAACATCGTCGCCGCGACCGAGGGCACCGACGCCGTCACGACCGGGGTCGTCCGACGCCTGGGCGAGCCGGTGCAGTTCGAGCCGGAGCTCCTGCACCAGCTCCGCACCGCCGGGGTTATGCCCGGGCGCATGGCGAGCGTGCAGCGCGCGGGTGCCTACGTCGCGGTCCGCGTCGAGGGCGAGGACTCGGGCATCGAGCTGCCCATCGAGGTCGCGCAGCACGTCTACATCGAGCGGGACTGACCGTTCCTGGTCGTCCCTGAGAGTCTTTACCGTTTCGTTACCCACGGGGCGTTTGGTCTCGACACGGTAACGACGCCTCCGTACACTCGTCCGAGTCGCCGCGCTGCCCCTGAGCCGGAGACCCGTGGCAGGACGTCTCGAACCCGTCTCCTGCCTCGATCGGAAACGATGACGAACGGATGGGGTTGCACACCGCCGGACACCCACGGCGGCGTGATGACGAGACGTTGGAGACCCACCTCTTGACGCAGACCGGTACCGCCGCGGACGACCAGACGCCCGCGAACCCGACGAACACCGAGAACGCCACCACCGCCCCGCTCACCCGGCGGGCCGTGCGCGAGGCCGAGGGCCGCCCGGTCCGCAAGGTCGTGCCGGTGCGCTCCGCCCCGCTGCCCGGTGGTCGTCGTGCCGCGCAGGCCGCGGCCGCAGCGAACACCGCCAAGGCCAGCTCGTCGTCGCGCAAGCGCAAGTTCCTCGCGCCGGTCGTCCTCACCGTGGCCGCCGGCATGTTCGGAACCGTCGCCGTCGCCCCGGCCTTCGCCGCGACGACCTCCACCAACTCGACCGCCGTCGCCGACGCCCAGCGGCAGGCCCGTGCCACGCAGAGCCAGGAGCTGTCGGTCTCCGACGCCGTGGCACTGGCCGACACGAGCCGTGACGGCTACGGCGCGACCTCCACCGCGACGCTCGACGCCGAGAAGGCCGCCAAGCAGGCCGCCGCCGACCAGGCCGCCGCAGCGAAGGAAGCCGCCGAGCAGGCCGAGCAGACCCAGACCGCCCGCGCCGCGACCGCGAAGCAGTACTCCTCGTACACCGGGCCCACCGCCGCCGAGTACGCGGCCAGCTCGTCCGCCGCCGACACCCCGTTCTCGCTGCCGGCCGTGGTCGCCACCGCCAAGCAGTACATCGGCACCCCGTACGTCTTCGGTGGCGCGGACCCGTCGGGCTTCGACTGCTCGGGCTACATCATGTTCGTGTACGCCCAGTACGGCATCAACCTCGCGCACTCGGTGCCGCTGCAGGACCAGGCCGGCACCACGATCCCCGAGTCCGAGGCGCAGCCCGGTGACGTCGTCATCTTCAACAACGAGGCGCACGACGGCTTCTACATGGGGAACGGCATGATCATGGACGCCCCGAAGCCCGGTGGCTCCGTGCAGATCCGTCCGATCTGGACCAGCGACTACCACATCGTCCGGTTCGGCATCTGACGACCACTGCCCTTCCGGCGTGTGAACTTCACCGGAACCGGCCCGCGCACCCTCGTGCCGGGCCGGTTTCTGGGTTAACCTGACGCTGCACCGGTCCGCACCGGCGCGAACAGGAGACCCTCATGTCGATGTTCCGCACGACCCGCACCATGGGTCGGCGCGCGCGCGTCGACATATGGTCGAGCACAGCCTGCGTGCACGAGCACGCCCCTGCATGACGAGAGCACTGCCCATCCGGGTGGTGCTCTTCGTGGTTCCAGGGGTGTGAACAGGTCGTCCTCACCCGTTCGCGTCGTCGGTCCGACGCACCCGCAGCGCCTGGAAGCCGTCCAGGCACGTCGGAAGGGAACCCATGCGCACTCTCGTCCTCAACGCCGGTTACGAGCCCCTCGCGGTGATCTCGTTCCGACGAGCCCTCGTGCTGGTCATGAACCAGAAGGCCGCCATCGTCGCCGCCGACGTCGAACACCCGGTCACCGGGTCGACGTCGAGCTACGACCGTCCGTCCGTCATCATCCTCACCCGCTACGTGCGCATCCCGCACTCCAGGCTCGTGCCGGTGTCCCGTCGCGGCGTGCTGCGTCGGGACGGCAACCACTGTGCCTACTGCGGCCGGCACGCCACCACCATCGACCACGTGCAGCCGCGGTCGCGCGGTGGGCAGGACTCCTGGGAGAACCTCGTCGCCTGCTGCCTGGCCTGCAACAACACCAAGGGCGACCGCACCCCGCAGGAGATGGGGTGGCGCCTCCGGTTCCCGCCGAAGGTGCCGCACGGATCCTCGTGGGTCGTGCGCGGCATCGAGCGTCCGCAGGCGGAGTGGGACGAGTACCTCGTGGCCGCGTAGCGGCCGCCGCCGCGTTTCGTGTTCGGCAATGGTCGGGCCGATCAGGCCGACCCGACCGTTGCTCCACAGCATGTGACGGACTGGAGGCCCGTGGTGACGCCGTCACGGGCCTCCAGTCCGCCTGTCGGTGGCGCTGACTAGCGTCGCCGACATGGGCGAGACACCGCACATCGACGACGCGACCATCGACGACCTGCGCGCTCGGCTGCGTGCCACGCGCTGGCCGGACGCCCCCGCCGGGGTCGGCTGGACGCTCGGCGTGGACCTCGACGTCCTGCGCCCGCTCGTCGAGTACTGGGCCGACGGGTTCGACTTCGACGCGCACCGTGCCGAGCTCGCCGCGCTGCCCTCGCGCCGTGTCGTCGTCGACGGCATCGGGATCCACGTCCTGCACGCCCGCGCTCCGCGGCCCGACGCCCTGCCGGTCCTGCTCGCGCACGGCTGGCCGGACTCCGGGTGGCGGTACCGCAAGGTGCTGCCGATGCTCGTCGACGCCGGGTACGACGTCGTCGTGCCGGACATGCCGGGCTACGGTTTCTCGGATGCACCGCCGCAGGTGCTCGACGCCCGGCAGGTGGCCGGCATGTGGGCGACGCTGATGACGGACCTCGGGTACGAGCGGTTCGCGGTGTCCGGTGGCGACATCGGCACGCACGTCGCCCGGTACCTGGCGCTCGACCACCCCGACCGGGTCGTCGCCGTGCACCGCATCGACGGCGGGCTCGCCTGGCCAGGGCTGGATGCGTCGACGTTGTCCGCGGCCGAGCGGGAGTTCGTCGCCGCGACCGATCGGTGGCGCACCGCCGAGGGTGCCTACGCGATGCTGCACCGGACGAAGCCGCAGACCGCCGCCGTCGGGCTGAACGACTCGCCCGCGGGGCTCGCCGCCTGGATCGTCGAGAAGCTCCGGGCGTGGAGCGACTGCGACGGGGACCTGTGGTCGGTCTACACGCGCGACGAGGTCCTGGCGCTGCTGACCGAGTACTGGGCGACCGCCACGATCGGGTCGGCGATGCGGATGTACCACGCGAACGCGGCGATCCCGGCAGAGCAGCTGGAGCGACGGGTCGAGGTGCCGTCCGGGTTCTCGATCTTCCCCGGCGACATCGTGCGGGCGCCGCGGGAGTGGCTCGAGCGCACCACGAACCTCGTGTTCCACCACGAACTCGACCGCGGTGGGCACTTCGCGCCGTTCGAGCAGCCCGACCTGTTCGTCGACGAACTGCACGCGTTCCTGCAGGGCTTCCGCCGCTAGAGTGGACGGGCCAGCCTCTGTAGCTCAATGGAAGAGCAGTTCCGTCCTAAGGAAACGGTTGGGGGTTCGAGTCCCTCCAGGGGCACCAGCAGGATTCCAGTGTCTCGGGTCGTTCGTGGTCGGGCAGGTCCCGAGCAGCGGCCAGCATGGTGGCGAAGACCGAGAGTCGCTGCGATTCGTCCGGACGTCGAAGGCTTCGGTGGTCACCTCGTTCCCTTCCTCGGTCGCAGGAGTCTCCGCGCCGTGGTGCATCATCCAACCGGCTGGGCCGGCGGGTCCTCCGGCATGGGGTGTTCCGCCTGCCAGAGCGCGTCGACCTGGCCGAACTCCCGCGGGTAGCACTGGGTGTCGAACACCTCGAGGCCCTCGGCCGGCGTCGAGTACAGGTACCAGGGGCCCGTGCCCACCGGTCGGCTCGTCCAGGACCCGTTCGCGAACCACGAGAGCGGGACGTCGTCCATCGGGTGTCCCGCCTGCGTGAGACAAGCCTCGAGCCGGTTGAAGGCCGCGCGGTACTCGTCGAGGGTGATCAGGTCGTCCCGGAGCTCGGCTCGCTGCTGGGCAGAGGGTTCTGCGATCGGCGCAGACTCGACCCACGAGGCCCAGACGGCGTAGCGGGCGGAGCCGCCGCCCGTCACGCTGATGGTCGCCGCCGAGTGTCCGGAACCGGTCGCAGGGGACAGTTTCCAATGCTCACCGGCCGTGCTCACCCCACCGGTCGTGCCGGGGGTGCACCGGGTGGGCCCGTCGATGGTCGTCCCGTCGACGGCCACGGTGAAGGTCCCTGGGTCGAGGCACTTCCACGTGAGCGTCACACGGTCGGCGTCCGCGGGGCGGGCACCGAGCGAGAACGAGCCGTCGCCCTGCGTGACCGCGAAGGCCGGAGTCCCGAGGATCGTGGCGTGGTTGGCATCCTCGACCATGTAGCGCGTCGAGGTCGCAAGGGCGCTCTCCAGTGGGGTGTCCAGGTCGTTCGACGGGAGGGCAGCCGCGGTGATCCCGCCCGCGACGGCCGATCCCGCCAGGAACGCCGCCGTGATCGTGAGGACCGTGCCCCGGGTCGGTCGGCGACGTCGACGGAGCGGCGCTCCGGTGGCGCTGGTCGCGTCGACCTCTGCGACGAGTGCGTCGCGCATCGCTGCGAGACGAGGGGAGATCTGGTCGTGGTTCACAGTGTGCCTCCGAGGGGTTCCGCTGTCGCCGAGTACTGCTTGTGGAGCCGCGCCTTCGCACGGTGGAGCCGGGACTTGACGGTGCCGGGCGGGACGCCGAGGACGGTCGCGGCCTCACGCTCGCTCAACCCCTCGAGCACGCAGAGGGACAGGACCCGCTGGTCCGCGATCGGAAGACCACGGAGCGCGGTCACCGCCTCTGCGTCGGTGAAGGAGTCCGCTGGGTCGGGTGCCGGACCGTCGACCGGGAACCTGCCGAGGAACGAACGGTGGCGCCGAGACGACCGCGTCAGGTTGTGCGCCGTGTTGGTCGCCGTGACGAGGAGCCACGGCAGCATCGAGTCGTCGACGAAACGGACGCGGTCCCGCTTCCGCCAGGCTTCGAGGAACACCACGGCGACCACGTCGTCGGCGTCGTCCGGAGTCGGGACGAGCGCTCGGACGTGACGACGCAGTCGCGCCGCGTGCCGGTCGAAGAGGCGACCGACCGCACGGCCGTCCCCGGCGACGCCCAGGGCCCAGTCGGACCGGTCCCCCGTGATCTGGTTCATGCCCTGTATTGTCCGGTCGCCCAGGATCGGTTCCGGTTCTGTGCGGCAAGTTCTCCACAACCGTCGCCCCGGACGGTAGTGGAGCCTGCTGGCCCCGTACGATTGACCCCGTGTCCAAGGTCCTGAGCAGTCTCCCCGTCGGCGAACGAGTCGGCATCGCGTTCTCAGGGGGTCTCGACACCTCCTGCGCCGTTGCCTGGATGCGCGAGAAGGGAGCGATCCCCTGCACGTACACGGCGGACATCGGCCAGTACGACGAGCCGGACATCGACGCCGTCCCGAGCCGCGCCCACGAGTACGGCGCGGAGATCGCCCGACTGGTCGACGCGAAGAGCGCCCTGGTCGAAGAGGGCCTGGTCGCACTGCAGACCGGTGCGTTCCACATCCGCTCCGGCGGCAAGACGTACTTCAACACGACGCCGCTCGGCCGCGCGGTGACGGGCACGATGCTCGTCCGCGCCATGAAGGAAGACGGCGTCGACATCTGGGGCGACGGCTCCACCTACAAGGGCAACGACATCGAGCGGTTCTACCGCTACGGCCTCATGGCCAACCCGCGCCTGCGCGTCTACAAGCCGTGGCTCGATTCCGAGTTCGTCGAGGAGCTCGGTGGCCGCAAGGAGATGAGCGAGTGGCTCGTCGCCCGCGGGTTCCCGTACCGCGACTCCACCGAGAAGGCGTACTCGACCGACGCGAACATCTGGGGCGCGACGCACGAGGCGAAGAGCCTCGAAGAGCTGTCGAGCGGCCTGGACATCGTCGAGCCCATCATGGGCGTCGCCGCCTGGCGTGACGACGTCGAGGTCGCGACCGAGATCGTCAGCGTCCGGTTCGAGGCCGGTCGCCCCGTCGCGATCAACGGCGTCGAGTACACCGACGCGGTCGCCCTGGTCTACGAGGCGAACGCCATCGGTGGCCGGCACGGCCTGGGTGCCTCCGACCAGATCGAGAACCGCATCATCGAGGCGAAGAGCCGCGGCATCTACGAGGCTCCGGGCATGGCGCTGTTGCACATCGCCTACGAGCGCCTGCTCAACGCGATCCACAACGAGGACACGGTCGCCTCGTACCACAACGAGGGCCGCCGTCTCGGTCGCCTGATGTACGAGGGCCGCTGGCTCGACCCGCAGTCGCTCATGCTCCGCGAGTCGCTGCAGCGCTGGGTCGCGTCCGCCGTCACCGGCGAGGTCACGCTGCGCCTGCGTCGCGGTGACGACTACACGATCCTCGACACCACAGGCCCCGCGCTGTCGTACCACCCGGACAAGCTGTCGATGGAGCGCGTCGGCGACGCCGCGTTCGGCCCGGACGACCGCATCGGCCAGCTCACGATGCGCAACCTCGACATCGCGGACTCCCGTTCGCGGCTCGAGCAGTACGCCGCCGCCGGCCTCATCGGTGGCGCGACGGCCGAGCTCGTCGGCGAGCTCGAGGCGGGCGAGGCCGAGGAGATCCTCGGCGGCGCGATCGTCGCCTCCGACGCCGAGGACGCGATGGGTCGTCGCACGGACCTCGCCTCCGAGGGCGCGGCCTTCGACTCCGGCACCGACTGATCGAGCGGACCCGCGCCCTGGGCGCGCCCCCCTGATGACGGGAGGCCCGGTGCCAGCTGGCACCGGGCCTCCCGTCCGTCGTCCGCGGTCGGCCGGTCGGCCGGTCGGCCGAGAAGCGCACTGCGTTCGACGCGACGCCTCCCAACACCTAGCGTGGAGGTACCGGGTCAGTCATCAGGGACTCGTCGTCACGATGCTCCTCACGATCTGTGAGGTCTGGCACAGCGGGTCGACCCGGGCGGATCCGAGATGCGCATCATCTCGAACGAAGGGCTGGTCGTCATGACCGCCACCATCCAGAACGCCTGGCACCGCCACGGCCTCCGTTCCCCCGAAGACCTCGCCGCCCTCGTTGCCGAACGGCTCGAAGGAACCGGCCACCAGCTCGTCAGCTTCAGCGAAGCGCGCTACGAGCCCACCTACGCGGACTTCCTCGGCGAGCAGCTCTGACCCCCAGCGGGCTGCCGCTCGACCGTCGGTAGAGTCTGCGCATGCGCACAGCCCGAACCGCCGCGGCGGCACTGGCGATCGTCGCGGCGGGACTGCTGACGCTCGTCGGCGTCCAGCCCGCGTCGGCCCACTCGGCCCTGACCAGCAGTACCCCGGCTGACGGGGCGGTCGTCACGGGACCGCTCGAGTCCGTCGACCTGACCTTCTCCGAGGCGCCGCTCGCCGGCCTCGACGCCGGACTCCGGATCCAGGTGACGGACGCCTCCGGCGCCGACGTCGCCACGGGAGACGTGACGGTCTCCGGGACGACCATGCGCCGCGCGGTCGACCTCGACCGGGGCAGCTACACGGTGCTCTGGCGGTACGTGTCGCCGGACGGCCACCCGATCGAGGGCAGGCTCGCGTTCGAGTACCGGGCCGCTGCGCCGGTGTCCACCCCGAGCGCGAGTGCCACCCCGACCCCGACGGCGGCGAGCGGTGCGCCGACGCCGAGTGCCACCGCGACGGCCACCGGAGCTTCGGACGGTGCTCCGTCGACGCCGCCGGGCATCGCGCCGGGCGTGTGGATCGGCCTCGGCGCCGGAGCCGTCCTGGTGGCCGGTGCGGTCGTCGTGCTGCTGCTGCGGCGCGGTCGCAGCGCGTAGCGCGCGCGGGCCGCGCACTTCGTGAGCAGAAGAGGTCGGGTCGCACGCGCGCGCCCGACCGTTCCTGCTCACGAAGCGCACGCGGCGCACGTCACGCGACCACGCAACGGACGGGAGGCCCGGTGCCGGACCGCACCGGGCCTCCCGTCCGCACGCGGTGCGTGACGCCGGGGGCAACGCGCCTCACGCCACGGGGGCGGCCTCCAGCGCGGCGTCGGCGCGTGCCGCGCTGCCCTCGGCCAGGCCTCGGGCGATGCGGCCCCGCGTCGCCAGCCAGAGGACGACGGCGGCGACGAACACGATGCCCTCGGTGACGGTGAGTGCCCAGATGATCCCGGCGAGCCCGAACCACACGTTGCCGGCGATTACGATCGGGATGAACAGCACGCCCTGCGCCATCGACAGCACCATCGCGGGCATGACCATCCCGGTCGCCTGGAACAGCGAGGTGAGCAGTCCCGTGAACCCGTTGACGACGGCGGCGACGAGCTGTGCCGTCAGGATCGTCATGCCGATCGCGAGCACCGAGTGGTCACCGGAGAAGATGGTGAAGACCTGCTCGCGGAACACGAACACGGTGCCGGAGAAGACGAGCACGATGCCGCCGACGGTGAGGGCCGCGGCGCGCAGGCCGGAGCGGAGTCGATCGGCGTCACCCGCGCCGAACGCGTAGGCCAGCAACGGCAGCACGCCGATGGTCACGCCCATCACCAGGAACTCCGGCACCTGGGCGATGCGGACCGCGACGCCCATCGCTGCCAGCGGGTCGTCACCGTAGGCGGCGGCGAGGTTGTTGAGGACGAGTGTCGTGACGATGAGGAACGCGGACTGCAGCAACTCGCCGACGCCGATCCCGAACACGGGCTTCAGGACGTCCGCACGCAGGGTGAACCACTTCGGGGCGAAGCTGACGTTCTCGCTGTTCCGCTGCAGCCAGGTCACCCAGTAGGCGATCGAGACCACGTTGGCCAGGCCCACCGCGAGTGCTGCGCCGCCGACACCCCAGTGCAGCCCCAGGATGAACAGGACGTCGAACACCAGGTTGCCGACCGTGGACAGGACCAGGCCGATCATCGCCTGCCTCGCGGCGCCCTCGGAGCGGACGATCTGCTCGAGCGCGAAGGACGCGGCGAGGACGGGGACGAACGCGAGCATCACGGCGACGTACTCGCTCGTGGCGGGGACCGCTGCCGCGTCGGCACCGAGGACGGTGACGAGCGGGCGGAGCAGCAGGAGTCCGACGACGCCGAGCACGGCGCCGGTCACGACCGCGCCCCACAGTGCGAACGAGGCGACGTGCTTGATGTCCCGCGCCTTGTCGGGGTCGTGTTCCGATGCTCCGAGCAACCGGGACATCAACGCGCTGCCGCCGACGCCGAACACCCCGCCCACGGCCATCACGAGGCCGAGCAGTGGCGTGCCGAAGGTGATCGCGGCGAGCAGGGACGTGTCGTGCTGGGCGCCGATGAAGCCCGCGTTGATGACGTTGTACAGGGCGCTGACGACCATCGCGGCGGCCATCGGCACGCACAGGTGCACCAGGGCTCGGGCGATCGGGGCAGCGGAGAGGTACCAGCGGTTCGTCGCCGCAGCGGAGGTGGTGGAGGACATGACGGTTCCCTTCCGGGCATGACGGTGGGCGCGCCGACGGACGCCGGCACGGCAGGGGGAGCACGCGACCGATGGCGTCGCGGGGTCGCGGGGTCGCGGGATCGCGAAGGCGCGGGGTCGCGAGGGCGCGCCGGCGGATCCGGCCGGGAGGCGCGTGGTGCGTGGAGCGGGTCGGTGCGGTGGCGCGGGTGGTGCGGCTAGCGGGTGGGCGGCGCGAGTTCCGCGGTCACCTTCTGCAGCAGTCGCCGCAGGGTGGCACGCTCGTCCGCGTCGAGCGGTGCGAGCAGGGAGTCGTCGAGGGCGACCATCGCGTCGGTGAACCCGGCGATGAGGTCGATGCCCGCCTGGGTGGCGTGCACCGTCTTCGTCCGCCCGTTCGTGGCGTCCGGTCGTCGTTCGATCAGGCCACGCCGCTCGAGCCCCTGCAGGAGACTCGAGACGCTGGCCGCGCTGGTGCGGGTGACCTCGGCGATGTCCCGTTGGATGGCGCCGGGGTGTTCCTGCAGGTACCCGAGCACGAACGACTGCTCGTGGGTGAGGTCGCGCTCGCGGACCCACTCCTCGGCGCCCTTGCGCTGTGCCCATCCGATCCACCGCATGAGCTGGAGCGGTGTCGTGAAGTCCGGTGCCTGCATGATCAGGACTCTAACTGTTAGCCATCGAACTGTCAACGGATCCGGTCCGAGCAGTGACCCCACAACGGGGGCATCGAGTGCCGCGCGGGTCCTGGTAACTTGCACAGGAAGCGGCCTCACCAGCCGCCTTCGGCCCGTTCGGCGGGCCCACACATCCCTCGGCTCACCACCGGGGGCGGATCAGCGGCGGACCCCGTCGGAGGAGGAGGCACCGTGCCACACCACGGACGACCCACCGCGATCCCGGCGCGACGAGTTCGTCGTGCCTGACCAGGACGGGCGTCGGCGGGTACCGGCGTCCGCCTCACCGGGTCCGCGACACGTTCGGGTCGTCGCGGATCCCCGGGGCGGTGGTGATCGGGTCACCGCCGCCCCGGGACCTCGCGGTCGATCCGATCGGCGTCTTCGGGAACCTGCCGGTCCACGGAGCCGGATCGGCGTGATACTGGGGTGGTGCGTGAACTCCAAGCCGCCATCGCAGCGGACCTCAACGTCCAGCCGACCATCGACCCGGAGCAGGAGGTCGCCCGTCGTGTCGGGTTCCTGCGCGACTACCTGCTGACGACCGGGGCGAAGGGGTACCTCCTCGCCATCAGCGGCGGGCAGGACTCCACCCTGGCCGGCCGCCTGACCCAGCTCGCGGTCGAGTCGCTCCGCGCCGAGGGTCACCCGGCGGAGTTCACGACCGTCCGCATGCCCTACCGGGTGCAGGCCGACGAGGACGACGCCCAGCTCGCCCTGCAGTTCATCGCGGCCGACCCGGGCATCACCGTGAACATCGAGCACGGGGTCGACGGGGTCATGGAGGACACCGCGGCCTCGGGTGTCGAGCTGAGCGACTTCGTGAAGGGCAACGTCAAGGCGCGCATGCGCATGGTCGCCCAGTACGCGGTCGCCGGGCAGCGCGGCCTGCTGGTGGTCGGCACGGACCACGCGGCCGAGGCCGTCACGGGCTTCTTCACCAAGTACGGCGACGGCGGCGTCGATCTCACCCCGCTCACCGGGCTGTCGAAGAGCCAGGGGCGGCAGCTGCTCGAGCACCTCGGCGCACCGGCCCGCCTGTACGAGAAGGCACCCACCGCCGACCTGCTCGACGAGCTGCCCGGGCAGACCGACGAGGCGAACCTCGGGCTCACCTACGCCGAGATCGACGCCTACCTGCAGGGACACGACGTGCCGGTCGAGGTCGCCGAGGCCATCGAGTCGCGCTACCGCGCGACGGAGCACAAGCGTCAGGTGCCGGCGACGCCCTTCGACGAGTGGTGGCGTGCGGGCGCGTAGTCGCTGACGCAACCCCGGTCCGGAGGTGCGGTGCAGGTGATCCTGCACCGAGCCTCCGGTCTGTTGTCCCCATCTCTCCACAGCGCGCTCCGGCTGTCCGCGTGCGCTCCTAGGATGGGAGCCAACGGAACAACAGATGCGGAATCCAGGCTGCCGCCTGGTCCGGAGGGGGAGTCATGGAAGTCCTGTTCGCGCTCGGAGCCGTCCCGCTGATCATCGTGGGGATCATCGTCCTCGCCGTGATCGCGCTGATCTACGCGAAGGTCGTGTACCGCAACGCCGGTGCCGACGAAGCGCTCATCATCACCGGCAAGCGCTCCCGCAAGGTCAAGAACGCCGACGGCACCGAGACCGTCGAGTCCGGCATCAAGGTCGTGCTCGGCGCCGGCGTGCTCGTCCGCCCCTTCTTCGAGAAGGTCGCGAAGCTGTCGCTCAGCTCGCGTGCGATCGACATCAACGTCAACGCGCAGGACTCCCGCGGTGTCACCATCGACGTCGAGGCCGTCGCGCTCGTCAAGGTCGGCGAGACCGACGCCTCGATCCGGGCGGCCGCGCAGCGGTTCCTCGGGCAGGAGAAGAAGATCGACGACTTCGCGCGCGAGGTCCTGTCCGGTTCGCTCCGCGCCTCGATCGGTGCGACCGACGTGTCGACCATCATCCGCAAGCGCGACCAGCTCACCGTCGCCGTGCTCGACGTCGCGAAGGACGCCCTGCACAGTCAGGGGCTCGACGTCGACTCGTTCGAGATCAAGGGCATCTCGGACCGCAACGAGTACATCAGCGACCTGGGCCGTGCCGAGCGTGCACGCGTGCGACTCGAGGCCGAGAACGCCGAAGCCCAGGCCGACCGTGAAGCGCGAGAAGCCCGCGCGACCGCCGACCAGGCGATCGCCGAGGCCGAGAACACCCTGGCTATCCGTCGTGCGGCGCTGCAGCTCGACGCCGACCGCGCTTCCGCCGAAGCCGCTGCCGCCGGGCCGCTCGCCCAGGCCCGTGCGGCGCAGGGCGTCGTCGAGCAGGAGCAGATCACCGCGCAGAAGCGTGCCGAGCTGCGCCGTGCCGAGCTCGATTCCGAGGTCTCCGCCGTCGCCGAGGCCCAGGCGCGCAAGACGCGCGTCGAAGCCGAAGCCGCTGCTGGAGCCCAGGTCGAGACCGCACGCGCCCAGGCCGAGGCCCGCCGGATCTCCGCAGAGGCCGTCGCGGCCGAGGCGAAGGCCGAGGCGGACGCCCGCAAGCTCGCCGCCGACGCCTCACGCGCCGAGGGTGAAGCTGCCGCCGACGCGATCCGTGCGAAGGGTCAGGCCGAGGCCGACGCGACCAAGGCGCAGGCCGACGCGCTCGCGCAGCACTCCGAGGCCGTCCTCCGGGTCAAGGCGATCGAGACGCTGCCGAGCATCGCCCGCGAGCTCGCCGCACCAATGAGCAACATCGACACGCTCACCGTGGTGTCCTCCGACGGCGCCGGTGCGCTGTCGAAGAGTGTCGTCAGTCAGTTCAGCGAGGTCGATGCGTTGCTCGGTGCCACCGCCGGGTTCACGCTGAGCGACATCGTGAAGAGCACCACGACAGGGCAGGCCGCTGCCCGCGCCGTCGTGCGCGAGCAGCCGGTGCCCCAGGTCGAGCCGGCCGAGTAACCGAGCGGGTGCCTGCAGCGGGCGCGACGGGGGATCAGCCCTCGTCGCGCCCGTTCTCGTTCTGCGGGTCGCGCTGCTGTGCGCCGGCGTCCTCACGCTCGTCCGCGAGCCGCTGCTGCCAGACGACACTGCGGGCCGCGCCCGAGAGCACGTCGTCGACGCTGCGACCGCTCTGGGCGGCGAGGGCGCCGCTGAGCCCGGCGGTCAGCGTGCCGCCGGCCGACGCGAGTCGCTCGACGACCTCCTCCTGCCGCGGGGTCAGTGGTTCGTCGACCAGTTCGTCGATCGTTTCGCGGATGTTCTGCTCGCTCGCGTCCAGTGCCGCCTCGTCGCCGGACTGCAGGGCTGCTGCCTCTCCGACGACGACGAGACCGAGGCGCGCGGCGTCGTCTTCGGGACGCGGGGTGCGGTGCTCATCAGTCATGCGGTGGACCGTACGCTCCGGTGCGCTGCGCTCCCTGGACAGATGCGTCCCCCGGCGCGCGGGCGGGCCGTCAGGCGGCCCAGCGGCGGAGCAGCCACTCGGCGGCGGCGACACCCTCGCGCCGTTGGAAGTCGCGGATGGTGGGCATGTTCGGCGGTGCCGGGGGCAGGGCGTGCTCGAAGAACAGCCCGGCGAGCCCGGCCAGCACAGCGTCGATCGTCGCGGCGGGCACCCCGGCGAAGACGGGGTGCGTGGCGAGGTGGTGTTCGACGTCGTCGTCTTCGCCGCGGACGAGCGTGTCGAGCAGGTAGGTCAGGGGGTCGAGCCAGTGCGCGCCCACGCTCGCCCAGGGCCAGTCCACCACCCAGACGAGCCCGGCGTCGTCGACGAGCAGGTTGTCCGCTCGGCAGTCGGCGTGCACGAGGTGTTCGCCGTCGACGAGTGCAGCTGCCCCCGAAGCCGCGCGGGCGATCGCGGGGCCGGCTCCGAGGATGTGCGGCGGGATGACCTCGGCGACGCGGACGGCGTTCGAGTCGTCAGCCAGCATCCGGTCCCAGGCGCCGAACTCACCGCGCAGGTCCTCGGCGATACGGGGGAGCGCCGCCAGCCCGTCGGTCGCGAGCGGCAGTGTGTGGAGTGCGTCGAGCACGGCCACCGTGTCCGATCCGTCGAGGTGCCTGCCCGGGTGCTGCCCAGCGACGTCGTCGAGCACGAGCGCGATCCAGTCGTCGCCGTCGACCGTGGCGTGGAGCGCGTCGAGCAGCCGTGGCGCCTGCACGGTGGTCGGCAGCTGGGCCATGACCGCGGCCTCGCGGCGGTGCAGCTCGAGGGCGGCCTCGTTGCGCGAGCGCGACACCGTCTTCACGAAGGCTCGTTGCCCCGCCGCGGTGGTCACCCGATCGGCGCTGCCGGGAGACCACCCGCCCGCCTGGGACTCGGCGGTCAGGACCGGACCGCCCAGTACCCCCTCCACCTGCTCCCGCAGCGTCGTCGGTACATCGGTCCAGGTGGTTCGCCCCATGCGCCGACGCTACCTGAGAACCCGTACACGAACGTGCACACTCGGCAACTTTGCGCTCGCAGCAAAGGTGCTGACGGTGTAAAGTTGCAGAGCCTGCAAGGTCGACCCTCGATCGGGGTGCCGACCAGGCCGACGACCACCACGCCACATCCCCTGTAAGGAACCCCGCATGTCCACTGCCACCGCACCCGTCGAGGTGTCGCGCGGACGACAGGACTCCCCGGCGAGCACGCCGGGCAAGCCGATCATGTCGCACCGCCAGATCCTGCTCGTCATCTACGGCCTGATGGCGGGCATGTTCCTGTCGTCGCTCGACCAGACCATCGTCGGCACGGCGATCCGCACGATCGGTGACGACCTGCACGGCCTCGACCAGCAGGCCTGGGTCACGACTGCCTACCTGATCGCGTCGACCATCACGACCCCGATCTACGGCAAGCTCTCCGACGTCTTCGGCCGTCGCCCGCTCTACATCTTCGGCATCGCGGTCTTCATCCTCGGGTCGCTGCTCTCGACCCTGTCGACGTCGATGACCATGCTCGCCGCCTTCCGCGCGTTCCAGGGCATCGGCGCCGGTGCGCTGATGTCGCTCCCGCTCGCGATCATGGGCGACATCCTCGCGCCCCGTGAGCGGGCGAAGTACCAGGGCTACTTCCTGGCGGTCTTCGGCATCTCGTCCGTGATCGGTCCGCTCATCGGTGGCCTGTTCGCCGGCGCGAGCTCGATCGTCGGCATCACCGGTTGGCGCTGGGTGTTCCTGATCAACGTGCCGATCGGCGTCGCCGCGCTCCTCATGGTGATCGCGTTCCTGCACCTGCCGAAGTTCGGCGAGGCCAAGGCCAAGCCACGCATCGACTGGTGGGGCGCGACCTCGGTCATCGTCACGCTCGCGCCGCTGCTCCTCGTCGCGGAGCAGGGCCGCACGTGGGGCTGGGGTTCGGCCAGCGCGATCGCCTGCTACGTCATCGGCGCGCTCGGCCTCGTCGCCTTCCTGGTGATCGAGACCCGCATGCAGGACGACGCGATCATCCCGCTCAAGCTCTTCCGTTCGAGCACGTTCTCGATGGCGACCATCCTGGGCTTCCTGGTCGGCTTCGCGATGTTCGGTGCGATGCTCACCATCCCGCTCTACCTGCAGATCGTCACCGGCCTGACGCCGACCGAGTCCGGCTTCGCGACGCTGCCGATGATCGGTGGGCTGATGATCGCCTCGATCGCTTCGGGGCAGATCGTGGCTCGCACCGGCAGGTACCGGATCTTCCCGGTCATCGGCACGGCCCTGGTGTCGCTCGGCTACGTCGTCCTGACGTTCATGACGATCGACAAGCCGCTGTGGTTCCTGATGATCGGCATGTTCCTGATCGGCCTCGGGCTCGGCCAGCTCATGCAGAGCATCACCCTGGCCTCCCAGAACTCGGTGCAGCCGCGTGACATGGGTGTGGCGACGTCGTCCGCCACGTTCTTCCGCCAGATCGGTGGCACGCTCGGCACCGCCGTCCTGCTGTCCGTCCTGTTCTCGCTCATGCCGACGAACATCCTGCACGCCACGGCGGACGAGTCGAACCTCGAGCCCGCCCTCAGTGCGGCGCTCGACCCGGAGGTCGCCAGCGCGAAGGCGAACCAGGGCGTCATGGACCAGATCTGGGACCCGATCGTCACCCCGCTCCAGCAGCAGGTGCAGTCCGGCCTCGACACCGCCACCGACCAGGTGACCCAGGCCACCGCCGGGGCTCCCGACGCCGTGCAGCAGCAGGCGCTCACCGCCGCCGCCGAAAAGGCGCACGCCAGCGTGCAGGACGGCCGGCTCGTGGTCGACTGGTCGGACTCGGCGCAGCGCACCTACTGGGTGGACCAGCTCGCCCCGGAACTGTCGAAGCAGATCGACAAGGGCGCGAACGACTCGAGCGACTCGAACGCCGAGACGAGCGACACGTCGTACCTCAACGGTGCGGACGCTGCCCTGACCCGGCCGTTCATGTCCGGGTTCAACGCCTCGGCCGTGACCGTCTACTGGGTCGGCTTCGCGGTGATCCTGCTCGCGTTCGTCCTGAGCTTCTTCTTCAAGGCGCCGCCGCTCCGCAAGAGCTCGGCCCTGCAGGAGCAGGCGGACGACGCCGGCACCGCCGACGACCTCGAGGCGCAGGCCGTGCGGGCTGCGGACACGATGGGCTCGCCCACCGCCCCGGTCACCGGTTCGATCCCCGTCCAGGGTGGTCGGTCGCAGGTCTGAGTCACGCCGGGCCTCTTCGTCGCAGGACGCGGAGGCCCGGCACCGCGCGAACCAGGAGCAGCACGTGCACCAGCCGACCACCACCGAGGCCACCGCCCCGACCGACTGCGGCCTGCGGGAGCGCAAGAAGCAGCAGACCCGGTCCGCCATCCACCGGTCGGCGCTCGCCCTCGTCACCAACCACGGGCTCGCCGGGGTGACCGTCGAGCAGATCTGCGCGGACGCCGGGGTCTCCCCGCGGACGTTCTTCAACTACTTCCCGTCGAAGGCCGACGCCGCCCTCGGGTTGCCGGTGACGACGGTGCCGGACGAGGCGCGTGCGGTGTTCCTCGGTTCCGAGGGCCCGCTCGTGGCCGACCTCTGTGACCTCGTCGCGCAGACGGTCTCCCTGCCGGCGGACCGCCAGCGCATGAAGGAGCTCGTCCGAGCACGCCCCGAGATGGTCCCGGCGATGCTGCAGTGGATGGCCCACGCGCGCCAGACCGTGCTGGCGGTCGCCGCCGAGCGGGTCGGCGAGGACACCGGGCGGACCGCGACCACCCTCGTGATGGCGGCCGTGATCGAGTCCGCCCACCGATCGGCGGACGGCTCCCGCGACGAACTGGCTGCGCGGCTGCGCGCGGTCGTCGGGGAGATGGGGCGGCTCGCCGCCGCCTGACCAGCGTGACCATCGCGTCGTCCCCGGCGCGGGGCGACCACGGCCTGGAGGCGCGGTGCGGGTCCGACTCGCACCGCGCCTCCAGGCCGTGGTCGCGTCCACACCGTCGCGCCGTCAGTCATCGGACGGTTGCGCGATGACTTTCGCCAGAACAGCAAGAACAAGCCTCTTGACGCGCAAGACATCGGATGTTTTGATTGCACCATTCGGTCGACGGAGACCGGACGGCAGGAGACACAGATGAGCCGCATCACCGGTCTGCACGTGCACGACATCCGGTTCCCGACCTCGCGCGAGCACGACGGGTCCGACGCCATGAACCCCGCACCCGACTACTCCGCCGCCTACGTCGAGATCACCACCGACGCGCTCGACGGCCTGGTCGGCACCGGCTTCGTCTTCACCATCGGCCGCGGCAACGAGGTGCAGGAATCGGCGATCGCGGCGCTTCGTGGACACGTCGTCGGTGCCGATGCCGAGGCCGTCCTCGCCGACATGGGCGGCACCTGGCGCGCGATGGTGCACGACTCGCAGCTGCGGTGGCTCGGCCCGGAGAAGGGCGTCATGCACATGGCGATCGGCGCCGTCGTCAACGCCCTGTGGGACCTCCGGGCGAAGCGTGCGGGGCAGCCGCTCTGGGCACTGCTCGCCGACCTGAGCCCCGAGGAGCTCGTCGACCTGGTGGACTTCCGGTACCTGACCGATGCGATCACCCCGGCCGAGGCGCTCGAACTGTTCCGCGCCGCCCGACCGATGCGTGCCGAACGCCGGGCGCGCCTGGAGCGCGAGGGCTACCGCGCCTACACGACGACCCCGGGTTGGCTCGGCTACGACGACGAGAAGCTCGCGCGGCTGTGCCGGGAAGCGGTCGACGACGGGTTCACCCAGATCAAGCTCAAGGTCGGCGGCGACGTGGGCGAGGACGTCCGCCGGATGGGCATCGCCCGCGCCACCGTGGGCCCGGACATCCGGATCGCGATCGACGCGAACCAGCGCTGGGACGTCGACGAGGCCGTGGCATGGATCGACCGACTCCGCCCCTTCGACGTCGCGTGGGTCGAGGAACCGACGAGCCCGGACGACATCCTCGCCCACGCCGAGATCGCCCGGCGCATCGCCCCGATCCCGGTCGCGACGGGGGAGCACATGGCGAACCGGGTGATCGCGAAGCAGTTGATCCAGGCCGGTTCGATGTCGGTGCTGCAGATCGACGCCACCCGGGTCGCCGGGGTGAACGAGAACCTGGCGATCCTGCTCCTCGCCGCCAAGCACGGCGTCCGTGTCTGCCCGCACGCCGGCGGGGTCGGCCTGTGCGAGGCGGTGCAGCACCTGTCGATGTTCGACGCGGTCGCCCTGACCGGTGACCTCGACACCCGGTGCATCGAGTTCGTCGACCACCTGCACGAGCACTTCGTGACCCCGGTCGACGTCCACGACGGCCGCTACTGGCCGCCGACCGCGCCCGGTGCCGGCACCGAGATGCGCGCCGACACCCTGACCACCCACGCGTTCCCGGACGGCCCGGTCTGGGCCGAGTCCGATCCCGATCGGGTCCCGGACGCCGTCCGGGTCGCCTGAACACCCACCGCACACCCCATCACCACGACGAAGTGGAGACACCGATGCAACGACGACGCACCGCCGGGCTGGCGGCAGCAGCAGCTGCCGTGCTCGTGCTCACCGGCTGTTCCGCTGGCAGCAGCGCCAGCGACGGCCAGTCCGAGGACTCCCTCACCTGGGCCATGTGGATCGCCGGGAAGGAGGACAAGGCCGCGTGGCAGAAGGTCGCCGACACCGTCAAGACCGACGACGACGTGGACGTCTCGATCCAGGGCTCACCCTTCAACGACTACTGGACCAAGCTCCGCACCCAGCTGTCCACCGGCACCGCACCCTGCATCGTGAGCATCCAGTCGCTCCGCGCCGCGAACTACACGGACGTTCTCGTGCCGATCGACGACATGGCGAAGAAGGCCGACCTCGACCTGAGCGAGTACGACCTAACGGGGCTCGACGGCATGCGGGTCGACGGCAAGCTCTACGGACTGCCGTACGACACCGGCCCCATGGTCATGTTCTACAACAAGGACATCTTCGAGAAGGCGGGCGTCGACGAGCCGAAGCCGGGCTGGACGGTCGACGAGTTCGAGGACGCCGCGAAGCAGCTCAAGGCCGCGGGCACGCCGATCTGGGGCACGAGCGTCGAGGACATCCCCCTCGAGTCGATGATCCTCGGCTTCAACGGCGGTCGGGTCATCGAGGACGACGGCACGCTCGACGCCTCGAACGCGGAGTTCGCCGAGGGGCTCGACTGGATCGGCGGTCTGGTGAAGGACGGCTACGCCACACAGGCGAGCACCGACGGCTCCACCGACGACAACGCGTTCGTGTCCGGTGACGTCGCGATGTACAGCGACGGCCCCTGGTCGATCATCAGCCAGAAGGCCAAGGTCAAGTTCGACCTCGGCATCACGACCATCCCCTCGGGCACGGACGGACCCAGCTCCTTCGCCGCCGGGTCGGGGTTCGGCATCTCGAAGCAGTGCAAGTACCCCGAGCAGGCGTTCAAGGCCATCACCACGATGACGAACGAAGCCACGCTCACCTCGCTCGCCGAGCAGGGGCGCGCCTTCCCGGCACGCACCGCGGCGCAGCAGGCCTGGTACGACAACGCCGGCATCGACGGGGTCGAGGACGCCCTGAAGACCGGACTCGAGAACGCCACCCCGTTGCCCGGCAACAAGCAGAGCGACCAGCTCAACCAGCTCTTCGCGCAGTACGCCCTGCAGGCGGTGAACGGACAGACCTCCGGCAAGGAGACGATGTCGTCCATCGCGAGCCAGCTCGGCTCGCAGTGACGAGCGTCACCCCCTGACGGACGGAAGGCGCGGGTCGACCCCGCCCCGCGCCTCCCGGTCCGTCCCATCCCCTGACCAGGACCGCGCGAACGACGAGGAGGTCGTCGCATGACCACCATCCAGGACCCACCCGCCGAGGCGGCGCTGCCCGCCCCCGCGGTCGCGGTCGCGACCGGCGCGGCCCCGCGCCGGAAGGACAGCGGCGCCGACGCCGAGCTCGGCCGCCGCTCCTGGTGGGGCGCCGCCTTCGCCGCTCCGCACTCGATCGGCCTCGTCGTGTTCACGGCGTTCCCGATCCTCGCGTCGCTCGTCGTGAGCTTCATGAACTGGCCGATGCTCGGCGAACGCTCGTGGGCAGGCCTGTCCAACTACGCGCAGCTGTTCTCCGACCCGATCTTCCGCACGGTGACGCTGAACACGGTGCTGTTCGTCGTGCTCTACGTGCCGCTCAACCTGGTCGTGTCCCTGGGGCTCGCGGCCTGGCTCACGCCGAAGATCCGCCACCGGCACGTCTTCCGCGTGCTGTTCTTCATCCCGACCATCACGCCGATCGTTGCGAACGTCGTGGTCTGGCGGATGCTGTACCAGCCGGGCGGTGCCATCGACGCGACGCTGCAGTCGACCGTCGGCGTGAACGCGCCGAACTTCCTGGCCGACGACGACTGGGCCATGCTCGCCGTCGTCGCGATGAGCGTCTGGCAGGGGTTCGGCTACAACATGCTGATCTTCTCGGCAGCGCTCGACTCCGTGCCGGAGAACCAGATCGAGGCCGCAGCGCTCGACGGGGCAAACGCGTGGCAGATGTTCTGGCGGATCAAGTTCCCGCTCATCTCGCCGTCGATCTTCTTCGCCACGATGATGACCCTGATCACCTCGTTCCAGGTGTTCGTCCAGCCGTTCGTCCTGACGAAGGGCGGCCCGGGCACCGCCACCGAGACCCTGGTGCAGTACATCTACAACACCGGGTTCCAGACCCAGCAGCTCGGGCTCGCGTCGGCCGGGGCGTGGGTGCTGTTCGTCATCATCCTCGGCATCACGGCCATCCAGTTCCTCGGACAGAAGCGGTGGGTGCACTATGACTGAGCTGACCTCGTCCAACCGGACGATCAACCCGCGGGCGCTGCCCCGCACGCACCGGCAGTCCGGCCGGGTGCGCCACGCGGTGGGCTACGTGCTGCTGTGCCTGGTGGCCCTGCTGTTCGTCTCGCCGCTCATCTACATGGTGGCGAC
This sequence comes from Curtobacterium sp. MCBD17_026, assembly GCF_003234895.2. NCBI lineage: Bacteria > Bacillati > Actinomycetota > Actinomycetes > Micrococcales > Microbacteriaceae > Curtobacterium > Curtobacterium sp. MCBD17_026. Next base: position 3,122,602 of record NZ_CP126281.1, on the reverse strand, counting down.
GAGCCTGAAGCCGTCGGCCGACGTGTTCACCACACCGCCGACGCTGTGGGGCTCGTCCATCGAGTGGGGCAACTACGCGCAGGCGTTCACGTACCTGCCGTTCGCCCGGTTCATCCTGAACGGCGTCTTCGTCGCCGCGGCGGGGACGGCGATCAACGTCGCCGTCGCGGTGCTGTCCGGCTACGCGTTCTCGCGATTGCGGTGGCGCGGCCGGAACACGGTGTTCATCCTGTTCCTCGCGACGCTGATGATCCCGCAGGACGTGCTCGTGATCCCGATGTACGTGATGATGCAGGGCTTCGGGTGGGTCGACACCTTCCAGGCGCTCATCATCCCGTGGGCGTTCACGGCCCTCGGCGCGTTCCTGGTGCGGCAGTTCTTCCTCACCGTGCCGCAGGAGCTCGACGACGCTGCACGGGTGGACGGTGCCGGAGCGATCCGGACGTTCTTCTCGGTGATGCTCCCGCTCGCCCGACCCACGATGGCGGTCCTCGCCGTGTTCTCGTTCATCGCGTACTGGAACTCGTTCCTCTGGCCGCTCGTCATCGTCAACGACGTCGAGGCCCGCGGCACCATCCCGCTCGGCCTGCAGCAGTTCTTCGGGCAGCAGGGCTCCGAGTGGAACCTCGTGATGGCGGCGTCGGTGATCTCGATGCTGCCCACCGTGATCCTGCTGATCCTGCTCCAGAAGCACCTCGTCAAGGGCATCGTCACCAGCGGCCTCGGCGGCCGGTAGCGCTGCCGTGGCGTCTCCCCTCGTCCTCCCCTGAAAGGAACACTGGCCACATGACCATCACCGCACCTGCAGAGCCGCAGACCGCGACCGACGCCGCGGGGTTCCCCGCGTGGTTCTCCCACGACCGGTTCGGCATGTTCATCCACTGGGGGCTGTACGCCCTGCCGGCACGGCACGAGTGGGTGAAGAACCGCGAACGGATCACCGACGAGGACTACCAGAAGTACTTCGACCACTTCGACCCGGACCTGTTCGACGCAGCGGACTGGGCGCGTCGGGCACGACAGGCGGGGATGAAGTACGTCGTCCTCACGACGAAGCACCACGAGGGCTTCTGCCTGTGGGACACCGCGCTCACCGACTACAAGTCCACGAACACCCCCTTCGGCCGGGACATCGTCCGGGAGTTCGTCGACGCCGTCCGTGCCGAGGGGCTGCGCGTCGGTTTCTACCACTCGCTGATCGACTGGCACCACCCGGACTTCACCGTCGACGGCGTGCACCCGCGGCGGGACGACGGCGAGCAGGCGATCACGGCGCTGAACGAGGGGCGCGACATGACCCGGTACCGGGAGTACCTGCACGGGCAGATCGAGGAACTCCTGACGGACTACGGGCAGGTCGACTACCTGTTCTACGACTTCTCGTACCGGGACAACGACCACGAGGACATCTGGGGCGGCAAGGGCCAGGACGAGTGGGGCTCCGAGGAGCTCATGGCGCTGACGAAGCGCCTGCAGCCCGGCATCATCGTGAACGACCGGCTCGACATCCCCGGCGACCTGGTCACCCCGGAGCAGTACCAGCCCGACAAGCCGATGGAGGTCGACGGCGTCCCGGTGCCGTGGGAGGCCTGCCAGACGCTGAACGGTTCGTGGGGCTACGACCGTGACAACACGAACCTGAAGCCGGTCGACCTGCTCGTCCGCATGCTCGTCGACGGCGTCTCGAACAACGGGAACATGCTGCTCAACATCGGACCGACCGGTCGCGGCGAGTTCGACGGGGTCTCGCGGCAGACGCTCGACGGCATCGGGACGTGGATGCGACAGCACGCCCGCTCGGTGTACGGCGCCGGGCCCTCGCGGTTCGTCGCCCCGCGGAACACCGTCTACACGCAGAACGGCAACCGCCTGTACCTGCACCTGTTCGCGTGGCCGTTCGAGCACGTGCACCTGCCGGACCTCGCCGGCAAGGTGGCGTACGCGCAGCTGCTCAACGACGCGTCGGAGATCCACTTCCGCGAGATCCCACCGGGCACCCGGGCGCAGAACACCGGTCTCGGCGGCCAGCCCGCAGGCACGCTCACCCTGACGCTGCCGATCGTGCGACCCGACGTCGCCGTGCCGGTCGTCGAGCTTTTCCTGCGCGACTGATGCAGCGGATCCTCTCGCGCACCCGGCTGCGGCCCGGACGGGAGTCCGACTACGAGCAGGCGCACGCGGCGATCCCGCCCGCACTGGCCGACCGGCTGCGGTCCGCCGGGGTGTCGAACTGGAGCATCTGGCGCGACGGGCAGGACCTGGTGCACCTGATCGAGGTCGAGGACTACCGTGCGATGCGCCGCGCGCTGGCGGACGACCCGGTGAACGCGGCCTGGCAGGCGGTCATCAACCCCCTGCTCGAAGCGGACGACGACTACTCGGGCGACGACGACGGGATCCCGCTCGTCTGGACCCTGGAAGGACAGGCATGACGCAATCCGCTCAGGAGTTCGACCGTGGACCGTTCTGGCTGGGCGGCGCCGGGATCGGCAACCTGCTCCGCCCGGTGTCCGACGACGACGCCCGCGCTACGGTCGACGCTGCCTGGGACGCCGGGGTGCGCGGGTTCGACACCGCGCCGCACTACGGCCTCGGCCTGTCCGAACGACGACTCGGGGTGGCGCTCGCCGGACGCCCCCGGCAGGACTTCCTCGTGTCGACCAAGGTCGGACGGCTGCTCGTGCCGGGCCGTGGCGACGGCGACGACCTGGCCTCCGGCGGCTTCGCGGTGCCGAACGACACCGTGCGGCAGTGGGATCCGTCGCCGTCGGGCGTGCGGCGGTCGCTCGACGAGTCGCTCGGACGGCTCGGGCTCGACCACGTCGACGTCGCCTACCTGCACGACCCGGACGTCTACTCGCTCACCGACGGCCTGACCCAGGCGCTCCCGACGCTCGCCGAGCTGCGCGACGAGGGCGTGGTGCGGGCGGTCGGGGTCGGGTCGAACTCGGTCGAGGCGTTGTCGGCGGCCGTCGACACCGGGCTCTGCGACGTCGTCATGCTCGCCGGTCGGTACACCCTGCTCGAGCAGCCCGGGGCGGCGTTGGTGGCGCGGTGCGCTGCGCTCGGCGTCGCCGTGGTGGCGGTCGGTGTCTACAACTCGGGGTTGCTCGGGCAGGAGCGACCCGCGGTGGGGTCGACCTACGACTACGCCGAGGCGCCGGCGGCGCTCATCGACCGGGCGAACGCCATCGCCGACGTGTGCGAGCGCCACGCGGTCACGTTGCCCGAGGCTGCGCTGGCGTTCCCACGCCGGGCCCCGGCGGTCGCGGCGATCGCCCTCGGAGCGCAGTCCGCCGACCAGGTGCGCTCGAACGTCGCCCGGTCCGCCGCCCACGTGCCGGAGGCGCTGTGGGACGACCTGCGCGCGGGCGGCCTGCTAGCGGTCTGACCCGCGCACGAGGAAAGGCACCCAGAACCACGCGGTTGCGTGGTTCGGGGTGCCTTCGGTGGTGCGCCGGTCGGACCGGCAGCGTGGTGCCTAGCGACGCGAACCGCGGCCGGCGACCCGCGTGTAGATGAACAGCACGATGATGGCACCGATGATCGAGCCGATGATGCCGGCCGGCTGGAAGAAGCCGTCCATCGGGTCGTGCTGGAAGATCAGGAACCCCAGGAACCCGCCGACGAACGAACCGACGATGCCCAGGACGATCGTCATGAGGATGCCGATGTTCTGCTTGCCGGGGATGATGAGCCGGGCGAGAGCGCCGGCGATGAGTCCGATGATGATCAAGCTGATGATGAGACCGAGCACGGTGTCCTCCTCGTGGGTGCGGTTGCCGCGGCATGGTTGCCGGAGTCAGGGCCGAGGACTGACACAACTCCGAGGTTCCTGGGAGGACTGTCGGGTTCAGTCGAGTGAGCGTCGCAACCAGCGCTCGACACCTTCCACGTGCGACACGACGAGGGCCTGCACGAGCTGCGGATCCCGGCGCCGGATGGCGTCGACGATGGCCGCGTGCTCGTCGAGCGTCCGCTGCACCGACCCGTTCTGCGTCAGTCCGCGCCACACCCGCACCCGCACCGTCTTGCTCGACAGCGCGTCGAGCAGCCCGGACAGGTACTGGTTGCCGCCGATGCCCGCGATGGTCGAGTGGAACAGCAGGTCGTGGGCGACGAGGTCCTCGACGCCGGTGTCCTCGCCGACGGACTGCATCAGGGTCGCGAGCTCGTCGATCTGCTGCTCCGTGGCGCGGGCCGTCGCCAGGACGGCGGACGCCGGTTCCAGGATGCGGCGCACCTCGAGCAGGTCGACGAGCGACCGGTCGTGGTGCATGTCGACGACGAACGACACCGCCTCGAGCAGGACGCCCGGTTCGAGCGACGTCACGTAGGTGCCGTCGCCGCGTCGGACGTCGAGCACCCGGATGAGCTCGAGCGCCTTCACCGCTTCGCGGAGGCTGTTGCGGGACAGTCCGAGCGACTCGCTCAGTTCCTTCTCGGGCGGGAGACGCTGGCCGGGTTGGAGCTCGCCGCTGACGATCATCTGCTGGATGCGTGCGATCGCATCGTCGGTCAACGACGCCACGTCACCACCTCCTGTGGACCCGGCCGCGTGCGCGACGGGACGTCCCGACGATACCCGGGACGGGCCTCCAGGCCGGTGCGGCGGAGCCGCGGGGCGACCATCAGGCCGGCCGCAGCCGGAGCGCCTGCATCCCGCCGTCGACCGCCAGCTCGACGCCCGTCGTCGACCGGGCGAGCGGGCTCGTCAGGTAGGCGACCGCCTCGGCGACCTCCGCCGCCTGCACCAGGCGTCCGTGCGGCTGACGTGCCTCGAGCGCGGCGCGTTCGGCGGCCGGGTCGTCCGCGGATGACAGGAGTCGTGCAACCCACGGGGTGTCCGCGGTACCGGGGTTGACGGCGTTGACCCGGATGCCCTCGCGGACGTGGTCGGCGGCCATCGCACGGGTGAGTGCGGAGATCGCCCCCTTCGTGGCGGAGTAGAGCGCCCGCTGGGGCAGCCCGGCGGTGGCCGCGACGGAGCACGTGTTGACGATGCTCGCGCTGTCCGACGCTCGGAGGTGGGGGAGTGCGGCGCGGGACAGGCGCACGGCGCCGAGCACGTTGACCTCGTACACGCGTCGCCATTCGTCGTCGGTGTTGTCCTCCACCGTCCCCTGGGCGCCGATGCCGGCGTTGTTCACGAGCAGGTCGAGACCCCCGAGCTGGTCGACCGCCGAGGCGACGGCTGCACGGACGGACTCGTCGGACGACACGTCGCAGGTGACGGAGACGACCCCCTCGGCGGTGGACGGTTGCAGGTCGAGCACCGCGACCGCTGCGCCGCGTTCCTGGAGTGCGGCCGCGATGGCCGCGCCGATGCCGGAGGCGCCGCCGGTGACGATCGCGCGGAGACCCGCGTGGCTGCCGGGCCTTCCGGTCGTGCCGGTCTGGGCGGTCGTGTCGGCCATCAGGCTGCTCCCACCGTCTGGCGCTGCGAACCCAGCCCGTCGGCGGTGAGCTCGACCACGTCGCCGGGCCGCAGGTACGGCGCGTGCCCGGCGAGGGCGACCCCGGCCGGGGTGCCGGTGCTGATGACGTCGCCCGGGTACAGCACCATGAACTGCGACAGGTACCGGACGATCTCGACGGGTCGGAAGATCATGTCGGCCGTGGTGCCGTCCTGGCGGACCACTCCGTTGACGGTGAGCCGGAGCGCGAGCGCCGCCGGGTCGACCTGGTCGGGGGTGACCAGCCACGGGCCGAGGGGGTTGAACGTCTCGCAGGACTTCCCCTTGTCCCACTGCCCGCCCCGCTCGAGCTGGAAGGCCCGTTCGGAGACGTCGTTCGCGATGGCGTACCCGGCGATGCAGGCGCTCGCGGCCTCGTCGGAGTCGCAGTAGCGGGCGGTCCGCCCGATGACGACGGCGAGCTCGATCTCCCAGTCGGTCTTCTCGCTGCCGCGGGGGATCAGGACCTCGTCGTGCGGGCCGATCACCGTCATCGGGTCCTTCATGAACACGATCGGCTCGGTCGGGATCTCGGCACCGGTCTCGGCGGCGTGGTCGCGGTAGTTCAGACCGATGCAGACGACCTTGCCGGGGCGTGCCACCGGTGCGCCGCGGCGGAGGCCCTCGGCGTCGGGGAGCGCTCGGACGTCGCCGGCGCTCCGCGCGTGCCGGACGCGGGTGACCGGGTCGGACGCCAGGAACGCCCCGCTGATGTCGGTCGTGATCGGGCGGAGGTCGAGGACCTCGCCGTCGGAGTCGACCGCGACGGGGATCTCGCCGCCCGCGGGGCCGAGTCGTGCGAACTGCATCGTTCCTCGCTCTCCGGCTGCACCGGCGCAACCAGAGACATCCTATGTCTGGTCCGGGGCTCCGACAAGGTTCCGGGTGCTGAGGGTCCTGCCGTGCAGGTAGGTGCGCTCCGCCGTCCCGCCGAGGACCGCCTGCCGTTCGTCCGGGGACAGGTCGCCCAGCGCTTCGGTGGTTCGCAACACGACGTCGTCGTACGTCGTGGCGAGCGTCGAGACCGGCCAGTCGGACCCGAACAGCGACCGCTCCGGGCCGAAGCACTCGATCACCTGCCGGGCGTACCGGTCGACGGGCTGCCGTCGCCACTCCGCGCCGGCCTCGGTGAACAGTCCGGACACCTTGCAGGTCACGTTCGGACGCGCGGCGAAGTCGTCGATCCGGCCCGGCCACCCGGGGTCCCCGCCCGCGATGTCGGGTTTGCCGGCGTGGTCGAGGACGAACGAGCCCTCGGGCACGGCGTCGAGCAGCGTGAGGGCTGCGCGGTGCTCCCGCGCGCGGACGAGCACGTCGAACACCAGGCCGGCGGCGGCCACGGCGCGGACCCCGCGGACGACCTCGGGCCGGGCGAGCCAGTCCGGGTCCGGTTCGTCCTGCGCCTGGTGCCGGATGCCGACCAGGCGGTTGCCGACCAGCCGGTCGCCACCGGGTCGCGCGACGACGGCGGCGATCCGGTCGGCGACGTCGGGGGCGGTCAGGTCCACCCAGCCGACGACGCCGGCGACCGGCTCGGGCTGCTCGAGGAGCCACGCGGTCTCGCCGGGGTCGTGCACGGCCTGCACGACGATCGTCCGGGTGACGTCGGTGCCCCGGGCGGCGGCGATCAGGTCGTCCACGTCGAACCGGCGGCGGATCGGAGCGACCGAGTCGTCCATCCAGGGGTACGACCGGTCGGCGGGATCCCAGAGGTGGTGGTGAGCGTCGATGATCACGCGATCATGATGCCCGATTCATCCGATGTCCGCCCGGTGGGGCCGGTGCCGCCGATGCGGCGACCTTTCGCGCTCAACGACACCTCACGGACGCCGCGGCGCGTGAGGTGTCGCTGAGCGCGTGGAGTCGCAGGGGCGAGCGCCGATCAGACGATGCCCGAGGCCTCGAGTTCGGCCCGCAGCTCGGCGTCGGACGGCTCGACGAAGTGCTTGCCGTTGGGCAGCACCACGACGGGGATGTTCTTCCGGCCGCTGATCGCCTCGGCACGGTCGGCGGCGGACAGGTCCTGCTCCACGTCGACGTACTCGTAGTCCACGCCGAGGGTGTCGAGCAGCGCCTTGGACCGACGGCAGTCGCGGCACCAGTCGGCGCCGAACATGGTCACGCGGTCGGGGGCAGTCGTCACATCGCTCATGTGCAGAGAGTACGTCGGAGCACCGCCGGGCATTCCCGTGACGCCCCTCGCCCTGCCCGGAGCACGATGTGCCCATGAGCCTGCCCTGGGACACGCCCGTCGCACACCCCCACCACCGCCACGGCTGGTGGTGGAAGACCCTGCTCGTCGGCTTCGTGCTGTGGGTCGTCACGATCATCGTCACGGTGTCGACGCAGAACACGAACCTCGTGCCGACGATCATCCTGCTCGGCAGCTTCCTCGTGCCGTTCACCGTCGTGCTGTTCGTGATCGAACGGGTCACCGGCACGGTCAGCACCATGCAGCTCGTCACGGCGTTCTTCGTGGGCGGGATCCTCGGGGTGCTCGGGGCGTCGCTGCTCGAGGCCGACCTGGAGCAGGGAGCCGGGCTGTACCTGGTCGTCGGGTTCGTCGAGGAGTTCGTGAAGGGCGTCCTGCTCGTCGTCGTGGGGTGGCGCGTCCGCCCGAAGACGGCGAGGCAGGGTGCGCTGCTCGGCGCGACGATCGGGGCCGGGTTCGCCGCGTTCGAGTCCGCCGGCTACGCCTTCAACGCGGCGATCACGGCCCGGGGGATCGACCTGGCGTCGCTCCTGCAGACCGAGGTGGTCCGCGCGGTGCTGGCGCCGGTCGGGCACGTGCTCTGGACCGCGATCCTCGGTGCGGTGCTCTTCGGTGCGGCCACCGGGCGTGCCCGCTTCCACTGGTCGTGGCCGCCGATCGTCGCGTACGTGGTGGTCTCGGTGCTGCACGGGCTGTGGGACGCGAACGGCACCATCGCCACGTTGATCGCGTTCGTCGTGTCCGGGGTCCCGTTCTCGGCCGCGCAGTACGGCATGGTCCCCGCGGCGGTCGGCGGGATCGTGACGACCGTCTACGTGATCGGGCTCGCGATCGTGAGCCTGATCGGGGTGGCCGTGCTCGTCGGTGTGCTCCGCCACCACCGCGGGCGAACCCCGGCCGAGCCGACACCCGACGGCTGGGACACGACGCCAGGACCCGGCCACCTGCGCTGAGCCCGATCGCCGCCGCCGGTCGCCCTACGATTGGCACATGCCGCCAGCACCCGACGCCGAGACGCTGGCCTGGGCCTCGGCGGCCGTCCGGCGCTTCGCCGCAGCGACCAACCTGATCGTCGCCGCACGCCGGTTCCGCATCGTCGGCGGCGACCCCCGTGACGCCAACGCACTCCGGCACCTGCTGACCGCACTCGGCGCGCGCGAAGCCGAGCCGCAGCCGCAGTCGAACCTGCCGCAGCCGTCCGACCTCGTCGACCAGCTCTGGTGCCTCGGGACGCCCGACGAATCGACCCCTGCGGTCGAGCAGGCCGCCGACCGCCCACGCGGCACCACCCTGGTCGTCATCGACGCCGGCCGGTACCTGCCCGCCGTCGACGAGGACGCCTTCGGCCCCGTCGCACCCGCCCGCCCCGGCGTGCTCGCCGTCCCGATGCTCTCCGACGACGTCTTCCTGGTGTCCACCGGCCGCGACCCCGAGGACGACCCCGCGGCGGACGCCCGCCTGCGCTGGGCCCGACGGTCGATGCCGGTCGCCCGCTCGGTCGCCGCGGAACTCCGCGACGGCGGGCTCCTGCGCGGCACGCGCATCGGCGTCGCGATGTTCCTCGAGCCCAAGACGGCCGTGCTCAGCCTGCTGCTCCGTGACGCCGGCGCCGAGGTCGTCGTCTACGCCCACGCCGACGAGACCGACGACGCCGTCGCCGAAGCGCTGCGGTCCGCCGGCCTGACGGTGTTCGCCAGCAGCACGGCGACGCCGGCCGAGCAGAAGCAGCTGGCCCTCGCGATGCTCGACACCGCGCCGCACATCCTGCTCGACGACGGCTCGCACGTCATCCGGCTCGCCCACCAGGAACGCCCCGACCTGCTTCCGACGATGCTCGGAGCCGCCGAGGAGACCACGAGCGGCCTCCGGCCTCTGCGTGTACTGGCAGCACGCGGCGAACTCGGCATCCCGGTGGTCGCGGTGAACGACGCCCGCACCAAGACGTTCTTCGACAACCGCTACGGCACCGGGCAGTCGACGGTGTTCGCGGTGCTCGACCTGGTCGACGGGCTCGCGTCCGGCACACACCGCGTCGTTACGGGAGGCGCGGCGGTCGTCGCCGGTTTCGGGCACGTCGGCGAGGGGGTCGCCCTGGTGCTCACCGCCCTCGGGTTCCGGGTGACGGTCGCCGAGACCGATCCGGTCCGCGCCCTGCAGGCGCGGTTCGCCGGGTACGCCGTGGCCCCGCTCGCCGAGGCGGTGCGCGACGCCGACCTCGTGATGAGCGCCACCGGGGTGCCGGACACCATCGACCTCGAGGTGCTCCGTGCCTGCGCGGACGGTGCGGTCCTGGCCGTCGCCGGAGGGGTCGACCAGGAGATCGCCATCGACGACGCCCTCGCCGCCGGGGCCCGGCGCCAGGACGGGGGGCCGAAGGCCGAGCGGTTCGTGTTCCCCGGGGCCGACGGCGGACCGATCGTGCTCGACGACGGCGGCTGCATCAACATCACCGCGGCCGAGGGCAACCCGGTCGAGATCATGGACCTGTCGTTCGCCGTGCAGCTCGGCGCCGTCCGGATGCTCCTGGAACGCGGCGACGAGCTGGAGCGTGCCGTCGTGCCGATCGACCCCGCGGTCGACGACGTGACCGCCCGCGCGGCGCTCGCCGCCTTCGGGAGCCGACCCGTGCCTCCCGGCCTCCCCGCTGAGCACCCGGCGGACCGCGAGCCGGACGTCCGGACCCACCGTTTCGGAGACCCGGCATGAGCGCCCGTCCGCACCCGGTCACCGTGCACTCGGCGCGCGTCGTCGTCCCGATGACCGCGCCGCCGATCGCCGACGGCGCGGTGGCCGTGCAGGACGGCCGCATCCTGCACGTCGGCGACCGGTCGTGGGTCATCGACCAGCTCTCCGGGTCCGGCGCGACCTTCACCGAGCGGCAGTGGCGTGGCGCGCTCCTGCCCGGACTCGTGAACGCGCACTCGCACCTCCAGTACACCGGCATGGCCAGTGTCGGCCAGCGCCAGTACATCGGGTTCGAGGACTGGGCCGCAGCGTTCAACGTCGACTACGCCGAACCGCACGACTGGCGGGCCGAAGCCGCGGACGGTGCGCGGTCGTCGATCCTGGCCGGCGTCACGAGCATCGCGGACATCGTCACCGACATCGAGGCCTCGACCGCGCTGCAGGACGCCGGGCTCGGCGGCATCGCGTACTGGGAGGTGATGGACTGGGAGAACGACGCCTGGCAGTCGCACGGTCGCGACCAGGTGCTCGACGAACTCGACCGGATCCCCACGACACCCGGTGCAGGCCTGTCGCCGCACGCGCCGTACTCCCTCGAGGTCGCTCCCCTGCTCGAACTCCCCGACATCGTGCGGCAGCGCGGCCTGCGGCTGCACCTGCACCTCGGCGAGGCGGCGTTCGAGGGGGAGCGCATCGCCCTCGGTCCGGTCCCCGGGCTCGACGGGGTCGACGGCGTCGGCCACGGGAACGACTGGCACCTGGCGAACGTGCCGTCGTTCCGGGCGCTGCGAGCCCTGGGCTTCGGTGCGAGCGCCACCGCGTTCGTCGATCGGCTCGGTGTGCTCGGGCCGGATTGCCACATCGCCCACGGCGTGTACATGACGGCTGCCGATCGGGCGCTCCTGCGCGCCCGGGGCACCGCGGTGGCGCTGTGCCCCCGCTCCAACGCCGTCATCGGCCTCGACCCGCCGCCCGTCGCCGACTACCTGCGCGAGGGCAGCCCGATCGCGATCGGCACCGACTCCCTGTCGTCGTCACCGTCCCTCGACCTGATGGCCGACGTCACCGCACTGCACCGGATCGCCCGCGCCCAGGGCTACGGGCACCGCGACCTGCACGAGCGGCTGCTCGCAGCGGCGACCCTCGGTGGTGCGCACGCGATGGGGCTCGCCGTCGGGCCGGACCGCATCGGGCACCTCGCCGTCGGGGCGCGTGCCGACCTGGCGGTCTTCGACGTCGATGCCCGCACGGTGCCGGACGCGCTCGCCGAGCTCGTCGAGGACGGCGCCGGACGGGCGGCCGCCACCGTGATCCGCGGGGTCGTCCGCGCGGCGGCGGGCGTCATCACCGAACCGGCTTCACCGCACATGGACACCGCCGCACCGCACCAGGAGGAACGATGACCGAGTCCGCACCCCACCTCGGCATGGCCGCACGCCGAACCGTCACCGGTGAGCTGATCGAGTGGCTCGACGTGCCGAAGCGCGCGATCGCCCTCGGCATGGAACCGCACCCCGAGGGCGGCTGGTACGTCCGCACCTGGACCTCGCCGGCGACGGTCACCACCCCCGCGGGGGAGCGTCCCGCCGCCACGCTGATCCACTTCCTGCTGCCCCCGGGCGAGGCCTCCGCCTGGCACCGGGTCACGAGCGACGAGATCTGGATGTGGCACGGCCCGGACACCGTCGACCTGCAGCTCGGCGGCGACGGTGACGTCCCCGAGCCCGGCGCGACGATCACCCTCGGCCCGGACGCCGGACGCGACCGGGTGAACGACGCGCAGGCGTTCGTGCGCGGCGGCGTGTGGCAGCGGACGATCCCGGGCGACGGCGAGGTGCTGCTGAGCTGCCTGGTGTCGCCGGGCTTCTCGTTCGACGACTTCACGATGGCCGACGACGGGGACCCTGCCGCCGAGTAGCACCGTGACACCGTTTCGCGTTGGTATCCCACCGCGAAGTACACTTCGACCTGCCCCCACCCCCCTCGCACGAAGGCCCGACCGTGACCCGTCACCTCCGCTTCACCCTCGCCGTCGCCACCGCCGCGGTCGCCGCCCTCGCCCTGTCGGCCTGCTCTGCCGGGGGCAGCGGCAACGCCGACGGCACCGTGACCGACGGCAAGCTCACGATCGCCACCGGCGACCCGGCGTACTCGCCCTGGATCGAGGACAACAAGCCCGAGTCCGGCAAGGGCTTCGAGTCCGCCGTGGCGTACGCGGTCGCGAAGGAGATGGGCTACGGCAAGTCGGACGTCGTGTGGAAGCGCAGCACCTTCGACAGCGCCATCGCCCCGGGCCCGAAGGACTGGGACCTCAACGTCCAGCAGTTCTCGATCGACGCGAAGCGCAAGAAGGCCGTCGACATGTCGAGCGCGTACTACACGACGACCCAGGCGGTCGTGACGACGTCCGGGTCGAAGGCCGCCGACGACACCACCATCGCCGCGCTCAAGCAGGACGCCATCGGCGTCGCGACCGGTTCGACGAGCATCGCGAGCGTCAAGGACGTCCTCGGGGTCACGCCGAAGGTGTTCAACTCCAACGACGACGCCGTGCTCGCGCTCAAGTCCGGGCAGATCGACGCGATCGTCACCGACCTGCCGACGGCCTTCTACATGGCCTCGGCGCAGGTCGACGACGGCACCGTGTCCGCGCAGTTCCCGTCCGACGGCAAGGGCGACGAGTTCGGCTTCGTCCTGCCGAAGGACTCGGAGCTCACGAGCAAGGTCGACAAGGCCCTGAAGACCCTCGACGACGACGGCACCCTGCGGGACCTGCAGACCAAGTGGCTGTCGTCGGAGACCGGTACGCCGGTCCTGAAGTAACCGGATGACCCTGCCAGCAGGGGCCGGCACCCCGGTCGCCGCACCCGCGCCGAGCCAGGTCGAGCTCGAGCGTCGGCTCTACCGTCGCCAGCGTGGCCGTCGCTCCGTCGTGGTGTCGGTCGTCTCCACCCTGGTCGTGCTCGCCGTCGTGTACTTCGGCGTCGTGAACACCCCCGGGTGGGCGGCGGTGCAGCAGTCGTTCTTCGACCCGGAGACCGCGGTCGACACGTTCCCGGACATCTTGCTGGGCCTCTGGCTGAACGTCCGGATCCTGTTCTTCAGCGCCATCGGCGTCGCCGTCTTCGGCACGTTGCTCGCGGTCGTCCGCGGTCTGCGCAACCCGGTGTTCTTCCCGCTGCGGATGCTAGCGACCGGCTACACGGACCTGTTCCGCGGTCTGCCGCTCATCATCGTGCTCTACCTGGTCGGCTACGGCATCCCCGGACTCGGGGTGTTCCCGCGGCTCCCCGCCGAGGTCTGGGGCACGATCGCGATCACCCTGACCTACTCGTCCTACATCGCCGAGGTGCTCCGGGCCGGCATGGAGGCCGTGCACCCCTCCCAGCGTCTGGCCGCCCGGTCGCTCGGACTGTCGCACGCCAAGACCCTGCGGCTCGTGGTGCTGCCGCAGGCGATCCGCAAGGTCACGCCGGCGCTGATGAACGACTTCGTGTCGATGCAGAAGGACGTCGGTCTGGTGTCGATCCTCGGTGCCGTCGATGCGGTCCGCTCCGCCCAGATCGCGCAGGCCGAGACCTACAACTTCACGCCGTACTTCGTCGCCGGACTGCTGTTCGTGGTGATCAGCCTGCCGCTGATCCGCGTCACGGACGCGATCGCGCGTCGCCAGCAGCGGCGCGAGCAGATCGGAGGGACCGTATGAGCGAGGCCGGCCTGGAGGCCCGTGGTGCGTCCGGTGCGGACGCCGCGGTCCTCGAACTGCGCGGGTTGCGCAAGGCCTTCGGCGAGCACGAGGTCCTGCGCGGGATCGACCTGACGGTCCACCGCCACCAGGTCATCTGCGTCATCGGGGCCTCGGGCTCCGGCAAGTCGACGCTGCTCAAGACGGTCAACCTGCTCGAGGGCATCGACGACGGCGAGATCCTGCTGCAGGGCACGGACATCGCCGACCCGCGCATCGCCGTCGACGCCGTGCGGGCGCGCATCGGCGTGGTGTTCCAGCAGTTCAACCTGTTCCCGCACATGAGCGTGCTCGACAACGTCACGCTCGCCTCCCGCCAGGTGCACGGCATCGGACGAGCCCAAGCCGAGGACACTGCGCGCCGCCTGCTCGACCGGATCGGCCTCGCTTCGTTCGCCGATGCGTACCCCGACCGCCTGTCCGGCGGGCAGCAGCAGCGCGTCGCCATCGTCCGGGCGATCGCGTCGGACCCGGAACTCCTGCTGCTCGACGAGGTCACGAGCGCCCTCGACCCGCAGCTCGTCGGCGAGGTGCTCGACCTGGTCACCGAGCTGAAGCGACAGGGTTCGACGATCCTGATGACGACGCACGAGATGCACTTCGCGCGGAACGTCGCCGACCGGATCGTGTTCCTGCACCGCGGCGAGGTCGTCGAGCAGGGCTCCCCCGCCGACGTCCTCGACCGCCCGGAGCACCCGGCGCTCGTCGAGTTCCTCGCCCGCGTGCACGCCTAGGGCGTCAGCAGCACCTTGCCGATCACCTCACCGTCGCGCACGCGGCGGTGGGCCTCCTCGACCTCGGCCAGGGGCAGCACCGAGTCGATGACCGGGCGCACCCGGCCGTCGGCGACCAGCGGCCACACGTTGTAGCGGACCGCCTCGACGATGTCGGCTTTCTCGGCGAGCGGCCGTGCGCGCAGGGTCGTGCCGCTGATCGTCGCGCGCTTCCGCATCAGCACACCGAAGTCGAGCTCGGCGGTGCGGCCGCTGCCCGAGGCGATGACCGCGATGTGCCCGTTCGGGGCGAGGGCCTGCAGGTTCCGCTCCAGGTAGGACGGTCCGACGACGTCGAGCACCACGTCGACGCCGACACCGTCGGTGAACGCCAGGACGCGTTCCACGAAGTCCTCCGTGCGGTGGTCGATGACCAGATCGGCGCCGAGGTCACGGGACGCGGCGACCTTGCGGTCGCCGCCGCTCGTCGCGATCACCGTCGCACCGAGGGCCTTCGCCCACAGCACCGCGTGCGACCCCATGCCGCCCGTTCCGCCGTGCACCAGGAGGGTCTGCCCGGGGCGGAGCCCGGCGAGCATGCCGATGTTGGAGTAGACCGTGCAGGCGGCCTCGGGCAGACCGGCCGCCTCGACCAGGTCGACGCCCTCGGGGACCGGCAGCACCTGGGTGACCGGCGCGACCACGAGTGCCGCGTACCCGCCGCCGGAGAGCAACGCGCACACCCGGTCGCCCACCGCCACGGTCGTGACGCCCGCACCGACGGCCCGTACCGTGCCGGAGACCTCGAGCCCGAGGATCTCCGACGCCCCGGGCGGCGGCGGGTAGTTCCCGGCGCGCTGCTGCAGGTCGGCGTTGTTGACGCCGGCCGCGGCGACCTCGATCAGGACCTCGTCCGTGCCGGGTTCGGGGTCGGGCAGGTCGGTGACGGACATGGAAGCGTCGTCGAACGTGATGGCTCGCATGCCCTCGACGGTACGCGCCGCATGCCTCCGGCCGACTGCCGGTCGCGCACAACCGCCGCCGGTCTCCCTGTGGAGGTTCCCTGTACGCTCGACGACGGATCTGCACCTCATCCGGGGGAGTGCGGACAGATCGAGGGGGACTCTCCACCATGCCCAAGAAGCTCATCGCGCTGGCCACCGCCAGCCTCGCACTCACGCTGCTCGCCGGTTGCTCGGGCGGCGACGGCGGTTCGTCCGGTGGCGACTCGGGCTCGTCCAGCGCACCGTCGGCCTCGAAGACCGCCGCCGCAGCACCCGCCCAGACCAAGGAAGAAGCCTGCTCCCTGCTCGAGAACGAACTCGCGTCGTTCCTCAAGGAGCAGGGTTCGAGCTCTGCCCCGGCTGAGCCGAAAGCCCGTGCGGCACTCGTCGACGAGTTCGTCCAGCGCATCGACTCGGCACTGACGAAGGTCTCGAACGAGCAGGTGCACGACACGTTCGAGGACTTCTCCGGCGCGGCGAAGGGCTACAGCTCCGCCATCCGTTCCGGCGCGGCCGAGGACTCCGCCGAGGTCGAGAAGGCCCAGTCCGACGTACAGACCACGCTCGACCAGGTCTCGGCGGTCTGCCCCGCCAAGAGCTGAGCGGGCTCACGCCCCGCCCCACGCACCACGACGCCCCGCCACTCCGGTCACAGGAGCGGCGGGGCGCCGTGCTTCCCCGGGGGAACGGGCGTCAGACGGCCGCGGGCTGCGAGGCGTCGAGGCGTGCGACGTCCTCCGGCCGCAGCCGCACGGTCGGCGCCGTGATCGAGTTCAGGATCGACTGCGGTCGCGACGCACCGGGGATCGGTACGACGACGTCGCTCTTCTGCAGCTCCCACGCCAGGGCGATGACCTGCGGGGTGACCCCGCGGTCGCGGGCGATGTACGCGAAGTCCTCGAACGCCGTGCCGAGGTCCGCCGCGCTCCCGATGCCGCCGAGGGGGCTCCACGGCAGGAACGCGATGCCGAGCTCGTCGCACAGTTCGAGCTCCGGCTCACTCGACCGGAACTTCGGCGAGTACTGGTTCTGCACCGACGCCAGGCGTCCGCCGAGCACCTCGTTCGCGGTGCGGATCTGGTCGGGGTCGGCGTTCGAGATGCCCGCCATCCGGATGACACCCTCGTCGAGCAGGTCGGCGAGTGCCCCGATCGAGTCGGCGTACGGCACCGCCGGGTCGGGGCGGTGGAACTGGTAGAGCCCGATGGACTCGACACCGAGACGCTTCGCGGAGGCCTTCGCCGCCTCCTTCAGGTACTCCGGGTGCCCGTTCTGCGCCCAGTTGCCGGTTTCGGGACGCAGGTGGCCGCCCTTCGTCGCGATGAGCACGTCCGAGGTGTCGTCGTGGAACTCCCGGACGGCCCGCGCGATGAGCTCCTCGTTGTGCCCCACCTCGTCGTGGCCGCCCAGGTGGTACGCGTCGGCGGTGTCGATGAGCGTGACACCGTTCTCGAGCGCTGCGTGGATCGTGGCGATGGACTGACGCTCGTCCGGCCGGCCCTCGATCGACATGGGCATCCCGCCCAGACCGATGGCACTGACGGACACGTCTCCGATGACTCGTTGCTTCATCGGCCCAGCATGCGCCCGGCCCCGAGGGTGACGCCCAGTTCCCGCACCGACGAGGCGCCCGCACCGTCGAGCCTCCCCCTCGTCACCGACGAGCCCACGCCGGCGCGTGTTCCGGCAGCGGGCCGAACGCGATGCCGCGGGCGTAGAGGCCCCGGACCGGCGGGACCCAGCGCGCGAGCAGCACCGGGAGCAGCGGCGGACCGTCCTGCAGGTGCCCGGCGAAGGCCCGTTCGAACACGACCCGGTGCAGCACGGCCTGCACGGCCTGCACCAGGGCGGCGGGCGGGGTCCGACGACGCTGGACGGCTGCGAGCGCCCGGTCGAGGCCGCCACCACGGAGCCCCCGTCGGAGCGCCGGCACCAGGATCGTCGCGGTCGCCACCGCGTCCTGCACCGCGAGGTTGATGCCGACCCCGCCGGCGGGCGACATCGCGTGCGCGGCGTCCCCGATGCAGAGCAGCCCCGGGCGCCACCACCGGCGCAGGCGGTCCATCCGGACGTCGAGCACGTGCACCTCGTCCATCGAGGCGATCGCGTCGACCCGGTCCGCGAAGTCCGGCCGGAGCCGCACCACCCGGGCACGGAAGGCCGCCACCCCTGCGGCGCGCAGGGCCGCGTCCGAACCCTTCGGCGCGAAGTACGCGACCTGGTGGTACTCCGGCCGCGGGAAGCTCAGCAGCACGTCCCGGTCCGAGAACGCGGGGGTGAGGGCGCTCGCCGCGTCCCCGGGGTGCCGGGGCAACCGGAACCACCAGGTGTCGAACGGCACCCGGAACGCTCGCGGCACGAGCCTGGCACCGCGACGCAGCACCGAGTTCCGCCCGTCGCAGGCGATCACGACGTCGGCGCGGAGTTCCCCGGGTTCGTCGGTCCCGTCCCTCGGCCGCAGGTGGACCCCGGTCACGACCCCGTTCTCCTCGATGAGTCCGGTTGCCGCCACGCCCATCGAGATGCGGAACGACGGTTCCTCACGGGCGGCGGTCACGAGCAGGTCGAGCAGGTCCCACTGCGGCACCATCGCCACGTGGTCGTACGGGGGCGCGAGACGCGAGAAGTCACCGAGCAGCAGCCGGGAGCCGTCGGGCATCGGCAGCGAGAAGTCGTCGAGGCGTGACTGCGGCAACGCCCGGAACGGTGCGCCGAGTCCGAGTTCGTCGAGCAGACGGATGGTCGAGGCGTGCACCGTGTCGCCCCGGAAGTCCCGGTTGAAGTCGTCGTGCCGCTCGAGCACGCGCACGTCGACGCCGGCGCGGGCGAGCAGCAGCCCGAGGACGACCCCTGCGGGGCCGCCACCGACCACCGCGACCGTCGTCCGCGACACCGTCACCATGCCCGGGACGCTACCCCGGTGCGGACCGGAGGCGCGTGGCGGCCGCGACCCGCGCCTCCAGGCCGGAACCCCCACGCGTTCTCCGACCCGACACGCGTCGGACGACCGGTGTCCGGTCGGATGGGTGGTGTCGCTGCGCGCCGGTCAGGCGCTGGCGGACACCGACGACGATCCGGAACCGCTGTCGACGGCGTTCGCGAAGACGACCCCGCCCCAGGCGATGACCACGATCGCGAGCACGAAGCCGATCGCCGCGATCCACCACGACGGCTTCCGTCGGATCCACGCGCCGATCGACAGCACGATCGTGGCGACGCCGATGACGAAGGCGCCACCGACCGCGATGGCCGCGCCCCCGAAGTACCCACCGGGTGTGCACCCGGCCGAGGCGTCGCAGGTCGTCGTGGCCGAGGCGACCGCGATGATGCCGACGACCGCCGTGATCGCGGTCATGACGGCACCGAACACCAGGAGCAGCACCGTCGAGATCCGGTCGGCGAGCTTCGCCGGCGGGAACAGCGTGGTGCCACCGCGCTCCCACGCCGCGCGCTGCGCGTCCGTGGGGCCGGAGGAGGACTGCGGCGGAGGGCCGGGGACGTTGGACCAGGTCATGCGTGCAGTCCTACCGCGCCTCGACCCCGAACGCCTGTGCGAGCCGCTGGATCTTCTGCGCCCGACCGAGCCGCGGCAGGTCGGAACCGTCGCGGATGAGCCGGCCGCGGGCCTCGAAGTCGTCGAGGAAGTCCTGCGCCCAGGCGACGTCGGTCGGGGTGGGGGAGATGACCTCGTTGATGACGGGGAGCTGCTCGGTGTCCAGGCAGAGCTTGCCGGTGAGGCCGAGCGACACGGCCACCTGCGACTGCTCGCGGAGGATCGGGTGCGACGACCCGACCGTGGGGCCGTCGATCGGACCCGGCAGGTCGCCGACGCGCGAGGCGACGACCAGCTTCGACCGCGGGTACGCCATCGCCAGCGTGTCGGCGCTGGTCCCGGTGTCGCGGCGGTAGTCGCCGGAACCGAAGGCCAGGCGGAACGCGCCCTGCGCCTTGGCGATCGACACGGACTCCTCGATGCCCAGGGCCGACTCGACCAGGGCGATCACCGGCGTCTGGCCGCCGAGCCGGTGCCAGGTGTCGGTGACCTGGGCGGGAGACTCGGTCTTGGCGAGCATGACGCCCTGCAGACCGGGCAGGCCGCGGAGCTCCTCGACGTCGTCCGCCCAGAAGTCCGTCGTGACGTCGTTGATGCGCACCCAGGCCTCGCCGCCGCCGGCGAGCCAGGCGGCGACGCCCTGCCGGGCCGAGGGCTTCGCGGCGGGGTCGACCGCGTCCTCGATGTCCAGGATGATCTGGTCGGCGCGGGAGCGCTGGGACTTGTCGAACCGGTCGGTGGCGGTGCCGGAGACCAGCAGCCACGACCGTGAGATCTCGGCGGGGACCGATCGACGCCGGTTCGGCGTGGGGGCGGACGGAGTGGTGCGGTCGTCGATGGCCATGCCCCGTTGGTACCACACCGGACGGGGCCGCCGTCGGATCGGACGCGCCGCACGCCGGGTCGGACGCGCCGCACGTCGGGTCGGACGACGGTCGCGTCCGTGCGGAAACCCCGAAACCTCGGTTCATTGCCAGAGAGGCCGTCCGGTTCCGCCTACAGTGTCGGATGTGTGGCGAGCGGACAGGGTGACCGACGGTGAGGACGACGTGAACGACGACGTCCCCGTCGAGGGTGCCCGCGCGCGCCCCGACGACGATCGAGACGAGCAGCAGGACGTGGACCAGGAACGGACCGACGACGAGCCGGACCGCACGCTCCGCCCGGAGCTGCAGATGACGAGCCCGCAGGCGATCAGCCTGGGGGACCCGCGGCTGCAGGCCGGCAACGCGGCCGAACCGACGTGGGACGGCTGGCGCACCCAGCTGACCGGCGTCGGTGGCACGAGCCCGCTCACGCACTTCAGTGACCACCCGCGCGCCCGCATCGAGCTCTCGACCACCCACCCGGGCGGTCTCGCGCAGTTCATCACCGGCAAGACGACCCTGCTGTCCAGCCTGATCCGCGACGAGGTGGCGCTCCGTGCCGCCCGCGTGGCCGCCGGACACGTCGAGGCGAAGGGCACCGAGCTCGCCACCGTGCGCGGCATCGACGCCGTGAAGCTCGGCATCGGCATGGCCGACTGGAAGCACGGCGACGAGCAGTTCCGCGGCCCGGTGCTCCTGCGCCCCCTGGCGATCCGCCGGCACGGACGCGACTTCGAGGTGCGCCTGCTCGGCGAGCCGGTGCTCAACCCGGGCCTCGCCGACGCGCTGCACGAGCAGTTCGGAGTCATCCTCGACGCGCAGTCCTTCGTGGCCCTCGCGCAGCAGGACGGCTCCTTCACGCCGAACCCCGTCATCGACCGCCTGCGTGGTCTGACCGCGCACATCCCCGGCTTCTCGGTGCACGCCCGACTCGTGGTGTCCACCTTCGCCGAGGTCGCGACCGGCATGGTCGAGGACACCGGCGACCTGTCGCACCCCGTGCTCGACGCCCTGGCGGGCAACCCGAGCGCGAAGTGGCAGGTCGAGCAGTCCTACCACCCGGTCGAGCAGACCCCGTCGGACGAGCGCAGCCCGGAGACCGACACGCTCCTGCTCGATGCCGACGACGAGCAGGAGAACGTGATCGCGCAGATCACGGCCGGCAACTCCATCGTCGTGAAGACCCTGCCCGGCACCGGTGGCACCCAGACCATCGTGAACGCCCTGGGCGGCCTGGTCGCCGCGAACAAGCGCGTGCTCGTCGTGAGCCCGCGCCGCGCCACCCTGCGGGGCATCGCCGCCCGCTTCGGTGAGGTCCAGCTGCCCGGGGTCGCGGTCACGCCGTCGACCCTGCGCCGCGACGTCGTCCGTGCTATCGCCCGGAACGAGAAGGCCGCGCGTCCGAACCTCCGCGAGGTCGACGACGCGCTGGTCCGCCTGCGCAAGGTGCTGAAGGACTACCGCGGATCGCTCACCCGCAAGGACCCCGACTTCGGCGTCTCGGTGCTCGACTGCCTGGTGGAGCTGTCGCGCCTGTCGCTGCTGCCCGTCGCCCCGTCGACCACCGCGCGCCTGTCGAAGCAGTCCGTCGCCTCGATGGTCGACGGCCGCTCGCGCGTCGCCGAGACGATGGTCAGCGCCGCGAACCTCGGTGAGTTCCGCTACGGCCCCGACGACTCGCCCTGGTACGGCGCGAAGTTCGGTTCGAGCGACGGTGCCCAGCGTGCGCACCGCATCGCGAAGGACCTCGACGCCGACGGTCTGCCGACCCTGCTCCGCCGCGCCCACGACCTGGTGAGCTCGACGCACATGCGCCAGTTCACGACGATCAACGAGCTCGGCATCTACCTGCGCCTGCTCACCGAGATCCGCGACACGCTCGACCGCTTCCTGCCGGTGGTCTTCGACCGGTCGGTGTCCGAGCTCGTGGCCGCCACCGCCCCCCGCGGCGAGGGCGCTCCGATGTCGTCGACGAACCGTCGCCGGCTCAAGAAGCTCGCCCGCGAGTACGTCCGTCCGGGCGTGCACGTGTCCGACCTGCACGAGGCCCTGACCCGCGTCCAGCAGCAGCGCGTGCTCTGGCAGCGCTACGTCGCCGCCGGCGTGAACCCCGAGGTACCCACGGGCATCGCCGACGTCCAGGTGCTGTTCTCGAACGTCGCCGAGGACCTCGCGCGACTCGACGAGCCGCTGGGTCGCACCGAGCGCGACCGCCAGCTGGCGAACACCCCGGTCGACCAGCTCGTCCCGACCATCGCCGAGCTCGCCGCCGAGTCCGACGTCCTGCACAACCTGCAGGAGCGCACCGAGCTCATGCAGACCCTGCGCGACCTGCAGCTCGAGCCGCTCATCACCGACCTGGCGAACCGGCACGTGCCGGACGTGCAGGTGCCCGCCGAGCTCGAGCTCGCCTGGTGGCAGTCCGCCCTCGAGACCATGCTCGAGTCCGACCGGGCCCTGCTCGGCGCGAACACCGACATGCTCGACCGGGTCGAGGCCGACTTCCGCCTGGTGGACGACGCCCACGCGGCCGGGGTCTCCCAGGGCCTGGCGTGGCAGCTCGCCGAGAACTGGAAGGTCGGTCTCGTCGACTGGCCCGAAGAAGCGACGGCGCTCAAGACCCAGCTCCGCGACGGCGCGATCACCTCGCGCCTGCTGCAGGACTCCGCACCGCACCTGTCCCGGTCGATCGCGCCCGTTTGGCTCGCCAGCCCGTACGAGGTGCCGCAGATCGCCGACACGATGCCCTTCGACACCGTGATCCTGGTCGACGCCGGCGCCGTGACGATCGCCGAGACCGTCGGAGCCGTCCGTCGTGCCCGGCAGACCGTCGTGTTCGGCGACCCGGTCACCCAGACGCCGTCGCCGTTCCGCATCGCCGTGGACCCCGAACACCGGGCGCTGCAGGTCGACGAGGGCACGCTCGACGCGTTCCACGCCGACTCCGCCCTGGCGAAGCTGTCCACCCTGCTGCCGACCCTGTCGCTGTCGCGGTCGTACCGCGCCGGCGGCGAGGACCTCGCCGAGCTCGTGAACCGTCGCTTCTACGGCGGCAAGATCGAGTCCCTGCCGTGGGCCGGCTCGTTCCTCGGCCACGGCTCGATCGCGCTCGACTACGTCAGCGACGGCAAGGCCGTCCCGGACCCCGAGTCTGGTGCCGTCGAGAGCGTCGACGCCGAGGTGGACCGCGTGGTCCGGCTCGTCATCGACCACGCCCGCACCCGTCCGACCGAGTCGCTCATGGTCATCACCGCGTCGGCGAAGCACGCCGTGCGGGTCGAGCAGGCCGTGCTGACCGCCGCCCAGGGCCACAAGGACCTGACCGAGTTCGTCATCGGCGACCGTGCCGAGCCGTTCATCGTGGCGACGCTCGAGCAGTCGGTGGCGCAGAGCCGCGACCGCGTCGTGTTCTCCATCGGCTACGGCCGCACCCCGCACGGCCGCGTGCTGCGCGACTTCGGTCCGCTCGGCAAGCCCGGTGGCGAGCGGCTGTTGGCCGTCGCCATGACCCGCGCGCGTCGCTCGATGGTCATCGTCACCTGCTTCCAGCCGTCGGACATCGAGGCCGAGCGCATGGGACACGGCACCGTCGCCCTCGCCGAGATCCTGGCCGAGGTGCGTGCCCGGACCACCGCCGAGTACGTGCCGGACGACTCCGACCCGCTGCTCGTCGACCTGGCCCGGCGCCTCGAGATGCGTGGCATCCCGGTGGCGCTCGGACACCGCGGCAAGCTCGGCCTCGTCGCCGCGCACGGCGGGGTGTGCGTCACGATCGAGACCGACGCGTCGCTGGTCAAGGGATCGCTGCGCGAGTCCCTGCGCCTGCGTCCCGAGGTGCTCCGCCGACTGGGCTGGCACTACGTGCGCGTGCACGCGTTCCAGCTGTTCTCCGACCCGGACCGCGTCGCCGACACCGTCGCCGCCGTGCTCGGGGTCGACCGCGGCGCCACGCAGGAGATCTCGATCCCGCCGATCCCCGCCCGACGATGACGTCTCGGCCGAGCCGCCGGGCCTCGCGGCCCGCCGGTCCGGTGACGCCGGAGACGGACCAGCTGGTGGGCACGTGGACGCGGATCGACGACGCGTCGTCAGCCGCGCCTTCCATCCGGCCCGCCGACGGAGGCGAGACGGACGACCTGTCGGGAGGCCCGGTGCGGCGCCGCAGACGAGTCACCACCCAGCCGGTGGCGGGCTACGACCCGGCGCCACCGCCGGAACCGGCGCGGCACCGCGACGGTGAGAACGACGACCAGCTCCGGCGCGACGTCCCCCCACATTGGTAACCGGTAGCCTGGCCCGTGATGACTGAGACCGCGCGGCAGCGCCCCGACTGGCAGACCTGGCCGAACCTGATCACGCTGTTCCGCCTCGTGCTGATCCCGGTGTTCATCGGCCTCGTCGTCGCCGGGCACCCCGGGTGGGCGCTCGTCACCCTCGTCGTGATCGGCGTGAGCGACTGGGCCGACGGCTTCATCGCCCGGAAGTTCGACCAGGGGTCCAAGCTCGGCAAGGCGATCGACCCCGTCGCCGACCGCCTGGCGATCATCGCGATCGTGCTGTCCCTGGTGCTCGTCGGCCTGCTGCCCTGGTGGGTGGTGGCCGTCGTCGTGCTCGTCGACCTGGTGCTCGTCGTCCTGTCGAGCGTGCTGTTCCACGGCAACCCGGACCTCGACGTCACGTGGACGGGCAAGATCCGCTCGGCCCTGCTGTTCGTCGGGCTGCCGGTGCTGCTGTTCTCCGCGGTGCACACCGTCGACGAGAACGCACCCTGGGTCCGGGTCGTGGCCCTGGTGTTCGTGTACCTCGGCACCGCGGGCCACGTGCTCGCCGGTGCCCAGTACGCCGTCGCGATGTTCGCGAAGCGCCGCGCGGTCCCCGCCGCCTGACGCGGGCGCCCGTCTCCGCGAGACACCGGTGTTCGCGCTGCGCACCGCGGTTTGCGGGTGTGCGGCGCACGAACACCGGTGTCCTGCGGCGGCCCCGGGGCTAGAGCTTCGTCGAGCCGCCGATGCCGGGCCCCTCGGGAGCGTTCGACGGGGCGATGTGCGCCCCCGTGCTCGCGGAGCCGCCGGTCTGCGGGCGGAGGAGGTCGCGGATCTCGAGCAGCACCTCGACGTCGGTCGGGGGCACGTCCTGCGGAGTCTGCTGCTCGTCGTTCTTGACGCGCTCGAATGCCGCCTTCTTCAGGTGGTTGACGGGCACGACGAGCGCGAAGTACACGACCGCGGCGATGATGACGAAGTTCAGGACGGCGCCGATGATCGCGCCGAACTTCAGTTCTGCGTCATCGCCGGAGAACGTGGGGATCGCGACGACCAGCGCCTCGTCGAGGCTCGACGCGTTGAACACCGCACCGATGAGCGGGTTGATCAGGGCGTTGACGATCGTGGTGACGATCGCGGTGAACGCCGCACCGATGACGACTGCGACGGCCAGGTCGATGACGTTGCCGCGGAGCAGGAACTCCTTGAAGCCCTTCATGCGAGGGTCTCCTTCCGGGTCGAGGACGGCCGCCGAGTGGCGACGCGCCCCAAGCTATCCGGAGAGCGCAGACCCCGTCAGGACGCGGCGGGCTTCGAGCTGCTGGGCTTCGACTCGGTCTTCCCCGCCGGCTCGGACTTCTTCGGCTCGGACTTCGCGGGGGTGCTCGACGAGCCCTCGGACTTCGGGGCCGGGCGCGAGTCGGTGCGGTAGAAGCCGCCACCGTTGAAGGTCACGCCGACGGGAGAGAACACCTTCCGCAGGACGCCGCCGCAGACCGGGCACTCCGTCAGGGTGGCGTCGGAGAAGGACTGCTTGATGTCGAACGCGTTGTCGCACTCGGTGCAACGGTACGAGTAGGTGGGCACGTCAGCTCCGGAACGTGATGATGCGCGACGGCGTGATGATGCCGTCAACGGGTTCGTCGTGGGGTTCGCGCGGGACCTCGTCGAGGTACTCCGCGTCGAAGATCACAGCATAGACGGGCGGACGGTTCGCCATGGACCCGAGGGTCTTGTCGTAGTAGCCGCGTCCCCAGCCCATGCGGACGCCGTCGTGCCCGACCGCCGCCGCCGGGGCGAGGATCGCGTCGACGTCGTTGATCGCGAGCGGGGACAGGACCTCGCCGACCACCTCGGGCAGGCCGAGCAGGCTCTCGGTCTCGCTCTCGCCGTCGCCCACGGCCCAGTCGAGCAGCCCGTCCTCGCGGGTGACGGGCAGCAGCACGCGGATGCCCTGCCCGAACGCCCAGTTCAGGAACGGGCGGACGTTCGGCTCGTCCGGTGCGGACAGGTACAGGGCGAGGGACGTCACCTGGCGTTCCTCGACGAAGCGCTGCAGGGTCGCGGTCAGGGTCTGCGTGTCCGCGTCGCGTTCGGTCGTGGTCCGGGTGCGCCGCCGCTGCCGGAGCTCGGCTCGCAGGGCGCGCTTCTCGTTCCCGAGATCGGCGATCATGCGCAGGAGTCTACCGAGGGGGTACGGTTGCGGCTTCCCGCCGGGAACACGCGGGGTCCCGTGTCCCCCGGAGCGACGACATGCCCTCGAAAGGGGGATCGGATACGGTCTGACCATGGGCTTCCAGATTTCGAAGGCGGTGATCCCGGCCGCAGGGCTGGGTACCCGCTTCCTCCCCGCGACCAAGGCGATGCCGAAGGAGATGCTCCCGGTCGTCGACAAGCCGGCCATCCAGTACGTGGTGGAAGAGGCTGTCGGTGCCGGGCTGACCGACGTGCTGATGATCACCGGGCGCAACAAGAACGCGCTCGAGAACCACTTCGACCACGTGTCGGAGCTCGAGGAGACCCTCCGCAAGAAGGGCGACCACGAGAAGCTGCAGAAGGTGAACCAGTCGACGGACCTCGCCGACATGCACTACGTGCGGCAGGGCGACCCGCTCGGCCTCGGCCACGCCGTGCTCCGCGCGAAGATGCACGTCGGCCGCGAGCCGTTCGCCGTGCTCCTCGGTGACGACATCATCGACGCCCGCGACCCGCTGCTCCAGCGCATGATCGAGGTCCAGGGCGAGAAGAACGCCACCATCGTGGCCCTGCTCGAGGTCCCCGAGTCACAGACCCACCTGTACGGCATCGCCACGGTCGAGCCGACCGACACCGACGACGTGGTGAAGATCACCGGGCTCGTCGAGAAGCCCCCGCAGGGCGAGGCGCCCTCGAACCTGGCCATCATCGGCCGCTACGTCATCCGTCCCGAGGTCTTCGACGTCCTCGAGAAGCAGGAGCCGGGCAAGGGCGGCGAGATCCAGCTGACCGACGCGCTCATGAAGATGGCGAGCGCCGAAGAGTGGACCGGCGGCGTGTACGGCGTCGTGTTCCGTGGACGCCGGTACGACACCGGTGACAAACTCGACTACATCAAGGCGATCGTGCAGCTCGCCTCGGACCGCGATGACCTCGGCCCCGACCTCAAGTCGTGGCTGAAGGAGTTCAACGCGGGCGAATAGTCGGCCATCCCGCTCGGGTCCGTCAGATCACGGACCCGGGCGGGACACCCCGTCCCGCACAGCGGCGGGACCCCGGAGGAACCCAGCGATGACGACGATCCCGACCCTGTCCCACGGGCGGGTCACCATCCGGCCCCTCCGGCTCCGCGACACCCGCGACCTCGACGCGGCACTCGCGACGAACCGCTCGTGGCTCCGTACCTGGGAGGCCACGAACCCCTCCGGACACGTCTCGACCGACGTCCGGGGCAGCATCCGCGCGCTCCAGGCCAACGCCCGCGCGGGACTCGGACTCCCGTTCGCGATGGAGCTCGACGGCCGCTTCGTCGGTCAGCTCAACGTCTCCGGCATCTCCTACGGCTCGCTGGCGAGTGCCTCCATCGGCTACTGGGTCGTCGAGGACGCAGCCGGCCACAACGTGACGCCGATCTCGGTCGCCCTCGCCGTCGACCACTGCTTCCGGTCGCTCGGCGTGCACCGGATCGAGATCTGCATCCGGCCGGAGAACGCTCCGAGCCTGCGCGTCGTAGAGAAGCTCGGCTTCCGGTACGAGGGACTCCGTCGCCGGTACATCCACATCAACGGGGACTGGCGCGACCACTTCTGCTTCGCGCTGGTGGCGGAAGAGGTTCGCGGCGGCGTCCTCGAGCGCTGGGTCCAGGGGCAGGTTCCTCACGGGGTGGGCACCGTGCCGCTCGCCGCACGCGACGAGGCGGCGATGCCGCTGGACACGACGCCCCGCATCTGACGGGCCGCCTCTGACGGCCTGGAGGCGCGGCTCGCCTTCCGCAGATTCCGCCCCGACACGCGCAACACGCGTCCGGCAATGACGCGGCGCGGGAACCGCCGCCCCTACCGTGTTCGCATGGCAGGAATCGGCTCGTGGGGTGGCGGCATCGTCCTGCTCGTCGCGGCCGTCCTCTGGCTCGTCTACCTGATGCCGTCGTGGGCCGCCCGCCGCCAGTACCTGGCCACCGAGCGGAACGCCATCCGGCTGCAGCAGACCCTCCGGATCCTGGCGCAGACCGCCGAGCTGCCGGACGAGGTCCGCATCGAGATGAACGCGAAGTCCCTCGCCCAGGCGCAGCGCGTCGCCCGGTCCGAAGAGGCCAAGCGCACCGCCATCGTCCGAGCCCACGAGGCAGCGCGGCAGCGTGAGATCACCCGCCGCCTGGCCGAGCAGGCCCCGGTGCTCGAGCGGGCGTCCGCCGTGCCGGCCCTGACCGCGATGCGCATGCGCCGTTCCCGGCTCGGGGCGACCCTGTTCGGCACGCTCGGCATCGTCGTGGCCCTCGTGGTCTTCGTCGCGGCACCGTCGCTCTGGCTCGTCGGTGTCGCCGGACTCGTCGCCGCCGGTGGGTCCGCAGCGGTCCTTGCCCAGCTGCACCAGGTGGCGACGGCGCGGAAGCAGCGTCTCGCGGCCGGCGAGACGGGCGCGACCCGCGCCTCCCGGCCGTCCACCGCCTGGACGGACCCGGCCCCGCCCCTGTCGACCGAGCAGCCCGCCGCGCCCGCTGCGGATCGCTCGTGGACCCCGAACCACGTGCCCAAGCCCCTCTACGTGGAGCGGCCGACAGCACCGGCTGCATCGCCCGAGTCGTCGGCGGAACTCGCTGCCCGGTTGAAGGAGCGCGTCGCCGCGGCCAAGGCGGAAGCCGAGGCCGAAGCGGCGGCGATCCGCGCGGGGGAGTCCGACCCCTCGCTGGCGCGGGTTTCGCGGATGCGACCCGAGCTCGAGGAAGCTGCGGCATCGCTGTCCGCGCACGACCAGGGTCGTCTGGCCGAGCGGCTCGGGCTGCGGGCGCCCGCTGCTGCCGCTGGTTCTGTGACCGCTGCTCCCGCCGCCGACGAACCCGCTGCTCCCGGCGGTCCGCCGAGCAAGTGGGCCGGCATGGGAGTCCTCGACGACGACGCCTACCAGCAGGCCGACCTCGACGCGATCATGCGGCGGCGCCGCGCGGTCTGACCCGCGGCACGCCCGACGGGCCACCGGCGATTTCGGCTGGGCCGACCGAGGGTGCTAATGTGATCGAGCACTTGGGGCTATGGCGCAGTTGGTAGCGCGTCTCGTTCGCAATGAGAAGGTCAGGGGTTCGAATCCCCTTAGCTCCACCAGGTAGCAACACGAACGGCCCGGAACCCACAGGTTCCGGGCCGTTCTGCCGTCGTCGGGCTGTCCGTCGGGTGTGCTGACGTGACCTCCTGAAGGACGAGGGGCCCGACGACGGCTGGCACGGGGCCCCCGTCCGTCAGCGCGCCGACAGGAGCAGCGACGCCCCGAGCGTCAGCCCGCGATGCTCTCCGTCAGCACGCCGGACTGCGCGAAGGTGGTGTGGATCGCGTTCGCGGCCTGCTCGAAGGCGCGGTTGCCACGCGAGATGCCGAGCGCTCCGCCCTTGATCGCGGACTTGCCGGAGCCGCGCAGCAGTCGGGCGACGGTGCGGCCGTCCGGGGCGATCATGATCTGGACGTCCAGGCGGGTGTGGAAGGTGCGGTCGTTCGCCATGCCGCCGATGAGCAGCGTCAGGCCGAGGCTGCCGCGGGTCGCACGGAGTGCACCCTGCTCGGCGTCGTCGACGGTGTAGCCCTCGCGGGACAGGGCCTCGCGCACCTGTGCACGGGCGGTCTCGGGGTCGGTCGCGACGAAGAAGTCGTGGCTCTCGGGCATGTGTGTGTTCCTTCCGAACGGGTCCGCTGGGACACGGAGGACGCTCGCCCCCGAAGACGATCATGCCGTGTCGGAACGACGGAGGTGTCGCTTACGCTGGTCGTGTCATGACTGCCTCGATGAACCGCCGCGCACTCCTGTCCCTCGCCGGCGTCGCCGGGATCGGGCTCGCCGTCGCGGCGTGCTCCTCCGGCAGTGACAAGGGCGGCGACTCGGGCAACGGGTCGGGCGGCGGGCGCGGGAGCTCCCGTGGTGGGGACGACACGTCGACGACGACGGCGAGGCCCGTCGCGAAGGCCCTCGCTCCGGCACAGGTCCCGCTCGCCGGTGGCGTCACGGTCACCGTGACGGGGACCGGACTCGCCGCCGTCAAGGGCGTCACCGTCGGCGGTGTCGCGGCGCGTGACGTGCAGGCCACCGCGTCGAAGGTGAACTTCACGGCCCCGCACCAGGCGATGTACACCGCCGGCGACGCCGACGTCGCACTCTTCACGTCCGCGATCGAACCCACCCCGTCGGCGAACCAGTCCTCGGACGGCAACGGCAGCGCCGCGAACGACGGGCAGAGCGGCGCCACCCAGGACACCGCGACCGCATCGCCGAGGCCGACCGCCGCCGCGACGCCCGCTGCGGGCAGCGCTGTCGCCTCGACCACCCTCGCCTACGCCGCACTGACCGACGTCGACCGGCAGCTCGCCTACGCGATGCGGTACTGGAAGGACTACAACCTCGCCGAGTACGGCACGATGAACCCCATCGGCGGCGACTGCGCGAACTACGTCAGCCAGACGCTCATCGCCCGTGGGTGGGAGCAGCGGTCGGACTGGTACAACCGGGCGGCCGGTGCCGAGCACAGCGCGACGTGGACCTACTGCCCGACGATGGACCCCTGGCTCGCGGACAACGCGGGCGAGTTCGGGCTCACCCGGCGTTCATCGGACGAGCGCGACAAGGTGAAGGTCGGTGACATCGTGTTCTTCGACTGGAACGCCAACGGCTCACCGGACCACACCACCATCGTGTCCGAGGTCTTCACCGAGCCCGACGGCACCATCCGCATCAAGTCGGCGAGCCACAACCAGGACGGCCCCTACCGCGACCTTGACGAGATGATCACGGTGCAGCACCCCGGCGGATCGGCCTGGTTCCACACGTTCGACGCGTAGCGCTGTCGCGGCCCGCAAAGCACCGGTGTTCGCGCGTCGCACCGCGGTCTGCGCGTGTTCAACCGGCGAACACCGGTGTCTTGCAGAGCCGACGACCAGCACCGCTCACGGGTACCCGAGGAACCACAGCAGCACGATCGCGACCGGCTGCAGGCACACCCCGACGACCAGCCACGTCACCGCCCGCCGCCGCGTCCCCACGAACACGTCCGACCCGAGCAACGGCGCCGTCGGCATGAGCAACCGCGGCAACGACTGCTGCGGCAGGAACACCGCCACCAGGTACAGCCCGTAGGACGCCGTGAACGCGAGCACGTCGGTGCCCAGGGCCCTGGTGCTCCTGCGCGAGAAGAACCACACCGCGCCGGCGAGCACCACCACGACGACTCCGATGCCGAGCGGCCCGAGCCACGTCGACGCCATCGTGAACCACGGCGTCAGCGGCGCGAAGTGCCGGCGGCCGACGAACCCCACCCACCACGACAACTCGGTGTCCAGGTACGCGTTCGGTCGCCCCGTCACGGCCGTCGCGATGACGGGCCACGCCAGTCCCGCAGCCGCGACGACCAGGCCGGTCACCACGATCGCGATCCGGTCGCGCCACGGGAACGGGTCCTGCTGTCGGCGCCACGCCATCCACCGCAGGACCAGGTGCACGGCCAGTGCCAGCGCCAGCGCGAGGACCCCGGGCTTCGTGAACGCCGCCACGACACCGAGCGGGGCGATCAGCCAGTACCGTCGGCGGACCAGCGCGAGCAGGGCGCCGAACAGCAGCACGAGCAGCAGGCTCTCCGCGTAGGCGACCTGCAGCAGGAACCCCGTCGGTGCGAACGCGAACAGGGCCGTCGCCCAGCGGGCACGGTGCGAGCACCCGACGGCGAGCACCAGCCGGTACAGCAGCACGCAGGCGCCCGCCCCGGCGATCGACGCCACCACGACCCCGGCGACCCAGAACGACGCTCCGGTCAGCGTCATCACGACCCGCACCACCGCGGGGAACACGGGCAGGAACGCCCACGCGTTCGGCAGGACGTGCCCGGAGTCATCGGTCGGCAGCGTCGCCGGGTACCCGTGCTCGGCGATGATCCGGTAGAACGAGGCGTCCCACGAGCCCGAGAACGTGAAGAACGAGGGATCCTGCCGGTACGAGGCGAACGGCCAGCCGTTCGCGGTCGCCAGCAGGTACACGGTCGCCAGCAGCACGGTGCTGACCACCCGCGAGGCCGCCCAGATCAGCAGCGGTGCGGTCCAGGCGCTGCGTCGACCGGTCAGCAGGCTGCGGAACCCCCGCCTGGAGGCCCGGCTCGCTTCCGCCACGTTCGTCACCCGCCCGATCCTCCCAGACCGCGGGCCGCGCCCCGCATCGCGGGCCGTCACGCGTCCGCCGCGACGTGACCTGCGTGCTTCGGGAGCAGCAATGGTCGGATCCGTCTGCCGGACCCGACCATTGCTGCTCCCGAAGTGCGGGCCTCCCGGCTAGCGCCCCGTGACCGCGCGACGGATCTGCTCGATCGGCACCTTCGGGGACCGGTCTGCGTTGAGCAGGCCGTTCGTCTCCTGCATGGTGTCGGTGAGCTGCGTGTAGCAGGACCCGGCGAGGAACGAGCTCGCACGGATCGCGTCGTACAGGGCGGTGATGCGGGCGACCCAGTCGTCGCCGTCACTGGCCGACGTGTAGCCCCAGCCGTCCTCGCGCTGCACGCCCGGCTGGTAGTTCACGCCCCCGAACTCGGTGAGCATGACCGGCTGGCCGAGGTCCTCGGCGCCGCCGACCAGGATGCGGCGATCCGCCGGGCCGATGCCACCGAGGAGTCGGGCACGTGCGGTCTCGTCCGCGTAGGTCCCCGCGAGCCGGGGTCCGTCGCCCTCGTAGTCGTGGATCGTGACGATGTCGGAGTTCGTGTGCTCCCAGCCGTCGTTCGAGATCACCGGACGCGTCGGGTCCAATGCCCGCGTGACGTCGGCGAGGGCCCGTGCGTAGGCCTGCTGGGCCGGGTCGGTGGCGATGTGCTGCACGCCCCAGCTCTCGTTGGCGGGCACCCACGTGACGATCGACGGGTGCGAGGCGTCACGCTCGACGGCGTCCATCCACTCGCGCACCAGACGCTGCACGGCGCGGGGAGAGAACGCGTAGGCGCCGGGGGCCTCACCCCACACCATGAGCCCGAGTCGGTCGGCCCAGTACAGGAACCGCGGGTCCTCGATCTTCTGGTGGTTGCGGGCAGCGTTGAAGCCGAGCTCCTTGATGAGTTCGACCTCGCGGCGGAGTGCCTGGCGGGACGGAGCGGCGATGTGCGACTCGGGCCAGTAGCCCTGGTTCAGGACGCTGCGGACGTCGTGGCGTCGGCCGTTGAGCAGGAACGCGCCGCCGTCGACCCCGACCGTCCGGATCCCGAAGTAGCTGGCGACGGCGTCGAGCGCGCCCGTGCTCGCTGTCGTGCCGTTGCCGGAGCGCGGCAGCAGCGCGACCGTGGCGTCGATCAGCCGGGGCGTGTCCGGCGTCCAGTGCAGCTCGTCCTCGGCCTGCCCGTTCGTCTGCCGCGCGATCGGCACGACCACGTCGAACTCGTCGCCGGTCTCGCCGACGGTGGTCTCGATCGTGGCGAGGTGCTCGTCGCGGTCGTCCCAGCGGGCCTCGACGCGCAGGCGCTCGCCGCCGGTGCGGTGACCGTCGAGCCGGACCGTCAGCCGCATGGTCGCGTGGTCGACGTTCGTCCAGCGCAGGGACGCGATCGAGGCGGTCGGCACGGCCTCGAGCCAGACCGTCTGCCAGATCCCGGTGGTCCGGCGGTACCAGATCGCGTGCGGGTCCTCGTGCCAGTCCTGCTTGCCGCGCGGCTGGGTCAGGTCGTGCGGGTCGTCCTCGGCGCGGACCACCAGGGTGTGCACGGCGTCGGGGTCGGTGGCCAGCGCTTCGGTGACGTCGAAGGAGAACGGAGTGTGGCCGCCCTCGTGTCCGCCGATGAACTGCCCGTCGATCCAGACGCGGGCGCGGTGGTCGACGGCGCCGAAGTGCAGGACGAGTCGAGGGGCGCCGTCGCCGAACCCGGCGGCGTCGAGCTCGGAGCGGGTGATCGCACGGGAGTACCAGACCACGGGGTGGAAGCCGGGCTCGTCGATGCCCGAGGCCGGGGACTCGGGCGGGAACGGGACGACGATGTCCCGTGCGTCGGTGAAGCCGGTGTGCCAGGCGGGGTCGTCGCCGTCGTTCCGGAACGACCACGTGCCGTCGAGGTCGGCCCACGCGGTGCGGAGCATCTGCGGCCGGGGGTACGTGCCGTCCTGCCGCGAAGCGAGGGGGAGGCCGGGGGCGGAAGCGGATTCAGGTGCGGCCACGGTGCCGTCGAGCGTGCTCATGCGTCCATGCTCCCGTGCTGGTACATCGTTGTAAAGAGGGAGTCAGGATTGCGCGGAGCAGGTTCTGCGGGGCTCTCGTCGAGCGGTCGCTCAGTCGATCGCGGCGTCGCGGGTGAGCACCATGACGTCCATCCGTCCCCGCTGGACGACCACGCCGTGCTGGTTCCGCAGTGCCACCGCTCGCTCGACGATCCCGGTCCTGCCCGAACTCGTCAGCCGGGTGCCCAGGACCTCGACGGTGCAGGTCACGGTGTCCCCGATGAACACCGGCTCGGTGAAGCGCCACTGGTCGATCCCGAGCAGTGCCACCGCGGACCCCTCGAACACGCCCGTGCGTGCGATGAGCCCGAGGCACAGCGAGGTGCCGAGCAACCCGTGCACGATCCGCTGCCCGTACCGGGTCCTCCCCGCGAACTCGACGTCCGTGTGCACCTGGTTGTTGTCGTTCGTCCACGAGGCGAACGACACCACGTCCGCCTCGGTGATGGTGCGCCCCGGCGTGGTGAAGGTCTGTCCGGCAGCGAGGTCCTCGAAGTAGTGCGGCACGGCCCGATTCTCGCATCCGGTCAGAGCCGGGCGAGCAGCTTCCGCGATCGGTGCAGGCCCTGCGTGCCGGCCGCCTGCTCGGTCGTCGCCAGGACGCCGTACCCGAACGTGTCCTCGCCGTGCTGCGCTGCCACAGCGGCCAGCCGTCGGTACGCATCGGCTGCGTGTGCGGCGTCGAGCGTCTCGCCCAGGGTCTCCTGCACCCGTCGCAGCCGTCCGAGTCGCCGCTTCCCCACGTCGGGCAGGTCACCGGCCGCCTGCAGTGCGTAGCGCAACCGGCGCGCGGCCTTCCGGACCTCGTGCAGGGTGTCGAGGTCATCGCTGGGATCACCCAGCAGCCGACCGACGCGGGCCCACTCGTGCCGGATGCGCCTGGTGACGAACGCGGCTGCGTCGTCGTCCGCGTGTGGCCCGGCCGGTGCCCGCAGCAGCAGGTCGTCGAGGGTGTCGAGTGTCCGGAACCAGGCGTCGGAGCGCAGCGCCCGCCGGAGTTCGGCCGCAGTGACGCTGCGACGTCCCGCGGTCTCCGAACCGATGCGGTCCAGGGTCGCGGCGTCCACGTACCCGGCGGGGGCTCGTGCCGCGGACCGCGACAGGCCGGCGTGCAGCACCTCGGCGTCGCGAGCGGTCCCGGCGATCCGCCCGGTCTGGGCCAGGGCGGCACGGAGCTCCTCCGTCGCCTGACGGTCGAGCGCGCCGCGGAACGCCGCGAGCACACTCCGCAGGCGACGCAGCACCTTCCGCAGGTCGTGCACGGCCTCGGGCTCGTCGGCTCGTACACGGGGGTCCGCCGCGACGAGGTCACGCCGCAGGGCATCGAGCACCCGCAGGACGAACCCGGCGGCGGTGTCCGGCCGGGGGCGCTTCGCTCGGCCGCGTCGTCGCTCCGGGGTGGGCTCCGGGCCTCGGGGGAGCGGAACCGACGCGACGTCCACCGGATCGGTCGCCGCGTCGTGCAGGGCTCGTTCGGCCGCTCGTGCCGTGGCGCCGTCGCGTCCGTCGTCCGTCAGGGCCCACCACCGCGACGACCGCAGCACGGTGGTGTCCGGGTCGCCGTCGTCCACGCGCACGTCGGCGACCTCGGCCCGCACCCGGCCGTCGCCGCCGCGGAGGGTCACGAGCGTCGTGGCGGTGTCACGGACCAGGACCACCCGCAGGGGACGACCACGCAGGAACACCTCGACGGCGTCCCGTGGGGGATCGTCGGACGCGCTCCCGAGCGGTTCCGGGTCGATCCCGTCCCCACCCCGGTCGATCGTCCAGGCGCCGTCCGGCAACCGTGTGAGCACGACACCCTCGGCGGCGAGCACCCGGTCGTCGGAGTCCCACACCGTCTCGCGCACCGTCACCGCATCGTGACGGCGCACGTCGGCGACGAACGGCTCGAGTGCGGGGAGCCTGCGGTCGTCGAGGATCCGCCAGGTCCGGCGGGGATCGGGGAGCGCACGTGCAGCGTCAGCGGCGGGGGGAGGAGCGGCAGCGGATCGGGGCATGCCGCAAGTGTCGTCCGACGCGCCCGTGTCAGACCGGGGGCAGCGGGCT
This sequence comes from Curtobacterium sp. MCBD17_026, assembly GCF_003234895.2. NCBI lineage: Bacteria > Bacillati > Actinomycetota > Actinomycetes > Micrococcales > Microbacteriaceae > Curtobacterium > Curtobacterium sp. MCBD17_026. The sequence goes on along the minus strand of NZ_CP126281.1, from coordinate 3,085,648 downwards.
TCCGTGGACGGAGCGCTCGCCAGCGCGTCCTGTGGAGGACTCGGCACCTCGCCAGGCCCCGGCGCGTAGGTTCCGCTGCATGAGCGACGGAGCACCCAGCGCCCCCAGCACCACGGCCCCCGACACCAGCACGCCGAGCGACCGCGACCTCGAGTCCTGGATCGCCGACCGCCGCTGGTACGCCTCGAAGGGGTCCGTGCCACGCCTCCGGACGATCTCCACCGACGACGGGACCCGGCTGGTGCTCGACGAGGCCCCCGCGGTCCCCGTCCTCTACCAGTCGCCGATCACCAGCGACGCCGACGGCGCGATCGTCGACGCCACCACCGACCTCGCATGGGTCTCGGCGCTCGCCGCACGCATCGACGCGGCACCGGACAGCCTCAGCCCGATCGGCCGGGTCACCGCGGCCCGGGTCCTGACGGGTGAGCAGTCCAACACCTCGGTCATCTGCGACACCGAGTCGGGCGACCGCGTCATCATCAAGGTCTTCCGCGTGCTGCACCACGGCGACAACCCGGACGTGACCACGCAGCTCGCCCTCACGGCGGCGGGCAGCACGCGCGTGCCGCGGGTCTACGGTGCCCTCCGCGCCGACTGGCCCGACGTCGGACGCCCGGACGGCACGGCGACGGGTCACCTCGCCTTCGCCCAGGAGTTCCTGCCCGGGCTCGACGACGCCTGGCGCGTCGCCCTGCAGGAGGCGCAGGCCGGCACCCCGTTCGGTGACCGCGCGGAGCAGCTCGGCACCGCGCTCGCCGACGTGCACCGCACCCTGGCGGGAGCGCTGCCGACGGAACCGGCGGACGCGTCCCGACGGGACGTCGCCGTCGCGACGATGCACGCCCGACTCGACACCGCCGCCCGCGAGGCCCCGGCCGTCGCCGAGCACGCCGACGCCATCCGCGCCGTCTACGCCCGTGCCGCTGACGCCGCGTGGCCGGACCTGCAGCGCGTCCACGGTGACCTGCACCTCGGACAGGTCCTGTCGGCACCGGAACCCCGCGGGTGGGTCTTCCTCGACTTCGAGGGCGAACCCCTCCGCCCCCTCGACGAACGCTCGCTGCCGGACGTCACCCTTCGCGACGTCGCGGGCATGCTGCGCTCGTTCGACTACGTCGCGGGTGCGCTGGCGCACGATGCCGAGCCGGCCGACGCCGCCTCCTGGGCAGCCGAGGCGCGCGCACGCTTCCTCGAGGGCTACCAGCAGGGAACCGGCGCGGACCTCGCCGCCCACAGCGCACTGCTCGACGCCTTCGAGCTCGACAAGGCGGTCTACGAGGTCGTCTACGAGACCCGCAACCGACCCGACTGGGTCGGGATCCCGCTCGCGGCCGTCGCGCGCCTGGTCGGTGACAGCGGGTCCTGAGCGCGACCCACGAACGGACGGGAGGCCCGTGGCGACACCGCCACGGGCCTCCCGTCCGTCATCGGGTGACGTCGTCTAGTTGACGGGACCCGTGTACTTCTCGCCCGGTCCGGCACCGATCGCGTCCGGTATCGCCGACGCCTCGCGGAAGGCGAGCTGCAGTGACCGCAGTCCGTCGCGGAGCGGGCGGGCGTGGTGGTCGCCGATCTCGGTCGCGGCGGCGGTGACCAGGCCGGCCAGCGCGGTGATGAGCTTCCGCGCCTCGTCCAGGTCGGTCTGTTCCTGCGGGTCGTCGGCCAGGCCGACCTTCACGGCCGCGGCACTGAGCAGGTGCACCGCAACGGTGTTGATGAGTTCGACCGCCGGCACCTCCGCGATGTCCCTGGCGGCGTCGATGCCGGTGTCGTCGATCGGGGTGTCGCTCACGGTGCTCCTCTGCTAGGCTTGCTCGCGGCAGATGCTGTCCGTGTGCCGTCAGTTCCCTCGACATCAGTTCTCCTGACGTCAAGATCCTCGACAACACCCGGACGGTGTCACGAAAGAGGAGTCTCTCCCACCCGCGGCCGCGTTCCACCAGGCTACCGGGTCACCACCGCTCCGCGAGTGCACGTGCTGTGCTCGTCGGTCGGATCCCACGGATCCGATGCAGGGCGGCTGCCGAACGGGTCGACATCCCGTGCGTCAGATCTCCTCTCTCGTGCTGTCGTCCAGGGCAAACGCCCCGGACGGCCACCACCTGATTGAAGGAGCTCCGCATCACCGATCCCCGTACCAACGACCGAATCCGCGTTCCCGAAGTCCGACTCGTCGGTCCGCAGGGTGAGCAGGTCGGCGTTGTCCCGATCGCCATGGCACTGCGTCTCGCGCAGGAAGCCGAACTGGATCTGGTCGAGGTCGCGCCGAACTCGAAGCCGCCCGTGGCCAAGATCATGGACTACGGCAAGTTCAAGTACGAGGCCGCTCAGAAGGCCAAGGAAGCTCGTCGCAACCAGGTGAACACGGACCTGAAAGAGGTCCGTTTCCGCCTGAAGATCGACGTGCACGACTACGAGACGAAGCGCAAGCGCGCCGAGGGGTTCCTCCTCGGCGGCGACAAGGTGAAGGCGATGATCCTCTTCCGTGGCCGCGAGCAGTCGCGTCCGGAGCAGGGTGTCCGTCTCCTCCAGAAGTTCGCGGAAGAGATCGCCGAGTTCGGCGTCGTCGAGTCGCGTCCGACCCAGGACGGCCGCAACATGACGATGATCATCGCCCCGCTCAAGAACAAGTCCGACGTCAAGGGCGAGCAGAACGCCAAGCGTGCTGCACAGAAGGCCGAGCGTCGTGCCACCGAGCACGCCGCGAAGGGCAAGGACGAGGCCGAGGCCGGTTCCACGTCCGAGGCAGCTGCGGAATCCACGGACGCCGCGGCCGAATAGGTCCCCGGACCGACCCCGCAACGACGCGGCCCCCCACCCATCCCACGGAAAGGCACCACCATGCCCAAGCAGAAGACCCACTCCGGGTCGAAGAAGCGCTTCAAGGTCACCGGTACCGGCAAGATCATGAAGCAGCAGGCCGGTATGCGTCACAACCTCGAGGTCAAGAGCTCCAAGCGCAAGGCCCGCCTGAACGAGGACCAGGTCCTCTCCAAGGGTGACGCGAAGAACGTCAAGAAGCTCCTCGGCCACTGAGCCCCGCAGATCGTAAAGGAATAGTGCAATGGCACGAGTAAAGAGAGCGGTCAACGCCGCCAAGAAGCGCCGCGTCATCCTCGAACGCGCCGAGGGCTACCGCGGCCAGCGTTCGCGCCTGTACCGCAAGGCCAAGGAGCAGGTCACCCACTCCCTCGTCTACGCGTACCGCGACCGTCACGCGAAGAAGGGCGAGTTCCGTCGCCTCTGGATCCAGCGCATCAACGCTGCGTCCCGTGCGAACGGCCTGACCTACAACCGCCTCATCCAGGGCCTCAACCTGGCCGGCGTCGAGGTCGACCGTCGCATCCTCGCCGACCTCGCGGTGAACAACCCCGAGACCTTCACCGCGCTCGTCGAGACCGCGAAGAAGGCCCTCCCGGCCGACACCTCGGCTCCGAAGGCTGCGTAGTCAGTTCTTCTGCTCGCGAAACCCCCGCCGCACGGCGGGGGTTTCGTCGTTCCTAGACTTGGGTCGTGAGCGATCTCCTCGAGAACCCCCGTGCCGGACGCGTGAAGGCCGTTGCGGCCCTGGCCAAGAAGGACGTCCGGGCCGAGACCGGCCTGTTCCTGCTGGAAGGGCCCCAAGCGGTCCGTGAAGCGCTGGAGTACGCCCCTGAGCTCCTGCGCGAGCTCTACGTGACCCCGACCGCCGCTGCCCGCCACGGGCTCGACGACGCGCCGGTGGACACCTGGTTCGTGACCGAGCAGGTGCTCGACGCGATGGCCGACACGGTCACCCCGCAGGGCGTGGTGGCGGTGTGCCAGCAGTTCCCGACGTCGGTGAAGGACGTCTTCCCGGACCGTGCTGCGGCCGCCGCCGACCCGGAGGCCCGTGGTGCGTCCGACGACCAGGCCGCGCTGCCCGGACTGGTCGCCATCCTCGAAGAGGTGCGGGACCCGGGGAACGCCGGCACGATCATCCGGGCCGCCGACGCGGCCGGCGCCGACGCGGTGGTGCTGACCGGACGCTCGGTCGACCCGTACAACCCGAAGGTCGTCCGGTCGACGACCGGGTCGCTGTTCCACGTGCCGGTGTCCGTCGGCGTGACCCTGGCGGACACGATCGAGCGTGCGAAGGCCCTCGGGTACACGGTGCTCGCGGCGGACGTCTCCGGCGACGACCTGCCGGTGGTCCGCGCCGAGGGGATGCTCGACGGTCCGACCGCGTGGGTATTCGGCAACGAGGCCCGCGGACTCACCGCCGATGACCTGGCCCTCGTCGACCGGGCCGTCAAGGTGCCGATCTACGGGCAGGCGGAGTCGATGAACCTCGCCACGGCCGCGTCGGTGTGCCTGTACGAGTCGGCCTTCGCGCTCCGGAGCTGACGCTCCTCCCTCCACAGGCCGGTAGCCGGCGTCGGCCATCCACCGTCCGCTCGGTGCAGGCGGGTGGTATCCCGACGGCCGGTAGGCTTGGGTCTCGTGTCAGAACCTCTCGAGATCAGCGAATCGGCCGTCGCCGACGCGGTGGACGCGGCCCTCGCTGCCGTCCGTGCCACGACGACGGTCGCCGAACTGAAGCAGGCCAGGGCCGAGCACATCGGTGAGCAGTCACCGTTGGCGCGGATGAACGCATCGATGCGCAGTGTGCCGCCGGAGCAGAAGGCCGCGGCGGGCAAGCTCGTCGGGCAGGCCCGCGGGCGGGTGAACGCGGCGATCGCCGAGCAGGAATCCGTCCTCGCGGTGGCCGAGGAGCGCGCACGGCTCGAAGCCGAGCGCGTCGACGTCACCGCGTTGCCGGTCCACCGAGCCACCGGCTCCCGCCACCCGCTCTCGCTGCTGAACGAAGCCGTCGCCGACATCTTCGTCGGCATGGGGTGGGAGGTGGCAGAAGGCCCCGAGCTCGAGCACGAGTGGTTCAACTTCGACGCGCTGAACTTCGACCAGGACCACCCGGCCCGGGCCATGGCGGACACGATCTTCGTCGAGCCGGTCGACCGGCACCTGGTCATGCGCACCCACACCTCGCCGGTGCAGGTGCGGTCGCTGCTGTCGCGTGACCTCCCGCTGTACGTCATCGCGCCGGGTCGCGTCTACCGGGCCGACGAGCTCGACGCCACGCACCTGCCGGTCTTCACCCAGGTCGAGGGCATCGCGATCGACAAGGGCCTGACGATGGCGCACCTGCGCGGCACGCTCGAGCACTTCGCCCGGCAGATGTTCGGCGCCGAGGCGCAGATCCGGCTCCGCCCGAACTACTTCCCGTTCACCGAGCCCAGCGCCGAGATGGACGTCTGGCAGCCGAACGCCAAGGGTGGCGCGCGGTGGGTCGAGTGGGGTGGCTGCGGCATGGTGAACCCCAACGTCCTGCGTGCCGCCGGCATCGACCCGGACGAGTACCAGGGCTTCGCGTTCGGCATGGGCATCGAGCGGACACTGCAGTTCCGCAACGGCCTGAACGACATGCGTGACTTCCTCGAGGGCGACATCCGCTTCTCGCAGCAGTTCGGAACGGTGGTCTGATGCGCGTCCCACTCCGTTGGCTCGGTGAGTCCGTCGACCTCCCCGAGGACGTCACCCTCGAGCACGTCCACGCGGCGCTCGTGTCGGTCGGCTTCGAGGAAGAGGACGTCCACACCTTCGACCTGACCGGACCCATCGTGGTCGGTCGGGTCCTCGAGCGCGTCCCCGAGCCGCAGAAGAACGGCAAGACCATCAACTGGTGCCAGGTGGACGTCGGCGAGGCCGAGCCCCGAGGCATCGTCTGCGGCGCACACAACTTCGACGTCGGCGACCTCGTCGTGGTCACGCTGCCCGGCGCAGTCCTGCCCGGGCCGTTCCCGATCGCCGCCCGCAAGACCTACGGGCACGTGTCCGACGGCATGATCGCCTCGGCCCGAGAGCTCGGGCTGGGCGACGAGCACGACGGCATCCTGCGCTTCGCCGACCTCGGCATGGATCCCACCGTCGGCGCCGACGCCATCGCGCTCCTCGGCCTCGACGACGCCGCGGTCGAGATCAACGTCACGCCGGACCGCGGCTACGTGCTCAGCATGCGCGGGGTCGCCCGTGAGTACGCGCACGCCACCGGAGCCAGCTTCCACGACCCCGTCGACCGCGTCGCACCGCGTTCGGCCGAGGGCTTCCGGGTCACGATCGACGACCAGGGCCCGATCCGGGGTCGTGTCGGAGCGTCGACGTTCGTCACCCGTGTCGTCCGCGGGATCGACCCCGCCGCGAAGACACCGTCCTGGATGGTGTCGCGCCTCTCCCTGGCTGGCGTGCGCTCCATCTCACTCCCCGTCGACATCACGAACTACGTCATGTTCGAGCTCGGTCAGCCGCTGCACGGCTACGACCTGCAGACCATCGCGGGCGGCCTCGGCGTACGCCGCGCGACCGCCGGCGAGACGCTCGAGACCCTCGACGGCACCGTCCGGAAGCTCGACCCCGAAGACCTCGTCATCACCGACGACGACGGTCCCGTCGGCCTCGCCGGCGTCATGGGCGGAGCCCGCACCGAGATCTCGGCGAGCACGACCGACGTCCTGATCGAGGCCGCCGGCTTCGACCAGGTCTCCATCGCCCGCACCGCTCGTCGCCACAAGCTCCCCAGCGAGGCATCCCGGCGCTTCGAGCGTGGGGTCGACCCGCAGGTGGCCGAGGCTGCGGCGAACCGTGCCGTCGAGCTCCTCGTCGAGCTCGCCGGCGGCACCGCGGACGCCCTCGGGTCGACGCTCGTCGACAGCGAGCCGCGGGCGACCGTGACGATGCGCCTCTCGCGTCCGGCCGAGCTCGTCGGCGTCGAGTACACCGACGCCGAGGTCATCGACACGCTCCGTGCGGTCGGCGCCACGGTCGAGGCCGACGGCGAGCAGCTCGCGGTCACCCCGCCCACCTGGCGTCCCGACCTGACCGACGACACCACCCTCGTCGAAGAGGTCGCGCGCATCGTCGGCTACGACCGGATCCCGAGCGTGCTGCCGGTCGCTCCGCCCGGTCGGGGCCTGACCCGGCACCAGCAGGCTCGTCGCCGGGTCGCCTCGGCGCTGGCCGCGGCGGGCCTGACCGAGGTCGTCACTGCACCGTTCGTGTCGGCGGCCACGCAGGACGCCTACCCGGGGATCGACCCGCAGGGCGGACCGAGCGTCGTGCTCGCCAACGCCCTGGACAGCGAGCAGAACCTCCTGCGCCGCAGTGGCGTGCCGGCCCTGGTCGACGCCGCCCGTCGCAACGTGTCGCGTGGGCTCGTCGACGTCGCGCTCTACGAGACGTCCCGGGTGTTCCTGCCGGTGACGGGCGTGACGCTCGGCACCGACGAGGTCCCGGCGGGCGCCGCCCGGCCCGGCCGTGCAACGCTCGAGGCGTTGGACGCCTCGCTGCCCGCCCAGCCCTTCCACGTCGCCGCACTGCTCACCGGCCACCGGGTCGTCAAGCAGCCCGGTGCCACGGCAGAACCGTTCGGCATCGCCGACGCGATCGACGCGGCCCGCCAGGTCGCCTGGGCCGTCGGTGTCGAACTCACCGTCGCGCAGACGACCCACCCGTCACTGCACCCGGGCCGTGCCGCGTCGCTGCTCGTCGACGGCACGGTCGTGGGCGTCGCCGGAGAGCTCCTGCCCGAACTGGCCGAGGCCGCCGTCCTGCCCCGCGTGGTGGCGGTCGTCGAGCTCGACCTCGACGCGCTGGTCGCCGCGGCCCCGGAACTCGTCGCGGTCGCGCCGATCGTCTCGTACCCGGCAGCCACGCAGGACCTCTCGCTCGTCGTCGACGTCGGCGTGCCGGCCGGTGACGTGCTGGATGCGGTGCGCTCTGGCGCCGGGGACCTGTTGGAGTATGCTCGGCTCGTGGATGACTACCGGGGCTCCGGCGTGGACGAGGGACAGAAGTCCCTGACGTTCGCCCTGCGCTTCCGTGCCACGGACCGCACGCTGACCGCTGCCGAGGCCACCGAGGCCCGTGACGGCGCTGTCCGACGTGCCGGCGAGCGATTCGGGGCGACCCTGCGCGACTGACCCACACGGGATCAGCACCGCCCGGGGTCGCCGCCTCCGACTCTCTCGACGACCAGTCCGACCAAAGGTGGAATCCCATGTCCGTATCCGTCGCCGTGGCGGGAGCCTCCGGCTACGCGGGTGGTGAGCTCCTGCGCGTGCTCTCCGCCCACCCCGAGTTCGAGGTCAGGACGGTGACGGCGTTCTCGAACGCCGGACAGCCCCTGATCGCGACCCAGCCGCACCTCCGTTCGCTGTCGCACCTGACCTTGGCGGAGACGACGGCCGAGACGCTGCGCGGGCACGACGTGGTGTTCCTGGCGCTGCCGCACGGGCAGTCGGGTGCGATCACCGCGGAACTCGGCGACGACGCGCTCGTCATCGACTGCGGCGCGGACCACCGTCTGACGGACCCGGCGGCGTGGGAGCGGTTCTACGGCGGTGACTACTTCGGCGCGTGGACCTACGGTCTGCCCGAGCTCCTGCTCGCGGCACCCGCCCCGGGTTCGGCCGATGAATGGCGCGAGGTCGACGACATCGCGTCGCAGGGCAAGCAGCGTTCCGCCCTGGTCGGCACGAAGCGCATCGCGGTACCCGGCTGCAACGTCACCGCGGTGACGCTCGGCATCCAGCCGGGCATCCAGGCCGGCCTCGTCGAGTCCGACGACCTCGTCGCGGTGCTCAGCGTCGGCCCGAGCGGTGCAGGCAAGAAGCTCAGCACCACCTACCTGGCCTCCGAGATCATGGGGTCCGCCAGCGCGTACGCCGTCGGCGGTTCGCACCGGCACGTCCCCGAGATCCAGCAGAACCTGCAGGTCGCGGGAGCCTCCGACGTGACGATCTCGTTCACGCCGGTCCTGGTCCCGATGTCGCGGGGGATCCTGGCGACCACCACCGCGAAGCTCTCGCCAGGCGTCAGCGCACGCGACGTCCGGCTCGCCTGGGAACAGGCGTACGCCGACGAGCCCTTCGTCCACCTGCTGCCCGAGGGCGAGTTCCCCCGGGTCGCGGACACGATCGGTGCGAACACCGCGCTCGTCGGCATCGCCGTCGACGAGGCCGCCGGCCGCGTCGTCGCGGTGACCGCGCTCGACAACCTCGCCAAGGGCACGGCGGGCGCCGCCGTCCAGTCGGCGAACATCGCCCTCGGTCTCCCCGAGACCACGGGCCTCAGCGTGGACGGAGTCGCACCGTGACCGACGCAGGCACGACCACCCAGACCGAGCCGGGCCTCCAGGGCGTCACCGCGGCAGCGGGCTTCCGCGCCGCCGGTGTCACCGCCGGCCTGAAGACGAGCGGCAAGCCGGACGTGGCCCTCGTCGTCAACGACGGCCCCGACGCGGCCGTGGCCGCCGTCTTCACCAGCAACCGAGCCCAGGCCCACCCCGTCATCTGGTCCCGCCAGGTCGTCGGTGACGGCGTCGCCCGTGCCGTCGTCCTGAACTCCGGCGGCGCGAACTGCTTCACCGGCCCGTTCGGCTTCCAGACGACGCACCTGACGGCCGAAGCCGTGGGCGACGCCCTCGGGATCGGAGCCGGCGACGTCGTCGTCTGCTCCACCGGGCTCATCGGTGTGGGCGACCAGAGCTTCCGCGACAACGTGCTCCGTGGCGTCGACCTGGCGAGTGCGGCACTCAGCGACGACGGCGGTCCCGATGCGGCGACCGCGATCATGACGACGGACACGAAGGCCAAGCAGTCCGTGGTGACCGAGGACGGTTGGACCGTCGGCGGCATGGCCAAGGGCGCTGGGATGCTCGCCCCGGGTCTCGCGACGATGCTCGTCGTCATCACGACCGACGCCGTGCAGACGCCGGACCAGCTCGACCAGGCGCTCCGCGCCGCCACCCGCATCACGTTCGACCGGGTCGACTCCGACGGGTGCATGTCCACGAACGACACCGTCGTCCTGCTGTCGTCGGGTGCGAGCGGCGTGACGCCCGAGGTCGGTGACTTCCAGGAGGCCCTGACCGCGGTCTGTGCCGACCTGGCCCGCCAGCTGCAGCAGGACGCCGAGGGCGCGAGCCACGACATCGCGATCGAGGTCGTGCACGCCGCGACCGAGGAAGACGCCGTGACCGTCGGTCGGAGCGTCGCCAGGAACAACCTGTTCAAGGCGGCCGTCTTCGGCAACGACCCGAACTGGGGACGGGTGCTCGCAGCGATCGGCACCACCGACGCCGAGTTCGACCCGTACGCGGTGGACGTCAGCATGAACGGCGTCCGGGTCTGCCATGCGGGCGCACCCGACGAGCCGAGCGACTCCGTCGACCTGACCCCGCGTGACACCCACGTGCGCATCGACCTCGGTGTCGGCACGCACTCGGCCACGATCCTGACCAACGACCTCACGCACGACTACGTGCACGAGAACAGCGCGTACTCCAGCTGATGGCGGCCGACACGAACGGGGCCGGCACGCCCCTCACGAAGGAAGAAGAACACGAGTTCGCCGCGGTGAAGGCCGCGACGCTCATCGAGTCGCTGCCCTGGCTCAAGCGCTTCTCGGGCAAGGTCGTCGTGGTCAAGTTCGGCGGCAACGCCATGGTGAACGAGGACCTGAAGCGCGCCTTCGCCGAGGACATGGTCTACCTGCGCTACGCCGGCCTGCACCCGGTCGTCGTGCACGGCGGGGGTCCGCAGATCTCCGCCGCCCTCAAGGAACAGGGCATCGAGTCCGAGTTCCGCGGCGGCTACCGCGTCACGACGACCGAGGCGATCACGGTCGTCCGCGACGTCCTGGCCGGCGAGGTCAACCGCGAGATCGTCGACTTGGTGAACGAACACGGCGAGGGCCTGGCCGTCGGCGTGTTCGGCGACGGCGGTTCGTTGTTCACCGGCGAGAAGAAGGGCGTCGTCGTCGACGGGCAGGAGTACGACCTCGGCCACGTCGGGGACATCACCCACGTCGACCCGTCCGGCGTGCTCGCCGCGATCGAGGCCGGCCGGATCCCGGTCGTCTCGAGCATCGCGATCGACGACGCGCACCCCGACCAGGCACTCAACGTGAACGCGGACGCTGCGGCGGGTGCCCTGGCGATCGCGCTCCGGGCCTCGAAGCTCATGATGCTCACCGACGTCCCCGGGCTGTACCGCAACTGGCCCGACCGTGACTCGATCGTCGACCTCATCGCGGTCGACGAGCTCCGCGAGCTCCTGCCGAGCCTCGAGTCAGGGATGATCCCCAAGATGACCGCGTGCCTCGACGCCGTGGTCGGCGGGGTCGGCGGTGCGACGATCATCGACGGCCGGATCCCGCACTCGATCCTGCTCGAGGTCTTCACCCTGCGGGGTGCGGGCACCGAGGTGATCCCGGACCCGAGCCGACGAACCGAGAACCAGATGACCCACGCCGAGATCGGCCGTCGCGTGGCGTCGCCGTCGATCGACAGCAGTACCGGCCAGCACGTGGCGGGTACGGACGAGAAGGGACACCAGCAGTGAGCACCGAGACGCAGACCGAGACCTGGAACGACCGGTTCGGGGCGTCGCTCATGCGATCCCTGACCCCGCCGAAGATCATGCTCGATCGTGGCCAGGGATGCCGCGTCTGGGACGTCGAGGGCAACGAGTACCTCGACTTCCTCGCCGGCATCGCGGTGAACTCGCTCGGCCACGCGCACCCCGCCCTCGTCGAGGCGATCGCCGACCAGGCCGCGAAGCTCGTGCACGTGTCGAACTACTTCGCCACCCCGCCGCAGCTCGAACTCGCCGAGCGGCTCAAGCGCATCACCGGCGCGGGCGACGCGGGCCGGGTGTACTTCGGCAACTCCGGCGCCGAGGCGAACGAGGCCGCGTTCAAGCTGGCCCGCCTCAACAAGGGTGCGGACGGCACCAAGACCCGGATCCTCGCGCTCAAGCAGGGCTTCCACGGCCGCACCATGGGCGCGCTCGCGCTCACCGGCAAGCCCGCGCTGCAGCAGGACTTCCTGCCGATGATCCCGGGTGTCGAGCACATCGACACCTCGATCGAGGCGCTCGAAGCGTCGATCGACAACTCCGTCGCCGCCCTGATCCTCGAACCCATCAAGGGCGAGGCCGGCGTGGTCGACCTGCCAGAGGGCTTCCTGCTGGCGGCACGCCGACTGACCGCGAAGCACGGCGCACTGCTGATCCTCGACGAGATCCAGACGGGTGTCGGCCGGACGGGCAACTGGTTCGCGTTCCAGGGCCACGGTGTGACGCCGGACGCCATCACCGTCGCCAAGGGCATCGCCGGTGGTTTCCCCATCGGCGCCCTCGTCACGTTCGGCTGGGCGTCCGACCTGTTCTCGGCCGGGCAGCACGGTTCGACCTTCGGCGGCAACCCGCTCGGCACCCGCGTCGCCAACGCGGTGCTCGAGGAGATCGAGCGCGCCGACCTCGTCGCCGGCGCAGTGGTCAAGGGCGAGCGGATCCGTGACGGCATCCGCGCCATCGGTTCCCCGCTGGTGGAAGAGGTCCGTGGCACCGGCCTGCTCATCGGCGTCGGTCTGACCGGTCCGATCGGTCCGGCCGTCAACGCAGCCGCCCTCGAGCGTGGCCTCATCATCAACGCCCCCAACGAGTCGAGCCTGCGCATCGCGCCGCCGCTCATCGTGTCCGACGCCGAGATCGACGAGTTCCTGTCGATCCTCGCCCAGAGCCTCGCGGCCGTCGCCGCAGCGCAGGAGCCCACCGCATGACCCGCCACTTCCTCCGCGACGACGACCTGAGCCAGGTCGAGCAGTCCGCGATCCTCGACATCGCCGACCGCATGAAGGCCGACCGCTGGGCGGAGAAGCCGCTGGCCGGTCCGCAGAGCGTCGCGGTGATCTTCGACAAGTCGTCGACCCGTACCCGGGTGTCCTTCCACGTCGGCATCTCCGACCTCGGCGGTAGCCCGCTGATCATCTCGACGGCCAACAGCCAGCTCGGCGGCAAGGAGACCCCGTCGGACACCGCCCGTGTGCTCGAGCGCATGGTGTCGGCGATCGTGTGGCGCACCTACGGTCAGGCCGGGCTCGAGGAGATGGCCGCCGGCACGACGGTCCCCGTCGTCAACGCGCTGTCCGACGACTTCCACCCCTGCCAGCTCCTCGCCGACCTGCTCACCATCCGTGAGCACCGCGGTGCCCTCGCCGGGCAGACCGTGGCGTTCATCGGCGACGGCGCGAGCAACATGGCGCAGTCGTACCTGCTCGCGGGGGCGACGGCGGGCATGCACGTCCGCGTCGCCGCCCCTGCCGAGTTCTCCCCTTCGGCGCAGGTCGTCACCGACGCCGAGGAACGCGCCGCCGTGACGGGCGGATCCGTCCTCGTGGTGACCGACCCGGTGGCCGCGGTCGCGGGTGCCGACGTGGTCGTCACCGACACCTGGGTGTCGATGGGCAAGGAGTCCGAGAAGCAGTCGCGTCTCGACACCTTCGCGGGGTACCGCGTCGACGACGCGCTCATGGCGCACGCCGCCGACGACGCCGTCTTCATGCACTGCCTGCCGGCCGACCGTGGGTTCGAAGTGACCGCTGACGTCATCGACGGCCCGCGCAGCATCATCTGGGACGAGGCGGAGAACCGTCTGCACGCCCAGAAGGCGCTGCTGGCCTGGCTGCTCGCCAACGACTAGCCGACGGACCAAACACCAGTGGCTGACCGCGTCGTCCTCGCGTACTCCGGCGGTCTCGACACCTCCGTCGGGATCGGCTGGCTGCGCGACGCCACCGGCAAGGACGTCGTCGCACTCGTGGTCGACGTCGGCCAGGGCGGAGAGGACCTCGAGGCGGTCCGGCAGCGTGCGCTCGACTGCGGCGCCGTCGAGTCACTCGTCGTCGACGCCAAGGACGAGTTCGCCGACGAGTACATCGTGCCGGCGCTCCGGGCCAACGCGCTCTACCAGAAGCGGTACCCGCTCGTCTCGGCACTGAGCCGCCCGCTCATCGCGAAGCACCTCGCGCTGACGGCGAAGCAACTCGGTGCCGACAGTGTTGCGCACGGCTCCACCGGCAAGGGCAACGACCAGGTCCGCTTCGAGGCAGCAGTCGCGGCGATCGCACCGGACCTGCGGACCGTCGCCCCGGTGCGGGACCTCGCGCTGACCCGCGACCGCGCCATCGCGTACGCGCAGGAGCACCGGCTGCCGATCCAGCACTCGGAACGGGAGCCGTGGTCGGTCGACCAGAACGTCTGGGGCCGAGCCGTCGAGACCGGGCTCCTCGAGGACCCGTGGAACGCCCCCGCCGCCGACCTCTACGCGGCCACGCAGGACCCGGCGCTCCCGCAGCAGGCCGACGAGGTCACGATCACCTTCGACCGCGGTGTCCCGGTCGCCCTCGACGGGCAGCGGTTCAGCGTGCTGCGCATGGTGCAGGAGCTCAACGCCGTCGCCGGCAAGCACGGGGTCGGGCGCATCGACGTCGTCGAGGACCGGGTCGTCGGCATCAAGTCGCGCGAGGTCTACGAGGCGCCGGCAGCGATCGCGCTCATCGCCGCGCACGAGGAGCTCGAGAGCCTCACCCTCGAGCGCGACGTCGCCCGGTTCAAACGTGGCGTCGAGTCCGAGTGGGCCGACCTGGTCTACGACGGACTGTGGTTCGGCGGACTCAAGCGCAGCCTCGACGCCTTCGTCGAGCACACCCAGCAGCACGTCTCCGGCGACGTCCGGTTGCGGCTGCAGGGCGGGCGTGCCACCGTGACGGGCCGCCGGTCGGAGCAGAGCCTCTACGACTTCGACCTGGCGACGTCGGACACCGGTGACGCGTTCGACCAGTCCGTGTCCAGGGGGTTCATCGAGCTCTGGTCACTGCCCAGCAAGATCTCCGCCCGCCGCGACGCGGCGAACTGACCGACAGCCGCAGCGCACCGACCAACGGCCCGCGGCCCCAGCCCCCGGCCCGCCCAGTACCGACGAAACGACGCAGGACGACATGACCGACGAGAAGACCGACGCCACCAACACCGGCGCCCTCTGGGGCGGCCGCTTCGCCGACGGCCCGAGTGCGGCCCTCGCCGCGCTCTCGAAGTCGACGCACTTCGACTGGCAGCTCGCGCCCTACGACATCGCGGGGTCACGTGCTCATGCCCGAGCGCTGCACACCGCGGGCTACCTGACCGCCGACGAGCTCGAACGCATGCTCGCCGGCCTCGACCGGCTCGAAGCGGCGCACGCCGACGGCGCACTGCAGCCCGACGACTCCGACGAGGACGTGCACGGCGCTCTCGAACGCCTGCTCATCGCCGACCTCGGTCCCGAGCTCGGCGGCAAGCTCCGCGCGGGTCGCAGCCGCAACGACCAGATCGCCACCCTCGGTCGCATGCACATGCTCGACCACGGGCGGCGCATCGGCCGGCTCGTGATCGACCTCGTCGACGCGATCACCCAGCAGGCCACCGAGCACCCGGCCGCGATCATGCCGGGGCGCACGCACCTGCAGCACGCACAGCCCGTGCTCCTGGCCCACCACCTGCTCGCGCACGCCTGGCCGCTCGTCCGCGACCTCGAGCGCCTCCGCGACTGGGCCGGCCGCGCGAGCGTCAGCCCGTACGGTGCCGGTGCGCTGGCGGGCAGTTCCCTCGGCCTCGACCCCGCCGCGATCGCCGCGGAGCTCGGCTTCGACCGTCCGGCGGACAACTCGATCGACGCCACGGCAGCTCGTGACGTCGTCGCCGAGTTCGCGTTCGTCCTCGCGCAGATCGGCATCGACGTCTCGCGCCTGTCCGAGGAGATCATCCTCTGGAACACGAAGGAGTTCGGCTTCGTCCGGCTCCACGACGCGTTCTCGACCGGCTCGAGCATCATGCCGCAGAAGAAGAACCCGGACATCGCCGAGCTCGCACGAGGCAAGTCGGGGCGCCTGATCGGCAACCTGACCGGGCTCCTCGCGACCCTCAAGGGACTGCCGCTGGCGTACAACCGCGACCTGCAGGAGGACAAGGAGCCGGTCTTCGACTCCGTCGCCACGCTCGAGGTCCTGTTGCCCGCGTTCACCGGCATGATCGCGACCCTGACCTTCGACACCGACCGGATGGCCGAGCTCGCGCCGCAGGGCTTCTCGCTCGCGACGGACGTCGCCGAGTGGCTGGTTCGTCAGGGCGTCCCGTTCCGGGATGCGCACGAGGTCTCCGGCGCGCTCGTCCGGTACTGCGAGGAGCGCGGCATCGAACTCGACGAGCCGACCGACGACGAGTACCGGTCGGTGTCCGAGCACCTCACGCCCGACGTCCGTTCCGTCCTGACCATCGAGGGCAGCGTCGCATCGCGGTCCGGAGTCGGTGGCACCGCACCCGACCGGGTCGCCGAGCAGCTCGCGTCCGTCACCCGCCGCGTCCGCGACCTGGCCGAGGGCGCGCCCTTCTCGCGATGAGCCGTGGGATCGCCGCGCTGCTCGCCGAGCCCGCCCCGATCATCGCGCCGGCCCTGCTCGGTGCGACGATCGCAGGGCGTGGCGTGGCGCTCCGCATCACCGAGGTCGAGGCCTACTCCGGCCCCACCGACCCCGGATCCCACGGTCACCGGGGGATGACGGAGCGCAACCGCCACCTCTTCGGTCCGCCCGGCACGCTGTACGCCTACCGCTCGTACGGCATCCACACCTGCGTCAACGTGGTGAGCGGGCCGACCGGCACCTCGTCGGGCTCCCTGCTGCGCGGTGCGCAGGTCGTCGAGGGCCTGGACGTCGCGCGAGCGCGTCGCGGTTCGAAGGTCGCGGACGTCGCGTTGGCACGCGGGCCCGGCAACCTCGGTGGTGCGCTCGGAGCGGTCCTCGGGCAGGACGACGGCACGTCACTCCTCGACGGGTCCGGTCCGTTCGTGCTCACCCTGGCCCCCGGCCTGGAGGCCCGGCTCGCCTCCGCCGGACCGGCCCACGTGATCGACGAGCTCCTGTCCGAGACCCTGGCCGGTCCGCCCGCGGGCGCTGCGGTCCCACGGATCTCCCGAGGCCCGCGCACCGGCGTCGGCGGCATCGCCGGCGGGGTGCGGTACCCCTGGCGCTTCTGGCTGACGGGCGACCCCACGGTCTCGACGTACCGACGGCACAAGGGCGCGCTGGACTCGTGAACCCGGCCACGGGCCTCCCGGCTGCCGCGCCTGCCGGACGTCCGTCGCCGCTACGATGGCGGGGTGTCCAGTGATACCGCTCAAGACGTCCTGACGCGCCAGCAGAACGACCCGGCCTTCGACTCGGTGTGGGACGAACTGCAGTGGCGCGGTCTGGTGCAGGTCTCGACCGACGAGACCGCGCTGAAAGAGGCCCTCGACGGTGAGCCGATCACGTACTACTGCGGCTTCGACCCGACGGCGCCGTCGCTGCACTGCGGCAACCTCCTGCAGCTCCTGACCATGCGGCGGCTGCAGCTCGCCGGACACAAGCCGCTCGCGTTGGTGGGTGGGTCGACCGGTCTGATCGGCGATCCCCGTCCCACGGCGGAGCGAACACTGAACACGCCGGAGACCGTTGCGGAGTGGGTGTCCCGGCTGCAGGCACAGGTGTCCCGGTTCCTCAGTCCGGACGGCGACAACGGCGTCCGCCTGGTGAACAACCTTGACTGGACCGCCCCGTTGTCCGCGATCGACTTCCTGCGAGACGTCGGCAAGTACTTCCGGGTCAACTCGATGCTCAAGAAGGACGCGGTGGCCGCGCGGCTGAACTCCGATGCGGGGATCAGCTACACCGAGTTCAGCTACCAGATCCTGCAGGGGCTCGACTACCGCGAACTCTGGCGGCAGTACGGGTGCACGCTGCAGACCGGCGGCTCGGACCAGTGGGGCAACCTGACCTCCGGTACGGAGCTCATCCGTCGTGCCGAAGGTGCCACGGTGCACGCCCTCGGGACCCCGCTCATCACGAACTCCGACGGCACGAAGTTCGGCAAGAGCGAGGGCAACGCGATCTGGCTCGATGCCGAGATGACCTCGCCCTACGCGCTGTACCAGTTCTGGCTCAACACGGCGGACGCCGACGTGATCGCCCGACTGCGGGAGTTCACGTTCCTGACGCGGGCCGAGATCGAGCGGCTCGCGCAGGCCGTCGCCGACGAACCCTTCCGGCGAGAGGCCCAGCGGACCCTGGCGTTCGAGGTCACCTCGCTCGTGCACGGGGTGGCGGCGACACGGGCAGCGATCGACGCCGCAGCGGCGCTGTTCGGCAACGGTGACCTTGGTGCCCTGGACGCGGAGACCCTGCGATCGGCGATCGCCGAGCTGCCCGGATCCGTGACACTCGAGCGCGGAGCGGACGTCGCGCGTGCACTGGTGGAGACCGAGCTCGTGAAGTCCCTCGGTGAAGCCCGCCGCGCGATCGACCAGGGCGGTGTCTACGTGAACAACGTCCGGGCCGAAGACCCGGCCGCCCCGCTGTCCGACCTCGCCCTGCCCGGGGGAGTGCTCGTGCTGCGTCGTGGCAAGAAGACCCTCGCCGGCGTGACGCTCGCCTGACCCCGTTGCCTGACCCCCTGCGATGCCCGGTTCCCCTGTGGAACCGGGCATCGCTGCGTCCGGGCGACGTGTGTTGTACAAAGCGACACGCCCGGGATGGGAGCTGGCTTGGCGCACTCGCTCAGGGCTGCGTATAGTTCTTACTCGTCACCCCAAAGGTGCGGCGGAGCGGCTGGAGCGAAAGCCCAGAGCACGTCGGCCCTCAAGCGGGACCATCCTCCACTGAAGTTCAGATCGGGCCTTGCGCCGGATCGCTTCGACGCCTAGGATGACAAGCCCACCGGTTCTCTCCCCTCGGGATGAGCCACTGGACCTCCGGGTCCGACGAACAACCGGTGGCAAGCCAAGAACACAAGCCTTGTGGCTGAAGCTCGAACTCGAGCCGAGGAGCAAGTGCGTCTGGTCCTTGAGAACTCAACAGCGTGCACATTGTCAATGCCAATTTATTGATTGACCTCGTGCCTGGTCGGTTTGCCGATCGGGTCATGAAGCAATTCCTTTTGGATTGAAGATTGTCAGTAGACAGTCAACAGTCAGAATCAACTCGGTCTGATGCCTTCGGGTGTTGGGTCTGTATTTTTTTACGGAGAGTTTGATCCTGGCTCAGGACGAACGCTGGCGGCGTGCTTAACACATGCAAGTCGAACGATGATGCCCAGCTTGCTGGGTGGATTAGTGGCGAACGGGTGAGTAACACGTGAGTAACCTGCCCCTGACTCTGGGATAAGCGTTGGAAACGACGTCTAATACTGGATATGATCACTGGCCGCATGGTCTGGTGGTGGAAAGATTTTTTGGTTGGGGATGGACTCGCGGCCTATCAGCTTGTTGGTGAGGTAATGGCTCACCAAGGCGACGACGGGTAGCCGGCCTGAGAGGGTGACCGGCCACACTGGGACTGAGACACGGCCCAGACTCCTACGGGAGGCAGCAGTGGGGAATATTGCACAATGGGCGAAAGCCTGATGCAGCAACGCCGCGTGAGGGATGACGGCCTTCGGGTTGTAAACCTCTTTTAGTAGGGAAGAAGCGAAAGTGACGGTACCTGCAGAAAAAGCACCGGCTAACTACGTGCCAGCAGCCGCGGTAATACGTAGGGTGCAAGCGTTGTCCGGAATTATTGGGCGTAAAGAGCTCGTAGGCGGTTTGTCGCGTCTGCTGTGAAATCCCGAGGCTCAACCTCGGGCTTGCAGTGGGTACGGGCAGACTAGAGTGCGGTAGGGGAGATTGGAATTCCTGGTGTAGCGGTGGAATGCGCAGATATCAGGAGGAACACCGATGGCGAAGGCAGATCTCTGGGCCGTAACTGACGCTGAGGAGCGAAAGCATGGGGAGCGAACAGGATTAGATACCCTGGTAGTCCATGCCGTAAACGTTGGGCGCTAGATGTAGGGACCTTTCCACGGTTTCTGTGTCGTAGCTAACGCATTAAGCGCCCCGCCTGGGGAGTACGGCCGCAAGGCTAAAACTCAAAGGAATTGACGGGGGCCCGCACAAGCGGCGGAGCATGCGGATTAATTCGATGCAACGCGAAGAACCTTACCAAGGCTTGACATACACCGGAAACGGCCAGAGATGGTCGCCCCCTTGTGGTCGGTGTACAGGTGGTGCATGGTTGTCGTCAGCTCGTGTCGTGAGATGTTGGGTTAAGTCCCGCAACGAGCGCAACCCTCGTTCTATGTTGCCAGCGGGTTATGCCGGGGACTCATAGGAGACTGCCGGGGTCAACTCGGAGGAAGGTGGGGATGACGTCAAATCATCATGCCCCTTATGTCTTGGGCTTCACGCATGCTACAATGGCCGGTACAAAGGGCTGCGATACCGTAAGGTGGAGCGAATCCCAAAAAGCCGGTCTCAGTTCGGATTGAGGTCTGCAACTCGACCTCATGAAGTCGGAGTCGCTAGTAATCGCAGATCAGCAACGCTGCGGTGAATACGTTCCCGGGCCTTGTACACACCGCCCGTCAAGTCATGAAAGTCGGTAACACCCGAAGCCGGTGGCCTAACCCTTGTGGAAGGAGCCGTCGAAGGTGGGATCGGTGATTAGGACTAAGTCGTAACAAGGTAGCCGTACCGGAAGGTGCGGCTGGATCACCTCCTTTCTAAGGAGCATCTGGTCAGTGCTGGTCGCCCATCATGGGTGGTTGGTTGCTGGTCCAGGCGCCTGATTCGGACCGAACGTGTCCGACGGGTAGCTCATGGGTGGAACATTGACAGTGCAGTTGGGAGTGATGCTTCCGACCTCAGTACGCTCTGCTTGCAGGGTTGGGACGGGTCGAAGGTGGAGCTGCTGGCTGGTGCACGTTGTTGGGTCCTGAGGGACCAGGCTTCCTGCTGACGCGTGAGTGTTGGTGGGGGTTGGGCCTACGGGTCCTTCGTCGGGCCAGGGTGAACCTACCGTTGTGGTGGGGGAGTGCTGGTGCCGATCGTATGTTGAGAACTACACAGTGGACGCGAGCATCTTTGATTCGCGTCATCCATGATCAGCCTTCGGGTTGGTGTGGTGACGTTGGATCGCAATTTTAATCTTTGTGGTCAAGTTTCTAAGAGCAAACGGTGGATGCCTTGGCATCTGGAGCCGATGAAGGACGTAGAAATCTGCGATAAGCCTCGGGGAGCTGATAATCGAGCCTCGATCCGAGGATTTCCGAATGGGGAAACCCCGCCAGGCGTTTTGCGACCTGGTGACTCCCGCCTGAATATATAGGGCGGGTAGAGGGAACGTGGGGAAGTGAAACATCTCAGTACCCACAGGAAGAGAAAACAACATGTGATTCCGTGAGTAGTGGCGAGCGAAAGCGGATGAGGCTAAACCGATCATGTGTGATAGCCGGCGGGCGTTGCATGGTCGGGGTTGTGGGACACGTCACTCAGTTCTGCCGGACTGGGACGGTTACAGCGCATCATAGTCGAACCGGTTTGAAAGCCGGGCCGTAGTGGGTGCCAGCCCCGTAGACGAAATGGTGTTATGGCCGGATGTGTATCCCAAGTAGCACGGGGCCCGAGAAATCCCGTGTGAATCTGTCAGGACCACCTGATAAGCCTAAATACTCCCAGATGACCGATAGCGGACAAGTACCGTGAGGGAAAGGTGAAAAGTACCCCGGGAGGGGAGTGAAATAGTACCTGAAACCGTTTGCTTACAAACCGTCGGAGCCTCCTTAGTAGGGGTGACGGCGTGCCTTTTGAAGAATGAGCCTGCGAGTTAGTGATATGTGGCGAGGTTAACCCGTGAGGGGCAGCCGTAGCGAAAGCGAGTCTGAATAGGGCGTTTGAGTCGCATGTTCTAGACCCGAAGCGAAGTGATCTATCCATGGCCAGGTTGAAGCGACGGTAAGACGTCGTGGAGGACCGAACCCACTTCAGTTGAAAATGGAGGGGATGAGCTGTGGATAGGGGTGAAAGGCCAATCAAACTTCGTGATAGCTGGTTCTCTCCGAAATGCATTTAGGTGCAGCGTTGCGTGTTTCTCGCCGGAGGTAGAGCTACTGGATGGCCGATGGGCCTCAACAGGTTACTGACGTCAGCCAAACTCCGAATGCCGGTGAGTGAGAGCGCAGCAGTGAGACGGTGGGGGATAAGCTTCATCGTCGAGAGGGAAACAACCCAGACTACCAACTAAGGTCCCTAAGCGTGTGCTAAGTGGGAAAGGATGTGGAGTTGCACAGACAACCAGGAGGTTGGCTTAGAAGCAGCCACCCTTGAAAGAGTGCGTAATAGCTCACTGGTCAAGTGATTCCGCGCCGACAATGTAACGGGGCTCAAGCACACCACCGAAGTTGTAGATTTCGCACTATAGACAAGCCTTCGTGGTTCAGTCGTGCGGAGTGGTAGGAGAGCGTCGTGTGGCGAGTGAAGCGGCGGAGTGATCCAGCCGTGGACGCTACACGAGTGAGAATGCAGGCATGAGTAGCGAAAGACGGGTGAGAAACCCGTCCTCCGAAAGACCAAGGGTTCCAGGGCCAGGTTAATCCGCCCTGGGTAAGTCGGGACCTAAGGCGAGGCCGACAGGCGTAGTCGATGGACAACGGGTTGATATTCCCGTACCGGCGAACAACCGCCCAAGCTAATCCAGTGGTGCTAAGAGTCCTAACCCGGTACAACCGGATCCCTTCGGGGTGATGGTGGCCGGTCTAACGCTCGACCCCATGCTGGTGCGGTTAGCGTATGAACAGGTGTGACGCAGGAAGGTAGCTGAGCCAGGCGATGGTATCCGTAAGGTGAACCTGGTGTAAGGATGTAGGGCTGACGATAGGCAAATCCGTCGTCTGTGTGCCTGAGATCCGACGCGTACCCGTAAGGGGAAATCAGTGATCCTATGCTGCCGAGAAAAGCATCGACGCGAGGTTGCAGCCGCCCGTACCCGAAACCGACTCAGGTGGTCAGGTAGAGAATACCAAGGAGATCGAGAGAATCGTGGTTAAGGAACTCGGCAAAATGCCCCCGTAACTTCGGGAGAAGGGGGGCCGGACACGTGACCGGATTTACTCCGTGAGCGTTGAAGGCCGCAGAGACCAGTGGGAAGCGACTGTTTACTAAAAACACAGGTCCGTGCGAAGTCGCAAGACGATGTATACGGACTGACGCCTGCCCGGTGCTGGAAGGTTAAGAGGAAGGGTTAGCCTTTGGGCGAAGCTCTGAATTTAAGCCCCAGTAAACGGCGGTGGTAACTATAACCATCCTAAGGTAGCGAAATTCCTTGTCGGGTAAGTTCCGACCTGCACGAATGGCGTAACGACTTCCCAGCTGTCTCAACCGCGAACTCGGCGAAATTGCACTACGAGTAAAGATGCTCGTTACGCGCAGCAGGACGGAAAGACCCCGTGACCTTTACTACAGTTTGGTATTGGTGTTCGGAGTGGCTTGTGTAGGATAGGTGGGAGACTGTGAAGCGGGCACGCTAGTGTTCGTGGAGTCATTGTTGAAATACCACTCTGGTCACTTTGGATGTCTAACGTAGGACCCTGATCGGGTTCATGGACAGTGCCTGATGGGTAGTTTAACTGGGGCGGTTGCCTCCCAAAGAGTAACGGAGGCGCCCAAAGGTTCCCTCAACCTGGTTGGCAATCAGGTGGCGAGTGTAAGTGCACAAGGGAGCTTGACTGTGAGACTGACAGGTCGAGCAGGGACGAAAGTCGGGACTAGTGATCCGGCAGTGGCTTGTGGAAGCGCTGTCGCTCAACGGATAAAAGGTACCTCGGGGATAACAGGCTGATCTTGCCCAAGAGTCCATATCGACGGCATGGTTTGGCACCTCGATGTCGGCTCGTCGCATCCTGGGGCTGGAGTAGGTCCCAAGGGTTGGGCTGTTCGCCCATTAAAGCGGTACGCGAGCTGGGTTTAGAACGTCGTGAGACAGTTCGGTCCCTATCCGCTGCGCGCGTTGGAAATTTGAGAAGATCTATCCCTAGTACGAGAGGACCGGGATGGACGAACCTCTGGTGTGTCAGTTGTTCTGCCAAGGGCACCGCTGATTAGCTACGTTCGGACCGGATAACCGCTGAAAGCATCTAAGCGGGAAGCCGTCTTCGAGATGAGATTTCCATGCACCTTGAGTGTGAGAGGCTCCCAGCAGACTACTGGGTTGATAGGCCGGATGTGGAAGCGGGGACTAACGACCCGTGGAGCTGACCGGTACTAATAAGCCGAAGACTTGATAACACACTGATTTCCGTGCACGTGTTGCACGGGCTCGCGTCCACTTTGTGGTTCCCGACAGACGATCGGGAATCGAACTGAATACACCGCTCTGTCCTCTTCACTGGGGGCAGCAGCTGGGACAGCTTTGAGACCAACAGTATGATCTGGTCGAGAGTGTTCCGGTGGTCATAGCGAGAGGGAAACGCCCGGTCACATTCCGAACCCGGAAGCTAAGCCTCTCAGCGCCGATGGTACTGCAAGGGGGACCTTGTGGGAGAGTAGGACGCCGCCGGACTTAACGTATGAAAGATGTGGCCATCGGCCCTCCATCGAGAATTCGCAGGGGAAACCCTCGTTCTCGGTCGGGGCCGGTGGCCATTTCTGTTTCTGCCGCCGTTCGCTCGACGCCGGCTCCGGTTCGTGATGGACTGGAAGCCGACGTCGGGCGACCGACGCGGCACCCAACACAACGACACAGCGGACGAACGCCCGAGGCACTGCACCGGGCACGCGATGAGGAGCAACGGTGGCGAACGACGACGATCAGCGGCGGAACGACGGGGACCGCGGAGATCGACCCCGACGGGACGGCGATCGGTTCCCCCGTCGCGACGGCGCTCCGCGGCGGGACGGCCAGAGCGATGGTCGTTGGTCGTCGGGACCTCGCGAGTTCGAGCGCCGTGAAGGCAACCGTCGTGATCGTCCGCAGGGTGGAGACCGTCCGTTCCGTGACGGCGCACCCCGACGGGACAGCGCGCCGCGTCGCGACGGCGATCGTCCGTTCCGATCCGGCGACCGGAACGACCGTCCGTCGTGGCAGGGCGACCGTGGTGACTCGGGTCGGCCGCCGCGCGGCGATGGTCCGCGCGGTGCCGATCGTCCGCGGCGCGATGGCGATCGTCCTCACCGTGGTGGCTCGGACCGCCCGGGTCGTGACGGTGATCGTCCGTTCCGTGGCGGATCCTCTGACCGGCCGCGCCGTGACGGCGACCGACCGTTCCAGGGCGGATCCGACCGTCCGCGTCGTGATGGGGACCGTCCGTTCCGTGGCGGCTCCTCGGACCGTCCCGCTCGTGATGGCGACCGCCCGTACCGCGGTGGTTCGGACCGTCCCGCTCGTGATGGCGATCGTCCGTACCGTGGTGGATCGTCCGAACGTCCCGCTCGAGACGGTGATCGTCCCTACCGTGGCGGATCCTCTGACCGGCCGCGCCGTGACGGCGACCGTCCGTTCCGTGGTGGCTCGGACCGTCCGGCTCGTGACGGCGACCGCCCGTACCGCGGTGGCTCGGACCGTGCCGCTCGAGACGGCGACCGCCCGTACCGTGGTGGTTCGGACCGTCCCGCCCGAGACGGCGACCGCCCGTACCGTGGTGGCTCGGACCGTCCGGCTCGTGACGGGGACCGCTCGTACCGTGGTGGTTCCTCCGATCGTCCGGCCCGTGGTGGTTCCTCCGACCGTCCGTTCCGCGGCGGTTCGTCGGACCGCCCGGGTCGCGACGGCGGTGATGAACGTCGTCGTTTCGGGGACGGCAGCCGTCACTCCGGCGCCCGCTTCGGCGAGGCCGCGCGCGACGACTGGGAAGACCGCGACCCGTACGGCACGAAGTCGATCCGTCCGCGCCACGACGACCCGGAGATCCCCGAGGAGATCCAGGCGCGCGACCTCGATCCCGCGGCCCGGATGGAGCTGAAGACCCTCAGCAAGGACAACGCCGACTGGGTTGCGCGTCACCTCGTGGCAGCTGCGCTCTTCGTCGACGACGACCCCGAGACGGCCAACCAGCACGCCCTGAGCGCTGCTCGTCGTGCCGGTCGTGTCGGTGTCGTCCGCGAGACGGCGGCGATCACCGCGTACCGCCTCGGCGACTTCGCCACCGCGCTCCGGGAGCTCCGCACCTACCGTCGGATCTCGGGTCGCAACGACCAGCTGCCGATGATGGTGGACTGCGAGCGTGGCCTGGGTCGTCCGGAGCGGGCACTCGAACTCGGTCGCTCGGTCGAGCGCTCGGCCCTCGAGACCCCGGTGCAGGTCGAGCTCGCGATCGCCATGTCCGGCGCTCGTCTCGACCTCGGGAATCCCACAGCGGCCCTCGGTGAGCTGGAGATTCCACAGCTGGACCCGTCCACCGCCTACACGTGGTCCCCGGCGCTCTACAGTGCTTACGCGGCCACGCTCGAGGAGCTCGGTCGACAGGACGAGGCCGACGAGTGGTGGGCCCGTGTGGACCGCGCGGCAGCGGCTCTCGCCGAAATCGCGGACGACAACGCTTGGGAGACAGTTGATGTGGTCGAGGAAACGCTCGAAGTCGAAGAACACGGAGACGCCGGAGACGACGACGCCGATGACCTCGGAGCCGACGACGTCGCGACCGACGAACTCGACGGCGACGACGAATCCGCCGACGACCTCGATGACGACCCCGCCCTCGATGACCTCGACGACGACACCTCCGCAGCCGACGAGCCCGGCGAGATCGACGACGACAACCCCCGCGACGTCGACGGCTCCGCAGCCGACTGAGCACTCGGCGGCCTTGACCGACGGCGTCGACGTGGTCCTCACCGACCTCGACGGCGTCGTCTACCGCGGCCGCAACGCCATCCCGCACGCGGTCGAAGCCCTGACCCGGGCATCGCTCGCGGCGCGGGTCGGCTACATCACGAACAACGCGTCGCGCCGCCCGATCGACGTTGCCGAGCACCTCGAGCGCTACGGTCTCGAGGTGTCCGAGGGCGACGTCGTCACCTCGTCGCAGGCCGGCGTCCAGCTGCTCGCGACCCTGGTGCCGGCCGGATCGACCGTCCTGGTCACCGGCGGGCTCGGCCTGTCGAGCATCGTCGAGGCAGCCGGGTTCACGGTCACCTCGAGTGCCGAGGACTCCCCGGCCGCGGTCATCCAGGGCTTCTCGCCGGACCTCGGCTGGAAGGAACTGGCCGAGGCCTCGTTCGCCCTGGCCGACCCTGACGTGCCGTGGGTGGCCACGAACATGGACTGGTCGATCCCGGTCGAGCGGGGCATCGCACCCGGCAACGGCACGCTCGTGTCCGCCGTGCACCAGGCAGTCGGCCGGATGCCCGTGGTCGCCGGCAAGCCCGAGCGGCCGATCTTCGACACGGCGGTCGAGCGCTTCGGCGGCGGTCGGACCCTGTTCATCGGGGACCGGCTGGACACCGACATCAAGGGCGCGAACGACGCCGGGATCCCGAGCGTGCTCGTGCTCACCGGCATCGACAAGGCGAAGCAGGTGCTCGCGGCCGACCAGCGCTCGCGTCCCACGTACGTGCTCGAAGACCTCCGGGGGCTGTCCCAGCCCTACCCGGAGACGGCGCGGCGCGAGGACGAGGACGGCACCCGGTACGTGACCGTCGGGACCTCGACGGTGGCGATGCGCGGGCACGTCGTCCGGGTGCTCGACGCCGGGACGGACATCGATCGGCTCCGTGCCGGCTCGACGCTCATCTGGGAGTCCGGGTTGGCCATCTACGGCCTCGACGTGGACCCGCAGCTGTACGGCGGCGAGTAGCGTGTCGGACGTGCCGAACCCCGAGCAGCCGTCCGCCGAACCCGAGCAGCAGGACGCCTTCGCCGCGCGCACAGCCGAGGCCGAGGCCCTGCCGCTCGCCGACCGTGCCGAAGCCTTCTCCGCCCTGCACGACGAGCTGCGGACGCGGCTCGAGAGCGGCGGCTCCGCGAGTGCCTGAGCCGGACGGAGCCGTGCACGACGCGTCGCCGGTCCGCCTCGACGCCCTGCTGGCCGCACGCGGGCTCGCACGGTCACGGACCGTCGCCAGCAAGCTGATCCAGAACGGCCGGGTGCTCGTGGGCGGCCGTGCCGTCCTGAAGCCGTCGACGCCGATCGCATCCGACGCGGACATCGAGGTCGACGCCGCGGACGAATGGGTCTCGCGCGCCGCCCGGAAGCTCGTCGGCGCACTCGACGCGTTCGACGTCGACCCCGCCGACCGGGTCGTGCTCGACGTGGGCGCGAGCACCGGCGGGTTCACCCAGGTGCTGCTCGCACGCGGCGCGCGCCGTGTCATCGCGCTCGACGTGGGCCACGGACAGCTGCACCCCACCATCGCGCTCGACGAACGCGTCGCCGTGGTCGAGGGGACGAACGCGCGGAACCTCACGCGCGCCGACTACCTGGCGCTCGACGGCGCCGCCGCCGAGACGAGCCTGGTGGTGGGGGACCTGTCCTTCATCTCGCTCCGACTCGTGCTGCCGGCGCTGGCCGAAGCCGTCCCCGCGGACGAGTTCGTGCTCCTGGTGAAGCCCCAGTTCGAAGTGGGCCGTGGCGGTGTGCGCGAGGGCATCGTGCACGACGCCGGGCTGCGGAACGACGCGCTCATGAACGTGCTGTGGGCGGCGTGGGACCTGGGCCTCGGCACCAGTGGGCTCGCCGCGTCCCCGATCGTCGGGACACACGGCAACCACGAGTACCTGGCCCGCTTCCAGCGCGGTGTCGGGGGCAATCCGACAGAATGGAGAGTCCGGGCGACCGAACTCACGGAAGGGTCTTCATGAGTGACGAACGGCACATCCTGCTCGTGTCTCACACGGGTCGCCGTGACTCGATCGACGCTGCGGTCGAGGTCTGTGACCTCCTGCACGCAGCCGGTCTCACGCCCGTCATGCCCTTCGACGAGTACGCCGACATCCGTCGTGCCGAAGCGTCGGTCGGCAAGGTCGACATCCTCGGCGTCGACGTCCAGCCGAACCAGCTCGAGATCGTCATCGTGCTCGGTGGCGACGGCACGATCCTCCGCGCGGCGGAACTCGTGCGGAACACCGGCGCTCCGCTGATCGGGGTGAACCTCGGGCACGTCGGGTTCCTGGCCGAGAGTGAGCGTGACGGCCTGTCCGAGACGGTCGAGCGCGCGCTGTCCGGCGAGTACAACGTCGAGGAACGCGTCACCCTGCAGGTCGACGTGGTCGTGGGCAACCAGATCGTCTACTCGAGCTGGGCGCTGAACGAAGCCACGATCGAGAAGGCCTCGCGGGAGCGGATGCTCGAGGTCGTGACCGAGGTCGACGGCCGCCCGCTGTCGTCCTTCGGCTGCGACGGCGTGGTCGTGTCGACCCCGACCGGCTCCACGGCGTACTCGTTCTCCGGCGGTGGCCCCATCGTGTGGCCGGACGTCGACGCGCTGCTCATGGTGCCGCTGAGCGCCCACGCCCTGTTCGCCCGTCCGATCGTCGTCGGGCCGGACTGCACGCTCGCGATCGAGGTCCTGCGGCGCACGAGCGGTGTCGGTGTCCTCTGGTGCGATGGCCGACGGACCCACGACCTGCCTCCGGGCGCCCGTGTCGAGGTCCGGCGTTCGCCCGATCCGGTGCGTGTCGCCCGACTCAAGGACGCTCCGTTCACCGACCGCTTGGTCGCGAAGTTCCAGCTGCCCGTCGCCGGGTGGCGCGGCCCCCAGAGCGACGAGGACGACCGTTGAGCCCGGAGGACGATCGATGAGCACGGAGGACGACCGATGATCGAGGAGATCGCGATCCGCGACCTCGGTGTCATCGGTGAGACCACGCTCGAACTCGGGCCGGGCTTCACCGTCGTCACCGGGGAGACCGGTGCGGGCAAGACCATGATCGTCACGGCGCTCGGGCTGCTGCTCGGTGCGCGGGCCGATGCCGGTTCGGTGCGCCGCGGCGCGTCGAGCGCCGTCGTCGAAGGCCGCTGGCACGTCCCCGAACAGGACGCGGTCGCCGAACGCGTCGAGGACGCCGGCGGCACAGTCGAGGACGGCGAACTCATCCTCACCCGCACGGTCTCCGCCGAGGGGCGCAGCCGTGCCACGGTGGGCGGTCGCAGTGCGCCCGTGGCGGTGCTCGGCGAGCTCGCCGACCAGCTCGTCACCGTGCACGGGCAGTCGGACCAGATCCGCCTGACCTCGGCCACTGCGCAGCGGGCCGCCCTCGACGGGTTCGGGGGAGCCTCGCTCGAGAAGGCCCTCGCCCGGTACGTCGCCGCGTACGACGCCTGGCAGCAGCACGCCGGTGAACTCGAGGTCCTGGTCCGCGACCGGGACGACCGGGTGGCCGAGGCCGAGCGGATCCGCGCGGCCTCCGACGAGATCGAGGCCGCCGACCCGCAGCCCGGCGAGGACGTCGAGCTGGCCGAGCGCGCCGAACGGCTGGGGAACCTCGAGGAGCTCCGGTTGTCCGCGGCCCTGGCGCACGAGGCGTTGTCCAGCGAGTCCCTCGACGGAGTCTCCGACGTGGTCGGCCTGGTCGAGTCCGCACGCCGTGCCGTGGAGCGCGTCGTGTCGTCGGACAGTGCTCTGCAGCCGGTGCTCGAGCAGCTGACGGAGCTCGGGATCCAGGCGGCCGAGGCCTCGGCGAGCATCTCGAGCTACCTCGGTTCCCTGGAACCCGAGGCCGGGCACGACCTCGAGCTCATCAACGAACGCCGTGCCCTGCTGGCCGGCCTCACCCGCAAGTACGGCGAAACGGTGGACGACGTCATCGCCTACGGACAGCGCGCGAGCGACCGGCTGCTCGAGCTCGACGGCGACGACGACCGGATCGCGGCGTTGCAGCAGTCGGTCGAGCAGGACGAGCAGGCGCTCGAGACGGCCGCCGCGGCGCTCACCACGGCGCGCACCAAGGCCGCGGCCGACCTGGCGAAGCGCGTGACCGCTGAGCTGAAGACCCTCGCGATGGGTGGTGCGACCCTGGTGGTCGAGGTCACCGACGCCGGCGAGTACCGCCGCCACGGCCGTGACCAGGTCACGATCCTGCTCCAGCCGCACTCCGGCACCGACCCCCGGCCGATCGGCAAGGGGGCGTCCGGCGGCGAGCTGTCCCGCGTGATGCTCGCGATCGAGGTCGTCATGGCCGGCAGCACCACGGTGCCGACGTTCGTCTTCGACGAGGTCGACGCCGGTGTCGGTGGGGCGGCGGCGATCGAGATCGGCCGACGGCTGGCGAAGCTCGCCGAGCGCACGCAGGTCATCGTCGTCACGCACCTGGCCCAGGTCGCGGCCTTCGCGAACAACCACCTCAACGTCGTGAAGGACGCCAGCGGGGCCGTCACGTCGTCGAGCGTGCGCCGGCTCGAGGGCGAGGACCGGTTGCAGGAGATGGCACGGCTGCTCTCCGGACTCGGCGACAGCGCCAGTGGCATCGAGCACGCACGCGAGCTGCTCGACGTGGCCGGCCAGCGGGCCTGACGACCAGGCACGCGGGTACTGTCCCCGGGTCCGGACCCGGACCCGGCCACGGCCCGAGGACCCGGCCGCCCACCCGCGCAACGCCCACGGCGAACCGAGGTCGCGCCTCCCGGCAGTTCTGACGTACGATGGAATCCCGTGGCGGACACTCTCAGCGGCGGTACCAATTCTTCGATCTCGACCCCGAAGGTGACGAAGCAGATCTTCGTGACCGGCGGGGTCGTCTCGTCTCTCGGCAAGGGCCTGACGGCGGCCAGCCTCGGCAACCTGCTCACGGCTCGCGGCCTCAAGGTCGTCATGCAGAAGCTCGACCCGTACCTCAACGTGGACCCGGGCACCATGAACCCGTTCCAGCACGGCGAGGTCTTCGTGACCGACGACGGTGCGGAGACGGACCTCGACATCGGGCACTACGAGCGCTTCCTCGACATCAACCTGTCGCAGGCCGCGAACGTCACGACCGGTCAGGTGTACTCGACCGTGATCGCCAAGGAGCGTCGCGGCGAGTACCTCGGCGACACGGTGCAGGTCATCCCGCACATCACCGACGAGATCAAGCGGCGGATGCGCGAGCAGGCGCAGAACGACCCGCAGCCCGACGTCATCATCACCGAGGTCGGTGGCACCGTCGGCGACATCGAGTCGCAGCCGTTCATCGAGTCCGCCCGACAGGTGCGGCACGAGCTCGGCCGCAACAACGTGTTCTTCGTGCACGTCTCGCTGGTGCCGTTCATGAACGCCTCGGGTGAGCAGAAGACCAAGCCGACGCAGCACTCCGTCGCCGCGCTCCGCTCGATCGGCATCCAGCCCGACGCGCTCGTGCTGCGCAGCGACCGTCCGGTGTCGGAGTCGAACAAGCGCAAGATCGCGCTGATGTGCGACGTGGACGAGGACGCCGTGGTGAACGCCGTGGACGTCCCCTCGATCTACGACCTGCCGACGCTGCTGAACAACCAGGGCCTCGACCAGGTCATCGTCGACGCGCTCAAGCTCGATGCCGGTCCGGTCGACTGGACCGCGTGGACCCCGGTGCTGAAGGCCGTGCACGAGCCGAAGAAGGCCGTCACGATCGCCCTGGTCGGCAAGTACATCGACCTGCCGGACGCCTACCTGTCGGTCACCGAGGCGCTCCGTGCGGGCGGCTTCGCGCACGACGCCAAGGTGACGCTGAAGTGGGTCGTGTCCGACGACTGCACCACGCCCGAGGGCGCGGCGAAGCAGCTCGGCGACGTCGACGGCATCTGCATCCCCGGCGGGTTCGGCGTGCGCGGCATCGAGGGCAAGCTCGGCGCGCTGAAGTTCGCGCGTGAGCAGGGCATCCCGACGCTCGGCCTGTGCCTCGGCCTGCAGTGCATGGTCATCGAGTACGCCCGCCACGAGGTCGGTCTGACCGACGCGTCGAGCACCGAGTTCGACCCGGAGACCTCGACCCCGGTCATCGCGACGATGGCGGAGCAGGTGGACATCATCGCCGGCGGCGACCTGGGCGGCACGATGC
The DNA here is from genome assembly GCF_003234895.2 of Curtobacterium sp. MCBD17_026. Taxonomy (NCBI): domain Bacteria; kingdom Bacillati; phylum Actinomycetota; class Actinomycetes; order Micrococcales; family Microbacteriaceae; genus Curtobacterium; species Curtobacterium sp. MCBD17_026. The sequence continues at coordinate 3,052,962 of NZ_CP126281.1, read as the reverse complement.
GCCTGGGCCTGTACCCGGCGTCGTTCACCGAGGGCTCGCTGGCGGCGGAGCTGTACGGTGCGCCGGAGGCCTCCGAGCGGCACCGTCACCGCTACGAGGTGAACAACAAGTACCGCGAGCAGATCGCGGACGCCGGCCTCGTCTTCTCGGGCACGTCGCCCGACGGCACGCTGGTGGAGTACGTCGAGCTCCCTCGCGACGTGCACCCGTTCTACATCGCCACGCAGGCGCACCCGGAGCTCCGCTCGCGTCCGACCGATGCGCACCCGCTGTTCGCGGGGCTCGTCGCGGCCGCGATCGAGCGCCACGAGGCGTCCAGCCTGTTCGACCCGCAGACCGAGGAGCAGGTCGCGTAAGCGCCGGTCTCACGATCGGACGGGAGGCGCGGTGCCAGCTGGCACCGCGCCTCCCGTCCGTCGTGGGGTCGCGTCCACGGAACCTGGTTCCGGACGCGGAACCACGGAACGACGCGGTGCTGTGTCCGGAACCTGGTTCCGATGGGGGCGTCAGGTGCGCGCGTGCTTGGATGGAGACGTGACAGACGCACCGATCGCTGACGAGTCCGCCTCCTTCGAGGTCACCGAATCCACCGTCGTGTACGAGGGAGCCGTCTGGGACGTGCGCCGCGACACCGTCGCCTACAACGGCGACTCGATGGTCCGCGAGTACATCGACCACACGGGTGCCGTCGCCGTGTACGCCGAGGACGACGAGGGCCGCGTCCTGGTCATCCAGCAGTACCGGCACCCGGTGCGGCTGCGCGACTGGGAGCTGCCCGCGGGTCTGCTCGACATGGAGGGCGAGGACCACCTGACGGCCGCCAAGCGCGAGCTGGGCGAGGAGGCCGACCTCGAGGCCGACACGTGGGAGCCCCTGGTCCGCTACAACACGTCGTCGGGTGGCAGCGACGAGTTCATCCAGATCTACCGGGCGCGCGGTGTCCGGTCGACCGAGTCCGCGTTCGAGCGCGAGGCGGAAGAGGCCGACATCGTGACGCGCTGGGTCCCGCGGGCGGAGCTGCTCGAGGGGATCCTGGGCGGTCGGCTCAACAACTCGGCCCTCGTCGTCGCGACGCTCGCCGTCGAGGCCATCGAACAGCGCGGCAAGTGAGCGGGTCCGCGGCCGACGGTCTGCGCGACCTGGTCGCCACGGGTACGTGGACGCACGAGCCGGAGGCCGCCGAGTTCGACGGCGACGTGTTCCGCGTCACCGCGGTCGAGGGCAGTGACGCCTGGCGGACCACCTCGTACGGGTTCGTGCACGACTCCGAGCACGCGCTGCTGCAGCCGACGGACGGGCCGTTCTCGGTCGAGGCGTCGTTCGTGCTCGACTTCACCGAGCAGTTCGACCAGGCCGGGGTGTTCCTGCGCGTCGACGAACAGACCTGGATCAAGGCCGGCGTGGAGTTCTCGGACGGAGCGCCGCAGCTCGGCGCCGTGGTGACGCGCGGGTTCTCGGACTGGTCGGTGTCGCCCGTGCCGGAGTGGGCGGGCCGGGTGGTGACCGTCCGCGCGAGCCGCGATGGTGACGCCGTGACGATCCGGGCGTGGGCCGAGGGTGACGAGTCCCGCCTCGTCCGGGTCGCGTACCTCGACCCGGACGCCGACGTGTCCGCGGGGCTGCTGTGCGCCGGGCCGACGCGGGCCGGGCTGACCGTGACGTTCACCGGGTTCCGCGTGGGCGCACCGGACGAGGCGTTGCACTGACGGGTGGGTTGCCCCGCGCCGGTTAGCCTGCTGAGGTGATGCCCCTCGACCGTGCCGTGGAGACGTACCTGCGGCACGTCGCGATTGAGCGGGGGCTCTCGCAGCACACGTTGTCCGCGTACCGGCGGGACCTCGCCGTGTTCACGTCGTGGTTGGCGGCCGCTCCGGTCGTCAAGTCCGACGGTGCGGACCGGGCCGGGGGGTCCTCGGCGCTGCGGGACGTGGCACGGTTGGCACGGGCGGACGTCTCGGGGTTCGTGACACACCTGGCCACCCGACCGGAAGGTCCGCTCGCACCGCGGTCGATCGCGCGGATGCTCAGCTCGGTGCGCTCGTTCACCGCCTTCGCCGCGGGGGAGGGCTGGCTGCCGCTCGACCCCGGCACCGCCGTCCGGCCGCCGAAGGCCCCGATGCGGCTGCCGAAGGCGATCCCCGTCGAAGACATGGAACGGCTGCTCGGGGCGGTAGCCGTCGACGCCGACGACCCCGTCCAGCTGCGCGACAAGGCCCTGCTCGAGCTGCTCTACGCCACCGGTGCGCGGATCTCCGAGGCGGTGGGGCTGTCGGTCGACGACGTGACGACGCTGTCGGATGCCGACGGCGAGCTCTCCGTCGTGAAGGTCACCGGCAAGGGCAACAAGCAGCGGATCGTGCCGCTCGGCAGCTTCGCCCGGGCCGCGATCGACGCCTACCTGGTGCGCGCACGGCCGGTGTTCGCGGCGCGCGGGCCCTCGACACCGGCGCTGTTCCTCGGTGCCCGTGGAGCGCGGTTGTCACGGCAGAGCGCCTGGCTCGTGATCCAGGCCGCCGCTGCTGCCGCCGACCTGGAGGCGCACGTGTCACCGCACACGTTCCGGCACTCGTTCGCGACGCACCTGCTCGAGGGTGGTGCTGATGTGCGCGTGGTGCAGGAGTTGCTCGGGCACGCGAGTGTCGCGACGACGCAGATCTACACGATGGTCACGGCGGACATGCTGCGGGACGTGTACCAGACGGCGCACCCTCGGGCGCGGCGGTAGGCGCGCTCTGCGCGCTCAGAACAGGTGGAACTGGGCCGACGCGGCGATGACCGTCGTCGTCACCGCGACGACGAGCGCGCTCGCCGAAGCGCTCCGCGCCAGGACCGCCCAGGCGCCGACGGCCCCGGGACGGACGATGCCGATGACGCCGCACGCCACCGCGAGCAGTCCCGCCAGGCCCCAGGGGTTCGCGACGACCGAGACCACGGCGAGCAGCACCGCGAGCACCGTGAACACACCGAGCCGACGGTCGCCGGTGGTGCCCGATGCCCACGCGTCCGTCCGGATCGCTGCGGTCTGCACCGAGAACGACGGCCCCACCGGAGCGACGACGATCGGCGTGACCGGTTCCGTGGCGGCCGCAGGGACTCGCGTGGCTGCGCCCCAGGTGCGACCGTCCCACCAGCGCAGACGACGGGCGTCCTGCGGGTCCGGGAACCAGCCTGCGGCCGGCAGCGTCACGGTTGCTCCTCGAGGTGCGGGGTGGATCGACGCTCCCGAGCCTAGGAGCGCGGTCGGCCTCGCCCCAGTCCCCAGCCGGGTGTCAGCACAAGGGGGGACCGGGCCGGTGCACTACGGTCGGGGCGTGCCCTCGACGCTCGACGAATTCTGGACCGCGCGACGCCGTGAGCGTCCGAGTCTCCCGACGGCCGTTCCGGAGGCGTGGTCCTTCGGCGCGACCCCGGAGCAGGCGGACGCGCTCCTGCAGCTCGTGGTCGACGGGGTCAAGGTCGGCACGGCGTCGTCGCTCTGGGACTACGAGGCGACCGGTGACCCGCTGCCGGCAGCCGACGAGTTGGGCATCGTGACCGACGGCTCCGGTGCGCCCCGTGCCGTCATCGAGACGACGGTGGTCCGGGTGGTGCCGTTCGACCAGGTCGGCGCGGACCACGCCTGGGCCGAGGGGGAAGGGGACCGGACGCTCGAGCACTGGCGGACCGTGCACGAGGCGTTCTGGCGCGCACACTCGGAGAACCCGCGCGGGTTCGCGCCGGACATGCCGGTCGTGTGCGAGCGGTTCCGGCTGCTCTGGCCGAACGGCTGAGCCCGAGCCCGAGCCCGAGCCCGAGCCCGATCCCGATCCCGATCCGGGGTCAGGCGGGGACCGGCTCCGCGTCGACCTCGGTGAACACGTCCTGCACGGCGGCGAGCAGCCGGGCGTTGAAGTCCACGCCGAGCTGGTTCGGCACGGTGACGAGCACGGTGTCGGCAGCACGGACGGCCTGGTCGGCCGCGAGTTCCGCGACGAGCTGTTCGGGCTCACCGATGTAGGACCGGCCGAACCGGGCCAGCCCGCCGTCGAGGTGCCCGACCTGATCCTGCCCCTCGACCTGCGCGCGGACGCCGAAGTAGTGGCGCGACTCGTCGTCGATGATCGGGATGATGCTGCGCGAGACCGAGACGCGCGGTTCGCGGTCCCAGCCCGACTCGGACCACACCCGGCGGAAGCGCTCGATCTGCTCGGCCTGCAGCTGGTCGAACGGCACACCGGTGTCCTCGGTCAGCAGGGTCGAGGACATCAGGTTCATGCCGTGCTCGGCGGTCCACTCCGCGGTGACGCGGGTGCCGGCGCCCCACCAGATGCGGTCGCCGAGCGAGTCGGACAGCGGGGAGATCGGCAGGGACCCGACCGAGCCGGTCATCTGCGGATTGGCATGGGCCATCGGCTCGCCGGCGATCGCGCGGCGGAACACGTCGGTGTGCGCACGGGCCATGTCACCGCCGTTCTCGTCAGCGGCGTCGGGCACGTAGCCGAACTGCTGGTAGCCGGCGAGGGCGGTCTCGGGTGATCCCCGCGAGACACCGAGCTGCAGTCGCCCTCCCGAGATGAGGTCGGTGGCCGCGGCTTCTTCCGCCATGTAGAGCGGGTTCTCGTAGCGCATGTCGATGACGCCGGTGCCGATCTCGATCCGGCTGGTCTTCGCGGCGATGGCGGAGAGCAGCGGGAACGGTGCGGCCTGCTGCGGTGCGAAGTGGTGGACGCGGAAGTAGGCGCCGTCGACGCCGGCTTCCTCGGCTGCGACGGCGAGGTCGATCGCCTGTACCAGGGCCTCCCGCCCGCTGCGCACCTTCGACCCCGGCACGTCACGCCAGTGTCCGAACGACAGGAACCCGATCTTCGTCATGTCCATGCGAACGCATCCGGAGGCAGGGCCATTCCGCCGCGACTACCGTGGCCGGCATGGAGGACCCCCGCCCCGCGCTCGAGGCCGAACGCGTCCGCAACGCACGGCTGCTCGCTGCGGTCGAGCGGAGCATGCGCGACGTCAGCGACGCCCGGCAGGACGCGAACTCCGACGACGAGCACGACCCGGAGGGCGCGACCCTGGCCTGGGAACGCGGCTCGCTCGGTGCGGTCCGCGACGGTGCCCGGCTGCGGATCCGCCAGGTGGACGCAGCGCTCGCACGACTCGACGACGGCACCTACGGCCGCTGCACGGTCGGCGGTGAGCGGATCCCGGAGGCCCGGCTGGCCGCCGTCCCGTGGGCGGCGACGTGCGTCGCGCACGCGTGAGGGGTACGCGATCAGTGCCGCCTGACGGCCGGGAGGCGCGGCCTGCCCCCGCCCCGTGCCTCCCGGCATGCGCACCCCGCGTCCACCGCGTGCGCCGCTGATTCCCAGCCGCGCGCCCTACGTTTTCGGCATGGACGGCGACCCGAACGACCGACCCGGCGACGCCCGGGCCGACGGCGCGCCGCGCCAGCGCTTCCAGTGGTTCCACCGCCTGCGCACGTGGATCCACGCGCGGCCGCACGTGCACCTGCTCTACAAGGTGCTCGTCGGCATCGTCGGCGGGATCGTCGTCATCGTCGGGTTGATCCTGGTGCCGCTGCCGGGCCCGGGGTGGCTCGTCGTGTTCATCGGTCTCACCGTGCTGGCGAGCGAGTTCCACTTCTTCCACAGGATCATCACGTGGCTCCGGGCGCAGCTGCACCGCTTCTGGGACTGGGCCAAGCGGCACGGGCCGAAGCGCCTGCGCGAGGCCGCGGACCGAGGCAAGGCCGACGTCGATGCTGCGCACACCGGTGCGGCGCGGACGGTCGGGGTGCGTGCGCGCGCTCGCGGGGCGAACTCGGCGCGACCGGGCCACTAGCGCCGCGGCGGTCGGCGCCGTGCGGTGCTGGTCACCGCGTGCGAGGCTGATGGCTCCGTGCGGCGCTGCTGGCCCGCACCGAGCAATCGATCTCGCACCGAATGGGCATCGCCGCACCGTGCGAGCGCGTCGCACCGTGCCGGGCGCGCCTACTCGGCCGCGACCCGGATCGAGCCGGTCGCGGTGCGCTCGATGACCTCGGCGGCGTGCTCCTCGACCTCGGCGGCGTCCTTCGACGACAGTTGCAGCACGAGGGCGACGACCGCGGCGAGCACGATGAAGCCGCCGTACCCGGCGATCACCGGGACCAGACCGACCGAGGGCTCGAGCAGCCCGCCGATGACCGAGGGCACCCCGAACGCCAGGTAGCTGACGACGTAGATCGTGGAGAGCAGTCCGGCGCGGTGGGTCGGGGCGGCGGTGGCGAGCAGCATCCGCAGCGGCGCCTGGAACCCGGCGCCGAAGCCGACACCGGCGATCGCGCTGCCGACGACCATGCCCGGCAGGGAGTGTGCGAACACGAACGACACGGTGACGATCGGGCCGAGGACGAGCGCGACGAGCCCGAGCAGGACCGCGCGACGGGTGTCCATCCGCTGGATCGCCAGGCCGGTCAGGGCGCCGACGCCGGTGACCACGGCGATGAGCGCACCGGCGGCGAAGTGGTTCGTGATGCCGAACACCGTGCCGAGCGCCGAGGGGACGAGCGACAGGAACATGCCGCCGAGGGCCCAGCTGGCGACGAGCGAGCCGGCGACGCCGCGGAACAGCCGGCGTGAGGACCGCGGCACGCTGATCGTCGGGCGCAGGGACCGGAGTGCACCGGGGCGGCGCTGCACCTGCTCGGGGACGACGAACAGCGCGAGCACCAGCAGCACGAGGAGCGCGCCGAACAGCAGGTAGACGAGCTGCTCGGGCGCCGGACCCCACTGCACCAGCGCGCCGCTCGACATCGCGCCGGTGGCCAGGGCGATCGGCGGGATGACGCCGTTCAGCACGCCGGCCATGGTGGGGTGGCGTTCGAGGGAGTTGTCGATGAGGGCCGCGCCGAGAGCCCCGATGAGCAGCCCGACCGAGACGCCCTGCACGATCCGGTCGACGATGAGTGCGACGACCCCGTCCGCCATCGCGAACAGGCCGAGCGACAGCGCCACGCCCAGGCCACCGACGACCAGCACGGGCTTGCGGCCGACGTGGTCGGACAGGCGACCCGCGACGAGCAGACTCGCCAGCAGGCCGGCGACGTAGATGGCGAAGACCCCGGTGAGCATGAGCGGGGTGAGGTGCCACTCGGCTGCGTAGACCGGGTAGATGGGCGACGGCACGGCCGACGACGCGACCGAGACCAGGAGCATCGCCGCCAGGATCCAGAACCCGGCGACCGAACGAGCTGACTGGTGCATGCGCACCCCTTTCCATCTCCGTGCAGTACGACTGCATTCGTACCGCAATCGAACAGTACGACGCAAGTCGTACAGCAAGCCGAACGGTGGTAGCGTCCCGTCCATGCCCGCGCACGTCGATGCTCCTGAACGGCTGCCGCAGCCGTCCGTGGCCGAGATGGACCTCCCGGTCGTGATGGACGCCCTGAGCGACCCGATCCGGCTCGCGATCCTGCACCGCTACCTGGTCGACGCGGCCGGGGGTGAGCGCAGCTGCGGCTGGGTCGGCATCGACCGGCCGAAGTCCACGCTGACCCACCACTTCCGAGTCCTGCGCGAGGCCGGTCTGCTCGAGCAGCACCTGGAGGGCCTGACCCGCGTCAGCCGCGTCCGCGTCGAGGACGTGCAGCAGCGGTTCCCCGGGCTCCTCGACCTGGTGCTCGACTGGCAGGTCCCCGCGGCCCTGCTGCGCGAGGGAATCGCCTCGTGAGCGCCGGCGCGACCACCGGCGTGGACGCTGCGCACACGCTTCCGTCGATCGTCGCGGACCCTGCCGTCACTCCGGCGCTCGCCGCAGACCTGACGGCGGCCGGCTTCACCGTCGACCGGCTCGACTCGCTGTGGGGCGCCGAGGCCGCCGCATCGCTGCACCGCGGTTCGCGGGTCGCCGCCCTCCGTGCGCTCGCCGCCCGCGAGACCACGCCGCTCGGCACCCTGGCAACGCTGTTCGTGCTCGGCCGGCCGGTGGCGCGGGCCGAGGCCGCGGCGACGTTCCCGGCCGCCGGGCTCGACGCCGTCATCGCCGCGGGCCTGCTGCGCAGCGAAGGCGAAGGCGCCGACACGCTCGTCCACCCCACCGTCGACTTGCGCCCCTACGCCTTCGTCGACGACCTCGGCGCCGGTAGCTGGTGGATCGTCTCCGACCTCGGCGAGCTCGCCCTCGGGCACGCCATCAGCGAGGAACACGTGCTCGGCATCGGTGGCGCCACCACCACACTGAGCGGCCTGCAGGTGCCCGTCCCGGTCGAGCGTGTGCTCGACCTCGGCACCGGGTGCGGCATCCAGGCCATGCACGCGCGGCGCTTCGCCGACCAGGTGGTCGCCACCGACATCTCGCGCCGTGCCCTCGACATCGCCCGGTTCAACGCCCGGCTCAACGGCATCGACGGCATCGACTTCCGGTTCGGCTCGCTGTTCGAACCGGCCGCGGGGGAGCGCTTCGACCGGATCGTCTCGAACCCGCCCTTCGTCATCACACCCCGTCGCGAGGGCGTCCCGTCGTACGAGTACCGGGACGGCGGCATGGTCGGCGACGCCCTGGTCGAGACGGTGCTCCGCGGCCTCGAGGCCCACCTGGAGCCCGGTGGCACCGCTCAGCTCCTCGGCAACTGGGAGTACCACTGGGGCGTCGACGGCCTGGACCGCGTGCGCGCCTGGTTCGCCGACACCGACCTCGACGTGTGGGTGATCGAGCGCGAGCGGCAGGACCCGACGTCCTACGCCGAGACCTGGATCCGCGACGGCGGGACGAAGCCCGGCACGGCCGAGTTCGACACCCTGATGGGTGCCTGGCTCGACGACTTCTCGGACCGTCGCGTCACCGGCGTCGGCTTCGGCTACGTCGTGGTGCGTCGCCCCCTGCCGGGAGGCCCGTCCGGCCTCCGCCGGTTCGAGCGCGTCCCCGAGACGCTCGGCTCCAACCCCGCGGGCCTCGGCGCGACGGTCGCGCGCGTCCTCGACGCGGCAGCCTGGCTGGCCGCGCACGACGACGCCGCGCTCGCCGCCGCCCACCTGTCGGTGGCCGGTGACGTCACCGAGGAGCGGTACTACTGGCCGGGCAACGACGACCCCACCGTGATGACCCTGGTGCAGGGCGGTGGACTCGGGCGCCGGGTGGACGCGGACACCGCACTCGCGGCGTTCGTCGGTGCGTGCGACGGCGACCTGTCCGTCGCCGCGATCATCGGCGCGCTCGCGCAGATCACCGGGGTGGACGAGCAGGCGCTCGCCACCGACCTGCTGCCGGCGGCGCGCGACCTGGTGCTCGACGGGCTGCTCGTCCCCGCCGCCTGACGATCAGGCGCGGTGGTCGCGCCAGCTGTGCTCGGGCGTGTAGCCGAGGAGTTCGCGGGCCTTCTCCGACGACAGCAGCGAGCTGACGCCGTCGATGTCGGCACGGCGCTCGATGTCCGGCACGAAGCGTTCGACGAGCTCGATGGTCGGGGTGTCCATCACCGTGTCGGGGCTCGCGATGACGAACGCCTCGAACCCGGTCAGGTCGGCCTCGAGCGCCCGGCGGACGGCCTGGGCCCCGTCGCGGGAGTCGATGTACGACCAAAGGTTGAACGTCTTCGCCTCGGGGGTGGCGTCCCACGGGAACGCCGGGTAGTCGGTCTCGTCCATCACGTTCGAGAAGCGCAGGCCGATCATCTTCAGCTCCGGGTCCCAGTGGGTGAAGTGGCGGGCCATCTCCTCTTCCACCGCCTTGCCGAGCGAGTACGACGACTGCGGGCGGACCGCGAACTCCTCGTCGACGGGCAGGTAGGGCGGGTGGTGCTCGCCCATCGGGATGCCGAGCAGGGTCTCGCTCGACGCCCACACGACGTTCTTGATCTTCGCGGCACGGGCGGCGTGGAAGACGTTGATCGACGAGGTCACGTTGTTCGTGATGAGGGCCACGTCGGGGACCTGCCCCGGGGCCGGCACCGCCGCGAGGTGCACGACGGCGTCGACGTGGTCGTACCGGTCGTCGATGCCGAGCAGGGCGTTCAGGACCTGGCCGTGGTCGGTCAGGTCGATCCGCACGAACGGGACACGCTCGGGCTTGTCCGGCGAGGGGACACGGTCGAGCAGGACCACGTCGTACCCGTGCGCATCGAGGTCGCGCACCACCGCTCGTCCGAGCTTGCCGCTGCCACCGGTCACCACTACACGCGTCATCGCGTCACTCCACATCGTCGTCGGAACACACCCTGGCGGGCACCGACCATCCTGCCCCGCCGCACCTGACGCGACCAGGCCCTGTCCGTACCCCGGAGCTGACACAATTTGTCATTGCAAATTTCAACGCTCATATGCCAGTTTGGGCATCGTGATTCGGCGAGGAACGATCGTTGCGGCGGTCGTGCTGTCATCGAGCCTTGCCGGCTGTTCGTCCGACCCGATGTGGGCACCGGCGGGTGAAGCCAGCGAGCGGACCATCGCGATCGTGGACGGCGGGATGACGCCATCCCTCGGGCGAACGGGTGCAGCACAAACTTGGATCGCGCCGAACCTTCCGGACGAGTCGCCTGATGGCCATGCTGACCTGCTCGCGGCGGCAGTTCTCGCCGAGTTCGGTGAGGGAACCCCATCACTTCTCGACGTACGAGTGGCGACGCCGAATCACCCCGCCACTCCGGACTCAATCGCCCAAGGCGTGGAATGGGCCGTCGGCAGTGGAGCCGACATCGTGTTGATCGCTCTGAGCAGTCGCTTCGACTCGGCCGCGCTTCGGGCTGCCTTGCGGAACGCGGATCGCAACGACGTCCTCGTGGTGAGCAGCATGCAAAACGAATTGATCGGTGCGAGGTCCTTCCCCGCTGATCACGAATCCGTGCTCTCGGTGTCCAGTGTGGATCACTCCGGGGCACGGGCGTCGACGTCGCCACGTGACGGCGACGTCAGCGCACTCGGTGTTGACGTCGACCTCGGCTCTGGCGGTGAGGTCTCCGGGACGAGCATCGCAGCCGCATCGGCCGTCGCCGCGGTGATCCGTTGTGCCGGGTGGCCTGTGTCCCGCGATGACTTGCTCCGCGACGCGCAGCGTCGTGGCGTCAAAGACGACCGCGGCGTTCCAGTGCTGCGGTGTACCGAAAGGAAGAACCAATGAAGCTCTCCAAGTGGACACCGCCCGTCGGCGTGTTGGTGACGGCAGTGATGGTGTTCAGCCTTGTCGCGCCCGCGTCTGCCGAACCCGTGGACCGTGATCCTGATGCGGCGGCCGTCGACATCTCCGTGGTGACGGAAGGGAATCCTGCTGGTGAGGCGTCCGTCTCCACCCAGATCGAGTCGGAACTCGGGATGGACGGTGAGGCTGTCGTCGCGATCGACGGCAACGTGATCGACACGGTGAGCGTTGAGACTGCCCAAGAGGGGGATGCGCTCGAGGACACGTACTCGATCAGCGACCTCACGATCGTCGACGACGAGAACTTCTCCGCGCTCCTCACCTCGGACTCGACAGGTGAGACGCACTTCATCGACACGACAGCCACCGAAGCGCAGGTTCTGCCGCTGATCCTGGTGGTGCTTGCTCGTGTGGGTATCCAGATGGCCATCCGCCAGTTCTCGAAGGCCGCGATCCAGAGCGCCGCGAAGAAGTACGCGCTGTCCCTCACAACGTCGAAGTGGACTCATATCATGGCGCGGAAGCACAACTGGCGGTACGTGGGTGGTACGACCCGTGCAAAGGTCGCAGACCTCATGAGCAGGGCTGTCGCGAACGGACGTTCAGCGAAGGCGCGTGACCACATCGACTACACGTGGCGATACAGCGGGCGGACGATCACCGTTCGGACGTCGACCGGCGGTCACATCAGCAATGGATGGGTGAAATGAGCGAGATAGCGAGCCTCGTCGACGGGGGAAGGATCGGTGATGCCGTCCGAGCCGCCCGCGGGCTCACCCCTCAGCGGGTCCGTGAACTCCTCTTTGCTTCTGGTGGGTTCATGCAGGACTCTGGCCCGTACGACGAGTTCTTCCGCCGCTGGTACGCCACGCTCGAGAGCCCGTACCTGCGGGCCGAAGCAGCGGATTGGTTCTGCCAGGCGTACCTGACCGAACTGGCCGACGTTCCTGGTGCGGAGCACTACGGAGCGGCCTTGTCGACGGATTCGAAGCGAGCGGTGCGTGACCACCTCGCGCGGGAGATGCGGGGCCGGAACATCTCAGATTGGTCGATGTCTCCGGAGGAACCCCTCTCGAAGACGCAGGTCCGCGCGTGGAGCACCGCGGCGGACGAACTCGCTGCCGTGCGCTTGCCCTGACCACTTGGCCGGCGGGAGGCTCGGTGCGGACGTGCGCTGCGCCTCCCGTCAGGCGGTGGGGGTGACCTGGGCGATCGCGAGGCGGGCGACGAGTTCGACGTGCTCGGCCATGTCGCGGGTGGGGTCGAAGAGCCACTGGATCTGCATGCCGTCCGACACCGCGAGCAGCACGCTGGTGAGCTCGTCGGGGTCGATGTCGGTGCGCAGCCGGCCGTCCTGCTGCATGGTCCGGAAGTCTGCGGACAGGTCGCGGCGGCTTCGCTCGTAGCGCTCGCGGAAGTACTCGTGCGCCGGGTGCTCGGCGTCGGTGGCTGCCGCGGCGGACAGGTTGACGAACATCTGCACCAGCCCGGGGACCTCGGCGTTGTGCCGCACGATCGCGGCGAGCAGCGCTGCCGGGTCCGCGGCCTGCCAGTCGTGCGCGAGGTCGAGCTCGTCGCGGCGGCGGAGGATCTCGACCCAGAGCTCGTCCTTCGAGTCGAAGTAGTGCAGCAGTCCGGCCTGGGTCAGCTCCACGGCGTCGGCGATGTCCTTGATGCTCGTCCGCCGGAAGCCCTGCGACGCCACGAGGTCCAGCGCGACCGTGAGGATCTCCTCGCGCTTCGCGATGCCCTTTGCGTACGAACCCCGTCGTGCCATGGCCAGACTGTACCGCCCGCAGGAGACCCGGAGAAACCAAGCAACGGTTGGTTTTGGGTGGTACGGTGCAGGAGCTGCCAGCGCGGGCGGCGAACCCGGTGGATGGTGGGTGGGGCGACGAGGCCCCGGCCGTCCAGGCGGCGCCCCGCGGCCCTGAACGAGAGGACCGACCACCGTGACCACCGTGAACGACGCGAGCACTGCCTCCAGTCCGGCGACGCCGATGACCGAGCGCATCGATGCGCTCCTCGGCCAGCTGACCACCGACGAGAAGGTGCAGCTGCTCACCGGACGTGACTTCTGGACCACCTGGCCCATCGAGAAGATCGGGCTGCGCCGCATCCTGATGTCGGACGGTCCGTCGGGTGTGCGCGGCGAGGTGTGGGACGAGCGGGACCCGTCGCTGAACCTGCCGTCGGCGACCGCGCTGAGTGCGTCGTGGGACCGTGCGATCGCGAAGCGCTACGGCGCCGCCGCCGCGGTGGAGGCCCGCCGCAAGGGCGTCGACGTCGTGCTCGGCCCGACCATCAACCTGCACCGGTCCCCGCTCGGTGGCCGGCACTTCGAGGCGTTCAGCGAGGACCCGGTGCTCACCGGCGACCTGGCCGCGTCGTACGTCGACGGCGTGCAGGAGAACGGTGTCGCCGCGACCCCGAAGCACTACATCGCGAACGACTACGAGACCGACCGCTTCACCGCGTCGACCGAGGTGTCGGACCGTGCCCTGCGCGAGCTGTACCTGCTCGCGTTCGAGAAGGCCGTGACCGAGGCGCACGCCTGGGCGATCATGTCGTCGTACAACGCGATCAACGGCGTGACGGCGTCGGAGAGCGACCTGCTCGAGACCCCGCTCAACTCGGAGTGGGGCTTCGACGGGATCGTCGTGTCCGACTGGACCGGTGTGCGTTCGGTGGACTCGGCGAAGGCGTCGCAGGACGTCGCGATGCCCGGGCCGAACCCGTGGTGGAGCGAGGGCCCGCTGCTCGCAGCCGTGCAGTCCGGCGAGGTGCCGATGGCGGCGATCGACCGCAAGGTCCGCCGGATCCTGACCCTGGCCGCCCGCGTCGGCGCGCTCGAGGGCTTCGAGCCCGTCGCCGCGTCGCCCGTACACGTCGAGGACGGCATCGCGTTCGTGCGCGAGGCCGAGGCCGAGGGCACGGTCCTGGTCCGCAACACCGGTGTCCTGCCGCTCGACGCCCCTGCCGTGTCACGCATCGCGGTGATCGGGCACAACGCCGACCAGGCCCGCACGCAGGGCGGTGGCTCGGCCACGGTCGTGCCGTCGCAGGTCGTGTCACCGCTGGACGGCATTCGTTCAGCGTTCCCCGGCGCGAGCGTGGACTACGCGATCGGCGCCGTCGTGCAGGAGGGCATCGCAGAGTTCCCGCTGTCCACCATCACGAACCCCGGCACCGGGGAGCCCGGAGCCCGGGTCGCCTTCGTCAAGGACGGCGAGGAGCTGTTCGTCGAGGACCGTCGCGCGACGGCGCTGTTCTGGTTCGGCGGCGACGCCCCGACGCGCGAAGCCGACCGGCTCGACATCACCACCACCTACACGGCGGAGTCGACCGGGACCGTGCGGTTCGGCATCGGCGCGGCCGGACGGTCACGCATGTGGATCGACGGCGAGCTGCTGCTCGACGAGGACGTGCCGTTCGAGGGTGACCAGCTCGGTGCCGCGTTCCTCAACCCGCCGGCGCGGTCGGTGCCGGTCGAGGTGACGGCGGGGCAGCAGGTCGCGATCCGCATCGAGTACGACATCGTGCAGGACGAGACGCTCGGTGGGGTGCTGGCGTACCAGTTCGGCACCGAGCCGTCGGACGACGACCCCGCCGTGCTCATCGAGGCCGCGGTGGACGCAGCCCGCGGTGCGGACGTCGCGGTCGTCGTGGTCGGCACGAACTCGAAGGTCGAGTCCGAGGGCTACGACCGGTCCTCGCTGGCACTGCCCGGCCACCAGGACGACCTGGTGCGCGCGGTCGCCGCGGCGAACCCGAACACGGTCGTCGTCGTCAACGCCGGGTCACCGGTCGAGATGCCGTGGCGGAACGACGTCGCCGCGGTGCTGCTGACCTGGTTCGGCGGGCAGGAGTACGGCAACGCCCTGGCCGGCGTGCTGACGGGGGCGCAGGAGCCCGGCGGCCGCCTGCCCACCACGTGGCCCGTCGCGATGGCCGACGTCCCGGTGCTCGACGTCACCCCGGTGGACGGCAAGGTCTCCTACGACGAGGGTGTCCACGTCGGCTACCGGGCCTGGCTGCGGGCCGGCACGGAGCCGGCGTACCCGTTCGGGCACGGCCTCGGCTACACCACGTGGTCGATCGAGGGCGTCTCCGCGACCCCGACCGTGCGCGAGGGCGACGCCGTCATCGTCACGGCGACCGTCGCGAACACGGGCGACCGCGCCGGCAAGCACGTCGTGCAGGTCTACGCGTCCCGTGCGGAGTCGGCGGTCGACCGCCCGGTGCGCTGGCTGGTCGGGTTCGCCCCGGTCCGGCTCGCCGCGGGCGCCTCGACGGAGGTCTCGATCGAGGTCCCGGCGCGTGCCTTCGCCCACTGGGACGGCTCGTGGCAGTACGAGTCGGGGACCTTCACGCTGCACGTCGGCGCCTCGGTCGTCGACGACGCCGGAACCGCGTCCCTCGAACTGGAGTGACGAAGTCGTCCGGTTTCCGCGCAGCTCCCAACTCCATTCAGTAACATCGTTCTGCGCGAGTCGGCTGGTTACCGTCCGCGCACGCACCGACTACGGGGTCGCTGGGTGAGCGACTCGGTCTCCTGATCCGGCCGTTGTTGCCCTGGCCTCCCCGGTGCGTCCCAGAATGCGTCCCCGCGTCCGCGCGGGGACGCATTCGTCGTTCCGGCGCGGAACCGCATCGGTGAACCGGTTCCCGCACTTCGTCCCGCATCGGAAAAACGGGTGACACTTGGTCAACTTTCTACGTCCCGGGTGCGCGGATCGGTGTGACAAACCGCTCGGTAGGTGGAACGATGGGTGCACCATCTCGTACGGATCAGGGACGAGATGGTCATCCGGTCGGGCTCTGTGAGACTCACCAACTCGTCCAGAGCCCACCGGATGCCCTTGACTCTCGGTGGCAGGCTCGCAGTGATCAGGCCGGCGGTGCCGGTGCTCAGGCCCGCACGGCGGGTGCGATCTCCTCGGCCACGATGCGCAGGATCCGCTCGTGCGCCGCACGGTCGCCGTTCGCCGGCAGGGTGATGACGAGTTCGTCGGTGGCGGTGACAGCCGGGTCGGTGAGCAGTGCGTCGACGATGGCGGCCGGCTCGCCGGACAGGACCTTGCTGAACCGGAACGGTGGCGTGCCCGAGAGCGGCCGGCCCTCGTCGTCCATGCCCGATGCGTAGCCGGTCAGGAACTCCTGGTGCACGGCGCGGTCGTGGTCGTCGAGGAGCGGCACGACGATCCGGCCCACGGCGACCTTGGACTCGCGCTGCGGGTGGAGCTCGGCGAAGCGGTCGCGGTAGGCGGCGATCTGGTCGGCCTGCGCCTGGGCGAACGGCGCACCGGTGTCCTCGGTGTTCAGGGTCGAGCAGTGCAGCAGGAGCCCCTTCTCGGCTGTGCGGACCGCCGTGCCCATGCTGCCGCCGCCCCACCACACGCGGTCGCGCAGGCCCGGACTGAGCGGCTGCAGGGTCAGGTCGGCCCCGGCGGGGATGCTCTCGTAGCCCTTGCCGGCACTGCCGAGGGGCTCACCCTGCAGGACCTCGAGCAGGCGTGCGGCGCGCGCCTCGGCCTCGTCGCGGAAGCTGCGGTCGACCGTGCCGAACACCGGGTCGAGGATCGGGCCGTACCCGGCGATGCCCGTGCTGATGCCGAGCTGCACCCGGCCGCCGCTCAGCAGGTCGACCGTGCTGGCGTCCTCGGCCAGGCGCACCGGGTCCTCGTAGCGCATGCCGAGCACGGCGGTGCCGAACGCGATGCTGCTGGTGCGCTGCGCTGCGGCCGCGAAGAAGGTCATCGGGCTCGTCAGGTACGGCTCGAAGTGCCGTCCGCGCACCCAGCCCGTCCCGTAGCCGAGCGACTCGGCGGTCTCGAACAGGCGCAGCCCGTCCTCGAGGGCGCCGGCGGCGCCCCCGGTGCCACCGTGGTTCGGGACGAAGGATAGGAAGCCGAGTTCGCGCATGACGCGAGTCTATGCGCACGTATCAAAATGGGCCCGAGTCGGTGACCGGGCGGACGGGAGGCCCGTGGCGGCGCCGCACCGGGCCTCCCGTCCGGCACATGCGCACCTGGGAGGATGGGCACATGACCGACGTCACCACCGTGCCCCCGCTCGTCGCCGCGATCCCGGCGGCGGTGGACGGCGTCGTCGACCCCGACGAGGTCTACGAGGCCTTCGCGGACTGGGCCGCCGAGGGCGGCCGGCCGCTGTACCCGGCGCAGGACGAAGCGGTCATCGAGCTCGTCTCCGGCGCGAACGTCGTGCTGAGCACGCCGACCGGCACCGGGAAGTCGCTCGTCGCGGCCGGCGCGCACTTCGCGGCGCTCGCCGAGGGCAAGCGGAGCTACTACACGGCGCCGATCAAGGCGCTGGTGTCCGAGAAGTTCTTCCAGCTCGTCGAGCTGTTCGGTGCGCAGAACGTCGGCATGGTCACCGGTGACTCGAGCGTCAACGCCGACGCGCCGATCGTCTGCTGCACCGCCGAGATCCTGGCGAACCTGGCCCTGCGGCAGGGGCCGGACGCCGACGTGGACGTCGTCGTCATGGACGAGTTCCACTTCTACGGCGACCCCGACCGCGGCTGGGCGTGGCAGGTGCCGCTGCTCGTGCTCGAGCGTGCGCAGTTCCTGCTCATGTCGGCGACCCTCGGCGACGTCACCACGATCGCTGACGACCTGTCCCGACGCACCGGACGGCCCACCGCCCGCGTGACCGGTGTCTCCCGACCCGTGCCGCTCGAGTACCAGTACGTGATGACGCCCGTGCAGGAGACGGTGGAACGGCTGCTCGAGGAGGGCAAGGCGCCGATCTACATCGTGCACTTCGCCCAGGCCGCAGCCCTCGAACGGGCGCAGTCGCTGATGTCGGCGAAGGTCGCCACGCGCGAACGCCGTGACCAGATCGCGGACGCCATCGCCGGCTTCCGGTTCAGCGCCGGGTTCGGACAGACCCTGTCGCGCCTGATCCGGGCGGGCATCGGCGTGCACCACGCCGGCATGCTGCCGAAGTACCGACGGCTCGTCGAGCAGCTCGCCCAGCGCGGCCTGCTGCCCGTCATCTGCGGCACCGACACCCTGGGCGTCGGGATCAACGTGCCGATCCGATCCGTGCTGTTCACCGGGCTGACGAAGTTCGACGGCACGAAGATGCGCCAGCTGTCCGCGCGGGAGTTCCACCAGATCGCCGGTCGTGCCGGACGCGCCGGGTACGACACCGAGGGTGACGTCGTCGCCGAGGCACCCGAGCACGACATCGAGAACGCCCGCGCCGTCGCCAAGGCCGGCGACGACCCGAAGAAGAAGAACAAGATCAAGCGGAAGAAGGCGCCCGAGGGCTTCGTGTCCTGGGGGCAGGCGTCGTTCGAACGGCTGATCGCAGCCGAGCCCGAGCCGATGGTCTCGCGCATGCGGATCACGCACGCGATGGTGCTGTCCGTCGTCGCCCGTGGCGGGGACGCCTTCGCGGACGTCCGGTCGCTGGTCTACGACAACCACGAACCGCGCTCCCGGCAGCTCGCGATGGCCCGGCGGGCACTCGTCATCGCCCGGACCCTCATCAACGCCCGGGTGATCGAGAAGGTCGACGGTGGCTATCGTCTGACGGTCGACATCGCGCCGAACTTCGCGCTCAACCAGCCGCTGTCACCGTTCGCGCTCGCCGCGTTCGAGTTGCTCGACCCTTCTTCTCCCACCTACGCGCTGGACATGGTGTCCGTCGTGGAGGCCACACTCGACGACCCGCGAGCGATCCTGTCGCAGCAGCAGTTCAAGGAGCGCGGCGAGGCCGTCGCCCGGATGAAGCAGGAGGGGATCGAGTACGAGGAGCGGATGGAGCTGCTCGAGGAGGTCACCTGGCCTCGCCCGCTGTCCGAGCTGTTGGAGGCCGCGTACGAGGCCTACGCCGCAGAACAGCCCTGGGTGCTCGACTTCCAGCTGTCCCCGAAGGCCGTCGTCCGCGACATGTACGAACGCGCGATGACCTTCGGCGACTTCGTGCGCTTCTACCAGCTCACCCGCTCCGAGGGGCTCGTGCTCCGCTACCTGTCCGACGCGTACCGGACCATGCGGCAGACCATCGCCGAGGAACAGCGGACCCAGGAGCTCGACGACCTGATCGAGTGGCTGGGCGAGGTCGTGCGGCAGACCGACTCCTCGCTCGTCGACGAGTGGGAGGCGCTGCTCAACGGCGACGTCCTGCTGGCCTCCGAGGAGCACGAGGAGATCGCGCCGCCGCAGCCCGCACGGCTCACCGGCAACCCGCGGGCGTTCCGGGTGCTCGTGCGCAACGCCCTGTTCCAGCGGGTGCTGCTCGCCGCCGCCGACGACATCGACGGGCTCGGGGAACTCGACGCGACCGTCGGCTTCGACCGGTCGGCCTGGGACAACGTGCTCGAGGAGTACTACGAGGAGCACGACACCATCGGCACCGATGCTGACGCGCGCTCGATGCAGTACCTGGTGCTGGACGAGAGTGGTGCCACGGCGTCACCCCGTGTCTGGAAGGCACGGCAGATCTTCGCCGACCCCGAGGGCGACAAGGACTTCGGGTTCTCGGCGACGATCGACCTGGACGCCTCGGACGAGGTCGGCGAGGCCGTCGTGCGGGTCACCGAGATCGGGCGGTTCGACGGGTGGGCCGAGGTCGACGTCGACTGAGCGGGGCGGGGCGGTGTCGGCTCGGGGCTCGGGGCCGCTCCGGCGTGGGGGTCGCCGCACCACGACCACCACGCGCTCGGGCGTCGACCCGGCGTCGGGGGACCAGATCACGCAGCAGGAACGGCGCGACGGGACCTACTGACCGCCCGGAAGGGTCAGAAGAGGGTCGCGGGCGGGGTCGCGTCAGGCAGCGCGGACGGCTCCGCGACTTCGGCTCCCGGCCAGCCCGGACCGTGCGGCACGTCGGTGCCGTTCTGGAACGCGGTGGCAGCGCCGCGGGCACGGACGTCGGCGGCTTCGTTCATCTCGTGACCGACGTGGCCGCGGACCCACTCGAACGTGACCTTGCGGCCCTGCAGTTCAGCGTCGAGTTCCTTGATGATCTCGACGTTGAGGACCGGCTTGCCGTCGGCCTTCCGCCAGCCCTTGCGCTTCCAGCCGGCGAGCCACTCGGTGCAGGCCTTGATGGCGTACTGGCTGTCGCACAGGATGTGCAGCGGCTCACCGGTGTCCTTCGTGGCGCGGAGCAGCTGCAGGACGGCGGTGAGCTCGCCGATGTTGTTCGTCGCACGGGGCCAGCCGCCGGCCGCCCACCGGTCGTCGTCGACGTACCAGGCCCAGCCGGCGGGGCCGGGGTTGCCGAGGGCTGAGCCGTCTGCGGCGGCGACGATCGTCACGATGGGACCTCCTGGTGGTGCCGAGTGCTGGTCAACCGTAACGGACCGGCCCGGCCCCTCGGCTCAACGCCGAGCGGGGTCGATGTTGAGCGTGCTGCCCTCGAGCAGCCAGTCGTCGGCGCGTTGCTCCATGTAGGGGTTCATCCACTGCACCTGCGCCGGCGTGGCGCCGAACCGCTCCGCGACCGTCGAGAGCTCGTCGCCGTGGGCGACCAGGTAGTTCGCCGGTCGGCCGTCGACGTCGGTGACGATGCCGTAGGCGCCCGGTCGGTCCTTGCCGACGGCGACCCGGAGGTCGGGGTAGGGGTTCGGGATCTTCCACGTGAGGTCGGCGGCGGCGAGCACGGACCCCGCCCACGGGCGCTCGGAGGAGTCCTCGTCGGCCACCGTCGCCGGCACGAGGACGACACTGCGCAGGTAGTCGGGCCGCGGGCCGGACTGCCCCATCGTGAACGAGGCCGGAGGAGCAACCGAGGCGTCCCACTCGACGAAGTCCCGTACCAAGCCGTCCTCGCCGTCGAGCGGCTTCGCGGGCCGGTGTCGGAACTCCAGACGCATCGGCTGCGGATTGGTCGTCCGGTAGTGGGACAGCTGCGCGTCGAAGGTTCCGTTGTCGTTCGCCACGACGCGGACGTGGATGCTCGTGTCACCGCTCGGCGAGACGACGTCGGTCTCCGCCGCCACGGTGCCGGCGGGCAGGGCCTGCTCGGGCTCGTGCTCGGGCTCGGTCTTGGTCTCGACCCGATCGGTGTCGCGCGTCGGATCCGGCGCGGGCTCCGCCGTGCGTTCGGCCGCCTGTCGCGTCGGCGTCGGGATCGCGTCGTCGCCGCCGAACGCCGTGCACCCTGTGAGCAGCAGCCCCACCAGGGCGGAGCCGATCACCGCGGTCGTCGCGGTCCGTGTTCGTCCCATCGTTCCCCCTCGTCGGCAGCGTAGCGGGCGCGAGGGGCGTCATCGAGTGCGGGGAGCGGACCGAGCCGGACTCGTTACACGGGCCGAGGACTAGCGTCCGCTGCAGGAGGAAACACCATGAGCGACAGCATCCCGAACGCCCCCGGCCCCGAGCCGTCCGACGACCGAGCACGCAACGACGCGCTCCGCGACGCCGCTCACAGCGACGACGTCGACGGGGTCAGCGACCGCGAGCAGCGGGCAGCCGACACGTCGTACAGCCCGTCGAGCGAGC
The DNA here is from genome assembly GCF_003234895.2 of Curtobacterium sp. MCBD17_026. Classification (NCBI taxonomy): domain Bacteria; kingdom Bacillati; phylum Actinomycetota; class Actinomycetes; order Micrococcales; family Microbacteriaceae; genus Curtobacterium; species Curtobacterium sp. MCBD17_026. The sequence goes on along the minus strand of NZ_CP126281.1, from coordinate 3,031,390 downwards.
GTGAGATGGACGCATCCCAGACGAAGCAACGCGACGACGCCGACCTGCGTGAGGACGGCATCGACCCGTCCAGGGTCATCGCGGCCCCCGGGACCGGCGGTGCGGACGACGCCGGCGACGTGGAGCCGGAACCCGGCGACCTGCACCTGCCGTGGCAGTCCGAGGAGGACCGCCGGGGCTAGCTCGGCTACGACACCGAGTCCGGGTGGGAGCCCGTCCGCTGCCCGGACTCGAGCGTCGCGATCGCCGCGAGCTCGTCGTCGGTGAGCTCGAAGCCGTCGACGTCGAGGTTCGACCGGATCCGTGACGGCGTGACCGACTTCGGCAGCACCACGACGCCTTGCTGCACGTTCCACCGCACGAGCACCTGCGCCACGCTCACGCCGTGCGCGTCGGCGATGCCCGTCAGCACCGGCTCGTCGATCAGGCGCCCACGACCGAGCGGCGACCACGCCCCGGTGACGATGTCGTGCTGCTCGTGGAACGCGATGAGCTCGCGCTGCGGCAGCCACGGGTGGCGTTCGACCTGGTTCAGCGCCGGCACCTCGCCGGTCTCGTCGATGAGCCGCTGCAGGTGCGGCACCTGGAAGTTCGAGACACCGATGCTCCGTGCCCGCCCCGACTCACGCAGTTCCACCAGCGCCCGCCAGGTCTCGACGTAGCGGTCGTTCGCGGCGGCCGGCCAGTGGATCAGGTAGAGGTCGACGGCGTCGAGCCCCAGCCGCTCGAGGCTGCCGTCGAACGCCCGCAGGGTCGTGTCGCGCCCCTGGTGGTCGTTCCACACCTTGGTCGTCACGAAGACGTCGTCACGGTCCACCCTGGAGGCGCGGATCGCGTTGCCGACGCCGGTCTCGTTGCCGTACATCTCGGCGGTGTCGACGTGCCGGTAGCCGGCGTCGAGGGCGAGACCGACCGCCGTCTCTGCTTCGGCATCGTCGACCTTGTAGACGCCGAAGCCGATCCCGGGGATCGAGCGGCCGTCGCGCAGGGGGACTGAGGTGACCATGCACCCATCCTGCCGGTGCCTGGCGGGCGCGCGCCGGGCCTCCAGGCCATCTGTGGAGAACGCGACCCGTGCGCCGGGCGCACGTTCCTTCCCGTACCGGCCGCGATGGCAAGTGGAAACGGGCGTACCTGGTCAGAACTTCCGACCAGGTACGCCCGTTTCGACCAGGTACGCCCGAAACAGCCCGCCGCTCAGGTCGGCAGGTGCACCGGCTCGGTGTCGGGGAGCGGGCTGGCGTCACGGCCGCGCAGGTCGGGCAGCCAGCTCCGCATCGCCAGGGGGAGCAGCACGCCCAGCCCGGCCATCACTGCGCCGACGGTGAAGCCTCCGACGGGGCCGCTGCCGTCGATCAGGAACCCGGCGATCGCCGAACCGCCCGCGGCACCGATCAGTTGGCCGGTGCCCATCCAGCCGTAGGCCTCCGCCGTGTCGGAGAACTTGACGGTGGCGGAGACCGAACCGAACATCACCGCGAGGGCCGGTGCGATGCCCACACCCGCGATGACCAGGGCGAGGCAGAGCCACCAGAAGCCCGTGCCGCCGAGCGCCAGGGTGAGGCCGACGAAGACGACCGCCATGCGCGTCCACAGGGTGTTGCGCGAGATCGGGCGGTGGCCGAACGCCAGGCCGCCGGCGAGCGAACCGACCGCGAACACCGCGAGGACGATGCCGGCGTTCGGGCTGCCCTCGCCGAAGACGCTGGTGACGCTCGCCTCGACCGCGGCGCACGCTCCGATCAGCAGCAGGCCGGTCAGGGTGGCGACGACGACCGAGGGGCGCTTCAGCACGACACCGAAGGCGCGCTTCGATCGGGGGATGCGGACGCGGCCGAGCTCGGGGGAGGCGATGAACCACGCGCCGCCGACGACCAGGAACACCATCGCGACGACGATCGCCTCGACCGTGCCGACCTGGGTGGCGACGAAGGTGGTGATGACCGGGCCGGCGACCCAGATGAGCTCCTGCGCGCTGGCGTCGAGGGAGAAGAGGGGCGTGAGCTGCGCCGACGTCACCATCTTCGGGTAGATGGTGCGCACCGCGGGCTGCACGGGCGGGACCGCCAGGCCGCCGAGGAACCCGACCACCACGTACCCCCAGAGCGGCATGTACACGAACGCGATGACCACCATGCTCACGAGCGCGACGATGCTCGTCAGGATGAGGACGGGGCGCATGCCCCAGCTGCCCATCCACCGGCTGGTCAGCGGCCCGGCGATCGCCTGCCCGATGCTCGTCGTCGCGAGCACCAGCCCGGCGGCGCCGTAGGAATCGAACACGTGCTCGACGTGCAGCAGGTACGCCAGCGACAGCATGCCGAACGGGAACCGTGCGGTGAGCTGTGCGGCGATGACACGACCCACGCCAGGGGTCTTCAGGAGGGGCCCGTACGTACTCACGAGACGAGTGTACGGACCGGCCGGAAGGGGCTGTCCCCCGTCCTGGGGAGGGGCGGTTCGCGACACGCCGATGCGCTGATTCCACACATGTGGATCGGGACTGTCCACCGGTGTGGGGAAGTGTCGGTGGTCGGCCGGAGACTGGCGGAATCTCGGGCCTCCCGGGAATCCACAGACTGTGGAGGACGTTGTGGAGAACTACATGGCTGTAACACTTCCTCTTGTGGTCGGTGCTGCGGCTAGCCACTAGATGTAGTGTGGAGACATCGCAGCGGCCCCTCCCGGACACGACTGCGGACAGACATCAGCACCACCTCCACAGCACAGCAGAAACCAGTAGGAACCAGGGGAGAACATGGCCGTCACCGTCTACACCAAGCCGTCCTGCGTCCAGTGCACCGCGACGTACCGGGCCCTCGACAACAAGGGCATCGAGTACGAAGTGCACGACGTCTCCACGGACGAAGCAGCGCTCGAGCACGTCAAGAGCCTGGGCTACATGCAGGCCCCCGTCGTCGTCACGGACGACGACCACTGGTCGGGCTTCCGCCCCGACAAGATCGCGACCCTCAGCGCCGAACTGGCGTAGTCGTCTCCCGTCCTGCGGACGGTCACCCCGGTCCCGTTCAGGAGGCCCGGCGATCGCCCGCAGGACACCCGCCGGTCCGCCTGTTCCGCACCTTCTCGAGAGGAGCGCACCATGAGCCGATTGGTCTACTTCTCGAGCGTGTCCGGGTACACCGCGCGCTTCGTCGAGAAGCTCGGCCGCGACGCGGACCGGATCCCGCTCTACCCGAGCGAACCGTTCCTGCACGTCGACGAGCCCTACGTCCTGGTCCTGCCCACCTACGGTGGCGGCAACGGCGAGGGTGCAGTCCCCAAGCAGGTCATCAAGTTCCTCAACGACGCCCACAACCGCTCGCTCATCCGCGGCGTGGTGGTGGGTGGCAACACGAACTTCGGCGAGGCGTACGGCCTCGCAGGGGACGTCATCGCGCAGAAGTGCAACGTCCCCCTTCTGTACAGGTTTGAACTCTTCGGGACCCCTGACGACGTGTCGGCGGTCAACTCAGGATTGGATGCATTTTGGACGCAGCAGTTGCAGACGTCGATCTGACGTCGCCGCAGACGGGGATGGACTACCACTCCCTCAACGCGATGCTCAACCTCTACGACGCGGACGGGAACATCCAGTTCGACAAGGATCGTGAGGCCGCCAAGCAGTTCTTCCTGCAGCACGTCAACCAGAACACCGTCTTCTTCCACAACCTGAAGGAGCGGCTCGACTACCTGGTCGAGAACGAGTACTACGAAAAAGCCACGATCGACATGTACTCGCTGGACTTCATCCAGCGACTCAACGACCTGGCGTACTCGAAGAAGTTCCGGTTCCAGACGTTCCTCGGCGCGTTCAAGTACTACACGAGCTACACGCTCAAGACGTTCGACGGCAAGCGCTACCTCGAGCGCTTCGAGGACCGCGTCGTCATGACCGCCCTCGGCCTGGCCCAGGGCAACGAGCAGCTCGCCATCGACCTGGTCGAAGAGATCGTCGCCGGCCGCTTCCAGCCCGCGACCCCCACGTTCCTCAACACGGCGAAGGCACAGCGCGGCGAGCTCGTCTCCTGCTTCCTGCTCCGCATCGAGGACAACATGGAGTCGATCTCGCGCGGCATCAACTCCTCGCTGCAGCTCTCGAAGCGCGGCGGCGGCGTGGCCCTGCTCCTCTCCAACATCCGCGAGGCCGGCGCCCCGATCAAGCAGATCGAGAACCAGTCCTCGGGCATCATCCCCGTGATGAAGCTGCTGGAAGACTCCTTCTCCTACGCGAACCAGCTCGGTGCGCGTCAGGGTGCCGGCGCGGTCTACCTCAGCGCACACCACCCGGACATCATGAAGTTCCTCGACACCAAGCGCGAGAACGCCGACGAGAAGATCCGCATCAAGACGCTGTCCCTCGGCGTCGTCGTGCCGGACATCACGTTCGAGCTCGCGAAGAACAACGAGGACATGTACCTGTTCTCGCCGTACGACGTCGAGAAGGTCTACGGCGTCCCCTTCGGCGACGTCCCGATCTCCGAGAACTACCGCGCGATGGTCGACGACTCGCGCATCAAGAAGACGAAGATCAAGGCGCGTGACTTCTTCACGACCATCGCCGAGATCCAGTTCGAGTCGGGCTACCCGTACATCGTGTTCGAGGACACGGTGAACAAGGCCAACCCGATCAAGGGTCGGATCAACATGTCCAACCTGTGCTCGGAGATCCTGCAGGTCAACACCCCGACGACCTTCAACGAGGACCTGTCCTACAAGGAGATCGGCAAGGACATCTCCTGCAACCTCGGCTCGCTGAACATCGCGCTGACGATGGACTCGCCCGACTTCGGCAAGACCATCGAGACCGCCATCCGCGGCCTGACCTCGGTCTCGCAGATGTCGCACATCACCTCGGTGCGTTCCGTCGAGGACGGCAACGACAAGTCGCACGCCATCGGCCTCGGCCAGATGAACCTGCACGGCTACCTCGCTCGTGAGCGCGTCTACTACGGCTCCGAAGAGGGCATCGACTTCACGAACATCTACTTCTACACGGTGCTGTTCCACGCCCTGCGCGCGTCGAACAAGATCGCGATCGAGACGGGCGAGACCTTCGACGGCTTCCGCGACTCGAAGTACGCGTCGGGTGAGTTCTTCGACAAGTACACCGACCAGACGTGGACCCCCGCGACCGCTCGTGTTGCCTCGCTCTTCGACAACGCGAACATCACGATCCCGACGCAGGACGACTGGAAGGCGCTGAAGGCGTCCGTCCAGGAGCACGGCATCTACAACCAGAACCTGCAGGCCGTCCCGCCGACCGGTTCGATCTCGTACATCAACCACTCGACGTCGTCGATCCACCCGATCGCGTCGAAGATCGAGATCCGCAAGGAAGGCAAGCTCGGCCGCGTCTACTACCCGGCGCCGTTCATGACGAACGACAACCTGGACTACTACCAGGACGCGTACGAGATCGGCCCGGAGAAGATCATCGACACGTACGCCGCGGCGACGCAGCACGTGGACCAGGGCCTGTCCCTGACGCTGTTCTTCAAGGACACCGCCACCACGCGTGACATCAACAAGGCGCAGATCTACGCATGGCGCAAGGGCATCAAGACGATCTACTACATCCGTCTCCGCCAGCTCGCGCTGGAGGGCACGGAGGTCGAGGGCTGCGTCAGCTGCATGCTGTAGAGCTGCCGCTCTGCTCCCTGGAGGCGCGGTGCCAACCCGCACCGCGCCTCCAGTCCGTCACTTAGTCACCATCTCTGTAAGGAACACACGTTGGTCGAGAAGCTGAAGCTCATTGATCGGGTCCAGGCCATCAACTGGAACCGCATCCAGGACGACAAGGACGTCGAGGTCTGGAACCGTCTCGTCAACAACTTCTGGCTGCCCGAGAAGGTGCCGCTGTCGAACGACGTGCAGTCGTGGAACACGCTGACGCCGGCCGAGCAGACCCTGACCATGCGTGTGTTCACCGGTCTCACCCTGCTCGACACCATCCAGGGCACCGTCGGCGCCGTGTCGCTCATCCCCGACGCGATCACCCCGCACGAGGAAGCCGTCTACACGAACATCGCGTTCATGGAGTCGGTGCACGCCAAGTCCTACTCGTCGATCTTCTCGACCCTCGCGTCGACCCGTGAGATCGACGAGGCCTTCCGCTGGTCCGAGGAGAACCCGAACCTGCAGAAGAAGGCGTCCATCGTGATGGACTACTACCAGGGCGACAACCCGCTGAAGCGCAAGGTCGCCTCGACGCTGCTCGAGTCGTTCCTGTTCTACTCGGGCTTCTACCTGCCGATGCACTGGTCGTCGCGCGCCAAGCTCACGAACACCGCCGACCTGATCCGCCTGATCATCCGTGACGAAGCCGTCCACGGGTACTACATCGGGTACAAGTACCAGAAGGGCCTCGAGACCCTCACGCAGGCCGAGCGCGACGAGCTCAAGGACTACACGTTCTCGCTGCTGTTCGAGATGTACGAGAACGAGGTGCAGTACACGCAGGACCTCTACGACGAGGTCGGTCTGACCGAGGATGTCAAGAAGTTCCTGCACTACAACGCCAACAAGGCGCTGATGAACCTGGGCTACGAGCCGATGTTCCCGAAGAACATCACGGACGTGAACCCGGCCATCCTCTCCGCCCTGTCGCCGAACGCGGACGAGAACCACGACTTCTTCTCGGGGTCCGGGTCGTCGTACGTCATCGGCAAGGCCGTCAACACTGAGGACGAGGACTGGGACTTCTGACCCTGGTCTGACTCGTGGGGACGCCCCGCTGGCTTCGGCCTGGCGGGGCGTTTCCGTGTGCTTCGAAGCCGAGGCCCCTGGACGACGCCTGCAACGCAACAAGAGGATGTTGCTTGGGTTGCTGATCGTGCCGGCAGCGTTTACCAAACAGCCTCAACCGAGCGGCCGGCATCGCCGAGAGCTGTGCGTCGGGCTCAGGCGGATCTGGGGGTCTCGCCAACCGAGTTTGGGATCCCTATGGGACTCCCGGACGAGTGACAGCTCGGCGGAGACCTGGCGCCGCGAAGTGGCGTATGCATACAGCGCCACCCGCCTTCCGCGCGGCGTGATAGGTCTGAAGTGGGGCCTAGTCCCTGCTTCCCTGACGTCATCCTCGGTCTTCCGGTCTTGCCACTGGTTGAACTCGGTCCGTTTGTCGAGCCGGTCAGATGCTCGGTGTCCAGGAAAGACTGCGCGAGCCAGCGAAGTCGCCGCTAGCGTTCGAGCGCACGGCGCACAACACACGACCACGCTTGGCGACCGCAGCGAAGACCGTCGTGAAGTCCGCTGACTGTTGCCGATCACTCCGCTCGGCGAAGAGCACCTCGCGACCGCGGACGGTCCCTGGAACTGAGCGTCGTCAAGCACCGGGGTGACGCCGCCGCGACGTGACCGGTGGGGCGGGCCGCGGCCGTGCCTCCAGTCCGGGTCTGGAGGCACGCCTCCAGCGGGCGCGACGGCGCGGGCCGACAACCGCTCACGCTGGCGGCGTCGTTCCCGCGCCCTCGGTGTCGTCTGCGCCCGCCGGGCCGGTGTCGGCCTGGTCGAGGTTTTCGCGCGGGTCGCCCATGTCACCGGTCGCCTTGCCCGCGGGGGACAACCCGAAGTGCTTGCGGACGGCGTTCGCCTCGGTGACGGACAAGGTGTTCCCGGCTCCGGCGGACGGCGCACCCTTGACCGCGCTCTTCGTGTACCCGACGTGCAGGTCCGTGCCGTCGAAGGTGGCGTCCTCGACCGGGACGAGCGTGGTGTGACCCCCGCGGAGTCCGGTCGTGACGCTGACGAACGCGGCGCTGCCGTGCTCGTCGGAGGGGAACACCTGCGCGACCTTGCCTACCGACGCGCCGTCGCGGTCTCGGACGGTCGCGTGCTCCACTTCGTGGATCTGGTCCTTCGTGATCATGTGTGCAGTCAACGCCCTCGGCCTGACGCCGGTGAGTCAGTCTGCGCGTCCTCGTGACCGGTCTGATCCTCGAGCGCCGCTCGGCGTACCGCGAGGTGGGCAGCAGGAACGGAGAGGGCTGCGCCGCCCACGAAGATGACCGACGCGACGATCACCGGGGCGGGGGTGCGGAGCGCGGGCACGAGGATGCACACCGCGCACCAGAGGACGGTGATCACGCCCGAGATCAGCGTCGGAGGCAGCGCCGCTCGGTGCCCGGTCCGCCAGGCGTCGTCGCTGGACATCGTGACGCGCGTCCGGACGCCGGCGAGGTCGTTCCGGCCGAGCTGCCCGGTCGCAGCTCGCCACGTCAACCACATCACGAGGACCGCTCCGCCGATCTCGAGGGCGAGTGCGGACACCATGGCTCCGGGCATGGTGACGACGCTAACGCCCTGGAGCATGAACGGCAACATTCCGGACGCTCGGTGGCGAGCGAGCGTCCCGACGCTGATGGCTGGGGACCGGCCGCGAGCCGACTCGACTGAACGTCGAGAGATGGCTGCCCGAGAGGGGAAGCATCACGAAGGGGCTCACCGGACGACGGCTGCGCTCTCGCTGGAACTGGATCGGCCGGTCGTACGCTCCCTCCCGGGCGGGTCCGATCCTCAGACGACCGTCGCTGAACTGGCCCATCGCACCTCCGGATTGCCGCGAGGTCCGACGAGGATCCGCGATGCCCGTCGACCGCCTGGTTGCGCAGGGTCATCGGCCGTCCAGTAGTGTCGTAGTACAGATCGCGGTCCACACGGGGGTGTGCGTGTCGATTGTGTTCGATGACGGGGCAGCCGATGCCCTCATCGCTGCTGCGGAGGGGGCTTCCGGGGACCTGCGGTCGCAGGCTATGGCGGATCGGGTGCGAGTCGAGGCGGCGGTTCGGGACTTCCGCGGCAGCTACGCGACGCTCTTCACGACCGACAGCACGATCCGGTCGGAGGACACGCAGCGTCTCGCCGGTGTCTTCGCTGACCTCAAGACATCGATCGATCGGGCGAAACGCGAGGCTGAATCCGAGCGGCGCCGACTCCGGGAATCGCGCGATTGGAGTGCGCGTGAGGAGGAGCGTGAGCAGCGTCGCGCGTCCGGGGATCCGCTCGCTGTGGCGTCGGCCTACATCGACGGCGTGATCGACCGACGTCCGGATGACACGGCTGTGCACCCGACCCCGGTCACGGCAACGTTCCTGCCGAGGGCGCGCCCGCGCACGGCTGGCGGGAGCTCGGGAAGCACGTCCTCCGCGGATCCTGATGCGCTCCTGACGTTCGTCGGGGCCAGCAGAGCGGCCGACGGCAGCGCTGGGCAGCACCTGATCCGGGTGAAGAACGCCTGGACCCGCTTCTGCTCGGCTTGCTCGTGGGTGCCGGTCCAGGGTTCGACAGTCGTGGCGGGGTTCGACCAGCTGATGGCCGAGAACGCCCTGGAGGCGAGCTGGATCGAAGGCATCGCGAACGCCTTCGACCGCGCTGGCGGCGGCGCTCTCCCGGACCTGACGCTCGACGCCGTGGCGACGGCGACCGCGTCGCCAGCGCTGTCCGAGCTGCTCCGGCCGGGTCTGACCCCTGCCGAGGTCGCCGCGGCTTGGGCGAAGGTCCCGCAGACGGACGAGTACATCGAGTCCTTGCCGTTGGCGACGCAGTACCTGCTCGCAAACCTCGACGGCATCCCTGCTGCGAAGCGCGACATCGCGTCACGAGCCGTGCTTGCAGCGGCGGTGCGGGATCCGGAGCGCGTGTACACGCTCATGGGCTTCGGCGAGAAGCGCATCGGCCGGTCGGACTTCGAGGAACAGGTCAACGCGCTGCAGGAGGCCGTCGACGCGGCCGACCTCAGCGCTGAGACACTCCCCGGCCCTGCGGCGTCCAAGACGGCGCAACTCGTTGGATTCGGGGAGCACGACGGTGCGCTGGTCGCCGCCGTGTCGCTTGGGAACCTCGACAAGGCGAAGAACGTGACGGTGAACGTGCCGGGGATGAACTCGGACGTGGCTGGCATGGGCGAGCGCGTCGTGGCCGCCGAGGGATTGTTGCGCCAGGCGCACAGCGATGACCGATCGCAGACCTACGCCGTCGTTTCCTGGGTTGGCTACCACGCGCCGAACCCGGCGGAGGTGGGCGCACCCGACCGATCGGAATCCGGCGCAGGCCAACTGGCCTCCTTCGTGGACGGTGTCTTCGACAGCAGGTCGGACGGTGGCCCCGACACCTTCACGGTTGCAGCGCACTCGTACGGCTCCACCACCGCGGTGCAGGGGCTTCAGTTGACGGAACACCAGGTCGACTCGTTCGTGTCGTACGGGTCCGTCGGCTTCCCGCGCGGGACCGAGATCGACGACGTCCACGCCGCGAACGTGTACGTGACGGCCGCGAAGGACGATCCGTTCGCGCCGGTCGGTCAATGGCTGGGCGTGGCGACCCGGGCAGATCCGCTCGGGTTCGACGGCGTGCAGGAGTTCTCCTCGGAAGCAGCCGAGGGTACGAGAGGGGTGACGGGCCACGACATGTGGCACGACTCCGATTCGGACGACGTCGGGTACCTCTCGAATGACTCGACCACGCTCCGCACGCTGGCGCAGATCGTCGCAGACGGGAAGATGGGGCCATGAGAGTCAAGATTCGTCCCCGACTGCGCGGCGCGATCGTGACCATGCTCGCGGCCGTGGTGCTCGCGACGACCGGATGCGTCTCAGGCGGCGCAAGCAGAGGAGGCGACGTGACCGGACAGGACGCGCAAGACGCTGCAGGCAAGACTCAGGCGCAGGTAGCCGATCTCTCGTTGCAGGACGAGTTCGAGCTGGCTGGCGAGCGGTACGAGCACGGGCAGGCCGTGCTCGCAGCCGCACAACGACAGATCTCGGACGGCACGTGGTACTGGAACGGCGGAGACGTCCGTCCTCTGCCCGCAGGCGACGACGCGTTCGGCAAGGCGCCGGAGGGTGCGACCGACGAGAACTCCTACGCGTTCCGAGCCGTACGGATCATCGAACCGGAGGGTGCGACCGGCGCGGTGGAGGACCTCGATCCGATGCAGCGCTACTTCGATGAAGAAGGGTGGCGCTGGAGCAGCGCGAAGGTCGGTACGGATCACGAGGTGCGGGCCGACACCAGTGACGGATGGTGGGTGACCTGGAACGTGCGGCCGAACGGGCAGTACTCGCTCGGGGTGTACAGCGAGGCGTTCTGGGCACACGATGCTCCGGAGCTCATCAAGGCGATCGCACTGCGCGACCCCGCCGACTTCCCCGATGAATCCGAGCCGGGTGTCTCGGAGCCGTTCCCGAAGTGGAGCGATCCTGTCCGGCAGCGCTGATCTCCGGACGAGGGTGCGCCTCGCAGACGCCGACCGGTCTGCGAGGAACTCCCGCGTGGCACTCACTCGGTGGAGGGCCGTCACCGGCCGCCGAGCGACCGCAGCCGCACTGCTCATGGTGGTCGTCCTCTCCGGCTGCAGCGCCGGCATCGGGAAGACTCCCGAGCAGGCGAAGGAGTCCATCGCCACGTTCGTCGAGGGCTCGACCGACGTGGTGGGGGACGGCTGGGAAGTAAGCGACGGTCCGGGGCTCGGGAAGTGCGGCCGGGGTCTGGGGCAAGGGGGCGTCCAGTACGTCTACGCCATGGTCCGCTCCGCGAGCGCTGACCCGAAGGCCGACGTCAAGGCGGTGGAACAGCACTGGAAGGAACTCGGGGTCACGACCGAGCGGTACCAGACCGGCGGCGAGGACCCGATCCTCGGCGTCCGGGGCAGGGGCGGTCCGGTGAGCTCCTCCGACTTCCGCGCGGATCCCCGCGGGTACACGATCGACGGCAGCTCGCAGTGCGTCGCGGGGGACTTCGAGAAGATGAGCCTCGACAGTCAGGAGTGACGACCGCAACCTGACCACCGGAACCGAGCCGCGCCTCCAGACCTGCCCGCGACGCGAGCCCCTGCCGGGCGCGACATGGAAGACGGCCCGCCCCGTTGCCGAGGCGAGCCGTCCGGTCGGACCGGGACGCTAGCGCGCAGCCGGCACCGCCACGCGAGCGAGCTCGGCCCGCACGATGTCCGCACCAGCGGACAGCGCACTGAGCTTGTCCAGCGCTGCACCCCGCGCCAGGGGAGCCATCCCGCAGTTCGAACTGGGGATGAGCTTGTCGGCATCGACGAACTCGAGCGCCCGACGCAGCACCTCCGCGACCTCCTCCGGCGTCTCCACGGTCTCGGTCGCGACGTCGATCGCCCGAGCATGACCTTCTTCCCGCGGATCAGCTCGACGAGCTCGAGCGGGACGTTTGAGTGGATGCACTCCAGCGAGACGATGTCGATGGACGACTGCTGCAGCAGCGGGAAGGACTGCTCGTACTGCCGCCACTCGGCGCCGAGCGTTTCCTTCCACTTGTTGTTCGCCTCGATGCCGTAGCCGTAACAGATGTGCACCCCGGTCTCAGCGTGGAGTCCTTCGGTGGCGCGCTCGAGCGCGGCCACGCCCCAGTCCTGCACCTCGTCGTGGAAGACGGTGAAGGCGGTCTCGTCGAACTGGATGATGTCGACGCCCGCGTCCTGGAGCTCGCGCGCTTCGTGGTTGCAGATCGTCCACCTCCGCAGGCCCTCTCGCTGAGTCCGGAGACGACACGCCCGGGTCACTTCTGAAGTTGTATATCTGATGTATTGGTGAGTTGACTGCTCATTGTCGGCAACGCCGCCGACGACGAGACCCGGCGTTGGGGCCGGAGAGAGAGGGGAAGTTTCATGAAGCAGTCGACCTACGGGCGGATCGTCTCGATCGGCGCAGTGTGCGCCGTCGTCGCCACCTCCATCATTGGTGCCGCGCCAGCCAACGCCGCGGCCGCACCGCCCGCCGCCGGTGACGTTGCCGCTCCGCGAACGCCGTCTGCAGTGTTGTCGGCTATCCGCGCCGACCTCGTTGCTTCCGGAGCCTCGTCTGACGTCGCGGCCTTCGACCACCTCAACGCTGAACAGCGACACGAGCTCGCCTCGTACTTCTTGGATCCGGCTGTTGCGTCTGCCGCAACTGCCGCCTCCGACGAGAGAGTGCTTGGCCCGGCGACCGTTCGCACGAGCGGGGACTTTGAGTGGGGTGAGGTGGAATCGTCGGGGGCCGAGCGAAGCGAGGATGGCGTCGGGGTGGGGACCAGGGCGGCATCGCGGTCCTCCTGGGGCACACAGTGGTTCGCCTTCGCTGGAATCAGGCTCACCGAGACGAAGGTTTCGATGTCGTACGAGTACAGCGGTACTACGGCGAGGAAGATGCTCGGATACTCGTGCACGGTCGTCAGGAACGTGCAGCCGTTCACTCAGGTGACGACCTCCAAGAGCAGCGGCTACATCAGTGGCGGGCAGGCCACCGCGAAGTGCAAGGTCGTCGTGAAGCGTGGCGTGCCGACCCCATGGGGAACGATTGCGTGGAGCACGTACTCCGCGGTCCAGCGGCTCAGCGCCAAGGGCAACGGCGCGATCACCTACAACCGCTGGGAGTGAACGAATTGACGTCTTGGACGGAGGAATAGACCATGAACCCGCTCGTTCCGACAGCGCTCGACGGAGTGCTGATGACCGTGTCACTCGTCGCTCTGTTCCTCGCACTCGCAGCGTTCATCTCGCTGATGCGATCCGGGTCGACCTCCGGCCGTCGCTTGATCGCATGGACCCTCGTCGTCCTCTTCATCCCGATCATCGGGCCGGCAACGTGGTTCGTAGCACGGCGCCGCGAGCGGTCGACCGAAGTCAACGGTGATGGGTTCGGCTCGTAGTGGTCGGAGCCGTCGCGCGAGATTCACGGACGCCATCTGGACACTGGCGCGCGAGTCTTCGCGCGGCTGACGGCTGGCGAACGGTCCGTGAGTCCCGAGGGCCGTACGACACCGCCTCGATGCTCGAGTGGGGGAGCATCACGAAGGGACTCGTGGGCACGACGGCCTGGGTCACACTCGAGGTCGAGCGGCCGGTCGTGCACTACCTCCCCGGTGTGCCCGATGCCGAGATGACCGTTGCTGACCTCGTCCACCACACCTCCGGTCTGCCCCGGCTTCCGGCCATGATGCGCGACCGCCTCTTCGGCGACCCGTACCGAGTGTCTGTCGGGGTTCCTCTGGATTTGACGGCTGCGATACCGGCCACGCCCCGAGGCCAGTTCGTGTACTCGAACCTGGGGTACGCCCTCCTCGGTGCGGTACTCGACGAGGTACACGGCGACTGGTTCGCCGCTGTACGCCAGCACGTCCTCGAGCCGGCGGGGATCAGCTCGGCGGTCCTCGTGCCAGCTCCAGCAGACCGGGTGGTGCCGAAGCTCTTCGGTCGCGCGATCAAGCCGTGGGCGCTCGGAGAATCGTCGTTCGCGGCGGCAGGCGGCGTCTGGTCGACGTTCGACGATCTCTGTCGCTACGCCGATTGGGCGCTCGAACCCGGAGCAGGGCACTCCCGCGCGGTGAGCTGGCAGCGGGAAGGAGCATCGATCTGGATCAACGGAGAAGTGCGAGCGGGAGGAGCGGTCATCGCCAACGCGGCAGGGATCACCGCGGTGGTGCACACGCTCGCGAAGGCCCCACGCGCGGCCGACGCGATCGCCACGGCGCTCATCGAGCGGGAAGCGCGGGAGACATGCAACGGCTGATGAACGAACCGATGGCCAACGCCCGCGGCCGACGCAGGCGAGCGGGGATCTTCGCTGCCGTCGTTGCCGCGTTCCCCGTCGTCGTCGAGGTTGCGCTCACCAGCGCCTGGTGGGATCGACTACCCGAACGGATCGCCACGACGTTCGGCCCCGACGGCAGCCCGAGCGGGTACGGAACACCGTTGGGAACCGCGATCCTGCTCGCGGCGATACAGGCGCTGTGCCTCGTGGCGGCGGTCGGCTCCGCTTTTGCTCGAGATCGGCGCAGAGGTCGCATCTCGTGCGCGGTCACCGCAGGGTTCGTCGCGGCTCTCGCGATGAGCTGGCTGATCATCGTGGGATTGGCGTCTTCGACGTTGAGTCCTACTGCTTGGTGGCTTCTCGCGGCGGCGCCCGCATGGGCCGTTGTTCCGTACTGGCTGCTTCCCCGACGAGGGACTGAAAGCGGATCGCTGAGGCAGTCACCGGGGTCGAGGGACGGTAAAGGGCGAGGGCGTTACAAACGCAACCTCGCAGCCGGACGGCAGCCGTGCCTCCAGGCCGGGTCGAGAGCCGCGCACGCGGCGGACGCAACACGAACGGCGGCTCTCTTCCGATCGGAAGAGAGCCGCCGTGGTGTTTCGCGGCGATCAGCGGGCCGACGGCACCGCCACGCGAGCGAGCTCGGCCCGCACGATGTCCGCACCAGCGGACAGCGCGCCGAGCTTGTTCAGCGCCGCACCCCGCGCCAGGGGCGCCATCCCGCAGTTGGAGCTCGGGATGAGCTTGTCGGCATCGACGAACTCGAGCGCCCGACGCAGCACCTCCGCGACCTCCTCCGGCGTCTCCACGGTCTCGGTCGCGACGTCGATCGCCCCGAGCATGACCTTCTTGCCGCGGATCAGCTCGACGAGTTCGAGGGGGACGTGGGAGTGGATGCACTCGAGCGAGACGATGTCGATGGACGACTGCTGCAGGAGCGGGAAGGACTGCTCGTACTGCCGCCACTCCGCCCCGAGCGTCTCCTTCCACTTGTTGTTCGCCTCGATGCCGTAGCCGTAACAGATGTGCACGGCGGTCTCGGCGCGCAGGCCCTCGGCTGCGCGTTCGAGCGCGGCCACGCCCCAGTCCTGCACCTCGTCGTGGAAGACGGTGAAGGCGGGCTCGTCGAACTGGATGATGTCGACGCCGGCGGCTTCGAGCTCGCGAGCTTCCTGGTTGAGGATCGTGGCGAACTCCCACGCCAGCTTCTCACGGCTCTTGTAGTGCTGGTCGGAGAGCGTGTCGATCATCGTCATCGGGCCGGGGAGCGCCCACTTGATCGGCCGGTCGGTCTGTGCGCGCAGGAAGCGAGCGTCGTCCACGAACACGGGCGCCCGGCGGCTCACGGCACCGACCACGGTCGGGACGGCCGCGTCGTAGCGGTCGCGGATGCGGACGGTCTCCTTGCGCTCGAGGTCGACGCCGTCCAGGTGCTCGATGAACGTCGTGACGAAGTGCTGGCGGGTCTGCTCGCCGTCACTGACGATGTCGATGCCACGGCGCTCCTGCTCGTGGACGGCGGAGCGGAGTGCGTCCTGCTTGCCCTCGGTGAGCGCTGCCCCCTGCAGGTTCCAGGGGGACCAGAGCTGTCCGGGCTCGGCGAGCCAGGACGGTTTCGGCAGGCTGCCGACGATCGAGGTGGGGAGGAGAGAGCGCATGGGAGTGACGATCCAGTCAGTCGAAGGGCAGAGGAATTCAGCGCGCGAGGGCGGGGTCAGCCCACCGAGCGAGGAGTGCGTGGTGCGGCCGCACCAGGTGCTCCTCGGTCCACCGGCCCTGCGTGATCCCGAGGCGGCTGCGCTCCTCGCGGTCGTAGGTCACCGGGGTGGGCGTGAAGTCGGTGTGGTCGAGGGTGGGGCGGTAGGTGCTGCCGGCCGGGGTGTTCGCGGCGTAGACCTCCGGGCGGTAGATCTTCTGGAAGGTCTCCATGGTGGCGATCGTGCCGATGAGCTGGAGGTCCGTGTAGTCGCCGGTCAGGTCGCCGCGCGTGTAGAACGCGAGCGGGGCAGCCGCTCCGGCGGGCTGGAAGTACCGGACCCGCATGCCCATCCGGCCGAAGTAGTCGTCGGTGAGCGAGGAGTGCTCGTGCTCGTACTCGGCGCCGAGCACCGGGTGGACGTAGCCGTTCCGGCGGTAGGTCTGGCTCGTCGAGACGCTGATGCACACGACGGGCTCGGCATCGAACTGCGAACGGAAGGCGTCGGACTCCAGGAAGCGCTGGAAGAGCGCCCCGTGCAGCTGTCCGAAGTCGGACGGGATGCCGGACGACGCCGAGGGCAGCAGGACGGAGAAGTCGTAGTCGCGCAGGTACGACGAGAAGTTGTTGCCGAGGATTCCCTGGTGGCGCTCGCCGGTGTGCTGGTCGAGGATCGTGACGTCGAGCATCTCGAGCAGCGGGAACTCCGCGTCCGACCCGCTGTCTGAGAACTCCAGCGCCACCGAGACGATGTCGAGCTGCAGACGGTAGCGGTCGTGCGCCGCGGCCAGCTCGTTCGCGCGCCCGTCGATCATCGTGAGCGCAGCACGGAGGTTCTCCTGACGGTGCTCGCCACGCGCCAGGTTGGCGAAGTTCGTGGTCAGCCGGGAGCTGTCGGCGGGGGAGTAGTCCTCGTCGAACCGGGTCCTGGTGATGCTGAAGGTGAGGTCGTTCGCCATGGTCGGCAATCTGTTCGTCGAGCGGCCCGTGGGCACGGTGGGAAGGATGAATCGATCATGCGGGAATGTTGAGCCATCAGGTAATACCGAGACGCTATGCACGGGTATAGCCTCGTCCTATGGCCCGGGTCTCGAACGACATCACCCTGCAGCAGCTCCGGTACTTCATCGAGGTGGCGACGGAGGGCTCGATCAGCGCAGCGGCCGATCTGCTCTACGTGTCGCAGCCGACGATGTCCGCGGCGATGAAGGACCTCGAGACGCGGATCGGGCGCCCGCTCTTCACCCGATCGGCCAGGGGCGTCGTGCTCACCGTCGACGGCGTCGAGTTCCTCGGGTACGCCCGACAGGTCGTCGAGCAGGTCTCCCTGCTCGAGCAGCGGTACGTCGGCGGCCAGCGGTCGCGTCGGCTGCTCGGGGTGTCCGCCCAGCACTACTCGTTCGCGGTGGAGGCCTTCGTCCGGATGGTCGAGGCCGCGGCTGCGGACGAGTACGAGTTCTCGCTGCGCGAGACGCGCACCTGGGACATCATCGAGGACGTCCGCACCCTGCGCAGTGAGGTGGGCATCCTCTACCGCAACGACTTCAACAAGCAGGTGCTCGGCAAGTTGCTGCGCGACGCCGGTGTCGTGTTCACACCGCTGTTCGTCGCACAGCCGCACATCTTCGTGGCCAAGCGGAACCCGCTCGCGTCGCGGGAGCGTGCGACCCTCGAGGACCTCGCCGACCTGCCTCGGCTCACCTTCGACCAGGGTGCGAACAACTCCTTCTACCTGGCGGAGGAGATCCTGTCGACGATGTCGAGCAAGCGGGAGATCCGTGTCTCGGACCGGGCGACGATCTTCAACCTCATGATCGGCCTGGGTGGCTACACGATCTCGACCGGGCTCATCAGCGACGACCTCGACCCCGAGATCGTCGCCATCCCCCTCGACGTCGACGAGCGCATCGAGATCGGCTGGATCGCCCACGCCTCGGTTCCCCTCACCGTGCAGGCGCAGACGTACCTGGACGAGTTGCGTGCGGTGGTCACCAGCTATGGCGTCGAGCCGCTCGGGTAGGCAGGCGGCGGGTCCGGCGGTTCCAGCGATCGGCCTGGAGGCGCGACATGCGTCCGTCGGGAGGCTGCGGTCCCGAGCATCGCCGTCACGTGCGGCGCGCTCCACCACAGGAGCGCGTCAGCAGGTGAATCCTTCAGGTCCTCACCCCAGATCGCGACGACGGCGCCCGACATCGGAGCCGCGAGAAGCGAACCGGAGTCGCTGTCCCAAGCCCGGAGTGACCAGTTCTCGCGGAGATCGGCGACGTGTACTCGCTGTCCGCCGGGTCGAGGTCGGTCGGCACCTCGTAGAGGTAGTACGAGTCGTAGTTGAGCAGGTCGATCCCGGCCTGCTGCAGGTCGACCGCACTCGCCCGCCGCGCTCGGCGTTCGCGCCGCTCCGCTGCGTCCTCGGTGTCGCCGTCGAAGCTCCAGTACGTGACGTGGATGCGCGGATCGAGTCGCCCGACCGCAACCCGATCGATCCCGTCGTTCCAGGCCCGGACTTCGCGGTTGCCGAGCGTGACCGCCATCGCGTTCATCCAGGCGACGCGTTGGGCGGCGGTGACGTCGTCGCCCCATTCATCACCGCCGATGTGCACGGTGCGGCTGGAGGGGAAGGTCCGCTGCACCTCTGATCCCGTTCTGGGTCAGTTCTCCAACCGCAGCTTGTCCGGCATACCGTCGGAGCACTTCGAAGTGGCAGAAATCTGATAATTGCCGGGATAGGCGTTGAAGCTCACCGAAGTCACCGGACCGCCTCGACCACGAACTCCGGGCACCGGATAGGCGCCTCCGCTCTGGTACTCCTCGACCTCGATGCCAAGGTCCTGCCAGTGCTTGCTCACCAACCGTATGTCGCTGTCCGCATCGGCCCCCGCGGTGTCCGCGCGCTTGATGACGTACACGAAGGCGGTCCCTGTCGCGCCACCCTGCTGCTCACACTCTCGAACGCCTGGACCGCTCACGTGCTCCCAAGTCCCGCCTGCTGCCGTGGAGGAATCTTCGACGAAGTCGACCACGGATTGCTTCGCTTCTGATGGTTGCATGCCGGGTTCTCCAGGATCATTGCTGCAGCTGGACAGGAAAAGCACGGAGCACCCAAGGGTCATCGCGATAGCGATCGACCTGTTGCGCTGGGAGCGCCTCGTCGTCACGGTTGCCCCTGCATCTGCTCGAGCACGCTCTTCTCGTACCACGTCATTCCTTTGGGCTCGTGACGGGTCATTGCCTCGGGATGCCCCGTGGTGGCCTGACCAATGTTGTACAGCGATTCCGTGTCGGTATCGAGGTAGCCGCGGTGATCGTCCGTGAGGACGTTGTGATCATCCACGGAGTGCTTCTTGCCATCTCCCGGAACGCCGTCGGTGCCGAACGCGGTCGCGCCGAATGCAGGAGCGTTGGGATCTTGACCGTGCGTCGGACTCAGTCTGCCGGTCTGTGCCCAGCGGTCGCCGCGGCCGGGCTCGATGGCCCAGATGTTCTGGGCTTGACCCGTGGCCCGCGAGTCGGCCTGTGCCCCGGATCTGACGGCTCGGGGCGTGCGGACGACAGTGGTGGAGTCACTTGGGTGTACGTGAAGCAGCGCGAGGGCGCGGCCGACCCGAGGGACGATCTCCGGAAAGTCGAGGCGCTGTGGAAGAGCCTCGGCATGACGACCGAGCGGTATCGGAGCGGCGGCGACGATCCTGATCTCGGGGTCCGGGGCCGCGGTGGTCCGATCGAGACGATCGACTTCCTCGCTTCCACAGTGGGTGGCTACAGCATCGACGCTGAATCGCAATGTGCCGACGGCCATTACGGAGAGATGACGGGGAGCGGCTCGACCAGCTGATCAGGGGCTCATCAACGGACCTCCGCTCGACCACAGCTCGTGCGCAATCCTCCGGCTGCTGCATGTTCGAGATGACCGTGTCCTGCGCGAAGGGCACGCTGTCCGTGTGGTCAGTCGGAAGAAGCGGGCGGCAGGTCGATGGCAGGCTCCCTCGGCCGCAACCCGAGCTCGGCAGCAGCCGTGAGGTACGCGCAGTACACCTCGCCGTACCGAGCGGTCGCGCGATCCGCACGAGCGACGTCCGTCGGGCGCTCGACGTTCGTCTCGTACCCGATCGTCCGGCGCTCCGCTGCCTCGTCACCGACCGCTACGGACCACCGCCAGATGTCGGAACTCGACGCAGTCGGCGGCGCATGCTGCAGCACCTCGTCCGGTACTGGGATCACTCGACGGTCGGGGGCGGCGCTGCGGAAGAAGGCGAAGAGCATCGCGGGAACGGCGACGACGCCTCCACCGAGGACCACGCCGGTGAGTCGGGCAATGATTGGCTCGTCTCCGGGCAGCAGCGGCGGCGCGACCACGAAGCCGAACGCGCCGCCTGCCATGTACCCAATCGCGAAGGCCGCCAAGGCGGACGCTGTTGCGAGCCGGGCCTGACGGCGCACGCCAGCGGGGTCGTGGAGTCGGCGCCACCGAGACGCGGTGTCGGCAGCGGGGCCGTCGCGGTCGACGTGCACGCGGCCGTCGGGGGCCCGGAAGAAGGGTGAGTCTGCACGCTCCGGATCGATCACGGGATTCCGTCAGCCCTGGTCATCGCCCCTGTGGTCAGCATCCGAAGTCCGGGCCCTGGTGAGTCTGCCCCTTGGCCAAGGAGCATCCGGCCAACGACCCGCGCAAGCGTGGCTCCGAACACGCAGACGAGCGCCGGCGTCCACCTCGTGATGCGTCGAGCGCGATGCTTCTGCGAGTTCACACCCTCAATCTACGGCGTGACGCCGCCAGCTTCCGCTGCTATGTTTGCGCGCACAACAAATCCGGGACGACGATGTCGGAGGACGCGCGATGACGCACGCAACAGAGCACCGCTTCGGTCAGACGACCCTGACGATCGTCGATGTCGAAGGCAATCCGATCCCCGATGCCGACATCACGGTCGAGCAGACCCGCCACGCCTTCGCCTTCGGCAACATCGGCTTCGACTTCATCGGACTCGCCAATGGCGAAGCAACCGGCGAAGCAGGCACCGAGCACCTCGCCGACCTCTACACCGACGTCTTCAACACCGCGACGCTCCCGTTCTACTGGGGCCGCTTCGAGCCCGAGCGCGGAGCCCCGGACACCGCCAGGCTCCTGACGACGGCGCAGTGGTTCCGCGACCGGGGCATCGCCCTCAAGGGTCACCCGCTCGTCTGGCACACCGTGCAGCCCGATTGGCTGCTGGGGCTCCCGCTGGACGAGGTCGAGCAGCTCCAACGCGAGCGCATCCGCCGCGAGGTCTCCTCCTTCGCCGGCGCGATCGACACCTGGGATGCCATCAACGAGGTCGTCATCATGCCGGTGTTCGACAACGGCGACAACGCCATCACCCCGCTCGCCCGGGCGAAGGGCCGCATCCCGATGATCCGGATGGCCTTCGACGAGGCCCGCGCCGCCAACCCGCACGCCACCCTGCTGCTCAACGACTTCGACCTGTCGAGCGCGTACGAGTGCCTGATCGAGGGCGTGCTGGAGGCCGGTGTGCAGATCGACGCCATCGGGTTGCAGACCCACATGCACCAGGGCTACTGGGGTGAGGACACGATGCTCGCGATGGTCGACCGGTTCGCCCGCTACGGCCTGCCGCTGCACCTGACCGAGACCTCGCTCGTCTCCGGTGACCTCATGCCCGCGCACATCGTCGACCTCAACGACCACCAGGTGGCCTCGTGGCCGTCGACGCCCGAGGGCGAGGCGCGCCAGGCCGACGATGTCGAACGGCACTACCGGAGTCTCGTGGGGCACCCTTCCGTCGAGGCGATCACCTACTGGGGCATCACCGACGCCGGCGCCTGGCTCGGCGCCCCGATCGGACTCGTCCGCGCCGACGGCACCCCGAAGCCGTCGTACGACGCGCTCCGCCACCTGGTCAAGGAGGAGTGGTGGCTCGGTCCGACGGTGCTGCGGACCGACGACCGCGGTCGGGTGCAGATCCGGGGTTTCCGCGGCGACTACCGCGTCGACGCGCGTGGCACGTCCACGGCGTTCGCCGTCACCGACGTGCCCACGCAGGTGCAGATCGTCGCGTGACCATCTGACGGCCTGGAGGCCCGGTGCGGCCCCGCCCCGCGCCTCCAGCCCGTCACCTGGTCGCGCGTCCTGCCGCCACCACGCCCCAGAGGGCTCCACCGACGAGGATCGCGGCGCACGCGACGAACGCGGGAACGTCGTCGGCGCGTCCGAGTGCGATGGAGACCAGGCTCACGACCACCGCCGCGCCGCCGGCGATGCTCGTCGGGACGATCGCTGCTCCGTGGCCGAGGACCCAGCTCTCGTCGCTCCGCATGGTCGCCCGGGTGCGGATGCCCACGAGCCCGTTCCGGCCGATGATGCCCCGCGCCGGCAGTGCGACGAAGACGATGGTCAGGACGGCGGCGGCCATCTCGATCGCGATCACGTGGTCTCCTTCTGAGTTGGTCGTCGCGCTCGCGTGTGCAGTGAGCCTGAGCTCGGAGCGCGTCAGTCCAAACCTGCCGGTATCCGGTGAAATACGCAAGCGGCAGCGGAGTCCACTACCGCCGCACGTACCGGTGCTCCGGCCGTCCCGCAGCCCCGTACCGCAACTGCATCGCCACGGTCCCGTCCGCCGTGAGCTGCGCCAGGTACCGCTGCGCCGTCGCTCGTGACACCCCGATCGCCGCAGCCACCTCGGCGGCGGATCGTTCCTCACCAGCGACGAGCTGCTCGAGCACCAGCGCCGCGGTGGCCGCCCGGGACGGCGACGCTCCACCGCTGTCGCCGGCGTGCAGGATCCGGAACGCCCGCTCGACGGCCTCCTGGTCGAGGGTCGACCGCTCGTCGAGCACGTTCCGCGACCGTGCGTACGCCTGCAGCCGCTCGGCCAGCACCCCGGCCGTGAACGGTTTGATCAGGTAGGCGAGCGCCCCGCTGCGCATCGCCCGACGCACGGTGCCGGAGTCCGAGGCGGCGCTCAGCACGAAGGCGTCGGTGTCGATCGACCGCAGCAGGTCGAGGCCGCTGCCGTCGGGCAGGTACACGTCGACGAGCACCAGGTCCACGGTCCCGCTCGACAGCGCGGCGCGGGCGGCTGCGAGGGTCCCGACGGGTTCGAGTGCCCGGAACCCCGGTACCTCGTCGACCTGCCGCCGGTGCAGGTCGGCGACGTGGAAGTCGTCGTCGACCACCAGCACGGTGAAGACGGAACTCACGACACCACTCCTTCCAGTCGGGCGCAGAAGACCGCGCCGTGGTCGTCACCGCCGGGGGAGGCGAGCCACACGTCACCGCCGTGCCGCCGGGCGATCTCCCGCGACAACGGCAGTCCGATCCCGAGCCCGTGCACCTGCGAGACGTCCTCCGACGCAGGAGCAGCCGCCGGCCCGCGGACGAACAACGAGTCCGCGGCGTCGGCCGGTACCCCCGGCCCGGAGTCCATCACCGACAGGTGCAGGGTCGTGCCGTCGTCGAGCACCTCGACCTCCACCCACGGGGATCCGCCGTCCCGCGACCGCTCGTCCCCGTCGAGGGCCGCCGACACCGCGTTGTCCACCAGGTTGCCGAGCACGGTCGTCACGTCGCCCGGTTCGGTGATCGTCCCCTGCACGAGCGTCTCCGCCCCGATCCGCAGCAGCACGCCCCGCTCCGCGGCCTCGACGCCCTTCGCCCCGAGGAACGCCTGCAGGTACGGCTCGGTCAACCGGTCGGCGTGCTGCACCGGGTAGCGCAGCGGCCCGCGCTCCTGCACGTCCGCCAGGTACGCCCGCGCTCGCGCGGTCTGGCCGATGTCGAGCAGGCCCGAGATCGCGTGCAGCCGGTTCGCGAACTCGTGGCGCTGCGCGCGGAGCGCCGTGCTCATCGCCCCGACGGCGTCGAGCCGCCGGGTCAGGGCCTCGACGTCGGTGCGGTCGCGCAGGACCGCGACCCGGCCCAGGTCGCGTCCGTCCCGGAACACGGTGCGGACGTCGACGAGCAGCACCCGGTGCCCGGCGACGATCGTGGCGCTCGCCGAAGCGGCCGGAGCCGCGGGGGACGCGGCGAGCATCGACCCGAGCGGTGCGGGCAGGTCGAGCGACGTCACGGGTCGACCGATCGGGTCCACCAGCCCGAGCAGCTGCAGGGCTTCGGGGTTGCAGACGGTGACGACCCCCGATGGCCCGATCGCGATGACCCCTTCACCGACGCCGCCGAGCACGGCCTGCTGGTTCTGCACGAGCGTCACGAGCTCCTCCGGTTGCAGCCCGAGCGTCAGCCGCACCAGCCGCCGCCGGATCAGCACCGAGGCGATCACCGCGAGCAGGACCGCCGCCAGCCCGGCACCGACCACCGGCATGCTGTCCTCGACCAGGGTGTCGTAGACGCGTGCCCGGTTGAACCCGACGCTCACCTCGCCGACGACGGGGGACTGCCGGGAGGCCCGCCTCGCCTCCGCCCCGCCGGCTGCGGGCGCGGAGACGGGCACCTTCGCCCGCGCCGACTCACCGAGCGTGCCGCGCGCCCAGGACACGGTCTCGCGACCGGCGAGTGCGGCGTCGGGGGAGGTGCTCACCATCTCGCCGATCCGGTCGACGTCGGGGTGGGCCAACCGGATGCCCCGGTCGTCGGTGACCACGACGAAGAGTGCCCCGGTCCGGCGCTGGGCCGCGACGGCCGCACGCTGGACGGGTCCGTCGGCGAGGACCGCGGGGTCGAGGTCGGTGCCGTCGACGCTCAGCCGGGCGACCGCGGCCCGGACGTCGGACTGCGCGGCGACGCTCTGTGCGATCGCGAGGGCGGTCCCCTCGGCAGCGCGCTCGAGCCGGGTGACCTCGATCCGGACGAACACGGCGCTGGTCAGGGCGACGACGGCGACGACCACGGCGAGCTGCAGCACGAGCACCTCGGTGGCGAAGCGGAGCCTGGGGCGCCGTGAACGGTCGTCGGTCACGACCCCAGCGTACGGAGGGCGAGCGGACGTGCCTGCGCACAATGCGCAGAAAGCGGTCAACGCGCGATGGTGCGCCAATGTGCAGAAGAGCGCCGCGCCTCCAGGCCGGGTCGTAGCGTGCCCGGACTGCCAGACACGGACGAAGGAGTCCTGATGCTCGTCATCCTCGGGTACGCGATGGTCCTGACCTTCATGGTCCTGATCATGACCAAGCGCATGTCGCCCATGCTCGCGCTGATCATCGTGCCGACCGTGTTCGGACTGTTCGCGGGGGCGGGTCTGGGACTCGGCGACATGGTGACCGAGGCGATCGGCACGCTGGCACCGACGGCCGCACTCCTGATGTTCGCGATCATGTACTTCGGGCTGATGATCGACGTCGGCCTGTTCGACCCGCTCGTCAGGTTCATCCTGCGGGTGACCGGCAACGACCCGGCGAAGATCGTGCTCGGGACGGCCCTGCTGGCCGGCGCAGTGTCGCTCGACGGAGACGGCTCGACGACGTTCATCGTGGTCACGGCGGCGATGCTGCCGATCTACCTGAAGCTCGGCATGAGCCCGGTCGTGATGACGTGTGTGGCCGGGCTGACGAACGGCACGCTCAACATCGTGCCGTGGGGCGGTCCCACCGCCCGTGCCGCCGCCGCGCTGAAGATCGACCCGACGGACATCTTCGTGCCCCTCGTGCCGTCGCTCGTGGTGGGGCTGCTGCTGTGCTTCACGTTCGCGTGGACGATGGGCCTGCGGGAGCGCAAGCGCCTCGGGCTGATCGAGTTCACCGAGGCCACACGGGGCGCACGGGTGCCGGAGCGGGCGAACGCCCGAGCGGGGTCACGGGTGCTCGCGGCGGTCGGCGGGACCGGCGGCGGGATGTTCACCAGCCCCACGGTGGCGCTCGGACTGCGCGGCGGCAAGGCCGACGGTCGGCGTGCGGACGGCGATGGCGTGGACGCCGTCGGGTCGGGGGACGAGAGCACGGGCACCGGCACCATGGCCGAGACGATGCTCGACCCGAACCGTCCGACGCTGCGGCCGAAGCGCATCTGGTTCAACCTGGCGCTGACCGTCGCCGTGATGGTGGCGCTCGTGCTGGGGCTCCTGCCGCTGCACTTCGTGTTCATGATCGGCACGGCGATCGCCCTGCTCGTGAACTTCCCGCAGCTCAAGCAGCAGACCGCGCAGATCGTCGCGCACGCCCCGAGCATCGTCGGTGTCGTGTCGATGGTGTTCGCCGCCGGGGTGCTGATCGGGGTGCTCGACGGCACCGGGATGGTCGCGGCGATGGCCGACTGGCTCGTCGCGGTGATCCCGGACTCGATGGGCCCGTACCTGGCGGGCATCACCGGTGTGCTGAGCATGCCGCTGACGTTCTTCATGAGCAACGACGCGTTCTACTTCGGGATCCTGCCGGTGCTGTCCGAGAGCGCCGCGGCGTACGGGATCACGCCGGCCGAGATGGCGCGGGCCTCGGTGGTCGGGCAGCCGGTGCACATGCAGAGCCCGCTCGTCCCCGCGATCCTGCTGCTGGTGTCGCTGGCGAACGTGAACCTCGGCGACCACCACAAGAAGGTGCTGTGGCGGGCCGCCGTGGTGGCCATGGCGATGCTCGTGGTGGCGATCGTGGTGCGGGTCATCCCGTTCGGATGAGCCGGCGGACGGTGCCGGTCCGGCGCGCGCCGGGCCGGCACCGGGCCGGGCGGCTCAGGCGGCGTCGAGCTCCCGCGTCAGAGCAGCGACGAAGTCGTCGATGTCCTGCTCCGAGGTGTCGTACGCGCACATCCACCGCACCTCGTTGCGGCTGGCGTCCCAGTCGTAGAACCGGAAGTGCTTCCGCAGCCGCTCGGCCACCCCGGCGGGCAGGGTCGCGAACACGCCGTTCGCCTGGGTCTGCTGGCTGAAGCCGACACCCCGGATGCTGCCGTCGGCGATGCCGGCCTCGAGTGCACCGCGCAGTCGGGCGGCCATGGCGTTGGCGTGCCCGGCGGAGCGCAGGTACAGGTCGTCGCTGAGCAGGGCGATGAGCTGCGCGGAGACGAACCGCATCTTCGACGAGAGCTGCATGTTCATCTTGCGCAGGTAGTGCAACCCCTCCGACGCCGAGGGGTTCAGCACGACGATCGCCTCGCCGTAGAGCATGCCGTTCTTCGTGCCGCCGAAGCTCAGCACGTCGACACCGGCGTCGGTGGTGAAGTCGCGCAGGGGCACCCCGAGGGATGCTGCAGCGTTGGAGATTCGGGCGCCGTCCATGTGCAGCTTCATGCCGAGCGAGTGGACGTGGTCAGCGATCGTCCGCACCTCGTCCACCGTGTAGGCGGTGCCGAGTTCGGTGGTCTGCGTGATCGACACGACGAGCGGCTGGGCGCGGTGCTCGTCGCCCCAGCCCCAGGCCTCGCGGTCGATGAGTTCGGGGGTGAGCTTGCCGTCGGGTGCCTCGACCGGCAGCAGCTTGATGCCGGCGACGCGCTCGGGCGCTCCGGCTTCGTCGGTGTGGATGTGCGCGGTCGCGGTGCACACGACCGCTCCCCACCGCGGCAGCATCGACTGCAGGCCGACGACGTTCGCGCCGGTGCCGTTGAACACCGGGAACGCCTCGGCCTGCGACCCGAAGTGGTCCCGGATCACCTCGTTGAGACGTGCCGTGTAGACGTCCTCGCCGTAGGCGATCTGGTGGCCGTCGTTGGCCGCGGCGATGGCGGAGAGGATCTCGGGGTGGACGCCGGCGTAGTTGTCCGAGGCGAAGCCCCGCAGGTCCAGGTCGTGCAGTCGGAGGGTCACTCGTTCATCCTAGGTTCGAGGGATCGGGCGCCGTGAGCGGGATGCGGGCGCCGTTGACGCCGGCCGGTGGGGTGTCCCAGAGCCGGACGACCTCGGCGCCGAGCTGCGCTTCGAGGCCGGACAGCGCGCCGACGACGAACACGGCGGCCGCCGCGGTCTCCGGCGCCTCCTTCCGGAACCCCTGCGCGACGGCACGGACCCAGGCGTCGGACGCGGCCTTCGCCGCCGCGTAGTTCGCGGCGCCGGCGGTGGGGGAGTCGACCGCGGTGGACGACACGAACGCGAGCCGTCCGGCAGGGGACGCCACCAGGTCGTCGTGGAACACACGGGTCGTGTTCCGCAGGGTCCGGAAGGCACGGTCGAAGAAGTCCCAGTCCGCGTCGGACTGACCGACGATGCTGCCACCGCCGCGCCACCCGCCGACCAGGTGGACCAGTCCGTCGACGCGGCCGACGTCCGCGTGGACGTCGTCGGCCAACGCGCTGACCGCACCGAGGTCCGACAGGTCGCACGTGCGGGTCGTGACGCCCGGGACGGACGCACGCAGGGCCTCCAGGGCGTCGGGTCTGGTGCCGACCGCGACGACGGCCGCACCGGCGGCGGTGAGTGCGCGCGCGACGGCCGCGCCGCTGGCACTGGTCGCACCGGCGATCAGTACCAGGCGACCGGCCACCGAGGCGTCGGTCACGCGGCGGCCTCGCCGACGAGCTCGGCGTCCGTGGTGCCGGTGATGCCGGCCGTGGACGCGATGACGGTCGCCATCTTCTTGTCGAGGGCCTCGTAGAACATCGACAGCGGGAACTCGTCGTCGAGCACCGCGTCGGTGTAACCGCGCGGCGGTCCGGCGAGCGTCTCCTCGGGCAGGCCACGCGCCCACTTCGACGCCGGGTGCGGCGTGAGCGTGCGTGTCAGCATCTCGTACGCGGCAAGCCAGTGCGCCGACTTCGGCCGGTCGATGGAGCGTCGGTAGAGCTCGTTGATCTCGTCACTCAGGGTGATGATCACGTCCGGTACCTCGGGCCAGTCGATCGTCAGCTGCGTGTCCGTCCAGTGCAGGACGCCGTGCTGGTGCATCCAGGCGAACAGCAGCTGGCCGCCGAGTCCGTCGTAGTTGCGGACGCGGCTGCCGGTGATCGCGAAGCGGAAGATGCGGTCGAAGACGACCGCGTACTGCACCAGGCGCGCGTGGTCGCGGATGGCGCGCTGCGCATCCTGGAGGCCCGCGTCGGGTCCGGCGGACAGCTCGCGTTCCAGACGCACGGACTCGCGGAACGCGGTCAGGTCGCAGCGGAGCTCCTCGAGCGAGTAGAGGAAGAACGGCATCCGCTGCTTGATCATGAACGGGTCGAAGGGCAGGTCCCCGCGCATGTGCGAGCGGTCGTGGATGATGTCCCACATCACGAAGACCCGCTCGGTCAGCTGCTGGTCGTCGAGCATCGCAGCGGCCTCGGCCGGCAGCTCGAGCTTGGTGACGTCGGCGGCGGCACGGACGACCCGGCGGTAGCGGGCGGCCTCGCGGTCCTGGAAGATCGCGCCCCACGTGAACGCGGGGATCGAGCGCATCGCGACGGTCTCGGGGAACAGCACCGCCGAGTTCGTGTCGTACCCCGGGGTGAAGTCGACGAACCGCAGCGCGACGAACAACGCGTTGCCGTGGTCGCCGGCCTCGAGCTCGGCGATGAACTCCGGCCAGATGACCTCGACCAGGACCGCCTCGACGAACCGCGAGGTGCTGCCGTTCTGCGTGACCATCGGGAACACGACGAGGTGGCCGAGCCCGTCGACGCGGTGCTGCTGCGGCTGGAACGCGGTGAGGGAGTCGAGGAAGTCGGGGATCCCGAAGCCCTGCTCCTGCCAGCGAGCGAAGTCGTGCTGCAGCACCTGCAGGAACGCGGCGTCGTGCGGGAAGTGCGGCGCCAGCTCGGCGACGGCCGGCACGATCACCGCGACGTGACCGGCGGCAGCGGCATGGTCCGACGGTTCGGGGACGGAGCCGTCCCGCGTCTGCAGGGCCTGCAGGCCGACGACTGCACGCTTGAGCCGGAGCCAGGCGGGGTGGGCGGCGATCTCGCGCACCGACAGGTGGTCCTCGACGACCTCGGGCTCTCCGACGATGGCGTCCTGCGAGATCTTCTGGACGAACTGGGACATGTCGAACCTCCCGTCATTGGGGTCGGCCGCGGATCTGCGGACGAGTGGTGCGCGTTACCGGATCGTCTCGAGCCTAGGGAAGTTCGGGGGACGCAAAGTTGCCCATCTCCGGTGGAATCGTGCGTCGTCACGATGCTCGCGCGTGGATCCGACTGCTGCGCACACGGAACCGTCGCCAGTCGTGCGTGGGCGGTCAGCGAGGTCGGAGTCAGCGGCGCTGGGCGGTTCACCCGGAGTCGATGTCCCCACGGGTCGCCGAGTCGATGTGCTCACGCTTGGTGACGGCATCGATCGCTTCGCTCACCGTCGAGTCCGGATGGGTCTCACGCCAGCTCCGGACCTGTGCCGGGTCTGGTGCTGACCCCGGGGGGATCGGCGTACTCCCGACGATGCTCGGAGCGAAGGCGGCGTAGGTGATCGTCGCGAGCGCTGCCAAACACGCGTAGAGCAGATCGAGCGAGAGCCAGGCGCCGACCGTCGACACGATCCCGAAGAGCACGATGAAGGCCGGCGCCCGGCGCCTCATCGGAAGCACCCTCGCTTCACTGCCGCGATGCCGAGGAGCTCAGCCCCCAGCGCAGCCGCAGCCCCGCCGAGGGCCCGGATCTTCTCCCAGCTGAAGGACGCGCCCCACATGATCCGGACTGCCTTCGTGACGCCGCCGAGCGAGTTGATCAAACGCTTGATCCTCACTTCTTTCAGTCTCTTTTCCTGGGTGTTGGCCCGGTGTGGGCCGCCGAGAGATGCATCACCGCGGTTCTGCGCGGAGCTGTCGGAACCACCCGAGCGCGAGTGGAATCGCGGTCCAAACGACGAACGACGTCATTGCGGGGCCGACGCCGACGCGGGTTTCCGAGGCGATCGTCCAGTCAAGACCAGGCGCCGCGAGCCACGACGCGAAGGCGTATGGATTCAGCCAGTTGAGGAGGGCTGGTGTGAACGCGAGGCCGATCGTGAGGAACAACGGACCGAACACAGCGATGACGAGTGCGGGCGCTGTTCGTAGCACCAGGCCCGCCACAGCCGTCGCGGTGAGCGTCGCGGCGATCGTCGTCGCGAGCATCTCCCAGAACTGCCGGAGTACCGCGATGTCGAAGACAGAAGCGGCTGAGGTGGGCCGTGTGACGGCAAAGACCACGGCAGCGAGGAGATGGATGACGACGAGCGTCGAGACGCCGAGGATCAAGACCGCGACGTAGCGGGCGCCGAGGATCCGCTGGCGTCGTGGCGTGATCGAGAACGTCGTCAACGCCGCACGCGTGGTCCATTCGGCCGTGAACGCCATGACAGCCAGGAGACCCATGAGCAGGGGAAGAGCCACGCTGAGTCCCGCCACGAAAGCGACGAACGTCTTCGTTTCCCACCCGATAAGGAAGGACAGCACCACTCCGCTGACAGCTGCGACTGCGAATGCCCATCGGGGACCGCGTGTGTCGAGAGCGCGTCGCATCTCGACGAGCACCAAACGGATCACACCATCCTCCCCTCGTACTCCGTGGCGGTGAGGGATGCCAGGTACGCGTCGAGCCGGATGTTCTCGCTCCTGAGCTCGAGGAGCGCGATTCGTGCATCCCGCGCAGCACGACCGACCTCCTCTGGTGCAAGGTCCACGAGCAAGCCTGCTCCCGTGGGGAAGGGATGGCTGCCGACGCGTCGGAGTGCCTCCTCAAAGCGCGGAAGATCTTCAGCGACGACGAAGGTGCGTCCGGCTTGTGTCCGAAGATCATCGAGTCGGGTTTCATCCACGATCCGTCCGCGGGAGATCACCACCAGGCGGTCGGCGGTCCGTTCCACTGCCGCGAGTTGATGAGTGGAGACGAGGACTGTTCCTCCCTGCTCCGCGAAGTGGAGCAGCAGGTTGTCGAGCCAACGCATTCCTTCGGGATCCAGGCCGTTGGACGGTTCGTCCAGCACGAGGGCACGTGGGTGCCCGAGTAGCGCGTGCGCCAAACCGAGTCGCTGACGCATGCCAAGGGAGAGTTTCCCGACTCGTCGGGCGGCAACCTCTGACAGGCCAACCATCTCGAGACACTGATCGACCCTTTGGAAGGGCTCGCCGATCGTGAAAGCTGTGAGCCGAAGAGTTTCGCGGACGGATCGACCTGGGTGGAAGGCTGACGCGTCCAGCAGGCAACCGAGGAAGCGGGCCGGATCGGAGAGCTGTTGGAGTTCCTGCCCGTTCACGAACGCGGCTCCGACATCGGCTCGGGTGATTCCGGTGAGGATCTTCAAGGCGGTGGACTTGCCGGCGCCGTTCGGCCCACAGAACGCTGTGATCGTCCCCTCGGGACAGGAGAAGGAGACGTCATCGAGCGCGATGCGTTTGCCGTAGGTCTTACCGACCCGACGGAGTTCGATCGGATCGGTCACGACATCAGCTGATCGAGCAGAAGTGCTGCCCCGATCGCTCCGACGCAGACCAAGAAGGCGGCGGGTGCCACCTTGCTCCTCGGTTCGACGATGCCAGCAAAGCCCGCTGCGCTGAGGCCGGCCGCTCCGGCCGCCACCGAGAGCGGCCACCCGGCGGCAACGAGGACGACACAGGTGGCCCCGAGCAGGACGGCCATCGCTGCGAGTCCAGCGCTGAGCAGTGGTCGTATACGAGATTTCCTTGCAGCCACAACCCCTCCTTACGTTGGGGCTTCGAAGGGGTGGTGCAGCCACCACCCCTTCAAAGCTGGGTCAGTTGAAGTACTTCCAGATGTCCCAGGCCGTGATGAGCGTGCTGACCGTCCCTACGGCAGCCTTGATTGCGGGCCACGCAGTGCGCTGGAAGGTTGCGAACGACTTCTTGACACCGTCCGAAAGCTTCTTCCACAGCGCGGGGACCTTCTTCAACGCATTGATCGCAGTGCGGATGAGCGATATCCAGCTCCGCTCGGTCTCGCCGACACGATCGGATGACCCCGCCGGTGCTGCGGTGTTGGAGAGGGGCCGCGCCCAAGCGGGGGCACCGGTCGCGGCCGCGCTGCGAGTGGTTGTCGGGCCGTGGGTCGGTGCGCTGCTCGACGCGGAGACCGGCGTCGATGCCGGGGCCACCGCAGCCGTCGCGGGCACGGATGTGCCGAGGACAGCTGCTGCCGTGACGCAGGCTACGACTCCTGTCGACGCTGCCCAGCTCCGCCGCTTGCGCTGATACATGATTGCTCCTTCGCGATCCGTACGTGCCGGTCCTGGTCGACCGGCAGGCTGTACGGGCAGCACGCTACCAACGTTTCAACCGCTGATGTGCGAAGTCTTGAAATATTACGAACGCGCTCATCGATCGGTACGGTGGTGGCCATGGCCCGATTCACGCCCCCAGCCGCCGACGCGATGCGCGCCCGGCTCCTGCTCGCCGCGCGGGACGAGTTCGCCGCGGTCGGACTGGCCGCCGGCAGGGTCGAACGGATCGGTGCCGCAGCGTCGAGCAACAAGGCACAGGTCTTCCACTACTTCGGCAGCAAGGAGGGGCTCTTCGACGCGCTCGTCGCCGACACCGTGACCGAGACGTTCGCCGAGGCACCGCTCGACACCGCCGACCTCGCCGCCTGGGCCGGCCGGGTGCACGACTCGTACGTCCGTCGCCCCTGGGCACAGCGGCTCGCGACGTGGCACCGGCTCGAGCGCGCCGACGTCCCGCTCGAATCCGTCGCGACGAGCTACGCCGACGCGGTGGCCGAGGTCGAGCACGCCCAGCGTGCCGGGGTCCTGCCGCGGGCGTTCCGGCCGGCGGTGCTGCTCGGACTCGTCCTGCACACCGCCGCGTTCTGGAGCGCGACCGCTCCGGAGTACGAGCCGCTGGTGCAGGCCGTGACGCCGCCACGGCGTCGCCAGGTCGTGGTCGACGCGGTCACGGCGCTGGTCGGCGGGAAGTCCTGACCGAGGGGACCGCAGGGACCAGCGTGAGCGTGCTCGGACCGAGCGTGCGGGACGGAGCCGCGCCGGGCCTCCTGGCCGTCCCTCAGTCGGCTGCGCCGGCGGCGACCCGCAGCGTCCGCTCCGCATCGTCGAGGTAGTCGGCGAGCAGCGCCGAGGCGGCGTCCTGGTCGCCACCGCGCAACGCGGACACGATCGCGTCGTTCCGGTCGACGAAGTCGGCGTGGAACGACGCCGGGTCGTCGGCGGTCAGGAAGGCGAGTCGCATCTCGGCGAGCAGCCCGTCCATCAGGGCGTGGATCCGTTCGCTCGGCACCGCGCGCACGAGCTCGGCGTGGAAGCGGATGTCGGCGGTGCCGACCGCGCCCCAGTCGCCCGCGGACGCTGCTGCCCGGGCGTCGGCGACCGCTGCGGCGGCCTCGGCGAGTGCCGGTGCGTCGGGGGTGCAGGCACGGACGGCCGCCTCCTCGAGCACCCGCCGAGCCGCGTAGAGATCGGCGACGTCGGCAGCGGAGAGTCGTCGGACGAACACCCCGCGGTTGAACACGTGCTCGACAAGGCGGTCGCGGGCGAGCAGTCGGAAGGCCTCGCGCAGGGTGTTCCGTGACACCCCGAGCTGGTCGCTCAACCGTTCCTCGGACAGCTGCGCCCCGGGGGAGAACCCACCCGACGCGATCATCGTGCGCAACCGCGTGGCCGTGGAGTCAGCGCCGCCGACGGTTCGGGTCATGGCACCGATCCTGGCACGGGTGGCGTTTGTGAAGGGCGTGTTACAGAGCGGAACCGGCTCTTGCGATTGTTGAACAATGCGGTCCAGACTGTCCCGCATGTTCGTCCTCATCGGCGTCGCCGTCGTCATCGTCGGCTTCGCGCTGCGCATCAACGCGCTCCTCGTCGTCACGGTCGCGGGCATCGTGACCGCGGCCATCGGCGGGATCGGTCCCGTCGGCATCCTCGACGCGTTCGGCAACGGGTTCGCCTCGAGTCGTTCCGTCACGACCTTCGCGCTCGTCCTGCCCGTCATCGGCCTGATCGAGCGCTACGGCCTGCAGGACCAGGCGAAGCGTCTGATCGCGAAGCTCGACAAGCTCACGACGGGTCGTCTGCTCGCGGGCTACCTGGTGATCCGCCAGGTCACCGCGGCGGTCGGCCTGACCAGCATCGGTGGCCCGGCGCAGACCGTGCGCCCGCTGGTGTACCCGATGGCCGAGGGTGCGGCGACCAAGAAGTACGGGCGGATCGACGACCGGATGCGCGAGAAGATCAAGGGCTACTCGGCCTCGTCCGACACCGTCGGCGTGTTCTTCGGCGAGGACGTCTTCGTCGCGGTCGGTTCGATCCTGCTCATCACGACGTTCGTCGACTCGACCTACGGGCTGTCGCTCGAACCGATCGACCTGGCCCTGTGGGCGATCCCGACGGGCATCGCGGCGCTCATCGTGCACGGCGGACGCCTGCTGCTGTTCGACCGCCGACTCGACAAGATGGCGGCGGACGCCCGTGCCGACGCCCCGACCCTGGGGGCAGCAGCGTGATCACCAGCGAATGGCTCTACTGGCTCATCGGCGCGTTCTTCATCGCCGTCGCCGTCCTGATCGTCACCGACACCGCGCACGCGAAGCGCCTGGGCAACGCGGCGTTCTGGGGCATCCTGGGCCTGTCGTTCTTCTACGGCACCTTCGTCGCCGCCGGCACCGTGCCGGCCTGGACGCTCGGGATCGCCGTCCTCGTCATGGTCGCGCTCGCCGGACTCGGCTTCACGGGCACGACGAGCCGCACCCGGGTCGCGAGCATCCCCGGCGCGGGCACGGGTGCCGAGACCGGCCCCGCCGAGCCCACCGGGGTGACGCAGAAGATCACGAACGCCGGAAGCGGCAGCGGCAGCGTGCTGGCCACCACCAGCCCGGACGAGCGCGCCGCGTTCGCGACGAAGTACGGCAACCGGCTCTTCATCCCGGCCCTCGTGGTGCCGGTGGTCGCCGTGCTGGTCGCGACGCTCGGCCCGCTCGTCTCGTTCGGTGGCGAACCGCTCCTCGCCGAGGGCAGCGCGACCCTGACCGGCCTGGGCATCGGTTCGGTGCTCGCCGTCGTCGTGGCCGTGTTCGTCCTGCGCCCGCCGAAGATCGCCACTCCGATCCGCGAGGGCGGTCGCCTGCTGCAGGCGATCGGCTGGGCGGCGCTGCTGCCGCAGATGCTCTCGACGCTCGGCATCGTCTTCACCCAGGCGGGGGTCGGTGACGCCGTCGGCACGATCATCAAGTCGGTGCTGCCCGACGGCTCGCTGCTCGCCGCCGTGGTCATCTACTGCCTGGGCATGGCCCTGTTCACGATCATCATGGGCAACGCCTTCGCCGCCTTCCCGATCATGACGGCCGCGATCGGCTGGCCCGTCCTGGTGCAGGGCTTCGACGGCAACCCCGCCGCGATCTTCGCGATCGGCATGCTCTCCGGCTTCTGCGGCACGCTCGTCACCCCGATGGCGGCGAACTTCAACCTGGTGCCGGCCGCCCTGCTCGAGATGCGGGACAAGTACGGCCCGATCAAGGCGCAGATCCCCACCGCCGCCATCCTGCTCGTCGTCAACATGGGAGTCATGTACCTTGTCGCATTCTGATGCCGCCCCGATCGACCTGACCCGGGCCGCCTGGGCCGACCGCTTCGCGGCCGTCGCCGCGGACAACACGACCCGCGAGTACCCCTACGCCGCGCACCACGCGACGTCCGGACCGGACGACCGAGCCCTGCCCGTCGAGCTCCACCCCGCCTTCGCCACGTCGTACGACTGGCACTCGTCGGTGCACATGCACTGGCTCGCGGCGCGCCTGGTCGCGCACGGCCTGCCCACCGACCTGGAGGCCCGGCTCACCTCGATCCTGCAGGCGCACCTCACGACGGATCACCTCGCGACCGAGGCGGCCTACCTGCGTGAGACGCCGCACTACGAGCGCCCCTACGGCTGGGCCTGGCTCGCACGGCTCGCCGCCGAGGTGTCAGCGTCCGAGGCGCCCGCGGTCCGGGCGCTGGCACCGGGGTTCGCGCCCGTCGTCGACGTCCTCGAAGACCTGGTCGTCCGGTGGATCGACGGCGCCGCGCACCCGGTCCGGCACGGCGTGCACTCGAACTCGGCGTTCGGGTTGCTGCTCGTGCTCGAGGCCGCCCGGTCGCTCGACCGTCCGGCCCTGGCGGCTGCGGTCGAGGGGGCTGCGAAGGACTGGTTCGGCGCGGACGCCGGGTGGCCGTTCGCCTGGGAGCGGAGCGGGCACGACTTCCTGTCCGCGGGCCTCGCCGAAGCCGACCTGATGCGTGCGGTGCTTCCCGCCACGGAGTTCGCCACGTGGGCGCGCGGCTTCTTCGCCGCGGTGCAGCCGGGCGACGTGATCCTGCGGTCGACGGTGGTCCGTGACGAGAACGACCCGCAGCAGGTGCACCTGTTCGGGCTCGACCTGTCGCGGGCGGGCTCGGCCCGGCGCATCGCGGACGCACTCCGCGCCGGGGCCCCGGACGACACCGGGATCGCCGACCTGCTCGACGACGCGGCCGATCGGCTGCTGGCCTCCGGGCTCGCGGCGAGCGTGGGCGAGGAGTACTACTCCACCCACTGGCTGGCGAGCTTCGCGTGGGATGCCATGGAGGCCCGGGAGCAAGCAGCCCGCTGATCGTTCGTCGGAAGGTCGGTCGTCTCCGGACACAACGAGGATCCGGAGGTACCTTCGGGGCCATGAGCGATCCGAAGGACGACGAGACCCTCGACGACTTCCGCGAGGCGCAGGAGACCGACTACGAACCGGAGCCGACCGTGCTCGACCCCGACGACCTGCCGGTGGTCGACGACGCGGACGACGAACTGCTCCCCGACGACGACCGACCGGTGCCGCTCGTCACCGACGACGACGCGATCTGAGCCATCGCGCCGCCGTCCTGCAGCGGCACCGGCGTCGGCGTCGGCGTCGGCGTCGCCTCAGTCGAGCGGGAGGGTCCGCGCGAAGGTGCGGGTGACCGGTGTCGCGGCGAGGAACGGTGCCATCGCCGGAGCGCCCTCCGGCGTCGCGCGCCAGGCCACGTAGGTGTCGTGGTCCTCGGCGGTCGTCCACGACTCGACGACGACCATGCGCGCCGGGTCCTCGTCGTCGACCAGGACCTCGAGCGACTCCAGGCCGTGGAACGACGCCGTCTGTTCGAGCGTCTCGCGGATCGCACCCTGGAGTGCGTCGGAGGGGGCATCGCTCTGGAACTGGACCTCGAGCAGGACGGTCATCGACATGGGGAACCTTTCGTCAGCGGTGTCCAAGCCAACCCCTGACCCCCTGCGCTTGTTCCGGGTCGGTCAGTCGACGATCCGGAACCGGAGCGGATCGCCCGGACGGAGCTGTGCAGCGAGGTCGATCGACGACGGTGTCAGGACCGCGACGACCGGGTACCCGCCGGTCACCGGGTGGTCGGCGAGGAACAGCACGGGGAAACCCTCGGGCGGCACCTGCAGTGAACCGGTCTCGACGCCCTCGCTCGGCAGCTCGCGTGCCACGGAGCGGACGAGCGGCGTCTCGGCCGTGGTGCGGACCCCCACGCGGTCGCTGTCCGCACTGACGGAGAAGTCCTGACCGGTCAGGGTCGCACGCCACTCCGGGGTGAACCAGTCGTCGCGCGGTCCGGGCACCACGTCGAGCACGACCGGCTCGTCGGGCCACCGCGGCTCGGGCTGCGGCACCGCGTCGACGATCGGCCACGACACCCGGGCGTCACCGACGGGCAGGACGTCACCGGCCGACAGCGGCGGCGGACCGAGGCGCGCGAGGGAGTCCCACGAGCGACTGCCGAGCACCGGGTCGACCGCGAAGCCCCCGAGGACCGCGACGTAGGCGCGCAGGCCCACGGTCGCGGTGCCGATCCGGAGCGTGTCGCCCGGGGCCAGGAGCAGCACCTCGTGCGAGGCCGCACCCCGGACCGACCCGTCCGCCCGCTCGACCTCGACGGGGCAGGCCGCGCCGGTGGTGGCCGCGACCACGTACGCGTCTGCGTGGAGCGTGACGGAGCCGAGCAGGGCCTCCAGGACGGCCGCGTCGGGACGGTTGCCGACCAGTCGGTTGGCGAGCGCCGCGGAGCCGCGGTCGGCGGCCCCGGCCGCGCCGAGGCCCATGTCGCTGAAGCCCGGGCGCCCGAGGTCCTGCGTGGTCGCGCCGTAGCCGACCTGCACGACGGTCAGCGCGCTCATCCCGCACTCGCCACGACGAAGCGGACGAGCGTGCCGGCGGGCGCGAGCGCCGGGGGTGTGCGTTCGAGCGACCACATCGGCACGTCGGTGCGACCGATGAGCTGCCAGCCGCCGGGCGAGGTCCTCGGGTAGACGGCGCTGAACTCGCCGGCCACCGCGACGGCCCCGCTCGGGACCGCCGTGCGGGCGGTGCTGCGGCGGGGCAGGTCGAGCGGTCGAGCACTGCCGGTGAGGTAGCTGAAGCCGGGCGCGAAGCCGCAGAACGCACTCGTCCAGAGCTGCCCGGTGTGCCATGCCACGAGCTCGTCCCGCCGCATGCCGGTCAGCTCGGTGACGGTGTCGAGGTCCTCGCCGTCGTACGTGACGGGGATGACGAGCGGTTCGGCGTCGTGTGCTTCGAGCGCTGCGCTGACCGGGCTGACCTGCGTGAGCTCGGCGCGGAGCCGGCCGGCGTCCGTCGTGGTCGGGTCGAACCGGAGCAGCAGTGTCCGGGCGCCGGAGACGATCTCGGTCAGCCCCGGCAGGGCGGCCTGCGCGAGCCCGGCGCGGAAGGCGACGACGTCGGCGAGGGACTCGAACGTGGCCAGGAGTGCGCTGCCGCCCGCGGAGCGGACCTCGGGACCCGTCACGGTGCGAGCGGCGGGGACGGTGCGAAGGGAGCGATCGTCACGCCGTGCTCGGTCAGCAGCGCTCGGATGGCTCGGGCCATCGCGACCGCGTCGGGGGAGTCGCCGTGCACGCAGACCGAGTCGGCACGCACGGCCATCTCGGACCCGTCGACGGCGGTCGCGACGCCGTCGGTGACCATGCGGAGCACCCGCGCTGCGACCTCGTCCGGGTCGTGCAGCACCGACCCCGGCTGCTTCCGTGACACCAGTGAACCGTCGGGTTCGTAGGCGCGGTCGGCGAAGGACTCGCTCACCGCGCGGAGCCCGTGGCGCTCGGCCGCCAGCAGCAGCTCCGACCCGGGCAGCGCGAGCACGGCGAGGGACGGGTCGACGTCGGCCACGGCTCGGACGACGGCCTCGGCCTGCACCGGGTCAGCGCAGGCGGTGTTGTACAGGGCGCCGTGCGGCTTGACGTAGGTGACGGCCGTGCCGGCGACGTGCGCCGTGGCGGCCATCGCGCCGAGCTGGTGCACGACGTCGGCGTACAGCTCGTCGGGCGTGACGTGCACGGGGCGGCGGCCGAACCCGATCAGGTCGCGGTAGGCCAGGTGTGCGCCGACCGCCACCCCGCGCTCGGCGGCGGCGCGGGCGGTGGCGAGCATGATCGTCGGGTCGCCGGCGTGGAACCCGCACGCGACGTTGGCGCTCGAGACGACGTCGAGCATCGCGGCGTCGTCGCCCATGGCCCAGGCGCCGAAGCCCTCGCCCAGGTCGCTGTTCAGGTCGATCGTGGTCACGGGTGCTCCCTGTCCTCGCGGGTTGTTGAACAATCTACCGATCGCCCCGGTCCCTGTCACCCGCTGCCTCCGACCGGACGGCGGTTTCCGAGGTGCGCCACGTACTGTCCGAGTCCTCAGTACCACCGGCGGCAGTGCTGCCGGATCGATCTCTGCACTGGAGCAGCTCATGACCGACAGTGACAACACGCACGACGCCCCGAAGAACGACTCCGAGGGCACCGAGAAGCCGGGCGGCCTCGGCGACGACAACACCATCCCGAACAACCCCGACGGCCTGGCCGCGGGCCACACGGGTGACGACTCGCACTTCAACCCGGAAGAGGACGGCGAGCACTAACGGCTCCTTCCGGCCTGCGGGTCGATGCAGAACGACACCGTCGTTGTCCTCCGACAGCGGCGGTGTCGTTTTGCGTCAGCACCACGTCCGTCAGCACCCGACGAAACATGCGCTACAAAACCTTCCGGCACGAGGTTTCCGGTGCTACAGTCCCGATCACCTAGCAGCACTAGGGATTCAGCGGGCGCCGAAGCCCCCTGTGACTCAAGGAGGAGTCATGTCGACACCGACGTCGAAGGAAGAACCCACGCGGGGCATCGCCGGGACCGCGTCCCCAGCGGTCACCGCAGCCGCCGGAGCCACCGCCACGGACGCCGCGGCGTCCCGGGCGTTCTCGGTCGAGGGCATCACGCAGTCCGTCAGCACCGTCCGGGTGGGTCGGGGGTACCTCTGGGGCCTCAGCTTCGCCCAGTTCGGTCTGTTCGTCGCCCTGCTCACCCCCGTCTTCGTGAGCATGTCGATCAAGGCGACGGAGCTGAACCCGACGAGCCCCGAGACCGTCGTCGGCTCGGTCCTGCCGTTCGGAGCGCTCGGCGCCCTGTTCGCCAACCCCCTGTTCGGCGCGCTCTCCGACCGCACCCGGACGCGGTGGGGTCGTCGTCGCCCCTGGATGGTCGGCGGTGTCGTCGTCTTCGTCGGTTCCCTCGCCTGGCTCGCGTTCTCGCCCGACGTGCTCCAGCTCACCCTGGCCTGGGTGCTGGCGCAGGTCTCCGCCAACGCCGTCCTGTCCACGCTCACGGCGAGCTTCGCCGACAACGTGCCGGAGTTCCAGCGCGGCAAGGCGTCGAGCGTCATCGCCCTGGCGCAGAACATCGCGATCCTGGCCGGGCTCTACCTGGCCGTGTACCTGGTCGGCAACCTGCCGCTGCTCTTCATCGCACCGGGCGTCCTGGCGATCGTCGCGGTCCTCGTCTACTCGGTCGTCGCCCGTGACGACCTGCCGACGACGCCGGTCAAGCCCTTCAGCTGGATCAACCTGATCAGCTCGTTCTGGACGAACCCGATCAAGCACCGCGACTTCGGGCTCGCCTGGTGGGGCCGCTTCCTCATCACCTTCGGCACGTTCATGTTCACGACGTACCGACTCCTCTACATGCAGGACCGCATCGGACTCCCGCAGGCCGAAGCGGTCGGGGTCGTGGCGTTCGGCGTGCTCCTCTACACGATCGCCCTGCTCGTCAGTGCCGCCGTCTCCGGCTGGGTGTCCGACCGGATCCAGCGTCGCAAGGTCTTCGTCTGGGGTTCGACGGCCATGACCGCCGTCGGCCTGGTGATCCTGGCCCACGTCGACAGCGTCGGCGGGTTCTACTTCGCCGAGATCGTCCTCGGCTTCGCCTTCGGCATCTACGCCGCGATCGACACCGCCCTGATCGTCGACGTGCTGCCCGACCCGGAGCGCCCCGGCAAGGACCTCGGTGTCATCAACATCGCGAACGCCCTGCCGCAGTCGCTCGCTCCCGCCGTCGGCCTGTTCCTGCTCGGCATCGGTGGTGGCCAGAACTACACGCTCATGCTCTGGGGTGCCGGCGTCGCCGTCATCCTCGGTGCCCTCGTGATCCTGCCCGTCAAGTCGGTCCGCTGACCGACGCGACCGCCTGGAGGCGCGACCCGCGCCCGCGACGCATCTCGCGCCTCCGGACGGTCACCTCCACCGCACGTGCCCGGCTCCGCGGGCGCGGTGACGGGCAGGGGTGGCGTGGTTCAGAGCTGCGGTGTGCGCTTGCCGAACAATGCGTCGAGGAACCGCGAGAACCGCGACTCCGGTTCGTGAGTGGTCTCGATCGAGCGGGTCGGCGAGCGGAACGCCAAGTCGTGCAGCATGTTCCGCTTCGACCCGTCCCAGTTCGCGAACAGGTAGGTCCCGCCGATGAAGGACATGCTCCGGACCGGCGTGCGCTTCCACGAGTCGGCAGCCACGTAGTACCCCGCGTGGCCGGCGCGGATGTGCTGGATCACAGTGTCCACGTCGATGACACCGGTCGGTGTCACGACGGCGGTGATGCCCGTGCGGTCGCGGGCGACGTACTCGATGAGGTGTTCGGTCACGATGGAACTCTTCGTCACGGTGGTGAGGCGCCACGGCAGGGAGCGTGGCGAAGGGGATTCGGAACCGCCGTTGCTTCCGTTTCCAGAGTACGTCCGCGGCGGGCGTGCCGTTCCCGGATGTCCACCGTTCGCAGACGGGTGAGCGTTCAGCGGATGGGGGTCCGGACGGCCCACTCCGCGATGCGTTCGATCGTGGCGCCGAAGTCCCTCGTGCCGGGTCTGTTGAGGAACGCGTGACGGCTGTCCGGCAGGACGTGTCGTTCGACTTCGATGCCCGCGGTCTCGAGCTCGTCCGCGAAGCGCTCGCCCGAGGCGCGCATGACGTCCCGCTCGGCGTCGATCACCAGGGCGCGGGGGAACCCGCCGAGGTCGTCGGACGCCGGGTAGACCGCAGCGGGGCGGCCGCCCGCGTACGCCCGGTTGCTCAGGTCGAGCAGCAGCGGCGCGTGCGTGAGCCGCCGGTGCCCTCGGACGAGTCGCCGCACCGCCGGGTCACGGGGGAGTCGGGCGTGGAAGAACCCGTAGGTCAGCACGAGGCCGGCCAGCGGCGGGGCGCTCGCGACCGCGGACGCCGCCAGGCACGCACCGGCGCTCGCGCCGCCGAGCAGCAGGCCGGACGGTGCCTCGTCGTGCAGGTGGCGGAGCACGGCGACGGTCTCGTCCCGCGCGTGCGGTGCCCGTCGTCGCCCTCGCGGTCCGCCCCGGCCGAGCCAGGGCAGTCCGGGCAGCGGTCCGAGGCGGTAGTCGACGGTCACGACCGGCAGGCCGCGCTCGGCGAGTGCCCGTGCGACGGCGTCGGACTCGGGCAGCTCGAGGTCGCCCCGGAAGAACCCGCCACCGTGCACCCAGACCAGGGTCGGGGACCCCGTGCCGCCGCTCTGCTCCGCCGGTCGGTACCGCCGGATGGGGACCGGTCCGTGAGGTCCGTCGATCCTGTCGTCCGCGACCTCGATCGCGTCCTGGTGCATCCCCCGCATGGGAGCAGTGTCGCAGCACGCGGGCGGGAATCAGGCTCACGGCGCTTGAATAGGCATACTTTTGTAGCGGCCAAAGGGGCACAGCCCGGGGACCATGCGTCAAGGCGGACGAGGCC
Organism: Curtobacterium sp. MCBD17_026; assembly: GCF_003234895.2. Classification (NCBI taxonomy): domain Bacteria; kingdom Bacillati; phylum Actinomycetota; class Actinomycetes; order Micrococcales; family Microbacteriaceae; genus Curtobacterium; species Curtobacterium sp. MCBD17_026. The sequence continues at coordinate 2,987,371 of NZ_CP126281.1, read as the reverse complement.
AATGCGGACGCCTCGGACGGCACCACCGCGACCTTCACCTGGAACGGCGAGACCGGCCGCGTCGAGATGACGGGGGACACCCCGCCCGAGGGCAGATCGCGGCTGCACGACCACGTCGTCACTGTCGGTCGTGGTGATCCATACGCCGAAGTCGGCGCGCTGGCCGCGGGAGTCGCAGTACTCCACCGTGCCGTCCTGCCCGTCACGGCCACGGATCGTCCGCGAGCGCGACATGCTGTTCCCATGCAGTCCGTCCGTGCCGCCGTCCCCGGTGTCGCCCTCGCCGTGGCGATCGGCATCGTCGCCACTCTCGTCGGCCGTGTCGTCCCCGTGGTCGGTGGTCCCGTCCCCGCCGTCATGATCGGTGCCGTCCTGGGGTGGCTCGTCCGGCGTCGCACCGGTGGCTCACTCGCCGCACTGGCTCCCGGGGTGAAGTTCTCGTCCAGCCGGGTGCTGCAGTTCGCGGTGGTCCTGCTCGGCGCGCAGCTGTCCATCGGTGAGGTCCTGCGCATCGGCGGTGAGACCCTGCCGGTGATGCTCGCGACGCTCGTCGTCTGCCTGGTGGCCGCTTGGGGGATCGGCCGACTGCTCCGGGTCTCGGGCGCGCTCCGCACCCTGATCGGCGTCGGGACCGGCATCTGCGGTGCCTCGGCGATCGCCGCCGTGACACCCGTCATCGGCGCGGTCAGTGCGGACGTCGCCTACGCGATGTCCACGATCTTCCTCTGCAACATCGCGGCCGTCTTCGCCTTCCCGCTGCTCGGGCACGCTCTGGGCCTCAGTCAGCACGCCTTCGGCGTCTTCGCGGGCACCGCCGTGAACGACACGTCGTCCGTCGTCGCCACGGCGACGGTCTACGGCCGCCAGGCGACCGACACCGCGGTCGTCGTGAAGCTGGTGCGCACCCTGATGATCATCCCGATCGTCATCGGGCTGGCCGGACTGGAGGCCCGCCGCGCCTCCCGCGAGCAGCTCGCCCCCGCCTCGGGGCCGGGCCGCTGGTTCCGGGTGTTCCGGTTGGTGCCGTGGTTCCTGATCGGGTTCCTCGTGGTGGTGCTGCTCCGGACGGTCGGGGCCCTGCCCGCGTCCGTGGCGCCGGAGTTCGCGACGGCCGCCTCGTTCCTCATCACGGTGGCGCTCGCCGCGATCGGCTGCTCGACGGACTTCGCCGCGCTCCGCCGTGCCGGGTTCCGACCGATGCTGCTCGGCATCGCGCTCTGGGTCCTGGTGGCGGGGACGAGCCTGGGCATGCAGGCGGCCTTCGGTCTGCTGTAGGGCTTGCCGAGGTCCTCCATATCGTTTATCGTTGCATCGAAATTCGATGGTATCGATGATCGACAGGGAGACAGTCATGACCACACCCGTCTACGAACCGCCCCGCGGGCGGAACTCCTACCTGGCCTACGTCGTCTCGTGCGCGATCGGCATCGCGATCGTCGTGTGGCGGTACGTCGACCTGCTCGTCCACTCGATCACCTCGGGCACGGTGGCGGTGCCGATCCGGATCCGTGAGACCAGTGCCGTCCCGCAGCCTCCGGGTGGTGCGACGGTGACGTCCGACCAGCTCGTGCTCCGGGCGCCGATCGCCGACGTGCCAGGTGGTGCGATCGGGTACATCCGCGTCGGCGACGCCCTGGAGGTCCTGCTCGTCAGCGCCCTCATCGCCCTGGTCGCGGCGGTGGCCTGGAAGATCTCGCGCGGCGGGCTCTTCGACCGCTCGACCACCCGGATCCTCGACTGGCTCGCCGGCGCGGTGCTGGCCGCCGGGTTCCTGCCGTCGTTCGTCCGCCGCATGGGGTGGAACTGGGTGGTGTCCGGCCTCGGCTGGGACGGGTACCTGCCCACACCGGTGGTGGACCACCAGTTCCTGCCCGTGTACCTCGGCCTGCTCGTCGTCGTCTGCTTCCGGTTCGCGCTCACCGCCTCGCAGCGGATGGTGCAGGACCAGGCCGGGCTGGTCTGATGCCCCCGGAACAGGAGGACGGCCACGCGGTCGTCTGTCACCTCGACGACCTGCTGGCCGCGCGGGGGATGACACTGACCGAACTCGCCGACCGCGTCGGTGTGACCGTTGTCAACCTCTCGGTGCTCAAGAACAACCGGGCTCGCGCTATCCGGTTCTCCACCCTCACCCGACTGTGCGAGGTGCTCGGCTGCCAACCGGGCGACGTCTTCTCGGTGCGCACGGACTGACGACGGGAGGCCCGTCCTGCGTGAGCGGATCTGCTCACGTGGGACGGGCCTCCTGGCCGGGTCTGCCGTGCCTGCCGCGCCGGCGGCGTCAGCCGCGCAGTGCCTCGGACAGCTTCACGCGACTTCCGGTGCGGAGCAGGGCGTTCTCGTAGACGCGGGCGCCGATGACGACGACCGCGACGACCGAAGCGGCGACGATGAGGAGCGAGAGGATCGGCTCCCACCACTCGGCCGTCCCCAGGAAGATCCGCATGGGCATGCCGATCGGGGCGCTGAACGGCACGTACGACATGATGCCGAGGATCGTCGGGTTGTCGTACGCGACGATGATCAGGAAGTACGGGATCATCACCAGCATCATCACCGGGGTGGTGACGCTGCCGACGTCCTCCTGGCGGGAGACGAGCACGGCCGCCGCGGCGAACAGCGACGCCAGGAGCACGAACCCGATCGCGAAGAAGCCGATGAACCACAGGATGCTCGGGCCGAGCATCGCGAACATGTTGTCCTGCCCGGTCACCGCCAACGTGACGATGGCGGCGACGGCCACCGCGACGATCTGGGCGAAGGCCATGATGCTGTTGCCGAGCACCTTTCCGGCGAGCAGCGCCCGGGCCGGGATCGCGGACATCAGGATCTCGACCACCCGTGTCGACTTCTCCTCGACGACACTCTGCGCGATGGACTGGCCGAACGTCACCGCCGACGCGAAGTACACGACGCCGAACGCGATGGCGATGAGGTAGACCAGCCCACCCGGGAGTGCGTCCGGGTCGAGCAGCTCGATGCGCGGGGTGACGCTCAACGCCGAGACGACCTCGGACGGGGCCTCGTCGAGTCCGACGACCTTGTAGCCGAGCGGGTCGTCCGACGGCACGATCGCCGCGTCGACGTCGCCCGTCGTCACCAGCCGTTCGGCGTCGTCGACCGATGCCGACTTCGTGACGTCGAGCCCACTGGTGGTCGGCAGCGAGACGCCATCGACGACCGCGACCGGGATGGTGTCGTCGGCGGTGGCCTTGCTCACGATCCCGCCGACGACGATCGACGCGACGACCATGCCGATCAGGATGAGCGCCGAGACCACGAAGGCCTTGCTGCGGATGCGTGCCTGGATCTCACGTGCGGAGACGAGCCGCACGGCCTGCACGAAGGAGTTGTTCATCGGACGACCTCCCGGAAGACCTCGCTGAGCCGCGGCACCCGCGGTGAGAACGACCCGACGGTGCCGTGCTGGACGGCCCGCTGCAGGACACGCTGGGCGGTGGCGGCGTCGGCCTCGAAGACCGCGTACCCGCCGTCGAACTCGCGCACGGCCACACCCGGCTCGTCGCGGAGCCAGGCGACGTCCCCGTCGACCAGCAGCTCCCAGGCGGCCGGACCGGCCTGCTTGCGGAGTTCCTCCTGCGGGCCGGCGGCGCGGATCGTGCCACCGGCGATGACGACGACGTCGTCGCAGAGCCGCTCGACCACGTCGAGCTGGTGGCTCGAGAACAGCACCGGGACGCCCCGGGCAGCGGTCTCGCGCAGCACGCCGAGCACGGTGTCGACGGCCATCGGGTCGAGGCCCGAGAAGGGCTCGTCGAGCACGAGCACCTCGGGGTCGTGGGCGAGCGCCGCCGCGATCTGGACGCGCTGCTGGTTGCCGAGCGAGAGCTTCTCGACGGGGTCGCCGGCGTGTGCGGTGAGTTCGAGGCGTTCGAGCAGCTCGCCGGTGCGGCTCGTCGCGGCGCGCTTGTCGACGCCGTGCAGCCGGGCCAGGTAGGTGATCTGCTCGGCCACCGGCATCTTCGGGTACAGGCCGCGTTCCTCGGGCATGTAGCCGAAGCGGCGGCGGTCGGCGGGCCGGACCGTGGTGCCGTCGATCGAGACCGTGCCGGCGTCGGCTTGCAGGACACCGAGCATGATGCGCATGGTGGTGGTCTTGCCGGCGCCGTTGCCGCCGACGAACCCGGTGAGGCGTCCGCTGCCGACCGTGAACCCCACGTCGTCGAGCACCCGGCGGTCACCGAAGTGCTTGGTCACCCCTTCGATGGTGAGCATGTCGTTCCCCTTCGTCGCGACGCTGGTCGTCGCTGCGTCCGACGCTATTGGCCGGGAGGCACGCCCCGCCTCCGCCGTCAGGCGGGACTCGGGTGGGTGCCCGGCTCCACCGCGTGGGGGAGGAGGGCGGGCGGGTCGCGCCGTGCCGTGCCTCCAGGACGGATGCGTGTGCATGTTCCGACGTTCCACGCGTCGATCGACTCACGTTCTGTCGGAACTTGCACCCACATGCGATGCGTGTGCATCTTCCGACGTTGCACGCGTCGATCGAGTCGTGGAAAGTCGGACTTCGCGGCGGCAGCCGGTCGACGAGTTGCGCTCGGTCAGCCGGCGACGCCGTGCTCGAACGCCCAGACGACGGCCTGGATCCGGTCGCGCAGTGCGAGTTTCTGGAGCACGTTCGACACGTGGGTCTTCACGGTGGCGTCCCCGACGTAGAGCTCGGCGGCGATCTCCGCGTTGCTCAGACCTCGGGCGAGCAGCCGCAGCACCTCGGTCTCCCGCTCGGTGAGCCCGGCGGCGGCGAGTGCGTCCTCGCCCGTCGTGGCGGGTGTCGTGGTCGTGGTGGTCGCCGGGGGCTGCGCCGCAGCCGACGCCGTCGCCCGGCTGATCACCCGGCGCGTGACGTCCGGCGCGAGCAGGGCGTCCCCGGCGGCGACGGTCCGGACCGCGTCGATCAGCCGCTCGGGGGAGGCGTTCTTCAACAGGAACCCGCTCGCCCCCGCCTCGAGCGCCTGGAACAGCGCGTCGTCGCTGTCGAACGTGGTGAGGATGAGCACCGCCGGCGGATCCGGCAGCGCCGCGATCCGCCGTGCCGCCTCGAGCCCGTCGACGCCGGGCATCTGCACGTCGAGGCAGACCACGTCCGGGCGGAGCTCCTGCACGGCCTCGACCGCACGCGCGCCGTCCGAGGCTTCGCCGACCACGCGGAACCCCGGCTCGGACTCCAGGATCACGCGGAACCCGGCGCGGACGAGCTCCTGATCGTCGGCCAGCACGATCGTCAGGTCGGTCGTTCCGTTCACGTCGTCGGCAGCCATGCGCGCACCAGGTAGCCTCCTCGGGCTCGTGGCCCGATCTCGATCCGTCCGTCCACGGCGGCGACGCGTTCCCGCATCCCGACGTGTCCGAGGCCGCTGCCGGAGGTGCTCCGGGCGGCACGGGCACCGAGCCCGTCGTCCGTGACCTCCACCTCGACGCCGTCGTCCAGGTACCGCAGCCGGACGTCGGCGCGGGCGGTCGGGCCGGCGTGCTTGAGGATGTTCGTCACCGCTTCCTGCACGATCCGGTACGCCACCGCGGCCACCGTCGGCGGCACCGGGCGCTCGTCGCCCACGACGACGTACTCGGCGGGGTGGCCGGCCACCCGGGCGGACTCGGCCAGTTCGGCGATCCGCGTGATGCCCTCGGTGCTCGGGCCGTCGCCACCGGCCGCCCCCAGGCCGCCCGCGTCGTCGTCGGAGCGCAGGGTCCCGAGCATCCGCCGGAGTTCCTCCACCGCGGTGCGGGCGCTCTCCTCGACCACCCCGAGCGACGCCGTCGCCTGCGCCGGGTCGCGGTCGATCACGCGCCGTGCCGCACCCGCCTGCACGCCCATCAGCGAGACGTGGTGGGCGACCACGTCGTGCAGCTCGCGGGCGATCCGTACCCGCTCGATCGTGACGGCCTGGGCCGCTGAGCGCTCCCGCTCGGCGGCGAGTTCGGCGGTGCGTTCGGCGAGCTCGTGTCGTGCGACCGCGGAGGCCCAGGCCCGGTTGCCGGCGTACCAGGCGGCGCCGAAGTAGATCACGTTGATGACGATGTTCAGCAGCGAGATGGCGACGTAGGGCGCCACCGGCGAGTCCGTGTCGTTCGGGAGCGCGTTCGGTGACGCCCACCCGAACGAGATCGCGACGAACAGCCACGCGAACATGCCGCCGATGACGACCCAGCGCACCGCTTCGGCCCGCACCCGATCCGAGCACCACGCGCCCACCGTGTAGAGCGCGATGAAGAGCGTGAAGTTGACGAGGAAGACCTCGGGCACCTGGAGCAACTGCGTCGCGGCGAACGCCACCGCCGACACCAGGGCCACCGACATCGGGAACCGCCGGCGGAACGCGATCGGGGCCGCGTTCGCGACGATCATCAGCGCGGAGACCCACCAGGAGGCCTGGTCGTCGCCGTAGGTGCCAGCCGACCCGTACAGGAACGTCGTGACGGCGAGCCCACCGGCCAGCACCACCGCGAGCACCGTGTCCTGCCGGTACTCGTGCTGCCCCACCGGCAGTCGCGACCACTCCGCCGTCGTCCCCATGCAGGAAACGCTACTGGGTGCCCCCGGTCAGGAGTAGCCTCCCGCCAACGAGCAGGGGAGACGCGATGCAGTTCCTCGTCAACGTCATCGACGACGGCCAGGCCGCCGCCGTCGGCGACACGTACTCCGCTACCGACGCCGAAGCCGCCGCGGTCGACGCCTTCAACGAGCGGATGGCCGACGCGATCGTGTTCGCCGCCGGGGTCTCCGCACCGGCCGACGCCACCGTGGTCGACGCCCGCGGGGGCGCGGCCGACACGAGGACCGGGCCAGCGACGACCGGGCCAGCGACGACCGGGTCCGCCACGGCGGGGTTCGCCAGCAACTCCGACGAGTACGTCGCCGGGTTCTGGGTCATGGACCTCCCGGACGCCGAGACGGCTGCCCGGGTGGCGCACCAGGCGTCGCAGGCGTGCAACCGGAAGATCGAGCTCCGCCCGCTGCTCTGACGGCACGGACCCCACCCGGCCGACGGACCACCGCGGGGACGGCGCTCGCCGCGGTCACGACCGCCCCGACCACGAACGTCGCGACGAACCCGATCGCACCGACGAGCGCTCCGGCAGCCGCCGCACCGACGGCCTGCCCGAGCACGAGTGCGACGAACAGCATCGAGGTGCCCGCCGACGACCGCTCGTTGTCGATCTCGGTCGTCCACGCGATCAGGGCGCCGGTCGCCGCCGTGTAGCCCCAGCCGAACACGGCACACGCCAGCAGTGCCGCGACCGTCGACTGCGGCGCTGCCCCCAGCACCACGACGGCGACGGCGACCGAACCCGCCGTGAGCGCCCAGAGCGTCCGGGCGCGCAGCCCGTTCGTCCAACGCGCGGTGACCACGACGGCGGCTCCACCGATCCCGAGCGCGATCCAGGCCGACACCGAGACGACGACCGACGCGCCGGCCTCCACCAGCGCCGAACGTCCGTAGGTCCAGACGACGGCGGACCCGGCCCCGAACAGCAGCGCCAGCACGAGGACCCCTCGGTGCGCGACGAACCACGGAGCGCCGGGCAGCGGTGACCGGGACGCAGCAGCCCCGCCGCGTGACACCACGAGCAACAGGGCTCCGACGGCCAGGGCGAACACCCCGGACACCGCCCAGGCCGTCCGCCAGTCGGGCAGCAGCACGAGTGCGAGCACGCCGGCGCCCACGAGCCCGGGGCCGGTGCCGGCGTTCACGATCGCCTGCGCGCGGCCCTGCAGCCCCTGGGGCACCTGCGCCGCGACGATCCGCACGAGAGCGGGGGACGCGAGTCCGGCACCCGCCGACGCGAGCACGGCGCTGACGCCGAACGCCAGCGACCCACCGGCCGTCGCCATGGCGATCGCACCGGCCCCCGCCACCAGGGTCGCGACCGCGACGAGCACCCGGGGCATCCGCGCGGCGAGCAGGAACCCGGCCACCGCACCGACGCAGTACAGCGCCGAGGCGCCCGACGAGACCCACCCGGCGGCGTCGGACCGGAGCCCCAGGTCGCGCTGCACGTCGGGCAGGAACAGCCCGTACGCCAGGCGCACCAGGCCGTAGGTGGCGGCGATCAGGCCGAGTCCGCTCACGAGGAGCAGTCGATGTCGTAACGAAAACGATCGTTTCACTTTTCAGAGCCTAGGGTGCTCTCATGGTGATGCGCCCAGGGACCGAGCAACGGCTGCTCGACGCCGCCGAGGAGCTCTTCTTCTCGCAGGGCATCGCCGCCACCCCGATCGACGCCGTCCTCGAACGGGCCGGGGTCTCGACGGCCACGCTGTACCGCGGCTACGCGAGCAAGGAAGCGCTCGTGGCGGCTGCCCTCACCCGTCGCCACGAGGACTGGATCGCCACCTGGGACCGCGCGGTCGCCGCCGAGCGTGACGACCTGGGCCGACTGCTGGCGGTGTTCGACGCCCTCGACGACTACCGCTCGACGCCCACGGGCTCCCGCTGGTGCGCCTTCCTCGGCACCGCCGCCGAGTACGCCGACGCCCCCGCCGAGGTCCGACAGGTCCTGGACCTCGAGACCAACACCCTGCGCCGGCGGCTCGTGGCGCAGGCGGTGCCGGTGGTCGGTCCCCGTGCCGACGCGCTCGCCGATCAGCTGCTCCTCATCGTCTCCGGTTACCTTGCGATGCGGTTGCGCGACCCCGCGCTCGACACGACGACGGCACGGTCCGTCGCCGCGTCCCTCATCCGGGAACACACCACCCCGGACGGAACGATGCCCCGGGCCTGACGCGACCCGCGCCCGGGACGCCACCCGCGCCCGGGACGCGCGTCGAGGCGGACAGGAGGCCCGTGGCGGCCCCGCGCCGCGCCTCCAGGCCGTTGACCGTCACCCCACGGCCCGTGCCGCTCGGCCGAGCGCTCAGGCGCGACCGCGGTTGCGGCGCCGGATCTCCTTCGGAGCCCGCCCGGCCATGAAGGACCGTGCAGGATCGACGAGGAAGCCCTGCCGGAGCGCCTCGCGACCGACGAGCATCCGGAACCCCATCTGGTCCCGGTTGCTCAAGGTGACCTCGGACTCGACGACCTGCCCGGCCAACGCGACCCGCGTGCGGACGACGATGCGCTCCTGGGTGTGCCCGGTCGAGCTGCGGACGATGCGGCGGTCGTGCACGTCGCACTCGATGGTGGTGGCGTCGGCATCGGTGTCCTGCCAGGGGTGGAGCGAGAACCGGACCCGCTCGCCGGGCAGTTCCTCGAGGTCGAAGGCGTGCAACGCGGAGCTCCGAGCGCCGGTGTCGAGCTTCACCTTGATCCACGGCACGCCGAGGTCCGGCAGTCCCGCCCACTCACGCCACCCGGCGACGACGAGCCCGCTGTCGGAGGACTTCGGAGCTCGGGCCATGTGCCCATCCTGTCGCATGCTCCGCGGCCACGTCCGCATGCTTTGATGGAGCGTCGCCGTCGATCCGACCCAGCGGAGAACCCCTCGATGAAACTCGCCATCCTGTCGCGCGCGCCCCAGGCGTACTCGACCCAGCGCCTCCGCGCAGCGGCACTCGACCGCGGTCACGAGGTCAAGGTGCTCAACACCCTGCGCTTCGCGATCGACCTGTCCGGCGACGACCCGGACCTGCTCTACCGCGGCAAGCTGCTGAGCGACTACGACGCCGTGCTGCCGCGCATCGGCAACTCGATCACCTACTACGGCACCGCGGTGGTGCGGCAGTTCGAGCAGATGGACGTCTACACGCCGAACACGGCGAACGGCATCACGAACTCGCGCGACAAGCTGCGGGCGAACCAGATCCTGTCGCGGCACGACATCGGCATGCCGGCGACGACCTTCGTGGCCGGCCGCAACGACGTGCGCGGGGCGATCGAACGGGTCGGCGGCGCGCCCGTCGTCATCAAGCTCCTCGAGGGCACGCAGGGCATCGGCGTGATCCTGGCACCCGAGGCGAAGGTCGCCGAGTCGATCGTCGAGACCCTGCACTCCACCAAGCAGAACGTCCTGATCCAGCGGTTCATCGCCGAGAGCCGCGGTCGGGACATCCGGGCCCTCGTCGTCGGCGACCGGGTCGTGGCCGCCATGCGCCGGACCGCCTCGGGCGACGAGTTCCGATCGAACGTGCACCGCGGCGGCACCGTCGAGAAGGTCACGCTCTCGCCCGAGTACGAGGCCGTGGCGGTGCGCTCGGCGCAGATCATGGGCCTCAAGGTCGCCGGCGTCGACATGCTCGAGGGCAACGACGGGCCGCTCGTGATGGAGGTCAACTCGTCGCCAGGGCTCGAGGGCGTCGAGCGCGCCACCGGCCTCGACATCGCCGGTGCGATCGTCGACTTCATCGCGAACCAGGTCGCGTTCCCCGAGATCGACGTCCGCCAGCGGCTGTCCGTCTCGACCGGCTACGGCGTCGCCGAGCTCCTCGTGCACACCAACGCCGACCTGGTCGGCAAGACGATCAAGGAGTCCGGGCTCTGGGACCGCGACATCACGGTCCTCACGCTGCACCGCGGCTCGAACGTCATCCCGAACCCGCGCAGTGGCGTCGCCCTCGAGCCGGGGGACCGCCTGCTCTGCTTCGGCAAGCTCGAGGAGATGCGGTCGATGATCCCGGAGCGCCGCAAGCGGCGCGCGAAGGTGCGGAAGCTGCCGAAGGACGTCTGAAACGGGCCGTCCAGCGCATCCGGATCGCGCACACAGGCCAGATGCGGAAGTATGTGTCGGTGACGATCATGACGGAACGGCCGGTCGACCAGGCATCGAGCAGTGAACCGGAGCAGCCCGGCAACGCCACGGCGAAGCACCGGAACGTCTCACTGCTCTCTGTGGCGACCACCACTGCGGAGCGTGTGACGACCTCGGCCGACATCGAGGCCAAGCTCCGAGGGGTCCTCCGTCGGCTCCGTCTGCCGATGGGACTGCTCGAGCGCGTCGCCGGGGTCATCGAGCGTCGCAACTGGGGTGAGGGTCAGACCTTCCAGGACGCTGCGATCGACGCCGGCCGTCGTGCCATGGCCGAAGCCGGTGTCCGTCCGGACGAGATCGGGCTGCTCATCAACACCTCGGTGACGCGCCCGCACCTCGAGCCGTCGGTGGCCGTCCGCCTGCACCACGGCCTCGGGCTGCCGTCGTCCGCCATCAACTTCGACATCGCGAACGCCTGCCTGGGCTTCGTGAACGCCATGAGCGTCGCCGCGGGCATGATCGACTCCGGGCAGATCAAGTACGCCCTCGTCGTCGACGGCGAGGACGCCGACCAGGTGCAGCTCAACACCATCGACCGCCTGAACCAGGGCGGCCGGAACCGCAAGGACTTCATGAGCGAGTTCGCCAGCCTGACCCTCGGGTCCGGTGCCGCGGCGGCCGTGCTCGGCCCGGCGGACCTGCACCCCGAAGGCCACCGGATCGTCGGCGGCGTCACCCGCGCGGCGACCCAGTGGTACGACCTGTGCGTCGGCAGCGTCGACGGCATGTTCACGGACGCGAAGATGCTGCTCAAGGGCGGCATGGAGCTCGTCGTCGCCGCCTGGACCGAGGCCCGAGCCCACTTCGACTGGGCCGACATGGACCGCTACGTGCTGCACCAGGTCTCCGACGTGCACACCAACGCCTTCGTCGAGGCGATCGGCATCCCGCGCGCCAAGGTCCCCACCACGTACCAGCGGTTCGGCAACGTCGGCCCCGCGTCGATCCCGATCACCCTCGCCGACGAGGTCGCCTCCGGTGGGATCCGTCGCGGTGACCGCGTGTTCCTGGGCGGCGTCGGCTCCGGCATCAACACGGCGATGATGGAACTCCACTGGTGAGGTCCCGGCTGCCCCGCGTCGCCGCGAGCACGGCTCCGGCGACGCAGCCGCCCTCCCTGCCCGGCCTCGACCCGGCCTGGTCGCGTCTGGTCACGGTTCCCGCGTGGTCCGCAGAGCGGACTGGGCCCACGCCGCCGGTTCCGGAGCGACGCGCCAGCGGCGGGCCGGCCGTGCCGGTGGGGAGAGGCACAGATCGCGCCGCGCGCACCTGGCACCTCCTGGACACGGCCGGTTCCCTGGCCGCGCTCGGCGTGGAACCAGTCGGCACGATCCTCTGCGTGCACGGCAACCCGACCTGGTCGTACCTGTGGCGGTCGGTGCTCCGCACCTCGCTCGAGGTCGCCCGGGCCGGCGGACCGGCCTGGCGCGTGGTCGCCGTCGACCAGCTCGACATGGGCTTCTCGGAGCGCACCGGCGTCGAGCGGGGACTGGCGCAGCGCGTCGCGGACCTCGGAGCCCTGACCGACGAACTCGGGCTGGCCGGACCGATCGTCACCCTCGGCCACGACTGGGGTGGTGTGGTGTCGCTCGGTTGGGCGGTCGACCACCCGGACGTCCTGGCCGCCGCGATGACGTGCAACACCGCCGTGCACCAGCCCGACGACGCCCCGATCCCGGCACCGCTGCGGCTCGCCCTCGGTCCGGGGATGCTCGGCCGCGCGACGGTCGTGACCCCGGCGTTCCTGGAGACCACCCTGGCCATCGCGCACCCGAAGCTCGAGCGGGCCACAGCCGACGGCTACCGGGCGCCCTACCGCGGTGCCGCCCGACGCGGTGGCATCGGCGGCTTCGTCGGGGACATCCCCGTCGACGCCCGGCACCGGAGTGCCGCCGAACTCGACCGCATCGCCGCCGGGGTCGCCGCGCTCGACGTGCCGGTGCTCCTGCTCTGGGGTCCGCGCGACCCGGTGTTCCTCGAGCGCTACCTGGACGACCTGACCGAACGCGTGCCGCACGCCGACGTCCACCGGTTCGAGGGCGCCGGGCACCTGCTGCCTGATGACGCCGACGTCGCGGGTGCGGTGTTCGACTGGCTCGGTGACCGCCTGCCGGACGGTGGCCGTCCTGCTCAGGCCCCCACGGGCCTCCAGTCCGACGTCGTGGACCCGGGCCAGCCCGCACAGGCGACCCCGCCGCTCTGGGCGCGGCTCGACGAGCTGCGTGACAGCGACGAACCCGCGCTGGTGGAGATGGCCGCCGCCGGTGGCCCCCGCACGATCACGTGGCGGCTGCTCGCCCGACGGGTCGACGAGATCGCCGCCGGACTCGACGACCTGGGCGTCCGGAGCGGCGACCGTGTCTCGCTCCTGGTGACCCCCGGCGCCGACCTGACCGCCGTCCTGTACGCCTGCGTGCGGATCGGGGCGGTCGTCGTCGTCGCGGACGCCGGACTCGGACTCGGCGGCCTGACCCGGGCCGTCCGCGGAGCCCGACCGGACTGGATCATCGGCGCGCTGCCCGGGCTCGGTGCCGCGCGCGCCCTCGGCTGGCCGGGGCGACGCATCGCGACGGTCTCGTTGCCCGCGCCGGCACGGAAGGCGCTGCGTGTGGAACACACGCTCGTCGACGTCGCCCGCCGCGGTGCCCGCCGTCTCGCCCACGGCACCGCGCTGCCGGCGGCACCGTCGTCGGACGCACCCGCGGCCGTGCTCTTCACCTCGGGATCGACCGGGCCGGCGAAGGGCGTCGTGTACACGCACGGGCAGCTCAGCGCCGTCCGGGACGCCCTGGCCACCCAGTACGACGTCGGTGTCGGCACCGGCCTCGTCGCCGGGTTCGCACCGTTCGCGCTGCTCGGCCCGGCCCTCGGGGCACGGTCGGTCGCGCCCGACATGGACGTCACCGCGCCGCGCACCCTGACGGCGAAGGCGGTCGCGGCCTCGGTCGCCGCGGCTGACGCCACCGTGGTGTTCCTGTCGCCGGCGGCACTGGCGAACGTCGTCGTGACCGCGTCGGAGCTCACCGACGCCGACCGCCAGGCACTGAAGGGCGTGCGGCTGTTCCTGTCGGCCGGGGCTCCGGTCTCGGCTGCGCTGCTCACCGCGGCGACCGAGCTGATGCCGAACGCCAGCGCGCACACCCCCTACGGCATGACCGAGGGGCTGCTCATGACGGACGTCGACCTGGACGGGGTCCGTGCCGCCGGCCGGTCCGATGACGAGGGGATCTGCGTCGGGGTGCCGGCAGCGAACGTCCGCGTCCGCATCGCGCCGCTCGGCGGTTCCGGGCGCTCGACCGGAGCCCTGACGGACGAGCCCGGGGTCACCGGCGAGATCGTCGTCGCGGCGCCCCACGTGCGCGACCACTACGACCGGCTCTGGCGCACCGACCGGGTCTCGCGCCTCGGCGTCGACGACCCGCGCGGGCACCGCACCGGGGACGTCGGGCACCTGGACGCCGCGGGACGGATCTGGGTCGAGGGCCGGCTGCAGCACGTGCTCACCACCCCGAGCGGGGTCGTCACGCCGGTGGGGCCGGAGCAGCGGATCGAGGGCGTCGACGGTGTCGGACGTGCCGGGGTCGCGGGCATCGGGCCGATCGGCACCCAGCAGGTGGTGGCCGTCGTCGAGACCGACCCGGCCGTGCGCCGGCCCGGGTTGGCGTCGCCGTCGCTCGCGGCAGCGGTCCGTGCCGCCGCCGGAGTGCCGCTCGCCGCGGTGCTCGTCGTGCCCGTGCTGCCGACCGACATCCGGCACAACTCCAAGGTCGACCGCACCCGGCTCTCACGCTGGGCCGGCTCGGTGCTGTCCGGTGGACGGATGGTGCGCCCGTGAAGGGCGCGTCCGGCATGACCTCACGCGCTCACCGACACTTCGCGGGCCGTCAGACGCGTGACCTGTCGCTCAGCACGAATCTCCGACCCGCCGCGGTTCGAGACGGCGGACGGATGGTGCGCCCGTGAAGGTCCTGGTCACCGGGGCCAGCGGGTTCCTCGGGCAGGCCACCGCCGCTGCGGTGCGGGACGCCGGGCACGAGGTCCGGACCTTCCAACGCCGTCCCTCCGGAGTGTCGGGCGTGCAGGACGTCGCCGGGACGATGACGGACGACGCTGCGATCGCCCGCGCGGTCGACGGGGTCGAGGCGGTCGTGCACCTGGCCGCGAAGGTGTCGCTCGCCGGGGACCCGGCCGACTTCGCCCGGGTCAACGTCGAGGGAACCCGGTCACTGCTGGGGGCCGCCCGTGCCGCCGGCGTCGGGCGCTTCGTCTTCGTGTCGTCGCCGTCGGTCGCGCACACCGGTTCGTCGCTCGTCGGGGCCGATGCCGGTCCGGCCGAGCCGTCCCGTGCGCGTGGTGACTACGCCCGCACCAAGGCCGCGGCGGAGCTGTTGGCACTCGATGCCGACGCCCCGGACTTCGCCGTCGTGGCGGTCCGGCCGCACCTGGTGTGGGGTCCGGGCGACACACAGCTCGTCGGACGGATCGTCGAGCGTGCCCGAGCCGGACGGCTCCCGCTGCTCGACTCCGGCGCTGCGCTCATCGACACGCTCTACGTCGACAACGCCGCGACGGCCATGGTCGCGGCACTCGAACACGTCACGGACGACGGCGTGCACGGCAACGCCTACGTGGTCACGAACGGTGAGCCCCGACCCGTCGCCGACCTGCTCGCCGGCATCTGCACGGCGTCGGGCGTCCGGCCCCCGCAGTGGCACGTGCCGGCCGTTGTCGCCCGGGCAGCGGGGTCCGTGGTCGAGGCCGTCTGGCGCGTCCGACCAGGCGAGGACGAACCGCCGATGACCCGGTTCCTGGCCGAACAGCTGTCGACGGCGCACTGGTTCGACCAGCGGCGGACCCGGCGGGATCTGCGGTGGACCGCGTCGGTGTCGATCGACGAGGGGCTCGAGCGACTGGCGGCGGCGGCGACAGCGGCAGGGGCAGCGGCGGCGGCGGCTCAGGCGTCGTCGGCGGCGACGTAGACCCAGGCCGTCCAACCCGAGGCGAGTGTGACCCGCACGCGCTGGTAGTCGGCGACCTCGTACGCGTCGACCGCGCGGAGCTGCCACTCGTACCCGAGGGACAGGGCCACTCCCTCGACGACGTCGTCAGCAGTACCGCGGCGCAGGATCGGGTGCTGGTCCGAGCCGCTCGTCCGGATGACGTCCGGGTCGGTGATCGTCACCCGGTCGACCCGCCAGCCGGGCAGGGAGTCCGGGGTGGTCGGGACGTGCTCGCCGAACAGTGACTCCTGCACGAGGGGCTGCTGGAGCGTGCCGTAGGAGAACACCCGCTGGGTCTGGCCGGGCAGGTGCTCGGGTCGCCGGACCGGCTTCGGACCGATCGTCGGCGTCGAGGTCCAGACGAGTGCCCCCGCGAGCCCGGTGAGTCCGAGGTGGAGCAGTCCGACGACGGCGAGGACGCTGCCCCACAGGATGCTGCTGGTGTCACCGGGGCACGCGTACTGCAACCCGTCGTCCTCGACGTCGACGCAGGTGGCGGCGCCGTTGCCGATCCCGACGGCGATGGCGATGATGCCGACGACGAGGCAGACGAGCGCGAACGCGCCGAGACCGATGACCCAGCGCTGGCCGGGGGAGAGACGCTTCACGTCGCGAGGGTAGCGGACCGGAGGCGCGGATCACGCGAGCCGATCGGCTCACGTGATCCGCGCCTCCGGTCCGGCGACGTCACCCGCAGAACTCGTACGGGACTTCCGCCTGCGAGCTCACCCAGACGCCGCCGACGGTCGAAGCCTGCCCACCGAGCTCGAACGTGATGTGACGACCGTCGCGCTCGATCGTCCACAACCCCGACCCTTCTTCCTCCGAGTAGTAGACGGAATCGACCGACGTCAAGTCCGGGTACGCCGCGCGGAGCTCGTCCAACGTGCTGCCGACACCGAGTCCCTCCGCGGTCGTCGGTGCGTCGACGTCCTCCCCCGAGAAGCCCGAGATGTAGACGCCCCACACGAGCCCGTCCACCGCGACGACGGTCAACGCAGCAGACCCGTCCCGGCGGAAGTTCGACACGTTCGGGTTCGGGCAAACGCCTTCCACTGTGCCCGGGTAGGCGTCCGCCACCTCGTCGAGTTCACCCGAGACCGGACTGCCGAAGGCGATGGGCCCCACCTCGCTGCCGGAGATCGTCCAGGTGTCCGGATCCGACAGCGAGTACGGCGGCCGGGTCGACGTCGGCGTCGGCGTCGGCGTCGGGTTCGTCGTGGGCGTCGGGCCGCCCACGACCGGGGCCCCGGACGAGGTCTCGGTCGGCGACGGCTCGGGTGTCGTCGTCGCGGTGGGGGCGGGCGCGGTGGTGATCGACGTCGGGATGAGGCCGAGCGCGACCCCGCCGCCGGCAGCACCGAGCAGCAGCACCCCGACGACACCGATCGCGATGCCTGCCCGGCGGCCTCGTCGCTTCGGGCGAGGGGTGGCCCGCTCGAGGACGTTCTGCTTCATCGAGACGAGCATGCGCTGCAGGTCGTCTCCCTGGGGAGGTTCAGTGTTCATCGTGCGTCACCGCCTTCCTGAGTCGTCGGCGGGACCGGGAGACCCGCTGGGTGACCGCCCCGACGCTGAGTCCGAGCAGTTGTGCGGCTTCGGCGTAGGAGTACCCCTGCAGCAGGCAGAGTTCGCAGATCCGGCGATCAGTCTCCGGCAGTGCGGCGATCTCGGCGCGGACCCAGCGGAGCTGCTCGGATGCCTCGGTGGTGTCAGCGGGGGCGGCGAGGTCGAAGGGGAGCTCGTCGCCGGCGTGCTTCTGGTTGCGCCGTCCCAGGTTCTTGGCGTGGTTGCGGCACACCACCAGCAGCCACGGCAGGAGTGTGCCGGTCGGGAGCTGCAGACCGTCGGCTCGCTGCCAGAGCGTCAGGAATGTGTCCTGGACCAGCTCTTCGACGTCCTGCTTGCTCCCCGCGATCGCCCATGCGTACCGGGTCAGCGTCGGCGCGAACCGGTCGAACGCCGTCGCGAGTGCTGCTCTGTCCCCCGAGGCGAGGCGCCGTGCGAGGCCGGCGTCGTCTTCTGCGGTGTTGTCCACGGTGCTCCCTTCACTACGACAATGTCGTGAAGAGGCCGAACCTGACACGGATCACGACACGAGTCGTCCGTGTCGTGATCCGATGGTGATGTGGGAGCGCCATCCGCGCGCTCGGCGGACTCGGCGATCTCCTCGCGGAGCTCCGTGCGGGCCCTGCGGGCGGGCGGCGGTGCAGGTGCCGGCGTGTCAAGCGGTGAAGCGTTGCCAGAGGTCGGCGACGATCGGCCAGACGTCACCGGCGCGGTCTGCTGACCCGATGGCGACGAGGACGATCGGGACGATCGTGACGGCGACGGCCACGAGGACGGCGAGCACGACGGCCGAGGCTGCGGTCGCGGTGTGTCGTCGCGTGAAGGCGAGGACGAGCAGCGCGAGGACGACCAACGACCCCGCGACCGTGGCGAGTGCCACCCGCACGAACGGGAACGGCACGAGTCCCGAGGTGGTCGCGGTGACGCCGCCGAGGAAGCCGACGAGGGGCAGGAACGCCCCGAGTGCGGTGCCGAGGACCAGCACCACGCCGATGCCCGAGGCGATCCAGACGCCGCGCGGGCGGGGGCGACGGAGCTTCGCCCGGCGGTTCCCGGACCAGGCGGTGGTCACGGCTGCTCTCGGCGGTGCCGTGCTGCGTCGGTCTCGGCCGCGTCGGCGGAGTCGGCAGCAGCGGATGCGGCGTCCTCAGCAGCGGCGGCCGCATCGGCTGCGGCGTCCGCGGCCTGCTCCGACGCCCGGGCGAGCGACTCGGCGGCGGCGTCACGCACGTCCTCGGTGGTGTCGGCGGCGGTCTCGACGACGCCCTTCGTGGTCTCGGCGGTGGCGTCGGCTGCGCGCTTCGACGCGTCAGCCGTGGCATCCGCTGCGCGCTCCGCCGCGTCGGCGGTCGCGTCCGCGGTGCGCTTGGTCACGTCGGCGGTCGCTGCGGCAGCGCGCTTCGTCGCGTCCGCCGTGGTCTCGGCGGCCTGCTTGACGGCGTCGCCGGTGGTCTCGCCGGCCTGCTTGACGGCGTCGGTCGCGGCCTCGGTCGCGCGGCCCAGGCGTGACTGCTCGTCGTCGAAGGGGCCGTGCACGTCGAGGACTCGGACGTCCACGCTCGTCGGGAGCTCGGACAGCTGCCGCGTCGCGGCGGTCACCTGCTTCCGCACCTCGTCGGCGACGTGCAGCACCGGCGCCGGGTAGCTGACGACGATGGAGACCTGCACGCCGAGCGCGCCGTCGTCCTCGTCGACCTGCACACCGGCGGTGCCGGCGCTCCGGCCGAGCTGCTTGCGGAGCTGGTCGGCTGCACGGGCGGCGATCCCGCCGAGGCGGTGCACACCGGGCACGCCGAGTGCGGTCTCCGCTGCGATCCGGGCGACGATCGTGACAGTGCTCGCGTCGTCGGGCAACGGCTCCGTCAGTTCTGCGGGCAGGGCTACCTCGGTGACCTGCGTGTGCGCGTTCGGGTCGTGCTGCATGGTTCCTCCTCGTTCGGGATCTGCGCGGGGACGCATCGGGGCACCCGTTCGACGGGGGCCCCGATGCGGTCGGGCGACCTACTTCTTGAAGACGTCCTTGACGTCCTCGCCGGTCTGCTTCGCGCTCGCAGCTGCCTGGTCCTTCTTGCCCTCGGCGACCTTGGAGTCGTCGTTGGTCAGGTTGCCGACGGCTTCCTTCGCCTTGCCGGCGAGGTCCTGAGCGGCGTTCTTGATCTTGTCGTCGAGTCCCATGACGGGTCCTTTCGTGGGTGGGCGGTGCGCCCGGTGTGGTGTGGTGGTGGGCCGGGAGGCCCGGGGTGCGTCCGGCTGACGGGTGTCAGTGGACGCGGGTCGACTTCGCGAGCGCGGAGCGGGTACCGCCGGTCAGGTGCACGAGCACCGGGACCGGACGGCCGAGGGTGCGGTCGAGGACCGCGACGGCTCGGTCGACGGCGTCGAGCACGGTGACGGCGTCCCCGCCGCGGCGGACCGCGACACGGATCCGTGCGGCGCGCTGCCGGCGGACGAGGTAGGTGTCGACACGGGAGCCGACCACGTCGCGGACACCCGCGAGTTCGTGTTCGACGACGTCCCGCACGAGTGCAACGTTGATCGTGACGGCGTCGTCGCCCGAGTGCTCCCGGACGGCGACGGACGTGCCACCACCACCGCGGGTGAACACCCACACGAGCGACAGCACGATCACGAGGGCCGCGGCCCCGGCGACGACCCACAGCGCCGACGCGGGAACGTCGAGGCTGCGGGGGAGGTCGACGTACGGCTTGACGGCGTCCTGGACGGCGGGCAGCACGCCCGCCCCCATCGCGATCCCGACGACGACGGCGACGAGGCCGAGGACGAACAGGATGATCCGGTTGAGGGTCCGGTTGCTCTTGGTCATGCGAGGGTTCCCTTCTCCTCGACCCGGACGCGGACGCGTCGGCCGAAGCGCTCGTCGAGACCGCTCAGGCGCTCCACGACTGCGGCGCGGACGTTCGCCTCGTCGACCGGTACGCCGGTGACGGGGACGATGCGGACCTCGGTGGAACGGCCACGGGCGGTGGCGGATGCGTTCCCCTCGGGGACACCGGCCGCCATGCCGGCGGCGTTCGCCGCGGTGGAGGCGACGATGCGGGAGTCGATGACGACCGCACCGCGGTCGTGCTCGACGACCGATCGGTGCTGGCGACCGGGCTTGAGTGCCAGGACGACCAACACGACGCCGAGGACGACGAGTGCACCCGCGATGACCTCGACGATGGTGACGAACGCGGCGTCCGGGCGGAGCGCCGTGTCGACGACCGTCTGCGGGTCAGCGAGGAGCGGTGGGCGTCCGATGGCGCTGAGCACTGACTCGGTGCCGATCCAGGCGGCCACCAGGGCGAACACCACGAGGGCCACCGCCACTGCTGTGGAGCGGGAGCGGTGGACGCTCCGACGACGGATGCGTCGTTCGACGGAACCGTTGCTCATGATGGCCTCCTAGCGGGCACGGGACTCGTGCGCGCGCACGATCCCGGTGAGTTCGATGTGGGCACTGCCGACACGGCGCCCGGTCAGGTCGCTCACGCGGCCCTTGACCTGGTCCGCGATCCGGATCGACCCGGAGACGATGTCGTCGCTCGCGGCGATCGGCCCGGTGATGTCGAGGGACAGTGCTCCCGAAGCGTCGCCGAGTCCGACGCGCACCCGCTTGGCGGGGGCGCCGAGCCCTTCGGCTGCGACGGCCCGCGCCAGCGAGGTGAGCGCGCGTGCGGTGATCTCGACGCGGCCCGGGACGTCCGGGCCGGCGTTCACCGGGAGCTCCGGCGTCCGGTCAGCACGTCGGTCAGGGCACCGCGGTCGATGCGCCCGGTGGCGAGGGCGGCCACGAGGGCCCCGATCGCACCGAACACGATCACGAGCACGAAGCCCCAGAACCCGAACTGCAGTGCCACGACGGCGAGGACTGCGCCGATGAGGGCGCCGATCAGCGTGTTGCTCATGCGACTCGGGCTTCCTTCTTCTCGTCCTCGTTGTCGTCGTCGTCACCCGGGATGTAGACGTCCTGGATGGTCACGTTGACCTCGGCGACCTCCATGCCGACGATCTGCTCGAGGGCTCGGGCGACACCGGAACGGACGCCGTCGGCGACCTGCTGGAGCGACACCGGGTACTCGGCGACGATCACGATGTCCGCGGCGACCTGCTTCTCGCCGACCTCGACCTTGACGCCCTGACCGAAGTCACGCTGGCCGATGGCGTCGCGGAGGGCACCGATGGCACGGGCTGCGCCGTTGCCGAGGGAGTGCACACCGTTGACCTCGCGGGCGGCGATGCCGGCGACTTTCGACACGACGGTGTCGTCGATGACGGTCTTGCCGGTGACGCCGCTGGTGCCGGCGTGCGAGGTGGCACGGGTCGCCGTGGCGGCCGGGGTGGGGGTGATGGTGTCAGCCATGTTCGTTCCTTCCGTTGACCCGCCGGGCGTTCCCAGCGGTTGCTGTTCACGGATGAGACGGGCTGTGGAAGAGGTTCGTCACACACGACTTCTCGCATTCGGCGGAGATCCAGGGAACCCCGGAAACACGGGGATCCACGTGTACCCCCGGGGTGTTGCGTCAGGCGGTTCCGCTGTTTCCGGCCGCGTCGTTGCGTTCTGCAGCGGCCCGCATGGCGCGCACGCAGGCCATCGGGGACTCGCCGCGCTCCTCGCGGAAGAGCTGCTGCAGGCGTCGGGGGAGCACCCCGGCCGCGGCAGCGATGTCGTCCAGCGTGAGGGCGTCGTCGAGGTGCTGCTCGATGAACGCGACCGCTCGCCGGACCCGCCACGAGGCCCTGCCGGCCTCCGGTCGCGCGGCCAGCGACGCACGCTTCGTCGTGGCCGGGTCCTCGCTGAAGCGGTCGCGGTAGGTCTCGGCGAAGCGCCCGGGGTTGGTGAATCCCCAACGTCGGGCGATCGCGGCGATGCCCGTCGATCCGTTCGTGCCCCCGGCGCGGTCCGCGCGCAGCAGTTCCTCGCGCACGCGGTCGAGCCGGTGGTCGCGGAGGAACCGGTGCGGGGTGGTGTCGAGGGTGCGGGCGAAGTCGTCCTGCAGCCCGCGCTGGCTCAGCCCGCACGCGGCGGCGATCGTGGGGACCGACGGGCGTTCGGCGGCCTGCAGCTCGATGAACCGGATCGCGTCGCGGAGCCGGTTCGCCACGGGCACGTCGTCACCGCGGTTGCGGATGGGGAACGTGTCGAGGATGACGACGGCCAGCCGGCGGTTCAGGGCGGTCCGCATCGGTCCGAGCACGCGGTCGTCGACCAGGGCCGGCCCGAGCTCACGGACCAGGTGCCGCAGCGGCTCCCGCCGGGCGATGACCGCGTCCTGCTGGTCGAACAGCAGGGGACCGTCGGGCAGGCGGTAGCCGAGGTCGCGTCCGACGGACCGCAGGAATCGATCCGCGACGTGGATGCCGTTGTAGACGGTCCCGCTCGACTCGAACCGGTAGGCCTCGGATGCCGACGCGATGTACGGGCTGCCCGGTTCGACGACGCGGGTGCGGTCGGCGAAGTGCATCTCGAGCCGACCCTTGGTCAGCCAGAACACCACGTGGTCGTCCCGCACGCCGATGACCCCGCCGCGTCGACCGCCCTCGGCGCGCATGGTGCGGAGCGTCAGGTCGTCGTCGCCCACGACCGTGTACTCGTACCTGGCGTCGTCGGTGGCGAAGGTCTCGGAGGCGAAGTCCGAGCCGCCGTACTCGGCCTCGAAGATGTCCGAGTAGTCGGAGCCCGCGCCGTCGGAGAACCGCAGCCGGCGGAATCCGTTCGTCGTCGAGGGGTCCATCCGCCGATCATGCCACCGGTTGCGCGCGGACGAGATCGGAATACCCTAGGGGGGTACCGTATTGAGAACGGTGGAGGCGGACATGCACGAACACGTCGGGTACATCGGCGACAAGGACGACCTGCTCAAGCGACTCCGTCGCGCCGAGGGGCAGGTGCGCGGCATCGCGCGGATGGTCGAGGACGAGACGTACTGCATCGACGTCCTGACCCAGATCTCGGCGGCGAACCGGGCGCTCGAACGCGTCGCGCTGTCGCTGCTCGAGGACCACCTGGCGCACTGCGTCGCCGAGGCCGTCGCCGAGGGCGGGGACGGCGCCGACGAGAAGGTGCGCGAGGCCAGCCAGGCGATCGCCCGGCTCGTCCGCTCCTGACCCTGACGACCCACCACCGAGAAGGAGACACCATGACCACCGAAACGCTGCTCGTCGAGGGCATGACCTGCGAACACTGCGTGATGAGCGTCACCGAGGAGCTCACCGAGGTCGACGGGGTGTCGGGCGTCGACGTCCGACTCGTCCCCGGCGGGTCGTCCGAGGTCACCGTCAGCTCCGCGGCACCCGTCGACGCGGACGCCCTCCGCGCCGCCGTCGCCGAGGCGGGGTACGAGGTCGTGCGCTCGTGACCGACCGCACCGTCGAACTCGACATCACCGGGATGACCTGCGCCTCGTGCGCGAACCGCATCGAGCGGAAGCTCGGCAAGCTGCCCGGGGTCACCGCAACGGTCAACTACGCCACCGAGAAGGCGCAGGTGCAGGTCGCCGCGGACGGCACCGCCGACCCCGAGGCGCTCATCGCCGCGGTGGAGTCGGCCGGGTACGGCGCCACGGTGCCGGCGCCGCCCGCCGCTGCTGACGCCGACCCCGCGCTGGACGAGGACCCGACCGGCCCGCTGCGCCGACGCCTGGTCGTGTCCGCCGTGCTCGCGGTGCCCGTCGTGGTGCTCTCGATGGTGCCGGTCCTGCAGTTCCCGAACTGGCAGTGGCTCGCCCTGACGCTCGCCGCGCCCGTCGCGGTCTGGGGCGCGCTCCCGTTCCACCGGGCCGCGTGGGTCAATGCCCGCCATGGTGCCGCCACCATGGACACCCTGGTGAGCGTCGGGGTCCTCGCTGCCTTCGGGTGGTCGCTGTACGCCCTGTTCTTCGGTGACGCCGGCACGACCGGCATGCACATGACGTTCTCGTGGTTGGCCACGGACCCCGAGGCCACCGACCTGTACCTCGAGGTCGCGACGGCCGTGACGGTGTTCATCCTCGCCGGCCGGTACATGGAGGCCCGTGCGAAGACGCAGTCCGGCGCCGCACTCCGGGCACTGCTCGAACTCGGCGCGAAGGACGCCACCGTCCTGCGCGACGGTGCCGAACACCGCGTGCCCGCGTCGTCCCTCGTCGTCGGCGACGTCGTCGTGGTGCGACCCGGCGAGCGGATCCCGAGCGACGGCCTGGTGCAGGACGGCTCCTCGGCCGTCGACCTCAGCATGCTCACCGGTGAGTCCGTGCCGGTCGAGGTCGGCCCGGGCGACCTGGTCACCGGCGCGACGATCAACGTCGGCGGCCGGCTCGTCGTCGCGATCACCCGCGTCGGCGCCGACACCGAGCTCGCCCGGATGGGTCGCCTGGTCGAGGACGCCCAGACCGGCAAGGCCGAGGTGCAGCGCCTGGCCGACCGCGTGTCCGGGGTCTTCGTGCCGATCGTCATCGCGCTCGCCGTGCTGGCGTTCGTCGGCTGGCTCGTGTTCGGCGGCTCGGTCACCGCGGCCTTCACCGCGGCCGTCGCCACCCTGATCATCGCCTGCCCGTGCGCCCTCGGACTCGCCACGCCCACCGCCCTGCTGGTCGGGACCGGCCGAGGCTCGCAGCTCGGCATCCTGATCGGCGGTCCGCAGGTGCTCGAGCGCACCCGCGGGGTCGACACCGTCGTGCTGGACAAGACCGGCACCGTCACCACGGGGTCGATGACCCTGCGGTCGGTGACCGCCGTCGACGAGACCGAGGACTTCGTCCTGCGCCTCGCCGCCGCGGTCGAGGACGGCTCGGAACACCCCGTTGCCCGTGCCGTCACCACCGCGGCGCGTGCCCGAGGCGCCGACCTGGCCGAGGCCGAGCAGTTCACCGCGACCGCGGGTGCCGGGGTGCAGGCCGTCGTGGACGGCGACGTCGTGCTCGTCGGCACGGCCCGCTGGCTCGCAGACTCGTGGTCGATCGCCCTGCCGACGGTGCTGTCCGACGCCGTCGAGCGCGCCGAGGCCGCCGGGGCGACCGCGGTCGTCGTCGCCCGGAACGGCAGCGCCCTGGGCGTGGTCGTCGTCGGGGACACCGTCAAGCCCGAGGCCGCCGACGCGATCGCCCGGTTCCGGGCGCTCGGCCTGCACCCGGTCCTGCTCACCGGCGACAACGAGGGTGCCGCACACGCGGTCGCCGCCCGTGTCGGCATCGACGAGGTGCATGCTCGCGCGACCCCGGCGTCGAAGCTCGAGACCGTCCGCCGGCTGCAGTCCGAGGGCCGGAGCGTCGCGATGGTCGGCGACGGGGTGAACGACGCCGCCGCGCTCGCCGCGGCCGACCTCGGCATCGCCATGGGGGCCGGCACGGACGCGGCCATCGCGGCCAGCGACATCACGGTGGTGAGCGGTCGGCTCACCGTGGTGGCCGACGCCATCCGGCTGTCGCGCGCCACGCTCGGCGTCATCAAGGGCAACCTGTTCTGGGCGTTCGCGTACAACGTCGCGGCGATCCCGCTCGCGATGGCGGGGCTGCTCAACCCGGTGCTCGCGGGTGCGGCGATGGCGTTCTCGTCGGTCTTCGTCGTGACGAACAGCCTGCGCCTGCGTCGCTTCGCACCGCAGCCGTGAACCCGGCGAGCCGACCGCGGCCCTGAACCCGGCGAGCCGACCGCGGCCCTGCACGCGGCGAGCCGACCGCGGCCCTGCACGCGACCGGCCCGGGGGCGTGACGCGCGCAGCGAACGCGAGCCGCGCCTCCCGGCCGACTGTGCGCACCACCTGCCGGAGCGCACTACGCTCGAAGACGGTCCGCGACGCAGCGCTGCGTGACCCGCGGGCTGTACGTCCAGAAGGTGATCCAGGAGGACCCCGTGACCGAATCCGCTCCCGTCGACCCCACATCGACCGAAGGCTGGAAGAAGCTCGACAGCATCGCTGCCGACTTCACCCCGGACCTGCGAGGGTGGTTCGACAGCGACCCCGGTCGTGCCGAGCAGTACACCTTCCAGGCGGCCGACCTGACCGTCGACCTGTCCAAGGGCCTGGTGACCGACGAGATCCTCGCCGCGCTGCTGCAGGTCGCGAAGGACACCGGCGTCGCCGAGCGCTTCCAGGCGATGCTCGCCGGTGAGCACATCAACGTCACCGAGGACCGCGCCGTGCTGCACACCGCGCTCCGCCGCCCGAAGGCGACCGAGGGCCTCGTGCCGGCGGCGCCCCTGACCGTCGACGGCCAGGACGTCGACGCCGACGTGCACGCCACGCTCGACAAGGTCTACGGCTTCGCCGAGCAGGTCCGCAGCGGCGCCTGGACCGGTGTCACCGGCAAGCGCATCGAGACCGTCGTCAACATCGGCATCGGTGGCTCCGACCTCGGCCCGGTCATGGTCTACGAGGCACTCAAGCCCTACGTCCAGCCCGGAATCGAGGCCCGCTTCGTCTCGAACATCGACCCGGCGGACATCTACGAGAAGACCGCCGACCTGGACCCCGAGACCACGCTCTTCATCGTCGCGTCGAAGACCTTCGGCACGCTCGAGACCCTGACGAACGCACGCCTCGCCCGCCAGTGGCTGTGGGAGGAGCTCGGCCTGACCGACGCCGCCGACGACGAGAAGAAGAACGCCGTCGCCAAGCACTTCGTCGCCGTCTCCACCGCGCTCGACAAGGTCGAGGCGTTCGGCATCGACCCCGAGAACGCCTTCGGCTTCTGGGACTGGGTGGGCGGCCGCTACTCGGTCGACTCGGCCATCGGCACGAGCGTCGTCATCGCCATCGGCAAGGAGAACTGGGAGCAGTTCCTCGCCGGTTTCCACGCCATCGACGAGCACGTCCGCACCACCCCGCTCGAGCAGAACGTCCCCGTCCTGATGGGCCTGCTCAACGTCTGGTACACGAACTTCCTCGGTGCGCAGAGCCACGCGGTCCTGCCGTACACGCAGTACCTGCACCGCTTCGCCGCGTACCTGCAGCAGCTCACGATGGAGTCGAACGGCAAGCGCGTCCGCTGGGACGGCTCGCCCGTCACCACCGAGACCGGCGAGGTCTTCTGGGGTGAGCCCGGCACGAACGGCCAGCACGCGTTCTACCAGCTCATCCACCAGGGCACCCGCCTGATCCCGGCCGACTTCATCACGGTCGCCAACCCGGCCCGTCCGCTGAAGGACGAGACCGGCGACGGCAAGGGCGTCGCGCCCGGCACCGACGTGCACACGCTGTTCCTGGCGAACTTCTTCGCGCAGACCAAGGCGCTCGCGTTCGGCAAGAGCGCCGACGAGGTCCGCGCCGAGGGCACCACCGACGAAGGCATCGTCGCGGCGCGCACGTTCCCCGGCAACAAGCCGACCACGTCGATCATCGCGCCGGAGCTCACCCCGAGCGTCCTCGGCCAGCTCATCGCTCTGTACGAGCACATCGTGTTCACCGAGGGCACGATCTGGGGCATCGACTCGTTCGACCAGTGGGGTGTGGAACTCGGCAAGCAGCTGGCGCTGCAGGTCACGCCGGCCGTCGAGGGCGACCAGGCTGCGCTCGACGCGCAGGACCCGTCGACCAAGGCACTCATCGCGAAGTACCTGGAGCTGCGGAAGTAGCGGACGCCCCCACACGACGGACGGGAGGCCCGTGGCGGATCCGCCACGGGCCTCCCGTCCGTCGTGTGCGTGCGCTGGCCGCGGGGGTGGACGCCGGGCCGGCTTCGCGGTCAGCGACACCTCACGCGCCCCGCGGCCCGTGAGGTGTCGCCCAGCGTGAAACGCGCCTGCCGCCGCGCCCCGTCAACGCGCCTGCCGCCGCGCCCCGTCACCGCGCCGGACGGTCCGCCGGTGTCGGTCGGAGCCGCTACGGTCGAGGGCATGGAGCGTTCGGAGATCCTCGCCGCGGCTGCCGCCGCGCACGCCGCCCGCATCGCAGCGGCCGGTGGTGACGACGTCGCAGCGCGTGAACGGGCCGACAGCGTCCGCCGCCGGGCCGACGGGCTCACCGACCGGTACGACACGGTCGAGGGCACGGACGGCGAGTCCGCCGCCCGCGACGCCGCACGCCGACGCGCAGGCGAGGCAGACCGAGCGGCCTCGCGCACCGAGGGCGTGCTGTCGGACTGGCACCGGATGGGCACCCGTCGCGGCGTCACCCCGGACGCGCAGGTCCGCACGGCCTGGACCGTGACCGGGGTCCCCGAGCGCGGCGACGCCCGGGCACTGGCCAACGTGCTGCTCTCCACCGCGGGGCACGCCGGACGCGTCGCCGACGCCGCCCGACGCAACCCCGCCCTGTCCGGTGCCGCGAGTGCCGCCGCCCGACGGACCGTGCGCCGCTACACCGACCACGGTGCCGACATGGCCTCGTTGGGGGACGTGCTGGGCGACGGCCCCGTCGACGACGAGCGCTGAGCCCGATCCGCGGGTTGGACCGCTCCCGTCCTCATCAGGCCTTCTGTGGACCGATCCAAACGACCCCACGACAGAATGTCCAATTGACAGGACATGGAATCGGGTTACGATCGGTCCACGCGATGAAGCGCGATCACCGACGAAGGAGTCACCGAATGGTCGACATCAAACCGACAGCCCCGACTGTCGCACTGCCCCCGTTGGGGACCGGGCCGCACCGCCGACGACTCGGCGTGCTGGCCCTCGTCGCCACGTTCGGCGGGTTGCTCTTCGGGTACGACACCGGTGTCATCAACGGTGCCCTGAACCCGATGAAGGCGGAGCTCGGCCTCACGAACTTCACCGAGGGCGTGGTCACCAGCTCGCTGTTGTTCGGTGCCGCGATCGGCGCCATGCTCGGCGGCCGCATCGCCGACGGCTGGGGTCGTCGCAAGACCATCATCCTGCTCGCCGTCACGTTCTTCGTCGGCACGCTGATCTGCGTGTTCGCGCCGACGTTCGAGGTCATCGTCGTCGGTCGTGTGCTCCTCGGCCTCGCGGTGGGTGGCGCGTCCACGGTGGTGCCGGTGTTCCTCGCCGAACTCGCACCGTACGAGATCCGCGGGTCACTGTCCGGCCGCAACGAGCTCATGATCGTGATCGGTCAGCTCGCCGCGTTCGTGGTCAACGCGTTCATCGGCACCTTGTGGGGTGAGGGCAACGGCGTGTGGCGCGTCATGCTGGCCGTCTGTGCGCTCCCCGCGATCGCGCTGTTCGTCGGCATGCTCCGCGTGCCGGAGTCGCCGCGCTGGCTCGCGTCGAAGGGTCGCAACGACGAGGCACTCTCGGTCCTCGGACAGATCCGCACGACGGAGCGGGCGAACGCCGAACTCGACGACATCAAGCGCACCAACGACCTCGAGGCGAAGCTGCAGAAGATCAGCGGCTGGCGCACCTTGCTCGGCAACAAGTGGCTCATCCGCATCGTGCTCATCGGTGCCGGGCTCGGGGTCGCGCAGCAGCTCACCGGCATCAACTCGATCATGTACTACGGCCAGACCGTGCTGATCGAGTCGGGCTTCGAGCAGTCGGCAGCGCTCATCGCCAACATCGCGCCCGGCGTCATCGCCGTGATCGGTGGCTTCATCGCCATCTACAACATGGAGAAGATCAACCGCCGCACGACCCTGATCATCGGCTTCTCGCTGACGACCGTCTGCCACTTCCTCATCGGCATCGCCTCGGTGGCGCTGCCGGACGGCAACCCGGCTCGTCCGTGGGTCATCCTGTTCCTGGTCGTCGCCTTCGTCGGCTCGATGCAGACCTTCCTCAACATCGCCGTGTGGGTCGTCCTGTCCGAGATCTTCCCGACCCAGATCCGTGCACTCGGCATGGGCATCTCGGTGTTCTGCCTCTGGATCGCGAACGCGTTCCTCGGGCTGTACTTCCCGACGATCGTCGCCGCGACCGGCATCACCGGGACCTTCTTCGGCTTCGGGGTCGTCGGGCTGCTGGCGTTGCTCTTCATCTGGAAGTTCGTGCCGGAGAGCCGCGGCCGCACCCTCGAAGAGGTCGAGGAGGGTGTCACCACCGGCAACATCTTCACCGTCCCGGAGAAGGCGTCGCGCCGCTAGTCCGCACCACGCAGGAGACGTCGGGGCGCCCCAGGGCCCCCGACGTCTCCTGTCCTGCGTGACGGGCGACCTTGGTGCCCACGGATCGGCGGGTTCCTACACTCGACCCGTGCATCCCCTCCTCCTGGCGACCGGCGCCGGTCTGGCCTCCGGTCTCGCCCTCGTCGTCGGTGCCGCGATCGCCTGGTTCGTCCGGGTGCCGCGGACGGTCGTGGCGACGATCACCGCCTTCGGCGCCGGCGTCCTCATCTCGGCGCTCTCCTTCGACCTGGTCGCCGAGGCCACCCGGTCCGGCACGTACTGGACGGCGATGGCCGGGTTCCTCGGCGGGGCGGTCGTCTACGTCGGTCTCGACGTCCTGCTGGAACGACGCGGTGCACGGAAGAAGCGCAGCGGGGCCGGCTCGACGGGATCCGGGACCGGCCTCGGCATCGCCCTCGGCGCGTTGCTCGACGGCATCCCGGAGACGGCGGTGCAGGGAGTCGGGCTCGCCGCGGGCGGCTCGCTGTCGATCGCGGTCGTGGCCGCGGTCATCATCTCGAACCTGCCGGAGGGGCTGTCCAGCACGTCCGACATGAAGGAGAACGGTCGGGGAGCGCGGTACGTGTTCTCCGTCTGGGGCGCCATCGCCCTCGCGTGCGCCCTCTCGGCGCTCGGCGGGTACGCGATCCTCGGGCAGGCACCGGCCGGGGTGCAGAGCGCCGTGACCGCCGTCGCCGCCGGAGCCATCCTGGCGATGCTCGCGGACACCATGCTGCCCGAGGCCTTCCGGAAGACCGGCCCCTGGACGGGCCTCATCGCTGTCCTCGGGTTCTTCGCGGCGTACGGCATCCACGTGATCGGCGGCTGACCTGGAAGCACTCAGCGCCGGTGCGTTCCCGGTGCCGGTCACCCTGGTCTGCGCCGCGCTGCTCGTGATCGCCGTGGGCTGCGCGGCGTTCGTGGCGGTCGACGTCGCGCCGCCCGCCGCAGATGCGCGTCATGGCGTTCGTGTGGCCGCTCACGATGCTGTTCGGCAGCGTCGTGTGGCTCGTCTTCTACCTGCGCCGGGGTCGGGCCACCGCGCCTGTCCACGGACGGTGGGCGGGCAACGCGATCGACACGAGTCACTGCGGTGCCGGCTGCGCACTCGGTGACCTGATCGGGGAGTTCGGGCTCGCGGCGTTCCCGGCGGTCGGGGTGGCGGTCGGCCTGGGCACGCTCTACCAGGACCGGATGGTCGCCGGGTGGATCGTCGACTTCGTCATCGCGTTCGTGCTCGGCATCGCGTTCCAGTACTTCGCGATCGCGCCGATGCGGGGCCTCGGCGTCCGGGCCGGGCTCGTCGCAGCGCTCAAGGCCGACACGTTGTCGATCATCGCGTGGCAGGTCGGCATGTACGGACTGATGGCGGTGTGGCAGCTGGTCGTGTTCCCGGCACTCGTCGGCGGACGCGCGAGCGTCTTCTCGCCGGAGTTCTGGGTGGCGATGCAGCTGGCGATGGTGGCCGGCTTCGTCTGCTCGTACCCCGTGAACGTGTGGCTGGTGCGTCGGGGGATCAAGGAGGCCATGTGACGGACCAGCGAACGGACGGGAGGCCCGGTGCCAGCTGGCACCGGGCCTCCCGTCCGTTCTGTGGTCGCGCTACGGGCGCAGGAGCACCTTGCCGACGCGGCCGGCGGTGTCGCTGGCGCGCACGGCGTCGCGGACCTGCTCGAAGGCGAAGGTCTCGGCGACGGGGAGCGTCAGCGAGCCGTCGAGCACGCGGGTGATGAGCTCACCGAAGAGCTGCCCCTTCGTCTCGTCCGGCATCGTCTTGCTGACGACGGAGCCCCAGAAGCCCTTCACGGTGAGCTGGCCGAAGATGACCTTGCCCGACGGGATCTCGAGCGTCGGCGACGCCATCGCGCCGAAGACGACGAGGGTGGCGTTCTCGCCCAGCACCGAAGCGATGTCGCCGGCGGCCTTGCCACCGACCGACTCGACGCCCGCGATGATCGGGGCGCCACCGGTGATCGCGGCGACCTGGTCCTGCCAGTCGTCGGCGTCGGTGGCGACGATGCGCTCGATGCCCTGCTCGCGGAGCTCGTCGACACCGGCGGCGCGACGGACGAGTCCGATCACGTTGATGCCGCGGGCGGCACCGAGCTGGGCGACCATGCGACCGACCGCACCGTTGGCGGCGTTCTGGATGATCCAGTCGCCCTCGTGCAGGTCGAGCGAGTGCAGCAGGCTGATGGCGCTGAACGGCATCGAGACGAGCTGGGCTGCGGCCTCGTCGGTCATCGCGTCCGGCACCGGCACGAGTCCGGCGGCGTTCGCGGTGTAGTACTCGGCCCAGACGCCGAAGGCACCGCCGGCGACGCGCTGGCCGACCTGCAGGTTCGTGACGCCCTCGCCGAGTGCCTCGACGACGCCGAGTGCCTCGGTGCCCGAGGCGGCGGGGAGCTCCGGCTTGAAGCCGTAGGTGCCGCGGACGGTCCACAGGTCGTGGTTGTGGATGGGGGAGAGGACCGTGCGGACGAGGACCTCGCCGGCGCCGGGCGTCGGGACGGGGCGCTCCTGCACCTCGAGGACGTCGGCGGGCTCGGCGAACGTCTCGTGGACGACGGCGCGCATGGTGGTGGGGGTGGTGGTGCTCATGGGTCAGTCCTCCGAGACGACGATGGTGACGTCGATGTTGCCGCGGGTCGCGTTCGAGTACGGGCAGACCTGGTGGGCAGCGTCGGCGAGGGCCTGGGCCTGGTCGTGCTCCAGGCCGGGGATGACGACCTCGAGCATGACGGCGAGCTGGTAGCCACCGTTGCCGTTCGGGCCGATCGACACGCGGCCGCCGACGGAGGAGTCGGTGATCTTCACCTTCTGGCTGCGGGCGACGCCCTGCAGGGCGGAGTGGAAGCAGGCGGCGTAGCCGGCGGCGAAGAGCTGCTCGGGGTTGGCGCCGTTGCCGGAGCCACCCATCTCCTTCGGGATGGCGAGGTCGAACTCGACCGTGCCGTCGCTCGTGGCGACGTGGCCGTTGCGGCCTTCGCCGGTGGCCAGGGCCTCGGCGGTGTAGAGGGCTTCCATGGGGTTCCTTCCTTGTGGGCGGATCGTGCAGGACGTGGGCACTGCGTTGGGGTGCTGCGTGCTCTCGCGCTCAGCGACAGTTCACGGGCGCACGTGGGCGTGAGCTGTCGCTCAGCGCGAAACGGCGCCAGCGGGATCGGCCGCCGCGTGCATCGTCTCGGTCAGCCGGTGCAGCGTCGCGATCAGCTCGGCGGCGGCGCGTTCGTCGGCCAGGCCCATCCCGGCGGCGATGCGCGCGGGGATGCCGCTCAGCTCGGACCGCAGTTCGCGGCCGCGCTCGCCGACGGTCACCGTGACGACGCGCTCGTCGGTGCTGCGGCGCTCGCGGCGGACCAGGTCGCTCTGCTCCATGCGGCGGAGCAGCGGCGAGAGGGTGCCGGAGTCGAGCTGCAGGTGTTCTCCGAGGCTCGAGACGGTCTGGTCGCCCTCGACCCACAGGGTGACGAGCACCAGGTACTGCGGGTACGTCAGGCCCCAGGGTTCGAGCATCGTGCGGTACGCCTGCGTGGTGGCGCGGGACGCCGCGTAGAGGGAGAAGCACACCATCTCGTCGGTCACGGGCATGCGTCCACACTGTCACGCAACTGAGTTGTGTGCAACCTACATCGACGGTTCGCAGGCGAGCTCACAGCGAGCGCCGGGCAGGTGCCCCGCCTCGGCGAGTGCGGCCTGGGCGTCCCGGAACGACGAGTAGGGCACGTGCACCCCGCGGACGTCCCGGTAGTCGGTCAGGCCCGGACCGGCCCAGTACACGACCCCGTCGTCACCGACCTCGGCGATCGCCCGGCGGATCGCCCGCGCCGGGTCCGGCTCCTCGACGACCAGCGCGTCGTGCCCGCTCGCCCGCGCACCGTCGACGATCGCCGCCCGGATCGGGGCGGGGGCCTCGAAGCGGGGATGGTGGTCGGCCACGACGACCACGTCAGCGGCCTCGGCCGCCACCGCTCCCATCGCCGCCCGCTTGCTCGGGTCACGGTCGCCGTCCGCCCCGAGGACGATCCCGACCCGGCCCGGCGCGAACGCACGCACCGCCGCCAGGCTCTTCGCGAAGGCGTCGGGGGTGTGCGCGAAGTCCACGAAGACACGGGGCCCGGTCGCCGCCGACGCATCCGCCATCCGCCCGGGCACGACGACGTCGAGGCGGCCTCGTGTCGCCTCGAGCAGGGCGGGCACCGGCACGCCCGCGGTCGCGAGCATCGCCACCGCCAGGCCCGCGTCCGCCGCCATGTGCACGCCGAGCAGCGGGAGGTCGAGGTCGATCGTCGTGCCGTCCGGTGCGGTCAGGGTCGACCGGGTGCCGTCGGGCCGCTGCTCCCGCACCAGCACGGTCCAGTCGGCCCCGGCCGCGGGGGCGGTCGAGATCGTCGTCACCGGGACCGTCGCCCGCCCGACGATCCGTCGGCCGGCAGGGGAGTCGAGTGACACCACGCCGGCGCGCGACCGAGCGGGCGTGAACAGCAGGGCCTTCGCCGCCAGGTACTCGTCCATGTCGGCGTAGTCGTCGAGGTGGTCGTGTGACAGGTTCGTGAAGCCCGCCACGTCGAACCGGACGCCGTCGGTGCGGTGACGGGAGAGGCCCTGCGCACTCACCTCGAGGGCGGCTCCGTCGACCCCGCGTTCGGCTGCGCGTGCCAGGAACGCGTGCAGTTCGGGGGCTTCCGGTGTCGTCAGCGCACTCGGCAGCGACTCGTCGTCGACACGGCGCTCGACCGTGCTGCTGATCGCCGACCGCCACCCGAGCCGGCGCATCAGGGCGTCGAGCAGGTGCACCGTCGACGTCTTGCCGTTCGTGCCGGTCACCCCGAACAGCGGGAACGGCAGCGACTCCGTGCCGGCGAGGAGCCGTGCGACGGCGCCCAGGTGGGCGCGGACGTCCGGGACGACGAGGACCGGCAGCCCGCTCCGTCGCGCCGCGGCCTGCCCGTCCGGGTCCGTCAGCACCGCGGCAGCACCGGCGTTGCGCGCCGCCTCGGCGAACTGCGCGCCGTGTGCGAGGCGGCCGGGGAGCGCGGCGAACAG
This sequence comes from Curtobacterium sp. MCBD17_026, assembly GCF_003234895.2. Lineage (NCBI taxonomy): Bacteria > Bacillati > Actinomycetota > Actinomycetes > Micrococcales > Microbacteriaceae > Curtobacterium > Curtobacterium sp. MCBD17_026. The sequence continues at coordinate 2,952,069 of NZ_CP126281.1, read as the reverse complement.
CATCCCCGGCCGGAGTTCGTCGGTGGCGAGCGCCAGGCCGGCCACCGGGACGGCGCCGGGGCCGACACCGCCGCCGGCACCCGCGAAGGGCCCGGCACCCCCGCCGGGACCGTCGACACCGAGTGCTCGGGCGAGCTCGTCGAGCCGGACCGGGCGCGGTCGGGCCGGTCGTAGGGCGTGCGGCATCGCGGCTCCTCGTCGTGGGCGGACCCCGATGGTGCGCCACGCTCCCGGAACGGCGTCCCAGGTCCGCCCGCAGCGCACGACGAACACGCCGACGGCCGAGGCGGTTAGGCTGACGTGACCCACGATGACCAGCAGCGACCTCGACACCACCACGACCCCCGGCAACGGATCGGCGTCCTCCCACGGCAAGACGATCCTGATCGGTGAGCACGCCGTGGTCTACGGCGCACCCGCTCTCGTCCTGCCGGTGCTCGACGCACGGGTCGTGGCGACGGTCACCCCGGTCGCCGCCGACGCCGAGCAGCCCGGTCACAGCCTGCAGTCGACCGTGCACACCGGCCCCCTCGACCTCGCACCAGCGGCCGTGATGCCGACCGTCACCGCCGTCACCGCGACCCTGCGCCACTTCGGGGTCACCGACCGCCACTTCCACGTCCGGGTCGACAGCGAGGTCCCGACCGCCCGCGGCATGGGCTCGAGTGCCGCGGTCGCCGCCGCCGTGACCGCCTCCGTCGCCGATGCCCTGGGCGAGACCCTCGACGTCGAGACCCACCACGAGCTCATCCAGGAGTGCGAGCGCGTCGCCCACGGCCGACCGTCCGGCCTGGACGCCCGGGGCGTCGTCGCGTCCGCGCCGGTCTGGTTCGAGGCCGGCCGGATCGAACCCGTGACGCTCGGCGCCCGGTTCACCTTCGTCGTCGCGGACACCGGCGTCCCCGGGCACACCCGCGAGGCCGTCTCAGCCGTCCGCGCCCGCCACGACCAGGACCCGGTCGGTGTCGGCGCCGTGATCGACCGGATCGGCGCGCTCGCCCGGCGGGCACGGGGGACACTCGAGGACGGCGATGCCCAGGCTCTGGGTGCCACCATGGACGCCGCGCACGACCTGCTCAGCACACTCGACGTGTCGAGTGGCGACCTGGACCGGCTCGTCGACGCCGCACGCGATGCGGACGCCCTCGGCGCGAAGCTCACCGGCGGCGGGCGGGGCGGGTGCGTCCTCGCGCTCGCCGCGGACGACGACCACGCGGACCGCATCGCGGCCGCACTCCGCGGCGCAGGGGCCGCAGCCACCTGGACCACCACGATCGGAGCCCGCGCTTGCTGACAGCCACCGCCGTCGCGCACCCCAACATCGCCCTCGTCAAGTACTGGGGGAAGGCGGACGCGCAGCTCGCGCTGCCCGCCACGGGCAGCGTCTCGATGGGGCTCGACGTGTTCCCGACGACGACCACCGTCACGGTGGACGGCGGACGGGAGGCCCGTGACGCGTTCACGCTGAACGGTCACGTCGTCGACGACGGTGCGCTGGTGCGCGTGCAGCGGTTCCTCGACCTGGTGCGCGAGCTCGCGGGGTCGTCCGAGCGGGCATCGGTGGTGTCCGAGAACACGGTCCCGACCGGTGCCGGGCTGGCATCGAGCGCGTCCGGCTTCGCCGCCCTGGCGACCGCGGCCGCCGCGGCCTACGGCCTCGACCTGTCGCCACGGGACCTGTCCCGTCTGGCCCGTCGCGGTTCCGGCTCGGCCACGCGCTCGATCCCCGGCGGTGTCGCCGTCTGGCACGCCGGCGACGACCAGGGCTCCTTCGCCGAGCCGATCCCGGCCCCGCCGATGGCGATGGTCGTGGTCACGATCGACGCCGGCCCGAAGCCGATCGGGTCGCGCGAGGCCATGCGCCGCACCATCGCGACGTCGCCCTTCTACCCGGCCTGGGTGACCTCGACGACCGAGACCGTCGGCGACATGCTCACGGCCTGCGCGGCCGGTGACTTCACCCGCATCGGCGAGATCACCGAGAGCAACGCGCTCCGCATGCACGCGACGATCGAGGGCGCGTTCCCGCCGATCCGCTACCTCAACGCCCGCAGCGTCGCCGTGTTCGACGCCGTCGCCGAGCTGCGTGCCGGCGGCACCGAGGCCTACGCCACGGCCGACGCGGGCCCGAACGTCGTCGTGCTCACGAAGCCGCAGGACCGGTCGGCGGTCGCCGGCGCGCTCGCGTCGCTGGGGGACGTCATCGAGTCCGGCACCGGACCTGCCGCGCGGGTGCTCCGCTCCGAAGAGATCGGGAGCAATCCCGACCAGAAGGAGTCCGCGCAGTGATCGAGTTCCGTGCACACGGCAAGCTGTTCGTCGCCGGCGAGTACGCCGTCGTCGAGCCGGGCCAGCCGTCCGTCCTGATCGCCCTCGACCGCGCCATCACGGCGAAGGTGCGCGAGGGCCACGGCGCGGGCAGCGTGCACTCCGAGGAGTACGGGCACCTGCCGCTCACGTGGACCCGTGCCGAGGACGGCCTCGCGCTCGACCGTGAGCGCCACCCGTACGACTACGTGATGGCCACGATCGACCTGGTCGAGAAGCTCCGCGCCGAGCACGGCATCGCCCCGCGGTTCCACGACCTGCGCATCGAGAGCCAACTGGACGACGCCAGCGGCCGGAAGTTCGGGCTCGGGTCCTCGGCCGCGGTCACCGTCGCCACCGTCGGCGCTCTCGACCGGTTCTACGGCATCGGCCTGACGCAGCGCCAGCGCTTCCAGGTCGCGCTGCTCGCCACCATCCGGGTGAACCCCCGGGCCTCCGGCGGCGACCTCGCCGCGAGCACGTTCGGCGGCTGGCTGCGCTACAGCGCCCCCGACCGCGAGCGCCTCGCCGCGATGCTCGGCGACCACGCCGTGTCCGCGATCCTGACCGACGCCGACGCCTGGGACGGCTTCGACGTCCAGCGGCTGCCCGCCCCCGAGAACCTGCAGCTCCTCGTCGGCTGGACCGGCTCGCCCGCGTCCACCACGAAGCTCGTCGACGTGGTGCGTCGGCACCGCGACGGCGGGTACCAGGCGTTCCTCGACGAGAGCCGCAGCTGCGTCGACGACCTGACCACGGGCCTCCAGACCGGCGACGCAGCGCGCACGCTCGGGGCCCTCCGACGCGCCCGCGGGCTGCTGCAGCGCCTCGGTGCGTCCGTCGGGTCGCAGATCGAGACCGAGCGTCTCGCGACCCTGTGCGACGTCGTCGAGGCCGCGGGCGGGGCGGCGAAGCCGTCCGGGGCCGGCGGCGGCGACTGCGGCATCGCGCTCGTCCCGGCGGACACCGACCCCGCTGGCATCCACCGCGCCTGGGAGGCGCACGACATCAGACACCTCAGCGTCGCGGTGCGAGCACCAGAAGGAGCCCTCGATGAGTGACCTGCTCACACCGATCCCCACCAAGTGGGTCGGCCCGATCCGCGTCAGCGGCAACGCCGTGCAGGGGGAGCACGAGGTCCCCCTCGCCACCTACGAGTCGCCGCTCTGGCCGTCCGTCGGCCGCGGCGCACGCATCTCGCGCATGGTCGAGGACGGCATCGTCGCGACCGTCGTCGACGAGCGCATGACCCGCTCCGTCGTCGTCCGTGCCGACAGCGCCGCAGCAGCCCACGTCGCCGCGGGCCAGATCCTCGCGCGCCAGGACGAGCTCGCCGCGATCGTGTCCGGGCAGAGCCGGTTCGCCAAGCTCATCGAAGTGCACCCGGAGATCGTCGGGGACCTGCTGTTCCTGCGCTTCGCGTTCACCACCGGCGACGCCTCCGGCCACAACATGGTCACGCAGGCGGCGGACAAGCTGCTGCCGGCGATCCTGGACTGGCAGCCGGGCCTGCGGTACGTCTCGGTGTCGGGCAACTTCTGCACCGACAAGAAGGCCACCGCCGTGAACGGCATCCGTGGCCGTGGCCGCAACACCATCGCCGAGATCGTGATCCCCGGCGAGGTCGTCGAGAAGCGCCTGCGGTCGAGCACCGCGCGCATCGTCGAGCTCAACATCGCGAAGAACCTGATCGGGTCGACGATCGCCGGGGCCATCCGCTCGGCGAACGCGCACTACGCGAACATGCTGCTGGGCTTCTACCTGGCCACCGGGCAGGACGCCGCCAACATCGTCGAGGGCTCGCAGGGCATCACGAGCGCCGAGGACCGCGACGGCGACCTGTACTTCGCGACCTCGCTGCCGCACCTGATCGTCGGCACGGTCGGCAACGGCAAGGGCGGTGACCTGCCCGTCGTCGAGGACGCCCTGGTGCGCCTCGGCTGTCGCGAGGACCGCGAGCCGGGCGGCAACGCCCGCCGCCTCGCTGCCCTGTGCGCCGCGACCGTCCTGTGCGGGGAGCTCTCGCTCCTCGCCGCACAGACCAACCCGGGCGAGCTGATGGCCGCCCACGTCGCCATGGAACGTCGCGGCGCGAAGCCCGCAGGGGGTGCGGCATGACCGGCGTCGGCATCCACGACATCGCGATCGCGACCGGCCACCACGTGCTCGAGCTCGACGACCTGGCCGAGCGGCTCGGCGTCGACCCGGCGAAGTACCACGTCGGCATCGGGCAGGACGCCTTCAGCGTGCCCGCGCCCGACGAGGACATCGTCACGATGGGCGCCGCCGCAGCGAAGGAGCTCATCGACCGGCACGGCGTCGACGGCATCCGAACGGTGCTGTTCGCCACCGAGTCCGGCGTCGACCAGTCGAAGGCCGCCGGTGTGTACGTGCACGGCCTGCTCGGGCTGCCGAAGGCCGTCCGCGTGGTCGAGCTGAAGCAGGCCTGCTACGGCGGGATGGCCGCCGTGCAGCTCGCACTCGGCATCGTCGCCCGCGCCCCGCACGAGCGGGTGCTCGTCATCGCCGCCGACGTCGCCCGGTACGACGTCGACACCCCGGCCGAGCCGACCCAGGGTGCCGGTGCCGCCGCGATCCTGGTGTCCGCCGACCCCGACCTGATCGAGGTCGAGCCGGCGGCGGGTGTCTACACCGCGGACGTCGACGACTTCTGGCGGCCGAACGACCGCTCCACCGCACTGGTCGACGGGCGGCTCTCGGTGAGTGCGTACGTCAACGCGTTCGTCGGCGCCTGGGACGACCTGGCGGAACAGGGCGGCCCGGCGTACGACGACATCGCCCGGTTCGTGCACCACCAGCCCTTCACCAAGATGGCGATCAAGGCGCACCGCAAGCTCACGCAGCACGTCGGGGCAACCTTCGACGAGGCCGACCTGGCGATCGGGTTCACCTACAACCGGCAGACCGGCAACACCTACACGGCGTCGCTCTGGATCGGCCTCGCGGCACTGCTCGACCTCGACGACGACCTGGCTGGGGAGCGACTCGGCCTGTTCAGCTACGGCTCGGGCAGCGTCGGCGAGCTCATCACCGGCATCGTCCGGCCCGACTACCGCGAGCACCGTCGTACGGGTCGCGTGCGGTCGCTGCTCGAGGCACGGGTCCCGCTGACGGTCGACGCGTACCGCGCGCTCCACGCCGCGGGTGCCGCCACCAGCGAGGACGTCGAGCGTCCGCGCGTCACGACCGCGCCGTTCCGGTTCGCGGGCGTTCGCGGCGGCGCGCGCCACTACGAGGCGTCCTAGACCGGACACCGGGACGGACGGGAGGCCCGTGGCGGCGCCGCCACGGGCCTCCCGTCCGTCTGTCGGTCACGCTGCGGACAGGACCTCGCGTTCCAGCCGCTGGTAGCTGGCCTCCATGCCCTCCGTCATGCCGGTCGCGAGGATCGCGTCCCGCTGCTCCCGGTCCGGGTAGGTGACGAGCAGGGTCATGAGCGTGACGCCGTCGTCCTCGTCGAACTGCAGGTCGTTCGTGTTCGGCGGGAAGGGCGCCCCGGTCATGCGTTCGGTCGACACCATCCGGCGTTCCGGTTCGACGACGAGGTTCTCGCCCTCGAACCCGAAGGGCTCACCCTCGGTGTCACCCGTCGGCGCCCAGGCCTGCCGGAACGCGCCGCCCGGGGTCAGGTCGTTCTCGTACACCGTCATCTCCCACCCGTCGGGGCCGAGCAGCCACCGGCGCACCAGGTCGGGCTCGGTGTGCGCCCGCCAGAGCAGGTGTCGCGGCGCCGCGAACGCCCGGGTGATCCGGACGTGGGTGTCGTCGAGGACCTCGGTCCCGGTGCCGGCACGGAGGGCCCACTCGCGCAGGTCGGCGAGCACCCGGTCGAGCTGGCCGAAGGCCTGCTGGTAGCCCTCGAGCATGCCCATCTGGAGCATCGCGTCGAGGTCGGCGGCCGAGGCGAACGAGGACACCACGGAGACCCGGGCGCCGCCCTCGGCCGGCTCGAACGACAACACGGTCTCGCCTGCGGGCAGTGACTCGTCGACGGTGCCCTGGGGGTCGGTGAACAGGTCGCGGAAGACGATGCGACGGGGCTCGTCGACCTCGGTGACCTGCCAGACGGCGTGGAACCGCTCGCCCTGCGGTGACGTCATCCGGTAGTCGGCACGGCCACCGGGGCGCAGGTCGAACGTCGTGAACGTCGCGGGGAACCCGGGCGGTCCCCAGAACCGCTCGAGCTGGCGCGGGTCGGCGAAGGCGGCCCAGAGGCGTTCGACGGGGACGGGGAACTCGGCGACGAGGGTCATCGAGAGGGTGTCGGGATCGGTGTGGACGGACGTGGTGGGCATCATCGCTCCTGGTGTCGTCGGGTGTCGTCTGGTGCTGGGTGTCCGGAGGCGTCGCCGTCGAGGAGGTCGCCCAGACGGTCCATCCGGCTGTGCCAGAGGCGGCCGTAGGCGTCGAGGAGGGCACGGACCCGTTCGAGCTGCTCCGGCTCGGCGCGCACGATGCGGGTGCGGCCGCGGGCTTCCTTGCTCACGAGTCCGGCTCCTTCGAGGACGGCGACGTGCTTCTGGACGGCGGCGAACGACATCGAGTAGGCGTCCGCGAGCTCGCTCACGGACGACGACCCGACGAGCGTGCGCCGGACGATGTCACGACGGGTCGCGTCGGCGAGTGCGTGGAACACCCGGTCGACCTCGGCGTCGGACAGTTCGATTCGTACAACCATTTGGTTGTAGGTTACGTCCGGCCGGTCTCGTCCACAAGGGGGACCTGCCGGTAGTCTTGCCGCGGAGATCGGAGGGGCGATGGCGGAGCAGCTGGGTGCGTCCGGTGCCGTCCGTGCCCTCGTCGCCACCCTGCCCCGTGCGCCGCAGCTGTCCGACGTGGTGACCGGCGTCGGTCGGATGGTCGGCAAGCCCACGCGCGTCGTCGACGTCGACGGGCCGAGCTGGGGTCCGCTCACCGCGCTCGTGTCGCAGTTCGAGCACGAGAACCTGGTGCTCGTGCCGGCCGACGCACCGCCGCTCTACCGCATGCACTGCGTGCTGCACGAGCTCGGGCACCTGGTGCACGGCGACGTCGGCACACCCACCCCGTCGTCCGTCGCCGAGTTCGCCGCCGGGGGTCACGTCTGCCGTCGTGCGCTCGACGCCGACTCCGGGCTCATGAGCATCTCCGACGACGACGAGCACTTCGCCGAACGGTTCGCCTACGAGCTCGCGACGGTCCTGCTCGCCGGGGCCACGGGCGCGGACGAGCGGGCCTACGGCTGATGGCCGTCCTGCACGCCGCGGCCTTCTGGTTCGCGGCGCTGATCTTCCTCGCCCGCACGCCGTACGTGCTGCGGAACCCCCGTGGTCGGGCGGCCTGGGGTGCCACCGGCGTCGGGGCGCTCGGGCTCCTGACGCTCGGCAGCGTCGTGCCGCAGCCGGCGCTCGACGGCGCCCTGGGCGGTTCGAACCTCATCAACCTGGTGCAGAACGTCTGCGCGACCGTCGCGTTCTGGCTGATGCTGCGCGCGAGCACGGACGACCTGCCGGAGCGCCCGGTGCTCGCCAGGCCGATGGCGCTGCTCGTCGTGGTCGTGGCCTTCACGGTGCCGTTCCTGCTGGTCGAGGAGCGCGGCGGGACCGACTTCCACTTCATCGTGCGCGAGATCGAGCAGACGCCGATGTGGCTCTACGCGACCGTGTACATGGTGGGCGTGGGACTGATCGCCGCGACGACACTACGTCGCGGCGTGCTGCAGGACCCGGTGGCACTCGTGGTGTTCCGCGTCGGGCTCGCCCTGGTCGTCGTGGCGAGCGTCGACGAGGTCGCCTCGCTCACCGCCGACCACTTCGGACTCTTCCCGGCCGGGGTGCGGGACGGCCTGCGCCTGGCCTTCGATCCGCCGTTCTACCTCGGCATCGTGCTCATCGTCGTGGCGATGGCCTCGCTGACGTTCCGACGGTGGGGTCGTGACCTGCGCCACCGCGGGCACCACCGACGCCTGCGCCGCATCGCCCGTCGGCACGCGGTGCGGGCGGTCGAGCGGCCGGGGGACCCGCAGGCCCGGACCTACGACCTGGTCATCGCGATCCGCGACGCCGAGGTGCAGGGACGGACCCTCGACGACGCCGAACTCGCGCAGGTGCGGTCGGCGGAACGGACCCTGACCCGGAGCCTCGGAGGATGACGGCGTGACGATCGTGTGGTGGGTGCTCGGAGCGCTCCTGGTGCTGGTGGCGGTGTCGCTGGTGGTCCTGGTCGTCCTGCGGAAGGTCGTCGGCAGGATCGTGCTGCCCGGCGGCGATCGGTGGACGCCCGTGATCGAGTCCGACGCTGACTCCGTCCGGCTGCCGATCACCGACGACACCGTGCGGCCGGGGGAGTACGGGCTGTGGCACGACGGCCCCGGGCACACCACCGTCGGGCCGGTGCTCGAAGTCGACGAAGCCGCCGGGTTCGTGCGCCGGGCCGTGGTGCGGACGACCGGCGCGGTGTCGTCGCGGGTGCGGTGGAGCGGACACGTGCACCCCGACCCGGCGGCGATGGACGTCGACTGGTCCGAGGTGTCGCTGCCGACCCCGGTGGGGCCGGCACCCGCGTGGGTGGTGCGGCCGGGTCCGGGCGGCGCTGCCGACCGCGCTCCGTCTCCCGACCGCGCGGCTGCCCAGGGTGCGGACCCCGAGGCTGTCCGCACGTGGGCCGTCCACGTGCACGGGATCCGGACGACCCGGGTCACCGCGCTCCGGACCGTCCCCGCGGCGCTCGAGCTCGGCTGGACCTCGATCGTCCCGTCGTTCCGCGGCGATGGCGAAGCACCGTGGGAGGGCCGGGCCTCGCACCTCGGCGCCCGTGAGTGGGCGGACGTCGAGGCGGCGCTCGACCACGCCGTCGCCAACGGCGCCGAGCGGCTCGTCATCGTGGGGTGGTCGATGGGCGCGACGATCACGCACGAGCTCCTCGCCCGCTCGGCGCACCGCGAACGCCTGGCCGGCGTCGTGCTCGTCGCCCCCGCGCTGGACTGGTCCGTCACCGTGCGGTCCCAGGCCCGCCGCGCAGGACTGCCGGGCCCCGTGGTGGGCGCTGCCCTCGGGGCGATGGCGACGCCGGTCCTCTGCCGGTTGGTGGGGCTGCGCTCGCCGGTCGACGTGCGTGCGCTGTCCTGGTTGCGTGCGCCGCGACGGCTGCCACCGACCCTGCTCATCCACTCCACGGGCGACACCACGGTGCCGTTCTCGGCCAGCCAGGAGTTCGCGGATGCGCACCCGGGCACGGTGACCCTGGCGGTCAGCGAGCCCGCCGAGCACGCGTGGGAGCGCAACGTCGACGCCGTCTGGTTCGACCGCACCATCACGAACTGGGCATCGCACCTCGAACACACCGGAGCGCAGGAGTAGAAGGAGCCATGGGGCAGCTCATCTACGACGGCCAACCGCTCGACCTGCGGATCGACGACCGCGCGCTCACGCACCTGCAGATCGTCATCGTCAACATGCTCCGACGCGACCACCGCTTCGCGTTCTCGTGGAAGGACGACGTCGTCCACGGCAACGGTCGCAGCACGATCTGGCTGAACCCCAACGTGAGCCTGCACTTCAAGTTCACGGGCAGCCGGGTGCCGTCGATCAACCGCAGCTGGCTCGAGGACCTCTACGCCTCGGCCACCTCGGGGTCGGGGCTCGTGCTGACGCCGGAGCCGCCGGACACCAGCACGGCGGCCGACTCCGCGTGGTCGCGGGCGGTGGCGCCCGGCGACGCGGACGACGCCTCGGGGACACCGAGCGGGAGCACGGCGCGCTGATCCCGGGAGCAGTAGCACAGCGGGCTGATCCGGGTCAACGGGTTCCACTCGAACTCCACACCTCGTACGGTTTCCGTACCGCGGTTCGCTGTCGTCCCCCCGCACCGGCCCGCTAGGGCGCCGGTGCTGGCAGTGTCCGCGGCAGGAGGGGAACCCGAACAGCCCGTGACGCACAGCGAGTCCGGTGCCGACCAACCACCGGTGGCCGAGACGAGCGAGGGACGTGAGTCCCGGATCAGGGGACTCCCTGCTCGGGTCACCGACGCCACGCGTCGGTGATGCGTGCGTCACGCTGCAGGGCTCGCCGGTCCGCCCCCATCGACCGGCGCTCCTCCGGGACCGCCCCGGCCATCGGATTCGGGTTCCGTGGCCGGGGCGGACTCATCCCGTCTGCATGCGGCTCAGTAGACGTCGCGCACGTACCGCTTCGCGCGACGCATGTCGGCCAGGTACGCCTGCGCGTCGTCCTCGCCGCGCCCGCGTCCGGTCCGGATGACCCGGAGCAGCGCGGCCTCGACGTCCTTCGCCATGCGTGAGGCGTCGCCGCACACGTACACGTGGCCGCCGTCCTCGAGCCAGGCGAACAGCTCCGCCGAGCGCTCGAGCATCCGGGTCTGCACGTAGACCTTCTCGGCCTGGTCGCGAGAGAACGCCAGGTCGAGGCGGTCGAGCACGCCCTGTTCCTGCAGCTCGGTGAGCTCGTCCTGGTACACGAAGTCGGTGTCCCGGTGCTGGTCGCCGAAGAACAGCCAGTTGCGCCCCGTCGCCCCGGACACGGCCCGCTCGTGCAGGAACCCGCGGAACGGCGCGACACCCGTGCCCGGTCCGATCATGATCATCGGGGCCGACTCGTCCGCCGGCACCCCGAACGACGCGTTCGGCTGCAGGTAGACGTCGACGGTGCCGTCCGGGTCGACCCGGTCGGCCAGGAACGTCGACGCGACACCGGCGTACATCCGGTGCGGGTCGCCGTAGCGCACGGACGCGATGGTCAGGTGGATGCGGTCCGGGTGGGCCAGCGGGCTCGACGAGATCGAGTACTGCCGCGCCTGCAGCGGCCGCAGGTTCGGCAGCAGCTCGTCGAGTCCCGGGGCGGCCGGGCCGGCGTCGCGGAGCAGGTCGAGGACGTCGCGTCCCCAGAGCCAGCGGTCCAGCTCGTGCTTGTCGCCGTGCGCCACGACGGCCGCGAGCTCGCTCGACGGCGCGCGCTGCACCAGGTCGGCGATGAGGTCCTTCGAGGGCGTCCGGATCTCACGGTCGGTCCGCAGGACCTCGGTGATCGGCCGGCCGTCGAACGCCTCGCCACCGTTCGCGCCGACCTGCTCGAGCAGGTCCGCCACGAAGACCTCGTCGTTCACCGGCACGACCGCCAGGGCGTCGCCGGCCGCGTACTCGATGCCCGAGTCGCCGAGGTCGAACTCGTAGTGCCGGATCTCCTTCGCGCTGCGCGGCGAGGAGAGCAGCCGGTTCTCGACCAGGCGCGACGGGTACGGGTTGCGCTTGTTCCACTGCGACCCCGGCCGGGAGGCACGGCTCGCGCCCGCCCCGCCGGTCGCGCCGGCACCGTCGCCGGCACCACCGCCCGCGGTCGCGCCGGGTGCGGCCGTCGCGCCGGCCTCGGCGGCGAGGCGGTCGAGGACCGCCGCGGTCCACAGAGCGGCCGGGTCCTCGAAGTCGACGTCGCAGTCGACGCGGTCGTGGACCCGGGTCGCGCCGAGCTGTTCGAACCGGGTGTCGAGGAGCTTGCCGGCCTGGCAGAACTCGTCGTAGCTCGTGTCGCCGAGGCCCAGGACGGCGTACTGCAGCCCCTCGAGCCGCGGCACGGTGCTCGCCTGGATCGCGTCCCAGAACAGCCCGGCGTTGTCGGGCATCTCGCCCTCGCCGTAGGTCGAGGTGACGACGAGCACGTGCGACATCTCGGCGAGATGCTCGGGGGTGACGGCGTCGAGCGCACTGGCACGACCGCCGAGTCCGCGGGCCTTCGCGCCGGCGACGAGCTCGTCGGCCAGGAACTCGGCGTTGCCGGTCTGGGTGCCGAAGAGCACGTCGATCGTCGTCGTGGGCGCGCTGGCTGCGACCTTCTTGCCGGCGGCGGCGATGCCCGCGATGAACCCGGCGAGCCAGGACTCCTGGGCGGCCGAGAACGGTGCGTCGACGGGGATCAGCGACCCGGTCGGGGGGAGCAGGCTCACGCGGTCACCGCCTCGGTCGGCGCCTGCGGTGCACGGCGGGCGATGTCCTCGAGCGCCGCGGTGGCGAGCAGCTCGTCGAAGCGGGCCTCGCGGACGCGGCCGTCGTTCTTGGCGTTCTGGTGCATGATCCACCCCGTGGTGCCCGGCGCGTCCATGCTGCGGTTGTTCCGCTGCGTGAGCGCGCGCTTGTAGTCGTCGAGCCGCTTGATCGCGATGAGGGTCGCGAGCTGGTCGTCGGCGAACCGGTCGAGCGTCCCGCGCAGGTACTTCACGACGCGCTGCTTGACGGAGAAGTCCTCGGTGAGCACGAGGTTCTTGACGGCCTCGGCGACCCGCGGGTCGGCGGCACCGAACGCACCCGGGACGCGCTCCAGGGCGACGTCCTGGGCGACCCCGAGCACGGTGTACGACGACAGCAGCGAGAACATGTCCTCGCCCTGGTCGCCGAGCGCCGGGGCACGACCGTCGAGCACCGTGCGCTGGTCGCGGTAGTCGAGCTTGAACGCGCGGAGCTTGTCGGTGGCGATCGAGGTCGCGAGCTCGTCGAGGAGCTCGGGCCGGGTCGCCGCCGCGAGGATCTCGCCGGCGTCCTGCGTGAGCAGCAGGGCACGGGGCATGCCGACGTAGACGTGCGCGCGGGCGGTGTCCCACTCGGCGAGCAGCCGCTCGGCCAGGGCCGAACCCGTCGCCTCGAGGTGCCACTCGAGCAGCAGGCGAGCGGCGGCCTCGTGGAACGCACCGCGCTCGGTGTCGGTGACCGGGAACACCAGGAGCGAGTCCGTGCTGGCACGCTCGGCGACCTGGCCGGAGGGGTCGTACTGGTACAGGAACCCGCCGGACATGCCGTTGCCGAGGCCCTTGCCGAACGCGCCGAGGTTGAACACGGCGCCGCCGGTCATGTACTCGCACCCGAAGTCGCCGAGGCCCTCGACGACGGCGGTCGCACCGGAGTTGCGGACGGCGAACCGGTCACCGGCCTCGCCCTCGACGAAGGTGCGACCACCGGTGGCCCCGAACAGCGCGAAGTTGCCGACCAGCACGTTGCCGCCCTGCTCGGCGCTGCCGCCACCGGGGGCGCGGACGATGATCCGTCCGCCGCTCTGGCTCTTGCCGACGCCGTCGTTCGCGGTGCCGGTGTGCTCGAGCACGACGCCGTCGTTGTTGAAGACGCCGTAGGACTGCCCGGCCGAGCCCTGCGTGCGGATCGTGACCGCGCCGTCCACCAGCCGGCGGCGTCCGCGGTCGTCCGTCGTCACGGCGGGCAGGCCCTGCACGTCCTCGGCCCCGAGCTCGTGGTTGAGCAGACGCTCGAGGTCGATGCCGAGCTGACCGCCGACCGACTTGTCGGCGTTGCCGAGCAGCACGCCGTGCACGAGCACGTGCTCCTGCGCGTGGTCGACGAGGGCGGTGCGGACGCGCTCGAGCAGGGCGTCGTCGGTGTGGAAGTCCTTCTCCAGGTACTCCGGGTCCGCGACGACCTTCTCGGGCACCTGGGCGAGCAGGGCGCGGGCGTCGAGCCGGCCCACGCTCGCCGGGTGGTCCAGGAGCTGCAGCAGGTCGGTCCGGCCGCGGGCCTCCCGCAGGGAACGCAGGCCGAGACGGGCCAGGATCTGCCGCACGTCGTGGGCGATGTTGAGCAGGTACTGCGCGAGCGCGCGGGGGTCGCCCTCGAACGCCTCGGCGTTCGTGGTCAGGCCCGCCGGGCACTTCACGTTGCAGTTCTTGGCCATCACGCAGCCGAGCATCATGAGCGCGGTCGTGCCGAACTCGAAGCTGTCGCCGCCGAGCAGGGCGCTCGTGACGACGTCGCTGCCGGTCTGGTGCGCACCCGAGCAGCGGAGCGTGACCTTCTGGCGCAGGCCGTTCGCGACCAGGGCCTGGTGCACCTCGGCGACGCCGATCTCGGCGGAGCGGCCGGCGTACTTCAGGCTGGTGACGGCCGCGGCACCGGTACCGCCGGTGTTGCCCGCGACGTTGATCACGTCGGCGCCCGCCTTCGCGACGCCGACCGCGATGGTGCCGATGCCCTCGGACGAGACGAGCTTCACGATCACCCGGACGCGGGCGGCCTTGCAGTCGTGGATGAGCTGCGCGAGGTCCTCGATCGAGTACGTGTCGTGGTGCGGCGGCGGCGAGATCAGCTCGACGCCGGGTGTGCCACCACGGGCCGCGGCGATGTCCACCGTGACCTTGGGTGCGGGCAGCTGACCACCCTCGCCGGGCTTCGCGCCCTGGCCGATCTTGATCTCGAGCTCCTCGAGCATGGGGTCGGCGAGGTAGCCGGCCCAGATGCCGAACCGGCCCGAGGCGAACTGCTTGATGCGCGAGCCGCGGATGGTGCCGTACCGGGAGTGGTGCTCGCCGCCCTCACCGCTGTTCGACATGCCGCCGACCATGTTCGTGCCGTGCGCGACGGCCTCGTGGGCGGTGGCGACGAGTGCGCCGTGGCTCATCGCACCGGACGCCAGGGTCCGGGTGATCTCGTGGGCCGGCTGCACCTCGTCGAGCTCGACGCTCGCCGGGGCGCTCTGCAGCAGCGCGAGCAGGGCGACGGCCGCACCGGTGGCGCGGAGCGTCACCCCGGTGTCGTCGACGGCGTCGACGTCGATCTGCCCCGGGTGGAGCAGCGCGAGGCCGTCCGCCAGGGCCGCGTGGCGCAGTGCACCCGTGGTTCCCGTCGACGTGAGCTCCAGGCGGAACCGCTCCGTGCCTCCCGGCAGCTCCTGTTCGTCCGACGGACGCGAGCCGGAGAGCCCGCGCACGGTGACGCTGGCGTTGCCGCTCGTCGAGAAGCGGCCGAGCTCGCGGGCGAAGTCCTCGGCCGTGTCGATGCCGGTGACGTCCGCGGGCAGCGCGAGCACGTCGCGGAGCGCGGCGGGGCGGCGCGACCGCTCGTCGTGGGTCGTCTGCAGGAACGTGACGTAGCCCGGCGTGATGCGGTGTGCGTCGATCTCGGCATCGCTCAGCCGGTCGTACCCGGTGTTCCGGTACGCGGCGTCGGTGATGCCGAACGAGTCGTCGAGCTGGCCGAGCGTGAGCAGGCGCAGCGCGTCCGAGTCGCCGGAGCGTTCGAAGGCCGGGCGCTCCTCGGTCATGCCGCCGAACCCGCGGACGCTCGCGACACCGAACGAGTGGCCGGCGCCGTCGGAGCGTTCCTTGAACAGGCCGAGCAGCGGGACCTGGCCCTCGGACGCCACCGAACGGGCACGCTCGTGCCAGTCCGTCGCCGCCTGGGCGATGCGTGCGAAGCCGACGCCGCCGACCGGCGCCTGCATGTGCGGGAAGATCCGCGCGAGCACGTCGTCGCCGGTGTCGAGGTAGTTCGGCTCGAAGAACTCGCCACCGATGTAGCTCTCGGCGGTGCACAGGCCGACGCGGCCCATGGTCTTCGCCAGGGCCTTCTCGGCGGCCTTCCGGAACTGCTTGAGTGCCAGGTCGGTCGCGGTCAGCTCGCCGGCGGGTGCGGGTGCGGCGGGGTACTTCTCCTCCGCACGCAGCCGAGCGCTCAAGCTGTACACAGCGGCGGCACCGAAGCCCAGCGCGGTCGCGACGTGGTGTGACGATGGCAGCTGACCGCTCTCCGCGACGACGGACACCCGCAGGCGCAGACCGGTCTCGATGAGCCGCTGGTTCACGGCGGCCACGGCCAGGATCACGGGGAGGGGCGCATGGGTCGACGACACCTCGCGGTCGGTCACGACCGCGATCCCGCCACCGCGCGCCGCGAAGGCCTCGATCGCGTCGCACAGTGCGTCCAGCGCGCCGCGCATCGCGTCGGCGTTGGCCTGCTCGTCGGCGGGCACCGGCACGTAGAGCATGTCGAAGCGCTCGAGCGGCACGATGTCCTGCTCGCGCAACCGCACCATGTCGAGGTGCCCGAGGATCGGCGACTGCACGACGAGCTGACGCCCCGTGGTGCCCGTGCCGTCCGGCTTCGCACCGAGTGCCACGCGCATCGACATCCCGTCCGCCTCGCGGATCGAGTCGAGCGGCGGGTTCGTCACCTGGGCGAAGCGCTGCGAGAAGTACTTCGCCATGCCGCCCTCGGTGTCGCTCAGGGCGTTGATCGCGTTGCCGTAGCCCATCGCCGAGATGCGCTCCGACCCGTTCTGCAGCATCGGGTCGAGCATGAACCGGAAGCTCTCCTGGTTCAACGAGTACGCCACGTACCGGCCGGCGAGCGACAGGTCGCCGTCGTAGCCCAGGGTGGACGTCGTGCGCTCGTAGTCCGGAGCGGGCACGTCGTCCAGGTTCACCCGGGCGGCGTCGAGCAGGGTGCCGTAGTCACGGCGGGCCGCGAGCATGCGCAGCACCTCGCCCGTGCGCATGCGGGTGCCGGTGCGGTGGTCGACGACGAGCATGCCGCCGGCCTCGATGCGGCCGCGGTGCACGACCTCGTCGGCGTCGAACTCGACCTGGCCGGCCTCAGACGACACCATCAGGTACTCGGCCGTCTCGACGGTGCGCAGCGGGCGCAGGCCCAGGCGGTCCAGGCGGGCGCCGACGACATCGCCGTCGCTGAAGATCACGGCGGCGGGACCGTCGTTCTTCTCCTCGTACAGCGAGAAGTACTCGAGCATGTCCCGGACGTCCGGGGTCAGGGTGCGGTCGTTCTCCCACGCCGGCGGCATGAGCGAGACCACGGCCTCGATGATCTCGAGCCCGTCGTCGAACACGCGGCTCTGCAGGGTCTGGTCGAGCCGGCTCGAGTCCGACTGCCCGGGCGGGCGGACGATGCTCCGGGTGCGGGCCCGCGCGAGCGCCTCGTCCGACAGCCGGTTCTTGCGGTCGGTGTTCAGTTCGCCGTTGTGCGCCATCAGGCGGAACGGCTGCGCCATCGTCGGGTGCGGCTCGGTGTTCGTCGAGAACCGGGTGTGGAAGTACAGCGTCCGCACCGAGTGCCGGGGGTCGCGCAGGTCGGTGAAGTACCCGATCACCTCGCCGGAGTTCAGCCGGCCCTTCAGGATCTGGGTCCGGGCGCTGAGCGACAGCGGGTACAGGGCGGCGTGCTCGGCGCGCTCGGCGGCGGCCTGGGCGTAGGAGACGGCCTCGATGGCGAGCAGGGCGCGGTTCGCGGCGGCGTCGACCTCGGAGCGGTCCCAGTCGGACGGTGCCCGGAAGACCCATTGCACGATCGGCAGCTGGTACTGCTCGGCCTCGGGGCGCGCGACGGAGTGGTCCACCGGGACGTCACGGACCAGCAACAGCTCGAAGCCCTCGGCCGTGATGGCGTCCGTGACGGTCTGCTCGGCACGGGCGCGCTCGTCGGTGCCGTCGGCTCCGTCGCTGCTCGGCACGAAGCAGTTCGCGACGCCGAAGTGCCCGGCGCGCAGCTGCTCACCGGTGATGGCGCTGAAGAACTCCACCGACAGGTCGATGCTGACGCCCGCGCCGTCGCCGACACCCTCGGCGGACTTGCCGCCGCGGTGCGGGATGGAGCAGAGCGCTTCGTCGCCCTTGCGGATGACGTCGTGGCTCGGCGTCCCGTCGAGACGGGTGATGAAACCGACGCCGCAATCGCTCGATTCGCGGGCAGGGTCGTAGAGACCGAAAGAGGTGGGGTTCACGTGCGGGTCCAGTGGGGCGTTGCCGGCAGCGGACGGCGCGGGCTGCATCGATGGAGCGCTCGCCGCGGGCAGACCGATGGTGGCAGTCGGGCCCTGTGGGGTGGTGGTGCGGTAGGGCGATGCTACGGCTTGGTATACCGACCGTGCAACACGGGTGGTGTGGGGCGCGGCGCGGGGTTTTCCGGCTGGTGCGAGGTCGATCACCCGGTGCGAGGTCGCAGCGCCGCACGGAGTGGACGACCTCGCACCGGGAGGGGCGAGGCGGCGGCAGGTGCCGTGCTGCTCGCACCCGCCACGCCCGCCCGTGGGACGGACCCGGTGACCGCCGTGCTGGCGTCGGCCGCCGGGTGGTTCCGGGGCGGATGAGCTCGCCGATCCCGCGCGGCACCGCGCGCTCCTCGCACCGTTCGAGGGGTCAGGCGTACCGCTGTGCTGCCCGGAGTGCGGCGCCGGTGTACGAGCCGCCGAACAGGAACACGTGCAGCAGCAGCGGTGCGAGCTGGTGGAGCTCGACGCGCTCCTGCCAGCCGTCGGCCAGCCGTGACTCCCGGTCGTAGGCGGCGAGCACCGTCTCGAGCCGGGGGAGCCCGAACAGCCCGAGCAGTGCCAGGTCGGTCTCCGCGTGGCCGCCGTGGGCGATCGGGTCGATGAGCACGGCGCCGGTCGGTTCGGACGGGTCCGTCGGCCACAGGACGTTGCCGGCCCACAGGTCGCCGTGCAGGCGCGCGGGGCGGTCCCCGACGAGCACGGGCTGCGGCGACCCGAGGGTTCCGTCCTGCACGCGCTGCGCGACCCGCTCGAACACGGCGGCCTCGGCGCGGTCGAACCCGCCGGCGTCGACGATGCGGCGGACGAAGTCGCGGATCCGGTACTCGGCGAAGAACTCGCCCCAGGTCGCCGGTGCCTGCTCGGCCGCGACGAACGGCGTGCGCGAGCGGCCCATCCGCAGTGCCGCACCGCGAGTCCATCCGGCGGGCGGCGCACCCCAGTGATCGGCGCCGGCGGCGTGCGTGTGGGCGAGGGAACGGCCGAACCGCTCGGCCTGGGCGGCGGTGGGCGAGCCGTCGGAGATCAACTCGAGGTCGAGCACGGTCGGGCCCGGACGCCCCAGCACACGGGCGATGCGGGTCCCTCCGGTGTCCTCGGCCTGGGCGAGCCAGGCGAGCCCGGCGGCTTCGGCTGCCGCCTCGTCCGCGGTGGTGAACGTCTTCACGTGCGTCTCGGCCATCGGCCCATCCTGCCGAGGGAGCACCGTCGACCGTTCAGCCGACGGTCACCCGGTCACGCGCTCGGCTCTCCCCGCCGGGCCGCGTGCACCACGAGTGCCAGCTGCACCCGGTTCTCGACGCCGAACTTCTCGTACACGTGCCCGACGTGCGTCTTCACGGTGGCGAGTCCCACGTACAGGTCGGCGGCGATCTGCGCGTTGGACGCCCCGTTCGCCACGGCGAGTGCGACCTCCCGTTCCCGCTCGGTCAGCAGGGCGAGCAGCCGGCGCGCCTCGGTGTCGTCCGCAGCGGCGCCGGCGGTTCCGCCGCCCCGGCCACCGGCCGCCTGGCCCGAGCGTGGCCCGGCCGCGAACGCGATGACCCGGTCGAGCACGGACGGGGACAGGATCGAGCGCCCGGCCGCCACGGTCCGCACGGCCTGCACGAGTTCGTGCGGCGGGGTGTCCTTGAGCAGGAACCCACGGGCACCGGCCTGCAGTGCTCCGAGCACGAGGTCGTCACCCTCGAAGGTCGTCAGCACCAGGACGGCCAGGTCGGGTCGTCGGCGCAGTTCACGTTCGGTGGCGACGAGTCCGTCGCACCGGGGCATCCGGATGTCCATGAGCACGACGTCGGGCGCGGTCGACGCGATGACGCCCTCTGCTTCGAGCCCGTCGCCCGCTTCGCCCACGACCACCAGGCCGTCGTCGCCGCTGAGCAGCATGCGGAGCCCGACGCGCACGAGCTGGTCGTCGTCGACCAGGACGACGCGGACGGGAGCGGTCACGGGGTCCACGGCAGCACCGCCTCGACCACGTGCACGCGTCCGTCGTCGCTGCCGGCGCGGAAGCTCCCGCCGACGAGACGGGCGCGTTCGGCGAGCCCGCGCAGGCCGTGCCCGGCCGAGTGCCCGGAGGCGTCCGCGGGCGCAGGTCCGTCGGCCAGCGTGTTCGACACCACCACCCGGATCGCCGACCCGCGGACCGTCTCGACCACGACGTCGACGGGCTCTCCTGGGGCGTGCCTTCGGGCGTTCGTCAGTGACTCCTGCACGATCCGGTAGGCGTGTCGCCCCACGGCGGTCGGTACCGCCGCACTGTCGGCGTCGACGCGCGCCCGGACGGTCGCACCGCCGGCACGCGCCTGGTCGAGCAGGGTGGGCAGGTCGACGAGGGTCGGCTGCGGAGGCGCGGTGCCGGTAACTTCATCGCCGCCGTTCGCCGCGGGGTCGCGCAACACCCCGAGGACGTCGCGCAGGTCGGTGAGCGCGGAGTGCGCCTCGGCCCGCACGACCCCGGCCGCCGCGGCGGTCTCGTCGGGGGTGAGCCCCGGGCCGCGGTACTCGAGTGCACCGGCGTGCAGCGCGACCAGGGACAGCCGATGGCCCAGGACGTCGTGCATCTCGCGGGCGATGTGGGCGCGCTCCTGCTCGCGGGCACGGTCCTCGCGCAGCTGCTGGTCGCGTTCGAGCAGGGCCGCGCGCTCGCGCAGGGACAGCACGAGCGCCCGACGCTGTCCGATCCCGATGCCGATCGCGACGAGCAGGGCGATGCCGACGGCGCCGGCGACGAGGATCTGCCAGAGCGGCATGGCGTCGTCCTGGGGAGCCAGGACGACGTCGTAGAGCACCGTGGCACCGAGCAGCACCGCACCGGCGACGGCGAGCTCGACGGCCCGGCGCCGGGTGGCGAGCGACACCGTGGCGATCGCGGCCGCCCCGACCGCCAACGTCGACACCGAGCTGAGGGCAGCGATGACGACCGTGATCAACAGCGGTGCCCGGTGCCGGAACGGCAGGAGGACGAGGGCAGCCAGACCGGCACCCACATCGCCGAGGATCAGCGCGCCGACGTGCAGGTCGCTCCAGCCGCGGGTGTCCATGGACGGCCACACGAGCCCCGCCGTGAGCAGTCCGGTCAGGGCCGCGACGGCGACACGCCAGCTCTGGGACCACACACGCTGCCCGAGTGGCACAGCGGGGAGCGCGGTCGAGGTCATGCCCCGAGCCTAGGGAGCCGTCGGGACGAGCGGATCCGCCGAAGGTCGGAGGTGCCCCGTCTCTCAGACCGCGTCGACCAGGGCCCGCGCCAACGGGTGCCACGCACGGGACGACGGCCCGCTCAGCACCAGGGTCCGTTCGAGCCGCCGGGCCATCGGGATCATCACGAGGTCGGGCGGCAGCATCCCGCGGCCCAGGGTCGGCACGATCGAGACGCCCTCGCCCCGCTGGATCATCCCGAACATCGTGCTCATCTCCCGCACCCGGTGGGCGTAGCGGAAGGGGCGGCCGTCGAGCTCGTGGAGCTTCTGGACCTGGTACTCGCAGCCGCCGCCGCCCGCCACGAGGCCGTCCTCGTGCAGGTCGTCGAGGGTGAGTGCGGGCAGTTCGGCGAGGGGGTGGTCGCGGCGGATCACGGCGGCCATCTCGTCCCGCGCCACGACCACGCCACCGGCGGGTGCCGGCGACGGGTCGACGAGCACTGCGGCGTCGACGGTGCCCGCCTCGAGCCACTCCGGCATCTCGTCGTCGTCCCCCTCGTAGACCTGCACGTCGACGTCCGGCAGGGTCACGGCCCACAGCTCGCGGAGCCGCGGCAGCAGGCCCTGGCAGACGGTGGGGACGGCGGCGAGGCGCACGGTGCCGCGCGCCGAGGCGGGCCGGACCACCGCCTCCAGGGCTTCGACCGAGGCGAGCACGCTGCGGGCGTGGGCCAGCAGGCGGTCGCCCAGCGGTGTGGCGGCGGCGACCGTGCCACGGCGCACCACGGGGCCGCCGACCTCGCGTTCGAGCCCGGCGACGGCGTGGGACACCGCGGACTGGCCGACGCCCAGGGCGGTCGCCGCCGCGGTGAAGGACCCGGCGTCGAGCGTGGCGACGAACGCGCGCAGTTGCTGGACCGAGACGGTCATGCGTCCTCCTCATGTCGGCATGAGCCCCATGCGTTTGCCGCATGTCACTCGCTGGTCCGACACTAGGCCACGTGAACGCCCTCCTCTACGCCCTCGTCGCACTGACCTGGGGCTCGAGCTTCCTCTTCGCGAAGATCGGGCTCGACGGTCTCGCCCCGCAGCAGGTCGCCACCGTGCGGACCGTGCTCGGTGGGGTGACGCTCGTGGTCGTGTTGCTCGCCACCCGGCGCCGGTGGCCCCGGGAGCCGCGGACGTGGGCACACCTGGCGGTCGTCGCGGTGTTCCTCAACGCGGTGCCGTCGTCTCTGATGGCGTGGGCCGAGCAGACGGTGCCGTCCGGGCTCGCGAGCATCTACAACGCGACCACGCCGATCATGACGCTGGCCGCGCTCGCGGTGCTCGTGCCGTCCGAACGGCTGCGCGGACGGCAGGTGCTCGGGATCGTGCTCGGCATCGTCGGGGTGCTCGTGCTGGTCGGCCCGTGGGACGTCCTGACCGACCCGGAGGTCCTGGCGAGCGTGCCGGGGCAGGTCGCACTGCTCGGCATGACCGCGTCCTACGGCATCGGGCTCGCCTACCTGCGCCGGGTGGCCGTGGCGAGCGCGTACGACCCGGTCACGCTGGCGACGGTCCAGCTGACGCTGGCCTCCGGGATGCTCCTGCTGGTCGCGCCCGTCATCGCGACCGGTCCGGTGCAGCTGGACGGGAGGATCGTGGCCGCGATGATCGCGCTCGGTTGCGTCGGCACGGGGCTGGCCTACGCCTGGAACACCCGGCTCGTGCAGGCGTGGGGCGCCGGTCGCGCCTCCACCGTCACGTACCTGACGCCGGTGGTCGGGGTGGCGCTCGGTGTGCTCGTGCTGGGGGAGCGGGTGCGGTGGAACGAGCCCGTCGGCGGACTCGTCGTCCTGCTCGGGATCGCCCTGGCGTCCGGGGTGCTCCTTCGGCGTCCGACACCTCGTCCTCGTCGGCGCACCGAGCGACTGCTGCATCCGGACCACCACGCACGCAGCGGCCGCCCGTGAGTCCGACGTCACGTCGGTGTCCGACGCGCACACGCCGACGGACGCCGAGCACGACGACGTCCTGATCACCGGCGAGCCGATCATCGACCCCCGCATCCGCGGCCGAGCGATCGGGGTCCTCCAGACCGCGAGCTCGATCGGCATGGCACTGTTCCCGCTCACGCTCGGGCTATTCGACTCACGCTTCCCCTGGGCGCTGTGGACGATCACCACGGCCGTGTTCATCGCCGCAGCCTGGGCATGGCGAGCTGCGCTGAAGGGCTTGCCCGGCCGAGTGCAGATCGCCTCAACAACCGACCTCGACGCTTAGCCCCATCCCTCACCGGACGGCCGGCCACCGCCGCCCGGTGAAGGATCGGTATCCGGACGAGGTATGCCGTCGTCGATCCGCCTGCTTGAGGGGTGGGTGGTCAAGCTTCGGCACCGGTCAGCTCGGCGGATTGGCCCCACAGGGTCCGTGCCGTTTCCATGTCGGTGAACGGCCGCCACATCGGCTGAAGCGTCGGCGCACCGCCGACCGTACGTCGCGGGCCGACGAACGCGTCGCCGTGTGAGTCAGGGCCCGTCGCCGCGAGCAGTGCGGGCAGGGCAGCGCTCTCGACCGTGCCGAGCACCCCGACGCGCGACAGGAGCTCGATGGCGCGGCGTTCCGCACCGGCACGCTCCCGACCCATGCCGGGTTGGGCGGCGAGGAGGTTCGTCGGTGACACACCGGGGTGCGCGAGGTTGCTGCTGATGCCCCACCCGTCCGCGCGGCTGCGAGCGTCGAGCTCGCGTGCGAAGAGGCCGACAGCGATCTTCGACGTGGTGTAGGCCCGCATCACGTCGTACTGGCGTTGATGGGCGAAGTCCGCCAAGTCGAGCGTGCCCCGTCGAGCGGCGACGCTTGTCTGGTGCGTGACCCGTGCCCGTCCGGCCCGCAGAAGCGGGAGGAGGCCGAGCGTGAGGGCGAAGTGCCCGAGGTGGTTCGTCCCGACTTGCAGTTCGAACCCGTCGGCTGTCTCCTGCCGCGCCGGCGGTCGCATCACGCCGGCGTTGTTCACCAGGAGGTGGATCGGTCGCCCCTCGTCGAGGAGTTCCGCCACGAGGGCGGCGACGGAGTCGAGCCGGGCGAGATCGAGCGTGGCAATCCGGAGCGCCGCGTCTGGCACGACCGCACGGATCTGGGCAGCCACCCGTTCGCCCTTCTCCCTGGAGCGGACCGGCATCACGACCTCCGCACCGGCGGCAGCGAGGCGTCGGGCGATCACGGCGCCGAGGCCGTCACTGGCGCCGGTGACGACTGCCAGACGTCCGGTCAGGTCTGGGATGTCGAGGTGTGGCGTGGCTGGCATGGTGTGTCCTTCCGGGACGGCGAGCAGGAACGGGTCGTTGTCATGCTCGATGGGTCTCGTGATGACATCCAGGACCCGTCGGTCAGTGGCTCGAGAGGTCCTGCGTGCCGATCACCGCGAGCAGCTGCAACCGCTCGTGACTGAGGCTCCCCGGAACGGCCGTGTACACGAGCATCCGGTGCGACTGATCCGGGTCGAGGAGGGTCTGGCAGGCAAGTTCGAGCGCGCCGACCGCCGGGTGCAAGAATCGCTTCACCTCGGGCAGGCGGACCCCGACTTCGTGCCGGTCCCACACCACACGGAACTGCGGGTTGTCCCGCAGTTCGTCGACCATGGCCGCGGCACGGGAGCCTGGTCCCCGCATTGCGACGAGTTCGCGAAGCCCGGCCGCATACACGCGGGACAGCACGAGCTGCTCGTCCTCCGGGTACGGCTCTCGCGCGGCAGGGTCGGTGAACCACCGGTACCCGAGGCTCCGCGCGTACCCGGTGCGCTGCATGGCGTCACCGGTCAGAGCCTTCCCGAGTGGCGTCTGTCGGAGGGTTTCCCCGAGCTCCGAGACGATCTCGGCCGGGGTGTCGATGAGCCGGTCCAGGATCCGCAGCATCCCGGGCCCGACGTGTTCGCTCGCAGTCCCGCGCAGGGGCGGGTGCTGCCCGGCGAGGCGGAACACGTGGTCCCGTTCGTCCATGGAAAGGTGCAGGCCTTGCGCGATCGCGGCGACCATTTGCTCTGATGGCTGCGGCCCGGTGCCTCGCTCGAGTCGGGCGTAGTAGTCGGTCGACATGTTGCAGAGCGCCGCAACTTCCTCACGCCGAAGTCCCTCGGTGCGACGCCGAGACCCAGGGGGCAAGCCGACGTCCTCCGGTTGCAGCGCGTTGCGTCGAAGTCGGAGGAACTCGGCCAGGGCAGGGCGGTCGATCACCTGTCCGTCCTACAGGATCTCCTCCGCGGTATCCACGACTCGACAATCCACCGCTCCGCACGTCTCGACCCTCAGGCCTCAATAGCCGACCGGGCGCCGTGAGGTTCAGTGGCGCGGTTCGCGCAGCGCGTCGACGACGAGGTCGAGGAGGTGACCGGTGCGCGCCTCAGTTTGCGGAGCGACGTGCCAGAGGAAGCTCAGGAGCGGGAAGACCTCGTCCGGTGCGACGTCGGCGCGTACCTCTCCGTTGGCCTTCCCGGCATCGAGGAGCGCAGCGACCGCCGAGAGGATGCGGTCGTACTGTTCGTCGTGCAGTTCCGCTCGGGTCACCGCGTCCAGGACGTCGGAGAGTGCGTGTTTCATGTGCCCGAACGCCGCAAGGGCTTCGAACCAGCGACGGAGCGCCTCGAGCGGTGAGTGGTGCTCGAGCAGCTTGCGCGCCGCGGTCGTCAGTGCCTCGAAGTCGTCGCGGTACACCTCGACCAGGAGCGCCTCGCGCGTGGGGAAGCGCCGGTAAAGGGTCCCCTGTCCCACTCCTGCTGCGCGGGCGATGGACTGCATCGTCGCGGATCCGTCGGCGGCGAAGGCGTCACGTGCGATCTCGACGATGCGTGCGCGGTTCTGTTGGGCGTCTCTGCGAAGGTCAGCATGCGGACGACTCGACGAAGTGGACATGTGTCCGTTATGCTCCCTCAGTGGTGGACAGGTGTCCGCTTACTCTACTTGGAGGAATCATGATGAACGGCATCTCGGGCAAGACCATTGCGATCACGGGCGCTTCGAGCGGCATCGGTGCAGCGACTGCTCGGCGCCTCGCACACGCCGGGGCCGACGTCGTCCTCGGCGCTCGTCGGGCGGAGCGTCTCGAGTCGTTGGTCGAGGAGATCACACAGTCCGGGGGCCGGGCTGTCGCGGTCCCCATCGACGTCCGGCGACGAGATGACCTCGAGCGGTTCGTCAGCGCTGCTCGTGAGCAGTTCGGTCGACTCGACGTGCTGTTCTCGAACGCCGGCAGCATGGCGATCTCGCCGTTTGACGAGATCCGGGTCGACGACTGGCAGCAGATGATCGACGTGAACCTCACCGGGGTGCTCAACGGAATCGCTGCCGCGCTGCCGGTGTTCCGGGCTCAGGGGTCCGGTCACTTCATCCACACCGCCTCCACCGCAGCGCACCGGATCGTCCCGACGATGGGCGTCTACGCGGCCACGAAGACCGCTGTCCGCGTCCTCTCCGAAGGCCTGCGCCAAGAGGCAGGCCCGTCGCTCCGCGTGACGGTCGTCACGCCAGGGATGACCAACACGGAGGGCGTGGGCGTCGGCGCGAGCGCCGATGTAGCTGCGGCACTCATCGAGCAGCGCGATGCCATTGCGATGCCGCCCGAAGCGATCGCACGCGCTGTAGCGTTCGCCATCGAGCAGCCCGACGGCGTCGACGTGGGCGAGATCATCGTCCGACCCACCGCACAGGGCTGAAGATCCAAAACCAAATCGGCGGCCCGGTAGTCGATGGTTGAGCGAGACGTCGAAACGGGGTTGAGTGAGCGCATGACGAGGACGTCGGTGTTCGAGCAGGTTCCACGCGAAGAATGGGTGACGCACAACGCGCTGGCCTTCGCGATCCGCGACGCTCACCCAGTGTCACCAGGACACACCCTCGTCATCCCTAAGCGGACCATCGTGAGCTGGTTCGACGCGACGGCAGACGAGATCGCAGCGATGACAGAGCTGGTCACAGCCGTGAAGGGCCAGCTCGACAACGACCATCACCCGGACGGGTACAACGTCGGGTTCAATGACGGAGCAGCCGCCGGCCAAACCGTCTTCCACGCTCACATGCACGTCATCCCCCGGTTCGACGGAGACGTCGCCTCACCTGCCGGTGGCGTCCGACATGCGGTGATAGGGCGGGGCCACTACTAAATCGGTCCTCGAGAGCACCCGGAAGAGGATCGGCTATCGAGACGTCGTCGGGAGCGACTGAATCGAGCCGGGAGGGCCGCAATCGGCGGCCCTCCCGGCTCGGATCAGAGTGTCCGGGCGTAGTCGACGGTCGGGTACGGGATAAAGCCGAGGAATTCGTTGAGGGCTCGTGCTGGTGCGTGGAACTCGTCGCCGTCGGTTTCGACGTGCACCACGGTGACGCCAAGCTCTTCAAGCCTCGTCAACGCCGCCGAGCAGAGCGCTCGCGCGACTCCGCGCCGTCGAGCGTCAGGGTGCACGGCGACCATCTGCAGTCGTCCAGACGATGCGCCTGTGGTGTTCCAGCCGACGTAGCCGAGCGGTTTGCCGTGTTCTTTCGCAAGTGTGATGAAGCGGCCTTCATCGGGAGCGAGCAGGGAGGGGACCTCGTGGCGGTAGTCGTCTTCCCAATGCCGGTGGTCGTGCGCGGTGACTTCGGCCCGTAGCTGTACGAGTGAGCCGGCGAGGAGGGGCCGGAAGACATCGATCGTGAGCGCGGTGAGCGCGGGCAGGTTGAGCGGGGTGCAGTCGCGGATGTGCATGGTTGTGCTTCTCTCGTGAGCAGTCTGAAGGCTCCACGCCCAGGGTTCGGGGTGGAGGAGAGCGACGGCCGGGGCCGTCCCTCCAGTCGCGCGTGCGCCAGCTCGCGAAGCAGTCCATGTGTCCACGGTATCCAGGGGGACGATCGGCTATTGAGCCAGCCGACGCTCGCAGGGCGGTGCGATCAGTAGCCGCGGCGATAGAGCGCTTGGAAGACGACCACCCACGCAATCAGAACGATGAGCCCGATCCCGCCGACCCACTTCTCGGTTGTGCCGCCGGCAACCAAGGCCCAGGCGCACAACACGCCGAGGAGCCCACTGCCAACCGCAATCGGGATGCGGTAGGTCGTCGTCCACGTCTTCGGAGTAGGGCGAGCTGCATCGTCGCGGTCGGTCATGACGCGAGCGTAAGTGTCATCCGGTGGCGGCGGAACGAGAGCAGCCAAGGGATGCGGTGTCACGCCATAGCAGGAGCATCACGAAGGGGATTGACGCCCGGACAGCGCTCAAGCCGACGGAGCGGCGTCGGGGCCGAGCGCGATCACTGTCCCGATGAATCGAGGCGGTTGCTCGCCATCAGTAAAGGTCACGGGAGTGAGTTCGGAAACCGGAATTAGCCCACTCGCTCCTTCATCTGTCCTGAACCACACCGCGGGAACAGGTTCGCGACCCTCCTCAGTTGCCAGGACCGCGACGGCGGCAAGCCGCGGCCAGTTCGCCTCCTGCTCCGCGGAGACACCCATCGCCACAGTCTGGGTCGTCAACACACGCACACGTTCATAGTGCGCCGGAACCTGCTCGAGCGCGTCCCGTAAGCCGGTCGTCCACCGCTACACGACAGCTGTTGCGACAGGGCCCGGTGCCTCCTGCTGCCTGATCTGGGGTGATGCCGCATGCCTGTCCCGCGAAAATGCCCGGTGAAGGGGCGCTAAACGCTACATGAACGAGCATCCGGTGCAACGTGGTGCGGTCGATGCCGAGGTTCCGGGCGACGATGATCTTGGGGACGCCAGTACCGATGAGGCGGTGTGCTTCAGTGACCTGGTCGTTGTTGAGCCTGCGGGTGCGGCGCTTGTACTTGCCGGCGGCCTTGGCGATCCGGATGCGTTCGCGTTGGCGTTCGCGGATCGGGGTGCGTTCAAACTCGGCGAATGCGCGGAGAAGGTTGAGCATGAGACGACCGATCGCGTCGTCGGTGTCGCGACTGTCGGTCTGTTGCTCCTTCAGGAACTCGACGGAGGCTCCGTTGGTGGTGATCTCGTCGCGGAGGTCGCGGAGGTCGCGGAGGTCGCGGAGGTCGCGGAGGTCGCCGAGGGAGCGTGCGAGTCGGTCAGCAGGTGCGACTCGGACGGCGACGGCGTCGGCTGCCGGGTGAGACCGACACGTCGTCACCGGACGCCACTCCGGGGTCGGTCGTAGGATCGGCTGTGACGACGACGAGGTCGTCGACGAAGACGGAGACGGGCATGCACGACACCCACACCACCCGCGCGACCGCGTCGGTCGCAGCCATCCTCGCCGAGTCGGCGGCGCGCTACCCGGACGACATCGCCGTCATCGTGGGCGACGTCCGCACGACCTACGCCGAGCTGTGGGCGCAGACCCTGGCCTACGCCGGGGCGCTCCGCGCGCGGGGTGTGACCGAGGGGGCGAAGGTGGCGATGCTCGTGCCGAACGTCGCGGACTTCCCCCGCGTCTACTACGCCACACTGGCCCTCGGCGCGGTGGCCGTGCCCGTGCACGCGCTGCTGAAGCGCCGCGAGATCGAGTACGTCCTGCGCGACAGCGGAGCGACCCTGCTCGTCTGTGCTGCCCCGCTGCTCGGTGAGGGCGCTGCCGGTGCCGAGCTCGCCGGTGTCGACGTCGTGACCGTGCTCGCGCCGGCGACGACCGACGACGGGTCCGCGGTCGGCCCCGACCGGCTCGAGGCGCTGGCGCAGCAGAGCGTGCCGCTCGACACCTACGTGCCACGGCACCCGTTCGACACCGCGACGATCCTGTACACGAGCGGCACCACCGGCCAGCCCAAGGGTGCCGAGGGTTCGCACTTCTCGCTGCTCGAACAGGTCAACACGAACCTGATGACCACGTTCGACATGCACCGCGGGGACGTCCTGCTCGGCGCCCTGCCGCTGTTCCACACGTTCGGGCAGACCTGCACGATGAACACCGGGTTCCGGACCGGCGCGACGCTCGTCATGCTGCCGAGGTTCGACGGCGACTCGGCGCTCGCCGCGATGGTCGAGCACGGCTGCGGCATCTTCATGGGCGTCCCGACGATGTACATGGCGCTGCTCGACGCCGCGACCCGCTCCGAGGCCCGTCCGACACTCCGGTACGCGATCTCCGGCGGTGCCTCGCTGCCGCTCGCGGTGCTCGAGCGGTTCCAGCAGGTCTTCGACGCGCCGATCCACGAGGGGTACGGGCTGACCGAGACCTCGCCGGTCGCCACCTTCAACCACGTCGGACGGCCCCCGCGGCCCGGCACGATCGGTACCCCCGTGTGGGGCGTCGACGTCGAGATCGCCGACCCCGAGGTCCGCGACGCCATCGTCATGCTGCCGCACGGCGAGATCGGCGAGCTCGTGATCCGCGGCCACAACCTGATGAACGGGTACCTCGACCGGCCCGAGGACACCGCAGAGGCCATCGTCGACGGGTGGTTCCGCACCGGTGACCTCGGTACGAAGGACGACGACGGGTACCTGACGATCGTCGACCGCACCAAGGACATGATCATCCGCAACGGCTACAACGTGTATCCGCGGCAGGTCGAGGAGGTCCTCGCCACCCACCCCGACGTCGCGATGGCCGCGGTGTTCGGCGTGCCGCACGCGGTGCACGGACAGGAGATCGAGGCCGCGGTGGTCCTGCACGCGGGCGCGTCCGTCGAGCCGCAGGTCCTGGTCGACTTCGTCGCCGCCGAGATCGCCGCGTACAAGTACCCCCGGGTGGTGCACGTCCTCGACGCGCTGCCGCTCGGTCCGAGCGGCAAGGTGCTCAAGCGCGAGCTCGTCGACCGGTTCGGCGTCGCGGTGACGGCCGTTCCGTGATCCCTGCCACGACCGCGCAGGGGCGATCCGTACGCTGACCGGGTGACCGCCAGCAGCGCCCCTTCGATCGTCCGACTGCTCTTCGCGTCGTCGCATCCCGGGCCCACCGTCACCGTGACCGTCCTCGCCGCGGTGATCGCCGCGGCCGTCGGACACCCGGTGTGGCTCGTGGTCCTGGTGGCGCTGACGGTCGTCGCCGGGCAGCTGTCGATCGGCCTGGCGAACGACTGGATCGACGCGGACCGCGACCGGGCCGTCGGGCGGAGCGACAAGCCGGTGGCCCGCGGGCTCATCGCCGTCGGCACCGTCCGCACGGCCGCGTACGCCACGGCCGGGGCCGCCGTGGTGCTCTCGCTGTTCCTGGGTCCCGTCGCCGCGGTCGCGCACCTGGTGCTCGTCGCAGCGGGGTGGGCCTACGACGCCGGGCTGAAGCGTTCGGTGTGGTCGGTGGCGCCGTTCGTCGTCGCGTTCGGGCTGCTGCCCGTCGTGTCCGTCGCGGCCGGGCCGGAGGGGCAGTGGCCGGCGTGGTGGGCGATCGCCACGGGTGCCGTCTTCGGGATCGCCATCCACTGCACGAACGTGCTCCCCGACCTGGTCGACGACGCCGCCACCGGTGTCCGGGGGTTCCCGCACCGGCTCGGGCTCCGTGGCGCGGGGATCGTCGCGTTCGCCTCGCTCGTCGTCGCGGCCGCCCTGGTGCTCGGCGGACAGGTGCTCGGCGACGACCCGGTGCGGGGCCTCGGGGTCGTGCTCGCGGTCCTCGGTGCCGTCGTGGTGGCCGGGCTCGCGGTCGTCGGCGTCCGGTTGGTGCTCGCGGGACGGGCATCACGCATCCTGTTCCGGCTGGTCATCGCGTCGTCCCTCGTGCTCGTCGTCGAGCTCGGCTTCGCGGGCGCGCGACTCGTCGCCTGACGACGCGGAACACGCTGCGCGTCTGCGCGCCCGACGCGAGCCGTCAGGCCCAGCGCATCGCGTAGAGCCGGGCCAGGCCGTGCGCGGTCGGCAGTGCCAGGGCGGTCCGGAGCAGCGCCTCCCGGCCGGTCGCCGTGACGGAGCCGAGCGGACGGCCGAGGGCCATGTTCACCTCGGCCTGCCGGGCCGCACGACGGGCGGCTGCTTGACGGCGGGCGGCGTACCTCGGCCAAGGACCGGCGACTCCGGTGCGGACCGCACGCGCGAGCAGCGGCGCCAGCTCGGCGGCGTCGAGCCAACCGAGGTTCATGCCCTGCCCGCCGATCGGGCTGATCTCGTGGGCGGCGTCCCCGATGAGCACGACCCGGCCGACGCCCACGCGGTCGGCGGTGCGACGGCGTACCCGGAAGCCGCTGGTCATCGAGCAGCTCACGGGGTCGGGGACGACGCCGGTGCGGTCCGCGACGAGTGTGGCCAGACGTCTGACGACCACGGGGTCCGGAGCAGCCGTCGCGCCGCGTTCCGCCGCCGCGAAGGCGTCGTCGTCCGGCACCAGGGCGACGTACCGGCGCCGTGCACCCGGCAGCGGGAAGGACTCGACGACGCCGTCCGGGCCGACGTCGACCAGCGCGGCGGACCGGGCTGACGGCTCCTCTGGATCGGCGAAGTCGCCCATCACGTAGCGGTCCGGGTACTCGCGTCCGGTCGTGCCGATGCCGAGCAGATCGCGGACGACGCTCCGGGCACCGTCGGCACCGACGACGAAGCCCGCGCGGATCGTCACCGTGTCGCCGTCCGGTCCGGTCCCGGTGGCGTCGACGTGGTCGGTGTGCGGGGACAACGCGGTCAGGGTGGTCCCGGTGCGCAGGGCGTCCGGTGCGCTGGTGCCGAGCCGGGCCCGGAGCAGGGACTCGGTGCGGTGCTGGTCGAGGGTGGCCACGTACGGATGGGTCGGCGAGGCTCGCTCGAAGCGCAGGGTGCCGAGGGTCCGACCGCGGCTCCTGGCCACTCCGGCGTGCACCAGCGAGGCCTCGGCGAGCACCGCGGCGTCCAGCCCGATCTCGGCGAACGCGTCGAGGGACGGCGGGTGGATGCCGATGGCCCGCGAACCGGTCGGGGGTTCGACCCGTCGTTCCCACACACGGACGTCGACACCCCGCCTGGCGAGGAGCGTCGCGAGGAACAGGCCGACGGGCCCACCTCCGACGACCAGGACGTCCGTTCGTTCCGCGCTCACGGGCCGAGCCTACGGAGCGACGGTGCCGCCGGGCCGGATGTACCGAGAGCGCAGTCCGGTGCCGGCGTCTGTCCGGCCTCACACGTGCGCCGGAGTTGCCTTCCGCCGAGGGGACGACCAGCACCTTGGAGGTTGACCATGAGCACACCCGACGACCGCACCCGACCCGACGTCGATGCCGCGCGGCGGGACGCAGGGACCGGGCCGGCGCACGACTCCGACGGCGCGACCCGAGCAGTCCCGGCGGAACGCGGCGCGACCCAGCGCGAGACCGTGCTCGAGCGCGAGAAGGAGGAGTTCTCCGGCTTCAAGTGGGGATCGGCCTTCTTCGGTTGGCTCACCGCGACGGGCACCGCCCTCATCCTGACGGCGATCCTCAGCGCGGTGGGCGCCGGGGTCGGCCTCGGCCAGAACGGCGGCGACGTCGACGACGCGGCGAAGGACGTGACCCGGAACGGTGACGTGGTCGGGATCGTCGGTGCGATCGCCCTGGCCGTGATCCTCTTCGTCGCCTACCTGTGCGGCGGGTACGTCGTCGGACGGATGGCCCGGTTCGCCGGTGCGAAGCAGGGCATCGCCGTGTGGATCTGGGCGGTCGTCATCGCCGTCGTCGTGGCGGTGGTCACCGCCGTCGCGGGGTCGCAGTTCAACGTCCTCGGCAACCTCAACAGCTTCCCGCGGATCCCGATCGACGAGGGCACCCTCACCGTGACGGGCATCGTCACGGCGGTCGTCGTCGCCGTCATCAGCCTGGTGGGGGCCGTCCTCGGCGGGATCCTCGGGATGCGCTACCACCGCCGGGTCGACCGCGTCGGCCTCGGCCGCTGAGCGCCGGCCGCCACGACCGCAGGACGGCACGTCAGCACGTCAGCACGTCAGCGCGTCAGCACGTCAGCACGTCAGCACGGAAGGGAACACACCATGATCGACTCCACGAACCTGAACAGCGTCTTCGGCGCCCAGGTCACCGATCCGGACGGTGCCAAGGTCGGCACCGTCAAGCAGGTCTACGTCGACCAGCAGGACGGACACCCGCTCTTCGCGAGCGTCAGCACCGGGCTCTTCGGGCGGTCCGAGTCCTTCGTGCCGCTCGAGGGCGCCGACCTCAGTGGGGACGAACTGCGCGTGGCCTACGGCAAGGACCAGATCAAGGACGCTCCGCGGGTCGAAGGTGACGGCGAGCTCAGCGACGAGGAGCAGGACCGCGTCTTCGACCACTACGGGATCGGCGGCGGGCACCAGACCGGGCACCAAACCGGGCAGCAGGCCGGGCAGCAATCCGGGCAGCAGGCACCGCAGGAGACAGGTCAGCAAGCCGACCAGCAGACCGGCGGGACCTCCGACGCGACCGATGCGACGACCGGTACCGACCCCGATCTGACGGCTGGCGCTGCCGGCCGCGACACGTCCGGATCCACCGGGCAGGGTTCGTCCGCGTCGACCGGGCAGGGCACGACCCGCTCGGCCGGACACGACACCTCGGGTCCGGACACCGACGACGCGATGACCCGCTCCGAGGAACGCCTCGAGGTCGGTACCGAGCAGGTCCCCGCCGGCCGCGTCCGACTCCGCAAGCACGTCGTCACCGAGCAGCAGAACGTCACGGTGCCGGTGCAGCACGAGGAGCTCCGCGTCGAGACGGAGCCGATCACCGACGCGAATGCCGGTGCGGCGCTCGACGGCCCGGCCTTGTCGGACGAGCAGCACGAGGTGACGCTGAACGAAGAACGCGTCGTCGTCGACAAGGAGACCGTCCCGGTCGAGCGGGTCCGCGTCGGCAAGGAGACCGTGACCGAGCAGCAGCAGGTCTCCGAGGACGTCTCCCACGAGGAGATCGACCTCGACCAGGACGGCACGACGCGTCGCTGAAGCGTCGCCGACGCGTTCTGGGACCGAGAACGCGAGAGCGGACGGACGGGAGGCGCGGTGCCAGCCGGCACCGCGCCTCCCGTCCGTCCGTGGCCCCGGGCCAGGGCCCCGCTCCCGCTGCGTCAGCCGGTCACGTCAGCCGGTCACGTCGCGGACGTGCGTGCCGCGCTCGGCCCTGGCGCGACCCGCTCGGACCCGTGCGCGGAACCGCTCGACGGGCACCTCGACGGCGTACGCGGCACCGATCGACACGATCACCACGGCGCCGACCAGGCCGACCGTGCCCCAGGGACCGATCGCGAAGGTGCCGAGCAGCGCGATCACCAGCGGGTGCCAGAGGTACGCCGAGTACGACACCCGGCGACCGAACCACGACACCGGTGTCCAGGCCAGGGCGGCCGACACCGGGGAACGCACCGAGACCAGCCCGCCGATCGCCACCGCCGCGATCAACCCGGTCAGCGGCAGCACGATGCCGAACGTCGACGCGTGCCGGGTCCAGTCGTCGTCGATCCAGAGCAGCACCCCGACCAGCAGCGCGAGACCGAGCCAGGTCGCCACGTGCCCGAGGACCCCGGCGGCCCGCACCCGCACCCGTTCGTCGTCGAGCAGCAGCGCCAGCCCGCAGCCGATCGCGAGCGGCACCACCCCGAGCACCGGCGAGAAGTAGACGTCGGGCGTGGCACCGCCGCTCGGGCTGCGGTAGCTCGCCCACGACGCCGCCGACGCCCCGACGACCAGGACCCCGAGCCCCGTCAGCAGCCAGCGGCGGCGGACCCGGAGTGCGGCGAGCAGGACCAGGACCGGCGGCCAGACCAGGTAGAACTGCTCCTCCATCGACAGGCTCCACGTGTGCGCGAAGACGCCCTGCGAGGTGTCCCAGAAGGCGCGGAACAGGTTGCCCGTGTAGGTCAGCGCGATGAACGCCGCTTCGCCGGACGACAGCGACGCGCCCTTGTAGTCACCGACCCAGTTCCAGAGGAGCAGCCCGACGACGACGAACGCGAGCAGCGCCGGGTACAGGCGGAGCAGCCGCTTCACCCAGAACGAGCCGAGGCGCACCCGCCCGGTGCGACGCCGTTCGCCGAGCAGCAGCGTCGTGATGAGGAAGCCGGACAGCACGAAGAACACCGTCACGCCGATGAAGCCGCCCTCGAACTGCGGCACGTGCAGGTGGTACAGGACGACCACCAGGATGGCGAGGGTCCGGAGTCCGTCGAGCGCGGGTGCACGGTGCGTCAGCGGAGGTGGCGGAGC
This sequence comes from Curtobacterium sp. MCBD17_026, assembly GCF_003234895.2. Lineage (NCBI taxonomy): Bacteria > Bacillati > Actinomycetota > Actinomycetes > Micrococcales > Microbacteriaceae > Curtobacterium > Curtobacterium sp. MCBD17_026. The sequence continues at coordinate 2,916,008 of NZ_CP126281.1, read as the reverse complement.
CTGCGACGACCCGGCCCCCGCGTGCGCCGGGGTCGCCGTGCGGTGCTGTGGCTGCGCCTGCGTCGGCGCGTGGGTCAGCGTGGTCGTCGCCATGGTCCCTCCCCGCGCTGCTCGGTTGCGTGTCGCCGACCAGGGTCCTCCTCGCGGGTAAGAGGAGTCTCAACGAGCGGGGTGCACCAGGCTCGTCAGGGCATCGAGTCGCTCGTGCGCGATCGCGGCGAAGGGGCGGTCCTCGTCGGGTGCGATCCACTGGGCGAACGACAGGTGGAACACGGTGACCGCGGCCTCGGCGGCCATCGTCGCGACCGGCTCCGGCACCGCTCGCTCCCGCAGGACCTCGCCGAGGCGGGCCTTCAGGGTGGCGAGCTTGCCGAGTTCCCGCTCGCCGAGGGCCGCGTTCGCGTCGATCACGTGCTGGCGCGCACGGGACCACCCCCGACGGTCCTCGGGGAAGAAGTCGGCGCTGGCGTCCAGCGCGAGGCGGATCAGCTCGAACGGCGCGGTGCCCTGGGGAGCGGCGGTGATCGGGTCGACGAACATGGCGAGGAATCCGTCCTGTCCCGCGAACAGCACCTCGGGCTTGTCGGCGAAGTGCCGGAAGAAGGTGCGCTCGGTGACCTCGGCCGCCGCCGCGATCTCGGCCACCGTCGTGCGGTCGTACCCCTGCTCGGCGAACAGCTGCAGGGCGACCGCCTGGAGTCGCGCGCGGGTGCCGGGTTGCCAACGAACCATCCCCGCAGTCTACTGATGACAGTGGCTGACATCGAGTGCTACGGTGATGTCAGTTCATGACATCAGGTTGTGAACACTGCGGAAGGGAACGCTCATGCACGTGTTCGTCACCGGGGCCTCCGGCTGGATCGGCTCACACACCGTCGACGACCTGCTCACCGCCGGTCACGTCGTCACGGGGCTCGCTCGCTCCGACGCATCGGCCGCGGCACTCGCGGCGAAGGGCGTCGAGGTGCTCCGCGGCGACCTCGACGACCTGGACGTCATCCACCGTGGTGCGGCCGAGTCCGAGGGCGTCCTGCACCTCGCCAACAAGCACGACTTCGCGAACCCGGCGGTGTCCGACGCCGCTGAACGTGCATCCATCGAGACGATCGGCGCAGCGCTCGCCGGCAGCGATCGTCCGTTCGTGTTCGCCGCCGGGGTCGCCGGGCTCGCCTCAGGGCGTCCGGCGACCGAGGCCGACCCCAACCCCTTCGTCGGTCCGGACGCTCCGCGCGGTGGCGGCGAGAATCGCGGCTTCGACTTCGTGGAGCAGCGCGTCCGCGCTGTCGCAGCACGCTTCAGCCCCACCACACACGGCCCGGGGGACCACGGGTTCGTCGCGTACATCGTCGCCACCGCCCGGCAGCACGGGGTCTCCGCGTACATCGGCGAGGGCACGAACCGCTGGGCTGCCGTGCACGTCGCCGATGCCGCCCGGCTCGTGCGGCTCGGCCTCGAGCAGGCGCCGGCGGGCACGCGGATGCACGCCGTGGCGGAGACCGGCATCCCCACCCGGGCGATCGCCGAAGCCATCGGCGAGGGCCTCGGGCTTCCCGTCGCCTCGATCGACCCCGCTGACGCGCCCGCGCACTTCGGGTTCATGGCGTCGTTCTTCGGCATGGACATGTCCGCCACGTCCGAGGCCACGCGCGAGCTGCTCGACTGGCGGCCCACCGGCCCGGGGCTGCTCCAGGACATCGCCGCCGGCGCGTACTTCGACGTCCGGGTGGCGTAGGACGGCTGACGTCGAACGACAGCGACGACGTCGTCCGTTGCACGCGCGCACTGTTGCGAAGCGCGCGCAGCGACAGTGTCGACGTCGCCCGACAGCGACATCGTCGTTCCGCGTCGGCCGGTCCCACGGTCCCGGCCACGCGTCGGCGCCAGCCCCGCGCACCACGCGCCGGCCGGGAGGCCCGTGGCCGGCCCGCACCGCGCCTCCAGGCCGCCGCGCCCCGTGTCCACGGCACGCAGATCGTGAGCAGGAACGGCCGGGTCCGACGTGCGGACCCGACCGTTCCTGCTCACGAAGCGAGCGCGCGAGCGACCTCGGCGGCTACTCGGCCTTCTGCAGCTGCCAGGGGTCCGGCTCGCGGTCGCCGTTCGGGCGCACCGGGCGCACGTCGCCGACGATCGGGATCGAGCGCTTCCGCATGAACCAGACGTAGCGCACGAAGAAGTGCGTCAGGGTCGACATCCGGTTACCGGCACCGAGCAGGCTCGTGATGTGCACGAACACCCAGGCGAGCCAGGCGACCGGGCCGACCATCGTGATCCCGCCGCGCAGCTGGGCGACCGCGGCGTTCGTGCCGATCGTCGCCATGGTGCCCTTGTCGAAGTACTTGAAGCGCTCGGTGGCCTTGCCCTCGAGCAGGCGCACGATCTGCCGCGCCGAGTGCCGTCCGCCCTGCAGCGCGGGCTGGGCGAGCTGGGCGAGGGCGTCGTCCTGCGCGGCGATGTCGCCGGCGGAGAAGATCCGTTCGGCACCCTTCACGCTCAGGTCGTCGTTCACCTGGATGCGGCCACCGTGGGTCTGCGGCAGGCCCCAGCCCGAGACCTCCTTGTGGGCGGCGACACCGGTCGCCCAGATCACCTGCGACGCGGCGATGAACTCGCCGTCCGCCGTCATCACGCCGTCGCGCTTGACCTCGGAGACGCCGGTGTTCAGCCGCAGCACGACACCACGCTTGCGCAGCACCTTGGCGGCGTAGCGGCGCAGGCGCGGCGCGAACGGCTTGAGCAGCTCGCCGCTGCGGTGCACGAGCGTGATCGAGATGTTGCCGCGTTCGATCTCCGGGTACGCGCCGACGAGCGCCTGGTCGCGGAGCTCGGCGAGCGCGCCGGCCATCTCGACGCCGGTCGCACCGCCACCGACGATCACGATGCGGATCTCGTCGGGGCCCTGGTTCGCCGCCGCTTCTTCGAGCCGGGTGAACAGCTCGTCGCGGATGCGGAGCGCCTGCGAGCGCGAGTACATCGAGTAGGCGTACTCGTACGCACCGGGGGTGCCGAAGTAGCTCGTATTCACGCCGTTGGCGAGGATCAGGTAGTCGTAGTGCAGGTGCTCGCCGTCGGACATCTCGGCGATGCGCTCGTCGGTGCGGATGCCGGTGAGCAGGCCGTGACGGAACTCGGCGTTCGACTGGCGGGCCCGGAGCGAGCGCAGGAAGTACGTCACGTCGCCGGCGTTCAGGCCGCCCGTCGCCACCTGGTACATCAAGGGCTGGAACATGTTGTAGACGTGACGGTCGACCAGGGTCACCCGGACCGGTGCGTCGGCGAGCTCGCGCATGGCGGCCACACCGGCGAATCCACCGCCGACGATGACGACGTGCGGGCGGGTGTCCTGGGTCATGCTTGCTCCGGTGTTCCTCGGGTGCGTGTGGTCACCCACGAGGGTACGCGCGGTTTGCCGGGGCGCATGACGGGTGGGGCCGGGAGGCCCGTGGTGCGTCCGTCAGGCGTCGAACCGCCCGTAGGTGTTCAGCACGTTCCCCTTGCTCGTCACGGTGCTGTCGACCAGACGCAGGCGCGTGGGCGGGTCGGTCGGTTCGAACAGTCGCCGGCCACGGCCGGCGATCGCCGGGTGGATCATGAGCTGCAGTTCGTCGAGGACCCCGGCGAACAGCAGGCTGCGGACGAGCGTGACACTGCCGCAGACGGCGATGTCGGCTCCCTCGCGCTGCTGCAGTCCGCGGACGAACGCGGGGACGTCGCCCGGGATCTGCGTGCTGTTCTGCCAAGTCAGGTCGCCGCCGAGCGTGGTGGAGGCCACGTGCTTCTCGATCGGGTTGATCCACTGCCCGAACGGGTCGTCCGCGTGGGCGGGCCACCACTCGGACCACTCCAGGTAGCTGTTCCGCCCGAGCAGCACGGTGTCGGTCCGGGCCATCCAGGCGCCCATCGCCGCACCGAGCTCGTCGTCGAAGCTGTCGTACTGGAACTCGTAGGGGTCCTGCACGACGCCGTCGACCGACGTGAACAGACCGGCAGTGGTCTTCCGCATGGAACGGATCGTACCCGCCGGTCAGCTCCCGGTGCCGTCGCCCGGGAACCGGTTCGTGCCGGGCACCTGGGTCGTCGACTGCGTCCGGTCCGCACCGATCGCGTGGCCGATGGCGAAACCGACGCCACCGCCGACGAGCAGTGCGGCGAGCCCGACGATCGCGGCGAGGAGCGGCCAGAACCACGGGGGCTTCGGGCCTGCGCTGCGCCGGTTGGCTGTGGCCCCGGCTCCGTACCAGGGGGTGGTGCCGTTCGGGGCGGTGGAGTCCCAGGCACCCGGGGTCCAGGCGCCGGCGTCCGCACGGTACTGCGGCTGCGGCTGCTGTTGTTGTTGTGGCGCGGGGGCGTCGAGCGTGGAGGTCGACGTCGGGGTCGGGGCGGCGCCCCAGCCGGTCGGCGTCGTCGCCCGGTCCACCGGGTGGGAGCCGTCCGGCTGGTGGTCGTTGGTGGGAGTGGTGTCGCTCATGTCAGGAGTGCACACGGCCCGGCTGTGTGCGGCCGATGACGAGGCTGACCCGGCGCTGCGAACCGCCGCGTAGCCTCGGCTCGTGCGCGCTGCTGTGGAGACCGTCCGGATCGACGGGTTGCCCGTGCGCCTGCACGCGATGGCGTCGCGGCAACCGGTCCGCGACGACACCGACCCCACCGTCGTGTTCGTCCACGGCATCGGGATGTCCCACCGCTCCTTCGCTCGGTCGCAGCGCGCCGTCGCCGCCGAGCACCACACGATCAGCGTCGACCTGCCGGGGTTCGGCTGGCTGCCCGCAGCCGGTCGACGGCTGTCGATCGAGGAGCTCGGCGACGTCGTCGTGCGGGCCGTCCGCCACCTGGTCGACGGCGACCTGGTGCTCGTCGGGCAGTCGATGGGTGCCCAGGTCGTGGTCGAGTCCGCCCGGCGCCACCCGGAGACCGTCGCCGCGATCGTGCTCGTCGGTCCGGTGATCGACTCCGAGCGGCGATCGCTCCCGCTGCAGGCGCTCGACCTGGGCCGAGACGGGTTCGTCGAGGGCGTCCGGATGAACGGCGTCCTGGTCACCGACTACGTGCGGAGCATGCGGCAGTACACGCGTGAGCTCGGGCCGATGCTCCGCTACCCGACCGAGCGGACGATCACCGAGGTGACGCAGCCCGTCCTCGTCGTCCGCGGCACCCAGGACCCGATCGCGCGGCACGACTGGTCGGCTCGGGTCGCGGCCGCTGCGCCGAACGGCACCTTCGTGGAACTGGCCGGCCCGCACCACGTGCAGGAACGGCAGCCGGACGCCTTCGCACGCCTCCTCGAGACGTTCCGCAGCGCCGAGCGCCTGGAGGGGCTGCGATGACCCGGCCGGCCACGTCGGGGACGGAGGCGGCGCGGACGGGGCGATCCGGGCCTCCAGGCCGTGTCCCGCTGGTGCGACGCGCGTGGTGGGCCGCACTCGACTGGGGGTACGCGGCGAGGTGGCAGGTCCGGAGCCTCGGCCCGACCACCGCGGACGACTACCGGACCGGCGCCGGGCAGCCCGTCGTCGTGGTCCCCGGCGTCTACGAGACCTGGCACTTCATGCGGCCGCTGATGGACGCGCTCCACGATCGGGGACACCCGGTGTACGTGCTGCCCGTCCTGCGGCACAACCTGCGGCCCGTGCCCGACTCGGCGCGCGAGGTGATCGCGACCCTGGAGGAGCAGGACCTGCGGAACGTGCTCGTGCTCGCACACAGCAAGGGCGGACTGATCGGCAAGTACGCGATGACGCAGCTCGACCAGCACGATCGGATCGACCGGATGGTCGCGGTGTCGACGCCCTTCGCGGGCTCGGTCTACGCGCGGCTCGCACCGGTTCCGCACCTGCGGGCGTTCCGGGCGGCCGACCCGGTGCTGGCGGGGCTGGCACGGGAACTCGACGCGAACGCGCGGATCACCTCGGTGTACGGGGTGTTCGACACGCTCATCCCCGAGGGCAGCGAGCTCCAGGGGGCGACGAACGTGCGGCTGCCGGTGGGTGGGCACTTCCGGATCCTCGGCGATGCGCGGACGCGGTCGGCGGTGCTGGCGGCGGCGGATCCGGGTGGCGGCTCCGGCGGTCTTTCGCGCTGAGCGACACGCCACGGGCGCGTGGCCGCGTGAGGTGTCGGTCAGCGCGAAACCGCGTCGGCCGTCACCGGTCGGCGACGCTCGCCCGCTCGACGATCCGGTGCGGCACGACGACGGTCTCCGGCGCGGCACCGCGGTCCGCGATCCGACGGGTCAGCAGGTCGAGCGCCGCCGTCGCGAAGGCCCGACGGTCGAACGACACCGTGCTGAGCGACGGGATCGCGTACGCGGCGCCGTCGACGTCGTCGAACCCGATGACGCTGACCTGGTCCGGCACCCGGACGCCGCGGGCGGCGAGCACGTGCAGCACCCCGAACGCGATCGAGTCGGTGAAGGCGAAGACGGCGTCGGGCAGGGGGTGCTCGTCGAGCCAGGCCGCGAAGGCCGTCGCCGCGGAACTCGTGGTCCACGCCGGCAGCGGGACACGGAGCGACGGGTCGGGCGCGATGCCGGCGGCCGCGAGCGCGGCGGCGTACCCGCGTTCACGGAGCTCGCTGGTCGCGGTCGCTGAACCCTCGGGTGACGCCCCGACGATCGCGATGCGTCGGTGGCCGTGGGCGATGAGGTGTGCGGTGACCTGCTCGGCCGCCGAGCGGCTGTCGACGTGCACCTGGTCGACGTGCTCGGGCTCGACCTCGCCGATGACGACCGTGGGCGGCAGCCCCTCGGTCGAGGCCAGGACGCTCGCGCTGAGCGACACCGGGTTGAGGATCAGCCCGTCCACCAGGTGTGCGCGGGCACGGGAGACCAGTTCGCGTTCACGGGCCGGGTCGTTGCCGGTCTGCTCGAGCTGCACGACCCAGCCGCGTTCGCGGGCGAGTTCGACGAAGGACTGCGCGAGCTCGGCGGAGTACGCGCTGCCCATCTCCGGCAGTGTCAGCGCGATCGCTCCGGAGCGGCCGTTCCGCAGCCCACGTGCGGACAGGTTCGGCACGTAGTCGAGCTCGGCGACCGCCCGCTCGACGCGTTCACGGGTCTCCGGGCGCACCACCACGCCGCCGTTGACGACGTTGGAGACGGTCTTCGGGGACACCCCGGCGAGGGCGGCCACGTCCCGCACGGTTGCGCGCATCGGGACGAGCGTAGCGCGGGCGCTCCGGTGAGGACGCTCCCGGGCGGTACCCGGCTGGCCGCTGCGGCCGCTGCGGCCGCTGCGGCCGCTGCGGCCGTTGCGACCGTTGCGGCCACCTCAGCCGGCGACGGCGGCCTCGACCGCAGCGGTCACCTTCGGCTCCAGGAACGGCGCCATGGACCGCGCGTAGGTCTGCGTGACGTGCTGCACCTGTCGGTAGACGACGACGCCGCCGATGACCGAGGGGCAGGTGCCGTCAGCACAGAACATCGCCGTGGAGTCGATCAGCGTGACGCCCGGCGTGGTCCGCGCGGCCTGCGCAACCGGGTCGTCGATCAGCGCGTCGGCCTCGGAGACGTCGCAGGCGGCGCCGTCACCGTGCTGCTCGACGCAGCTCGGCACGTCGGACACGCCGCCGATGCCCGGGTCGGGGTTGTCGCGCAGGGCCACGATGCTCGACCCGGCCTGCTGCAGGCGGACCCAGGTCTTCGCGTACTGGCCCGCCGCATCGTCGCGGACCTGGGGCGTCATCTCGTCGGCGTGCCGGATGATGCCGTGCGGCCACGGCGTGCGGGACATAGCAGCGACGAACACGACGTCGTACCGCTCCTGCTGCAGCCGCTCGAGGGTGTCGGCCTTCCAGGTGTTGCACGACGGGGTCACGAGTGCTCGGGTCATCGGACAGCCGGAGTGCAGGTAGGTGGTGAGGCTCCAGTGCTGCGCCTTCGCGATGAGCTCGAGGGACGGCACGTAGTTGGCGGCGTGGGAGTCGCCGACGATCGCCAGCCGCACGGTGCCGTCGGGGTCGCCGACCTCGCAGCCCCGGACCGTGGTGTCCTCGCCGGCGACCTGGCACCCGGCGCCGGACTGGTCGGCGAACGAGTCGGACGCCGCCTGCACCGGGCTGGGCGTGAGGTCGGCCGCGTCCACCTGCGGGCAGTCCGCCCCGGGCTGCATCGCTGCGGCACCGTGGCAGGCTCGGCTGGTCAGCGTGCCGTCCGCGGTGACGGTGACCCCGGTGGCGGCACCCGCGGACTCCTCTCGCGCCACCGACCAGTACATGCCGGCGGCGGGCACGGCGACGACGAGCATGCCGGCGATCGCGAGCACCAGGACGCCGCGGTGCCGCGGGTGCCGCGCACGCATGCGCTCGCTGGAGAACGCGATCACGGGCTGCTCGATCAACCGGCGCGAGAAGTGCGCGAGGACGAGCGCGACGACGAGCACGATGCCCTTCGCCCAGAGCGGGGTCGCTTCGCCCGTCGGGGTCCCGATCACGAAGGGCATCACGATCAGCAGCGGCCAGTGCCAGAGGTAGAGCGAGTACGACACGTCCCCGAGCCACTGCACGGGTCGCAGCCGGTACAGGAACGCCGGGCTCCACGCGGGCTCGGGCATCCCGCCCGCGATGACGAGCGAGACCCCGATGATGGGGATGAGCGCCGTCCAGCCCGGGAACGGCGTCGACGCGTCGAACCGGAGCGCGGTCGTCGCGACCAGCACGAGGCCGGCCCAGCTCATCGCCGCCGCCAGCGCCGCGGGGATCCGGACGCGCTGCAGGCCGAGCCAGAGCAGGCCGCCCGCGGCGAACTCCCACGCCCTGGTCGTGGTGAGGAAGTAGGACGCGGGGGTGTGCGCCGTCGCCCAGATCGAGTACGCCAGCGACAGCACGAACACGATGCCGAGCGCGACGGCCATCGCCGGAGCGAGGGACACACCGTTCCGGCGTCGGCGCCGGTACCGCACGAAGGCGCAGAACCAGAGGACGAGCGGCCAGACGGCGTAGAACTGCTCCTCGGTCGACAGCGACCAGAAGTGCTGCACGATGCTGGCGTCGGACGCCAGGGCGGAGTAGTCGACGGCGTTGCCCGCGAGCGCCCAGTTCTCGACGTAGAGCGCGCTGGCGATGATCTGCTCGGTGAAGTCCTTCCAGAGCGTCCGGGGGACGAACACCGCGGTCAGGATCACGGTCACGAAGAGCGTCGCCATCGACGCCGGCAGGAGTCGCCAGGCGCGTCGAGCGTAGAAGGCCCGGAAGCTGAACCGGCCGGCCGCCAGTGGTTTCGCGATGTGCGCGGTGATGAGGAAGCCCGAGATCACGAAGAAGACGTCGACGCCGACGTAGCCGCCGGGCAGCACCTCGGGGAACAGGTGATAGAGCACCACCGCCCCGATGGCGACGGCACGGACGGCCTGGATCTCGAGTCGCAGCGTCCTGGTGTCGGCTGCACCGCCCGGACGGCGAGCGTTGTGACGGGCACGGTGGCGCGCGACAGGAACGTGTCGCGCTGCGCGCGCGGGCGCGACCGTCACGAGCTACCCCTTGCCTCACGGTGCGCGGTCCCTACCGCGCGCCCCGAACATACCGCCCGGGCCGCCACGACGCGAATCCGCCTCGCCTCCGAGGCCGCGGCTGACGCTGACGCCGATGTGGACGGCCACAGCGGACTCGCGCTGCGGCGCTCCGGCGTCACGCCGGGGTGACCGCCACCGTCCTGCCGGTCCGCACCGACTCCTGCGCCGCCAGCACGATCGACAGCGTCCGCAGCCCGACCCCGACATCGGGCTGCGGCTGCTCGCCGGACCCCACGGCCGCCAGGAACGTGCGGAGCATCGGCAGGTCGTGGTCGGGTCCGTACCGGAGCTCGATCGGCCGGCCCCCGACCGCGTCGAGTCCGCGAGCAGCCGCCCCGAAGAAGTCCACCGACACCGTGCCACCGGTCCCGGCGACGTCGAGCGTCAGCCCACCCCACACCGGCGACGTGTCCGGTCGGCTCCACGAGCAGTCGATCGCCGCGATCGTGCCGTCGTCGTACGTGATGGTCACCAGACCCGCGGTCTCGGCGTTCGCGCGGTCCGCGTGCAACACCCGGTTGGCGACCGCGGTGACGGACACCGGCGCCGCTCCGGTCAGCCCGTCGATCAGGTCGGCGACGTGCACGACGTGGTCGACGAGGGCGCCGCCTCCGCTGGACCGGACGTCGGTGAACCAGTGCCGGGCGAGCGGCAGCATGCCGTTGTTCGCGCCCCGGACCGAGAACACCCTGCCGAGTGCGCCGGAGTCCCGCGTCGCGCGCAGCCGGTCGAACGCCGGGGCGAAGCGCACCGGGAACGCCATCATGAGCAGCACCCCGGCGCGGTCCACCGCATCGCGGATGGCGAGGCCGTCCTGCCACGAGGTCGCGAGCGGCTTCTCGCAGAGCACGTGCGCCCCCGCTGCCGCCGCGAGCTCGACGTGCCCACGGTGCCGGGCGTTCTCGCTCGTGACGATCACCGCGTCCGGGCCCCAGGCGAGCAGTTCGTCGACGGAGTCCGCGTACCCGGCGCCGAGCGCGTGTGCCAGCTCGGCGCCGCGCAGGTCGCCGAGTTCCGTCCCCGTCGAGACGCCGTCCGGATCCGTGCCGCGCACCTCGACGTCGGGCATCGCCGCCAGGGCGCCGAGGTAGCTGATGGCGTGCGTGTGGGCGAAGGAGAGCACCCCGACCCGGAGCGTCACCGCGACACCTCCACCGGCTGGCCGGACTCGATCGAGGCGATCGCCGCGTTCGCGAGCCGCACCGCAGCGACGCCGTCGTCCACGCTGACCCGGGGCGGTGCACCGCCGTCGAACGCGGCGAGGAAGTCGGCGAGCTCCAGCGCGTACGGGTCGTCCGCCGGATCGACCGCCGGCAGGAAGCCGTCCACGGAAGCCGGTGCCGCGAGGTCGCTCCGGGTGTCCTCCTCTGCCCGGGACGAGTGCGACAGGCTGCCGAGCGTCCCCGTCACCGAGTACTCGGTCGTGAAGGCGAGGTGCTGCGGCCCCCACAGCCCGGCGACGTGGCTGATCGCGCCCGACTCGTGCGTGAGCAGGACGTGTGCAGCCTCGACCGGCTCCGCCTCGGAGCCCGCGCGGACGCTCACCGCCGACACCCGGGTCACCTCGCCCGCCACCCAGCGTGCGATGTCGAGGTCGTGGATCATCTGGTCCATCACGATCCCGCCCGACAGCGCGCGGTCGCCGAACCAGGGGACGTGGGTGGGGAAGGCGCCGGACCGCGAGAACCGCAACACCGCCAGGTCGCCCAGGAGGCCCGTGGTCGCGGCCTCGTGCAGGCGCGCGTACGCGGGGAACCAGCGCACCACCTGGGCCGGGTAGAGCTGGACGCCTGCGTCCGCAGCGCGCGCCGCCAGGTCCGCCGCGTCCGCGTCGGTCCGGGCCAGGGGCTTCTCGGAGACGACGTCCTTGCCGGCCGCGATCGCCGCACGGACGACCTCGGCGTGGGCGTGCGTCGGGACCACCACGTCGACGACGTCGACCCCGGCGAGGAGTTCGTCGAGGCTGTCGGCGACGGTGATCGTGCTGCCCTCGGCCCGGGCGGTGTCGGTGAACGCGGCGACGAGTTCGTGTGCGCCCTCGCGAGCGTGCACCACCACGTCGCCCAGACGGAGCAGCCCGGGCAAGTGGGCGACGGAGATGCCGCCCGCGCCGACGAGCCCGATGCGTTTGCGGGCGAGGGACTCCGACTGCGACGTCATGGGGTCAGCGTAGGAGATGCGGTGGGACGAGGGGCACGGTCAGCCGAGCCAGCCGGGGTCGGCGAAGAGCTCCTCGAGCTCACGCAGCAGTCGGGTCGTGTGGAAGCCGTCGGCAGCGGCGTGGTCGACGTGCAACGCCAGCGGCAGCAGCGTCCGGTCACCAGTGGGCCGGTACCCGCCGAGCGTGATAATCGGCAGCAGGTGGTCCCAGCCGTCGCGCACCTGCAACGAGAAGCCGGTGAACGACGCTCCCGGCAGGGTCGAGACGTCGAAGACGTTGCCGGGCCGGTCGTCCTGCGGGAACATCCGGGTGTCGTCCCGGTACTCCGTCATCGTCGACACCGCAGCGTCGTGGAAGGTGCCGAAGTCGTCGTCGTACGGCACGACCAGGGCGGAGAACGTCTCGGTGTCCGGGTGGAACACGGTGAACATCGGGTGGACACGGTCCCACACGGCGGGGGAGCCGTCGTCCAGCAGCTGCATCCGGAACTCGTCGTGCCGGTTCACCACGGTCGCGATCGCCCAGAGCTGTGACGCGTAGGTCCGACGGCCGGTTGCTCGGACGCGCTCGACGAAGGCGGTGACGTCGAGTTCGACGGTCACCTCGTACGCGCACGGCACGCGGTGCCGGTAGTGCTCGAAGTGCTCCCGGCGGGGCCACTGGTCGACGTCGATCGCCCGGAGTTCGGTCATGGCTCCACCCTCGTGCGGGATCGCTTCCCTACGGTGGAGCCATGCCGACGCTCGAACGTGTTCCCGCCCTGGTCGCCACCGGATTCCTCGCGATCCCCGTCGCCGAAGCCCTGGTCGCGTTGCCGACCGAGGTCGTCATGAAGATCGAGGGCGCCCCGATCGACGCCGACCTGGCCGACACCGCCGCGTTCTCGGAGGCGTACGGCTACCCGCTGGCCGGGGGCGCCAACTGCATCGTCGTCGCGGGGAAGCGCGGCGACGAGGTCCGCTACGCCGCCTGCGTCGTCCTGGCATCGACCAAGCTCGACGTCAACCGGGTCGTGAAGCAGCTGCTCGACGTCCGCAAGGCGAGCTTCGCCCCGATGGACGAAGCGGTCGAGCTGACCGGCATGGAGTACGGCGGCATCACCCCGATCGGGCTGCCGTCGTCGTGGCCGCTCTACATCGACGCGCGCGTCCTCGACGCCCCCGAGGTGGTCATCGGTGCCGGTCGTCGCGCCGCCAAGCTGTTCCTGCCCGGCGTCGCACTCACCGCGCTGCCGAACGTGACCGTGGTCGAGGGCCTGGCGACCGAACCGGTCAGTCCGACGGCCGGATGAGGCAGAACGGGTGCCCCGCGGGGTCGAGGTAGACGCGGAACGTCTCCGTGCCAGACCCCGTCGCCGTCGCACCGATCGCGAGCACCGCGGCCTCGCCGTCGTCCAGGTCGTCGACCTTCACGTCGAGGTGGCTCTGCTGCGGCACCGCCTGCCCGGGCCACTCCGGCGCCCGGTAGTCGTCGACCTGCTGGAACGCCAGGATCGGACGGTGGTCGGTGAACGGGAGGGCGAGCTCCGCCCAGTCCTCGTCGAAGCCGACGATCTCCCCGCCGAGCAGCTCGGCGTAGAAGCGGGCGAGGGCGCGGGTGTCCGGGCAGTCCAGGACGACGACGTCGAGTGTGCCGATCATGGCCGACACGGTAGACCCATCAGCGTGCGGCGGTCAGGGCCTTCGTGATCCGCTGCAGCGAGACGGTCCAGCAGACATGGCTGACGCCCTGAACATCGTGGTCTTCTAAACAGATGAACCTCGCCGTGGGGGGTGGGGGGCTTGCCGCCTGGAGGGCTGCTACAACTGACAATCTGGCGCCATCAGCGTCTATTCGAGCCACACCGATTTCATGCGTGCGGTCATGGCGAGAGAATCGGCATATCACTCACTCCTAGCGTGTATTCATTTCCAAAACCTTCGACGCCGCTCCTCTCACTACCCGTGCGCGCGCCGTTTCACTTGTCCGCGTTGCAAGTCCGAGCAGAAAGCTACTCGCCTTACCGTCTCGCTGGCTAAGGAATTGTGCACCGTGCATGACGCGTAGGGGCACGCGAACACCGTCCGCCTGAGCAAGCTCTTCGATTCTCGTCTGAACAAGCGATCTGATAGATGACGCCTGATTAGAGGTCACCGTCAGGCCGTAGCCAGCCTCGGCGCGGACCTGAGCATTCTCAGCCCGGGACAGCTGAAGTAGCAAGGAATGAACCGCAGTGCTATCCGGGTCAATCCGGCAGAGTGTTAGCAATTTTGTTGCCTCAATTTGGCCGCTCTCCGATTCGCTCGAAAGCTGGAGTGCGGCCGTCAGCGCGTCGGCGGGGTGGTTAATCCCTAGAGCTGTCGTCGCGCGGATGAGTGCAGCGTTTATTGAGGTCTGGGGCCTGAACCCGAACGCAGTCTCATCGCGACTCAACAAGGGCTGCCAAGCAGTCGCCAGCGCTTCACGTACAGAAGTAGGTACCCTATCGGGGTTCAACGACATGCGGTCGAACGCGGCGGCCGTCTGATCGGAGCGCAAGTTCTCGTCGCTCACAGCGTCGGCAATAGCTGACCACAGGTCGGCAAGCGGGTACCGCAACGCGAATGCAACTGCAGCTTCGAGAGTGTCCAAGCCGCCGAACGATCTAACTCCGTTTGCAGCTTGACTCCTCTCTGCCGAGAGATGATCGATAAGGATGCCGACAGCCTCTGTGATCGCTTCGTCGTCCGTGGACTCTTGATCGGCGTTGACTAACGCGACGGCTGCTTCAAGTGAACCTGGCCGGGCTGAGGCCTCCCGCCCTTCATTCGCAAGTATGGACTGCGCTACTACCTCAAAGTACTCATCGGCGGAGTGCTGGTCAGCCCAGCGACTCAGTGAAAGTCGTGTATCTTGATGGACACTTGACCATTGTAATGCCGAGACAACATCCCGCAATTGGTCGACAGTTGGTGAAGCGGGGGCTTCCCGATCACCTAGTCGGCTCAAAACGCGTTGGGCGACCACGGTGTCGGCGCCGCTCCCAGGCAGGAGACGACTGATTGTCTTCCACTGAGCTGCTTCCTCGGACCAGCTAGACGCGACGCGACTCGGCCCACCCCAGCTGCCCGAAAGAGCGAAATCGATGCCCTCTTCCAGCGAAGCCTTGTCGAGGAACTCCGCCGAATACTCCAAGACCTTCAATGACTCGATGCTCACGCGAACTTGTGCGTTCGAGATGATATGGCTTGCTTCGTCGACTAGTGCCTCCGACGGGCCTTCATTTCTAATCCAGGTCAGGGCTGATTGCAGAGCTTTGTCGGATCGGGCGCGGCGGAAAGAACGAATCGCCTCCGTTGCCTCGTGGAGCGGCTGAGGATCTGTGATCATCAGACTTCGGCCTAGAGCCTCGCGGTCGGCCCTGACGTTGGAAATGCTCCCGCGAAGTTCACTTATTAGTAGAGCCGCATAAGCGTGATCGCTCGCGCTCGTTCGTCCAAAAGTTACACTGTTCGACAACGGCGAAACGTGCCGATCGAACTCATCGCGAACCAGGGCTGCGTCTCGGGAAAGTCGCACACTCGAACTTCGGGATTCCACCCACCCGCTCCGGCTGCGGACCAATTCGACCCATCTGTCGCCGCCGAGCTCTTCCAATGTTGCTTCTGCAGCAATTGCTGCAGCCCTGAGAGCTCGCACGACGTCGCGTTGCACCCGCTTGCTGGACCAACTTATCCCAGGAGATGTCGGAAATTCTTCGTATGAAGGGTCGTTGAGGGAAGGGCTACTTTGCTGGGCGAGCCGCGCTGTCTCGATAGCCCGATCTCGATCCCCTAAGTCGTAGTATCGGAGAACAAGTTGTTGTAGGATCGCGCAATAAGCGAGCAACTCACTTGGCGTCTGAGCCTCGCGCGCAAGCCGACGCTCTTGTTCGACTAGGAGGTCGACAGCGTCGTCGAAAAGGTCTTGATCGGATAGCGCGACTGCGGAGTAAATTGCAGCGGTTGCCCTCGCCCCTATTGGCAGCGATAAGTTCAGGGACATCGAACGGAGAGCTTTGGCTGACGCAACCTGCGTGGCGAGCCCAAGCGATAAACGGGCGGCGGCTGTGAGCTTACTTTGCCAAGATTCCTCCTGTTTCGCCTCGCGTTCATCGTTGGCCGTGCTGCGCTCCCGCTCGTCTCTTCGCTCAGTGACTAGCGCGAGCGGTGAGGCCTCGTTCAACGAAGGCTCGCGGAAGTTCGGATGCGATGAGATCGTCCAGGGAGCGAGTGCTGCAATGACCCACTCCACGCCGCTTTTCGTTGAAATCACTTGTAGTACCGCCCCATCCGTCGGTTCGTTAGAGCTGGGTCAATCGTTGAGCTTTCCGTGGTGGAGGTGGCCACGGAGGGGAGCCGCACGGTCAGAAACTCGCGTATATCCCCAGCATGTTGGTCGCTTCGCGGCTGCCGGAATGCGTATCGCTCGAAGGCGAAATGCGATGCTTGATCGACGACAAGAGCATTGATTTGGGGCGCCCTGATCTGCGCGGTTCTCGTAGTTCGATCGATCGCGCACACCAGGAGGGCTCGCGTTGATGGTTTTACGCGGAGAAGTGTCTCGGAGAGATGATTGTCTTCGGCCACCCGATCATGCTGGGCGGCCATATACGCAACAATGAGGGCGTCGATTACCAGGTCTGGAGACTCGTAGTCTGCGGGCCCCGCTTCTCTAATATTTGCGCCCGCGGCGACGAGATCTGCCAGGACGCTCGAGACGGAGTCATGCCACTCAGTGCTGTCGATGGTCAATACACCGATCCAGCCAACGACAAACTCCTCTGATGTCATGACTGGAGGGTGATTCGTACTGCGGATCTTTGCAGTAGACTGTCGATATCTGCATTTGTCTTCTCGGTGCAAATAGCCTTAGGAATTGTCACGATGATTTCGGTCGTATCTGCGCGGAGTGCTGTCTCTTTTGCGCGCGCTTCGAAAGTCTTTGGCAGCTGTCCACATAGGGGAACATTGATTTGCTGCGGTGTATTTATCGTGATCGCCCTAGATCGAGTCTGGTCGGACACAGTCATACCTAGGGCGAAGATGAGCACTGGCACGGCGACGAAGCTCGCAAACATTCCGACTCGAGTCATCGTGATGATCCGCTTAACTAAGCGCTCGTCGTACTCGGGTTCAGGTTCACTGGGCTTTTCATGTACCTCCCACGGGGAGAGGTAGCGCCAGCGACTGGGTGGTCCCGACAGCGGAATTGGTATGGACTGCACCGTGGATGATGCGATGAAAGCGAACGCGGCAGTGAGTAAGACAGATGCTGCGACAACGCCTAGGATCCGCGTGAGCGGTCCGATGATGTCAGAGGTCGTGAGCAGTAGGCCGATCGCCAAACCACCCGCCGCCGTGGCGGTCAGGGATGCAAGGCCCTTGGCTCGGTTACGAAGCAGCTCATTGCCGCCTTCCTCCACGAAGTACCTCGCCTCTTAAACGTTGCTCCTGTGGAGACTCTACGGGACTATTGGACGGCGGTCAGGGCCTTCGTGATCCGCTGCAACGAGACGGTCTCGGCGGTTCCGAGTTCCTGCGCGAACAGGCTCAGCCGGAACTCCTCGAGCATCCACCGAGCGTGCACGAGTTCCGGGTGCGCCCCGACCGCGGGCGGGAAGGTGCCGCCGGCATCGGTGTAGCGGTCCGTCGCCACGGTCACCTCGCGCATCCAGGTCGCGTCGCGTCCGGGGTTCTGCAGCAGCTTCTGGACGCGCGCCTCGATGCCCTGCAGGTACACGCGGATGCGGCGCAGCCGGTCGAGCCCCGCGACGGCGACGAACCCGGGGAACACCAGGCGCTCCACCTGCTGCCGCATGTCGCTGAGGGCGGCGAGCAGCGACATCGAGTTCGCCTGCTTGAGTGCTCGTTCGGCGGAACGCTGGGCGGCCAGGACGGCTGCGACCTCGGAAACCGCGGTGAACATCGTGTCGACGACGGAGGCCGACACGGCATCGCGGACGGACTCGAACTCGGCCTTCGTGAAGACGAGGCCGTCCGGGTGTGCCCGACGGATACCGGCGTCGACCACGGCGGCCAGCACGTCGTCGAACAGCGCGGCGGTCGACGGGTAGGGGCTGGCGGCGAGCGCGAGCTTCTCCTGCGCGGTCAGGTGCGACTGGATGTACGACACGGGCGACGGCACCGCGTGCATCACCAGACGGCGGACCCCGGCGGGCATCCGGACGACGCGGTCGGAAGGGGTGGCGAGCAGCTGCACGCCGACGGTCGCCTTCGGACCCGTGCCTTCTTCGACCAGGGACGGGTACGCGCGGATGACACCGCCGGCCTGCTTGGTGTCGAGGGTCTGCGGCAGGTCCTGGTCGGGCCAGGTGGTGAGTCCGGACTGTTCCAGCGGGCGACCGGCGCCGGCGGATGCGACGCGAGCCGCGCCTCCTGGCCGTCCTGCGCCCTGCACCGTGGCGGAGGCGACACTCTGCCGGGTGCGGTCCTCGAGCTTGGTCTGCAGGGCCGACAGGTCCTTGCCGGTCTCGACCCGGCGACCACGCTCGTCGACCACGGCCCACGTCGGCAGCAGGTGCGCGGGGACACGGGACAGGTCGAAGTCGGACTCGGAGACCGGCACGTAGGTCATGCGCTGGATCGCCTTGGCGAGGGTGGCGCGGAACGACTCCGTCGGCTCGGTCGGGGCGTCGTCGGGCAGCTCGGCGACGATCTTCTCGGCCCAGTCGGCAGCGGGCACGACGTTCTTGCGGATCTGCTTCGGCAGCGACTTGATGAGCGCGGTGACGAGTTCTCTCCGGAGGCCGCGCACCTGCCAGTCGAAGCCCTCTTCGCGCATCCGGGGCAGGAGCGCGAGGGGGACCTGCACGCTGACGCCGTCGTCCTCGGCGCCGGGCTCGAAGCGGTACTTGATGGCGAGACGCTGGTCGCCGCTCCGCCACTGGGTCGGGTACTCCACGTCGTCCTCGGCCGCCTCGGCCGCTGATTCGTCCAGCAGGTCCGAACGGCGCATCGTGAGCAGGTCCGGCTGTTCACGGCGAGTCGTGCGCCACCACCCCTCGAAGTCGCGGGTCGTGGCGACGTCGGCCGGGACGCGGGCGTCGTAGAACTCGTAGACGTTCTCGTCGTCGAGCAGGATGTCCCGGCGGCGGGTGCGTTCCTCGAGCTGCTCGAGTTCCTTGCGGAGCTTCCGGTTGGCGCGGTCGAAGGCCTGCTGCGAGTCCCACTCGCCCTCGACCAGGGCGTGGCGGATGAAGAGCTCACGGGAGTGTTCCGGGTCGATCCGCGAGTACTGCACGCGGCGGCGCTGCACGATCGGGACACCGAACAGGGTCACCCGCTCGTAGGCGACGACCGCGCCCTGCTTCTTCTCCCAGTGCGGCTCGCCGTAGGTGCGCTTGAGCAGGTCCCCGGCGAGCGGCTCCACCCAGGCGGGGTCGATCCGGCCGACGGTCCGGGCGAACAGCCGGCTGGTCTCGACGAGTTCGGCGGCCATCACGGCGTCGGGCTGCTTCTTCGCGAGCACGCTGCCCGGGAAGACCACGAACCGGGTGTTCCGGGAGCCGAGGTAGTCGCGCTTCTCGCGGTCCCGCAGCCCGATCTGACTGAGGAGTCCGGCGAGCAGGGCCCGGTGCACGGCGTCGCCGTCGTCGGAGCGGGACTGCCCGACTCGGACGTCGACCTGCTTCGCGGCACGGGACAGCTGCCGGTACAGGTCCTGCCACTCGCGGATGCGCAGGTAGTTCAGGAACTCGGCCTTGCACAGCCGGCGGAACGCGCTGGACGAGAGTTCCTCCTGCTGGTCCTCGATGTGGTTCCAGAGGTTCAGCAGGGTCAGGAAGTCGCTCGTCGGGTCGGCAAAGCGGGCGTGCAGCTGATCGGCGTGCGCACGCTTCTCGAGTGGGCGTTCGCGGGGGTCCTGGATGCTCAGGGCGCTGACGATCGCGATGACCTCGCGTCCGACGCCCTGCCGTCCGGCCTCGAGCACCATCCGACCGAGCCGGGGGTCGATCGGCAGCCGGGTCAGCTGTCGCCCGGACTTCGTGATGCGGCCGTCCTTGTCGACGGCACGGAGCTCACGGAGCAGGTCGAGGCCGTCCTTCACGCCCCGGCTGTCCGGCGGCTGCAGGAACGGGAACGACTCGATGTCCCCGAAGCCGAGCGAGATCATCTGCAGGATGACCGCGGCGAGGTTCGTGCGGAGGATCTCGGGGTCGGTGTACTCGGGGCGTCGGCCGAAGTCGTCCTCGGAGTAGAGCCGGATCGCGATGCCGGCACTGGTGCGGCCCGCTCGACCGGAACGCTGGCTGGCGCTGGCCTGCGAGATCGCCTCGATCGGCAGGCGCTGCACCTTGGCCCGCGGGGAGTACCGCGAGATGCGTGCCGTGCCCGTGTCGATCACGTACTTGATGCCGGGCACGGTCAGCGAGGTCTCGGCGACGTTCGTGGCGAGGACGACACGACGGCGGGTGCCCGGGGTGTGCCGGCGCTCGAAGACCCGGTGCTGGTCGGCAGCGGACAGGCGGCCGTACAGCGGCAGGACCTCGGTGCCCGGGTAGCGCTTGCCCTCGATCGCGTCCTGCGCGTCGCGGATCTCGTTCTCGCCGGACAGGAACACGAGCACGTCGCCCGGGTCCTCCTGCGCCAGCTCGTCGAGGGCGTCGGTGATGCCCTGCAGGGTGTCGCGGTCGTCGGCGGCGTTGCCGCTGTCACCGGTGCGGGAGTCCGACTCGTCGTCGGCGTCGTCGTCCTGGTCTTCGGCGACGAGGGGGCGGTACCGGATCTCGACCGGGTAGGTGCGGCCGGACACCTCGATGATGGGGGCGTCGTCGAAGTGCTTCGAGAACGACTCCGGGTCGATCGTCGCACTCGTGATGATGAGCTTCAGGTCGGGGCGACGGGGGAGCAACCGCTTCAGGTAGCCCAGCAGGAAGTCGATCGTCAGGGACCGCTCGTGCGCCTCGTCGATGATGATCGTGTCGTACCGCTTCAGGTCGCGGTCGAAGTGGATCTCGTTCAGCAGGATGCCGTCGGTCATCAGCTTCACGCGGGTCTCGGAGCCGACCTTGTCGGTGAACCGGACCTGGTAGCCGACGAGTCCACCGAGCTCCCCGCCGCCCAGTTCTTCCGCCACCCGCTCGGCGATGGTCCGCGCCGCGATCCGGCGGGGCTGGGTGTGCCCGATGTGCTCACGACCGAGCTCGAGGCAGATCTTCGGCAGCTGTGTCGTCTTGCCCGAGCCGGTGGCCCCGGCGACGATGACCACCTGGTTGTCACGGATGGCAGCCGCGATGTCGTCCCGCCGCTGCGAGACCGGCAGTTCGGGCGGGTACGTGATGACGGGCAGCGGAGAAGACATGAGCATTCCAGGATACAGGCGCGCCGGGCGGGAGGGGCGTCAGGCGATCTGCTGGGCCAGGGCGTCCGCCGACCGGGAGGGCAGTTCGCACACCCGGTCGTGGCAGACGTACGCGGCAGGGTCGAGCACGTCGCGTCCCTCGAA
Source organism: Curtobacterium sp. MCBD17_026 (assembly GCF_003234895.2). Classification (NCBI taxonomy): domain Bacteria; kingdom Bacillati; phylum Actinomycetota; class Actinomycetes; order Micrococcales; family Microbacteriaceae; genus Curtobacterium; species Curtobacterium sp. MCBD17_026. The sequence goes on along the minus strand of NZ_CP126281.1, from coordinate 2,894,879 downwards.
CAACGAGAACCCCGCCTCGGCCCAGTCGCGTGCCTGCTCCGGCGTGGTGGTGGCGACGACCGTGCCGGGGCGACGAGCACGGTGTGCCACGGCCCGCATCGGGTCGTCGGTGCCGCTCGTGACGACGACGATCTCGCGCGACGGCCGTTGCAGGGCGAGGGCGACACCGAGGGCATCCGCATGACCGAGGGGTCGCTCGGTCCCGGTGCGGGCGCGCTCGGCGACGAGTCGTGCCGCGGCGACCCGCAGCGCCTCGTCGCCCGTCAGTGCCCCGAGCGTCGCGGCGGCCGACGCCAGCGCCACGGTGCCGGACCGCATCGCGGTCTGCGGCTGTTCGCCCGTGGCGGTCCCCGCGGAGGCCAGCACCGGGTCGACGTCGAAGCGCTCGGCCAGGCCGTCGTCGACCAGCGAGCGTGCGACGGTCGCGTAGGAGACCTCGCCCGTCACCAGGGCCAGTTCGAGCAGCCCTTCGGCGAGCAGCCCGACGTCCTCGACGGTGGCCGGGGCGGAGGACGCCCCGCGCGGTGTGCTGGACCGCACTGTCACGTGGCCGTCCTGCACGTGGGCGGCGAGGACCGCGTCCGCCGCACTCCGCGCGAGCGCGACGAGTTCTGGATCGCCGTACCGCGCGCCGGCGATCGCGAGCCCCCGGATCGCCAGCCCGTTCCAGCCCGTGAGCACCTGGTCGTCCAGCGGTGGCGGGTCGAGCTGGGCGCGCTCGGCGACCGGTCGGCGGTACCACTCGCCCTCGACCCGACGGCCGTCGATGGTCGACTCGCTGTCCTGCGCGGCGACGAACGCCCCGTCGGCACGGCGCAGGGTGTCCCGGAGGAAGTCGGCGATGCCGCGGGCCTGCTCGGCACCCGCGACCGCGAGCAGCCCTGCGTTGTCGTAGAGCATCCGTTCGTAGTGCGGCACGCTCCAGTCGCGCCTGGTCGCGTACCGGAAGACGCCGCCGTCGGCGTCGGTCAGCTCGGACGCGCGGATCGCGTGCAACGACCGGTCGAGCAGCCCGTCGGCCTCGGCGTCGCCGTCGGCCGCCGCGTCGGCGAGGAACTCGAGCAACGGCGTGCTCGGGAACTTCGGCGCGCCGCCGAAACCGCCGTAGGTGGTGTCCTCTGCCCGGGACAGCTGGTCCGTGACGGCCCGGATGGCGTCGACGGACGGGAGGCCCGGGTCGGCTCCGGCACCGCCGTCGCCCGAGCGGGTCGCTGCGTCCGCCACGGCGCCCTGCCGGATCGCCGTCGCGATGGCCGAGGCGTTCGCGTCGACCTCGTGCCGACGCTCGGTCCAGGCGTCGAGCACCGCGGCCAGGATCTGCCGGAACGCCGGGACCTGCCCGACGGGAGTGGGCGGGAAGTACGTCCCCGCGAAGAAGACGTGGCCGTCGGGCGTCAGGAACGTCGTCAGCGGCCAGCCGAGCTGTTGCGTGAAGGCACTCGCCGAGGCCATCAGGCTCGCGTCGACGTCCGGGCGTTCTTCGCGGTCGACCTTCACCGACACGAAGTCCCGCCGGAGCAGCTCGCCGATCTCCGGGTCGGCGAAGCTCTCGCGCGCCATGACGTGGCACCAGTGGCACGTGGCGTACCCGACGGACACCAGCACCGGGACCCCGCGCTCGCGCGCTTCGGCGAACGCCTCGGGACCCCACTCGCGCCAGTCGACGGGGTTGTCGGCGTGCAGACGCAGGTACGGGCTGACCGAAGTGCCGAGGCGGTTGTCGTTCATGGCTCCAGCGTGCCCGCCCGCGACTGGGCGGACCACCGCCCGGGGACATCTGTGGACGGGACGGCCGCTCTGCACAGGCCGTGCGGGGAGATCAGCGCTCGAGCCACCCCGTGATCGACGCGAGCCGTGCGGCCACCTGGGCGGGGCTCTGGCCGTCGGTGTCCACCCGGGCGACCGTGCCGGCGGTGGCCGAGTCGAGCCTCCCGGCCGTCCGCGTGCTGTGCGCGAGCTGCGCCTGCGGGACGGCACCACCCGCTCGTCGAGCAAGCCGGTCGGCGGTCGTGTCGTCGGATGCGCGGAGCAGGACGACGCTGACCAGCGGATCGTCGCCCATCGCTGCAGCGAGGCGCTCGTGTTCGAGCACGGACACGGTGTTCGTGTAGACGAGTCGGTGGTGACCGATCGCCCGGTAGCCGGCCCAGATCGTGGCCAGGTTCCGCTGGGCCAGGTGCGCCTCGGGGTGTTCGACGTGCGGCGCCGGGTGGGCGAGGTCGAGCAGGTCGCCCTCGATCACCGCGTGCCGGACGTCCGCAGCGACGAGCATGTCGTGCAGTGCCTCGGCCGCCGTGGACTTGCCCACACCGGAACGTCCGCCGACGAACAGGACCTCGGACCGGAGCACCGTGTCAGCCCAGGTTGAGGGACAGGAGTGCGAGTGCGGCGTCCTCGGGGCCGTAGTCGAACATGTGGTCCCAGAACGGGTCGTCGGCCCAGGGGACGTCGCCGTCGGCAGGCGTGGCGTGGGCGGTCTCGACCAGCCATGCCAGTTCCGGGGCGACGGCGGCCTGGAACTCCGGCGGTTCCCACCCCAGGGCACGTGCTGCCGTGGTGTCGAGGACGAACGGCGACGGCGACGACCAGGGCGTGCCGCCCACGAAGGCGGGCGCGTCCTCGTCGAGCAGGACCTCGTCGAACCGGTGGTCCAGGTGTCCGGCGATCGTGCGGACGATCTCGAGCACGGTCGGGGCGGAGGCGTCCGCGACGTTGAGGATCCGGCGGTCCGGTGCGTCCGCCACGAGTCGGACGAGCGAACCGATTCCGCTCGCCGCCGTCGTGTGGTCGATGCCGCGGCCGTGGTCGGCGAGCAGGATGCGTTCCCGGCCGTCGAGCGCGCGGCGGACGACGTACCACTCCCGCGGGCGGCCGATGCCGACGCCGTACACCTTCGACGGGCGGAGCACGGTGACCGGGGCGCCGTGGTCGAGCAGGACCTGTTCGGCCGCCACCTTCGCGGCGCCGTACCCGTCACGACTCGTCGGGTCGCCGTCCCCGGCGGTGACCGTGGGCTGGATCTCGGTGACCGCGCCGCCGAACACCGGCTTGTCGAGCGAGTTCGCGTGCCGGCCCTGCTCGTCGGCGTAGACGGCCTTGGACGAGACGAAGACCGTCGAGCCGACGTCGTCGAGGAACGGCAGGAGCTGCTGGGCGTCGTCGCGCGTCACACCGACGGTGTCGACGAGCAGGTCGGCTCCGGGGCGGAGCAGGTCACGCAGGACGGAACGGTCGCGCCGGTCGCCGGGGACGAATGTGGCCCCGGAGGCCGTCAGGCTGTCGGCGACCGGGCCACCGCGTCGGGCGACGAGGTCGACCTGCCAGTCGTCGCCGCCACGGCCCGAGGCGTCGAGGAGCGCACGTGCGACGGCCGAGCCGATCCCGCCGGTGCCGCCGAGGATGACCGCGCGTCTGGTGCTCATGGTGCAACGGTAGTGCGGTGTCGGCCGTTCGCCGTCGGTCCTCGGCTGTCCGTCCTCGGCCGTCGGCCAGGCGCGGCCGCCGTTCCGCGATCGGTTCCGTCAGGAGGCGAGTTGCTCGTGCCGCCACCAGTCGGCCAGCGAACCGTCGTAGACCTTCACCCGGTCGTGCCCGAGCACCGTCAGGGCGAGGGCGTCGACGCACGCGGCGCTGCCCACCCCGCAGTACGTGACGATCTCGTCGGCACCGATCACGTCGGCGAAGGCCCGCTCGAGTTCGGCACCGCGCAGGTACGCGTTCGTCTCGGGGTCCACCAGGGTGTCCGCCGTGATCGGGGTGCTGCCCGGCACGATCGGCGGGTGGTCGTCACCGAGGGCGGCCCAGGGCGCGGCGAACACCAGTGACGCAGGCTCTTCGCCGGAGACGGCACGGGTGACGCGGTCGTGGTCGGCCCAGAGCGCACGTTCTTCGCCGGCCAGGAACGCATCGGCGTCGGGGTCGGACGGCGCCGCGGGCGTGCGCAGTGCGCCCACGCGCACCGGGCGGCCCTCGTCGCGCCACTTCGTGAAGCCACCGTCGAGGACCGCGACCGAGTCGAAGCCGAACGAACGGAAGATCCACCACAGGCGCGCCGACCACTCGCCGACGCTGTCGTCGTAGACCACGACGGTCGACCTGTTCGTCACGCCGAGCTGTGCCGCGGACACCTCGAAGCGCTCGGCACCGGGGCGGGTGAACGGGACGTCGGCGTCGGCGGCGGAGAAGTCGTCGATCAGGTCGGCGAAGCGGGCGCCGGGCACGTGGCCGCGCTGCTCGTGGGCGTCCCGCCCTGGGCGCCAGGTGGTGCCGAACCCGGCCCCGACCGTGTGCACCGAGGCGTCGAGCACAACGAGCTCGTCAGCACCGAGGTGGTCTGCGAGCCACTGCGTCGACACGAGTGGTGAGGTCAGGACGGGGGCCATGCCGCACACCATAATCCGCACCCCTGACGTGGGCCAGAGTCGTGGACACACGGCGCAACCGGGGGTGAGGGTGGGGTGCATGCGTGGGCATTGATCGACGATGCACCAGTCGTTCGACGAGTGGTCTGTCGGAACATGCGCGGGCATCGAGTGCGTGCGCATCCATCGACGATGCACGCGTTGTTCGACAGGTGGATCGTCGTGAAACGGGTGCAGCCGCCCCACCGCCAGCCGCCCCACCGCCAGCCGACCGCCCCAGCCGCCCCACCGCCCCGCACGCACGACGGCCCGCCCCGGCAGAACCGGAACGGGCCGAAGGAGCGGAGCGAACCGCCGGCGTCAGTGCGCCGCGGCGGGGATGCTCCCGGTCGTGGCGGACCCGGCACGTGCGAGCCGCTCGACCCGCACCGACTGCCGGTTGATGAGCAGGCCGCCGGCGAGGGCGACGAGCACGAGCACCCCGGCGGAGATGCCGAACGCCGCGTGGTAGCCGTCGAGCGTCGCCTGGGCCTGCTGCAGCTTGGTCGGGGCGGCGGACAGCCCGGACAGGCTGTTCGACACCACGTCGGCGAAGATCGTCGACAGCAGCGCCGTGCCGATCGAGCCACCGATCTGCTGCATGGTGTTGACCGTCGCCGAGGCCACACCGGCGTCGGCCCGTGCGACCCCGGTCGTCGCGGTGTTCATCGCGGACGAGAAGATCGTGCCCATGCCGAGGCCGATCACGATCAGCGCCGGCAGGACGGTGCCCGCGTAGGAGCTGTCCAGGTCGGTGCGGAGCAGCAGGAGGAGCCCGGTCGCGGCGACCAGGCCACCGGCGAAGATGAGCACCTTCGGCCCGACGCGCGGCAGCAGGCGGCCACCGATCTGCGTCGCCGAGATCATGATCGACAGCGGCATCGGCAGGAACGCGAGCCCGGTCTGCAGCGAGCTGAACCCGAGGGTCTGCTCCAGGTAGTAGGTCAGGAACAGGAAGATGCCGAACATGCCGATCGCGACCAGGCCGATCGCGATGAACGAGCCGCCGCGGTCACGGTCGAGCACGACGCGCAGGGGCAGCAGCGGGTGGGCGACGCGGGTCTCGATGAACACGAACGCGGCGATCAGCACGACGCCGCCGGCGAGCATGGCGATCGTGACGGGGGAGTCCCAGCCGTTCGTCTCGGCGTTCGAGAAGCCGTAGACGACGCCGACCAGCCCGAGCGTGATGGTGATGACCCCGAGGACGTCGATGCGCGGACGCTCGACCTTCGGCGGGCGCTCCATGAAGACCAGGGCGCCGATCACGCCGAGCACGGCGAAGACGACGTTGACGTAGAGGCACCAGCGCCACGAGGCGTACTCGGTCAGCACGCCGCCGAGCAGCAGGCCGATGGCCGCACCTGAGCCGGCGATGGACCCGAAGATGCCGAACGCGCGACCGCGCTCCTTGGGGTCGCGGAACGTGGTGGTCAGCATGCCGAGTGCGGACGGGGCGAGCAGTGCGCCGAAGACACCCTGCAGCGCGCGGGCCGCGACGAGCAGGCCGAACGAGTCGGCCAGGCCACCGAGCACCGAGGCGACGGCGAAGCCGACGAGCCCGATGATGAAGGTGTTCTTGCGGCCGAACAGGTCGCCGAGACGACCACCGAGCAGCAGCAGCGAGCCGAACGCCAGCGAGTACGCGGTGACGATCCACTGTCGCTGGTCGGTGCCGAAGTCCAGGTCGGCCTGGGCGGAGGGCAGGGCGATGTTCACGATGGTCGCGTCGAGCACGACCATCAGCTGTGCGAGGGCGATGACCGCCAGGGCGATCCAGCGGTGGTTGCTCTTGGCGGGGGTGGTGCCCGGAGTCGTGGGTGCTGTCCCGGTGGGGGTCGGCACGGTGTGTTCTGCCGTCACGACAGCCTCCTTCGAGAAGGTTGGAGGGTGGGGTGGAGGTGCGCGCCGTCGGCCACTCCGGAGATGTGGTGGTGACGAAACCGGATGCGGGGCATCCGTTTGTGGTCAGTGTAGACCGAAACGGAAGGAGTGCATCCACTTGTTCCCAGAAAGTGCAACTACGGTCGGATCGTGAGCACCACCGACTCTGCGTCCGACCTCGAGCGACCGCTGCGCGCCGACGCAGCGCGCAACCGCGAGCTGATCCTGCAGACGGCGCGCAAGTGCTTCGCGGAGCGCGGGCTCTCCGTCACGTTGAACGACATCGCGCACGAGGCCGGCGTCGGGGTCGGCACCGTCTACCGACGCTTCGCCGACAAGGACTCCCTGATCGAGGCGCTGCTCGCCACCAAGTTCGAGGCCATGAACGACGCCGCAGCGCGTGCCGCGGACGTGTCCGACCCGCGTGAGGCGCTCCGGGTGTACCTGATGGGCGTCTTCGCGTTCCGTGCACGCGACCGTGCCCTCGCCGACGCCATCGTCCGTGCCGGCAAGGCCCGTCCGTCCATCGTGCAGGAGCGCGACCGGCTCGAACGTCAGGTCGCCGCGATCATCGGCCGTGCCGAGACCGCCGGCGTCGTCCGCCCCGGCTTCGACTCCCGGGACCTGCCGATGCTCACCGCGATGGTCGGTGCGGTCGCCGACGCCACCCGCGAGCACGACCCGGACGCCTGGCGCCGCTACGCGGAACTCCTGATCCAGGGCGTCCTGCCGGGCACGGGCGACACCGCGCCGATGCTCGGCGACCCGCTGGACCGCGAGTCGATCGAGCGCGCGCTGCACGCGCAGTCCTGACCAGGGACCCACCGGAGGCCCGTGGCGGCGCCGCCACGGGCCTCCAGTCCGGCGGTGGTCGCCACCAGAGCGGCCAGCGCGACGGGCGCGGCCGGACCGGCCGGACCCGCGGGACCGGCTACAGCCAGCTGGGGATCCAGTAGTGCGACCGGACGAAGTCCCACGGCACCTGCATCGCCGTCCACATCGGGTACCAGTAGACCGAGGCCAGCACGACGACGCCCAGGTACACGCCGACCCACAGGATCGCCCGTGACCGGCGTGACCGTTCGTCGCTCCGCCTGCCGAGCACCAACCCGATCGCGGCGGCCAGCGCCATCACCATGTAGGGCTCGAAGGCGATCGTGTAGAACTGGAACACCGTCCGGTCGACGTACATCAGCCAGGGCAGGTACCCCGCCGCGACGCCGAGCAGGACGAAGCCGTACTCCCACTTCCGGCGCAGGACCCAGAGCACGAGCAGCGCCACCGTGGCGATGACCGAGGCGTACCAGATGAACGGGTTCGCGATGCCGGTGATCGCCTCGCCGCAGCGGTTCGCCCAGCAGCCGTCCTGCCCGGCGTCCGTGCCGACGTAGAACATCGACGTCGGGCGCTGCATCACGAGCCAGAGCAGCGGGTTCGCCTGGTACGAGTGCGGGGTGTGCAGTCCGATGTTGAAGGCGTAGATCTCCGACTGGTAGTGCCACCAGTTCTGCAGGCTGTCCGGCACCCAGGCGAGCATCCCGGTCCAGCGTTCGCCGCCCGAGGACAGCCAGTTGCGGTCCCAGCCGTCCTTCGACACGAACCAGCCCGTCCACGACGCCACGTAGGTCACCGCGGCGATCGGCACGGTCAGCAGGAACGACACCGGTGCCTGCTGCAGCAGCGCGCTCGACGACCAGAACTCGACCCCGGCGCGGCGGCGCATCATCATGTCGCTCAGCACGGAGTACACGGCGAAGAACGCCAGGAAGTACACTCCCGACCACTTCGTCGCCGCTGCCAGCCCCAGGGCCAGGCCCATCGCGAACAACCACGGCCGCCACCAGAGCACCGGCCCCCACAGGGTGCTCCGGCCGGCGGCGGCGCGGGCGGCGACCCACTCGTCGAGCCGCCGCTGACCCTGCCGACGGTCGAGCAGCAGCGCCCCGAACCCGAGGATGACGAAGAAGGTCAGGATGCCGTCGAGGAGCGTCACCCGCGACATCACGATCGCCTGCCCGTCGATCGCGAGCAGGAAGCCGGCGAGCGTGCCGATCATCGTCGAACGGAACAGCGACCGGGCGATCACCGCGGTGAGGAACACCGTCGCGATGCCGAGCACGGCCACCGTGAAGCGCCAGCCGAACGAGTTGTCGGCCCCGAACAGCAGCATCCCGAGGCCGATGAGGTACTTGCCGAGCGGCGGGTGCGCGATGAACTCCGCGGCGCTCGTGAAGATGTCCGTCTCGCCGCGAACGAACCGGTCGTCGGTCGTCGGGGCGGTGTCACCGCTCGGGTTCGCGGGCCAGGTGCCCTCGTACCCGAGGTGCACGATCGACCAGCCGTCCTTGACGTAGTAGGTCTCGTCGAACACGAGCGAGTGGGGGGTGCCGAGGTTCACCAGCCGCAGCACGGCGGCGAGGAGCGTCACCGCGAGCGGACCCGTCCACCGCCACACGGCGACCCGCTGCGACGTGGAGAGCACCCGCCCCCACCAGTCGTCCAGGCGCGAGCCGACCGGCCGGTCGGGCACGGCCGTGCGGTCGTCGGTCAGCTCGCTGGTCATCGCTGAGCATCCTACGGATCGACCGCATGTCCCCGCTGCGACGGCGGTGCTCGCGCCGCGCGGCCGCGCCGGAGTCGCCGTGCGGGGACAATGGGTGCGTGATCGTCCTCGCAGCAACGCCCATCGGCAACCTCGGGGACGCCTCGCGCCGTCTCGTCGAGACCCTCTCCAACGCCACGGTCGTCGCGGCGGAGGACACCAGGACCGCCATCCACCTGATGCGCGCCCTGGGCATCGAGAACCGTCCGCGGCTCATCGCCCTGCACGAGCACAACGAGCGGGCGAAGGCGTCCGAGGTCGTCGAACTCGCCCGCGACGAGGACGTCGTCGTCCTCACCGACGCCGGCATGCCCGCGATCAGCGACCCCGGTTTCCCGCTCGTCGAGGCCGCCGCGGCCGCCGGGGTCACCGTCACCGCCCTGCCCGGGCCGTCGGCCGTGCTCATGGCGCTCGCCGTGTCCGGGCTGCCCACCGACCGCTTCACGTTCGAGGGGTTCCCGACCCGCAAGGCCGGGGAGCGCCGCCGGGCGTTCCAGGCGCTGGCGGGGGAGCAGCGGACGATGGTGTTCTTCGAGTCGCCGCACCGGCTGGCCGAGACCCTGGCGGACATGGCCTCCGGGTTCGGGGGTGACCGCCGCGCCGCGGTCTGCCGCGAGCTCACGAAGCTGTACGAAGAGGTCCGTCGCGGGCCGCTGGACGAACTCGTCGCGTGGGCGTCCGAGGGTGTGCGTGGCGAGATCTGCATCGTCGTCGCCGGCGCGGCAGAGGCCACGGAAGAAGCCACGCTCGACGACGGGGTGCGCCTGGTGCTCGAGCGGGTGGCCGCCGGCATGCGCATGAAGGAGGCCGCCGCGGCGGTCGCGGACGCGACCGGGCTGTCGAAGCGGGACCTCTACGAAGGGGCGCTCGCGGCGCGCTGAGCGGGCACGTCACGTTCGCGTCCGCCGGTCTGGAGGCGCGGGGCGGGCCCGTCACGGGCCTCCAGGACCCGGTTCTCCACAGTCCACCGCCGCACGCGTCATCGGGGTTCCGTGCGCCCGTAGGATGGTCCGCATGTCCGCCGGGTCCTCGTTCAGCATCACCACGCCGATCTTCTACGTGAACGACGTGCCCCACATCGGGCACGCCTACACCGAGGTCGCCGCGGACTTCCTCGCGCGCTGGCACCGGCAGCGCGGTGACGACACCTGGCTGCTCACCGGCACGGACGAGCACGGGCAGAAGATCCTGCGCACCGCCTCGGCGAACGACGTCTCACCCAAGGAATGGGCCGACCGCCTGGTCAACGACGCCTGGAAGCCACTGCTCGACACGGTCGACGTCGCGAACGACGACTTCATCCGCACCACCGACGAACGGCACGAGCGTGGCGTGACGGCGTTCCTGCAGAAGCTCTACGACGACGGCTTCATCTACGCCGGTGAGTTCGAGGGCTTCTACTGCGTGGGCTGCGAGGAGTACAAGCAGCCGAGCGACCTGGTCGCCGGGACCGGTGCCTACGAGGGCCAGCAGGTCTGCGCGATCCACTCGATCCCGGTCGAGGTACTGGCCGAGCGCAACTACTTCTTCCGGATGTCCGACTTCGAGCAGCGCCTGCTCGACCTGTACGAGTCGAACCCGCTGTTCATCCAGCCCGAGAGCGTCCGCAACGAGATCATCTCGTTCGTCAAGCAGGGGCTCCGCGACCTGTCGATCTCGCGCTCCAGCTTCGACTGGGGCATCAAGATCCCGTGGGACAGCGACCACGTCCTGTACGTGTGGTTCGACGCCCTGCTCAACTACGTCACGGCGCTCGGCTACGGCACCGACGACGACGAGGCCTTCCGGCGCCTCTGGCCGAGCGTGCACATCGTCGGCAAGGACATCGCCCGCTTCCACGCCGTCATCTGGCCGGCGATGCTCATGGCCGCCGGGCTGCCCGTGCCGGAGCGCGTCTTCGGCCACGGCTGGCTGCTCGTCGGCGGCGAGAAGATGTCCAAGTCGAAGCTGACCGGCATCGCGCCGTCGGAGATCACCGACACGTTCGGGTCCGACGCCTTCCGCTACTACTTCCTGCGCGCCATCACCTTCGGGCAGGACGGCAACTTCAGCTGGGAAGACATCTCGGCGCGCTACCAGGCCGAGCTCGCGAACGGCTACGGCAACCTGGCGTCACGCCTGGTCGCCATGCTGCAGAAGTACTGCGACGGCGAGGTCCCCGCGCGCGGTGCGCTGACCGAGTCCGACCAGGCGATCGATGCCCTGGCCGTCTCGGTCACCGAGCGTGCCGACGCCGCCATCGCCGCCTTCGCCCCGCACGAGGCCATCGCGAGCGTGTGGGAGCTCGTCGACGCCCTGAACGGGTACATCACCGAGCAGGCGCCGTGGGCCCTGGCGAAGGACGACGCCAACCGCGAGCGCCTCGGTACCGTCCTGACCACCGCGCTCCGTGGCCTCGGCACCGTCACCGTCCTGCTGTCCCCGGTCATGCCGAAGGCGACCGAGAAGCTCTGGGCCTCGATCGGCGCCGGCGGGTCCGTCGCCGAGCAGCGGGTCGACCGTGCGTTCGAGTGGCAGGGTGCGTCGCACGTGGTGCCGCTCGAGAGCGGGCTCTTCCCGCGGATCGAGCAGGTCTCCGCGTGACCGACGCCGAGTCGCACGTCCGGTCCCGCGGTGACGGGGCGTCCGGTGGGTCGAAGCGCGACCTGACGTACCCGCCGCTGCCGCAGGCGCTCGTCGTGCCGGTGTACGACAACCACACCCACATGGAGATCGCCGACGGTGTCGGCGACGGGGGTGACGGTCCGCTCGAGTACCGCGAGCACCTCGACCGTGCCTCGAGCGTCGGCGTGCGTGGAGTCGTGCAGGTCGGCACGGACCTCGCCACCTCGGAGTGGTCCGCGTCGATCGCCGCTCGGGAGCCCCGGGTCCTGGCAGCCGTCGCGTTGCACCCGAACGAAGCGCCCGTGCTGCAGGAACAGGGGCTGCTCGACGAGCACCTCGCCGGCATCGAACGGCTCGCGGGGCTGCCGCGGGTCCGGGCAATCGGTGAGACCGGCCTCGACTTCTTCCGCACCGGCGAGGACGGCCGCGACGCCCAGGTCCGATCGTTCGAGGAGCACATCCGCATCGCGAAGGAGCACGACCTCGCGCTGACGATCCACGACCGCGACGCACACGACGCCGTGGTCGAGGTCCTCGACCGCGTGGGTGCCCCGGAGCGGACCGTCTTCCACTGCTTCTCCGGCGGCCCGGACCTCGCCCGGCTCTGCGCCGAGCGCGGCTGGTACATGTCCTTCGCCGGCACCGTGACGTTCAAGAACGCCGCACTGCTGCGTGAAGCCCTGGTCGTCGCCCCGCGGCACCTGATCATGATCGAGACGGACGCGCCGTTCCTGACGCCCACCCCGTTCCGCGGTCGCCCGAACGCGCCGTACCTCATCCCGCTCACCCTGCGGTCGATGGCGGAGACGCTCGGCACGGACGCCTCGATGCTCGCGGCCCAGATCGCCTCGAACACCGAGCTCGTCTACGGCGCGTGGGACGCCGAGCCCGTGACGGTGGACGAGTAGTCGTGGGCGCACTGCTCGGCCCGGCGGAGATCCGGGAGCTCGCGGCCGAACTCGACGTCACCCCGACGAAGAAGCTCGGCCAGAACTTCGTGCACGACGCCAACACCGTGCGGCGGATCGTGTCGGTCGCCGGTGTGACCCCGTCGGCTCAGGTGCTCGAGATCGGTCCGGGGCTCGGGTCGTTGACGCTCGGCCTCACCGAGACCGGCGCCCCCGTCACCGCCGTCGAGATCGACAAGCGCCTGGCCGCCAAGCTCCCGTCGACGGTGTCGTCGATGCAGCCGGAAGCGTCGCTGACGGTCGTGCAGCAGGACGCCATGACCGTCGCCGCCACGGACCTCGACATCGAGCCGACGCACCTCGTCGCGAACCTGCCCTACAACATCTCCGTGCCCGTGCTGCTGCACCTGCTCGCGACCTTCCCGTCGATCGAGCGGTCGCTCGTGATGGTGCAGGCCGAGGTCGGGTACCGGCTCGCCGCCGGCCCCGGCAGCAAGGTCTACGGGTCGCCGAGCGTCAAGGCCGCCTGGTACGGGTCGTGGAGCACCGCCGGGTTGGTCAGCCGCCAGGTCTTCTGGCCGGTGCCGAACGTCGACAGTGTCCTGGTGGCATTCGACCGGCACGAGCCCCCGGGCGACGAGGCCCTGCGGTCGCAGGTGTTCGTCCTGGTCGACGCGGCGTTCCAGCAGCGCCGCAAGATGCTGCGGCAGAGCCTGTCCGGGGTGCTCGGCGGCAGTGCGCACGCGTCCGAGGTCCTGGCAGCGGCGGGCATCGACCCGACCGCTCGGGGCGAGGCGATCGGTGTCGACGACTTCGTGCGGCTCGGGCGGACGGTCCTCGCTGCTGCCGAGTGACATCTGGCCAACGGACAGGCAGCGAAATACGGAATGTTCGGTTGCGTCCGCTCGGCGCTCCTACGGTTGACTCCATCGACCAAGGAGGCACCGTGCGACCAGCCGAATCACCCCGCCCGCTCCACCGTGTCCCGACCGAGGCGCAGGCCGCAGAGGGACGTCCTCGAGCGCTTCGGCGAGCTGACCTCGACCATCAGCGAGCAACGAGCATCTCCACTGCGGCGGAACGTCGAGCCCTCTTCGCCGGCACCCCGCGACCGGAGGGCACGTTCGAAGAACGTCGCGAGCGCCGGCGGCGAGCGTCCGAGTTGATCGATCCGGACTTCTGGGTCGAGCCGACCGCGGCGTTCCACAGTCGACTCTGACCGTGTTCGATCGACTCGAGCCGCATCAGTTCGACGAGCACCGGGTCCTCGAGTTCAACGACTGCGCCGCCCGGCCGGACGTCGTCCTCGTCGACTCCAGTTTCGTCCGGAGCGCCCTGCGCCGATGCGAGCGTCAGGATGCCGAGGTGGTCACGTTCCTCGATCACCTCGACCTGGTCGGCACGGAGATCCTGTACAGCGCCTACACGGAGTTCGAGGTGCTGCAGGCTGCTCACGGGATGGGTGCGGAAGCCGCTGGTCGCCACGTCGCTGCGTGGAGGGAATTGCTGCGGTCGACTCAAATGCACTGGGTCGGGATCGATGCTGTCAGCGACGAGGTCCCGCACCTCATGGAGCAGTTCGGACTGACCGTCTCGGGTGCCGTGCACGTCGCAACAGCGGCGAACTGGGAGGTCGACGGCTTCGTGACGGTCGATCCGGCATTCGGGGTGGTCGACAAGGAGCGCCTGCCGAGGTTCCGTGGTCCCTGCGAGCCGGGGTGCCTCGCACCGAACACGGAACCTCGCACCGTGCGAACGCCGGCCGTCGCCTGTCTCAGTGCTCGCGGGACGCCATCATCTCGAGGATCTGCTGGTGGTTGCCGTTCCGCTCGGCGAAGCGCAGCGGGTGCACGTTCTGCACCAGGATCTCCGGGGCAGCGCCGGACTCGATGAGCGCCATGACCTCGTCGGCGAAGGCGTCGAGCGGCATCCCGCCGAAGTCGGCACCGCCCATCAGGTCGGTCGACACCGCCGGGGGAGCGAGCTCGAGCACCTCGACGGACGAACCGACGAGCTGCTGACGGAGGGCCTGGGTGTACGAGTGCACCCCGGCCTTCGTGGCGTTGTAGGTCGGCGTCGCGGTCAGCGGGACGAACGCGAGGCCTGAGGTGACGGTCATCAGCGTCGCGGCGGGCTGCTCGAGCAGGTGCGGCAGGAACGCGTCGATGAGCCGGATCGTGCCGACCAGGTTCGTCTGGATGGTCTCGATCGCGTCGTCCATGTGGTCGGAGGAGCGCAGGTCCTCGTTCCGCATGATCCCGGACATGGTGATCAGGGTGTTCAGCGAGGGGTACGCCTCGAGCACGGTGGAAGCGGCCGACGCGATCGAGTCAGCATCGCTGACGTCGATCTGCACGGTGCCGAAGCCGTGCTCGGCGGCGAGGGAGTCGAGGAGCGCCTGGCGGCGCCCGCCGATGACGACGGTGCTGCCGGCGGCCTGCAGACGCTGGGCGAGGGCGAGACCGATGCCCGAGGTCGCGCCGGGGATGAAGACGGTGGAGTTCGTGATGTCCATGACCACCACGATGCTCCGTGGACAGGGTCGCAACCAGAGCGCGGTCATCGGGGGATCGGCGATCCCTGGCACCCGGGCAGGAAGCGGACGATGATCTACCCATGGACCGTGCCGCGCTCGCCGACTTCCTCCGCCGTCGCCGCGAGCTGCTGCGCCCCGAGGACGTCGGCCTCGGGCAGGGGCCACGACGCCGGACCCCGGGGCTCCGCCGTGAAGAGGTCGCTGCCCTCGCCGGCATGTCCGTCGACTACTACACGCGACTCGAGCAGCAGCGCGGACCGCAGCCGTCCGAGCAGATGATCGCCGCGATCGCCCGGGCTCTGCGCTGCAGCCTCGACGAGCGCGACCACCTGTTCCACCTGGCTGGGCAGAACGCCCCGACCCGCATGCACCGCGCCGACCACGTCGACCCGGCGATCCTGCGGGTGCTCGACCGGCTCGAGGACACCCCGGCGATCGTCGTCAGCCACCTGGGCGAGACCCTGGTCGAGAACCGGCTCGCGGCGGCGCTCCTCAGCAGCTCGGTCGACCTGCCGGGCAACCGGCGGTACCAGGCGTGGCGGTGGTTCGTGACGGGTGAGGAGCTCGCGAAGTACGCACCCGAGCAGCACGAGCGGCTGGGGCGGGTGGTGGTCGCGTCGCTCCGGGCGACCGTCGGGCTCGCGGGCCCGGGAGACCGCCGGGCGACCGAACTCATCGCCGAGTTGCAGGCGCGCAGCCCCGAGTTCTGCGACCTCTGGGCCAAGCACGAGGTGGCCACACGCTGGTCGGACAACAAGACGATCGTGCAGCCGGAGCTCGGGCGCATCACCGTCGACTGCCAGGTGTTGCACACCGACGACCAGGCGCAGGCACTGCTGCTGTTCACCGCGCCTCCAGGATCGGAGGACGCGCAGAAGCTCGAGCTCCTCGGCGTCGTCGGACAGCAGACCTTCGCCGGCTGACGACCTCGCACCGAGCGAACAGGGCACCGTGCGAACAGCGCCCCGAGAAGCAACGCCACGTCACACACTTGGCCGCGTGCGGTATACCGTGCCTAGGGTGGGGGCGTGAGCACTCCGCGCGTGTACGTCATCCACGAGAACCCCGAGTGGTTCCCCCCGCTCGCCGCCGCCTTCGAGGCCGAGGGCGTCCCGGTCGAGGAGATCCTGCTGACCGAGGGGCAGATCGACCTCGCGACCGAGCCGGCACCCGGCGTCTACTGGAGCCGCATGTCCGCGAGCTCCCACACCCGTGGCCACGAGCACAGCAAGGAGTACACCCGCGCGGTCCTCGGCTGGCTCGAGCGTGCCGGCCGCCAGGTGGTCGGCGGCAGCCACGTGCTCGAGCTCGAGGTGTCGAAGGTCGCCCAGCACGGTCTCCTGCAGCAGGCCGGGTTCGACGTGCCGCGCACCACCGCCGTGTTCGGCACGACGACGCTCAAGGACGCCGCCCGCACCTTCACCGACGGGCAGGACGTCCCCTTCATCACGAAGCACAACCAGGGCGGCAAGGGCCTGGGCGTCCGGCGGTTCGACTCGCTCGCCGAGTTCGACGCCTACGTCGACAGCCCCGAGTTCGAGGCTCCGGTCGACGGCATCACCCTGCTGCAGGAGTACCTGACGGCCCGCGAGCCCTTCATCACCCGCGTCGAGTTCGTCGGTGGCGAGTTCGTGTACGCCGTCCGCGTCGACACCAGCGCCGGCAGCTTCGAGCTCTGCCCCGCCGGCGCGTGCGAGGTGCCCCAGGTCATCGCGGGTGCCGTCTGCGACGTCCCCGGCACCGAGACCGTCGGCGCGCCCCCGGCGTTCGCCGTCCGGACCGAGATCACCGCCGAGCACCCGCTGGTCCAGCAGCTCCGCACGTTCCTCGCCGACCAGCGCATCACCATCGCGGGCGTCGAGTTCATGGAGACGACGGACGGCCGCACCGTCGTCTACGACATCAACACGAACACGAACTACAACCCCGCGGTCGAGGAGTCCGCGCCGGCCTCCGGCCCGCGCTCCATCGCGAAGTACCTCGGTGGTCTGCTGGAGACGCAGTACGCGGCGCAGCTCACGGCCTGAGAACGCAAGAACCACCGGACAGGAGGCCCGTGGCGGGCCCGCCACGGGCCTCCCGTCCGCCTTTCCCACACCCCCAAGGAACCAACGTGCGATTCGGATACTGGACCCCGCTCTTCGGCGGCTGGCTGCGCAACGTCGACAACGAGAACATGCCGGTCACCTTCGACTACGTGAAGCGCCTGGCGCAGCGCGCCGAGCGGATCGGCTTCGACCTGACGCTCGTGCCGGAGCTCAACCTCAACGACATCAAGGGCACGGCGGCGCCCTCGCTCGAGGCGTGGTCGCTCGCGGCGGCCATCGCGGCGACGACCGAGCGCCTGGAGATCATGGCGGCGATGCGTCCCGGGTACCACCTGCCCGCGGTGACGGCGAAGCAGGCGGCGACGATCGACGACATCTCGTGCGGCCGGTTCACCTTCAACGTCGTGAGCGCCTGGTGGGCTGAAGAGGCGAAGCAGTACGGCGGGATCTTCTCGGAGCACGACGACCGGTACAAGCGCACCGCGGAGTTCGTCGAGGTCATGAAGGGCCTGTGGCGCGAGACCCCGTACTCGTTCTCGGGCGAGTACTACGACATCGAGAACGCGCACCTCGAGCCGAAGCCCCGCGTGACGCCGCGCATCTACGCCGGTGGGGAGAGCGAGGCCGGCAAGGCAGCGATCACCGGGTACGCCGACGCCTACGTCACGCACGGCGGCACGGTCGAGGAGCTCCGCGCGAAGATCGACGAGATGAAGCAGCGTCGCGTCGACGCCGGCCTGCCGCCGTTCGAGGCGTTCGGCATGGCCGCGTACGTCATCGTGCGGGAGACCGAGGAAGAAGCGCAGGCCGAGCTCGCCCGGATCACCGACGTGCAGCACGGCAAGGCGTACGAGTCGTACCAGGACTTCATCTCGAAGTCGCAGCTCGAGCACGTGCCCTCGCTCGAGGACTACTCGGTGTCGAACCGCGGCCTGCGCCCCGGTTTCGTGGGGACGCCGTCGCAGGTGGCGGACCGCATCCGGGAGTTCGAGGACGCCGGCGTCGACACGCTCCTGCTGCAGTTCTCGCCGCAGCTCGAGGAGATGGACCGGTTCGGCGAGCAGGTCATCCCGCTCGTCCGACAGTCGGTCGGGGCGCAGTCCTGATGGGGGCCGCGCCGACCAACGCGGAGGACGGCTGGGCGTTCGAGACCCGCCAGATCCGCGCCGGCTTCAAGGCCGACCCGGGCTGGGGCGCGAACGTGCCGCCGATCGCACAGAGCGCCGCGTACGTCTACCCGTCGGGCGAGGACGCCGCCGCGCGCTTCATGCTCGACGCCCCCGGCCACACCTACACGCGGGTGAACAACCCGTCGGCGGCAGCCCTCGAACGCCGGATCGCCGACCTCGAGGGCGGGATCGGTGCGCTGGCGTTGGCCTCCGGGCAGGCGGCGACGTCGCTGGCCGTGCTCGGTGTCGCACGCGCCGGTGACCACGTGGTGTCGAGCGCCTCGCTCTACGGCGCGACCTACACGTTGTTCGCGTCGACCCTGCGGGACCTCGGCATCACCTTCACGTTCGTGCAGGACCCGACCGACCTGTCCGAGTGGGCGGCGGCGGTGCGTCCGGAGACGAAGGCGTTCTTCGGCGAGTCCATCCCGAACCCCCGCGGGGACGTCCTGGACTTCGCCGGAGTGGCCGGGGTCGCGCACGGGGCCGGTGTGCCGCTCATCGTCGACAACACCATCGCGACGCCGTACCTGGTGCGCCCGATCGAGCACGGCGCCGACATCGTCGTGCACTCCGCGACGAAGTACCTGGCCGGACACGGCAGCGCCATCGCCGGGCTCATCGTCGACAGCGGGAACTTCGACTGGGCGGCCCACGCCGACGCCTACCCGCAGCTGGCCACGACCGAGCAGTCCGGCTTCGCGAACACGAACTTCGCCGAGAAGTTCGGGCGACGGGCGTTCATCCAGCGCACCCGCTCGAAGCTGTCCGCCGACCTCGGGCCCGCGATCGCACCGTTCAACGCGTTCCTGGTGCTGCAGGGCATCCAGACGCTGTCGCTCCGGATGGACCGGCACGTGTCGAACGCCGCCACCGTGGCGACCTGGCTCGACGCACACGACCAGGTCGAGCACGTGCACTACGCCGGCCTGCCGGACTCGCCGTGGCACCACCTGCAGCAGCGCTACGTGCCGAAGGGGCCGTCGGCGGTGCTGTCGTTCGACCTCGCCGGCGGGGTCGCCGCGGGTCGACGGTTCGTGGCGGCGCTCGAGCTGTTCGACCACGTCTCGAACCTCGGCGACGTCCGCTCCCTCGTCGTGCACCCGGCATCGACCACCCACGTGCAGATGACCGCTGCCGAGCGGGCGGCCGCCGGGGTGGGGGACGGTCTCATCCGCCTGTCGATCGGCCTCGAGCACATCGACGACATCACCGCGGACCTGGCGCGGGGGTTCACGGCAGCCGCAGCGGGATAGGTTGGGGGCATGACCACGTTGGCCGCACCGACCCGCGTGCGGACGCGCGCCCCCGGCAAGATCAACGTGTTCCTGTCCGTCGGGGCGCTGCAGGACGACGGCTACCACGACGTCGCCACGGCGTACCAGGCGGTGTCCCTGTACGAGGACGTCACCGCCGAGGCCGCCGACGACTTCTCGGTCACCTTCACGGGTCCGATCGACACGAGCACCGTGCCGGTCGACGAGTCGAACCTGGCCATCCGCGCTGCCCGGCTCGTGGCCGATGCGGCCGGACACCGCGGTGGGGTGCGGCTGACCATCGACAAGCAGGTGCCCGTCGCCGGCGGCATGGGCGGTGGCTCCGCGGACGCCGCGGCGACCCTGCTCGCCGTCGACACGCTCTGGGGCACCGCGCTCGGTCGCGAAGAGCTGCTCCGGCTCGCCGCGCAGCTCGGCGCCGACGTGCCGTTCGCCTTCGCCGGCGGCACCGCAGTGGGCACCGGCCGTGGTGACGAGCTGAGCCCGGCGCTGGCCAAGGGTGAGTTCCACTGGGTCCTCGCCCTGAGCGACGACGGGCTGAGCACCCCCGCCGTCTACCGTGCGCTCGACGAGCACCGGGAGCGGTACCGAGCCGACATCTCCCCGGCGCCGTCGCACCCCGTGGTCGAGGCCAACGTGCTGCAGGCCCTGCGCGCGGGCGACCCCGACCTGCTCGCCGACTGCGTCCACAACGACCTGCAGGCACCGGCCATGCGGCTGCAGCCCCGGCTCGCAGCGACGCTGGAACTCGGTGAGAAGTCCGGTGCCCTGGCCGGCCTGGTGTCCGGAAGCGGCCCGACGGTGGCGTTCCTGGTGGGTGACCGTGACGCCTCGCTCGAGCTGCAGGTCGAGCTCAGCGCCGCCGGCCTCGTCGCACTCCGCGCCACCGGCCCGGTGCACGGCGCACGCGTGGTGCACTGACCCGACGCCCCGGCGCAGCCGTCGGCGGCTGGCCGGCAAGCGTCAGCGGCTGTACTTCCAGAGGATGACCGTGCCGGTGTGCCAGTAGCGCACGACGTGGAAGCCCTCGGCCACGAGGGTCTCGGTGACCTGCGGGCGGATGTTCCGTGACTTGCCGCCGACGAACCACACGGTGTCGATGCCGGAGATCCGCTCGGGCACGGTCGTGGCGACGTCGCCGTTGACGTTCCAGAGCTGTCCGCGTTCGGCACCGGTCTCGGCGACGGCGAGGTCGCGCATCCCGGTGAAGGCTTCGGGGTAGGAGTCGGCGATGACCTGCGCGGTGGTGCCCGGGTGCTCCCAGACGCTGCCGAAGACGACGCCCTCGTTCCGGTCGGTGCGCCGGTCCCGCTCGCGCTCGATGATGGCCGCCGCGTTCGCCCAGTGCGAGTCCTGCTTGGCGTGGGGCAGCCGGACTATCGTGCTCGTCGGTGCCGACACGAGCAGCATCCCGACGACCGCGAGCGCCAGCCACCGCCGGGGTCGGATCGCCGTGATCGCCAAGCCGATGAGCAGCGCGACGAACGGCAGGCTCAGGCTGGCGTACTTCGGGGAGTACAGGTGCTCCCCGGCCGCGGTCGCACCGACGAGCAGTGCGGTGGGCAGGATCGTCAGGGGCACGGCGACGTGCACGGCCTGCAGTCGCAGCAGGTCGCGGGCGGCCGGGGCAGGGCGTCGGGCGGCACGCACGGCGAGCACGACGCCGACGATCATCAGCACCCACCCGAGCACCGCGTACGGCCAGACGGCACCGAACCAGGCGGTCGCGACGACCTGGCGCAGGGTGGCCCACCCGACTCCGGTGATCCAGCCGACCTGCTTGGCCTGCCCGGCGGCGAGGACGATGAACGGCGACACCACGAGCGCGGCCCCGACGGCGGCGACGCCCCAGCGCACGAACGCGGCGCGGTCGACCATCGGCGCAGCCACCGGACCGCTGCGCTGCGAGAGCACGGCGTCGCGCCGTGCGGCACGGTCGGCGACGGCCGTCCAGAGGAGCACGACCCCGTGCGCGACGACGGCCAGGGCCAGGTAGACGTTGAACAGCACGGCGACCACGGCGAGCAGGCCGTAGACGACCCACCACCGGGTCGCGTGGTGCCGGATCCGGGTGCGCCGGACCGCGGTGATCCCCACGAGGGTCAGCGCGACGGCGAAGGTCGTGACGGTGGCGTACGGTCGCCCCTCGGTGCCGGCCCACGCGACGCGCGGCAGGACCAGGAACACGATCCCGGAGACGACGCCGAGCCGCACGCCGCCGAGACGACGGCCGAGGGCGACGACGAGCCCGGCGGAGACCCCGATGGCGAGGGCACTCGGGAACCGCAGCGTGAACGGCGAGTACCCGACGAGCGTGAACCAGACGTGCATCACGGCGTAGTACAGGCCGTGGACGGCGTCGACGTTCTGCAGTTCGGCCCAGAGCGCCGGCCAGCTCCGCTGTGCGCTCGCGATGGTCGCGGCCTCGTCGTACCAGACCGACGGCACCCAGCTGAAGGCCGCTGCGACGACGACGCCGAGCGCACCGACGGTGATCTCGGGGGTCCGTGCGAGGGCCCGGACGGCGGCCGCGACGAGCCCCAGCGAGCGCGCGCGCACCGACGTGTCCGACGTCGTGCGTCGGACCGGGACGGTACCGGTACGCGGGGAACTCACGCCCGCGACCGTACCGATCTGCTCTGGGGATCCGCCGCGTCCGGGCGCTGAACTCTCACATGCAGGAGTTCGGTGCGACGGGCCAGAATGACGGGATGGAACCCCTCGTCGCCCCCGCCGCCGCGCTCTCCCCGGGACGGACGCAGCTCGGTTCGCGGACCGCCGCGCTCGCCGACGTCGGGATCACCGGGCTGCGACGCCTGGCCACATCGCGCATCCTCGTCGTCGGGGCCGGCGGGCTCGGGGCGCCGGTGGTCGCGTACCTCGCCGGGATCGGTCGGCTCACCGTGGTCGACCCCGACGTGGTCGACGGCTCGAACCTGGCCAGGCAGACGCTCTTCACGGCCGCCGACGTCGGCTCGCCGAAGGCACGGGTCGCGATCGCCCGAGCCGTCGCGGTCGACCCCGAACTCGACGCGGTCGCCGTGGTCGCGTCGTTCACGCCGGACCTGGTCGCCGGACACGACGTCGTGGTCGACGCCGCCGACTCGGTCGTGGTCACCCGGGCCGTTTCGGATGCCTGTGCCGCGGCCGGCGTGCCGTTCGTGTGGGGCACCGTGCTCGGCCATGACGGGCAGGTCAGCGTCTTCCGCGACGCCGGGCCGGACGGCGTCGACTTCCACGACCTGCACCCCGACGCCCTGCCCGACGAGGGCTCGTGCGCCCTCGACGGCGTCGTCCCCGCACTGTGCGGCGCGGTCGGTGCGGTCATGGCGGGACAGGTCTTCGCGTTGGTCACCGGCACGGGCGACCCGCTGCTCGGACGCGTCCTGACCGTCGACGCCCGCCGGTGGCGCTGGACCGAGAGCCCCGTCCGTCGCGGGCCCGCCTCGCGTCGACCGGCACCCGCGTCCGCCGTCACGACGCCGCGCATCGCGCCGTCCGCCCTGGCCGCCAGGGTGGCGGACCCGTCGGACCCGCTGGTCGTCGTCGACGTCCGGACCGACGAGGAACGCGCAGCCGGCGTGGTCGCCGGTGCCGTCACCGACGACACCGGTGCGGACGAGGTCGTCGTCTACTGCGCACGCGGGCCCCGTGCGGACGCGTGGGCGGCGCGGCAGCCGGCCGGGAGGCGCGTGGCGGTCCTCGACGGCGGCTTCGAGGCCTGGCGTCGCGAGGAGCTGCCCGTGGCGATCGAGCACCGGTCCTGACCCAGCCCACTCACCCTCACCGGGTCTGGCACCGCATCCGCGGATAGGATCGGGGAATCATGACGCAACTGCGGGTACGGGACGCTGCGGCCTTCCTCGGGATCAGTGACGACACCGTTCGACGGCTCGTCGACGGGGGCACCTTCACCCGTGCCATGGACGACGCGGGGCGAGCCGTGGTCGACGGTCGCGAGGTCGCCGCGTACGCACGGGATCGCAGCTCGGAGCTGACCGACCCTGCGTCCGCGGTGAAGAGCTCGGCGCGCAACCGCTTCGTCGGGATCGTCACCGACCTGGTCGTCGACACCGTGATGGCGCAGGTCGAGCTGCAGTGCGGCCCGCACCGCGTGGTGTCCCTGATGAGTGCCGAGGCCGTCCGCGACCTGGGGCTCGAGGTCGGGTCCGTCGCGGTGGCGTCCGTCAAGGCCACGATGGTCGCCGTCGAGGCCGCCGCCCATCAGGAGGACCCCCGGTGATCCGTCTCCGGCCGTTCGCGGCGCTGGCCCTCGCCGCCACCGTCGCCCTCGGGCTCGCTGCGTGCACGGCTCCGGACACGGGCTCGGGGGCGTCGACCCCGGCGGGCTCCGACACCGAGGGGCCGACCGGTTCGATCACCGTCTTCGCCGCCGCGTCCCTGCAGCAGACCTTCACGACCCTGGGCACGCAGTACGAGACCGCGCACCCCGGCGCCTCGATCCGGTTCTCGTTCGCCGGCTCCAGCGACCTCGTCACCCAGATCCAGAACGGTGCCCCCGCCGACGTGTTCGCCGCAGCGGACCAGGCGAACATGGCGAAGCTGACCTCGGGTGACCTGGTGACCGGGTCGCCGCGGGCGTTCGCCACGAACACGCTCGAGATCGCGGTCGCCCCGGGCAACCCGCGGGGCATCGGTGGCCTCGACGACCTGACGGCTCCGGGCATCCAGCTCGTCACGTGCGCCGCCCCGGTGCCGTGCGGTGCCGCGACGGCGAAGGTCGAGTCCGCATCGGGCGTCGATCTCGAGCCGGTCAGCGAGGAGCAGTCCGTCACCGACGTGCTCGGCAAGGTCGAGTCCGGTCAGGCCGATGCCGGACTCGTCTACGTGACGGACGTCCGAGGGGCCGGCGGCAAGGTCGACGGCGTCCCGTTCGACGAGTCGAGCAAGGCCGTCAACACGTACCCGATCGGCGTGCTCCGGGAATCCGGGGACCCGGAGCTCGCGCAGGCGTTCTCGGAGTACGTCCGCTCCGCCGCCGGGCAGCGCGTGCTCTCCGACGCGGGCTTCGGGAAGCCCTGACCCGTGGCTCCGCGCGCTGACGGACGCCCACCGGTCGCGTGGTGGCTCCCGCTGCCCGCGGTGCTCGGCGGGCTGTTCGTCGTCGTGCCGGTGCTCGCGATGCTCGGCCGGGTGGACTGGTCGTCGTTCGTCGGGCTCGTGACCTCGGCCGCGTCACTGACCGCGCTCGGGCTCAGCCTCGGCACGGCGCTCGCGGCCACCGGCGTCGCGTTCGTCCTCGGGTACCCGCTCGCCGTGCTGTTCGCGCGGTCGGCGTCGCGCTGGGTCGGCGTCGCACGAGCCGTCGTGCTCCTGCCGCTCGTGCTGCCGCCGGTGGTCGGCGGCCTCGCGCTGCTCGCGGCCTTCGGTCGGCTCGGCGTCGTCGGGGCCTTCCTCGACGACCACGGGCTGCGCATCGCGTTCACCACGACAGCGGTGGTCATCGCGCAGACCTTCGTCGCGATGCCGTTCCTGGTGTCCTCGGTCGAGGGGGCGCTCCGCGTCGAGGGCGACCGCTACGAGCGGGTCGCCGCGACCCTGGGGGCCGGGCCGACCCGGACGTTCCTGACCGTCACGACGCCGCGGGTGCTGCCGGGGATCGTGTCGGGGCTCGTGCTCTGCTTCGCCCGGGCGCTCGGCGAGTTCGGAGCCACCCTGACCTTCGCCGGCAGTCTGCAGGGGGTCACGCGGACCCTGCCGCTCGAGGTCTACCTGCAGCGCGAGGTCGACCCGGACACCGCGGTGGCCCTGGCGGTCGTGCTCGTCGTGGTGGCCGTCGTCGTCATCGGGGCCTCGTCGTTCCGGACCCGCGGAGCCCTGACATGACGGCCGAGGGCGCGGCGGGTGTCCGGGCGCGCGTCGTCGTCGGGTCGCGGGACGTCGACGTCGCGATCGAGGTCCGCGCGGGGGAGTGCCTGGCGGTCATCGGGCCGAACGGTGCGGGCAAGTCGACGGTGCTCGAGGCCCTGGCCGGACTGCTGCCGATCGAGTCCGGGCGGATCGAACTCGACGGGGTCCAGGTCTCGAGCCCACGGCACACCGTGCCCGCGCACCGTCGTCGGATCGGACTCGTCGCGCAGCGGTCCGACCTGTTCCCGTTCCTCGACGTCGTCGGGAACGTCGCCTTCGGACCCCGAGCCGCCGGAGCCGGTCGCGCCGCGGCCCGGCAGCTCGCCCGCCACGCGCTCGACGCCGTCGGGGCCGCCGAACTGGCCACCCGCGACCCCGGAACACTCTCGGGCGGTCAGGCGCAGCGCGTCGCGATCGCTCGCGCGCTCGCCACCGACCCGGCGGTCCTGCTGCTCGACGAACCGACCTCGGCGCTCGACGTCGGCGCGCAGGACGAGGTCCGCGCGGCACTCCGGACCGCGGTCGCCGGCCGGCCCGCGGTGCTCGTCACCCACGATCCGGTCGAGGTCGTCGCCCTGGCCGACCGCGTCGTCGTGCTCGAGGGTGGACGGGTGGTCGAGCAGGGCACCCCCGCCTCCGTGCTCGGTCGTCCGACGAGTGCGTTCGCCGCGACGTTCTCCGGGCTCGCGCTGGTACGCGGGACCGCCACCGGGGGTGGGATCGCGATCGACGGCGGTGGCGAGCTGGCGTCGGGGGCGCACGCCGTGCCTCCCGGCCGGCCCGCCCTGGCCGCCTTCCACCCGACGGCCGCCGTGCTGACGCGGGACGGTGCGGGAGCTGCGCGCACCGTGTCTTCGCTCGAGCCGCGCGACGGACTGGTGCGGGTGCGGGCCGGTGACCTGGTGGCGGACCTGACGCTCGCGCGGCTGACCGCGCTCGGGATCGCCCCCGGCGACGCGGTGCGCATCGACGTCCCCGCAGCCGAGGTGGCGGTCTACGCTCCCCGCGGTTGAGGAACGGGCGCTGAATCGGGCGTACCTGATCGGATCGGGCGTACCTGGTCGGATCGGGCGTACCTGGTCGGAAGTTCGCACCAGGTATGCCCGAAAGCACCAGGCATCGCGGGCGTCCTGGGAAGGAACGTGCGCCGCTCAGCCGCCGGCGAAGGGCGGCATGACGTCGACGATCTCGACCCCGTCGAGCGAGGTCGCCCGCTCGCGCGTGGTCACGCCGTCGACCAGGTACGAGCAGCGCTCCTGCAACGCACTCCAGCGTGCCGGGTCGGCCGCGTCGATCGCGCCGAGGGCGGCCTCGATGGTGGGGCCTGTCGTGGTCAGCGAGTCGGCGCCCACGGCGGCGCGGGCAGCGGCGAAGAACCGGATCGTGGTCATGCCTCAGCCGCCGATCGCACTCATGCCACGCGTCGGGTGCACGAGCTCGTCGCTGTCGTCACCGTGGTCGCGCGGCTTCGCCCACATCGCGAGCCGCCAGAGCTCGGCGACCTGGTCGTCGTCCGCCCCGGAGCGCATCGGTCCGAGCACGTCGGTCTCCTCGTCGGAGAACAGGCAGCTGCGCACGTGGCCGTCGGCGGTCAGCCGGGTGCGGGTGCAGTCGGCGCAGAACGACTCGGTGATGCTCGCGATGATCCCGACGGTTCCGAGCGGCTCACCGGTGACGGCGTCGTGCACGCGGTACCGCTCGGCCGGGGCACCGTCGCGCGGGGCGTCGTCCGGCGTGAGCGCGAACGACGTCGCCAGCAGCGCGCGGGTCTCGGCGGCGGTGATCATCGAGGTGCGGTCCCAGGCGTGGTCGGGGTCGAGCGGCATCTGCTCGATGAACCGCAGCTCGTAGCCGCGCTCGAGGCACCAGCGGAGGAGCTCCGGGGCGGCCTCGTCGTTGATGCCGCGCAGCAGCACCGCGTTCACCTTGATGTCGAGGCCGGCGTCGTGCGCGGCCGACAGCCCGGCGATCACCTTGTCGAGGAACGGGCGTCGGGTCACGGTGGTGAAGACGTCGGGGTCGACGGTGTCGAGCGACACGTTCACGCGCCGCAGCCCGGCGTCGTACAGCCCCTGGGCGCGGTGGGCGAGACCGATCGCGTTCGTGGTGAGCGAGAGCTCCGGGGCGTCGGGCAGCGCGGCGCACCGGGCGATCACGTCGATCAGGTCGTGCCGGAGCATCGGCTCCCCGCCCGTGAACCGGACCTTGCGGACGCCGAACCGCGACGAGCCGATCCGGACCAGCCGCTCGATCTCGGTCGCCGTCATCAGGGCCTCGTCGGGGGCGAACGGCAGCCCGGCCGCGGGCATGCAGTAGGTGCAGCGCAGGTTGCAGCGCTCGGTCAGCGACACCCGCAGGTCGACGGCGCGACGCCCGAAGCGGTCGACGAGCCCGGCGGGAGCCGGGTCCACGGAGCCGGTCGTGCCGAGCAGGATCGCGGGTGCCATGGTCGTCAGCGTACGTGTTCCACACGCCGGAACGACAGCCGCTCCCACCACCGCCGCCACTCCGACCGCTCCGTGCGCAGCAGCGTGACGACCACGATGACGGCCACGGCCGCGAGCAACCACCACCGGTAGGCATCCGCTGACGGCCACACTCCGCGCAGCGCGATGGCGAGCCCGATCGAGAGCCACTCCCACCGGCCGGACAGGACCACGAACGGGATGAGCAGCAGCGCGTACCAGGGGTAGCGCGGGGTCACTGCGAGGAAGGTCACGCCGATCATCAGGACCTCGCCGGACCACGGCCGTGACGGGTCGGACAGCCGCCACGCCACGAACGCGGCGGCCAGCACCAGGAGCCCGACCACCACCGTCCCCGCGTCGCCCTTGACCACGAGCGACACCAGCGCGAACCGGGAGCCGTCCTCGTAGCCCTCTTCGCTCAGGTAGCCGGGCAGGTACCCGAGCACGTCGAGCCCGGTCGTCAGCACGTAGGGCACGTAGAGCAACCCGAACACCGCGATGCCGATCGGGATCGCCCACCACGCCCGACCGCGGCCGAGCAACGGCGGGTACACGATCGCCGGGATGAGCTTCGTCGCGGTCGCAGCCCCGAGCGCGATGCCGCCCCAGATCGGTCGCCCGAACGCGACGAGCACGACACCGGCCGTGGCGAGTGCGGCTCCGACGACGTCGACGTGCGAGTTGGTGACCGCCTCGGACGCGACGAGCGGCGACCAGGCCCAGAGCGCCGCCCACCAGGTCGGCCGGCCGATCCGGCGGAGCACCAGGACGAGCCCGACGGTCACACCGAGCGACACGAGCAGCCCGGCGACCTGGAACGGCAGGTACTGCGCGCTCGCCGGCACGAAGAACCGCACCGCGGCGAACCAGAGCTGGGCCATCGGCGGGTAGATCGTCGTCACGTCGGGCCGGTTGATCGCGGTGCAGTGTCCGTCCGCACCGTCGCCGAGCCCGCGGAACCGGGGCTTGATGTCGTCGCACGTGCCGTTCACCTTGTCGGGGAACAACCAGTCGGGTCGGAGACCGGACAGTGCCGTGGACTGGGGGGTGTGCGCGTAAGGGGAGACACCGGCATGCTGGACGATGCCGTCCCACGCGTACCGAGCGGAGTCGGTGCTCGTGTTCGGCGGGCCGATCAGCGCGGCGATGCCGATCACCACCGCTCCGCCGATGACCATGGTGGTCATCCACCGGACGGGCACGAAACGCACCGCGAGCACGGCGATGACGAAGACGGTCCAAGCGATCAGCGTCCACGCAACGAATGCAGAACGATGGCCCGATCGGAGGAACCCCAGATGCGTGACGCCGACGGCGATGACGCCCGACAGGGCGAGTACCCCCACGACGGCCAGCACCGTGCCGATGCGGGCGGCGGTGCCGTCGGCCAAGGACGGTCGGAAGGCACGCAGTCGGTCGCTCATGGTCCGTCGAGGCTATCCGGCGTCCAGCGCCTGCTGCACGACGGACGAGCAGCTCTGGCGTCCCCCAACCGCAACGCCCGCTCGGCGGTGGTGCTCGGGCGCCTGCTCGGCATCGCGTTCCTGATCTGCTTCGGCACCGGGATCTACAGCCACCTGCTGCAGGAACCGCTCGGCTGGATGCGGTTCCCGACCCGTCCGACGCAGCTGTACCAGTTCACGCAGGGCCTGCACATCACGACCGGGATCGCGATCATCCCGCTGCTGCTCGCCAAGCTCAACACCGTCATGCCCGCCCTGGTGCAGGTGCCGCCGGTGCGCGGCGTGCTGCACCTGCTCGAGCGGCTGTCGATCGCGGTGCTCGTGTCCGCGTCGATCATCCAGGTCGTCACCGGACTGCTCAACACCTACCAGTGGTACCCGTGGCCGTTCCCGTTCCGGCAGGTGCACAACGCGATGGCCTACGTGATCATCGGGTCGCTGGTCATCCACATCGCCGCGAAGCTGCCGGTCATCGCCCGCTACTGGCGGAAGCGCGACTCCTACGACGCGCACGGCCGGTTCGTCGCGGATCCCGCGTCCGGCAGTGAACTGCTCCCACCAGGCCGGGAGGCCCGACATGGGGCTGCCCCGAGCGCTGCGGTCTCCGAGACCGCCGGGGCCACCGCCCCCGGCCTGCTGGGCCGCGTGTTCCGCTGGATCGACGGCGTCGACGCCGCCCCGAGCGGCGGCGCCGAGTCTCGGCCCACCGGACCGGAATCGGCCCCGGAAACCCGCGAGGTGGCCGAGGAGCCGAGTCTCGGCCAGCCGGAGGCCGATGCGGCGGAGCCGAGCGGGGCCTCCAGGCGGACGCCGGACGCAGCTGTCGGACGACGTGAGCGGATCGCCCGACGCGGGTTCTTCGCCGGCGTGACGGCGGCGACCGTGGGTGTCGTCGCGCTCACGGCGGGACAGTCCTCGAAACTCGCCGAACCGTTGAACGTCTTCGGCGCCCGCGGCCGCGGCATCGGTTCGCACGGTCTGCCGGTCAACCGCACCGCGCGTGCCGCCGGCGTGCTCGCCAGCGCGACCGCCGCCGACTGGACGCTCACCGTCGTCGGCCACGACGTGAGCCGCACCTTCGTGCGAGCCGAACTCGTCGCGCTCGGCACCGCGCAGGTCGACCTGCCGATCTCGTGCGTCGAGGGGTGGAGCCAGATGGCCACCTGGAAGGGCGTGCGGATGCGCGACCTGCTCGACGCCGTGCAGGCGCCACAGGGGTCGCACGTGCGGGTGACGAGCCTGGAGCGGCACGGCGGCTACCGGATCATGGACATGGGTCCGGAGTACGCCGAGGACCCGACGACGCTCATCGCCCTCGAGCTGAACGGTGCGACGCTCGACCTGGACCACGGGTTCCCGGCGCGGATCATCGCTCCGGGGCGGCCCGGTGTGCTGCAGACCAAGTGGATCGAGAAGATCGAGGTGCTCCGGTGAAGGCCGCGCGGATCGTGCTCGTGGTGATCGGCGTGCTGGTCATCGCGTTCGGGGCGTCCGTGCTCGTGACGTCCGTCAAGCCGAACCGCATCGGCGGGCTCGGGGTGTGGCTGCTGGCGGCGGTGGTGCTGCACGACGCGGTCCTGTCGCCGTTCGTGGTCGGTGCCGGGCTGCTGCTGCGTCGGGCCGGACGCTCGCTGCGGGCCTGGGTGCTCGTCGTCGTGCAGGCGGCGATCGTGCTCGGCAGCGTGCTCGCCCTGGTGGTCCTGCCGGAGATCGCGGCCAAGGACCACGGGCAGAAGAACCCCACCGTGCTGCCGTTCGACTACGGTACGCGGCTGCTGCTCGTCGAGGGGGCGTTGCTCGTCGTCGTGGTGGTGGTGCTCGTGGTCGGGGTGGTGCGGGCGCGTCGGCGTCCGTCCGGTCCGTCCGGTCCGTCTGGTTCGTCCGGTCCGTCCGGTCCGTCCGGTCCGTCCCGTCCGTCTGGTCCGTCCGGTCCGTCTGGTTCGTCCGCCGTGCGCACCACTGGTTGACGGGACAACCTTTCGGTATGATCAGGTCATGACCGACGAGACCCCGTGGCTCACCCGCGAGCAACTGCGCGCGTGGATGAAGCTCGTCGCCGTCATGGAACTCCTGCCGGCGGCGCTCGACCAGCAGCTGCAGCGCGACGCCGACCTGACGCACTTCGACTACATGGTCATCGCGATGCTCTCCGAGACCGACACCCGGACCCTGCGGATGTCGGCGCTCGCCTCGGCCACGAACGCCTCGTTGCCGCGGCTGTCGCACGTGGTGTCCCGCCTCGAGAAGCGGGGGCTCGTGACCCGGTGCCCGTCGACCTCCGACCGCCGGGCCACCGACGTCCGCCTGACCGACGCCGGCTACGCCACCATCGTCGAGGCTGCTCCGGACCACGTCCGCACCGCCCGCCGGGTGGTCATCGACGCGCTCTCCGACGAGCAGGTCGCGCAGCTCGACGGCATCGCGGCCTCGCTCCTGACACGGCTCGACCCCGAGGGGCGCTTCGCGGCGCTCACCTACCCGCGCGAGGACGACGACACCGCGATCTGCGAGGCTCGGTTGACGGGAACGGCGTCCGACTGACGCCGGTCGTGGCCCTCGTCACGCTCGCTCGGCTGTGCCCGTCACTGCAATAGGCTCGCCGCATGACCGACCCCGCCGCGCCGTCCGACACGTACTCCTACCTCGGACCCGCCGGCACCTTCACCGAGGCGGCCCTGAAGCTCGTCGAGGCCGCCGCCGGCAAGCCCTGGCGGAGCGTCAACAACGTCGGTGAGGCCCTGGACGACGTCATGTCCGGCCGGTCGATCGGGGCCGTCATCGCGATCGAGAACAGCGTCGACGGCGGGGTCAGCGCCACGCAGGACGCCCTGGCCAGGATCCCCGGCGTGCGGATCGTGGGGGAGTACCTGGTCCCCGTCGACTTCGTGCTCGTCGCCCGACCCGGCACGACCCTGGCCGACGTCCGCACGGTGAACGCACACCCCGTCGCCTACGCGCAGACCCACAACTGGCTCGAGACCAACCTGCCCGGCCACGGCCACATCCCGGCGTCGTCGAACGTCGCCGCGGCGCTCGCCCTGCTCGAAGCGAACCCGACCGCCGACGCCGCCGTCGCGCCGCCCGGCATCACCGACCACCACGACGTCGTCGTGCTCGCATCGTCGATCGGTGACAACGCCTCGGCGGTCACCCGGTTCGTCCTGGTGTCCAAGACCCTCGCCCTGCCCGAGCCGACCGGCGCCGACAAGACCAGTGTCATCGTCGAGCTGCCCGCCGACCACCCCGGCGCCCTGGTCGACATGCTCGAGCAGTTCGCGACGCGGGGCATCAACATGGGGCTGCTGTCGTCGCGCCCGATCGGGGACGAGCTCGGCCGCTACCGGTTCGTCATCGACCTCGACGGGCACGTGCGCGACGAGCGGGTGGCGGACGCGCTGCTCGGCCTGCGTCGGTTCAGCCCGCGCGTGACGTTCCTCGGGTCGTACCCGCGTGCCGACGGTGCCCGCCCCGAGGTGCCCGCGCGCTACTCGGACGCCGCGTTCGTCGAGGCGCGCGACTGGCTGCGGGCCATCGTGTCGGGCGAGCCCGGGGCGCGGTAGCGCGGCGCGGTGGGGCGCGGCGCGGCGCGGTGCGGCGCGGCGCGGTGAAGCCGTGTGATGCGAGGTTCCGTAGTCCGTGGGAGCCCGCGGCCATCGCACGGACTACGGAACCTCGCACGGGGCGTCCGGAGCCCGAGCGACAGGGTCAGGGCACCTGGCGCGAGCCGTGGCGGTCGTCCGCCGGGTCCGGCACGCGCACGGAGAGTCCCATCGGGTCGATCCGCGAGCGGAAGGCGATGACCTCGCCCACCGGGTCGCCGTCGATCTCGAACTCGTCGGGTCGCTCGAGCCGTGCCGTGAACTCCTGCCCGCGCAGGTAGCGCAAGGGGCGTTCCTCGCGGGACTTCGAGACGATCTTCTGGCCGACGGCGGTCTTGCCGAGGGTCGAACGACGGAAGGCCCGCAGGATCCCGTTCTCCCAGAACACCCGGGCGCCGATCCGAACCCAGCCGAAGAACCCGCGCGGACGCATGACGGCGATGTCGAACACGCCGTCGTCGATCTCGGCGTCCGGTAGCAGGATCGCGCCGGCCTGCAGCATGCCGCAGTTGCCGACGATCAGGGAGTGCGCCCGGAGCGAGCGGTTGCCGTCGTCGTCGAGCTGGTACCGGAACTCGAACGCGTTCGCGTCGCGGACCGACCGGAACAGGGAGTCGACGTACGCCAGCCAGCCCACCTTCTTCTTCAGCTCGGGACGGGTGTTCACGAGCATCCGGGCGTCGAGCCCGAGGCCCGCCATCACCAGGAAGCCGAAGCGTTCGCGCTCACCGCCGGGGCGCTCGACCTTGAGCATGCCGAAGTCGATCTTGCGGTCGTCGCCGTGGAAGATCGTTCGGACGCTCGCGCCGAGGTCGTCGAGGGGCAGCTTCATGTTGCGGGCGAGCAGGTTTCCGGTGCCGCTCGGCAGCAGTGCGAGGGTCGAGCCGGCCTCGTGCACGACCTCGGCGACCGCGCGGACCGTGCCGTCACCACCGGCCGCGGCGACGACGTCGGCACCGGCCTCGATCGCGGCGCGGGCCATGCCGCCGCCCGGGTCCTGTTCCGACGTCTCGAACCACAGGGTGTCGGCCCAGCCGGCTTCCTGCTGCTGTTCTTCGACGGTGCGCTTGAGGGTCGGCAGGTGGACCTTGACCGGGTTGTAGACCACCGCGGCCGTCCGCTGCTCGGTGGGGAGGGCGTCCTGATCCGCGGGCGCGGTCTCCGAAGGGGTCGACATGCCTCCACGCTACCGATCGAGGCTGCGTGCGGTTGCCCCCGTCTAGGATGGGGCGGTGATCGATCCACAGCTGCTTCGCGACAACCCGGACGTCATCAAGGCTTCACAGCAGGCGCGCGGTGCCTCCGTGGCCGTCGTCGACGAAGCCGTCGCCGCTGATTCCGCCCGCCGCAGTGCGATCACCTCGTTCGAGTCGCTCCGCGCCGAGCAGAACGCCTTCGGCAAGACCGTCGCCAAGGCCCCGAAGGACGAGAAGGCCGCGCTCGTGCAGCAGGCGCAGGCGCTCGCCGCGAAGGTCAAGGAGGCGCAGGCCACCGTCACCGCGGCCGAGGACACCTTCAACACCGTCGTCCGCGGCATCCCGAACGTCGTGCTCCCCGGGGTGCCCGAGGGCGGCGAGGACGACTTCGTCACGCTCCGCACCGTCGGCACCAAGCCCGAGTTCGACTTCGAGCCGAAGGACCACGCCGACCTCGGCGAGCACCTCGGCATCATCGACATCCCGCGTGGTGTGAAGGTCTCCGGGTCGCGCTTCTACTTCCTGCGCGGCATGGGCGCCCGGCTCGAGATCGCGCTGATGTCGCTCGGCCTCGATCGTGCCATCGCCGCCGGCTTCGAGCCGCTCATCACCCCGACGCTCGTCCGCCCCGAGACGATGGCCGGCACCGGCTTCCTCGGTGAGCACGCTGCCGAGGTCTACCGGCTCGAGGCCGACGACCTGTACCTGACCGGCACGAGCGAGGTCGCCCTCGCCGGGTTCCACGCCGACGAGATCCTGCCGCTCGAGGAAGGACAGGCCCACCGCTACGCCGGCTGGTCGACCTGCTACCGCCGCGAGGCCGGTTCTGCGGGCAAGGACAACCGCGGCATCCTCCGCGTGCACCAGTTCAACAAGCTCGAGATGTTCGCCTACGTCCACCCGGACCAGGCCGAGGCCGAGCACGAGCGCCTCGTCGCCCACCAGGAGCAGATGCTCCAGGACCTCGGGCTCCACTACCGCGTGATCGACGTCGCCGCCGGTGACCTCGGCACGAGCGCGGCGAAGAAGTACGACATCGAGGCGTGGGTCCCGACGCAGGGCACGTTCCGCGAGCTCACCTCGACGTCGAACTGCACGACGTTCCAGGCCCGCCGCCTCGACATCCGCTACCGCACCGAGAGCGGCAAGACCGCTCCGGTCGCCACCCTGAACGGCACCCTCGCCACCACCCGCTGGATCGTCGCGATCCTCGAGACCCACCAGCAGGCCGACGGTTCCGTGGTCGTGCCCGAGGTCCTGCGCCCCTACCTCGGTGGCGTCGAGGTGATCGAGCCCCGATGAGCACCCAGGGACGGTTCGTGGACGGCACCTCGCAGGGCGCGGGCAGCGACGCGCCCGCCCGCACCAAGCGCTGGCTGGTCGCGCTCGACATCGACGGCACCACCATGCGTGAGGACGGTGTCATCACCGAGGCAGTCGTCGCCGCCGTCCGTGACGCCGAGGCCGCCGGCCACGAGGTCATGCTCTCTACCGGCCGCAGCGAGGGCATGACCGTGCCCCTGCTCGAGACCCTCGGCATCCGGCCGAAGTACCTGGTGTGCGCGAACGGTGCGCTCATCCTGGCCCGCCGCGCCGACGGCTCCTACGTGCGCGAACACGTCGAGCGGTTCGACCCGTCCGAGGTGCTGCAGACCATCCACGGAGCGCTCGAGAACGCGGCGTTCGGCGTCGAGGACGAGACCGGGCACTTCCTGTTGTCCGGCAACTTCCCCGACGACACGATGACGGTGGAGGGCGAGCACGTGCCGTTCGAGCAGCTGCTCGGCGTCGAGGCCACCCGCGTCGTCGTCATCTCGCCCGGCCATGACACCGAGGACTTCCTGCAGATCGTCGAGCAGATGGGCCTGCACAAGGTCTCGTACTCCGTCGGCTGGACGTCGTGGCTCGACATCGCTCCCGAGGGCGTGACGAAGGCCACCGCGATGGAGCGCGTGCGCGAGTGGCTCGACATCCCGCGTTCCCGCGTCTTCGCCGCGGGCGACGGCCGCAACGACATCGACATGCTCCGCTGGGCCTCGACCTCCGGTCGCGGGGTCGTCATGGGCCAGGCCCCCGACGACGTCGTCGACGCCGGCAACGAGCTCACCGGTGGCATCACCGACGACGGCCTGGCAGCGGCGCTCGACTCCCTGCCCCGTTAGTCCGCGCTCGCGCGCACCCCTGCCTGGAGGCCCGGGTAGACTTCCCGGGACGCGATCACGTCTCGCCACGTGGTCGCGTCACTGGAGGGTTGTCCGAGCGGCCGATGGAGCCTGTCTTGAAAACAGGTGGGCAGAGATGTCTCGTGGGTTCGAATCCCACACCCTCCGCGATGGACACACGGTTGCGCCCACTCCGCCTCGACGACGCGGCCGTCCTGGCTGCGGTCATCACCGAGAACGCCGACCACCTGCGGCCGTGGGAACCGGCGCGAGCCCCGTCGTACTACACGGAGTCCGGGCAGCGGGACGTCATCACGCAGGCTCTCGCCGCGCAGCGCGCGGGCAACGCGGTGCCGTTCGTCATCGAGTCGACCGACGGGGAACTCCTCGGGCGGATCACGCTGAGCGGCGTCGCCCGCGGTGCCCTGCAGTCGTGCGCGATGGGGTACTGGATCCGCGCCGACCGTACCCGCCAGGGCCACGCGTCCCGTGCCGTCCGCGCGGCCGCCGATCATGCCTTCGACGTGCTCCGCCTGCACCGCGTGCAGGCTGAGACCCTGCCCGAGAACGTCGGCTCGCAGCGCGCGCTCGAGTCGGCGGGCTTCACCCGCTACGGCTTCGCGCCGGAGTACATCAAGATCGACGGGGTCTGGCGCGACCACGTCATGTTCCAGCTCCTCGCGCCGACGCCGGCCCCGTGATCGAGGTCGTCGACTACCGACCGGCCTGGCCGGAGCGGTTCCGGCGGCTGCGCGATGCGTACGCCGCCGCGCTCGACGACGCCGACGTGCCGTTCCGGAGCATCGAGCACGTGGGCAGCACGTCCGTGCCGGGCTTGGCGGCGAAGCCCGTGCTCGACGTCGACGTCGTGGTGGACACTCCCGACGTCCCGGCTGCAGTGGCGGCGATGGCGACGATCGGCTTCGAGTCCCGCGGTGAACTGGGGGTCCCGGGGCGGCAGGCGTTCCGGGCTCCGGAGCGCTTCGCCCCGACGAACACCTACGTCGTCGCGGCCGGGTCGCTCGCGCTGCGGAACCACCTGGCCGTCCGCGACGTGCTGCGTGCCGAGCCGGCGCTCCGCGACGAGTACGCCGCCGTGAAACGCCGGGCAGCCGCCGTGGCCGAGGACATCGACGACTACATCGAGCGGAAGAGCGAGGTGCTGAGCCGGATCCTCCACGCCGGTGGCCTGGCTGACGACGAGCGCGCCGCCATCACCGCCACGAACCGTCGGATCACCGACCGCGGCGCGGGCGGCTGACCCGACGGGAACGAGCCTCAGGCGCTGGCGAGCATCGGGTAGAGCGCGGTGAGCGGGGCGCTCAGGCCGGCACGGACGTCGCGGCTGACCTGGTCGGCGAGGACCTCGTGCTCCCCGGCCTCGACGGCGTCCCAGATCGACCGGACGATGTCGGCGGGGTCGGACTTCTCGACGTCGAGCCCCTCGGTCATGCCGGTGTCGGTGTAGCCGAGGTGGGCGCCGACGACCTGCGTGCCCTGCGGAGCGAGCTCGAGGCGCAGGGAGTTCGTGAGCGACCAGAAGGCAGCCTTCGAGGCCGAGTAGGCACCGCCGAGTGCGATCCAGCTGAGCACCGAGTGGACGTCCACCAGTGTGCCGCCGGCGATGGTCGGGGCGAAGGCCTTGGCGACGCGGAGCGCACCGAAGACGTTCGTCGCGAAGAGGCGCTCGACCTCGGCGACCGAGGTGTCGAGCAGTGGTTCCATGCCGCCGATGCCGGCGTTGTTCACGACGATCGTCGTGTCGGCGGCGGCACGGGCTGCGGCGTCGACGCTCTCCTGGCTCGTGACGTCGAGGGCGAGGGGGACGATGCGCTCGTCGTCCCAGGTGCGCGGGTTCCGGGCGGTCGCGTAGACCTTGGTGGCGCCACGCTCCAAGGCCTGGCGGACGAACTCGGCGCCGAGGCCGCCGTTCGCTCCGGTGACGAGGACGACGGCGTTGGTGAGGTCGGTCATGAGTGCTCCAGACAAGAGAAGTTGAGTACGGAAACCGAACCTAGCACGTTGTGTCCGGAAATCGAACCCAGCTAGGATGAACCCATGCTCGGCATCCTCGGCGGCGACGAGCGCTGCCCCATCGCACGCTCCCTCGACGTCCTCGGCGAGAAGTGGACGCTCATGATCGTCCGCGACGCCATCGGCGGCTCGACCCGCTTCAGCCAGTTCCAGCAGAGCCTCGGCATCCCGCGCGAGGTCCTGACCGCACGGCTGGCCTCACTCGTCGACGGGGGAGTGCTCGAGCGCACGACCTACAAGCCCGAGGGCGCCCGTGCCCGCGAGGAGTACGTCCTGACCGACGCCGGCCGCGACCTGTCGCTCGTGCTGCTCGCCCTCGGCGGCTGGGCCGACCGGCACCGCCCGTCCGAGCGGGCGTCGGACCTGCGCTTCGTCGACGCCGATTCCGGCGAGCTGGTCGAAGCGGTCGCTGTGACGCAGGGCGCGCATCAACGTGTGCTGCTCGATCGCGTGCAAGTAGTCGGTGACGGATCTCGGTGAGGTGCCGATAAAGCACCTCCGATGAGTATTGAACTTCTGTCACGACCGATCCGCGCAACACCGCCATCAGCGGCTGCATGGAAGACATACATGCCGCAGCGAGGCAACGGTGGCGTTCCGACCGAGCGTGAGGTGCGCCGGTACCTCACGGACACGAGGCGGAATGCTGAACTTCGCCAGAAGGTCCTCGCCGAGCTCCGTGAACGAGCCGGGATGGAGTCGAGCCTGCTCGTCAACTCCGTGATCGCAGGAATCGCCATCCTCGCGGTGTTCGCGACCGTCGCGGCCGCCGCGACGTCAGCCCTCGCAGTCAACGACGCGGGC
This sequence comes from Curtobacterium sp. MCBD17_026, assembly GCF_003234895.2. Classification (NCBI taxonomy): domain Bacteria; kingdom Bacillati; phylum Actinomycetota; class Actinomycetes; order Micrococcales; family Microbacteriaceae; genus Curtobacterium; species Curtobacterium sp. MCBD17_026. The sequence goes on along the minus strand of NZ_CP126281.1, from coordinate 2,855,854 downwards.
GCTGGCGCGGAGGCGGCGATCCGTGTGTACACGAATCTCGGGCGGACCGCCGTGGCCATCTTCGTCATTGGGATCGGCTCAGCGATCGTGCGACAAGGACGATCGAGGCATGCATCGTCGTGGCTTGCGGCGTACGAGGAAGCAGAGCGGCGTCCATGGTGGAGGCGTGCGTCCTGAACGCGACCCTCTGACGGCCAGGAGGCCCGCGGCGGCCCCGCCCCGCGCCTCCAGTCCGCTTGTTGGGTGCGTCAGCGGCGCACGTCGCACCCGCAACTCGCGCCGAGGACCAACTCGGCCGGCACCAGGTCGCGGTGCCACTGGTTGTCGGCGTCGAGGCCGAGCACGCGGTCGACCGCGGCGACCGCCATCGTCTCGATCGGCTGCCGGACCGTGGTGAGCTGCGGGTTCGTGTAGTCCGCCTCGGCCGCGCCGTCGAACGACACGATCGCGACGTCCTCGGGGACGCGCAGACCGAGTTCCCACAGTGCACGCATCACGCCGATCGCCTGCATGTCGGAGCTGACGAAGACGGCTCGGGGGCCGGTCTCGTCCGCGAACATGCGGAGGCCGGCTTCGTAGCCACCGCGCCGGGTGAAGTCGGTGCGGACGATGGGGCCGTCGGGCAGGCAGGCCTGGCGCAGGGCGCGCATCCAGCCCTGCTCGCGGAGCTCCATCGAGCCGGTGTGCCCCATCACGAGGCCGATCGAGCGGTAGCCGTGCTCGACCAGGTGTTGCGTGCCGTCGAGGGCGCCGCGCAGGGCGTCGACGCCGATGCTGGCGTACTCGGGGACCTCGAAGAACGTGTTGAGCAGAACCATCGGCAGGCCGGGGTCGGTGACGGTCGACAGGTCCGGGTGGGTCATGATGCTCGTCACGATGATGCCGTCGACCTGGCGGGCGGAGAGGCTGCGGAGCCGCTCGCGTTCCTGGGCGGCGTCGCCGTCGCTGTTGGCGAGCAGGACGTCGTAGCCACGTGCAGCGGCGGCGTGGGTGACGGCGACGGCGAGCTCGGACCAGAACGGGTTGTCGAGTTCGGGCACGATCAGGCCGAGCATCTTCGACGAGCCGGTGCGCAGGGCCTGGGCGCTCGCGTTCGGACGGTAGCCGAGGACGCGGATGGCCTCGCGCACACGGGCGGCGGTGGCGGCGGCGACGGGGCGCGGTCCGTCGTGCACGACGTAGCTGACGACGGAGGTGCTGACCCCGGCGTAGCGGGCGACGTCCGCACGGGTGACCGCCCTCGGGTTCGTCGGGACGGTCACGGCAGCCACCTTCGTCGGGTCCGGGAGCGTCGTTCGGGTGCCGGCCCACGACGGACCGGCACCCGAACGACACGTGTTACTCGGACGCGATCGTAGCCGACGACGTGCTGCCTGCTGCCGTCGGTGCGCTTGCCGTCGCAGCGCTCGTCGTCTCCGGGGCGTCGCCGAAGTCCGGCACCTCGAGTCGGGCGCCGCCCTGCAGCGCGGACTGGTGGGCGATGATGCCCGGCAGGGTGAAGCGCGCGGCGGTCCAGGCGTTCACCGGCGGCAGGGTCCGGTCGACGACGGCGCGGACGAAGTCGTCGGCGAGGAACTGGTGGCTGCCCTCGTGTCCGGTAGGCACGCCGTCGTACTCGGCGGGCAGGCGGTCGGTGTCGTGCACCTCGGCGTAGCCGGAGACGAACGCGTCGCGCAGGGACGGGTCGACGTCGGCCAGGCGCGGGTCGTCGAGGGACATCGTCGCCTGGGTGTCGATCTTGTCGCTGATGTCGTACGAGTCCTCCTTGTCCTGCCAGACGCTGGTCTTCGCGAGCTGCTCGAAGCTGGCCTCGGTGCCGAAGTAGCGGAAGCGCGACTCACGGATGTGCGACGGGTAGCCGACGCGACGCATCTCGTTGATGCGCATGACCCCGCCGTTGTCGAGCTCGAACAGGGCGGTGGCGTTCGAGAAGTCGTTGTCGAACTGGCTGACGTCCTTGTCGAAGACGCCGTCGCCGCGGTCGTCCTTGACACCGATGCAGCTGACGCTGACCGCGTGCCCGGGGATCGCACCGAGGACCCCGCCGACCGAGTGCGTCGGGTAGAGCATGGGCGGGTAGCTGGCGGTGCGCTTCCACTCGTCGCCCCCGCTGTACTGGTACGCGGCGTAGAAGCCGAGGTCCATGTCGTGCACGTAGTCACCCTCGGCGTAGAACACCCGGCCGAAGGCGCCGGCGGCGACCTGCTTGCGGGCGAACACGGTCGCGGGGTTGTAGTAACTCGTCTCGCCCATCATGTAGGTCAGGCCGGTCTCGCGGACCGCCTGGATGATGTCGCGGATCTCGTCGACGGAGATCGCCATCGGCACGGCGGAGTACACGTGCTTGCCGGCGCGCAGGGCCTTGACCACGAGCGGACCGTGGGTCCAGCGCTGCGTGAAGATCGCGACGGCGTCGACGTCCGAGGCGAGGACGGCGTCGAAGTCCGGGAACGTGCCGTCGAGGTGCTGCGTCTCGACGAGTTCGGACGCCCGCTCGTCGACGAGGTCCGTGACGTAGACGCGGTCGACGTCGGGGTGGAGCTTGAACAGCTTGGCGAACTGGGGGGCGAACTGGCCCGCGCCGACCATTCCGACAGAGATCATCAGTGACCTTTCCAGGGTGTGGGATGCGTCGCCGAGCGGGTCGCTCCGATGCGATCGAGCGCCATCCTGACACACGTGGTCTACACGTGACAACCCCGGTCCACAGCCCGGAAACCGGGTCTTGCGAGCGGTGGTCCCCACGTGTAGATTCCCGGCTCACGGACTGCTGCACGTCAGTCCACCGCAGACGAAGGAGTCGCGATGGCAACCGAGAGCCCTGTGTCGTCACCCTTGACGACCGCCAGCACGAGACGGAGGAGTCGGTCCGCCGACCTCGCCCGTGCCCGCACCACCGCACCGAGCCGCCGCCCAAGGAACGACCTGTGGCTCGCGCTCGTCTTCATCGCTCCGGCAGCCGTCGGTTTCGCGGTGTTCCTGGCCTGGCCGACCGTGCGGGGCATCTACCTGAGCTTCACCTCGTACAACCTGCTCACCGAGCCCGAGTTCACCGGCCTGCAGAACTACGCCCGCCTGGTGCAGGACTCGATCTTCTGGCACTCGATGGTGGTGACCGTCGAGTACGTGCTCATCAACATCGTCATCCAGACCGTCGTCGCGCTGTTCATCGCCGTGATGATGCACCGCCTGACCAAGTCGACCTTCGTGCGCGGCATCGTGCTCGCGCCGTACCTGGTGTCGAACGTCGTCGCCGCCCTCGTCTGGCTCTGGATCCTCGACACCCAGCTCGGCATCGGCAACGAGATGCTCGCCGCACTCGGGCTCGACCGCATCCCGTTCCTGCAGAGCGACGTCTGGGGCATCCCCTCGATCGCGCTCATCAACGTCTGGCGGCACGTCGGCTACACGGCGCTGCTCATCTTCGCCGGCCTGCAGTCGCTGCCCGAGACCGTGTACGAGGCCGGACGCATCGACGGAGCGAGCGAGTGGAAGATGTTCTGGCGCATCACGGTGCCGCTGCTCCGCCCCATCCTGTCCCTGGTGCTGATCATCACCGTGATCGGTTCGTTCCAGGTGTTCGACACCGTCGCCGTCACCACGCAGGGCGGCCCCGCGAACGCCACGAACGTCGTGCAGAACTACATCTACAACCTGGCGTTCGGCCGGTTCCAGTTCGGCTACGCGTCCGCGGTCTCGGTCGCGCTCCTCATCGTCCTCAGCATCATCACGATCCTCCAGTACCGCCTCACCCGCTCGGGTGAGTCCGACCTGGACTGAACGGAAGCGCCATGACCACGACACTCACCCGTTCCGTCACCACGTCCCGCCCGCCGCGGATGGGCGCCGGCCACCGTCGTCGCCCGTCGCTCGGCCGGGTGCTCGCCTGGGTCGCGATGATCCTCGTCATCGTCGTCACCCTGTTCCCGTTCTACTGGATCCTGCGCACCGCGCTGTCGTCGAACACCGCGATCAACTCCGACCCCACGTCGCTGCTGCCCGTCGGGTTCAGCCTGGGCGGGTTCGAGCGGGTCTTCGGCCTGCAGTCCACCGAAGAGGCGTTGGCACAGGGGGGCTCCGGCGCCGCGCTGAACTTCTGGCGCTACCTGCTCAACTCGATCCTGGTGTCGACGCTCGTCACCGTCGGCCAGGTGTTCTTCTCGGCGGCGGCCGCCTACGCCTTCGCCCGGCTGCGCTGGCCCGGTCGCGACAAGGTGTTCGGGGTGTTCCTGGCCGGGCTGATGGTCCCCGCGATCTTCACGCTGCTGCCGAACTTCACGCTCATCAAGCAGCTCGGGCTCGTCGACAACCTGCTCGGCATCGCCCTGCCGACGATGTTCATGACCCCGTTCGCGGTGTTCTTCCTGCGGCAGTTCTTCCTCGGCATCTCGAAGGAGGTCGAAGAGGCGGCGCTCATCGACGGCGCCGGCAAGGTGCGCGTGTTCTTCCGGCTCGTCATCCCGATGGCGGCCGCCCCGATCGCCACGCTCGCCGTGTTGACGTACATCACGAGCTGGAACGACTACTTCTGGCCGCTCATGGTGTCGTACACCGACAACTCTCGGGTGCTGACCGTCGCGCTCGGCGTCTTCAAGTCGCAGACCCCGCAGTCCGGCACCGACTGGGCCGGGCTGATGGCCGCGACCCTGGTGGCGGCGCTCCCGATGATCCTGCTGTTCGGCGTCTTCGCCAAGCGGATCGTCAACTCCATCGGCTTCTCCGGGATCAAGTGACCCGGCTGTCGGACAGGACGAACACCATGACGAACCAACTGACCCGCCGCACGCTCTTCGCCGGCGGCGCCTCCGCCCTGGCCCTCGGCGCGCTCGCCGCCTGCTCGTCGCCCGGTCGCCGCACGACGAACCGGTCGGGTGCGCGCACCGTGAGCTACTGGCTCTGGGACGCCAACCAGCAGCCCGCGTACCAGGCCGTCGCCGACGCGTTCCACCGCGCGAACCCGGACATCACCGTGCAGATCACCCAGCTCGGGTGGAACGACTACTGGACCAAGCTCACCGCGGGCTTCATCGCCGGCACCGCGCCCGACGTCTTCACCGACCACCTGACGAAGTTCCCGCAGTACGCCGACCTCGACGTGCTCTACAAGCTCGACGAACTCGACGCCACGAAGAGCATCCGCGACGACGACTACCAGTCCGGGCTCGCCGAACTGTGGAAGGGCCAGGACGGCCACCGCTACGGCTCCCCGAAGGACTGGGACACCGTCGCGATGTTCTACGACGAGAAGGCGATGGCGAAGGCGGGGGTCTCCGCCGAGGAGCTCGGGTCGCTCGAGTGGAACCCGGACGACGGCGGCACGTTCGAGCGGATGCTCGCGCGGCTGACGGTGGACTCGAAGGGCCGACGCGGCGACGAGGACGGCTTCGACAAGGACGACGTCGCCGTCTACGGCATCTCGTCGAACGGCTCGGGCGGTGACGGCTTCGGACAGACCCAGTGGTCGCCGTTCACCGGATCGGTCGACTGGTTCTACACGAACGAGAACCCGTGGGGCGACAGGTTCCGCTACGACGAGCGGGTCGTGCAGGACACCCTCGCCTGGTACTACCGGCTGGCCGAGAAGGGCTACATGGCGAAGTACGGGGTGTTCTCCACCACGACCGGGCCCGAGGTCCAGCTCGGCGCCGGCAAGTGCGCGCTGTCCTTCAACGGCTCGTGGATGATCGGCTCGTACCTGGGCATGGAGGACCTCGACGTCGCGGTCGCGCCCACGCCGATCGGCCCGTCGGGTCACCGTGCCTCGATGTTCAACGGGCTCGGCGACTCGATCACGAAGCAGGCGAAGGACCCCGAGGCCGCGGCGAAGTGGGTGGCGTTCCTGGGCAGTGATGAGGCGCAGCGGATCGTCGGCGAGAGCGGCATCGTGTTCCCGGCCCGTCCCGCGGGCACCGAGGCCGCCGTGGCGTCGTTCCGGAAGCGCGGCCTCGACGTCTCGGCGTTCACCCGGCAGGTCGAGGAGGACACCACGTTCCTGTTCCCGGTCACGAAGAACCCCGCCGACGTGCAGGCTCTGCTGCAGCCCGCCTTCGACGACGTCTACGCGAACGGCAAGCCGATCTCGACGCTGACCGGGGTCAACGAGCAGGTCAACAACCTGCTCGCCCTCACCTGATCGACGCCCTGCTGGTCCGCCCGTCGTCCGCATGCCGCGCCGTCCGGTGCGGTGTGCGGACGACGCGTTGACCGTGCCGCCGACCACGATCCAGACTGCAGGGGATGACTTCCCTCACCTCCCTCGTCTACATGTCCGTCGCCGTCGACGACCTGACCGACGACCAGCTGGTCGCCATGCTGCGCGAAGCGCGCCTCCGCAACCACGCGCTCGGCGTCTCCGGGCTCCTGCTCGCCAAGGGCGGCCGCTTCATGCAGGTGCTCGAGGGCCCGGTCTGGAGCGTCGAGGACCGCTTCGCCGCGATCGAGCGCGACCCGCGGCACACCGGCGTGAAGTCGCTGTCGCGTGAGTCCATCAGCACGCGTCGGTTCGACGGGTGGGCGATGGCGTTCGGCAGCCCGACCGGGGACGAGCTCCGTGACGAGCCCGGCTTCAGCACCTTCCTGAGCGACCGCACCGGTCTTCCGACCGGGGTGGCGGGCACGCCCGCCGACTGGCTGCTCCGCTGGTTCCGTGGGCGCGACCTGCAGGACCTGCCCGAGGAGCGCGTCACGCTCGGCCGGCACGCGGCCTGAGACGCACCACCCCTCGGACTGGTGGCGCGGTGCCAGCTGGCACCGTCCCTCCAGACTGTGAGACTGGTCCCGTGGAACGACGTGAGCAGATCCTGGTGGCCGCGGCGGAGGAGTTCGACCGCGTCGGCTTCGCCGGCGCGACGATCGCGGGCATCGCCCGCACGGCGGGCGTCTCGCAGGGCACGCTGCACTTCCACTTCCCGACGAAGCTCGCCCTGGCGCTCGGCGTCATCGGCGAGCAGAACGCCCGCACCTTCGACGTCGTCAGCCACACCGACAGCTCACCGGTCGCCGCGCTGGTCGGAGCGTCGCACGGCATCGCCGACCTGCTCCGGACCGACCCGATCGTGCGGGCGGGCATCCGGCTGTCGCTGGAGCGCGGCGAGTTCCAGACCGCGACGCTGAGCTTCTACGAGCAGTGGATCGGCGGGATCGTCGACGTGTTCCGGTTGGCGATCGCGAGCGGGGAACTCCGGACGGACCTGACCGCGGAGCAGCTCGGATCAACGGTGGTGCCCTACTTCACCGGCGTGCAGCTCGTGTCCGACGTCCGGACGCGGCGCACCGACCTGATGCCGGCGGTGGCGACGATGTGGCGCGTGGTGATCGCGGCGACGGCGGACCCGAAGCACCGCGACCGGCTGCTCGCGGTCGTCGAGGACGCGTTCGGCGCTGACTGAACCGCTGGTACGGCGATGCGGACGGGTGCGGCGCTGCCGGCGGGTCAGCGGTCGTGCAGCTCGCGGTCGCGGAACCACTTCAGCAGCCAGGCCGCACTGGTCCGGTCGAACGATCGCGGGAAGTCCATCGTGCCGGACAGGAACGGGCTGAAGCCGTCCTCCAAGCGGACGTCGTCGTCGTCCAGCGCCCGGTAGGCCATCGACCAGCCGTCGAAACGTCGGCGCTCGATGTCCTCGCGCACCAGTGACTTGACCTCACCGTGACGTCGGTCCTTCGCGATCACGTCGTACCGGTCCTGCACGCTCCACGCCGGCCCCTCGAGCAGCTGCATGAAGCGGCCGCCCTTGGCGAGCAGGAGTCCGGAGACCCCGAGCGCTTCGTTGCGCAGCCGGGACTCCGCGAGCAGCACCGCCATGGCCTGGTCGTCGAAGGGGACGACGGCACGGCTCATGTAGACGATGGAGACGAGCACTCCTCCATCCTGCTGGGTGGAAGGCCGCTGCGCGAAGTGGATGTCCGCAACGCGCCCTCCGGATCGGCGCTGCGGATCAGCCCTGCGGCAGCTCGTGCGCGGTGACGTCCTCGTTGCGCTTCTTCCGCCACGGGCGGGCCGGGGTGTTCGGACCGTCCCAGACCAGGATCGCGCCCCAGGCGGCGGCGAGCAGCGGCACCGAGATGATCGCGCCCGTGATGCCGGCCAGGACGGTGCCCGCGGTCAGACCGATCAGGATGACGAGGCCGTGCAGCTTGAGCGTGCGACCCATCAGGACCGGCTGCAGGAAGTTGCCCTCGAGCTGGTTGACGACGATCACGATGCCGATCACGAAGAGGGCCTGCACCGGGCCGAGGGCCACGAGCGCGACGAGGGCGGCGAGGATGCCGGCCGCGGTGGCACCGACGATCGGGATGAACGCCGTGATGAACACGATGACGGCCAGCGGCAGGGCGAGGGGGACGCCGACGATCGCGATGCCGACACCGATGCCGATCGCGTCGACCGCAGCGACGGTGGCGGTGCCGCGGACGTACCCGCCGAGGGTCGAGACGACCCGGTCGCCGACGCGGCGTGCACGGGCGTAGCGCTCACCGGTGAAGGGGCGGAGCAGGAACTCCCAGATGCTCGGGCCGTCCTTCAGGAAGAAGAACAGCACGACGATCATCAGGACGAGCCCGGTCAGGAAGTTCGCGGTGGCCGAGGCACCGGCGAGGGCACCGGAGCCGAACTGCGCGCTCGTGACGAAGTCGGAGGCGCCGGCGACGGCGTCGTCGATCTGCTTGTCGGAGATCGAGAACGGCAGGGTCTTCGCGAACGTCTGCAGCTGCTGGAACCCGTCGACGGCGGACTTCTGCAGCTGTGCCCACTGGTTCTCGACCGCGACGACGATGAGCCAGCCGATCAGGCCCAGGACCGCGAGGACGCCGATGAGCACCGCGAGGGTGGCCAGCACCGACGGCACCCGGTGCTTGCGGAGCCACGACACCACGGGGTGCATGGCCGACGCGATGATGAGCGCGAGGAGCACGGGGATCGTGACGACGCTCAGGATGTTGCTCGCCCAGACGATGCCGGCGACGACCACCACGACGATGATGAGCTGCAGGCAGCGGGTCGCGAGGTGCCCGGCGGAGTCGGACCACGCGGCCTGGACCCTCGACGGAACGGGCGGAGCGGTCGGGCGTGGAGCGTCGCGGAAGAACGGCATGCCCGAGACGCTACCGACCGGACGGCCGACGCGCCGGTTCCGCCGGCTCGATCGTCCGCCCGGTGTCCTCTCCCCGCGTCGCCGGGGCGACCACGAACGCCGCGACCAGCAGGACGAGGGGCACGAGCATCGCCGTCTGCAGGCCGAGGTGCTCCCCGACGAACCCGAGCAGCGGCGGCCCCACCAGGAACGCGATGTACCCGGCGGTGGCCACCACCGACACCCGGCGGTCGCCGTCGGTGGGGTGGTCGCCCGCGGCGGAGATCGACAGGGGGAACCCGAGGGCGATGCCGAGACCCCAGACGCCGGCCGCCGCCGCGGTGACGACCGGACTCGGTGACAGCACGACGAGCAGGACCCCCACCGCACCGACGGCTGCACAGACCCGGACGACCGGGGCGCGACCGAACCGGGCGACGAGCGGGGTGCCGGCCGCGCGACCGATGAGCATGGCCAGGGCGAACCCGGTGAACACGAGGGACCCGACGGACTCCGGAGCGTCGTGGTCGGTGGTCATCAGCAGCGGGAGCCAGTCGCTCGCGGCACCCTCGGCGAAGGCCATCGCCAGGGTGATCACGGCGATCATGGCGAGCTGCACGGTGAGGACGGAGCGGCGGGCTCCCCGACGGGTGCCCGGGGCATCGGCCGGCGCATCGGTGGGTGCGTCACGGGGCACCGGCCGCAGGTTCAGGGCCGCGAACACCGCCAGCGCGGCCATCACCGCGGCACCGACGAGCAGGTGCACCCCGACCGGGGTCCGCGCGGCCGTCATGGCGATGCCGACGACCCCACCGACCACGCTGCCGAGGCTGAAGCAGGCGTGCAGCACCGGCACGACCGGTCGTCCGATCTGCCGTTCGACCGCCGCGGCCTCGACGTTCAGCCCGATCTCGGCGACCCCCGCCCCGAAGCCGATCAGGAACAGTCCGGCCCAGACCCCGGCGGCGACCTGCGCCGGGGCGAGCAGCGCGACGAGCACCATGCCGACGACGGGCAGCGCGCCCCCGAGCAGGATGAGCGGGCGGTTGCCGAGCCGCCGCACCAGGGCCCCGGCACCGAGGATCCCGATCATCGACCCGATCGACAGCCCGAGCAGGACGAGGCCCATCGCCTCGATCGAGGCACCGAGCTCGTCGCGGATCGCGGGCGTCCGGGTGATCCACGTCGCGATCCCGAACCCGGTCACCGTCGACGTGGCGAAGAGTGCGAGTCGATGCCGCCCGGCCATGCCCCCATCTGATCGGTCCCCGGGCGGCCCGTCAAGGGCGACCGCGTCCCGCGCCTAGGATCGGGCGCATGGCGACCGTCCTCCTCGTCCGTCACGGACGCACCACCGCGAACGCCACCGGCGTCCTCGCCGGACGCACCGCCGGCGTGCGACTCGACGCCGTCGGCCGCACCCAGGCGGAGCGGACCGCGGAGCGCATCGCCGCGGTGCCCGTCGTCGCCGTGGTGTCGAGTCCGCTCGAGCGCTGCCGGCAGACCGCCCGTGCGATCCTCGACCGGCAGACCGACCGGCAGACCGACCGGCAGACCGGGTCACCCGCCTCGCTGATCGAGCGGGCCATCACCGAGGCCGACTACGGGCAGTGGCAGGGCCGGAAGCTCGCCGACCTGGCGAAGGAGCCCCTCTGGCGCACGGTGCAGGCGAACCCGAGCGCCGTCGTGTTCCCCGGCGGTGAGTCCATGCAGACGATGCAGTCCCGGGCCGTCGCGGCCGTCCGGCGCATCGACGCCGAGGTCGAGGCGGAGCACGGACCCGGCGCGGTCTGGGTCGCGGTGAGCCACGGCGACATCATCAAGAGCGTCCTGGCCGACGCGTTCGGCATGCACCTGGACCTGTTCCAGCGCATCGGCGTCGGCCCGGCCTCGGTGTCCGTCGTGCGCTACGGCGAGCACCGCCCCGAGGTCGTCGCGACGAACACCGAGTCGGGCGACCTGTCCTGGCTGCGCACCGCCCAAGCACCCAGCGGGGACGCCGCGGTCGGCGGCGGCGCGGGCCATCCGGAACCCGATGCGCACACCGGCACCGGGCGTCCGGCACCCGACGCGCCCGCGGGTCCTGCCCGACCCTGAACGGGCGGAGCCGAGCGCTCCTACAATGCGGGTATGCCCACCATCGTCCACGGCTTCGACTGGCCGGACCGCCTCGTCGTCGGCACCATCGGCCGTCCGGGTGAGCGCGCCTTCTACATCCAGGCCCGCTCCGGTCGACGCGTCACCAGCGTCGCGCTCGAGAAGGAGCAGACCGCCGTGCTCGCCGACAAGATCGACGAGCTCCTCGACGAGGTCGCGACCGTCGACGACAACCGCTTCAGCGTGCCGCCGTCGGTGCCGGTCGAACTCCGCGACCCGGAGCCGCTCGACCAGCCCGTCGAGCCCGAGTTCCGCGCGGGAGCACTGAGCCTGGGCTTCGACCCCTCCACCGCGCAGGTCGTCATCGAGGCGTACCCGATCGACGACGAGATCGAGATCGTGTCCGAGGAGAGCGAGGACGGCATCGAGATCGAAGCCGTCGTCGAGATCCCCGAGCCCGCGGAGCTGTTCCAGGTGAAGATCCCGGTCGGCACCGCCCGGGCCTTCGTCGAGCGCACGCGCGAGGTCGTCGCCGCCGGTCGTCCGCCCGGCGACGCATGAGCGACGGCTCGCTGTCCGTCCGGGCGCGCATCCGCGAGGCGTCCAACGCCACCTTCCTCGCCGAACTCGACGGCGCGACCGTCGTCTACAAGCCCATCGAGGGCGAGCGCCCGCTGTGGGACTTCCCGGACGGCACGCTCGCCGGCCGCGAGATCGCCGCGCACCTGGTCTCCGAGGCGTTCGGCTGGGGTGTCGTCCCGCCCACGTGGATGGGCGACGGTCCGTTCGGCCCTGGCATGGTGCAGCGCTGGCAGGACGTCGACCCCGAGCAGGACGCCGTCGACCTGGTGGCGCCGGAGCTCGCCGAGGCGGACGATTCGCCCTGGCTGCCCGTGCTCGAGGCGATCGACGAACAGGACCAGCCCGTCACGCTCGTGCACGAGGACTCCGAGGCCCTGCGCCGGATGGCCGTCTTCGACGTGGTCGTGAACAACGCCGACCGCAAGGGTGGGCACGTGCTCGCGATGCCCGACGGCCACCGCTTCGGCGTCGACCACGGGCTCACCTTCCACGTCGAGCACAAGCTCCGGACGGTCCTGTGGGGCTGGATCGGGGAGCCGCTCGGGCCGGACGAGCTCGAGGGCCTCGACCGGGTGTCCGAAGCCCTGCGCGGCGGTCTCGGCGACGAGCTCGCCGAGCACCTGACGGACGAGGAGATCGACACGCTCCGAGCGCGCTGCGCGGCCCTGCGTGCCGTCGGGATCTTCCCGCCGCCGCCCGGTCACGGCCCCGCCGTGCCCTGGCCACTGTTCTAGACGCACCCGACAATGGACTGGAGGCCCGTGGCGGTCTCGCCACGGGCCTCCAGTCCGTCCCGTGAGGGCTTCAGAGCCCCCGGTCGTCGCGGAAGAGCGCGCCGTCGGCCCCGCGACGCGAGCCGAGGTACGAGCCGACCACGGCGACCCCGAGGTCGTCGTTCTCCGGTGCCACGACGCTGCCGTCCACCCGCTTCGCCATCGCGTCGATGAACCGGGCGAGCCCCGGGTCCTCGCCGAGGCGGAAGAACGTCGTCTGGGCGCCGAGGCGTCCGGCGTTCTCGAGCTCCCGCACGGTCAGCGCGATCGTCACCGGGTCGGGTGGGTAGTCGAACCAGACCTGCCCGTTCGGCTCGAGGTGCGACGTCGGCTCGCCGTCGGTGACGATGAGGAGCACCGGCTGGGCCGTGGGGTGCTTCCGGAAGTGCCGGTTGGCGAGCAACAGGGCGTGGTGCAGGTTCGTGCCCTTGTCCCACATCGCGTCGAGACCGACGAGCTGTTCGACGTCCATCACCTCGGCCTCGCGACCGAAGGCGATGAGCTGCAGGTCGTCGCCGCGGAACCGGGTCGACACCAGGGTGTGCAGCGCGAGGGCGGTGCGCTTCATCGGCACCCAGCGGTCCTCCATCGCCATCGAGAACGACGTGTCGACGAGCAGCGCGACGCAAGCCTGGGTGCGCGCCTCGGTCTCCTGCACCTCGACGTCCTCGATGCTCAGGCGCACGCCCGCACCCCGTCGACCGCTGGCCGCCGTCCGCACCACGGCGTTCGTGATCGTGCGGGGGATGTCCCACGGCTCGGTGTCGCCGAACGCCCACTGCCGCGACGCCCCCGAGGGTTCGCCCGCGGCGCCCGAGCGACGGAGGTCCCGCGCGCCCTGGCGACCGGACATCCGCTGGGCGACGTCCTTGAGCAGGCTCTTGCCGAGCTGCCGCATCGCCTTCGGGGTGAGCCGGAGCTGCCCGTCGGCTCCACGGCGCATCGCCCCGGAGTTCCGGAGCGCCTGTTCGAGGCGCTGCAGGGTCTTCGCGTCGACCGCCGCCTCGTCGCCGAGCTGCCGGGACAGCGCGTCGAGGTCCAGGTCGTCGAGCTCCGAGCCCGGCCCGGACTGGGCGAGCTGGTCGGCGAGGGCGTCGAGGTCCGCGATGTCCTGGAAAACCCCGGTGCCGTCGCCCAGCCCGAGGCCCTGTTCGCCGTCCATGCGTTCCGATCCGCCCCAGTCCTCGCCGGGACGCAGTGCGCGAAGGTTGCCGTCGAGCTGGGACAGCTGCCCCATCAGGTCGGGGGAGCCGAAGGCCTGCTGGGCGAGGGCGTCGAGTTCGTCCCGCTGCTCCTGGGTCATCGAGTTCCGCATGCGCTGCGCCGCGGCCGCGCGGGCTGCCAGGTCGTCGAGCAGCTCGTCGACGTTCGCGGGGTCCGACGGGAAGTACTCGCCGTGCTGGTCCATGAACTCGTCGAACTGCTGCTGGGTGTCCTCGCCGCGGGCGTGCGCCTCGAGCAGGGCGTTGAGGTCCTGCATCATCGCGCTGACCGCGGCCCGGTCCTGGTCGGTGGCGCCCTCGAGCGCCTGCTTCATGCCGGCGAAGCGCTGGTCGAGCACCTCGCGGCCGAGCAGGTCCTTGATCTCGTCGTACTTCCGGCGCGCGGTCGGGCTCGTCCAGTCGTAGTCGCCGAGCTCCTGCACCGCGGCGGCGGGGGAGGGTGACAGGCTGTCGAGCTGCAGTTCGGCCAGGGCCCGGTCGCCGTCGTCGAGGTCGACGTTGCGGGCGAGCTCCCCGCGCTCGGCGAGCAGCGCCTGCTCGAGGAGCTCGCGCACCTGCTGCAGGGTGCCGTCGAGGTTGTTCCTGCTCGTCAGCTCACGGCGGCGCTCGGCCACCCGTCGGGCCAGGTCGTCGAGGCCGCGCTGCGTCCGGCCGCCGCGCCGCAGGAACTCCCGCATCGCCCGCTCGGGCGACGTGCCGCCCATCACGTCCTGCCCGATGGCGTCGAGCGCCTCGGCCAGGTCGACCGGGGCGGCGAGCGGGTCGGGTCCGTCGGTGTAGCGGCCGTACCGGGTGTCGCGCGTCAGGCGCCGGTTCTGCCTAGCCATAGACGGCTTCGCCCCCGCCGGACTCCTTGCTGATGCGCCGGGCCAGGAACAACCCCTCGAGGGCGAGCTCGATCGCGCCGGCGCGTTCGCCGTCGTTCGTCGCACCCATCCGGTCGCACACCTGGTCGTACAGGTCGGACTCACCGATCGACGGCAGGCCTTCGAGGAACGCCCGGGCGCTGACCTGCTCGCCCGTGGTCACCATCGTGCCGCCCTCGAGCGCGTCCACGAGCACCGTGAAGTCGAGGCCCTTGAACCGGGAGCGCACGGTCTCGGCGGTCGCGGTGCGGAGCAGGTGCTCGAGGACCTCGTCGGCCCGGTCCTCTTCGCCGTTCTCGAACTCGATCTTGCCGCCGAGGACGTCCACCGCGGTCTCGAGGTCGATCGGCCGCGCGACCGCCTCGTCCTCGCCCTGGCGAGCTGCGCGGTGCACCGCGGCGGCGGACACCGTCTCGGCACCGGCGATCGCGAACCGGGCGCTCACACCGCTGCGCTGGTCGACGGCGCTCGAACCACGCAGTGCCCGGGTGAACCGGGCGAGGATCTCGATCAGGGCGTCCGGGACCTCGGCCGTCAGCTGCGCCTCCTGCCGGATGACGGCGATCTCGTCGTCGAGCTCGATCGGGTAGTGCGTGCGGATCTCGGCGCCGAAGCGGTCCTTCAGCGGCGTGATGATCCGGCCGCGGTTCGTGTAGTCCTCGGGGTTCGCGCTCGCCACGACGAGCACGTCGAGCGGCAGCCGCAGCACGTAGCCGCGGATCTGGACGTCGCGCTCCTCCATCACGTTGAGCATCGCGACCTGGATGCGTTCGGCCAGGTCGGGCAGCTCGTTGATCGCGACGATGCCACGGTGCCCACGGGGGACGAGCCCGAAGTGGATGGTCTCCGGGTCGCCCAGGCTACGGCCCTCGGCGACCTTCATCGGGTCGACGTCCCCGATCAGGTCGGCGACGCTCGTGTCCGGCGTCGCGAGCTTCTCGACGTAGCGGTCGTCCCGGTGCCGCCAGCTGATCGGCAGGGCGTCGCCGAGGTCGTCGGCACGCCGGATGCTCGCGGTGGTGATCGGTTCGTACGGGTGCTCGCCGAGCTCGGAGCCGGTGATGACCGGCGTCCACTCGTCGAGCAGGCCCTGCAGGGTGCGGAGCAGCCGGGTCTTGCCCTGGCCGCGCTCGCCGAGCAGGACGACGTCGTGGCCGGCGATCAGGGCACGTTCGAGCTGGGGGATGACGGTGGTCTCGAAGCCGTGCAGCCCGGGCCACGGATCGGTGCCCTGGCGCAGGGCGGTGAGCAGGTTGTCGCGGATCTCGGCGCGGACCGTCTTCTGGACGTGACCAGAGGTGCGGAGCTCGCCGACCGTGCGGATGTCAGGTCGGGTCACGTTCTGGACGTTACGCCGTTGCGGACCGGAGGCGCGGTGTCAGCCCGCACCGCGCCTCCAGCCCGCTTGTGGGTTCCCATCGCACTTGCGATCATTGGGATCCCGGCGACGGAGCCGGATTCGAAGTAGGGGGATCCGGCTCCGTCCCCGGTTCCTCGTTCCGCATCTGAACCACATCGGCGATCTCGGCGTACGGTCCCATTTCGTGAGCAGCGCGAACGCAACCATCAAGAGCCTGGTGCCCGCCAGGATGGACCGCTTGCCGTGGACCCGGTTCCACTGGAGCGTCGTCGTCGGACTCGGCGTGTCCTGGATCCTCGACGGTCTCGAGATCCAGATCGTCTCGAACGCGGGCTTCCAGGCGGACCTGAACCTGTCCACGCAGCAGGTGACGTCCCTCGGCACGATCTACCTGGTCGGCCAGGTCGTCGGTGCCCTGGTGTTCGGGCGCATGTCCGACCGACTGGGGCGGCGCAAGCTGTTCATCCTGACGCTCGCGATCTACCTGATCGGTTCGGGCATCGCGGGCCTCGCGCAGGACTTCTGGTTCCTGGCGGCCTTCCGGTTCGTCGCGGGGTTGGGCATCGGCGGCGAGTACGCGGCGATCAACTCGGCGATCGACGAGCTCATCCCGGCGAAGTACCGCGGGCACGTCGACATCGCCATCAACGGCACGTACTGGGGCGGTGCCGCACTCGGCGCGTTCGCGAACATCTACCTGCTCGACACGTCCTACTTCGCCGAGAACATCGGCTGGCGCATCGGGTTCTTCCTCGGCCCGGTGCTCGGCATCGCGATCATCTTCCTGCGACGGCACATCCCGGAGAGTCCGCGGTGGCTGATGACGCACGGGCGCGAGGAAGAGGCCGAGGCCACCGTCTCGCGCATCGAGGAGTCGGTGGAGAAGGCGACCGGCAAGCCCCTGCCGGAGGTCGACCAGTCGAAGGCGATGACGGTCACGCCGACCGACCGCGTCGGGTTCCTCGCCATCGCGCGCGTGCTGCTGAAGCAGTACCCGACCCGCACGCTCGTCGGCGCGACGATGATGATCACGCAGGCGTTCCTGTACAACGCGATCTTCTTCACCTACGCCCTGGTCCTCACGAACTTCTTCGGCCTGAAGACGGCGGAGACGGCGGTCTACTTCTTCCCGTTCGCGATCGGCAACCTGCTCGGCCCGATCATCCTGGGGCGCTTCTTCGACACCTGGGGTCGACGCCAGATGATCTTCCTGACGTACCTGGTGTCCGGCCTCGTGCTCGCCACGTCGGCGTTCCTGTTCCGGGCCGACGCGATCTCGGCGACGGTGCAGGTCGCGTTCTGGTGCGTCTCGTTCTTCTTCGCCTCGGCCGGGGCGTCGAGCGCCTACCTGACCGTCAGCGAGATCTTCCCGCTCGAGCTGCGGTCGCAGGCCATCTCGTACTTCTTCGCCCTGGCGCAGATCTTCGGTGCGGTCGCGCCGGCCATCTACGGCGCCTTCATCGGTGACGGGTCGTCGCGGGAGCCGCTGTTCTGGGGGTACCTGCTCGGATCCGCGGTGATGATCGGTGGCGGCGTGGTGGCCTTGATATTCGGGGTCGACGCCGCGCGGAAGGGGCTGGAGGACGTCACCCAACCGCTCTCGGTGCTCACCGGGGACGCGAAGTCCGACCGGAGGTGAGCCCGGCGGCGGCGGTCTGACATTCTGTATTCAGAGTGTTTAGCGCCGCCGTCGCCGCGCTGTCACTGTGCGTGCATGGCACTCCTCCACAGCACGACACCGGCCACCACGATCCACGGCAGCGACCGCCCTCGCCTCGGGGGTGCCGCCCGTGCGTGAGCCTGGGGTGATGGAGCACACCCCCACCCGAGCCGGTGCCGACGGACTCGATCCCCACGGCCTGCGCCGCAGCCTGCTGCGCGACGCGGTGTTCCTGCGACTGCTCGACAACGTCCTGCGGGGGGAGTACCGCCGCGGGCAGCGGCTGCGGCTCGACACCCTGGCATCGGACATGCGGGTGTCGCGCACACCCGTGCGCGAAGCCCTCGTGACCCTCGAGTCCCTGCAACTGGCCAGCGTGCAGCGGTACGTCGGTGTCGTGATCTCGCAGTGGTCGGTCGACCAGATGATCGAGCGACTGCGGATCGCCCAGGCCCTGCTCGTCGATCCGCCGTCGAACTCCGTCGGGTACCACGACCGGTTCGACAAGGCGTGGCTGCGCGACTGCTGGACCGAAGCAGGTGCCTTCGTCGAACTCGGGGCCTGGTACCTGCGGCGCCGCGGGTCGTCGGTCAGCGGCGACTGGTTGCTGTCGCAGCGCATCGTGCTCGACATGTTCTTCACCGACGACGTCGCCCTGGCGAACGGCATCGATGCGGTGGTCGACCGCCGACGACGGGTCGCGATCGTCGAGCGGGCCGTGGACGCGGCGGAGCGAGACGCCCTCGACGACTGCGCCGCGGCGCTCCTCGACCTGTCGTCCGCCCTGATCGCGCTGCCGGACCGCTTCCGGGTGGTCGTGTCGGCCTGAACCGGCGGCGGCTGCGGATCCGCTCAGCTCCGCTCCCACCGCCATGGTCCACGGGTCCCGACGCCGCGCAGTGAGCGGTGCCGGTGCCCCTCGCACTGGATCGTCAGGCAACGTCGTGGCAGCCTTGACCGGTTGCCGTCCCCGGCGTGTCCACCGACGACAGGAGTGCCCGTGAACGACGTCCGCGATCGATCCCACCGCTTGAACCGAGCACCGGGGATCGCACGGCACGGACGTCTGCGGCGCTCGAGCCCCCTCGCGACCGCTGCCAAGACGGTGTCCGGCGTCGTCGCAGTGGCCCTGGTGAGCTCGGTCTCGGTGACGGCGATCGCGGCGAAGCAGGTCACGGACGACCTCGGTGACGGCGTCGAGATCCAGGGCCAGCCCGCACCGCAGGCGCAGGGCGGTGCGAAGCCGCTCAGTGCCTTCACGGGCGGGTTCAACATGCTCGTCGTCGGCACCGACAACGACCCTGACCAGAGCCCGGCGTTCGGAGAGCGCGACGCGACCCTCAACGACGTCAACATCCTGCTGCACGTCTCGGCCGACCACACCAACGCGACCGCGGTGAGCATCCCGCGCGACCTCGTCACGCCGATCCCGGCCTGCAAGAAGACCGACGGCACGGGCACCGCGCCGGCGATGGCGGCGCAGCCGATCAACACCTCGTTCGGCGAGGGCGGCCTGAACTGCGTCACGCAGACGGTCGCCGGGCTGACCGGACTCGACATCCAGTACTCGGCCGCGGTGTCCTTCAAGGGCGTCATCGAGATGTCGAACGCGATCGGTGGCGTGCCCGTCTGTGTCGCCCAGCCCATCACCGACTCCTACTCAGGGCTGGACCTGCCCGCCGGCACCTCGACCCTGCAGGGTGACGATGCCCTGGCGTTCCTGCGCACCCGGCACGGGGTCGGCGACGGGTCGGACCTCGGCCGGATCTCGAGCCAGCAGGTGTTCCTGTCGTCGCTGCTCCGCACCGTGAAGTCGAACGACACCCTCGGTTCGCCGGCCCGCCTGTACAAGCTGGCCCGGGCGGCGGCGTCGAACATGCAGCTGTCCCAGAGCCTGAACGACATCGGGACGATGGTGCAGATGGGCCTGGCGCTGCGCGATCTGCCGCTGGCGCAGGTGAACTTCGTGCAGTACCCGGGCACCACGGGCGGCACCGGTGTCTACGAGGGCAAGGTCGAGCCGACGACGTACCTGGCCGACCGGCTGTTCGCGAAGATCAAGGCCGACCAGTCGTTCTCCCTCGGGGCGGACAGCACGGGCATCGGGTCGGAGACGAGTCCGACGCAGCCGAACCCGACGCAGCCGACCGCTGCGCCGTCGTCGCCGGCCGCTGCGCCGGAGCCGGCGACCCCGGCAGCGCCGTCGTCCGCTGCGCCGCGCACCCCCTCGGCGACGCCCGAGACCATCGACGGGCTCGAGGGGCAGTCCGCCGACCAGCAGACCTGCTCGAAGGCGTTCGGGTACTGAGGCGCGGCGCAGGCGGTCCCTTGCCGTCCCCGAGTCTCGGCTGCGCGGACTCTTTGCGGCCTTCAGCGCCCGTGCACTGTCCGCGGGGACGAGTCTCGGCTCGGTGCCTCCCCGCCCCGAACCCAGAAACGGGGGCGCGGTGGTGGGCCGCGCCCCCAGGGGAAGTCGCTCCCCGCCGGGCGCCACGCGATCGGGCGCGCCGGGCCCGCACGGGGAACGACGTCGGGTGCTGTGTCGCGACGACGGGGACGAGCCCCGGAACGTGATTGCCGCGTCCCGATGATGCTATGCAGTGGGGTACGCCCCGACAACCCCCACGTGTCCCCACTTCGGGGGACCGCGCGCGACGGGTCGTGCCACGCGCGGGCGTGCGTCGGGTCGAGAGTGGCGCGGTCCTCCTGTATGGTGGTCGCAGCGCTCGCGAGAGTGCTTGGAGACGTCGCATAGTCCGGCCGAGTGCACCACCCTGCTAAGGTGGAGTCCCCTTTGAGGGGACCGAGGGTTCAAATCCCTCCGTCTCCGCACTGCACGAACTGCAGCACGAAACCCCGGTCCGATCGGACCGGGGTTTCGTCGTTCCCGGGCGCCTCGCATGGTGGCCGAGCCCGCTGGAACCAGGTTCCGGACACCACACCGCGGAAACGCCCGGTGCTGTGTCCGGAACCAGGTTCCGCGGCTCGAGGGCGCGCGCGTCTGACCTCGGGTCACCTCGCACCCGGCCTGGAGGCTCGGCGCACCTCCGCCCCGCCGGCGTCGGCCCCGGCGTGGTCGCCACTCAGGCGCGCGGCGGCCCCGTCGTCGACCGCACGACGAGCGTCGGCGGCACGAGCGTCCGGATGGGATCTGGGGGAGCCGCCGCGACCGCGCCGATCCGCTCGACCAACCGCGCAGCCGCCAGGCGCCCGACCTCGTCGTTGTGCGGGTCGACCGTCGTCAGGCGCAACAGGGGTGACGCGGCGAGCGGGGTCTCGTCGTTGCCGATCACCGAGATGTCCTGCGGCACGCGGAGTCCGGCTTCCTGCACGGCGGCGATCGCGCCCATCGCCATGACGTCGTTCGCGGCGAACACCGCGGTCAGGTCGGGGTGCTCCCGGAGTGCGAGCCGCACGCCCTCGTAGCCGGTGGTCTCCGAGGTCGGGCCGGAGCCGTAGACCAGCGGCTCGATGCCGGAGGCGACCAGCTGCGCGACGGTGGCCTGACGGCGGACGGCAGCCGGGCCTCCCGAGCCGGTGACGTGGGCGATGCGGCGGTGACCCAGGCCGATCAGGTGATCCGCTGCCAGGCGTCCGCCGGCGGCTTCGTCGGAGGCGACCACGTCGAGTCCGCCCGGTACGTCCTCGCGCGCGCCGGCGATCACGACCGGGGTGTCGGCGGGGACGACGACCTCGGGGAAGCCCTCGGCGGCGAGGACCACGCCGTCGACCCGCAGGGAGACCAGGTCGTCGAAGGGCGAGGAGTCGAGGTGGGCGTTGGCGCGGGTGTCGGCGAGGGTGAGGCGGAGTCCGTGCGGGGCGAGGGCCTCACGGATGCCGTCGAGCATCGGGACGTACCAGGGGTTCCGGAAGTCATCGACGATGACCCCGATGGTGCGGGTCCGGGTGCCGGCGAGGATGGCGGCGGCGCGGTTCGGGCGGTAGCCGAGCTCCGCGACGGCGGCGAGCACCGCGGACCGGCGAGCGGGGGAGACCCCGGGGTCGTCGCGCAGCACCATCGACACCAGCGACTTCGAGACGCCCGCGCGTGCGGCGACGTCGATGATCGTCGGCGGGCGAGGGGTCACGCTGAGCCTTTCCGGCACGGTGCTTGACAGGACATGGGCTGGTGCGGTTACAGTCTACCGACACGTTCTGGAACGTTCCAGAATCGGGATCCAGCGACCTTCTCGAAGGAGAGAACATGAGCGACAGCATCGGCGTCGCCGTCATCGGTGCGGGCATGGCGGGCAAGGCCCACATGGCTGCGTGGCGGAACGCCCCCTCCCTCTTCGCCCCGACGCTGCCGCCCGTCCGGCTCGTCTCGGTCGGCGACATCTACGAACCGCTGGCCGCCGAGGCCGCACGTCGCTTCGGCTTCGAGCGGCACGACACCGACTGGCGGGCCATCGCGGCGGCCGACGACATCGACGTGGTGAGCGTCGTCGTCGCGAACACGCTGCACCGCGAGATCGTCGAGGGGCTGCTCGCCGCCGGCAAGCACGTGCTGTGCGAGAAGCCGCTGTCCGACTCGCTCGACGACGCACGCGCGATGGCGACCGCCGCTGCCGACGCCGCACAGCGCGGGGTGCTCGGCCGCATCGGGTTCACCTACCGCAGGGCTCCCGGCCTCGCTGCCATCAAGGAGCTCGTCGAGGACGGCACGCTCGGCCGGGTCCTGCACGTCTCCGGCCGGTACTGGACCGACTACGGCGCCTCGCCCGACGTCCCGTTCTCGTGGCGCTTCGCGGGGGAGCCGGGGTCGGGCGCGCTCGCCGACGTCGGCTCGCACCTGACCTACGTCGCGGAGTTCCTGGCCGGCCCGGTCCGGAGCGTCAGCGGTGGCACGTTCACCACGTCGATCACCGAGCGCCCCGTCGCCGCCGGACACGCCCTGCGGGGGCAGGCCGTCCCGCTCACCGGTGAGACCGCGGCCGTCGGCAACGACGACTACGCCACGTTCAGTGCACGCTTCGGTGACGGCACGGTCGTCGGGTCGCTCGAGGCCTCCCGCGTCGCGGCCGGGCACCCGAACGGGCTCGTCGTCGAGGTGTTCTGCGAGCGCGGCGCCGCCCGATGGGACCAGGAGCGCGCCTCCGAGATCGGCCTCGCCCTGCGGTCCGACGGCTCGCGCCTGGGCGGGTACCGCCAGGTCGTGCTCGGCCCGGACCACCCCTACGTCGCGGGCGGGATGGCGATGGACGCCCCGGGCGTCGGCTGGGGGCAGAACCAGATGTTCGAGTACCAGGCGCGGGCGTTCCTCGACGAGATCGCCGGGCTGTCCGGCACCGTGTCCGACGCCCTGCCCGCGAACGCCACGTTCGACGACGGCGTGCACAACATGGAGGTCCTCGACGCGGTGGCACGGTCCGCCGCGGCCGGGGGCACCACCGAGACGATCAAGGAAGCAGTGACGGCATGAAACTCGGTCTCTACGACGCGATCCTGCACGACCGGCCCCTCGCCGACGCGATCCGGGTCATCGCGGCCAACGGCCTCACCGGCATCGAGCTGAACACCGGCGGGTTCCTGCCCCCGGTGCACGTGCCCGACATCGACGCGATCCTGCAAGACGACGGGGCGCGTGACGCGTTCCTCGCGCAGTTCGCGGGGACCGGCGTCTCGATCGCCGGGCTCAACTGCAACGGCAACCCGCTGCACCCCGACCCGGCGATCGGTCCCGCGCACGCCGAGGACGTCCGGCGCAGCATCCGCCTCGCGGCCCGCCTCGGGCAGGACCGCGTGGTCACGATGTCCGGACTGCCGGCGGGGGAGCCGGGCGGGACGCGACCGAACTGGATCGTGAACGCCTGGAACTCGGCCGCGCTCGACGTCCTCGAGCACCAGTGGAGCGTCGCGGTGCCGTTCTGGCAGGAGATCGACGCCCTGGCCCGGGAGCACGGCGTCAAGGTCGCGCTCGAGCTGCACCCGCAGAACCTCGTGTTCAACCCGGCGTCGATCCGGGAGCTCGTCGAACGCGGCGGGCTGACCAACGTGGGGGTCGAGCTGGACGCCTCGCACCTGTTCTGGCAGCAGATGGACCCGGTGGCGGTCGCCCGCGACCTCGGGCCGCTCGTGTTCCACGCCGCCGCCAAGGACGTCCGGATCAACCCGCACGCTGCGATCAACGGGGTGCTCGACAACTCGTTCCGCCGGTTGTCACCGGACGAGTCACGCACGAACCTCGGCGGCGACGAGTGGGCGAACGAGTGGCCGAAGCCGTCGGCGTGGGACTTCGTCGCGCTCGGCAAGGGGCACGACGAGGCGTACTGGACGACGTTCCTCGAGGCCCTGCGTGCGATCGACCCGGACATGTGGGTGAACATCGAGCACGAGGACACCGAGCTCGGGCGCGAAGAAGGGGTCGCGGTCGCTGCGCGCGTGCTCCGCGCCGCGGACGCGGCGCTGGCGCCCCGGTCCTGACCGTCCGGCAGCTGACCCGGACACTGCCTGGAGGCCCGTGGGTCGTTCCGCGCACGAGGTGACGGATCGGCGTGTGGTGGGCCGTGCCTCCCGGCCCCACCACCCGCGGATCGGCCGCCGGTGCGCGGAACGACCAGTCCGTGCACCCGTACCGGGTGCTGTCACCGGCCCGATGTAGCATGCACGACACCTGTCCCCGACGATGGAGCCCTGCGTGCCGGACCCGACCGACCCCGCCTTCCCGCTCGAACACGTGCGGGCGGTGGGCGACGACATCGTGGCCTCCGTGGCCACGGTGATCGACGGCAAGGCGGAAGCCATCCGCACGGCCCTGACGGTGATGCTCGCCGAGGGGCACCTGCTCGTCGAGGACGTCCCCGGCGTCGGCAAGACCGTGCTCGCCAAGGCGCTCGGTGCCTCGGTCGGCGGGTCGGTGAACCGCATCCAGTTCACCTCGGACATGCTGCCGTCCGACGTCACGGGCGTGAACATCTTCGACCAGTCGTCCGGCACCTTCCGGTTCTCGCCCGGCCCGGTGTTCGCGAACGTGGTCATCGGCGACGAGATCAACCGCACCAGCCCGAAGACCCAGTCGGCCCTGCTCGAGGCGATGGCGGAGTCGCAGGTGACCGTCGACGGTGTGACGCGCCCGCTCGACCGTCCCTTCATGATCGTCGCGACGCAGAACCCGATCGACATGGAGGGCACGTACCCGCTGCCCGAGGCGCAGCGGGACCGCTTCATGGCGCGCATCGCGATGGGCTACCCGAGCGTCGACGCCGAACGGCAGATGCTCGCCAACCGCGGCGGCAGCGACCCGCTGTCGCGCCTGCGGCCGATCGTCGACGTCAGCACACTGCGGGCGATCATCGAGACCGTCGCCGGGGTGCACATCGCCCCCGACGTCGAGGCGTACATCATCGCGATCGTCCGGTCGACGCGCACCCACCCCGACCTCGTGCTCGGTGCGAGCCCCCGCGCGACGCTGCACCTGGCGCAGGCCGCCCGTGCGCACGCCGCCCTGCTCGGCCGCCCGTTCGTCACCCCCGACGACGTCGCGACGCTCGCCCCGATCGTGCTCGCGCACCGGCTCGTGCCGGTCGCCCGTGGGCTCGGCGGCACCGGCGAGGACACCGTGCGCGAGATCGTCGTCCGCATCGTCTCCGACACCGCCATCCCGTTCACGGCCACCCCCGTCCGCTCCTGATGGCCAGTCCATCGGCACCGCCGTCGCTGCTGCGACGCGTCGGTGCCGCGCGGTCCACGGCGGCCCGGTTCGGCCGCCGCGGGCTGTCACTCGCACGCCGCACCCCGTTCCCGCGCCCGACGATCCGGGGCTGGACGGTCATCGCCGTCGGCATCGGCCTGGTCGGCGGCGGCCTGGTCGGCACCACGAGCGTCGCCGTCACGGCCGGCCTGCTGCTGCTCGTGCTGGTCGTGCTGGGCATCGTGATGGCGTTCGTCGTCGCCACCCCGCTCCGCGGCAGCCGCAGCACCGCTCGGGCGATCGTCCAGGTGGGCGAGGTCTACCGGGAACGCATCACCCTCGGCAGCACCAGCCTGCGGATCGGCCCGCGGGCGACGCTGCTCGTCCGCGAACAGCTCGAGGACGCCTTCGCCAGCCTGGCCGAGGCGGAGACCTACGCCGAGGTCGGGCCGAACCTGCCGCCGGCGGTGCTCGACGTCGAGGCGCTCGCGATGCACCGCGGCCGCACCCTGGTCGGGCCCGTGACGATCCGGGTGGAGGACCCGTTCGGCCTGCTCCGGATCGACCGTCCCGTCGTCCCGGCCGAAGAGGTCGTCGTGGTCCCGGCCTCGGCACCCCTCGGGGCGATCGACGCCGGGGCGCTCGCGGGTGCGGTCTCGGCCGACGAGGGCCGGGTCGGACAGGGTGGTTCCGCCGACGACAGCGAACTCCGCCCGTACCGCCCGGGTGACCCGATCCGCCGGGTGCACTGGGCCCAGAGCGCACGGCGCGGTGAACTCCACGTCCGCCAGACCACCCAGGCCCAGCCGCCCGAGGCCGTGATCGCACTGGACGTGCGGCGCGAGTCCTACCAGCGGCTCGGTCGGGAAGACCTCGCCGAGCTCTCCGACCTGGGCGGCGACCAGGCCTTCGAGCACGCCGTCGTGGTGGCCGCCAGTGTCGCCCGCGCGCTCGCCGCCCGGACCTCGCGTGTCGTGCTCGTGTTCGACGGTCCCGAAGGCGCGACCCGGCACGCGGGCGACGTCGGCGGGCTCACCGACGTGCTCGTCGGGCTCGCCGACGTCCGGCTGCGTACCGATGCCCGACAGGTGACCGACGTCCTGCCCGAGGTCCGTGGCCGCGACGTGCACGGCATGACCGCCGTCGTGACCGGCACCTGCACCGCGGCGGAGGCCGCCGAGCTCGTCGGCGCGACCAGTGGGTCGAGCCGCGGCATCCTGGCGACGATCGTGCCGCCGGACCCGGCCGTCCGGGGCATCCTCGACCGTGGCGGCTGGCGGACCCTCGTGGTGCCGGTCGTCGGCGCGACGCCGTCCGGAGCCGCACGGTGACCGGGGTGAGTGCACCGGCGCGTGGTCATGCCGACGTACGCGAGATCCTGGACCGCGACGACGACCTGCGTGACGTCCCGAGCGCCTGGGTCGTGGCCCTCGCGCCGGTGCCGGTGCTCCTCGCCGCGCTCGCCATCCGGCCGCTCGTGCAGGGCATCGCCTGGTGGGCATCGGGCGTCGTCGTCGTCGCCGTGCTCGTCGCCGTGATGCTCGCGGTGCGCCGCCAGACACCCGGGATCCGCTTCGTCGTGCTGGTCGGCACGGTCATCGCCTGCTCGTGCGCGGCCGCCCTGGTCAACGACATCCAACCGCTCGGGTGGCTCGACGCCGACGGGGCCCTCGGACAGACGCTCGCCGCGATCCGCCTGAACCCCGCACCGCTGCCGCAGACCGACGCGATCCGGCTCGTCGTCACCGCGTCGATCGGCTGGGTGGCGGCCGTCTCGCTGTTCCTCGCCGCCATCGCCCGGATCCCGTCGCTCGCCGCCGCCCCGGCCCTCGTCATCCTGATCGTGCCCGGTGTCATCACCGGGCAGCCCGCCGGCACCCCGCTCGTCATCACCACGGCGGTGGCGTTCCTCGCCCTGCTCTGGCTGTCCGTCCGCCCGGTGCAGCGCGCACTGCCGGCCGCCGTCGTCGGGGCGATCGGGCTCGTCGTGGCCATCGGGCTGCCGACGATCGTGCCGCTCAACGCCAGCTGGTTGTCCGGCGTGACCGGTGCGATCCAGTCGCCGATCCAGCCCGGACGGCCCGGCACCCTGCTCGAACTCGGCAACGACCTGCGCCGCCCGAGCGAGCTCGAGGTGTTCCGCTACCGCTCGTCGAACGGGCAGCCCGAGTACCTCAAGCTCGCCGACCTCGACGAGTTCGGCACGGGGGACTGGGTGCCGACCGTGACGAACGCGGCCGAGGCCGACACCGCCGACGAGCAGCAGTGGGCCGAGGGCGTCAACCCGCGCCTGGCGAGCCGTGGCGACGTGACGGTCCGGATCACCGGGCTGTCCAGCACCTACCTGCCGGTGCCGTCGGGCGCGGTGTCGATCGAGTCGCAGTCCACCAACCTCGACCTGTCGCAGTGGCGGTGGATGGGGAACTCGAGCACCGTCCGGTCGACCGGAGCCGCGACCGCCCGCGGTGCCATGTACGAGGTCTACGGGGCCTCGACCTTCGCCAACGACTACCTCGACGCGGTCGCCGCCTCGGGGGTGCTCGCCCGCTCCGACGGCCGTGGCTTCCGGGAGCCCAGCCGCCAGCAGTTGCGCACCGACCTCGCCCTGCCCGACGACCTGCCCGCCAACATCTCGACCGCCGCCACCCGCGTCGCCGCCGCCGCGACCGACGACTACGGGCGGGCGCGGGCGCTCGAGCAGTGGTTCCGCAGCGACCTGTTCACGTACTCCGAGACGGCACCGGTGGAGCAGGGGTACGACGGCGACAGCATGGACGTCGTCTCGACGTTCCTGCGGGTCCGCGACGGGTACTGCGTGCACTTCTCGTCCGCGATGGCTGTGATGGCCCGCACGCTCGGCATCCCCTCGCGCATCGCGGTCGGGTATCGGGCCGGTTCGCCACAGCCCGACGGCGAGTACGCGGTGTCGAACCGGCAGCTGCACTCCTGGCCCGAGCTGTACATCCGGGGCGCCGGGTGGGTCGCCTTCGAGCCGACGCCCGACTCCGACGAGGCCGCGCCGTCCGAGGAGCCCTCGGCTTCGCCGACCGCGGTGACGCCGGAGACCCCGCTGCCGGCGCCCGAGCAGACCACCCCGGCGCAGGATTCAGCGTCACCGACCCCGTCGGCGTCCCCGGCACCGGGTGCCGCGGGTGCGTCCGGAACGGGTGGCACAGGCGGCCCGGTCGGGCTGCTCGTGGGCCTGTTGCTCGTGCTCGCGGTCCTCGTCGCTCCGGGCCTCGTGCGGGCAGTTCGTCGCCGGTCGAGGCTGTCGGCGATCGCCGCCGGGCGCTCACCCGCCGTGCAGGCGTGGCGGGAGTTGCTCGACGACGTCGCCGACCACGGGTACGCCCCGGGCATCGCGCCGCCGGGTGATGCCGCCGCGGTGGCCCGGACCGCCCGAGCGGTGCTCGGACGCCTGCGGCCCGGGTTGCCGGCGTCGGTCGTGCCGCACCTGGAGGCCACGGTCGACGCGGTCGACCGCGAGCGCTTCGCCGCCGACGGGATCGCGTCGGTCGACAGCGCGGCGCTGGAGCGTCACGTCCGCGAAGCTCGTGGCGCTCTCGACGCGTCCGTGCCCGCTCTGCGAGTCGTGCGGTCGCGCCTGCTGCCGCCGAGCCTGCTGCCGTCGTCCGCCTGGTCCCACGACGGGCCGAAGCCCCGCCGTCGGGATCGTCGCACGGCCTGACGCGGGCGCGTGCGCGTCAGCACCGTGCGAGGGTCCGCCCACCGCACCCCGCGTCAGCGCCGGCGGACGACCGCTTCGACCAGGGCGGCGATGAGCTCGCCCGGGTCGACGCCGGGCAACGCCGGCGTGTCGAACACCAGGCCGACGTTCGCCCCGATGAGCACGGTCGCGAACTCCTCCGGGGTCATGCCGACGTCGACCTCGGGGTGTGCACCGAGCCACAGCCGCACCAGCTCGAGCACCCCGTCCTGCAGGACCCGGCGCTGCCGGATGAACTCGGGCAGGAACTCCGGGTGGCGCACGGCGTACCCGCGGAACGCCGAGAGCAGCGCGAACTGCTCGCTCTGGTCGTGCTGTCCGAACGCAGCGCGCAGGACGTCGCCGACGTCGACGGCGGCGATGTCGGCGTGCACGAGCTGCTGCAGTGAGCCGAGCACCAGGTTCGTGGACCGCTGCATGACCTGCGCGAGCAGGTCCTCCTTGGACGAGAAGTTCGAGTAGACCGCACCCTTGCTGAACCCCGCGCGCGCGGCGACGTCGTCGAGCCGGGCGCCGTAGACACCCTGTTCGGCGAAGACCGCGGCTCCGGCGGCGAGCAGGCGTTCCCGGACCTCGGCACGCGGGATGCGCTGGGTGCGGGAAGCGTCGTCGCTCATCGGTTGCTGCTCCGACCTGTGGTGGTGGTCGTCGGGGGGGAGCATCGTGGTGGAGACCTGCCGCGCCGCGCGTCTGATCCCGCGCGGCATCAGCGAAGCCCCCATCCCCACGTCTGCTCGGAACCGGCGCGTTCGGGTCGCGTCGGTGCTGTGCGGACAGCGTTCACCGGGATCATCCCCGGCAGAACTGCCAGGACGATACCCGGCGGTACTGATCGTACCGTCGCGGAGGCGCGGAAGACAGCCCCTCAGTCCTCGTGCTCTTCTCGGACACTGCCGGCACCGGTTCGACGGCCCGGCCGGCGGAGCAACCGGAGCGCGTCCGGCCGCAGGCTCCGACCCCGCCGGAGCAGCGAACCGAGGGTCGACTTCGGCTGCCAGTCACGGCCGTTCGGCAGCCCCCAGCCCCGGCGGACCGCTCCCCAGCGGAGCCCGAGCGACAGGGTGATCGCGAGCAGGATGCCGAGCGACGGCGACCCGAGCGCCGAGGCGATCACCATCACGGCCGACGCGGCGACGGCCACGGTGGCGTACAGCGCGTTCCCGCCGAACACCGCCGGCACCCGCCGCAGCAACAGGTCGCGCATGGCCCCGCCGCCGACCGCGGTGATGGTCCCCATGATGATCGCCGCGGGCCAGTCGAGCCCGGCGTCGTAGGTCCGCTGCACGCCGACCACGGCCCAGAACCCGATCACGGCGGCGTCGAGCACGGTGAACAGCCGGTCCCACGTCACCTCGGAGAACGACACGAGGAACGCGATCAGCGCCCCGGCGACGGCGACCGGCACGTACAGCGGGTCGACGAGCGCGACGGGTGGTCCGTTCTGCAGCAGGGTGTCGCGGAGGATCCCGCCGCCGAGTCCGGAAACGAACCCGACGACCAGGAACCCGAACAGGTCGAAGTCCATCGCGCGGGCGATGGAGCCGCCGAGCAGGGCGGACGCGAACACCCCGGCGAGGTCGAGCACGTTCGTGACCGACGCCAGGCCGTCGACGGACAGCAGGTTCATGAGAACCATCAAACATCACGTCGCACGGCTGGCGGGCCGTTCGGCGGTTAGGTTAGCCTCACCTTCGTCATGCTCGCCACTCTCGTCATCGGTCTCCGTGAAGGCCTCGAAGCCACGCTCATCGTCGGCATCATCGCCGCGTTCCTGCGTCGCAACCGCGTCCCGCTCGCCCCGATGTGGTCGGGCGTCGGGCTCGCGGTGCTGCTCAGCATCGCCGTCGGCTTCGGGTTGCAGGCCGTCGAGCAGGCGCTGCCGCAGGCCCAGCAGGAGGGCATGGAGGCGGTCATCGGCATCGTCGCCGTCGTCTTCGTCACGGGCATGATCGTCTGGATGCGCACGCACGCACGCACCCTGACTGCCGACCTCGAGGCCAGTGCGACCGCGGCACTCGGCCGGGGCACCGCCTGGGCACTCGCCGGCATGGCGTTCCTCGCCGTCCTGAAGGAGGGCTTCGAGACCTCGGTGTTCCTCCTCGCCACGTTCCAGGCGTCGTCGGACACCGGCCTCGCCGCCCTCGGGGCCGTGATCGGCATCGCGGCCGCGGTCGTCGTCGGCTTCGGCATCTACACCGGTGGCGTCCGCCTCGACCTGTCGCGGTTCTTCACCGGCACCGGGGTCTTCCTGGTCTTCGTCGCCGGCGGCCTGGTGCTGACCGTCCTCCGCCGCGCGCACGAGGCCGGCTGGATCGTCATCGGCCAGCAGCGCACCGTCGACCTGTCGTGGCTCGCCCCGAACGGTTCGGTGCAGGGCGCCCTGGTCACCGGCGTGCTCGGCATCCCGCCGGACCCGCGGGTCATCGAGGTGCTCGGCTGGTTCCTCTACGTCGTCCCGGTGCTGGCCCTGACCCTCTGGCCGCGCGCCTGGCGTCCGTCGCCGGAGCGCGTGCCCCGGGTACGCGCCGTCGTCGCCGGTGCACTCGCCGTGGCCGCAGCGGCGCTCGCGATCGCCGTGCCGACGGGCGGGGTGGACCTGCCCCGCACGACCGCGGTCAGCGGCGACGCCAGCTCCGTCTCCGCCAACGTCGACGGTGCGTCCGGCGTCCTGCGGGTGGCCGGCACCGGAACCGGCCAGGAGGCCCCGATCGCCCTGCCGACATCGGCCCACCGCCGCGTCACCCGCGCGGGCGTGACCGCCGACCGGTGGCGCGTCGTGCAGGCCGGCACCGGTGTGCAGGACGGGGCCGGCGATCAGGGGAGCGGTGCCGACCGTCCGTCGACGCTGACCCTGGACGACCTCGTCACCCTGTTCGGCCGCCTGCCCGTCGGGGTCTCCCCGTCGACGAACCCCGGTCCGTTCGCGGCCCGCTGGGCCGTGCGCGACACGGTGACCCTGTGGACGGTCCGCGGTGGGGTCCTGGACGCGACCCGCGACCAACGCGAGGTGCTGACGCTGAGCGGTGGGGGCCTCCCGTCCGCGCGCACCACGACCCTGGACCGCACCGTCTGGTCCGTCCCCGACGCCCGCGTCGAGCGGTCGGCCGCCTCGGTGGCCGCAGCGGACTCGCGATCAGCCGACCTGCTGCTCTGGAAGGCCTGGCTGCCGATCGCCCTCGGCACCGCGGCCGCCGTCCAGGCGCTGCTGGCCCTCCGTGACCGGCGTCGCCGGCGCCTCCCCACCATCCCCACCCCCGAACCCGTCCCCGCTCGTGGCCCTCCGGCCGCGGACCCTGCAAGGAGCACCGACCATGTCCTTCGGTAAGCCCGTCCGACCCCTGATCACCCTGGGCGCCCTCGGCGCCGTCACCGCCCTCGCACTCACCGGGTGCGCCGGTGGGTCCGCCGACGCAGGCGGCTCCGGCTCCGGCGACGACGCGAAGGTCTCCCGCGTCACCATCACGCTCACCAACGACGGGGAGGACGCCTGTGCGGTGTCCTCGACGAAGGTCCCGGCGGGCCCCGTCACCTTCACGGTGAAGAACGAGTCGTCGACCGCGATCACCGAGGTCGAGCTGCTGCAGGACCAGCGGATCCTCGGCGAGAAGGAGAACCTGGCGCCTGGCCTCGACGCCGTCCGCTTCACCGCGACGCTGACCGGCGGGGAGTACCAGGTGTACTGCCCCGGAGCCGAGACCGAGCTGACGGACTTCACCGTCACCGGCAAGGCCGCGTCGACCGCGAACAGCAGCGCCTCGACCCTGCTCCGCGACGGGGCGAAGGGCTACGCGACCTACGTCGACGGCCAGGTCACCGACATGGTCGCCGCGGTCCAGCAGCTGCAGAAGGACATCGACGCCGGCGACCTCGACGCGGCGAAGACCGACTACGCGAACGCCCGCCCGTTCTACGAGCACGTCGAGAGCGACGTCGACGGCTTCGTCAAGAAGGGGTTCAAGGCCACCGACAACGCCGGCAACCTCGACTACCTGATCGACATGCGCGCCTCGAACCTCGACCCGGCCGTCGGCTGGAGCGGGTTCCACGCCGTCGAGAAGGACCTGTTCCAGGCCGGGAAGATCACCGCTTCGACCAAGCAGACCGCCGCGGACCTGACCGAGGACGTGCAGCTGCTCGCGAAGCTCGTGCCGACCCTGGACTACAAGCCGGAGGACCTGGCGAACGGTGCCGCCGGCCTGCTCGAAGAGGTGCAGTCGAACAAGATCACCGGCGAGGAAGAGGCGTACAGCCACATCGACCTCGTCGACCTCGCCGCCAACGTCGAGGGTGCCCGTCAGGCCTTCGCGTACCTCAAGCCGGGGCTGACCAAGCTCGACCCGGCCCTGACGAAGCAGATCGCGAAGCAGTTCGACGCCACGAACACGCTGATGGACGGCTACCGCGACGCCGACGACCTGGGCGGCTTCGCGAGCTGGGACGCCGCCACCAAGCAGTCCGACGCGAACACGATCTCGCAGCAGATCCAGGCGCTCCAGGACCCGCTGTCCCGCCTGGCCGAGAAGGTCGCGACCGCGTGACCGAGCCGGACGAGGCACCCCGGGCGAACGTCTCCCGCCGCGGACTGTTCGGCGCCGGCCTCGCGGTGGCCGGTGCCGGGGTCGGCGCGGCAGCGGGCGTCGGCGGCGCCACCGCGGCGACCGGCGTGAACCCGTTCACGGCGGCGACGAACGGCGACGAGTCGATCGACCTGTCGCAGAGCCAGCCGTTCTACGCCACCGCGGCACGGCAGCCACAGGGCGGGATCCGCACCACCCCGCAGCGCTACTGCGTCTACATGACGTTCGACCTGTCGACGACCGTCACGACCGAGTTGCAGGTGCTCCTCGCCCGGTGGTCGGCCGCGATCGCCCAGCTGCAGGCCGGCAAGACCGTCGGCAGCGTCGAACCGGCGCACGGCAACGGGGTCGGCGCCGACACGGGCGAGGCGCTCGACCTCGGGCCGGCGTCCCTGACCGTGACGGTGGGCCTCGGCCCCGGCGTCTTCGACGAGCGCTTCGGGCTGGCCGACCGGCGCCCGGCGTCGCTCGCCGACATCCCGACGCTGCCGAGCGACAACCTGCAGGAGGGGCTGAGCGGCGGTGACCTGTCCCTGCAGGCCTGCGCCGACGACCCCCAGGTGGCGTACCACGCGGTGCGCGACCTGGCACGGATGGCCCGTGGCACCGCGACCGTCCGCTGGACCGTGCTCGGCTTCGGCCGCGCGTCGGCGGGGCCGCACCAGAGCACGCCCCGCAACCTGATGGGGTTCAAGGACGGCACCCGGAACATCACGACCGACGCCGACCACGACCGGTTCGTCTGGCTCGACCGCGACGCCGGGTGGATGGCCGGGGGCAGCTACCAGGTGGTGCGGAAGATCCGGATGAACATCGAGACCTGGGACGCCGACGTCGTCAGCGACCAGCAGCGGGTGTTCGGGCGGACGAAGATCCAGGGCGCACCGCTCTCCGGCGGACAGGAGCACACCACCCCGGACTTCCACGCGAAGGACGACGACGGTGCGACGAAGATCGACGCGACGTCGCACATCGCCCTCGCCGCCCACGAGGCGAACGGCGGCGTGAAGATCCTGCGGCGGCCGTACAACTACACCGACGGGCTCAACGAGTACGGCCAGCTCGACGCCGGGCTGCTCTTCATCGCCTACGTGAACGACCCGGACCACTTCACGCGGCTGCAGCGGAAGCTCGGCGCCTCGGACCGGCTGAACGAGTACGTCTCGCACATCGGGTCCGCGGTGTTCGCCGTCCCGCCGGCACCCCGCAAGGGCTCGTACATCGGCGAGCAGCTGTTCCACTGAGACGGGGAGTGGGCGCCCTCCGCCGTTTCCCTGGAGGCGGAGGACGCCCGCGTCGCGGAGTCTCGCCGAACGGAACCACCGTCGACTTGCTGAAAGCGACCCGGCACGACGCGTCGCGGTGCGACACTCCCGAGAGTACCCCGCGGATCCGCGGATCCGCAGCGATCGACCGGGATGGGACAGCAACCGTGACCGCCGGGGTGCGCGACGTTCGCGCCGGGCGTGTCCCGGGCCTCCTGACCGACGCGAACGGGCCGCCTCACCAGGGTGAGACGGCCCGTTCGCATCGTGTGCCCGCAGGCTCGCGGTCAGTCCGTCAGGACCGTCGCGCCACGTCGTGCGCGGTTGCGGCGGAGGACCACGAGTGCCGTGATCCCGGCGAGCAGGAGCAGGCCCGCCGCGATCGCCGGAGCGGTCAGGTCCGCACCCGTGTAGGCGAGGTCGCCACCGGCGCGCGGGTCGTCGACGGTCCCGCCGACGCCACCGATGCCGGCGTCGTCACCGGCACCCGCGCCGGGGCCGGGGGTGACCCCGCCGCCCGTGCCCGGGGTCGGGTCGACCGGGTCCGTCGGGTCCGTCGGGTCCGTGGGGTCGGTCGGGTCGACCGCTGCGGCCACCGGGATGGTCACGGCGAGGGTGATGGTCTGGCCCGGCAGGGTGACCACGAGCGGTGCGTCCGTCGTGGCGACGGGCTCGGCCACCGCGGCGAGCGAGACGGAGCCGGCGGTGCGGGCGGCGGCGCGTGCAGCCGGGGCCTCGATCTCGGGGACCGTGACGGTCAGGGTCGCGCGACCCTGCTCGTCGTTCTTGTCGGTGATCGTCGGGTCGATCGCGGCCGATGCCAGCTCCTTGCCGTCCGCGCTGACCGAGACGGTGCCGGCCTTCGCGGGGTCTTCGCTGCTGAACACGAGCGACGACAGGTCGAGCTGGATCGCGTCACCGGGCTGGAACCCACCAGCCGGGGTCGGCGTGACCGTGACGCCGACGGCGCGCTGGTCCTTCAGGGGTTCGACCTTCGGGTGGGCGAGGAAGTAGTCCACCTGGGCCTGCAGGTCGACCTGGCCGGAGTCGGCGACGTTCGTGCCGGTCGCGAAGGCGGCGAAGTTGTCGCCACCGGTCGACAGGAACGAGTTGACGGTCACCTTGAGGGTGTCGGTCAGCGCGATCGCCTCGCCGTCGAGGGTCATGCCGGTGATGCGCTCGCCGCGGCCCTTCGACGGGTCGTAGGTGTACGCGAAGCCGTCCGAGACGCCGAGCTTCAGGAACGGACGCTCGAGTCCGTCCGGCTGCCACTGCTGCTCGAGGGCGTTCTTGATCTGCTGGCCGGTCATGTCCTTCGTCACCAGGGTGTTGGCGAACGGCTGGACGAGCGCGGCTTCCTTGTAGGTGACGGTGCCGTCCGGGTCGCCGGCGCCGCTGGACGCGTAGACCATGTCGGTGCGGAGGCCGCCCGGGTTCATGAAGGCGATCTTCGAGCCGTTGCGGGCGGTGGCGCTGCGCTGGACCTCGGCGATGTAGTTGCCGAGCACGGACTCGCCACCGCGGTTCTCGGCCTTGCGGTCGGACTGCACGGCGCGACGCAGGTCACCCGTGATCTCGCCGAGCTTCTCGCTGCCCTTGACGTCGGCGACGGCCTTCGCGGCGGTCACGATGCCGCTCACGGCGTTGACCGAGGTGGCGTCGACGGGCACCCGGGTCTCGGCGTTGACCGACTTGACCTCGGACGTGATCCCGGTGAGCTGCTTGTCAGCGTCCACCGTGAGCCGCAGGTGCCCGAAGGCGACGCCGTAGGAGCCGGCCTGGATCACCGGACGCTTCGTGCCGCCGGGGCCGGCGATGGAGTGGTCGTACGTCGCGTGGGTGTGCGCCGAGACGATTGCCGAGACCTTCGACGAGACGCCGGAGGTGATCTTGCCGAACGAACCGGTGCCGGTGGCGTCGGCGAGCGCGCTCGTGGTGGCGCCCTCGTGCACGAGCAGGACGAGCACGTCGGCCTCGCCGTTGTCGTCCTCGCCGTCGGTGAGCTGCTCCGCGTACCGGTTGACCTGGCTGACGATCGGCGCCATCGCGAGGCCCTCGACCCCGCCGGGGCTGACGAGTCCGGGGATGAGGTCCTCGGTGGTCGCGCCGATGAAGCCGACCTTGACGCCGCCCTTCTCCACGATGGAGTACGGCGTGAACGCGGGGTCGGTGGTGCCGGCCTTGACGATGTTCGCCGAGACGTACGGCCAGTCGGCACGGTCCTCGATTCGGCCGGTCAGGTCGCTCTGACCCTTGTCGAGCTCGTGGTTGCCGATCGCGCTCACGTCGAGGTCCATGGCGTTCAGGGCGTCGATCGTGGGGGAGTCCTGCTGGATGAGCGAGGTGAAGGTCGAGGCGCCCACGTTGTCGCCGACGCTGGCGAAGATCGTGTTGGGGTTGGCCTCGCGGTACGACTGCACGACGCCGGCGAGCTTCGCGGCGCCGGCGGCCTTGTCGGCGGCGGTGCCCTCGGACTCGATGCGACCGTGGAAGTCGTTGACGTCGATGATGTCGATCGTCGTGTCACCCTCGGCGGCGACGGCTGCGGACGGGACGGACAGTGCGACCAGGACCCCGGCGGTGGCGAGGGCCGCGCCGGCGCCGAGGCGTCGTCGGGTCTTCGCACCGGCGGTTCCGGTGGTGTGGGAAGTGTTCATCGCCGTCGAACCTACGAAGGCGCACAGGCGACTCGCCAGACCCCATCGCAAGTCGTCACACGACGTTCACACGGCCGTCCCCCCTCGCACCGCCCGACCCGGTTCAGTCGCGGCCGAGGGCGCCCTTCACCCGCTCGGTGACCTCGGTCGCCATCGCCTTGGCGGAGTCCTTCACGACGTCGAACTCGACCGGGTCGCCCTTCAGCAGGCTCTTCGCCGTGTTGATCGCGTACTCCTTCGTGATGTGCGGGGGCAGCGGCGGGACGCTCCGGCTGACGTAGGCGTCGATGAGGGTCACCCCCTGATGGGCGAACGCCCGCTCGACCGCCGCCTCGACCTCGGAGTCCTCGTGCACCGCGATGCCCTGGAACCCGAGCAGCGTCGCGTACCCGGCGTAGTCGATCGACTCGACGTCCTGCGAGCCGCGCCACATCGGGTTGCCGTCCTCGGTGCGCATCTCCCACGACACCTGGCCGAGGTCGTCGTTGTGCATGACCACGATGACGAGCTGCTGGTTCGGCCAGGCCGCCAGGTACTTCTTCACGGTGATCAGCTCGTTCATGCCGAGCATCTGGAAGGCCCCGTCGCCGATCGTGCACACCGCCGGACGGTCCGGGAACGCGAACTTCGCCGTCACCGCGTACGGCATCGCCGCGAGCATCGTCGCGAGCCGGCCGGACATGTCGCCGCGCATCCCCTCGCGCAGCCGGATGTGGTGGCCGTACCAGTCGGCGGTGGTGCCGGCGTCCGCGGTGACCGTGACGCCGTCGGGCAGCCGGTCGTTCACGGCCTGGATCACCCGGCGCGGGTTCACCCCGTCGTCGTAGGCGACCTCGGACTGCGCACGCATCTCCGACTCCCACTCGCGCATCTCGTGGGCGACCGTCTGCTGGAAGGACCTGTCGGTCTTCTGCTCGAGCAGGGGGAGCACGGCGTCGAGCGTCGAGCCGACGTCGCCCCACAGGTTCAGCTCGGTCGGGTACCGCAGACCGAGCTGCTCCGGCTTGATGTCGACCTGGATGCCCCGGGCCTGCCCGGACTTCGGCATGTACTCGCCGTACGGGTAGTTGGTGCCGAGGAGCACGAGGGTGTCGCAGTCGCGGATCTGGTGCAGCGACGGCAGCGACCCGAGCAACCCGAGCTGCTGCGAGTGGTACGGCACGTCGGACGGGATCACGTCCTTGCCGCGGAGCGCCGTGATGATCCCCGCGCCCGCCTTCTCGGCCGCGGCGAGCACCTGGGCCGTCGCACCGCGCGCACCGGCGCCGACCAGGAACGTCACCTTCGACCCGGCGTTGATGATCTCCGCCATCTTCCGCACCTCGTCGGCGGGCGGCGTGATCCGGGTGGACGCGGGGACGTCGCTCGATCGCGAGGCCCAGTGCTCCAGCGGCGGTGCGTCGTACGTCATCGCCTGCACGTCGTGGGGCAGCACGACGACGGCCGGCTGCTTGCGGAGCGACGCCGTGCGGAAAGCGGTGTCGAGCACCACGCCGACGGCTTCGGGAGTGGCCACCGTCTGCACGTAGCAGGCGACGTCGGCGAAGACGCGCTCCAGGTTCGACTCCTGCTGCGTGAACGAGCCCATCGCGGCGAGCCCCTGCTGACCGACGATCGCCACCACCGGCTGGTTGTCCATCTGCGCGTCGTACAGGCCGTTCAGCAGGTGGAAGGCGCCGGGACTCGACGTCGCGACGCACACCCCGACCTCGCCGGTGAACTTCGCGTGCGCGGTCGCCATCAGCGCCGCGATCTCCTCGTGCGTGGGCCGGACGTACTCCAGGCCGTCACCCTTCGACGCCGCCTTGCCGAGCGCGCCGTCGAAGGCGCCGATCCCGTCGCCGGGGTAGCCGAACACGCGGGAGACCCCCCACGCCTTGATGCGGTCGATGACGAAGTCGCTCACGGTCGTGCTCATGGCACCAGCGTGCGCGGGCGCGCACGGGTCCGTTCACAGGCTCTGGTCGGGAGGCCCGGATCGCGTGACCGACGTCGGTCACGTGGTCCGGGCCTCCCGGCCAGTGCCCGTGGTCGCTACGGCTCCTGCGCGATCAGCGGACGGAGCGTGCGGTGCGCGATGCGCAGTCCCTCGAGCACCCTGTCGTCGGTGCCGCCCCAGAGCGGGTCCTCGTGCTCGACGCTCAGCGTGCCGTCGAAGCCCGCTTCGTAGAGGCGGTCGACGACGTGCGGCCAGTCCACCACACCGCGGCCGGGCACCCGGAACCGCCACCACCCCATGTCCCACGGGTCGTCGCCCTTGTCGACCTTGCCGAAGAACCCGTAGGCGTTGCGCCGCTCGGGGAACAGCTCGAGGTCCTTCGCCTGGGCGTGCACGATGTGCTCGGCGAACGGCAGGATCGTCTCGACCGGGTCGATCCCGATCCACGTCAGGTGCGACGGGTCCCAGTTCAGGCCGAAGCCCAGACCGGTCACCCAACCCCAGAGCTCGGGGGAGTACGCGATGTTGCCGGGGTAGCCGTCGGGGTGCCAGCCCTCCATCACGCAGTTCTCGATGATCAGCCGCACGCCGCGCTCGC
Organism: Curtobacterium sp. MCBD17_026; assembly: GCF_003234895.2. Classification (NCBI taxonomy): domain Bacteria; kingdom Bacillati; phylum Actinomycetota; class Actinomycetes; order Micrococcales; family Microbacteriaceae; genus Curtobacterium; species Curtobacterium sp. MCBD17_026. The sequence continues at coordinate 2,815,829 of NZ_CP126281.1, read as the reverse complement.
CGGCGTAGTCGACGATCTCGGGCAGGACCCGGTCGCCCTCGCGCATGTTCTCGCGGACGGACTTGGTGGTGTCACGGCCGATGAACGTGCCGACGTAGGGGATGCCGAGCGCCTGCGCGGTGTCGATCGCGTGCTTGAGGTGGGTCCGCACCGCGGCACGGCGCTCCGGGTCCTGGTGCAGGTTGTTCTCGTAGTACGCGAGCGCGGAGATCTCGAGGCCGGTGCGGTCGAGCAGGTCGCGGGTGGCCAGGGCGTCCTCGTCGGTGAACGTGGCGACCGGCAGGTGCGCCGCCTCGAAGTCACGGCCGCCGGTGCCCGGCCAGACGGCGACCTCGAGCCGCTCGTAGCCCTGCTGCTGGGCGAACCCGGCGATCCGGTCGAGCGACCAGCCGGGCAGGCAGGCGGTCAGCATGCCGAGCTTCACCGGATCTCCCGCCACGTCGTCTCGGCCGCGCTGCCGATCACGGCCTCGATGATGTCGGCAGAGCGGGCGCCGTCCGCGAAGGTCGGCAGCCCGTCGGGAGCCACCCCGGTGCGGACCGCGGTGTAGGTGTCGGCGACGAAGGCCGCGAAGGCGTCGAGGTACCCCTGCGGGTGCCCGGCCGGCACGACCGCCAACCGGCGCTGGTCGGGGTACCCCTGCGACGGGTCGCGGACGACGATCTGTGCGCCGCGCTCGTTGCCGAACCAGGCGGACTCGGGCTGCTCCTGGTCGAAGGCCGCGCTGCCGCGGGTGCCGTCGACCTCGAACCACAGGCGGTTCTTGCGGCCGGAGGCGACCTGCGAGATCACGACGTTGCCGATGCGGCCCGTGGCCGTGCGGAAGGTGGCGACGGCGGTGTCCTCGGTGGTGACCTCGGCGCGCTCGGCCGCGTCGGCCACCGGGTCCGGGTCCGGGGATCCGGAGAACGACGGACCGGACGCCGCCGGCCGGGTCGGGTAGACGATGTCGGTCGCCGCGGACACCGAGGCGAAGCGTTCGCCCGTCACGAACTCGACCAGGTCGCACCAGTGCGACCCGATGTCGGCGAACGCGCGGGACAGCCCGCTCGAGGTCGGGTCGACCCGCCAGCTCGAGGCGTCCTCGTCGAGCATCCAGTCCTGCAGGTAGTGGCCGTGCACCGCGAGCAGCCGGCCGAGCTCCCCGTCGGCGATGCGCGCCCGGATCTCGCGGACCATCGGATGGTACCGGTACACGAACGGCACCGTGGCCACGACACCGGCCTCGGCAGCGGCGGCGACGAGCTCGGCGGCCCGGGCGGGGTCGATCGCCAGGGGCTTCTCGCACACCACGTTGATGCCGGCCGCGATCACCGCGAGCGCCTGCGGGTGGTGCTGGTCGTTCGGGGTGCAGACGTGCACGACGTCGGGGGCATCGGCGATGACCTCGTCGAGCGAGGCGTAGCCGCGGGGCAGGTCGAGCTGCGCGGCCACCTGCTCCGACCGGGCGGCGTTCCGGCCGAGGACACCGAGCACCTCGGCACCGGAGGCCCGGGCCGCCCGGGCGTGGACCCCGGCGATCATGCCTGTCCCGACCACGGCGACACGGAGGCGTCGCCCTTCGTACCCACTGCTCATGGTGCTCCCTCGCGCCGGACTGACACCACCGTAGCGGCCCGGCCGTCCCCGGGGGACGGTGAGTACGGTCTGGTGCATGTCGAGCCTCCAGACCAGCCTGCTCATCCTCGGCGCCAGCGGCGACCTGTCCAAGCGCCTGCTGCTGCCCGGCCTCGCCACCCTGCTCCAGGTGAAGGACGACTGGGACGTCCAGCTCGTCGGGGCCGGTGTCGAGGACCTGTCCGACGCCGACTGGAAGGCGCAGGTGCGCGAGTCCTTCGAGAACGCGCAGGCGTCGAAGAACGAGGAGGACGAGGGCGCCTCGGGCGAGACGTCGCTGCCGGCCCGACTGCAGGCCGTGGTCGACGCCTCGACCTACCGGAAGGCCGACGTCACGGACCCGGACGACCTGCGGGCACTGCTCGCCGCGTGCGACCACGACCCGGCGATCTACTTCGCACTGCCGCCGGCGGTCACCGAGAAGAGCTGCGAGCAGCTCGCCCACCTCGACCTGCCCGCCGGCACCCGCCTGGCGCTCGAGAAGCCGTTCGGCACCGACGCCGACAGCGCCTCGCACCTCAACGACCTGCTGCACTCGTTCATCCCCGAGGAGCGCATCCACCGCGTCGACCACTTCCTCGGCCGCTCCACCGTGCTCAACCTGCTCGGGCTGCGCTTCGCCAACCGCATCATCGAACCGCTGCTGTCGTCGCAGCACGTCGAGCGCGTCGACATCGTCTACGACGAGACCCTCGGGCTCGAGGGCCGGGCGCGCTACTACGACAAGGCCGGGGCGCTCACCGACATGATCCAGAGCCACCTGCTGCAGGTGATGGCCGTCGTCGCGATGGAGGCCCCCGCCTCGATCAAGGCCGACGACCTCCGCACCCAGAAGGAGCTCGTGCTGCGGGCCGTCCGGCCGTGGGGCGGCGACGTCGTCACCGCGGGCAAGCGCGCCCGGTACACCGCCGGCACCGTCGGGGACCGCCAGCTGCCGTCGTACGTCGACGAGGACGGCGTGGACCCGTCGCTCGGAACCGAGACCCTCGCCCAGCTCACCCTGGAGATCGCGAACTGGCGCTGGGCCGGCGTCCCGTTCACCCTGCGGTCCGGCAAGGCGCTCGCCGCGCAGCGCCGCGAGATCGTCATCACGTTCAAGGACTCCCCGCACGTGCCCGAGGGGCTCACCGGCACCGAGCTGCCCGACCGGCTGCGCATCTGGATCGCCCCGGACGAGATGCAGCTCGAGCTCAACGTCAACGGTGCCGGCGACCCGTACACGATCGACCACACGAGCCTCGAGGTGACCTTCAACCCCGGGCGCCTGAGTGCCTACGGCGAGGTGCTGGCCGGCGTGCTCGAGGGCGACGCCACGCTGTCGGTCCGCGGCGACAGCGCCGTGCAGGGCTGGAAGGTCGTCGGGCCGTTCCTCGACGCGTGGAAGGCCGGCAAGGCACCCCTCGACGAGTACGCCGCCGGGTCCGTCGGCCCCGACGGCTGGGACAACATCGAGGCCTGAGCCCGAGCGGCGGCGTAGCGTCGGGCGACGTGAACACCACCGACGACGTCCTGCAGACCGTTCCCGAACCCGCCGGCGCCGACATCCGTGTCGACGACGTCTCCTACGACCACGAGGGCACCGAACTGCTCGGTGTGCTCGCGAAGGACGCCGCGATCGCGGGCCGTCGTCCGGCCGTCCTCGTCGTGCACGACTGGCACGGCGTGAACGAGCACGTCGAGGCCCGGGTGACGATGCTCGCCCGACTCGGCTACGTCGCCTTCGGCGCGGACATCTACGGTGCGGGCATCCGCCCAGGTGACGACACCGCGGCCCAGGTCGCCGGCGGTTTCTACCGGGACCTGCCGCTGCTGCGGGCCCGCGCCACCGCCGGGCTCGAGCGACTGCTCGCCGACCCGGACGTCGACCCCGCCCGCGTCGTCGTGATGGGGTACTGCTTCGGCGGCTCGACCGCACTCGAACTCGCACGGACCGGGGCCGACCTGGTCGGTGCCGTGGCGTTCCACGGCGGCCTCATCGCACACGACCCCTCGGACGCCGCGGACATCCGGGCGAAGCTGCTCGTCCTCACCGGGGGCGCCGACCCCGTCGTGCCGGACGATGCCGTGCACGCGTGGCAGGACGAGATGCGGGCTGCGCCGGACGTCGACTGGCAGGTCGTGACGTACTCCGGCGCGATGCACGCGTTCGCGGTGCCCGGCACCGACGCCCCGGACCACGGCGCGCAGTACCAGGAGCGTGCCGACCGCCGATCGTGGCAGGCGCTCCGGGTGTTCCTGGCCGAGGTGTTCGACGAGGAGCCCGCGGCGCTGTGACGGTGCGGCCGTCGGAGACCGCTCGCGACACGCCGAGCACGGGGGCCGGAGCGCCTCGATTGGCGCCCGGGCCGCACCTGTTGTAGAGTCTTCCACGGCCGCAAGGCCACGCGCTCGTAGCTCAATGGATAGAGCATCTGACTACGGATCAGAAGGTTGGGGGTTCGAGTCCCTTCGAGCGCACAGGCAAGCAGAACGACGAAGGGCCCCGGTGGATTCCACCGGGGCCCTTCGTCGTTGCACGGCTGCGGGTCCGGGCCCGTGCGTCGCGTCACGTCCGTGCGACTCCGTTCCTGCTCACGAAGTGGCGGGGGAGTACGGTTCCGCGGCCGCGACGACCTCCGACGCACCGGCGATGCCGAAGGACGTGAAGAGCGGTGCCACAGCGCCCTGCGCTACGCCGAGCTGGGCGCGTCCGGTGAAGCGCTCGGTCCCGCACGACCGACGGGAGGCCCGTGGCGGTGTCGCCACGGGCCTCCCGTCCGATCTGTCGGTGCGTCGACTACGCGACGGTCGCGCGCGCCTCGGCCAGCGACGGGTAGTCGGTGTAGCCCTCGGCGGTCGCGCCGTAGAAGAGCTCCGGACGGGGCTCGTTGAGCTCGGCGTCGTGCTCCCAGCGGTGCGCGAGGTCCGGGTTGGCGATCGCGGCGCGGCCCACCGCGACGGCGTCGGCGTGGTCGCCCTCGACGATCGCGATGGCCTCGTCGCGGGTGGTGAGCGACGAGAAGCCCGAGTTCACGATGAACGGCGCGGCCGCGGTGCGGCGGACGTGCTGCACCAGGTCGCCGGTCGGCTCGGCGTGCAGGACGTCGACGAAGGCGAGCCCCAGCGGCGCGAGGCCCTCGGCGACGGCGGTGTAGGTGGCGCGGACGTCGTCGGCGTCGTCCTCGATGACGCCCTGGATCCCGTGCTCGGGCGACAGGCGGATGCCGGTGCGGTCGGCGCCGATGGCCTCGGCGATGGCGGTGGTGACCTCGATCGCGAAGCGCGCGCGGTTCTCGGGGGAGCCGCCGTACTGGTCGGTGCGGGTGTTCGACACCGGCGACATGAACTCGTGCACCAGGTAACCGTTGGCGCCGTGGACCTCGACACCGTCGAGCCCGGCGGCGATCGCGTTGCGGGCGGCCTGCACGAAGCCCTGCACCGCCTCCTGCACCTCGGCGGTGGTCAGTTCGTGCGGGACGGGCATGTCGGCCTTCGAGCCGTCGGCCAGGTGCGTCTGCCCGGGGGCGGCGATGGCGGACGGGGCGACGATGCGCGGGGTCTGCGAGATGTCGGTGTGCGAGACGCGGCCGCCGTGCATGAGCTGCATGACGATCGTGCCGCCGGCGGCGTGCACGGCGTCGGTCACGCGGCGCCAGCCGGCGATCTGGTCGTCGGTCTCGATGCCGGGCTGCCCCGGGTAGGAGCGGCCCTCCTGCACGGGCCAGGTGCCCTCGGTGATGATCATGCCGAGGCCGGCGCGCTGTCGGTAGTGCTCGACGAGCAGGTCGTTCGGGACGCCGTGCTCGCCGGCGCGGGTGCGCGTGAGCGGGGCCATGACGACGCGGTTCGACAGGGACAGGGCGCCGATGGAGGCGGGTTCGAAGAGCTTCACCTCAGGGCGAACGACGAGTTGTCCGATGCAATTCCACCTCGGAGCACTTCTTCAGGCAGTGCGGTCAGTCGCGCGGGCACACCAGCGTCGACGAGCGGACCTGGCCCTCGGGCCGGATCACCTGGTGCTGGGAGAGGGGCTTGCCGCACAGGGGGCACCCCCGGTCGATCGTCCGGTCGTCGATGCCCTCGGGGCGACCGGCGCCGATCTGCGAGGGGCCCATCTTGTCGATGAGCGTCGTGTTCCACCGTTCGTACCACTGGCCGAAGCGTCCCACGGTGCATCCTTTCGTTCGTGCACGAACCATTATGGCACTGATGGCCACGGATCACACCTGGTCGACGCGCTCCAGCAGCTCGGTCAGCTCGTCCTTCAGGGACTCGAGCCGGGCGAGTGGCCACCCGAGCCGGTCGGCGACGGCGAGCGGCACCGCCTGGGCTCGGTCGCGCAGGGCGTGCCCAGCAGTCGTCAGGGAGACCTCGAGCTGGCGTTCGTCGGCGGCGCTGCGGGTGCGGCGGACGTAGCCGGAGGCCTCGAGCCGCTTGAGCAGCGGGCTCAGCGTCGCCGAGTCGAGTCGCAGCTCGCCGGCGATCTCGCGCACCGACCGCGGGTCCCGCTCCCACAGGGCGAGCATCACGAGGTACTGCGGGTGCGTCAGCCCCATCGGTTCGAGCAGGTCGCGGTACAGCCCGATGACGCTGCGGCTCGTCGCCGCGAGTGCGAAGCAGAGCTGCCGGTCGAGCGCGAGCGGGTCCGGTGCGGTCTGGGTCATGGGCCCAGGGTACTTCGTTCGTGCACGAAGTGGTGTGCGCCGAGTGGGTGCGACGCTTCGATGCGTGTGCATCTTCCGACATTCCACCCGTCGATCGACGCGTGGAACGTCGGAACATTCGTATGCGGGAGGGGCACCGCCCCGGGGCGGTGGGCGCAACGGCCTGGAGGCCCGGTGCCGGTCTCGTGGACCGGCACCGGGCCTCCAGGGTGGTGGCGCTGGTGCGTCGACTACGCGCGGTGCGCGGGCGGGTGCCCCGAGTCGTGCGTGGTCGCGTCCGGCTCCACGGGGAGCGCGTGGGTGCCGGTGTGCGTGTCCTCGTGGCCGGCGACCGGGTGGGTGCGCTCGAGCTTCGCGCCCTCCACGTCGACGTCGGGCACGATGCGGTCGAGCCACTTCGGGAACCACCAGGCGCTCTTGCCGAGCAGGTGCATCGCCGACGGGATGAGCAGCATGCGGACGACGAAGGCGTCGATCAGCACACCGAACGCCAGCCCGAAGCCGATCGGCTTGATGGTGGACGAGTCCGAGAAGATGAAGCCCGCGAACACGGAGATCATGATGATCGCCGCCGCCGTGACCACCGCGCGACCCGCGTGCAGACCGCGCTGGACGGCCACCTTCGCGCTCGCACCGTGGGCGTAGGCCTCACGCATGCCGGACACCAGGAACAGCTGGTAGTCCATCGCCAGACCGAACAGGATCCCGATCTCGATGATGGGCAGGAAGCTCAGGATCGGTGCCGGGTCGTGCACACCGAAGACCGAGCCGAGCCAGCCGAACTGGTAGATCGCGGTCAGACCACCGAACGAGGCCAGGACGGACAGGATGAACCCGGCGGTGGCGGTGATCGGCACGAGGAACGACCGGAACACGATGATCAGGATGATCAGCGACAGCCCGACGACCACCACGAGGTAGAGCGGCAGCACGTTCGAGAGCTTCTCGGACACGTCGATGTTCGCCGACGCGTTGCCGGCGACGCCGAGGGTGACCTTGCCGTCGTCGGTGGAGACCGTCTGCTCGCGCAGGTCCTTCACGACGTCCTCGGTGGAGATGCTGTCCGGGCCGCCGGCGGGCTTCACCTGGAACGCGATGATGTCGCGGTCCTTCGAGGCGCCGATGGGCAGTACGGCCTTGACGTCGTCGTTCTTCGCGATCGCCTGGCCGATGGTGACCTCGGTCGCGGTGACGTCGCTCTTGCTGATCGACTCCGGCAGGGTCGCCACGACGAGCAGCGGGCCGTTCTGACCGGCGCCGAACTCCTTCTCGAGCGTCTTGTACGCCTTGTACTGGCTCGACTCGACGGCCTCGGACGAACCGCTCGGCAGGCCGAGGCGCATCTGCGTCGCGGGCAGGGCGATGGTGCCCAGCACCGCGACACCGAGGACGAGCGTGATGACCGCGCGCCAGCTCGACATCGGCTTGTTCGGGATCCGCGTGGAGTCGGTGTTGCCGATCTTCGCGCGCTCCTTCTTCCGCAGGATCCGCATGCCGATGAGCGACAGCAGGGCCGGGGTGAACGAGGTCGCGATGAGGATCGCGAAGAGCACCGCGACAGCACCGACCGTGCCCATCAGGCCGAGGAACGGGATGCCGGTGATGTTCAGCGCGAGCAGCGCGACGATGACCGTCGCACCGGCGAACACCACGGCGTTGCCCGAGGTGCCGTTCGCGAGCCCGATCGACTCGTGCACCTGCATGCCCTGCTTCAGCTGGGTGCGGTGCCGGTTCAGGATGAACAGCGAGTAGTCGATGCCGACCGCCAGGCCCAGCATCACCCCCAGCACCGGCGTGACCGAGATGAACTCGACGACGCTCGAGAACGACAGGGCGGTGAGCGAGGCGACGCCGACGCCGAGGACAGCGCTGACGAGCGGGACCGCGGCGCCGATGACCGTGCGGAGCATCAGGAGCAGCACGATCGCGGCGATGATGACACCGCCGATCTCACCCGGGCCGAGGATCGACGGCACACCCTGTGCGATGTCGTTCGAGACGTACACGTTGACGCCCTGGATGTCGGCCGACTCAGCGTCGTCCGCGATGGCGGTCTTCGTGTCCGCGGGGACCTCGTAGGTCGACTTCGTGAACTGCACGGTGCCGATCGCTGCGCTGCCGTTGTCCGACACGAAGCGGATGTCCTTCGACAGGTCGAGCAGGTCCGAGCCCTGTTCGAGCTCCTGCTCGTTGTCGTCGAGCTTCTGCTTGTTCGTGTCGATCGTCTTCTGGGCGTCGGCGAGCTGCTGCTCACCGGCGTCGATCTGGGCCTGCTGGGCGTCGATCTGCGCCTGCGCCTGCTGGAGCTGGGCGGCCGCAGCCTGGGCCTGGGCAGCGGGGACCGCTGCGCCGCCGGCTGCCTGTGCCTGGGCCTTCTGCGCGTCGAGCTTTGCCTGGGCGTCCGCGATCTGCTGCTTGCCGGACTCGAGCTGCGCCTTCTGCGCGTCGAGCTGCTGCTGGCCGGTCTCGATCTCCGCGCGACCGGACTCGATCTGGTCACGCCCGTCGACGATCTTCTGCCGCTGGTCGTCGAGCTGCTGCTGGGTGTCGAAGCCGCTCGTCGTGCCCTTGACGCCGTCGAGCTCCTCGAGGCCGGTCAGGAAGTCGTCGATCTCGGACTGCTGCGACGACGAGAACGCCTTGCCGTCCTTCGTCTCGAAGACGATCGTGCCGTTGCCGCCGTTCGCCGACGGGAACTTGTCGGCGAGCTGGTCCTGCACCTGACTGGTCTTGGTGTTCGGGATCGTGATCGACGACGAGATCGTGCCGGCGAAGAGCGTGTACGTGACGCCCGCGACGGCCATGATCGCGACCCAGGTGATGATCACGAGCCAGTGGCGTCGTGCGGAGAACCGTCCGAGACGGTAGAGGAGACCGGCCATGCGGTTGCCTGCGGTCCTTTCGTTGTCAGGTGCTGGTGGTGCGGGGTGCGCCGGTGGACCCCTGGGGGATGAGGAGGTGGGGCGGTGTCAGTCGTCGGCCATGTAGCCGCTGCGGACACTGTGCACGAGTCGTGCGAGCAGGTCGTCCCACGCGTCGAGCGCCGGTTGGTCGAGCTCGGGGCCGGACGTCGCCAGCCAGTGCTCCGCGATGACGACGATGCCGCTCATGAGCGACTCGACGAGCAGCGCGGCGTCGAGGGGGTCGGCGGCCGGGTAGCGCCGGGCGACCTCGTGCCGGAGTCGTTCGGTCACACGCGAGAACGCCGTCTGGGTCAGGACCGCGGCCTTCGGGTCGTCCTTGCCGGGGTCGCCGAGGATCCGGTACATGCTGGCGATCGCCGGAGCCAGGTCGGCGCCGCGGGCCGCGGACTCGAGCTCGTCGAACATCGACGCCCGGCTGCCGTCGCCCACCGGGGTCCGGGCCATGTCGGCGAGGAACCGGTCGATGATGACGGACAGCTCCTGTTCGCACACGGCCAGCAGGACCTCGTCGAGCGAGGCGAAGTGGTTGAAGACGGTGCGCCGGGCGATGTCGGCCCGGGCGGCGAGGTCGTCCACGCTGAAGTCGCGGCCGCCGCGCTCGTCGATCAGGTCGCGAGCGGCCTGCAGGATCGCCGCACGGTGCTTCGCCTTGAGGGCAGCACGGCGGTCGGTCGCGATGGTCACGAGATCGAACACTAGGTGCATCGATGCACTCGGTGCAACGAGGTTGAGTGCATCCCCAGGTTCGTCTCCCGGTGCGGAACGCCCGTGCTGCACCGTTGTTCTGTCGGAGGTGTCGGGTGCCAGACTGGACGGACGAACCGCCGCGTCACCGTCTGCGGATCCGCCGCCGTACGAAGGAGTACCCGATGCCCGTCCGCCTGTCCCCGGAGACCCTCGACGAGATCGCCGCGAGCGGTGTCGCCGTGCCCACCTACGACCGCGACGGCATCACCGCTGGCATCGTCCACTTCGGCGTCGGCGGGTTCCACCGCGCGCACCAGGCGATGGTGATCGACCGGCTCCTGCAGCGTGGCGAAGCCCGCGAGTACGGCATCTGCGGCGTCGGCGTGCTCGAGCAGGACCGTCGGATGGCGACCGCGATGGCCGAGCAGGGCGGCCTGTACACGCTCGTCCTCAAGCACCCGGACGGCACCCGCGAGTCCCGTGTCATCGGCAGCATCGTCGAGTACCTGCTCGCCGTCGACGACCCGCACGCCGTCGTCGAGAAGATGGCGCACCCGGACACCAGGATCGTCAGCCTGACCATCACCGAGGGTGGCTACAACTTCGACCACGTCACCGGCGAGTTCGTCGCCGACGAGCCCGGCGTCGCGGCCGACCTGCGCGGCGACGGCCCGCCCCGCACGGTGTTCGGCCTGGTGGTCGAGGCGCTGCGTCGCCGACGGGACCGCGGCCTCGACCCGTTCACCGTGATGTCCTGCGACAACATCCAGGGCAACGGGCACGTCGCGCGGTCGATGTTCACCGCCTACGCCCGGCTGCAGGACCCGGCCTTCGCGGACTGGATGGACGAGCACGTGGCGTTCCCGAACTCGATGGTCGACCGCATCACCCCGGTCACCGCCGACGAGGACCGCGCCTGGGTCCGCGACGAGCTCGGCATCGACGACGCCTGGCCCGTCGTCGCCGAACCCTTCTTCCAGTGGGTGCTCGAGGACGACCACCCCGCCGGCCGCCCGCCCTACGAGGACGCCGACGTCCAGCTCGTCGACGACGTCGAGCCGTACGAACTCATGAAGCTCCGGCTGCTCAACGCCAGCCACCAGGGGCTCTGCTACTTCGGGTACCTGTCCGGGTACCGCTACGCGCACGAGGCCACGCAGGACCCGGCCATCGCGACCTTCCTGCGCCGCTACATGGACGAAGAGGGCACGCCGACGCTGCACCCGGTGCCCGGCATCGACCTGGAGGACTACAAGTCGACCCTCATCGAGCGCTTCCAGAACCCCGAGGTGCGCGACACCCTCGCCCGGCTCTGCGCCGAGTCGAGCGACCGGATCCCGAAGTGGCTGCTCCCCGCCGTGCGTGAGAACCTGGCCACCGGTCGGCCCGTCACGCTGTCCGCCGGCATCGTCGCGTCGTGGGCCCGCTACGACGAGGGCACCGACGAGGCCGGTGAACCCATCGAGATCGTCGACCGGCTCGCCGAGCCCTTGCACCGCATCGCCCTGACCCAGCGCGAGGACCGCCTCGCCTTCATCGCGAACCGCCAGGTCTTCGGCGACCTGGTCGACGACGAACGGTTCGTCGCCGCGTACCGGGACGCCCTGGACGGGCTCATCGCGGACGGCGCGCACGCCACCGTTACGCGCCTGTCGCGGTCCTGAGACGCGACCGAAAGGCGGACGGGAGGCCCGTGGCGGCGCCGCCACGGGCCTCCCGTCCGCCTGCTGCCCGCGTGACGGGCGTGGGACGGCGGTTCGTGTCCGCGCGCTGACGGTTCCGGTTCGCGAACCCCGAGGATCGTGAACCAGAACCGTCAGCCGCTCACTGCGCGACGTCGTCCCACGGCACCGGGGTGGTCTCGCCCGTCTCCCAGTCGCGGCGCAGCACGCCGTAGCCGACCGACCCGACGGCCGGGCCGCCGTCGACGGGCCACGCCTCGCGGTAGTGGGCCTCCTGCGCCCACCCGGCGCGGACGAAGACCCGTCGCATGGCGGTGTTGTCCTCGCGGGTCTGCCCCTCGAAGCGGGTGATCGCAGGCATCGTCCGGAACACGTGGTCGGTCACCGCACGCAGGGCGGGGACCCCGAGGCCCCGACCCCGGAACCGACCGGCCAGGCGCAGGTCGAACAGGGGGACGGGGTCGGCCAGGTCCTCGAGGCGGACCAGACCGATGCGGCCGTGGTCGTCGTGGTCGAGCCAGGAGGTGTCGTGCTCGTCGTCGCGGTAGGCACCGGAGTCGACGGCGCTCGCCGCGTCGGCCGCGCTGATGCGGCGTCGGACGTGGAACGGGAACTCCTCGGAGGTCAGGAACGCGAGCAACTCCTGGCGGTCGGCGCCGGCGGGGTCCAGGCGGGTGAGTCGGACGGCGGGAGCTGGCATGCCGCTCAGGGTAGTTGCACGATCGTCGGGCAGGCTCGGGGTGTGCGAGGTGGGACGAAGACGACGACCGCGGCCCTGACGGTCCTGGTGCTGGGCGGGCTGGTGGGGTGCTCCGGCGGCCCGGGTGGGGCGACGACCGGGCCGACGTCGTCGGCGTCGGCTTCTGCAACGGCTTCTGGTTCTGGGTCGGCTTCCGAGTCCGTGGCGCCGTCGACCGACCCGGCCACCGCCCGGGTCTTCGCGGCGCTGGAGCAGCGGTACGACGCACGGCTCGGGGTCGTCGCCGTCGACACCGGGAACGGTCGGACGATCGCGCACCGCGCGGGGGAGCGGTTCGCGTTCGCGTCGACGATCAAGGTGTTCATCGCGGCGGCGGTCCTCGACGCCTCGTCCGACGCCGACCTGGCGGCCGTCGTGCACTACGACCGCGGCGACCTGCTCGAGTACGCGCCCGTGACGAGCGAGCACGTCGACACCGGGATGACGGTGCGCGAGCTCATCGACGCTGCGCTCCGCTCCAGCGACAACACCGCGGCGAACCTGCTGGTGGAGCGGCTCGGCGGGCCGGACGCCGTCGAGCGGTGGCTCCGCGGCGTCGGGGACCGGACGACGCATGTCGACCGGGTCGAACCCGACCTGAACGAGGCGACTCCGGGCGACCGGCGGGACACGACGACGCCGGAGCGGTTCGCGGCGGACCTCCGGACCGTGCTGCTCGGGGACGCCCTCGACGCCGCCGACCGGCGGGTGCTCCGCGAGGCGATGCTCGGCAACACGACCGGCGACGCGACGATCCGTGCCGGGGTGGACCCGTCGTGGCGGGCCGCCGACAAGACCGGCACGGCGTCCTACGGGGTGCGGAACGACATCGCGATCGTGACGCCGCCGGGCCGGGCACCCATCGTGCTCGTGGTGATGACGAGCCGGGCCGATCCCGACGCGGAGCCGTCGGACGCGCTCGTCGCCGCGGCGACCCGTGCCGCGGTCGCCGGTTTGACCGACTGAGTCGCCAGCGTCGCGGGACTAGCGGAGCGTGGTCGCCCAGCGCCCGATGGCGTCGTACGCCCGTTCCCGCACCTCCGGCGCGGACAGCACGACGTCGTGCAGGGCGCCTTCGAGCCGGCGGACCGTCACCTCTTCGCCGAGGGAGAGCGAGCGGTGCGCCACCGTGTCGACGTTCAGGGCGACGTCGGCCCGCGCCATCCCGGGGTCCCACCGCGGCTGGAGCATGCTCTTGTCGCTCAGCATCACCAGGGTCGGGACCCCGATGCCGAGGCCCTTCTCGACCTGTGCCTGGCCGTCGAAGACCGCGGCGAGCCAACCGGGGTGCAGGGGGAACCCGCGCTCCGGCCGCCACTTCTGCTCGTAGGTCCACGACCCCTCGCCCTCGGCCGAGACGGTGCGGGTGTAGAAGCCGGGGTCGACGGCGGGCATGGGAGCGAGGGGGTTCCGACGGGCGCCGAGCTTGATGACCGGTGCGACGATGGCCCGGCCGACCGCGGTGGCCTGGAACTCGAGCCAGGGGCTGTTCAGCACGAGGCCGTGCACGAGCTCCGGGTGCCGAGCGGTCCAGAGAGACAGGGTCAGGCCGCCTGTGGAGTGGCCCATCGGGACGAGCCGGCGGCGGTCCGAGCCGGGGTGCTCGGCCGAGATCGCGTCGAGCGCTGCGGCGATGTCCTCGTCGTACACCGCCAGGTCGTCGACCATGCCCGGGGTCTGGTGGGGGCGCAGGCTCCGACCGTACTTCCGCAGGTCCAGCGCGTGGAACCGGGCACCGAGCCGCTCGAGGCGTTCGGCGAGCTCGACCTGGAAGAAGTAGTCCGACCAGCCGTGCACGTAGAGCACGTCGACCCCGTGCAGGGGCCCGCGACCGTGCAGCAGCAGGTCCGTCGGGGTGTGCCGGCGGCGGACCAGGGTGGCGACGACGGGGCCCTCGGAGTCGGTGCCGAGCGGCAGTTCGAGCCGTTCGTACGGTGCTCCGAGCACGTCCTCGTGCCACCCCTGGTCCGTCATGCGCCGAGCGTATCCGGCGGTGCTGCGGGTGGTGCTGGTGCGGCGGGGTCGTGCGGCGGTCACCCGGCCAGGACCACGACCTTGCCGCTGATCCGTCCCGCGGCCGCCTCGGCGTGCAGCGACGGCAGTTCCGTCAGCGGGATGCGCCGGGTGACCTCGACCGTGAGCGCCCCGGCGTCGACCAGGGACACCAGCTCCGCCAGGCGTTCTCGGTTGCGCAGGACGAACACCGTCGCCGCCCGGACCCCGCGGGACTCGTCGCCCGGTGTGGCCATGAACGCCGTGGTGCTGACGACCGCGCCGCCGTCGCGCACGACGTCGACCAGTGCCGCGAAGTCCTGCGGGTCGATCGGGGCGAGGTTGAGCAGCACGTCGACCGGCTCCGTCACGGCGGCGCGGACGTCGGTGGTGGTGTGGTCGATCACCTCGTGGGCGCCGGCCGCCCGGACGGCCTCGATGCTGCGCGGGCTCGCCGTCGCGATGACGTGGACCCCGGCGCGGACGGCGAGCTGGATCGCGTACTTCCCGACGACACCGCCGGCGCCCATCACGAGGACCCGCTGGCCCGCCTCGAGCCGACCGTCGTCGAACAGGGCCTGCCACGCGGTGAGTGCCACCGAGGGCAGTGCCGCCGCGTCGGCCAGCGGGATGCTCGTCGGTGCGGCGACCACCGCGTCCGCCGGGGCGATGACGTACTCGGCCGCCCCGCCGTCGAGTTCCATCGGCAGGAACGCGATGACGGCGTCCCCGATCGCGATCCCCTCGACACCGTCGCCGAGCGCATCGACGGTGCCGGACACGTCGTAGCCGGGGACGTGCGGCAGCTGGACCGGGATCGGCAGGAACCCGCCCCGCATCCCGTTGTCCGCGGCGTTGAACGCCGAGGCGGCGACGCGGAGTCGCACCTGCCCGGCACCCGGGGTGGGCTGCTCGACGTCCTCGGTGCGGAGCACCTCGGGACCGCCGACCTCGTGGAACCGTACTGCCTGCATGATCGTGCCCTTCGTCGGTGTTGCTCGTTGTGCTTCGAGTTCGAAGCAACTGACGATGACGCTAGCACTGCTTCGAACTCGAAGCAACAGGTAGGATGGGTTCCGTGACGGATGCGCCGAACTCCCTGACCCCGACGCAGCTCGGGGCGTACTTCGCCTTCACCGAGGTGAGCAGCTTGCTGCGCCACGCGGTCGAGCGGCAGCTGCGCGACGTGGGCGGCCTGAGCTACGTGCAGTTCCAGCTGCTCGCCCGGCTCGGTGACGCACCGGGCGGGCAGCAGCGCATGACCGACCTCGCCGACGGGGTCGTCTACAGCCGCAGCGGTTTGACGTACCAGGCGCAACTGCTCGAGCAGCGTGGGCTGGTCACCCGCGGGCCCTCGCCCGACGACGAACGCAGCACGGTCGTGACGATCACCCGGGGCGGTCGTGACGTCCTCGCAGCCGTCTTCCCCGGTCACATCGAGGCGCTGCACACCCTGCTGTTCGCGTCGATGTCGGACGCGGACGTCGACGACCTCGCGCGGATCCTCGGGGGAGCGGCGGAGCACCTGCGCGCGAACCCACCACGGTCCGCGGGCGCGCGGCGGCGCAGCTGACGGAACGCTTGCGCTGCGCCGTCGCGCCAGCCGGGGCTCGCGGTCTAGCTGCGGGGTGCCCGCACCAGGAACAGCGTGACGGCGCCGAGGACGACCGCGGCGACGATGAGCGCCCAGGCGAGCACGATGACCGGCCCGTCCCAGGGGGTGAAGAGCAGTCCGACCCCGATCACCAGGGCCACGGCGGCGCCGATGAGGGCGAGGCGATGCGGTCGTACCGGAGCGGTGCGTGTCACAGCGCCCACGGTACGCGCGCCGGGCTGGCAGTGCGGCGTCGAGCGGGCACGCCGGTCACACGGTCGTGCGCATCACCCACCGCCACTTCGCGATGCGGCGGTCGCGCACGAACCCGAACTGCGTGAACAGTTCTTCCGGTCCGGTGTGCAGGTAGGCCCCGCGCTGCGGCTTCCGCTCGACCGTCTGCTCCGGGTAGGCCTCGACCGTCCCGCCGCCCGCCCGTCGGATCTGGTCGAGCGCGGTCGTGACCGCGGCGCGTGCGACCCCCTGGCCGCGGTGTCGGGACTCGACGAACACGCAGCCGATCCGCCAGTCCGGCGAGGTGCCGGCCTCGCGGGCGTAGGCACCGGGGTTCAGGATCGTCGGCAGCTCGACCGGCCGCCCGAACTGGCACCAGCCGACCGCCGTGCCGTCGGCGTAGACGAGCACCTGGTGGTTCGTGCCGTTCCGCACGTGTCGGTGCTTCGCCTCCTGGTGGGACACCGTCGGGTCGGGCGTCCCGCGTGGGCCGTCCGGGTGGAAACCGATGCACCAGCACCCGCCCCACACGCCGTTGCTGCGGGTCACGAGCGCGGCGAAGTCGGGCCACGTCTCCTCGGTGAGCATCGCCGTCGAGTACTCCATGGGCCGATGATCCTCCGGTCCGGGTGATCCCGCCACCGGAACGGAACCACGAACGGCCTGGAGGCGCGGTGCCAGCTGGCACCGCGCCTCCAGGCCGCCGTGGGTGTGGGTCCTAGGACAGCTTCTTGCTGTCCTCGAGCCACCCCGCGAGCTTGGTCATGTAGTCGGCCTGCGACGCGTAGTCGAGGGCCGGGAACGTCCAGCTGTGGACCTGGCCCGCCTCGAGTGCGGCGTTGTCGGCGAAGGTCGGCTGCTTCTCCAGATCGGCGACCTGGTAGCCCTGCTGCGACAGCAGCAGCACGTCACCGGTGATCTGGCCGGCGTTCTCCCACGAGTAGATGCCCCAGTAGAAGCCCTCGGGCTTCGGGTTGACGAAGTCGACCCCGTACGACGCGTACATCTGCAGCGACGGCTCGTCGGTCGGGCGGGTGACGTAGGCGCCGTCACCGTCGGCGTACATCGAGACGACCGACAGGTCCTTCTCCTTCGAGACCTTCTCGAGCTCGTCGGCCGCGGTGTCGAAGCGCTCCTCGGCGGCGTCGACCGTCGACTCCTTCGCGCCGAGGGACTCGGACAGTTCCGCGATCTTCTCGATGACGTCCTCGCCCTTGCCGCCCCACTTCACCTGGACGACGGGCGCGATGGCCTCGATCTGCTTCTCCTGCGCCGTGTCCTTGAAGCCGTAGCCGGGCTGCTTCGTGTCGAGCGTGCCCTTGGCGTCGGTCGGGTAGACCGAGGTGACGACGAGGTCGGGCTTGAGCGCGGCGAGCTGCTCGAGGTCGATGTCGCCGTAGGCGGTGCCGAGCTGCGTGATGCCGTCGGTGTCCAGGCCCTCGAAGCGGGCGTCCTTCGCCATCGTCAGCTGCCCGAAGGTGCCGACGGGCTTCAGGCCGTACTCGATGAACGACAGGGCGATGTCGTTCAGCACGACGACACGCTTCGGCGTGTGGTCGACCTTCACGGTGGCGCCCGTGGCGTCCTCGTAGGACCACGCCTTCGACGCGGCGGTGCCGCCGTCGGAGTCGGAGTCGTTCGAGTTGCCGGTGCTCGAGCAGCCGGTCAGGAGGAGTGCCGAGACGGTCACGGAGGTCAGGAGGGCGGCGCGCAGGTGGCCACGTCGGGAGGTCTTCACGTTAGGAGAGGCTAACCTAAGTTCGCGGCACTCGCCAGCACGTCTTCGGTTTTCGTCGAGACCGTGTGCTCGGTCGGGGCACTCGGGACCGTGTGCTCGGTCGGGGCACTCTGGACGGGGTCGTGCTCGTCCGCCTCGGGCACGATCATCGGTGCACCGGTCACCGGGTCGGGGAACACCCGGGCGTGCAGGCCGAACGCGTGCTCGAGCAGTGCCGGGGTGAGGACGTCGTGGGGTGTGCCGTCGGCGACGACCCCGCCGTCGTGCAGCACCACGAGCCGGTCCGAGTACCGCGCCGCGAGCGACAGGTCGTGCAGCACCATCACGATCGTCGAACCCTGCTCGCGGTTCAGCCGCCGGACGAGCCGCAGCACCTCGAGCTGGTGCGCGAGGTCCAGGTAGGTCGTCGGCTCGTCGAGCAGGAGTGTCTGGGCCTGCTGCGCAACGACCATGGCGATCCAGGCGCGCTGACGCTGCCCGCCGGACAGGCTCGTGACGTCGCGGTGCGCGACCTCGGTCAGACCGGTGGCGGCGATGGCCGCTTCGGCGACGGCCGCGTCCTCGGCGGTCCACGGCTTCGCCCACGACTGGTGCGGGTTCCGGCCGCGCATCACCAGGTCGAGCACGCTGGTGCCCGCGGGGGCGACGGGGGACTGCGGCAGGATCGCGAGCTTGCGGGCCACCTGGCGGTTCGGCTCCCTGCGGATCGGGGTGCCGTCGAGCAGGACCTCGCCGGCCTGCGGCTTGAGCACGCGGCCGAACGCCTTGAGCAGCGTCGACTTGCCGCAGCCGTTCGCACCGAGGAACGTCGTGACGGTGCCGCGTTCGATGCGCAGGTCCAGGTCCCGCAGCACGGGCTGGCGGTCGTAGCCGACGGACAGGCCCGTGGCTTCGAGGACGGGGGTGTCGTGCTGGTGCTGGTTCTGGTGCTGGTGCTGGTGCTGGTGCTGGTGCTGGTTCTGGTGCTCGTGCTCGTGCTGGTTCTGGTGCGGTGCTGTCATCGGGACATCTCCTTGCGGTGACGGACGAGGAGCCAGATCAGGTACGGCGCCCCGATCACGGTGGTGATGATGCCGACCGGCACCTGCCACGGGAACGCGGAACGGGACAGCAGGTCGGCGGCGAGCACGAGCACGGCGCCGAGGGCACCGGCGAGCAGCAGCGGCGGCCGGTTCGTGCCGGCGAGCCGGAGCCCGACCTGCGGCACGACGAACGCGACGAAGCCGACCGGCCCCGCGGCGGCCACGGCGGCGGCGGTCAGCACGACCGCGAGCGCGATGACGAGCAGCCGGTGCCGCTGGACGCCGAGTCCGACGCCCGTCGCGACCTCGTCGCCGAGCTGCCCGATGCCGAGCGCCGCACTCGTCGCCAGTGCGATCGGCACCGCGACGGCGGCCACCACGAGCAGCGGCCAGACGCTCTCCCACGAGGTGCTCGACAGGCTGCCGACGAGCCACTGCGACGCCGCGGTGGCGACGGTGATCTTCGCGCGGACGAGCAGGTAGCTGGTCACGGCGTCGAGCGTCGCGCTCACGCCGATGCCGACCAGCACGAGCCGGTAGCTCTGCACGCCGCCGCGCCAGCCCAGGCCGTACACCAGGACCGCAGCGACCAGGGCGCCGATCGTGGCAGCCACCGGGATCCCGCCACCGAGCAGCAGGGACGAGACCGAGTACGTCCCGCCGCCGAGGACGATGGCCGCGACCGCACCGACGCTCGCGCCCGCGGTGACACCGATGATGTCCGGGGTCCCGAGGGGGTTTCGGGTGAAGGTCTGGGTGAGCGCGCCGGCGACCCCGAGTGTCAGGCCGACGAGAGCCCCGGTGAGCACGCGGGGCAGCCGCAGGGTGGTGATGATGAAGGCGTCCGGCCCGGACTCCAGGCCGAGCAGGGACCGGATGACGACCCCGGGAGCGATCCATGTGGAGCCGAACGCCGTCCCGATCACGATGAGCACCAGGACGGTGGCGAGCGAGGCGACGGTGTACCAGAACACCCGCGGGCGCCAGGCGAGGCCGACGGGGCCGATGCGGATGCCGGCGCGGCCGGGGGCGTGGGCGGCGGGGGCGGGCGTGCCCGGCGTGGTGGTCTCGGGCGTGCTGCCGGGCGTGCTGCCGGGCGTGCTCCCGGTGCTGCGCACCGCTGCCCCGCTCACAGCGACACCAGCGATCGGCGACGGGCCACGGCGACGAACACGGGGCCACCGATGACGGCGAGCACGATGCCGACCTCGACCTCGGAGAACCCGCCGATCAGGCGACCGATGACGTCGGCGAGCAGCACGAGGGCGGCGCCGACCAGGCCGGAGACCGGCAGGGTCCAGCGGTGTCCTGTGCCGACGAGCGCGCGGGCGACGTGCGGCACGGTCAGGCCGACGAAGCCGATCGGGCCGGCAGCAGCGGTCGCCCCGGCGGCGAGCAGCGTGATCCCGCCCAGGCCGACGAGCCGGGCGACGAGCACGTTCTCGCCGAGCCCCTTCGCCAGCTCGGACCCGAGCCCGAGGGCGTCGAGGGCGCGGACGTTCAGCACCGCGAGCACGAGCCCGGCGGCCAGGAACGGCCATACCGCCCCGAGGATGTCGAGCTGGCGTGCGGCGAGCGATCCGACGACCCAGAGCCGGTACGCGTCGAGCGAGGCCTGGTCGGTCAGCACGACGAAGGAGGTCAGGGCCGCGAGGAGCGCCGAGACCGCGGCCCCGGCGAGGGCGAGCGGCACCGGACTGGCCGTGCCGCTGCCGGCGATGGTCACCGAGAAGACGACGACGCTGGCGACCAGGGCCCCGACCAGGGCGAACCAGACGGTCGCGCTCGTGCTCGTCACCCCGAACACGTAGACGCCGAGCACCACCGCGAGCCCCGCTCCCGACGAGACGCCGAACAGGCCTGGGTCGGCGAGCGGGTTGCGGGTGTGTCCCTGCATGAGCAGCCCGGCGATGCCGAGAGCCGCACCGACCGCAGCACCGATCAGCGTGCGCGGGATGCGGGAGCCCCAGACGATCGCCTCGTCGGTGCTCGACCCGGAGCGTGTGAGCCCCGCCCACACCTCGGCGACACCGATGCGGTTGCTGCCGAGCAGCATGCTGGCCACGGCGACGAGCACCAGGGCGACGACGAGTCCGACGATCACCGCGGTGCGCCGCCGCATCGCGGTCCGGTGGACGCCGACGGCGCGCGACGCATCGCCGTCTCGGGCGCTGGACGCGACGGGTTCGGGGGCCTCCGGACCGGAAGCCAGAACGGGATTGGGGGCTGGCACGGAAGTCATCTTAGGTTAGCCTTGCCTCATGGCGAAGACCCCGCGGCTCCTGCCGACGAACCCCCGGCTCTTCCGCGCCCGTGTCCTCCGGACCCAGCGGGTGACCCCCTCGATGCAGCGCGTCACCGTCACCGGGGACGACCTGCACGAGTTCGGTTACCTCGGCTTCGACCACTGGTTCCGCCTGTTCGTCCGACGCCCCGACCAGGACGCCTTCCGGATGCCCGACCTGGACGGCAAGAAGTGGTGGCCGACGTTCCTCGGCATCCCCGAGGACATCCGCCCCCACTGCGCGAACTACACCGTCGCCGCGTACCGCCTGCTCGCCGACGGCACCGCCGAGCTCGACATCGACTTCGTCGTGCACCTGGACCACCGCGGCGAGCTCGAGGGCCGCGCCGCGATCTGGGCATGCGCCGCACGTCCCGGCGAGGAGCTCGCGATGCTCGACCAGGGCTGCATCTTCGATGTCCCCGCCGGCACCAGCGAGGTCGTCGTCGCCGCCGAGGAGACCGGCCTACCCGGCGTCGTCGGCATCGCCGCCTCGTTGCCGCGTGACACCGTCGGCCGCATCATCCAAGAGGTCCCGACCGCCGCCGACATCCGCGACCTCGACGCCCCCGCCGGCGTGCAGGTGACCTGGATCGTCCGGCAGCCGGGCACCGTCCCGGGCAGTGGCGCCCTCGCCGAGCTGCAGCGGCACGTGCCGTCCGACGACCAGGGTTACGCGTTCGTCGTGGGGGAGTCGCGACTCGCAACGGAGGGCCGCCGCCACCTGCACCGTGCGGGCCTGCCCAAGTCGCGCATCACGTTCTCCGGGTTCTGGAAGCACGATACGAAGGTCTCCGTCCCCGCCTGACCCGCGCGGTGCCTGGTGCTTTCGCGCGTACCGCCCCCGGAACTTCCGCCCCGGTACGCCCGTTTTGCCCAGGTATGCCCGCTTCGGCCAGGTACGCCCGGTCCTTCCCCTAGCGCGCGTGGTGCCTGGTGCTTCCGGGCGTACCGCTACAGAACTTCTGCCCAGGTACGCCCGTTCTGCCCAGGTATGCCCGGTTCCGCCAGGTATGCCCGCTTCGGCCCGGTACGCCCGGTCCTTCCCCTGGCGGGCGCGATGCCTGGTGCTTTCGGGCGTACCGCCACAAAACTTCCGCCCAGGTATACCCGATTCCGCCAGGTATGCCCGACTCCGCCAGGTACGCCCGATCCTTCCCCCGGCGCCCGCGATGCCTGGTGCTTCCGGGCGTACCGCTCCAGAACTTCCGCCCAGGTACGCCCGAAAGCACCAGGTGCGCCGCGCACGCGACGCGACCCACGGACGGACGGGAGGCCCGGTGCCAGCTGGCACCGGGCCTCCCGTCCGTGGTGGGGTGGCGTCAGCCCTTGAGGCCCGAGCCCGTCACGCCCTCCACGATCTGCCGCTGGAAGATCAGGTAGAGGATGATCAGCGGCAGCGCCGCGAGGATCGCACCGGCCTGGATGTCGGCGTAGCGCTGACCGAAGCTGCCCTGGACCGTGGCGAGCCCGACCGGGATCGTCATGAGGTCCGGGTTGGACAGCACGAACAGCGGCAGCAGCAGGTTGTTCCACACCCCGACGAAGGTCAGGATCGTCACGGCCGCGATCACCGGACGCGACAGCGGCAGGATGACCGACCAGTAGACCTTCCAGATGCCGGCGCCGTCGATGCGCGCCGCCTCTTCCAGCTCCTTCGGGATGCCGTCGAAGAACTGCTTGAAGATGAACACCGCGATCACGGCTGGCACCTGCGGGAAGATCACCGACCAGTAGGTGTTGAGCAGGCCGACCGCGTTGAGCTCCTGGAAGATCGGGATGATCAGCACCTGCGTCGGGATCATGATCCCGAGGATGATGAGCAGGAACGCGATGTTGCGGCCGCGGAACACCAGTCGCGACAGCGCGAACGCCGCCATCGACGCGAACAGCACGGTGAGTGCCGCCGTGACGACGCTCGTGATGGCGCTGGCGAGGTACCAGTTCCAGATGTCGCCCGCCTGGAACAGCGACGAGTAGGAGTGCAGCGTCGGGTTCCAGTTCGACAGGATCGCGTTCGCGCCGAGGGCGGCGACGCCGTTTTCCGACAGCGACGTCTTCAGGGCGAACACGCTCGGGATGAGCCAGATGATCGCGAAGATCGTCAGGACGATCCCCGACGCGATCGTGAAGCCACGACCGCTGACGCCGATCTTCGCGGCGCTCGTGGGAGCGGCCGAGGAGACGCCGGTGCGGAGTTTGCGGCCGGTGGTGGTGATGCTCTCGGTGGCGGTCATGTCAGGCCCCGATCTCTCGCTTGGCGGCAGCGCGCTCGACGAGCTGCCGGATGACCGCGATCGCCACGATCACGATGAACAGGAGGACCGACGCGGCCGATGCGGCACCGAGTCGGTTGTCGGTGAAGCCGACGCCGGTGATGAGCTGCAGCGAGACCTGGGTCGAGATGCCCGGCCCGCCGTTCGTCATCAGGTAGACCTGGTCGAAGATCTTCAGGCTCGCGATGATCTGCAGCAGGACGACCAGCGTCGTGGTGCGGCCGAGCAGGGGGAGCGTGATCGACTTGATCTGCTGCCAGTTCGACGCACCGTCGACGGCGGCGGCCTCGTACAGTTCACGCGGGATCTCCTGCAGGCCGGCCAGGTAGAGCACGAAGTTGAAGCCGAGGGTCCACCACACGGTGGCGATCGCGACACCGATCATGGCGGTGTTCGGGCTCGACAGCATGCCGGAGCCGGGCGTCATGCCGATCGCCGACTGCAGGCTCGCCCACAGACCGGTGCTCGGCGTGAAGATGAACACCCAGATCAGCGAGATCGTCGCCGACGGCAGGATGAACGGCAGGAAGAACGCCAGGCGGAAGAACCACTGCCCGCGGTTCATCCGGTTCGTCAGCACGGCGAACACGAACGCCAGGATGACGAGCGGCGGGGTCGTGTACAGCGTGAACTGCAGCGTGTGCCAGAGCGACGACCAGAAGTCGCTGCGCCCGAGCATCTCGGCGTAGTTCGCGAACCCGGCGAAGCTGCCGAGTCCGGTGCGGACGGTCGAGGTGTTGAAGAAGCTCGTGACGATCATCCAGATCGTCGGGCCGAGCAGGAAGGCCACGTAGAACAGGCCGAACGGGGCGAGGAACAGCCAGCCGCTGCGGCCCTGGCCGCGGTTGACGCTGGAGCCGTAGGAGCGGTTCCGGCGGAGACGCGGCGCGGTGGCCGCGTCGGTCGGCCGGTCGAGGACAGGTGCTGTGGTCACGTCATCGTGCCTTTCGCGCGGTGTTCACGGCGATCGCGGTGGTCGTCTGCCCGGAGTGGTCCTGCCGGGCGGTCGCGTGCCGGGTCACAGGGGGCTCGGGGTGTTGAGGTAGGTCGCGAGCTGCGACTTGATGGCGCGCAGTGCCTGCGCGGGGGACGAGCTGCCCTGCTGCACGAGGGCGAGCTGAGCGCCCACCGTGCCCTCGAACGTCGAGCCGGATCCGCCGTACCAGGCGGCGTCGTCGAACACGGCGGTCTCGGCTGCGGCCGCGTAGTTCGACTGCGGCGTGAGCTTCTTGTACGCGGAGCTGTCGAACGTCGGGATGTAGGCCGGCACGTGCCCACCCTCGGCCCAGGTCAGGCTCTGCTCGAGCATCTGCTTGATGAAGAGCATGTGCTGCTTGCGCTGCTCCGGCGTGCGGGCCTTCTTGGGCAGGACGAACGTGTGCGAGTCCGCCTGGGTCGCCGGCTTGTCGTAGAGCTGCGGGATCGGCGCCATGCCGAAGTTCAGGCCCTTGATCGACTGCGCGGTGCTGATCTCCCACTCGCCCTGCATGAAGAAGCCGGCCTTGCCGTCGAACATGAGCGACTGCGCGGTGGCGTAGTCGAGGGCCTTGTTCAGCCAGCCCTCCTTCACCCACTTCTGGGTGCGGCTCGTGACCTCGTTGTAGGCGTCCTCGTTGACGGTGAGCTTCGAGCCGCCGTCGCTGATGAACGGGGTGGCGTCCTTCAGCTGGTTGTACATCGTCCAGAAGAAGCGCCACGGGGTTGCCGTCTCCGGCACCACGTTCGCGACGTTGAGCGCCGTGCCGCCGGTGACCTTGGCCACCGCGGCGAGGGCCTTCTCGAAGTTGTCCATGCCGTTGAGGTCGACGAGGTTGCCGTCACCGTCGATCAGGCCGGCCTTCTTGCAGACGTCGACGTTGTAGAACAGGACGAAGGGGTGGGTGTCGAGCGGGACCGCGATGTTGTTGCCGTCGGTCTTCTGCGCCGCCCAGGCCTTCTGGTTGAAGTCGGCGGCGCTCAGGCCGACGCTCGCCAGGTCGTCGGAGGTGATCGGGTCGAGCAGGTCACCGTCCCAGAGCGGCTTCGCGCGGGTCAGGTGCGCGACCGCGACGTCCGGCGGCTTGTTCCCGACGGTCGCCAGTGTCAGCTTCGAGTAGTACGGGTTGCCCCACGCGAACGTGGTGCCCTGCAGCGCGCTCGAACCGCCGTGCTGCTTCGCGTAGCCGTCCTCCATGGCCTGCATGCGGACGCCGTCGCCGCCGCCGAACAGGTTCCAGAAGACGAGCGTCTCGGGGTTGAGGGCGCTGCCGGCGAGACCGGCGGCGAGGGGGCTGGAACAGGCGGCGAGCGGCAGGACCGTCGCGGCCGCTGCACCGGCGGCGAGGAAGCCCCGGCGCGACAGGCGCGACGCGGGTGTTGCGGGTGGGATCGGCATGGCATCACTCCATCGGGATGGGCCGGGCTCGGGAACAGGGTCGGTGCTCCCGCCGGAGCATCGCTGCTCCGGACCCGGAGCACTGCTGCTCCGGACGCGGAACGACCTTCCGGTGCTCCGTGAGCGCTCACATTAGCGCTCGCTCCCGGCATCCGCCACCCCTTTCGCGACGGCGCGGAACCCGGTAGCGTTTCCGGCAGGTGAGCGCTCACTTTCGTGACGGCCCGCTTCGGTTCCCGAAGTGTCCTCCGCCCAGCACGCCACCCTGCTCACCGCACGAACCGCACTGCCACGATCGAAGGAGATCCATGCCCCGCACACACCTCGTCCTCGACGCCGCGTTCACCGTGGGGCCGGTGCGACGTCGCCTGTTCGGCGGGTTCGTCGAGCACCTCGGCCGCCACGTCTACGACGGCATCCACGAGCCCACCCACGAGACCGCCGACGAGCACGGCTTCCGCGGGGACGTCGTCGAACTCGTCAAGGAACTCGGCGTCTCCGCGATCCGCTACCCCGGTGGCAACTTCGTCTCCGGCTACAAGTGGGAGGACGGCGTCGGCCCCGTCGAGCAGCGCCCCCGCCGCCTCGACCTCGCCTGGCACTCGACCGAGACGAACGAGGTCGGCCTGCACGAGTTCCAGCACTGGCTCGACCAGGTCGGTTCGGAGCTCATGCTCGCCGTGAACCTCGGGACCCGCGGCACGCAAGAGGCCATCGAGCTCCTGGAGTACGCCAACATCGACGCCGGCACCGCACTGTCCGAGTACCGTCGTTCGAACGGTCGCCAGGAACCCTTCGCCATCAAGATGTGGTGCCTCGGCAACGAGATGGACGGCCCGTGGCAGCTCGGCCACAAGAACGCCGACGACTACGGCAAGCTCGCCGCCATGACCGCCAAGGCCATGCGCCAGATCCAGCCCGACCTCGAGCTCGTCGCCTGCGGTTCCTCCGGCGCATCGATGCCGACGTTCGGCGAGTGGGAGCGCACCGTCCTCGAGCACACCTACGACGACGTGGACTACATCTCCGCGCACGCCTACTACGAGGAGGACGACGACCTGCCGTCGTTCCTCGCCTCGGGCGTCAACATGGACCACTTCATCAAGACGGTCACCACGGCCGCCGACCACGTCCAGGCGCAGAAGAAGTCCGACAAGCGCATCGACATCTCGTTCGACGAGTGGAACGTCTGGTCGATCAAGAAGTGGGAAGCGAAGGCCAAGACCTTCACGCTCGACGAGTGGCCGGTCGCCCCGCGTCTGCTCGAGGACGTCTACACCGTCGCCGACGCCGTCGTCGTGGGTGGCCTGCTCATCTCGCTGCTCCGCCACGCCGACCGTGTCGCTTCGGCCTCGCTCGCCCAGCTCGTCAACGTGATCGGCCCGATCATGACCGAGCCCGGTGGCCCGGCCTGGCGCCAGACGACGTTCTTCCCGTTCTCGGTCACCTCGCGCCTGGCGCAGGGCACCTCGCTGCAGGTCAAGGCCTCCGGTGACACGGTCGACGGCGGCAAGCACGGTGAGGTCCCGGTCGTGGACTCCGCCGCCACCGTCTCCGAGGACGGCAAGGCCGCGGTCTTCCTGGTCAACCGCCACCCGTCCGAGCCGACCACGGTGACGATCGACCTCGCCGGCATCGGTGCGACGGGCGACGTCCACGCCGAGGGCGTCTGGGACGACGACCTGCACGCCGTGAACGACCTGGAGAACACCTCGCGCGTGGGACTCCGCACGAACGAGTCGGTCCGCCGCGAGGGCGACACGGTCACGATCGAGCTCCCGCCGGTCTCCTGGACCGCCGTCTCGATCGGCTGACAAGACGCCTCGGCGCACGCCACGGCGGGCGTCGAGTGAGCACAGAGGACGTCGGGCGCTCGCGCCCGACGTCCTCTGCTCGTTGCGCGGGTGCGGCGGGCGCGAGTTCACGGGGTGGGCGACACCTCACGGGGTGACGGGCGCGTGGACTGTCGCTGGGCCCGAAACGTGGCCCGCGCGGCGGCCGGGAGGCCCGTGGTGGCCTGGCACCGGGCCTCCCGGCCGGCGTGCGGTCGCGGCCACGGGCCGAATCTCGTCTGGGCGGACGGGATGCGGCACGCGCACGGCACAGTCTGTCCGCGTGGCCGAGTCTCGGCGCGGCCGTCAGCGCGCCGGCGGCGCCGCCGTGCTCGCGCGCTCGACGAGCCGCACCGGCACCAGGTCGGCCGCCACGCTGACCCGTTCGCCGTCGATCTGGGCGAGCAGGTTCGCCACCGCTCGGCGGCCGACCTCGTCGAAGGACTGGTGCACGGTGGTCAGCGGCGGCCAGAACGAGTCGGACTCGGGGGAGTCGTCGAACCCCACCACGCTGAGCGACGACGGCACCGGGCGACCGGACTCGTGTGCGGCGCGCAGGACCCCGAGGGCGGTCTGGTCGTTCGCGGCGAACACCGCGGTGATCTCCGCCCGTGCGGCGATCTCGAGCCCGGCCTCGTACCCGTGCTCGGTCGTCCAGCCGCCGCGGAACACCGGGGGCACCTGGCGTCCGGCGCGTTCGAGGGTGTCCTGCCATGCGGCGAGGCGACGGGCTGCCG
This sequence comes from Curtobacterium sp. MCBD17_026, assembly GCF_003234895.2. NCBI lineage: Bacteria > Bacillati > Actinomycetota > Actinomycetes > Micrococcales > Microbacteriaceae > Curtobacterium > Curtobacterium sp. MCBD17_026. The sequence continues at coordinate 2,787,454 of NZ_CP126281.1, read as the reverse complement.
AGTACGACGACTCCGGGCCGGCGACGTGCCAGACGGTCTCGTGCCCCAGGTCGAGCAGGTGCTGCGTGGCCTGCCGGGCGCCGTCGGCCTGGTCGGTGTCGATCGCGGGGTGGTCGGTGCTGCCCGTGGAATCGATGATGACCATGGGCACGCCGTCGGGCAGCACGACCTCGGCGGTGTCGATGATGTGCGACTCGATGATGATCACGACGCCGTCGACGGCCTGTTCGTGCAGGCGCGAGAAGGCCGACCGGACACCGGCCTCGGTACGCGAGGCCATGGGCAGCAGGGTGATCGTGAAGTCGGCGACGCCGGCGGCGTCGGCGATCGCCTCGAGCGTGCGCATGTTGCCGAAGGAAGCGAGCGTGAACATGATCACGCCGATGGTGCGGAAGCGGCCGGAGCGCAGGGCGCGGGCGGCACGGTTGGGCCGGTAGCCGAGGGACTCCATCGCGCGCTGGACGCGGTCGCGGGTCTCCGGGCTGACGTTGTCGAAGCCCCGGGCGACGCGCGAGACCGTCTGCATCGACACCCCGGCGGCGTCGGCCACGGCGGCCATCGAGGGTGCGCGGCGGGTGCCGGCGGGGGACTCCATCGTCACGCTGGCGCTCCTTCCGGATCGAGGTGGCCGAGCGGTCGGCCTCCCCGGACGCTAGCGCATGTTGACGTTGCCATGCTATCGTCGCGTCGTTCGATGTTGACGTCAACATCGGTGACCGCCCGGACACCCTGATCCGGCCCGGGCCGAGCCGCCGACATCGACCACCCGAACGCAGCAGACGAAGGAGTCACATGAGCACGCTCGCAGCGCGCCCCGGTGAGGCAGCACCGCGCCCCACCGCCGAGCGCCCCGCCGGCCGCCGCCCAAAGCCGCGGGGACGGTTCACCGGATGGCTGTTCGTCGGCCCGTTCGTCGTCGTCCTGGTCCTGATGCTCATCGTGCCGATCGGCTACGCGCTCTGGCTCAGCCTGTTCCGCGACCAGCTCATCGGCGGCAACCAGTTCGTCTGGTTCGCCAACTACGTGCAGCTCTTCCAGGACGCCAAGTTCTGGTCCGGGTTCGGTCGGGTCGCGATCTTCCTGGTCGTCCAGGTGCCGATCATGCTCGGCCTCGCGCTCGTCGCCGCCCTGGCCCTGGACAGCGCCCGACTGTGGGGGACGAGCTTCTTCCGCATCGCGGTGTTCCTGCCCTACGCCGTCCCCGGGGTCGTCGCGGCTCTGATCTGGGGCTTCATCTACGGCAACCAGTTCGGTCTGACGGGCGCCGCGAACGACGCGCTCGGCATCGACCTGCTGCAGCCGTTCAGCCCGAGCTGGGTCCTGACGTCGATCGGCAACGTGGTCACGTGGGAGTTCCTCGGCTACAACATGCTGATCTTCTACGCCGCACTCCGCACCGTCCCCGGTGAGCTGTACGAGGCGGCCGAGCTCGACGGTGCCGGCCCGATGCGCACGGTCTTCTCGATCAAGCTCCCGGCGCTCCGCGGCCCGATGGTCATCGCCACGATCTTCTCGATCATCGGCAGCTTCCAGCTCTTCAACGAGCCGAACCTGCTCAAGACGCTCGCCCCGAACGTCATCGGCAGCGCCTTCACCCCGAACATGTACGCCTACTCGCTGTCCTTCAGCGGACAGCAGTTCAACTACTCCGCCACGGTCGCGATCGTGATGGGCGTGATCACCGCGGTGATCGCCTACGTCGTCCAGGTCCGCGGCACCCGCGAGGAGAACCGATGAGCACCATCCAGCACCCCGCCGGGCCCGCAGCGGCCACGGTGACCGAGGCGACCACGACGCAACGTGCGCCGCGCACCCGCTCGATCCGGGCCTCCAGGAAGGCGGAGCAGCACGTCGACGGACGCAAGCCGAAGCGTTCCGGCCTGCTCACCGCGGTCATGGTCGTCTTCGTCGTGTACTCGTTCGCGCCGCTGTTCTACCTGCTCGTGAACAGCACGAAGACGCAGGCGTCGCTGCTCTCCACGTTCGGTCTGTGGTTCGGCGGGGACTTCAACCTCTGGCAGAACATCGTCGACACGCTGACGTACAACGACGGCATCTTCCTGCAGTGGTTCGGCAACACGCTGCTCTACGTCGTCGTCGGTGCCGGCGGGGCCACCCTGCTCGCCACCGTCGCGGGCTACGGCATGGCGAAGTTCCAGTTCCCCGGTCGCCGCGCGGTCTTCGCCGTCGTCCTCGGCGCCATCGCGGTCCCCGGCACGGCCCTGGCGGTCCCGACCTTCCTGCTCTTCTCGCAGGTCGGCCTGACCAACACCCCGTGGGCGATCATCCTGCCCTCGCTGATCAGCCCGTTCGGCATGTACCTGATCTGGACGTACGCGGTCGACGCGATCCCGGCAGAACTGCTCGAGGCCGCCCGCATGGACGGCGCCGGTGAGTTCCGGATCTTCTTCACCATCGCGCTCCGCCTGCTCGCGCCCGGTGTCGTCACCGTCCTGCTGTTCGCGGTCGTCGCCACCTGGAACAACTACTTCCTGCCGCTCATCATGCTGAGCGACCCGAAGTGGTACCCGCTGACGGTCGGCCTGAACCAGTGGAACGCGCAGGCCACCGGGTCCGGCGCGCAGCCGATCTACAACCTCGTCGTCACGGGATCGCTCCTCACGATCATCCCGATCGTGGTCGCGTTCCTCTTCCTCCAGCGCTTCTGGCAGTCCGGCCTCGCGGCCGGGTCGGTCAAGGCCTGACCCCTCGGACACCAGGCTCGTGGCGACCCCGCCACGCGCCGGCCGGTCCGGCACACAGCAGCACCACCCCCTCCACGAAGAAGTGAAAGGCACTCCCATGAACAAGCGTCTCCGGCGCGGGCTCAGCGCCCTCGCCATCGGCGTCACCGCCGCGATCGCCCTCGCCGCGTGCGCCTCCGGCGGCTCCGGCTCCGGCGGTTCGGCCGACGACATCGACAAGGCCCTGAAGGACGGCGGCACGCTGACCTACTGGTCGTGGACCCCGTCGGCCAAGGCCCAGGTCGCGGCGTTCGAGAAGCAGTACCCCAAGGTGAAGGTCAAGCTCGTCAACGCGGGCACCGGCGCCGACCAGTACACGAAGCTGCAGAACACGATCAAGGCCGGCTCGGGCGCCCCCGACGTCGCCCAGGTCGAGTACTACGCCCTGCCGCAGTTCGCGCTGTCCGAGTCGCTGCTCGACCTGTCGAGCTACGGCTTCGACTCGCTCGAGAAGGACTTCGCGAAGAGCACCTGGAGTTCGGTGTCGATCGACGGCAAGGTCTACGGCCTGCCGCAGGACTCCGGCCCCATGGCGCTGTTCTACAACGAGAAGGTCTTCGACAAGCACGACATCGCCGTGCCGAAGACGTGGGACGAGTACGTCGCCGCTGCCAAGAAGCTGCACGAGGCCGACCCGAAGGCCTACATCGCGGCGGACTCCGGCGACGCCGGCTTCACCACCAGCATGATCGCCCAGGCCGGCGGCACCCCCTTCGCCACCGACGGTGACAAGGTGACCATCAACCTGCAGGACGAGGGCACCAAGAAGTGGACGAGCACCTGGAACGAGCTCGTCGAGCAGGGCCTGCTGTCGAAGACGGTGGGCTGGACCGATGACTGGTACAAGCAGCTCGGCAACGGTGAGATCGCCACGCTGATCACCGGCGCCTGGATGCCCGGCAACCTGGAGTCCGGCGTCGCCCAGGCCTCGGGTGACTGGCGCGTCGCCCCGATGCCGACCTACGACGGCGGCACCGCCCAGACCGCGAACAACGGCGGCAGCGCCCAGGTCGTCATGAAGCAGTCGAAGAACCCGGCCCTCGCCGCGGGCTTCCTCAAGTGGCTGAACTCGTCGAAGGAGTCCACGAAGGTCTTCATGGAGTCCGGCGGCTTCCCGTCGACCACCGCGGACCTCGAGTCGTCGGCGTTCCTCGACGAGAAGCCGGAGTACTTCGGCGGCCAGCAGATCAACAAGGTGCTCGTCGACGCGTCGAAGTCCTCGGACAACGACTTCACCTACCTGCCGTACCAGGTGTACGCGAACAGCGTCTACGCCGACACCGTCGGTCAGGCGTACGAGAACGGCACCTCGCTCGACGCCGGCCTCGAGGCCTGGCAGAAGGCCCTCGCCAAGTACGGCAAGGACCAGGGCTTCACGGTCTCGTCGAAGTAGTTCGAGGTATCCCCGCGGGGCCGTGCGGACACGTCCGCACGGCCCCGCTCCACGCCCGGCACCCCCGGCAACGAAAGAGTCACACCATGCGCTTCGCCATCGGCGACACCGACTTCCTGCTCGACGGCGAGCCGCACCGGGTCCTGTCCGGCGCGATCCACTACTTCCGCGTGCACCCCGACCTGTGGGCCGACCGGATCCGCAAGGCGAAGCTGATGGGCCTCAACACCATCGAGACCTACGTCGCCTGGAACGCACACGCGCCGTCGCCCGGGGTGTTCGACCTGTCGGGTGGCCTGGACCTCGGTCGCTTCCTCGACCTCGTGGCCGCCGAGGGCATGCACGCCATCGTCCGCCCCGGCCCCTACATCTGCGCCGAGTGGACGAACGGTGGTCTGCCGTACTGGTTGTTCGCGGACGGCACCGTGGGCGTCCGGCGCAACGAGCCCGGGTTCCTCGCAGCGGTCGAGACGTACCTGCAGCACCTGGCCCCCGTGCTGGTCCCGCGGCAGATCGACCAGGGCGGGCCCATCGTCCTGGTGCAGGTCGAGAACGAGTACGGCGCCTACGGCTCCGACCCCGAGTACCTGCGCGCACTCGAGCAGATGCACCGCGACATCGGGCTGACCGTCGCCTTCACGAGCGTCGACCAGCCGATGGGCACCATGCTCGAGGACGGCTCCCTGCCCTCGCTGCACAAGACCGGTTCGTTCGGCTCACGCTCCGCCGCCCGGCTCGAGCGCCTGCGGCAGGCCCAGCCCACCGGGCCCCTGATGTGCTCGGAGTTCTGGGATGGCTGGTTCGACAGCTGGGGCGAGCACCACCACACCACGCCGGCGTCCGCCAGTGCCGAGGACCTCGACGTCCTGCTCGCCGCCGGCGGCTCGGTGAACATCTACATGTTCCACGGCGGCACGAACTTCGGCTTCACGAACGGCGCGAACGACAAGGGCGTCTACCGCCCGATCGCGACGTCGTACGACTACGACGCCCCGCTCGACGAGGCCGGCCGGCCGACCGAGAAGTTCCACGCGTTCCGCTCGGTGATCGCGCGGTACGCGCCCGTCCCGCCGCTGCCCGCGACGATGGAGCCGGGTGGATCGGGTCGACTCGCGTCCGATGCGGCGGACGGAGTCGGTCTGGAGGCCCGGGTCACCCCCGCCACGGACCTCGCCGTCCGCCTGGACCGCGTGGCGTCGCTCCGCTCCCTGCTGCCCGCCCTCACGGCGTGGTCCGCGCACGACGAGCCGCCGACCTTCGACTCCCTCGGGGCCGCGAGCGGCTTCGTCGCGTACCGCGCCGAGGTCGACCTGCCCGCCGGAGGGGTGCTGACCGTCGGCACCGAGGTGCGCGACCGAGCGATCGTGTCGGCCGACGGTGTCGTCGTCGGGGTCCTGGAGCGTGAGCACCACGACCGCGCGATCGCCCTGCCGCCGGTGACCGGCACGCTCGAACTCCTCGTCGAGGACCAGGGCCGCGTCGACTACGGCGTCCGCATCGGCGAGCCGAAGGGCCTGATCGGCGGCGTCTCGATCGACGGCGCACGGGTGGCCCGGTGGACGGCATCGCCGCTCGCCCTCGATCCGATCGCCCCCGCTGCGATGACCGCGCTGTCCGAGGTCGCTCCGACCGGTGGCGAGGTGCTCGCCGGACCGACGTTCGCGGCTGGCTCGTTCGACCTCGACACCGTGGACGATCGGTACCTGTCGCTCGACGGGTTCCGGAAGGGTGTCGCCTGGGTCAACGGGTTCTGCCTCGGTCGGTACTGGTCGCGAGGCCCGCAGCAGACCCTGGCGATCCCGGGGCCGGTGCTCCGCCACGGTCGCAACGAGCTCGTCGTGCTCGAACTGCACGCCGCCGCTTCCCGCACAGCGTGCCTGCTCGTCGAGCCCGACCTGGGCCACACCGAGGCTTAGTCGCGCGCCTGGTCGAACCGGGCGTACCTGGTCGAATCGGGCGTACCCGGTCGGAAGTTTCGACCAGGTACGCCCGATTCTGCTCTCCATCGCGGGCGTTATGGGAGGGATCAGTCGGCGTCGAGGGCGTCCAGGTCGGCGAGGGCGCGCTCGGCGTCGGCGATCCGGTCGGCCTCGGGGCGGGACCACCACTCGGGGCCGCGTTCGCCCAGCCCGTGCTTCGCCAAGCCGTTCCGGTGCCGTGCCGCCGCCAGGGCCTCGTCGTTGCCCGCGCGCTTCGCGGTCTTCACCGCGTTCCGCCCGCGCCCCAGGTGGGAGCGGAGTGCGGCGGCGAGTTCCTCGGGCAGGGCGGGGTCGGTGCGGCGCCAGCGTCGGCCGTCCACGACGAAGAAGTGGTCGTCGGGTTCGGCGGTCATGGTCCGAGTCTGCACCGTCGGTGGTGCCGGGTAGACAGGAGCCGATGAGCCACGAACGCGTCCGCCCGATGCTCGACGTCCGACGCATCTACGCCGAGCCGGCCGCCCTCGAACTGCAGCGCGGGCAGGAGATCGTCGGGCGTTGGCCGGACGCCGAGATCGTCCCGGTCGAGTCGCACTGGAACATCCCCGAGGTGCACGGCGACGAACGGAACGTCCAGCGCTGGGTGCGGATCAAGACCGAGGCGCTCGTGCTCGGCGTGAAGAAGTCGCTGGTGACGCGGCCGAACGGTCGCTCGGCCGACTTCATCGCACCGTCCACCGCGAACGGCTGCGCGATGGCGTGCGCGTACTGCTACGTGCCGCGGCGCAAGGGCTACAGCAACCCGGTGACCGTGTTCGCGAACATCGACCAGATCACGAAGCACGTGGCGCGGAACATCGCCAAGCAGGGACCGAAGACCGAACCGAACCAGTGCGACCCGGAAGCCTGGGTCTACGACATCGGCGAGAACAGCGACTGCTCGGTCGACGCGATGATCAGCGACAACGTCCGTGACCTCTGCGACCTGTTCCGGATGACCCCAACGGCCAAGGCGTCGTTCGCGACCAAGTACGTCAACCGTGACCTGCTCGACTGGGACCCGATGGGCCGGACCCGGATCCGCTTCTCACTGATGCCGCACGAGACCGCGAAGGTCACCGACATCCGCACGAGCCCGATCGCCGAGCGGATCGCCGCGGTGAACGACTTCGTCGACGCCGGGTACGAGGTCCACCTGAACTTCTCGCCGGTCATCCTCACGCCGACGTGGGAGTCGGACTGGGCCGAGCTGCTCCGGCAGGTCGACGACGTGCTGTCCCCGGCCGCCAAGGCGCAGCTCGCGGCCGAGGTGATCTTCCTGACCCACAACCAGCCCCTGCACGAGGTCAACCTCGGGTGGCACCCCAGGGCCGAGGACCTGCTGTGGCGTCCGGACCTGCAGGAGCAGAAGGTGTCCCAGAACGGTGCCGTGAACGTGCGCTACCGGTCCGGCATGAAGGGGCAGCTCGTCGAGCGCTTCCGCGAACTCGTGGCCGAGCACCTGCCGTCGTGCCGGATCCGGTACGCCTTCTGATCGGCGACCTCCCCGATCAGGGGATGAGCCGGTCCGTCCGGTACCGGTCGAACAGGTCCGCGAAGGCCTGCTCGGTCCGGCGGAACGCCGTGAACCCGGCGTCGCGGCTCTTCCCCATGTCGGTGACGACCTCCATCGCTCGACCGAGGTCGGCGTCGGTGTGCCACCACGAGGCGAGCCGGGTGATGTCGGCCTCGGCGAGACCGTGGCGCTCGGCGATACCGGCCCACTCGGACTCGTACGGCGCCATCTGCTCCTGGAGCGGTCGCGGAGCGTCCTCGTAGCCCACCACGCGCGTGGGATCGACACCGAGGTGCGCGGCCAGGCGCGGCCACATCCAGCGCCACCGGAAGACGTCGCCGTTGACGATGTTGAACGGCTCGTCCGCACCCTCGGGCGACGTCGAGGCCCACACCATGTGCTCGGCGAGGATCCCGGCGTCGGTCATGTCGGTCAGGCCGTTCCACTGCGCCTCACTGCCCGGGAACACGAAGTCCAGGTCGAGTTCCTTCGCCAGCGTGGCCTGCACGGCGAGCGTGAGGCCCATGTTCATGGCGTTGCCGACCGCGTGCCCGATCACGGTGTGCGAGCGGTGCACGGACCAGGTGAACCCCTGGCGCTCGGCGGCGGCGAAGAGTTCGTCCTCTTGCGCGTAGTAGAAGTTCGGGGTGTCGAGGCGCGGCTCCTCCTCGTGGAAGGGGGTGTCGGGCATCTCGCCGGCGGCGTACGCCTCGAACGGGCCGAGGTAGTGCTTCAGGCCGGTGACGAGGGCGACGTGCTCGAGCGGAGCGTGCGACAGCGCCGCGAGCAGGTCGCGGACCATGCCGCCGTTCACGCGGATGTTCTCCGCCTCGGTGTCCTGCCGCTGCCAGGCGGTGAAGAAGACGTGGGTCGGGTGCTCGTCGGCGAGTGCGGCCGCCAGGCTGTCGGGAGCACGCAGGTCGGCCGCGACGGTGCGGACGCCCTGTTCGGCGAGCGGCCGGCGGGAGAGTGCCGTCACGTCCCAGCCGAGGTCGAGCAGGTGGCGTACCAGGGCGGAACCGGTGATGCCACTGGCTCCGACGACCAGGGCTTCGCGGCGGGCAGGAGTCTGTTCGGTCGATCCGGTTGCAGTCATCCCTCGATGCAACCCACAGTGGACGACACGTGTTCCCTCACTGCGTCCCGGTCCCAGTCCAGTGTGCACAATAACGCACCACTTGTACCGTTGAGCGGTACACTCCTTGCGGAGGACTCGACATGCAACTCGTGCAACCACTCGCCACGCTGCTGGGAGCCACACAGGCCGACGCGCTCCGCGTCCTCGCCCGGACCGATTCCGGCATGACCGGACGACAGGTTGCACGGGTCGCGGGCGCTCCGCAGCACACCGGCATCAAACGAGCGCTCGACAAGCTCGAGGCAGCAGGGCTCGTGCAGGTCGAGCGCGGTCTGCAGCACTCGGCCTACCGGGTCAACCGGGAACACCTGCTCTGGCCGGCGGTGGAACTCGGACTCGAAGCCGGCGACGAACTCGAACGTCGCATCGGCGCGTACGTCGAGTCGGCGCGGGCCGGGGTCCTCTCGGTCTCGATCTTCGGTTCAGTGGCCCGGGGCACCGCGACGCCGACGTCCGACCTGGACCTCCTCGTCGTCTTCGAGCAGACCGTCGACATCGACGTCGTCGTCCGCCTCGGTGACCTCGTCCGGCGGTGGACCGGCAACGAGTGCCAGGTCTTCGACGTGACCCGCGCTGATCTCCGTCGGTTCGTGGCCGAGGGAGACCCGCTCGTCGGGTCGTGGCGAGAAGAAGCCCGAACAGTCTTCGGCGAGGAGATCAGGACGTACATCTGATGGGTGCCCGCGTGCGCGCCGTCGACAGGGCCGCAGTCGCGATGCGCCGAGACGAAGCGGAGTCCTACCTCGAGGTCGCGCTCCTCTACGTCGAGTCGACGAGTCACGCGGATTGGAAGGCCGCCGGCGCGAACGCTGTGCTCGGCGGGATCGCGGCGTCGGACGCGATCTGCGGTGCGATCCTCGGCTACCACCACCTCGGCGACGACCACGCCGCCGCTCGACGCCTGCTCGACGCGGCCTGCGCACCGGACACGCGACCCGGCCTGCACTTCAAGCGCCTGACCGATGAGAAGACGAACTTCCAGTACTCGACGTCGCGTGTGACGCAGGAGAAGACACGGGCGCTGGTGACCGCACTCGAACGGCTCATCCGTACGGTCCACGAGCGCACCTGAAACGGGCACGCCGCGCCCCTGATCACCGCGGACGGCGGATGCGGATCGGACCCTTGGCGCTCGACGGGTCGACGACGGACCCGCCCTGGGTGATCTCGACCTCGCCGCGCGCGACCATGCGCCGGGCGGCTCGACGTGCCGGCTCCATCAGCGGTCGCCAGTCGTCCGGGTCCAGCGAACGCGCGACCTCGGACGGGCAGATGCTCGAGGTCCGTGCCCGTGCCGCGAGCAGTTCGTCGATGCGCTGCTCCAGAGCCCGGTCGACGTCGTCGAGGCCGTGTCGACGGCAGGCTCCGGAACACCACTTCGCCTCCGGCGCCGCCGACGACGGCATCCGTCGCCCGCACGAGGCGCAGGTGCGCTCGGCGTGTGCCGACTCCGACGCCGACGCATCGGCTTCCGTCCTGATCGCCCGTCCCATGGCCCCCATCCTCGTCCTGCTCGGCATGGCGGTACACAGCGACCACGCACACGGTCCAGGTGCGCCTGGCAGCATCGGAGCGGTGAACCCCGACACCGTCCCTGCCCGTCCGTCCGAACCGGCCTGGGTCCAGCACGTGATGTGGTGGCACGTCTACCCGCTCGGCTTCGTCGGCGCCGAGGTCCGTCCGACGTCACCGGTGGGGGAGCGTCCGCTCGAACACCGCCTCGACCGCCTGACCGAGTGGCTCGACCACGTCGTCGACCTCGGTCTGAACGGCCTGTTGCTCGGCCCGGTGTTCGCGAGCTCGACCCACGGGTACGACACGGTCGACCACTTCCGCATCGACCCGCGCCTGGGCGACGACGCCGACTTCGACGCCCTGGTCTCCGCGGCGCACGAGCGGGGCGTGCGGGTGCTGCTGGACGGGGTGTTCAACCACGTCGGCCGTGAGCACCCGGCCTTCCGAGCGTTGTCCGACCACGGCCCGGAGGCGCCGACCGCCGACCTGTTCGCCATCGACTGGTCCGGGTGGCAGCCGGGGGAGCCCGTGCCCGTCGGGCTGTTCGAAGGCCACGACATCCTCGTCGCGCTCGACCACGACAGCCGCGCCACCGAGGACCTCGTCGTGCAGGTCATGACGCACTGGCTGGACCGCGGGGTGGACGGCTGGCGACTCGACGCGGCGTACGCGGTGCCGCCGGCGTTCTGGGCGCGGGTGCTGCCGCGGGTGCGGGAGCGGTTCCCGGACGCCTGGTTCAGCGGCGAGGTGATCCACGGTGACGCGGCGGCGATCGCGCGCGACTCGACGATGGACTCGCTGACCCAGTACGAGCTGTGGCAGGGGATCTGGCACGGCATCGCGGACCGCAACGGCCACGAGCTCGCGCACGCGATCGAGCGGCACGACGCCCTGCTGCCCACCTTCGCCCCGACGACGTTCGTCGGCAACCACGACGTCACCCGGATCGCGAGCGCGGTGGGGGACCGGTTCGCCGGGCACGCCGCCGCGGTGCTGTTCACGGTGGCGGGGACCCCGGTGGTCTACGCGGGCGACGAGTACGGCTGGGCCGGGGTGAAGGAGGAACGCGAGGGCGGCGACGACGCGGTCCGCCCGGAGTTCCCGGCCGAGGTGCCGGAGCCGACGGACCTGACCCACGCGTACGAGGCGCTCATCGCCCTGCGTCGCCGGAACCCGTGGCTGCACCGCGCGCACACCGACGTCGTGCACCTGACCAACACCGCCGTGGTGCTGCGGACCGCGACGGCGGACGCCGCCGTGGTGACCGCCCTGAACCTGTCGGACGATCCCGTCGAGGTGCCCGTGGCCGACGCGACGCAGGTCGAGGCGGGCGGTGCCGATCTCGGGGACGGGACCCTGCGCCTCCCGGCCGGGGGTTGGGCCGTCCTGTCGCGATCGTGAGCAGAAACGGTCGGGTCCCCATCGAGGACCCGACCGTTCCTGCTCACGAAGCGAACGCGCGAACGCGCGAACGCACGACCGCTACTTGCGCGCGGATGCCGCCCGGCGCTTGTTGAACACGTCGAACGCGACGGCGGCGAGCAGCACCAGACCCTTGATCAGGGACTGGAACTCGGTGCCGACACCGAGGATCGACATGCCGTTGTTCAGCAGGCCGATGATCAGACCACCGACGATGGCACCCGGCACGGTGCCGATGCCGCCGGTGACGGCAGCACCACCGATGAAGACGGCGGCGATGGCGTCGAGCTCGAAGCCGTTGCCAGCGCCCGGCGCCGCCAGGTTGAGCTGGCCGGTGAAGACCACGCCCGCCAGGGCCGAGATGACACCCATGTTGACGAAGAGCAGGAACGTGACGCGCTTCGTCTTCACACCCGACAGCTGCGCGGCCAGGGCGTTGCCACCGATCGCGTAGATGTGGCGGCCGAACACCGCGCTCCGCATGACGACCGAGTAGATCACCACGAGGGCACCGAGCACGACGAGCACGATCGGGGTGCCGTTGTAGCTGGCGAGCAGGAGTGCCACGTAGATCACGAGCACGGCGCCGAACGCCGTCTTCACGATGAACCAGGCGAACGGCTCGCTCTCGAGCTGGTACTTGCGACGCGTGATGCGACCGCGGAACGCGGCGATCACCATGACGGCCGCGGCGGCGAAGCCGAGGATCATCGTGAGCGGCTCGTACCCGGTGGTGCCGAAGGACGGCAGGAAGCCGGAGCCGAGCGAGCGGAAGCCGGCGGGGAACGGCGAGATCTGCTGGTTCTGCAGGACGATCTGCGCCGCACCGCGGAACGCGAGCATGCCCGCCAGCGTCACGATGAACGCCGGGATCCCGAAGTACGCGATCCAGAAGCCCTGCCAGGCACCGACGAGCGCACCGACCACCAGGCAGAGCACGACCGCGATCGGCCACGGGATGTTCCACTGCGTGATCATCACGCCGGCCATGGCACCGGTGAAGGCGACCACCGAGCCGACCGACAGGTCGATGTGGCCGGCGATGATGACCATGACCATGCCGATGGCCAGGATGAGGATGTAGCTGTTCTGGACGATCAGGTTCGAGACGTTGATCGGGGCCAGCGTGATGCCGTTCGTGGTCACCTGGAAGAAGATGACGATGACGATCAGCGCGATGAACAGGCCGATCTGTCGGAGCTGCCCGGTGAGGTAGCCGACGGCGGACTTAAGCGCGTTCATTGACAGGGGTCTCCCGTTCCTGGGTCATGTACTGCATGAGGACCTCGGGCGTCGCCTCGGCGCGCGGGACGTCGGCCGTGATGGTGCCCTCGGAGAGGGTGTAGATGCGGTCGCAGATGCCGAGCAGTTCGGGGAGCTCGGAGGAGATCACGATGACCGCCTTCCCCTGGTCGGCGAGCTGGTTGATGATCGTGTAGATCTCGTACTTCGCGCCGACGTCGATGCCGCGGGTCGGCTCGTCGAGGATGAGCACGTCGGGGTCGGCGTACATCCACTTCGACAGGACGACCTTCTGCTGGTTCCCGCCGGAGAGCTTCCCCGTCACGACGTCGACGTTCGGCGCCTTGATGTTGAGGCTCTTGAGGAACTGGCTCGCCACCGTGGTCTCCTCGGAGGAGTTCACGAAGCCCCAGTTCGCGAGCTTGCCGAGCGCCGACCCGGAGATGTTCCGCTTGATGTCGTCGATCAGGTTCAGGCCGTAGCGCTTGCGGTCCTCGGTGACGTAGGCGATGCCGTTGTCGATCGCCTGCGAGACGGTGTGCGTCTTGATCGGGGTGCCGCGCTTGTAGACGGTGCCGCTGATGCCGGTGCCGTAGGACTGGCCGAAGACGCTCATCGCGAGTTCCGTGCGGCCGGCGCCCATGAGCCCGGCGATGCCGACGACCTCGCCGGCGCGGACGTTGAGGTTGGCCTGGTGGATGATCTCGCGCGACGAGTCGAGCTGGTGGTGGACGGTCCAGTCCTCGATCCGCAGCAGTTCCTCGCCGATGACGGGGTTCTCGCGCTCGGGGTACCGGTTCGACAGGTCACGGCCGACCATCCCGCGGATGATCCGGTCCTCGGACACGTCGTCGGCCCGCATGTCGAGCGTCTCGATGGTCTTGCCGTCGCGGATGATCGTGACCTTGTCCGCGATCGCCTTGATCTCGTTGAGCTTGTGGCTGATGATGATCGCCGTCATGCCCTCGGCCTGCAGCGAGCGGATGAGCTCGAGCAGGTGCGCGGAGTCGTCGTCGTTCAGCGCGGCGGTGGGCTCGTCGAGGATGAGGAGCTTCACCTCCTTCGAGAGCGCCTTCGCGATCTCGACGAGCTGCTGCTTGCCGACACCGAGGTCGACGACCTTGGTGACGGGGTTGTCCTTCAGCCCGACCCGCTTGAGCAGTTCGGCGGCCGTCAGGTTCGTCTTGTTCCAGTCGATGAAGCCGCCCTTGGACTGCTCGTTGCCGAGGAAGATGTTCTCGGCGATCGACAGGAAGGGGCTGAGCGCCAGCTCCTGGTGGATGATCACGACGCCCGCAGCCTCGGAGTCGTTGATGTTCGCGAACCGCACGGGTTCGCCGTCGAGCAGGATCTCGCCGTCGAAGGAGCCGGCCGGGTAGACACCCGACAGCACCTTCATGAGCGTCGACTTGCCCGCGCCGTTCTCGCCGCAGATCGCGTGGACCTGGCCGCGCTCGACCTCGATCGAGACGCCCTGCAGGGCCTTGACGCCGGGGAACGTCTTGGTGATGTCCCGCATCTCGAGGATGGTGTCCGCCATGTGGACGCCTTTCCGTCGTGCGCGCGTGGGCGCGCTGGTGGAGACGGACTGGAGGCGCGGTGCGCAGCTGGCACCGCGCCTCCGGTCCGTGAGATGGGCCTGACTACTTCAGGTCGGCTTCGGTGTAGTACCCCGAGTCCACGAGGACTTCCTTGTAGTTGTCCTTCGTGACGACCGTCGGCTGGAACAGGAAGGTCGGGACGACCTTGACCTTGTTGTCGTAGCTCTTCGTGTCGTTGACCTCGGGCTTCTTGCCGGTGAGCAGGTCCTCGGCCATGGTGACCGACTGCTTGGCGAGCTTGCGCGTGTCCTTGTAGATCGTCGAGTACTGCTGGCCGGCGATGATCGACTTGACCGAGGCGGCCTCGGCGTCCTGGCCCGTGACGGTCGGGAGCGGACGGTCGCTCGTGCCGTACCCGGCGCCCTGGAGCGCCGAGATGATGCCGATCGAGATGCCGTCGTACGGCGAGAGCACGCCGTCGAGCGTGGTGCCGCCCGAGTAGGACTTGGCCACCAGGTTCTGCATGCGGGCCTTGGCCGTGGCCGGGTCCCACTGCTGCGTCGCGGCCTGGGACAGCTCGTCCTGGCCGGACTGGATCTTCAGCGTGCCGTCCTCGAGGTACGGCTTGAGCGTCTTCATGGCGCCGTTGAAGAAGAAGCCCGCGTTGTTGTCGTCGAGCGAGCCGGCGAAGACCTCGATGTTGAAGGGGCCCTTCTCGCCGGTCTTCTCGCCGTCCGCGTCGAGCACACCCAGGCCGGTGAGCAGGCTGTTCGCCTGGTCGACGCCGACCTTCTCGTTGTCGAAGGACACGTAGTAGTCGACGTTCTCGTTGCCCGTGAGCAGACGGTCGTACGAGATCACCTTGATGCCGGCCTTGGCGGCGGCGTCGAGCTGGTCGGAGAGCGCGCCACCGTCGATCGACGCGATGATCAGGACCTTCGCGCCCTTGGTGATCATGTTGCTGACCTGCTGGGCCTGCTGCTGGACCTTGTTGTCGCCGTACTCGAGGTCGACCTTGTAGCCGGCCTTCTCGAGGTCGCTCTTGACGGCGTTGCCGTCCTTGATCCACCGCTCGGAGACCTTGGTGGGCATGGCGACGCCGACGAGGGCGCCCTTGTTGTCGCCGCTGCCGCCACCATCGGTGGACGCACGGCCGCCGGCCGAGCAAGCGGCCAGCGAGATCGCGATGCCGACGGCTGCGACGCCCGCGATGATCCTGCGCTTCATCATCGAAGTACCTCTGTTCCTTCGCGTCGTCCTCGACGCGGTCGGGTGCCGGGGCTGCTGTGCCCCGCGGGATGCGCTCGTGTGAGCGCTCACATCTTGTGGGTTCCGTGACGGGGTGTCAACTCAACACCGCCGTTTCGTGATCTTGCCGCGGCGGCCGGACCGAGCGGTACGGTTGGCCACGTGAGCACCACGACCGCCCCCGAGGGCAGGGGCGGCAAACGCCGGAAGGCCCCGACGATCTTCGACGTCGCCGAACGCGCCGGCGTGTCCCACCAGACCGTCTCCCGCGTGATCAACGGCGACCCGACCGTCCGCGAGCAGTACCGGACGCAGGTCACCGACGCCGTCACCGAGCTCGGGTACCGGCCCCGCGCCGCCGCCCGGGCCCTCGCCGGTGGGCGGAGCAAGGCGCTCGGCATCATCACCGCCGGCGACGCGCTGTACGGTCCGTCGAGCACCTCGATCGGCTTCGAACGGGCCGCGCGATCCGCGGGGTACCACGTGCTGCTGTCGACCCTGCCGGAGGAGCCGCGGCCGTCCGACCTGTCCGGGGCGCTCACCACGCTGCTCGCGCAGGACGTCGCCGCGATCGTGCTGGTCGCCGCCGACAACCGGGTGCTCGACGCCCTCGCGTCGCTCACCGTTCCGGTCACGGTGCCCGTCGTCGTGTCGAACGCCGTGCAGCGCGACGCGGTCCGGACCCCGGTCGCGCCGAGTGTCGCCGCCGTCGCCATCGACCAGGCGGCGGGCACTTCGCTCGTCATGCAGCACCTGTTCGACCGCGGGCATCGCCGGATCGTGCACATCGCCGGGCCGCACGTGTCGCAGGAGTCCGAGGTGCGCCGCGCCACCTACGTGCGGATCATGCAGGACGCCGGGCTCGAACCGGTCGTGCTCGAGGGCGACTGGACCCCGGCGAGCGGCTTCGCGGCCGCACGGCACATCGACGTGGGGACGGTCGACGCCGTCTTCGCGGGCAACGACCAGATGGCGCTCGGCGTGCTGCACGCCTTCGCCGACGAGGGGCTGCGGGTGCCCGACGACATCGCGGTCGTGGGGTTCGACGACGTCCCCGAGGCCGCGCACTTCACGCCGCCGCTGACCACCGTGCGGCAGGACTTCCGGGCGATGGGGGAGCGGGTGCTCGACACCGTGCGGGCCCTGGTCGAGGGGGATCCCCGCGACGAGACGCTGCTCGCGCCCGAGCTGGTGGTGCGGCGCAGCACGTAGCGACCCCTCGCACCGTGCGAGGTCCGCACCGCGCCGGCTCCGCGGCGCGCTCGGCGGCGCGCTCGGCGGCGCGCTCGGCGGCGCGCTCGGCGGCGCCCCTCGCACGGTGCGAGGGGCGCCGCCGGCGAGCTGACCCGACCGTCAGCCCTTCAACGCCCCGGACGACAGCCCGGCGACGTAGAACCGTTGCAACCCGACGTACAGCGCGATGCACGGGATCATCGCCACCACCGACCCGGCGACGAGGTTGCCGTACGACACCTGCCCGTACGCCCCGGTCTGCAGGTTGAGCAGCGCGACCGGCAGCGTGTACAGCGAGTCCTTCGTCAGGAACGTCAGGGCTCCGAGGAACTCCGTCCACGACGCCAGGAACGCGTAGAGCGCCGCGGTCGCCGCCCCCGGCAGGAGCAGCGGGCGGAGCACCGACACCACGACCCGGAAGCGCGAGGCCCCGTCGACGAAGGCCGAGTCCTCGAGCTCGGTGGGGATCGACTCGAACGCGTTCCGCATCACGAACACCCCGAACGGCAGGTTCACGGTCGTGTAGAACAGCACGAGCCCGAGCAGCGAGTTCGTCAGCCCCATCGCGTTCATCTCGAGGTACAGCGGCGTGAGGATGGCCTGGAACGGCACCATCATCGTCAGCAGCACCAGGCCGAACACGAGCCCGGCGCCCCGGAACCGGAAGCGGGCGAACCCGTAGCCGGCCATCGTCGCGATCACCGCGGTCAGCACCGCCGTGGCGATCGACACGATGAGCGAGTTCACGACGCCGGTGAGCAGGTGCGAGGACGAGGCGAACACGGCGGTGAAGTTCTGCCACCCGAGCTGGAAGAACGTCGCCGGGTCCGGGGCCTGCGTGATGACGGCCTCGGACTGGAACGCCCGCAGGATCGACCAGACGAGCGGGACGCCGAACACGAGGGCCGAACCGATGCCGGCGATCGCGTACAGGGTGCGCTTGACGGTGGTGTCGCGGGGGTGCTGGACGCTGCCCTGCTGGTGGCGCCGACGTCGGCCGTCACCCGTGGTGGTCAGGGCCCTGGTGGACAGGTCCGGCGCCGCGAGGGCCGCACGGGAGGTCGTGGTGCTCATGGCGTCAGTCCTTCTCTCGCAGTGCCCAGAACTGGAACACCGTCACGGCGGCGATCACCACGACGAGGGCGATCGACTGGGCGGTCGCGGCCCCGAGCTGCAGGTTCACGAACCCGCGGTTGTAGATCGCGTTCACGATCGTGGTGGTCTCGGTACCCGGCCCGCCCTGGGTCAGGATGTAGAACTGGTTGAAGGCGAGCAGCGAGCCGATCACCGAGATGATGACGCTCAGCGCGACGGTCGAGCGGATCATCGGGAACGTGATGAGGCGTTCGGTCTGCCACCAGGAGGCCCCCTCGAGCTGCGCCGACTCGTAGACCTCGTCGGGGACGCCCTGCATCGCCGACATGAGCAGCACCATGGTCAGCCCGGACACCGCCCAGACCACGAGCACGCAGATGAGCAGCGTCGCCAGCGGACCGTTCACGAGCCACGCGGTGCTGCCGTCGGTGATCCCGAGCCACCGGAGCACCATGTTGACGGCCCCGGAGTTCGGCTGCGCCTCGAGCACGAGCATGAACGAGAGCGTCGTCAGCCCGACCACGTACGGCAGGAAGAACACCGTCCGCAGCACCGTGCTGCCACGGCGGCGTGCGCGGACGAGCACGGCGAGGAAGTACCCGAGCGCCAGGATCGGCAGGGTCACGATCGCCGTGTACAGCAGCGTGTAGCCGATCGCGTGCACGAACGTCGGGTCCTGGAACAGCGTCAGGTAGTTCTGCAGCCCGATGAACCGGTACGGGCCGATCAGGGGCCAGTTCGTGAACGAGATGTAGAGCGCGAACACGAGCGGGACGAGCACGAAGACGGCGACGAACAGGATCGCCGGGGCGACGAGGACGGCGCCGGTGCGCGGCGGGTGGGTGAGCGAGTTGCGGGTCCGGACGGAGCCGCCACGCCCCGGGCCGCGGCCCACGGTGGGGCGGCCCGCGCCGGTCCGGCCGGCGGGGCGCCGGGTGGAGATGGTCGACATGCGTGCACCTCTCTGTGCATCAACAAGAGCGAGACGAGCGAGACGAGCGAGACGAGCGAGACGAGCGAGACGAGCGAGACGAGCGGAGCAGGAGCAGGCTCAGGCCTGCACCTGGTCGAGGATCCGCTGGTAGTCGGACTGCGCCGTCCGCATGGCGGCAGCGCTCCCCGACCCGAACACGGCCTCGCGGAACATCGCGAAGTACGGCGACGACGGCTGGTTGTTGAGCAGGTTGTACGCCAGCGTCTGCGGTGCGTAGCCCTTGTCGATGGCGTCGAGCGGCCCGTACGCCAGCGGGAACCGCTTGCGGTACTCCGGGGTGGCGGCGTCGGACCGCGTCGGGAAGTACCCGCCGTCCGGCAGCGCCTGCTGCTGCTGGAGCCCGTTCGCGTACTGCATGAACGCCCACCCGCCGGACGGGTTCGCCGCCCCGTTCGGGATGCACATGTTGTCGCCGCCGTCGAAGAACGACCGCTGGCCGTCCCACGACGGGATGAGCACCGTCTGCATCTTCGCCCGCATCGCCTTCGTGGCCGCGGGCACGGTCGCCCCGTACGAGGTCGGGAAGATCCCCACCTTGCCGGCCCGGAAGTCGGCACCCCACGTGGTGCCGGCGTCGGAGTACGTCGCCTTCGACAGCACCCCGTCCTTCCACAGCTGCCGGTAGAACTCGAGCATCCGTTCGAGGGCCTCGTTGCCGGTGATGTCCGCCCGCTGGGATCCCACCTCGCCGGTCATCATGTCGACCCCGGTCGCCCAGACGTGCGGCTGCGTGACGAAGCCGATGATGCCCGCGGCGTTGCCGGAGATCGACCAGCCGTACACGTCGTCGTCGAGCTTCCGGATGGCCTTCGCCGCGTCGAGCAGCGTGGACAGGTCCTTCGTCGACTCCTCGACGTCGAGGCCCGCACGGTCGAACAGCTCGGTGTTCACGAACAGCTGCGAGTTGTCGGCCAGGTACGGCAGGCCGTAGTAGCGGTCGCGGTACTCGAGCAGGCGCAGGTGCCCCGGTGAGATCGCGTCGAAGTAGTCGAGGCCCTCGACCACGTCGGTCAGGTCGGCGAACGCCTCGCGGAAGATGAACAGCTGCGAGTTGATGTCGTCGATGTCCACGACGTCCGGCGGCTCACCCCCGCGGATCGCGGTCGCCAGCTTGGTCACGTACTGCGCGTCCGGCACCGGCGTCAGCTGGACCTGCAGTTCCGGGTTCGCCTTGTTGAACCCGGCGACGGCCGACGTCAGGCCGGCCTGGGTCGCCGACCGGCACCACACCTGCACGGTGCCGGTCGCGTTCTTCCCGAAGCTCGCGGGCTTCGCGACGACCTTCGGCAGGGTGCCGGAGCACCCGGCCAGGGCGAGGGCGGCCCCGCCGGCGACGCCGCCGACGAGGAACGCACGGCGGTCCACGCCGGTCACCGCGCCAGCGGGAGCCAGACGCGCATCGGCGCGGCTCCCCGGTTGGCCCACGCGTAGTACGGGACCGCGGTCGCGGTGACGTCCTGGAGGCCCGTGGTGGCGCCCTGCGGACCGGCCGCGTCGTCGACGTTGGTCGCGTCTCCGGCGTGATCCGCGCCTCTCCCCACGTGCTCGGCCGCCACGTCGCTCCGCAGGCTCCGCGACGCGTCGGAACCGGCACGCGTGGGCCCAGACCGGGTCGCGTCGAGACGCTGGTACGGCCAGGCCGGCTGCACGTGCTCGGCCGGGGCGTGCCCCGGGATCCGCAGCGTGACGACGCCGTCGAGCAGGTCGTCGCGGCGCTCCTCGGTGATCGGCGCGTCCGCGTCGACCGTCAGGTCGTCGACCGTGAAGCCCTGCTGGTCCGCCTGCTCGACCGCGTACACGAGCGGGCCGCGCTCGATCGCGACCTGCCCGCGGGCGGCGTCGATGCGGGCGTCGGCGACGTAGCGGTGCGGCGTCGTGTCGAAGACGAGCTCGACCGTGTCGCCCGCCGACCACTCGCGGTCGACGACGTGCAGCGTCCCCGCCGTGGGGCTCGCGGAGCCGTCCGGACCGGTGACGGTCGTGGTGTCCGACCAGGCCGGGATCCGCAGGCCCAGGGAGAGCGGGCCGTCCTCGGTGACCGTGACGCGGACGCGGCCGTCGTGCGGGTAGTCGGTCTCGACCCGCACCGGACCGAGGTCGGCGGTGGCGTACTGGTGGACCTGCAGCCCGCCGTCGGTCGCCGTGGCCAGGTAGCCGTCGAGGCTCGCGAAGGTGCGCATGATGTTCGGCGGGCAGCAGGCGCAGTCGAACCAGCCGCGTCGCCCGTGGGCAGGGGAGCGGTTCTCGTCCTGGTGGGCGTGGTCGCGCTGCTGCAGCGGGTTCACGTAGAAGTACTCGGTGCCGGCCAGGCTCACCCCGGCGAGGAACGCGTTGTAGAGCAGTCGCTCGATCGCATCGGCGTAGACAGGCTCGCCGGTCGCGAGCAGCAGGCGCCAGGCCCACTGCACCCCGCCGATGGCCGCGCAGGTCTCGGCGTAGCCGCGGTCGGTGGGCAGCTCGTACGGGTCGCCGAACGCCTCCCAGTCCCAGCGTGCGCCGAGGCCTCCGGTGATGAAGGCCTTCGTCGCCATCATGTCCGCGAACTGGCGCTCGCTCGCGGCGAGGAGCTCGGTGTCACCGGTCTCGATCGCGACGTCCACGGCACCCGCCGCCAGGTACACGGCGCGGACGGCGTGCCCCTCGACGGTCGTGGCCTGCCGGCTCGGCACCCGGTCGGAGAAGTACGTCGGCTCGCCGCCGGCGCGCTCGATGATGCCGTGTCCGCGGGCATCGACGAACCAGTGCGCCAGGTCGAGGTAGTCACGGTTGCCGGTCTCGCGGTACAGCTCGACCAGGCCCATCTCGACGACGGGGTGGCCGTCGACGTCGCGGGTCTTCGGCGTGCCGTCCGGTGCGGTGCCGTCGCCGAACGTGCGGACCAGGTGGTCGGCGTTCTTGATCGCGACGTCGAGCAGCCCGGTGTCGCCCGTCGCACGGTGCTGGGCCACGGCCGCCTGGTACAGGTGCCCGGCGCAGTACATCTCGTGGCTCCACTTGAGGTCCGTGTACCGCTCACCCTTCCCGCGCACCTGCTGCACGGAGTCCAGGTACCCGTCGTCGGCCTGTGCCCGGGCGTACAGGGCCGTGACCTCGCGCTGCAGGTCGAGCAGGTCCTCGGCGGGGGCGCGGCCGTACTCCCACGCCACGGCCTCGAGCCACTTCGTCACGTCGGAGTCCATGAAGATCGGGCCGACGGCCTCGCCCTCCTCGAGCCCGGCGGCGATGCGGAGGTTGCGGAAGTTGCCTGCCGTCTCCAGCTGCTGGTAGCCGCTGCGGACGGCGTCGCGGCCGTTGCGCTCCTGGCGGAGCGCCCAGAAGCCGCCGGTGATCCGGGCGTCGCCGGTCGGCAGCGGCCGGAGCGTGAGGTGCGCGTCGGCGGTCGGGAGGACCGGGGTCGCGGTGTGCGCGCCGCGATCGGTCGCGAGCGTGGTGGTCATGTCGCCTCCTTGCGATGTGACTGGAGCCGTCCGAATGGTTCGAGCCAGCCGGAAAACGGTTTCTGCCGTGGACGTTACGACACGGGGTGCACGCCGCGCAAGGGTGTCCCGGCGGTTTTGTGTAAGGTCATCGGCACGTCCTGATCGTCGGAAAGGTGGTTGCCGTGACGCTCGAACGCACCGGTCAGCCGATCCGGATCACCGACGTGGCGGCGCTCGCCGGGGTGTCGATCGGCACCGCGTCGAAGGCGCTGAACGGCACCGGGCAGCTGCGGGACGCCACCCGGCTGCGGGTGAAGGAAGCCGCCGAGAAGCTCGGGTTCGTCGGCGATGCCCGGGCCCGTGCGCTGTCGTCGGGGCGGACCTACACCGTCGGCATGATCACCACCGACTCGTTCGGCCGGTTCTCGATCCCGGTGCTGCTCGGCGCCGAGGACGCCCTGTCCGCCGGGCGGATGGCCGTCCTGCTGTGCGACACCCGCGACGACCACGTGCGCGAGGCCCACTACCTGCGCTCCCTGGCGGCCCGCGGCGTCGACGGCATCATCGTGACCGGCCGTTCCGCCGACGCCCGACCCCCGATCGACGTGTCGATCCCCGTCGTCTACGCCTTCACGCCCTCGACCGACGACGCCGACGTGTCGATCACCCTCGACGACGCCGCCGGTTCGGCACTCGTCGCCTCGCACGTGCGTTCGCTCGGGCGGCAGCGGGTCGCGATCGTGACGGGGCCGGCGCGACACCGGTCCGCGGCACGACGGGTTGCCGGTGCCTCGTCGGTCCTCGGGTCGCACCTGGTCACCGACCCGCTGTACGGCGAGTGGTCGGAGCGCTGGGGGCGGCAGGCGGTGGACGTGCTCGCTCGGGAGTCGCCCGACGTCGACGCGATCGTCTGTGGCAGCGACCAGATCGCCCGGGGAGTGTGCGACCGGCTGCGGGAGCTCGGGCGTTCGGTGCCCGGAGACGTCGCGGTGACCGGGTTCGACGACTGGGACGTGATGGCGCTCGCCTCGAGGCCGCCGCTGACCACCGTGGACCTGCGGCTCGAGGAGCTCGGACGCGTCGCGGGGCAGGCGCTCCTCGCCCTGATCGACGGCGGGACGGCGGCGTCGGCGGCCGTGACCCCGTCGCTCGTCATCCGCGAGAGCACCGTCGGCGCGTAGGGCGGTCACGACACCCCGTCCGCCGTGGTCGTGCGGTCACGACACCCCGTCCGCCGTGGTCGTGCGGTCACGACTCGTCGCTCGGCGCACCTCCAGCCGACAGTTCGTGACCGCGCGGTCACGAGACCTCGTCCGCCGTGGTCGGGCGGTCACGACACCCCGTCCGCCGTGGTCGTGCGGTCACGACTCGTCGCTCGGCGCACCTCCAGCCGACAGCTCGTGACCGCGCGGTGGGGAGGCAGCGGGGTGTCGTGACCGTCCCCGGCGCCGCGGTTCGGGGTGTCGTGGGGTCGGCGGGCCGGTGGTCGGGACTTGCGCGGGTGGGGGTGGCGGGTGGTCGAGGGCTTGCGCGGGTGTGGGGTGGCGGGTGGTCGGGACTTGCGCGGGTGTGGGGTGGCCGGTGGTCGGGACTTGCGCGGGTGTGGGGTGGCCGGTGGTCGGGACTTGCGCGGGTGTGGGGTGGCGGGTGGTCAGGACTTGCGCGGGTGGGTAGCGGATGGTCGCACGTCGTCGTCGACCTCGTTCGTCGCGCGGTCAAGACCCGTCGTGCGTTGGGCGTCGAGTGGTCAGGAACGGTCGTCTGCCGATGCGCCGGACGACGGTTCGTGACCGGTCGGGGGAACTGAGCGGGGTGTTGCGACCGGTGGGGCTGGCGGGAGAGCGGGACGGGCGGGAGGGCGGGACGAGCGGGACGAGCGGGAGGGCGGGACGAGCGGGACGAGCGGGACGGGGGCAGCCAGTCGCGGGCGGGGGAGCGGGGCGGGCGGGGGGACGACCGGACGACCGGACGACCGGACGACCGGACGAGCGGGACAGACCGGACGGACGGGCGGCGCGCCGCGGCGTTGCGTGAGTGAGCGCTCACGTGCCAGGATGTGAGCGCTCACTGGGGACGACGAGGTTCTGGAGGAACGCATGGGTGACGACCGCCGACAGCGGATCGTGGACGGCCGCACCACACTCGGGATCGAGCTCGGCTCCACCCGCATCAAGGCCTGCCTGGTGGACGAGGACCTCGTGCCCATCGCGGCCGGTTCCCACGAGTGGGAGAACGAGTACCTCGACGGTCGCTGGACCTACTCGCTCGGCGCCGTCGAGACCGGACTCCGCGCTGCGTACGCCGCCCTGGTGGCCGACGTCGAGGCGCAGTACGGAGTCACCCCGACCACGTACCGCGCCGTGGGCGTGAGCGCGATGATGCACGGCTACCTGGCGTTCGACGCCGCGGGCGAGCTGCTCGTGCCGTTCCGCACCTGGCGCAACACCTCCACGGGCCCCGCGGCCGAACGGCTCAGCGAGGCGCTCGGCTTCAACATCCCGCTGCGGTGGTCGATCGCGCACCTGTACCAGGCGGTCCTCGACGACGAGCCGCACGTGGCCGGGATCGCCGGTGTCACGACGCTGGCCGGCTACGTGCACCGCCGCCTGACCGGGCGGAACGTCCTGGGCGTCGGTGACGCGAGCGGCATGTTCCCGATCGAGGGCGGCCCCGTCGACAGCGGCCCCGGCGACCCCGGCGCGAAGGACTTCGACCACGCCATGCTCGCCACCGCGCAGGACCTGATCGGCGTACCGGACCTGCGGTCCCTGCTGCCCGAGGTCCTCGTCGCCGGAGCCGAAGCCGGCGAGTTGACCCCCGAGGGCGCGGCCTGGCTCGACCCGACCGGCACACTCGAACCCGGCGCACCGCTCTGCCCGCCCGAGGGCGACGCCGGAACCGGCATGGTCGCGACGAACGCCGTCGCCCCGCGCACCGGCAACGTCAGCGTCGGCACGAGCATCTTCGCGATGGTCGTGCTCGAGCAGCCGCTGACCACCGCGCACGAGGAACTCGACGTCGTGACCACACCAGCCGGCGACGCCGTGGCGATGGTGCACTGCAACAACGGCGCGAGCGAGATCGCGAGCTGGGCCCGGGTGTTCGGACGCTTCGCCGAGGCCTCGAGCGAGCGGACCGGCGCGACGCCGATCGGCATCGACGACGTCTACGCCACCCTGCTCGCCGAGGCCGTCGCCGACGACACCGACTCGGACGCCGGCGGCCTGCTCTCCTTCAACTACCTGGCCGGCGAACCCGTCACCCACGTCGAGGACGG
Source organism: Curtobacterium sp. MCBD17_026 (assembly GCF_003234895.2). NCBI lineage: Bacteria > Bacillati > Actinomycetota > Actinomycetes > Micrococcales > Microbacteriaceae > Curtobacterium > Curtobacterium sp. MCBD17_026. Next base: position 2,761,722 of record NZ_CP126281.1, on the reverse strand, counting down.
TCGGCCCCTGCTGCTCCGCACCCCCGGCGCACGTTTCACGCTCGGCAACCTGGTGCGCTCCGAGGTGCACGGAGCCTTCGCGACCCTGGCCATCGGCATGGACGTCCTGCACGGCGAACAGGTGCAGGTGGACCGGATGACCGCGCACGGCGGGCTCTTCCGCACGCCCGGCAGCCCGCAGCGGCTCCTCGCCGCGGCGTTGCGCGTGCCGATCGCGCTCGAGGAGACCGCGGGCGAAGGCGGCGCGTGGGGGATCGCCGTGCTCGCCGCCTACCTCGAGCACACCGACCAGCAGCTCGCCGACTACCTGTCCGACACCGTGTTCGGCGGGGACGCCGTGCACGTGGCCGAACCCGAGCAGGCGGACGTCGCCGGGTTCCAGACGTACCTGGAGCGCTACCGGGCCGCACTGCCCGTGCAGGACGTCGCCGCGGCGGCGACCCGCCCCGGCGCGACCACAGGACCGACCGAGCAGACCGACGGCGCCGACCCGCGCCTCCAGACAGAGGAAGTGACCCGATGACGGACGCGATCGACGAGACCACACGCCAGGCGGTGGCGACGACGCGGGAGCGCGTCGCGCGCCTGCACGGCGAACTCGTCCGCTACGGCCTCGTGATCTGGACCGGCGGCAACGTCTCCGAGCGCGTGCCAGGGACGGACCTGTTCGTCATCAAGCCGAGCGGGGTGTCGAGCGACGACCTGACGCCGGAGAACCAGGTCGTCTGCACCCTCGACGGCGTGCCGGCCGAAGGCTGGGGCAACGAGCACGGCCCGTCCAGCGACACCGCCGCGCACGCCTACGTGTACCGGAACATGCCCGAGGTCGGCGGCGTCGTGCACACCCACTCGACCTACGCGACCGCCTGGGCCGCCCGCGCCGAGGCGATCCCCTGCGTGATCACGGCGATGGCTGACGAGTTCGGCGGACCCATCCCGGTCGGCCCGTTCGCGATCATCGGCGACGACTCGATCGGCCACGGCATCGTCGACACCCTGAGCGGCCACCGCAGCCGTGCGGTCCTGATGCAGAACCACGGCGTCTTCACGATCGGCAAGGACGCGAAGGACGCCGTCAAGGCGGCCGTGATGTGCGAGGACGTGGCACGGACCGTCCACATCTCGCGGCAGCTCGGCGACGCGGTGCCGATCCCCGAAGCCGACATCGATCGACTCTTCGATCGCTACCAGAACGTCTACGGACAGAACCCCGAAGGAGCCATGCGATGACGCAGGACACCACCGTCGACCCCCAGGCCACGCTCGACAGCTACGAGGTCTGGTTCCTCACCGGCTCCCAGGGGCTCTACGGCGAGGAGACCCTGCGCCAGGTCGAGGAGCAGAGCAAGGCGGTCCACGCGGAACTCGCCGGGCACCTGCCGGTGAAGCTCGTCTGGAAGCCCGTGCTCAAGGACGCCGACGGCATCCGCCGGGCGCTCATCGAGGCGAGCGCCGACGACAAGGTCATCGGCGTCACCACGTGGATGCACACGTTCAGCCCGGCCAAGATGTGGATCGGCGGCCTGCAGGCGCTGACCAAGCCGCTGTTGCACCTGCACACGCAGGCGAACGTCACGCTGCCCTGGGCGGACATCGACTTCGACTTCATGAACCTCAACCAGGCCGCGCACGGCGACCGTGAGTTCGGCTACGCCCTGGCCCGCCTCGGCGTCCGGCACGCCACGGCCGTCGGCCACGTCTCGGACCCCCGCGTCCAGCAGCGCGTCGCGAACTGGACCCGTGCCGCCGCCGGTGCCGCCGCTGTCCGCGAGCTGAAGCTCACCCGCTTCGGCGACAACATGCGCTACGTCGCCGTCACCGAGGGCGACAAGACCGAGGCCGAGATCGAGCTCGGCGTGCAGGTCAACACGTGGGCCGTCAACGAGCTCGCGGCAGCGGTGGAGGCCGCAGAAGCGGACACGGCAGCGGTCGACGCGCTCGTGGCCACGTACGAGCGCGACTACGACGTGGACCCGTCACTCCGCAGCGCCGGCGGCGAACGGCACGCCGCGCTCCGCGACGGTGCCGCGATCGAGATCGGCCTCCGGACGCTCCTGCAGCAGAACGGCAGCGCCGCGTTCACCACGAACTTCGAGGACCTCGGCTCGCTCAAGCAGCTGCCGGGCCTGGCGGTGCAGCGCCTGATGGCCGACGGCTACGGCTTCGGTGCCGAGGGCGACTGGAAGACGGCGGTCCTGGTCCGCGCGATGAACGTCGCCGGTGCCGGCCTGCCCGGTGGTGCCTCCCTGATGGAGGACTACACCTACGACCTCACCCCGGGTGCCGAGAAGATCCTCGGGGCGCACATGCTCGAGGTCTCGCCGACGCTCACCGCCACGAAGCCGACGCTCGAGATCCACCCCCTCGGCATCGGTGGCAAGGACGACCCGGTCCGCCTGGTCTTCACCGCCGACTCCGGCGAGGCCGTCGTCGTCGCGCTGTCCGACACCCGCGACGGTTTCCGCCTCACCGCCAACGTCGTCGACGTCGTGCCCCCGACCGAGGCCCTGCCGAAGCTGCCCGTCGGCCGCGCGGTCTGGGAGCCCCGGCCGTCGTTCCCCGTCGCCGCCGAGGCCTGGCTCACCGCCGGCGCCGCCCACCACACCGTGATGACGACGGCGGTCGGCCTGCAGGTCGTCGAGGACTTCGCGACCATGGTCGGCACCGAGTTCCTGGTCATCGACGAGTACACCACCGCACGCGGGTTCCGCGACGAGCTGCGTCTCCAGCAGACGTGGCACCGTCTCGACCGCGGCTTCTGAGGAGTCAGGACACCACGATGAGCGACGTGATCGCGGCCGAGCGCACCCGCACCAACTGGGCGGGCAACGTCACCTACCGCGCCTCGGCGCTGGCGCGGCCGACGTCGGTGGACGAGCTCCAGCAGCTCGTCGCCTCGACGCCGCGCCTGACGGCGCTCGGCTCGCGACACTCGTTCAACACCATCGCCGACACCGATGCCGTCCAGGTGTCGCTGTCGGACCTGCCGCCCGTGCTCGACATCGACACGTCGCGTCGCGTCGTACGGGTCGCTGCCGGCATGACGCACAGCCAGGTCGCGGCCGGTCTGGAGGCCCGTGGCTGGGCCCTCGGGAACCTCGCGTCCCTGCCGCACATCTCCACGGCCGGGGCCGTCGCCACGGGAACGCACGGCTCCGGCGTGCGGAACCCGTCGCTCGCGCAGGCGGTCGTCGGCCTCGACGTCGTCCGCGCCTCCGGTGAGCTCGCGCACGTCGACGCCTCGTCGCCGGACGGGCTGCTCGACGCCCACCGGGTGGGGATCGGCGCGCTCGGCGTCGTCACCGCGGTGGAGCTCGCGATCGAGCCGACGTTCCAGGTCGCCACGACGGTGCACCTCGACCTGCCGTGGGACGCCGTCGCCGAGCAGTTCGACCAGGTGATGTGCGACGCGTACTCGGTGTCGATGTTCACGTCGTTCGACGACCGCGGCGCCCGGCAGGTCTGGGTCAAGCAGCGCGTCGACGAGGCCGCACCGACGGTCGACCTCGTCGCCCTGGGGGCCCGAGCGGCCTCGGGTCCGGTGCACCCGGGCGAGAACGACCCCGCCGGCGTCACCGAACAGGGCGGCGTGCCGGGGCCGTGGTCCGAGCGGCTGCCGCACTTCCGGTCCTCGTTCACCCCGTCGACCGGGGCCGAGATCCAGGCGGAGTACCTGATCCCTGCGGCGTCTGCCGTTGCGGCCCTCGAGTCGCTCCGACCGCTGGCGTCGCTGTTCGCCCCGATCCTCATCGCCGCCGAGGTCCGCACCATCGCAGCCGACACCGCCTGGCTCGCGCCGTCGTCCGGACGGCAGTCGGTCGGCCTGCACTTCACGTTCCGTCGCGACCCCGCCGCCGTGGCCGTGGCGGTGGCCCGGATCGAGGACGTCCTGGCACGGTTCGACCCGCGGCCGCACTGGGGCAAGGTCTCCGCCGCGAGTGCCGAGCGGCTGCACGAGGCGTACCCGCGGCTGTCCGACTTCGCCGCGCTCGCCCGCGACCTCGACCCCACGGGGCGGTTCCGCAACGCGTTCCTGGCGCGCATCCTGTCCTGACGCGATGGACAGGTGCCCCGCACCACCGGCTGCGATGCGGGGCGCCCGGGTCCTGAGTCCTTGCGGGACAGGTCGATCAGGAGCCTGACCACGGTCACGAGCAAGCTCGCGACACGTGGATGTGTCCGCTCGAATGCAGGGCGGTTCTCACAGGGGATCCCCATCGGATGCCCTGGCGAACCCCCGGCTCGGTGCCGGTCGCTCACATGTGAGGACGTAAAGGTCGGGGCATGGCGAACCTCAACCGCATCCTCGGCATGGCCTCCAAGGCCATCGACAAGCAGCTCCAGAAGCGTGGGCAGGGGGGAACGGCACCCGGCGGAGCGCAGCAGGATGGGACCGACTGGCGCGGCATCGTGCGCAGCGCCGCGGACAAGCTGACCGGCGACGACCGGAACCAGCAGCAGCCGCAGCCGCAGCAGTACGGCCAGCCGCAGCAGTACGGCCAGCCGCAGCCGCAGCAGTACGGCCAGTCGCAGCAGTACGGCCAGCCGCAGCCGGCGCAGTACGGCCAGCCGCAGCAGAACGCTGGCACGCCGCAGCACGGGGCCGACGCCGACAAGGTCGCCCTGGCGAAGTACGACTACCTGCTCCGCACCTCGTCGCCGGAGCAGCTCGAACAGGTCCACCACGACGCCTTCGCGCGGCTCACCCCCGCGCAGCGCCAGCAGGTCCGCGACCGCCTCAACTCCGAGCTCCCGCCCCACGAGCACCTGCGCGACGACTCGGCGGGCGGCATGGCCCGTGCGATGACCCGCGGTGAGATGTCGCGTCCGGGTCTGGTCCGACGGGTCCTCGGCGGTTCCGGCGGCTCGGGTCGGTCGGGTCCCGGCCGGGGCCGTGGCGGCGCCTTCGCCGGTGGTGCAGCGGTCGGCGCCGGCGCGATGGCGTTCGGTGGCCTCGCCGCCGCGGTGGCAGGGGGAGCGGTGCTGAGCGCCGCCGCCGGGCCGGTCCTGGCAGGGGCCGCCGACCTCGGCGTGGACTTCGAGGGCATCGCCTCGGGCATGGGCGACCTCGGGCTCGGTGACCTCGGTGGTGGCGTCGAGGGGCTCGTCGGTCAGGGCGAGCAGCTCCTCGGCGGGTTCGGCGAGCAGGCCGCGGGCTTCGGCGAGCAGGCGTCAGGTCTCGGCGAGCAGGCATCGAACCTCGGCAACGACTTCCTCGGTGGGCTCTTCGACCGCTGACGCACCGCTGTGCGAACGCATCGGGAATAGCGGGACGGCGTGCGGCGCTTGCAATGTTTCGTCGTGCGTCGTCCGAGGCGCGCGAGATTCGGACGGGCCACCGTCGCGGTGTCAGGATGGACGCCGCCCGGCGGGTGAACCGTTCCGCCGTCGCAGCGACCGCCACCGCGATCGCGACCCCCTTCCCCGAGGAGCAGCACCGTCATGAGACGCCCCAACCGCCTGACGATCACCGCGGCCGTCGCCGCAGCAGCAGCCCTGGTCCTGACCGGCTGCTCGGGTGGGGGTTCGTCCGACGACGGCGCCGAGGGCACGGCGAAGGGCGGCACGCTCAACATCCTGACGCCGCAGACCTCGTTCCACCTCGACCCCGCGACCAGCCAGAGCCTCGGCATCACGTCGCTGGGCCTCGTCGCCCGACGGCTCACCACGTGGGACGTCGAACCGGGCAAGACGGCGAAGGTCGTCCCCGACCTGGCGACCAACACCGGGGTCTCGAGCGACGACGGCAAGACCTGGACCTACACGCTGAAGGACGGCGTCGAGTTCCAGGACGGCACGCCGATCACGACGAAGGACATCAAGTGGGGCATCGAGCGCTCGTTCGCGCCGACGCTGAGCGGTGGCCTGAGCTACCACAAGTCGCTCCTGGTGGGCGGTGCCGACTACAAGGGTCCGTTCGACGGCGAGTCGCTCGACAGCATCGAGACCCCGAACGACAAGACCATCGTCTTCAAGCTGAACGACGCGTACGGCGACTGGCCGTGGCTCGCGTCGATGCCGGCCTTCACGCCGGTGCCCGAGGGTGACGGCAAGGACACCGGCGCCTACGACCTGAAGCCGGTCGCGTCCGGTCCGTACCAGGTGCAGTCGAACACGCAGGGCTCGCAGGTCACGCTCGTCCGCAACGAGAACTGGAGCGCGAAGACCGACGAGGTCCGCACCGCCGGCCCGTCGAAGATCGTCTTCAAGGAGAGCCAGGACCAGTCCACGGTGACGCAGACGCTGATCGCGGACAACGGGGACGCCAAGAACTCGTTCGGCGCCATCTACCTGGGTGCCGCCGAGCTCAACCAGGTGCGCAGCAACCCGGCAGCCCAGGAACGCCTGGCCACGTCGAAGGCCGGCCCGATCAGCTACATGGCGATCAACACGCAGCGCGGTGAGCTCAAGGACCTCAAGGTCCGCCAGGCGCTGCAGTACGCGGTCGACCGCAAGTCCTTCCGGATCGCCGCCGGCGGCGCGATCGCCGGTTCGTACGCCTCGACGCTCATCACCCCGGGCATCGCCGGTCGCCAGGACTACGACCTGTACGAGACGAAGGCCACGGGCGACGTCGACAAGGCGAAGCAGCTGCTCAAGGAGGCCGGTGTCACGGGCCTGAAGCTGACCCTCGTGACGCAGAACGACCCGACCTACCTCGCCCAGGCCCAGGCGCTGCAGTCCGGCCTGAAGCGCGCTGGCATCGCCGTGACGCTCAAGCCGCTCGACTACGACTCCTTCACCCAGGCGACCACCAACGGCACCGACTTCGACCTGTCGCTGTCGAGCTGGCAGCCGGACTTCCCGAGTGCGAACGCCAACCTGCAGCCCCTCTACGACTCGTCGCAGATCGGCGGCGGTGGCTACAACGTCTCGAAGTACAGCAACCCCGAGGTGGACGCCCTCATCGCGAAGGCGAGCTCCACGGTCGACCAGGACGACGCGCAGAAGCTCTGGGCCCAGGCGGACCAGAAGATCATGGCCGACGCCCCGGTCGTGCCGTTGATCTACGCGAAGCAGTCCTTCCTCGCCGGTTCGAACGTGCAGAACTTCCAGATCGCGGACTTCCCCGCGTACCCGAACTACCTCAAGGTCTCGCTCGAGCAGTGACCGAACCGATCCTGCAGGTCGAGGGGCTCCGCGTCGCGTTCGGTGACGCGGAGCCCGTCGTCCGTGACGTCTCCTTCGACCTGACGCCCGGCCGGGTCCTCGCCCTGGTGGGGGAGTCCGGTTCGGGCAAGTCCGTCAGCGCCATGAGCGTGCTCGGGCTCCTGCCGCCGCAGGCCTCGGTGTCGGGCAGCGCCCGGTTCCGTGGCGAGGAACTCATCGGTGCCCCCGTCGAGACGGTCCGCGCTGTCCGGGGTGCGGGCATCGGCGTGGTGTTCCAGGAGCCGATGAACTCCTTCACGCCGGTCCTCTCGATCGGCACGCAGATCGCCGAGGCCGTCCGGGCACACCCGACCGGGCTCGACCGCGCCGGGGTCCGGGCACGCGTCGACGAACTGCTCCGTGACGCCGGGCTCACCGACCCGGAGCGCATCCGGAAGGCCTACCCACACGAACTCTCCGGCGGCCAGCTCCAGCGCGCGATGATCGCGATGGCCCTGGCCGGCGACCCGGTCGCACTCTTCGCCGACGAACCCACGACCGCGCTCGACGTCACCGTGCAGGCCGGCATCCTCGACCTGCTGCGGCGGCTCGGCCGCGAGCGTTCCCTCGCCGTGCTGCTCATCACCCACGACATGGGCGTGGTCGCGGACGTCGCGGACGACCTGCTGGTGCTGCGCCGCGGCGACCCGGTCGAGCACGGCACCGTCGCCGAGGTCTTCGCCCACCCGACCGCCGACTACACGCGCGAGCTCCTGGCGGCCGTCCCCAGCCTGGAGGCGCGCCCCGCCTCCGACGAGCCGCTCGCGTCGACCGAGACTCGGCCTGCCGGACAGGATGCGGCCTCCGAAGGCCGCGATCTGTCCGCAGCGGCGAGTCTCGGACGGGCGCAGGCCGGCCCCGCAGCGGCGAGCCGCGCCTCCCGGCCGCCCGTGGCGCGCCTGCGCGACGTCGCCGTGCGGTACTCGCGCCGGGGCGGACCGACCGTGTCCGGCATCGACCTCGACCTGCACGCCGGCGAGACCGTGGGCCTGGTGGGCGAATCCGGTTCCGGCAAGTCCACGATCGGGCGTGCGCTCGCGGGGCTGGTGCCCGTCGTCGCCGGCTCGGTCGAGGTGGACGGCAGCGACCTGCGCACCGCTCGCGGACGACGACTGCGCGAGCTGCGCAGTCGGGTCGGCATCGTGTTCCAGGACCCGGCGTCGTCGCTCAACCCGCGACAGACCATCGGCTGGAGCATCGCGGAACCGCTGCTCGTGCACGGTACCGACTCCGCCGCCGACCGCGCCGAGCGGGTCCGAACGCTGCTGACCGCCGTCCAGCTCGACCCGACGTGGGCGGAGCGGTTCCCGCACCAGCTGTCGGGCGGACAGCGGCAGCGCGTCGCCGTCGCACGTGCGCTCGCACTGCGGCCGGCACTCCTCATCGCCGACGAACCGACCTCGGCACTCGACGTGACGGTGCAGGCCGCCGTGCTCGACCTGCTCGCCGGGCTGCAGCGGGAGTTCGGCTTCGGCATGCTGCTCATCAGTCACGACCTCGCCGTCGTCCGCCAGCTCGCCGACCAGGTGATCGTGCTGCGCGACGGCCGGGTCGTCGAGCGGGGGAGCACCGACGCCGTGCTCGACGACCCGCAACAGGACTACACGCGCATGCTCCTCGCCGCAGCACCCGTCGCCGATCCCGTGCGACAGGCCGCTCGCCGCGAGGCGTGGCGCGCGTGGGAAGGAGTGGCCTCGTGACGGCCAACGTCGTCGACCGACCGGTCGCACCGTCCGGCCGCACGACCGGCTTCCGGGCCGTGGTGCGACGCGTCCGGCAGGACCGCTGGGCGGTGGCCTCGGCCGTCGTCATCGCGGTGTTCCTGGTGGTCGCCGTGGCGGCCCCGCTCATCGCGAAGGCGTCCGGGCAGGACCCGTACTCGTACGACATCGACGCGCTCAACTCGTTCGGTGCACCCCGGGGCGCCGGCGGCGGCATCAGCGGCGAGCACTGGTTCGGCGTCGAGCCCCTGACCGGGCGTGACCTGTTCTCGATCGTCACGTACGGTGCACGGACCTCGCTCGGCATCGGACTCGCCGCGACCCTGGTGTCGATCGTCATCGGCGTGCTCGTCGGCGTCACGACCGGGTTCTTCGGTGGCTGGTACGACCGGGTGCTCTCGCGGGTCGTCGACGTGATCTTCGGGTTCCCGTCGCTCGTGTTCATGATCGCCCTCACCGCGATCGTGCCGTCGACGTTCCCGAAGCCCGTGCTCGTCGTGCTCGTCATCGGGTTCTTCGGCTGGCCGGCCGTGGCCCGTGTCGTGCGGGGGCAGACGCTGTCGCTCGTCAGCCGCAACTACGTCGTCGCCTCCACCGCGATGGGCGCCGGGCGCTGGCACGTCATCCGCACGCAGCTGCTGCCGAACCTCGCCGCGACGATCACCGTCTACGCCACCATCTCGATCCCGTCGATGATCGGCGCCGAGGCCGCGCTCTCGTTCCTGGCCGTCGGCGTCAACCCGCCGACGCCGTCGTGGGGTCGCAGCATCGGCGACGCCATCGGCTGGGTGCAGACCGATCCCATGTACCTCGTGTTCCCCGGAGCCGCACTGTTCCTCATCACCCTCGCCTTCAACGTGCTCGGTGACGCCCTGCGCGACGCCCTCGACCCGCGAGGGGGCACCGCGTGAACGCCGCCACCCTGCGGTTCCTCGCGATCCGCGTGCTCGGGGCCGCCGTCGTGCTGCTCGTCGTCGCGGCCATCACGTACGCGCTCTTCATGCTCCTGCCGACCAACCCGGCTCGGGCGATCTGCGACAAGCCCTGCACCGCCGACCGGTTGCGTGAGGTGCAGGCGTTCCTCGGTACCGACAAGCCCTGGCTCGCACAGTTCGGCGCCTACCTCGGCGGCATCTTCGCCGGCCGGACCTTCGGCAGTGGCAACAGCGTCATCGAGTGCGCGGCGCCGTGCTTCGGGTACTCGTTCCAGCTGCACGAGAGCGTCACCGAGCTGATCCTGGCGCGCCTGCCCGTCACCGCCTCGATCGCCGTCGGCGCCGCCGTGCTGTGGCTCGTCGCCGGGGTCTTCGGCGGCACCGTCTCGGCGCTGCGCCGCGGCACCTTCGTCGACCGGGCCGTGATGACGGTCGCGGTCGCCGGCGTCTCGTCCCCGGCGTACCTGGTCGGGCTGCTCGGCATCCTGCTCTTCGGCTTCGTGCTCGGGATCCTGCCGACCAGCGGGTACGTGGCCTTCAGCGACGACCCGGTCGGCTGGTTCACCCACCTGATCCTGCCGTGGTGCGTGCTCGCCTTCATCAGCGCTGCGATCTACGCCCGGTTGACCCGTGGTGAGATGCTCGAGTCGATGTCGCAGGACTTCGTGCGGACCGCCCGGGCCAAGGGGCTGCGGGAGCGCCAGGTCGTCGTGCGGCACGGGCTCCGGACGGCGATCCTGCCCGTGGTGACGCTGTTCGGGCTCGACCTCGGGTCGCTGCTCGGCGGTGCGGTCATCACCGAGAAGGTGTTCTCGATGCAGGGCCTCGGTGCACTGCTCATCGACGCGGTGCACACCCTCGACCTGCAGGTGGTCGTCGGCTTCACGGTGTTCTCGGCGCTGCTGATCGTCACGGCGAACGTCATCGTCGACGTGGTCTACGCGTTCGTCGACCCGCGGGTGCGACGCCGGGCGTAGAGCCGCCTCCGCTCGCGCCCCACCACGCGGGCGACGTCCGTCAGAAGTACGTGATGCCGTGCGGCGTCCGCGGCGGCAGCAGCATCGCGCGGAGCAGCTCCACCGACGCCTGGTCCGCAGCGCGGACGAGCCCCGCGGCGGCCAACGTGACGGGGGAGACCGAGCCGATCAGCAGCGCACCGAGCTCCGCGACGTCGAGCTGGACGTCGGACCCGGCCACGTCGACGTCGTCGGCGACGCGCGTGACGGTGCCACGGGCCTCCTGGACGTCGAGGCGGTACGTGCCGGTGGTGAAGCCGAGCGCGTCGGTGACCCCGAGTGTCAGGGACCCGTCGACGGCGAACGGCCGCGAGGCCAGCACCGCCGGTACGTCGAGCACACGCAGCCAGACGTGGTCCTCTTCGTGGTCGACGTCGTACGCACGGTTGTCGCCGAGCGCGGCGACGATCGGGTCGTCGAGGCGGGAGCGGTTGTACTTCACGACGTCGTTGAGGTCGACCGAGAGCAGGAACTCCCACAGAGCGGTGTAGGCCTGGTCGTCCGCGTACACCAGGTCGACGATCTCGACCGCGGTGTCGGAACCGCGGTCCTCCTTGACGCGCCAGGTGACGTAGCCGTCGATCTCGTCGGAGCCGTCGGGACGGTGCACCGCCGCACGGACGTCCTTCGCCTTCTGCCCGTCGTGGCCGAGCAGGCCGAACGCGACCGGCCAGGTGCCGGTGTTGCGGACCATCGAGCCGGGGGTGCGGACGTGGAACCGGTCGAAGACCGCCTTGCCCGGGCCGTCGGCCAGCCACTGCGGCGTCACGACCGACACCGTGCCGGACGTCGGGGCGAGCAGGGGGAGCGCACGCTCGCGGCGCACGTGCACGGCACGCTCGCGGATGGCGCAGCCGAAGCCGAAGCGGCGGTAGATGGTGCCCTCGGACGCGGTCAGCGACGCGACGGCGTACCCCTCGGCGACCCCGCGCTCGAGCGCGTGCGTCATCATCCGGCGCAGGATGCCGCGGCGACGCTCGGTCGGGCGGACGGTGACCGCGGAGATCGCCTGGGTGTCGACGGAGGAGCCGTCGCCCCAGCTCAGCGCCTTGCGGAACCACGTGAAGGTACCGGCCGGCCACGTCTCGTCGACGGACCCCGGGAACGGCTCGCGCACGTAGACCCCGAGGAACGTCTCTTCGTCGGCGATGAAGTACGACGCCATGCGGGCCGCGCCCTCGGGGTCGGGGTCGGCTTCGTGGAAGCCCATCCCGACGGCCTGCATCCACGCTGCCGTCTCGGCGTTCGGTGCCCCCTTGTCGTCCGTCCCGGGCGCGAACTCGCGCAGCTCGTAGCGGTCGTCGAATGCCTCGTTGCTCACGTCCCGACACTATCGGGACCGGGTGACGTCGCGACAGGCGCGTGGTCGGTCCGGTCGGCCTGGAGGCCCGGATCGCGTCCGGTGGACCGTGTGCCGTGTGGGGTCGGCCGGCTCAGGGCCCGTGCCCGGTGCCGCGTCAGTCGGTCGCGCCCCGCGGGGGATCGACGAGCAGCCCGACGCGGTCGTCCAGGTAGTCGGCGAGGGGGACGGCGGCGCCGGCCGTCGGGGACCACCGGACCGACGGCACGTCGTCGATGACGACGAGCACGCCCTCGGCGTCGAGCAGGGAGTCGTCGACGGGGATCGGGGCGGCGCCGTGGTTCACCGTGTCACCGGCGCTGAAGTGCCCCTTCGCGGCGGCGGCTCGGTAGGCGCGACGGACCTCGGCCGAGACCGACTGGTACTGCGACCGACCGGGTTCGGTGACGCGGGTGATCGACCCGGTGGCCCAGACGCGGCCGGCGGTCTCGGGGGACGACCCGATCAGGAGTGCCCCGACCCGCCACACCCGACCGAGGGGCCGCATCGTCGGGTCACGACGGATCCCGAGGACGGCCTTCGGCTGCACGTACTCGCCGAGTGCTTCGTCCGGGACGTCCGCGGCGCGGAGCCGTCGGGCCGCTGCGTCGAGGAGCTCCCGCGCCCGCTGCACTCCGTCCGTCACGTCCACCGAGCCTAGACCGGGTGGTGGTCGTCGTCTCGGTGGTGGTCCGTTCGACGTGGTGCGCTGCGCTGCGTCGTCCGTGGCTGGTGCCGACGCGGCGGGTGTCGGCGCGGCTGGTGTCGGCGCGGCGACGGCGTGCGGCGCTCACGAAGCCCGCGGTCATCATGACCGCCCCGTAGGTCAGGAGCACGCCGGCGACCGCGGGGACGAGCCAGCTCCGCGACCCGTTGACGACCTGGTTGACGATGCCGATCTCCGGCACGGAGTACCAGACCACGCCACGGATCTGCACGGCGGTGACCGGTGCCGGGTCGGCCTCGGCGTTGTTGTCGCCCTTGAGCACGAAGGTCCGCTCGCCGTCCGACGACGACGACACCGAGACCACGCGGTGGCTGACGACCGCGGGCTGGCCGGACACGATCTGGTAGGTGACGACGTCGCCGACCCGGATGTCGTCGATCGGGGTCGGACGGACCACGAGCAGGGTCCCCGGGGGCAGGGTCGGCTCCATCGACTGCGTCAGGACGGTGAGCGGCATCGAGCCCGTGGCCTTCGGCACGACGATCAGCACGACCGCCAGGGCAGCGACGAGCAGCAGGAGCCCGGTGCTGAGGCCGAGCACGACGGCGTGGACGACGGCGCGCCAGCCGGACCGCGGGGTGGGGGTGCTCATGCGCCGCATCGGATCGCCGCCCCGTTGTCCTGCGTGAAGAGCGTGACCTTGCCGGTGCCCGCGACGGTGCTCGTGGGGTTGCCGGCGCTGTCGAGCACCTTGACGGTGACGGTCAACGTGCCGGAGGTGCCGGCGCTCGCGGGGACGTCCGTCGGTGCGATGGTGATGAACGCGGAGTAGTCCTGTGCCTTCTGTCCGACCGGGGTCGAGCCGACGAAGGCCCCGTACCAGGTGTCCATCGGGCGGTTCGCGGCGTCCCACCGGATCTCGACGTACCAACCGCCGTGGTCGGTGCAGACCAGCGCGGGGGTCGTGTCGACGACCGCAGCCGGGGTGGTCAGGGTGAAGCCGCCCGCCACGACGCCCGAGGTCCAGGTGCCGCTCGTGACGGTGAGGTTGACGTTCACCTTGGCGGTCGAGGCAGCCGGGGCCGACGACTGCAGGGTACTGCGCGTGCACCAGACGGCGGAGGCACCGGCGGCGAGCTTCGCGCTCATGCTCGGCAGCGACGCCCAGGTGCCGGTGACGGACCCGGAGCCCACGGCCGTGCTCGTGGTGCAGCCCGCGGTCGAGGCGACCGGCCAGGCGACGACGGTGACGGCCTTGGCGAGTGCGGTCGAGCTGCCGGACACGACGGAGACCGTGGTGGTGGCGGTGCCGGCGAGGGTGCCCGAGTCGGTCAGGGTGATCGGCTTCGTCGTCGAGGTGACGCTCGACGAGAACGCCGTGGTGAGGGCGCTCGTGCCGCTGATCGACGCCGTGACCGTGCCGACGGTGGTGCTCGCCGCGGTGGTGCCCGACGCGCTCCACAGTGCCCACGCGGCGCTCGAGGTGCCACCGACGAACACGGCGGTGAGCAGCACGGTGACGAGGAGTCGGAGGCGGCGGTTCATGCGGAGACCTGCGTTCCGGTGACGGTGAGGGTGAAGTCGGTGGTGGCACCGGCGACGGTCTGCGGGGCGTCGGCGTCGAGGCCCATCTCGAGGCACGCGATCCCGCTGACCCCGGCCGGCAGGGTGAGGGACCCGGTGCCGGTGTCGAAGGTGGCCAGCCGACCGCTCGTGCCGGTGAGTCCTGGTGCGCACTTCGCGGCCGACGACACCATCGCGAGGTGGAGCGTCAGTTCACCGGTCGCCGCCGCGACGGACGACTTCGAGGCCGTCGTCGTGACGCGCACCGACAGGGGGACCGACCCGGTGTTCCGCACCGTGAAGGTGCCGGTGGTGCTCGTGCCCGGCCCGAGGACCGCGGTGTTCATCGCCGTGGTGCTGCTGACGCTGACGGTCGCCGTGGCGGAGCGCACCGTGGTGGCCGCCGTGCTGGCGGTCCCGTTCCAGAGCGCGTACGTGCCGCCGGTGCCGAGGAGCGCTGTTCCGACCGCGACGACCAGGGCGAGCGCGACCGGCCAGACCCAGCGGTGCCGTCGGGCTGCGCGGTGGCGTCCCGTCGTCCGCGGTGTGGCGGTCATGTGCCTGCTCCTGGTCGTCGTGGTCGGTGGGGTGCGATCGGTGGATCAGGAACCGATCGCGGTCTGGGTGAGCGTGAAGGCCAGCGCGCTGAGGTTGATCGAGCCGCCCTGACCGGTGGTCGCCGACGCGGGGAGCGTCACCGTGAAGACGACCTTGACGGTCGACGTGGACGAGGACGGCGAGACCACGAAGGTGTTCGCGTTCGACGAGGACTGCACCACCGAGGCGCTCGTCGAGGTGACGGCCAGCGTCTTCGTCGTGGCGGCGAGCAGCGCGGCGTCACCGGTGATGCTCTGGTTGGCGTAGGTCAGGTTCGCCTTGAGGTCCTGTCCGGTCGCGCCGATGTTCAGCGTCTGCGTGAACTGGAACGTGTTGCCCGGGACCATCAGGGCCTTCGTCGGGTCGATCGCGGTGGAACGACCGTTCGTGATGTCCGTCCAGGCGCCGTCGTTGTTGGCGCTCAGCGTCAGGGTGCCGGCGCTCACGGCGGACGCGGCGCTCGAGGCGCTGGCGTTCCAGAGGGCGAACGTGCCCGCACCGCCGAGGAGGAGTGCGACGCCTGCTGCGCCGGCGATGGCACCGGTGACGATCTTGTGCATGGGGAGGATCCGTTCCTGCGTGCTCGGGGCACGCTGAAGCCCACCGGGGACATTCGGGCGTCGTGTCCGGTGGGGAGGTTGTCATCGACCCAGTGGTTGGAGGGGGTCGCGGCTGACCGGTGCCGAGAGCGGTCGCCGGGCCCCGGAGCGCATGTGCTGCTGCTCGGGCGGGCTGGACTCGCTCTGGTGTCGACGTTACCTGTCCCCCAAAGTGCGGACAAGTGAGAACGATCGTTCACGTGAACCCAGAACGGGGGTCATTTTGGTCCCCGACAAGGAGGACACGTTTTGTACCCCGATATTCTGAGCGTGCGCTTTGCGTGCGCAGAGCGATCACAGAAGGAATGCCGGTAGGCACGGCGTCGTTGCACCGTCCGGAAACGAGGAGGGCCCATGGACATCGTGCGCTGGTTGTTCGACGCGCAGATCGTCATCGGTGACCAGACGGTGCTCTGGCGCGAGGTGATCGGCAACGTCTTCGGGCTGCTCAGCGCGTTGGGCGGCATGCGTCGGAAGGTCTGGGCCTGGCCCGTCGGGCTGGTCGGCAACGCCCTGCTCTTCACCGTCTTCATGGGGGCGCTCTTCGACACCCCGAACCCCGTCAACCTGCTCGGGCAGGCCGGCCGCCAGGTCATGTTCATCATCGTGAGCATCTACGGCTGGTACCGGTGGACGCACCGCCCCGAGGACGCGACGACCGTGATCGACCCGCGCTGGGCCTCCTGGCGGTCCCGTCTGCTGCTCGTCGTCGGGATGATCGGCGGCACCGCCCTGCTGACCCCCGTGTTCCGGGCGCTCGGGTCGTACGAGCCGGTGTGGAGCGACGCGTGGATCTTCGTCGGCTCGCTGCTCGCCACCTACGGCATGGCGAAGGGGTGGGTCGAGTTCTGGCTCATCTGGGTGGCGGTCGACCTGGTCGGCGTGCCGCTGCTCTTCTCCGCCGGGTACTACGCCTCCGGGCTGATGTACGTCTTCTACGGCGTCTTCACCCTGACCGGGTTCTTCGTGTGGATGCGCCAGCGGGTCCGCCCGCCGGCGGCGCCCGTGACCGTCGGCTGACCGCCGTGGTGGCGGCGCGCTGACGCGGCAGGGAGCACGGCCCCCGCTCTGGGACGAGACAAACGGCCCGGAATGCGCTGAGATGGTCGGATGGAACCCCTGCACGGCGAACGCGTCGAGGACGACGAGTCCCTCGCAGAACGCACGGTGCGCGCGGCGATCCGCGCCTACCGGTTGCACCCGTTCGACGACGTCGACGCGGCAGTCGTCGCCGACGTCGCGGGCATCCCGCTCGAGACCGTCGAGCGGCTGTTCCCGACCTGGGACGCCCTGCTCCTGGTCACCTACGACCGGTGGTCGCAGCTGCGGGGGACCCGGCGGAAGAACCCGCCGGCGTGCACGATCGAGCACGTCCGCCTGACCCTCGCCGAGGACGTCGCGGACCCCGGGCTCGTCCGGGTGCTCGCGGGGCTGATCACCGTGGCCAGCTCGGAGTCCGGGTTCGCCGAACTGTTCCGCAAGCGGTTCGAGGAGTACGCCGAGCAGCTGACCGTCGGGCTGCAGCGTGACTTCGACAAGGGCGCGGAAGAGGCCGGCATCCCCGCCTACCAGGCAGCGACGCAGCTGCTCGCGGTCTTCGAGGGGCTGCAGATCCAGATGCTCGTCCGCCCGCACATCGACGTCCTGGTCGAGTTCGACCGTGCGGCGAACACCCTGCGCCAGGGATGGAAGCGGCACGCTGTCCCGTCGTGGGACCTCGACGAGGCACCCGTCCGCGTCTGACGCCGCGCGGCGACGACCGACGGGGTCAGCCCCGCCGCCCCCGCCACGACAA
Organism: Curtobacterium sp. MCBD17_026; assembly: GCF_003234895.2. Classification (NCBI taxonomy): domain Bacteria; kingdom Bacillati; phylum Actinomycetota; class Actinomycetes; order Micrococcales; family Microbacteriaceae; genus Curtobacterium; species Curtobacterium sp. MCBD17_026. Next base: position 2,744,341 of record NZ_CP126281.1, on the reverse strand, counting down.
CACCTGCCGCACCGTCACCTTCGACCCGTACTGCGCGACCGAGTGCCGGAACAGGTACTCCGCGAACCACAGCAGCAGCCCGGCGACGACGAACACCTCGACGATGCAGACCACCGACTCCGTCACGGTCAGGGCCCCGACGGCGTTCCGCACCATCGCGGTGATCGGCGTGAAGGTCGGGAAGTACGTGAAGAACTGCGCGACGGGCGACGTCGGCGTCGTCATCACGAAGAACGCCGCGTACAGGGGGATGATCAGCGCGAAGATCGCCGCCGACTGCAGGGCCGAGGCGTCCTTGATCGACGGCACGGCGGCGCCGACGGCGACGAACAGCCCGGACGCCAGCAGCACCCCGCCGACGAGCAGCAGTGCCCCGGTCACCATCCGCCACGGGTCGACCGTCAGCCCACCGAGCTGCGACGACACCAACGGCAGGGCGACGAGCAGCCCGACCAGGCCGGGCACGACGAACACGCTGACCTGCACGAAGCCGACGAGCAGCATGGCGACGACCTTGCCGCGGATCAGGTCACCCGCGGTCACCGTCGTCAGGATCATCTCGGAGATCCGGTTCTCCTTCTCCTCGACCACGACGGTGACCATCCGGGCGGCGAGCAGGATGACGAGCCCGAAGAACGCCGCGACGAACAGGAACGGCGGCACGACCGACAACCAGCCCGGCGCGACCCGGCCGTCGGCGTAGGTGGTGACGTCGGTGGCGGGTGGACTGCGGAGCAGCTCCACGGTCTCGGGGTCGTCGACCGAAGCGGCGACGCTCTGCTCGAGCACCCGTTCCGCCAGCGACGACCAGACCCCGTTGGCGAAGAGCCCGCGGTCGGCGGCGTCGACCCGGATGGCCGTCGTGGACGGCGACGACGGGAACACGATGAAGGCGTCGAGGTCGCCGGACCGCACGGCGGCGCGGTCGGCGGCGGCATCGGTGGACGGGGTCCCGCCCCACTTCGCAGCGACGGACTCCGACACCAGGCCGGACTCGTCGACGTAGTGGAACGGGGTCTTCGTGGCGGACGACCCGGACACCACGGAGTTCGTGCCGGCGGCCTGCCCGATGCCGACGAGCAGCGAGACGACCACGATGACGACCGGCAGCGCGAGGGTGCCGATCCAGAACGCGGGCTTCTTGACCGCGCGGACGAACTCGAACCGGACGACCGTGCCGAGGTTGCTCATGCCGCGGCTCCGTCCGACGAGGCAGCGGCGAGGGCGTCGTGCCCGTAGACCTGCACGAAGATCTCGTCGAGCGGGATCCGGCGCATCTCGAACGCGGTGACGTGCACCCCGGCCGCGACCAGTTCTGCCAGGACGTCCGCACCGTCCGGAGCGGCGGCCCGGGTCGGGACCAGGTAGGCGACGTGCCCCTCGTGGCGGGCGAGTCGGTACAGCGGCGACTTCGGCACCGGGCCGTCGAGCCCCACGCGGGCGACGGCGCCACCGAAGGCGTCCTGCACGTCGGGCACGGATCCGTACGCGGCGGCCCGCCCGTCCTTGAGGAGCAGGATGCGGTCGCAGAGCCGCTCGACCTCGTCCATGTGGTGCGTCACGAGGACCACGGTCGCGCCGTCGGCCTTCCGTTCGTCGACCAGGTCGAGCAGGAGTCGCCGGTTCACCGGGTCGAGCCCCTTCGTCGGCTCGTCGAGGATGAGCAGCCGCGGCCGGTCCATGATCGTGATGCCGAGCTGCACCTTCTGCTGCTGCCCGCCGGACAGCTTGTCGACGCGCAGCTTCGCGCGGTCGGCGAGCCCCACCCGGGCCAGGTAGTCCATGCTCCACGCGGTCGCCTCGGCACCGCGGAGCCCGCGCAGGCGCCCGAAGTAGGTCATCACGTCGATGACGGACTCCTTGCGGTACAGCCCGCGCTCTTCGGGCAGGTAGCCGATGCCGCCGGTGGCCGGCCGGTAGGGGAGGCCGTCGATCGTCAGCGTGCCCGCCGTCGGGGTGGTGATGCCGAGCAGGGCCCGGATCGTCGTGGTCTTGCCGGAGCCGTTGCTGCCGAGCAGCCCGAACGTCTCACCGGGGGCGACGTCGAACGACAGCCCGTCGACCACGTTGCGGTCGCCGAACCGCATCACGAAGTCCTGCACGCTGATGCTCGCCCCGCTCATGCGGCGACCCTACCGGGACTTTCTTCCCAGAACGGCCGCGATGGGATGCGAGAACGGGCGTACCTGGTCGGAACTTTCGACCCAGTACGCCCGTTTCCGGCAGGTACGCCCATTTCCGGCAGGTACGCCCGTTTCCGGCGGACGGGAGGCGCGGTGTCAGCCGGCACCGCGCCTCCCGTCCGTCGTCCGCTCGCGCCCAGGGCGCGAGCGTCGCGTCAGGAACGCAACCAGGCCGTCCCCACGCCCGACAGGGCGCCGTCGACCACGGGGGCCGAGGCGAGCAGCAGCTCGCCGGCCGGCAGCGCGAAGGGGTCGTCGCCGAAGACCGTCACGCTGGTCCAGCCGTTCGGCCGACGGAATGCCAGCACGTCGTCTCGGCCGGTCTCGATCCACTCGAGCTGTTCCTCGGACTGCAGCTGGCCTCGCAGGCCGAGCGCCTTCCGGTACAGGTTCAGGGTGGAGTCGGGGTCGGCGTCCTCGGCCTCGACGCTGGAGTCCGCGAACCACGCCGGCTGCGGCAGGTGCGATCCGTCCGGACCGAAGCCGAACGACGAGCCGGTGCGCGTCCACGGGATCGGCACGCGGCAGCCGTCACGACCGACGTCGACGCCGGGGTTGCGGAAGAACGCCGGGTCCTGGCGGTCGGCGTCCGGGATGTCACCGACCTCGTGCAGGCCGAGCTCCTCGCCCTGGTACAGGTAGGCGGAGCCGGGCAGGGCGAGCTCGAGCAGCGTGGCGGCCTGTGCGCGGCGCAGGCCGAGCGACCGGTCGAGCGCGTCCTGCGAGCCGCCGGCGAGCAGCCAGGCGCTGCCCTGCTTGTCGGTGCCACCGGCGCGGGGCGGCAGGGCGTAGCGGGTGGCGTGCCGGACGACGTCGTGGTTCGAGAACACCCACGTGGTCGACGAGCCGGACTGCTCGGCGAGGCCGAGGTTGAACTCGATGATCGTGCGGAACTGGCCGGCGTCGAAGTCGGCCTCGAGCAGGTCGAAGTTGAACGCCTGACCGAGTCCCTCGGCGCTGGCGTAGCGGGCGCGGCGGTGGGCGGGGACCCAGGCCTCGGCGACCGCGGTGCGGGCCGGCGTGTACTCGTTGAAGACCGTCCGCCACTCGGCGTAGATCTCGTGCACGTCATCGCGGTCCCAGAGCGGGTGCGTGCCGTCCTTCGGCATCTCGGCGAGCTCGGCCCAGGTGGGCAGGGTCTCGCCCAGGTCCTTCGCCAGGCCGTGGGCCACGTCGATGCGGAACCCGTCGACGCCGCGGTCGGACCAGAAGCGCAGGGTGTGCAGGAAGTCGTCTCGGACCTCGCGGTTCGCCCAGTTCAGGTCGGGCTGCTCCTTCGCGAAGCTGTGCAGGTACCACTGGCCGTCGCCGACGGCGGTCCAGGCCGGGCCGCCGAAGATCGAGATCCAGTCGGCGGGGGCGTCCTCGCCGGAAGGTCCGCTGCCGTCGCGGAACACGTAGCGGTCGCGGGCGGGGGAGCCCTTGGGTGCCGCGAGGGCCTCGCGGAACCACTCGTGCCGGTCACTCGTGTGGTTCGGGACGACGTCGACGATCACCCGGATGCCGGCGGCGTGCAGTGCCTCGACCATCCGGTCGAAGTCGTCGAGTGTGCCGAGGCGCGGATCGACGTCGCGGTAGTCGTCGACGTCGTAGCCGCCGTCGGCCAGGGCGGACGGGTAGAAGGGGCTGAGCCAGACGGCCTCGATGCCGAGCGAGGCCAGGTACGGCACCCGCTCGGTGATGCCGGGCAGGTCGCCGATGCCGTCGCCGTTCGCGTCGGCGAACGAGCGGGGGTAGATCTGGTAGACGCTGGCCTGGCGCCACCAGGTCTCGTCGTGCGTGGTGGCGGCGGGCTGGGCGAGGGTGTCGGTCACGTCGGGCCTTTCGTGGTTCGAGGGGTTCGAGGGGTGTGTGTCGGTCGGGCCTGCGCCGGCGATCGCGGTCGGGCCCGCACCGGCGGTGTCGGTCACTTGATGGCGCCCTGGGTCACGCCGGCCATCACCCACCGCTGGGTGACGAGGTAGACGATGATCGCCGGGGCCATCGCCATCAGGTACGAGGCGAACGACACGTTGTAGTTGTTGCTGAACTGCGTCTGGAACATCTGCTGCAGCACCGGCAGGGTCTGCAGCGCCGGGTCGGAGGTGATCAGTGACGGCATCACGAAGTCGTTCCAGGACGCGAGGAACGCGAAGATGCCGACGGTGGCGCTCATCGGTGCCAGCAGCGGGAACACGAGTCGCCAGAACACCTGCCCCGTGCTCGCACCGTCGATGCGTGCACTCTCCTCCAGCTCCGCCGGGATCGACCGCAGGAAGGCCGTGAAGAGCAGCACGCTGAAGGACAGCTGGAACATGACGTGCAGGATCGCGACGCCGAGCGGGTTGTCCAGGTGCGCGAGTCCGGTGAGCTTCACCTGCGACAGCGCGAGCACCGGGAACGGCAGGAACATGGCCGCGAGCAGGTAGAAGAACGACCAGCGGAACAGTCGTCGGTCCCAGTTCCGGGCGATCGCGTAGGCCGTGAACGAGGCGAGCAGGATCGTGCCGACGACGGTGATCGCGGCGACGAACACCGAGACCGCGAAGGCCCGCGGGAAGTCCGTCAGCTGCCACGCCTGCACGAAGCCGTCGACGCTGAACGGTGCCGGCAGCGAGAACGCGTTGCCGTCGACGGCCTGGCCGGTCGTCTTGAACGCCATCGTCAGGGTGACGTACAGCGGCACGAGCACCGACAGCGCGCACAGCACGAGGACGACGGTGACGGGCCAGTTCGAACGACCCCGGCCGGCCTTGCCCGAGCCGGAGGACCGGTCGGCGTCGACGGAACGGATGCTGCCGGTCGCGGTGGTCCCCGGTCGCAGGGGTGCTTGCAGGGACATCAGAGCGCTGCCTTCCCGCGGGTCGCCCGCAGCTGGATCACGGCGATGACGACCGCGATGACGAAGAAGATCGTGGCGTTCGCCATCTGGTAGGCGTAGTCGCCGCCGTTGAAGCCCTTGAAGATCGACATCGCGACACTGGTGGTCGAGGTGCCGGGGCCGCCGTCGGTCAGGCCGACGATGATGTCGTACGAGTTCAGGAAGTTCTTGAACCCGATGACCAGGTTGATCAGGATGTAGCCCGCCGTCAGCGGTGCGGTGATCGAGACGAGCTGCCGCCAGGCGCTGGCACCGTCGAGGGCGGCTGCCTCGTACACCTCGCCGGGGATCGAGAGGACACAGGCGATGTAGATGAGGAGCGTCGACGGGATCGCCTGCCAGGCCGTGACGACCACGATCGCCAGCCAGGCCAGGTCGGGGTTCGCCAGGATGCTCTGCTCGAGCGGCCCGAAGCCGATCGCGGTGGCGAAGGCCGGCAGACTGTTCGCGAACAGGAACGAGAACACGTAGGCGATGACGATCCCCGAGATCACCATCGGCAGCACGAACACCGCACGCAGCGCGATCTTGCCGCGGATCTTCGACGTCAGCGCGATGGCGAGCAGGAACGCGATCGCGTTCACGACGATCACGGTGACGAGCGAGAACCCGAGCGTGAACAGGTACGCCTGCAGGATCGCGGGGTCGGAGAACACCGCGACGTAGTTGGTGAGCCCGGTGAAGCGGAACTCACCGAAGCCGACGGAGTTCGTGAAGCTCAGCACGATGCCCATCACCGCCGGCAGCGTGATGGCGAGCGTGAAGAGCACCAGGGTGGGCAGCAGGAACGCCAGGAAGAGCGGGTCGACGCGGGGCTTGCGTCGTCCGTTCGGTCCTCCGGCCTGGAGGCCCGTGGCGGCTCCGCCACGGCGGCGGCGGTCCGCCGTCGTGATGGATTCGGTGGTCGTGGTTGCCATTCGGACGTCTCCTTACGCGGCCGTGCGGAGCGCGAGACGCGCCCAGTCGGCGTCGAGGGTGCGGAGCTGGCGCTGCGGGTCGCCGCCGAAGGCGATCGACTGCGCGTAGTTCGCGACCGGGATCTCGGCGGGGATGAGCTGCGAGGCGCCGAGGTAGAAGGCTGCGTCGTCGTAGTACGACTGCATGCCACGGAGGGCGGGGTTCGACGCCGGGGGAGCGTCCTTGCGCACTCCGAAGCCGTTGTTGTCCGCGTTGTACTCGTCGTTGACCCGCTTGGACATCAGGAACGACAGGAACTCGCGGGCGGCCTCCTGCTTGCGCGACGCCTCCGGGATCCAGAGCGCGAGGTCGACGTTCACGCGCACCTTCCGGTCGGCCGGGTCGTCGGTGACGGGCAACGGGAAGGTGCCGAGGTCCATGTCCTTCGTGGTCTTGGCGATCTCGCCGAGGGCCCATGGTCCCTGCAGGTACATGCCTGCCTTGCCCTGGGCGAAGGCGAGGTTGCCGTCGCCGTACCCGCGGCTCGCTGCGCCGTCCTGGTGCCAGGCGCGGAGCTGCACCATGCGCTCCATCGGCTTCCGCAGGTCGCGCTCGAACGAGACGGCGGATCCCTTGCCGACGTTCGTGCCCTCGCGCCGGAGTGCCTCGAAGGTAGCCGGGGTGTCGATCATGCCGCCGATCGAGTAGTCGAACATGCCCTGGGCGATCGTCCAGTTGTCCTTGAACGTGCCGTAGATCGGCGCGATCCCGGCCCTGGTCAGGCGCTCGCACACGTCGGCGAACTCGCTCCACGTCGTCGGGACCTCGAGCCCCTGCTGCGCGAAGAGCGCCTTGTTGTAGATCACCGACGCCGCGGTCACCGAGTACGGCAGGGCGCTCTTCCGGCCGGGGTAGTCGGCGGTCTGCTCCATGAGCGGCCACAGGTCGGGGTTGATGGTGTCGGCCTGCGGCAGGTCGGACAGGTCGGTCAGCGCGCCGTGCTCGACGAACGGCACGACCGAGAAGTTGTAGTTCCAGCAGCCGAGGTCCGGCGGCCGGTTCCGCACGAAGTTCGCGGACATGCTCGAGGTCGAGTCGCGCACGACCCGGACCTTCGACTGGGTCTGGTGGAACTGCGCGATGACGTCGTCGAAGTAGCCGATGACCTCGGGCTTCGACACGTAGAACGTGATGGTCTCCGGCTTGGCGCTGGAGGACCCGATCGGGGCGCATCCGGCGAGCGCGAGCCCGCTTGCGATGCCGCCCGCTCCGAGCAGGAACCCGCGTCGGCTGACCGATGCTGCGCTCCTGGCGGTGGCGTGTGCTTGCACGTCGTCTCCGTCCGTCCGGACCCGGCGTCCCTGCCGTTCCGTCCCGCGGGTGGCTCCGATGCCACCCGCGGAACTAAATGTAGCGAGAAAATCTAATTCCGCAAGGAACTCGTCGCGCGATAGGGTCACGACATGCCGCCACCCCGTGGAACGAGCGCAGAGACGCTGCTCGCGTACGCCTTCGACTCGTCGGCGTTCACCGCGACCGAGGCGATCGACGCCACCGGCCTGACCCGGTCGACCGTGCTGGGGGCGGCCGAGGAACTCGTGCGGCTCGGCTGGCTCCGCGAGCTCGACGACGCCCGCGCCGCGGGGGAGTACCGGATGGGACGCCCCGCCCGCCGCTACGAGCTCGACACGGTCGCCGGGGTCGTCGTCGGTGTGGACGCCGGCCAGCACCGGGTCACGGCCTTCGTCGCCGACCTGCGCGGCACGGTGCTGGGTCGTGCCGAGGGCACGCTCGGTGAGTCGGGCCTCGACGTGCCCGTGCGGCTCGGGGTCCTCGCCGACACCGTGGCCGCCGCACTCGCCTCGGCCGACGTCGACCGCGCCCGGGTCCTGGTCACCGTCGTGGGCATCCCGGCACCGGTCGACGCCGCCGGTGCCTCGCCCGATGATGGCGGCTTCTGGGTCCGGATGAACCCGGGGTTCGTCGACGCCGTGCCGGACGGGCGGGTGCTCGTCGAGAACGACGCGAACCTCGCCGCGCTCGCCGAGCGGCCGTCCTCGGGTGACGCCTCGTTCGCGGCGTTGCTGTCCGGGGAGCGGTTCGGCGCGGGCCTCGTCGTCGACGGGGTCCTGCTGCGCGGTGCCCACGGCGGTGCGGGCGAGATGCGGGTGCTCGAACTCGTCGAGGGTGTCGGCTCGTCCGACGGCATCGGCGCCGTCGCCCGCACCTTCGTGGCCGACGCCGTCGCCGCCGGGCACATCCCCGCGGACTCCGCGCTCGCCGCCGACGCCGCCCTGGTGTTCGCGGCCGCACGGAGCGGTGATCCGGTCGCGCGCACCATCGTCGACCGCCTGGGGGACCGCCTGGCCAGGGTCTGCATCCTGCTCGCGAGCCTGCTCGACATCGACCGCGTGGTGGTCGCCGGCGCGATCGCCCAGCCCGCGGTCGCCGTCATCGACCGCGCGCGTGACCTGCTCGCGAAGGGGCACTTCGACCCGGTGCCCGAACTCGTCGCGTCCTCGCTCGGGGCCGACGTCGTCGTCATCGGGGCCGTGGCCCACGCGGTCGACGCGGTGCGGGCCGACCCGCTGTCGTTCCCGGTGCTCAGTCGGGCAGCGGCACCTCGAGGGTCCGGTCCCACGGTTCCGTCCAACCGAGTCGGTCGAACAGCGCATCCAGCAGCATCGCGGTGAAGCCCCACACCAGGTGCTCGTCGCCGTCGGCCTCGATGGTGAACGCCGGTCCGCGCCACTCCTGACCACTGCGGCGGAGCACGGTCACGCCGCGGTTCGCCGGGTCGAGCAGGTCGGCCACCGGCACCCGGAACACCGCCGCCGACTCGTGCTCGTCGACGACGCGGATCGGTGAGGGGTCGCGCCACCAGCCGATGACGGGCCGGACCAGGTGGTTCGAGAACGCCAGGGGCACGGCCGGCAGTGTGCCGAGCACCTCGACGCCGGCGGGGTCGAGTCCCGTCTCCTCCTGTGCCTCGCGGAGTGCGGCGGCGACGGCGTCCGCGTCACCGGGGTCGATGCGTCCACCGGGGAACGCGACCTCGCCGGCGTGCGCGCGCAGGGTCGTGGCCCGGGCGAGGAGCAGGACGTCGAGGTCGCGCGGGACCCCGGGTGCTGCTGCCGGTCGGTCGCTCGGCGCGTGGTCGAGCGCGCCGAAGAGCATCAGGACCGCGGCCCGTCGTGGCGAGGCCGTGCTGCCGGGTTCGACGAGCGGCCCACCGTCACCCCAGCCATCCGCTGCGACCGCCGCGAGTGCAGCCCGTACCGATCCGTCGTGCGTCACCCGTTCACCCTAGGTGTGCGCCACCGAGAGGTCTGGCGGCACCGTCACACCGGACGCTGCGCTGGGGGTTGTTCGAGTGCCGCCTGAGAGCCGAACAGGTGGGAGCTGTGCGAACCGGAAGCGCCTGGGTGCCCCGTTCGCAGCGGGCCGCCGCCACGATTGCATCGTCCGCCGGGAGGCCCCATGTTCCACGATCTGCTCCGACCCCTGTTCCACGTCGCCGTCGTCGCACCGGCCGTGCTCGTCCCGGTGGACGTCGCCGCCGGGCTCCTCGCCGTCGCCGCGCTGCTGCCGGCGTTCGGTCGTCGCTCCCGGCACCCGGTCCGGGGGCTGGTCTGGCGGCTCGGTGCCGTGGCCGTCGGTGCCGTGATCGGCCTGGTCGCGGTGTGGTGGTTCGGGGACGTGCAGGACCTGTACGGGGTGTCGTTCACCCCGATCACCCGGATGTGGGTGGCCCTGGCCTTCGGCGCTGCCGGCCTGCTCGTGGTGACGGTCGTCCAGGGCGGCTGGGTCCGCCGCGTGCTCGGCGTGCTCGCGGCGGTGGCGGTGGCCCTGGCCGCCGTCCTCGGCGTCAACGTCGACTCCGGGGCGTACCGCACGATCGAGCAGGCCGTCGCGACGGATCCGTACCCGTCCGGTCCGCTGGCACACGAGACGGGGGTGGGGCGCGCCTCCAGTCCGGTGGTCGACCCGGCCACCTGGCGGGCCCCCGCCGACATGCCGCCACGCGGGAAGGTGCTCTCCGTCGCCATCCCGTCGACCGTCTCCCACTTCCACGCGCGGCCGGCGGACGTGTACCTGCCGCCGGCTGCCCTGACCGACCGACCACCGACCCTGCCGGTCCTGATCAGCCTGGCCGGACAACCCGGCCAGCCGAGCGACATGTTCCAGGCCGGTCGGCTCGGCGCGGTGATGGACGCGTTCGCCGAGGCCCACCACGGACTCGCCCCGATCGTCGTCGCGCCCGACCAACTCGGGGCACCGGACCGGAACCCGATGTGCGTCGACTCGCCCCTCGGGCACTCCGCGACGTACATCACGACCGACACCACGGACTGGATCCGGCAGCACCTGCGCGTCGGGGCAGCGCCCTCGGCCTGGGGCATCGTCGGGTTCTCGCAGGGCGCGACGTGCGCCATGCAGTTCTCCACCGCGCACCCCGGCGCGTTCGGCACGACCTTCGCCATCTCGAGCGAACTCGCACCCCTGAACGGCTCCGTCCAGCACAGCATCCAGGTCGGGTTCGGCGGCTCCGCCAGCCGGTACGCCGCAGCGGCACCACGGGCGATCATGCGGGCGCACGGTCCCTACCCCGGGCGCCTGACGGTGTTCGCCTACGGGAGCGAGGACGCACCCTACGTCGCGTCGACCACGGCGCTCCGCGCAGCTGCGGACGCCGCGGGGATGCAGACCCGACTGTTCGTGTCCGAGGGCTCCGCGCACGACTGGAACACCGTCCGCTACGCCCTGCGCGTCGGGATGCCCGGCGTCATCGCGCACCTGGGCCTCCGGTGAGCGCGGTGACCGCGGCCCTCGCGGGGGCGACCCCGAAGCGTCTCGTCCCGGTGGCTCGTCGGTACCCACTGACGAGTGTCGTCTCGGCCCTGACGATCGTCGCCGGCATCGCCGCCGTGGTGCTCCGCTGCATCGGCGCGCTCAGCGGTCGGACGCCCGACACCCTGGGCGGGACGATGGGCCCGCTCGGCGTGGTCGCGGTGACGAGCAGCGTCGTCGGGTTCCTCGTCACCTTCGTCGCCGTCGTGGTGTGCACCGGGGCGTCCGAACGGTTGCTCGGCTGGCGGCGCACCCTGCTCGCGATGGTCGTCACGACCGTCGTGGGGACCGGCCTCGCTGCCGTGCTGCAGCTGTTCGACGGTGCCCCGGCGACCCGTGGCTTCCTCGTGCACCTGGGACACGTCGGCCCCTGGACCTGGATCGTCGGGACCATCGCGACCGCGAGCGCCTTCGCCGGCGCGCTGTGGCGACGCCGGATCCGGGTGGTGTCGATCGCCGTCGTCGCCGCGCTGCTGCTGTACTCCGGGCACGCGTCCGACCTGCACGCGGCGCTCGCCCTGCTCATCGGCCTGGTGCTCGGCCGCGTGTTGCGGCGGTCGCCGGTGCGGAGCGGCTGGACCCGGAGTTCCTCACGCGAGACCCGCGTGCTGCTGGTGGCCGCGGTGACGGTGTCGGCCGTCGGCCCCGTCCTCGCGCTCGTCACCGGTGCCCAGCTCGGGCTGCTCGCCCCGCTCGCCGTGGTGCTCGACACCGGGCCGACCGGGCGGATGCCGCACTGCTCGGTGACCGGGGTGACCGCCAGCTGCGTCCGGGCGCTCGCCGCGGTGCACCCGCACGGCCCGCTCCAGTCGCTGCTGGCCGTGATGCCGCTCGTGGTCCTGGCGGTCGGTGCGGTGGGGCTCCGACGCGGCAGCCGGTTCGCGCTGTGGCTCGTCGTGACCGTCGACCTGATCACAGGCGTCGCGACCGCGGTCTCGTACGGGGTGCTGCCCGAGCGGCACCACGCCGTCGTGCAGCGTCTGGCCTCGGACCACCTCGCGGTCTCGCTCTCGCTCGTCGCGTCGGTGCTGGTGCCGATCGCCACCGCCGTGGTGCTCGTCCTTCGCCGCGCGGACTTCCCGGTGCGGACCGACCGGCGACGACTGCTGGGGTTCGCCGTCACGGTCGCCGGATCGGCCGTGGTGCTCGCGGTCGTCGTCGTCGGCGTCGCCGTGGCTTCGGGCGACAGCGTGCGCGCGCCCCTCCACCTGGCGCTCGCCGTGCTCGGTCCGATCGCACCCGTGACCCTGCCCACGCACCTGGCGCAGGCCGAGCCGGCGCTGCGGTTCGTCGTGGGCATCTCGGGCCCGCTCCTGTGGCTCGCGGTGGCGATCGCCGCGGTCCGGCCGACCGGGGCCGGGCCCTCGGACAGCGACCTCGACGGGCAGGACGCCGCGCGGGTGGCCGCTCGGGCGCTCCTGGTCGCCGGCGGCGGCGACACCTTCGGGTGGATGACGACCTGGCCCGGCAACGAGTACTGGTTCACCGAGGACGGTCGCGCCGGCGTCGCCTACCACCGCACCGGCAGCGTCGCCGTGACGACCGGCGGCCCCTTCGGGCACGAGGACGCACGGCTTGCGGCGCTGGAGGGCTTCGCGCGGGCCGCGGACGACCACGGCTGGACGCCCGTCTTCTACGGCATCGACGCCATCCTCGGTGCTGCACTCGCACGACTCGGATGGACGACGCTTCCCGTGGCCGAGGACGCCGACCTCGACCCGCGCACCTGGACCACGACCGGCAAGCGCAAGCAGGACGTCCGCACGGCCGTCAACAAGGCCGCACGGTCCGGCACCACTGCGCTCTGGTCGGACTGGGCTTCGCTGCCCGGATCGGTCACCCGCCAGATCGAGGCGATCTCGGAGGAGTGGGTCGCCGAGCGCGAACTGCCCGAGATGGGGTTCACCCTCGGCGGCATCGACGAGATGCGTGACCCCGCCGTCCGCACGCTCGTGGCCCTGGGCGAGGACGACACCGTGCTCGCCGTCACCAGCTGGCTGCCCGCGTACCGTGCCGGGCAGGTGGTCGGGTGGACGCTCGACGTGATGCGCCGCGCGCCGGACGCGCCCAACGGTGTGATGGAGTTCCTGGTCGCGAGTGCGGTCGACCGGATGCGCACCGACGGTGCCGAACGGCTCAGCCTGTCCGCCGCCCCGCTCGCGTCCTCGGCGGAACCACAGTGCGCCGGCCGGAGCGGCGTCGAATCGGTCCTCGACGTCGTCGGTGGTGCGCTCGAGCCGGTCTACGGGTTCCGCTCCCTGCTGCGCTTCAAGGCGAAGTTCGGCCCCGACCTGCACCCCCTGGTGATGGCGTACCCGGACCCGGTGGCGCTGCCCACGATCGGCGTCGCGATCGTCCGCACCTACCTGCCGGGGCTGTCGCTGCGCCAGGCGGTGGCGATCGTGCGGGAGCGGCGTCCGGCACACGGAGTCCGGGCCGAGCCGCCGGCGGAACGAGTGGGCTGACCCGGACGGGCCCGCCGCGCCGTCGGTACGTTCGGAGCATGGGAACCGAACGGGCCGACGGACCGGCCGTGGACGAGCACGGGCACGAGCACGATCCGTACGAACGCCGTCCCGGGTACGTCACGAGTGTCGACGGCCGGACCGACCGGATGACCACGGACATGTTCGTGGGCATCGCGGTCGGGTTCGTCCTGGTGATCGTCTTCGGGTCCTTCCACATCGTCGAGTGGATCGCCATCGGAGCTGCCGTCGTCATCGGTGGCGCGGTGTGGCTGCTCCTCCGCGGTCGGCGACGGCGTGCAGATCGCCGCGCGGGTCGGTCGCCCGACGCCGTCCCTCGTGCTCGGGACCGCGCGATCGCCGAAGCGAACGGTGGGCGCCGGTTCTTCGTCGCGCAGAACCCGGTCGTCGTCATCGTGATGGGCGCAGTCTTCATCGGTGTCGCGGTCGCCCCGCTGCTGTTCGGAGGGGTCTCCATCGGCCGGATCGTGACCGGCGTCGTCGTCGTCGCGAGCGGTGTCGTCTGCATCGTCCAGGGGATCGGCACCCTGCGGGTGCGTCGTCGTGAGCGCAGCGGCGGTTGAACCGCGGTCGACAACCGCCGCCCGAAGTGGGCGCATCCGCGTGCCCCGCGGACCGATACGCTCACCACCGTGACTGCACTGCACGCTGGGCGACGCTTCGGCACCACCCGAGGCGAGTTCGCGCTCCTGATGACCGTGACCGTCGTCCTCGGACTCGTGGTCCCGGCAGGCGGGCTGCTGGCCGCGTTCGGTTCGCTGCTGACCGGCGTCCGTGACGACCGTCGCCGCGTCCGGGCCCTGTTCATCGCCGGCCTGATCATGTTGGTGCTGCAGGTCGCGTGGGTCGTCCTCAGCATCTGGGGGCCGGTGGAGGTCTGCGGCTCGACGAACGGCGGCCCCGAGACCTGCCAGACGTACTGGCCCTGGGAAGGCTGACGCGTCGTCGACGCGACCACGGGACGGACGGGAGGCCCGGTGCCAGCTGGCACCGGGCCTCCCGTCGGTACCGGGTGGACCATCGGGCGTCAGGTCGCCAGTGCTCGCATGTTGCGGGACCGTGACCCGGCAGGGCGTCTCGTTGCCGTACTTCGTCCGGACGGGTGGTGCAGGGTCCACGGTGGCGTCGACAGCGGCCTACGACACCTGCGGCCAGGTTGGGTGGAGCGAGTAGGAGTGCACGGACTGCGGCGCCGTGCTCACGGGGTTCCGCCGGGCCCTGCGGCGAAGAGCCCGCCGCGACGAAGCGGCGCCCGCACGCTGAGCAGGCCGAGGCCGGAGCGAACGGGGGCAGCGCCGGCGCGAACTCCGAATCGTGTTGCTGGTTACCGCAATGTCGCTGAGGAACCATCGCGTGCGCCGGTTGTCCGGCAGTACGGTCCGGGAACAGCCTGACTCGAGGCTGCGCGAAGCCGAGCCGAAGGCGACCCGATGGAAAAGCGCGACAAGCGACGGCCTCGCGCCCTCGCGTTCAAGAAGGATCTCGGCGCGCAGTTCAGCGATGATCCGATGCGGACGAGAGCAGCTCAGGTCGCGCCACGACTCCTCGGTGCGGCGAAGGCGAGTGCTACGCGAACGCACACCGCAGGCGGCTCGACAGCGAACGGCGGACTCCGCAAGGTCGGCGCTGAGCCGGTCCCGTCGCAGCTCGGTACGGCGCGCGAGGGGCTCTTCCTCGCCAGCAGGAGCGTCCCGATCGGATGTGGTGTCGCGCGCACGATCAGCCCGCAATCCCTGCCGGTCGCGAGGATCGTGGATCTCGAGTTGCGCGATGCAGAGCTCGACGAGCGCGGCGGGTCCGAGTGGCAGGCCGTCGAGGTGCTCACGGAGTCCTGGCCTCCGGTCATCGAACTCGCTGCAGAGGAGCTGGCGGCGGACACCATCGTCATGCCCGTCGTCGGCGATCGCGTGCACTACAGCCGCGGTTCGGGGCACCTCATCGGGCTGCAGGGAGTCGTCGTCGCGTCCGATGACGGACGAGCTCTGCCGCGGGGGCTGCGGTCCGTGCAGCTCGATGATGAGGCGTGGCCGATCGTCGTCGCGGTGGTGTGCCTGGATCGGATCTAGCTGATGCTGCGACCCGGTCCCGGTCCCGGTCCCGGCATGAGCGCCATGATCCGCTCGTGCCGGGGCCGCTGTCAAACGGCCGGGCCGAGGAGGCGCCCGGTGAACTCGCGCAGGGCCTGCACGGCCCGCTGCGACAGCGTCGCGTCCGGCATCATGCTCGTCGATCCGTGGAACGCTCCCGGCCACACGTGCAGTTCTGCCTGGATCCCTGCCGCCCACAGCGAGCTGGCGTAGGCGACGGTCTCGTCGCGGAACACCTCGGTGCTGCCGCAGTCGATGTACGCGGACGGGAGCCCGGTGAGGTCGGTCGCGCGCCCGGGTGCAGCGTAGATCGACACGTCCTCGCCACCACGCCGGTCACCGAGGTAGGCGTCCCAGCCGAACCGTGTCATCTCCCGGTCGGCGACCCCGACACCGTCGAACTGCCGAGCCGACAGGGTCGCGTCGCGGTCGTCGAGCATGGGACTCACGAGCACCTGGCCGATGACGGAGGGCCTCTGTCGGTCGCGGGCGAGGAGGGCCGTGCCGGCGGCGAGACCTGCCCCGGCGCTCTGCCCGACGAGGACGATGCGCTCCGGGTCGATGCCGAGTTCGTCGGCGTGCTCGGCTGCCCAGAGGAGACCGGCGTAGCAGTCCTCGACCGGGTACGGGTCCGGGTGCTCCGGCGCCAGACGGTAGCCGGGGCTGACCAGGACGACATCGTGCACCAGCAGCCACTCGTCGTAGGAGTCGAGGTTGCCGAGGTGGTGGCCGAACACCATGCCGCCGCCGTGGATCGCGTAGGCCAGGGCAGCTGTACCGGTACGGCCGGTGCGTTGGATCACGGCGAGATCGATCGGGGCGCCGCGGTGCCCCGGGATCGTGATGCTGCTCCGTTCCAGGCCGCGAGCATGCAGCCCTTCGTCGAGCTGCGCCTCCGTCATGTCCAGCTGTCGCATCTGCGGCAGCATCTGGGTCGTGAGGTGGAAGCGGCCTCGCGTGTCCATCGCGGTGAGGAAGGGCACGAACTCGGGATCGAACGGCGGGCGGGGAAGGGCGATGGTGTCAGGCACGGGAGGTCTCCTCGGTGATGGTGGTCCGGTCGGTGTGTGCAGGGGTGGTGTCGGCAGGTTCGGCCGGGGCTCCGTCTTCCGGTTCGACGGTGGGCCGGGCTCCGAGCATGCCGAGCACGACGAGCAGTGCTGCGACCGCGGCGAGGCCGAGGCCGGCGACGGTGAGGGCGTCCTGGAAGCCCTCGATCCGGGCGGCGGTCCAGGTGGTCGTGGTGATGCTCCCGGCGACGAAGGCGGCGACGATGGTCCCCGCCGCGGCAACGGCGGCACCGCCCGCGAGCTCGCTCGAGGTGTCGACGAGCGCCGCTCCGACGGAGGTGCGGTCCGCGGGCAGGCCCGTGAGGACCGACGCGCCGGCGACGACGCCGACGACCCGCATGCCGGCGGCGACGAGCACGAGCGCGACGAGCACCCACGGGTACCCGTACCGGCTCAGGGCGCCGAAGACCGCGAGACCGGAGACGACCGAGACGGCGCTCATCCAGGCGGCGCGGCCCAGGCCGACCCGTTGCACGAACGGCCCGACGAAGCGGCCACCGACGAGCAACACGACCACCTGCGGCAGCGTCCCGACCGCGGCCAGGGCCGGCGACCACCCCCAGGCGAACTGCAGCTGCAGGGTCACGAGGTACGACAGTCCGGCGACGGCCAGACCCGACGCGGCCTTGAACGCGAGGCCGCTCGAGACGAGTGGTCGGGCGAGCAGGTGCAGGTCGATCAGCGGGTGCCGCGCGGTCCGCTCGCGGGCGACGAACCCCACCCCGCAGGCGACGGCGAGCGCGAGGACGCCCCACCCCCACCAGCCGGCGGCTCCGGACTCGACCAGGATCGTCGGCGCCACGAGCGCTCCAGCCGTGGTCACGGTGCCGAGCAGCGCTCCGACCACGTCGACCGGATCGCGACGGAGCCCTGCCGCCTCGTCGCGGGTGACACCGAACCGGATGCCGACGAGCGCGAGGACCGCGATCGGCACGTCGGCCAGCAGCAGCACCTGCCACGGGGCGACGGCGAGCACGAACCCGCCGACGGTCGGACCGATGGCCAGGCCCACGAGCCCGGCCGTCGAGATGACGGTGAGCGCCCGCACCCGGAGGCCTTCGTCGTCGAAGAGGCGGAACGCCAGCGCCATCGACCCGGGCGTCGTCATCGCCGCGGCGACGCCCATCGTTCCCCGCACGGCGATCAGTTGCTCGGTCGACGTGACCACCGCCGTGGCGAGGCTGGCCAGGGCCAGCAGGACGAGCCCGGCGAGCATGACCCGACGGCGTCCGATGCGGTCGGCGACGGCGCCGAAGAGCAGCATCAGCCCTCCGAAGGCGACCGAGTAGGCACCCGAGACCCACTGCAGTCCCGTCGTCGACGAGCCCAGGTCGCGGCCGATCGTCGGCAGGGCGACGTTGAGCACGGAGTTGTCGAGCATCTCGAACAGGAACACCGCGGACAGCCCGGCGAGGGCGATCCAGGCGTCGCGCAGACGAGGAGACGAGTCACCGGCAGGCACGTGCCCGGTGGTGAGAGCGGGACTGGGGGACACGATGGCGCACTCCTTCGAGGGAAGAAGTGGCGACTCGTTCGATGCCGCGTGCGGGTGCGTCGCAGATCGCGGCGCCTTTTACCTCAGTGATCGAGACCATACCCGGACTGCTCGCGCGAAGGAAGTCGGCGGTCGGAGCCCCTCTCGCTACCGGGGCCACTCCTCGCCGTTGGCGAGCTCCGAGCCAGTCTCGCCAGCCGTGGCAGCGGTCGGCGGCGGTTCCCCGACATTACAGTTCGAGGTGGGAAGTGGCAGGACCTACCCTGGACGGATGCTCTCCCGCCGCGAAGCCGCCGTCCGGCTCGACATCCCCCTCGAGATGGCGACCCGCCACGGCATCCCGTCGCGCCTGAGCGAAGCGGAGCTCGACGCGATCGAGCAGGACCCGCCCGCCTGGCTCGTGCAGTCCCGCGCCAACCGCACCGGCACCAAGAAGGTCTGGACGCGCCTGGAGTGCGTGGTCTGCGGCTTCGACGAAGAGGCGCGTCCGAAGAAGTGGTGGCCCGAGTGGGACTACCTGATGTGCGACTACCACGCCCCGTACCAGGCGCCCGAGCCCACCGCCGGCCTGACTCGGCGTGAGGTCGAGGGCATCGGCAGCCGTTTCATCGCCCTCGTCGACGAGAAGCACTAGCCCACAGGCTCCGCAGGGCGCGCTGCGGCAAGCAGACGCGACCACGCAGACGGACGGGAGGCCCGGTGCCAGCCGGCACCGGGCCTCCCGTCCGTCTCGGGTGGAGCTGCGGACGCTACTCGGTCGTCGAGACCCAGTCGATGAGCAGGTTGCCCTTCTCGCCCCAGTTGCCGACCTGGAACATGAAGCGGTGCGGGGTCGTCGGCACGTCGTGCGTGACGGTGCCGAGGACCTTGCCGTCGACGCTGTACGTGACGGACTCACCGGGAACCCAGTCGACCTTGTAGGTGTGCCAGTCGCGCCACGAGACGCCGGTGCCGAGCTGGACGCGCTCGGCTTCCTTGCCCGGGGTCATCGAGTGGTGGAACACCGAGGGGCTGTCCTCGAAGTTGCCCTCGGGGAAGTCGATCTCGCCGTCGGCCCACACGTTCGACGTCGGCCACAGCATGAAGGCCGCGCCGTTGCCGTCGCCGCCGGTCGCCTTCGCGCGGACCGAGAACGAGCCACCGACGTGGTCCCAGGCGCCGTCGGAGGACCCGAAGGTGCCGGCCGCTCCGGCACCGGTGCCGAGGGCGACGTCCATCACGCCGTCGTGCACCGACACGGTCTTGCTCGGCGCGTAGATGCCCGAGGTGCCGTCGGGGTAGGCCTGCCACGACTGCGGGTAGAGCGACGAGACCAGGCCGGTGACCGCGTTCTTGGTGAAGTCCTCGACGAACGAGGCGTCCGGTGCGATCGCGGAGAGGTCCGCGGGGGATCCATCCGCTTCGGGTGCCGCCTCCGGCGCGGCCTCGGGCGCGGGCTCGGCGACGGGGGCGGAGTCCTCGATCGGCGCCGAGTCCTGCTCGGCCTCAGCATCCGGGGTCCACTCGTCGGTGGGGGCCGGGGTCTCCGTCTCGTCGGGGGCCGGCGTCGGGGTGGGGTTCACCGGGGCGTTGTGCCAGCGGCGTTCGCCGTCCCAGCCCCACCAGGTGCGGGCGGAGGCGGCGGTGGGGACGCCGAGGACCAGGGCGCCGGCGGTCGCGATCGCGAGGATCGCGCGGTGGCGGATCATCGGGTGCCCCCTCGGGTGGTCAGGGGCGTGGACGTGTTCCGTGGGGTCGTGCCGCGCGAGGGCGTGCACGTGCTTCGGGTCGAGATGTCGGGCTCCTCGTGGATGCTCGGGCGCAGGATGCGGGGAGGGACGGACGCATCAGCCGGCCGGATGCCGAGGGTTTCGTTGACACGTCCACGGACATCTTGCATCATTTGTGACCCGTTCGGGGGGCGTCACGGAAATCGACCGACGAACGCCCGGTGTCCGACCGTCGAACGTGCACGGTGCAACGCGCGGCGAGCCGACGGGTCAGACCCGGGGGATCGGCTGCAACCGCTGCAGCTGCGTCACGTGCCCCGGCTCGAGCTCATCGAGCGAGGCCACCCCGAGCAGCCGCATGGTCCGCTCGATCTGCTCGGACAGGATCTGGATCATCCGGTCCACCCCGGCCTCGCCGCCGGCCATCAGCCCGTACAGGTAGGCACGGCCGACCATCGTGAACTTCGCGCCGAGGGCCACGGCAGCCACGATGTCGGCGCCGGACATGATGCCCGTGTCGAGGTGCACCTCGGTGTCCTTCCCGACCTCCTTGACGACGGAGGGCAGCAGGTGGAAGGGCACCGGGGCGCGGTCCAGCTGCCGGCCGCCGTGGTTCGACAGCGTGATGCCGTCGATCCCCAGGTCCGCCAGGCGCTTGGCGTCGGCCAGCGACTGCACGCCCTTCACGACGACCTTGCCCTGCCACTGGTCACGGATCCAGGCGAGGTCCTCGTAGGTGACGGTCGGGTCGAACATGTGGTCGAGCAGCTCGCCGACGGTGCCGGACCAGCGGTCGAGCGACGCGAACGCCAGCGGCTCGGTGGTCAGGAAGTCGAACCACCACCACGGCCGCGGGATCGCGTTCACCACGGTCCGGGCACTCAGCTGTGGCGGGATCGAGAACCCGTTCCGCTTGTCCCGCAGCCGCGCACCCGCGACGGGGACGTCCACGGTGACGAGCAGGGTGTCGAAGCCGGCCTGCTGGGCGCGGGAGACCAGCGCCATCGACTTCTCGCGGTCCTTCCACATGTACAGCTGGAACCAGTTGCGCCCGTGCGGGTTGGCGTCGCGGACGTCCTCGATCGCGGTGGTGCCCATGGTGGAGAGCGAGAACGGGATGCCGGCACGTCCGGCGGCCCGGGCACCGGCCCGCTCGCCCTCGGTCTGCATCATCCGCGTGAAGCCCGTCGGCGCGATGCCGAACGGGTAGGACACCGGCGCCCCGAGCACCTGACGCGAGGTGTCCACCCTCGACACGTCCCGCAGGATCGCCGGGGTGAACTCGATGTCCTCGAACGCCTGCCGGGCACGGGCGAGGGAGATCTCCGCCTCGGCCGCGCCCTCGGTGTAGTCGAACGCGGCCTTCGGGGTGCGACGGGCGGCGATGTCCCGCAGGTCCCAGATCGTCAAGGCCTGCTCGAGGCGCTGACGCCGACCCGGCAGCGAAGGCTTCTTGAACTGCATGAGCGGCGCGAGGTCCCGCACCGTCGGCAGCTGCCGCTTGACCCGCGTGCGGGCGGCGGACGCGGCGCCGGTCGCGGGTGCCGGTGCGCCTGTCGCGGGGTCGATCCGGTGCTGGTCGTCGGTCGTGGTCATGCGTGGCTCCTGACGGGGGATCGATCGGGATCGGCGCGCGACGACGCCGAGGGGGTGTACCGCACGGGCTCGACGCTCCGTGCGACGATGCTGCGGAGTGCCTCCAGTGAAGCCCCTCCGAGGCCCGCGAGTCCGACGGCGCGCGCCTGCACCAGCACGTTGCCGAGCGCGGTGGCCTCGACCGGCCCCGCCACGACCGGCAGGCCGGTCCGGTCCGCGGTCAGCTGGCAGAGCAGCCGGTTCTGCGAGCCGCCGCCCACGACGTGCACGACCCGGATGGCCTTGCCGGTCACGTCGGCGATGGTGCGCAGGGTCTCGGCGTACGCCGTCGCGAGCGACTCGAGGATGCTCCGGACGAACTCCGCGCGCGAGGCGGGGGCGCTCATCCCGTGCGCCGCGCACCACGCTGCGATCCGCGCCGGCATGTCGCCGGGTGCGGTGAACGACTCGTCCGCGGGGTCGAAGACGGGGACCGGGGCGGTGACGGCCGCGGCGGAGGCGAGCAGGGCCTCCAGGTCGACCTGGTCGCCACCGCGCTCCCAGGTGCGGACGCTCTCCGACAGCAACCACAGTCCGGACACGTTCTTCAGGAACCGGACGCGACCGTCGACACCGCCCTCGTTCGTGCAGTTCGCGCGTCGCGCCGCGTCCGACAGGACGGGCGCGTCGAGCTCGACGCCGACGAGCGACCACGTGCCCGACGAGATGTAGGCGAAGTCCGGCTCCGTCGCGGGGACCGCGACGACGGCGCTCGCCGTGTCGTGCGAGCCGACCAGCGTCACGTCGGCCTGCCCGCCGACGAGCTCGGCAACGGACGGCAGCAGGGGGCCGAGTCGGTCGCCCGGGTCGCGCAGCGTGGGCAGCAGCCCGGCCGGGAGGCCCGCAGCAGCCCGCACCGCCGGGTCCCACCCACGGGTGGTCGCGTTCAGTGCCCCGGTCGTCGAGGCGTTCGTGCGTTCGGCCGCCTCGACCCCCGTCAGCCAGTACCCGAGCAGGTCGGGCACGAGCAGCGCACGCTGTGCGAGTTGCAGCGACGGGTCGGCAGCCCACTGGAACAGGGTGTTGAACGGCAGGTGCTGCAGGCCGTTCCGGGCGTACAGCTCGGCGGCGTGCATCCGGTCGTGCACGGGGACGACACCGCCCTGGTGCCGGTCGTCGCGGTAGTGCGACGGCAGCCCGAGCAGTCGGCCGTCGCGGAGCAGGCCGTAGTCGACCGCCCACGAGTCGATGCCGACGCTGGCGATCGCGGGGTGCTCGGCGAACGCACGCCGCAGCCCCTCGGTCACCTGCCGGTACAGCTCGACGACGTCCCAGTGCAGGGCGTCGCGGCCGGTGTCGTCGTCGCCCTCGTGCAGGGTGACGGGGCCGTTCGGGAACCGTGCGACGTGGTCCATCCGGACCCCGTCCTGGTCGACGTGGCCGACGATCACCCGGCCGCTGGTGGCCCCGAGGTCGACCGCGGCGACGCTGCCGCTGGTGTGCATGCTCGTGCTCCTGCTCGTCGCTACCGCAGGAAGGCCGCGGCGACGCCCGCGTCGACGGGCACGTGCAGGCCGGTGGTGTGCGAGAAGTCGTCGGTGCAGATGGCGTAGACGGCGTTCGCGACGTTCTCGGGCACGACCTCACGCTTCAGGATCGTGCGCTGCGCGTAGAACCTGCCGAGGTCCTGCTCCTCGATGCCGTACGTCTTGGCGCGGTTGGCACCCCAGCCGCTCGCGAAGATGCCGGAGCCGCGCACGACCCCGTCGGGGTTGATGCCGTTGACGCGGACGCCGTGCTCACCGAGCTCGGCCGCGAGCAGCCGCACCTGGTGGGCCTGGTCGGCCTTCGTGGCGGAGTAGGCGATGTTGTTCGGCCCGGCGAACACCGAGTTCTTCGACGAGATGTAGACGATGTCGCCGCCCAGGCCCTGCTCGATGAGGACCTTCGCGGCGGCCTTCGACACCAGGAACGAACCCTTCGCCATCACGTCGTGCTGCAGGTCCCAGTCCTGCTCGGTGGTCTCGAGCAGGCTCTTGGACAGCGACAGCCCCGCGTTGTTGACGACGAGGTCGAGGCCGCCGAAGTGCAGCAGGGTCTGCTGGATCGCCCGGTCGATCGCGGCGGCGTCCGTCACGTTCGCGGCCACGCCGATCGCGCGGTCGCCGTCGCCGATCTCGGCGGCGGTCTCCTGCGCCTTCGCCAGGTCGAGGTCGGCGATGACGACGGCGGCACCCTCGGCCGCCAGGCGCTTCGCGATCGCCTTGCCGATGCCGGACGCTGCCCCGGTGACCAGGGCGATGCGCGTCGCGAGCTTCCTGGGCGCGGGCATCCGCTGCAGCTTCGCCTCTTCGAGTGCCCAGTACTCGATCCGGAACTTCTCGGCCTCGTCGATGGGGGCGTAGGTGCTGACGGACTCGGCACCGCGCATCACGTTGATGGCGTTGACGTAGAACTCGCCGGCGACGCGGGCGGTCTGGGCGTCCTTGCCGTACGAGAACATCCCGACGCCGGGGACCAGCACGATGAGCGGGTCGGCGCCGCGGATCGCGGGGGAGTCCGGCGCCCGGTGCCGGTCGTAGTACGCCTGGTAGTCCGCGCGGTACTGCTCGTGCAGTTCGTGCAGGCGGGCGGTCTGCTCGTCGACGCTCGCCGTTGCGGGCAGGTCGAGGACGAGCGGCTTGACCTTGGTGCGCAGGAAGTGGTCCGGGCAGCTCGTGCCCAGCGCTGCGAGGCGCGGTGCCTGCTCGCTCGCCAGGAAGTCGAGCACGACGTCGGTGTCGGTGAACCGACCGACGACGGGCTTGTCGTGTCCGGCGATGCCGCGGATCGTCGGGGCGAGGGCGGCGGCGCGTGCACGGCGTTCCTCGGTGGGCAGGGCCTCGTACCCGGGACGGACCGGGCCGAACGGGTCGGCGGTGCCGT
The DNA here is from genome assembly GCF_003234895.2 of Curtobacterium sp. MCBD17_026. Classification (NCBI taxonomy): domain Bacteria; kingdom Bacillati; phylum Actinomycetota; class Actinomycetes; order Micrococcales; family Microbacteriaceae; genus Curtobacterium; species Curtobacterium sp. MCBD17_026. Next base: position 2,720,203 of record NZ_CP126281.1, on the reverse strand, counting down.
TGGCCGCGAGGTACTGCTCGGCGGTGTCGATGATCCAGCGGGAGTTCGCTTCGGCTTCGTCGCTCGTGTCACCCCAGGCCGTGATGCCGTGGCCGCCCAGGATCGTGCCGACGGCGTCCGGGTGGTCGCGCTGCACGGCGGCGATGTCGAGCCCGAGCTGGAACCCGGGTCGGCGCCACGGCACCCAGACGACCCTGTCACCGAAGATCCGCTCGGTCAGGGCCGGACCGTCCGCCGCCGTGGCGATCGCGATGCCGGCGTCGGGGTGCAGGTGGTCGACGTGGGCGGCGTCGACGAGGGCGTGCATCGCGGTGTCGATCGACGGCGCGGCACCGCCCTTGCCGTGCAGCGTGTAGTCGAAGGCGGCGACCATCTCGTCCTCGCGCTCCACCCCGGGGTAGACGTCCTGGAGGGCACGGACGCGGTCGACGCGCAGGACCGCGAGGCCCGCCGGGGTGAGGGTGCCGAGGTCGCCCCCGGAGCCCTTCACCCAGAGCAGCTCGACCGGTTCGCCCGTGACCGGGTCGGTGTCGGTGCCCTTGGCGGAGGTGTTCCCGCCCGCGTAGTTCGTGATCCGCGGATCCGAGCCGAGCGCGTTCGAGCGCGCGACCAGCGCCCGGATCGTGGTGTCTGCGTCGGTGCCGTGCATTGCGGGGTCCACCCGTGCCTCCACTGTGTTCGTCATGTTCCTACGCGCCCCAGCCGGCCTGGACGCCGCCGACGCGGTCCGCTGCGATCGACTGCTGGTACCCGGACTCCAGGTAGGCGCGCATCGGGTTCGCAGGCAGTCCGCGGGACTCGCGCCACTCGGCCAGGTCCTTCCGGACGTCGGTCTGGTACGCGTCCATGAAGACCTCGTTCGCGCCGAGGACGTCGTGCGCCTCTTGCGCGGCGGTCAGTGCGACGCGGTCGAGGAGCAGCGCGCGAGCCGTCATCTCCTGCACGTTGAGCACCGAGCGGATCTGGCCGGGGATCTTGTCCTCGACGTTGTGGCACTGGTCGAGCATGAACGCCACGTCGGGGTTGTCGTAGCCGCCGCCGCGGATGACCTCGACCAGGATCCGGAACAGCTGGAACGGGTCTGCGGCGCCCACGATCAGGTCGTCGTCGGCGTAGAAGCGCGAGTTGAAGTCGAAGGAACCGAGCTTGCCGAGACGCAGGAGCTGCATCACGATGAACTCGATGTTCGTGCCGGGGGCGTGGTGCCCGGTGTCGAGGCAGACCATCGCCTTCGGCCCGAGTGCCGCCGTCTGCACGTAGCTGGTGCCCCAGTCGGGAATGTCCGTGTGGTAGAACGACGGCTCGAAGAACTTGTACTCGAGCACCAGTCGCTGGTCGGCGCCGAGGCGGTCGTAGATCGTGCTGAGCGACTCGTGCAGGCGGTCCTGGCGGGAGCGCATGTCCTCCTGGCCGGGGTAGTTCGAGCCCTCGGCGAGCCAGATCTTCAGGTCGCGGCTGCCGGTGGCGTCCATCACGTCGATGCAACGCAGGTGGTGGTCGATCGCCTTCTGCCGGATCGTCTCGTCGACGTGGGTCAGGGCGCCGAACTTGTAGTCGTCGTCCTGGAACGTGTTCGAGTTGACGGTGCCGAGCGACACCCCGTGCTCCTCGGCGTGGCGCTTGAGGTCGGCGAAGTCGTCCACCAGGTCCCACGGGATGTGCAGCGCGACGGTGGGGGCCAGGCCGGTGTACTTCTGCACCTGGGCGGCGTCGGCGATCTTCTCGTAGGGGTCGCGCGGAGTGCCCGGCGTGCTGAACACCTTGAAGCGGGTGCCGGAGTTGCCGAAGGCCCAGCTGGGCAGCTCGATCTGCTGTCGTGCCAGCTGGTCGGCGATGCCGGCGAAGCTCGGGGTCGATGTCATCGTGTCACTTCCTCGTGTGCGATTGAATCGTTTCATACGGTACGCGCTGCGCGGGGGCCGCGCAAGCGTGGTGGGTGGGGTGGTGCCGCAAAACACCGGTGTTCACGTGTTGAACACGCGCGTTCGGGGGTTCGACGCGCGAACACCGGTGTTTTGCGAGCCAGGCCCCTACGCGGCGGGGACCGCGGCGGGGGCGCGCAGGTCGTGCGTGCCCGCGCCGACGCGCTGCTCGGGGGCACCCGGCAGGCGCACCAGGGCCGAGACGCCCTCGGGCACGGTCGCCCGGACGCGCAACTCCCCGTCGACGAGCTCCCACCGCACGGCGACGTGCCCGTGCACCGTGTCGAGCGAGGTCTCCGCCCACGTCAGTCCACCGCCCGGCTGCGGCGCGATCAGGACGGCCGAGTACCCCGGTGACAGCGGCGACAGGCCACCCACCACCCGGTGCATCCAGTCCGCCACGGCACCGAGTGCGTAGTGGTTGAACGAGGTCATCTCACCCGGGTTGATCGTGCCGTCCGGCAGCATCGAGTCCCAGCGCTCCCACACCGTCGTCGCGCCCATCGTCACCGGGTACAGCCACGAAGGGCACTCGGTCTGCAGCAGCAGTCGGTAGGCGTCCTCCAGGTGGCCCGTCTGCGTCAGCGCGTCGGTGATGAAGGGCGTCCCCGCGAAGCCCGTCGAGATCCGGTACCCGGACGCCTCGACCAGCTCGGCGAGACGCTCGCCGGCCACGGCCTGCTCCTGCTCGGACAGGATCCCGAACACGATCGCCAGCGTGTACACCGTGGTCGCGTCCGACAGGATCCGCCCGTCGTCCTGCAGGTAGTGGGTGCGGAACCCGGCCTGGAGGCGCGTGGCGAGTTCCCGGAACTCCGCCGCTTCCGCCTCGTGACCACCCAACAGCTCCGCCGCGTCCGCCACGATCGTCGCGGACCGGTAGGCGCAGATCGTCGCGACGACGCCCTTGTCGGCCTTCGCGTCGGCCGGGGCCTCGGGCGGGGCGTCCGGGTCGAGCCAGTCGCCGAACTGGAACACGGTGTCCCACAGGTCCTCCGGGGACAGGTGGTCACGGACCCGGCGCAGGTGTGCGGCCATCGAGTCGAACTGCTCCTCGAGCACCGCGGTGTCGCCGTACGCCTGGTACAGGGTCCACGGCACCCAGACGCCGGCGTCCGACCAGACGGCGGTCGCGTCGGGCTTGCCGAAGTCCTCGGCGGGGGAGTACTTCAGCACGTCCGGCACCACGAACGGGATGACCCCGTCGGCGTGCTGCTGCTCGAGCCAGACGTCGCGCAGCCAGTCGGCCAGGAAGGTCCGCGTGTCGAACAGGTACGAGGCCGTCGGCGCGAACGCGGCGATGTCGCCCGTCCAGCCGAGTCGCTCGTCGCGCTGCGGGCAGTCCGTCGGCACGCTCAGGAAGTTGCCCTGCATGCCCCGGACGACGTTGTCGTGGAAGGTGTTCAGCAGTTCGTGGCTCGATTCGAAGGTGCCGGTGCGGGTGAGGTCCGAGCCGACCTGCACGGCGGTGACCGCGGCGCGGAGCTCGTCGTGCGTGCCCGGGAACCCGTCGACCTGCGCGTAGCGGAACCCGTGGAACGTGAAGCGGGGCTCGAACGTCTCGGGCTCGTCGTCACCGCGCAGGGTGAAGTGGTCCGTCGCCTTCGCGGTGCGCAAGGGGCGGGTGCCGAGCTCGTCGTGCTCGAGCACCTCGGCGTGCTGCAGGGTGAGCACCGTGCCGGCCGGGCCGGTCGCGGTGACCCGGACCCAGCCGACCAGGTTCACGCCGAAGTCGACCAGGGTCGCTCCCGACGGGCTCGTCCAGATCTCGACCGGGGCGATCTCGGCGAGCGGACGCACCGGCGGCACCGTGTCGGCGACGAGTTCGCGCTCGCCGATGTCGACCGTGTGCACCGTGCTCGTGCGGCCCTGGTGGCCGTCGACGCTGGGCACGGTGACCTCGCCGGGCGTCAGGAACGAGCCGTCGCGGAGTCGGGCGTCGATGTCCTGCCCGTCGTAGAGCTGGTCCGCGGTGATCGCACTCGACAGGGCCTGCCAGTCGGTGTCGGTCGTCACGCGCTGCTCGTGCCCGTCGGTGAAGGTGATCCGGAGTTCGGCGAACCCGGCGCGCTCGTCCGTGTACCAGCCGCCACCGCCGCCCCAGGCCAGGCGTCCGGCGGCCCAACCGTTGCCGACGATGAGCGCGAGCACCGCGGGATCGCCCGGTGCCGCGTCGACGAGGTGTGGCGTGACGTCGTGGGACACGACGCGGATGCGCCACTCGTAGCTCGTCCACCCCGGTTCGAGCAGGTGGTCGGAGACGCGCTGTCCGCCGAGCCAGGCCTCGACGACGCCGAGTGCGCTGACGTCGAGCGTGGCGGCTGTGACGGCGCCGTGCCCGTCGTCGAGGGTGAACTCCCGACGCAGGATCGGGGCGCTGCCGAGGTCGCTGTCGGCCGCGATGAACGGTGCGGTCCAGGTGGTCATGTGATGGTCCTTTCACGCGACCGGTCGTCGTCGACCGGTGCGGGGTCGTTGGCCCGGCCGTGCGCCCGGGCGGGCGGTGTGGCGGAGGCGCGTCGCGCCTCCAGACCGGGGTGGGCGGTCAGCCCTTGACGGCGCCGCTGGTCATGCCGGCGACGATCTGACGGTTGAAGAAGACGTAGAGGATCAGCGGCGGGATCGTGATGAGCAGCACGTCGGTGAACAGCAGGTTCAGCTGGCTGACCGACTGGCTCTGGAACGCGTAGAGCGTCTGCTGCACCGTCGCGTTCTCGGACCCCGGCAGGAAGTACAGCGGGTTGGTGAAGTCGTTGAACACCGTCACCGACTGCACGAGCACGACCGTGATGATCACCGGCTTGAGCAGCGGCAGCACCACCCCGAAGAACAGGCGGATCGGGCCGGCGCCGTCGAGCACGGCGGCCTCGTCGAGTTCCTTCGGGATCGTCGCGACGAACGCCCGGAACAGCAGGATGCAGAAGGACAGGCCGAACGTCGCCTCGATCAGGATCATCCCGCCCATGGTCTTGAACAGGTTGAGCCCCTGCAGCACCCAGATGGTCGGCACGATCGCCGGCGGCACGATGAGCCCCGCCAGCACGAAGAAGTTGATCAGGCCGTTCCACCGGCTCGGTCGCCGCTGCAGGACGTACCCGACCATCGCGGAGAACACCACCATCACGGTCACGCTGCCGACGGTGAGCAGGGCACTGTTCCAGAACGCGCGGAGGATGCCTCCGTCGCCGCTCTGGAACACCGCCTGCAGGTTCTGCCACAGCTGCCAGTCGGTCGGCAGGCTGAAGCCGAGCTGGTTCGCCTCGGCCGGGTTCTTCGCCGCCTGGAGCAGGACGAAGACGAACGGCACCAGGAACACGACGAAGCTGACGACGATGGCGATCGAGCCGATGATCCACCTGCGGGCGCGCCCGGGGTGGCGGTTCCGGCTCGCCGGTGTGGGGCGGCGGCTGCCGGACGCCGACGCGTGACCGGTTCCGGGGGTGGTGACGGCGGTCACAGGTCCGCCTCCTTGCGGTTGAGGAGCCATGAGACGGGCACCATGATCGCCGTGACGACGACGAACAGGACCACGTTGCCGGCGGTGGACAGGCCGTAGAAACCGGCCTGGTACTGCTTGTAGATCACGCTCGCGATCACGTCGCTCGTGAACCCCGGCCCGCCGCCGGTCATCGCCCAGATCAGGTCGAACGACCGCAGGCCGCCGATGAGCGACAGGATGATGACGGTGCCCATCGCGGGGCGGGACAGCGGCAACGTGATGTTCCGGAAGATCGACCACGCGCTCGCGCCGTCGACCCGTGCCGCCTCGAAGTACTCCTGCGGGATCGCCACGATGCCGGCGATGAAGATGAGCGTCGCGATGCCGACGCCCTTCCAGACGTCCACCGCGGCGACGCTCCACAGCGCGAGCGCCGGGTCGGTCAGCCACCCGGGGGTGGGCAGGCCGACCGAACCCAGCACACCGTTGATGATCCCGTGGAACGGGTCCATCAGCGCCTTGAACGTGATGCCGATGCCGATGGTCGACACGAGCACCGGGAAGAACACGACCGCCCGCAGGTAGCCGCGCCCCAGCACGGGCGACGTGAGGAGCAGGGCGAGGGCCAGTCCGAGGACCACCTTCGCCGCGCTCGTCACGAAGCCGTACTGGAAGGTGTGCACGAACCCGGAGACGAGCTGCGGGTCCTGGAAGAACCGGACGAAGTTGTCGAAGCCGATGAAGGTCTGGTCGAACAGCGTCCAGCGGGTGAGCGAGAAGTAGAACCCGGCGAAGGTCGGGACCGCGAAGAACACGACGTACAGCGCGATCGCCGGGATGAAGAACCACGCGGGGTAGAACGAGCGCATCCGCTTGCGCGCTGGTCCGGGCCGGCCGGCCTTGCGGGTCTGCGGCGGGGCCACCGCCGTCGTGAGGGTCGCGGTCACGCCGGTCACCAGCCCTTGATGCCGAGCTGCTGTGCCTGCTGCACGACGTCGTCGTCGTACTGGTCAGCACCCTTGGCCGCGGTGGTGATGCCCGAGCCGACCTGCACGCAGATCTTCTCGAGGTTCGGGCCCTTGATCGGGGACAGGAACTCGAGCGCCGGGCTCGCCTTGCCGTCGTCCAGGTACTTCTGCAGGTCGTCGATCATCGGGGGCACGTCGTCCGGCAGCGAGCAGGTCGAGATGACGTACGGGCCACCGGGGGTGCCGGTGTCGTTCTGCACCTGGCAGCCCTCGGACGAGTTCGCGAAGGCGATGAACTTCTTCGCCGCCGCCAGCTTGTCACCCGTGGTGGTCTTCGGGATGTACAGGCCGTTCGGCTCCCAGATCGTCAGGTTCGTGTCCGCGGCGTCCTCGGCCGGCAGGGCGAACGCGCCGATGTCCTCGACCGCGTCGGGGGAGTCCTGCTGGATCGCCGAGATCGCGTTCGTGAGCATCGGGTACTGCGCGCCGGTGCCGTCGGCCAGCATCTTCAGGCCGTTCGCCTGCGTGGCCGAGGCGTAGTCCTCGTTGTACAGGTCCTTGTCCTTGCCCTCGGCGAGGTGCTCGAACCCGGCGAGTGCGGGTTCGTCGGCGTAGGACTCCTTGTTGGCGGTGTAGTCGTCCGCCCACTTCTCGTCCTGTGCGGTGATGTTCGCGAAGTCGCCGAGGACGAACAGCTGGCTGGTCCAGGTGTCGCCGTAGGTCTGGATGATCGGGGCGACGTCGCCGGCGTCCTTGATCTCCTCGCTGTTGCTGATGAACTCGTCCCAGGTGGTCGGGACCTTGAGACCGAGGTCGTCGTAGACCTTCGTGTTGTAGAGCACCGCACCGCCGAAGCTCGTGCCGAACGGGGCGCCGTACATGCCCTTGTCGGTGCTGACGACCTTGGTGAACTGCGGGTCGACGTCGCCCGCCCACTTCTCGTCGGACAGGTCCACCAGGGTGTTGTCCGGGTTGAGGGCCTGCATGAGCGAGCCGGAGTTGTAGTTGAAGACGTCGGCGGCCTCGCCGGTCGACAGTCGGGTCTTGATCAGGTTGTCGCCGTCGGTGCCCTGGGGTCGGGTGTCGAACTTGACGGTGATGTCGGGGTTGGCCTTCTCGAAGGCCTCGATGAGCGGCTTCGCGGTGGCCGCGGTGGCCGGCGCGTTGTCGGCCTGGTAGGTGATCTCGACCTTGCCGCCGCCTTCGTCGGCGGAGCCGCCGGACGAGCACGCTGCGAGCCCGCCGATCAGGACCGTCGCGCCGCCGATGGCGATCGCGCGCTTGGTCATGGAACGAACTGACATTCCTTACCTCCTCGTAAGGCCCGGGGCTGGGTACCCCGGGTGAAACGGACCCGGATCCCGCGCCGTCGCGGGGTCCGGTTACTGCGTTTTAGAACGTTTCAATCAGGATGGAACCACGCGGATTGAAGCGTGTCAATCGCTGTGCCGATTTCGTTACGCGATCCCGCGGAGCGGGTGCGGTGCGGTGTACGGGGTGGTCGCTCGCTTGTCCATTCGTCCGCCGACGCGCGGCGCTGCACCGTGCGCTGGTCGCGCCGCCCGCCGGCCGGGAGGCCCGTGTCGGCGCCGCCCCGCGCCTCCCGTCCGGTGCCGGGTCGCGTCCGCAGGCCGAGTCTCGGCTCCGCGGGCACGATGCGGCCGTGCGAGGGCGAGTCCTGTCCGCCTGGCCGAGTCTCGGCTGACGTGGTCAGGCCTCGGTGCGCCTCGGGTCGCTCGACGTGATCGTGCCCGCGACGACGGCTGCGGCGGCTGCTGCGGCCGCGCCCTCGCGACCGAGCGTGCTCTCGCGCGGCACCAGCTCGCTGCCGAGCACGACGGTCCGGTGCACGTGCATCGGGTCGGTGAGTTCCTCGAGCAGCAGCTCCACCGCGGCCGCACCCATCTCCGAGCCGTGCATCGTCACCGAGGTCAGCGGCACCGCACCGCCCCACGCCACGGAGTTGTGGTCGCAGCCCGACACGGGGATGTCCTCGGGGACACGGATCCCGGCGGCTCGGAGCTCGGAGACGACGGCCATCGCGAGCAGGTCGGTCACTCCGAGCACCCCGTCGGGGCGTTCGTCCGCGGGCATCCGGGCGATGCGGAGCCCCGCGTCGGTGCCACCCGGAGGGTCGATGTCCCCGGCGTCGACGTCGACGAGCTCGACCCCCGGGTGTGCCGCGACGGCCCGCAGCACGCCGGCCCGTCGCCGGTCGACGGGCTGCAGGTCCGGACGGGCGCTCACGAACCCGATGCGTCGGCAGCCGCGCTCGATCAGGTGCTCGGTCGCCAGGAACCCGGCCTGCTCGTTGTCCACGACCACCGCGCACGCGTCGAGTTCGGTCGGCTCGTGGTTGACGTACACGACGGGTCGGCCGTGGCGCCGCGCGACCTCGACCTGGTCGCGGGACTCCGTCATCGAGGCGAGCAGGATCCCCGACACCCGGGCGCTCTCGAGGTAGGCGAGGTGTTCGCCCTGTGCCTGCAGGTCGTCCTCGCTGCTGGCGATCAGCAGGGTGAAGCCGCGTTCCCGCGCGGCCAGCTGTGCGCCGTTGACCATGTCGCTGAACAGGGAGTTCCGCAGCGACATCACCACCAGGCCGATCGCGCGCGTGCTGCCGGACACCAGCGCCCGGGCGTTGCGGTTCGGTGTGTACCCGAGCGCGTCGATCGCGTCCCGCACGCGTGCGGCGGTCGCGTCGGCGACCCGCTCGGGGTGGTTCAGGACGTTCGAGACCGTGGCGAGCGACACCCCGGCCCGGGCTGCGACGTCGTGCACGCTCGGCGGACCGTCGCGCCGGGGGACATGCACCATGCTCCGATCGTAGGCGGCGGGGGAGCCGTGTCCGGACCTCGCCCTAGGCGTCGGCGACGGAGGACTGCCGCACCACGAGCTCCGGTGTGAACTCCACGTGCTCGAGGTCGATGTCCTGCCCCTGCTCGACCTGCTTCGTCAGGAGTTCGATCGCGCGGCGACCGAGGTCCTGCGCGGGTTGCCGCACCGACGTCAGCGGGACCACGGCGGACTCGGCGAACGCGATGTCGTCGTAGCCGACGATGGCGATCTGCTCGGGCACCGCGATGGTGCCGCGCATGATGAAGGCCTGTTCCAGCCCGACGGCGAGCAGGTCGTTGGCGGCGAAGACGGCGTCCGGGCGTTCGGCGGCCGGGCGGGCCTGGATCGCTTCGCCGATGCGGCGCCCTTCGAGCACGGACAGCGAGGTGGTCGGCAGGGCTTCGAGCCGGATGCCCGCGGCCTGTGCGGCGGCGAGTGCCCCGGCGTGCCGGTCGGCGACCTGGCGGATGCCGAACGGCCCGCCGACGAAGGCGATGTGCGTGCGGCCGATCGCCGCGAGGTGCTCGACCGCGATGCGGCCGCCGGCGATGTCGTCGACCGAGACCGAGGCGAAGTGCTCGTCGTCGGCGCGACGGTCCACCAGCACCACGGCGGTGCCCTGGTCGCGCAGCCGCGCGAGCCGGGACAGGTCGTCGCCGGCGGGGGAGATCAGGAGTCCGGCGACACGGCGTTCCTCGAACAGGTCGACGTAGGTGCGTTCGCGGTCGGTCGACTCGTCGGAGTTGCCGATCAGCACCGCGAGGCCGTTGTCCATCGCGGCGTCCTCGGCGCCCCGGGCGACGTCGGTGAAGAACGGGTTGCCGCCGTCGAGCACGATGAGCCCGACGGTGGAGCTGCGTCCGGCCCGGAGCTGCCGTGCGGAGTCGTTGCGGACGAACCCGAGCGTCGCGATCGCCGACTGCACGCGTTCCACCGTGCCGGGAGCGACCTTGTCGGGGCGGTTCAGCACGTTCGACACCGTGCCGAGGGACACGCCCGCGAGCGCCGCCACCTCTCGCACACTGACCGCCATGTGGCCATCCTGGCATCGGCGCGGTCCGCGCGGTCGGCCCGCGCCGTGATCGGTGGAAAACGCGGACGGGAGGCGCGGGGCGGGCCGTACCGGGCCTCCCGTTCGTGGCCTGGTCGCGTCGACTGCCCCCCGCACGGTGCGAGGACCGGCGCGGCGAACCCGCTCTTGCCAGCGCGCACACCGGAGCGCTATCGTCCTCGTCGTCCCGTTGAAACGATTCACCGACGAACACGCGAACGGAGGACCAATGGCGGTCCGCATCGGAGCCCGGAACACCACCGGCTGGAAGGCCACCGTCTCGGTGGCCATGTCGAACTACATCGAGTCGGGGTCGATCATCGCGATCGCCACGAGCCTGAGCCTCTGGCAGGCCGAGTTCCGGATCGGCGACCTCGAGGTCGGCCTGCTCGCGAGCCTGTCGGCGAACGCCTTCGGTGCCGCCGTCGGCGCGATCGTCGGCGGACCGCTGTGCGACCGGTACGGCCGGAAGTTCATCTACACGTACGACCTGCTCCTCTACATGCTCGGCATCCTGCTCGCGGTGTTCGCCGGCAGCTACGGCATGCTCCTGGTCGGCTTCATCCTGACCGGCATCGCCGTCGGTGCGGGCGTGCCGGCGAGCTGGACCTACATCGCCGAGCAGGCCCCCGCGGACAAGCGTGCGGCCCACGTCGGCACGGCACAGCTCGCGTGGTCGATCGGGCCGATGGTCGGGTTCGCCCTGGCGATCGCCGCGGCACCGCTCGGCCTGCTCGGCAGCCGGCTCATCTTCGCCCACCTGTTCGTCGTCGCCGCGATCGTGTGGTGGCTCCGCCGCGGGCTGCCCGAGTCGGCGATCTGGAAGGACGAGCGCGCGGCCACCGGCACGGCGAACTTCTTCCACGGGATCACGCAGCTGTTCAGCCGCCGGAAGAACCTGACCGCGATGCTGTTCCTGTTCGGCGTCTACGCGCTCTGGAACACCGTCGCCGGGCAGGCCGGCATCTTCCAGCCCCGGGTGTACGCGGCGACCGGGGTCACGAGCGTCACCGAGCAGTACGGGTTGCAGATCCTGGTCTGGGGCTGCACCGTGGCCGCGACGTACTTCGGCTTCATGCGGTACGCCGACCGGGTCAGCCGCCGCGCGCTCTACGCCGCCGGGGCCGTGCTGGCGATCATCGCGTGGGCAGTCCTCATCTACGCGCCCGCCAACCTCGGCACCCTGCTGTTCTTCGCCGTGGCGTGGGGCGTCTCGTCGGGCATCGGCGCACAGGCGTTCTACGGCCTGTGGACAAGCGAGCTCTTCGCCACCCGGTACCGCGCCAGCGCCCAGGGCGTGCTGTTCCTGGCCGCCCGCGTCATGGTCGGACTGCTGAGCATCTGGTTCCCGCTGCTGCTGTCGGACATCGGGCTGCGGGCCCTCGGCGGCCTGATCCTCGGGCTCCTCGCGCTGTCGTTCCTGGTCGGCACGATCTGGGCACCGCGCACCCGGGGCAAGACCCTCGAGGCGATCGAGGCCGAGCGCTACGGCACCGTCACGACGGTCACCGGGACGGTCCGCACCGCCGACGAGCGCACCGTCCACGACGCCGAGCAGCGTCGCCGCGAACAGGCCGGCCGGTGACCCGCGTCTGCTTCCGGCTGCAGGTGCAGGTCGAGCTGCTCGACGCCTACCGCGAGCGGCACGCCGCCGTGTGGCCGGCGATGCTCCGCGCGATCGCGGCGGCGGGACGGCGGAACTACTCGCTGTTCCTCGACGACGACGGGCTGCTCATCGGGTACTACGAGACCGACTCGGTGGCCGATGCCGATGCGGCACTCGCGGCGTCCGAGGTGGCCACGGCGTGGGAGGCGCACATGCAGGACCTCTTCGCCGGAGCCACCGGGCGCGCCGACCAGATGGCGCGGGTGCTGCCCGAGGTGTTCAACCTCGAGGACCAGCTGGCGGCAGCACCGGAGTGACGGGGGCCGTGGCTACCGTGGACGCATGCAGCCGCCAGCAGCCGGGACCCTCCGCATCCTCCACCTCTCCGACACCCACTTGACCGGCGACGGCGCCCTGCACCAGGGCGCGGTCGACACCACGGCCGCGCTCGAACGCCTGCTCGCCCACGTCGACGGCGTGCCCGGCATCGGGCTGGTGGTCGTGTCCGGCGACGTCTCCGAGGACGGCAGCCCCGAGTCCTACGCGACCGTGCGGGACCGCGTCGGCGGCTGGGCGGAGCGGCACGGAGCGGCCTTCGTCGCGGTTCCCGGCAACCACGACCTGCGCGAGGGCTTCCGTCAGGTCCTGACGAACGGGCACGTCCTGGGCCAGGGCGGCACGGCGCTGATGCACACGATGGAGTACCTGCCGCCGACGGTCCCGGTCTCCGGGCAGTCGGTCGTCGACGGGCGTCGGATCGTGACCGTCGACACGAGCGTGCCGGGTGCCGGGTACGGCGAGCTCAGCGACACGGCGCTCGAGCACCTGCGCGCGGCCCTGGCCGAAGGCGCCTGCAGTGGCACAGCCGATGCCCCGCACGGCACCGTCGTCGTCCTGCACCACCCACCGCTGCCCGCCCCGACCGAGCTGCACGAGGCCCTCCGCCTGCAGAACCCCGAGGCCCTTGCCGACGTGATCCGCGGTTCCGACGTGCGGGTCGTCCTCGCCGGCCACTACCACCACCACTTCGCCGGGTCGCTCGCCGGCGTCCCGGTCCTCGTCGCACCCGGTGTCGCGAACGACACCGACGTCGTCGGCCCGTACGACGAGGAATCAGCCGTCGTCGACAGCGGCGCACTCGTCGTCGACCTCGCCGCGGACGGCTCCGTCTGGTCGACACCGGTCCGCGTGCCCCGGGGCGACGCCGACCCGCGGGCGTTCCGCCTCGACCCCGAGACGGTCCGCGCCGTCATCGCGGCCGCCGGCAAGCACTGAGCCCGGTCCCCACGCGCGGCGGACGTGCGTGACGGCGGACCGGAGGCCCGTGGCGGCGTCGCCACGGGCCTCCAGTCCGCCGTCTGGTCCCGTCCACAGCCGCGGTACCCCACGTCTTCGGGTTGCGTGCGGGAACACCGAGTAGCACGGACGCACACCTGGAGCGAAGGAGCACCCATGCGAGTCGGCAGTGCAGTGCAGTACGACCGGTACGGCGACTTCGACGTCGTCGAGCTCGTCCCCCAGCAGAAGCCCGAGGCCGGACCGGGCGAGATCGTCGTCGAGATCGTGGCCGCGGGACTGAACCACATCGAGCGGTTCCTGCGCGAGGGCAAGCTCCGCGACCACGTCGACCTCGAGTTCCCCGCACACCAGGGCGTCGACTTCGCCGGCATCGTGCGTGCGCGGGGCGACGGTGTGAAGGACCTCCGCATCGGGGACGAGGTGATGGGGCACGCGCCGACCGGCGGCGCCCACGCCACCTGGATCGCGGTGCCGCGCGGCGCCGTCATCAAGAAGCCGGAGCACGTCGGGTGGGAGGTCGCCGGCGGCCTGTACCTGGCGGGCTGCACCGCGGTGTCGGTCGTCCGGTCGCTCCGGCTCGGACCGCAGGACACCGTCGTCATCTCGGCCGCAGCGGGTGGCGTCGGACACATCGAGTGCCAGCTGGCGCACGACGCCGGCGCGACCGTGATCGCCCTCGGCAGCCCCCGCAACCACGACTACCTGCGACAGATCGGCACGCTGCCCGTCGCCTACGGCGAAGGCGAGGAGGACCGCATCCGCGACATCGCCGACGGCCGGCCGATCACCGCGTTCATCGACAACCACGGTGAGAGCAATGCCGAGCTGCTGGCCGAACGTCTCGGCGTCGGCCAGGAGCGGTTCGTGTCGTCGGAGGAGCGCCGTGACATCGAGGTCCGGTTCCTCCGTGCGCCCGCCGAGGACGAGGAGACCCGCGAGCTGCTCACCCTGCTGGCGAAGGCCGTGCAGGACCGTCGGGTGCAGGTCCTGATCTCGGGCTTCTATCCGTTCGAGTACATCGTCGAGGCGTACGAGGACCTGGCGGAGATGAAGTCCCGCGGCAAGGTCGTGATCGGGATGCAGACGGTGGAGACCGGGGCGCGGCTCGACTGGTACCGCTCCGAGAAGGCACGTGACCTGCGCGACCGGTACGCCGATGCGCGGGGGACCGACACGGAGACGATGGCCGGCGGATCGGCGTCGCCCGCGAGCTGAGCGAGCTGATCGTTGCAGGGGCCCGACACCTTCGTGTCGGGCCCCTGCCGCGTCAGCTCAGGATGTCCTTCGAGGCGAATCGGCTGTACGCCAGCGCGCCGAACACCACCACGTACCCGAGCTGCAGCACCGCGTTCGACCCGAACGAGTCGAACGAGATCGGGTCGCGAAGCAGGTCGCCGAACCCGAGCCACTGGTGCGAGAACAGGAACGGGTGCAGCCAGTCGAGCTGGGGGAGCTGGTCGAGCACCTGCGACGCCCCGGCGAGCACGACCGTCGCGGCCATCGCGCCGACCGGCACGTTCGTCAGCGTCGAGGTGAACATGCCGATCGCCACGAGCCCGAGCATCGACATGGCGACGTACAGCGCGAGCAGCAGGGCGCGGCCGGCGTACGACCAGCCGCCCACCTGGGTGCCGGACAGCAGCGTGACGGGGCCGATCGGGAACAGCACGGCACCGATCGCCGCACCGACCAGCACCACCAGCAGGGTGGCGGCCAGGCAGAACGCGACGGCACCGGCGAACTTGACCAGGACGAACCGCACGCGGCCCGTCGGTGCGACGAGCAGGTAGCGGATCGTGCCGTGGCTGGCCTCGCCCGCGACGGTGTCACCGGCGACCACGCCGACCGTCAGCGGCAGGAACAGCGGGATCGACACGGTCAGTGCCGTGAACGCCACGAACAGACCGTTGTTGGTGATGTCGCCGAGGAACGCCGGCCCGCCGTCGTCGCCGTCGGTGGTGAGCTTCACGGCGACCGCGATCAGGATCGGCACGAGCGCGAGTGCCCCGAGCATCGCCCAGGTGCGGCGACGCCGGAACACCAGCGCGAGTTCGGAACCGAGCAGTGCGAACGGGCGCTGCCGGCGTCGGACGGGCAGGTCGCGCACGGCCGCGTCAGGCTGCGACATCGAATCCCTCTCCGGTGAGTGCGACGAACAGGTCCTCGAGGGTGCCGCCGCCCACCGTCAGGCCGCGCACCCGGACGTCGGCGCGCACGAGTTCCGCGGTGATCGTCTCCGGCAGCAGCGCGTTCGGCAGGTCGGCCACCAGCACGTCGGCCCCGCCGTCGTGCCGCGGGGTGAGCCCGAGCCGGGTGAGGACGGTAGCGGCCTGCCCGATGTCGGGCGTCCGCACGGTCACGGTCCGGGCCCCGGCTGCGCGCAGCTCGTCGAGGGGGCCCTGCGCGACGATCTTGCCCGTCCGCATCACGGCTGCGTGCGTGCAGACCTGTTCGATCTCGGCCAGCAGGTGGCTCGACACGAACACCGTGGTGCCGTCGTCGGCCAGGGAGCGGATGAGGTTGCGGACCTCGCGGGTCCCCTGCGGGTCGAGGCCGTTGGTCGGCTCGTCGAGCACCAGCAGGTCACGCGGTGACAGCAGGGCGTTCGCGAGGCCGAGCCGCTGCTTCATGCCGAGGGAGTACGCGTGCGCCTTCTTGTCGGCCGCGTGGGTCAACCCGACGCGGTCGAGGGCTCCGGCCACGCGGGCCTTGCGGGTACGCGGGTCCGACGTGGGGTCGGCGGCGTCGAAGCGCTGCAGGTTGGCCCGACCGGACAGGTACGGGTAGAAGGCCGGTCCCTCGACGAGCGCGCCGACGCGGGGCAGGACGTCGTGCAGCGCCTTCGGCATCGGTTCGCCGAGCAGCTCGATGGTGCCGCCGCTCGCGCTCGAGAGCCCGAGCAGCATCCGGATCGTGGTGGTCTTGCCGGAACCGTTCGGCCCGAGGAACCCGAACACCGCGCCGCGCGGCACCGCCAGGTCGATCCCGTCGACCGCACGCTGCTTGCGGAACACCTTCTGGAGGCCCGTGGTGCGGATCGCCAGGTCAGGTCCCTGCCCGGCCGTGCTCACCTCGTGGTCGGCTGTGCTCACCTCGTGGTCGGCTGTGCTCACCTCGTGGTCGGCTGTGCTCACTTCGCGGCGTCGACCAGGGAGGCGACCGGCACGGCACCCGCGAGCACGCGGCCGTCGGCGGTCAGGTAGACCGAGACGAGCGACGTCTGCACGGCACGGCCGCCGTCGACGGGCTTCGTCAGCTGGTCGAGCAGGCCGGATGCCTCGCCCTCGAGCCCGGACCGGTCGACCGTGCCGGCGGGGAGCTCGGCGATGGTGCTCCAGCCCGTGCCCGTGAAGGTCGGCTCGTCATCGCTCGGGGTGCCACGGTGGTCGCTGTGCTCGCCCTTCGCGTGCGACCCGGCGTCGGACAGGTCCTTCTCGGTCACCTTCGCGTTCGACGGCGGGGTGAAGTCGAAGAGCCGGGCCGCCGGGGCGCCGTAGTCGAGGCTCGTGAACCCGACCTGCACCGCGGGGTCGTCCGCGCCTGCGGCCTCGACGCTCGCGCGGAGCGGGAGTCCGGTCTGCTGGTCGACGGCCAACCGGACGGCTCCGACGAGGGTGTCGGACGACTTCGGCGTCAGGGCGATCTGCCAGGCGTCGTGTCCGGCGACGCTGACCTCGGTCGGCTTCGACACGGTGGTGGTCGGGGTGATCGCGTCGATGGCCTGCCGGGCGATGTCGGCCGGTGTGGTCGTGCCGTCCTGCAGGTCCGTCGCGGTGTCGCTCGGCAGGGTCACGTGCGTGGCCGAGCGCTCCTTCGAGTCCCAGGTCCAGACGTCCGAGCCGTTGCGGACGACGTCCTGCTCGGCGAGCTGCTGCGTCAGCTGGACGCGCTGCTTGTCGGGGCCGTCGACGTAGACACGGGCGGTGTGCGACGCGGTGAGCAGCCCGAGCACGTCGGAGGCGTCGCCCTCGAGCGAGGAGCCGCCGGACCCGGTGGGCAGTTCGGGGAGGCCCAGCGCGCTCGTCTGCGAGAGCTTGCCCGAGTACTGGGCGTCCGACGACTTCGCGATGCTGGCGATGACGGCCGCGGCGCTGGGATTCGTCCCCGCGATCGGGTCGTTCGCGGCGTTCGCGATCATCGGGGCGGCAACGGCGCCGGCGACGACGACCGGTGCGATGACGGCTGGCAGCCAGGCTGACTTCTTCATCGGGTTCCCCTCGTGGAGCATTGGAGTCGTGGGTACGGTACGTCCGGCCCCCGACAGGCAGCTGGGCGTTGCGCGGCGGCCTAACCCCGTGCGTCGACGCCCGCGGGAGCGCTGCCGTCGTACGCACAGATCGCGTTGACCTTCTCGGCACTCGCGCTGGAGGTGTCGAAGGTGTAGCCGAGCCACTCCTTCGCCAGACGACGCGCGAGCTCGATGCCGACGACGCGCTGCCCCATGCAGAGGACCTGGGCGTCGTTCGACAGGATCGAGCGCTCCACGCTGTAGGAGTCGTGCGCGGTGACGGCACGGATGCCCGGCACCTTGTTGGCGCTGATCGCCACGCCCAGTCCGGTGCCGCAGATCAGGATCGCCCGGTCGGCCTCGCCGTTTGCCACCAGCCGTGCGGCGTCGACGGCGACGTGCGGGTAGGCGGTGTGGCCGTCCGCGTCGACGCCGACGTCCCGCACGTCGGACACCCGGTCGTCGGCGAGCAGGTCGGCCTTGATGATCTCCTTGTAGTCGAACCCGGCGTCGTCGGACCCGATCACGAGACGGTACGTCATGTCTGTGCTCCTCCCGCGCCCCGAGGTTCCGGGCGCTCCCGAACCAGTCTGCGACGGCCGTGGACATCTGTCCAGCACACAATTTCTGCGCTGCGCGTGGCGGTAGCATCGCACCATGTCGGCCGAGACCCCCACCCCGGACGGAGCCCGCACCCGGTTCCCGCTGGACACCGTCTACCAGGCGGCGCGGATGTACTACCTCGAGGACGCCACGCAGGTCGAGATCGCCTCGCGCCTCGGCGTCTCGCGCCCGACCGTCTCGCGGCTCGTCGCCGAGGCCCGCAAGGCCGGACTCGTCCGCATCGAGGTCGTCGACCCGTTCCAGGACGAGACCGTGGCGCTCGCCGAACGCCTGCAGGTCGTGCTCGGGCTGCGCGCGGTCCACCTCGCCGCGGTCACCCACGCCGCCACGCTCGGCGCCGACCTGGCCGCCCCGCTGGCCGCCGCGGTCGAGGGCATGGGACTCGTCCCCGGCGACGCCGTCCTGATGTCGTCCGGCCGCACCGTGTACGACGTCGCACGGTCCGGCATGCCGACCATGCCCGGCGTGCAGCTCGTGCCCACCGTGGGCGGGCAGGCCGACCCGATGCCGTGGTTCCAGACGAACGAGATCACCCGGACGGCCGCGGAACACTCCGGCGCGATCCCGGCGTTCCTGTTCGCCCAGGCGCTGCCGTCCCCGGTGATGCGGTCCACCCTCGACGAGGACCCGGCGTTCCAGCACGTCGTCGGGCTGTGGAGCCGGGCGAAGGGCGCGATCCTCGGCATCGGGGCGCCGACGCACACGCGGGACGCCCTGGCCCGGGGCATCCCGGTCGAGGACGTGGCGTTCGACCGTGCGGCAGGCGACGTCTGCCTGAACTTCTACGCCGCGGACGGATCGGCGATCGAGTTCCCCGGGAGTGACCGGATGGTGCGGACCTCGCGCGAGATCCTGTCGACCGTGCCGCACGCGGTCGGGGTCGCCGTGGGCGGCGCCAAGGTGACGAGCATCGTGGCTGCGGTGCGGGGCGGGCTGGTCAACGAGCTGGTGACGGACGCCGCGACGGCGCGCGCCGTGCTCGACGCACTCGCCTGAGCGAGCCGGCGCCGCGCCCGATCCTTCCCATCACGCGTGAGATGGAGGGTGGATTCGGGCATACCTGGTCGTTTCTTCGTGGCAGGTACGCCCGGTTTCGGCAGGTACGCCCGGTTTCGGCAGGTACGCCCGATTTCGGTAGGTACGCCCGGTCAGGGGGCGACCGCAGGCGGCCTGGAGGCGCGGGGCGGGGCCGCATCTCGCCTCCAGGCCGGTGGTCCCCACGTCTAGGGCGTGCGCCGCACGTCCCACAGGTGGTGCACCGGGTCGTGCGCGTAGTAGGTGGCGAGCGTCGCGACGGTGAAGGCGCTGCCGTCGGACCGGAGCCCGGTGCGCTCGAGCACCTCGTCGGGCACCGCCGCGAAGGCCCGGGCCGCGCGGTCGGCCGACTCCCGCAGTTCCTCGGCGACGACCGCGGGGTCCTGCTCGCCGTAGCGGTCCTCGACGGCGGTGGCGTCCTGGTCCCAGTTCGGGAACGTGGGGGCGTCCTCGGTGAGCATCAGCTCGAGGCGCTCCGCCATCTTCCGGTGCACGTCCCGCACGTGGGCGCCGTACTCGAGCGGGGACCACGTGTGGTCGTCGGGGCGGTCCCGCACGTCGTCGCGTCCGAGGATCGCGGGCCAGCCGGCCGTGTTCTCGTCGATGATGCCCGGCACGTCGCGGACGGTCACCGCACTGCCGTCGTAGCCGCACTCGGGACACGCGGACTCGATGACCCACGTCCAGTTCTTCGTCTCGGGTTCGATCGCCATGGGCCGATGGTACGGCCTCGTTACTCAGCTTCCGGGTTCGCCGGACCGGTGCGGATCGGCGGCACACTGCGACGATCCACGCGTCGTTCGACTCGCGTTCTGTCGCAACATGCGCACGCACCGGATGCGTCCGCACCCGCCCGCGGCCCTCCACGCTCACTCGTGCCGGTGCTCCGATGCCGGGTCCACCGCGGGCCACACCGGGAACGGGTCCGGCCAGCCGCGCCACACGTCCGGCCCGGCGAGCAGCTCCGACGGCGTGAGCAGCGCCCCGTCGAGCGCCCGCTCGATCGCCCGGACGTCGAGCTGCTCGCCGACGAACCACAGCGCCTGCCCGATCGGGGCGTCGGCGTCCCACGACGGGTTCGCGGTGGGGTCGAGCGCGAGCATCGACCCGAAGCTCGACCACGAGCCGACGTGGTCCGGCCGGGACGCCAGGCGGAAGAACCCCCGCGACCGCAGCACGCGGCCGTTCACCCCGGCGGACAGGTCGTCGGCGATGACGGACGACAGCCGTCCGGGGTGGAACGGCAGCGGCTCCCGGTAGCGCATCGAGACCAGGGCGTCGCGGGCCTCGCGCCCGGTGTCCGCACCGCTCGACAGCGCCCGCATCCAGCCCGCACCGGTGGCGAGCACCCGCGCGGCTCCACCGTTCGAGGCCGGCAGGTCGGCGGCGCTGCGGATCGCGGGCAGGGCGACGATCACGGCCTGGGGCGCCATCCGGTGCAGCAGTGACACGAGCGCCCGACGCCGACGGCCCGACAGCGGTTCGATGCGGTCGAGGGCGATCACCGTCGCGTACTCGACGAGTGCGGCCATCCGGTCCGCGGCCACGAAGGCGTCGTCGACGTCCGACCACAGCAGGTGCGCGACGTCGTCCGCCCGCAGCACCCCGACGACGTGCCGGAGCACCCGGTCGTCGCCGGTCTCGGACCGTGCCGCGTTGGCGAGCAGCATGCCGACCGCTCGGGCGTCGGCCCCCGGGTGCAGGGTGACGACGAGCCCGTGGCCCGCGTCGGGCCCGCAGACCCGGTCGAGCTGGTCGGCGCGGTCGGCCACGGCGCGGGCGGTGGCGAAGGCACTCCCGGCGACGTGCATCCGGTGCCCGTCCGAGATCCGGGCGGCGACGCGGTCGGCGTCGACCTGGTGCAGGGCGGTGACGAGGGTGATGGCAGCAGCACGCATGTCCGCTACTGTAACTGACAACCGTTCTCAACAAGGAGGCTCGTCGTGAAGGTCCGCAACTCCCTCAAGGCCCTGAAGCAGATCCCCGGCTCGCAGGTGGTCCGACGTCGGGGCCGCGTCTACGTCATCAACAAGAAGAACCCCCGCTGGAACACCCGGCAGGGCTGACGTCGGCGGCGGTCCGTAGGGTGGCGGGATGCGACTGCTGCTCATCCGCCACGGCCAGACCCCCGCGAACGTGCACGGCATCCTCGATGCCGTGGTGCCCGGACCGGGGCTGACCGAGCTCGGGCAGCAGCAGGCCGACGCCCTGCCCGCAGCGCTCGCCCACCGGGGGATCGAGCGGCTGTTCGTGTCGTCGATGGTCCGCACGCAGATCACCGCGGCGCCCCTCGCGACCTCGCTCGGCCTCGAGCCCGTGGTGCTGCCGGGCCTGCGCGAGATCGAGGCGGGCGACACCCAGGGTAAGAACGACGAGGTGTCCGTGCAGACCTACATCTCCACCGTGCACGGCTGGTCCGGCGGCGACCGGACGACCCGGATGCCCGGTGCCGAGAGCGGCACCGAGTTCTTCGAGCGCTACGACGACGCCGTCCGGCAGATCGAGGCCACCGGGGTCGCGGTCGCCGCTGCCGTCAGCCACGGTGCTGCGATCCGCACATGGGCGAGCGCAGCTGCGCAGAACACCCCGGACCACTTCGGCACGAAGCGGCACCTGGAGAACACCGGCATCGTCGAGCTCGAGGGCTCGTTCGCCGACGGCTGGCGCCTGGTCGACTGGGAAGGCGAGCCGGTCGGCGGCGACCAGCTCATCGACCGCACGGCGCTCGACCCCACCGGCGAGCGTTTCTGACGCGACCAGCGGGTCGCCGACGCGACCAGCCGCTCGCGAACGCGACCACGAACGGACGGGAGGCGCGGTGCCAGCCGGCACCGCGCCTCCCGTCCGTGGTCGGTCGCGTCGACTACGCGAGCTGCGACGCCGATGCGGACGTCAGCGGCACGATCACGCCGTGCGACTCACGCAGCACGTCGAGCGTGCGCTGGACCTCGTCCGCGCGCTCCTCGGTCGTCCAGCCGAGCGCCTCGGCGAGCACGTCGGCCAGCTCGTCGAGCAGGTCGATCGTGACCCCGCCGACGAACGCCAGGTTGGTGCGGCGCAGGACGACGTCGACCAGGTGGACGGCCTGCTCGTGGCGGGCGAAGTACGCGACCTCGGCGCGGGTGAGCGACGGGTCGGACTCGAGCGGCTCGACCGGGCCGTCGGTCAGGACGTCCACGACCTCGGCGGCACGGGTGCCGTAGCGCTCGAGCAGCCCCTCGACCAGGGACTCGTCCAGGCCGTCGCGGTGCGACTTGATCCACAGGGCGCGCTGGGCGTCGGTGGTCGGGAACTCCTTGCCACCGCCGATCGGCATGCCGGTGGTGTCGACCTTGCGGCTCATGCCGAGCTTGGTCGTCGCCTCGGTGGACAGGTGTGCAGCAAGGGCACGGAAGGTCGTCCACTTGCCACCGACGAGCGACAGCACGGTCGACTTCGGCAGCCCGGCGATCTGGGTGTCCACGATCCGGTAGTCACGGGACACGAAGCCGGGGGCGGTGTCCTCGTGGCGGGGGAGCGGACGGATGCCGGAGTAGCTGTAGACGATGTGGTCGCGGGTGACGTCGATCTGCGGGAACACGTGCTTCACGAGCCCGAAGAAGTAGTCGATCTCCTCGTCGGTCGTCGTGACCGGCTTCGCGGGGTCGGCGTCGATGTCGGTGGTGCCGATGAGCACCCGGCCCTTGAGCGGGTAGATGAGGACGATGCGGCCGTCGTCGTTCTCGAAGAACAGCTCGCGGCCCTTGGTGGCCTCGAGCAGCTCGTCGTTGTGCACGACGATGTGCGAGCCCTTCGTGCCGCCCATGAACTTCGTCTCGCCGCCGAATGCCTCGTTCGTCAGGTCGGTCCAGGGGCCGGAGGCGTTGATCACGACGTCGGCGGTGAAGACGAACTCGTCGCCGGTCTCGCGGTCGCGCAGCAGGACGCCGCCGTCGCGGGTGCCGGCTGCCTCGACGTAGTTGGTGGCGCGTGCGGTCGCGGCGGAGCCGGTCCCGGTGCCGGCGGTCAGGCCGTCCTTCAGGACGTCGAGGGCCAGGCGCTCGGGCTCGTGCACGCTCGCGTCGTAGTAAGTGCCCGTGTACTTCAGGTCCTTGTTGAGGGCCGGCATGTCCTCGAGCGCGGCCTTCTTGGTGCGGAAGACGTGCTTCGGGACGGAGCCGCCGTCGCGCGAGAAGGAGTCGTAGATCGTCATGCCGATCTTGATGAGCATCGCCCCGCGCTCCTTGGTGGAGCGCTGCTTGTGCGTCAGCATGCGCAGCGGGGCGTTCATGATGCCGGAGAACGTCGAGAAGATCGGCATGGTCGTCTGCAGCGGCTTGACGTAGTGCGGGGCGATGCGGATCAGGCCGTTGCGCTCCTGCACGCTCTCGCGCACCAGTCGGAACTCGCCGTTCTCCAGGTAGCGGATGCCGCCGTGGATCATGTGGCTCGAGGCCGCGGAGGCGCCGGAGGCGTAGTCGCCACGCTCGACCAGGGCGACGTCGACGCCCTGGAGCGCCAGGTCGCGGAACGTCGCGATGCCGTTGATGCCGCCGCCGACGACGAGGACCTGCGCGTTCGGGCGCTCGGTGAGGGCGGTCACCGTGTTCCGGGGCTGTGTCTTCTTCGACATGGTTCGTCGCTTCCTTCGTCTGTTCGTGGGGTCAGGATCGATCGTGCGCTCGTTCGACAGGGCGGGCAACTCGCGTGCACGAACGTGCAGCACACGTGTCGTCCAGGCCCGAGACGGCGGTCGGGAGGCGCGGCAGGGGTTGCAGAGGCCCTGCACGTCCGTGCATGGTTGCGTTCGACAGATCGGAGCACCATGAGCGATGCGGCTCAGCCCATGCGCACGCAGCAGGCGCTGCGCGCCGCCCACCTGTACTACCTGCAGGACCTGACGATGGACGCGATCGCCGACGAGCTCGGCACCTCGCGCTCGTCGGTGTCGCGGCTGCTGAAGTACGCCAGGGACACCGGGCTCGTCGACATCCAGATCCGTTCTCCCCTGGACCAGGCCGCTGCGCTGAGCCGGAGCATCCGCTCCCGCTTCGGGGTGCACGCGCACGTCGTCCCGGTGCCGGACCACACGAGCGACGTCGACCGGCTCGAGCGGGTCGCCCTGTCCGCCGCCCGGATCCTGACGCAGTACGTCGAGTCGAACATGGTGATCGGGATCTCGTGGGGCTCGACGGTGAGCGCGGTCAGCCGCTACCTGGTGCCGAAGACCACCCACGGCTCGACGATCGTGCAGATCAACGGCGCCGCGAACACCCGCACCACCGGCATCGTCTACGCGTCCGAGATCCTGCGCCGGTTCGGCGAGGCCTACGGGGCGTTCGTGCAGCAGTTCCCGGTGCCGGCGTTCTTCGACGACCCCGCGACGAAGGAGGCCCTGTTCCGCGAGCGATCGATCCGCCGTGTGCTCGACCTGCACGAGCGGATGGACCTCGTGGTGTTCGGCGTCGGTGCCCCGCAGGCCCCGGTGCCCTCGCACGTGTACTCCGGCGGGTACCTCGACCCCGAGGACCGCGACGAGCTCACGCAGGCGGGGGTCGTCGGCGACGTCTCGACGGTGTTCTACCGGGCCGACGGCTCGTGGAAGGACATCGGGGTGAACGCACGGGCCGGCGCTCCGGACCTCGACACGATCAAGCGCGCGCCGCGGCGGGTCTGCGTCGTCGCCGGGCGGTCGAAGGCGGCGTCGCTGCGGGGCGCGCTGGCCGCCGGGCTCATCACGGACCTGATCCTGGACGAGAGCGTGGGGCAGGCGATCCTGCAGCCCTGAGTCAGGACCTGACGCAGTTTGTCGGTGGTCCGTCGTAAGTTCTCGAGCATGGTGCTTTCTCTCGAACAGCCCGGTGAGCGGTACTTCCGACGGATGGTCGGCAGCGACGTCGACCAGGCGCTCGCGTTCTTCACGGGCGACTACGACTTCCGTGCACCACTGGTCCGTCGCACCCACGAGAACGCCTACTGGGACTTCGCCGGCGTCGGTGACGAACGGATGTCGCTGCGGGCGTCGCGGTTCATGGTCGACCTGCGGAGCGAGAGCCAGGTCGACGACGAGTTCCTGGTCGCCTGGATGCGGAGCGGTTCGAGCCGGATCACCTCGGGCGGCGAGACCCACGAGCTCGAGGCCGGGGTGCCGGTCGTGCTGCCCTTCGCCGAGCCCTACGCCCTGCACCACCGGGACATCGCCCTGAACCTGGTGCACCTGGACCGCGACTTCGTCCGGGCGGTCGCCGGCGACGACGACTTCGCCTTCGAGCCCATGCGCCGTCCGACGGCCGACGGCATCGCGCTGTGGCGTTCGGTGGTGCGGAAGTACTCCGCCACGTGGCTCGACGTCGACCGGTCGATGAGCCCGAGCGTGCAGCACGACATCGCCGAGGCGTTCGCCACCGCGGCGATCCGGGCGTTCCCGCAGCGCAGCAAGTGGCGTGCGACGGTGTCCGGCAGCGGCCCCGAGCACGACCGCCTGCGTCGGGCGCTCGAGTTCGTGCACGAGCACGCGCGCGAAGCGATCGGTACCCCGGACATCGCTGCGGCGGCGGGACTCAGCCCGCGCGGGCTGCAGCAGTCCCTCCGCCGGCACCTCGACCAGACGCCGGGGGAACTCCTGCGCGGCGTGCGACTCGACGGTGCGCGGACCGACCTGGTCGGCAGCGGCCTCGACGAGACGACGGTGGCCGAGGTCGCCCGGACGTGGGGCTTCGGGCACCTCGGGCGCTTCTCGGCGACCTACCGCAGCCGCTTCGGCGAACTGCCGAGCGAGTCGCTGCGCGGGCGCTGACCGACCGACACTGGGGGCCGTTCCGCCGAATACCGTGACACGGATCGCGCTGCGGTTGTCCGGATGTTCGGCTCGGTGCTGCTGTGGGCGAATCCGGTGCTCAATGGTGGGGACGAACGCACCGCCCACGAAGGAGTCAGCATGCGCATCGGCGTCCCCACCGAGATCAAGAACAACGAGTACCGCGTCGCCGCCACTCCGGCCGGCGTCGCCGAGCTCGGGTCGCACGGCCACCAGGTGCTGGTGCAGGCCGGTGCCGGGTCCGGTTCGGCGTTCACCGACGACGAGTACCGCACCGCCGGGGCCACGATCGTCGACACCGCGGCCGAGGTCTGGGAGCGCGCCGAGCTGATCCTCAAGGTGAAGGAGCCGGTCGCGTCGGAGTACCCGATGATCCGGCCGGGCCAGATGCTCTTCACCTACCTGCACCTCGCCGCCGACCGACCGCTGACCGACGCGCTCATCGACTCGGGCGCGACGGCGATCGCCTACGAGACCGTGCAGCTGCCGGACCGCTCGCTGCCCCTGCTGTCGCCGATGTCCGAGGTCGCCGGGCGACTGTCCGCCCAGGTCGGCGCGTTCCACCTGATGCGCACGAACGGCGGGCGCGGGCTGCTGCTCGGCGGCGTCCCCGGCACGCCGAAGGGCCGGGTGGTCGTCATCGGCGGCGGCGTCGCGGGAGAGCACGCCGCCACGATGGCGCTCGGCATGGGTGCCGACGTCACGGTGTTCGACATCAGCCTGCCGCGGCTCCGGGCACTGGACGCCCGGTTCGACGGCCGCCTCACGACCCTGCGCTCGTCGGCGCACGCCATCGCCGAGGCACTGCGCGACGCCGACCTGGTGATCGGTTCGGTCCTGATCCCCGGGGCGTCCGCGCCGAAGCTCGTCACCGACGCGATGGTCGCCGACATGCGGCCCGGATCGGTCCTCGTCGACATCGCGATCGACCAGGGCGGCTGCTTCGAGGGCTCCCACCCGACCACCCACGACGACCCCACGTTCGCCGTGCACGACACCGTGTACTACTGCGTGGCGAACATGCCCGGCGCCGTCCCGCGCACGAGCACGATCTCGCTGACGAACGCCACGCTGCCCTACGCCGTCGCGATCGCCGACCGTGGCTGGGAGGCCGCGCTCGAGGCCGACCCCGCGCTCGCCGCCGGCCTGAACGTGCACGCCGGCCGGGTCACGAACGCCGCGGTGGCCGCCGCCCACGGGTTGGTGGCGTCCGCGCGCTGAGGGTGTGCGAGTCTTCGCGCTGAGCGACACCTCACGGGCCAACGGCCGCGTGAGGTGTCGCTCAGCACGAACGACGCGCAGGAGGACCCGTGTCAGGCCGCCACGGGTGCCGCCGCCCGACCGGCACGCCCGCCGACCCAGCCGACGCGGGCACGCACCACCACCGTCACGACGACCACGGCCGCCGCAGCCACCATGGCCGCGACCGCCGTCGGCACGGAGACGAGCGGCCCCTCGAACCGGGCGACCGCGACCCACGCAAGACCCCATGCGAGCGAGGCCATCGGCGCCAGGCGTCCACGACCCCACAGCGCGATGAGGACCCCGACGAGCCCGGCCACCGCGGCGACGACCACGCCCCACGGGTCCTGCCCGAGTCCGAAGCCCCGGAAGCCCGCCGCCGTCAGCACCGCAGCGGTGTTGGCGGCCGTCGCGACGCAGACCCACCCGAGGTACAGCCCGAAGGTGCCGTCGGTCAGGATCGCCTCCACCACGCCGCGGGACGGGGTGCGCCGCAGGATCATGAACGTCCAGATCAGCACGACGAGCAGTGCGACGATGATCGGCTCGCTCGCCCACAGGAACCCGAACTGCACCGACAGGATCCAGGCGGCGTTGAGCAGCAGGGACAGCACCGCCGGCACCACCAGCCGCTCGTGCCGCTCGTCGTTCTCGGTGCGGAAGAGCTGCAGCACCGCGTAGCCGATGAGCCCGGCGTAGACGACACTCCAGATCGAGAAGGCCGGGCCGTCCGGGGCGATCGCGGTGGAGGACGCCGACAGTGCGCCACCGGCGGCGTCCTGGATGGGCGTCCCACCGGCAGCGCCCGACCCGACGTACGCGCCGATGACGGCGACGACCGCGCTCACGGCCACCCCGATGCGCTTCCAGATCCTCTTCATGACAGTCCCTTCGTCAGCATGCTGATGACCTGCACGGTAGGCGGCCGGCGCTGACGGTCGTGCAGCGCGCGTTCAGGCAGGACGCCGGCGCATGGCGGGCGTGCCACGGGCCTCCAGGCCGGAGACCGGCCACCCTGCGTACGGTGGTCGCGTGAGCGTCGAACTGAACACCGTCTACATCGACCGGATCGCCCCGATCGCGAGTCCGTCCCTCGACGACACCTTCCGGATGCTCGACGAACAGGGCGCCAGCGCGTGCATCGTCCTGCACCAGCCCGACGCCCAGGAACTCGGCGACGTCGCGGTCGCCCTCGGTCTGCACGAACTCGCCGTCGAGGACTCCGCCGAGGGGCACCAGCGGCCGAAGCTCGAGCGCTACGGCTCGACGCTGTTCGTGGTGCTCAAACCGGCGCTGTACAACGACCAGCAGGAAGAGGTGGCGTTCGGCGAGGTGCACGCCTTCGTCGGCGAGACCTTCTTCCTCGCCGTCGTGAAGGCCGACCCCCGAGGCAAGCAGACCGTTCCCCGGGCGCTGCAGCGGTTGAGCGGCAAGCCGGGACTGGTGACCGTCGGGCCGCAGGCGCAGCTCTGGGCGCTCATGGACTCCATCGTCGACGGCTACGTGCCGGTGATCGACGGACTCGAAGAGGACATCAACCAGATCGAGGACCAGCTGTTCTCGGGCGAGGCCGGGGTGTCCCGGCGCGTGTACGAGCTGTTCGGCGAGGTCGTCGACTTCCAGCGTGCGGCGCGTCCACTCGTCTACATGATCGAGAACCTGCACCGCGGTGCCGAGAAGTACCACCTGCCGATCGAGATGCAGCGGCGGTTCCGCGACGTCCTCGACCACGCGATCCGGGTGGTGGAGCGCCTCGACACGTTCCGGCAGCTGCTGCAGAACGCCCTGACCGTCGACTCCACCCTGGCGGCGCAGAAGCAGAACGACGACACGAAGAAGATCTCCGGGTGGGCGGCGATCCTGTTCGCGCCGACGCTCATCGCCGCGATCTACGGGATGAACTTCACGCACATGCCCGAACTCGGTTGGACGTGGGGGTACCCGCTGTCGATCGTCGCGATGGTCCTGTTCGCCGCGATCCTGTACGTGGTGTTCAAGGTCAAGCGCTGGTTCTGAGCCGCGCCGCAGCCGGAGCCGCGCCGCAGCCGGAGCCGCGCCGCAGCCGGAGCCGCGCCGCAGCCGGAGCCGCGCCGCAGCCTGAGCCGCGCCGCAACCGGAGCCGCGCCGCAGCCTGAGCCGCGCCGCAACCGGAGCCGCGCCGCCGCCGGATTTGCAGCGGACGGCTCCGGACCGGAAAGCTCTGACGTGCAACGACGCCGACTGGAGCCCGCATGCCGCACGAACTCGTCCACCTGACCGCCGGCGGCGTCTCGCTCGTCCTGGACTGCCGCGACGACGCGCTCCCCGCCGTCGTGCACTGGGGAGCGGCACTCGGACCGCTCGACACCGAC
Source organism: Curtobacterium sp. MCBD17_026 (assembly GCF_003234895.2). NCBI lineage: Bacteria > Bacillati > Actinomycetota > Actinomycetes > Micrococcales > Microbacteriaceae > Curtobacterium > Curtobacterium sp. MCBD17_026. The sequence continues at coordinate 2,690,804 of NZ_CP126281.1, read as the reverse complement.
GCGCTGACGGCCCTCGCCGACGCCGACGTCGTGCCCGTCGCACCGAACGAGATGGACGACCCGGTGCGCCTGTCGGTGCTGCCCGAGCCGCACCGGGGCTGGAGTGGTCGTCCGGGACTCGCCGGGCACCGTGACGGGGCCGACTGGTCGCCGGCGTTCACGGTGACGTCGCTCGCGGTCACCGACACCGCGGTCACCGCCGATGCCGAGGACACCGTCGCCGGGCTCGCCGTCCGGGTGACGATCGAGATGCTCGGTTCCGGGCTCGTGCGGGCCCGCGCGAGCGTGACGAACACCGCCGACGGCGTCTACACCGTCGACGACCTGACGCTCGCGATGCCGATCCCGTCGGGGGCGCGCGAGATCCTGGACTTCGCCGGCCGCTGGGGCAAGGAGCGGACCCCGCAGCGCCGCGAACTCGTCGTGGGGACCCACCAGCGCGAGGGGCGGAAGGGCCGCACGGGCACCGACGCCGCGACCGTGCTGACGGTGGGGGAGCCGGGCTTCGGCTTCGCGCACGGTCAGGTCTGGGGCGTCCACGCCGCCTGGAGCGGGAACCACCGGCACCACGCCGAACGGCTCGCCACCGGCCGCCAGGTCATCGGCGGCGGCGAACTCCTGCTGCCCGGCGAGGTCCGGCTCGCCACCGGTGCCACGTACGAGGGGCCGTGGGTGTACTTCGCCCACGGTGACGGCCTCGACGACCAGGCCCGACGGTTCCACCGCTGGCTCCGCAGCCGCCCGCAGCACCCGACGACGCCCCGCCCGATGACGATCAACGTGTGGGAGGCCGTGTACTTCGACCACGACCTGGCCCGCCTCGTCGACCTCGCCGAGCGTGCCGCAGCCCTCGGCGTCGAACGGTACGTGCTCGACGACGGCTGGTTCCGTGGCCGCCGCGACGACCACGCCGGCCTCGGTGACTGGTACGTCGACGAGGACGTCTGGCCGGACGGACTCGGCCCCCTGGTCGATCGCGTCCGTGCGCTCGGCATGGAGTTCGGCCTGTGGTTCGAACCCGAGATGGTGAACGAGGACAGCGACCTCGCCCGCGCCCACCCAGAGTGGATCCTGCAGGCCGACGGCCGGCTGCCCGCCCGGTCCCGCGACCAGCAGGTGCTCAACCTGGCGATCCCCGAGGCCTTCGACCACGTGCTCGAGCGGATGACCGCGATCATCGGCGAGTACGCGGTCGACGCCGTGAAGTGGGACCACAACCGCGACCTCGTCGAGGCGGGGTTCCCGGGCGGCGGCGCAGCGGTCCACGAGCAGACCCTCGCCGCGTACCGGTTGATGGCGACGCTCGGCGAGCGGTTCCCGTCGCTGGAGATCGAGTCGTGCTCGTCGGGCGGTGGTCGGGTCGACCTCGGCGTCATCGAGCACACCGCGCGGGTGTGGGTGTCCGACGACATCGACCCGCTCGAGCGCCAGCAGATGCACCGGTGGACGCAGCAGCTCCTGCCGCCGGAGCTGCTCGGCTCGCACATCGCGAGCGGCCGGAACCACACGACCGGTCGCGTCCACGACCTCGCCTTCCGTGCCGGCACCGCCCTGGTCGGCCACCTCGGCATCGAGTGGGACCTGGCCCGCGCGACCGCCGACGAGTCCGCCGCGCTCACCGAGTGGATCGCGCTCTACCGCGACCTCCGCCCGCTCCTGCACGGCGGTGACCTGGTGCGGTCGGACGAGGTCGACGACGCGCGGCTCGTGTACGGCACGGTCGCGCCGGACCGTCAGCAGGCCGTCTTCTTCCTCGCCAGCATCGGCCGCTCCGAGGTCTCCGGCACCGGCCGGGTCACCTTCCGCGACCTCGACCCCGACACGGCGTACCGCGTCGACCCCGTGGTCATCGGCGACGGCCACGACCTGGTGCGACCGGACTGGTGGTCCGGCCCGCGGGTGTTCAGCGGACGGGTGCTCGGCACCGTCGGCCTGCAGCCGCCGCTCATGCCGGCCGACTGCGTGGTGCCGTTCCGGGTGACGGCCGTCTGACGACGGGTGGTCGGGGTGCCCGGCCTGGAGGCCCGCCCCGCGTCCGGCGGCCCCGTCGCCGTCCGTCATGGGGTGCGTGCAGCCCGTTAGGCTTCCGGTCATGCCGCACTCCGGACACGCGACCCCGGTCTGGGCCCTCAAGCTCGCGGTCGTCACCGCCCTGGTGGGCGTCTCCGGCGGCATCGCCGGCATCGCGGTCTGGCTCGCGCTCCAGCTCATCCAGTTCGTCGCCTTCGGCTACGGGTTCGGCGGGCACCTCGAGGCGGCCGACGCATCGTCCGGGCTGAACCGGTTCCTCGCGCTCACGGCGGCCGGCGTCCTGACCGGGTTCGCCTGGTGGGCGCTCCGTCGGTGGGGGCGCTCGATCGTCTCGGTCACCGCGGCCGTCGACGGCAAGCGGATGCCGGCCCTGGCGACGCTCGCGAACGCCGGTGTCCAGATCCTGGCCGTGGGGCTCGGCGCGTCCATCGGCAAAGAGGTCGCGCCGCGTGAGGTCGGGGCCTGGCTGGCCCAACTCGTCACCCGTCGTGCTGGGCTGACCGCACGCGAGACGAAGATCCTCGTCGCCTGCGGGGCCGCGGCCGGCCTCGCCGCCGTCTACGACGTGCCCCTCGGCGGTGCGCTGTTCGCGGTCGAGGTCCTGCTCGGCGAGATCAGCTTCGCGACCGCCCTGCCCGCCTTCGCCACGAGTGCCGTCGCCGCCATCACCGCCCGGCTCGTGATCCCGGACGAGGTGCTGTACCACGTGCCCGCGATGCACCTGTCGCCGTCGCTGCTCGTCTGGGCGGTCGTCGTGGGGCCGGTGCTGGGGCTCGCCGGGGTCGGGTTCGTCAAGCTGACCAACCGGCTGCAGGGCATCGCCCCGAAGGGCTGGCACCTGCTCGTCGTGCTGCCCGTGGTCTTCGCGATGGTCGGGCTCATCGCGATCCCGTTCCCGGAGATCCTCGGCAACGGCCGGGCCCTCGGCCTCGTCGCGATGAACAGCACGCTCGACGACGCCTCGTTCGCCAGCCTGTCGCCGATCGTCCTCCTGCTGCTGCTCGGCGTCCTGCGGACCGTGACCACCTCGGCCACCATCGGCGCGGGTGCGGTCGGCGGCACCCTGACGCCCTCGATCGCGATCGGGTCGGCGATCGGCGGTGGCCTGGGCGGAGCATGGCTGCTGCTGTGGCCGGCCGACGGTCCGAGCCTGGCGGCCTTCGCGTTCGTCGGTGCGGCGGCCTTCCTCGCCACCACCATGCGGGCACCGTTCACCGCCCTGGTGCTCGTCGTCGAGTTCACCCAGCAGGGCACCGACATCCTCGTGCCCTCGCTGCTCGCGGTGTCCGGCGCGGTCGCCGTCGGCTACGTGCTCGCCCGCCGTCGCAGCGCACAGATGGTGTGAAGACACCGAACATCTCGGTACGGACGGCTGCCCGGCGGCCTACTGTCGGCGCCAGGACGGAGCGACGGGCTCCGCACCGAGACGAGGAGCAGCCGATGGCGGGGTTCGACGACATCACGAAGAAGGCCCAGGAGTTCCTGAAGGACGGAAAGGTCCGGGACGCCCTGCAGAGCGAGAAGGCCGAGGGCGTCAGCGACAAGGTGCTCGGCGGCGTGGCCGACGCGGTCAAGAAGGCCACGGGCGGCAAGTACGACGACAAGATCGACGGTGCCCGCGACGCTGCGGACAAGAAGCTCGGCAACGAGTAGCGACCGACGTGCAACGGCCCAGGACCCGGCGTGGTCCTGGGCCGTCGCGGTGCCGACTGGACGTGGTCGGGAACAACGGACACCATGGACGGGTTGCTCCGGACAGCAGCACCAGGAGGACGAGACGTGACAGTCGTGGCGCCGAACCAGCCGCTCACCGAGACCGAGGTCGAGGCGATCAAGCGGGACTTCCCGATCCTCGCGCAGGACGTGAACGGGCAGCCGTTGGCGTACCTGGACTCCGGGGCGACGGCTGAACGCCCGCGCCAGGTCCTCGACGCCGAGCGCCGGTTCCTCGAACACGACAACGCCGCCGTCCACCGCGGGGCCCACACGCTCGCGGCGCTCAGTACCGACGCCTACGAGGACGCCCGCGCCACCGTCGCCGGCTTCATCGGCGCCGCCGCCCCGACCGAGGTCGTGTGGACCGCGAACGCCACCGACGCGCTCAACCTCGTCGCGTACGGCATGGCCAACGCCAGCCGTGGCCGCGGCGGTGCCCAAGCCGAGCGCTTCCGCCTGGGCGTCGGTGACGAGATCCTCGTGACCGAGGCCGAACACCACGCCAACCTCGTGCCGTGGCAGGAGCTCGCCGCGCTCACCGGTGCCACCCTGCGCTGGATCCCGGTCGCCGACGACGGCACCTGGACCGCCGACGACGCCGCGGCGCTGATCACGGACCGCACGAAGGTCGTCGCGTTCTCGCACGTCTCGAACGTCACCGGGATGATCGCCCCGGTCGAGCAGGTCGTCGGCCTCGCCCACGCCCGCGGCGCCCTCGTCGTGCTCGACGCCTGCCAGTCCGCACCGCACCGTCCCCTCGACGTGCAGCAGCTCGGGGTCGACTTCGCCGCGTTCTCCGGGCACAAGATGCTCGGCCCGAACGGCATCGGCGTGCTCTGGGGCCGTGCCGAGCTGCTCGACGCCCTGCCGCCGTTCCGGACCGGTGGCTCGATGATCACCACCGTGACGATGGAGGGCTCCGAGTTCATGCCGGCGCCCGAGCGGTTCGAGGCCGGCACGCAGCCGGTGTCGCAGACCGTCGCCCTCGCCGAGGCCGTCCGGTACCTGCAGGGCATCGGCATGGAACGCGTCCGCGCCCACGAGGAACACCTGGCCCGCCGGATGCTCGACGGTCTCGCCGCCGTGCCCGGCATCCGGGTGGTCGGCCCGCCCGCCGGCGTCCCACGCTCCGGTCTGGTGTCGTTCGACGTCGACGGGGTGCACGCCCACGACGTCTCGCAGTACCTCGACGCGCAGGGCATCGCGGTGCGTTCGGGCCACCACTGCGCCCAGCCCCTGCACCGCCGCCTCGGTCTCGTCGCCACGAGCCGTGCGAGCACGTACGTCTACACGACCGAGCACGACGTCGACCGGTTCCTCGCAGCCGTCGCCGAGGTCCGCGACTACTTCGGAGCCACCGCGTGAACGCCCTCGACAGCCTGTACCAGCAGGTCATCCTCGACCACGCGAAGGCGCGTCACGGCGACGGTGCGATGCCCGACGCGGATGCCTCGCACTTCGAGCGGAACCCCACGTGCGGCGACGAGATCACGGTCAGCCTGCGGCTCGAACCCGGCACCGACCGCATCGCCGGGCTCGCCTGGCAGGGCGACGGCTGCTCGATCTCGATGGCCTCGGCGTCCGTCCTCACCGACATGGCGGTCGGCCGCACCGTGCCCGAGTTCCTCGCGCTGACCGAGGAGTTCCGCACCATGATGCGCTCGCGCGGCGTCGGTGAGCCCGACGAGGACGTCCTCGAGGACCTCGTCGCCTTCCACGGCGTCTCCAAGTTCGTCATGCGCGTCAAGTGCGGCATGCTCGCGTGGGTCGCGGCGGAAGCCGCCGCGCGCGAGGCGACCGCGTCCCGCTGACCCGTGTGCGGCTCGCGATCGCGAGCACCGGACAGTCGGGAGGCCCGTTGCGGGCCCGCCCCGCGCCTCCCGTCCGCAGCACGGTCAGCGGCAGACGTCCTGCGTTGCCGCCTTCGTGTCGTTGATGACGATCGTCGTCACGATGTCCTCAGCGCCGGAAGCGCCACCCGTGGTGTCGAAGTGCAGCCAGTGGCCATCCGTGGTCGGTGCCACGTACTCGCGGTAGCCGCCGATCGGTGGCTCCCACGTGTCGATCGTCTTCTCGAGCCCGGGGTACGCCGCGCGCACGTCGTCTGCGGTGGAACCGAGCGCGATGCCCGTGGACGTCAGCACGGGCGACGAGAACGCTCCGGGGTCGGTTGCCTGTCCCGCAACGCTGATGTAGCGCACTCCGGGTCCGGAGTCGTCGGACGTGACCAGGATCCGGTACCCGGACCCGCTGGGGGTGGACAGGTCGGCGGACTGCCACTCCCAGAACGTCGGGCAGCCGCTCGACGGCTGCCGCGAGAAGCCGGCAGCCGGCAGCACCGTGCTGGCGTCCGTGGCACCGAGCTGGACGGGACCGAAGGACGCGTCGCCGAATACCCAGCTCGAGGGGCCGCTCGGGCTGGATGACGGCCGGACGCTCGTCGGGGTCGGGGTCGGGGTCGGGGTCGGGGTCGGGGTCGTCGTCGGCGTGACGGCCGTCGCTGTCTGCGTGGCGCTCGGAGCGCTCGGCCCGGACGCTGTCGCGCAGCCAGCCGCCCCGATGAGGAGCGTGGCGATGCCGACGGTGAGGATGGTGGTGCGGAGCGTGGTCATGATTCTCCCTTCTCCTTGCAGTGTCGTCGTCCCGGCGATCCTGACGGACGTCGGCGCGGACTGATGGCGGTCACGAGCACGAGCACGAGGATGGACCACATGATCGTCGAGACAGCGCATCCCGGCTCGGCGGGATCCGACGTGATCGTGCGGGACTACCTGACGGAGGTCGCGTCGCGGTGGTACGGGCGGGCGGCGACGTCGGCCGAGGTCGACCGGGCACTCGACGAGGAGCCGTACGACGACCTGCATGGGGACTCGGGGGTGTTCCTCGTCGCCGCCGACGGGGGAGCCGTGGTCGGTTGCGCCGGCGTGCGCTTCGTGGGCGTCGTCGGCGAGCTGACGAAGGTGTTCACGCTGCCGGAGCACCGAGGCCGAGGCGTCGGTTCGGGGCTCCTGCGCCACGTCGAGGACGTCTGCCGCGGACGCGGTATCACGTCGTTGCGGCTGGGCACGCGGGCCGGGCTCGCCGAGGCCTGTGCGCTCTACGAACGGCTCGGCTTCGTCCGGGTCCCGCCGTTCAGCGACGACCCGTACTCCGACCGCTGGTACGCGAAGTCGCTCGCTACGGAGTAGCGATCAGGCGAAGACGCCGATCTCGCGGAGCGCGTCGCCGACGGTGATGCGCTCGTCGCGTTCCTGCGCCCGTGCCCAGCGGGACTTCGCGAGCGCGACGGCCTGGTCGTCGAGACCGAGGAGTTCGTAGAGGCCGTCCAGCTCTCGGGGAACGAGATCGGCGAGCGGCAGGGGGAACTTCCGTTCGGGGCTCGCGTAGCCCTGCTGGGCGAGCTGTTCGAGGACGCCCGGGTCGGTCTCTCGCTGTTCCATGAGCAGGACGACGGTTCGTGACCTCGTCGCCATAAGGAAGACGGACCGCACGTTCTCGTCCGGGTCGGTCGCCAGGGTGATCTCGACGGCGAGGGGGAGGTCTTCTTCGCACGCGAGCTCCCAGCGCTGCGAGGTGTCCCCGTGGATCGCCGTGAGCATGTCCGGGTGGACGCCGAGGCCGCGCTCGCCGCGTTGCGGTCGCAGCGAGGTCGGCCGTGGGCCGTCCCCGACGCGCGCCGTGGGGAAGCCGACACCCGTGTACGCGGTGTGAGCGATCGGCAGGAAGTGGAGCGCCTGGTGCAGCGCGGTCGCGGCGTCCTGCACGGCCGGGGCCGTCACGTCACCGTCGGCGGCCTCGATGGCGGTGGCGTAGTCGGACAGTGCGGTGTGCTGCTGGTCGATCGCCAGTGCGAACATCTCCTTGCCCCTGGCGGTGTCGCCGAGGAGCCGCGGGTCCAGGTGCAGCGTTACGGCGCTCGGGTCCTGCAGGTGCCCCCGCGGCGTGGCACCGCCCGACATCATGATCTCGAACGTCTCGTCGTCTTGCTCGTCGGAACCGGTCACGTCGCTGACGCTACCGGCTCAGGGGAGCGTCACGACGAGCTTCCGGGCGGAGACACCCGCGCGGAGCTCGGCGAGGGCGTCCGGGATCGCGGCGAGCCCCGATCCGACGACGGATGCGGTCGGCGTCGCTCGGTACCGACCGGTGCGGAGCGCCTCGGGCAGGAAGTCGCGGTAGATCGCGGGGCCGACCTCGGACTCAGTCGGACGGCCACCCCAGATCGCGGTGATGTTGACCCCGCGTCGACGCTCGAGACGTGCACGGATCGTCGTCACCGGCGTCGGGTAGGCCGATGCGAGTCGGCCGGAGCCGGTGGCTGCCCGGACGATCGGGAGCGTGCGGGTCAGCGAGCCCTGGCCGAAGGCGATGGTGCCGGCGAGCTCCCGGTCGGCGAGTGTCTCGAGGATGCGGCGTGCGGCACCGTCGTCGCGGTAGTCGAACACGGCTTCGGCCCCGAGGTCCTGCACGAACCCATGGTTCTTCGGCGATGCGGTGCCGATCACGGCGTACCCGGCGGCCCGGGCGAGCTGGACGGCGTTGGCGCCGACGCTCGTGGACGCGCCCCACACCAGGACGACCCCGTTGCGCTCGGCGGTGTCTGCGGTCGGGAGCGACAGCGCGAGTTGGTCCGGCTCGAACAGGCCTGCGGCGGCGGTCGAGACGGCGAGTGGCAGGACCGCTGCCTGCTCGGCCGGCAGATCATCCGGCACCGAGGTCGTCACGCGTTCGAGCAGCAGGACCTGGTGCTGGAAGGCGCCTTCGGCAGCGCTGTTCCGGTGCTGCTCCTGCCCCGCCGCGTGCCCGACGACCCGGTCGCCCACACGGAACCGCTCGACGCCGGGGCCGATCGCGATCACGGTGCCGGCGACGTCCGAGCCGAGGACCGCGGGGAACCGCAGCTTCGGGTACACCAGGTGCCGGAAGAGCCCGCCGACGGCGTCGACCGGGTTGACGGCGACGGCCTCGGCGCGGACGACGAGTTCGCCGGGGCCGGGCTGGGGGGCCGTGGCGGGCCCGACGGCGAACCGCCCGGTCGACGTGGTCCAGAGTGCTGCGTTGCCCGATGACGACATGGTGTCCCGATCTCTTGCTCGAAGTGGATCATGACACGGCGTGTCATCACCCAGTCAATCATGACACGACGTGTCATCACCAGTAGTCTTGCCCCATGCGTTGGTCTCCGGATGCCCGAGGGCGACTCGAACGAGCGGCGTTCGAGCTCTTCGCCGAGCAGGGCTACCAGGCGACGACCGTGCCGCAGATCACCGCACGGGCCGGCCTGACGACCCGCACCTTCTTCCGGTACTTCGCCGACAAGCGCGAGGTGATCTTCGCCGGCGACGAGATCCCCGACCTCGCCCGGGCCGCCATCGAGGGAGCGCCGGCCGGGATCAACCCGCTCGACATCGTCGTGCACGGCCTCCGGCAGGTCGCCGACGAGCGGTTCGAGGGGCGTCACGACGAGGTCGGTGCGGTGCGGCGGGTGGTGCTGTCCGAGCCGTCACTCCGGGAGCGCGACGCCCGGAAGCGTGCCGACCTGACGGACGCGGCGCGCGAAGCCTTCGTCGTTCGCGGGCTCGATCCGTCCGAGGCGGCGGTGATCGCCGAGACGTGCGTGATGCTGTTCCACCTGGCCCTCGAGGCCTGGGTCACCGGACCGGCCGAGCGCCGGATGGCCGACGTCGTCGACGAGCAGCTCAGTGCACTTCGTGGGGTGCTCGATCGGCCGCGCGCAGCGTCATGAAGACGTCGACGCCGTCATCGGTGTCGAGCACGAAGCCGTGTCGTTCGTAGAGCCGACGGGCGGGGCTGCCCACCAGCACGTTGAGCCGCGTCGGGCCGTCGTGGGGCTCGTCGAGGACGGCGTGCAGCACGGTCGACCCGACTCCACGGCCCTGGACCTCGGGCACGAGGTAGAAGTGCTCGACCCAGCGGACGTCGTCCTCGTCCCGCACGGTGATCGACCCGACGTCGCGGCCGTCGACCACGACGATGCGGGTCAGTCGCGGCCGGAACGCGTCGCGGAGGCGCTGTCGGACGCGCAGCTCGTCGAACACCCCGAGCCGCGTCAGGTCGTCGCGCAGCACCACGGCCCGGAGCTCGACGAGCCACTCGAGGTCCTCGGGGGTGCTGTCCCGCAGAGCGACGTCCATCCGCCCAGCCTACGAACACCGCGAGCGCTCAGGTCTCACTACGGAGCGATGCGACCATGCTCCGCAGGATCTGGCGGGCCTCGGTCTGCTGGTCGGTGGTCAGATCGGCGAGCATCCGCTGTTCGACACCGCGGATCGCCGCACTCGCCTGCGCCAGGCTCCGACGCCCGCTGTCGGTGAGCTGCGTGGGGAGCGCCTTGCCGACCGACGGCTCGGTGGCGCGGGTGACGAAACCGTCCCGCTCCAGGGTCTGCAGCAACACGTTCATCGACTGCCGGGTGACGAAGGTGCCCCGCGCGAGTTCGGAGTTCGACAGGCCGGGGCGCTGTGCGAGCAGTTCGAGGCAGGAGTAGTGCGTCACCGTCATGCCGAGCGGGCGCAGCACGGCCTCCATCGACGCACGGAGGGCGCTGGCGGTCTCCTTGAGCAGGTAGCCGATCGACGTCTCGAGGTGGATGCCGGTGTCGTCTTGACGCATGTCAGCAGTCTGACATAGGTTTGCCGTGTGTCAGAAAACTGACACAAAGATCAAGGAGTGCACCAATGCCCGTCACCGGCCCCGACTTCATCTCACTGCAGACCCGCGACCTCGATGCCTCACAGGCGTTCTACGAGCGGTACCTCGGCCTCGTCCGCTCGCAGGCCGGCCCGCCGCACGCCGTCGTGTTCGAGACCACGCCGATCGCCTTCGCCCTGCGCGACCTGGTACCCGGCACGGACCTCGACGCGGTGGCGCAGCCCGGCCTCGGCGTCGCGATCTGGCTGCACGCGACGGACGTGCAGGCGATCCACGACGCGCTGGTCGCCGACGGGCACCGCATCGTCTCGGCGCCGATCGACGGTCCCTTCGGTCGGACGTTCACGTTCGCCGACCCCGACGGTTACCACGTCACGCTCCACGACCGCGCCTGAGCCCTGGAACGAGCCACGCGCCCGGCGCGGGCGGCGCGCCGGGCGCGGGGCGGGCCTCCAGGCCGATGCCGGAGCCGACCGTCACGCTTCGTCACGATCCGTGACGGTCCGGGGTGTCCGACGTAGCGTCTCGACCCGTGACCACCAGCAGCGAGCACCGGCAGATCCGCTTCAACGCGTTCGACATGAACTGCGTCGCGCACCAGTCCTCCGGGCTGTGGCGGCACCCGCGTGACCGGTCGCGGGACTACCGCGATCTGACCTACTGGACGGACCTGGCGAAGACGCTCGAGCGGGGTGCGTTCGACGGCATCTTCATCGCCGACGTCCTGGGCACGTACGACGTGTACGGCGGCTCGAACGAGGCCGCGCTCCGCACCGGGTCGCAGGTGCCCGTGAATGACCCGATCCTGCTCGTGTCGGCGATGGCGTCGGTGACGGAGCACCTGGGCTTCGGCATCACGGCGGGCACCGCGTACGAGCACCCGTACCCGTTCGCCCGACGCATGTCGACGCTCGACCACCTGACCAAGGGCCGGGTCGGCTGGAACGTCGTCACCGGGTACCTGCCGAGTGCCGCGCGGAACATGGGCCAGACCGACCAGCTGTCGCACGACGACCGGTACGACGTGGCGGACGAGTACCTCGAGGTCCTCTACAAGCTGTGGGAGGGCTCGTGGGAGGACGACGCCGTCGTCGCCGACCGCGAAGCGGGGGTCTTCACGGACCCGGCGAAGGTGCACCCGATCGAGCACCACGGCACGCACTTCGACGTGCCGGGCATCCACCTGTCCGAGCCGTCCGTGCAGCGCACGCCCGTCATCTACCAGGCGGGCGCGTCGCCGCGCGGCATCCGCTTCGCCGCTGAGAACGCGGAAGCGGTCTTCGTGGGCGCACCGACCGTCGAGCAGCTCGCGTCGACCGTCGCGAAGGTCCGGGACGCCCTGGAGGCAGCTGGTCGCGACCGGTACGCCGCCCGCGTCTACACGCTGCTCACCGTGATCACGGACGCCACCGACGAGCTGGCCCAGGCGAAGTACGAGGACTACCTGTCGTACGCGTCGGAGCTCGGTGCGCTGGTGCTCAACTCCGGCTGGATGGGGGTCGACCTGTCGCAGTGGGACCCGGACCAGCCCCTCGGTGACGTCGAGTCGAACGCGATCCAGTCGGCGGCGGCGAACATCGCGGCGGCGACGGGGGAGGACGGGTCGAAGTGGACGATCCGTGACCTGGCGCGGCAGACGGCGATCGGTGGACTCGGCCCGGTGGCGGTCGGCGGGGGAGCGACCATCGCCGACCGGCTGCAGGAGATCCAGGAGCTGACCGACGTCGACGGCTTCAACCTGGCGTACGCGGTGACCCCGGGCACGTGGGAGGACGTCATCGAGTTCGTGATCCCGGAGCTCCGTGCCCGTGGGGCCTACCCGGAGGAGTACGGGTCGGGGTCGCTCCGCCAGAAGCTGCACGGCCGCGGGGACCGGCTGCCCGACGAGCACCGTGGGGCGTCGTTCAGGATCGGGAGCCGGGCGGTCGTAGGCTGATCGGGTGATCGAGTCCTCCGTGGTCGTGCGTCCTGCGACCCCGGACGAGACCGACACCTGCATCGACCTGTGGGCCGCGGCCGTGGCCGCGCGTGACGGCGCCGCCGAGGACCCGGCGGTGCGGGAGCGTGCGCGGCAGAAGTTCGCCGCGGAGCACGTCGCCTGGTTGGTGGCTCCCGGCCCGGACGGTGCGGTCGACGGCTTCGTGCTCGTGACGGCGCCCGGCACCGGGCGGTCGACGGACCCGGCGGACGCCGCCTACCTGTCGTTGCTCGCGGTGCGCCCAGGGGTGCAGGCCCGCGGGGTCGGACGGTCGCTGCTGTCCGAGGCGGTGCACGATGCCCGTGCTGCCGGGCACCCACGCGTCGTGCTGCACGTGCTCGGCGACAACGACCGGGCGGTGCGGCTGTACGAGGCGGGCGGCTTCGTGGCGACGGGCGACGAGTTCGCGCACGCGCTGAGCGGGGTCACCACCCGCGTGTACGTCGCGGGCTGACGCTGGCTACGCGTCCTGCCTGCGCACCGGCGTCCACGTGGGGTGGGTCGCCGAGCGCCCGTCGCCCGACGACGTGCGGGTGATCCGACGCTGCACCCACGGCAGGACGTACTCGCGGTAGTAGCGGAGTTCCTCGCCCAGGCGGGCCCGGGCGGCACCGGCGTCCGCGGGCTCGACCGGCGCGGGGCCGTCGAGGACCGCGTGCAGCGCCAGGTCCGCGACGCGCTGGTGCCCGGTGGCGTTCATGTGCAGCCGGTCGTCCGACCAGAACTCCGCACGGCCGAGGTGCGGGTCGCGCGAGACGTCGACGAACGGCAGGCCGCGGCGTCGGGCGAGCGTGCCGAGCGCTTCGGCCCAGGCGTCACCGCGGCGGTTGATGAGGGAGCCGAGGGGCAGGCGGGCGCTCGGGTCGGCCGGGCTGAGGAGCGCCAGGCGTGCCCCGGTGGCCTCGACGCGGTCGGCGGCTGCCTCGACCTGCCCGATGAGCGCGTCCACGTCGAAGCGCGGGCGCAGCAGGTCGTTCCCGCCGGCGCAGAAGGTGATCAGGGTCGGCGCCGGGTCGAGCGCGAGTGCGGCCCCGAGCTGGCCGTCGAGGACCCCGGCGAGCAGTCGGCCGCGCACCGCGAGGTTCGCGTACGAGACGTCGGCGTCCGAGGCTCCCGCCATCGCGCTCGCGAGTCGTCCGGTCCAGCCGGGGAACGGAGCGGGTCCGGCGTCGCCGATGCCCTCCGAGAAGCTGTCGCCGATCGCGACGTAGCGGATGGTGTCGTGCATGCGCCCATCATCGTGCACACGCCTGTGCAGGTTCCCGGCACTCCGTGCTCACGAAGGGCTCGTCACCCCCAGCGAACCCTCACAGCACCGCCTTCGGCACCCGGTGCAGGGTGACCGCGCCGACGGCGGCGAAGGGGTGCAGCGGGTCCGGGGCGGTGGAGCCGGTCGGCCCGCCGAGCTTCGAGTCACCGACCGCGCTGAGCACCGCGTAGGCGTCCTCGGCGGTCCAGCCGTGCTCGTCGACGAGGAACGCGAAGGCGTCCTCGTACCCGCGCCGGACGCTCTCCTGCACGGGGTCGCCGAGGCCGACGAACAGCCAGTCGTCGGCGGTCTCGATGCGGGGTGCGCGGAGCACCGGGCCGCCCTTCACCAGGTCGACGGAGACGATCGCGGTGCCCTGGGCCTCGATGGCGACGAACGACGACTCGCCCTCGGCCATGAGTGCGTGGATGTCGCCGATCGACAGCAGCGCACCGGGGACCCGGACGGGCAGGGACACGCTCGAGCCGGGGCGGGCCTCGGTGACGTCCATGTTGCCGCCCTCCGGGTAGGCCGGCATGATCGTCGAGTTCTCACCCTCGGCCGGGGCCGTCCCGATGCACCCGATCATCGGCCGGACGGGGAACCGGTGCCGCTCGGACACCTGCACCGTGCCGTCCGAGATCGGGCAGCGGCGGGCGAAGACCCGGTCGCCCATCACGTGCTGCAGGGCCCCGGAGCCGGGCAGGGACACCGACCAGCCGTGCGTGGTCAGCTCGATGGCGTGGATGGTCACCACGAGGGTGTCGCCGGGTTCTGCCCCCTCGACGAACACCGGGCCGGTCACCGGGTTGATCGGCGCCTGCAGCTGCGCCATGTCGTGGTGCTGGTCGAGTTCGGCGTAGACGGCGTCGGTGGTCTCGAAGCCGATGGTCTCGCCGGTGCCGGGGCGGACCCGCAGCACGGGCTCCCGGTCGGCCGAGAACCCGGGGCGGCCGAGGGTGTTCGGCAGGAAGTGGTCCGGGGTCATCGTGCGTCCTCCGTCGTCGGTTCTGCTTCGGAGCCGACCTCGGTGGAACGGCCGGTGCGTCGGTAGTACAGGAACACGGCCGCGCCGACGATCAGCCAGATGATCCCGCCGACCTTCGCCTCGACCGCGGCGTTCAGCAGGACGTACCCGATGATCAGGAACCCGACCAGCGGCACGACCAGGTGCAGCAGCCAGTTGCGCGACTTCCCCTTGACGACGTGGTGCACGAAGACGGACACGTGCAGGAGCATGAAGCCGAACAGCGCGCCGAAGTTCACGAGCGACGAGATCGTGTCGATCTGCCCGACGAAGAACAGCACCAGGATCGCGGAGAGCACCGAGACGACGATGATCGCGTTCTGCGGCACCTGGCGCCCGTTGAGCTTGTGCAGGAACGCGGGCAGCTGACGGTCGCGGCTCATCGAGAAGAGCAGACGGCTCGTCGCGGCCTGTGCGGCCATGGCGTTCGCGATGCCGACGGCGAGCACGTTGACGGCGAAGAACGCGGTCGCCCAGCCGCTCGACGAGGCCTGCTCGACGATGGTGAAGAAGGCGTTGCCGGCCTCGCTGTCCGAGAACGAGTCCCGCCCCGCGGCCAGGGCGGATGCGAGCCAGGTCTGCAGGATGAACAGGAACGCCACGATGACGAGCGCCAGGATCATCGCCGTGCCGGCTCCGCCACGACGGCCGGTGGACTCCTCGGACAGCGTCGAGATGCCGTCGAAGCCCAGGAAGCTCAGCACCGCGATCGACAGGGCCGAGGCGATGAGCGGCGCCGACACCTTGGCCGGGTCCCAGATCTGCTCGGTGCCGAAGGACGCGTCGGGGATCGTGCCGCCGGTCAGTGCGACGATCGCGATGACGACGAAGATCGCGACGAAGACGAGCTCGATGAGCAGGAAGATGCGGTTCGCGAGCTTGAGCGAGGACACCCCCGCCAGGTTGATGACGGTGTTGATCGCGACGAACACGAGCGCCCACAGCCAGCGGGGCGTGCCCGGGAAGATGCCGACCATGCTCTCCGCGGCGAACACGTAGAGCAGCGTCGGGACGAGCAGGTAGTCGAGCAGGATCGCCCAGCCGGCGAAGAACCCGGCGGTGGGGTGGATGCCGCGGCCGACGTACGAGAACACGCTGCCGGCGAGGGGGATCGACTTCGCCATCTGCGCGTAGGCCAGGGCGGTGAAGATCATCGCGACGAGGCCGACGAGGTACACCAGCGGCACCATGCCGCTGGAGGCGTTGTAGACGGTCCCGAAGATCGCCCACGGGGCGATCGGGACCATGAAGACCAGGCCGTAGATGAGCAGGTCGGTGGTGGAGACGGAGCGCTTGAGCTCCTGCTTGTAGCCGTAGGCCTCGAGCTGCTGCTGTGCGGAGAGCTCGCTGTGCTGCTGCGACATGTCGGGTTCCGTTTCGGGTGGATGGACGGGTGCAGGGGGCGGTGCTGGGGGAAGGGGAGCGGGTGGTGTCGTCGGGAAGGCGGGTGCGGCTGTGGGGGTGGGGGACTTCGGTCTGGAGGCGCGGGGCGGGCCCGTCCCGCGCCTCCAGGGAAGGTGGTGGCCGGGTCAGGCGTCGTCGTGCGCGGCCAGGAAGGTCGCGACGACCCGGCGGAACTCCGCCGGCTGCTCCAGATGCGAGCAGTGGCTCGCGCCGGGGAAGACGTGCTGCCGGACGTCGGCGATCCGCTCGACGAACGGGGCCCACGTGGAGGGGGTGGCCTCGTCGTGCTCGCCGGCGACGACGAGCGTCGGCACGGCGATGCGGTCGAGCCGGTCGACGATGGTCCAGTCGCGCATCGTGCCGATGACGTGGAACTCGTTCGGGCCGTTCATCGTGTGGTAGACCGTCGGCTCGCGCTCCATCTGCTCCTCGGAGTCGACGAAGTCTTGCGGCATCGGGACCACGCGGCAGACGTGCCGCTCGTAGAAGACCTGCGTCGCCGCCAGGTACTCGGGGTCGTCGACGGTGCCGGCCGTCTCGTGCCGGGTCAGGGCGTCCTGCACGTCGGCGGGCAGCTGCGCGCGGAGCTCGGCGGCGCCGTCGACCCAGAGCTGCATCGACGCGGGGGAGTTGCAGATCGCCAGCGAGCGGAGGCCCGCGGGCTGCCGCACCGCGATCTCGGCACCGAGCATGCCGCCCCACGACTGCCCGAGCACGTGGTGGTCGCCGAGCCCGAGGTGCTCGACCAGGGCGGCGTACTCGTCGACGAACAGCTGCGGCTGCCAGGTGTCGACCGGGGCGTCCGGGCGGTGGCTGCTCCGGCCGCAGCCGAACTGGTCGTGGTGGACGACGGTCCGGCCGGTCTCGTCGGCCAGGGCGGCGAGGTTCCGGAGGTAGTCGTGGGCCATGCCGGGCCCGCCGTGCAGGACGACGAGGGGCAGTGCGCCGGCGACCGGGGTGTCGGGCGTGGTGACCCGGTACCAGGTCTCGCCGTCACGGAACGGCATCGTGGATTCGGTGATGCTGGACATGGGGGTCAGCATGGAGCGGAAAAAGGTCCCACGCAATACCTTTTCTGCTGCCTTAACGTGGTCGTAACACCGCGAAGGGGGTCCGTGTGTCCGATCGTGCGACCGAGACGCGCGTCGACGAGGTCGAGGACCGCCTCGTGACCGCCGTCGCCGTGGGCGAGTACCTGCCCGGCGCGAACCTGCCGCCGGAGCGCGAACTGGCCGGCCTGCTCGGCGTCGCCCGGGTCACCGTGCGGGGTGCGATCGCCCGGCTCGTCGAACGGGGGCTGCTCGAGACCCGTCGGGGCCGGGGCGGTGGCACGTTCGTCCGCACCGAGTGGCCGGACAGCTCCTCGGACGCGGTCGGGCGGGTGCTGCTCGCCCGGTGGGAGGCGATCCAGGACGCCGCCGACGCCATCGCGCTGCTGCACGGGGCGCTCGCGACCGCCGCTGCGGAACGGGTCACCCCGGACGACGCCGCCCTGATCCGTGCACGGCTCGAAGTGTTCCGCGACGCCACCTCGGGTCTCGAGAAGCAGCAGGCCGACGCCGTGCTGCACCGGACGATCATCGACGCCGCGCGGAACGACGCCCTGCGGACGGCGCTCGCCGGGTTGGAGGCGCAGATCTCCATCGCCGCTCCGGCGCACCTGTGGGGCACGGCCGAGGGCATGGCGGAGATGGAGACCCGCGCGCTCCACGAGCACGAGTCGCTGGTGGACGCGGTGTGTTCGGGGCGGGCGCCCGAGGCGGGCGTGATCGCCCGGCAGCACGTCGGGATCGACGTCGAACTGCTCGAACGGGCCGTGCGGCGGACGGGGCAGGTGCCCCGGCACTGAGGGGGCGGTCTGTCGTCAGTGCACGGCGGGTGCCGGCACCGGGTAGACGTCGTCCGGCATCGGCCACGGCGCCCACTTCGGCCGCGGCGCGTACACCAGGTACGGCTGCGGCGTCGGGTAGCTGACGAGCTCGAGAGTCGACCCCCACGGCGTGCGGGTGTACACGAACCGGTTGCCGGCACCCGCCTCGTCACCACGCAGGTCGCGCGGGTCGGAGTTCCGGGTACCGCCGGCCGCCTCGACCCGCGCGAGCGTCTCGTCCAGGTCGTCGGCGTACATCGCCAGGTGCTGCCACCCCAGGTCGGACGGGTGTGCGGCGTTCCGCTGCTCGGGCCCCAGGTACTCGAACAGCTCGAGCCCCGGCCCCTCCGGCAGCGCGAGCATCCGCATGGCCCCCTGCGCCATGGTGCTCGGGATGCCGAGGTAGCCGTGCGCCTCGGAACTGCTGTTCGGCGTCTCGTCACGACGTCGCATGTCGTACAGGACGACGGCGTCGAACGCCGCCTCGAAGAACTGCGTGGCTGCGTCGATGTCCGGCACCGTGACGCCCACGTGGTCGATCCTGATTCCCCTGCTCATGGTCGATTCGTACCACCGGCGGTCACCGCCGCTCGGGTCCGGGCGGGGTCCGTGCGGGGTCCGTGCCCATCGATGCGGCAAGCCGCAGCGCGGGTCTCCTGCCCGGTTCCGGAACGGTCGTTCCAGGACGGGGTGCGGGACACACGACCGTTACACGAGGGAAACGGCGGGAGCGAAGTCGCTCCGTAGCTTCGTGCTCAAGCACGCACCGCCCCGCTTCCCACTCCCTCGGAGGACGCCATGGCTACCGACATCGCGACACCAGTCGCCGCGCCCCACGCCCCCACCACGACCGCCGCTCCCGCCCCAGCGGGTGCCGGTGTCGTCAAGCCCGGGTACGACCCGGCGCTCACGAACGAGGACCTCGCCCCGCTGCGCGAGCAGCGCTGGACGAGCTACAACTTCTTCGCCTTCTGGATGTCCGACGTGCACTCCGTCGGCGGCTACGTCACCGCCGGGTCGCTCTTCGCCCTCGGCATCGCGAGCTGGCAGGTGCTCATCGCCCTGGTGGTCGGCATCCTCATCGTGCAGGTCTTCGCCAACCTGGTCGCCAAGCCGTCGCAGCGCACCGGTGTGCCGTACCCGGTGATCAACCGCGCGGTGTTCGGGGTGCTCGGCGCGAACGTCCCCGCCATCATCCGCGGCCTCATCGCGATGGCCTGGTACGGCGTGCAGACCTTCCTCGCCGCCCAGTCGCTGAACATCATCTTCCTCAAGTTCATCCCGGCGTCGGCGGGGCTGCTCGACCACTCGTTCCTCGGGCTGTCGGCCCTGGGGTGGATCTCCTACGCGATCCTCTGGGTGGCGCAGGGCGCGCTGTTCTGGATGGGCATGGAGGCCATCAAGCGGTTCATCGACTGGGCCGGACCGGCGGTCTACGTGGTGATGATCGCGCTCGCGGTCTACCTGGTCAGCCAGGCGGGCATCGCCAACATCTCGTTCACCCTGTCGGTCGGCGAGCCGCTGTCGTTCGGGGCATCGATCCCGGTGATGCTGTCCGCGGTCGCCCTGGTGGTCAGCTACTTCTCCGGCCCGATGCTGAACTTCGGTGACTTCTCGCGCTACGGTCGGTCGTTCCGTGCGGTCAAGCGCGGCAACTTCTGGGGGCTGCCGATCAACTTCCTGTTCTTCTCGGTCCTGACGGTGCTCTGCGCCAGTGCGACGGTGCCGGTGTTCGGCAAGCTCATCACCGACCCGATCGAGACCGTGCAGGCCATCGGCGCCCCGTTCGCGATCCTGCTCGGTGGCCTGACGTTCGTCACCGCGACCGTCGGCATCAACATCGTGGCGAACTTCATCAGCCCCGCGTTCGACTTCTCGAACGTGGCACCCCGGAAGATCTCGTGGCGGGCCGGCGGCATGATCGCCGCGGTCGGTTCGGTGCTCCTCACCCCGTGGAACTGGTACGGCAACGACCAGGCGATCCTGTACACGCTCGGGGTGCTCGGTGCGCTGATCGGTCCGCTGTTCGGCATCCTCATCGCGGGCTACTACATCGTCGGCAAGCAGCGCATCGCGGTCGACGACATGTACTCGACGAGCCGCACCGCACGGTACTGGTACCGCGGGGGGTTCAACCCGAACGCCATCTGGACCCTCGTGGTCACCGGTGCGATCTCGGTCGCGAGCGCGGTCCTGCCCCCGGCACTCGGCGTGCTGCCCTGGCTGGCGAGCTACAGCTGGTTCATCGGCTGCGGCCTGGGCCTCGTCGTCTTCTGGGCACTCGAGCGTGCCCGGCCGAGCATGCCCGTGCTCGACGCGGACGACCCCTCGGTCGACGACGGCGCGGCCGTCGGTCGCGCCTGACCAGCGGCGTCGCGGCTCGTCCTCCACAGGGCGGGTCGCGACGCTCGGTCGTCCACAGATCGCAGACCACGGCCGGGAGGCCCGCCCCGCCCCCGCCACGATGGTCACCACCCAGCCCCACCCGTTCCACCGCTCCACTCGCTCCACCGGAAGGACCCCGATGCGCATCCGCGTCGTCAACCCCAACACCACCGCGTCGATGACGCGGGCGATCGGCGTCGCGGCCGGTGCGGTCGCCGCTCCAGGCACGCTGATCGAGGCGGTCGAGCCCACGATGGGGCCGGCCTCGATCGAGAGCCACTACGAAGAGGCCCTGGCCGTGCCCGGGCTGCTCGAGCAGATCGCCCGCGGCGAGCAGGACGGCGTGGACGCGTTCGTCGTCGCCTGTTTCGGGGACCCGGGGCTCGACGCCGCGCGGGAGCTCGCGACGGTGCCGGTGATCGGGATCGCCGAGGCCGGTTTCCACGCCGCCGCGATGCTCGGCCGTCGGTTCGGGGTCGTCACCACCCTGGCGCGGACGACCGGCCGCGCGCACGAGCTCGCCCAGCGCTACGGCTTCGCCCCGCTCGTCACGGAGATCCGGGCGTGCGAGGTCCCGGTGCTCGAGCTCGACGATCCCGGGTCCGGTGCACGTGCGCTCGTGACCGAGGAGTGCCGAGCGGTGATCGACGGGGGAGCGGACGCCGTCGTGCTCGGCTGCGCGGGCATGGCTGACTTCTGCGCCGAGGTCTCGCTGGCGATCGGGGCACCGGTCGTCGACGGCGTCGCGGCGGCCACGGTCCTGGCGGAGTCGCTCGTCCGGCTCGGGTTGTCCACGGGCAAGCGCGGCGAGTACACCCTGCCGCCGGTGAAGGCGATGTCGGGGCTGCTGGCGGGCTTCGAACGCCACCCGGCGGCGGTCGCGACGGCCGGGGCGGGCGTGTGACGGGCCTCCCGGCGGGCGACACGGCAGACCTGGTCGTCCGCGCCCAGCGAGCCTGGGTCGACGGCACGTTCCGCCCGGCCGCGGTCGTCGTCCACGGCGGCCGCATCACCGGCGTCCTGCCCGTCGACGTGGTGGTCGACGCCGTGCAGGACCACACCGTGCCGGACGGGCAGGTGCTGCTCCCCGGGCTCGTCGACACGCACGTGCACGTCAACGAGCCCGGACGCACCGAGTGGGAGGGCTTTGCGTCCGCGACCCGGGCCGCTGCGATGGGCGGGGTCACCACGATCGTGGACATGCCGCTCAACTCGATCCCCGCGACGACCACGGTCGAGGCGCTCGCCGTCAAGCGTGCGAGTGCCGAGGGCCGGGTGGCGGTCGACGTCGGGTTCTGGGGTGGCGCGGTCCCCGCGAGTCTCGGGTCGCTCGACGCCCTGCACGACGCCGGCGTCTTCGGGTTCAAGTGCTTCACGGCGCCGAGCGGTGTCGACGAGTTCCCGCACCTCGACCCCGAGCAGCTCCGAGCCGCGATCGCCGAGGTCGCCCGGATCGACGCCCTGCTGATCGTGCACGCCGAAGACCCGGAGCACCTCGTGCCGCACCGGGCGCTCGGTGGCCGGTACGCCGACTTCCTGGCCACCCGGCCCGTCGCCGCCGAACGGTCCGCGATCGCGCAGGTCATCGACGGTGCGCGGGCGACCGGTGCGCGGGTGCACGTGCTGCACCTGTCCGACGCGGGCGCGCTGCCGATGCTCCGTGCCGCGAAGGACGACGGCGTCCGGATCACGGTCGAGACGTGCCCGCACTACCTGTCGTTCGAAGCGGGCACGATCCCGGACGGCGCGACCGCCTACAAGTGCTGCCCACCGATCCGTGACGACGCCAACCGCGACGCGCTGTGGGCGGGCGTGCTCGACGGCACGATCGACCTCGTCGTGTCGGACCACTCGCCCTCCACCGCCGACCTGAAGACCGACGACTGGGGTCTGGCCTGGGGCGGGGTCGCCGGCTTGCAGGTCGGGTTCCGGGCGGTCTGGACCGAGGCCGAGCGTCGCGGGATCCCGCTCGAGGCGCTGCTGCCGCTGTTCACGACCGGTCCGGCCGCCCTGGTCGGGCTGCCCGACCGCGGGGTGATCGCTCCCGGTGCCCTGGCGCACTTCGCCGTGTTCGACCCGTCCACCGAGTCCGTCGTCGACGTCGCCGGGCTCGAGCACCGCAACCGGGTGTCCGCGTTCGACGGGCTGCGCGTGCGCGGCAGCGTCATCGAGACCTGGCTCCGCGGCCGTCGCATCGCCACGGCGGCTGGCGGCGTGGCCGGCGTCGAGGGGCAGCTGGCCGGACGGCCAGTGCTCGCGGCGGAAACACCCCTGTAACGATCGTTCCGGTATCTTCGGATCAGGAACGGAAGGAACCACCATGCTCCCAGTGAACCCACCCGCCCGTCTCCTCATGGGGCCCGGTCCGATCGACGCCGACCCGCGCGTGCTCCGTGCACTGTCGACGCCGCTCGTCGGCCAGTACGACCCGTGGATGACCGCCACGATGAACGAGACGCAGGCGCTCTACCGCCGCGTGTTCGGCACCCGGAACGACGCGACGCTGCTCGTGGACGGCACCTCGCGCGCGGGGATCGAAGCGGTGCTGGTGTCACTGCTCGCCCCGGGCGACCGCGTGCTCGTGCCGGTGTTCGGCCGGTTCGGGCACCTGCTCGCCGAGATCGCCGGCCGCGCCGGTGCCGAGGTCCACACCATCGAGACCGACTGGGGCCAGGTCTTCACGCCGTCCGCGATCGAGTCGGCGGTCGCCCGCGTCCGGCCGAAGGTGCTGGCCGTCGTGCAGGGCGACACCTCGACCACGATGAACCAGCCGCTCGAAGAACTCGGTGCGATCTGCGAGCGGTACGGCGTCCTGCTGTACACCGACGCCACGGCGACGGTCGGCGGCAACCCGCTCGAGGTCGACGCCTGGGGGATCGACGCCGTGAGCGCCGGGCTGCAGAAGTGCCTGGGCGGCCCGTCCGGCAGCGCGCCCGTCACGCTGTCGCCGGAGGCCGTGGCCGTGCTCGACGAGCGGCGGAGCGTCGAGGCCGGCATCCGCGAACCCGGTGACGACGTCGCCGACGAACCGATCCGCTCGAACTACCTCGACCTCGCGATGATCCTCGACTACTGGGGTCCGCGCCGACTGAACCACCACACCGAGGCCGCGTCGATGCTCTACGCCGCCCACGAGTGCGCACGCATCCTGCTCGAGGAAGGCCGCGACGCCGTCGTCGCCCGCCACGAGACCGCCGGGCGCGCGATGCTCGCAGGGGTGCAGGCCCTCGGGCTCCCGGTCTTCGGTGACGTCGCCCACAAGATGCACAACGTCGTCGCCGTCGAGATCCCGTCCGACGTCGTCGGCGACCAGGTCCGCGGCGCGATGCTCGACGACCACGGGATCGAGATCGGCACCTCGTTCGGTCCGTTGCACGGACGGGTCTGGCGCATCGGCACCATGGGCTACAACGCCCGGAAGGACACCGTGATCACGACCCTGGCCGCCCTCGAGCACACCCTGCGTCGGGCCGGGCACGCGGTCCCGCACGGCGGCGGTGTCGATGCCGCCCTCGACGTCTTCCGCGACGACACCGCAGCGGTCGCTCGCGCCGGAGCCGAGGTGCTCGCGTGAGCGCCGTGCCCGTCCTGAACGCCACCGCCGTGGGCGCCGCGGACGCCGAGCTCGTCGCCCGCTGGTGCGACGAGCTCGCCACCCTCAGCGCCGAGCCGGGCCGCATCACCCGCGTCTACCTGTCACCCGAGCACGCCCGGGCGAACGCCCTCGTCGCGCGCTGGATGCAGGACGCCGGACTGTCCACCTGGCAGGACGCCGCCGGCAACCTGCACGGCCGGGCCGAGGGCGCGACGCCCGACGCGCCCGTGCTGCTGCTCGGCTCGCACCTGGACACCGTGGTGGACGCCGGACGGTACGACGGCGTCGTCGGGGTGCTCATGGCGATCCGCACCGCCGCACGGCTCACCGCCGCCGGCCCGCTGCCGGTCGCGCTCGAGGTCATCGCGTTCTCCGATGAAGAGGGCACGCGCTTCGGCAAGGCCCTGCTCGGTTCGTCCGCGGTCGCCGGCGTCTGGGACGACGCCTGGTGGGACCTGGCCGACGGTGACGGTGTCACGCTCCGGCAGGCCTTCACCGACTTCGGCCTCGACCCGGAGCGCGTCGGCGACGCCGCCGTCGACCCGGCATCGGTGATCGGCTACCTCGAGGCGCACATCGAGCAGGGTCCGCACCTCGAACAGGCCGGGCAGGCCCTCGGGGTCGTCACGAGCATCGCGAGCGCCCGGCGGTTCTCGGTCGAGGCGGTGGGCGAAGCCCGGCACGCCGGCGGCACCCCCTACGAGCGCCGGCACGACGCCCTGCTCGCCGCCGCCGAGGCCGCGCTCGCGGTGGAACGGATCTGCCGGGCCTCGCACCAGGTCGGCACCGTCGGGACGATGACCGTCGAACCCGGAGCCGTCAACGTCGTCCCCGGGCTCGCACGGTTCTCCGTCGACCTGCGCGGCGAGTTCGACGACGAGCGCGACGAGGTCTGGGACGAACTCACCAAGGCCTTCACGCTCATCGGTGAACGGCGCGGGGTGAGCGTCACCCCGACCGAGGTGCACCGTGCGCCCGCGGTGTTCTGCTCGCCCCGGCTCATGGACGCCGTCCGCGCCGGGATCGTCTCGACGGGCGAGACAGCGCCCATCGAGCTGTTCTCACGGGCCGGCCACGACGCGATGTCGCTCGGGCTCGTGACCGACGTGGCGATGCTGTTCCTCCGCAACCCCGACGGCATCAGCCACCACCCGGACGAGTTCGTGTCGACGCCGGACATCGCCCTCGGACTCGACGCCCTGGCCGTCGCCGTCGACCGAGTGGCCCGCGCATGAGCACCGCCGGCCCCGACGTCCGCGCCCGGATCGACTCCGTGTGGGAGCAGCTCTCACCCGCCGAACGACGGGTCGCCGCCATGGTCCGGCACGATCCGGAACTCCTGCTCGTCGGCACCTCCGCCGAACTCGCGGCCGAGTCCGGCACCTCGAAGGCAACGGTCTCGCGACTCGTGCGGTCGCTGGGGTTCCAGGACGCCGCCGAGGTCCGGCAGAACCTGATGTCCGCACGGGGCTCGGGCCTGCCGTGGGTCGCTGAGGACGCTGCCCACGTCGACCAGCGCGCGGTCGAGGCGCGCAACCTCGACGCGGCCTTCGCGTCGCTCGGCCGAGCGGACCGCCCGCGGCTCGCCCGTCGGATCGTCCGCGCCCGCCGCGTGCTCGTCCTCGGTGAACGCGGCGCGTACCCGATCGCGCTGCAACTGCGGTCCCAGCTGGCGCAGGTGCGGTCTGACGTCCGGGTCGGTCCGTCACCCGGGCAGCGGCTCGGGGAAGAGGTCGCCGACCTCGACCGGCACGACCTCGTGGTCCTGGTGACCGTGCGTCGGCACACCGCCGGGGTCGAGCGGATCGTCCGGCACTGCGTCGACTCCGGGGCGGACGTCATCGTCCTCGGCGACCCGACGGCCGCGGTCATCGCCGCCCCCGCGGCCACCGCGATCCTCTGCCCGGTCGACTCGCCGTCGGCGTTCGACTCGATGGCCGCGCTGTTCGCCGTCGTCGCCGCGATCACGAACGACGTCTACGACGCCTCGGGTCCCGGTGGCCGGGTGCGGGTCGACGCCGTCGCCGCCGCCTACGACGCGCTGGGGGAGCTCGCCGCGCCCTGATCGCCGTCCGACCCGGCGCGCAGCTCGGCGCGCAGTTCGGCGGCGAGCGAGGCGTTCCGGTCGGCGATGAGCCGCGGCATGTACCGAGCCAGCGCGAGCACCTCGGCCAGACGGCCCAGCGGGCCGAGCGGAGCGCGGAACGTGATGGTGTCGACCATGCGCGTGCCGCCGGCCGACGGCTCGAACCGGTGCTCGTGGTGGAACCGGGCGAACGGCCCACGCACCTGTTCGTCGACGAACCGGTGGGGTGCCTCCAGGTCGGTGATCCCGCTCGTCATCCGCCAGACGATCCCGAAGTGCCGCGCACGCCAGGTGACGGTCTCGCCCAGGCCGATCGTGCCGGCCGTCGTGCCGGCGACGGCGCGTTCATCGGTCGCGGCCATCGATCGCTCGTGCGCGCCGATGTCGAGCGACAGCGCGAAGGCGCGCTCCGGTGGAACAGGCAGGTCCGTCACGACCCGGAACGAGACGGTCACGACGCCGGCCAGCCCGTCGGGGTCGACCGGTCGTCGTCGTGCAACGCGGCGGCGAGCAACTGGTCGTGCCGGCTGCCGCGGTGCAGCACGCTCGACCGCGTACGTCCTTCGAATCGCAGACCGAGTCGTTGGGCGACCGCGGCCGACGCGGTGTTCGTGGCGATCGCGCGCCACTGCACCCGGACGAGACCGAGTCCCTCGGGCGGACCGGCGAAGGCCCACTGCAGCACGCGCTCGGCGGCCTCGGTCATGATGCCGGAGCCACGACCGTCCGGGTGCATGGCGTACCCGATCTCGGCGGCCCCGTCGGCGAAGGCGAACAAACCGACCGTGCCGAGCAGCCGGAGGTCGTCCGCGCGTCGGATCCCGAACTCGTACCGGCTGTCCGCCGCCCAGCCGGCCACGACGACGTCCGTGATCCAGTACCGTGCCTCGGCGTGCCCGTACGGTACCGGCACCGGGGTGTACGCGATGACGTCCGGGTCGTTGGCGTAGGCCATCACGTCCTCGGCGTCGCCGAGCTCGGGGACCGAGAGCACCAGTCGTTCGGTGCGGAGGGTGACGGGCTGCACGGGTCGAGCCTAGCCACGACGGCGCGGGCGGTAGCGTCGGGGGATGACGTTCGACGCGCTCCCGTTCCCGGTCATCGACGGCCACAACGACCTGCCCTGGGAGCGCCGGGACAGCCACGACTCCGGTGTCGAGGGCATCGACACCGAGACCGACTCGCTGCACACCGACATCCCGAAGCTCCGTGCCGGCGGCGTCGTCGGGCAGTTCTGGTCGGTGTTCGTGCCCGCGGACGACCCTGACCCCGTGCGTACGACGCTGCAGCAGGTCGACCTCGCGCACCGCATCATCGAGCGCTACCCCGACGACCTCGCGCTCGCCCGCACCGCCGCCGAGGTCCGTGCCGCCGTCGACTCCGGCCGGATCGCGTCGCTGCTCGGCGCCGAGGGCGGGCACTCGATCGGCGACGACCTCGCGGTCCTCAGGACCCTCGCCCGGCTCGGCGTCCGCTACATGACGCTCACCCACAACGACGACACCCCCTGGGCCGACTCCGCGACCGGGGAGCGGGCACACGGCGGCCTGACCGACCGCGGGCGGCAGGTCGTCGCCGAGATGGAGCGGATCGGCATGCTCGTCGACCTGTCCCACACCGCCCCGGCCACCATGCGGGACACCCTCGACGTGGCGACCCGGCCCGTCGTGTTCAGCCACTCGTCGACCGTCGCGATCGACGACCACCCGCGGAACGTGCCCGACGACGTGCTCGCCCGGCTGGCCGACAACGGCGGCGTGGTGATGATCACCTTCGTGCCGAAGTTCGTGTCGCGGGCGTGGGCGGACTGGGAGGAGTCGGGCATGTCCGGCGAACCGCCCCTGGTCACGGTGTCGGACGTCGCCGACCACGTCGAGCACGCGCGCGACGTCGCCGGTGTGGCGCACCTGGGCCTCGGCGGTGACTACGACGGCACCCCGGTGCTGCCGCCGGACCTGCGGGACGTGTCGCGGTACCCGGTGCTCGCGGCGGAGCTCGTCCGGCGCGGCTGGGGCGAGTCGGACCTGCACGCGCTGGCCGGCGGCAACGTACTGCGGGTTCTGGAAGCGACCGACGAGCGGTTCGCCCGGACGGCGTTCGTGCGCTGACGCGGTGGGGCGAACGCCTCGCATCCGCCGTGCACACCGAGTGATGGACAGGGCCGCCGACGGCGTGGAGGCGCGACTCGCGTCCCGCGCGCAGGCGCCGTCACGGACAGGACCGCCTGGGGTCCGGTCGCTAGGATCGGGCGCACACCGCGCCTCCAGGAAGAGCGATGCGCGACCTGAGCTGCGAAGGACGGACCGGATGAGCGGCACCATCTACGAGAACATCTCCCAGGCGTTCGGCAACACCCCCCTCGTCAAGCTGAACCGGCTGCCGAAGGCGGGCGGGGCCGAGGTGCTCGCGAAGCTCGAGTTCTACAACCCGGGCGCCAGCGTCAAGGACCGCCTGGGCGTCGCGATCATCGACGCCGCCGAGGCCTCCGGCGCGCTGCAGGCCGGCGGCACCATCGTCGAGGGGTCGTCCGGCAACACCGGCATCGCCCTCGCCCTGGTCGGCGCCGCACGTGGCTACCGGGTCGTCATCACGATGCCCGAGACGATGAGTGTCGAGCGCCGCGCGGTGATCCGTGCGTACGGTGCCGAGATCGTCCTGACCCCCGGGCCCGAGGGCATGAAGGGTGCGGTCGCCAAGGCCGAGTCGATCGTCGCGGAGACCCCGGGCGCGATCCTCGCCCACCAGTTCGAGACGGCTGCGAACGCTGAGATCCACCGGAAGACCACGGCGGAGGAGATCCTGCGCGACACCGAGGAACACGTCGACGTGTTCGTCGCGGGTGTCGGCACCGGCGGCACGATCACCGGTGTCGGGCAGGTGCTGAAGGAGCGAGTGCCCGGCGTGCAGATCGTCGCCGTCGAGCCGAAGGACTCGCCCCTGCTCTCCGAGGGCAAGGCGGGTCCGCACAAGATCCAGGGCATCGGCGCGAACTTCGTCCCCGAGGTCCTCGACCAGAGTGTCATCGACGAGGTGTTCGACGTCGAACTCGACGACGCGCTCCGGGTCGCCCGCGCCCTGGCGACGCAGGAGGGCATCCTGTCCGGTATCTCGTCCGGCGCGATCATCCACGCTGCCCTCGAGATCGCGGCACGCCCCGAGAACGTCGGCAAGCGGGTCGTCGCCATCGTGTGCGACACCGGAGAGCGCTACCTGTCGACGGTGCTCTTCGAGGGGCTCACTGCGTGAGTCGTCCCCTCCGACGAGGCGTGCTGCGGACCATCCGTGAGGACTTGTCCGCAGCACGCCGAGGTGACCCCGCTGCCCGGGGCGACCTGGAGAACGCGATCGTCTACTCCGGGTTGCACGCCATCTGGACGTACCGGGTGACCCACCGCCTCTGGCACGCCCAGGGGTTGCCCGGGTCCCGGTTCGCGGCCCGCCTGCTCGGGCAGGTCGCGAGGTCGGTCACCGGCATCGAGATCCACCCGGGGGCCCGCATCGGCCGTCGGTTCTTCATCGACCACGGCATGGGCGTCGTCATCGGGGAGACCGCGGTGATCGGAGACGACGTGCTCGTGTTCCACGGAGTGACCCTCGGCGGGCGCGGGGGCGACCACGGGCCGGGGGCTCGACGGCACCCGGTGGTGGGGGACCGCGTGGTGCTCGGCGCCGGGTCGTCGTTGATCGGGGCGATCACGATCGGTCCGGACTCCGTCGTCGGTGCCAACACCGTGGTGACGAAGGACGTACCGGCGGGGTCGGTCGTCACCGGCGTCGCCGGGACTCCGCGTCCCCGGTCCGGGCACGAGGGCGTCCCGACGCTCTGAGCGCGTCGCCCAGCGCCGCGCCGGGCGCACACCGGGCGTGGCAGGCCGCAGGACACCGGTGTTCGCGCGTCGCAACGCGGTGTGCGGGTGTTCAGGGCGCGACCACCGGTGTCGTGCAGGTGTCACCGAGCGCCAGCGAGCGTCAGCTCTTCTCGCAGGCGATGCCGTCCTTGTCGCGGTCGAGCTTGACGTTCGCCTTGTACAGGGCGTCGTCCTTCTTCACCGTGCCCTTGAGCGCGCGCGAGGTGGTCTTGCCGCCGGAGACGACCTTGTTGCTCGTGACGGACTTCTTGGCGATGCCGCCGGAGTACACCTTCTGCACCGCTGAGCAGTTGGCGTAGGACTTCGGCGCTGCCTGCGCGGTCGAGGTCCCGCCGACGACGACGGTGGTCGCGAGGACAGCGGTGGCGGCGGCGATGCCGAGGGTACGGATGATGCGCACGGGTTCCCCCTGGAACTGGTGGTGGTCGCGCGAGCGACCGCCGCGTCGGGTACGCGGCGTGGTGATCCTACGACGTGACCGAGGCGCACGACCCGCCCCCGAACGGGTGCGCTGTCGGCGGCCTGCGCCATGCTGGTCCCATGGACGGCCAGCAGCTGCACGAGATCGCGAGCCGCACGGCCCTGGGGCTGCCGGCTGCCGTCGAGACCCAGCCGTTCGGCGAGGGCTCGCTCGTCTACAAGGTCGTCGGCAAGATGTTCGTGATGATCAGCGAGGTCCGAGGCACCCCGATCGTTAACCTCAAGTGCGCACCACCGCACGGTGCCGCGCTCGTTCGCGACCTCGCCGAGATCACGCCCGGGTGGCACATGAACAAGCGGCACTGGATCACGCTGACACCGGGCGATGGCATCGACGAGACCCTGGTCGAGGACCTCGTGGCGAACGCCTACGACCTGGTGGTCGCCGGGCTGCCTGCGGCGAAGCGTCCGATCGACCCGTCGCGCGGCGTGCTGCCGGGCTGACCGGGCGCAAGGGGCTCGAAGGGCTCGACGGGCTCGACGGGCTCAGGCCCGCGCGGCGACCTTCGACAGGTCCTGGACGACCTTCGGTGCCAGCCGCTCACCCGAATCGAGCACGGCCCGTGCACGCTCGGGCGACAGGTCGCTGAAGATCTCGCCGATGGTCACCCCGTGGTCGGGCCGGTGGGTCACCTCGATCGGGTCGCCCGCCGCGACCGAGCCGGACTTGACCACGCGGAAGTACGCCCCCGGCCGCCCCTCGTCGGCGAACCGCTTCACCCACCTGTCGATCCCCATCCGCCGGGCGAAGGTGCCGCAGGGCGTGCGGGGGATCGTGACTTCGAGCACGAGGGTCTCGCCGATCCGCCAGCGTTCCCCGGTCACGGCCCCGGTGACGTCGATGCCGCTGGTGCGGAGGTTCTCGCCGAACAGGCCCGGCGTGACCTCGCGGTCGAGCAGGTCGGCGAAGTACGCGGCGTCCTCGTCGGCGTAGGCGTACACGGCCTGGTCCACACCGCCGTGGTACTTGCGGTTCGCCTGCACGTCGGCGCGCAGGCCGAGGGGTCGGACCCGGACGCTGCCGGTGACCGGGCGCTTGTCGATCGCGGTGACGCCGATTATGCCGGAGTCCGGCAGCAGGCGGTCGACGCGGCAGACGGCGGTGACGAGCGACATGGAGCCACTCTGGCGCACCCGGGTCGGTGCGCCAAACCCCGACCGGCAGCTGGTGCTGATGTGTGACGAAACGGGTGCGACGCACGTCCCATCGTCGACCACACCACGAGGAGACGACATGACCCGCACCGTCGCAGTCCCCAGGAACGCCCCCGCGCACGTGCTCGCCCTGGCGCGTGTCCGGTCGCTCACCGCCCGGCCGGTCGGACCGCTCAAGGTCGTGCCGGCCCACCGGCGCACCCAGCCGTTCTCCATCCACCACCAGTAGAAGGAACGCGTGCACCACCAGTCCCTCGCCGAGCTCGACGACGCGGTCCTCGCCGGCCGGTCGTCCGACGGTGACGTCCGGGCCTTCGAGGTCCTGATCCGTCGCCACACCCCGCTGCTCCGCGCCTACGCTCGTCGGACCCTCGGTTCCACCGATGAACTCGACGACGTCGTGCAGGAGACCTTCATCACCGCCTGGGACCGCCTCGACAGCCTCGAGGACCTCGCGCGGGTGAAGTCCTGGTTGATGCGCATCCTCAGCCGGAAGTGCCTGGACCGCATCCGCGCACGTCGCATCCACGACGACGTCACCGAGCTCGAGGTCGCCGCGCCCGCCGACGACGCACCCGACCGGGTCGCCGAGGCTCGCTCCCGCGAGGACGCGGTGGAACGTGCGCTGGCCGAACTGCCCGAAGCCCAACGACGGTGCTGGATCATGAAGGAGGTGCTCGAGTACCGGTACGACGAGATCGCCGCCGAACTCGACCTGCCACCGTCGACGGTCCGGGGACTGCTGTCCCGAGCGAGGAAGAACATGATCCGACTCATGGAGGGATGGCGATGACCGACCACGACGGCATCCGACCGGACCTGCCCGACAGCCCCGAAGCACTCGACTCCCTGGAGCCGGGTGACCTGGACGGACACTCGATCGACGAGCTCGCCGACTACCTCGACGCGGGCATGCAGCCGGCCGACCCGAGCATCGACGACTCGCCCGCCTGCCAGAACGCCCTCGCCGCGATCATCCGCGTCCGCCACGCCTCGCTCCGCTCGCTCGAGGCGGCTGCGCGCGACGAGGCCCCGGCCGACGAGTCCTGGATCACCGGCGTCCTGGCGAACATCTCGATCGAGTCCCGCTCCGGACGCGACGTCCCGCTCCGCCCGCTGTCCGAGACGGAGCGCCCCGTGATGACCGAGGGCGCCATCCGCTCCCTCATCCGCCGCACCGGCGACGAGGTCCCCGGGGTGCTCGTGGCCCGGTGCCAGCTGGACGGTGACGTCACCGAGCTGGCATCCCCGATCCGGGTGCTCGTGGAGATCGCGATCGCCGCCGGTCCGTCGATCCCCGCGACCGCCGAGCTGGTCCGCACCGCCGTGGCCGGTGCCCTGGCCGAGCAGACCGACCTGCTCGTCGAGGCGATCGACGTCGTCGTCCGCGACCTCCTGCCGGACCCCGAGCCCGGCACCGACCCGGAGGAGGCCCGATGAGCGCCACCGACGAGACCCTCGCCGCGATCGAGTCCGCAGTCCTGCAGGTCCCGGGCGTCGACGACCTCTACCGTTCCCGCCCGACGGTCGCGAGTGCGGTCCATGCGGTCCGCAGCATCGCGACGAACACCGGCCCGCTCCGGGTCGTCGTGGACGACGACGCCCTGCGCGTCGTCATCGGCACCGATGGCTTCCGCCCGGCCCCCGAGGTCGCCCGCGCCGTCCACGACGTCGCCCTGGCGACCGCCGCAGCCCACGGCCTGGCGCTCAGCCGCGTCGACGTCCGCGTCGCCCGGGTGGGTTGACCGCGACCACGAAGCGGACGGGAGGCCCGTGGCGGATCCGCCACGGGCCTCCCGTCCGTCTGCCGGTCGCCTTCGCGACCCGCGCCGATCAGTAGAAGTTGTTCGCCTGCGAGTGCCCCCACGCTGCGCACGGGGTGCCGTACGCCGAGCTGATGTACTGCAGACCCCAGGTGATCTGGGTGGTGGCGTTGGTGCGCCAGTCGGCGGCGATCGTGGCCATCTTCGAGCCGGGGAGCGCCTGCGGGATGCCGGTCGCGCCGCCGTTCGCGTTGACGGCCTGGTAGTTCCAGCCGGACTCCTTGGTCCACAGGTTGTCCAGGCACTGGAACTGGTCGGCACCCCAGCCGTACTTCGACGACGCGAGCGAGGTCGCCGTGGCCTTGGCGCCGGCGACGGTGTTGCCGGCGGCGAGCTTCCGGGCGGCCTCCGCTGCCTCGGCGGCCGCCTGCCGCTCGGCTGCGGCCTTCGCTGCGGCTGCGGCCTTCGCGTCGACGTCCCGCTTGTCCTGCGTGGCGCTCGCCTGCGCGACGTCGGTGGTCGACGCGACCGTCGTCGAGATCCGGTTCGTCAGCGCAGCGCCGGACAGGTCCGGGTAGTCGCTCAGCGCGTCGACGCGCTGTTCGAGCGCCGAGGTGTCGACCCTGTCGTTCGCGGTCTGCATGACGGTCTTCGCCGTGGTGATCGTGGCGGCTGCCTGGGCGCGGTCGAGCGCGGTGCCGCGCAGGGCGGGCTGTGCGGTCGCCGAGGCGCTCGCGGTGCCGGTGGGCATGCCGAGGGCCTCGCCGATGGCGGGCTGCGTGCCGACGGTCAGCGCGCCTCCGGCGACGGCGAGGACCGCGGCGCCGCCGGCGATCAGCGTCGCGCGGTGCCGTAGGGCCCGGCGCATCCGGCGGTTGGGGGTGTTCAGGGCCTCACGTCGGGTCGAGGCGGTGGTGGTGGGGAGCTCAGGGGTGTGTCGCATCGGTTCCGCAGGTCGGCGGCTCGGTGGGGGAGGGACTCCTGCTCGCGCGAACGAGGTCGTGCGGGCACGCCGGAGGCTGGCGGTGTCGGTGACACCGTCGGCGACGACGAGGAGTCCTCGAGCCGGTGAGGATCGGACGGTGGTGTGGGGCCCGTCCGTCCGCCGGGAGCAGCCGTGGGGTGGCCGCGATCAGGCGGAGCCGACACCATGACCGGTCAGACTGGGCAGCGCGTTCAGGAACGCTGGCAGAACGGTCCGTCCACCGCTTGGTAACGGTTCGGTAACGGTCGTGCGCGGTCTAGAAGGTGTGAGGTTCCTGGGCGTGCTCGCCCTGGGCGACGCGCTCGAGCGCGGCCAGGGCTCCGGCGATCGCCTGGACGTCCGACTCGTCGAGCTCGGCGATGAGTTCGGCGACGATCCCGGTGCGGTTCGCGCGGGCCTGCTCGACCGCTTCGATGCCCTCCGGCGTGGCCGTCACCATGAACGCCCGGCCGTCGCGCGGGTCGGCCTCGCGCTGGATGAAGCCGCGCTGCTCGAGCTCGGTCAGGATGCGGGTCATCGTGGGCTTCGTGACCACCTCGATCCGCGACAGGTCGCCGGGGCGCAGGGGTCCGTGCCGTTGGATCGACGCGAGCGCCGACACGATGCCGTACCCGAGCGAGGCCGAGTCGGTACGGGCCCGTCGGTTGATCCGACCGACCGCGGCGGCCAGGCGTGCGGCGACCTCGGTACGGTCCGTCGGGCGGGGGTTCATGTGCTGCTCCGGGTGCCTGGTTCAGGTGGTCGCCAGCGATGCTATCGGTCCGCGCGGCCCTGGGACTGGGAGCGTCACGCGCGTGCCCGAGCCACCGGCCGGGAGGCCCGTGGAACGTCGACCGCCCGCCTCGCGTCGGCGAGACGGGCGGTTCCTGTACGCGGGTACAGGTGAGCTCAGTGCTTCTCGCCCGGCAGCTGGTGGATCGCCTCGGTCGCGAGCTCGGCCGCGACGTTGTCGCCGGACTCGGTCGCCGCCCGGAGTCGTCGGAAGTCCTCGGTCATCCGGTCCCAGTCGACCAGCTCGTCGAGGTTGGGCAGACGCAACCGGAACGCCAGGCCGTCCATCGTGTCGCGGCAGACGCGCTGCAGGTTCTCGTTGCCGCACTCGGCGACGTACAGGGCGAAGACGTCGAGGGCGTCGTGGTTGACGGCGGCGACCTCGTGGGCCTCGAGCTCGGTGATCGTCTTGTCGAGCTGCGCGAGGATCTTCTTCCGGCCTGCCGACCCCAGGCGCGGGACCGCGAGTCGGACGACGCCGCCGAACAGCACGCCGAGGGTCTGCATCGCCTCGACGACCTCGGTCGGGTCCGGCGTGGTGACGCGGGTGTACCGGTTCGGGGCCATCTCGATCAGGCCGGCGCGGGACAGCTGGCTGAGGGCTTCGCGGATCGGCGTGCGGGAGACGCCGAGCCAGGCGATGAGCTCGTCGTCGTTCAGGCGTTCCCCGGGCAGGAGCGTGCCGTCCATGATCGCGTCGTGGATCTTGTGGCGGACGGTGTCACGGAGCAGCTGGTGCTCGGTCGGGGCGCTGCGGGGGACCGGCATGCGTTCTCCTTCGGGGGCGGTGGCGTCGGGGCGCCGGGCGAACGGGCACGGTCGACATCGCACGTGCTCGCATCACCGTACCTGATATGACAACGGCGTTCCGATCGGCTCAGCGCGTGTCAGCGTCGACGTGTCAGGTGCCGGTCATGCGCGTCACTCGTGTCCGGAGCGTTCACCGAGCAGGCGGAGCGTGGCCGGGTCCTCGGCGCCGTCGTACCAGCGGTCGAGCACGGCGAAGAACGGCCGCGGGTCGGCGGCGACCCGGGCGAAGAGCGTCATCGACGACCGGAGCTTCACCGCGTCGATACCCCCGAGCAGGGCGTCGGCGGAGTGGGCGGGGGCGTGGTGTGCGACGTCGGTCGCCGCGAGCAGGCGGGGACCGAGCACCGGGTGTGCCAGGTAGGCGCGGGCTTCGTCCGCGCCGGTGATCGCGTAGCGCACAGCCGTGGCGCTCCGGCCCAGGCCGGCCAGCTGCGGGAACACGAACCACATCCAGTGCGACGACTTCCGGCCCCGACGGAGTTCGTCGAGCGCGACGTCGTGGACACCCTGCTGGGCCCGGACGAAGCGGTCGAGGTCGAACGGGTCGTCGGCCTGTGCGTCGGTCGGTGCGTCCGTCACCGCACGACCCCGCCCCAGCCGTACAGGACGGTCGTGCCGTCGACCACGAGCAGGGAGTCCGGCGCCCGGTCGAACAACCCCGGCATGCCGACGGCGTCGGGCAGGTCGCCCTCGAGTCGGTCGAGCGTGGCCGAACGGGTGGTGAGCACCGGGTGCTGCCGCTGCCAGAACAGGGTCTGCGCCAGGTACCGCGCGTGGATGCCGGCGCGGGTGGTGAGCTCCGCGGCCAGCGGGGTGTCGACGGCCTCGCCGGCGGTCACCCGCACCGAGGCCGCGTGCTTCGGCCGCGCCGCACCGGTCGGGCGTTCCTGCCGGAGCGACCGCGCCCACCGCACCGGGTGCAGTGCGCGGGTCGGGTGCCGGACGGATCGGTGCGCCACCGCGTCACCACGGCGACGGGAACCTGCGTGCGCGAACGTGTACGGCACGCCGAGCAGCGCGTGCGCGGCGACGATGGCGGGCACGTTCGCGGTGTCGACCGTGCGGTAGGTCACCCCGCGCCGCCCCTGGTCGTCCACCGTGAGCACCTCGATCGTGACCTCGGTCATGGTGCCGAGCCGCCCGGCGGACGGGAACGGCGGCACCCGGGTCTCCCGGAACACGTACGCCGACAGCCCCACCCAGGCGCTGCCGTCGACCACGTCCGGACGGGTCCCACGGGGGACGAGCCGCTGCAGCGACGCCGGGTCGTGCCGCCAGTGCGCGAACACGATGTCCTCCCAGGCGTGCTGGGTGACCGGGCGGTGCAGCAACGGCACCGCCGCGCGCGTCCACGACGGCTCGGTCACGGCTTCGGTGCGTGCCGACCGACGCGCACGCCCCACAGCACCAACGGGGCCTGCAGCGGGAGCCGCAGCACCGAGACCAGCCGCGCCGCCCGGCTCGAGCGGGGGTGGTCGAGGAGGTCGTTCGCCATCTTCACGTTGGCCGGGAACACCGCCGCGAACAGCGCCGCGGCTGCCCACCCCGAGGCACGGCGGGTCGCGGGGAACGCCAGCCCGGCGGCGATGCCGAGCTCGGCCACGCCGGACGCCAGCGTGGTCAGCCGCGGGGGCAGCGGGTCCGGCACGATCCGGTCGTACCCGCGGGGGCGCAGGAAGTGGGTGACACCGGCAGCGCCGAGGATCACCGCCAGGAGGGTGGCCGTGCGGTTGGCACGGCGGACCCGCTCACGTCGTCGCATGCGCCCCATCGTGCTCGCCGGTCCTCGGAACCAGGTCAGTGCGCCGGTTCACGTCGGTGTCCCTTCACGTCAGTGCGGTCGCGACGAGGTCGAGGACCGCCGTCGCCACCTCGGCCTTCGAGCCGGAGGTCTCGCGGACCACCTCGCCGCCGGGCACCAGGACCTCGATCGCGTTCTCCTCGCGCTCGAAGCCGGCCGACCAGCCGACGTGGTTCACGACGAGCAGGTCCGCGGGCTTCCGGCTGATCTTGGCGCGCCCGAGCTCGATCCGCGCGTCGCGGTCGGGTTCGGTCTCGGCGGCGAACCCGACGATGATCTGCCCCGTCCGCCGTGCCGCCACGAGGTCGGCGAGCACGTCCGGGTTCCGCACCAGCTCGAGCGTCATGCGCTCGCCCTGCGAGTCCTTCTTGAGCTTCTCCGTGAGCACCTCGGCCGGACGGTAGTCGGCGACGGCGGCGGTCATCACGACGACGTCGGCTTCGGTGGCGGCGGTGTGCACGGCCTCGGCGAGTTCGAGCGCAGACCCGACGGCCACCACGGTCGCGTCCAGCCCGGCGGTCAGCGAGCCCTCGACGTTCGCGGCGACGAGGGTCACGGACGCGCCCCGACGGACGGCATCGGCGGCGATCGCGATGCCCTGGCGGCCGCTCGAGCGGTTGCCGACGAACCGCACCGGGTCGAAGGGCTCGCGGGTGCCGCCCGCGCTGACGACGACGCGGACGCCGGCCAGGTCGCCCTGTTCGCCACGGGCTCCGGTGCCGGCCACCGAGCCGTCCGCGTCGCGGCGACCGGCCGGTGCGGGGTGCTGGTCGAGCACGGCGAGCGCGGCGGCGACGATGTCCTCGGGCTCCGCCATCCGACCGATGCCCGCATCGTCGCCGGTGAGCGCGCCGACGACCGGGCCGACCAGGTGGACGCCGCGGTCACGCAGCGTGGCGACGTTCGCACGGGTCGCGGGGTGCTCCCACATCTGCGGGTGCATCGCGGGGGCGACCACCACGGGTGCCTCGGTCGCGAGCAGTGTCGTACCGAGCAGGTCGCTCGCCAGGCCGTGCGCCATCCGGGCCAGCGAGTCCGCGGTGGCTGGGGCGATGACGACCAGGTCCGCCCGGCGACCGAGCGCGACGTGGCGCACCTCGGCGACGTCGTCCCACACGCTCGTGGTGACGGGGTTGCGGCTGAGGGCCTCGAGCGTCGGCAGTCCGACGAAGCGCAGGGCGCCCTCGGTCGGGACGACGTGGACGTCGTGGCCGCGCTTGACCAGGTCGCGGACGACCCCGACGGCCTTGTAGGCGGCGATGCCCCCGGTGATCCCCACGATGACGGTCAGGGCGCGCTCTGCTGCTGCGTTCACCTGGCTCACGCTACCGGGGCCACGTGCGAGGATCGACGGCATGTGCACCGTCGTCGTCCGCGTCGACCCCGGGTCCGCGTGGCCCGTCACCGTGCTCGCCCTGCGGGACGAGTCGCCCGAGCGTCCGTGGGACCCGCCCGCTGCCTGGTGGCCGGACCGCGACCCGGACCTCCGTGGTGTCCGTGACCGCTCCGCCGGTGGTGCGTGGCTCGCCGCGTCCGACCGAGCCGGCCTGGCCGTGGTGCTCAACCGCGCCGAACCCGTGACGAGCGTCGACGGCACGTGGACGACCCGCGGCGTGGTGCCGGTGGACGCCGTCGCCGACGACCTGCTGCCCGGACACGACGGCACACTGCCGACCACGCGGGCCTTCAACCTGGTGCGCGCCACGGCCGAGGGCGCCTCGGTGCTGACCTGGGACGGCGAACAGGTCCGCACCACCGACCTCGGCCCCGGCGTCCACATGGTGACGCACGGTGCGGCCGACGATCCCGCGGCGCCGCGCATCGGTCGGTGGCTCGAGGCCTTCCGTGCCGTCGACGCCCCGGCCGGCCCGCCGGTGCTCGGCCCGTTCGACGAACTCCGCACCGTGGACTCCGGTGGCGACGCCGGGGACGGCTGGGGTGGTTGGTTCGGCGTGCTGGCGGAGTCCGCAGCGCTGCCGAGCGACCACCCCGACGCGATCCTCCGCGACGTGCACGAGGCCGAGGGCCACATGACGACCCTGTCGATCGTCGCCGCGGCGATCGCGCCGGGCCGCACCGTCATGCAGCACGCCCGCCTGACCGAACCCGGTCGGCTGGACGGGTCGGTGGAACTGCACCGCGCCTGACGCTGGCGACGTGCCGGACCCGCCCCGGGCCTCCCGGCCGCGCCCCGCGCCCGCGTCCCAGCGCGCACGACGTCCGAGCGGTGCGAGGTTGCGTCCGTGGTGCGACCCGCGTCCCCTCGCACCACGTCCGGAACCTCGCACGGCCGCGGCGCCCCTCGCACCGTGCGAGGGGCGCGACCAACACGACCCGCGCCGCGCCCGCTCAGAGCGGCGGACGCGTCCCGGTGAGGTCCTCGGCGACGGCCCAGAGTGAGCGGGCGAGGTCGGCGCTCCGCGCGGACCCGGGGATCGAGACTGTGGTGGTCGGACCGGTCATGCCGAACGGACCCGAGGGGCCGTAGTACGCGCCGCCCACGGCGTTCGGCCCGACCGCCGCGTACAGCAGCGGCTCGGTGCCCTGCTCGACGGCCTGGGTGAACGGCAGGGCGCGGTTGCTCGACCGCACCGGCTTCGACCGACCGAGCGAGCGTCCCGCGGCCTGCAGGTTCGTCCGGGTGTAGCCGGGGTGGGCGGCGTTGCTGACCAGGGGCACGTCGGCCTCGACGGTCAGACGGTGCAGGTGCAGCGCGAGGAGCAGGTCGGCGAGCTTCGACTGCGCGTAGGCGCGCCAGCCGTTGTAGCCGCGCTCCCACTGCAGGTCGGCGAAGCGGATCCGGCCGGGGATCGCGGCGAGGCTCGACATCGTGACGACGCGGGGCGCCTGGGCCAGGGGCCCGTCGGCGAGGGGTGCTCGGGCACGGAGCAGCGACGGCAGCAGCAGGTTCGTCAGGGCGAACGGGCCGAGGAAGTTCGTGCCGAACTGCAACTCGAAGCCGTCGACGGTCTCGAAGCGTTCCGGTGGGGCCATCACGCCCGCGTTGTTCACGAGGACGTCGATCGGGCGTTCCTCGTCGACGATGCCGCTGGCGAAGCGGCGGACGCTCGCCAGGTCGGCGAGGTCGAGTTCGCGGACCTCCACGTCGGCTGCGGGGTGGGCGGCGCGGATGCCGGCGGCGGCGGTCTCGCCCTTCTCGGTGCTGCGGACGGCGAGCACGACGCTGGCGCCGGCTCCGGCGAGGCGCAGGGCGGCCTCCTGTCCGGTGCCGCTGTTGGACCCGGTGACGACGATGCGACGTCCGGTCTGGTCGGGGAGGTTCGGCATGCGGGCGACCGTACTCGTGCGGGCTGGCCGACCCCGCCCCGACCCC
This sequence comes from Curtobacterium sp. MCBD17_026, assembly GCF_003234895.2. Taxonomy (NCBI): domain Bacteria; kingdom Bacillati; phylum Actinomycetota; class Actinomycetes; order Micrococcales; family Microbacteriaceae; genus Curtobacterium; species Curtobacterium sp. MCBD17_026. The sequence goes on along the minus strand of NZ_CP126281.1, from coordinate 2,649,823 downwards.
GAGCCGACCCCGGCCCGACCCCGAGCGGGCCCCGAGCGGGCCCCGAGCGGGCCCCGCGGCGGCCCCGTGCGCGCGGACCCACGTCGTGCTATGTTTATGCAAACGCATGGAAGTGCGATCAGGAGGACACCATGAGCAACGCATTCGGCACCGACCGTCCCTCGGACGTCCCGCCGCCCGCACCCGAGCGGATCGGGCCGCTGCAGCTCGGCCTCGACACCTTCGGCGACGTCACCGAACGCGCCGACGGCAGCCTGCAGTCCGACGCGCAGAGCATCCGCGACGTCGTCGACCAGGCCGTCCTCGCCGACCAGGTCGGCGTCGACTTCATCGGCGTCGGGGAGCACCACCGAGCCGACTTCGTCGTGAGCGCCCCCGAGGTCGTCCTCGCCGCGATCGCCGCCAGCACGGAGCGCATCCGGATGGGCTCCGCGGTCACGGTGCTGTCCTCCGACGACCCCGTCCGCGTGTACGAGCGCTTCGCCACCGTCGACGCCCTGTCGAACGGCCGCGCCGAGGTCATCCTGGGTCGTGGCTCCTTCACCGAGTCGTTCCCGCTGTTCGGCTACGAGCTGAGCGACTACGAGGTCCTGTTCGAGGAGAAGCTCCAGCTCTGGGCAGCCCTGCGCGGCGGCGACGCCGTGACCTGGTCCGGCACGAAGCGCGCGGGCCTGGTCGACCAGGACGTCTTCCCGAAGCTCGAGCACGGTGCCATCCCGACGTGGATCGGCGTCGGCGGCTCCCCGCAGTCGGTCATCCGTGCCGCGTCGTACGGCCTGCCGCTGTTCCTCGCCATCATCGGCGGGCAGCCGGCGCAGTTCGCCCCGTTCTCCCGCCTGTACCGCCAGGCCCTCGCGCAGCTCGACCTGCCGCAGCAGCCCATCGCGATGCACTCGCCGGGCTTCGTGGCCGCCACCGACGAAGAGGCCGCCGAGCGCTACTGGCCGTACCACAAGGCCGTCACCGACCAGCTCGGCCGGGAGCGCGGCTGGCCGCCCCTCGACGTCGCCGGGTACCGCGCGAGCCTGTCGGCCGGCGGGTCGCTCTACGTCGGCTCGCCGGAGACCGTCGCCCGGAAGGTCGCGCGCAACATGCGGATACTCGGCGCCTCGCGCTTCGACATGCGGTACGCGACGGGTCGCCTGCCGCACGCCGACATGATGCGGTCGATCGAGCTCTACGGCACCGAGGTCGCACCCCGCGTGCGCGAGCTGCTGGCGCAGCCCGTCCCCGTCGCCTGACGGTCGCGGGTCCGGTCGGGGTCCGCAAGACACCGGTGTTCGCGCTCCACACCACCCTTCGCGGGTGTTCGGAGCATGGACACCGGTGTCTTGCGTGTGGACTCCGTCCGGTGCCGCACGCAACGGCCGGGAGGCCCGGGGAGGCCCACCGAGATCGGCTCACGGGGGCCGCGGGTACGGTCCAGGGCATGTCGTCACGCCCCGACCACGCCTCCGGTCCCGCTGCTGGTCACGCCTCCGACTCCGTCGTCGAACGCCGGTTCCGCGGCCGGATCATGGGCGTCGGCACCACCTCGGGCGTCCGGATCGTGGTCGGGATGTGGGACCGCTCGCCGTTCGGCCCGTTCACGGACGTGTTCCTCGAGCTCCCCGACGGCACCAGCGTGCTGCTCGCGCCCGACGAGATCGTCGCTGCGTACGTCTCCGGCACCTACCGCTTCGACACCGTCTCGGTCGTCGACGTCCGCGCCCGCCGCACCGCCAGCGGCCTCGAGCTGTCCGCCGGGGCACTGCAGGCCTCGATCGACGTCGGCGGCATCTCGCCGCTCGGCCGGATCCTGCGCATCGTCCCGAAGCCGATCGCCCGCGACCCGCGCTGGCTCGCCGCGATCGACCCCGTGGCACGGCTGCTCGCGCCGGGGTCCGGCACGGCGGGGTCGGCGGGCAACGGTCGCCGCGAGTACTACGGCGTGACCGGGGCGCACGACGTCACCGGCGTGCGGGGGACCTGGGCGGGGGAGCCGCTCGGGGACCTGGCGCCGCTCGACCCGCCCGTGGCGTTCGGCTTCGCCTCGATGCCGAAGATCCCGCAGGTCGTCGACGTCGAGACCACCATCCGCGAACCCGCCTGACCCTCCGCGGGAGCCGTTCTCGGGTGCGTGCGTGTGCATGTTCCGACGATCCACGCGTCGATCGACTCGTGCCCGGTCGCTCGATGCACACGCATCCGGTGCGTGTGCATGCAACGACGTTCCACCTGTCGATCGACGCGCGTGGTGTCGCTTCATGCGCACGCATGCACGGCCCGCTGGCCGTGACGCGCCGGGCCGGGGGCGGCGTGGCGGAGGTGCGCCGGGCCTCCAGGCCGACCGGGACCGGACCACCTGGACGCGCCGGGCTGACGCGTCCAGCGCCGGAGGGGCACACTGGTCGGAACGGTACAGCCCCGTGCACCGACGGTCGCACGTCGCGCGGAGCGGGGCGCATGACGCAAAGGAGCACCATGACCGACACACAGACGGACCAGCGCGCCGCCATCTCGGACATCGTCCACGGCGCCCACACGGCACTGCTCACCACGGTGAGCGAGGACGGGAACCTGCACGCCAGGCCCCTCGCGGTGCAGGACAAGACGTTCCACGGGACCCTGCGGTTCCTGGTGCAGGACGGCAGCGAGAAGGTCGAGGACATCGCGCGGAACCCGCACGTCAACGTCTCGATCGAGTCACAGGGCGGGTACCTGTCCATCGCCGGCACCGCCACCGTGACCCGCGACGACTCGGTGGTCGACGAGCTGTGGTCCCCGTTCGCCGAGGCCTGGTTCCCGAAGGGACGCCAGGACCCGTCGATCCGACTGCTGACGGTCGAGGGGGTCTCGGTCGAGTACTGGACCCAGGACACCGGGCCGGTCGGCAGCCTGGTGCAGATGTTCAAGGCGGCGCTCGGCAAGCAGAGCCAGCCGGACACCGGCGACCACGGCACGATCGAGCTCTGAAGCGCGACGCGACGCCGTCGTCCTGTCGGGACGGCGGCGTCGTGCCGTGTCGGGACGCGCCGCGCGGTGCTCGTGCGCGGTGCCGCGGCCCGGGCCTGCTCGGGCTGCGCGTCAGCCGCTCACGGAGGGCCGAGCAGCCACAGCACCGCGACCAGCACCGGCTGCCCGGCCAACGCGGCCGTCACGAAGGTCCACCGCATCCAGGGCTTCGCGACCAGCTCGGGCGACCCGAACAGCGGCGCGAGCGGCATGAGCAGCCGCGGGGTCGAGGCCATCGGCAGCGACACCGCGAAGATGTACAGCGCGTACGCGGCCGAGTACAGCACCGTCGTGGGCCCGAGCCGCAGCGTCGAGCGGCGGAGCAGCCAGATCGGGTACGTGACGAGCAGGAACACCACGATCAGGATCCCGCCCACGCCGAGCCAGCGACCCGCGATGAGGAACCACGGCGTCAGCGGCACGAAGTCCACCCGGCCGATGAAGTTCACCCACCAGGACATCTCGGTCTCCAGGTAGGCGTTCGGCGTCCCGGTGACGTGCGAGGCGATCACCGGCCAGGCGAGCCCGGCGAGGACCATGGTCAGCCCCGCGGCGACGACCCGGACCTGCTCGCGGAGCGGGAAGCCCTCGAACACCCGGCCGGTCTCGCGCCGTGCACGCACCCACCGCACGAGCGCGACGACGCCGAGCACGAGCGGGATCGCCAGGGCGCCGGGGCGGGTGAAGGCCGCAGCGACGCCGAGTGCCGTCAGGAGCCCGTAGCGCCGACGTTCCAGGGCGAGCAGCGCCCCGAACGACAGCGCGAGGAACATGCTCTCCGCGTACCCGACCTGCAGCAGGAACGAGAGCGGACCGCAGCTGAAGAAGAAGACCGCCCACATCGCCGCGGCGTGCCCGGCGCGGTCCCGCACCAGGCGGTGCAGCAGGTAGGTGGCGAGCAGCCCGGCGACGACCGCGACGAGCGGGGCGCCGAGTTCGAACGGCACCCCGGTCGAGGCGGTCAGCGCCCGGATCGTGAAGGGGAACGCCGGCAGGAAGGCCCAGGCGTTCTGCGCGACGTTGCCGGTGGCGTCGAGCGGCAGCGCGTCGGGGTACCCGTGCAGCGAGATCTGCTCGTAGTACTGCCCGTCCCAGGCCACCAGGAAGGCGCCGAACCCGTGCTCGTTGCCCCAGATCGCGTTGCCCGGAAGCGCACGACCGATGAGCGGGTACGCGAGCGCGAGCCACAGGGTCGACAGGACCCGGCCGCCCGTCCAGACGAGCAGGACCGCCGCCCACGCCGGCAGGGAGGCCACGGTGTCCAGGACGCGTCGTCGACCGCCGGCCGTGCCCGCGGCGACCACACCGGCGCTGTCGGTGCGGCTCACGCGCGAGTTCCTCGGCGTTCGGGTGGTCGGGTCGGCACCCGGCCAGGGTAGTCGGCCCGAGCCTGAGGATCACACGGAACCCCGCCTGGAGGCCCGTCCCGCGTCGTGCGTGCCGCCTCGCGTTCGGTGGGTGGCCGGTGCGGCGTCCGGCGGGTGGGCGGTGCCGCGCACGGTGCCGCGTCCGGTGGGCGGCCCGTCCGTGACGGCGCGGACGTCCGCGGGCATAGTCTCGGTGGGCGATGACGACGACGGCGACGACACCCAGACGACGGACGGGCAGCACGGCGGTCGCCGTGCTGGTGGCCGGGACCTTCTTCATGGAGCTCCTGGACGGCACCATCCTGGCGACCGCCGCCCCGGCGATGGGGCGTGACCTCGGGGTCGACTCCGCCGCGGTGGGCGTCGCGATCACCGCCTACCTCGTGACCCTCGCGGTGTTCATCCCGGTGTCCGGCTGGCTCACCGACCGGATCGGCTCGCGGACGGTCTTCGCCGGGGCCATCGCGCTGTTCACGATCGCGTCGGCCCTGTGCGCGCTGTCCACCGGGCTGGTCGAGCTGACGCTGTGGCGCATCCTGCAGGGTCTCGGCGGAGCGCTCATGGTGCCCGTCGGCCGGCTCGTCGTGCTCCGGAGCGCGGGGCGCGAACAACTCGTCACCGCCATCGCCATCCTGACCTGGCCGGCCCTCGCCGCACCGATCATCGCGCCGTTCATCGGCGGGGTCCTCGTCGAGACGCTGACGTGGCACTGGATCTTCCTCATCAACATCCCGCTCGGCGTCATCGCCTTCGTCGCCGCCCTGGTGCTCGTGCCGCAGGAGCGTGCGGCGCAGCGCGTGCCGTTCGACTGGTTCGGGTCGCTGCTCGCCTGCGTCGGGCTCGGCTCGCTCGTGGTGATGGCCTCGCTGCTCGCGCTCGACGCCGTGCCGGTCACCGCGGTCGTCGTCTCCGGGGTCCTCGGCGCCGTGTGCTGCTGGCTCGCGATCCGGCACTTCCGCCGGGCTCCGCACCCGATCATGGGACTCGACGCGTTCCGACTCGAGACCTTCCGGGTGTCGCACGCCGGCGGCAGCCTGTTCCGCCTGGCGGTGTCCGCGGTGCCGTTCGTGCTCCCGCTGCTGTTCCAGGACGCCTGGGGCTGGAGCGCCGTGCTCGCCGGGTCCGCGGTGCTCTGGGTGTTCGTCGGCAACCTCGGCATCAAGCCGATGACGACCCCGTTCCTCCGCTGGTTCGGCTACCGCCCGGTGATCATCGTGTCGTCGGCCGTCGCCGCGCTGACCGTGGTCGCGATGGCGTTCATGACCGAGGACACCCCGTTCTGGCTGCTCGCCGTGCTGCTCGTCGTCAGCGGTGCAGCCCGCTCCGTGGGCTTCACGGCGTACAACACCATCGCCTTCGCCGACGTCGAGCAGGCCGACATGACCCCCGCGAACACGCTGTCCTCGACGCTGCAGCAGACCGCCGCGGGCTTCGGTGTCGCCGTCGCCGCCGTGGTCATCCGCGCGGCTTCCGGCCTGGGCGGCGACGGACCGTACGCGGCCGCGTTCTGGGTCATCGCCGCCCTGCTCGTGGTCGCCTGCATCGAGGGCATCCTGATGAGTCGCACAGCGGGCGACACCGTCCGCCCGGTCCGCCGTGTCCGCGCCTGATCCCGCCGCTGTCCGTTTCCGTCACGGTCACACGGACGAAACCCGGCAGGCGTTACAGTCTCAGCAACCGTCCGCGGTACCCGAGTACGGTGACCGCGGCAGGGTGACCGGAACACCCGGACAGGAAGGCAGCATGGCCGCGCCAGAGCAGCAGAGCACGATCGCACCAGAGCAGACCGTGCAGCCCACGCAGCTCCGTGTCGTCAGTTACAACCTCCGCGAGCACACCGCGAACGGCGAGCTCGCTGCACTGGCCGAGGCCTCCGAAGCCGACGTCCTGTGCGTGCAGGAGTGTGACAGCAACGACCTCGCACCGTCGATCGGCGGCCTCTCGCTCGCCGCGTCGACCCGTACCAACCGACTCGGGCTCGCGATCTACAAGCGTGACGACCGCTTCGAGGTGCAGGACTTCAGCATCCACTCGCTGCAGAAGTCGCTGCACGACCGGGTCCTCGCACCCGCGCACGAGCGGCTCATCGCGATGCACCTGCGTGACACCGAGGCTGACGCCGAGGTCGTCGTCGCCTCGTTCCACGCCTCACCGCTGACCGCGACGAACTCCCTGCGCCGCAAGCAGATCGAGGCGGCGCACCAGTTCCTGCGCGAGCTGGCGAAGGACGTCCCCGCGGTCATGGTCGGTGACTTCAACTACCCGTGGTTCCAGACGAACCTGCGGCGCAAGATCGAGCAGCACGGCTTCGCCCTGTCGCTGTCCGACCAGCCGACGTACCTGCGCTACCGCAAGTTCACGGGCCACTTCGACTTCGCGACGAGCGTCGGCCTGCACATCGCGGGCGTCGAGACCCTGCCGGCCGGCATCTCCGACCACCGCCCGATCCTGGTGCGTGCGCACTACGAGCACCCCGGCGAGACCGGCGCCGTCACCACCGTCGAGGCTCCCGCCGCCTGACCCGGTGCTGCTGCTCGCGGCGCCGTCGCGCGGCGTGCCGCGGGCGTGGCGCCGTCGCGTGGCGTGCCGCGGGCGTGGCGCCGATTGGTCGGGAACTGTCGGTTGCGGGGGCGGCGGGCGACGGTTCGTGCGCCTTCGGCGGAGGTGAGCGGGGAGTCATGACCGCTCGGCAGTCGGCGGTGGGTGCGTCGTCGGGCGTGTGGCGAGGTCGCGGCGTGCCGCGGGCGTGGTGCCGAGTGGTCGGGACTGTCGGTTGTGGGGGCGTCGGGCGACGGTTCGTGCGCCTTCGGCGGAGGTGAGCGGGGAGTCGTGACCGCTCGGCAGTCGGCGGTGGGTGCGTCGTCGGGCGTGTGCTGAGGTCGCTCGACGTGCCGCGGGTTTGGCGCCGAGTGGTCGGGAACTGTCGGTTGTGGGGGCGGCGGGCGACGGTTCGTGCGCCTTCGGCGAAGGTGAGCGGGGATTCGTGACCGCTCGGCGGTCGACGCTGGGCGCGCCCGTCACGCCGGCGACGCACTGGAGGCCCGGTGCCGGTCTCGTGGACCGGCGCCGGGCCTCCAGGCGGTGGCGTTGCCGAGTGGTCAAGAACTGTCGCCTGCAGCCCCGCCGGGCGACACTTGGCGACCGCTCGGCGGACGTGAGCGGGGAGTCGTGACCGCCCCGCACCGCCCCGCACCGTCCCGACCTCCCCGCGAGCCCGCGTCAGCGACGCAGCGTCGCGCGAGCCAAGCGGTTGCCGATGAACTGGCCGAGCTGCACGATGACGACGATCGCCGCCACCGAGACGTAGACCACCCACCAGTCGTAGCGCTGCGAGCCGTAGGTGATCGCGTACTCACCGAGTCCGCCGCCACCGATCAGCGCGCCCTGCGCCGTCATGTCGACGATGCCGATGTAGATGAACGTGTAACCGAGGATCAGGGGGCCGAGACCCTCGGGGATGAGCACCGTCAGCAGGATCGACACGGGATGCGCACCCGAGGCCCGAGCAGCCTCGACGACACCCGGGTCGACCGACAGCAGGTTCTGCTCGACGATCCGGGACACCGCGAAGGCCGCGGCCAACGAGATCGCGAAGGTCACCGCGGGGACACCGATCGTGGTCTGCACGACGACCCGCGACAGCGGCGCGATCGCGGCGAGGAAGATCACGAACGGGATCGGGCGGATCAGGTTCACGAACACGTTGAGCACCGTGTACGCGGTGCGGTTGCCGAGCACGTTGCCCGGCCGGGTCGCGTACAGCAGCAGGCCGAGCGCGAGGCCGATGACCCCGGCGATGACCAGCGAGACGAGCGACATCACGATGGTGTCGCGGATGGCGGCCAGGAAGACGTCGAACGTGTCGATCACGCTCTGGAACGAGTTGTTGTTCACGCGGCGGCCTCCTCGTCGGTCGTGACGCCGTCGGCGCGGAGTGCGGCGATCGCGGCGTCGATGGCGCCGGGCGCACCGGTTGCACCGGACGCACGCGAGCCGCCGGGGCCGCCAGGCCCGCCAGGCCCGCCGCTGGCGTCGCTCAGCTCGTAGGTGAGCGACCCGATCCGACGCTCCCGGATCTCCCCGACCCCGCCGTAGACGAGCTCGGCGGTGACCCCGGCGGCGCGGAACGCGGCGTCGATGCGGTTCTGCAGCCCGGCCTCGTCGGTGATCTGCACCGTGACGAGCCGACCGGGGTGACGGTCCCGCAGGCGCCGGAGCGTCTCGGGGGAGGGCCGGTCGTGCAGCGCGGTGCGGACGAAGCGCTGCGCGGCGCCGGTCTTCGGGGTCGAGAACACGTCGTAGACGTCCCCGACCTCGACGACCCGGCCCTGCTCCATCACGGCGACCCGGTCGGCGATCTGCCGGACGGCGTCCATCTCGTGGGTGATCACGATGATGGTGACGCCGAGCTCCCGGTTGACCCGCCGGAGCAGCGCGAGCACCTCGGAGGTGGTCTCCGGGTCGAGGGCGCTGGTCGCCTCGTCGGCGAGCAGCAGGTCCGGCGACGCGGCGAGGGCGCGGGCGATGCCGACGCGCTGCTTCTGCCCGCCGGAGAGCTGCTCCGGGTAGGCATGGGCGCGCTCGAGCAGGCCGACGAAGTCGAGCAGCTCGGCGACGCGGCGGTCCCGCTCGGCCTTCGGCACACCGGCGACCTTGAGCGGGTACGCGACGTTGCCGGCGATCGTGCGGGACCGGAACAGGTTGAACTGCTGGAAGATCATCCCGATGTTGCGACGTGCCGTACGGCGGTCCCGCTCGGGGATCGCCGTCAGCTCGCGGCCCGCGACGGTCACCGTGCCGGAACTCGGCAGTTCCAGCGCGTTGACCAGGCGGACCAGGGTGGACTTGCCGGCACCGGAGTACCCGATGACGCCGAGGACCTCTCCCTGGTGCACGTCCAGGGAGACGTCCTCGACGGCCACCACGGTCTCGCCGGTGTCGGCGCGGCGGTAGTGCTTCGAGACGCCGCGGAGTTCGACGAGGACCGGCACTACTGCTTGGCCGCCTTCGCGTCCTGCTCGACCTGGGCGAGCTCGTCCTGCAGCTTCGAGGCGCTCTCGTCGCGGGCGACGGCCTCGGGCAGGTCCTTCTCGAAGGCCTGCTGCACGGCGTCGTCCTGGAACAGCTCCGCCAGCTCGAGGTAGGTCTTGTTGCCCTTGTCCTCGTCGCGGACGGCGAACACGTTCACGTACGGGGCGGCACTCGCGCTCGAGGGGTCGTCCTGGTAGATCGCGTCCGAGATCGGCAGGCCGGCGGCGGTGGCGAAGTTGTTGTTCACGACCGCGGCGGCGACCGAGCCCTGCTGCAGCGCGTTCGCGGTCTGCGAGGCGTCGAGGGGCTGGACGTCGACCTTCTTCGTCTCGATGTCGTCCGCGGTGGAGAACGCCGAGCCGCCGTCCTTCAGCGTGATCAGGTCCGCCGCCTGCAGGATCAGGAGCGCACGGGCCTGGTTGATCGAGTCGTTCGGGATCGCGACCTTCGCGTTCGCGGGCAGCTCGGAGGGCTTGTCGTACTTCGTCGCGTAGAGCGGCAGCGGGTAGACGGCGGTGGAGCCGATCGGCTGCAGGTCGTCGTTCGAGGTGACGTTGTAGTCCGCCAGGTACTGGATGTGCTGGAACTGGTTGATGTCCAGCTGGCCGTCCTTGAGCGCGGGGTTCGGCAGCGAGTAGTCGGAGAAGTTCGTCAGCTTGACGGTGACGTTGAGCTTCTCCTTCGCGAGCTTCGTGTAGGTGCTCCAGTAGCCGAGCGACTTGTCCGCGACACCGATGGTGACGGTCTTCGGGGCGGCGTCGCCGGCGGCACCGGCGTCGTTGCTCCCGGAGCGGACGGCTCCGACGATGACGGCGACGACGATCGCGACGACGACGATCGCGGCGGCGACGATCCAGCCGATCGGACGCTTGCCCTTCGGCTTCTCGGGCAGTGCGGGGGCTGCGGACATGCTGGTGCTCCTCGTGGGCCGTGCGTGTGGGGGAGCCGCGGTGGTCCGCGGCGTGGAGACGAGTGTGACGTGCGGTCCACCCCCGGGGCGAGTTCCGTTCCGCTGTGTTACATCGCCGTCACGGAGCGCGTCGCGGGACGCGTTACGGAGGGCGTCACGGGACGCGTTACAGAGCGCGTCGTGGGACGCGTTACGGACGCGGCGTAGGACGCCTCGCGGTCCGGGTTGGTTGACTCGGATCGTGCGCAGCATCGAACTCGTCCTCGGCCCGGAGTCGGACGCCGCCGTGCGGTCCGCCTGGCAGGCCCTCATCGATGCCGACCTGCCGAGCCTCGGTCGGCACCCGTCGCCGTCGAACGCCCCGCACGTCACCCTGGCCGCCGGGGACTCGCTGCCCGTGCCCGCGGGGTTGCGAACGCCGGCCCCGACGTCGATCCGGCTCGGTGGGCTCCTGCTCTTCCCCGCGGGTGCCGGTCGGTCGGTGCTCGTGCGAGCGGTGGTCGTCGACGCAGCGCTCACGACCTTCCACGGCGAGGTGCACGCGGTCGCCCCCGGCGGCGTCGAGACCTCGTTGCCCGGACACTGGTCACCGCACGTCACGCTGGCCCGCCGGGTGCGTGACGAGGACCTGCCGCGCGCCGTTGCTGCGCTGCGCGCCGTGCCGTTGCCCGAGGCGCTCGACGTCGGCGGCGTCCGGCACTGGGACGGCGAGACGCGGACGATCACGCCGCTCGCGTTCACGTCGATCTGACCGCTGGCGGGTCGGGCGCGTTCCCGCATCCCGGAACCAGGTTCCGGACACAGCACCGTGCGATCCCGTGGTTCGGTGTCCAGAACCTGGTTCCGGGTGCGGCGAGCGGCGCGGCGAGCGGTGCGGCGAGCGGCGAGCAACGGAACGCTGGGCACGGCCTGGAGGCCCGGGTCAGGTCCCGAGCACCCGCTCGCCGAACGCGGATGCGAACGTCCGCTCCGGGTCGGCCCGGGCGACGAGCTCGCGGAAGTCCGCCAGTCGCGGGTACAGCCCGGCGATCGCCGCGTGGTCGAGCGAACTCATCTTGCCCCAGTGCGGTCGGCCGTCGAAGACCGCGAGCCGGGACTCCAGGTCGGGCAGGAGCGCGGCGACCTCGGCCGGGTGCTTCTTCCAGGTGAACGCGATGCAGAGCACGTCCTCGCCCTGGGTCGGGCTGAGCCACAGGTGATCCGCTGCCATCGTCCGGAGTTCGCAGACGTGCAGGTGCGGCTGGATCCGGTCGGCGAGCCCCCGGAGCGCGTCGAGGGCGGCCGCTGCGTGCCGGAGCGGGACGAAGTGCTCGCTCTGCACCTCGGACCCGTGGCTCGGGACGGACCCGATCGGGAAGTGCGGCAGCCGGTCCCACCAGGGTCCGACCGAGCCGTCGCGGGCGGTCCGGTGGTCGTCGCCGGGGGTGCCGGGCAGCCGGGCTGCGCCGGCCAGCGCGTCCGGTACCGGGACGTCGTCGGCGCCGTCGGGCACGCGCGACTTCACCAGGACCTCGGTGATCGCGTCGCCGAACACCGTGTAGGCGCACACGGAGTACGCGGCGGCGTGCACCTCGGCGACGTTCGCCGTGAAGGTGTCCCAGGGGATCGCGCCGTAGACGTCCTGACGCATCCGGTAGGCCGGTTCGACCTCGAGGGTCACCCGGGTCACGATGCCGAGCAGTCCGAGGTGCAGCACGCCGCCGTCGAACGCGGGGTCCGTCCGGTCGATCGTCCGGGCGGTGCCGTCCGGACCGAGCACCTCGAGCGCGCGCACCGCGGTGGCGAGCGAGCCCAGTGTCGTGCCGGAGCCGTGGGTCCCGGTCGCGACCGCACCCCCGACCGAGATGTGCGGCAGGGACCCCGTGTTGTGCACGGCGAACCCGGCACGGTCGATGTCGGCCGCGACGTCGCCGTACCGGGTGCCGGCCCCGAGCGTCACGGTGCGGTGCTCGGCGTCGACGACCAGGTCCGTGGGGATCCCGGTCAGGTCGAGCAGGATGCCCGCGGTGTCGGCGACGTCGTTGAACGAGTGGCGGGTGCCCAGCCCGTGCACCCGTTCGGCCTCCGCCACGACCTGAGCTGCCTCGTCGATCGACGACGGACGGACGACCCGTTCGGCCGTGTACGTGACCGTGCCGGACCAGTTGAGTTCGCTCGTCGTCGACCGCATGCCGCCCACACTGCCATGCGGGCCCGCGACGGGGTCAGTGCACGGGCGGGGGCGTCGGCGCGCCTTTGGGCACCTCGGGCCGGCGGACGAACACCGACGCCAGGATGCCGAACAGGGAGATGATCGCGCCGACCATGAAGGCGGTGCTGACGCCCGAGGCGGTGGCCACCTGGACCCCACGGGCACCGGAACCCTCGACGGCGGTGGCCGCACCGATCGTCAGCAGCGTGACGAACAGGGCGGTGCCCGCCGCACCGGCGAGCTGCTGCGCCGTGCCGAGCACCGCGCTGCCGTGCGAGTACAGCTTCGGGGGCAGCCCGCCGAGCGCCGCGGTGAACAGCGGCGTGAAGGTCAGGGCCAGACCGATGCTCAGCACCACGTGCGCACCGAGGACGAACCACACGCTGGTGTCGACGCCGACGGTGGAGAGCGCCCAGAGCACGGCGCTGACGATGATCGATCCGGGGATGAGCAGCACGCGCGGGCCGCGGCGGTCGTAGATGCGACCCACGATGGGGGAGAGCAGGCCCATCAGCAGACCACCGGGGAGCAGCAGCAGGCCGACCTGCAGGACCTCGAGTCCGAGGACGCGCTCCAGGTAGATCGGCAGCAGGATGAGCGTGCCGAACATCGCCATGAAGCTCAGGCCCATCGCGACGATCGGCACCGTGAAGCCACGGGTGCGGAAGGTCCGGAGGTCGAGCAGGGCGCTGTCGGTGCGCTGCAGGCGCGTCTGCCGGACGATGAACACCGCGAGGGCGACGGCACCGACGACCAGGGCGGTCACCGGGACGAGCGGTCCGGTCGCGCCGGCTTCACCGATGCTGGACAGCCCGTAGACGATGCCACCGAACGCGAAGGCGGAGAGCACGACCGAGACGACGTCGATCGGCGCCTTGCGCGGCGTCGAGACGTTCTGCACCTTGACCATGCCGAGGATGAGCGCCGCGATCGCGATGGGCAGCACGAAGCCGAACAGCCAGCGCCACGAGAACGCGTTGAGGATCAGGCCGGAGATCGTCGGGCCGATGGCCGGAGCGACCGAGATGACGATCGAGATGTTGCCCATGATGCGGCCACGGTGCGCGGGGTCGACGAGGGTCAGGACCGTCGTCATCAGCAGCGGCATCATGATCGCCGTGCCGCTGGCCTGCACGATGCGGCCGACGAGCAGGACGGTGAAGCCCGGCGCGAGCAGGGCGATCAGCGTGCCGACCGAGAACAGGCCCATCGCCCAGACGAAGACGGGGCGGGTGTTGAAGCGCTGCAGCAGGAACCCGGTGATCGGGATGACGACCGCCATGGTGAGCAGGAAGCCGGTGGTCAGCCACTGGCCGGTCGCGGCGCTGATGTCCAGGTCGTCCATGAGCCGGGGCAACGCCACGCCCATGATCGTCTCGTTCAGGATGACGACGAACGCGGAGACGAGCAGCAGCCCGATCACGAGTCGGGTCTCGGCAGCGGACGGCTGCGAGACGCTTCCCGTGCGGGGGGCGGAATCGACGGCCTGGGTCATGCGGGTGCTCCTGGTGGGTCACGACGGGTGGAACGGGTGTGGCGCAGGACGCGCAGACAGGCCAACTCCCTGAGTGGATGCGATTATTCCGCCTTCGCTCCGACATCCGCAGGTGAACGATCGGTGCCGAGCGCGCCGGACGCCGGCACCGCTCCCACCCACGTCCGCTCAGTGCAGGATCGCGAACCCGTCGGCGTCCCCGTGCGGGACGACCGAGCGCAGGGTGACGTCGGTCACGGTCGCCGACGGTGGTCCGGTCCGCAGGCACTCCACCAGGGAGTCGACCGCGACCGACGGTCCCTCGGCCTCGACCTCGACGGTGCCGTCCCAGAGGTTCCTCGCGTAGCCGACGAGGTCGAGCCCGTCGGCCTTCCGAGCGGTCCAGTACCGGAAGCCGACCGCCTGGACCGTCCCCGACACCACGGCATGCACCCTCGTCACCGTCGTCATGTCCTCCACGCTAACCGCGGCTGGCCGTCGGGAGTTTTCGGCCCCGTGACGATCTGTTTCCGGCTCGTGACGAGCGCGCCGTGTCGACAGTGATAGTGTCATCTCGACCCGAACACTTCGAGTCAGATTGACACTATCTCCACCATGGACGAAGCAGGCATCCGCGTCGCGGTCTCCACCGTGATCGTCGCGCTGCGCCCGCACCCCGACACCGGGGCCCCGGCGCTGTGGATGCCGCTCGTCCGTCGCGTCGCCGAACCGTTCGAGGGTTCCTGGGCGCTCCCCGGCGGCTGGGTCGGCGACGACGAGGGGTTGGAGGACTCGGCGGCCGCCCGACTCCGCGAGACGACCAACGTCCAGCCGCGGTACCTCGAGCAGCTCTACGCGTTCGGCGACGTCGGACGCTCCCCGAGCCGGGTCGTGTCGATCGTCTACTGGGCACTGGTGCACCCGGACGAGGCGAACGTCGTGCCCGACGACTGGAACGTCCGGTGGTTCCTGGCCGACGAGCACCCGCCGCTCGCCTTCGACCACGACCGCATCGTGGAGTACGCCCTGTGGCGGCTGCGCAACAAGATGTCGTACTCGCGGATCGCGCAGGCGTTCCTCGGCGACCGCTTCACCCTCGCCGAACTCCGGGGCGTGTACGAGGCGGTGCTCGGCCGAGCACTCGACCCCGCGAACTTCCGTCGGCAGGTCGAGAAGACCGACGCGGTCCTGCCGACCGACGAGACCACGAGCGGGGGCCGGCACCGTCCGGCCCGGCTGTACCGCTCGAACCCCGACCTGGCCTACGCGGACAACGGCCCGCTGCGGACCGGGGCCGATCAGCACCAGCAGCGGAACCGATAGGAAACCCCGTGTCCATCGCCACGACGATCGAACTCATCTCCAACGGCCGGGCCGGCGGGAGCACCTGCACGCCCGACCTCGCCGTGCCGACGTGGGACTTCGACTCGCGCCCCGGGTACGGCCCGGGGTCGTCGATGTCCGACGTCATCCCGACGAGCGCCCCGCGTCAGGGTGTGCTGCCCGACGAGTACAAGACGGCCCCGACCGACGAGCTCCACGAGCGCATCGAGCGGGCGAAGGCCACCCTCGGCGACCGGGTCGTCGTCCTCGGGCACTTCTACCAGCGCGACGAGGTCGTCCGGCACGCGGACTTCCTGGGCGACTCGTTCCAGCTCGCGAACGCCGCCCTGACGAAGCCCGACGCCGAGGCGATCGTGTTCTGCGGTGTGCACTTCATGGCCGAGACGGCCGACATCCTGGCGCGCGACGACCAGCGCGTGATCCTGCCGAACCTGGCGGCCGGGTGCTCGATGGCCGACATGGCCGACATCGACAGCGTCGAGGCCGCGTGGGCGGAGCTGACGGCGGTGTACGGCACCGAGCCCGACGCCGACGGCCGCGTCCCCGTGATCCCGGTCACCTACATGAACTCCGCCGCCGACCTCAAGGCCTTCTGCGGTCGCAACGGTGGCATCGTCTGCACCTCGTCGAACGCCGCGACGGTGCTCGAGTGGGCCTTCGAGCGCGGGCAGCGCGTCCTGTTCTTCCCCGACCAGCACCTCGGCCGCAACACCGCGAAGGCGATGGGCATCAGCACCGACCTGATGCCGATGTGGAACCCCCGGAAGCCCCTCGGCGGCAACGAGACGAGTGACCTCGAAGCGGCCAAGGTCATCCTCTGGCACGGCTTCTGCTCGGTGCACCGCCGCTTCACGGTCGACCAGATCGACCAGGCACGCCGCGAGCACCCGGGCGTGCAGGTCATCGTGCACCCGGAGTGCCCGATGGCCGTGGTCGACGCCGCCGACCACGCCGGCAGCACCGACCTGATCCGGAAGACCGTCGCCGCGGCCACCGAGCCGACCACCTTCGCGATCGGCACCGAGATCAACATGGTGAACCGGCTCGCCGCCGAGTACCCGCAGCACACGATCTTCTGCCTCGACCCGGTCGTCTGCCCCTGCTCGACGATGTACCGGATCCACCCGGGCTACCTCGCCTGGGTGCTTGAGGCACTCGTCCGCGGCGAGGTCCTCAACGAGATCGTCGTCCCCGCCGACGTGCAGGCCGACGCCAAGGTGGCACTCGAGCGCATGCTCGCCGCGAAGCCGCGCGGCTGAGACGCGGACCCGACCGAACGAGGGAGACCACCGTGCACGTCGTCATCGTCGGGTCCGGCATCGCCGGCCTGACCGCAGCCATCCGTGCGAGTGCCCTGCACGACGTCACCCTGGTGACGAAGGGGGCACTCGCCGACAGCGCCACCGCGTACGCCCAGGGCGGCATCGCGGTGGCGCTCGGCGCCGACGACTCCGCGACGCTGCACCAGGCCGACACGCACGTCGCCGCGGCCGGCAGTGCCGACGCCCGGGCCGTCGAGGTCCTGTGCACCGACGGCCCGGCCCGCGTCCGCGACCTGCTCGCGCTCGGGGTGCCCTTCGACCGCTCGTCGGACCCGGCGTCACTGGACCGGTACGGCGACGACCTCGCCCGCGGTCGCGAGGCCGCGCACGGCCGGTGGCGCGTCGTGCACGCGGACGGTGACGCGACCGGGGCCGCCATCGAACGCACCCTCATCGCGGCACTGCACCGACGGCACGTCACGATCCTGGAGCGCACGAGCCTGACCGACCTGGTCGTCCGCGGCGGAGCGGTGGTCGGCCTCGACGTCCTCGACCTGCTCGGAGAACCCCGCCGGCTCGACGCGGACGCCGTCGTCATCGCGTCCGGGGGAGCCGGACACCTGTACCGCGAGACGACGAACCCCCTGGTCGCGACGGGCGACGGGGTCGCCGCCGCCTGGCGCGCCGGCGCCGTCCTCGCCGACCTGGAGTTCGTCCAGTTCCACCCGACCCGACTCGCAGTCCCCGACGGGGGACTGGTCTCCGAGGCCGTCCGTGGCGAGGGTGCCGTGCTCCGCGACGCCGCCGGGCACCGCTTCATGACCGACGCGCACCCGGACGCCGAGCTCGCCCCGCGTGACGTCGTCGCCCGTGGGATCGCCGCCGCGGTGCGCGACCAGGGCGGCGCGCCCGTGCTCCTCGACGCCACCGGTCTCGACGCCGGGTTCCTGGTCTCGCGGTTCCCCGGACTCACCCGGGCCACCCGCGCCGCCGGGTTCGACTGGACCCGCGAAGGCGTCCCCGTCGCACCGGCCGCGCACTACTCGATGGGCGGCATCGCCACCGACGCCGAGGGCCGCACCAGCCTGCCCGGACTGCTCGCCGTCGGCGAAGCCGCCTGCACCGGGGTGCACGGCGCCAACCGGCTCGCCTCGAACTCCCTGCTCGAGGGACTCGTCTTCGCGGTCCGCGCAGCGGACGCGGTCGCCGCACCGCGACCCGGCCTGCTTCGCCTGCGCGGGGACGCCGGTCTCCACGTGACCAGCGTGCCCCGAGCGGCCGACGCGATCCGTGCCTCTCCCCACCTGCTCGGCCGTCACGCCGCTCCGCAGGCTCCGCAGGCTCCGCAGCGCGCCGGAACCGGCAGGCGTGGGCCCAGTCCGACCCTGCCTGGAGGCGCGACCCACCTCGACGACGTCGGTGCCGTCCGGCTGGCGGTCCAGTCCGTCATGACGGACCGTGTCGGGCTGCTCCGTGACGCCGTCGGGCTTGCGAGCGCACGCCGCGACCTCGACGCGCTGACCGCGCCGACCGGCGGCGGCGTGCGTGAGCACGAGGACCGCGCGCTGCTCGACCTGGCACGACTCGTCGCGCTCGCCGCTGCAACCCGCACCGAGTCCCGCGGGGCGCACGCCCGCACCGACCACCCCGACACCGACCCCGCCGCCCCGGCCTCGTACGCCTGGGTCGTCGACCACACCGACGCACACCCCGACGAGCACACGGACGAACGTGCCGACGGCTCCGCAGTCTTCCCGCAGGAGGTACCCGCATGACCACCGACCCCGGCACCATCCCGCCGCACGCGCTGCGTCGCGTGATCGAGACCGCGCTCGAGGAGGACGCGCCCTGGGGCGACGTCACCAGCGAGACCCTGATCCCCGCCGAGGCGACCGCGACCGCGACCCTCGGCGCGCGCGAGCCCGGAGTGCTGAGCGGCGGTGGGGTCTTCGTCGCCGTGATGCACGCCGTCGACCCGGCGGTCGATGCGGTCGTGCACGTCGCCGACGGCACACACTTCGCGGCCGGCGACGTCCTCGCGACCGTGACCGGGTCGGCGCGGGCCGTGCTGCGGGCCGAACGGGTCGCCCTCAACCTGGTCCAGCGGATGTCGGGCATCGCGACGGCCACCGCCGCCCACGTCGCGGCCGCCGCGGGCACCGCTGCGCGGATCGTCGACACCCGGAAGACGACGCCGGGCCTCCGTGCGCTCGAGCGGTACGCCGTCCGGTGCGGCGGCGGACACAACCACCGCACCTCGCTCTCCGACGCCGTGCTGGCCAAGGACAACCACCTGGCGGTGCTCCTGGCCGGCGGCATCGGCATCGGCGACGCGATCGCCCAGGCCCGCGTGCGTCTCGGACACACCGTGCACGTGGAGGTCGAGGTGGACCGCATCGACCAGATCGAACCCGTCGTCGCGGCCGGGGTCGACACGATCATGCTCGACAACTTCACCACGGACGAACTCGTGACCGGGGTCGGCATCGTCGCCGGACGCGCGCTCGTCGAGGCCTCGGGCGGAGTGTCGCTCGACACCGTCGCGGCGATCGCGGCCACCGGCGTCGACGTCATCTCGGTCGGGGCGCTGACCCACTCGGCGCGGGCGCTCGACCTCGGGCTCGACATCGACGTCGCGGTGCCGACGGAGCACGTCGCGGTTCCCGTGCGGGACTGACCGTGTTCTACCTGGACCGCGCCGCCACCACCCCGGTCCGCCGCGAGGTGCTCGAGGCGATGTGGCCGTACCTGACGGGGGTGTTCGGCAACCCCTCGTCGACGCACGGGTTCGGGGACGAGGCCGCGCGGGGTCTCACCGCCGCACGGGCCGCCGTCGCCGGGGTGCTCGGGTGCCGGCCCGCCGAGGTCGTCTTCACCACCGGCGGCACCGAGGGGGCGAACACCGCGATCAAGGGGATCGCCCTCGCCGCTCCCCGCGGTCGGCACGTCGTCACGAGCGCCATCGAGCACGAGGCGGTGCTGGAGAGCTGCGCGTACCTCGCCCGCTTCCACGACTTCGACGTCACCGTGCTGCCCGTCGGACCGGACGGCCGCGTCGACCCGGCGGTGCTGCGTGCGGCCCTTCGCTCGGAGACCACGCTCGTCTCGATCGCGCACGCCGACAACGAGATCGGCACCGTGCAGGACGTGCCGGCGCTCGCCGCGGTGGCGCACGAGGTCGGGGCGCGCTTCCACACCGACGCCGTGCAGTCCGCGCCCTGGCTGCCGATCGGTCTCGGGCCCCTGGGCGTCGACGCGCTGTCGTTGTCCGGGCACAAGCTCGGCGCCCCGAAGGGCACCGGCGTGCTCGCCGTGCGCTCCGGCGTCCCGCTCGAGCCGCTGCTGCACGGCGGGGGACAGGAGCGGGGGCGGCGGTCCGGCACCGAGGACGTGGCCGGTGCCGTGGCGGTGGCGACCGCCCTCGGGCTGGCGGCGGAGACGGTGCGGTCGGGGGAGGGCACGGCGACCACCGTGCGCGACGCGGTGCTCGACGGCGTGCTTGCCGCGGTCCCCGCTGCATTCGTCACCGGATCGCGGGAGCACCGACTGCCCGGGCACGCGTCGTTCTGCTTCCCGGGTGTCAACGGCGAGACCGTCCTGCTCGAGCTCGAGCAGCGCGACGTCGTGTCGTCGTCGGGCAGTGCCTGCGCGGCGGGCAGCACCGAGGCCTCGCACGTGCTCACGGCGCTCGGGGTCCCCGAGGACGTGGCCCGGACCGCGCTGCGCCTGACGTTCGACGCCTCGCTGACGGCCGACGACGTCCGGGTCGTCGTCGGAGCGGTGGCCGACGCCGTGGCGACCGTCCGTGACCTCCGCTGAGGTGTACTAGACGTTCTACTCCATCTCTGGGTACGTGTCCCCCCTTCTGCGGACAACCGATCTGCGTCAGAGTGTCGTCATGGCAAACGCGATGATGACCAGGACCCGACGGGACGACCGCTTCCGAGCGGTGCAGCTCCTGCCGGCGCCGGCCACCCTCGTCGCGCTCGCCCTGGCAGCGCAGCACGACCTCGGCACGGCCCCGCTCGGGCTCATCGCCGTGGTCGGAGCGCTCGCGACCGCCGGGAGTGCCCTGCTCCCGATGGTCCGGCCAGCCGCCGCCCACCGGTCGATGCCCGCACCGACCGAGACGGACCGGTACCGAGAGGACACCGAACACCCTTGAGGTCCACCACCGTGCGGTTCCCCTGAACCGAGCCGCGCGGTGGACCCAGACCGGATGTCGACCCCCTGATCGACGTCCGGCGCGGGGCGCGACGTTCCCCCTGTCGTCGTGTCCCGCCGTACACCGCGATCCCGCCGTGGGTCGACGTCCGCACCCCTGAGCGGCGTCGGTTCCCCTGCAGCCCACGGCGGGTTCCGGTTCCCCGGTAGCGTCGTCGCATGCCCTCGTACCGCGTGACCCTGGCGATCGGTGCCCTCGCGACCGGCACCGCACCGGACGCCGTCCTGCCCGCCGCGGCCGCCCTCGTGCGCGAACACGCCGTGGTCGAGGCCGAGGACGTCCGCCTGCTCCGTGGCGTCCCGTGCGCGGTCGTGCGCTTCGAGGCCGAGGACGACCGTGTCGCCGCGGCCGTCCGCGACGTCGCGGTCGACGGGCTGCGGGACGTGGTCGAGATCCGCTCCGACGTCGTCACGCGGCGCGAGGGTGGTCGCTGGATCCCGGTCGCCTGACGATCAGGCGGTGTGCGTCGCCGGTGCCGGTGTTCCCGGCCAGACGTAGTCCAGGTCGTCCGGCACGTCGGGGAACAGCTCCCGGTAGTGCTCCGGCGCCTTCTGCACGAGCTTCGAGCGGTGCGAGACGTGCAGGGCCTCGTCGTCGTTCCACGGCGGGATCGGCACGTCACCGCGCTCGTACGCCGCCAGGTCCTCCGGCACACGGCCCAGGTCGAGCAGAGTCTTCTCGAGGCACGTGTCGGCGTACCCGCGCTCGGCCCAGACGCGGCACGTGGCCTCCTGGTAGGCCATCAACGCCGGGCGGTAGCCGCGCCACATCGCCGTCACCGGGTGGTGCTGCCAGCCGTAGTCGGGAAGCGTCAGTGCGCGCATCACCTGCAGGGTCTCGACCCGCTGCTTGCCGAGCCGCCGGTCGTCGAGGACCTCGGCGGATGCCCGGAAGTCGGCGTACGGCAGGAAGGTCTGCATGGCGCGGACGCTACCCCGACCGACTGGCACCCGACACATGTCGTCACGAACGTGCCGCCCGCCCCGGCAGCGTGTGAGCATCGACCGCATGAGCGGAGAACTGGTCGTCGGCGTCAGTGGCAGCCCATCGGACCCCTCGCGGACCTCGACCCTGGTCGCGGCGACGGTGGCCCGGTTGGCTGAGGAGATCGACGGCGCCCGGACCGAGACGATCGAGATCGGCCCGCTGCTCGCCGACCTCGGAGCGGCCTCGGGTCGCGAGACGATGTCCGACCGCACCCGCCGGGCCCTCGAGACGGTGGAGGCCGCGGACGTGCTCGTCGTCGGCAGCCCGGCCTTCCGGGCGGCCTACTCCGGCGCCTTCAAGCTGTTCTTCGACTGGGTCGGGCAGTACGACCTCGTCGACACCCCGGTGCTCCTGACCGCCACCGGTGGCAGCGACCGGCACGCCTTGCTCGTCGAGCACCAGATGCGCCCGCTGTTCGGGTTCTTCCAGTCCACGACCCTGCCGCTCGGGGTCTTCGGCAACGAGCGGGACTTCACCAAGCGCGAGGGCGGGTACGACATCGCGAGCGTCGACCTGGAGCTCCGCATCGACCAGGCCGTGCGCCGGGCCGTGCCGCTCATCCGCGGGGGCTTCGCCACCGCCGGGGTCGCCGACGTGCCCCGTCCCGCGGACTTCTGACCCGCGGTGCTCTCAGTCCGGTCGGTGACGTCGTCCGCTGCGGACGGGCCGTCGCGCCTGCGGCAGGGTCTCGACGACGAGCTCGTACGAGTTGCGGACGAGGTCGCCGACGAACGCCTCGGTGACGCCGGCCCCGCCGTGGAGCGTGATCCAGTGCTCCTTGTTCATGTGGTAGCCGGGCGTGACGGTGTCCCGCTCCTGTCGCAGGGCCTCGGAGTGCTCCGGCTCGGCCTTGAGGACCACGACGGGCTCTCCCGGGACCTCGGTGACCAGCAGGAACACCTTGCCGACCACCTTGAAGACCTCCCAGTCGGGGCCGAAGGGGTGCTCGTGGGTCACCGCTGGCAGACCGGCCGCGACCTCCATCGCGTGCTCCTGCACGGCGGTGCCGTCCAGGTCGTCGGGGTGGCCTGAGTCGTCGCCGTCGTGCGCCTGTGAGGAGTCCGTCCGCGGTGCGCCCGTCATCCGGCCACCGTCGTGAAGCCGAGCACGGCCGCGGCGACGGAGAGGACGGCCAGGACGAGCGGTGGCACGACGGGTTCGTGGCGCCGGGCGTGCACGACGACCGCCCCGATCATCAGCACGGCGAGCCCGACAGCGGCGATCGGGGTGAGGACCTGCGCGGTCGAGGTGAGCAGCGGCAGGACGAGGCCCAGGGCGCCGACGACCTCGAGGGCCGCGATCAGCTTGATCGCGGCGGGGGAGAAGTCTGCGGCCCAGGGCATCTCGCCGTCGATCAGCGCCGATCGGGGGCGGACGAGCTTCATGACGCCGGCGCCGAGGAAGGCGAGGGCGAGGAGGCCGGAGATGATCCAGAGTGCGATGAGCATGGGGTGTCTTCCTGTTGGTGAGCGTGGTGAGCGTGGTGAGCGTGGTGAGCGTGGTGAGCGTGGTGCGCGGTGGTTCAGTCGTGGTCGTCGGGGCGATCGGCGTCGGCGTCCCGCTGGTCGAGGTGGTGGTGCAGGGTGGCCGTGAGTGCCCGCATGGTCTCGAGCTGGTCGGGTGTGAACGCGTCGACGAACACCTGGCGGACCAGCCGGAGGTGCGCGGCGGACGAACTGCGGAAGACGCTCGCCCCGGTGCCGGTCAGGGTGACGGCGGCGCCGCGAGCGTCACCGCCGACCCGTCCCCGGAGCACGAGCCCGCGTTCCTCCATGCGTTTGAGGTGGTGCGACAGGCGGCTGCGCTCCCACCCGATCCCCGTCGCCAGGTCCGACGACCGCAGGGTGCGGTCCTCGGCCTCGCTCAGGGCGAGCATCACCGAGTAGTCCCCGGGTGAGATCCCCGAGGTGTCCAGGAACGCCGTCGACAGTGTGCGCCGGACGCGCTCCGACGCCTCGACGTAGGCGCGCCAGGTCGCCAGTTCGTCCGCGTTCGGTGATCGCCGTCCGGGTCGGTGCTCGTCGGTTCCGTGCACGGTGCCTCCATCGTTGACAAGCCGACCCTATCCGCAGATGATTGACGCGTCAATTACATGATTGACACGTCAATGAAATGAGGGCCACCATGTCCGACATCACCTTCGGCCTCGACACGTTCGGGGACGTCCCCACCGATGACCACGGCGCCCAGGTGGGTCACGCGAGGTCGATCCGGCAGCTCGTCGACGAGGCGGTCCTGGCGGACCAGCTCGGCGTCGACGTCTTCGCGGTGGGCGAGCACCACCGGCCGGAGTACTCGGTCTCCTCGCCCGAGACCGTCCTGGCCGGCCTGGCAACGGCGACCGAGCGCATCCGTCTCAGCTCGGGCGTCACGGTGCTGAGCTCTGACGATCCGGTCCGTGTGTTCCAGCGCTTCGCGACGGTGGACGCGCTGTCGAACGGACGGGCCGAGGTGATCCTCGGTCGCGGGTCCTTCACCGAGTCGTTCCCGCTCTTCGGCTACGACATGACCGACTACGAGGTGCTGTTCGAGGAGAAGATCGAACTGTTCGCCCGGTTGCTGCGCGAGACACCCGTCACCTGGTCGGGCACGACCCGTGCGCCGCTCGTCGACGCAGACGTGTTCCCGAAGACCGAGCACGGGCTCCGGACCTGGGTCGGCGTCGGCGGGTCACCGCAGTCCGTGGTGCGCACCGCCCAGTACGGCTTCCCCCTGATGCTCGCCGTCATCGGCGGGCAGCCGGAGCGCTTCCTGCCGTTCCTGGACCTGTACCGCCGTGCCACGGAGGAGTTCGGGACGACCGCCCACCCCGTCGGCGTGCACTCACCCGGGTTCGTGGCCGACACCGACGAGGAAGCGCTCGAGGCGTGGTACCCGCACTACAAGGTCGTCCGCGACCGGATCGGGGCGCTGCGCGGGTGGCCGCCGGTGACGCGGGCCGAGTTCGACCACGAGGTACGGTCCGGCTCGATGTACATCGGGTCCGCCGAGACCGTGGCCCGGAAGATCGCCCGGACCGTGCACGCGATGGGCGTCGGTCGGTTCGACATGATCTACACCTCGGGGGCCCAGTCGATGCGCGCCCGCCTGCGCTCCGTCGAGCTCTACGGCGGTACCGTCGTGCCGCGCGTGCGGGAGCTGCTGGCCGAGATGCCGGCGACGCAGACGACGGAAGCGGCCTAGCTGCGGTCAGGGGAGGGCTCGGCGGACAGGGTGTCGCCGAGTCGGGTCAGCAGGCCCCGGAGCACGTCCTGCTCGCTCGCTGTCAGGCCTGCTGTCGTCTGCGCTTCCAGGGAGTCCCAGACGGCCGCGACGGGCTCCTCGAGCGCGCGGCCGGCGGCGGTGAGTGACACGAGGACGACCCGACGGTCCGTCGTCGAGCGCTCGCGGTTCACGAGTCCGAGCTTGTCGAGCCGCGCGAGCGCCTTCGCCGTGGTCGGTGGCTCCACGGACAACCGACGCGTCAGGTCCGCCTGTGACAGCGGGGCTTCCCTCCACAGCTCCATCAGCACGAACTCCTGGCCGGCGGCGAGACCGACGGCCTGCAGCAACGAGCCGGCGAGCTTCCGGTGTGCCTTGGCCACCGCGGGGATCAGCGAGCTGATCGGGGTCGCAGGGCGCTCGGGGCTGCCTGGGGAGTCCATCCGAGTCCTTCCGGAATAATCATTAGTCGGCTTAGCTTCTACCCGACGATCGAACACGAAGGAGTCAACCATGACGACAGGATCCACCCCCACCATCGCCGTCTTCGCCGCCACCGGGAGCCAGGGCGGTGCCGTCACCGACGCGCTGCTGGCACGCGGCGCCACCGTGCGCGCACTCATCCGCGACACCGGTTCCGAGAAGGCCGCCGCGCTCGCCGAACGCGGGGTCGAGCTCGCCCGTGTCGACGTCGCTGATGCCGCCTCGCTCGCCGCTGCGCTCGAGGGCGTCGACGCCTTCTGGTTCATGACCACGCCACCCGGGGGCATGCAGGACGCCGACACCGCAGGGGAGACCGCCCAGGGCATCGCACTGACCGACGCCGCTGCGGCGGCACGCGTGCCCCGCGTCGTCTTCAGCTCGGTCGGCGGTGCTGAGCGCGACTCCCACGTGCCGCACTTCGACTCGAAGTACCGCGTCGAGGAGCACCTGGTCGCCCTGGGGCTGGTCACCACGATCGTGCGTCCGGTGTTCTTCATGGACAACTTCCGCTGGTTCGCGCCGACGACCGAGGACGGCACCCTGGTCCTCCGCCTGCCGTTCCCCGACGATGTCGTGCTCCAGATGATCGCGGCGCGCGACGTCGGCGCCGTGGCCGCCACGGCACTGCTCGATCCGGACGCCGTCCCTGCCACGATCGAGATCGCCGGCGACGCCCGCACCGGCAGCGAGATCGCCGCGGCCTTCGCCGAGCACACCGGCATGCCCGCCCGGTACGAGGCGCTGCCCCTGGCCGTGATGGACGGGCAGGACGACATGCAGGCCATGTTCCGGTGGTTCGCCGAGACGCCCGCCTACCAGGCCGACCTCGACCAGGTCCGCCGCATCGCGCCGGACACCTGGACGCTCGACCGGTGGCTGCAGGCCGTCCACTTCACGCCCGCCCGCTGACGCCGCCGACGAAGCACCAGGGAGACACCATGCAGGCAGTGCAGTTCACCGCGTACGGGTCACCGGACGTCCTCGAGGTCGTGGACGTCGACGTGCCTCGCCCCGGGCCCGCCGAGGTCGTCATCGACGTCGCCGGTGCCGGCATCAACCAGCTGGACACCAAGATCCGCTCCGGGGCGATGGCGGCGGGTGCAGCGCTCGCCGCACCGTCCGGCACGGGGTTCGACGCGGCCGGGACCGTCGTCGAGGTCGGCACCGACGTGACCGACGTCGTGCCGGGCGACACCGTCTTCGGCACCGGACGGGACACGCTCGCCCAGCAGGCCGTGCTGACCCGGTGGGCGCTGGTCCCCGCCGGAGTGGACGCCGCCGACGCCGGCGGATGGGGCGTCGCGGTCGAGACGGCGAACCGGCTCCTCACCGAGATCGGCCTCGAGCACGGCACGCTCCTGCTCAGCGGCGCGTCAGGTGGCGTCGGTTCGGCGCTCGTGCAGCTGGCCCGGGCTCGCGGGCTGCAGGTGGTCGGGACGGCGAGCGAGCGGAACCACGCGTACCTCGAGGGCCTCGGAGCGGTCCCGGTCACGTACGGTCCCGGACTGGTCGAGCGGGTGCGCGCGGTGGCGCCGAGCGGGATCGACGGCGCGCTGGACCTCTCCGGCGCCGGGGTCATCCGTGACCTCGTCGCGCTCGTCGGCGATCCCCGGCAGGTGATCTCGATCTCCGACTTCACCGCCCCCGGGCTCGGCGCGCGCGTCTCGACGGGCGCGAACCGCACCACCGATCCGCGCGACGGCTTCGTCGAGGCCGCAGCCCTGCCGGGCTTCTCCCTGCACGTCGAGCGCCGGTACCGGCTCGACGAGGCGCGGGCCGCGCACACGGCCGCGGAACGCGGGCACACCGTCGGCAAGCTCGTCGTCATCCCGTAGGCGAAGGCGGTCCGGGACGCGTCGGGTGTCGGACGGGAGGCCCGTGGCGGGTCCGCCACGGGCCTCCCGTCCGCCTGTTGCTCAGTCGAGCAGGGACGCGACGTGCGCGACCGCCAGGCGGTAGCCGTCGGCGCCCGCGCCGGCGATGACCGCCGTCGCGGCGGTGGCGACGTGGTCGACGTGGCGGAACGGCTCGCGCTTCCACGTGTTCGACAGGTGCACCTCGACGACGGGGACCCACAGGGCCTCCACCGCGTCGTGCAGCGCGACCGAGGTGTGCGCGTAGGCGGCGGGGTTGATGACGACCGCGGCGAAGTCGTCGAGCGCCTCGTGCAGCCACTCGACGAGCTCGCCCTCGCGGTTCGTCTGGCGGAAGTCGGCCTCGAGCCCGTGCACGGCTGCCTCGGTGTGCACGATCGCCTCGATCTCGGCGAGCGTCACGGTGCCGTACTGCTCCGGGTCGCGGCGCCCGAGGATGTCGAGGTTCGGGCCGTTGAGGACGAGGATGCGCGACGCGTCGGTCATGGGCCGAGCGTAGCGAACCGGGGGAGCGTTGCGCGGCTCGGACGATGCATGTGCTCGCTATGTGAACGGTCACAAACCGGTGTAACGTCTCCGTCCGGGTCGGCAGAGTTGTCGACTGCAACACACTGACGTGGAGATGTGAATGGTTCTCGCTGCAGCGAACGAAGGGATCCGGCTCGACTTGGGCTGGGTCGACTACCTGATGATCATCGTGTACTTCGCGGTCGTCATCGGGATCGGGTTCACCGCCCGCAAGCAGGTCCGGACGAGCATGGACTTCTTCCTGTCCGGCCGCTCGATGCCGGCGTGGATCACGGGCCTGGCGTTCGTGTCCGCGAACCTCGGTGCCACCGAGATCCTCGGCATGGCGGCCAACGGTGCCCAGATCGGCATGGCCACCCTGCACTACTACCTCGTCGGCGCCGTGCCCGCGATGGTGTTCCTCGGCCTCGTGATGATGCCGTTCTACTACGGCTCGAAGGTCCGCTCCGTGCCGGAGTTCATGCTGCGCCGCTTCGGCAAGGCGCCGCACCTGGTGAACGCGATCGCGTTCGCGGTGTCGAACGTGCTCATCGCGGGCATCAACCTCTACGCGATGGCCATCGTCATCGAGGCCATGCTCGGCTGGCCGGAGTGGCTGGCGATCATCGTCTCCGCCGGCTTCGTGCTCGTCTACATCACCCTCGGCGGGCTCTCGAGCGCGATCTACAACGAGGTCATGCAGTTCTTCGTGATCATCGCGGGGCTCATCCCGCTGACGATCGTCGGTCTGCACCGCGTCGGCGGCTGGGACGGCCTGTCGAAGGCCATCACCGAGACCCAGGGTGTGCAGCACCTGCAGGCCTGGGCCGGCACCGGCTTCGGTGACGTCACCAACCCGATCGGCGCCAACTGGCTCGCCATCGTGCTCGGCCTGGGCTTCGTGCTCGGGTTCGGCTACTGGACCACGAACTTCACCGAGGTGCAGCGCGCGTTCTCGGCGAAGAACATGTCGGCGGCCCGGCGCACCCCGCTCATCGCCGCGATCCCGAAGCTCTTCATCCCGGCCATCGTCGTGATCCCCGGCCTCATCGCCGCGGCCGTCGTGGGCAACCAGTTCGCAGACGGAACGCTGACCTACAACGACGCGATCCCGAAGCTCATCCAGATGTACCTGCCGACCGGCGTGCTCGGCATCGCGGTGACCGGTCTGCTGGCGTCCTTCATGGCCGGCATGGCGGCGAACGTCTCGTCGTTCAACACCGTCTTCACCTACGACATCTGGCAGCGCTACATCCGCCCGAACATGCCAGACCTGCACTACCTGAAGACCGGTCGCTGGGTCACCGTGGTCGGCGTCGTGGTCGGCATCGCAACCGCGTTCATCGCGGCCCAGGCGTCGAACATCATGACGTACATGCAGACGCTGTTCTCGTTCTTCAACGCACCGCTGTTCGCCGTGTTCATCCTCGGCCTGCTCTGGAAGCGCATGACGACGCAGGGTGCGCTGTGGGGCTACGTGCTCGGCATCGTGACCCCGACGATCACCTGGATCGCCTACCTGGTCAACCCCGACCTGTTCGCCACCGCCACCGCTGAGACCCTGTACGGCGCGATCATCTCGTTCGTCACCGTGCTCGTCGTCGGCTTCGTCGTCTCGATGCTGACCAAGCCGAAGGACGAGAAGGAGCTCGGCGGGCTCGTCTACGGAGTCGGCAAGATCGACCTGCACGGCGACTCGGTCGCGACGGACACCGCCTGGTACCGCTCGCCCGCCCTGCTCGGCACCGTCGCGCTCGTGCTCTGCGTCGTCCTGTACCTCCCGTTCCTCTGATCCGCGAAGGAGACCACTTCTCATGAGTGACACCACCACCCCCGGCGCGATGACCGAGGAGCAGAAGGCTGCCCTGGTCCGCTCCACCCGCCGACTCGACCTGCGCCGCATCCTCGGCGGCCTGTTCGTGCTCTACGGCGTGATCACGACCATCGTCGGGATCGTGCACTGGAACACCGACCCCGAGAAGACCGGCGGGATCCACATCAACCTGTGGGTCGGGATCTCGCTGCTCGTCGGCGGTGGCCTGTTCTTCCTCTGGGACCGCCTGAACCCGGTGCCCGCCGAGGACATCATCGGCCAGGCCGAAGCCGAGGCGGACCAGCGTGCCGCGGGCGAAGGGCGCGAACTGGCCTGAGGCGCCCGGGTCGGGCGTCCCGGCCTGACGTGGAACGACGAAGTCGCTGTCGGACGACAGCGACTTCGTCGTTTCCGGCCTGGGCGGCGGACGCCTTGACCGGAGCCTTGCATGGCGGGTAGCATTGATATGTCGATCGGGTGCTGCTCGTTCGAAAGTGAGCCCCGGAGTATCCTGCAGCCAGCGCGGGACCGGGGTTTTGCGCTGCCCGGGCGGTCATTCGGCCCGCACGACCTCCACTCGCACGTGCTCGCTCTCGGCGCCGTGCACGTGCATCCCGCAGGCGATGTCGGCGAGTGACAACAGCGGCTCCAAGCCGCCTCGGACGTGTTCGTACTGCAACTCGGCGCCGAGGCCCCGAGCGCGGAGAGAGTCCATCATCGAAGCATCACCTGCGTCCCGCGCCGGCCCGCGCGACTCGAAGACCACGCGACTGACTCCGCGCTGATCGAGCTCCCAAGCGAGGCGCTCCAGGCATCGCCTGCGACGGCGTTCCGTCCGGGCCGGACGACCGGTGTAATGGATGACGACGATGGCGACGGCATGCCGCAGGAGGTCGAGCCATGAGAGGCGCTGTTCTCCGAGCGCCTCGTACCAGTGCAGCTTCCGCATCCGCCGAGGGGTCGCCCGTCGAATCGCCTCGCGGGCTTCGTCCTCGCCATTGGTCCGCATGATCACCGCGGCGAGGACGTACGCGGCGTGGTCCCGTCCACCACCGGGTTCCGACTCATCGACGTACGCCTGCATCGGACCAGCATATTGTGTACCGGTTGGTTCCCCCACGAAACGGTTGCGTGCTGATCCAGGTGGGTCCAGGTTGAGCGTGACGAAAGGAACCGCCATGGACACGATGGTCTTCATCAACCTGCCCGTTGCCGACCTCGAACGCTCGAAGGCGTTCTACGAGGCGCTCGGCTACTCGATCAACCCGGCCTTCAGCGACGACACCGCGGCGTGCGTGGTGGTGAGTGACGCCATCTACG
This sequence comes from Curtobacterium sp. MCBD17_026, assembly GCF_003234895.2. Taxonomy (NCBI): domain Bacteria; kingdom Bacillati; phylum Actinomycetota; class Actinomycetes; order Micrococcales; family Microbacteriaceae; genus Curtobacterium; species Curtobacterium sp. MCBD17_026. Next base: position 2,618,840 of record NZ_CP126281.1, on the reverse strand, counting down.
TGATGATCCTGACCACCGCGAAGTTCGCGGAGTTCACCGACAAGCGGATCGCCGACGCCGACACGATCGAGGTCATCAACTCGCTCAGTGCCCCGTCGAAGGAAGAAGTGCACCGCGTCGTCGACGCCGCGGTGGCCGCCGGCGGCACCGAGGACCGCCCGGAGATGGACCTCGGCTTCATGTACCAGCGGAGCTTCACCGACCCGGACGGACACCGCTGGGAGTACGTGTGGATGGACGAGCAGGCGACGCAGGACGGCCCGCCCGCCGAGTGAGCCAGGCGCTGTCGGCGGCGCCCGCCAGGATGGTCGCATGAGCACCGAGCCCGTCCACGCCCCGCCCGTGCCCGACCTCGTCACCGGCGACGACGGCCTCGCTCGGCCGGTCTGGGCGTCGTCGGACGAGCTCCTGCGCGAGTACTACGACACCGAGTGGGGCATGCCCGTCCGCGACGAACGCGGGGTGTTCGAGCGACTCTCGCTCGAGGCGTTCCAGTCGGGTCTGTCGTGGCGCACGATCCTCGCGAAACGACCGGCGTTCCGTGCAGCCTTCGCCGACTTCGACGCCGACACCGTCGCGGCCTTCGGCGAGGACGACGTCGCACGGCTGATGACCGACGCCGGGATCGTCCGGAACCGCGCGAAGATCCTCGCGACGATCACCAACGCGAACGCCACGATCGCGCTGCGGCAGGACGGCGGGCTCGCCGACTTCGTGTGGTCGTTCCGGCCGACGTCCACGCCCGAGCCACAGTCGTACGCCGAGGTCCCGACGAAGTCGGACGAATCCCTCGCCCTGTCGAAGGCGCTGCGGAAGCGCGGCTTCGCCTTCGTCGGACCGACGACGATGTACGCCCTGATGGAAGCGCTCGGCATCGTCGACACCCACCTGATGGGCAGCCACCGGCGCGGCACCTCCGGGGTCTGGAGCTGACGGAAGGAAGCGGCGGGGGCGGGGTGCGCGGGCCGGGACTATGGTCGCGGCATGGCCGATGAGATCCGGATCGCGTTCCTGCTGTTCCCGCACCTGACCCAGCTCGACCTGACCGGTCCGGCGCAGGTCCTCAGCCGCGTGCCCGGCTCACGCCTGGAGTACGTGGCGGCGACGCTCGACCCGGTGCCGAGCGACTGCGGCTTGTCACTCGTCCCGACCGTGACGATCACCGACGCGAGCGCTGCGGACGTCCTGGTGGTGCCCGGCGGCGACGGTGCCTTCGACGCGATGCTGGACCCCACGGTCGTGGCCTTCGTCCGGCGCCAGGCCCGGGACGCGACGTGGATCACCTCGGTGTGCACCGGCGCCTTCGTGCTCGGCGCCGCCGGGCTGCTCGCCGGCAGACGCGCGACGACCCACTGGGCCTCGAAGCCGATGCTCGAGGCCTTCGGCGCGCAGCCGGTGGACGTCCGGGTCGCCCGGGACGGCGCCGTCGTCACCGCCGCCGGGGTGAGTGCGGGCATCGACATGGCGCTGTGGCTCGCGGCTGAGCTCGCCGGACGGCCCGCGGCCGAGGCGATCCAGTTGCAGATCGAGTACGACCCGCAACCGCCGTTCGACCACGGATCCGCCGAGCACGCCGACGCCGCCGTCGTCACCCGGGCCCGCGCAGCAGCCGAGGAAGCGCGCGGCGCGAGGGTGACCCGCGCAGCCGCAGCGGTCCTGCACTGACGCGGACCTGCGCACGGTCACGAATCCCCGCTGGGCTCCGCCGAGTGGTCACGACACGTCGTTCCGGGCGCGGCCAGTCGACACTTCGTGACCGCTCGGGGCCATGCACGCGGGGTGTTGTGACCGGGCGGTGACCCGAGCCGCCGTCCTGCGCTAGACCAGGGCTTTGCGCATCTGCGCCGACGTCACCTGGTACCCGAGCGCCGCGTAGAGCTCCTGCGCCCCCGTGTTGTAGCCGAACACGTTCAGCCCGATGCTCGTCGCACCGTTCTCGGCGGCGGCACGGTGCCCGAGTTCGAGCGCCCGACGGGCGTGCCCGCGGCGCCGGTGCGCCTCGTCGATCTCGACGTTGAACACCCACCAATCGGTGCTGCCCGGCGTGAGTGGTCCGATCCACAGGTACCCGATGACGGTGTGGTCCTGATCGGTGACGTCCCACACCAGGTGTCCGTCAGCGGGGGAGCCGCCCGGGAACCAGCGGTCGAGTGACTGCTGCTTGTTCGCCTCGGCCTGCTCGCGGGTCTCGCCCGCCTGCATCCGTGACTCGACGTACTCGGCCATCGTGCTCTCGAGCCAGGCCGGCAGACGTGTGGCCGGCATCACGACCAGCCGCGTGTCCGTCATCGGTTGCCCTTGGAACCCCGGCTCGGCTTGCCGCGCATCTTGCCGCGACCGGGCGTGGGCCCCTTGCCGGTGTTCGACTTCTTGCCGCTGCCGGACTTGCCGCTGCCGGGCGACTTGGCCTTGGCCTTGCCGCCGGCGCCGGCGCCGGCGGAGCCGCCCCTGGAGCCCGACGCCCCCGACGCACCCGACCCACTCGACCCACTCGACCCACCCTTGGCAGCCGACCCGGCCTTGGCACCGCCACGAGCCGGACGCGAGCCGTTGTCGTCGTCGCGATCCGTGCCTCCCGGCTGGCGCGAACTGTTGGCGGTCCGCCCGCGCACCACGCCGATGAACTCCTCGGTGGTCTCGGTGGCGTCCTCGTCCCGCCAGACCAGCGCGATGCGCGTGCCCTCGGCGTTCATGAGCGGACGGCCCACCAGGTCCTTGCGGCTGGCGGCGCGGAACAGTGACTGGGGGAGCACGACGACGCCGACGTTCGCCTCGACCAGGTCGAGCGATCCGTCGATGTCGGCAGGCACCGGGCCGGCGTCGATCACGTGGACCTCGGCGTCGGCGAGGTCGACCTCGGCGAGTTCGGCGAGGGGGGAGTCCTTGGGCATCGCGACGACGGCCGTCTCGGTCCAGAGCGGGATGGCGTTGTGCTGCTCGGACACGGGCATGCGTGCGAAGACCATGTCGGCCTCGCCGGCCAGCGTGTCGTCGACGTCGTCAGCACCGATCGGCCGCAGCCGGAGCTCGATGGAGGGGAAGCGTTCCCGCCAGACACGGGCCCACTTTGCGGGGGAGACCCCCGGCACGAAGGCGATGGTGAGAGCCGCGGTCATGCAGACGAGCATAGGGGCCGTACCCTTGTCTTCATGGCGCAGGAACAGACCATGAAGCCCGAGACGGCTGCGAAGAAGCTCGGCATCTTGCTGACGGCCGCTCCGGAGTCCTTCCAGAGCGCTCCCCTCACGCGGACCGCCTTCGACGAGCTCCGGACCGAACCCCCGACCTGGCTCGAGGACCTCCGCCGCGACGGCCCGCACCCGCGACCCGTCGTGGCGCAGAAGCTCGGCATCTCCATCTCCGGCCTGAGCCGTGTGGGGATCGACGACGCGCTGACGACGGCGGACATCAAGACGCTGCTCGAGCAGAAGCCCGAGTGGCTCGTCCGCGAACGTGCGACGCAGGCCGCCGTGCACGCCGAGAACGCCCGCGTGAAGCAGGAGCGCGCCGCCAAGGCCGCTGCCCGCGCCGAGGACTGACCCACCCGCTCTCCTCCGCCGCACCGAGGACACCCCACGTGCACGAGACCGTCGCCGACGCCATGCTCGTCGTGCCGCAGTTCGCGTCCGTGTGCTGCATCGTCGGTGACCGCTACCGCCCGCGTCCGGGCGTGATCGTGCCGGCGGGCGTGATGCTCGTCGCGATGCTCATGCCCGTCGTCGACGCCGGAGCGGTGTGGACCCTGTTCGCCTCGACCCTCCTGCTCCTGCTCGCGCCGTTGCCCGTGATGCGTCGCCGCCGCCCCGACGGTCGCCGCGCGGAGCCGATGGACGTTCACCGCGCGCTCTCCGCCGTCGTGATGGCGGGGATGCTGCTGACGGGGCACGCGACGGGGGTCGCCGGCGACCACGCCGGGCACGGCATCGCACTGTCCGCGGTGCTCGGCGCCGGCGTGATCGGCTACTGCGCGTTCAGCGGCTGGCTGCTCCGGTACGAGTGGGGTCGTGAGGACCGGCGGGCCGTCCGCAGCGGCGAGGTCTTCGCGATGACCGTCGCCGTGGTCGGCATGACCCTGGCCATGTAGCGGAGCCGCCTGCCCGGTCAGTCGCGCGCAGCCGGTCCGTCGGGTCCGTCAGTCGCGCGCGGCGCTGTCCGTCGAGGCGTCCGCCGCGTGCGTCACCCGCTGCTTCGCCGCCTGGATCGTGTCCTTCGGCACCGGCGGCACACCCCGCCGGATCCCGCGCAGGCCGACGACGAACAGGATCGCGGTCACGATCGCGAACACGACGAACGTGATCCCGGTCGCCGCCCACAGCGGCAGCGCCAGGGCGAGCAGCGCCACCGCGAAGCCCGCCAGCGCGACCAGGGTCGTCACGGCGAACGCGACGGCCACCCCGGTGAGCACCAGCCCGGTCTTCGCACCGCTCGCGCGCTCGCCGATCTCGCGCCGAGCCGAGGCGACCTCGTCACGCACGGCGCGCAGCACCGGCTCGAGGGCCTTCTGCACGAGACCGGCGGTCACCGTGTCGCGGAACGACGGCCGTCCGGGAGCGGTGGTGTCGTCGTGGTCGGTGCTGCTCATGGGGGTCTCCTGTCCGGGCGCGGCGGTGCGCGTCCCCTGACGGGACGCGACTGGTCCGATGATCGTCACGCTGGCTCGCGTGCGCCCGGTGCGTTCCCAGGTTGTGCAACGGACGGGAGGCCCGCCCCGCGTCGACGACGCCGGACGGGCCTCCCGGGTGGTCGGGCCCACGGCCCTACTCGCTGACCTCCTCGAGGTCGTCGATCCCACGTGCGGCGGCCGCTGCGCGGCGGGCGCGCATCGACGGCGCGGCGAGTGCGGCGAGCACGGCCACGACCGCCACACCGGTGCACGCCCAGAACCCGATCGTGAAGGCGTCGTCCGTCGGCAGCCCCTGCGGCGTGCTGTGCGAGGTGATCAGCGCTGCGATGACGGCGGTGCCGACGCTCGAGCCGATGGTGCGGACGACCGTGTTGGCGCTGATGGCCTCACCGGTCTGGTTCGCGGGGACGCTCTCGATGATCGCGTTCGAGCAGGCGGCGAGGGCCATGCCGATCCCGATGCCGGTCAGGACGCCGGAGGCCACCACCTGCCACAGCTCGGCGTGTGCGATCGCCGGCAGCAGGAACGCGGCGACGATGGCGAACCCGCCGATGAGCATCGGCGGCTTCGGGCCGACCTTGCGCACCAGGATGCCCGCGATGGGCCCGGCGACGACCATCATCACGACGGTCGGCAGCAGGAACAGACCGGCCTGGGTGACGTCCTTGCCGAAGCCGTAGCCGAGCGCCGTCGGGAGCTGCAGGAGCGTCGGCACGAGGACGAAGGTGCCGAACATCGCGAACCCGAAGACGAGTGCGACGACGTGGGCGGTCCAGACCCCGCGGACCGCGAAGAGCCGGACGTCGATGAGCGGCTCGGCGACCCGGAGCTCGACGAGGACGAACACGACCAGTGCGACGGCGCCGAGGACCAGCAGGCCGATGGTCTTGCCGTCGCCCCAGCCCCAGGTCTCGCCCTCGCTGACGGCGAGCAGGATCGCGACGAGCGACACCGCGAGGACGAACGTGCCGACCATGTCCAGGCGGCCGGGCTTGCGCACGGGCGACTCCGGCATGCCGAAGACCGCGCCGAGCAGTGCGATGACGACGAGCACGGCGGGGAGCCAGAACAGCCAGTGCCAGGACAGGTGCTCGACGATGGGGCCGGCGGCGACGATGCCGACACCGGCACCGATGCCGAAGATCGCGGACAGCAGGCCGATCGTGACGCTGACCTTCTCCTTCGGCAGCTCGTCACGCACGATGCCGATCGACAGCGGCATCACGGCTCCGGCGGCACCCTGCAGCGCCCGCCCGACGATCAGGACGCCGAGGTTCGGCGCGAGGGCGGCGAGCACGGCGCCGACGAGCAGGATCGACAGCACGACGATCAGGACCTTGCGCTTGCCGATCATGTCGCCCAGGCGACCGAGGATCGGCGTGAGCACCGAGGCGGAGAGCAGGTAGGCGGTGAGCACCCAGCTCGTCGCGCTGGTGGAGGCGCCGAGGTCCTGCCCGATGGTCGACAGTGCCGGGGCGACCAGCGACTGCAGGACCGCGAAGGACAGGCCGCCGAGTGACAGGTAGACGATGATCGCCGTGCTGTTCGGCCGGCGTCCGTCGGTGGTGGGGTGCGAGCCGGTCCGTGGGCTCTGCAGGGTGTCGGTCATCGTGCTCCGTGTCGTCGTGGTCGTCGATGTAAACAATTGCTGACATGACGAGCGTACGCGTTCGGGAGAGCATGTCAACGCTTGCTTACATCCCTGTGAGGACCGATAGGCTGCGCTCCATGAGCAAGGACGCCGCGGCCACCCGACTGCTGCTCGTGCAGGCCGCCCGGCGTCGGTTCGCCTTCGACGGGTACCGCGGGACGACGGTGCGCGACATCGCCGGGGACGCCGGGGTGAACGTTGCCCTGATCAACCGGTACTTCGGCTCGAAGGAGGGGCTCTTCCGCGCCTGCCTCGACCGCGTCGTCCGCGCACTGGGCGCCGAGGAGACGAGCGAGCGGGGCCTCGAACGGGCGCTGACCGGCATCATCACGCACATCGTGCGCGCCCCGAACGACGACGACTCCCTGCAGCTCATGCTCCTGCTCCGGTCCTCCGGCGACGACGGCGCCGATGCCATCCGCCGTGAGACGCTGCGCCGGTACGCCGAACGGCTCGCGGGCGCGGTCGGCGGCGCGGGGTCCGAGGAGCTGCTCGTCCGCGCCGAGATCGCGCTGGCGGTGGTGCTCGGGATGTCGATGCTCCGTCAGTCCACCGCGGTGGAACCGCTGGCATCCGCTGAGGACGTCGTCGTGTCGGCCGCGCTCGAGGACGCCCTCCGCGCCCTGCTCGCACCGCCGCGGTAGCGTCGAGCCGTGTCCGACCGTCCCGCACGTCGCCCCGACCCCGTTCCGCGCCTCGACGAGGTCGACGAGCGCATCCTCTGGACCCTGTCGGCCGACGCCCGAATCCCGAACAACCGGCTCGCGGCCGCCGTCGGCATCGCGCCGTCGACCTGCCTGGCACGGGTCCGTGCGCTCGAGGACGCCGGGGTGATCCGCGGCTACCGGGCCGAGGTGGACGTCGCCCGGCTCGGGTTCTCGATCGAGGCGATGGTGTCCGTCCGGGTGCACGCCGCGGCCCGCCACGAACTACGGGACTTCGCCAAGCGCCTGCTCCGGGTGCCCGTCGTGCAGGACGTGTCGTTCCTGGCGGGGGACAAGGACTTCCTCGTGCACATCGCGTGCGAGTCGACCGAGCAGCTCCGGGACTTCGTCGCCGACGAACTCAGCGGCGACCCCTCGGTGGCGACGACGCAGACGAACATCGTGTTCGAACGCCTCGTCGCCGACCGGGCGACCCAGGGCCGCTCGTTCGACGAGCTGCGGCGCTGGCGGGCCTGACGCGCGGAACCCCGGGTCAGCGCTTCCGGGTCATCGGGATGTGCGGGATGCGGTCCTCCAGGTACTCGTCCCCCGAGCGCACGAAGCCGAAGCGGCCGTACCACTGCTCAAGGTGCGACTGCGCGCCGAGGGCGATGCTCGGCGAGCGGGACTCGGCGATCGCGGCCTCCATGAGCTGCGCGGCGAGTCCCTGGCCGCGGGCGTGCTTCGCGGTGGCGACCCGGCCGATGCGTTCGGTGCCGTCGGGCTCGCGGAGCAGGCGGAGCGTCGCGTCCACCGAACCGTTGCCGGCCCAGAACTGCACGGTGCCCGGCTCGAGGTCACGGCCGTCGATGTCGCCGTACGCGGCCTCCTGCTCGACGACGAAGACGTCCTGGCGGAGCCGCAGGATCTCGTGCAGCGTGACGATGTCCAGGTTGCGGGTCGGAGCGTTGAAGATCGAGACCACGGACGGCCCTTCCTGAGAATTTCTTCCGAAACAGGGTGTGTTCCGGACCGGATCGGCGTACATTGCCGGTCAACCACTCTACGCGCGCAGCCGAGATCAGGAGGTGAGCGCATGGACCACCCGTTGCGCGCACCCTGGCGCGCCGCACTCCGCCTCGTCCTGCTGGGCGTCGGGACCCTCGCCGCCCTCGTGCTGCTGTCCCTGTTGCTCGGCGCACGACCGGCCTCCGCCGCGACGACCTCGGCCACACCGACCGAGCAGCGCGGCCTCGTCGGCAGCGTCGTCGACGGCATCGGTGGCACCGCGCAGGGCGTCGCCGGCGAGGTCGGCAAGGTCGTCGGCGGCGTGACCGATCCCGTCCGCAAGGCCGTCGCACCCGCACCTGCTGCACCGGCACCTGCTGCGCCCGCTCCGATCCCCGTGCCCGCACCTGCTCCGGTCCCCGCAGCGCCCGCAACTGCCCCGGCCCCCGCAGCCCCCGCGCCGTCGAGCCCCCGCTCCGGTCGCGTCCACCCCTGCTGTCGAGCCCTCCACGACCGCCCCCGCGGCCGGCCCGGCCACGCGCCCGGTGCGACAGGTCGTCGACCAGGTGACCAGCGCCTCCCGGCCGGTCACCGACACCGTCGCGAACGTCCTGCGCCCCGTCACCGGCACCGTGGAACGCGTCACCGACGCGCGCCCCGTGACCGCGGTCGTCGACACCGTCGACGACGTGGTCGGCAGCGTCCCGGTGGTCGGCACGGTCCTCGGCGACGACACCCTCGGCACCGTCACCGGCCCGGTCACGGGCCTGGTCGACGACACGCTCGGCTCGGTCGGCACGACCGTGGGCACCGTCCCCGACGTGATCGAGGGCGTCGTCCCCTCCGTCGGCGGCACCCTGCCAGGAGGCACGAGCCCCGTCGTCGACGTCCCCGCGCTCCCGGTGGGCGGCGGCTCGAACCCGTCCGCCGGGCCAGTCCCGTCGGTACCGGTCGCGAACGCACCCGTCCGGCCCGGAACCGTCCCCACGCAGGGGGCCTCGGCGCCCGCACGCGCCGTCGCCGCCGATGCCGTCGGCCACCGCTCAGCCGGGCTCCGCCCGTCGGCGACGATCGCCGCGGCCGCGACGACGGCCACGGTCGGCCCGTTCGTCGCAGCCGTCGAGGCGCAGAACGCGACCCTCGGCGGGCACGCGCTGCTCGTCCCCGCGGACGGCGAGGGCCACGGGCTCCCGTTCGACGGAGCTGACGCCGGCGTGCTCGGTGGCAGCGCCTCCTCGGCCTCCGGCGGCGCAGCAGCCGTCGGCATCGTCGGCTCGACCGACGACATCGTCTCCCTCGCCGCGGGGTCTCGCGGCACGCTCTCCGACGACGCGGTCCCCGCATCCGTCGTCGGCGAGCACGACGTCGCCCCTGACTGAGATCGGTGCGCCTGTCCGCCACGGCAGGCACGCACACATCCCGGCTGCGTCCGCGGTCGGTGACGATCTCGATCAGGGAGTACGACCATGAACAAGTACGTCTCCAGAGGGCTCTGGTTCGCCCTCTTCGTCGGCGGGCTCACGCTCGGCGGCACGGCTGCGGCGAACGCAGCCACGACATCCGGTGCCGAAGGCACCGTCTCGGGCACCCAGGTGGCCCCTTCCGTGGACGCCCCGGTGTCCCTCGGCGGCAACGCCGTCGCCGTGCTCGGTGACGCAGTGTCGAAGGCGACCGGGTCCACGCCCGCCGCTCCGGCTCCGGCCACGACCGCTCCTGCCCCCAGCACCTCGGGTGAGGACGGCACGCTCTCGGGCACCCAGGTCGTGCCGGACGTCGCGGCACCGGTGACGGTCGGCGGCAACGCGGTGGCCGTCGCCGGTGACGCGGTCTCGGCCGCCGTACCCGCGGCAGCTCCGACGCCTGCAGCTCCGGCTCCGGCGCCTGCTGCTCCGGCTCCGGCTCCGGCGCCTGCCGCTCCTGCGGTTCCCGCTCCGAGCACCTCGGGCGAGGACGGCACCGGTTCCGGCACCCAGGTCGCCCCGACCGTGACCGTCCCCGTGACGGTGTCCGGCAACGGCATCGGCGTCCTCGGTGACGGCACCTCGACGTCGACCGCCCCGGCGGCGACGACCCCGGCGCCGGCTGCCGAAGCCCCCTCGGCGCCCACCACCTCGGGCACCGACGGACTGCTCTCCGGCACCCAGGTGACCGGTCTGGTCGACGTCCCGGTCACGATCGGTGGCAACGGGATCGGCGTCCTCGGTGACGGGACCGCGACGGGCACGGCGCCCGCCGCGGGCACGGGTACCGGTACTGCTCCGGCGGCCGGTGGTTCGACCTCGGGTTCGGACGGCACGGCCTCGGGCACGCAGGTGTCCCCGGTGGTCTCGATCCCGGTCACGATCGGTGGCAACGGCATCGGCGTCCTCGGTGACGGGAGCGCGACGGGCACGGCGCCCGCCGCGGGCACGGGTACCGGTACTGCTCCGGCGGCCGGTGGTTCGACCTCGGGTTCGGACGGCACAGCCTCGGGCACGCAGGTGTCCCCGGTCGTGGACGTCCCGGTGACGATCGGTGGCAACGGCATCGGCGTCCTCGGTGACGGGACGAGCACCGGCGGCACGACGGCTCCGGCCACCGGCACCACGACCCCGACGACCGGCGGTTCGACCTCCGGCGACGGCGGCCTGCTCTCCGGCACCCAGGTCACCCCGGTGATCAACCTGCCGATCACCATCGGCGGCAACGGGATCGGCATCGTCGGTGACGGCACCAGCACCACCCCGGGCACGGGCAGCGGTACCGACCCCGGTACGGACCCGGGCACCGACCCGGGCACGGACCCCGGTACCGACCCCGGCACGGACCCCGGTACCGACCCGGGCACGGACCCCGGCACGGAGCCCGGTACCGTCCCCACCGACGGGACGGGCACCGACACCGGCACCACGCCCGGCACGGCGACCACCCCGGTGGACGTGGTCGGCGTCGTCGAGCCGACCCGGGCCTCCACGGCGGGTGTGGTGACCACCACGACCGCTGCCACCAACGGGGTCCGGACGAGCACCGGGACCGTCGCGGTAGCCGCCGCGGCCGGTGACGGCCAGCCGGAGCTCGCGTACACGGGAGCCGGCTCGCCGGTCCTGCCCGTCGGGTTCGCGCTCCTGCTGCTCCTCGCCGGAACGGGCACGCTCGTGCTCCGTCGCCGGCACTGACCGACAGGTCGACGAGGGACGCCGCACCCGCGGCGCCCCTCGTCGTCACGCCGCCCGGGGAAGCATGCGTGTGCATGTCGCGACGGAACGCGGGTCGATCGACGCGTGCTTCGTCGGAAGATGCCCACGCATCGGATGTGCGTGCATGGTTCGACAGGACACCAGTCGATCGACGAGTGCTCTGTCGGAACATGCCGGTGCACCTGATGCGCGCAAAGCGCCGACGGTGCGACGCCCCGTGACGGACGGGGGAGCAGAACGACGCAGCCGTCAGCGGCCTGGGGTATCGTTCCGACTACGCAAGCGCTCCGGGGTCGGTGTAATTCCGAGCCGGTGGTGACAGTCCACGAACTGATGACGGGTGCGAACCCGACAGAGGTTGACCCGGTGGGATTCCGGGACCGACGGTGAAAGTCCGGATGGGAGGCGCGCTGGGCGGACAGGACGACCCCACGACCCGTGGTGTGCGACCCGTCCGTCGATGCCGACGATCGTCGAACGCCCCCGGAGTCCCGTTGAGAGGACACCAGTGTTCACCGGCATCATCGAGGAACTCGGCACCGTCACCGCCGTCGAGCAGCAGGGCGACTCCGTCGCGCTCACCGTCCACGGCCCCGTCGTCGTGCAGGACGCCCGGCACGGCGACTCGATCGCGACGAGCGGTGTCTGCCTGACCGTCGTCGAGCAGGCCCCCGAGACCTTCACCGCCTTCGTCATGAAGCAGACCCTCGACATGAGCGCCCACGGCGCGCTCCGGGTGGGGGACCGCCTGAACCTCGAACGTGCCGCCTCGGTGGGTGACCGCCTCGGCGGGCACATCGTGCAGGGCCACATCGACGGCACCGCCACCGTGCTCGAGACGGCCGACGGTGACGGCTGGCGACGCGTGCGGTTCTCGCTCGCGCCGGCGCTGAGCCCGCTCGTGGTCGACAAGGGCTCGATCGCGCTCGACGGCGTGTCGCTCACGGTCAGCGCGGTCTCGCCAGAGGACACCGCGCCCGACGCGGCCTGGTTCGAGGTGAGCCTGATCCCCGAGACGCTCGAGGCGACGACGCTGGGACTCCGCGTGCCGGGTGACCGGGTCAACGTCGAGACCGACGTCCTGGCACGGCACGTCCGCCGCATGCTGCGGCTCGACGCCGCGGCGCAGTCGCTCGAGACCGTCGGATCGGAGGCCCGGTGATGGTCGCCGAGGTCGGTGCCGTCCCGCAGGCACTCGGGTTGTCGAGCATCGAGACCGCGGTCGCGTCGGTCGCGGCCGGCCGCCCCGTGATCGTCGTCGACGACGAGGACCGTGAGAACGAGGGCGACGTCATCCTGTCCGCCGAGCTCGCCTCGCCGGAGTGGATCGCCTGGACCGTCGCGCACTCGTCGGGGTTCATCTGCGCGCCGGTCAGCACCGAGATCGCCGACGCCCTCGACCTGCCGCCGATGGTGGCGCACAACGAGGACGTCCGCGGCACGGCCTACACGGTCACCGTCGACGCGGCCGTCGGCGTGACCACGGGCATCAGCGCCCACGACCGCGCCCGCACGCTGCGGGTCCTCGCCGACCCGACCTCGGTGCGTGACGACCTGCACCGACCCGGACACGTGGTGCCCCTGCGTGCACGACCGGGCGGGGTCCGCGAGCGCGCCGGGCACACCGAAGCAGCGATCGAGCTCGTCACGGCGGCCGGACTCCGGCCCGCTGCGGCGATCTGCGAGATCGTCGACGAGGACGGCAGCATGATGCGGCTGCCGGCGCTCGTCGCACTCGGGGCACGCGAGGGCGTGCCCGTCATCACCATCGCCGCGCTCGCCGAGTGGCTGGACGCGGCAGACCGGGCGGCGGCAGCGACCGCAGCGCCCACGGAAGGAACGACACGATGAGCGGAGCAGGCGCGGCGGACCGCGACCAGGTCGACGGCACCGGGATCCGGGTGGCCATCATCGCCGGACAGTGGCACGACACCATCGCCGCGGGCCTGCTGGCCGGGGCGCAGCGCGAGGTCGAGCGGCTCGGGGCGACGGCCGACGTGATCCCCGTCCCCGGCAGCTTCGAGCTCCCCGTGGTCGCGAAGACCGCGCTCGAGGCCGGTTTCGACGCGGTGGTCGCGCTCGGCGTCATCATCCGCGGCGGCACCCCGCACTTCGAGTACGTGTCGGGCGCGGCGACGAGTGGCCTGACGCAGGTCGCGATCGACACCGGCAAGCCCGTCGGGTTCGGTGTGCTCACGCTGGACGACGAGCAGCAGGGGCTCGACCGCGCCGGGCTGCCCGACTCCAAGGAGGACAAGGGTGCCGAGGCCGCGCACGCGGCGATCAGCACCGCGGTGACGCTGCGGTCCCTGCGCGTCCTGGTCTGAGCCGCCGGACGCCCCACGCAGAACGGCCCCGTACCGGTGAGGTGCGGGGCCGTTCTGTCTGCACGGACCGGCGAGCGGCTGTGCTCGCTGGCCAGTAGCTGTGCTTGCTGCCTAACGCTTGCCGAACACGTGGATCGGCAGGAAGAAGGAGAGGCTCATCAGGAGCACGCCGGCCATGAAGACGAAGGCCTGGCCCGACTCGACCTGGAAGGCGAACCCGAACAGGTACATCGACACCAGCAGCAGCAGGATCGAGAAAACAGCGGCGATGACGCGGCCCACGGGATACCTCCGGGTGTCGACGAGTGGATCGTTCCCCAGTCTATCCCCAGCCGGGGGTGTGCCGGTTCACGCTCCCGGTCGCGTCGCGATCAGACGGTCGACGACGGTGAGCAGGGTCTCCATGTCGACGCTGCCCCGCTTCGGTCGCACCTCGCTCGCGGCACCGAGTGAGGCCTGGTGGTACAGCCCGTCGCCGAGGAGCTTGACGGCCTGCGCGGTCGGCTCGTCGCCGAGGGCGTCGACGAGGGTCGCGAGCCAGGCGTTCTCGGTGTCGTCGAGGGTGCGTCCGGCCTCTTCGTAGCCGGCCTGCTGCAGGCGGCTCGCGGCGAGCAGGGCGAGGTCCAGCTCGCTGCCGACGAACAGGCAGTTGCGGACGAAGTAGCGCGCGGCGCCGTCCTCGGCCTCCTGCATGCGCTCGACGTCGATCGCGGACAGGTCCGACAGCCGTTCGCAGAGCCCCTCGACCAGGGCGGCCTTGGAGCCGAAGTGGTAGAGCAGGCCGCCCTTCGAGACACCGGCGCGCGCGGCGACGGCGTCGAGCGTGGCGGGACGCTCGCCTTCCTCGCACACGATGGCGACGAAGCTGTCGAGGACACGGTCGCGGGCACTGGCCATGCCGAGAGTCTAGGAGCAGTTCCGGGGGGCGGGGACGCCAGCTCCTCGGTGGTCGCCGTGAACGCTCACGAACCGCCGCAGGACCATTGCTCATCCCTCTCGCACCGGCTAGCGTCGAGCCGACCGTGAAGGTTCACGAGACGACAAGGATCCGCATGTCAGCGCAGACGGCGAACACCGCCACCACCCCGAGCTCGACCACCACCGACCGCCCCGGGTGGGCCGTCCTCGGCCCCGGCGGCATCGCCCGACGCTTCCTCTCGCAGCTGCCCGCCAGCGGGGGCGTCCTGGTCGCGGCCGGCAGTTCGTCCGCCGAGCGGGCGCAGGTCTTCGCCGACGAGGCCGCCGGGTTCGGGTTCGCCGACGTGACCGCCGGTACCTACGACGAGGTCCTCGCCGACCCGCGGGTGGACGCCGTCTACGTGTCGACCGTGCACACCGGGCACGCCCGACTCGTGCTCGCCGCACTCGAGGCCGGCAAGGCCGTCCTCTGCGAGAAGCCCCTCGCCGTGAACCACGGCACCGCGATGGCGCTCACCGACGCCGCACGCCGGTCCGGCCTGCCGCTCGTCGAGGCGTTCATGTACCGCTTCCACCCGCAGACCGCGGCGCTGCTCGACCTGGTCCGCGACGGCGTGATCGGCGACGTGACCCACGTCGACGCCTCGTTCGCCTTCCGGACGGGCGAGCGCACCGGTCGCCTGTTCGACGTCGACACCGCCGGCGGCGGGATCCTCGACGTCGGCGGGTACCCGGTGACGATGGCTGCGGCGATCGTGCAGGCTGCCACCGGGGTCGCCGTCGCCGAACCGGTGGACCTCACCGCCACGGGCACGCTCGGGCCGACCGGGGTCGACGAGTGGACGGTCGCGCAGCTCGCCTACAAGGGCGGGATCACGGCGACGGTCCGGACCGGCGTCTTCGTGCAGGACGACAACGCCGTGTCGGTGTACGGCTCGCGCGGTCGCATCGCGCTCACCGACCCGTGGACCCTCGGCGACGACCCCACCATCGAGATCCACACCGTCGACGAACCCCCTCGCTCGCTGTCGTTCGCGGGTGAGCACCCCTACGCCCGAGAAGCCGACGCCACCACCGACGCCCTGCGTGCCGGCGGGGTCGAAGCGGCGCAGATGACCATCGACGAGACCCTCGCCACCGCCCGCACGCTCGACAGGTGGCGCGCGGCGATCGGCCTGCGCTACCCCTTCGAGGCCGAGACCGCCGACATCCCGACGGTGTCCGGCCGACCGCTCACCGTGCAGGACGGCAACCCGATGCGCTTCGGCGAGGTGCCGGGCGTCGGCAAGCGGATGTCCCGCCTGGTGATGGGTGTCGACAACCAGCCCGACCTGGCCCACGCCAGCGCGATCTTCGACCTGTTCGTCGAGCAGGGCGGCAACGTGTTCGACACTGGGTACATCTACGGCGGCGGTGTGCTCGAGGGCCGGCTCGGCAGGTGGATCCAGAACCGGGGGATCCGCGAGGACGTGGTCGTCATCACGAAGGGCGCCCACACCCCGTACTGTGACCCGGAGTCGATCACCCGACAGCTGCTCGAGAGCCTCGAGCGCCAGGGCACCGACTACGCGGACATCTACATGATGCACCGCGACAACCCCGACATCCCGGTGGGGGAGTTCGTCGACGTGCTCGACGAGCACCGCCGAGCCGGGCGCATCCGCGTGTACGGCGGCTCGAACTGGACCCCCGCACGGTTCGACGAGGCGAACGCCTACGCACGGGCCAACGGCAAGCACGGGTTCGAGGTGCTCAGCAACCACTTCGGTCTCGCCGAGGCGTACGACGTGCCGTGGGACGGCTGCGAACACGCGACCGATGCGGCATCGAAGGCCTGGCTCGAGGAACGCCAGGTCCCGCTGCTGCCGTGGTCGTCGCAGGCCCGCGGGTTCTTCACCGGCCGCGCGACGCCCGAGGACACCAGCGACGCCGAACTCGTCCGCTGCTACTACTCGGACGACAACTTCGAGCGGCTCCGGCGTGCGCGCGAACTCGGCGAGCAGTTCGGCGTCCCCGCGACGGCGATCGCGCTGGCGTACGTGCTCAACCAGCCGTTCCCGACGTTCCCGCTCTTCGGACCCCGTACGATCGCGGAGGCCCGGTCGTCCATGACCGGCCTCTCCGTCGACCTCTCCCCGGAACAGGTGGCATGGCTGGACCTCCGCGCCTGACCCCGGGCGGCCGCGCGACGATCATCGACGTCGCCGCGGCCGCCGGGGTGTCCCGGCAGACCGTCACCCGCGCGATGAACGGCATGTCCGGCATCAGCGCGGCGACCAAGGACCGCGTGCTCCAGGCCGCGGCTGCGCTCGACTACCGTCCGTCACGGTTCGGCCGCGGGCTCGTCACGGGTGGCGACCACCAGCTCGGGCTCGTCGTCAACGACCTGCGGAACCCCTACGCACCGGCACTCGCATCCGCGGTGCTCGGCCTGGCCGCCGCCCGCGGGTGGAACGTCATGCTCGCTGACGTCGGGCTCGCGAGTGACTCGGACCGGATGGTCGAGTCCCTCGGCGCCCAGACCGACGTCGTGATCGGCTACCTCGGGTCCCGAGCGCCGGAGTGGATCGAACGGCTCGGCTCGGTCCCGGTCGTCGAGCTCGACCCCTCGGGGCCGGTGACCCGCGCCGCGGTCCGGATCGACCCGACCGCCGCGATCGAGGACCTCGCCGACCACCTCGTCGACGTCGGGGTGAAGCACCCCGTCGTGCTCGACGCCGCCGCCGACGGTGTGCCGAGCCAGCGCGGGGCGCACATGGTCGCGGCACTCCGGCGTCGCGGGTACCTGCCAGACCTCGTCATCGCGTCCGCGCCCACCGCCGAGGCCGGCGCCGGACAGACCGAGCGGATCCTCGCCGAGCACCGCCGGGTGGACGCGGTCCTGGCGTTCAACGACGTGCTGGCCCTCGGCGTGCTGTCGGCCTGCCGTCGTGCCGGCGTCGACGTCCCCGGTGACGTCCGCGTGGTCGGCGTCGACGGCCTGCCGCTCGGGACGCTCGTCGCGCCGACGCTCACCACGCTGGCCGTCGACCTCGACGAGGTCGCCGGCCAGGCCCTCGACCTGGCGCTCGGCATGCTGGCGGGCGAGCTGCCGCGCTCGGGCGCAGCCGTCGAGCGCACGGTGCGACACCGGTTGCTGCTCCGCGAATCGGCGTAGGCCCGACGACGCGACCAGCGGATCGACGCAAGGCCCGTGGCGGGATCGACACGGGCCTCCCGGCCATCAGTTGCATTTGCAACCAAAACCGTCCGGACGGTACACTCACGGAGTCCTGACGGGGCGCGTGTCCATCCCGCGTCCCGTCTCGTCTGCCCCACGTACCATCCGCCGTCGACCTGGTCCGGCTCGAAGTCCCAGGAGTCCGCCGTGTCCGCACTGCTCACCAGTCCCGTCGCCACCCGCGTCACCGGGAGCCGCGCCCGACGGTTCCTGGCGCTCGCCGTGCTCATGCTGCCGGTCCTGCTCATCTCGGTCGACAACACCATCCTGAGCTTCGCGCTGCCGTCGATCAGCCGCGCGCTGAACCCGGACGCCACCACGCAGCTCTGGATCGTGGACGCGTACCCGCTGGTGCTCGCCGGCCTGCTCGTCGTGATGGGCAGCATCGGTGACCGCATCGGCCGACGGCGGATCCTGGTGATCGGCGCGACCGGCTTCGCCCTGTTCTCGGTGGCCGCGGCCTTCGCGACCGACGCCTGGATGCTCGTCGCGGCCCGGATCGCGATGGGCGTGTTCGGCGCGATGCTCATGCCCGCCACGCTCTCGGTCATCCGCAACGTGTTCGTGGACGCGGGGGAGCGGCGGATGGCGCTCGCTGTCTGGTCGACGATGTTCGCGGCCGGCAACGCGCTCGGCCCGCTCGTCGGCGGCGCGCTGCTCGCGCACTTCCACTGGGGCAGCGTGTTCCTCGTCGCGGTGCCGATCCTCGTGCTCATGCTCGTCGGTGTGCCGTTCTGCGTGCCGGAGTCCCGCGACCCGATGCCCGGGCCGGTCGACCTGCCGAGCATGTTCCTGTCCCTCGGCGCCCTCGCACCGATCGCCTGGGCCATCAAGTCGGTCGTGCACCCCGAGGAGCGCGGCCTCGCGATCGCCATGCTCGCGGTCGGTGTCGTGTGCGGCATCGCGTTCGTCCGTCGGCAGCTGCGGTCCCGCACGCCGATGCTCGACCTGCGGCTGTTCCGCAGCACGGCCTTCACGGGCAGCGTGCTGATGAACCTGGCGGCGATGTTCTCGCTCACCGGATTCCTGTTCTTCATCGCCCAGCACCTGCAGCTCGTGGCCGGACTCGACCCGTTCGCGTCCGGCGTCGTGCTCATCCCGGGGTCGGTCCTGACCATCGTCGCCGGGCTCGCGGTCGTGCCGATCGTGGCGCGTGTCGCCCCGCGCTGGGTCGTGTCGGTCGCGCTGCTGTTCTCGGCGGCGGCGTACGCCCTCGTCGCGGTCCTCGGACACCACGCCTCCATCGCCGCGCTTGCGTTCGCGTTCGTGCTGCTCGGCATCGGGATCGGGGCGTCCGAGACCGTGACGAACGACCTCATCATCTCGACGGCTCCGGCGGACAAGGCGGGTGCGGCGTCGGCGATGTCGGAGACGGCGTACGAGATCGGCGCCGTGCTCGGTACCGCGGTGCTCGGGACGATCCTGGCGACGACCTACCGGGCGCACGTCGTGGTGCCCGACGGGTTGTCCTCGGCGGCGCACGTCGCGGCGCAGGAGACCCTCGGCGGCGCGGTCGCCGCGGCGGGGCAGCTCGGCGGCAGCGCCGGGCAGGTGCTGCTCGAGTCGGCGCGGGCGGCCTTCGACTCCGGCGTGACGATCACGGCGGGCGTCGCCGCGGTGCTCATGGTCGTCGCGGCCGCGGGTGCGCTCGTCATGCTCAAGCGCCGCTGAGCGGTTGAGCGGGCGCACTGCGGGCGCGAGCTGCGCTTCGTGAGCAGGAATGGTCGGGTCGCCGTGCGCGACCCGACCATTCCTGCTCACGAAGTGCCGCCACGGCGCGCCCGCCGCGCCCGAACCTGTGAATCGTTGACCTCAACCAGGGTTCAGGTCATACGTTGGGTGGCAGCCGCCGAGTGACGGCAGCCCCTCCCGAAGGAACGACCACGATCACCATGCCCGACGAAGCACCGGCAACCATCGCCGACGCGTACAAGTCCGCCTTCCGCGGGCACCCTGCCGGCGTCGCCGTCATCACGGCCGAAGGCCCGGACGGACCGACCGGCCTCACCG
This sequence comes from Curtobacterium sp. MCBD17_026, assembly GCF_003234895.2. Lineage (NCBI taxonomy): Bacteria > Bacillati > Actinomycetota > Actinomycetes > Micrococcales > Microbacteriaceae > Curtobacterium > Curtobacterium sp. MCBD17_026. The sequence goes on along the minus strand of NZ_CP126281.1, from coordinate 2,599,262 downwards.
CCTCGAGCGTCGCGAGCGTGGCCGTCGACCCGCCCGTGCTGGTCTTCTCGCTCTCGACGAACTCCGGCTCGGCCGGGGTCGTGCTCGGTGCGCCGCTGTTCGTCGTGCACCTGGTCGACTCCCTCGGGGTCGCACTCGCCAAGCGCTTCGCCTCGACCGGCAGCCCGGCCGCCGATGACCCGATCTGGGGCACCCTGCCGTCCGGCGACCGCTACCTGCCGAGTGCGGCGAGTGCACTCCGCTGCCGACCGCTGTCGACGACGCCCATCGGCAGCTCGACCGTCGTCGTGGCCGAGGTGCTCGACATCATCGTCGGCGCCGACCGCGGCGAGCCGCTGGTCTACCACAACCGGGAATTCCACTCCCTCACCGATCGTTCCCGGCTCTCGTGAGCCGCGGAGCCGCGTCCACAACCCACTGATCGAAAGGACCTCACATGGCTGAGTACACCCTGCCGGAACTGCCGTACGACTACGCCGCGCTCGAGCCGCACATCAGCGGCAAGATCATGCAGCTGCACCACGACAAGCACCACCAGGCCTACGTGACCGGTGCCAACACCGCGCTGCAGCAGCTCGGTGAGGCCCGCGAGTCCGGCAACTTCGGTGCGATCAACAAGCTCGAGAAGGACCTTGCGTTCCACCTCGGTGGCCACGTGAACCACTCGATCTTCTGGACCAACCTCGGCCCGGACACGAAGGTCCCCGAGGGCGAGCTCGCCGCGGCGATCGACGAGTTCTTCGGTTCGTTCGAGAAGTTCCAGGCACAGTTCGCCGCCGTCGCGAACGGCATCCAGGGCTCCGGCTGGTCCGTGCTGGCCTGGGACACCGTGGGCCAGAAGCTCACCACGTTCCAGCTCTTCGACCAGCAGGGCAACATCCCGTTCGGTCTCGTCCCGATCTTCATGCTCGACATGTGGGAGCACGCCTTCTACCTCGACTACCTGAACGTCAAGGCGGACTACGTCAAGGCCGTCTGGAACATCGTCGACTGGGAGAACGTCGCCGCTCGTTTCGAGAACGCGAAGTCGCAGCGGTTCGTCACGCTCTGATCAGCGTCGGCGGGTCACCACGGTGACCACCTGACGAACGGGAGGCACGGTGCCAGCTGGCACCGTGCCTCCCGTTCGTGGTCCGGGTGCCGTTCCGGACCGCACGCCGTCATCGGGTTCGCGACCGGTTGTCGATCGCGTTCGCGCTCAGCGCGCGGTCGGGGTCGGTCGTGCTCGAAGCGAGGTCGTGGGCGATGCGACGCAGTGCGGCGTCGGCCTCGGTGTGCGCGCGGTCGACGAGCGCGCTCCACTGGGCTCCGCGGGCGGCCATCACCGTGTTCTGGGCCGCGCGTTCGGCGAGGACGGGGTCGGCACCGTGCGCCCGGCACCACGCCCGGATGGCCGCCAGGTGGCAGCGGTGCGCGCGGCGCTGGCGGTCGCGCCCGTCGAGGGACTCGACCGACCCGAGTTCGAAGGTGAGTCGCGCGGCCAACGCGCGGTGCGGATCGTCGAGCCCGCCGAAGGCCGCGACCAGGTGATCGGCGAGGGCGTCCGCGTCGGCGCCGGGGTCGAGCGTCGCCACCGGCCGTGAGGCCGCCAAATGTTCGACGACGGAGTCGATCAGGGCTTCGCGCGAGCCGAAGTGGTAGACGACCGGGTAGGCGCTCGTCCCGAGCACGCGGCCGAGGCCCCGGACCGTGACGTCCTCGATCTTGGTCTCGACGAAGTGGTCGACGACCTTCTCGAGGATCGCGGGTTTGCGGGTGGGGTCGGGCTTCCTGGGCATGGCATCTCCGTCGTTGGGGCGTGGTCGCGCGACCGCCCACATACTAGCAGCCGGTATATCAGTTGCACCATGGGTCGTCGTGTGTGATCTCTCCGCGAACCCTCCGTTTTCACCGATAGAAACGGAGAAAAACTCGGCTACCGGTACACTGTTGCGGATGTCCATGCCGTACGAGGGCGCTCCGCCGCCGTCCCGGCCCGAGGGGACCCGCGCCGGACGGGTGGTCACGGGCCGCCGTCGTGGCGCCGGAAAACGCTTCCTGGTCGTCGGCGACGTCCTGGACGGTGTCCTCGTGCACACCACCGCACACCGGATCGGGGTGCACGACCCCGCCGCGGAGATCCGCCACCGGCCGACCGGCGCCGGTGGCAACACGGCCACCTGGCTCGGCTGGCTCGGGGCCGAGGTCGACGTCGTCGCCCGGGTGGGGGTCGACGACGTGTACCGCCACGAGCGCGCGCTCGAGGACGCCGGGGTCCGTGCCCACCTGCGGTACGACGCGATGACGTCCACCGGGGTCGTCGTCTCGGTCCGCAACGACCACGGTCGCACCGCGATGTCCGACCCCGCCGCGAGCGGGAAGATCAGCGCCGCCGACGTCCCGCCGTCGGTGGTCGCCCGCGCCGACATCGTGCACCTGACCGGGGCCGCCATGCTCGGCGGCGGGGCCGATCGGCTCGCCGACCTGGTGGCGTGCGCCCGGACGGGGCCGGCGCGCGTGGCGGTGGACCCCTCGTCGGTGGCGGTGATCGAGACGATCGGCGCCAACCGGTTCCTCCAGGCCCTGCGGGGCGTCGACGTGCTCTTCCCCGACCAGCACGAGGCGCTCGCCCTCGCCGGGGGCGACGACCTCGACACCGCGGTGCGGCGGCTGACGGAGCACGTCCCACTGGTCGTCGTCACGGCCGGCGCCGACGGCGCGCTCATCGGACGCCGGGGCCGTAGCGTCCACCGGGTCCCCGCGACACCGGCGACCGTCGTCGACACCATCGGGGCCGGGGACGCGTTCGTCGCCGGGTTCGTCCGTGCGTGGGCGACGGATCCGGTCCGCGTCGGTGCGGCAGCCCGCGAGGGCACCCGGGTCGCCGCGCGGGCACTCGGCTTCGTGGGCGGTCGACCGCCGGTCTGAGCCGACGGGTTCTCGGTCGGCACTCCCGGGTCGGCGCTCCGTCGGGTCAGCGCTCGGTCAGCGCTCCGACGGTTCGGCGACGACGTTCAGGGTCTGCACTCGCCCCGCGGCGGCGGGCGCGAGCCGGATCTCGACGCGCAGTCGTCCGCAGGTGCCGGGGAGCCACCAGCGCAGGTGCGACGGCGCCGCCGAGTACTCGGACACCGGTGCTGCACCGAGGTCGGCGCCGACGTCCGCGACGGCCTGTGCCACCGCCCGCCGTCGTCGGTCGTAGGGCACGTCCATGGCGACGTTCGGCGTGCAGATCGCGTCGGCCAGGTCGTCGCGCCAGTCGGCCAGGAGGCGCGTCACGGCGGCCTGTGCGACTCGCGTCGCGCGGGTGGTCGCCGCCACCGCGCTGCTCGCTCCGGCCACGTCGGTGCCGGCTTCCGATGGGCTGGGTGTCCGAGCCGTCAGCGCCGCGTCGAGCACGAGGTCGTGCGCCTGCTGCGCGGCCGCGGACACCGTGGCCTGCGTCGCGTTCTCGAACGCGACGACCCCGAGGCCGTCGCGCACGGACCACCGCATGTGCGCGGAGAAGCCCGGGTAACCGCCGGAGTGCGAGACGAGCTCGCCGAAGCGGTCGTCCTGCTCGACGAACAGCCCGAAGCCGTACGCAGTCGCGCGGGCCGAACCCGGGACGACGGACGACGGGACGACCCGCATCGCCTGTTGCATGAGCCGGCGGTCGGCGGGGGAGACCGGGCCGGGTTCCGGCGCTGCGGAGAACGCCGAACCGAGGTGCGTCGCCCAGCGCGCCAGGTCGCGGACGGTCGAGAAGAGCCCGCCGATCGACGAGAACGCGCCGGGGCCCGTCATCGGCAGGGGTTCCCAACCACCCTGGTGGCCTCGGGCACCGGTGACGACGAACCCGGTGGACTCGTCGGCGCTGAACACCGTGTCGGTGAGCCCGAGGGGACGGAGGACGGTTTCGCCGGCGGCCGCGGTGAAGGGCTGCCCCGTCACGACGGCGACGACCCGGCCGAGCAAGGCGTAGCCGAGGTTCGAGTAGGCGAAGCGGGTGCCGGGCAGCGAGTCGAACAGCAGGCCGCCGCGCAGGACCTCGTCCAGTTCGGCGTCCGAGATCGACTCCTGCCGGTCGGCCCAGGGATCGTCGGTGGGGAAGCCCGCCGACATCGTCAGCAGCATCCGCACCGTGGGGACGGGGGAGTCCGGGGTCGGCAGGGTGACGGCGCCGAACGCCGGCACGAAGTCGGTGATGGGCGCGTCGAGGTCGAGCGCACCCCGTGCGACGAGGGTCAGCAGGGTCGCGGCGGTGACGCTCTTGGTGCAGGAGGCGATGCGGTAGACGGTGTCGGCGTCCGGCCGCCGGCCGTCCCCGCGGTCGCCGTGCCCATCGGACGCGACGAGCCCGGAGCGGTCGAACACGCCCCACACGCTGCTCGGTGCGATGCCCTCTTGGACACGAGCACGGAACACCTCGTCGACCCGGTCGACGACGGCGGCGACCGCGGGATGCGCCCCGGTCACGATCGCCGCATCCGTTCGTAGGCGTCGAGCGCCCGCTGCCGCGACGCCTTCAGGTCGACCATCGGCTCGGGCCGGAGCTCGTCCGCGGGGACCCAGCGGTGGACGTACTCGCGGTGCGGGTCGAAGCGCTCGAGTTGCCGGTCGGGGTTGAAGACCCGGAAGTAGGGGGCGGCGTCGAAGCCGGAGCCCGCGACCCACTGCCAGTTCGCCGCGTTGTTGGCGGGGTCGGCGTCGACCAGGGTGTCCCAGAACCACTGCTCCCCGACACGCCAGTCGACGAGCAGGTTCTTCACGAGGAAGCTCCCGGCGGCCAGCCGCACCCGGTTGTGCATGGCGCCGCTGTGCCAGAGCTCGCGCATGCCCGCGTCCACCAGGTCGAAGCCGGTCAGACCCTGCCGCCAGCGGTCGAGCTCGGCCGCTTCCGGGTCGCGCCACGGGAACGCGTCGAAGTTCCGACGGACGTTGACGGTGGCGATGTCGTCGCAGTGGAAGTACTCGTTCCAGTTGAACTCCCGCCAGGCCAGCTGGCGGAGGAACGCGGCGGCGTTCTGGCGTTGCGCGGGCTCGAGCCGCTCGTGCAGGCGGTGCCACACCTGGTACGGGCTGATCTCGCCCCACCGCAGGAACGGGGAGAGGCTGCTGGTGGCTTCCATCGCGGGCTCGTCGCGCTGGTCGTAGTCCTCGAGCGCGTGCTCGACGAAGTGCTCGAGCTGCTGCCGGGCGCCCTGCTCACCCGGGGTCCAGGCGTCACGGAGCCCGCCGGCCCAGTCGGGCTTCGTCGGCAGCAGTGCCCAGTCGGCCAGAGCATCACCGGTGACGTCGGCCGCAGCCGGCAGGTCGTCGGGGTCGGGCAGGGGGTGGCGCGGTTCGGGCAGTGCCTGGACGGCGTTCCAGAACGGGGTGAAGACCTTGTACGGCTCGCCCTGCCCGGTGAGCACGGTCCACGGTTCCCAGAGCAGGTTCGCCGCGAAGCTGTGTGCCTCGACACCACGGTCGTGCAGGGCCGCCTTGATGCCGGCGTCGATGTCCCGCTCGACGGCGCCGTACCGGCGGTTCCAGTACACGGCGTCCGCCCCGGTGTCGGCGACGAGCTGGTCGATGACCGTCGCCGCGGCACCGCGCCGGAGGACCAGCCGGGAACCCCGCTCGCGCAGGTCGGCGTCGAGGGCGCTCAGGGAGTGGTGCAGCCACCAGCGGCTCGCGGCACCGATCGGACGGAGCCCGGGGGACTGCTCGTCGAGGACGACCACCACCGTGACGGCACCACCGTGGTCGATCGCCGCACGGAGCGCGGGGTTGTCCGACAGCCGCAGGTCGTCACGGAGCCAGACGATCGCGCCGGTCACACCGTCGCCGTATCCGGAGCAGCCACCGGGCGAGCCGTCGACCGCCGGCCCGGTGCGGTGCCGACCGCCAGCCGGAGCTTCGTGCAGAGTTCGGTGAGGGTGCGGAGTTCGGGGTCGGACAGTCCCGCACCGACCTGCTGCGCGATGCTCGCCGCGTGCTGCACGGCGACCTGGCGGTAGACGTCGAAGCCGTGCGGGGTCAGCGCCACGATCACGCCGCGGGCGTCGGTGGGGTCCGGCTGCTTCTCGACGATGCCGCGGGCGAGGAGCCGGTCGACCAGGCGGCTGACGCTCGGCTGGGTGAGGAGCAGGTGCCCGGTGAGGTCGCGCATCCGGCAGCGGCGGCCGGGCTGGGTCGACAGGTTGAAGCAGACGTCGTACTCGTTGAAGGAGATCTCGTCGCCGGGGAAGTCCGCGTTGAGACTCCGCATCACGGCGACCTGGGCGCGGAAGAGCGCTTCCCAGGCGGCGACGGCGGTCGCCTTCTCACTGCGGCGTGTCTCGCTCACGTTCGCGTTCCCTCCGGTCGTACGGTCTGACCACACTACCGACGGGGTCCGACAGGAGCCGGGCGACATGCGCGAGGGCCGGCCGCCTGTCGGCGACCGGCCCTCTCCCTTGCACCAAGAGTTTCCTGCAATCACATTCCGCAGGCGGTGCCACAGCAAACACCGTCTGCACCACCGACTGTATAACGAAGCGGTAACGGCGCGCCAGCCTCTCCGTGGCCGGTTCGCTGCGAGTTCACCAAGAGCAGTCGATCAGGCTCAGAAGAGGTCGGGCGACGGGGTCGACGCGTACCGCACGGCGACGTCCGCGTGCCGGTCGAAGCGGTAGCCGACGCCCCGCACGGTGCGGACGATCTCCTCGAACGCGCCGAGCTTCGAGCGGAGCCGACGCACGTGCACGTCGATGGTGCGCTCGTTCGGGGTCTCGTCCTCGCCGTCCGACCAGAGGCCTTCGATGATCGCGGAGCGGTCGACGGTCTGGCCCTCGCGGAGGACCAGGAACTGCAGGAGCTCGAACTCCTTGTAGGTCAGGGGTGCCGCTTCGCCGTCGAGGGTCACGCGCTTCCGCGAGATGTCGATGACGACACCGGTCTCCTCGGGCTCGGGCTTCTCGGCCTGCTTGCGGGCGGCCACCGCGGAGCGGTCCTGCAGGGCGAGGCGGACGACGTCGACGTCACGGCCACCGGAGTGCTCGGCGGCGACGGCGACGGCCGCGTACGTCTCGGACGACGGGACGAGCTGCGCGGTGAGGGCCTTCAGCTGCTCGACCACCGCGGCCAGGGTCGTGCCTGCGGCGGCGGCCTTCGCTTCGTCGATGCCGACGTACAGGGCGAAGCCGCGGGCCTCGGTGCCCTCGGGGAGCGCGCGGTTCCGCTGCGGCGCGACCACGGGGCTCGTCGGCACGGCGGCCGGTCCGGTGGCTGCCGGGGAGGCCGGGCGCGGGCGGATCGGCGTCACGGTGCCGAGGTCGGTCGGGGCCGGTGCGGTGCGGAGCGAGGTGCGGGGCTGGGCGATGGTGAGCGACATGGTGGTTCTCCGGGCGGTGTGGCCGGTGCGCGGGTGGCGCGGCGGCCGGTGTCGAATGCGTCATCCCGGGTACGGCGGTACGCCGATGTGCCCTGCGGTCCTGCTGCGGACCGGGGCCGACCCGGGGGAACGGGAGACAGACCTCGTGACGTGGTGCGCGTCGCCGACGGTGTCCGTCGCCCGGGGGATCACTCGCTCGCGACGGGGGTGGTGTCGCGGGGGATCCGGCTGGAACGGGTGCCGATCAGGCACACATTCGACAACGCATGACCGGCATGGTCGGCATCATCGCGCCGACGGTCCCCACTGCCCCTGCGGAGGAGCACGCCTCGGAGAGGACGCGGGTGGACACGGTTGCAGTCATGTGACGAGTATCTGCGGTATACCAACGCGGTGTCAACCGTCCGCGCGGACGGTGCGGTGGGCGCGACCGCACGGGCGTCGAGCGCCACGCCCGTTCTTTCCCATTGCGCACGCGATGGGAAGTGGAATCGGGCGTACCGGGTGGAAAGAACCGACCTGGTACGCCCGAATCGACCTGGTACGCCCGGAACGACCGGGTACGACCGGAACGGGCAGGTACGCCCGAATCGACCTGGTACGCCCGGAACGGACGGTGCGGTGGGCACGACCGCACGGACGACAGGAGGCGCGGTGCCGACCGGCACCGCGCCTCCTGTCCGTGGGTGGTCGCTACTCGGCCAGGCCGTAGAGCCGGTCGCCGGCGTCGCCGAGGCCCGGGACGATGTACCCGTTCTCGTCGAGCTTCTCGTCGAGCGCACCGAGGACGATCGAGACGTTGCGGTCGCCGACGGCCTGCTCGACCATGGCGAGCCCCTCGGGGGCGCCGAGGATGCACACGCACGTGACCTCCTGCGCACCGCGGGCGAACAGGAAGTCGATCGCGGCGGCGAGGGTGCCACCGGTGGCGAGCATCGGGTCGAGCACGAAGCACTGCCGACCGGACAGGTCGTCGGGCAGGCGCTCGGCGTAGGTCTGCGGCTCGAGCGTCTGCTCGTTGCGGGCCATGCCGAGGAAGCCGACCTCTGCCGTCGGGACGAGCTTGACCATGCCCTCGAGCATGCCGAGCCCGGCGCGGAGGATCGGGACGACGAGCGGCCGCGGCTTGGCGATCGCGACGCCCATGGTGTGCGCCACCGGCGTGTCGATCGGCGTCGCCGTGACCCGGACACCCCGCGTGGCCTCGTACGCGAGGAGCGTGACGAGTTCCTCGGTCAGGGCGCGGAACGTGGGGGAGGGCGTCGTACGGTCGCGGAGCACCGAGAGCTTGTGGGTGATGAGCGGGTGGTCGGCGACGTGGACTCGCATAGGGTCGAGCCTAGCGTGCCGCCGACCGTCAGGAGGTCCCGTGGAGGAGCCCGCAGCCCGCCCGTTCGTCCCGGCGATGGAGCGTGCGCTCGACGAGGCCCGACGGTGCCTGGAGACCGACGACGTCCCGGTCGGCGCGGTGGTGCTCGACCGCGACGGCGTCGTGGTCGCCACCGGCCGGAACGAGCGCGAGGCGCGGCAGGACCCGACGGCCCACGCCGAGGTCCTGGCGCTGCGTGCTGCTGCGGCGGTGACGGGGGACTGGCACCTCGAGGAGCACACGCTCGTCGTGACGCTCGAGCCCTGCCCGATGTGCGCCGGCGCCGTCATGGCCGCACGGGTGCCCCGTGTCGTGTTCGGCGCGTGGGACCCGAAGGCGGGCGCCAGCGGCAGCGTCTACGACATCGCCAGGGACCGCCGGCTGCCGCACCGCTCCGAGGTCATCGGGGGCGTGCTCGAGCAGGCGTGTGCCGAGCTGCTCGACGACTTCTTCAGTCCGCGGCGAGGATGACGATCGCCTCGGTCGGCGGCTGCGGCCCGGTGCGCAGGACGTCGGGTTCGACGTAGATCACCCGGGCGATCGGCACGGCGCTCCGGACACGCTGCTCGACGGTGTCGATGCCGGCGGCGACGTCACCGAGCCGGCGGTCCCCGTCGACGGCGACCTTCACGCCGACCATCAGCTCGTCCGGTCCGAGGTACAGGGTCTTCAGGTGGATGATCGCGTCGACCTCGGGGCCGTCGAGCACCGCCTGCTTGATGCGCTCGACGTCGGCGGCGGTCGCGCCCTCGCCGACGAGCAGGCTCTTCGTCTCGATGCCGAGCACCACCGCGACCGCGATGAGCAGCGCCGCGATGAGCATCGTGCCGATCGCGTCGAACACCCCGTTGCCGGTGATCGCCGTCAGGCCGACGCCGAACAGGGCGAAGACCAGGCCGAGCAGGGCCGCGGTGTCCTCGAGCATCACGACGGGCAGCTCGGGGGCCTTCGCACGGCGCACGAACTGCACCCAGCTCTGCGAACCCTTCTGCGGTCGGGCCTCGTGCAGGGCGGTGCGGAGCGAGAAGCCCTCGAGACCGATGGCGATGACGAGCACGACGAGGGGGAGCCACCAGTTCTCGAGCGGGCGCGGGTGGGCGAGCTTCTCGATGCCCTCGTAGAGCGAGAAGACACCGCCGACCGAGAACAGGATGATGGAGACGACGAACGCGTACACGTAGCGTTCACGCCCGTAGCCGAAGGGGTGCTCCTGGTCCGCCGCTCGCCGGGCCTTGCGGCCACCGAGCAGCAGCAGGAGCTGGTTCGCGGAGTCGGCCAGGGAGTGCACGCCCTCGGCCAGCATCGACGCCGATCCGCTGATCGCCGCCGCGATGAACTTCACGATCGCGATGCCGATGTTGGCACCGAGTGCGGCGAAGATCGCCTTCGTGCCTCCGGAAGCGCTCACAGCTGTCCCCTTCTCGTGGTCTGCGACACGATCCTAGGCGGGTCGCGTCGGTAGGGTCGGGAGCATGACGATCGACCTGCCCCGCACCGCCCTGCTCGGCGTCGGCTCCATGTCCGGCGCGGTCCTCGACGGCCTGCTCGCCGCGGGACTCGACCCGGCCACCGTGACCCTCACCACGAAGTCGGAGGCGTCCGCTGCTGCCCACCGGGAGCGCGGCCTCGACGCCACCGCGAGCGACACCGACCCCGACGCCAACCGGGCGGCCGTCCGTGGCGCGGCCCTCGTCGTGGTCGGCGTGAAGCCGTACATGATCGCGGACCTGCTCGACGAGGTCGCCGACGACCTGGAGCCCGGTGCCGTCCTGGTCAGCGTCGCCGTCGGCACCACCACCGCGAGCATGGAGGCTCGGGTGCCCGCCGGCGTCCGGGTCGTCCGTGCCCTGCCGAACACCCCGATCGGCGTCGGCCACGGCGTCACCGGCATCAGCGCGGGCACCTCGGCCGACGCCGAGGCCGTCGCACTGGCTTCGTCGGTGTTCGCCGCCTCGGGCGAGGTCATCGAGGTGCCGGAGGCGCAGCTCGACGCACTGTCCGCCGTGTCCGGCTCCGGTCCCGCCTACGTCTTCCTGCTGGTCGAGCAGTGGCAGCGTGCCGCCGAGGAGCTCGGGTTCACCCACGAGCAGGCGGCGACGATGGTGCAGGGCACCGTCCGCGGCGCGGTCGAGCTGCTCGAGCGGTCGGGCCGTGAGCCCGCCGACCTGCGCCGTGCGGTGACGAGCCCGAAGGGCACGACGGAGCGGGCAGTCGCGGTGCTGCAGGACGCCGACCTGGCGGACACGCTGCTGCGTGCGTCGCGTGCCGCGATCGCGCGTGCCGAGGAGATCGCCGCGTCGTAGACGCACACCGCGTCGTGGACGCAGCCACAGTGCGGACGGGAGGCCCGGGGCGACACCGCCACGGGCCTCCCGTCCGTCCTGCGGTCGCTACTCGTACGCGGCGAAGCGCTCCAGGTCGGTCTCGGAACCCGAGACGATGATGACGTCGTCCTCGCCGATGACGCTGTCCGGCGTCGCCGGCACGAACGGGTTGCCGGGCGGCTTGATGCCGAGCACGGTCAGGCCGAAGCGCGTGCGGATCACGGTGGTGGCGAGGTCCTTGCCGCGGACCGCGCGCGGCGGGAACATCTTGACCACGGCGAAGTCGTCGTCGAACTCGATGAAGTCGAGCATCCGGCCGGACACCAGGTGCGCCGTGCGCTCGCCGGCCTCACGCTCGGGGTAGACGACGTGGTTGGCGCCGATGCGGGACAGGATCGTGCCGTGTGAGCGGCTGATCGCCTTCGCCCAGATCTGCGGGACGCCGAGGTCGACCAGGTTCGCCGTGATGAGCACGCTCGATTCCAGGTCGCTGCCCGTGCCGACGACGGCGATGGCGAAGTCCTGCGCGCCGATCTGCCGGAGCGCGTCGATGTCGGTCGCGTCCGCCTGCACCGCGTGGGTGACCCGGTCGGACCACTTCTGCACCAGTCCGGCGTCGGTGTCGACGACGAGCACCTCGCGGTCCTGGCGTTCGAGCTGCCCGGCGGTGGCGGCCCCGAAGCGACCGAGCCCGATGACGAGGACGGGAGCGTCGTGACTGATGGCACCGTGCTGGTGCGACGAACGGGTGCGGTCAGCCAACGATCGGCCTCTCCTCGGGACGGCGGAACAGTTGCCGGCTCTGGCTGGCGGCCAGGGCAGCGGCGATGGTCACTGTACCGACCCGGCCGAGGAACATGGTGGCGGCGAGCACGTACTTGCCCGATTCCGGCAGGTTCGCGGACACGCCGGAGGACAGACCGCTGGTCGAGAACGCCGAGATCACCTCGAACAGCACACGGTCGAGCGAGTCGTCGGTGATCTGCAGGAGCACCACGGTCGCGACGGCCACGATCGTCGCTCCCCAGAGCACGATGGCCACCGCGACCCGCAGGACGTCGCTCGGGATCCGGCGACCGAAGGCCTCCATGCTCTGGCGGCCGCGCGCCTCGGCGACCGCGGCCAGGAACAGCACCGCGAGGGTCGTCACCTTGATGCCGCCGGCAGTCGAGGCGGATCCGCCTCCGATGAACATGAGCATGTCGGTCACGAGCAGGCTCGAGCCGTTGAGCTGGTCGAAGTCGACGAGCGAGAAGCCTCCCGAGCGGGTCATCGTCGACAGGAAGAGCGCCTGGAACGCGGTGCGCCCGGCGCCCTCCTCGCCGAAGGTCGTCGGGTTCGACGCCTCGAGCGCGATGTAGACGGCCGCGCCGCCGAGGAGCAGAACCGCGCTCGTCGCCAGGGTGAGCTTGACGTGGATCGGCCAGCGCCGCGGGGTGCGCAGCTGCTTCGTCAGGGCACGGATCACCGGGAACCCGATGGACCCGGCCACGACGCCGACCATCAGGAGTGACAGGAACCAGTAGTCGTGGGCGAACGGGTCGAGGCCGTCGGCGTTCGGGGCGAACCCGGTGTTCGTGAAGGCCATCGCCGCGTAGTAGAAGGAGTCGCCGACCGCGGTCCAGAACGGGATGCCGGCGATGAGCACCGACGGCAGGAGCAGCAGGCCGAGGACGATCTCGATCGACAGCGTGCTCACCGCCACGGTCGCGAGCAGGGTGCCGACCTCGCCGAGCCGGACGGCCTGTCCCTCGGGCACGGCGCCGTGGTGGGTGCGGAGCGGGTTCGAGTCGCCCGCCGCCATGAGCTTCGCGCGCAGGCCGAGCTTCCGGGTGACGAACAGGCCGAGGATCGACGCGAAGGTCAGCACACCGACCGCGCCGATCTGCGTGCCGATGACCACCAGGACCTTGCCGAACACCGACCAGTGCGTCGCCATGTCGACCGTGGACAAGCCGGTGACGCAGACCACCGAGGCCGCGGTGAAGAGGGCGTCCGCGAAGTGGGTGCTGCTGCGGTCCACCGTGGCCCACGGCGTCATGAAGAGCACCGTGAACAGGAAGATCAGCGCGATGAACACGACGATCGCCAGTCGGGACGGCGACGAGCGCAGCACCGTCGCGATCCGGCTCGCTCGCCGTCGGCCGACACTCACGTGGTGCGGGATCGGCTCGGTTCGGTCGAGCATGCGTATGCCTCCGAGGACATGGGCCGGGACGGTTCGTCATGGTACATCCGTGGTGCCCCGGCTAGCCTTGCCCCATGGCCGACATCTTCTCCGTCGTGGCGGACCCGACCCGGCGCGAGCTGCTCGGCACGCTGTTGTCCGCCTACGGTTCGGACGCCACCGGCGGGGAGCTCAGCGTCGGCCAGCTCGTCGAACGCCTCGGGGTCAGCCAACCCACGGTGTCGAAGCACCTGCGTGTCCTGCGCGACATCGGTCTCGTCACCAGTCGCGAAGAAGGGCAGCACCGCTACTACCGGCTCGACCCGGAGCCGCTCGTGCGCCTGGAGGACTGGGTCCTGCCGTTCACGGGCGCGGTCGACGCCGACGGCACCCCGGCCACCACGGCGTGGACGCCGGACGGCCAACCGGTGTCGATCCGCCGGAACGGCGCGGCCGGCAAGGCGACCGTCGAGGTGGGCACCGAACTCGGCCGTGTGATGGCCGAGGCGTCGTACCGGGCCACCGCGGCGATCTCCGGAGCGCAGCAGGGCTGGGAGCGCGTCGTCGACCGCAGCCGCAAGCGCTTCACCCGGCGGGGCGACGAGGACTGAGCCCGCGGCACGGTCGGTGCGCACCGGGCGTGGACTGATCCTGGACACCGGGTCGCACGCGCCTCTACAGTTGCCACTGACCACACAGGTCACACCACTCCCGTGCGCAGCGCGCGTGCGAGCCCCGAAGGCGGACCATGACCGGCAGTTTCGACGACGTGCGCTTCCTCACCGTCGCTGAGGTCGCCGAGATGATGCGCGTCTCGAAGATGACCGTGTACCGGATGGTGCACGCCGGGGAGCTCCCCGCCATCCGCTTCGGCCGCTCCTTCCGCGTCCCCGAGTCGGCCGTCGCCGACGTGTTGCGCGGTGGCGTGGCGGACGTCGGCTGAGCACGCGTTCGACATCACAGCGGGCAGCCGGTAGACTCGGGCAGGTTGATTTTCCGCGGTCTCTTCGGCCCGGTGTCCGTACATCAGCATCAGTCCGAGCGAGGTCCACATGGGTTCTGTCATCAAGAAGCGTCGTAAGCGCATGGCGAAGAAGAAGCACCGCAAGCTCCTTCGCAAGACGCGTCACCAGCGCCGCAACAAGAAGTAGACCCTCACAGGTCTGCGCAGGTCGGAGGACCTGCACGAGAAGCCCCGGTTCGCCGGGGCTTTCGCGTTCCCGGACTACGCTGGAACCATGCCCGCAGTGACGTTCCTGACGAAGCCCGGATGCCACCTCTGCGATGACGCCCGACCCGTGGTCGAACGCGTCGTCGCCGACCACCCGGGGGTCACCCTGCAGGAACGCTCGATCCTCGACGACGATGCCCTCCGCCAGGAGTACGCGGAGGACATCCCGGTCGTGCTGATCGACGGGCGCGTCCACAGCAACTGGCACGTCGACGCCGACCGGCTCGCACGTGCGCTCGAGAAGGCCGAGGCCCGCGCATGATCTCCCACGTCGTCTCCTGGTCCCTGCGGACCGACCTCGACCGCACCGCGTCGATCGCCCGCATCCGCGAACTCCTGACCGGTCTGGTCGGCACCGTCGAGTCGATCCGCTCGCTCGAGGTCGTCGAGAACGTCGCCTACCCGGACAAGAACCACGACGTCGCCGTGGTCGCCAGCTTCGACGACCTCGCCGGGCTCGATGCGTACCAGGTGCACCCGGAGCACCAGGCCGCGGCAGCGGCGATCCGCGAACTGGTCACGGCACGGGCCGCCATCGACTGGCAGAGCTGAGCCGGGCCTCCAGTCCGAGCGCGCTCGTCGCTTCGCGTCTTGCGCTTCGTGAGCAGCAATGGTCGCCTCCCGCACCGGGAGGCGACCATTCCTGCTCACCATGTGCGCGCTGCGTCGCCGCGCGCCGGGACTACGGGGTCAGGCGCGTCGGGCCACGGAACAGGTACGTGACCTCGCGGATCGACGGCTCACCGAGCATGAGCATCAGCACGCGGGCGAGGCCCATGCCGAAGCCGCCGTGCGGCGGGACGCCGTAGCGGAAGAAGTCGAGGTACCAGCCGAGCTCCTCCGGGTCGAGGCCCTTCTCGACGGCCTGCGCCTCGAGCACGTCGACGCGGTGCTCGCGCTGGGCGCCCGTGGAGATCTCGGCACCGTTGAAGATGAGGTCGTAGCTGTTGGTGACCGACGGGTCGCCGGGCTTGCGCATGTGGTAGTACGGCCGGATCGAGGCGTCGTACTCGGTGACGAACACGAACTCGGAGCCGTGGTGCTCCTTCGCCCAGGCGGCGACGCGGCGCTCGCCCTCGGGGTCCAGGTCACCGTCGGCGCGGACGACGTCGTAGCCGCTGTCGGCGACGATCTTGCGCGCGTCGGCCAGGGTCACGCGGGGGAACGGCGTCGCGGGGACCTGCAGCTCGAAGCCGAAGACCTCTTCGATGTCCTTGCCGTACTTCTCCTTGACGGCGGTGATGCCGGCGACCAGGACCTCTTCGTGCATCGCCATGACGTCCTCGTGGGACTCGATCCACGAGAACTCGGCGTCGACGCTGGTGAACTCGGTGGCGTGGCGACTCGTGAACGAGGGGTCGGCGCGGAAGGCGTCGGCGATCTCGAACACGGCGCCGAAGCCGGCCGGCTGCGCCATCTGCTTGAAGTTCTGCGGGGACTGCGCCAGGTAGGCGGTCGTCTCGAAGTACTCGAGCTGGAACAGCTCGGCGCGCGACTCGGACGCCGACGCCATCAGCTTCGGCGTGTGGATCTCGATGTAGTCGCGGTCGACCCAGTACGTGCGGAACGCGTGCTCCAGGGTCGTCTGGATGCGGAAGATCAGGTTCTGCTTGCGGTTGCGCAGGTCGAGGAAGCGCCAGTCGAGACGCTTGTCGAGCGACGAGTCGTCGGCGATCGGGGTCTCCGGGATCGCGGCGCTCACCACCTGCAGCGCACCGATCTTGACCTCGAGCCCGCCGAGCTTCACGCGCTCGTCGTGCTTCAGCGTGCCGGTGACGTGCACGAAGGTGCCGTGCGCCAGGCCGGAGATCTCGTTGGTGGTCGCGAGGGCGGACTGTGCGGCGTCGTCGCCGTCCTCGGCCTCGCGCGTCGCCGGGTTCACGAGCTGGACGGCGCCGGTCTCGTCGCGCAGCACGACGAACTGCACCTTCTTCTGGTCTCGGACGGTCTCGACCCATCCGGCCACGGAGACGGGACCGTCGGGGAGGGCTGCCAGGTCGGCGATGCGGGTGCGTTCGATCACGGTGGTCGAGTCTAACCGCCTGCGTCCGGAGGCGTGGGCGGCAGGGTTCCTCCCTCCACAGGGCCGCCTGCGTCCGGCGTTCTCCACCGAATGCCGGGAGGCCCGTGGCGGCGAGCGTGGACTCCGTAGCGTTCTCGACGTGGCCGGGTCGCGGGACGAGAGGGGGACCGGGTGGGGACGGGGACAGGGGAACTCGCGACCTGGCCGCCTGCGGCGGTCGCGACGGCGGTCGCGTCGTTGTTGGCGCTCGGCGGCACCACGACGGCGACGATCTGGTCGTTCATGCGGTGGCGGCGAGAGCAGCGCGCGATCGAGCGAGCGTACGTGTGGCAACAGGTCGTCTGGGCAGCCGACATGGTCTCGTCTGACGACGTCGGCAAGGCCGAGATCGGTCGGATGGTGGCCGGCGCGATGTACGACATTCAGATTCATGGACGGGTCGATGATCCGGGTGTGAGTGTCCTGGTACGAACACTCGGACAAGAGGAGCGCGATGCAACGGATGTTCATGCACATGACGGGTGAAGAACGTCAACGTGCTCAGGCCCGGCTCAACCAGGTGATCCTCGACGCGTACCCGAAACGGAAGGCGCGGAAGATGATCGCCATGTTCGAGCGGGTGGAAGCCCGTCTGGAGTACACCCCGGAAGCAGCCGCCGAGGCCGAACGGCGATGGCTTGCGCGGTACGAGCGTTCAGGGGAGCGAAGCGCGGAGTGACCCGAGCGTGCCGATGAACTCCTCGGCCATGCCGGCCCGCTCGACGAGCTTGGCGTGACGGGCTCGGGCGTCCTCGAGGTACGCGTCGAGGCGGGCCGCCAGCGCCGGTTCGTCCTCGGGGTCCTTCGTCGCGAGGGCGTCGACCACGCGGAGCAGCTCGGCCATCTCGTCGAGCGTGAACCCGAGCGGCTTCATCCGGCGGATCACGAGCAACCGTTCGAGGTCCTGCGCCGTGTAGACCCGGAACCCGCCGGTGGTGCGGCCGCTCGGTACGAGCAGCCCGACCTCGTCGTAGTGCCGGATGGTGCGCAGGGACATGCCGGCGCGGTCGGCGAGTTCGCCGATGTGCATCGTGTCGGGGACGTCGCTGGTGTTCACGGCGTACGACTCTACCCTCACGTGAGGGTAGAGTTCCGATCGATGTCCGTGATCACACACGCGCCGGCGGCCCCGAGCGTCCTCGCCGCCCTCCGCTCGCCCCGCATGCTCACCCGAGAGGTCCTGGCCGGCATCGTCACCGCGCTGGCCCTCATCCCCGAGGCGATCTCGTTCTCCGTCGTCGCCGGGGTCGATCCCGCGGTCGGTCTGTTCTCGAGCGTCGTCATCGCGATCGTGATCTCGATCGTCGGTGGTCGCCCGGCGATGATCTCGGCCGCAGCCGGCTCGGTGGCCCTCGTCATCGCCCCGCTCGTCCGGGAGCACGGGATCGAGTACCTGGTGCCCGCGATCGTGCTGGGTGGCGTGTTCCAGCTCGTGCTCGGGTTCCTCGGGGTGGCACGGCTGATGCGCTTCATCCCGCGCAGCGTCAACGTCGCGTTCGTGAACGCCCTGGCCATCCTCATCTTCACCGCCCAGCTGCCGAACCTGCTCGGCGACGACGTCCCGTTCGTCGTCTGGCCGCTGACCGTTCTCGGCATCGCGATCATCGTCGGCTTCCCGTTCCTGACGAAGGCGATCCCCGCACCGCTCATCGCGGTCGTCGTCGTCACCGGCCTCACGATGGTGTTCAGCATCGCCGTGCCGACGGTCGGCGACGAGGGCGCCCTGCCGACGGCGCTCCCGGGCTTCGGCGGCATCACGACGCCGTTCACCTTCGAGACGCTGCAGATCATCGCCCCGTACGCGTTCGGCGTCGCGATCGTCGGCCTGATCGAGACCCTGCTCACCGCGCAGCTCGTCGACTCCATCACGGAGACGGGCTCGAGCAAGTGGCGCGAGTCGTGGGGTCAGGGCGTCGCGAACATCGCGTCCGCCTTCTTCGGTGGGACCGGCGGCTGCGCGATGATCGGCCAGACGGTGATCAACGTGAAGACCGCGGGTGCCCGGACCCGCGTCTCGACCTTCGCGGCCGGGGTCTCGGTGCTGGTCCTGACGATCGTGCTCCACGACCTCGTGGCCCAGATCCCGATGGCGGCACTGACGGCGGTCATGCTCATGGTCTGCGTCGCGACCTTCGACTGGCACAGCATCCGACCGCGCACCCTCCGACGCATGCCGCTCGGCGAGACCGCGGTCATGCTCGTCACCGTCGTCGTGGTCGTCGTGACCGAGAACCT
Source organism: Curtobacterium sp. MCBD17_026 (assembly GCF_003234895.2). NCBI lineage: Bacteria > Bacillati > Actinomycetota > Actinomycetes > Micrococcales > Microbacteriaceae > Curtobacterium > Curtobacterium sp. MCBD17_026. The sequence goes on along the minus strand of NZ_CP126281.1, from coordinate 2,580,556 downwards.
CGCCACCGGGGTGCTCGTCGGCGTCGTCGTGGCGGCCCTGGTCTTCGCCCGACGGGTGGCGCACGTGGTGACCGTGGTCCGCGAGCCGGTCGACGACCGCACCGTGCGGTACCGGGTCCGCGGGGCGCTGTTCTTCGCCTCGTCGAACGACCTCGTCACACGGTTCTCCTACGCCGAGGACCCCGAGCACGTGATCATCGACCTGGCCGACGCGCACGTGTTCGACGCGTCCACGGTCGCAGCGCTCGACGGGGTCGAACAACGGTTCGCGAAGCACGGGTCGACCGTCGAGGTGGTGAACCTCGACACGGGGTCGATCGCGCTGCACGGACGGCTCTCCGGCGAGCTCGGCGGCTGAGCGCTTCCGCATCCGGTGAATCCCCTGAGGGGGCGGTGGGAACCACGGGGCGACCTACACTGGAACCCATGCCCGCGACCCGTCTCCACCTCGTCCGGCACGGAGAGGTGCACAACCCGGGCCGCGTCCTCTACGGCCGGCTCCCGGGCTTCGGGCTGAGCGAACTCGGCACCCGGATGGCCCAGGCCTCCGCCACGGCATGGAAGGACGCCGGCGTCGACGTGCGTCGGATCGTCGCGTCCCCGCTGCAGCGCACGCAGGAGTCCGCCGCACCCTGGTCGGCCGCCTACGGGCTCGACGTGACGCTCGACGAGCGCCTGATCGAACCGACGAACCGCTACGAGGGGCAGCCCCCCGGGTTCACGAAGCGCTCACTCGGCCGCCCGGCGGAGTGGCCGTGGATCGCGAACCCGCTGCGTCCCAGCTGGGGCGAGGCGTACGAGTCGATCGCCAACCGCATGCTCGCGGCCATGACCACGGCGTGGGAGAGCGTGGACGAGGGCGACGTCGTCCTGGTCAGCCACCAGCTGCCGATCTGGATGGTCCACCGGAAGCTCGCGGGGGAGCCCCTGTGGCACGACCCGCGCAAGCGCCGCTGCGACCTGTCGAGCATCACCACCGTCGAACGTGTGCCCGCCACGTCGACCGGTCGGTTCACCGAGGTCGGGTACGCGGACCCCGCGCAGGAACTGCGCGCGACCGCCGTCGACGAAGGAGCAGTGTGAACAGCACGAGCAGTGCGCGCGTCATCAGCAAGCGGTTCGCGGTCCTCGCAGCCACGGCCGTGGCCGCCGTCCTCGTCCTGTCCGGCTGCTCGTCGGACAGCGGCGGCATCGCGAAGCAGTACGGCAACGGCACGACCCAGAACTACATCTCCGGTGACGGCGCCGTGACCGAGGTCTCCGCGAAGGACCGCACCGACCCGGTCACCTTCCGGGCCGAGGACTCGAACGGTGACACCGTCTCGTCGAAGGACCTCCGTGGCAAGGTCGTCGTCCTGAACTTCTGGTACGCCAGCTGCCCGCCGTGCCGTGCCGAGGCGAAGTACCTCAACCAGGTCCACGACGACTACGCCGACGCCGACGACGTCGCCTTCATCGGTGTCAACGTGCGTGACGAAGCAGCGACCGCGGCCGCCTTCGAGCGCACCTTCGACGTGCAGTACCCGACCGTCCTCGATCAGCGCACGGGCACGATGCAGCTGGCGATGTCCGGGCAGATCGCACCGAACGCGGTGCCCGCCACGATCGTCCTCGACACCAAGGGGCGCGTCGCTGCCCGGGTGCTCGGCGCGATCGACGGCACGAGCATCCTGAAGACCCTGGTCAGCGACGAGCTCGACGCCGGCAAGGCCTCCTGACCCGTGACCTCCAACCCCTTCGCCGACGCGATCCTGAGCGGCCAGATGGCCGTGGCGCTGCCCGTGGCGGCGCTCGCCGGGCTCGTGTCGTTCCTGTCCCCGTGCGTGCTGCCGCTCGTTCCGGGGTACCTCGGGTACGTCGGCGGTGTCGCCGAGGGCGGGCAGCGTCGGGGCCGTGTGGTGCTCGGCGTGCTGCTGTTCATCGCCGGGTTCACCGCGGTGTTCGTGGCGTACACCACCGTGTTCGGGGCGCTCGGCTTCTGGCTCGTCCGCTGGCGCGACCTCATCACGCAGGTCCTCGGGGTCGTCGTGATCGCGATGGGCCTGGTGTTCGTCGGTCGGTTCACGTTCCTGCAGCGCACCATCAAGCCCGGCTGGACCCCGGCCACCGGGCTCCTCGGCGCCCCCCTGCTCGGCATCGTGTTCGGCCTCGGCTGGACCCCGTGCCTCGGCCCGACCCTGGCGGCCATCAACCTGCTCAGTGTCCAGTCGGGCAGCGCCTGGCAGGGCATGTGGCTCGGGGTGGCGTACTGCCTCGGGCTCGGCATCCCGTTCGTCCTCGTCGCCCTCGGCGCGGGCTGGGCCACGGGGGCCGTCGCGGCGGTGAAGCGTCACATGCGCACCGTCAACATCATCGGAGGAGCGATCCTGATCGTCATCGGTCTGCTCATGGTCACCGGTATCTGGTCGGCCGTCATGTCGAGCGTCGGGGCGGTGATCCAGAGCTTTGTCCCCGCGGTCTGACCTCAACGAGCACATCCCGACGGGCGCAGGCGACGGGGCCGACAGCGCCTCCGACCCGCAGCGACCGTCCGACCACGTCGACGGCTCCGGCCCCACCGACGGCGGCGTCAACCAGCCGAGGCTGGGTTTCGTCGGGTACCTCCGGTTCTTCTGGCGGCAGCTGACGAGCATGCGCACGGCGCTGTTCCTGCTCATGCTGCTCGCCCTCGCGGCGATCCCGGGCTCGCTCGTCCCGCAGCGCACCGCCGACCCGAACGGCGTCGTGCAGTACAAGGCGGACCACCCGCAGCTCTACCCGGTCCTCGACAAGCTCCAGGTCTTCGACACCTACACCTCGGTGTGGTTCTCCGCGATCTACCTGCTGCTCTTCATCTCGCTCATCGGCTGCATCGTGCCCCGCACGAAGCACCACTGGCAGGCACTGCGGACACGTCCGCCGAGGACCCCGGCGCGCCTGGCGCGACTGGCGGGCTTCCGCACCGTGGCGGTGCAGCCGGACGCGATGATCGACGGGACGACCGGGATCGACGCGACCACGGGCCTCCCGTCCGCCGAGCACGCGGTGACGCGCGCGATGGCGATCCTGAAGCGGTCCGGGTACCGCGTCGAGCGGTTCGGCGACTCGGTGAGCGCGGAGCGCGGCTACCTGCGCGAGACCGGCAACCTCGTGTTCCACGCCGCCCTCGTCGGCGTGCTCCTGGCGGTCGGTGTCGGCGGCGGGTTCGGCTTCACCGGACAGCGCCTGCTGGTCGAGGGTCAGACGTTCTCGAACGTGCTCGGCTCGTACGACTCGTTCAACCCCGGCCGATGGTTCCAGCAGACCGACCTGAAGGGCTACAACCTCCGGCTCGACAAGTTCGTGACGAAGTACGAGGAGCGCAACCTCGACGCCCTCGGCCAGGCGCTCGACTACTCGGCCACCGTCACGAGCACCGAGAAGGGCGGCGAGCCGAAGACGAGCCGCCTCGGTGTGAACGAACCGCTGCACGTCGGGGGTACGAACGTCTACCTGCTCGGCAACGGCTACGCGATGCAGGTCACGGTGCGCGACGGCGACGGCGACGTGGCGTTCAAGGACGTCGTGCCGTTCCTGCCGGAGGACGCGAACTACACCTCCACCGGCGTCATCAAGGTGCCGGACGCGAAGCCGGACCAGCTCGGCATGGTCGGGTTCTTCTACCCCACCGCGTCGAAGCTCGCGAGCGGCGCGTACTCGAGTGCCTACCCGGACACCCAGAACCCGCTGCTGACGCTGCAGGTCTACACGGGCGACCTCGGGCTCGACAGCGGTGTGCCGCAGAGCGTGTACACGCTCAGCACCAAGGGTCTCGACCAGATCGCCGGACGGCAGTCGGACACCGCCAGCATCGCGCTCGAGCCCGGTCAGACGAAGAAGCTGCCGGAGGGCGCCGGGTCGATCACCTTCGACGGCGTCAAGCGGTACGTCTCCCTCGACGTCCACCACGACCCCTCGCAGCTCTGGGTGGGCGGGTTCGCCCTGCTCTCCACCCTCGGTCTGCTCACCTCGCTGTTCGTCCCGCGCCGCCGCGTCTGGGTGAAGGTCGTCCCGCGTCGCGACGCGCAGGACGGCGAGTACGACCTCGAGTACGCCGGACTCGCACGCGGCGAGGACCCGAACCTCGAACGGGCCGTCGCGGACATCGCACAGCGCCACACGTCGGACCTCGGAGTTAGGATGCCCCAGTGAACGACATGACCACGAACCTCGCGACCTACTCGGTCGTGCTCACGTACTCCGCGATGGCGGTGTACGTGGTCGCGTTCATCTCGTTCGCCCTCGACATGGCCAAACGCTCCGGCGAGGTCACGGCCGCCACGAAGGACGCGGGCGCCGACGACAGCTCGGCCGACACGGCCAGCGCCGCGTCGGCACGCGGAGCGAAGACGGTCGCGACCGTCCGCGGCGGCACCGTCGTGCTCGAGCAGGTCGCCGCACCGCCGTCGGGTGGCTCGGCCGGCCGCGGCACGAAGTTCGAGCGCGTCGGCATGGCGATGACGATCCTCGCGCTCGTCCTGCACGTGGCCTCGGTCGTCCTGCGCGGCATCGCGGCCGACCGTGTGCCGTGGGGCAACATGTTCGAGTTCTCGCTGACCGGCACGGCGCTGATCACCCTGATCTTCCTGCTCGTGCAGTTCTGGCAGAACCTGAAGTTCCTCGGTGTCTTCATCACCGGCCTGACGATCATCCTGCTCGGCATCGCGACGGTGAACTACTGGGTCCCCGTCGTCCCGCTGCAGCCGGCCCTGCAGTCGTACTGGCTCGTCATCCACGTCTTCGTGGCGATCGCCGGCACCGGGTTCTTCGCGCTCGGCGCGGGGCTCGCGGTGGCACAGCTCGTGCAGACGTACCGCCAGGGCCGCACGGCCTCCGGCAAGCTCCGCTTCATGGCGACGCTGCCCGACGCCGACCGGCTCGAGGTCCTGACCTACCGCGTCCTGCTCGTCGGTTTCGTCCTCTGGACCTTCACCCTCATCGCCGGTGCGATCTGGGCCGAACGCGCCTGGGGTCGGTACTGGGGCTGGGACACGAAAGAGGTCTGGACCTTCATCATCTGGGTCGTCTACGCGGGCTACATCCACGCCCGTGCGACCCGCGGATGGCGCGGGGCGCGGTCGTCCTGGCTGGCCCTCATCGGCTTCGCCGCGGTGATGTTCAACTTCTCGGTCGTGAACGTCTTCTTCAAGGGCCTGCACAGCTACTCGGGTCTGTGAGCACCACGGGTCGCTGACGCGGCCCTGGTCGCGCCCACGACCGGACGGGAGGCACGGTGCCAGCTGGCACCGTGCCTCCCGTCCGTCGTGCGGCCGCGTGCAAGGCCAGGAAGACGCCGTCGTGTCGGTGGGACGCCGCGTCGTCGGCGAGACGCCGCAGGTTTCGGCGGTGTCTCGATGACTCGGCGGTGTCTCGATGACGTGGCGGCGTCTCGATGACGTGGCGGCGCCGAAAGGAGACGCCGGCGTCTTGCGGAGACGACGGCGTCTCGTGAGGACGCGGCGCCTGCGCTACCCGGCGGCGGCGAGCAGGGCGTGCACGCGCGCCACCCGCTCACGCCACCACGCCGTGCGCTCCGGCGACGCGGCGTGCCGGTCCACCAGCTCCCGCGCGACGTCGACCCGGCGCACCGGCACCCGACCGCCGACCGGCAGCAGCGGAGCGGCCGTGACGTCCCCGGCGAACATCGCAGCAGTCCCGAGCCCTGCGGCGTACCCGGGGGTCATCGCCGCGGCGGCCAGGAACGCGCCCATCCCGAGCCCGACCGAGGTGTCGAGCGCGCTGGAGACGACACACGGCAACCCGGCGTCGGCGATGACGCCACGGGCCGCGGTGATCCCGCCGAGCGGCTGGGCCTTCACGACCAGGACGTCGGCGGCACCGGCCCGTGCGACGGCGAGGGGGTCGCTCGCCTTCCGGACGCTCTCGTCCGCGGCGACCCGGACCCCGAGGCCGCTGACGCGCGACCGGAGCTCGGCGAGTTCGGGCACCGTCGCACAGGGCTGCTCGGCGTACTGCAGGTCGAACGGTGCGAGCCGCTCCAGTGCCGCGGCGGCCTGCTCGACGCTCCACAGCCCGTTCGCGTCGACCCGGACCGCGGCCTCGGGCCCCATCACCCGGCGGACTGCGGCGACACGGGCGACGTCGTCGTCGACGGTCGTGCCGGGCTCCGCGACCTTGACCTTGGCGGTGGTGCAGCCGGGGTACCGAGCGAGCAGGTCGGCGACGTCGTCGGCGGCGATCGCCGGGACGGTGGCGTTGACCGGCACGGAGTCGGCGGCCGGTTCGTGGTCCGTCCACCCGAAGTCGACGGTGGCCCGCAGCCAGGCGGCGGCCTCGGCGTCGTCGTACTCGACGAACGGCGAGAACTCGGTCCAGCCTGCGGGGCCGCGCAGCACGACCGCCTCGCGCGTGGTGATGCCGCGGAACCGCACCCGCATCGGCAGGGCCACCACGTGGGCGTCGGCGAGGAGTTCGGCGAGGTCGGGGAGCACGTCCGCCATCCTCCCACCGCACCCAGGGGGCCTGCCGGTTCCTCGGAGGGGACCGCCAGGGCGGGGCACTAGCATGCATCGGTCGGCCTCGGTCGGCGAGGGGAACGACCCGGAACGATGGAGGCTCGGTGGCGGTGGATCCGCGGCAGCGCGCAGCACAGCAGCGCGCATCGCAGCGCCCGTCCGACCCGTCGAGCGCCGCAGCCCGACCGGTGGCCGGAGCTCGTCCGGCGGCCGGAGCCCGACCGGCAGCGGCAACCGCAGGCCGTCCGGCAGCGGGCGCTCGACCCGCGGCGGCCCCCGGGCGCGACTCCGACGACTTCGCCCGCCTCATGCAGCGCAACACCGTCGACGTGCGGCAGACGGGTGCCACGAAGCGCCGCAACCCCGTCGTCGGCAAGATCGCACTCGGCCTCGCCGTCGTCTCCGCCGCGGTCGACGCCAGTGCCTTCGCCGTCTTCATGGGCGGTGACACGAACTTCGCCTTCGGGATCTGCTTCGTCGTCGTGTTCCTGACGCTCATCGCCGCCGTGCTCGGGTTCGTCGCCGCCGTCGGCTCGTTCGGACGCTGGTACGGCGCCGTCGGGGTCGTCCTGGCGTTCTTCGCGAACCCCGTGATCCTCATCGTGATCATGGTGTTCGTCGCGCCGGAGATCCTGACCGACATGGGCGCCTGACCCGCCAGACGCCCGGCGGTACGTTGGGAGCATGGCTGCTCCCGTCTCCGACCTGTTCGACCCCGACGTCTGGACCACCGCTCCGATCGGGGAGCAGTTCACCGACATCACGTACCACAAGCACGTCTCCAAGGGCATCGTCCGGGTCGCCTTCGACCGTCCCGAGGTCCGCAACGCCTTCCGCCCGCGCACGGTCGACGAGCTCTACCGCGCTCTCGACGACGCCCGGCAGGACCCCCGTGTCGGCGTCGTGCTGCTCACCGGCAACGGCCCGAGCCCGAAGGACGGCGGGTGGGCGTTCTGCTCCGGCGGCGACCAGCGCATCCGCGGGCGGAGCGGCTACCAGTACGTCGGCGACGAGGGCGCACCGCCAGAGGGCGTCGACCCCGCGGCCGCGCAGGCGTCGATGGGGCGGCTGCACATCCTCGAGGTCCAGCGCCTGATCCGGATGATGCCCAAGGTCGTCATCGCGGTCGTCCCCGGCTGGGCTGCGGGCGGTGGGCACTCCCTCCACGCGATCTGCGACCTCACCATCGCGAGCGCCGAGCACGGGAAGTTCAAGCAGACCGATGCCGACGTCGGCTCGTTCGACGGCGGCTACGGCAGCGCCTACTACGCCAAGCAGATCGGGCAGAAGTTCGCCCGCGAGGTCTTCTTCCTCGCCCAGGAGTACTCCGCCCAGCGCGCGTACGAGATGGGTGCGGTGAACGCCGTGGTCCCGCACCCCGACCTGGAGCGTGAGGCGATCCGCTGGGGCGAGATCGTGCTCGGCAAGTCCCCGACGGCGATCCGGATGCTCAAGTACGCGTTCAACGCCGTGGACGACGGCATGGTCGGCCAGCAGGTGTTCGCGGGCGAGGCGACGCGGCTGGCCTACGGCACCGACGAGGCGGTCGAGGGTCGCGACTCGTTCCTCGAGAAGCGCGCTCCCGAGTGGACCGCGTTCCCCTGGCACTACTGATGCCCCGTCCGCTGGTCGCGACCGGCACGTCGGACCCGACGGCCGTGCTGCGCGCTCTGGAGGCAGCACTCGCCGGCGGCCCCGCACTGCTCCCCGTCGCCGAGGGGGCTCCGGCACTGCCGACGCCACCGCCGGCGGAGGTCCGTCAGGCGGTCGCCCTGGTGGTCGAGACGAGCGGGTCCACCGGCACCGGCAAGCGCGTGGCGCTCTCGTCCGAGGCGCTCCTCGCCGGTGCCGCCGCGGCGGACGCGGCACTCGGTGGGCCCGGGCGCTGGGTGCTCGCACTGCCGACGCACTACATCGCCGGCATCAACGTCCTGACCCGCTCGATCACCGCGGGCTCCGAACCCGTCGTCGTGCCACCCGGGCACTTCGCGGCCGCCGCGTTCTCCGAGGCGGCCGAACGGCTCGTCGCCGGTCCGGCTGCGCCGCGTCGCTACACCTCGCTGGTGCCGGTGCAGCTCGCCCGTGTCCTCGACGACCCGGACGCCACGCGTGCGCTCGCCCGGTTCGACGCGGTCCTGGTCGGCGGGCAGGCCACCCCGGCGCCGCTCCGGCAGCGGGCGCTCGACGCCGGGGTCCGGATCGTGACGACGTACGGTGCGAGCGAGACGAGCGGTGGATGCGTGTACGACGGCGTCCCGTTCGGCACGGTGCGCACCGCGCTGGTCGACGGCGAGCTGCACCTGGCCGGGCCGATGCTCGCCGAGGGGTACCTCGACGACGACGCCCGCACGGCGTCGGCCTTCGTCGAACGGGACGGGCTGCGCTGGTACCGGACCGGGGACACCGCGACCCTGTCCGACGGGGTGGTCCGCGTGCTCGGACGCCTCGACGACGTGGTGATCTCCGGCGGCGAGAAGGTCCAGCTCGGTGCGGTCGAACGGCTCGTCCGCGGACTCCCCGGGCAGGAGAGCGCCGTCGTCGTGCGGCGCTCGGCGGGGGAGTGGGGCGAGGTCCCGGTCGTCGTCACCGAGCAGCCGCTCGACCTCGACACCGTGCGTACCCACGTCGGAGCCACCCTGGGGCGTGCCGCCCGCCCGGCCGACGTGGTCCTGGTGGACCGGATCCCGATGCTGCCGTCGGGCAAACCCGACCGTCGGGCCGTGCAGGCGCTCGTCGACCCGGTCCGCTCGTAGGACCGCGAGCGGCCGGGCGTTCGCATCGGCAATAAGATCGGTGCTCGTGGCACGAACGAAGAACTCGACGCAGAAGCAGGGCCGGTCCGGCAACCCGGCGAAGGCCGCTGCCCCCGCCCGCACCAAGCGGAAGGCGACCGCGCGCGACTGGATCGGCGGCGCACGCCTGCGCACCCTGACCCTCGGTGTCGTCCCGGTCGTGCTCGGCACCGCCGTCGCGTTCGTCGACAGCGGGGAGTCCGGCGACTTCGGCGACTACCTGGCGAAGGACGGCCACCTCGCGGTCGCGCTGCTCGCCCTGGCCGTGGCGCTGTTCCTGCAGATCGGCGTGAACTACAGCAACGACTACTCCGACGGCGTCCGCGGCACCGACGAGTACCGCGTCGGCCCGGCACGACTCACCGGAGCCGGCCTGGCCAAGCCCCGGACCGTGCTCACCGTCGCCCTGACGTTCTTCGGCCTGGCCGCGGTCGCCGGCCTGGTCATCGTGCTGCTCACCCAGCTGTGGTGGCTGCTGCTCGTGGGCGCTGCCGCCATCGTCGCCGCCTGGTTCTACACGGGCGGCAAGAAGCCGTACGGGTACAACGCCCTCGGCGAGGTCTTCGTCTTCGTCTTCTTCGGATTGGTCGCCGTGCTCGGCACCCAGTTCGTGCAGATCCGCGAGGTCACGGTCAGCGGCTGGGCAGCCGCGGTGGCCGCCGGGTTCTTCGCCTGCGCGGTCCTGATGGTCAACAACATCCGCGACATCGACGAGGACCAGCTGGCGGGCAAGCGCACGCTCGCCGTGGTCGTCGGTCGTCCGGTGGCCCGCGTCCTCTACGGCCTGTTCCTGATGCTGCCGTACGTCGTGCTGCTCTGGTTCGTGCTGCTGTACTTCCGCACGGGCTTCACGTACTTCTCGCTGCTGCTGGCCCTGCCGGCACTGGCGATCGGGGTGTCGTCACGGAAGCCCCGCGAGCTCATCACGGCCCTGCAGCTGTCGTCGTTCGCCTCGCTCGCCTTCGGCGTGGTGCTCGGGATCACCCTGGCCGTCCAGCCGTAGTCACACGGGCCGGCCCGCCCCCGGCCCGGCCCCGTCTGATCAGTCGGCGTCGGTGTCCCGGCGCGTTCCGTGCCGGTCGGCGTCAGACACCGGACGGACGACCGGGGTGGCCGAGGCGTCGGAGTCGGCGGCGTCGACGAAGTCGTCCTCGAAGTCCGAGTCGGCGTCGCGCTCCGGGGCGCCGCGGCGATTCGCCAGGCTCAGGGCCACCTGCGTGCGCAGTCCGGACAGGGCGATGTACGAGATGAGCAGGCCCACCAGGGCGGCCACGATCGTCGCCCAGTACCACGGCATCGGCGTCAGGAGCAGGAGGAGCACGAGCGCCACCACGAAGATGCCGAGCCGAGCCAGGGTGTACAGGAGCCACGCTTTCACACGGTGAGTCTACGGAGCGCCGACCGGCAGGGGCATCACAGGGTCGCGACCTAGACTTCACCGCATGGTCCGCTTGTGGTTGATCGTCGCCGTGGCCGCCGTCGCCTTCACGGTGTACGCGGCCATCGACTGCGGCACGATGCCCCGTCAACGCGTCCGTTCCCTGCGTCGCGGCGTGTGGCTCCTGCTCGTCATCATCCTGCCCGTCGTCGGCGGCGTCCTCTGGTTCCTGCTCGGTCGCACCCCGGCGGCCGACCCCGGTGCCTCGGCCCGGTACCGTGGACCCGAAGACGACCCGGACTTCCTCGGCACCACGCCGGAGCCGGGCGCCACACTCACGGACAAGGACCAGGACGACGCGACCCTCCGAGACCTCGAAGACCAGTTCCACGAGCGCGACGACGACGGCCGCACCGATCGCTGACGGCCCCGTCGGTTCGGGCAGCCCGGCGACGGACACCGCGCTCGCCCTCCTGCAGGAACTCGTGCGTGCCGGCGTCACCGACGTCGTGGTGAGCCCCGGTTCGCGTTCCCAGGCGCTCGCACTCGCGGCGGTCGCCCTGGAACGCGCCGGTGGGCTGACCGTGCACGTGCGGTTGGACGAACGGACCGCAGGGTTCTTCGCACTCGGGCTCGCGGTCGAGACGCACCGACCCGCAGCGGTGGTGACGACGTCGGGCACCGCGGTGGCGAACCTGCACCCCGCCGTGCTCGAGGCGCACCACTCCGGCGTGCCGATGATCGTGCTGAGCGCCGACCGCCCCGACGAACTGCGCGGCATCGGCAGCAACCAGACCACCGTCCAGCCGGGGATCTTCGGCCAGGCCGTCGCCTTCGTCCGCGACGTCGAGGCCCCGTCGGCGCACGGCGTCGACGCCTCGGTCCGCGACACCCTGCGCACCCTCGCCCGACAGGCCGTCGCCGCCGCAGCCGGACACACCGGGCAGCCCGGGCCGGCGCAGCTCAACGTCGCGTTCCGTGAGCCGCTGTCCGCCGGGCTCGCCCCGGAGCACGTCACTCCCGTCCCGGACGACGAGGTCAACCTGGCGTTCGCCACCCGCCGGGCGCACACCGGTCTGCCGGTCGCGGAACTCACCCCGGACGACGAACCGGGCACCGTCGTCATCGCCGGGCACGACGCCGGCGAGGACGCCGAGCGGATCGCCTGGGAACTCGGGGCGCCGCTCCTCGCCGAGGTCTCGAGCGGCGCGCGCTTCGGCCGCAACCTGGTCGTGGCCTACCGCGAACTGCTGCGCGACCCGGACCACGGCGGCGCGGTCCGCCGGGCCGTCGTGCTCGGCCACCCGACCCTCAGCAGGGAGATCCCCGCGCTCCTGCAGCGCGACGGGGTCGAGACGATCGTGCTCCGCGGACCGGCGGCCGACCCCTTCGACCCGGCCCGCGCCTCCCGACCGGACGCCGCGACCACCTTCGTGTCCGACGTCCGCGTGACGGGCCGCACCCGGCCGGAGCACCGCGCGTGGGTCGGCCGCTGGGTCGGCTCCAGCCGGCGGATCCTGGGGGACGGCGACGCCGGCCCGGACCTCGACGCCAAGCGCTCCGCCGACCGCGCCGAGCGGAACAAGTTCCTGCGTGACGAGGTCGCGCTCCGTCGCCGACCCGTCGACCGGGCCATGCTCGCCGACGCCGTCTGGGGGGTGACCTGGCCGCACGACCGGCTCGTCCTCGGGGCGTCGCAGCTCATCCGTGAAGCCGACGCCCGGGTGCTCGGCAAGAAGATCCGGGTGCACGCGAACCGCGGGCTCGCCGGCATCGACGGCACCGTCTCGACCGCACTCGGCATCGCCGCGGCGCTCGAGCAGTCCTCCGCCTCGGTGGGCACCACACGCGTGCTCCTCGGCGACCTGACGCTGCTGCACGATCTCGGAGCGTTCGTCACCGGCACCGAGGAACGCACCCACCGGGTGCAGGTCGTCGTCGGCAACGACCACGGCGGCGCGATCTTCCGCGGGCTCGAGGTGGCGAAGACCACGCCGGAGGCCGACATGCGGCGGATGATGTCGACCCCGCAGCACGTCGACGTCGAGCGGGTCGTCACGGGTCTCGGGTGGGAGTACCGCCGGGCGGCGACGTGGGGTGACCTCGAGCGGGTGCTCACCGACCCCGCCGAGCGGGTCGTGATCGAGGTCCCGCTGGCAGACTGACCGGCGAGCGGCGACCGGCGAACGAGCGGCTGCGCGACCGCGCGACTGCGCGACTGCGCGGCTGCGCGACTGCGCGGCTGCGAGGACCGCCGTCGCGGCGGCTGCCTCAGGCCAGCGCGTCGGTGATCGGCCGGAACTTCAGGGCCGTCTCGGCGACCTCGCGCGCCGGCTCCGAACCGGCGACGATCCCGGCCCCCGCCCAGGCCCGGACGGTGCCGTCGTCGTCGATCCGGGCGCTGCGGAGCGCGAGCATCCACTCGCCGTCACCCGTCGCGCTCATCCAGCCGACCGGCCCGGCGTAGCGGCCGCGGTCGACGCCCTCGAGCTCGGCGACCAACCGCACGGCCACGTCCGTCGGGGTGCCGGCGACCGCGGCCGTCGGGTGCAGGGCGTCGGCGACGTCCAGGGACGTGGTGTCGGGCGGCAGCGTGGCCTGCACGTCGGTCGCCAGGTGCCACAGGTTCGGTAGCTGCAGCCGGAACGGTTCGGCGTCGGCGCGCAGGTCCGTCGCGAGCGGGGCGAGGGCCGCGAGCAGGCTGTCGATCGCGAAGGTGTGCTCCTCGACGTCCTTGCCACTGCTGGCCAGGGCCTCGGCGGCGGCCCGGTCGGACACCTCGTCGGCACCCCGGGCGGCGCTGCCGGCGAGCACCCGTGCGGTCAACCGCGTGCCGTCGGTGCGGGCGAGGGTCTCGGGGGTGGCGCCGATCAGGCCGTCCACCGCGAAGGTCACGCACTGCGGGTAGGCGGCCGCGAGGTCGAGCAGGACCGCCCGTCGATCGGCTCCCGGCGGCAGCGTGCCGACGAGGTCCCGGGCGAGCACGACCTTGCGGGCGCTCCCGTCCACGATGCGGCGGACGGCCTCGGACACGTTGGCGGCGTAGGTGTCCTCGTCGATGTGCCCGGGACGCAGCGCCACGGAGACGTGCGGCCCGACGTGGGGGACCGGGACCGAGGTCCGGGTGAAGGCCAGGGGCTCCGCGCCGAGCGTCGTGTCGATCGCGGTCAGCCAGGCCTTGCCGCGCCGCCGACCGAGGACCACCCGGGGCACGATGAGCACGCTCTCGTCGGCGGAGTCGTCGGCGAAGGCGAACGACCCGAACGCGACGAGCCCCGAACCGCGCAGCTGCACCGGGTCGTCGACGACGGCGGTCTCGACGACGCTGCGCCAGAGGGCCGCGGCGTCACGCATCCGGTCCGGGCCGGTGAATGTGAACCGGAGCGCCTCACCGATGCCGACGATGCCGTCGCCGTTGCGGACGAAGGCGAGGGGACGGTCGCGGAGCGTGTGGCGGAGGACGGCGCCCGGGTCGTCGAGGATCCGGGTCGAGACCGTCAGCGGGGGCGCCGCCGTGGTGGTTCGGGTCACGGCTCCGATGCTACGCGCCGATCCCGCACCGCCCGGGTGGCTGCGAGTCCGGTGAACCCTCGGTCGGGACCTCTAGGATTGACGCTGTGAGCAGAGCGGACCTGAACAAGCGCCCGGACGAGGTGGCGGCGATGTTCGACGACGTCGCGGCCAAGTACGACCTCACGAACGACATCCTGTCGGCGGGCAACGCCCCGCTGTGGCGTGTCGCCACGGTCCGCGCGGTCGACCCGCAGCCCGGCGAGAAGGTCCTCGACATCGCCGCGGGCACCGGGACCAGCGCAGCGGCCTTCGCCAAGAAGGGTGCCGAGGTCACCGCGATCGACCTGTCCGCCGGCATGATCGCCGTCGGCCGTGAACGCCACCCCGAGATCACCTTCGTCGAGGGCGACGCCGAGCAGCTGCCCTTCGACGACGACACGTTCGACGCCGTCACGATCTCGTTCGGGCTGCGCAACGTGAACGACCCGAAGCAGGCGCTCGCCGAGATGCTGCGCGTCCTGAAGCCCGGTGGCCGCGTCGTCATCTGTGAGTTCTCGACGCCGCCCCGCGCCCTGCTGCGCTTCGGCTACGGCACCTACCTGAAGCGCGTGCTCCCGGGCATCGCGCGGCTCTCGAGCAGCAACCCGGCCGCCTACCGCTACCTCGCCGAGTCGATCGACGCGTGGCCCGACCAGCAGGTGCTCACCCAGTGGCTCCGCGGTGTCGGCTTCTCGGTGGTCGCCTACCGCAACCTGACGGCCGGTATCGTCGCACTGCACCGTGGCCGCAAGCCCGTCGCCGACACGGTGCGCGAGTCCGCGGCACGGCGTGCGAAGGCCCGCCGTGACCACCAGAACACCGGCGAGCAGCCGCGCGTCGACCCGGCCGCCGACTGACCGGTCACCACCCCCGAAGACGGAGCAGCACTTGAATCCGAGCGTCCCGGTCGCACGTCGCGCGCCGAGCCTGCGCGCATCGCTGGGCATCGGCGAGCGGTTGTTCGCCACGCCCGCCGACCGACGCTTCATCTCCGCGGTCGACGACGGGCTCGAACTCGTCGAGCAGGGGCTCGAGGACGCCATGCGTTCCACCGACACCCTCGCCGACACCACCAGCCGGTACCTGCTGTCCGCCGGTGGCAAGCGCATCCGCCCGACCCTGACCCTCCTCATCGCCCAGCTCGGTGACGGCGTGACCGACGCCGTGGTCAAGGCCGCGGTGAGCATCGAGACCACGCACCTGGCGTCGCTGTACCACGACGACGTCATGGACGAGGCACCCGTCCGCCGCGGGGTCCCCGCCGCGCAGATCACCTACGGCAACAACGTGGCGATCCTGACCGGTGACCTGCTCTTCGCCCGCGCCAGCCTGATCACGGCCGACCTCGGCACCGAGGGCATCCGGATGCAGGCCGAGACCTTCCAGCGCCTCTGCATGGGGCAGCTGCACGAGACGACGGGGCCGCAGCCGGACGACGACCCGCTCGAGCACTACATCCAGGTGCTCAGCGACAAGACCGGTTCGCTCATCGCCACCGCGGCCCGCGCCGGCGTCATGTTCTCCGGTGCCGACCGCGCCTACCTCGACGCCGTCGGTACCTTCGGCGAGAAGGTCGGCGTGGCCTTCCAGCTCGTCGACGACGTCATCGACCTCGCCCCCGCGACGGACAAGACGGGCAAGATCGCCGGCAACGACCTGCGCGCAGGCGTGGACACCCTGCCGGTCCTGCAGCTGCGCCGGATGGCCGCGACCGATCCGTCCGCGCAGCACCTGGTCGAGCGCATCGAGCGCGACGTCAACGGTGCGCCCGACGACGTGGTCGACTCCGCGCCGTACCAGTCGGCCGTCGCCGCGCTCCGCGAACACGAGGCGACCGCGGCGACCCGCGCCGTCGCCGTCGCCTGGGCCCGCGAAGCCGTCGCCGCCCTCGCCCCGCTCCCCGACGGCACCGTGAAACGGGCACTCACCCGCTTCGCGGACTCCGTCGTCGACCGAAGCCGCTGAACACCCCTCCCGACGCGCACGCCCACGGCGGCCCGGTCGGGAGGCCCCCGGGAACCCCCACCCGAACGAACTGGAGACGATCAGTGCCCACCCTCCGACTCGCCATCGTCGGCGCCGGCCCGGCCGGTATCTACGCCGCGGACATCCTGCTGCGCGAGGCGCACGGCTACGACGTGTCGATCGACCTGTTCGAGCAGCTCCCCGCGCCCTACGGTCTGGTCCGGTACGGCGTCGCCCCCGACCACCCGCGCATCAAGGGCATCATCAACGCCCTGCGTGACGTCCTCGACCGCGGTGTCGTCCGGCTGTTCGGCAACGTCCGCTACGGCGAGGACATCACCCTCGAGGACCTCAAGAAGCACTACAACGCGGTCGTGTTCTCGACCGGTGCGATCAAGGACGCCGACCTCGACATCCCCGGCGTCGACCTCGACGGCTCGTACGGCGCAGCCGAGTTCGTGAGCTGGTTCGACGGCCACCCCGACGTCCCGCGCACCTGGCCGCTGCACGCCGAGAGCGTCGCGGTCATCGGCGTCGGCAACGTCGCCCTCGACGTCTCGCGCATCCTGGCGAAGCACGCCGACGACCTGCTGCCGACCGAGATCCCCGCGAACGTGTACGAGGGCCTCAAGGCATCGCCGGTCACGGACGTGCACGTCTTCGGCCGCCGCGGCCCGGCGCAGGTGAAGTTCACGCCGCTCGAGCTCCGCGAGCTCGGCGAGGTCCGCGACGTCGACATGGTGGTCTACGACGAGGACTTCGACCACGACGAGGCGTCGAAGACCGCGATCGCGACGAACAAGCAGGTCATGGTGATCAACCGTGTCCTCGAGCAGTGGCGCACGCGCGAGGTCGGCCAGGCCAGCCGCCGGCTCCACCTGCACTTCTACGCGAAGCCGATCGAGTTCGTCGGCGACGAGCAGGGCAAGCTGACCGCCATCCGCTACGAGCGCACCCGTCCGAACGGCGAGGGCGGCGTCGAGGGCACCGGCGAGATCCGCGAGATCCCGATCCAGGCCGCCTACCGCGCGGTCGGGTACTTCGGTTCCCCGCTGCCCGGGGTGCCGTTCGACGAGCGGCACGGTGTCATCCCGAACCACGAGGGCCAGGTCCTCGACGACGACAACCAGCAGATCCCCGGGGTGTACGCCACCGGCTGGATCAAGCGCGGTCCGGTCGGGCTCATCGGACACACGAAGTCCGACGCGATGGAGACCGTGCAGCACATCGTCAACGACCAGGCGAGCTGGTGGACCCCGGAGGACCCGTCCGACGAGGCGATCCCGGCGCTGCTCCGCGAGCGCGGTGTCGAGTACACCGACCTCGAGGGCTGGCACCACCTCGACACCCACGAGCAGGCGCTCGGGGCGGCCGACGGGCGCGAGCGCATCAAGGTGGTGCCGCGCGACGAGATGATCGACGTCTCGCTCGGACGCGTCGACACCCCGACGAGCTGACGACCATGACCGACACGCGCCCCGTCCCGCCCGCAGCGGTGCGGGGCGCGTCCGCGTCGGGGACACGGCTGCAGGGCGTCGACGTGGCCCGTGCCCTCGCGCTGCTCGGCAT
This sequence comes from Curtobacterium sp. MCBD17_026, assembly GCF_003234895.2. NCBI lineage: Bacteria > Bacillati > Actinomycetota > Actinomycetes > Micrococcales > Microbacteriaceae > Curtobacterium > Curtobacterium sp. MCBD17_026. The sequence continues at coordinate 2,562,806 of NZ_CP126281.1, read as the reverse complement.
GATGGCCGCACACATCGGTGGCATCGCGGAGCAGCTCGACTGGACCGATCCCGCCACGTGGACCGCCGTCGCCCACGGCCGCCCATCCACGCTGTTCGCGGTCCTCGCCGGGGTCTCGATCGGCCTGACGAGCGGCCGCACCGACCCGCCCGGCCCGCCCGCCATCGGCCGCATCCGTGCCCGGCTCGCCATCCGCGCCGTGGTGGTCGTCGTCATCGGGTTCGCCCTCATGGCGCTCGACACCCCCGTGTACGTGATCCTGCCGACCTACGGGGTGCTGTTCCTGCTGGTGGTCCCGGTGCTCCGCCTCCGACCGGCGGCGCTGCTCGGCATCGCTGCGCTCTGCGCGGTGCTGTCGCCGCTCGCCGCGCTGACGATCGCGCCGGTCTACGCGGACGCCGGCATGATCGGCGTCCAGCTCGGCCTGGTCTACCCCGTGGTCACCTTCCTGGCGTACGTCCTGGTGGGGCTCGCGGTCGCCCGGGCCGGCCTGGGCCCACGCCGCCGGTTCCCGGACGACGCGCCAGCGGCGTACGGGCCGTGCCGGTGGGGAGAGGACCGTGGCGAGCAGGTCGTGCTCCTGGTGTCCGGCGCACTGGTCGCCGCCACCGCGTACGTCGCCGGGTCGGTCCTCGCCCCGGCGCCGGACGACGCGGCTCTGGCGTTCCCCGGGGTCCCCTACGCGGGCGAGGGCTCGACCCCCGGTCAGGCCCTCGCGCAGCTGTTCCTGTCCCCGCGCGACCACTCGTCGTCGGTCGTCGACGTGGTGGGGACTGCCGGGGTGGCGGTCGCCGTGATCGCCCTCTGCCTGCTCGTGTTCGACGGCCGCGGGCGTGTCGCCGAGCGGATCGCGTTCCCACTGGCCGCGGTCGGCTCGATGCCGCTGACGGTGTACTCCGGGCACCTCGTGGTCATCGCGATGCTGCCGACCTACCCGGAGTCGGCCGAGGCCTGGGCCTGGTTCGCCCTCGGCTCGGTGGTCTTCGCGATGCTGTGGCGGCGGTTCCTGGGTCGCGGCCCGCTCGAGCGGGTGGTCGGGGCCCTGGCGTCCCTCGTCCCGATGCGCTGAGCGCACCTGCCGGGGGCGAGTCGTGCCTCCCGGTCGTCCGCTACTGCAGCGCCGCCGTCAGCCGCGCGACGTTGTCGAGCACCTGCGATCGCCGAGGGCGGTCCAGCCACGCGTCGAGCGTGAGCTCGAAGCTGTGTTCCTTGTAGGCGTCCTGCACCTCGCGCAGGGCATCGACGAAGCGGTGCCCCCGGACCATCACGGACACCTCGAGGTTCAGGCTGAACGACCGCATGTCCATGTTGCTCGAGCCGATCACCGACACCTCGTCGTCGATCGTGAAGTGCTTGGCGTGCAGGATCGTCGGCGCGCGGTACAGCCAGATCCGGACGCCGGCCCGAAGGAGTTCCTCGTAGTACGAGCGCTGCGCGTGCCAGGTCATCGCGTGGTCGCCCATCTCGCCGACGAACAGCTCCACGTCGACCCCGCGCTGCGCCGTCGTGGTGATGGCGTAGAGCATCGAGTCGTCCGGCACGAAGTACGGCGACGTGATCGAGACCTTCTGCTGCGCCGAGTAGAGCAGCGCGTTGAACAGGCGCAGGTTGTTCTCGCCGTCGAAGCCCGGGCCGGACGGCACCACCTGGCAGTCGAGCGCATCGCCGCGGTCGGCCCGCTGGACGGGATCGCTCTCGCGCAGCAGCAGTTCGTCGGTCTCGCTGTACCAATCGGTGACGAACAGGGCGTTGAGCCCGGCGACGACCGGCCCCTCGAACCTGGCGAACAGGTCCTTGTAGACCATGCCCTTCTCGACGTGGGACTTGATGTCGTACGACGCGTCGATCAGGTTCTGCGAGCCGGTGAACGCGACCGAGCCGTCGATCACCATGATCTTCCGGTGGTTGCGGAGATCGGGGCGCTGGAACTTCCCCTGCAGCGGCAGGAGCGGCAGCATCAGATGCCACTCGATGCCCGCCTGGTCCATGAACGCCAGGGTGTCCTTGTAGCCCGGGTAGCCGCGGCTCGCCCAGTGGTCGAGCAGGAACCGCACGGTGACGCCACGGCCCTGCGCCCGCGCGAGCGCCTCGAAGAACGGGCGCGTGGTGTCGTCGAGCGTCGCGATGTAGAACTCGACGTGCACGAACCGTCGGGACTGGTCGATCGCGCGGGTCATCTCGGCGATGGACTCCTCGGAGTCGGGGTAGAGCTCCGCGGAGTTGCCACCGACCAACGGCATCGCGCCGAGTTCGCGGTTCAGCCGCGTGACGCTCTCGAGCCACGCGGGCCACGGGTGGTCACGGCGGACCCGCTCGATGCCCTCGGTCTGCTCGAGGATGTACGCGTTGATCTCGGTCTGCTTCTCGCGACGGGCGCGGGGGAGCTTCGTCGACCCGATGACCAGGAAGACGATGAAGCCGATGTAGGGGATGAGGAAGATCGCGAGCAGCCACGCCGTCGCGGTCTGCGGCTTCCGGTTGATCGGGACGTAGATGATCGAGAAGACGCGGATCGCCAGGTCCAGCAGGACGAGCAGGACGGTGATGACGACGCTGAGCCAGTGCTCCACGGGGTGTCGGATGTCGTTCGCAGGGGCCGCGGGTCAGCGGAAGTTGATGAACTGCAACGGGACGTCGAACTCTTCACCCTTGAGGAGCTGGATCGTGTTCTGCAGGTCGTCACGGCTCTTCGACGAGACGCGGAGCTCGTCGCCCTGGATCTGGCTCTTCACCGACTTCGGGGCGTTGGCCCGCAGGAACGCGCCGATCTTCTTCGCCACGTCCTGCTCGATGCCGTTCTTGAACTTCACCTCGATGCGGTACTCCTTGCCCGAGGGGTACGGGTCGCCGGCGTCGAGGCTCTTCAGGCTGATGTTCCGCTTGATCGCCTTGCTCTGCAGTACGTCGAGCACCGCCTTGGCGCGCTCTTCCGAGTTCGCCTTGATCAGGACGTCCTCACCGCTGAACGCGACCGAGGCGTCGGCGCCCTTGAAGTCGTACCGCTGCTCGATCTCCTTGGCGGCCTGGTTGAGGGCGTTCTCCGCCTCCATCTTGTCGACCTTGCTGACCACGTCGAAGGAACTGTCTGCCATGCCGACAGCCTAACGGCGGACGGGAGGCCCGGTTCGGCCCCCGTGCGCGGGCCCTGGTGGGTGCGTGCTCGCGTCCAGGGCCGATGGTCACGACCACCGTCAGCCATCCGCTATGCTTTTGTGCGCGCCTTCGGTTGGTGATCACACCGGCTGGGTGCGCATGGCAAGTTACCCAAGCGGCCAAAGGGATCTGACTGTAAATCAGCCGGCGTAGCCTTCGGGGGTTCGAATCCCTCACTTGCCACCATCTGATCGGCCCCGTCCCCTGCGGACGGGGCCGATGGTGTTTCCGGGAGGATGGGTGCATGGCATCCGACCCCACACCGTCCCAGTTCGCCGACCTCGCCGAGTCGATCGCCCGTGACGCAGCGGCGCTGGCTGCACGCCGCCGCGCCGAGGGGGTCGAGGTCGCGGACCGGAAGTCGAGCATCGTCGACGTGGTCACGGCCGCCGACCGTGAGGTCGAGGCACTCATCCGCGCCCGCATCGCCGAGGCCCGCCCCGACGACGCCTTCCACGGCGAGGAGTCCGGGTCGGCCTCGGGTGCCTCGGGCATCACCTGGGTGGTGGATCCGATCGACGGCACGGTCAACTACCTGTACGGCAGCGCCGAGTACGGCGTGAGCATCGGCGTCGTGCGGGGCGCACCCGACCCGATGACCTGGGAACCGATCGCGGGCGTCGTCGTGGCGCCGGCGACGGGCACCGTCTTCCGCGCGGCCGTCGGCCAGGGTGCGACCCGCGACGGGGAACCGTTGTCCGTCGCCGCGCCCCGTTCGCTCGCCGAGACGCTCGTCGCCACCGGGTTCGGGTACACGGCCGATCGTCGCCGTGAGCAGGTCGCGGTGCTCGCCGGGCTCATTGGCGAGGTGCGGGACATCCGCCGTGGGGGAGCGGCGTCGCTCGACTGCTGCGCCGTCGGGGCGGGAGTGGTGGACGCGTACTACGAGCGCGGGATCAACCCGTGGGACATGGCCGGTGGTGCCCTCGTCGCGCAGGAGGCCGGCGCGACGATCCGCATCTGGGAGGCCGGAGGGACCCGCTCCTTCCTGTTCGCGAGCCCGGCGGTCGTCGACGAGCTCGAGGCCCTGGTGCGCGGGCTCGAGGCGGGTGTGCTCGGAGCCGTGGGGGCCTGACGACGCGCCGGTCCCCAGGTCTGGGGGTGCCGGGTGGACATGACCACGACTGGCGACGTGCGACGACGTTTGCTAGCGTGCTCTGGTCCCGTTATCTGCTCGTTACCATCGAGCGAGCCCTTCCCCGATCAGGATCGCCACCGCACGCATGCCCCGTACCCCTCTGTCCCCCGCTCCCACCGACGGTTCCGTCGACGCCGCCACCCCGGTCGTCCACCTGACCCGACGCGCTCGGATCGAGGCGGAGCGAGCAGCGGCGAAGGGCGCGGTCGTGGTGCAAGAGGGACAGGGCTCGACGCGTCCGAGCTTCGACGACGTGATCGGCGCGGCCACCCCGGGGACCCCGGCCGCCCCCGTGTCGCCGATCGACCTCGCACCGGCATCGCCCGTACGCCCGGCCTCCCGCATCGCGACGCCGCCCGCACCCACCTCGCCCGTCGTGCACGCCCAGCGGGTCGCTCCCGTTGCCTCCGCCGCCTCGGCGTCGCAGCCGCGTCGTGTCGTGGGGCAGGTCCCCGCATCGCGCCGCCGCGGCCGTCCGACCACGAAGACCCCGGTTGACCGCGCGACCCGTCACATCCGGTCCACCGCCACCACGACCCCTGCAGCAGCGCGGTCCCCGAAGCAGGGCGCGTCGTTCCGCCGTGCTGCATCCCGTGTGACCGCGGTCGGCGCACTGCTGTTCGCAGCAGGCCTGGTCGTCTCGACCTCACTGCCGGCCCAGGCGCTCTGGGTCCCGGCCTCCGGCTCGACGGCGGCCCGTGCCACCGTCGACGGCGCCACCCAGTCGATGCAGGTCGGTGCCTCGGCCGACGGTTCGACCGCCCGCGACCAGTACACCGTGTCCGACGCCACGCAGTACGCGAACGTCGACTCCTCGACCTTCACGAACGACCCGACCGGCACGATCCAGTGGCCGTTCCTGACCGGTGTCCCGATCACCTCGGGGTTCGGTGGACGCCAGGTCGCCGGGTGCTCGTTCTGCTCGACGAACCACATGGGCATCGACTTCGCCCCGGGCGAGGGCACCCCGATCGGCGTCATCGCCGCTGGCACCGTGATCAAGGTGCAGGCGAACGACGGCGGTTTCGGCAACGACGTCTGGGTCGAGCACGACGTGGACGGCAAGCAGTTCGTCAGCGTCTACGGCCACATGGAGGACAACTCCTTCAAGGTCGTCACCGGCCAGCACGTCGAGGTCGGGGACATCCTCGGTCTCGTCGGCAGCACGGGCAACTCCACGGGTCCGCACCTGCACCTCGAGGTGCACGTCGACGGGGTCCCGGTGGACCCGCTGGCGTGGCTCCAGACCAACGCGAACTAGCGGCCGACGGCGCGGCACGCCCGGGCGTCTCGCCCGGTTCCGGAGCAGCGTCGGAGGTCTGCTATCCTCGTGTGGTGCCGCTCGCGGCACATCGCCCCGATAGCTCAGTGGTAGAGCACCTCCATGGTAAGGAGGGGGTCGTCAGTTCAATCCTGACTCGGGGCTCCGACCCGGTGCGCGTGCCGCTCCGGATCTCTGGCGGGGTAGCTCAGTTGGTTAGAGCACACGACTCATAATCGTGGGGTCGCGGGTTCAAGTCCCGCCCTCGCTACACGCAAGGCCCTCTCGTCCAGGATCCCCTGGGTCAGGGGGCCTTCTCTGTCGCCGGCTCCACCTCGGTTGCCGGTTCCACCTCGGTTGCTGGTTCCGCCCACCGCGCGCTCAGTCTGCCGCCGGCACATCGGCCGCGACGTTCTGCTGCGCGGCGAACTGGGTGCGGTGCAGCTCCTCGTACCGGCCACCCGCGGCCAGCAGCTCGTCGTGTGTGCCCCGCTCCACGATCGAGCCGTCCTCGACCACCAGGATCATGTCCGCGCTGCGGATCGTGGAGAGCCGGTGCGCGATCACCATCGCCGTCCGCCCCTCGAGTGCCTCGCCGAGCGCTGCCTGCACCGCTGCCTCGGACGTCGAGTCGAGTGCCGCCGTCGCCTCGTCGAGGATGACGACGCGTGGCTGGGCGAGCAGGAGCCGGGCGATCGTCATCCGCTGGCGCTCGCCCCCGGACAGCCGGTAGCCGCGTTCGCCCACCATGGTGTCCAGCTGGTCGGGGAGGGACCGGATGAGCGGCTCGAGCCGCGCACGGCGGACCGCGTCCCACACCTCGTCGTCGGACGCCTCGGGCCGGGCGAACCGCAGGTTGGAGCGGATGGTCTCGTGGAACAGGTGGCCGTCCTGCGTCACCATGCCGAGGGTGTGCCGCATCGAGGCGAAGGTGACGTCCCGGACGTCGGTCCCGGCCAGGCGCACCGCGCCGCTGTCGACGTCGTACAGGCGTGCGAGCAGCTGCGCGACCGTGGACTTGCCGGCCCCGGACGAGCCGACCAGGGCGACGGTCTGCCCCGGCTCGATCCGGAACGACAGGCCGTGCAGCACCTCCTCGCCGCCGCGGGTGTCCAGCGTGGCGACCTCCTCGAGCGAGGCGAGGGACACCTTGTCGGCGGACGGGTAGGCGAAGCGGACGTCGTCGAACTCGACGGAGACGGGGCCGTCGGCGATGGTGACCGCGTCCGGCTGCTCCCGGATGAGCGGTTCGAGGTCGAGCACCTCGAAGACGCGCTCGAAGCTGACCACGGCGCTCATGATCTCCACCCGCGCGTTCGCCAGGCTCGTCAGCGGGGCGTACAGCCGGGTGAGGAGGAGCGCCAGGGTGACGACCTCGCCGGTGTCCAGCCGGCCGGCGAGCGCGAGGAAACCGCCGAGCCCGTAGACCAGCGCGAGGGCGAGCGCGGAGACGAGCATCAGCGCGGTGAAGAAGACGAACTGCAGCATCGCGGTCCGGACGCCGATGTCGCGGACCCGGGCAGCGCGCACACGGAACTCCTCGGCTTCCTCGTCGGGCCGGCCGAACAGCTTGACGAGGGTGGCGCCGGGTGCCGAGAACCGCTCGGTCATCTGGGTGCTCATCGCGGAGTTGTGGTCGGCGGCCTCGCGGCGCAGGGCGGCGAGGCGGCTGCCCATCCGGCGCGCGGGGACCAGGAAGACCGGGAGCATGACGACGGCGAGGACCGTCACGAGCCACGAGGTGCTGAGCATGACGATCAGGGTGAGGATCAGCGCCACGAGGTTCGTGACCACGCCGGACAGCGTGCCGCTGAAGGCCTGCTGGGCGCCGATCACGTCGTTGTTGAGGCGGCTCACCAGCGCACCGGTCCGGGTGCGGGTGAAGAACGCGATGGGCATCTTCTGCACGTGGTCGAAGACGGCGGTGCGGAGGTCCAGGATCACGCCCTCGCCGATCCGCGCCGAGTACCACCGCGTCGTCAGCGACACGGCGGCGTCGGCCACGGCCACCAGGGCGATGACCACGGCCAGCCGGACGATCGTCGCGACCTCACCGCGGGCGACGATGACGTCGACCACCTGACCGGCGAGGACCGGCGTCGCGACCGCGAGGAAGGCGCCGACGACGGAGAGACCGATGAAGACCAGCAGCTTCGCCCGGTACGGCACCGCGAACGTCAGGATCCGCCGGACGGACGCGCGGGAGAACCCGTGCTTGCCGCCCTGCGCGGACGCGATCTTGTACAGCGAGCTCCAGGCTGCGCTCTCCATGCTCATGGCGGTTCCTTTCCGGGGCCCCTGGCCCAACCTAGATGGCTGGCCGGGTGCTCGGTGACCGCTCCCGGGACGGTGCGCCGCACGGCCACCCGCCGGAGGCCGTCGGGCCCGCCTACTGCGTGCGGTGGGAGCCGGTGTCCGTGCGCGTCGCGAGCACCCCGGCCGCACGGAACGCGTCCTCGACCGCGGCGGTGACCTGCTGCCAGGCGGCCCGTCGACGGTTCGCCCCGATGCTGCCGCCGGACACGGCCGTGCCGTGCCCGGCCCGGCGCAGGGTGATCGTGGTGGTGGCACCGTCCACGACGGTCGACAGCTCGTACCGGCGGTACTCCCGGGCCGGCTGCACGAGCGCACCGAGCAGGATGGTGAGGGTCCGGCTGCCCGCCGTCGCGGTCATCGTGCCACCCGTCGACTCGACGTGGTGGCCCGTGCGGCGCAGCGCAGCGGCCGCGACCTCCATCGCGGTGCACCGGTCTCCCGTGTGCACGGCGAACTCCGTCGTGGTGTCCATCGGCCCTCCCCGTCCCGAACGAACCCGTGCCGCACGGCACGCCCCGATTCCCCCGAACCGGTCTCAGACAGTCTAGCTGATGCGTTCTCATGGATCGCAGGCCCCCGGACGGGCCTCGGTAGACTGCCGTGGTGTCAGTGAACCCCGAGCTCGTCGGCAGGACGTTCCCGCCGGCCCAGCCCTACCTGGTCGGCCGCGAGAAGGTGCGCGAGTTCTCGCGTGCGGTCTTCGCGACCAACCCCGTCCACCACGATCCGGGCGCCGCACGTGCCGCCGGGTACGCCGACGTGGTCGCGCCCCCGACGTTCGCCGTCGTCGTGCAGGAGGCCACGCTCGCGCAGCTCCTGAACGAGCCCGACGCCGGCATCGACTTCTCCCGCGTCGTCCACGGCGAGCAGTCCTTCACCTACGACCGGCCGATCGTCGCCGGTGACGAGCTCACCGCGACCCTGACGGTCACCAGCGTGAAGACCCTCGGCGGCAACGCGATGGTCACCGCCCAGAGCACAATGAACGACGCCGAGGGGGAGCACGTCGTCACGGCGACCTCCACCCTCGTGGTCCGAGGAGACGACGCATGACCGCCGCACCCGCCACCGCGCTCGAGGTCGGCACCGTCGTCGCCGAGCGTGACGTGCACATCACGCGCGACTCGCTCGTCCGGTACGCCGGCGCCTCGGGCGACTTCAACCCGATCCACTACCGCGACGACGTCGCCGCCTCGGTCGGCCTGCCCGGTGTCCTCGCCCACGGCATGCTCACGATGGGCATCGCCGTGCAGCCGGTCGCCGAGTGGCTCGGCGACAGCGGCTGGGTCACGGGCTACGGCGTCCGCTTCACGCGCCCCGTCGTCGTCGACCCGGAGCAGGGTGCCACCGTCGGCATCGTCGCGAAGGTCGGCACCGTCGACGAGGACGGCCGGCCGAAGCGCATCGACCTCACCGTGACCGCCGCCGGGCAGACCGTGCTCGGCAAGGCGCAGGTCACGGTGGTGTTCCGCTGACCGTGTCCGAGCCGGTGCTGGCCGACCTGACGACGCTCCGCGTCGGCGGGGCCGCCACCCGGCTGCTCACGGCCACGACGACCGACGAGCTCGTCGCCCACGCGCTCGACGCCTTCGACGACGACGAGTGGCTCGTCCTCGGGGGCGGCAGCAACCTGCTGGTCGCCGACCAGGGCTTCGACGGCACCGTCGTGCTGGTCCGGACGACGGGCGTCGACGCCGACCGCGACGCCGAGGGCGTCACCGTGCGCGTCGCCGCGGGGGAACCGTGGGACCCGTTCGTCGCCACGACCGTCGCGAACGGCTGGACCGGCCTGGAGGCCCTCAGCGGCATCCCGGGCACGGTCGGTGCGTCCCCGGTGCAGAACATCGGCGCCTACGGGGTCGAACTCGCCGACGTGCTCACCCGCGTCGAGTTCCTCGATGCGGTCACGGGGGAGCGCACGTGGGTCCCGGCAGCCGAGCTGGCGCTCGGCTACCGCACGTCGACCCTCAAGCACGGTCGGCGCGGTGTCGTGCTGACGGTCGAGTTCCGGCTGGGGCTCGCGGGGGAGCACGGTGTGCCCGTGCGGTACGCGCAGCTCGCCGGTTCGCTCGGGGTCGAGCTCGGTGCGCTCGTGCCGCCCACGACCGTCCGCGACGAGGTGCTGCGGCTGCGCGGCTCGAAGGGCATGGTGCTCGACGGGGACGACCACGACACCTGGAGCGCCGGGTCGTTCTTCACCAACCCGATCGTCTCGCCGGCGTTCGCCGAGACCCTGCCGGCGGATGCGCCCCGTTGGCCCGCGGGCGACGACGTCAAGCTCAGTGCCGCTTGGCTCATCGAGCACGCCGGCGTCCACCGTGGCTACGCGATCCCGGGCTCCCGTGCGGCGATCTCGTCGAAGCACACCCTCGCGCTGACGAACCGCGGCGGGGCGACGGCCGCGCAGGTGGCCGAGCTCGCACGGTTCGTGCAGGTGACCGTCCTGAACCGGTTCGGTGTCTCGCTCGTCCCGGAACCCGTCGTGGTGGGGGACCTGCTCGGCTGATCGTCCGCGCGACGGGACGGACGCGCACCGCGCACCACGGGCCTCCCGGAACGTGCGAACGGGCCACCTCGGCGAGGTGGCCCGTTCTGCGGATCCGAAGGGGCTACGCGAAGAACTCCGCCAGCCGGGCAACGCCCTCGGCGATGTCGTCGTCGCCCAGCGCGTACGACAGGCGCAGGTAGCCGGAGGGGCCGAAGGCCTCACCCGGCACGACCGCGACCTCGGCGTGCTCGAGGATCAGGTCGGCCAGCTCGAGCGTGGTCGTCGGTGTGGTGCCGGCCCACTCGCGACCGAGCAGTGCGGTGACGTCCGGGTAGACGTAGAAGGCGCCCTGCGGGGTCGGCGTGCGGAAGCCCGGGATCGCGTTGAGGCCGTCCACGATGGCCTTCCGTCGGCGGTCGAAGGCCTCACGCATGGCGGCGACGGGCTCCTGCGGACCGGTGAGGGCGGCGATCGCGGCGCGCTGCGACACGTTGGAGACGTTCGACGACAGGTGCGACTGCAGGTTCGACGCGGCCTTGACGGCGTCGGTCGGGCCGATGAACCACCCGACGCGCCAGCCGGTCATCGCGTAGGTCTTCGCGACGCCGTTCACCAGGATCGTGGTGTCGGCGAGGGCGGGGACCTCGGCCAGGATGCCGGCGAAGCGGACCCCGTCGTACACCAGGTCCTGGTAGATCTCGTCGCTGATCACCCAGATGCCGTGCTCGAGCGCCCACTCGCCGATGGCCCGGGTCTGCTCGGCGGAGTACACGGCACCCGTGGGGTTCGACGGCGAGCAGAACAGCAGCGCCTTGGTCGCCGGGGTGCGGGCGGCCTCGAGCTGGTCGACCGTCACCAGGTAGTCCTGGTCGCTGCCGGCGAAGACCTCGACGGGCTCGCCGCCGGCCAGCCGTATGGCCTCGGGGTAGGTGGTCCAGTACGGCGCGGGCAGCAGGACCTCGTCGCCGGCGTCGACGATGGTCTGGAACGCCTGGTAGACCGCCTGCTTGCCACCGTTCGTGACGATGACCTGCGACGGCTCGACGGTGACGCCGGACACCCTGGCGGTCTTGTCGGCGATGGCCTGCTTGAGTTCGGGCAGGCCGGTCGCGGGCGTGTAGCGGTGGTTCTTCGGGTCCTGCGCGGCAGCGACGGCCGCGTCGACCACGTGCTGCGGGGTCGCGAAGTCGGGCTCGCCGGCGGCGAACGAGATCACCGGACGCCCGGCGGCCTTGAGGGCCTTGGCCTTCGCGTCGACCTTGAGCGTCGCGGACTCGGCGATGGCCGCGATGCGGGACGCGATGCGCGGGCGATCGGCCGGCGCGGTGGCGAGGGTGTCGACGGACACGTGGGCGGTGGACTCGGGGCCTGGGGCTGCGGTGCTCACGGGGCCCAGCCTACCGGCGCGGCACGCCGTGGAAGGGGCCAAGTGGACACCGTGTGACGGACTCCCGTAGACTCGTCCACCGGAACGCGGATCGGTGACGAACCGTGTTGCGAAGGGCGGTGGCTCAATTGGTAGAGCAGCGGTCTCCAAAACCGCAGGTTGCAGGTTCGAGTCCTGTCCGCCCTGCAACTCTGGAAGGGTAGAAGTTGGCGAGCAAAGACATGGAGACGACGGCGGACGACGTCGTCGCCAAGGCGAAGCAGGACCGGGCCGAGCGCCGCGGGCCCATCGCTGCCATCGTGCTCTTCATCCGCCAGGTGATCGGCGAACTGCGCAAGGTCGTGACGCCGACCCGCAAGGAACTCTTCAGCTACACGGGCGTCGTGCTCGTGTTCGTCGTCGTCATGATGATCCTGGTGTCGATCCTCGACTTCGTGTTCGGTCTCGGCGTCGGGTACGTCTTCGGCAACGGGCCCACGGCCTGACCCCGACGTCGACTGCCGTGTGCGGTCGTTTTCGAGGAGTACGGTCGCCCGAGACGGCGTCGATCGTGACGGCGTCGCTCGTGACCATGAACGAACGCCACCCCGACCCGAACCACCGAACGGAAAGAATCGACTGTGTCTGACAACTCCCGCGATGACATCGACCTCGCGACGGCTGCCGAGCAGTCCTCCGAGGTCGAGGAGAACCAGGAAGGCGACGTCGAGACCGGCGAAGGACGCTCCGTCGAGTCCGCTGAAGAGCGTGCGATCTCGATCGAGGGCGACGACGACGAGTCCCTCGGCCTCAGCTCCGAGCCCGACGACGGCACCGTCGACGCCGGCCTCGACGAAGCACTGACGGCCCTGCAGGAAGCCCGCGACCCCGAGGCCGACGCCGTCGTGGACGACGCCCTCGAGATCGACTCCGCCGACGAGGCCGAGGCCGCCGTCGAGGCCGTCGAGGACGAGGAAGAAGTCGAGCTCGAGTCCGAGACCGCCGCCGAGGCGAACGAGACCCTCGCCGCCGACGAGGCACTCGACGCCGAGGACGAGGACGACGAGCCCGCCGAGGTCGACCCGTACGAGGCCTTCAAGGCCGAGCTGCGGATGAAGCCGGGCAAGTGGTACGTCATCCACTCCTACGCGGGCTTCGAGCGCCGCGTGAAGTCGAACATCGAGAACCGCATGGTCTCGATGTCGATGGAGGACTACATCTACCAGGTCGAGGTCCCGATGGAGGACGTCGTCGAGATCAAGAACGGGCAGCGCAAGCTGGTCACCCGCGTCCGGATCCCCTCGTACGTGCTCGTCCGCATGGACCTCAACGAGGACTCGTGGTCCGTCGTCCGGCACACCCCGGGCGTCACCGGCTTCGTCGGCAACGCGCACAACCCGACCCCGCTCCGTTTCGACGAGGCGTTCGGCATGCTCAAGTCCCTCGTGCAGGTCGCCGAGGCCGCCCCGACCAAGGGTGGCGCGAAGGGCAGCGGCTTGCAGGCACAGCCCGCAGCCGAGGTCGACTTCGAGATCGGCGAGACGATCACCATCAAGGAAGGCTCGTTCGCGGGCCTGCCGGGTTCGATCTCCGAGATCAAGCCGGAGAGCGGCAAGCTCACCGTCCTCGTCTCGCTGTTCGAGCGCGAGACCCCGGTCGAGCTCAGCTTCGACCAGGTCACGAAGCTCTAGCGACCACCAAGCTGTAGCGATCACCGAGATCGACTACACTGAACGGGTTTGGGCCCGCGCGCCTCGTGCGAGCGGGCCTTCACCGCTGTCCGGAACGGCCGGACCAGCGGGAGAGTGCACGGATCCCCGTGTGTTCGATTCCAGGAGGAAGACAAGTCATGGCACCGAAGAAGAAGGTCACGGGCCTGATCAAGCTGCAGATCAACGCGGGAGCCGCCAACCCGGCCCCCCCGATCGGTCCGGCGCTCGGTCAGCACGGCGTCAACATCATGGAGTTCTGCAAGGCGTACAACGCGGCGACCGAGTCGCAGCGTGGCAACGTCGTGCCGGTCGAGATCACCGTCTACGAGGACCGTTCGTTCACGTTCGTCCTCAAGACCCCGCCGGCCGCCGAACTCATCAAGAAGGCTGCTGGTGTGCAGAAGGGGTCCTCGACCCCGCACACGGTCAAGGTCGCGAAGATCTCGATGGACCAGGTCCGTCAGATCGCCGAGACCAAGCAGGCCGACCTGAACGCCAACGACATCGAGCAGGCCGCGAAGATCATCGCCGGCACCGCACGCTCGATGGGCATCACGGTCGAGGCCTAAGCACCGATCGGGCTTCGGCCCACCACCAGACACCTTTCCGTGGGAGAGCCTCGCCGGCTCGCCAACCACGTATCTCGCAAGGAGACCACCATGGCGAAGAAGTCCAAGGCCTACCAGGCCGCGGCCGCGAAGATCGAGGCCGACAAGTTCTACACCCCGACCGAGGCCGTCGCCCTGGCCAAGGAGACCGGTTCCTCGAAGACCGACTCCACCGTCGAGGTCGCGCTGAAGCTCGGCGTCGACCCCCGCAAGGCCGACCAGATGGTCCGCGGCACGGTCATCCTGCCGCACGGCACGGGCAAGACCGCCCGCGTCATCGTCTTCGCGACGGGTGCGGCTGCTGAAGCCGCCATCGCCGCCGGCGCCGACGAGGTCGGTGGCGACGAGCTCATCGCGAAGGTCGCCGAGGGTTACACCTCCTTCGACTCCGCCGTCTCGACCCCGGAGCTCATGGGCAAGGTCGGTCGTCTCGGTAAGGTGCTCGGCCCGCGTGGCCTCATGCCGAACCCGAAGACCGGCACCGTGACCCCGAACGTGGCGCAGGCCGTCAACGACATCAAGGGCGGCAAGATCGAGTTCCGCGTCGACAAGCACGCCAACGTGCACTTCGTCGTCGGCAAGGCCTCGTTCACGCCGGAGCAGCTCGACGAGAACATCTCGACCGCGCTCGAGGAGATCAACCGCCTCAAGCCGTCGTCCTCGAAGGGCCGTTACGTCATGAAGGGCGCCGTCTCGACGACCTTCGGCCCCGGCATCCCGCTGGACGTCAACAGCATCTGACGACCTTCGGCACTGCGTTCTCCCAGTGCCATCCCGCTGGACGTCAACAGCATCTGAGTCCCCTGACTCGTGGAAGGGCCCGCACCGGCAACGGTGCGGGCCCTTCCTGCACGTCGGGGTCGTGTCCCGTTACCGTGGAACCGTGCGCACCCTCGTGAACTCGCTCCGACTGATCGCCGTCATCGCCATCGTCGTCGCGGTCGTGGCGCAGTGGCTCGAGAGCTCGCAGACCCCGACCTACTCGTTCTGGAACTTCTTCGGCTACTTCACGATCCAGTCGAACCTGATCGTCGCCGTGGCCCTCGCGGTGACGCTCGTGGCCGCGGCCCGTCGCAAGCGGGCGGACCTCGCCGTCTCGGTGCTCCGTGGTGCCGCGACGGTGTACATCGCGACGACCGGCATCGTCTACAACACACTGCTCACGGGCGCGAACGTGTCGGCCTCGGTGTCGTGGTCGAACGACATCGTGCACAAGATCATCCCGGTGTACGCGGTGCTCGACTGGCTGCTGTTCTCGGATCGCGCACGGCTGCTGCTCCGCCACGTGTGGTGGTTCCTGCTCTACCCGGCGGTCTGGACCACCGTGGTGCTCGTCCGCGGTGCGACCGACGGGTGGGTGCCGTACCCGTTCCTCGACCCGGCGCAGGGCTACGGCGTCGTCGCGATCTACGTCGTCGGCATCGCGGTCTCGATCACGCTGCTCGGCATCCTCGTCGTGGGGATGAGCCGGCTGCGACTGGTGAAGGTCTAACTGGTGGCGGTCCAGCGGACTGTCTAGGAGCGGAAGCCGCGGAGCTTGTCGAGCACCAGATCGGCGAGCTGGACGAGCCCGCGGATCTGGTCGTCGTCGCGGTCGACCCAGCGGCACTCGGGCTCGTCGGCGACCGGCACGAACCCGTCGTGGCGTTCCCAGACGAACAGGGTGCGGTCGGCACCGAGCACGTACTGCTGCCACCAGATCTGCCGGAGGTAGTGCCGGGGGATGCTCCGCCAGGCCTTGCCGGTGGTCTTGATCTCGGCGAGCACCACGCGGGACGACTCGTCGACCCCGACGCCGTCCGGGGTGGCGAGGTGGGCGCGGTTCGCGGCGGCGTGGAACAGGTGCGCCGAGGGCTGGATGCCGTGGGTGGCGGCCACCCAGGCGGCGATGACCGGTTCGCGGTCCTTGCCGTGCTCGGTGAACGCGTTGCCGGAGAACCGGGAGCCGTAGCGTTTCTCGGTGACGACGGCCTCGACGGCGCGCAGCGAGGCGAGCCGGGCGACGTCGGTGGCGGTGATGCCCATGGCGCGGGCGCGGAGCCAGGCGACGCGGTCCGAGGAGTGCGCGACGATGCGCTCGGTGTGGCCGCGCAGGGCGGTGAACGCATCACGCGCAGCCGGGACCGGCGCGGACGACCCGGGAAGGGCCTCCAGACCGGGGTCCAGGTCGCCCCACAGGGTGGGCTGCACGATCGTCACCCGACGATTGTCCCCCCGACCACCGGCAAGACCGAAACCGACGCGCTCACACGGCCGGCGGTGTGCGTCAGGAGACCAGTTCGCGACCCTCGGCGAAGGCGACCAGCTCGTCGACCCCGACGGGGGAGAGGGCGTAGCCGATGGCGAGGGCCGCAGCTCCCTGCAGCGCGGCGAGGGATCCGGCGCGGGACTGCACGATGACGAGGTGCTCACTGGCCAGGGGCATCGAACGGGAGTAGACGACCTCGCGGACGCCGGCGAGCAGGTGCTCACCGGCCTGCGTGATCGATCCGCCGAGTGCGATGACGGACGGGTTGATGAGCGAGATGCAGGTCGCCAGGACCTCGCCGATGTCCCGACCGGCCTGTCGGACGGCGTAGATCGCGTCGAGGTCCGACCGGTTCACCAGGTCGATCACGTCCGCACCGGTGTGCACGTCGTGCCCCTTCGCGCGGAGTGCGCGGGCGATGGCCGGACCGGAGGCCACGGCCTCGAGGCAGCCGGTGTTGCCGCAGTGGCAGGGGACGTCCCCGGCGCGGGAGACCCGCACGTGTCCGATGTCACCCGCGGTGCCCTGGGCGCCGCGCTGCAGCCGGCCCTCGGAGACGATGCCGGATCCGATGCCGGTGGCGACCTTCACGAACAGCAGGTGGTCGACGTCCGGCCAGCCGTGCTCCCGCTCACCGAGGGCCGCGATGTTGACGTCGTTGTCGAGGAGCACGTGGGCGGCGATGTGCTGACGGAGCCACGAGGGCACGTCGAAGCCGTCCCAGCCGGGCATGATCGGCGGGTTGGCCGGGCGGCCGGTGGAGAACTCGACCGGCCCGGGGACGCCGATCCCGATCGCGATGACGTCCTGCCGGCTGCGCCCGACCTCGGCGAGCAGGTCGTCGATCGTCTCGACGAGCCAGGACAGCGTCGGCACCGGACCGGCGGCGATGTCGATCCGGGCCTCGCGGGTCGCGAGCGGTGCCGCGACCAGGTCGGTGACGGCGACGCGACCGTGCGAGGCGCCGAGGTCGGCGGCGATCACGAGCCGGGCACGGGGCTTCAGGGCCACCTGGGCGGGCGGACGGCCGCCGGTGGAGACGGCGGTGTCGACGGCGCCGACCAGCCCGATGTCGATCAGGGAGTCGAGGCGCACGCCGATGGTGGAGCGTGCGAGTCCTGTCAGTGCGGCGAGCTCGGCCCTGGTGCGCGGCACGCCGTCGCGGAGGATCTGGAAGAGCTCGCTCGTCCCGACCGGAGGCGACGCTGCCGTCCGGTTCAAGTCGACCATGTGGGGAGTGAAGCACACATCGTTCGCGCCACGCAATGAAGTCCGTCGACATTCCTCGGACTTCTGCTTGACCGCCGACAAAAGTGCTCGTAGTGTGACGATCGGTCAGTGACGACCGCACCATCTCGACGAGGAGAACCCCTGGTGACCCAACCGCTCTCGGTCCAGCTCTACACGGTCCGCGATGCCCTCAGTGCCGATCTGCCCGGTACCCTGCAGCGCATCGCCGACATCGGCTACACGAACGTCGAGGCCTTCGGCTTCGTCGACAACGCCGACGAACTCGCCGCCGCCCTCCGCGACGCCGGCCTCGCCGCCCCGAGCGGCCACGCCCGTCTGCTGGACGCCGGCGAGCAGGACCTCGAGCGCATCTTCCACGCCTCCACCACCCTCGGCCTCGGGACCCTCATCGACCCGCACATCGACGAGTCCCGCTGGACCACCCGCGAGGACGTCGAGGCGATCGCCCGCGAACTCAGCGCCCTCGCCCCCCGCGCCGCCGACCACGGGCTGGTGCTCGGCTACCACAACCACGCGTTCGAGTTCTCGAACCGCATCGACGGCGTCAGCGCCTACGAGGTCTTCGCCGACGCCCTGTCCGACGACGTCGTGCTCGAGCTCGACACCTACTGGGTGCAGGTCGGCGGGGACGACCCGGTCGCGGTCATCGGCAAGTACGGCGACAAGGTCCAGTTCCTGCACGTCAAGGACGGCGACGGCTCGCACGACGACAAGCAGCAGGTCGCCGTCGGCAACGGCATCATGCCGATCCGCGACATCATCGCCGCCGCGCCCGACGCACTGCACGTCGTCGAGCTCGACGACCACGAGGGTGACGTCTTCCAGGCCGTCGCCGACTCCTACACGTTCCTCGAGGGGGCCCGCGCATGACCGACACCACGACCGCTGCTGCAACGGCAACCGACAGCGCCACGCGCACCGGCCCCGTCGGCGTCGGCGTCATCGGCGCCGGGGTCATCTCGGACCAGTACCTGTCGAACCTCACCGTCTTCCCCGACGTGACGGTCCGCTTCATCGCCGACATCGACCTGCCACGCGCCGCCGCCCAGGCCGAGAAGTGGGGCGTCCCCGGATCGGGCACCGTCGAGGAGCTCCTGGCCGACGACGACATCGAGATCGTCGTGAACCTGACGATCCCGGCCGCTCACGTCGAGGTCGCGCTGCAGGCCCTGGCCGCGGGCAAGCACGTCTGGGGCGAGAAGCCCTACGCCCTCGACCGTGCCAGCGCCGCGGAGCTCCGCGACGCCGCGGCCACCGCCGGCAAGACCGTCAGCGTCGCCCCGGACACGTTCCTCGGCGCCGGCCTGCAGACCGCGCTCCGCACCATCCGCGACGGCCGCATCGGCACGCCCCTGAACGGCCTGACGCTCTTCCAGAGCCCCGGCCCCGAGTCGTGGCACCCGAGCCCGGAGTTCCTCTTCGCGTACGGCGCCGGTCCGCTGTTCGACATCGGCCCGTACTACATCACCACCCTCGTCCAGACGTTCGGACCGGTGAAGAAGGTCACGGCGACGTCATCGAAGTCCCGCGCCACCCGCACCATCGGCTCCGGGCCGAAGGCCGGCACCGAGTTCCCGGTGGACGTCCCGACGAACCACTCCGCGCTGATCGAGTTCGAGAACGGCGGGAGCGCGCAGAGTGTCTTCTCGTTCGAGTCCGACCGTGGCCGCACCGGCTTCGTCGAGATCGCGGGCGAGACCGGCACCGTCGTGTTCCCCGATCCGAACAACTTCGACGGCGACACCGAGCTGTACGCCCTCGGTTCCGAAGAGCCCGAGACGATCCCCGCGGTCGGCTCCACCTACTCGCGCGGCACCGGCGTGGTCGACCTGGCCCGCTCGCTGCGGGCCGGCGACGAGAACCGCGTCCCCGGTGCGCTCGCCTTCCACGTCCTCGACGTGATGGTCTCCATCGCCGAGGCGGCAGAACGTGGCGAGGCGGTGCTCGTCGAGAGCACCGTGTCGCCCTCCCCGACCCTCCCCGAGGGTTGGGACCCCGCGGAACGCACCCTGGCCTGACCGCCAGGGGGCTGCCCGCAACACACAGCAGCACCCGACCAGCACCATCCGCAGCACCAGCTCCACCTCTGCACCATCCCCTGCACCATCTCAACGACGAGAAAGTAGAGAGTCATGCGCACTGCCATCCGCGCACTGGCCATCACCGCGGCCGCCGCACTCACCGTGTCCGGCCTCGCAGCCTGCTCCTCCGGATCGTCCGGCGACTCCGGCGACTCCAAGACGCTCACCTACTGGGCGTCCAACCAGGGCACGTCCCTGCAGAACGACAAGGAGGTGCTGACCCCCGTCCTCAAGAAGTTCACCAAGGAGACCGGGATCAAGGTCGACCTCCAGGTCATCGGCTGGAACGACCTGCAGAACAAGATCCAGACCGCCGTCACCTCGGGCCAGGGCCCGGACGTCGTCAACATCGGCAACACCTGGGCGACCTCGCTCCAGGCCACCGGCGCCTTCCAGGAGTTCGGTGACGCCGAGATGAAGGCGATCGGCGGCGAGGACAAGTTCGGCAAGGTCGCCCTGTCCACCGGTGGCGCGCCCGACAAGACGGTCACGAGCGTCCCGCTCTACGGCCTCGCCTACGGCCTGTACTACAACAAGCAGATGCTGTCGGACGCCGGCATCACCCCGCCCACCACGTGGGAGGAGATGGTCTCGGCCGCCGAGAAGCTGACCAAGGGTGACACCTACGGCTTCAGCCTCGCGGGCGGTTCGTACACCGAGAACTCGCACTTCGCGTTCATCAACTCGGCGCAGAACGGTGGCGAGTGGTTCGACGAGGACGGCAAGCCGACCTTCACCTCGAAGGCCAACGTCGACGGCATCAAGCGCTACCTCGACCTCATGCAGGACTCGAAGGTCGCGAACCCGTCGAACGCGCAGTACGACAACGCGACGCAGTCCACCACGGACTTCGCGAAGAAGAAGGCCGCGTTCATCCTCAACCAGAACAACGCGAACGCGACCATCGAGTCCCTCGGCATGAAGTCGTCCGAGTACGGCGTCGTGGCACTGCCCGCCCCCAGCGGTGGCGAGCAGATCGCGTCGTTCCCGGCCGGCATCAACCTGTCCGTCTTCAAGAACACGAAGAACAAGGACGGCGCGCTCAAGTTCGTCAAGTACATGACGAGCATGGACACGCAGACGACGCTGGACAAGCCGTACTCGGCCCTGCCGGTGCTCGCCGAGGCTGCTGACTCCGTCACGGACGAGCAGACGAAGACGTTCCTCGACATCTACAACAACAAGGCGAAGCCGCTCCCGCTGGTGCCCGCCGAGGACCAGTTCGAGTCCACGGTCGGCAAGGCGATGAACGACATGTTCGCCAAGATCGCGACCGGTTCCAAGGTCTCCGAGGCCGACATCAAGTCGGCGCTGCAGACCGCCCAGGACCAGGTGTCCCAGGCCGCCGGTTGATCCACCCAGGAGGCCCGGGTCGCGTCCGCCGGACGCGCCCGGGCCTCCGCCCCTGACGTTCCAGGGCCGACCACCCGTCGGCCGTGAGGCGCACGCCCCAGGGCCGACCACCCGTCGGCCGTGAGGCGCACGCCCCACGCACCCCGCGCCTCCCGGCCGCTGCCACGGCCCGCGCGGACCGCACCTGCACGCCCCTCCTGCCGAAAGGCCCCACCAGATGTCCACGACGGTCCTGCCCGACTCGGAGCGCATCGACCTGACGCACACGAAGGGCCCGACGATGTCGGGCCGTCCGCCAGGTCGCAAGCGCAAGACCCACTGGCTGCCCTACGCGCTCGTCGCGCCGGCCATCCTGTTCGAGCTGCTCATCCACATCGTCCCGATGCTCACCGGCATCTGGATCTCGTTCATCCAGCTCACCAAGTACTTCATCGCGAACTGGGGTGCCGCGCCCTTCGCCGGGTTCCGGAACTACCAGGTCGTCGTCGACTTCGACCAGGCGATCGGCCGCGGGGTCCTCAACTCGTTCCTCATCACGTGCGCCTTCACGGTCCTCGTGGTCGGGCTCTCCTGGACCTTCGGCATGGCCGCAGCCGTCGCGCTGCAGAAGCCGTTCGCCGGACGCGGGCTCTTCCGCACCCTGTTCCTCGTGCCCTACGCGCTGCCGATGTACGCCGGCGTCATCACCTGGAAGTTCATGTTCCAGCGTGACTCGGGGGCCCTGAACCACCTGCTCGTCGACCAACTCGGGCTGTTCGGCGGGGACGCTCCGTTCTGGCTCATCGGCAACAACGCCTTCGTCGCCGTCGTCGTCGTGGCGATCTGGAAGACCTGGCCGTTCGCGTTCCTGATGCTCATGGCCGGTCTGCAGTCCGTCCCGAACGACGTGTACGAGGCCGCCTCGGTCGACGGCGCCAAGCCGTTCCGCCAGTGGCGCTCGATCACGCTGCCGATGGTCCGCCCGGTCAACGTGACGCTCGTGCTCGTGATGTTCCTGTGGACGTTCAACGACTTCAACACGCCGTTCGTGCTGTTCGGCTCGACCGCCCAGCCGCCCGCCGCTGACCTGCTGAGCTTCCACATCTACAACGCGTCGTTCATCACCTGGAACTTCGGTTCCGGTGCCGCGATGAGCGTCCTGCTCCTGCTCTTCCTGCTCGTCGTCACCGGCATCTACCTCGCCGTGACCAACCGGAGGTCCGTCCGTGCGTGAGACAACTGGCGCCAAGTCCTTCAAGATCATCACCCTGGTCGTCCTGACGCTGTTCACGGTCGTGCCGCTCTACGTGATGATCACCACGGCCATCAAGCCCCTCGGCGACGTGCAGGACAACTTCACGTGGATCCCGTCGAGGATCACCTTCCAGCCGTTCATCGACATGTGGTCGACGGTGCCGCTCGGCCGGTACTTCATCAACTCGCTCGTCGTCTGCACGGTGGCGACGGTGTTCTCGCTGATCATCGCGACGTTCGCCGCCTACGGTGTCTCGCGCTGGAACTTCAAGGGCAAGAGCACCTTCACCACCGCGGTGCTCTCCACGCAGATGTTCCCCGGCGTGCTGTTCCTGCTGCCGCTGTTCCTGATCTTCACGAACCTCGGCAACACCCTGGGCATCCAGCTCGTCGGGTCGTGGCTCGGCCTGATCATCACCTACCTGACGTTCACGCTGCCGTTCTCGATCTGGATGCTGGCCGGGTACTTCGAGACCATCCCGCGCGAGCTCGACGAGGCCGCGATGGTCGACGGTTCGGGTCCGATGGGTGCCCTGTTCCGGGTCATCCTGCCGTCGGCCCGCCCGGGTCTGGTGGCGGTCGGGATCTACTCGTTCATGACGGCCTGGGGTGAGGTCCTCTTCGCCTCGGTCATGACGAACGGCCTCGGTTCGACCCTGGCGGTCGGTCTGCAGCAGTACTCGACGCAGACGAACGTGTACTGGAACCAGGTCATGGCGGCGTCGCTCGTCGTGTCGATCCCGGTCGTGGCAGCGTTCCTCGTGGTCCAGCGCCAGTTCGTCGCCGGCCTGACCGCGGGTGCCGTGAAGTAGAAGGTCGCCCCCTTCCGCAAGGCCCCCTTCCGCAAGACACCGGTGTTCGCGCTCGACGCCCCCGCATGACGCGGTGCGCAGCGTGAACACCGGTGTCTTGCCGTTCCCCACCCGACGAACCGACGACCGACAGGATGGAAGCATGAGCGACGAGACCCGAGGGCGGCAGCTGCTGCCCGGACAGACCAGCCGCGTGCACGTGTACGACGTCGAGTCCCGCACCTCGCGGCTCGTGTTCGAGTCGGCCACGGTGCTCGTGGAGGCGCCGAACGTGCTGGACGCCGAGACCCTGGTGCTCAACGGCGACGGCGACCTGTGGCTGCTGCGGCTGCCGTCGGCCGACAGTGGCACCGTCCTCGACGAGACCGCGCTCGTGCCGGTGCCGATGGACGGCGTCGACGAGATCAACAACGACCACGTGCTCGACCCGTCCGGCAGCTCCGTCGTGGTGAGCGCCCGTGACGGCGAGCTCTACCGCGTCCCGCTGCCCGAGGGCGGCGCCGCGACCCGGATCACCGACGTCGCGTCCGTCCTGCCCACCAAGCGGAAGTTCTACCTGCACGGCATCGCCCCCGACGGCAGCGCCCTCGCCGCGATCGTGGGGGAGCTGTCCGAGGACGGCGTCTGGACGACCGACGTCGCGATGGTCGACCCGGAGACCGGCGAGCCGACGTTCGTCACGCGGGACGAGCACCCCGACGACGGCTGCACCATCAGTCCGGCCGGCGGGATCCTGCTCTGGAACACGGAGCGGTTCACCCCCGGCACCGCGCAGCTGGCCGTGCGCTGGCCCGGGCACGACGGCCCGGTCCGCCTGACGAACGACGACCGGGTGAACTGGTTCCCGCACCTGTCGCCGGACGGTGCACACCTGCTCTACCTGTCGTACGAACCCGGCGTGCAGGGCCACCCGGCCGACCACCGGGTCGAGCTCCGGCTGCTGCCGGGTTCGCTCGTCCGCGGCGCACGGATCGCGGTCCAGCCCGAGACCCTGGTGGCACTCGACGGCGGGCAGGGGACGGTCAACGTGCCGCCGTGGGCCTCCGACTCGTCGTGGTTCGCGTACTGCGACTACCCGGTGGCCCGGTAGCGGCCGGCGCCGGCGCCGGCGCCAGCGCCGGGGCCTGCGGCGTCCTCACGCGCTGAGCGACAGTCCACGCGCCGCCGGACGCGTGGACTGTCGCTCAGCGCGAAACGCGGGAGGACGCCCCGCCCGCCGCCCGCCTCAGCTAGACCTCGCGGACCTGCCCCTGCTTGATGTGCAGGCGCCGCTCGGCACGCTTCGCGACCCACGAGTCGTGCGTGACGATGACGACGGTCAGTCCGCGCTCCCGCCACTGCTTCTCGATGAGCGCCATGATCTCGTCGCGGGTCGACTCGTCGAGCGCACCCGTCGGCTCGTCGGCGAGCAGCACGCTCGGGTTCTTCACCAGCGCCCGGGCGATCGCCACGCGCTGCTGCTGTCCGCCGGACAGCTCGGCCGGCAGGTGCTCCATCCGCTCGCCCAGTCCGACCTCGCGGAGGGCAGCGACCGCACGCTCGCGGACCTCACTCCGGGGCCGGTTCGCGAGCGACCCCGCGAACGCCGTCTCGACGTTCTCGAGAGCGGTCAGCGTCGGGATCAGGTTGAAGCTCTGGAACACGAAGCCGATCTCGGTCGCCCGCAGGTCGGTCAGCGCGCCGTCGCCGAGCTTCGCCACGTCGCGGTCGCCACCGAGGTGGATCGAGCCGGCACTCGGCCGGTCGAGTGCTCCGAGCATCTGCAGCAGCGTCGACTTCCCGCCGCCGGTCGGCCCCTGGACGGCCACGAGTTGCCCCTGCGGGATCGCCAGGTGGACGTTCGTCAGGGCGGTGACGGTCCGGTTCTTCTGCTCGTAGGTCTTGCTCACGTTCGTCAGCCGGTACATCGGACTGGAGGCGCGGCTCGCCTCCGCCTCGCCGGTCGCGGTGTCGGTGCTGGTCACGGTTGCTCCTGTCGTCGGTTCGGTCGTGTCGGTGCGGCCGGGCATCAGGCGACGCTCCGGAGCGCCTCGGCCGGACGGAGCCGGCTCGCGCGCCAGCCGCCGAGCGCGCCGGCGATGAGGCCGCCGAGGATCGCCAGGCCGATGGCCAGCAGGATGATCTCGACGGTCACCGGGGCGTGCAGGACCACGTCGGTCGTCGACGCGGTGCTCGCGCCACCGCCGAAGCCTCCGGCCGGTGCGCCACCCGTCGTGCCGCTGCCCGCGGCCGCGGTCGCTGCGCCTCCGGGCATGCCACCACCGCCACCGGCGCCCCCGCCGGTCGTGCTCGAGGCGCTCGCCGAGATCGTCGGACTGATGACGTTCACGACGAGGATGCCGATCAGGCCGGCCGCGGCGCCGAGCACGCCGCCGATCAGGCCCTGCACCAGGGACTCACCGGCCACCTGTCGGGTGATGCGGCCGTTCGACCAGCCGATCGCCTTGAGGGTCCCGAACTCGCGGGTGCGGCGGGTCACGCCGGAGATCGTGAAGAGGATCGCGATGAGGAACGCCGCGGCGAGCACGACGATCGACAGCCACTTGCCGAGGTTCGAGACCAGGCTCGACGCGGTGCTGAGCGACCCGGACACGCTCGAGGCCAGGTCGGCCTCGGTGGAGACGGTGGCGCTCGTCAGCTTCGCCTGCAGTGCGGACTTGATCGTGCTGACCGCGGAGGAGGACTCCGCGGAGACGTAGATCGACGTGACCTTGCCATCGAGGTCGGCCAGCGCCTGCGCGGTGTCGAGCGGGATGTAGGTGTTCGAGCCCGTGGTCGAGGCCGAGCCGGTGGAGCTGACGATGCCGATGACGGTGAAGTCGGTGCCGCCGATGTCGACGGTGTCGCCGACCGCCTCGGACTCGCTCTTCGCGTACGACGCATCGAGCACGACGACGTCCTTGCCCGCGTCCTTCGCGGCGAAGGTGCGCCCCTTCGTGAGTTCGGTGCTCGTGAGCGGACCGACCGCCGCGCCGGACACCGGGATGCCGGTCACCGTGAACGAGTCGACGCTGAACGACCCACCGCCGAACCCGCCGCCACCGCCGGTGTCCCCGCTCGGCGGGCCCTGCTGGGT
Organism: Curtobacterium sp. MCBD17_026; assembly: GCF_003234895.2. Lineage (NCBI taxonomy): Bacteria > Bacillati > Actinomycetota > Actinomycetes > Micrococcales > Microbacteriaceae > Curtobacterium > Curtobacterium sp. MCBD17_026. Next base: position 2,536,710 of record NZ_CP126281.1, on the reverse strand, counting down.
CGTGCTGTCGCCGCCGGAGTCGCTGCTGCTGTCCGTGCTGCTGTCGTCGGTCGACTGCTGCTGGACCTGGCCGGAGAACGTGCTGTTCTCGAGGGTCAGCACACCCGTCGCGGCCTTGACGCCGTCGGTGCTCGTGATCGTGGACACGTTCGCGGCGTCCAGGGTGCTCGTGCCGCGCGCGACCGCGAGCCGCGACTGCGACAGGTCGGTCGAACCGCCGTCGTCGTCGCTGTCGCCCTGGCTGCCGAAGTCGAAGCTCGGACGCCCGCCGTTCGTCGACGCCGTCGCGGTCTTGGTGACGGTGATGTCGGTGCCGACGCCGTAGACGGACTGCAGGACGCTCGACTGCGCTGCCTGCACGCCACCCGAGATCGACGACACGATCACCACGAGGGCGATGGCCAGGGCCATCCCGATCGCGATGATGACCGTCTGCTTCTTGCGGTTCGTGAGTTCGCGCCTGAGGTAGGTCAGGAACATGGTTCTCCTCGGTGGTGGCCGGCTGGGTCACCGGCCGCGCAGAGCACGCGGCGGGGCCGACGGAGGAGAACCTAGGCACGCTGTCGATGACCGACCCATCGCTCACCTATGAAGCGACCAAGGCCGCATCAGCCGACGTCGCCGTACCGCTGGCGCAGGTGCTCCGCGTACCCGCCGGGGGTCCGGCCGGCGAAACGCCCGCTCGTCACCACCGGCAGGTCGACGGTGGCGTCCACCCGGAGGCCCAGCGCCCGCGCCCGGGCCACCAGCCGTGCGTCCTCGTGCTCGGGTACGGGGTCGAACCCGCCGAGGCTGACGTACGCCGCGGCGAGCACGCCGAGGTTCGCGCCGTGCACGTGGCCGAGGGCAGCACCGGGCGGGTGCGCCCGCGTCCACCGGTCGAGCACCGCGGGCGCCAGGTCGTCCGGGTCGGGGACGACGGCGCCGACGAGCACCTGCGCACCGGACGCCAAGGCGTCGGACTGCTGGACGAGCCACCGTTCGTGCACCCGGGAATCGGCGTCGGTGTGGGCGAGCCACCGGGTCGCCGGGTCGCCGTCGTGCGTCCGGAGCGCGTGCGTCGCCCCGATGGTCCGTGCCCGACCGACCCCGACACGGTCCGTGGTCAGGACGTCGACCGGGTACCGCTCGACCACCGAAGCGGTGCCGTCCGTGCAGCCGTCGAGCACCACCGTGACGGCGGCGTCGACTCCGGGTCGCTCCGCGGCGAGCCGGTCGACGGCCACCAGGAGCGCGTCGAGGCACGCGGCGATCCGGTCCGCCTCGTCGTGCGCGGGGACGACGACGTCGACGCGTGCACGCGGTTCCGGTCGGCTCACCGGATGATCCCCTCGGTCCGGGCCACCGAGGTGACCGCCGGGCCGGGCAGGACGCTCAGGACGAAGTCCTCCTCCACGTGTCGGAGCAGGGCGGGACGCGGCCACCGTTCGGTCAGCCGCGCGTCCACCGCGTCACCGCTCGACACGGCCTCGTCGTCGGGGTGCCGCCAGTGGCAGGCCACGAGCACGCCGTCGTCGTCGAGCGATCCGAGCACACGGTCGATCGTCGCGTCGAGGTCTGCGGGCGACAGGTAGTACCCGACCTCGGACATCACCACCAGGTCCCAGCGACCGTCCGGCCACTCCGACGGCAGGGCCGCCTGCACGAACCGCGCTGCCGGGGCGCGGCGGGCGGCTCGCTCCAGCGGCGCCGCCGAGATGTCGGTGCCGAGCACGGCGTCCGCGCGTTCGGCGAGGGCGGCGGTCAGGACGCCGGTCGCACAGCCGAGCTCGAGCGCCGACCGGTAGCGCGGGCGGGGGAGCGCCGCCAGCGTCACGGCCCGCTTGCGCTGCTCGTACCAGGACCCGTCGAAGTCCCACCCCTCGGGCTTCCGGTCGTAGTGGGCGTCGAACGACTCGCGAGACCGCGACGGGGCCGGACCCGGCGCGAAGAACCACTCCGTCGTCCGGAGGTGGTGGGCGGCGTGCCGGTCGTCGACGATCGCCTCGTCTCCCGGCGCGGGCGAGAGGGGCCGGGTCTGCGACGGGTAGGCGACGAGGGCGGCACGCTTCCGGGCGACGAGGTCGTCGGGCAGCGACAGTGCCCGAACGTCGTCCCACGGGGCGACCGAGTGGTCCGGGTCGTCCCAGTGCCAGGCCCAGATCGGGTACGCGAGCAGGTCGACGTCGGGGGCGCTCGCCGCGGCGGCCTCGGCGACCTCGCCGGCGATGCGGTGGTCGCGGTGCCCGTCCCCTCGCCACGGCGCGACGAGCAGCACGGGGCGGGCGGCGCCTGCGAGCACGGTGTCGAGGGCGTCGACGACACGGTCTCGGTGTTCGCGGGTCGCGCCGTCCGGGATCCCCACCGAGGCCGACGTCACGTCGGGGCGCAGGGCGCTCAGGGCCGCCACGAACTCGTCGTCACGGGCGGCGGCGAGTGCTTCCGGGGTCGTCGTGGGGGAGTCCGGGTGGGAGCGCTCGCCGCGGGTGAGGAGCAGTACGTGCACGGGGACGCCGGCCTCTGCAGCGGCCGCGATCAGCCCACCGGCGCCGAGTGTCTCGTCGTCGGGGTGGGGTGCGACGACCACCACCGATCCGGTACCGGCGAGGTCGATCGCCGGTGCGTCCAGGCCGTCGAGGAACCCCGTCCACGCCGCCGGGTCGGTGCCCGGCTCGCGGTGGTCGAAGCTCACCACGCCACGCCGCCGCGCTCGAGCACCATCCGGCCGATGCGGGCGAGGTCGCGGGCGCCGTGGTCCTGCAGGACGTAGAGCTCGAGGTCGGCGACCCGCGCGGCGACGGCGGGGTCGGCGGTCAGCGGAGCCGGGCCGATCGTGGCGACCACCCGCTCGCGCACGGCGTCGACCGAACGGCGCACCCGCGACCGGACGGTCTGGGCGAGCAGCCGCCAGTCGGTGTCGTCGGAACCCGGGTCGGACCCGTCGATCCGGGCGGCGGCGTCGGCGAGGGCGTCCTCGGCGTCGGCGAGGTCGGCCACGGTGGCTCCGAGGGCGGCCTGCAGCAGCTCGGACTCCGGGTGCGCCGACGCGGTGTCACGCAGCACCCGGGCGAGCCCGACCGCACCGCCCCACCAGCAGGCCGCGACGCCGATGCCACCCCAGGCGAAGCCCGGACGGCGCAGGTACCAACCGGGAGTGCCGACGGGTCGTGCCAGGACGCCGTCGAAGTCGACCGGTCCGCTCGGCACGTCCGGCATGCCGCGTGCGACCCAGGCGTCGTCGTGCACGGTGACCCCGGGCTGTCGCAGGTCCACGGCGACGAGGACCCGCTCGTCGCCCAGGTGTGCGGTGACCAGGGCGTGCGAGAGCGTCGAGGCGAGCGAGCACCACGGCTTCGTGCCGTGCAGCAGGACCGTGCCGTCGTGCTGCGGCGCTGCGTCGAGCCGGAGGCCCGGCCCCTCGGCGGCGAAGACGCCCCAGGTCGAGCCGTCCGGGGCGTCGACCCCGGCCTGTGCCAGGATCCCGAGCGCGTCCAGGTGCGGTTCGACGGTGCGGGCGGTGGCGACGTCCGCCGCGGCGACCGCGGCGAGCGTGCCGAAGAACCCGCCGGCCGCACCGGCGGACAGGGGTGGGGTGGTGACGGCGACCGCCCGCGCGACCGCGAGGCGCTCCGTCGGTGACGAGCCGGGCCTCCCGGTCGTCCGTTCGATCCGCTCGGTGTCCAGGTGCCGGGCCGACGGGGGCCAGGCTGCAGATCGCAACATGCTCCCAACGTACGGAGCGGTAGATGGGGACGTGTCCTCGATCCACAGAACGCACTGGGCCGTGCCACAGACGACTCATAGGAACTTCTCGATACTCGAAGACGTGACCATCTCCCAGCCCGCAGCAGCCCCGCGCCTCACGCGTGCCGACGGAACCCCGTTGCGCATCCTGGTCGTCGACGACGAAGCCAGCCTCACCGACCTGTTGTCCATGGCGCTCCGCTACGAGGGCTGGGACGTCAAGAGCGCGAACGGCGGGCAGGACGCCCTGACGACCGCGCGGGAGTTCAAGCCCGACGCGATGGTGCTCGACGTGATGATGCCGGACCTCGACGGCCTGCAGGTGCTCAGCCGGCTGCGGCAGAACAACGACGACACCCCGGTGCTGTTCCTCACCGCGAAGGACTCCGTCGAGGACCGCGTGACCGGGCTCACCGCTGGCGGCGACGACTACGTCACCAAGCCGTTCTCCCTCGAGGAGGTCGTGGCGCGCCTGCGCGGGCTCATCCGCCGCTCGCAGATCTCGATCTCCGAGGCCGGCGACTCCCGCATCGTCGTCGGCGACCTGGTGCTCGACGAGGAGTCGTACGAGGTCTCCCGCGCCGGCCGGCCGATCGAACTGACCGCCACCGAGTTCGAGCTGCTCCGGTTCCTGATGCGCAACCCCCGTCGGGTGCTCTCGAAGGCGCAGATCCTGGACCGCGTGTGGTCCTACGACTTCGGTGGCAAGTCGTCGGTCGTCGAGATCTACATCTCCTACCTGCGCAAGAAGATCGACGCCGGTGAGACCCCGATGATCCACACGGTGCGCGGCGTCGGGTACGTCATCAAGCCGACCTCGTGACCCTGCGGCGTCGGCTCGTCCTGAGCATCGTCGCCCTCGTCGTCGCCGTCAGCGCGGTGATCGGGGCGGCCAGCATCATCGCGCTCGCCTCGATCCAGACCAGCGCGATCGACAAGCAGATCACCGGCGCCACCCACCGGGCGCAGCGGTACCTGCAGCAGAACCAGTCGGGGCAGCCGAGCATCGACCTGTCCCGACCGTCCGGCCAGGCCGCCGGTACCCTGACCGCGTACTTCGTCGACGGGCAGGTCGTCATCGCGAACGTGCTCGACGACTACGGCCGCCCGAGCGGGGTCCCGCAGACGAGCGCCGAGGCACTGGGGTCCGTCCGGGTGGACGCCGACCCGGAGACGATCGACCTCGGGTCGGACGTCGGGCGGTACCGCCTCGCCGCCGTCAACGTCGGCCCGGCCGTCCTGGTCGTGGGGCTCCCGATGGCCCCCGTCTACGACAGCGTCTGGAAGCTCTTCGGGGTCGTCCTCTCCGTCGTGGCGACCGCACTGGTCGCCGGTTCGGTCGTCGCCGCGTTCGTGGTCCGGCAGTCGCTCCGACCGCTCGAGCGCGTCGCGGAGACCGCGTCCACCGTCGCCCGCATGCCGCTCGACCGCAGCGACGCCCTCGACGGCGTCCGCGTGCCCGACACCGACCCCCGGACCGAGGTCGGCCGGGTCGGCAGCGCGTTCAACCGCATGCTGGGGCACATCGGCAGTGCGATGCAGGCGCGGGAACGCTCGGAGCAGAAGGTGCGGCAGTTCGTCGCCGACGCCTCGCACGAGCTCCGGACCCCGCTCGCCTCGGTGCGCGGGTACGCCGAGCTCACCCGGCGCATGGGCGGCGACCTGCCGAAGGACGTGGTCTACGCGATGAGCCGCATCGAGTCCGAGTCCATCCGGATGACCTCGATGGTGGAGGACCTGCTGCTCCTGGCCCGGCTCGACGAAGGCCGCGAGATCCAGTTCGCCGAGGTCGACCTGACCGGGCTGGTGCTCGACGCCGTGAACGACGCACACGCCGCCTCACCGGAACACCCCATCGAGGTCGACGTCCCGCCGGAGCCGGTGACCATCACGGGCGACGCCGCACGCCTGCACCAGGTCATCGTGAACCTCGTCACCAACGCCCGGACCCACACGCCCGAGGGCACCCGCATCACGGTGGGCCTCGCCCCGGTCGACGGCGGCGTGGACCTCACCGTGCGCGACACCGGCCAGGGGATCGACCCGGAGTTCCTGCCGAAGCTGTTCGAGCGCTTCGCCCGGGCAGACAGCTCGCGGTCCCGCACGGTCGGGTCGACCGGCCTGGGGCTCGCCATCGTGGACGCGGTCGTGCAGGCGCACGGCGGCCGGGTCGAGGTCACGAGCGAGCCGGGGGACACCGTGTTCACGGTGCACCTGCCCCGCGACCCGGCTGCGGCTGCCGCCGCGGCAGGGGCTGTCGCGTCGTCGTCGGCTGACCCGGCCGGGTCCGCGGACTGGTCGGCGACACCCGCTGCGGTGGACGGCACCCACTGACGGTCGGGAGGCGCGGGGCGGGGCCGCCCCGCGCCTCCAGTGGGGGTGTTTGGTGACGCCCACGGCGTCTGGTACAGTTCTCGAAGCCAAAGACCGCCGGATGTCGTGCTGCTCGCAACGTGTTTGTGAACATCGTGACCGAAGGTCCTCACTCGTGAGGCATCCCGCGCAGGTGTTCCGAACCACTCCTCCCGTTCTCGGGGGAGCAGCTCCGAGCCTCTGCGCCGGAGCTTTTTTCGTTCGTGGACCTGGGGCTGCCGGCAAGACCCCCAAGGAGAACCATGGCGAACAAGGAAGCTGCGGTCGCCGAGCTCACGGAGTCCTTCCGTAGCTCGAACGCCGTTCTGCTCACCGAGTACCGCGGTCTCACGGTCGCGCAGCTCAAGGAGCTCCGCAACTCGATCCGTGAGCACGCCACGTACGCCGTGGTGAAGAACACGCTGACCAAGATCGCGGCGAACAACGCCGGCATCTCGTCGTTCGACGACGAGCTCGCCGGTCCGTCCGCTCTCGCCTTCGTCCACGGTGACACCGTCGCCGTCGCGAAGTCGCTGCGTGCATTCGCCAAGGCGAACCCCGAGCTCGTGGTGAAGGGCGGTTACTTCGACGGTAACCCGCTCACCGCGACCGAGGTGGACAAGCTCGCCGACCTCGAGTCCCGTGAAGTGCTGCTCGGCAAGCTCGCCGGCGCACTCAAGGCCTCGCTGTTCGGTGCTGCGTACCTGTTCCAGGCACCCCTCTCGCAGGCCGTCCGCACCGTGGACGCCCTTCGCGAGAAGCAGGAGTCCGCGGCCTGATCAGGCTCGCGTTCATCAACCACACGTACTAGCTAGTAGTAGGAGAAAATCATGGCGAAGCTTTCGCAGGACGAGCTCATCGAGGCCTTCAAGGAGCTCACGCTCATCGAGCTCTCGGACTTCGTGAAGAAGTTCGAAGAGGTCTTCGAGGTCACCGCGGCCGCCCCGGTCGCCGCTGCCGCCCCCGCCGGCGCAGCTGCTCCGGCCGAGGCCGCTGAGGAGAAGACCGAGTTCGACGTCATCCTCAAGTCCGCTGGTGACAAGAAGATCCAGGTCATCAAGGAGGTCCGTGGCCTGACGTCGCTCGGCCTCGGTGAGGCCAAGGCGCTCGTCGAGACCGCCGACGCCAAGATCCTCGAGGGTGCGAACAAGGAGACCGCCGACAAGGCGAAGGCGACCCTCGAGGCCGCTGGCGCCACGATCGAGCTCGCGTAGTCTCGACCGTTCCGGTCACGAAGGCCGCTGCCCCTCGGGGCGGCGGCCTTCGTCGTGTGCGGGGCGCTGCACGGGGCGGCGACCGACGACGTCCCGGCGACGTTTCGCGCTGAACGACACTTCACGCATGCTCCGGTCCGTGAAGTGTCGGTCAGCGCGTGGGCTCGTACAGCTCAGATGAGGACGCCGTGCGAGCGGAAGAGCGCAAGGAGGCGGTCGGGCTCGACGAGGTGCCACCAGGTCACGCGGATGACGGCCCTGACTGCGGGGAGCGCGCGGAGCCGGTCCTCACGACGTTTCTCGGCCCAGAGGACGTCCGCGGGATCGCGCCCCTGCAGCATCGACGGATCGACGTACTTCTGCCGGCCGTCGAACTCGACGACGACGCCGAGCGACGGGAACCAGAAGTCGACGCGGTCGACCGTGCCGTCGCGGTGCCGGAACTCGACCTGCGGCTCGCACGACGGGAGCCCGACTTGCACGAACCGGATCGCGGCGAACGATTCGCCGACGGACTCGTGCCGTGCATCGAGAGCCGAGAGGACCGTCTCGGCGTGCACCGAGCCGCGTGCAGGACGGACGGGGACCACGCCGCGGAGGTCGTCCAGCGTGAGCACCCCCTGACGGATGCCCGCATCGACGGCCACGGCGGCGACGTGGGGCGACCCTGTCGTGATGAGCGCCGTCGCGGTGTCCAGGGGCGCCGTGACCGGTACGCCGTCGAACGCTGTGGCAGCGGTCCGCGGGATCGGACCAGTCGGGTGTCGGATGAGACCGGCTCGGTGCTGGATGACCGAGACAGCTGGGTCGACCGCGTGGACCCGATCCGGTGCGTCCCCGACCAGTGGCCAGCCGTGGATCAGCGCGGCGGTGACGTGGGAGAACACCGAGCCGGGACGCAGCCGTGGCGCGATGGCCCGTGCACGGGCGAGGTGCTGGCCGACGGAGCTCAGCGCGTCCCACTCCTCGGTCACGATGTACACGCCCGCGAGCAGGCGGACCAACGACCCCGAGGCGTGCCGGCGTTGCAGGAGTCTCGCGTTGGTCGGGTCCTGTGCGGTGGCACGGAGCAGGTGCGGGCGGTGGGTGCTCTCGTTCATGCCGTGATGCTCGTCGTCGGCGGCCGCCGACGGTGTCCCGACAGGGCATCTGTGGACGAGGTGGTCTCCATGTGGCCGCTGTGGACGAGGAACCGCGTCGCGAGTTCACGCGCTCAGCGACAGCTCACGGGGGACGGCGCGCGTGAGGTGTCGGTGAGCGCGTGAGATCGTCGCGGGGCGGGCGCGGCGCGGTGCCGCGGCCGCGCGTCAGCGCAGCGTGCTGTGGCGGCGGCCGTAGGCCAGGTAGAGCAGGGCGCCGGCGGCCATCCAGATGCCGAAGGCGATCCAGGTGGTGGCGCCGAGAAACACCGCGAGCAGCACGCAGCTCAGGGTGCCGAGGATCGGCACGACGGGGAACAGCGGCACCCGGTACGAGCGCTCCAGGTCGGGCTGCGAGCGGCGAAGCACGATGACGGACACGTTCACCAGGGCGAAGGCGACGAGGGTGCCGATGCTCGTCGCGTCGGCGAGCTCACCGAGGGGCACGAGCGCGGCGACGATCGTCACGGCGATCCCGATGATGAGCGTGTTCGCGATCGGGGTGCCGGTGCGACGTGAGACCCGCCCGAAGACCTTCGGTACCAGGCCGTCGCGGGACATCGTGAGCAGGATGCGGGTCTGGCCGTACAGGACGGTGAGGACGACGCTCGCGATCGCGACGACGGCGCCGATCGAGAACACCAGGGCGACGAGCGGCTGCCCCGTGACGTCGACGACGATGCGGACGAGTGACGCTTCGGACGACGAGAACGCCGTCCACGAGCGGGCCCCGACGGCGGCGATCGCGACGAGGATGTACAGCGCCGTGATGAGCGCGATCGAGCCGATGATCGCCCGGGGCAGGTCACGGCGGGGGTTCTTGGCTTCTTCACCGGCGGTCGAGGCGGCGTCGAAGCCGATGTACGAGAAGAACAGCCGTGACGCGGCGGCGGTGACCCCGGCGGCGCCCATCGGGGCCAGCGGCTCGAAGTTCTGCGCCCGGAACGCCGTGAACGCCACGACGACGAAGAAGACCAGCAGGGCGATCTTGACGATGACCATGACCGTGTTCACCCAGGCGCTCTCGCGGGCACCGGGCAGCAGCACGACGGTGGCGAGCAGGACCAGGACCGCCGCGGGCAGGTTGACCACGCCGCCGTCGACCGGGGGAGCGGAGAGTGCGGTGGGCAGGTGCAGGCCGAACACGCGGAGGGTCTCGTCGACGTACTCGCTCGCACCCACCGCGACCGCGGCCACCGAGACGGCGTACTCGAGCACGAGGCACCAGCCGCAGATCCAGGCGATGCCCTCGCCCATCGTGGCGTACGTGTACGAGTAGCTGGACCCCGACGTCGGGACGGCGCCCGCCATCTCGGCGTAGGACAGCGCGGACAGCAGCGCGGCGATCCCCGCGACGACGAACGAGATCCAGACGGCGGGACCGGCGAGCGGGACCGCGGTGCCGAGGACGACCAGGATGCCGGTTCCGAGCGTGGCCCCGACGCTGATCATCGTCAGCTGCCAGACGCCGAGCGACCGACGGAGCGGTTCACCGTTCACACCACGGGAGGCTTCGGCCTGCAGCTGCTCGATCGGCTTGCGGCGGGCGAGCTGCGCCCCCAGGGACGTGGGACGTGACGGCGCGGACGACATGGGACCTCGGTGGTGCGGGGACGGGGACGGCACATGCTCGCACGCCCCCTGAACGGGGTCAAATACTGCGGTGCTGTGGAGTGGCGGTCGATGTCCGAGCGCGGGGCTACGGTGGCTCCATGAGCATGGGACACGGCGGGCGAGGCGGCGGTCCGCGCGGGGGTGGGCGCATCTCGAGCGGCGACTTCCGCGCGCAGAAGGCCGCCAACGCCGAGGCGCCGAAGATCCCGCACCTGGTCCGGCGCATCGCCGCGCTGTTCGAGCCGCACCGCCGGGCGATCATGCTCACGGTCGTCCTCGTGCTGGTCGGTGCGGCCATCTCGGTCGTGCCGCCACTGCTCACCCAGCAGGCGTTCGACCGGGGGCTGTTCCCGCCGTCGGGTCGCCCCGACGTCCCGGTGCTGGTCGAGCTCGTGTCCGCGATGGTCCTGCTCTGGATCGCGAGCGCCGGGGTCGGCGTCTGGCAGACGTACCTGACCGCGACGGTCGGCAACAAGGTCATGGGGGCGATGCGGATGCGCCTGTTCGCGCACCTGCAGCGGATGGAGCTCGCGTTCTTCACCCGCACCAAGACCGGCGTCATCCAGTCACGCCTGCAGAACGACGTCGGCGGCGTGGCGAGCGTGCTGAACAACACGATCTCGTCGGTGCTCGGCAACACCGTGACCGTGATCGCCGCCGTGGTCGCGATGCTCCTGCTGAGCTGGCAGATGACGCTGGTCGCCGTGGTCCTGCTGCCGCTGCTCGTGATCGCGCAGCGCCGCGTCGGCCAGGTCCGGGCCCGCATCGCCGCGCAGACGCAGGAGTCGCTGTCCGACATGACGGCCATCACGCAGGAGGCGCTGAGCGTCTCGGGCATCCTGCTCGCGAAGAGCTTCAACCAGCAGGCCAGCGAGACCCGCCGCTACGGGGACGAGAACCGCAACCAGATCACCCTGCAGGTGCGCCAGCAGATGTCCGGGCAGTGGTTCTTCGCGATCGTGCAGATCTTCCTGTCGATCATCCCGGCGATCATCTACGTCGTCGCCGCGTACCTGATCATCGGTGACGTCCCGATCACGGCCGGGACGATCGTCGCGTTCACGACGGTGCAGTCCCGGCTGCTGTTCCCGACGGTCGGGCTGCTGCGCGTGGTCCTCGACCTGCAGACCTCCGGTGCGCTCTTCGCCCGCATCTTCGAGTACTTCGACCTCGAGCCGGCCATCACGGACTCGCCGACCGCCCGGCCCGTGGACGAGTCGAAGGTCGGCCACGTCGCCTTCGACAACGTCGTCTTCACCTACCCCGACGGCGAAGCCGACAAGCCGACCCTGCGCGGGGTGTCGTTCGAGCTCCGCCCCGGGCAGTTCGCGGCCTTCGTCGGTCCCTCCGGCGCGGGCAAGACGACGGTGTCCTACCTGGTGCCCCGGCTGTACGAGGCGACCGAGGGATCGGTGCGGTTCGCCGGGCAGGACGTCCGCGACCTGGTGCACGAGGACCTGATGCGGCACGTCGGCATCGTCAGCCAGGAGACGTACCTGTTCCACGCCACGATCGGCGAGAACCTGCGGTACGCCAAGCCCGACGCCACCGACGACGAGCTCGAGCGTGCGGCCCGTGCGGCGAACATCCACGACACGATCGCGTCGTTCCCGGACGGCTACGACACCGTCGTGGGGGAGCGCGGCTACCGCTTGTCCGGTGGTGAGAAGCAGCGCATCGCCATCGCCCGGGTCATGCTGAAGGACCCGCCGGTGCTCGTCCTCGACGAGGCGACCAGCGCGCTCGACTCCATCTCGGAGCACGTCGTGCAGACGGCGCTCGACACGGCGGCGGCCGGCCGGACCACCATCTCCATCGCGCACCGGCTGTCGACGATCCGCGACGCCGACGTCATCTTCGTCCTCGACCACGGCCAGATCGTCGAGCAGGGCACGCACGACGAACTCCTCGCCCTCGACGGCACGTACGCGCAGCTGCACCGGCAGCAGAACACGTCGGCGGACGTCGTCCGCCCCTGACGGTCGTGGTCGCGACCGGGCGCCGGACGGGAGGCCCGTGGCGGCGCCCGCACGGGCCTCCCGTCCGGCGCGCGGCGCGACCAGGGCGCGCCGTCCGCCGCGGGATCCCGGTGCGTTGTCCGCACACGACACATCCCAGCGGGACGCGGTGACCGCGTCCTAGACTCGACGGCGTGCGTTACGCGAACTCCGTCGTCGACCTCGTCGGCGACACCCCGCTCGTCAAGCTCAACCGGGTGACCGAGGGGGTGCGGGCGACCATCCTGGTGAAGGTCGAGTACCTGAACCCCGGTGGGTCGTCCAAGGACCGCATCGCCACCCGGATCATCGACGCGGCCGAGGCCTCCGGCGACCTGCGCCCCGGCGGCACCATCGTCGAACCGACCTCCGGCAACACCGGCGTCGGTCTGGCCCTGGTCGCACAGCAGCGCGGCTACCGGTGCGTCTTCGTGCTGCCCGACAAGGTCGGCGAGGACAAGCGCAACGTGCTGACGGCGTACGGCGCCGAGATCGTGGTGACCCCGACCGCGGTCGCACCGGAGCACCCCGAGTCCTACTACTCGGTGTCGGACCGGCTCGTGCAGGAGATCCCCGGCGCCTACAAGCCGAACCAGTACGCGAACCCGAACGGGCCCCGCAGCCACTACGAGACCACCGGTCCGGAGATCTGGCGCGACACCGAGGGGAAGATCACCCACTTCGTCGCGGGCGTCGGCACCGGCGGCACGATCTCGGGCACCGGACGGTACCTGAAGGAGGCGTCCGACGGCGGCGTCCGCATCGTCGGGGCCGACCCCGAGGGCTCCGTGTACTCCGGCGGCACCGGTCGCCCGTACCTGGTCGAGGGCGTCGGCGAAGACTTCTGGCCGAGTGCGTACGACGCCGGCGTGCCGGACGAGATCATCGCCGTGTCCGACGCCGACTCCTTCGCGATGACCCGGCGCCTGGCGCGCGAAGAAGGACTGCTCGTCGGCGGTTCGAGCGGCATGGCCGTCGTCGCGGCGCTCCGCGCGGCCGGGGACCTGACCGAGGACGACGTCGTCGTCGTGCTGCTGCCGGACGGCGGCCGCGGCTACCTCGGCAAGATCTTCAACGACCGGTGGATGCGCTCCTACGGCTTCGCCGAGACCGATGACGAGCGCACCGTCGGCTCGCTCATCGCCGGCAAGGACGGCCGCCTGCCCGACCTGGTGCACGCGCACCCGGCGGACACGGTGCGCGACGTCGTCGACATCATGACCAAGTACGGCGTCTCGCAGATGCCCGTGCTCAGCGCGGAACCGCCCGTCGTCATCGGCGAGGTCGTCGGCGCCGTCGAGGAGAAGGCGCTGCTCGAGCAGGTCTTCACCGGCGCCGCGAAGATGTCGGACGCGCTCACCGGTTTCGTCGGCGACCCGCTGCCGCTCATCGGCGTCGGCGAGTCGGTCTCCGCGGCGCGTCGTGCGCTCGAGTCGGCCGACGCGCTCCTCGTCGTCGAGGACGGCAAGCCCGTCACCGTGCTGACCCGGCACGACCTCCTCACCTACCTCTCCGAGTAAGGAACCACCGAGCATGACCGAGTTCAGCACCCGGGCCGTCCACGCCGGCCAGGAGCCCGACGAGATCACCGGCGCCGTCATCCCGCCGATCCACCTGACGTCGACGTACGTGCAGGACGGCGTCGGCGGCATGCGCAACGGCTACGAGTACTCGCGCGCCGGCAACCCGACGCGCGACTCGCTGCAGGTGCTCCTCGCCGACCTCGACGGTGGCGTCGCGGCGTCGTCGTTCGCGTCCGGGCTCGCCGCCGAGGACGCCCTGCTCCGCGCCGCGCTGGTCCCGGGTGGCCGTGTCGTGATGGGCAACGACGTGTACGGCGGCACCCACCGCCTGGTGAGTCGGCTGCACGTGCCGTGGGGCGTCGAGCTCGTCGTCGTCGACATGAGCGACCTCGACCAGGTCCGCGCGGCGCTGCAGGGCGCGCCGGCCACCACGGTGCTGTGGGTCGAGACGCCGACGAACCCGCTCATGAAGATCGCCGACATCGCCGCGCTCGCGACCCTCGGGCACGAGTCGGGCGCCCTGGTGGTCGTCGACAACACGTTCGCGTCGCCGTACCTGCAGCAGCCGCTGTCGCTCGGTGCCGACGTCGTCGTGTACTCGACCACGAAGTACCTCGGCGGACACTCCGACGTCGTCGGCGGAGCCGTCGTGCTGGCGGACGAGGAACTCGCGGCGAAGGTGCAGTTCCTGCAGTTCGGCGCGGGGGCGATCTCGTCGCCGTTCGACGCCTACCTGACCACCCGTGGCATCAAGACGCTCGCGGTGCGGATGGAGCGGCACTCGCGGAACGCGCAGGCCGTCGCGGAGGCGCTCGTCGTCGCGCCCGGCGTCGAGCGGGTCTACTACCCGGGCCTGCCCGACCACCCGGGGCACGACGTCGCCGCCCGCCAGATGCGCGGCTTCGGCGGGATGCTCTCGGTCGCGCTGTCCGGCGGCGCGGAGGCGGCGAAGCGGTTCGCGGAGTCGACGGAGCTGTTCGCCCTGGCCGAGTCGCTCGGTGGCGTGGAGTCGCTCATCGGGTACCCGAGCGAGATGACCCACGCGTCGGTGAAGGGCACCGAGCTGGCCGTGCCGGAGAACGTCGTCCGGCTGTCGGTGGGGATCGAGGACGCCGGCGACCTGGTGGCGGACCTGGAGCAGGCGCTGGCGCGCTGACGCGTGACCTGCTGACGCTGCCACAGCGTCACCCCTCGCCCCTACGATGTCCCAGGTGAGCACAACGGCGTCGCGGACCAGTCTGCTGAGCGGGCCGTACGCCCTCGCGACGATCGGCATGGTCGCGATCGTCGGCGTCGCGGCGTTCCAGAACCTGGCGATGACGACGATCATGCCGGTGATCAGCCGTGACCTCGACGGCGAGACCCTGTACGCGCTCGCCTTCGCCGCCCCGCTCGCCGCCGGGGTGCCGGGGATGGTGCTCGCGGGCAACTGGACCGATCGCGCCGGTGGCCGGATCGTGGCGTGGGTGTCGGCGGCGTTCTTCGCGGTGGGGACCGCCGTGGTCATGCTCGCGCCGACCATGGAGGTGTTCCTGGCCGGTCGGCTCATCGAGGGGTTCGGTGCCGGGGCCATCGACGTGGTGCTGTACGTGCTGGTCGCCCGGATCTTCCCCGCCGAGCTGCACGGGCCGGTGTTCGCCGGGTTCGCCGCCGCCTGGGTCGTGCCGGCGTTGATCGGCCCCGCCCTGGCCGGCATCGTCACCGACACCTGGGACTGGCACTGGGTGTTCGCCGGGGCGCTGGCGATCGCGCTGGTCGCCTTCGCCCTGCTCGTGCCGACCCTCGGCCGGGTGCACGCCCCGGTCGCGTCGCTCCGCCCGCCGTGGCAGCGGGTCAGGATCGGCTGGTCGGTGGCCGCTGCCGTGTCGATCCTGCTGCTCAACGTCGCGCCCGACCTGACCCCGTGGGGCATGGTCGCGGCGGTGCTCGTCGGGCTGGTCGGCACCTGGTTCGCCCTGCGGCCGCTGCTGCCGACCGGGACGTTCCGGGCCGCGGCCGGGCTGCCGTCGGTCGTGCTGCTGCGCGGGCTCGTCGCGGCGTCGTTCTTCGGCAGCGAGGCGTACGTGCCGTTCCTGCTGCAGGCCGAACACGGGTTGTCGCCGTCGGCTGCGGGGCTGGCCCTGACGGTGGCGGCACTCAGCTGGGCAGCGTCGAGTTGGGCGCACGGTCGTCTGGGGGAGCAGCGGCTCACCGCCCGTCGCACCTTCGGGGTCGGGCTCACGCTGGTGCTCGTCAGCCTGGTGACCGCGCTCGCGGTCGCGACGTTCGACCTGTCGTGGTGGGTGCTGGTCGCCGGCTGGTTCGTCGGTGGCGCGGGCATGGGCGCGATCTACCCGCGCGCCTCGATGCTGACCCTGCGGTTCTCCCGCGAGGGCGACGACGGCTTCGCGAGTTCGGCCCTGACGATCGCGGACGCCGCGGGCAGCGTGATCGGTCTCGCGGTGACCGGCCTGCTCTTCACCGCGACCGGTGGCGCCGACGGCACGGTGTCGTTCCCCCTGGTCTTCGCGGCGATGATCGGTTTCGCTGCTCTGGCGATCGCGGCCGTCCGACGGCTCGGCCCCGTGCCCGCGCCGGCGACGACGGTCGCGGCAGGCTCGGGCGGATCCGTCCCGTCGCCGAATCCGTCGTCGCACGGGCCGGCTGCCGGGTAGCGTGGCAGACCGGACCGAAGAGGAGACCACCGTGCTGCGCATCGTCGCCGTGACCGTCGCCCTGGCGGCGGCCCTGACCCTGGCAGGGTGCCAAGGCACGACGTCGGCTGCCCCCACGCCGGTGCAGAGCACCGACCTGACGAGCTCCGACGGCGGTTTCGACAAGCAGGCCGTGATCGGCGTCGTCCTGCTCCACGACGACGCGGCCCTCGCCGCCCGACTCCGTACCGACCTGACCGACGCCGGGTTCCGACCCGACGTCCGGGTCGCTCCGGCATCGGGCGCGGCGGCGTCACAGCAGACCGCGGTGGCTCAGCTCGTGCGCAAGGGGGCCAAGGCCCTGCTCGTGCACGCCGCTCGACCGTCCGCGCTGACCGGTGTGATCCAGACGGCCCACGACGCCGGGGTCGTCGTGGTCTCCCTCGGCGATCCGCTGCCCGCGACCGGCACCGGTGGCGACGGGGTGTCCGCCGACTACCGCGTGCCGTCGGTGGGCGACGACGCGGACGTCGCGGCGACGGCGGTCGAGGTCGTGCAGTCCCTGCAGCGCGGCGAGAAGCCGGAGGCCGACCCGGCGGACGGCGACACGACCGACGCCGAGTAGGCACGCGCAGCACGAGCACGGCCGGAAGCCAGCACCCACGGGAGCACGGGCGCGCAGGCGATCACACGATCGGGTGCAACGGTCCGCTCAGCTCCACCACGCCGGGAACGACAGCGTGATCGTCTCCACCAGCGCCTTCCGCGACCGACGTGGCCCGGCGAGCCAAGCCTCGATCGCCCCGACGAAGCCCTGCGCCACGAACCCCGCGGCGACGTCGTCGAGCAGGTCGGGCCGGCGTGCGGGGTCGAGCTCGCGGATGTGCAGGGCGCTCGACACCGTGAAGTGCTCGACGAGCAGCCGGTGCAGTGACGCGTCGTTCGGGTCCGGCAGCGCCTTGCCGTAGATGTCGCGGTGTGTCGTCACGTGCTCGACCACGGCGTTGATGCCGCGCCGGGTGATGGCTGCGAGCTCGTCGGCTCCGGCGCCCCGGTCGGCCGCGGCTCGGCGCTCGTCGGCGTCGTCCTGCCGGATGCGGTCGAGTTCCGGCGTCAGGACGTCGGCGAGCAGCGACCCGGGGGAGACGGCGTGCGAGTAGAACGTGGCCCGGTTGATGCCGGCGGCACGCGTGACGTCGGCGACGGTGATCTCCGAGACCGGTCGGTCCGCGGCGAGTCGCAGGATCGCCTCGCGCAGCGCTGCAGTGGTGTGCAGGATCCGGGCATCCACCATGACGCCCACCCCCTTCTGATCCGCTTCACCCGGAAGGCCCCCGAGCAGTCCGACGGTACCGCATGGTCCCCGCGCGGCCGAGTGGCAGCACGAGCCGCTTCACGCGGGCGGCCGGCACGGGCGGCGCCGAGCACGCACCGGCGACCGTAGGATGGTTCCGCGGACGAATCGATTCGATCGACCCGCGATCACCCCCGCCCCCTCATCGTCGAAGGACTCCTGTCTCGTGACCGCGCCCGCCACCACCGGTTCGCTCCGGGTCGTCCTGCACCCGGGAGACTCGCTCTCCCGCGGGCAGCGACTCGTCTACGTCTTCGTCCTGGGCGCCCTCACGGCGCTCGGTCCGTTCACGATCGACCTGTACCTGCCGGCGTTCCCGGCGATCAAGGACCAGTTCAGCGTCACCGACGGCGCGGTCCAGCTGACGCTCACCGCCACGACGCTCGGCTTCGCCATCGGGCAGCTCCTGGTCGGCCCGTGGAGCGACAAGGTGGGCCGCCGACTACCGCTGATCATCGCGACGACGGTGCACATCGCCGCGTCGATCGGTGCCGCCACCGCGCCGGACATCGAGCTGCTCGCGGTGTTCCGCGTGCTGCAGGGCATGGGCGCCGCAGCCGGTGGTGTCGTCGCGATGGCGACGGTGCGCGACCTGTTCGGCGGCAAGCCGCTCGTGCGGATGCTGTCCCGCCTGGCGATGGTGAACGGCCTGGCGCCGATCCTCGCGCCGCTCATCGGTTCGCAGATGCTGCAGTTCACCAGCTGGCGCGGCATCTTCGTCTTCCTCGCCTGCTACGGCCTGGCGGTGGTGATCGCGTCGATCCTGCTCATCGTCGAGACCCTGCCGCCGGCCCGCCGGCACGAGGCCGGGCACTCCACCATCGGCCAGCGCTACAAGGCGCTGTTCTCCGACCGGATCTTCGTCGGTGTCGCGCTCATCGGCGCCATGGTGTTCAGCGGTCTGTTCTCGTACCTCAGCGCGTCGCCGTTCCTGTTCCAGCAGGTCTACGGGCTCGACGCGCAGCAGTACGGGCTGCTCTTCGCCGTCAACTCGGTCGGGGTCGTCCTCGGCGTGCAGATCTCGTCGCGGCTCGCCCAGCGGGTCGGTCCGCAGTGGATCCTGGCGTGCTCGACCGCGACCCTGCTGCTGGCGTCCCTCGCGATCATCGTCCTCGACCAGCTCGGTGCCGGTCTGGTCGGCGTGCTGGTGCCGCTGTGGTTCTTCATCGCCGCGTGCGGGTTCTCGTTCCCGCTGGTCCAGGTCATCGGTCTCGCTGCCCACGGGAAGGAAGCGGGGACCGCGGCCTCGGTGCTCGGTGCCCTGAACTTCGGCGTCGCCGGGCTCATCTCGCCGGTGGTCGGCTGGCTCGGCATCACGACGGCCACCCCGATGGCGATGGTGATGGCGTCGACCGCCGCCGTCGCGATCCTGATGCTCTGGTTCGTGGTCCGCCCCCGGACGGTCCCCGCGCTGTCGCACTGACGACCCGGACCGCCGGGCCGCCGGCGAGGCGGCGCGGCGAGCCGAGGAGCTCGCCGCCGCGCCGGCGGCGGAGGAGCAGCGGGACGCACCGCCGACGCGGAACCCGCGGTCGTCGGGTCCCCGCCACCCACCGGCCTGGAGGCGCGGCTCGCGCCCGACGCGGAGCCCGCCCCTCCGGCAGCACCGGCTCCCACCGCCCCTGCCGGGGCGGTCGAGGCGACCGCCCCGGACCCGGTGGCGACGGCGGAAGGTCTCGCCGGTCGGTCAGCGGGCGTTGAGGCCGGCGAACTCGACGGCGAGCAGCCCGCCCACGACCAGCACGACGAGGCCGCCGACGAGCAGGAACGCCGACCGCTGCTCGTACCAGGCGCGGCTCGTCGGGTAGCGCTTCGCGAAGGTGCGGGCGGAAACCGGCCGGGCCTCCTCGACGACCTGGACGCCGAGCGCGTCGACCACCCGGTCGAGTCCGTCGTCACCCCACACGTCGGCACGGAGCCGGAAGAGGTGGGTGCCGGTCCGGTCGAAGGCGACGAGCTCCCGCACGGTCCGGTCGACCGACGAGCCGAACGTCGTGGCGAGCACCAGGCTGTGCACGCGGTCGCGGGGGATCCGACGGTGCGCCGTGAGGACGCCACGGATCGTCAGGCCGGCGTCATCGATCCCGATGAACGCGGTGTGCAGTCGGACGAACACGATGCCGACGGCCGCTGCCATCGCGACGACGGCCCCGGCGAACACGGCCCACGTTCGGAACGGGAACGAGACCCAGACCAGGGCGACGGCGAGCGGCACGGCCGAGAAGGCGATGCTCAGCGCGGTGGAACGGACGAGGGACCGGCGCGGACGGAGGACCGTGTCGAAGACGGCGGGTCGCACGGGTACTGCCGCGGGCACGGTGGTGTCCCCCATGGCGCGTCTCCTCGTCCCCTCGGGTGTTCCGGGCACGCTGATCAGCACGCCCTCCGAGCGACGCCCCTGCCGCTCGATGCACCGCGGTCGGCTCGTCCCGGAGCCGTTCGCTCGGCCAGCATAGGCGACCGACGGGTACCGGGGACAGCCCGTTCCACCCCTGGTCGGCGTTTCCCGGTCAACGGAGGGGGAACAGGGCACGCGCTCGTCCGCAGGGTGGGGGACCGATCGCAACCGGAACGACGAAGGACCCGCGCCGATCGGTGCGGGTCCTTCGTGGGTGGTTCTGCCTTGCTCGCTGCGGAGAATGGGGGATTCGAACCCCCGAGGGCTTGCACCCAACACGCTTTCCAAGCGTGCGCCATAGGCCACTAGGCGAATTCTCCTGACACCGTCTCGCGACGGCGACACCCAATGGTACAGGTTCTCCGCGGTGCTCACGACCGCGTGTCGTCGGCGCCGGTGCTCCCAGATGTCGTGACATGTGCGGCGACTACCCTGGGCGTCGTGTCGACCCGCATCTACATCACGTCAGCAGAAGGGCACACGGGCAAGAGCACCGTCGCGCTCGGTGTCCTCGAGACCCTTGCCCGGTCCGTCGGTCGCGTCGGCGTGTTCCGGCCCGTCGCCCGCTCGGTCGTCGAACCCGACTACGTGCTCGAGCTGCTGCTGCAGCACACGGCCGTCGGCATCTCGTACGACGACGCGGTCGGGGTCACCTACGACGACGTGCACGCCGACCCCGAGGCGGCGCTCGGCACCATCGTCACCCGGTTCGCCCAGGTCGAGCGGCAGTGCGACGCCGTCGTGGTGCTCGGGTCCGACTACACCGACGTGGGCAGCCCCACCGAGCTGTCCTTCAACGCGAAGGTCGCCGCGAACCTCGGCGCCCCGGTGCTCCTCGTGCTGGGTGGCCGCGACGCCGCCGAACGCGCGGCCCGCACTCCCGAGGGCATGGCGCAGGTGGCGGACGTCACGACGAGCGAGTTGCGGGCGGCACACGCGCAGCTGTTCGGCGTCGTGGTGAACCGCGCCGACCCGGACGCCCTGGCCGCCATCGTGACGAGCGTCGAGCAGGCCGTGCACGACGACCACCCCGACGTCCCGGTGTGGGCGATCCCCGAGGACCGCGTCCTCGTCGCCCCGACGGTCCGCGCCCTGCTGCAGGCCACCGGCGCCACCCTGGTCCGCGGTGACGACGCCCTGCTCGACCGCGAGGCCCTCGGCACCGTCGTCGCGGGCATGAGCATGGAGAACGTCCTGCCCCGGCTCATCGAGGGCGGCATAGTCGTCGTCCCCGGTGACCGGAGCGACGTCCTGATCGCCACGCTGCTCGCCAACCAGTCCGAGACGTTCCCGAGCCTGGCCGGCGTCATCCTGAACGGCGGGTTCGAGATCGCCCCGCAGGTGTCCCGGCTGCTCGAGGGCCTGTCGAGCTCGCTGCCGATCGCGCAGAACGACCTCGGCACGTACGACACCGCCCTCCGGATCACCCAGACCCGTGGCCGCCTGGCCGCCGACTCGCCCCGGAAGGCCGACCTGGCGCTCGCCCTGTTCGAGCAGCACGTCGACGCCGAGGCCCTGCGCGACCGCCTGCAGCTCGCCCCGTCCGGGGTCGTCACCCCGCTCATGTTCGAGCACGGCCTGCTCGACCGGGCGCGCAGCTACGGCAAGCGCATCGTCCTGCCCGAGGGCGAGGACGACCGCATCCTCCGCGCCGCCTCCACCCTGCTGCAGCGCCAGGTCTGCGAGCTCACGATCCTCGGCGACCCCGCCGCCATCCGCACGCGGGCGACCGAGCTCGGCCTCGACCTCGAGGCCGCGCAGCTCGTCTCGCCGTTCGACCCCGAGCTGCGGGAACGCTTCGCCGAGGAGTACACCCGGCTCCGCGCCCACAAGGGGATGTCGATCGAGCTCGCCCGCGACACCGTCACCGACGTCTCGTACTTCGGCACGATGATGGTGCAGCTCGGGCTCGCCGACGGCATGGTCTCCGGCGCGAAGCACACCACGGCGCACACCATCCGGCCGTCGTTCGAGATCATCAAGACCCGTCCGGACACCTCGATCGTGTCGAGCGTGTTCCTGATGGCGCTCGCCGACCGCGTGCTCGTCTACGGCGACTGCGCGGTGATCCCGGACCCGACGAGCGAGCAGCTCGCGGACATCGCGATCTCGTCCGCCGAGACCGCGACCCAGTTCGGCATCGACCCCCGCGTCGCGATGCTCAGCTACTCCACCGGCGACAGCGGCTCCGGCGCCGACGTCGACAAGGTGCGCGCCGGCACCGCGTTCGTGCGGGAACGCCGGCCCGACCTGCTCGTCGAGGGCCCGATCCAGTACGACGCCGCAGCCGACCCCACGGTCGCGTCGACCAAGATGCCGGACTCCCCGGTCGCCGGCCGCGCGACGGTGTTCATCTTCCCCGATCTCAACACCGGCAACAACACGTACAAGGCCGTGCAACGCTCGGCCGGCGCCGTGGCGATCGGCCCGGTCCTGCAGGGTCTGCGCAAGCCGATCAACGACCTGTCGCGGGGAGCCCTGGTGGGCGACATCGTGAACACCGTCGCGATCACCGCGATCCAGGCCGGCACCGCGACCGACGCGGCCTGACCGCCCGACCCGCACCGCGCCTCCAGACCCGACAGAAAGTGACCACCCCGTGACCGCAGCCCTCGTCGTCAACTCCGGCTCGAGCTCGTTCAAGTACCAGCTCATCGAACTCGAGGACGAGCGCACGCTCGCCTCCGGGCTCGTCGAGCGCATCGGTGAGTCCGCCGGGGCCTGGAAGCACACCAACGCGCTGACGGGGGAGTCGTCGTCGAACGACGCCGCGTCGGTGCCCGACCACGCGGCCGGGTTCCAGGCGATGATCGACGCGTTCGCGAAGGTCGGGCCGTCGTTCGACGAACACCCGCCCGCCGTCGTCGGCCACCGTGTCGTGCACGGCGGCACCACCTTCGACCGTGCGACGGTCGTCACGGACCAGGTCGAGCAGCAGATCGAGGACCTCAACAGCCTCGCGCCGCTGCACAACCCCGCGAACCTCGAGGGGATCCGGGCCGCGAAGCAGGTCTTCTCGGACGTCCCGCACGTCGCCGTGTTCGACACCGCGTTCCACCAGACGATGCCGCCGCACGCGTACACGTACGCGATCCCCGCCGACCTGGCCGCCGAGTACGGGATCCGCCGCTACGGCATGCACGGCACCAGCCACAAGTACGTCTCCGAGCAGGCCGCGGAGTTCCTCGACCGGCCGCTCGCCGAGCTCAAGACGATCGTGCTGCACCTGGGCAACGGCGCCTCGGTCGCGGCCATCGACGGCGGCAGGTCCATCGAGACCTCGATGGGGCTGACCCCGCTCGAGGGGCTCGTCATGGGCACCCGCTCCGGCGACCTCGACCCCGCGGTGCTCATCCACCTGCACCGCGAGGCCGGGATGACCTTCGACGAGCTCGACACCATGCTCAACAAGCGGTCCGGTCTGCTCGGCCTGACCGGCAGCGGCGACATGCGGGACGTGCAGGACGCCGCCACCAAGGGCGACGAGCAGGCGGAGGCGGCGCTCGCCGTGTACCGCCACCGCATCCGTCGCTACGTGGGCGCCTACACGGCACAGCTCGGCGGGCTCGACGCGGTCGTGTTCACCGCGGGGGTCGGCGAGAACAACGCGCTGCTGCGGCGGCGCGTGCTCGCAGGGCTCGAGCACCTGGGCATCGAGATCGATCCGGACCGCAACGAGCTGGCGTCGCGGGATGCCCGCCGCATCTCCACGGACGGTTCACGGGTCGCGGTGCTCGTCATCCCGACGAACGAGGAGCTCGAGATCGCCCGGCAGTCGGCTGCGGTCGCGCTCTGACGCGCGGGGCACGTGCCGCCTCGCATCGTCGCGCTGGCACGGTGCGGCCGGGAGGCTCGGTGCGGGCTGGCACCGCGCCTCCTGGCCGTCCGTGGGCCGCGTCCAGTGCACCGTGCGGGCCGCGCGGACCGGTCAGGTGAGGGCGTCCAGCGCCGCGGGGATCGGGGTGTCGCCGCTGGTGACCTCGAACTGCACGCCGACCGCGGCGTCGTCGAGCAGGGCGTGCAGGACGACGGTCGCGACGTCCGCGCGGGGGATCGAGCCGCGCGGCACCGTCCGGCCGACGTGGACGGTGCCCTGCGGCGGCGTGTCGAGCAGGCCGCCGGGACGCACGATCGTCCAGCGGAGGCGTCGGGCCCGCAGGTTCGCGTCCGCCTCGGCCTTCGCCCGCAGGTAGACCTGGAACACCGCGGCGTCGTCCTGCGCGGGCACGACGGCGAGCTCGGGGTCGTAGGTGTCGGCTGCCATCGCGGAGATCATCACGTAGCGCTCGATGCCGGCACGCTCGGCGGCGTCGGCGAGCAGGATCGCACCGTCACGGTCGACGGTGAGCTTCCGTTCGGCGCCGCTGTTCGGCCCGGCACCGGCGGCGAACACCACGGCATCGACACCGCGCAGGCGGAGCGCCAGGTCGTCGTCGCCGAGCTGCTCCAGGTCGGCGACGATCGCACGCGCCCCCTGTTGCTCGACGTCGGCCACGTGCGCGGGGTTGCGGACGATCGCGACGGCGTCGTGGCCGGCGTCGGTGATCTGGCGGGCGAGGAGCAGGGCGATCTGGCCGTGTCCTCCGGCGATGGCGATCTTCATGTGTTCGAGTCTGCCCGTCGCGTCCGGTAGACTTCTCGGCGGCTCCTCACGTGACGCCATCCAGGCCAACTCCCCCAGGGCGGAAACGCAGCAAGGGTAACCGGGCTCTGGCGGGTGCGTGAGGAGTCTTCTTCGTTTCCGCCGGGTCTGTTCCGGGCCGACGCCACCCCCGTTCGGGAGGGCCGGCGCACTTTTTCGGCGGCACGTGCGGACACGAACCTGATCATGTGTAAAGATCTGCCTCAGGAATCCCCAACCAGGGTTCCGACCCTCCACCGCCTCACCAGCGGAGGAGCCTCCACCGCCTCACCAGCGGTGGATTCCGAGGATCAGGTGGCGGGCGCGCCCGCCAGGAAAAGAGACACGCATGCGCAGGCACGCGTCGCTGCCCGGTACCCCCGTACCCTCCGCAGCGGACGAACGGACACGACGGATCACCCGCGCCGACGGCCGAGCTCGAGGACGAGCGACGGACGGTCGGCGGCTCCTCCTGCGCGGCGGCGTCGTCGCCACGGTGACGGCGCTCATCGCCGCCACCGTGGCGATCCAACCCGCTGCGGCCGCCCAGACCGACGTCGCCGAGGCCGAGGGGCTGCTGCTCAGCGGCTCCGGCATCGTCAACGCCGACGCGGTCGCCCAGCTCGGCGGCGCGTACTCCGCGCGTGGGGCGAGCTCCGGCGGCGGCACCACGAATCAGCCGCTCAACCTGACGGCGCTCAACGCCGTGGGGGTCGACCTCGGCAACGACATCGACCTGCTCGGCCCGAACGGCATCCTGACCCTCGGTGTCGACGGCCAGTACGCCACGACCTCGGCCACGGGCGCGACCGCCTCGTCGGGGCTCCTGACGAACGACGGCGGCATCGGGGTCGGCACCGGGTCCGGCACCGGCGCTGCGACGGTGGACCTCAACCCGCTGTTCTCACGCGTCGGCGCCGACACCAGGGTGCTGTCGAACGCACAGCTGCGGGTCGGGGCGCTGGCGTCCCGGATCCAGGCGACGCGCGGCACCACGGTCGGGACGACGACGGACTACCGGATCGCCGGCGCGGACCTGAACCTGACGAGCCCCGCGGTCGCCGGACTCAGCACGGCGCTCCGGAACGACCTGCGCACCTTCTCGGGCACGGTGAACTCCGCGGTCGGGGCGGACGGGGCGCTGTCCGGCACGACCACGGCGCTGACGAGCGAGCTGCAGCGGCTCCTCCGCACGACGAGCCTCGGACTCGTGAACCTCAACGGCACGACCGTCACCGCGACCGTCGACCTGAACCTCGACGACACCCTGACCCGGGTGCTGCAGCAGCCGCTCACGGACGGTGCGGTGACGATCACCCCGTCGACCGGCGCGATCACCGTCGACCTCGACCGGCTCACCACGCTGAACGGTCAGCCGGCGAACACGTCGGTGCTGACCGAGGCTGCCGTGAGCTCGATCAACCGGAGCATCACGACGATCCTCGGCACGCAGCTGCCGACCGCACTGCAGACCGCGGTCGTCAACACGATCAACTCGACCGCCGTGCGGGTGAACGTCACCGCGAACGTCAACCTCGCGGGCATCCCGCTCACCGCACTGGCCCTACGGGCGGACACCACGCTCGGCGCCCTCGCCGGCACGTCGCCCGCCACAGCCACGGTGACGGCGACGGGCGGGCCCCTCGGCCTGAACGTGCTCGGCACCCTGCTCGCCCCGGCGGTCAACACCGTCGTCATCCCGGCACTGCAGACCATCGTGCGTCCCCTGGTGACGGGCACGGCCCTGACGAACCTCGGCACGACGCTCACGGCGACGACCTCGGCCGTCTCCACCCTGCTGAGCCCCGTCGTGCTGCTGCTCCGTCAGGTCGTCGACCTCACCGTGAACGCGCAGGACACCACGGGCTTCCGCGACCCCCGCGGGTTCGACACCGGATCGCGGAGCGTGCACGCCCTGCGGCTCTCCGTGCTCCCCGGGGTGAACGTCGCCACCGTGGACCTCGCCACCTCGACCGTGCGTGCCACGGCCTTCGCGGCCCCGACCATCACGGCGCCCACGGCCGGACAGCAGTTCACCGTGCCATCGGCGACCTCGACCCGCAGCGTCGTCGTGAGCGGGGCCGGCGAGCCCGGCGCCTCCGTGGCCGTCAGCCTCGGCGGGGACCGGACCGGCACCGCGACCGTCGCTGCCGACGGGACCTGGACGACGACCATCCCCGACGTCCCCACCGGTTCGTACACCGCGACCGCGACCCAGACGGTCGGCGGCACCGCGGCCGGCACCGCGACGCAGGACTTCTCCGTCGTCGCCCAGCGAGCCCTGACGATCACCACGCCCACGGCCGGTCAGACCTTCACCACGACGGGGGAGACCGCCCCCGTCACCCTGACGGGCACCGCGACGGCGAACGCGCGCATCAGCGTCGACCTGGGCGGCGGCGTGACCGCGACGGGCACGGCCGACGACGCCGGCGCCTGGAGCATCACCGTCCCCGAGGTCCCGGTCGGCGAGCAGACGGCGAGCGCCACGCAGACGGTCGGCGACACGACCTCGGCACCCGTGACCCGGTCCTTCCGGGTCGTGGCCGCGGCCGGCCTGACCGTCGACACCCCCACGGCGGACCAGGACTTCCCGCTCGCCGGCGACACCCGGTCCGTCCCGTTCTCCGGCAGCGCACAGGCCGGTGCCCGCGTGGACGTCGACCTCGGTGACGGCCTGACCGCCACCACCCGCGCGAACGCCGACGGCACCTGGTCGACGAGCGTCACGGACGTCCCGGCCGGGGAGTACTCGGCCGAGGTCACCCAGACCGTCGGCGGCACCACGAGCGCCCCGGTCACCCGGGACTTCACCGTGACGGCGGCCCCCGCGCTCACCATCGACGAGCCCGCCGACGGCAGCACCATCACCGTCGCCGACGAGAGCTCGACCACCCCGGTGACGGTGTCCGGCTCGGCCGCCCCGAACGCCCGGGTCACCGTCGGCATCGGTGGTTCCTTCGCCGCCGCGGTCACCGCCGACGAGGACGGCGCCTGGACGACGACCTTCGCCGACGTCCCGGTCGGGGAGCGCACCGTCACGGCGCGTCAGAGCGTCGACGGCACCACGTCCGGCCCGGTCGAGACCACCTTCACCGTCGAGGCGGGCGACCCGCTCGCGATCACCTCGCCCGAGGACGGCGACGTGGTCACCGTCCTCGACGTCGACACCACCACCGACCTCGACCTGGCCGGCACGGCCGAGGCCGGCGCCGAGGTGCGGGTCTCGCTCGGCGACGGGCTGACCGCCACCACGACGGCCGACGACGACGGCACGTGGACGCTGACCGTCACCGACGTCCCGGTCGGTCGGTACACGATCTCAGCGACGCAGACCGTCGGCGGGACCACCTCGCCGGCCGTCCGCCAGGTCGTCACGGTGCAGGCGGGCGCCCCGCTCGCCGTCACCGCTCCGGCGCAGGACGCCACCGTCACGGTCGCCACCGACGACTCCGTCGTCGACGTCACCGTGCGGGGCACCGCGCAGCCCGGCGCCCGCCTCGAGGTCGTCCTGGACGACGGCGACGCGGTGTCCACGACGGCGGACCCGCAGGGTGCCTGGTCGGTGGTCCTCACCGACGTCGGCACCGGCGACCACACCGCGACGGTCACCCAGACCGTCGACGGTGCGACCTCGGCACCGGTCGACCGTGACTTCGCGGTCGGGGCCGGCGACGAGCTCGTCATCGTGGCACCGGGTGACGCCCAGCAGGTCCCCGCCGGCACCGGCGGGCAGGCCAACGTGGTCGTCCGCGGCACCGCGGAGCCCGGCGCGACCGTCGCCGTCACGATCGACGAGGGCGACTCCGTCGAGGTCGTCACGGACACGGCCGGCAACTGGGAGCTCCCGACCACGCAGCTCGGCATCGGCGAGCACACCGTCGAGGCCGTGCAGACCGTGAACGGCACCGACGGCCCGGTGGTCACGCGTGACTTCACCGTGATCCCCGGCAACGCCATCGTCATCGACACCCCGGCGAGCGGCGCACGCTTCGTCGTGGTCGACGCCGACGCCACCGCGACCGTCCGGATCACCGGCACGGCCGAGCCCGGTGCCGCGGTGACCGTCTCGGTCGGACCCGGCACCCGGTTCACCACCACGGCTGACGACGACGGGCGGTGGGCGGTCGACGCGACCGGTCTCGCCCCGACCGGCGTCTACACGGCGTCGGCCAGCCAGGAGGTGGAGGACGTCGTGACGAGCGCCGTCCCGATCACCTTCGAGGTCGTCACGGCCAACGCGCTGACGATCACCGGTCCGGACACGGACCCGATCACGGTCGCCGGCCCCGGTGTCGAGCGCGACGTCACGGTCACCGGCACCGGCCAGCCCGGCGCCACGGTCACGGCGACCCTCGCCGGGTCCGACGACCGGGAGACGACGATCGGTGCCGACGGCACGTGGTCGGTCACGTTCCCCGACCTCGGCGTCGACGTGCACCAGGTCACGGTCACCCAGACCCTGGCCGGCACCGTCTCCGACCCGCGCACCTCCGACCCGGTCGAGCGCGCCGTCACGATCGAGGCCGCCGAAGCGGTCACGATCACCGCACCGGGGACCGACGTGGTCCTCCTCGTGCCGGACGCCGACGCCACGCGCGACGTCGTGGTCACGGGTTCGGCGGAGCCGGGCGCGCCGGTGACGGTGCGACTCGGCGACGACGAGGCGACCACCACCGCGGACGCGGACGGCGACTGGACGGTCACGTTCGGTGGGGTCGGTGTCGGCACCCCGACGCTCACCGCCAGCCAGACGGTCGGCGGGACCACCGCCTCCAGTCCGGACCAGACCGTCACGGTGCGGGCCGGAACCGCGCTCGCCATCGTGACCCCGGAGGACGGCGACGTCCTGACGGTCGCCGACACGTCCGGCACCGCCGACGTCGAGGTGACCGGTCGGGCGCAGCCCGACGCCGAGGTGACGGTCCGGCTCTCGACCGGCGAGGCCGAGACGGTGACCGCGGACGAGGACGGCCGGTGGGAGACCACCTTCCAGGACGTCCCGGTCGGCGACCACCGCGTCACCGCGACGCAGGTCGTCGGCGGGCAGACCTCGACGCCGGTGACGGCCGCGGTGTCGGTCCGTGCCGGAGCCCCGCTCGTCGTGTCCACGCCGCGGGGTGCCACCACCGTCACGGTGGCGGACGACGACGCCACCACCGGGGTCGACTTCGCCGGCACCGGTGAGCCGGGCGCGACGGTCACGGTCGACCTCGGCGACGGCGGGAGCGCCACGGCGACCGTGGACGAGGACGGCCGCTGGGCGACCACGGTCGAGGACGTGCCGACCGGCTCGTTCACGGCCTCGGTCACGCAGGCCGTGAACGGCACCACGAGCGCGGCGGTCGAACGACCGGTGTCCGTGGTCGCCGCTGCGGCCCTGGTCATCCGTGAGCCCGGCGACGACCCCATCACGGTGGCCGACGGCGACGCGACGACGACCGTGACGGTCGCCGGTGACGCCCAGCCCGGCGCCACGGTGACGGTCACCGTCGACGACCGCGACCCCGTCGAGGTCACCGCCGGTGACGACGGCTCGTGGAGCGTCGACGTGCCGGACCTCGGTGTCGGCGAGCACGCCGTCGAGGTGACGCAGACCGTGGACGGCTCGACCTCGACCACCCCGGTCGAGACGACGTTCGAGATCGAGGCTGGCGCACCCGTCGTCATCACGGAGCCGACGGCCGACCAGGAGTACACGGTCGCCGACGGCGACGGCACGACGACGGTCGACGTCGCCGGCACCGCCGAGCCGGGCGCGACCATCGTGGTCGACCTGGGCGACGGTCGCACCGAGTCGACCACCGCGGACGACGAGGGCGCGTGGAGCGTCTCGGTCCCCGGGGTGCCGGCCGGCACCACGACCGTCAGTGTCACGCAGCGCATCGGCGACACCGAGTCCGCGCCGGTGACGGTGGACGTCCGCGTCCTCGTCGCCGACCCGATCACGATCGCCACCCCGGCGGACGGGACCACGATCCGGGTCGCCCAGCGCGACTCGGTCGCGACCCTCACCGCCGCGGGGGCCGCCGAGCCCGGTGCCGAGGTCCGCGTCACGATCGACGGCGGCGACGCCCGGACCGTGACCGCGACCGACGCCGGCACCTGGAGCGTCGAACTGCCGGACACCGCCGTCGGTGAGCACACGATCCGTGCGACCCAGACGGTGGACGGCTCGACGTCCGCAGCGGTGGGCAGCACCTTCACCGTGGCACCCGGTGCCGCGCTGACGGTCACCGCCCCGGCGGACGACACCACGTTCACCGTGCCGAGCACCGACCCCACCGCGACCGTCCCGGTCGGCGGCGTGGGCCAGCCCGGTGCGACGGTCCGCGTCGTCCTCGACGACGCCGACCCGGTCGTGGTCCGTGTCGGCACCGACGGACGGTGGGAGACCGCCCTCGTCGACGTGCCGGCGGGCGAGCACACGCTCGTCGTCACCCAGGTCGTGAACGGCACGACGTCCGATGCGATCGAGCGCGACGTGACCGTCGTGGTCGCCGCTGCGGACGCGATCGTCGTGACCAGCCCGGCCGACGGCGCCGACGTCCGCGTGCTCGGCGGTTCGACCGACGTCCGCGTGACCGGTACCTCCGCACCGAACGCCGCCGTCTCGGTCCGCATCGACGACGGCACCGCGGTCACCACGACCGCGGACGACGACGGTGCGTGGTCCGTGACGGTGCCGGACGTCGCCGAGGGATCGCACACGGTCGCCGCCAGCCAGACGGTCGACGGTGCCACCACCGACGCTCCCCAGGTCGGCTTCACCGTGACGGCCGCGACGCCGGTCGTCATCTCGAGCCCGACCGACGGCCAGGCGTTCCCGACCACGGGGTCGACGACCTCGGTCCCGGTGAGCGGCACCGCCGAGCCCGGTGCGACCGTCACGGTCGACGTCGACGGCCGGACCGCCACGACGACCGCCGGCGACGACGGCTCGTGGACGGTCACGATCGGTGGGGTCCCCGTCGGGGACCACACGGTGTCGGTGACGGAGACGGTCGGCGGTCGGACCTCCGACCCGGTGACGGTCGACGTCACGGTCGTGGCCGCGCAGGAGACGGGCATCGTCATCACGAGCCCCGACCCCGGGCAGCTGATCCCGGCGGACGGCTTCGGCGACACCGGCTCGTTCACGGTGACCGGTCAGGCCACCCCGGGCGCCGCGGTGACGGTGACCCTGTCCACCGGGCAGGTCCGCACCACCACCGCCGACGACGAGGGCGCGTGGAGCGTCGTGTTCGATCGCGTGCCCGAGGGTGAGTGGACGATCGGTGCCACCCAGTCGGTGAACGGCACGACCTCGACGGCGCCCCGGGTGCCGGTCGTGGTCGACACCCTGGAGCCGCTCGCGGTCACCTCGCCGACGCCGGGCTCGCAGTACATGGCGGACGAGGACGGTGACCACGACCTGATGGTGACGGGCACCGCCGAGCCCGGCGCGACGGTCACCGTGCAGCCGATGGGCCGCGACGCGGTCGCCACGACGGCCGACGAGGACGGCACGTGGTGGGTCATGGTGGGGCTGCCCGTCGGCGGCCACGTGCTGCGAGTCACCCAGTCGGTCGGCGGGTTCACCTCGCAGGCGCAGATGCTCCGCGTCATGGTGATGGACGACGCGGTGGACCCGGAGGAGCCGGGCACGCCCGGGAACCCGGGGACGCCCGGAACGCCCGGCACCCCCGGAACGCCGGGTGCGCCCGGTCTGCCCGGCACGCCGGGGACCGGCGGTGGTTCCGGAACCGGCACCGGGACCGGCATCGGCACCGACGGTGGCTCCGCGAACGGCTCGGGCACCGGGACCGGTGGCTCCGGCAACGGCAACGGTGACCTCGCCTGGACCGGCGCGGACGTCGTCCCGATCGCCGGCACCGCGGCGGGCCTGGTGGCCCTCGGGTTCCTGCTGCTGGGGCTCTCCCGCCTCGCCGGCGGGTTCCGTCGCCGCACCCGCGGCTGAGTCCGCACCAGCGTCACACACCGCGCCTCCCGCCCGTCGACCAGACGGACGGGAGGCGCGGTGCCGTCCGGGCGCTCGGCCCACCGCCGGCGGGTCATCCGGCCCGGTGGGACGACCTGTGGACGGGCACGCGGGTTGTCGGTCGTGACGGCTACCCTTGTCGCGTGGTCACCGCCCTGTATCGCCGTTACCGGCCCGAGAACTTCGCCGAGCTGATCGGGCAGTCGCAGGTCACCGACCCGCTCCGCACGGCGCTCCGCATGAACCGCGTCAACCACGCCTACCTGTTCAGCGGCCCGCGTGGTTGCGGGAAGACGACCTCGGCCCGCATCCTCGCGCGCTGCCTGAACTGCGCCGAGGGCCCGACCGACACCCCCTGCGGTGTCTGCCCGAGCTGCGTGGAACTCGCCCGCGACGGCAGCGGCTCGCTCGACGTCATCGAGATCGACGCCGCGAGCCACAACGGTGTCGACGACGCGCGTGACCTGCGCGACCGGGCCGTGTTCGCCCCGGCTCGCGACCGCTACAAGATCTTCATCCTCGACGAAGCGCACATGGTGACGCCGCAGGGGTTCAACGCGCTGCTCAAGCTGGTCGAGGAACCGCCGGAGCACGTCAAGTTCATCTTCGCGACGACCGAGCCCGAGAAGGTCATCGGCACCATCCGGTCGCGTACCCACCACTACCCGTTCCGGCTCGTCCCGCCCGCGGTCATGCTCGAGTACATCGAGCAGCTCTGCACGCAGGAGTCCGTGTCGGTGGCCCCCGGCGTCCTGCCCCTGGTGGTGCGTGCCGGCGGCGGATCCGTCCGTGACACCCTGTCGCTGCTCGACCAGCTGATGGCCGGCAGCGAAGACGGTGCGATCGCCTACGAGCGTGCCGTGGCCCTGCTCGGTTACACCGACGCCGCCCTGCTCGACGACGTCGTCGACGCCCTGGCCGTCGCCGACCCGGCGTCCGCGTTCGCCGCGATCGACCGTGTCGTGCAGACCGGACAGGACCCCCGCCGCTTCGTCGAGGACCTGCTCGAGCGCCTGCGCGACCTGATCGTCGTCGCGGCGACCAACGAGAGCGCCGCTGCCGTCCTGCGCGGGGTCTCACCGGAAGAGCTCGACACCATGAGCCGCCAGGCCGGGGTCTTCGGCGCGACGGGGCTCTCCCGTTCCGCCGACATCGCGAACCGGGCGCTCACCGAGATGACCGGCGCGACCTCGCCCCGGTTGCACCTCGAACTCATGACGGCCCGGATGCTCGTGCCCGAGGCCGACGACACCCAGCGCGGGGCCCTCGCCCGGGTGGAGCGGCTGGAACGTCGTGTCGGTGTGGGCGACGCCGGTGGACACCAGGCCGGCGCCGGCGAGCAGTCCGCTCCCGCAGTCGCCGCTGCACCCCGTCGTGAGCAGCCGACGGCCGCGGCTCCCGCAGCTCCTGCTCCCTCCCTCGCCCCGACGCCCGCTCCGGCAGCGGCTCGCACGACGACCGAGCGTCCCGTCGAGCAGCCCGTCGCGCCGCAGGCCGGCTCCGGAGCCGTGGCTCGTGACGCCGCAGCGTCGTGGGCAGCGGTCGCTCCGAGCACTCCTGGAGCGCCCGCGCAGACCTCGACCGAGCCCGCGAAGCCCGAGCCCGCGAAGCCCGAGCCCTCGCCCGCGAAGCCCGCGGCCGAGCCGGTCAGTCCGTCGTCCACCGGTCAGGGCACGACGATCGGTGACGAGCCCGCCGTCCGGACCGTCGGTGCCGTCGGCTTCCAGCAGATGCGCGACTCCTGGCCGCAGATCGTCGAGCACGTGCAGCACGCCAAGCGTTCGGCGTGGTCGGTGGTCGTCACGGCGCAGGTCACCGCGCTCCGCGACGACGTGCTGACGCTGACGTTCCCGAGCCAGCAGGACGTCGCCTCGTTCAAGGAGATGTCCGACCCCTCGGCCAGCGTCAGCGAACTGCTCCGTGCCGCCATCGTGGACGTCCTCGGGCTCCGCGTGAAGTTCGTCGCCCGCGGGCCCGGACAGCAGCAGCGTCCCCAGCAGCAGCAGCAGCAGCAGCAGCAGCAGTCGGCTCCGGCACAGCAGGCCGCGCCTGCGAAGCGTCCGGCGCCCGCTGCGCAGGTGCCCGCCGCCGCCCCGACCGCGGCACCGGCACCGGCACCGGCATCGGAACCTGCAGCACCGGAGGCGCCGGCGTCCGCTGCCGTCCCGACGCCGACGGCCGCCCCTGCCACGGAGCCGAAGGTCGCGTCGGCAACACCCCGGTCGACGGCAGACCCGGCGCCGAAGGCAGCGCCGGAGCCGAAGGCAGCGTCGACCGCGTCCGCACCGCAGCGCGACCAGGCACCGGCCGAGCCGACCCCCGCTCCCTCCGGTGCACCGGTGACGGACTGGGCGGTCGCGACGATCCCGGCCAGCGACCCCACCGTCGACGCCGTCCCGGAGTCCGTCGAGCCCAGCTGGGCAGCACCCTTCGGCACCGTGCCGGCGTCCGCGCCGGTCGCCCCCGCCGAGACGAGCACGCCCCAGCCGACCGAGCCGGCACCGTCGGCCGCACCCGCGCGACCGGCCGGTGCCACGGCCGGGCAGCCCGACCAGCCGACCGCCCCGGGTCCGCAGGCGGCGTCCGGAGCCGGAGTCGTGCCTCCCGGCGGTCCTGTCGTGCCGGGCGTACCGGTCGACGACTACCCGCTCGACGACGAACCGTACGACGACGGAGCACCGTTCCCCGACCCTG
This sequence comes from Curtobacterium sp. MCBD17_026, assembly GCF_003234895.2. Classification (NCBI taxonomy): domain Bacteria; kingdom Bacillati; phylum Actinomycetota; class Actinomycetes; order Micrococcales; family Microbacteriaceae; genus Curtobacterium; species Curtobacterium sp. MCBD17_026. Next base: position 2,501,467 of record NZ_CP126281.1, on the reverse strand, counting down.
GGATCGGACGCGGCTCCGCGCCCGCAACCGCAGCGCCCGCAGTCGCGGCGCCGGCGGCCCCGGCGCAGCAGGCCGCACCGCAGCGCGCGGCCCAGCCCGCCGCCGCTCCCGCGCGCACCGCACCGCCCGCGCGCCGTGCCCCGGTCGCCGGCCGGTACGGCGAGGCCGTCGTGCGTGAGATCCTCAACGCCCAGTTCATCGAGGAGACCGCTCTCCACCAGGACGGTGCCTGATGTACGACGGGATCGTCCAGGACCTCATCGACGAGTTCGGCCGACTGCCCGGCATCGGCCCGAAGTCGGCGCAGCGCATCGCCTTCCACATCCTGCAGACCGAGTCGTTCGACCCGAGCCGGCTGTCCGAGCTGCTCGCCGACGTCAAGGAGCGGGTCCGCTTCTGCGAGATCTGCGGCAACGTCACCGAGAACGTCCAGTGCAGCATCTGCCGTGACCCCCGCCGCTCGCCGGCCACGATCTGCGTGGTGGAAGAAGCGAAGGACGTCGCGGCGATCGAGCGCACCCGGGAGTTCCGTGGGCTGTACCACGTGCTCGGCGGGGCGATCAGCCCGATCGACGGCATCGGACCGGACGACCTCCGCATCCAGCAGCTCATGACGCGCCTGGCCGACGGCACCGTGGCCGAGGTCATCATCGCGACCGACCCCAACCTCGAGGGCGAGGCGACGGCGACCTACCTCAGCCGGCTGCTCGTCCCGATGGGCATCCGCACCACACGGCTCGCGTCGGGGTTGCCGGTCGGCGGCGACCTGGAGTACGCCGACGAGGTCACGCTCGGTCGTGCCTTCGAGGGTCGCCGCGTCGTCGGGGGCTGACCCCCACGCAGGATCCTTGCGTGCGGGCCCGCTCGCACGCAACATCCCCGAAACACCGACTACCATTGTGAGACCGCGTGACCTCGCGGTGTCGCCGTCCCCGGGAGTACCAGCCAGTGGCCTTGATCGTGCAGAAGTTCGGTGGTTCATCCGTCGCGGACGCCGAGAGCATCAAGCGCGTGGCGAAGCGGATCGTCGAGACGAAGAAGGCCGGCAACGACGTGGTCGTGGCGGTGTCGGCGATGGGCGACACCACCGACGAACTCGTCGACCTGGCGCACTCGGTCACGCCGATCCCCGCCGGCCGTGAGCTCGACATGCTGCTGACCGCGGGGGAGCGCATCTCGATGGCGCTGCTCGCGATGGCGATCAAGAGCCTCGGGGTCGAAGCGTCCTCCTACACCGGCAGCCAGGCCGGCATGCTCACCGACGCCCAGCACGGCAAGGCCCGCATCGTCGACGTCACCCCGAAGCGCGTGCGTGAGGCGCTCGACTCCGGCCACGTCGCGATCGTCGCCGGGTTCCAGGGCTTCAACCGCACCACGGGCGAGATCACCACGCTCGGCCGCGGTGGTTCGGACACCACGGCCGTCGCCCTCGCCGCAGCACTCGACGCCGACGTCTGCGAGATCTACACCGACGTCGACGGCATCTTCACCGCCGACCCCCGCGTCGTGCCGAAGGCCCGCAAGGTCGACCGCGTCACCAGCGAAGAGATGCTCGAGCTCGCAGCCTCGGGTGCCAAGGTCCTGTACATCCGCGCCGTCGAGTACGCCCGGCGGCACGGCGTCACCCTGCACGTCCGGTCCTCGTTCAACAACAACGAGGGCACCATCGTCTACAACCCTGCCGAGGGGGAAACCGTGGAAGAACCGATCATCACCGGGATCGCCGGAGACCTCTCCGAGGGCAAGATCACCGTCGTGGGGGTCCCGGACCAGCCGGGCAAGGCCGCCGAGATCTTCACGAACGTCGCGCGCGCCGGGGCGAACATCGACATGATCGTCCAGAACGTGTCGGCGGCGTCGACCGGGCGGACGGACATCTCGTTCACCCTGCCGAAGGACCAGGGCCAGACCGTGCTCACGGCGCTCGAGGTCGCGAAGGCCGACATCGGCTACGAGAGCATCCAGTACGACGACCAGATCGGCAAGCTCGCCCTGGTCGGAGCCGGGATGCGCACGAACGCCGGTGTCTCGGCGCAGCTCTTCCGCGCCCTGCACGACGCGTCGATCAACATCGAGATGATCTCCACGTCCGAGATCCGCATCTCGGTCGTGACCCGCGCCGACACCCTGAACGAGGCGATGCGCGTCGTGCACAGCGCGTTCGGCCTCGATGCCGATGCCGAGGCAGTCGTCTACGCCGGCACCGGCCGCTGACGCCCGCCGACCCGTTGATCCGCTGAACCACCAGGAGCACCGCATGAGCACCCTCACCGTCGCCGTCGTCGGCGCCACCGGCCAGGTCGGCGCCGTGATGCGTCGCCTGCTCGAAGAGCGCGCGTTCCCGGCCGACCGGGTCCGCTTCTTCGCGAGCGCCCGTTCCGCCGGCACGACGCTGCCGTTCCGGGGCGAGCAGATCGTGGTCGAGGACTCCGAGCTCGCCGACCCGTCCGGCATCGACATCGCGCTGTTCTCCGCCGGGGCCACCGCCTCGCGGGCCCTCGCGCCGAAGTTCGCCGCTGCCGGAGCGCTCGTCGTCGACAACTCGAGCGCCTGGCGCATGGACCCCGACGTCCCGCTCGTCGTGAGCGAGGTGAACCCGCACGCCATCGACCAGGCGCCGAAGGGGATCATCGCGAACCCGAACTGCACGACCATGGCGATCATGCCGGTGCTCAAGGTGCTCGACACCGAGTCCGGGCTCCGCCGCCTGGTCGCGACGACCTACCAGGCGGTCTCGGGTTCCGGGCTCGCCGGGGTCGAGGAGCTCCTGGGCCAGGCGAAGGCCGCGCTCGAGCAGGACACCGCTGCGCTGACGCACGACGGATCCGCCGTGACGTTCCCCGAGCCGGTCAAGTACGTCCGCCCGATCGCCTTCGACGTCGTGCCGCTCGCTGGCAGCCTCGTCGAGGACGGCCTGGGCGAGACCGACGAGGAGAAGAAGCTCCGGAACGAGAGCCGGAAGATCCTCGAGCTCCCCGACCTGCTCGTCGCCGGCACGTGCGTGCGCGTCCCCGTGTTCACCGGCCACTCCATCTCGGTGCACGCCGAGTTCGAGCGTCCGCTGTCGCCCGAGCGTGCGACCGAGATCCTGTCGAGCGCACCCGGAGTCGAGCTCTCCGACGTCCCGACGCCGCTGCAGGCCGCCGGCCAGGACCCGGCGTTCGTCGGCCGCATCCGCGCCGACCAGTCCGCGCCCGAGGGACGCGGTCTCGTCCTGTTCGTCAGCAACGACAACCTGCGGAAGGGTGCCGCGCTCAACGCGGTGCAGATCGCCGAGACGATCGTCGCGCGCCGCTCCGTCGACGCGTAGCGCGCCGAGCGCGACCAGCAGACGGACAGGAGGCCCGTGGCGACACCGCCACGGGCCTCCTGTCCGTCTGTCGGATGCCGCCGGTAGGATCGACGGGTGGCAGAGCAGCAGGTGGATCCCATCGACGTCGTCCTGATCGGCGGAGGCATCATGAGTGCCACGCTCGGGGCCATCATCCACAAGCTCGAGCCCAGCTGGAAGATCCGCGTGTACGAGCGGCTCGGCACGGTTGCGCAGGAGTCCTCGAACCCCTGGAACAACGCGGGTACCGGGCATTCTGCACTGTGCGAGCTGAACTACACGCCGGAACTGCCGGACGGCCGTGTCGACATCGCGAAGGCCGTCACGGTCAACGAGCAGTTCCAGGTCTCGCGGCAGTTCTGGGCGCACCTGGTCGAGACCGGCGTGCTGCCGGAGCCGTCGAACTTCATCAACCCCACGCCGCACATCTCCTTCGTGTGGGGCGAGGCCAACGTCGCCTACATGCGTGCCCGGTACGAGGCCATGCGTGACCACCCGCTCTTCGCGGGCATCGAGTTCTCGGACGACCCGGCGCAGATCCGGAAGTGGGCGCCGGCGCTGATCCCCGGCCGCAGGAAGGACCAGCCGATCGCGGCGACGTACTCGGCGGCCGGCTCGGACGTCGACTTCGGGTCGCTCACCCGCCAGCTCTTCGACCAGCTCGAGATCGACGGTGTCGAGTTCGAGCCCTCGCACCAGGTCACCAACCTGACCCGCTCGAAGGTGTCCGAGGGCTGGGTGCTCAACGTCCGCAACGAGATCGGTCGGTCGACGCAGCGCATCGCCGCGAAGTTCGTCTTCGTCGGTGCCGGCGGCGGAGCCCTGCACCTGCTGCAGAAGTCCGGCATCCCGGAGATCCGCGGCTACGGCGGCTTCCCGGTGTCGGGCGAGTTCCTGCGCACCGACGACCCCGAGGTGGTGCAGAAGCACTCCGCCAAGGTCTACGGCAAGGCCAGTGTCGGTGCCCCGCCGATGTCGGTGCCGCACCTCGACACCCGCATCGTCGACGGTGGTTCGTCGCTGATGTTCGGGCCGTACGCCGGGTTCAGCCCGAAGTTCCTGAAGCAGGGCTCGGTCCTCGACCTGTTCCGCTCGATCCGGCCGCACAACCTCCGCCCGATGCTGAGCGTCGCGTTCTCGAACTTCGACCTGGTCCGCTACCTGGTCGGCCAGCTCCTCGCGTCGAAGCACACGAAATTCGAGGCGCTCCGCGACTTCATGCCGAGCGCCGAGCCCGAGCACTGGCACCGGATCACCGCCGGGCAGCGCGTCCAGGTGATCAAGCCCGACAAGGACAAGGGCGGTGTGCTGCAGTTCGGCACCGAGGTCATCACCGCAGCCGACGGTTCGATCGCGGGGCTGCTCGGAGCGTCGCCGGGCGCCTCGACGGCCGTGCCGATCATGCTCACGATGCTGCGCCGGTGCTTCCCGGACCGGTGGGACGCCTGGCAGGACGACGTCCGCGCGATGGTGCCGACCTACGGTCAGGACCTCGGCGACGACCCGGAGCTGGCGGACGCCACGCTCGAGCGCACCGCGAAGGTGCTCGGCCTGCACCACTGAGGCCTACACCGGACCGTTCCGGCTTGCGGTCCGTTCGAACGTGTGTTCGAATGACGGCATGCGGTGGAGTGGACAGGCGATCGATGCCGAGCAGAGCGACGCGCTGCCCGGGATGGAATCGAACAGCGGGTTCGTCCGGAGCGTCACGACGCCCGAGTTCGCCGGGGTGACCTTCCACGAGGTCCTGGCGAAGAGCGCCCTGAACCGGGTGCCGAGCGCGGACGGCTCGGGGACGTACGGCTGGACGATCAACCCGTACCGCGGGTGCAGCCACGCCTGCGTGTACTGCTTCGCCCGCCCGACCCACACGTACCTGGAGTTCGACGGCGGCGCCGACTTCGACCAGCAGATCGTGGTCAAGACGAACGTCGCCGACGTGCTGCGTCGTGAGCTCGGCAAGCCGTCCTGGGACCGCCACCCGGTGGCGCTCGGCACGAACACCGACCCGTACCAGCGGGCCGAGGGGCGGTACCGGCTGATGCCCGGCGTGATCGAGGCGTTGGCGGAGTCGCGCACCCCGTTCAGCATCCTGACGAAGGGCACCCTGCTGCGCCGTGACCTGCCACTGCTGGCCGAGGCGGCGAAGGTGGTGCCGGTCGACCTCGCGATGTCGATCGCCGTGTACGACGACTCGCTGCAGCAGTCGGTGGAGTCCGGCACACCGACGACGTCGGCCCGGTTGGCGACCGTGCGGGCCATCCGCGACGCCGGGCTCGACTGCGCGGTGTTCCTGATGCCGGTGCTGCCCTACATCACCGACACCCGGGCGCACCTCGACGACGCCGTCGGTCGGGCGACCGCGGCCGGCGCGACGAGCATCATGTACTCGGCGCTGCACCTGCGGCCCGGCGTCAAGCCGTGGTGGTTCGAGTGGCTCGGCCGTGAGCGACCCGACCTGGTGCAGCGGTACCGCGCGATGTACCTCGACAACACCTACGCGCCGAAGGACTACCGACGGTGGCTGTCGGAGCGCATCCGCCCGATCCTGGCGGCGCACGGTGTCGGACTGGGGCGCGTGGACCCGGCGACGGGGTCGATGGGCTTCTCCGAACCGCGAACCCTGCAGCCGGGCGTGCCGCAGGGGCCGCGGCACGGAGTCCCACAGGCGCTACCGCAGGAGCAGTCGGCGCCGACGGTGTCACCGCTGAAGCGCGCCGACCCCGGGTTCGACCAGCGGCTGCTCCGGCCGGCAGCGGCGCAGACGCTGTTCTGAAGGGTGTCCCTCCGGGTCGTGTCTTGTCCACGTTCGGGGGACAGCAAGACCCCGGTCCGGGCCGCTATCATCGTGCGGGTCGCCGCACGGCCCCGGATTCGGGGTACACGGCCGCTGCTCCGGTGGTTGGATCGTGGGCGGCGCCCTCGCCACCCGGAAGGATCCACCTCGTGCTCGGCATCCCCACGCACCTCGCACCGCGAGTGAACGCGTGGTCGACCGTGCGCGCATTCCACGCCGCCGCCATCGGGTCCCTGTTGGCCGCGGCCATCACGCTCGTGCTCTACGGCCTGTCCGAGCCCGGGGTGCAGGTCGTCGGCACCGCGCTGGCGGTCGTCCCGATGCTCGCCATGATCGGCGTGCACGTACAGTTCGGCACCCCGGTCTCGGCGATCGCGTTCCTGGCCGTCGGCGGTGTCTGCGCTTGGTGGTTCGCCGTCGGGGTCCAGCAGCAGGTGCCGACCGGGTGGGTGACCTCGTACCTGATGTCCCTCGTCGTGATCCCGCTCATCCTGGTCGGGGGAGCCGGGGCTGTGCCGAGCCGCGTCGTGCTGTGGTCCTTCGTGGGCTTCCTGACCGGACGACTCGCGACCTGGATCGCCATCGTGCAGGCCGACCAGTCGCCCCGTCCGCTCATCCTGGCCTGGGTCACCCTGGGATTCGTGGTCGCGCTCGTGCTCTTCACGACCCGCAGCACGGGGCGGAGCGAACGGGTGCAGCCCGAACTCCTGCGCTCGGCGCGCGAAGAACACGTGTCCGCCTACCGCGCCGGGGTCGAGGCCGAGGCGTCCGCGATCCTGCACGACACCGTGCTCAACCACCTGGGTGCGATCGCCCTCGCGCCGGACGGCCCGATGGACCCGCACCTCGCCGAGACGGTCGACGCTGACGTCGCGGTGCTCACCGGCAAGGGGTGGCTCGCGCCGGCCGCCCGCCCGCGTCCCGGTGCGGCGGCCGAGGCGTTCGGTGTGATGGTCGACGAGCACCGGACGCTCGGGCTGGACGTGACCGTCTCCGGTGACACCTCGGCGCTCGAGCGCCTGGACCAGCGTGCGCTGTCGGCGGTCGTCCGGGCGGTCGGCCAGTGCCTGGCCAACGTGCGGAAGCACGCGGGTACCGACGCCGCCGAGGTGAGTGTGTTCGACGACAGCGCGTCCTGCACCGTCATGGTCGTCGACGACGGTCGTGGGTTCGACGAGGACGCCACCGGAGCCGACCGGATGGGCCTCCGCGGTTCGGTGCGTGAGCGGATCGGCCGGGTCGGCGGTGACGTCCAGATCTGGTCGTCGCCCGGTTCCGGCACGAGCGTCATGATGACCGTGCCGTACGGACCGGTCACCGGCGCGGTCACCGTGCCGGTGGTCGGCGACGACCGGGGGACCGAGCGATGACGGCGGCCCGGCAGCGCGTCGGGTCCGGATCGGGGTCCCGCCGCACCGCGCAGCAGTACGACCCGCTCGGCGCGATGGGATCGCGGCCCCTGGCCCTCGTGCTCGGGGCCGGCAGCGTCGTCTGGGCACTGCTCGTGTCGATCTTCGACCGCGACGTCGTGGGCAGCCCCACGCTCAGCGCCCTCACGGTGCTGCTCGTCGCCGCCTCGGCGGTGGTGGTGCTCGCTGCCTCGAGCCCGTTCCGTGCGCCGTTCCCGCGCTCGGCCTTCGTCGCACACGTCGGGTTGCTCGGCCTGGCGTCGGTCACGAGCGTCGCGGCGCAGTGGGGGCCGGACCGCAGTGCCCTGAACGACTTCATGTCCCTGATCACCGCGACCGGCATCGTCATGGTCGCGCCGTACCGCCCGTGGACCGACCTGACGATCGGCGGGGTCGTCCTGGCCGCCGTGAACGCCGTGACCTGGGGCGCGGGGGCAGCCGAGTTCCCGCACGAGGTGCCGGTCGCCGTCGCGGCGTTCCTGGCCGCGGCCCCGACGCTCGTGCTGACCGCCGCGTCCGCGGTGTTCGCCTGGACCTTCGCGGGGCTCGCCGAACGGGTGCAGATCCGTGCCGGGTCGTACTCGGTCGCACGCGCCGAGCGGGACGGCATCGCGGCGAGCGTGCAGCAGGACCGCTCGACGATCCTGTCCCGCGACGTCGCCCCGTTCTTCGCCGAGCTCCGCACACGCGACGTCATCACCGACGCCGACCGTGCCCGTGCCCGCGCGATCGCCGACGGCATCCGGGCCTCCATGGTCGCCGACGCCGACCGCACCTGGTTCGAGCACGCCGTCCGGGTCGATGGCGGGCAGGCGCCGGTGGTCGACGACCCCGACGGCCTCATCGCGACGCTCGACACCGACCAGCGGGCGGTCGTCCGCACCTTCGTCCGTGCGGCCCTCCGCGCGTCGACCGTCGACCCGGCCGGGTTCCGCGCGACGGTGCGACGAGCCGACACCGTGGCGGGCCCGGCAGCCCCGGCCGCCGGGCCCGCGCGGTCGCCCGCACCCGCTCGTGTGTCCGTCGACATGGAGCTCGCCGTCGCGGACTCCGACATCGGCATCCACCGCACCTTCGACCCCTACTTCGCAGTCCTCCGCGTGACGTTCCCCGACCTCGACGTCGCGGTCCGCCCTTCCTCCCTCGCACTAAGGTTCTCCTATGACCAGCACTGACCCGAACAGGCTCTCGGAGGGGTCGCCGTCCCTCCCGAACCCGGGAGCACGACGTGTGCGGCTGGCCATCCTCGACGACCACGAGGTGCTGCTGGACAGCCTGTCGAGCTGGATCGCGGTGAACGCGTTCGACTTCGACCTGGCCCTGACCGCGCACACCTGGCTCGAGATGGTCCACAGCGACAGCTTCCCGACCGACCTGGTGTTCCTCGACTTCCAGCTCAAGGAACCCGTCTCGATCGAGGCCCGCGTCCGCACCTGCCGTGCCGCCGGCGCGAAGGTGATCGTGCTCTCGAGCGTCGACAGCCGTGAGTCCCGCGACCGTGCCCTGGCCGCCGGCGCCGCGGCGTTCCTGTCGAAGTCGCTCCCGATGCGCGAGGTCATGGACGTCGCCCGCGAGATCATGGGCGTCGCCCGCGAGACCCCGCAGCCCCGGGAATGGCGTCCGCTGCCGACGGGCGCCGCAGCGCACCAACGGCCGAAGCTCAGCGCCGGTGAAGAAGAGGCGCTGCGGCTCTACGTGTCCGGCTACTCGACGAACGAGGTCGCCGCGCAGATGAACGTGCAGTACGAAACCGCCAAGACCTACCTGCGTCGCGTGCGCGAGAAGTACAGCAAGGTGGGCCGCCCCGCCTCGAAGAAGTCCGACCTCATCCGTCGGGCCGCCGAGGACGGGTTCCTCGCGTAGTGGCGAAGCTCTACTTCCGCTACGGCGCGATGAACAGCGGCAAGAGCACGGGCTTGCTGCAGGCCGCCTACAACTACGAGGAGCGCGGGCACCGGGTGCTGCTCGCCAAGCCCGCTGTGGACACGAAGGGCGACCGTGAGATCGTCTCCCGCCTGGGCGTCACCCGGACCGTCGACATCGTCTTCTCCCCGGACGCCGACGTGCGCCAGGCCGTCACCGCCGCCGGCGCCGTCGACCCCGAGTCGGACCGCCTGGACGGCATGGTGCGGCCCGTCAGCTGCGTGCTCGTCGACGAGGCGCAGTTCCTCAGCCCGCGTCAGGTCGACGACCTGCTGCGCATCGCGGTGCTCGACGAGATCCCGGTCATCACGTACGGCATCCGCACGGACTTCCGCACCGAGGCGTTCCCCGGCAGCGCCCGCCTGCTCGAGGTCGCGCACTCCCTCGAAGAACTGAAGACGATCTGCCGCTGCGGCCGCAAGGCCGTCTTCAACGCCCGTACGGTCGACGGTCGGTTCGTCTTCGACGGCTCGCAGGTCGCGATCGACGGCGTCGACGTCGCCTACGAGTCGCTCTGCGCCAACTGCTACCTGACGGAGTCCGGCGGCCGCCTCGACGGCGCCTGACCCCTCTGCCGGGCGGACACGTCACTCGCTCGGTTCGTCGAGCGGTCACGACAACCCGCTCGGGTTCGCCGTGCGGTCACGTCGCGTCGGCGGCGCGCCTGTCGGCCGACCGGACGTGACCGGTCCGCGCGGTGCGCGCGGCACGTCGTGACCGCCCGACGTCCGAGACGGAACCGACAGACGGCCTGGAGGCGCGGCGCGGCCCCGCCACGTGCCTCCCGGCCGTCGCGCCGCACGTCCGGGGCGGGCCGCATGCGTCAGTCGAGTGGTCGCGGACCGTCGCTGCCGCGACTTCCGGGCGACGCCCGGTGACCGGGCGGCGGCGGGACGACGGGACGTCCTGACCGGTCGATGTCCCGGTCCCGGGTGGAATGCGGATGTGCCGGAGCGCGTTGGTGACCACATGACCGACGACACCCTGCACCTGTCCGTCCTCGACCTGGCCACCCGCGAGTACGGCCAGTCCAACACCGAGGCCCTGCAGGGGTCCATCGACATGGCTGTGCACGCCGAGCAGCTCGGGTACGAGCGGTTCTGGGTCGCCGAGCACCACGGGATGCCGGGCATCACGTCCTCGGCCCCGGCGGTGCTGCTGAGCGCCGTGGGCGCTGCCACCTCGACCATCCGCATCGGTTCGGGTGGCGTCATGCTGCCGAACCACGCGCCCCTCGTCGTCGCCGAGCAGTTCGGCACGCTCCGTGCCCTGTACGGCGACCGGGTCGACCTCGGGCTCGGGCGCGCTCCCGGCACCGACGGCGCGACGGCGATGGCACTCCGCCGCACGGACCGACTCGACGTCGACGACTTCCCGGACCGCCTGGCCGACCTGATCGGGTTCTTCACCGGCATGGGCGCGGAGAACCCGCTGGCCGGCATCCGCGCCGTGCCGGGCTACGGCGACGTGCCGGAGTTCTGGCTGCTCGGGTCCTCCGGGTACAGCGCGCAGGTCGCCGGCGCGCTCGGCATCTCGTTCGCCTTCGCCCACCACTTCGCGTCGGACAACACCGAGGCCGCACTCGCCCTGTACCGCGACTCGTTCCGTCCGTCGCGCTTCCGGCAGACGCCGAACGCGCTGATCGGCGTGCAGGTCGTCACCGACGAGGACCCCGCCGTCATCGACGAGCAGAGCGCCCCAGGCATGATCTCGTTCATCCGGATGCGCTCGGGCCGGAAGCCCGAGCCGGTGTCGATGGACGAGGCGCGTGCGTACGAGTTCAACGACCTCGAGCGTCGGTTCATCGCGGCCCGCACCGAGCGTCAGGCCTACGGCAACGCCGAGCAGGTCGCGGAGAAGATCAACGCGCTCGTGGCGTCGACGGGAGCGAACGGCGTGATCGTGTCGCCCGGTGCTGCGCAGGCGCGGTACCGGCACCAGGCGCTCGACGTCGTGGCCGGGCTGCACGCGGCCGGCAAGCTCGTGCCCGCGGGTGCGGCTGCTGGTGCCGGGGCGTCGTCCGTCGGCTAGCTCGTCGAGTTCGTTCACTCCGTCGAGTTCGTTCGCTTCGTGAGCAGGAATGGTCGGGTGTCCGCTGGGCACCCGACCATTGCTGCTCACGAGGTTCCGCGGCGCCTCAGGTGAGCAAGCCCAGGCGCGTGGCGGCGGCGACCGCGCCGACGCGGGAGCCGACGTCGAGCTTGCGGAACACGTTGTAGACGTGCCGCTTGACCGTGCCGATCGCGAGCTGCAGGTCGGCGGCGATCTCGGCGTTGGTGCGAGCGGCGGCGATGAGTCGCAGGACCTCGAGCTCGCGGTCGCTCAGCGGTGAGCCGGCACGGGCCTCGGTCACCAGGTCGACGGGGAACGTGACCGGCGCCGCATCGGCATGTGCCGCCCGCGCGATCCGGTCGACGAGTTCGCGGCTCGGGGTGTCCTTCGTGACGAAGTCGACCGCGCCGGCGTCGAGCAGGGTGCGGCGGAGGACCGCGTCCCGGTGCATCGTGAGCACCACCACCCGGATGTCCGGGCGGGTGCGGCTGATCGTGGCGATCGTCGTCCGTGCCGGCGGGCCGTCGAGCTCGACGTCGAGCAGCAGGACGTCGATCGCGGCGGCCTCGGAGGAGCCGAGCACCTCGGCCGGTCGCTCGCCGTGTGCGACGACGCGGATCGTGGGGACCGCGGCCAGGATGGTGGCGAGCCCTTCACGGAACAGCCGGTGGTCGTCGACGATGGCGACGTGGGTGACGGTCACAGGGTGCCCCTCGGGATGGTCAGGCGGACGGTGGTGCCGTGCTGTCGGCGGCCGCGGGTGCTCTCGACGTCGAGCCGAGCGCCGATCACCGCGGCGCGCTCGCGCATCGTCTGCTGTCCGAGGCGACCGTCGGCGTCGCTCTGCACGTCGAAGCCCGGGCCGTCGTCGGTCACCGTCGCGACCACGGCGGCGGGGGACCACGCGAAGCGCACCGAGGTCGACGAACCCGGGGCGTGCTTGCTGCGGTTCGTGAGCGCCTCGAGCAGGATCGTCAGCGCTTCCTCGGCCTGCCAGTTCGGCAGAGGACCGGAATTGCCCGTCGACTCGACGGACAGGCGGTCGTCGTCGGGGAACAGGTCGTGGATGTGCCGGCGGAGCGCGTCGTCGAGCAGCGCGTCCCCGACCCGGGCGTGCAGGCTCACTGCGAGGTCCTGCACGTCGCCGAGCGCACTCCGGAGCAACCGTGCCGCGTCGTCGAGCTGTGCGGCGCGCTCGTCCGAGGGCGGGTCCGTCAGCAGGACGAGGTCGAGGCGCTGCAAGCCGGCGAGGATGCCGTGTGCCACGCGGTCGTGCAGGTCTCGCGCGATCTGCGTGCGGGAGTCCAGGTGCGCCGAGGTGACACGCTGGCGCAGTGCCTCCGTGTACGCGACCGCCCCGGCCGGGAACCGGCTCCAGATGCCGGCGTGCAGGGCCCTGGTGGCCCGCAGGACCTCGGCGGTGGACTCCGCGCCGACCTCGTCGACGAAGACCGGCAGGTAGGCGTCGAACAGCATCTCCGCCGCGAGCATGGCGCCCGCCGGGTGCTGGGCATGCTCGGCGTGCAGACTGCCGGTCGCCAGGTGCTCGGGGTCGAGGAACGCGTGGCTCACGACGCTGCCGTCGGTTCCTGCCGCGTAGCGCTCGTGGGCCTCGGCGATCATCGACGTGACGTTCTCCGTCAGGCTCTCAGCGAGCACCGGGTCGTCCGCGATGCCGGGGAACTCCGCAGCGATCGTGGTGAGCACGGCGGCGAGGGGATGGTCGTTCTGCATGGCGCTTGCGAGCGTAGCGGGAGGTGGTGCTCGCAGCGGGGGAGGAACGGACCGCGTGGGTCGTGCGACCCATCCGACGGTCGAGCTGCACCCGGGAAAGCAGAAGGCCCTGGTTCCGGAGAACCAGGGCCTTCTTCGTACTGTCTCAACACAGTGTCGGGGTGACAGGATTTGAACCTGCGACCTCCTCGTCCCGAACGAGGCGCGCTACCAAGCTGCGCCACACCCCGCGGTGTCATCACTCCGTACCGGAGCAACCCGACAATACTATCCGATGATCGGGGATGCTCACGACCATCCGGCGAACTCCCGGGCGCGTCGGCTCAGGAAGCTCGTGCGGTGAGAGTGACCACGACGGCCTCGGGCCGGCAGGCGAACCGGACGGGCGCGTAGATCGAGGTGCCGAGGCCCGCGGAGACCTCGAGCCACGACCAGTGGTTGCGGTGCTCCCACTTGTGCAGGCCGCTGGCGTACCGACGGGGGAGGTCGCTGTTCGTGACGAGCGCACCGACCCCGGGGACCGCCACCTGACCGCCGTGGGTGTGCCCGGCGAAGATGACGTCGGCGCCCTGGGTCACGAAGGCATCGAGCACGCGACGGTAGGGGGCGTGCGTGACGCCGATGGCGACCGGTGCGGGGCCGTCCTCGTCCTCGGACCACGGCACGTCACCGCGCATCTCGTCGACGTTGGTGGGGAGCAGGTCGAGGCGGTCCCAGTCGCGGTGCGCGTCCGAGGTGCCGAACAGCTCGAACCGGGAACCCCGGAGTTCGATCGCGTGCGCCTGGTCGTTCAGGTCGAGCCAGCCGAGCGACTCGAAGAACGCCGTCTGCCGATCGATGTCGAGACCGACGGGCTCCGCCGCCTTGTGCATCCGGCTCGGCCCGGAGAAGTACTTGAGCGGGTTGCGCGGGGAGGGCCCGAAGAAGTCGTTCGACCCGTAGGCGAAGACCCCGGGCACCCCGCGGAACGGCTCGAGCGCGTACTCCACGGCGGCGTTCGCGGTCGCGTGGCCGAGGTTGTCCCCGGTGTTCACGATGAAGTCCGGCTCGACCAGGCTCAGGTCGCGCAGCCACTGCTGCTTGTCGGCCTGCCACGGGGCCATGTGGATGTCGGACAGGTGCAGGACGGTCACGTCACGGGAACCCGGCGGGAGCACCGGGACGGTCTCCCACCGGATCCCGAAGCGACGGCGTTCGACGAGCGAACCCCAGGCTGCCGAAGCAGCTCCGACGGCCGCACCGGCTGCGAGGACCCCGAGTGCGGCGCGCCCGCGGGTCACTTGCAGTCCTTGGGCGCCTTGCCGTTCTTGTCGCCGTACAGGGTCAGCGTGACCGTCGAGTCCTTGCTGGCGTCGGTGTGCACGCCGGGCTCGACCGAGGCGACACGGCACTCCTTGTCGCCGCCGCCCTTCGCGTACTGCTCGGCGATGGCGACGTTCGTCAGCCCGACCTGGTTCAGCTGGGCGCGAGCGTCGGAGAGGGGCTTGCCCGTCACCGACGGCACGGTGATCTGCGACCCGTCGGAGGTGTAGACGGTGACGCTCGACCCGGACGACAGCAGCGAACCGGCCGACGGCGAGGTCGACGTCACGGTTCCGGCCTTGCCGGCGCCCGGCTGCGCACCGCCGTCGACGTAGGTGAAGCCGGCACCCGAGATCGCGGCGCGGGCCTCGTCGGCCGTCTTGCCGCGGAGGTCCGGCAGCGCCTTGCTGTTGCCGCGGAGGGCGGAGGTGTTCGGGTCGGTGAAGGCGCCGGCGGGGTAGGCGGCGTTGACCGGGGTCATCGCCTGCTGCCACACGCTCGCTCGGACACCGGCGTACGTGCCGTTGACGCCGTTGCTGTAGTGCCGCAGGTTGTTGAGCTTGCCGTCGGTGTTGCCCTGCCAGTACGCCGTCGCGACCCGCGAGCTCGACCCGACGAGCCAGATCTGGTTCGCGGTGTCGGTGGTACCCGTCTTGGCGAACAGCTGGGTACCGTCCGGGGTCTGCGCGCCGCGGGCGGTACCGCTGGCGATCGTGCCCTTCATGGCGTAGACAGCGGCGTGGGCGACCTCGGGGTCGAGCACCTGCTTGCAGTCCTTGGTCTGTCCGCCGAGCTGCTTGCCGCTGGGGGAGGTGACCTGCTCGATGGCGATCGGCTTGCAGTAGATGCCGTTGTTCGCGACGGCGGCGTAGGCGGCGGCCATCGTCATCGGTGCGATCTCGTTGACGCCGAGGACGGACGACGGGGTGTACTGCAGTTCGCCGCCGTCGGCGCGGTGCACGCCGAGGGACTCCGCCGTGTCGCGGATGTCGCAGAGGTCGAGCTTCTGGGCCATGTTCAGGAACGCCAGGTTGATGGAGCCGGCGGTCGCGGCGGCCACCGTGTAGTTGCCGCTCTCACCGGGGCTGTCGTTCTTCGGGTTGTAGTTGCCCGCGGTGATCGGTGACCCGCAGGCGGTCCAGCCGGACGACATGTTCCGCGGTGCGCCGCTGACGACCTCGTTGAGACCGTGACCAGCCTTGAGCCAGGCGAGGAGCGTGAACAGCTTGTAGGTCGAGCCGGTCTGGAAGCCGCCGGAGTTGCCGTACTTGTAGTCGACGCTGTAGTTGATCGAGGTCGACGTCGGCGCGGACTTCAGCGACTGGTCGTAGTCCTTGTTCTGCGCCATCGTCAGGATGCGACCGGTGCCCGCCTCGATCGAGTTGAGCGTGGCCCCGAGCGCCAGGCCGGTCTCGGCCTTGTTGTCGTAGGTGTTGACGAGTTGCTTCTGCTCGGCGTTCAGGTCGATGTTCAGCGTCGTCTGGATCTTGTAGCCGCCGTTGCGCCACGCGGCGTCACGGGCCTTCTGCGACGATCCGAGCTGCGACATCTCCTTGACGACCTTGACGGCGTAGTCGCAGAAGAACTGCGATCCGTCGCCGACCGACGCCCGGCACCCCTGCGAGGGCTGGGTCAGGCGGACGTAGTCCTTCGGGTTCGAGGCGACGGCCTGGTCGTACTCGGCCTTCGTCAGGTTCTTCTGGGCGTACATCGACTTCAGGATGACGTCGCGCCGGGCGACGTTCGCCTCGTACTTCTTCGGGTTCGACAGGTTGCGTGCCTCGGGGTACTGCACGATGGCGAGCAGCGACGCCGCCTCGGCCGGGGTCAGGTCGGTCGCGCTCTTGTTGTAGTAGTGCTGCGCCGCGGCCTGCACGCCGTACGTCTGGTCGCCGAAGTAGGCGATGTTCAGGTAGGCGGTGAGGATCTCCTTCTTGGAGTACTTCTTCGCCAGTCCGATCGCGAGCTTCATCTCCTCGAGCTTGCGGGGGATGGTCTGCTCGACTGCCTCGTTGTAGGCCTTGACCTGCTCCTTCTTCGTGGGGAGCTCGAGGGCCTGCTGCATCTTGATGTTGCGGACGAGCTGCATCGTCAGCGTGGAGCCACCGCCGGACTCGCCGAGACCGCCCGCGAGGCTGCCGACGCCGGCGCGGACCAGGGACGTCATGTCGACGCCGCCGTGGTCGTAGAAGCGCTTGTCCTCGCCGTCGATCGCGGCGTTCTTGAGCTGTTCGCTGATCTGGTCGAACTTCAGCTCTTCGCGGTTCTGGTCGTAGACCGTCGCGAAGTGCACGGACTTGCCGCCCGAGTACGCGTACACCTCGTTGCGCTGCGGGAGGTCACCGATCTCGATGTACTCCGGCAGGGACTCGAACACGCCGATCGTGGACGTCGTCGTGACACCGGCGACCGCGATGGCCGGGGTGACACCGATCGTGACGAGCAGGCCGGCGAGGGCACTGAACCCGACGAATCCGATGAAGGCGCCGACTGCTGAGACGGGCTTGGTCCGCGATGCAGACGTCTTCTGGGCAGACATAGGATGCAGCCTAAACGACACCCCCGACTGAAAGGCTGGCAAGGAACCGCATGACTCGCTGGGAGTACTTCACCACGCCGCTGATGATCCACAACACCACCGCGATCCTCAACAACTACGGGGACGAGGGCTGGGAGCTGGTCCAGATCGTCACCGGGCCCGAGGGCGGACTCGTCGCCTACCTGAAGCGCCCCAAGGCCGACTCATGAGCGTCTCCGACCGGCTCGCCGGACTCGGCCTGACGATCCCCGCGGTCGCCGCTCCCGTCGCCGCCTACGTGCCCGCCGTCGTGACGGGGCAGTACGTCTACACGGCTGGTCAGCTGCCGTTCGTCGACGGTGCCCTGCCCGTGACCGGCAAGGTCGGCACCGACGTCGACGCCGAGACCGCCGCGGCCCAGGCTCGTGTGGCCGCGCTGAACGCCCTGGCCGCCGTGCAGTCGGTCGCCGGTTCGCTCGACCGCGTGGCGCGTGTCGTCAAGGTCACGGTCTTCGTCGCCTCGGACCCGTCGTTCACCGGTCAGCCCGGGGTCGCGAACGGGGCGTCGACCCTGGTCGGCGACGTCTTCGGGGACGCCGGCGTCCACGCGCGGAGCGCGGTGGGCGTCGCGGTGCTCCCGCTGGACGCACCGGTCGAGGTCGAGCTGGTGGTGGAGCTCACCGCCTGACGGACCGTCAGCCGAACGCAGTACGCGAGCAGGGCCTCCAGTTTGAATCTGACTGGAGGCCCTGCTTCCGTTCCCGGGACTACATGAGTTCCGCGATGGTCGCCATGATCGTCGGGTCGGCGAGCGTCGTCGTGTCGCCGATGCGGCGGCCCTCGGCCGCGTCGCGGAGCAGCCGCCGCATGATCTTGCCGGAGCGTGTCTTCGGCAGCTCCGGCACGATGACGACCTGGCGCGGCTTCGCGATCGCGCCGATCCGCTTGCCGACCCAGTTGCGGAGTTCCGCGGAGGCAGCGTCGCGGTCGACGTCGGCGGCGGCCTCGGCCGTCAGGATGACGAACGCGACGACCGCCTGCCCGGTGGTCTCGTCGGCGGCACCGACCACGGCGGCCTCGGCGACGCCCTCGTGGCCGACCAGGGCGGACTCGATCTCGGCCGTCGACAGGCGGTGGCCCGAGACGTTCATGACGTCGTCGACGCGGCCCTGGACCCAGATGTCGCCCTGCCCGTCGAGCCGCGCACCGTCGCCGGCGAAGTAGCGGCCGGGGAACCGCGACCAGTACGTCTCGACGAACCGGTCCGGGTCGTTCCAGATGCCGCGGGCCATCGACGGCCACGGCTCGGTGATCGTCAGGTAGCCGCTCTCGCCGGGGTCGGCGCGGCGGCCGTCGTCGTCGACGATCTCGGCGACGATGCCCGGCAGGGGCGTCTGCGCGGCGCCGGGCTTGAGCTTCGTGACGCCGGGCAGCGCGGAGATCATGATCGCGCCGGTCTCGGTCTGCCACCACGTGTCGACGATCGGCGTGCGGTCGTGGCCGATGACCTGCCGGTACCACTGCCACGCCTCGGGGTTGATCGGTTCGCCGACGCTGCCGAGCAGGCGGAGGGTCTCGAGACTGCGGGCCTCCGGGATCTCGCGGCCGGCCTTCATCGCCGCGCGGACCGCGGTGGGTGCGGTGTAGAGGACGGTGACACCGTAGGCGTCGACGAGGTCCCACCAGCGGCCGGGCTTCGGCTCGTCGGGGGTGCCCTCGTAGAGCACCTGGGTGACGCCGTTGGCGAGCGGGCCGTAGACGACGTAGGAGTGGCCGGTGATCCAGCCGATGTCGGCGGTGCACCAGTAGACGTCCTTCTCCGGGTGCATGTCGAAGACGTTCTTGTGCGTGTAGGCCGCCTGCGTGAGGTAGCCACCGGAGGTGTGCACGATGCCCTTCGGCTTCCCGGTCGTGCCCGAGGTGTACAGGATGAACAGCGGGGTCTCGGCCGGGAACGCCCGGGCCTCGTGGGTCGGTGCCGCCTTCGCCAGCTCGTCGTGCCACCAGACGTCACGGTCGTTCCACGCGATGTCGTTGCCGCCGCGCTTGACGACCAGGACGTGCTCGACCGTGTCGGTGCCCTCGCCGGTCAGCGCCTCGTCGACGGCGGGCTTGAGCGGTGAGACGGCGCCGCGACGCCACCCGCCGTCCGCTGTCACGACGAGCTTCGCGCCGGCGTCCTCGATGCGGGCGCGGAGGCTCTCCGCGCTGAACCCCCCGAAGACGACCGAGTGCACGGCACCGATGCGGGCGACGGCGAGCATCGTCACGACGGCCTCGGGGATGAGCGGCAGGTACACGACCACCCGGTCGCCCTGGCCCACGCCGAGGTCGGTGAGCATGTTCGCGGCGCGCTGCACCTCGGCGGTCAGCTCGGCGTAGGTGATCCGACGCGTGTCGCCTGGTGCACCCTCGAAGTGGATCGCGACCCGGTCGCCGTTGCCCGCGCGGACGTGCCGGTCGAGACAGTTCTCGGCGACGTTGAGCGTTCCGTCGGCGAACCACTTCGCGAACGGGGCGCCCGACCAGTCCAGGGTCTGCGTGAACGGGGTGCGCCAGTCGAGCAGGGAGCGGGACTGCTCGGCCCAGAAGGCCTCGCGGTCGGCTGCTGCCGCGTGGTGGAGGTCCTCGCCGGCGACCGCGTCGGCCACGAACTCGGGCGGCGGCGCGAAGGTCGCTCCGTCATCGCCTCGGGGGTCGGTCTGGGTCGGAGTGGACATCGATGTCCTTTCGCGTCGTTGCGGCCTCTGGTGGCATCCGTCGTGGATGCGTGCGTGCATCCGGGGCGGTTGCGTGCGTGCATCCGTCGCCGGTGTGTGCGTGCATCCGTCGCCGGTGTGTGCGTGCATCCGTCGCCGGTGCGTGCGTGCATCCGGAGACTACCCCTCGGCCGGGTCGGGGCGCGGCACGCCCGGATGTCGTGTCCGGGTTTGCCCTGGAGAGCCGATCGTGGGGTACAGTGGTTCTCGCTGGACTCGTTTCCGGCGGCATCGAATCGGATTCCCCCCAATCCCTCGATGTCAAGGCGGCACCTGTTCCCCCCAACCGGTGCCGCCTCTTCTCTTTTCCGGGGTCCGCCTCGAGCGACGGTGCTTCGTCGGGCTTCGTCGTGTGCCCCGATCCGCGCAGGGACGCCGGTCGCGTGGACAGACCGGTCCATGCTCGTGCATGCATTCTGCATGTACCTGCGGAGCAGTTGCTCCGCCCAGTCCTGCTGTGGGGTGCAGGGGTGATCGGTGGCTCGAGCGGATTCGGTGTCGCATCATCGACCGGGGTACGGCTTTCCGTATCGGGGTACAAATCGGTCCGTTGGTCGGACACTCCGACGTTGTCCACAGATGTGGGGACCGTCCGATCGGCGCGGGTGCCGACTGCCTACCGTCGGCGGCATGCCCCTGCACCGTGCTCCTCCCTCGCCCTCGTCCCGCCCGTCGTCACGGTCGTCCGCGCCGTCGCGACCACTTGCACCGTCCGCGCCGTTCCTGCCCGGGGCCGCGCCGCCGGCTCGCCGCCGGGCCGCCGTGGTCGTCGAGTTCGAGGAACTCGCTGCCCTGGTGGCTGATGCCACCGTGACGGACGTCCTGGTGCTCGGCGGTGTGGGGACGTGGGTCGACCGCGGGACCGGCCTCGAAGCCGTCCAGCCGCGACTGACGGAAGCGCGAGCCCGCGAACTCGCGACCCGGCTCGTCGCGCTCGGCGGCCGACACGTCGACGAGACCACCCCGTGCGCGGACGTCCGGCACGGCGACGGCGTCCGGGTCCACGTCGTCCTTGCCCCGGTGTCCGTCGGGGGCACCGCCGTGTCGATCCGACTGCCGCAGGTCCAGCGACCCTCCCTCGCCGCCCTCGAGCGCGGCGGGACCTTCGCGTTCGTCCCGCGGTCGGTCGTCGAGGACGCCGTCGCCGCGCGCCGGAACGTCCTGGTCACCGGTGCGACCGGCAGCGGCAAGACCACCCTGCTCGCGGCGATGCTCGGGAACGTCCCCGTCGACGAGCGCATCGTGACGGTGGAGGACGTCGCCGAGCTCCGGATCGCCCACCCGCACGTCGTCGCGCTCGAGGTGCGGCAGGCGAACGCCGAGGGGGTCGGCGCGCTCGGCCTCGACCGGCTCGTGCGCGAGGCGCTGCGGATGCGACCCGACCGGATCGTCGTGGGGGAGTGTCGCGGCGCCGAGGTCCGCGAACTCCTCTCCGCCCTGAACACCGGGCACGACGGGGGAGCCGGCACCGTGCATGCCAACGGCATCGCCGACGTGGCCGCACGCCTCGAAGCGCTCGGCGCACTCGCCGGCCTCGGTGCCGAGGCGCTCGCCCGGCAGGCCGTCAGCGCCTTCGACCTGGTCCTGCACGTGGAGCGACGGGCAGGACAGCGGCGGCTCGGTGGCGTGGGCACGCTGCGCGTCGGCCCGGACAGGAGGCTCGAGGTGCGCCCGGTGGACGGGCTGCGGTGAGCCGACCCACACCCGACGGTCCGGTGCGGATCGCCGGGGTGCTCGACCGGGTGGCGACGCTGGTCGCGGCGGGGGTCCCGCCGCCGCGGGCCTGGCGGCTCGTCGGCGGACTGCCCGGGGCCGGGGGACCCGCGCAGCAGGACATCGCCGTCGTCCTCCGCGTGGCGGACCGGACGGGAGCGCCCGTCGCGGAGACCCTCCGCGGGCTCGCCGGGGCGCTCCGCCGTGCTGCCGCCTCGGACCGCGCGATCCGGGTCGCCCTGGCCGGTCCGCGGACGAGCGCCCGGGTGGTGCTCGCACTGCCGCTCTTCGGGCTGGGCCTCGGCGCGGCCTGGGGCGCCGGCGCCGTCGAGGTCCTGGTCGGTTCACCGGCCGGTTGGGCGTGCTCGTGCACCGCGGCGGCCCTCGTCCTGGCCGGTCGGGGGTGGACCGCCCGGCTGGTCCGTTCCGCGACCCCCGACGGCCGCGTGCCCGGGGTGCTCCTCGACGCCTGGGCCGTGGCGGTCGCCGGAGGCGGGTCGTGGACCACCGCCGGGCGGGCCGTCGCCGAGGCGTCCGCGGGAGCCGCCGCGCCCGTCGGCGACCTGGACCGGCTGCGGGAGGTCCTCGACCTCGCCCGGCGCGCCGGGGTCCCCGCCGCGGGGTTGCTCCGCCGCGCTGCCGAGGACGTGCGCGACGAGGCCGCTGCCGACGGGCTCGTGGCTGCGGAACGCCTGGCCGTCCGGCTGGTGCTGCCACTCGGGGTCTGCGTCCTGCCGGCGTTCGTGCTCGTGGGGGTGGTGCCCGTGGTGGTGGGGGTCCTCTCCTCCACGGTGGGCGGTACCGCGTGACCTCTCCACAGATGCCACCGGGACCCCTCGTCGCCACCGCAGCCCGGACAGGCTGGACCCACCGAACAGAAAGGACGGACACCATGAGCACCACGTCATCCCCCGGCAACTGCACCCGTCGGGCCATCCGCCACCGTCGCCCGCGTCCCCTCGTCGCCCGGTGGCGGTCACGACTGCGGGACGACCGGGGATCGGCGACCGCCGAGTACGCGGTCGTCATCCTCGCCGCCGTGGCCTTCGCCGGTGTGCTCGTCGCCGTCATGCGCTCCGGCGAGGTCCAGACCATCCTCACCGACCTCGTCCGTGGTGCGCTCTCGCTGTGAGCGCGGCTCCGTGACCGTCGAGTTCGCGGTGGCGCTCCCCGTGGTGGCGCTCGTGCTGACCGCCCTCGTCGCGGCGGTGCTCGTCGTCGATGCGCAGGGCCGCCTGCAACTCGCCGCAGCCACGGCCGCCCGGGCGATCGGGCGCGACGACGAGAGCCAGGGCCGGTCCGCGGCTGACCGGATCGTCCCGGGGGTCTCGGTCGTCGTCCGGTCGGACGGCGACCTGGTCTGCGTCGACGCCACGCGCGGCGGGACCGGTCCCTTCGCGGCGCTCCCACTGACCGCGACGGGGTGCGCCGTGGCCCGAGGGGGCTGACGTGACGAGTCTCGACGGCCAACGCGGCTCGGCGACCGTGCTGCTCGTGGCGGTCCTCGGCGTGGGTGTCCTCGTCGGGTCGTCGGCGCTCGCCGCAGCCGGTCACCGCACGCAGGCCATCCGGGCCCAGGGTGCCGCCGACGCCGCCGCGGTGGGCACCGCGGCGTCCGCGACCGGTCTGGTGCCGGGGGAGCCCTGCGCCGTCGCCACCCGGATCGCCACCGCGAACGGGGCCACCCTCGACGCCTGCGAACTCGTCGCCACCACGGCCCGGGTCCGCGTGGTCGTGGGCACCGGTCCGTTCGTCGTCGGCGCACTCGCGGTGGCCGGTCCGGCAGGCGACCCGTCCGAACACTATGTGTATGGTGTGCCTGTCGGCCCGCGGTCACCGATGTCCCGGTCGACCCGGACACGCTCGTGGACAGGGCCGATCAGCACCATCGATCAAGGAGACACGTGCCAGGCACGAAGAAGCTCGTGATCGTCGAGAGCCCTGCGAAGGCGAAGACGATCGCGCAATACCTCGGTGACGGATACGAAGTCCAGGCCTCGGTCGGACACATCCGCGACCTCGTCGAGCCGAAGAACCTGCCGGCCGAGCTCAAGAAGGGCTCCCTCGGCAAGTTCTCGGTGGACGTCGACAACGGCTTCGAGCCGTACTACGTCGTGTCCGACGCCAAGAAGAAGACCGTCTCCGAGCTGAAGCGCGCCCTCAAGGACGCCGACGAGCTCTACCTCGCAACAGATGAAGATCGCGAGGGCGAAGCGATCGCGTGGCACCTGCTGCAGGTCCTGAAGCCGAAGGTGCCCGTCAAGCGGATGGTGTTCCACGAGATCACGAAGGAGGCGATCCAGCGCGCGCAGGAAGCCACCCGTGAGCTCGACACCGCCCTCGTCGACGCGCAGGAGACCCGCCGCATCCTCGATCGTCTCTACGGGTACGAGGTCTCCCCGGTCCTGTGGCGCAAGGTCGCGCCCGGTCTGTCCGCCGGCCGTGTGCAGTCCGCCGCCACCCGTCTCGTCGTCGACCGTGAGCGCGAGCGCCTGGCCTTCGTCTCCGCCAACTACTGGGACCTCTCCGCCCGGTTCGAGAAGGCCGGCGAGTCCTCTTTCTCCGCGCGACTCGCCCGGATCCACGGCACCCGCGTCGCCTCCGGTCGTGACTTCGACGACCGCGGCACCCTCAGCGGAGACGTCGTCCGGCTCGACCAGGCCGCTGCCGCGTCGCTGACGACGGTCCTCGAGCGCGCCGGTGACGCCACCGTCCGCAGCGTCGACTCGAAGCCGTACACGCGACGTCCGGCCGCCCCGTTCACCACGTCGACGCTCCAGCAGGAAGCCGCACGCAAGCTCCGTCTGTCCCCGCGACAGACCGCTCGTGCCGCGCAGACCCTGTACGAGAACGGCTACATCACCTACATCCGTACCGACTCGGTCTCGCTCTCGAAGCAGGCCATCGACGCCGCTCGCAAGCAGGCAGCGGACCTGTACGGTTCGGCCACCGTTCCGGACAAGCCCCGTCTCTACGCGAGCAAGAGCAAGAACGCGCAAGAGGCGCACGAGGCGATCCGTCCCGCCGGGGACTCCTTCCGCACCCCGCAAGACCTGCAGGGCACCCTGACCGGTGTGGAGTGGCGCCTCTACGACCTCATCTGGAAGCGCACCATCGCTTCCCAGATGGCGGACGCCAAGGGTTCGACCGCATCGATCGTGCTCGGCATCTCCTCCGCCGAGTCGGTCGAGGGCATCGCCTCGACCGCGAACGGCACGGACGCGGAGTTCACCGCCTCCGGCACCGTCATCACGTTCCGCGGCTTCCTCAGCGCCTACGAAGAAGGCCGTGACGAGGACCGCCACGAGTCCTCCGAGCGTGCCGGTCAGGACGTCGCCCTGCCGAACGTGGCCCAGGGCGAGCACCTCGCGGTCAGCGACGTCGAGGCGAAGGGGCACGACACCACCCCGCCGCCGCGCTTCACCGAGGCGAGCCTCATCAAGACGCTGGAAGAGCTGGGGATCGGGCGTCCGTCGACCTACCCCACCATCAGCCCGACGATCATCGACCGCGGCTACGTCTCGCTCCGCGGTACGCAGCTGGTGCCGAACTGGATCGCGTTCAGCGTGGTGCGGCTGCTCGAGGAGTACTTCGGCGAGCTCGTGGAGTACGACTTCACCGCCGAGATGGAAGAAGACCTCGACCGCATCGCCCGCGGCGACGCCGACCGGGTGGACTGGCTCAAGGGCTTCTACTTCGGTGGCGGCGACGACGACCAGCGCGGCCTGCGGACCGTCATCGACAACCTCGGTGAGATCGACGCCCGCGAGATCAACTCGGTCGAGCTCGCTCCGGGCCTCACACTCCGGATCGGTCGGTACGGCCCCTACATCGAGGTGCCGAGCGACGACCCCGAGAAGCCGCGGCGCGTCAACGTCCCCGAGGACCTCGCTCCCGACGAACTGACCGTCGAGAAGGCGAAGGAACTCGTCGACGCCCCGGTGATCGGCGATCGCGTCGTCGGGATCAACCCGGAGACGGGCAAGGAAGTCCTGGCGAAGGACGGCCGCTTCGGCCCCTACGTCACGGAGCGCACCCCCGAGCCCGAACCCACCGTGGACCCGAAGACCGGCGAGGTCGTCGAGGCGCCCGCAGTGGCGGAGGCCCCGGCGGCCGAGGCAGCTGCTGCGACCGCGACGAGCGAGACGGCGACGGCGAAGAAGGCCCCCGCAAAGAAGGCGCCTGCGAAGAAGACGACGAAGAAGGCCGCGGCGCCGAAGGAACGCACCGCCTCGCTCTTCAAGTCGATGGATCCGCAGACCGTCGACCTCGAGACGGCGCTGAAGCTCCTCGACCTTCCCCGCGTCGTGGGCCAGGACCCGGAGACGGGCAACGACATCACGGCGCAGAACGGCCGGTACGGGCCGTACCTGAAGAAGGGGACCGACACCCGGACCCTGCCCGGCGAGGACGCGATCTTCGACATCGACCTGCCCGGCGCACTCGAGCTGTTCGCGCAGCCGAAGTACGGCGGGAACCGCACCGCGAGCGCCGCGCTCAAGGAGTTCGACGCCGACCCGGTGTCCGGCAAGCCGATCAAGATGAAGGACGGCCGATTCGGCCCGTACGTCACCGACGGCGAGACGAACGCGACCATCCCCAAGGGCGAGGACGTCGAGGCCGTCGACCACGCCCGCGCGGTCCAGCTCATCGCCGACAAGCGTGCCAAGGGGCCGGTCAAGAAGAAGACCCCGGCTCGTCGGACGGCGGCCAAGAAGAAGTGACCGGTCGCTTCATCACGCTCGAGGGCGGCGACGGCGCGGGAAAGACGACCCAGGCGGAGCTGCTCTCGGCGTGGCTCGGTGCGCACGGTCGAACCGTGGTGCGCACCCGCGAACCCGGCGGCACCGACCTCGGCGTCCAGATCCGGCAGATGGTCCTGCACGAGCGGGGCCACGTCGCACCCCGGGCCGAGGCGCTGCTGTACGCGGCCGACCGTGCCCAGCACGTCGAGACGATCGTCCGTCCGGCGATCGCGCGTGGCGAGGTCGTCCTGCAGGACCGCTACATCGACTCGTCCGTCGCCTACCAGGGCGTCGCGCGGGGGCTCGGCGCCGAGCAGGTCCGCTCCGTCTCGGAGTGGGCAGCGGACGGCCTGGCACCGGACCTCACGATCCTGCTCGACCTCGACGTCACCGTCGGACGCGCCCGGGTGGCCGCGGCGCGGGGGGACACCTTCGACCGCCTCGAGTCCGAGGCCGCGGCGTTCCACGAGTCCGTCCGTCAGGCCTTCCTCGCGATGGCGGAGGCCGAGCCGGCACGTTTCCTGGTGGTCGACGCCTCGGACCCGACCGACGCCGTACAGGACGCGATCCGTCGAGCGGTCGCCCCGCTCGTCGGGATCGACCCGGCATGACGGTGGTCACTGACAGGATGGTCCCGTGAGCGTGTGGGACGGCCTGACCGGGCAGGACGAAGCGGTCGCGTCGCTGCGCAACGCAGCCGAGTCGACCGGCGGCACCGGCGGCATGACGCATTCGTGGCTCATCACCGGCCCGCCCGGGTCGGGACGGTCGAACGTGGCGACCGCCTTCGCCGCGGCGCTCGTGAGCGACGGCCCCGACGACGACCACACACTGCGGCAGATCACCGCGAAGACCCACCCAGACGTCTCGGTGCTCACGACCCAGCGCGTGATCATCACGATCGACGAGATCCGGCAGCTCGTCACCTCGTCGTACTACTCGCCGTCGGTCGGGCGCTACCGCGTCGTCATCATCGAGGATGCCGACCGCATGACCGAGCGCACCTCGAACCTGCTGCTCAAGGCGCTCGAGGAACCCCCGGAGCGTACGGTCTGGATCCTCTGCGCCCCGAGTGAAGCCGACCTGTTGCCGACGATCCGGTCGCGCGTCCGCTCGGTCCGTCTGCGGGTGCCCGGCATCGAGTCCGTCGCCGACCTGCTCGTCGCCCGGACCGGTGTCGACCGCGCCCTCGCCATGGATGCTGCCCGTCAGGCGCAGAGCCACATCGGCATGGCACAGCGCCTGGCCACGAGCGAGCCGGCACGTGACCGTCGTCGCCGGACCCTGACGACCGTGCTCGGTGTGCGGAGCGTGGGTGACGCCGTCATGGCGGCCGCCGAGCTCCTCGCCGTCGCCGACGAGGACGCCAAGTCCATCACCGAGCAGCGGGACTCCGAAGAGCGCGACGCAGCCCTGCGCTCGCTCGGGGTCGAACCCGGCGGGACGATCCCGCCGGCGCTCCGGTCGCAGCTCCGCGCCCTCGAGGACGACCAGAAACGCCGTGCGACCCGCAGCCTGCGCGACGGCCTCGACCGGATCCTGGTGGACGTCTCCTCGCTGTACCGCGACCTGCTCCTGCTGGGGCTCGGAGCCCCGGCGGAACCGGTCAACCTGGCGATGCAGGACCAGCTCGAGCACGCGCTGCCAACGATCCCACCCGCTGCCGCGCTCGAGGTCCTCGACGCCGTGGCCCTGGCCCGCCAGCGCATCGCGGCCAACGTGGCGGCACTCCTGGCGCTCGAAGCACTGCTCGTCACCATCGCCCGCGCCCGCCGCTGAGTCACGGCGTGCGACAATCACGGCATGCCCGACGCTGAACCCGGCCTGCGCGAACGGAAGCGCCGCGCCACCCGGCGCGCCATCCAGCAGGCTGCGCTCCGGATCGCCATCGAGGACGGCCTCGGCGCGGTCACGGTGGACGAGATCTCCCGGCGGGCCGACATCTCGCCCCGGACGTTCTTCAACTACTTCCCGAGCAAGGAGCAGGCGATCCTCGGAGACGACCCGCAGCTGCCCGACGACGCGGCGTTGCAGGCGTTCGTCGACGGTGGTCCGAGCGGCGACCTGCTCGCCGACATCGGCGCGCTGCTCGTGCACTCGACACGCGAACTGATCGAGGAGCGCGGGCTCATCGAGGAGCGGCAGCAGGTCCTCCGCGCGAACCCGGAGCTGTTCAGCCGTCGGATGGCGTCCATGAAGGAGTTCCAGGCGGAGCTGCAGGCGGCCATCGCGCGGCGGCTCGACGACGCCGACCCGCAGCTCGCCGCGGACCCCGAGGCGCTCCGTCGTCGCGCGGGGCTCGCGGCCATCGTCGCCCTCGCCGCTCTGCGCCACGCCTGGTGGGAGTGGTCGGGTTCCGAAGCCGGAACGCACCTGGTCGACGAGCTCGAACGGTCCTTCTCCGAGCTCGGCGTGCTGGTTTCGCGTTCACTCGTCTGAACCTGTATAGTCATTGCTCGTGCCACTCCGGACATGGAGTGTGCGCCGCCTTAGCTCAGTCGGTAGAGCGATTCACTCGTAATGAATAGGTCGTCGGTTCGATTCCGACAGGCGGCTCCAAAGAAAAGCCCCGTTCAGCACGGCCCAGAGGGTCTCCTGAGCGGGGCTTCTTCGTTCAGCAAGTGCACACAGCGGTGCACACATAAGCAAGCGTGGGGAGAGCCCGAACTTGCAGATGCAGGAGCGCGTTGGCTGCGGCGACCGTGATATCTGGGATACGATCTCGGCATGCCTGTACCGAAGTCGCCGACCAGCCAGGGCCCCCGTCGGCTCCTCCGCGATGTCGTCTACGAACAGATGCTCACCGCCATCGAGAACGGGACGCTCGAGGCCGGCGAACGTCTCAACGATGAGGAACTGACGAGCTGGCTTGGTGTCTCTCGCACCCCCGTGCGTGAAGCGATCGCCCGGCTCGAGTCCGAAGGTCTCGTCGAGATGGCGGCGAATCGATACACACGGATCGCGGCGCTTTCAGGCCCGGCCCATGACGAAGCCGCGGTGCTCATGGCCGCGCTCCACACGTGGGTTGTCGGACACGCCGATCAGTCCACGCCAGAAGCCCGCAAGTCTGCCGCCTCGGCGGCAGGCAAGCTCGCAGCCGCACTCGAAGCGCAGGAGGTGGATGCCTACCGGAGCCTCCAGGACGTCGTTGCCACGCTGATTGCGGGACTGGACAACAGACTGTTCACGAACACGGAAACGGCAGTCCGTGGCCGCGTCAAGTTCCACGCTGCAGCTACCGACGCGAACCTCGACTGGGCAACTGCGATCGACACCGCACGGGCAGTGGCGGAGCTCTGAAGGCCGTCCGACTTGATTGATGCCTCGCCAGCCGAGTAAGCGGCGTAGCGCGATACTGGGCGGGTGACGAAAGTAGTAGGCACTCTCCGGTCAACCGAAACGCAGGAGTCCGAAGGCAGCGGCGACAACATCAGCGAGGCACGGCAGGCCGCGATCGCCGGGCTGAACCTCGAGGGGTTCGAGCTGCAGCAGGCGAACACGGTCACGAGCAAGGCGACGGGGGAGACCACCATCAAGGCCCGGGCCCGGTCAACCACGACGAAGCCGCATGAGGCGACCGGTGCGAACTACGACGCAGCGCTGCAGGCATACCTAACCTCGATCCCAGAAGGCTGGCAGTCGCAGAATCTGCGGGAAGTGCGCCAGTAGTGCGACAGATGCTGTCGGCGTACCCCATCGCCTGATGTCGGCGGGTGGCGGCAGCATCACTGCATGGCCGAGCACAAGTGGGCACCACCCGAGCATCAGGACGTTCCCGTCTACGCTGCCGAGTCGTTGCCGCTCGACGAGATTGGTGAGCCCGCTGCGCTCGATGCCCCGGCACCCGTGTGGATCGACCGCTTGGTCTTTGACCAGATCGGCGAACTCGGAAGGGTCAAGGCATTCGCCGTCGCCCAGTCCGACGTCGCCGTGTATGCGGAGATCGCTTGGCAGGGACGGCTTCAGCGTGCGTGGGTGCCCCGCTCGACCGTGAGCCGACGCACGCTGACACCACGACGAGACTGATGGCGCGCCGACGACGGGATCGATGGGCACTCGGTCCAGCGTTCTCGTTGCCTGAGGCCGCAAGGGGCGGGCCCGACTGCGACGTGGTGCCGCCCGACCCCGTCCTCGCTTGGCTGCAGTTCCCTGACCGGATCCTCGAGGTCGAGGCCCGTGTCATTGCTTACACGGAGCGCGCGGTGCTCGTCGAGTGGGGCTTCGGGCAAGGGGCGGACTGCGCTTGGGTGTGGCGGGATGCAGTGCGTACCTTGGAGTGAAGGCGGTATCTCCCGGAGGCTACTCAGCGGACGAGCGGCCGCTTTCGGAGCCTGTCCGCCTCAAGCCCTGCTCCGACTGTCGCCCCCAAAGCAAGTAGAGCAGACGTGTCAAGGGGAGTATCAGCGCGGCCCAGAGGGCGGCACGTAGGGCGTAGTCGTCGACATAGCCCCGAATCGCGGCGACGACGTCGTTGAGGAAGAAGAGCGAGACGGCTAGCGCCACGAGCACGCTCGCCGATCTGCGAGCTATGCGAGTCTTGCGAGAGGGGTCATTCCGCCGGTGAAGGGCGGCGACGCTCAGGTGTAGTCGGTCTCGCAACGCCCTTTCCGCGCTGCTCTCTCCCGTGCCAAGAGCCGCTATCGCTTCTGCGGTTGTCTTGATCTCGGATACAAGGCGGGTCGCGTTACGACGCTCCGAGTACGTGAACCCCCACCCGACTAAGGCGATCGTGGCTGGGATGACGATCGTGCTGAGCAGGTCGGGAATATTGTCCACTGCACGAGGCTAGCGTCCGCTCCCATGTCAGATCCTTCCCTCAACGAGAAAGACCCCCTCGAGCTCCCGAAGGAGCCCGAGGGGGCTAGTCGTTCGTGCATCAAGGAGCGCTCGGAAGAGCCGTCCGTTGGCTCGACGCAGAGGAGATCCGTTGACGCCAGGCGCTCATGAACGGTCGTTCGAAGATCCAGTAGAAGCCCCATGCCACCGCGACGGTGAGGGGTGCGACGACGAGCAACATCAACACCACCTGTGTTCCGTCGCTTCGGGTGAGAGGGGCAATGAGGTACTTCCACCCGACCTGTAGCAGGGGCGCGTGAACCAAGTAGAGGCTGTAGGAAAAGCCTCCGACGAATACCAGCCAGCGGACCGAGAGTGCGCGGTTCAGCCAGCCTGCTCGTCCGAGAGTGAGCGAAGTGAGCACAGCCGCAACGCCGAACCCGGCAAGCAAGTCCACGGGCTTCATGTGCGCGACGAGCCAGGCGTAGTCGTGCCGCGCCAGAAGCACGCCCAACGCACCGAGGGTCACACCACCGACGGTTCCCCAGGGCAGCCGACGGAGCCACACCGGCGACGGTCCACTCCCCATCACACGCGCCGCCATGCCAAGCACGAAGGCGAGGTAGAAGGCCGGCCACAGGTCGTTCACGGGATCGAAGAAGCGCGCTGCGATGATCCCGGCCGCACCGATGAGGATGCCAGCGGTCAGGCCTACCCAGACGTTTGAGAGCCGCCAGATCAGCAGGATGAGCGGGAAGATCAAGTAGATGTGCCACTCGACGGCGATCGACCAGAACGTGTAACTGATGTCCTGGGTCCCCGTGAGGTCTTGCACCAGGAACAGGTCGGCGAGGACGCCTTGCCAGTCCGTCGGAACCACGAGGTCCCACTGCGTTCCCGTTTCGTCGCGGATGAGCAGCACGGTCAGCGCCAGTGTCAGGGCCAGTGCTGCCCAGTAGGGAGGGAGGATCCGTCGTCCTCGTCGGAACATGAAGCCGAAGAACCCTCCCCGAAGCTCACCGTCGCGGGGCAGGACTGCGATCGTCAGGGAGTAGCCGGCGAGCACGATGAAGACGGTGACCCCGAGATGTCCGTACAGCAGCCACCCCGTCAACACTGCCACCGCCCCGTCCGGCCGAGCATCACCGGCAGGCGGGTAGATCGTTGCCCACGAGTGGTGGAAGAGCACGTACAGGGCAGCGAGCGCTCGAAGACCATCGACGAAATCAACGCGCGGACGTGACAGCTTGTCGTCTATCGGCACGGGGTCAGTATGGCCGAACAGAGCACCTAGCGGCGAGTGGGGCAGTTCTAGCTTCGGGCGTATCCGCGTACCGCAGTGCGCTTGCCGCCAGCCCGAACGAGAGAACGGCCCCTCACGCTCGGCGAGGAGCGTGAGGGGCCGTCTCTGTCAGACGAGAGCGAGACCCGCGTCGATGATCTGCGCGATGCGGTCCATGCCCGCCTCGTTGGGGTGGCGGAGGTCACCCATGTAGCCGAGCTGGTTCCAGTTCGCCCAAGATCCGGCATCGCCGTTCAGGTCGATGAACGCCGGGGACGTGCCGTACCTGGTGCGCAGCGCGTACTGCTTCTGCAGAGCAGCTTCGGCAGGGATCTGGCACGGCACCGACGACAGGTTGATGAAGTCCGCACCCACTGCTGCCGAAGCGGCCGCGAGAGCGCCGAGGTTCGCCGTGACCGTCGCCGCATCGATGCCCCCGATCGCGTCGTTAGCTCCGAGGAGGCATACCACGACGGAGGGCTGGTACGTCTGGATCATCGCGGTGCTGTAAATACCGATGCCACTGGCCCACGTGATCGTGTTCGTCGAGGGCGCGCCCGCGTTGGCGACGCGGATGCGCTTGCTCGTCGACAGCCACGGCTCGATGAACAGGACCGCCCCGTTGCCGACAGCGCTGACCTTCAGCGTGTGCGAGGTCGATGCCGCACTGCTCGAGATGGTGAGCTTCCCGATTGAGGTGGAGCCGGTGGTGTCGAACGTCTGGGCGGTCTCGTTGTCGATCTGCAGCGTGATGCTGGTGGAACCACTGCCGCGGACGTAGTACACGTCGAAGCTGTCCGCGGTGATGAACGGATCGAAGTAGGTGGTCAGCGGACCGGACCACCCGTTGTACTGCCACCCCTGGGCACCGAAGCCGTAGTTGATGAGGTTCGGGAAGCCAGCTGTAGGCACCCAACGAGGGTTGTCGCCAGCGCCGAGCCCGGGGGTGGTCCCGCCGTCTTGTGCGGCGAGGCCACGCGCGGCGAGCTTCTGCGCGAGCTTGTGCGACCACGACTGCTGCAGACCACCCTTCGGGTACCCGAACGCTGTTGAGTCCCCGATGACCAGCACCTTCGCATCCGCGGTACCGGCAGTGACCGCGGATCGACCTGCCGACCACTTAGACAGATGAGCCGAGTCGAACCGGTTGTACAGGTCCGTCGGACTCACCGGGTCGGCCGGGACCGCGAGTACCTCGATCGTGGCCGGGCCCCAGATGCTGCTGCTGTCCGCGAGGATGGACACGGATCCACCGCCTGGATCGCCGTTGCGGAACCCCTGCACCAGGTCGTACTTCTGGCCCGCGACGAGCCCGCTGAGGGGCATCGTGTAGACGTACTGGTTCTGCTCACCGGCTGCGGCGGCACCGGTCACTCGACGCATGCGGCGAGTTGTCTTCGCCATGTTCTGACCGGACTGCTGACGAAGGTTGAGCTCGAGCGACGACGTCCCTGAAGGCAGCGCGTATCCCGCGGAGATGCGGACCACGACCTTTCCGGACAGTGGCGCGACGAACGAGAACGTCAGCCCGGAGACCGCGGCGAAGGTGTTCGTGTCGCTGCCGTTCGACGGGATGCTGTCCACGATCTTGCTCGTCAGCAGAGTCGTCGAGGACGCGCCGATGCTTGCCCCGTTCACCACGCTGAACGCGGAGTTCGGGTCCGCGGCAGCGTCGACCAGCGCCGTTCCGACGCCTCCCGCGGTAGTGGCCCCAACGATGTCGGCCACTGCATCACCCTCGGGCGTTGCCGGGTCGCGGAGGTTCGCGGCCTGTGCTGCGCGCACCTCGTCGGGGAACTGCTTCGTCGTGCCGTCGACCGAGGGGATCGGGTTCGCCGAAGCGTCGAGGTACAGGCCCGACTCGTCGTCGAACGGCAGCCCTGCGCCGGCTGCAGCAACCGCAGCACCCTCGACCGTGTCCGGGTCCGCGAGATTCGCAGCCAGCGCGGAACGCACCGAGTCGGGCAGCTGCCCGTCACCAGCGGCGGTCAGGTGCTCCGGGAGGTCCGCCCACGGGGTGAAGCCGTCACCGATCTTCGTGACGCGGTTCGTTTCGTCGTAGCCCCACTCGCCAGATCCAAGCGGCAGTGCAGCAGATGCCCAAGCATCTGCATCTCGGCGCTTCACCAGAAGCGTTGCGTACTCCGTAGCCATGAGGCCACCTTTCGAATGTCAGTTGGAACGATCAGGAGCTGGGCGTCTGGTCGGTGCGGAAGTCGGTGCGGAACTGTGCAACACCGTGCTCGTCGAACGTGCCATCGAGGTCGTCTTCGGCGAGGAGCTCGCGGATGTGCGCGTCGACAGCGGGCGGCTCGACCGCGCTGCCCCACTGAGCACGGACGGCGCGGATGTACTCGCGGAACGCCTGCCGGACGCTCCGGAGCGTCGTGGCGAGCTGCGCGTAGCCGCGCTCGAGGCGCTCGACCCGCTTCACCCACGGTTCGATCGCCTTCGCAACGGCCGCGTCGATGCGAGCCTGGGTGTACTTGTCGAGTTCGATGGCTTGGTCGAACTGCGACGTCTGCGACTGCGCGCGTGTCTTCGCTTCCTCAACTCGGGTCGACCGGCGGGACGTCCAGATGGCGATGCCGCCGGCGATCAGCGCGACGACGACCGGGGCGATGTACGGCAGGAACGGCTCGAGCGGCGAAGACGCGGCCGTAGCCGCGGCGGCGATCACTTCCACTGGTGCACCTCCCGGTCGCGAGCGATATCGCTGACCCGCCACGACGGCACGACAGCCATTGCGAGAATCGCCCAGCCGACGCCGGAGCGGCCGATGTCGCCACCGACCGCTCCGGCGAGGAACACGGAGCCCGAGTAGAGCAGCAGCAGCCCGAGGAGGAAGCACTTCCCCCAGAACTCGATCCGCCACAGCAGCGCGGGGAACGCGATGCCGCAGAGGCAGACGAGCGCCGTCGCCGAGAGCATGAGTCCGAACGACTGCGCGTACCCCTCGCCGAACGAGTCACGGAGCGCCGGGATGCCACCCAGGTAGCCGAAGATGCCGAACGCGATCGCGAACAGGTCGAACGCGGGCAGGCCGACGCGGAGGAGCCAGCGCACCCGGTCGTCGGTTTCGTCGACACCATCGGGTCCCCAGATGGATACGGCATAGAGCCGCTTGGTCAGACGGATGGGGTGCATCCGGGCCTCCTCGGATCAGTCGCCCTGCTCGTCGCGGTAGTCGGTGCCGCTCGGCTCGAACCGCGCCGGCTGCAGCTCCTGCGACTTCGCGGCCGCAGTCTCCTTCGCGATGCCGCGCGGGACCGAGCCGAGGCCGATGACGGTCAGCCACCGGTTCACCGTCGGGATCGCGATAATCGCGGTGAGCGCCGCGTTGATCGCGACGGCCTGCACGGCGACAGCGGTGAGCCCGGTCGCGGCCGGCCACTGTCCCTGCACGATCTGCACGATCTGCGGGACGATCGGGAGGACCGTCAGGATCGTCGTGAACGCGGTCCGGAGGACCCGCTGCAGGCGGTACCAGATGTCGTCGACGTCGAACCGCGTCGGCTTGGTGATCTCGTGGTCGCCCATCAGACTGCCTTCCCCTGTGTTGCCTCGGCCAGCGATGCGTAGACCGCGCGGCGTTCGTCGAAGTCGCGGGCGTCGAGCACGACGGCCTTGACGCCTTCCCGGTTGAGGACGGTGCGGATGGTGCGGGCGTCGATGCCGGCGCGGTCGACGAGCCAGGTCTTCTTGCCGTCGCGGACGATGTCGACGAAGAGCCCGGGGCCGGCGACGAAGTACGTGTCCTGCGGTTTGCCGGTCTTGTCATCCTTCCGCTGGAAGTAGGTGAGGGTGTCGGCTGCTGACATGAGGATCCTCCTGAGGGGTTCGGTGGGTGCCTGCTGCTGGGGCTTGGGGGTGAGGTCCGCTGCGGTGGCGGCGGCCCGGGTGGCGGCGTCCACGTACGGGGCGAGGCGCTCGGTGCGGGTCGCCATCTCGTGGTGCCACGGCTCACCGAAGTTGACGCCGGTCCACGTGCCGCCGCGGGCTTCGACGAGGTCGTGGAGCTTCGCGAACTCGATGTCCGTGAGCGCCCGGTTCGACCCGTCCGGCATCGTGATGCCGAAGTCGAGTGCGTTGCCGTGTCGGACCTCGTCGTGGCGCGAGGTGAACGGCGGCGCGACGACGATCCCGAGGACAGCCCGAACCTCCCACAGGTAGGACTGCCGGTCGCGGGAGCGCATGCCCTCGTTGACCGACAGCGCACCGACCGCGCCGCGGGACTTCTGCCAGGCGTTGAAGTCGACCATGACGGACAGCACCTGCAGCGCGATCCGGGCGGACATCACAAACTGCTCGACGCCGCGGAGGTCGCCGTACGACGACTTCCGGACGCTGTACTTGGCGACCATCTGGCCTCCCTCATGAAGAAAGCCGCCCCAGTGGGACGGCTGCTGACAGAAACTGCGGCGCGGTCAGGCGATCCGGACGATGTTCAGGGTGAACACCGGCGAGACCTGCTTGCCGGTCGTCTGGTACCCGTAGATGCGGTAGCCAGTGCGAGCGGTGATTCGAGTGGGGAAGGTCACCGACTCTCGGTCCTCTCCCGCCGCGAACGTGCCGCGGGCGAAGGGCTCGGCACCACCGTCGGTGGGGCCGATCTCGACGAACGACCGCCCGGTGGCCTTCTGCGGAAGCACCATCGTCGCCGTGATCTGATACATACCCGGGTCAAGGGTGAACACACCGGAGTCGGCCATGCTCATCCACGAGTCGTTGTCGGTCGAGGAGGCAGTGAAGCCGAGGATCGCGGAACGGTTCGCGTTCGCCATCTGGGTGGCGCGCTGCCCACGCCAGTACCCCTGCAGGGCACCTCCCACCCACTGCGGCGAGGTGAGGGACCCCGCGGCGCGGAACGTGCGCCGCTGGTCGATCGCGAGGACTTCCGTCCCGTACAGGAACACCGTCGGGTCCATCTGCTGCAGGTCGTCTGCGGCCCCCACGACCAGGCGCGGCTGCACCCTCGGCCGCGGCGAGTACAGCTGGGACGCGGCGAGCGTCTGTCCCTGCTGCCGGATGAAGATGTGCAGCGGCAGGAACGACTGCCCGGGTTCGAGCGGGACCGTGCTGCCCTTGAGGAGCACGAGCTTCACCGGCAGGGTCTCGTTCTCCGGGTCGTGGAGCAGTCCGATGTGGTACTTCGTCGAGGACGTGACCGCGGGAACCGGCATGGTGACGTCGGCGTCGATCTGGTGACCGAAGCCGCTCACCACTGCGCGGGCCACGCCTGAGCGGGTCGAGCGCCTGATGGTGACGGTGTCGTTGGTGTTCACCACGATTGCGTACGGGCCACCCCAGTCGTCGAGGATGCCGTTCGCAGTCGAGCCGACGGTCTGCCCCCACGCGCCGTCTGTCAGGTCCTGGTCGACGATCGGGAATGAAGTCTCAGCCATGTTCGTGTCTCTCCTAGATCGCTTGCAGACGGTCGATCGCGCGCAGCGCCTTGGCGACCTTGGTGTTCGTTTTCGTGGTCCACTTCGATGCGTCCCGTGAGCCGACGACGGCGGAGATCGTCTCGGACGGGGACCCCTGCTGGTTCCCCACCGTGGTGGTGACCTCACGGACGACGTCGGTGAAGTCGAGGCCGTCGATGTTCACTCCGACTCGGTCGCCGACCTGCCAGTCGCGCCGGTAGCGGACGTCCGGCTGATCGGTGACAGTGAACGACACCGAGACCGGGTTCGCGCCGTCGGCGAGTGCGTCGTCGCCGGCCTGCGCGAGCTCCGTGGAGCTGGTGGTCTGCCGCTGGTCGACGATCTGTTCGGTGCGTCGCCCCCAGGTCGCCTCCGCGGCGATGTCGGAGCGTTCTACGAGGATCCGTGCCGCGCCTTCGCCGCCGCCGGCGACGACAGCGCGGGTGACGGTGGGGCGTTCGAGCGTGTAGGACCAGTCCCTGCCGACCACTGCCCCGGTGAACGAACCGGCGGTGCCGAACCGGACGTTCGGGGATCGGTCGGCCACCGGGCGGACGGTGGTCTGCAGGAACGGGCCGAGGTCGTCCTCGCCTTGGATGATGTCGTGGTGGAGGCCACCGGACTCGGCTACGTCGGCCGCGATGGTTCCGAGCTTGTCGAAGCGGCCCTTCACCGTCGTGGTTTTCCCGCGACCGGCGGAGACCGGCACTCGGAGTCCGGCCACACGCCGCGCGGGCAGCGCGCCCGGGCCAGCGTTCGCGTTGATGTAGCCGAGCAGGACTGTCTCTGCGGGCCCCGATCGGTTGTCGTAGGCGTTCGCCTGCGCCGACCACGGCTGCGTCGGGTTCGGGGCGATCAGCCGGTCGTCGAGGCAGGCAGTATCGGACCAGCCAGACACCGTCGACTCCGTCGCCCCTCGAGCGATCGACACGATGTCGCCGGACATGATCTTCACCCCATCGCGGAACAGGATGACGCCGTTCCCGGCAGTCAGCAGCCCAGCGAGTCCCCGGTTCAGGCCGGTGACCGACCACGCGCCAGCCTTCGCACCCGTTACGTTGTGCCGCTCGATCACGATCAGCTTCGACCAGAACCGCACCGGGTCGAACCGTCGGCTCAGGTCCGCCGCGCGCGGCACCACCATCCACTGAGCAGTCACCACGCCGCCTTCCACTGCACGTACCAGGACATGTCCACTCGGGCGTCTTCACCAGCGCTTGCGAGCTGGATGCTCACCCGGTTCATCCCGGGCAGCAGAGGGGAGAACGTCGCGCCCATGCTGATGCGGTCCCACGCAATCACGTCACCGATGCGGGCAGAACGCCCCCGCGGATCCGTCACCAGCCGGAGCGTCTGGCCAGTTGGGACACCACCAGGAACGCTGATCGTCGTGCCGGCCCAGCTGATCTCCACCGACGGGATCGGCCCGCGGAACTGGAACTCCGGCCACACGGGCACGTCCCCCATCACAGGGATCGGCATGTTCGCACCGACCGTCGTCGACGCAGTCAACCGTCGCGGCCACGGCGCAGACCCATCCCCACTACCGAGGAACACCGCACCCGACGGGACGGAGTAGGACTTCGCCGTTACCTCGCGCGCCTGCCAGAAGGGAGCGACGGCAACAAGGTTGAGACCGAACCGTTCCCAGTCGGACCCACCGTCGCCTCCCCCAAGCGCCCCCTCCCAGCCGGACTTGTAGGTGACATCGAGGAGACGATCCCCTTCGGCCGAGGTGACGCCAAGGCGGAACGTTCCGCTCCTGCCGAGGAGGTCGCCGTCCCATGCCGATACGAGGGACCGCAGCTCCGAGAGGCTGGCGAAGAAGTCGGCTTGCGACTCTTCGGAGAAGAACGCCAGCGGCAGGAAGATCGGCCGCTCGAGGATGTTGACCTCCTGCAGCCACGACCCGGGCATGCCGGGCGTAGTCCCTGTGACCACATCGACGGGGGGAAGCTGCAGCCCCGTCGCCCCCGGGAGGAGGACGCGGCCGTTCGCGTCGAGAGGGATGACGACTGAGCCGTCAACCGACTCGAGCCAGAACGAGCGAATCTCACGGGGAGGAGCCGGCACCGCCGACGGCGTGAAGTCCGCCGGCGGTGCCGTATTGCCATCGACGACGTTGACCCCGTCACCGTTGCCGTCCAGGACGTCCTCGATGATCTGATCTGGGTAGCCGCCA
Organism: Curtobacterium sp. MCBD17_026; assembly: GCF_003234895.2. NCBI lineage: Bacteria > Bacillati > Actinomycetota > Actinomycetes > Micrococcales > Microbacteriaceae > Curtobacterium > Curtobacterium sp. MCBD17_026. The sequence goes on along the minus strand of NZ_CP126281.1, from coordinate 2,461,518 downwards.
TCGATCGTGTCCTGAGCCATGCGGGGCACCTTTCTGTCAGCCGGTGAGCACTTCGATCTGATGCATCGCGTTCAGGAACTTCTGCTCGGTGAAGGGTTCGCCGTGGTTCTCGAAGGTGATGTCGTACTGCTTCGGAGACCCCGACGACTGGCGACCCTCCAAGGCATCGCTGATCCTTGGAGTGAGCGGCACCACAGCTTCGTCGTAGCGCCCCTCTCCGACGTTCACGAGCGTGCCGCCGCGCCTCCTGCCGACCACCGCGCCAGCTGCGAGCTGTGGGACCCGTTGCGACAGGCCCTTGAACTCGAAGTGCCACGGCTCCCGCTGCGAGAAGCCGAGGCCCGTGTTCGCCCAGCCGTACTTCGCGCCGTTCGCGCGGAGCCAGTCCTGTCCGCCGGCGACGTCTGCTGCGAGGCCGAAGCCGTGCACGGACGTGCCGGGGGTGGCAGCGAGGTTGCCGCCGTTCTTGAACAGCGACCACCGGTACTGCTGCGCCTTGAGGTCGCGGTACCCCTCCGTGAGTCGGAGGACGCCGCCTGACGCCCGGTACGCGTTGTTCCAGGCGGACGCGGCGGCCTTCTGCATCAGTCCGCCGGTCGCGCCGACACCGGAGCCCGGCGCGAAGCCGAGCGCCTTGCCGAGTGCCGACGACGCGAGGTTGCCGTTCTTCCCGTTCCCACCGAAGGGGGTGAGACCGCCGAGGTCACCGATGCCCTTGAGCTTGTCGATCGCGCCGGAGAGAATCTTCTGGCCGACGCCCTTGGCGACGTCGAGCATCCCGCCGGCACCGGGGATCTGGCCGATGAGGCCCTTCGCGAGCTTGCCGAGGGTGCCCATCGGGTCGGAGACGACCGATTGGGCGGTCTCGGCGGCGTTCTTCGTCCAGTCCCACGCCTTGCCGGCCTTACCCTTGAGCCAGTCCCACCCGGACGCGATGCTCTTCCCCGCGTCAGTGACGAGGCCGCCCTTGGCGTAGCCGTTCCGGGCGATGTCGTAGAGCCGTCCGACGCCGATGCGCCGGGTCTGCTCCTTGGTGAAGACGAACTCGTCCTTGTGGACGATGCCGGCGGGGTCGAACTTCCCACCGGGGCCGGTGTAGCCACCCGTCGCGAACCCCTTCGGGAGGGCGACGTTCGGGAGCTTCTTCGTCTTGAAGAAGTCGGCGGCCTTGTTGAAGTTGTCGATGATCCCCTTCTGAATCACCGTCTCGACCACGAACTTGATCGGAGCCTTCACGACGGACTTGACGAGGTCCCACGCTTTGCCGATCCCGTCCTTCATCGTGGAGAACGCCTTCGGGATGGTGTTCTTCGCGATGTCGACGATCTTGTCGAAGACGGGCTTGATCCAGGAGTTCCACACCCCGCGGATGACGGTGCCGATCCCGGAGAAGACCGGGCCGATGATCGTGTCGCGGAGCCAGGTGAACACTGGGCCGAGGGTGTTGCGGAGGAACCCGACCACGGCCGAGAAGATCGGCATGACGATCCCGTTCCACCAGGCGGAGAACAGGGCACCGATCCAGGTGAAGACCGGCGAGATCACGCCCGACCACAGCCAGGAGAAGGCTGCGCCGAGGGTGTTCCGGACGAAGCCGACGACGAAGCCGAAGATCGACGACACCGTGGTCCACCAGACCGATATCGCTGCACCGATCCAGGTGAAGACCGGCCGGATGACGCCGGTCCACAGCCAGTTGAAGGCCACGCCGAGGGTGTTGACGATCAGGCCGACGATGCCGGAGATGGCCGAGGCGAAGATGCCGCCGGCCCAGACGACGATCGCGCCGATCAGCTGGAAGACCGGCGAGATCCAGCTGTTCCAGAGGTAGCCGATCGCGTTGCCGATCGCGGCGAGCGGCGGCTGAATGTAGTTCGTCCACAGGGCGGCGAAGAACCCGCCGACGGTCTGCACGGCGAGAGCGATGCCGGCGAACGCGGGCTGCAGAATGGTCTGCCACAGCCAGGTCGCCCCGGCGGCGATACCGTCCCAGGCGGGCTTGATCGCGTTCTCCCAGAGCCACACGAACACGTCGCCGACCGCTGCGACCGCGACCTTGATCGCGGCGAAGACGGTCTGCACGATCGCCTGGCCGAGCTTCGTCTGGGTGAAGAACCACACCAGGCCGGCGACGAGCAGGCCGACGGCGGTGATGATCAGGCCGACGGGGCCGAGGGCGAAGCGGACCGCGCCGCCCATGATCCGCATCGCGACCGCGCCGACGGTCGTCGCGATGGTCGAGATGCGCTGGGCGAGGGTGAGCTTGCCGAGGGCGGAAGCGTTCTGATTCGTCGCCACGGTGCTGGCTGCGGTGGCTCCGGTAGAGACACCCATCGCGCGGGCGGTCGCGTACTCGAGGCGGGCGGCCTCGAGGCGGAGGATGTTCCGCTTGATCTGCACCGGCAGGGCCAGGAGCTCGGCGGTGCGGAGCACAACAGACGCCCCGGCCGTCGCCCGGGAGGCGAGCTGCCAGGCGATGAAGCCGGCAACGATCAGCGGTATGTACTTCACGATCGTGTCGACGTGATCGGCGAGGAACCCGAGGACGCCAGCGAGGACGGTGATGCCGCCAGCGGCGAGCTTGCCGACGGAGTCGCCGAGCTCCGGCAGCTGGTTCCGGAAGGACACGAACGCGGGGGTGAGCTTGGAGAGCGAGTCCCCGATGCCGCCGAACGCCGTGCTCGTGTCGCCCTTGCGGATGTCGTTGAAGATGCCGTGGACGTAGGAGCCGACCTGGCGGAGCTTCAGGACGAAGAGGCCGGCCTTCGCGATCACGAGCTCGAAGTCGATCTTGTCGATCCACCCGGCGACCTTGCCCATCCCGGCGGCGAGCTTGGTCGAGAAGGTCTCGGCGTAGGGCTCGAGTGCCACCTGGGCGCGGTCGATGGCGGCCCCGATGGCCGAGAACAGCCGGGGTGCGGTTGCCACCGCGCCCTTCTCGAACATCGCGCCGAGACGGCCCAGAGCGGCACCCATGTTGGCGTACGCGCCAGCGACAGAGTCCCCGGACTGCAGGGCAGCGCCACCGATGTTCTTCTCGATGACCTTGCGGAAGGTGGCCGAGTCGACCTGGCCCTTCTGGACCATGTCGGAAAGCTTCTCGGCGGAGACGCCGTACTCCTCCTGCAGCCACTGGAAGATCGGGATGCCGCGGTCGGCGAGCTGGTTGAGGTTGTCGGTGTAGACCTTGCCGCTGGTGGTGGTCTTGTTGATGATCGATCCCATCTCATCCAGCGACGTACCCGCGATGGTGGCGGCGTCGGCGGTGAGCGAGAGGTACTTCGTGAGGTCGCGGCCGGGCTTGATACCGGCCGCGACGGCGCTCGAGGCGACACCTGCGGCGTCACCGAGGCCGAACGCGGTCCCACGGACGGACTTGAGGGCCGAGTCCATGACCGTCGAGATGTTCTGGGTCGACATCTTGAGGCCCTTGAGCTTCGCCGTCGCTGCGTCGATGTCGAGGAGCCGGTCGAGGCCCTTCTTCGCGGCGACGGTGGCGATGGTTGCGCCGATGGCCGTGATCCCGCCGCCGATGATGGCGGTCGACCTCGTGGCCATCTTGCCGACGGACTTCAGGAAGCCACCGGACATCTTGCTGCCGACCGAGGTGCCGAGCGCTTGCGGGTTGATCTCCCGCTCGATGGAGCGCCCGGCACCCTTGGCCTGCGGGACGATGGAAACGTATGCGATCGCGGATTCGGTCGACATCGGTCAGCCCCTGTTCTTTCGCAGCACCTCCCGCGCTTCTGCTGGGGAGAGATCGGTCTTGCCGAGTCGGGTGGTGTTCTTGTCCTGCCAGGGGCGCGGGTACGGCTTCGGCCGGCGGCCGTTGCTGTTGGCCGCGTAGAAGGCGTCGATGAAGTCCGCGGTCTGGATCCACTCGCGCGAAACGGGGAAGTCCCAGCCGTGGGTCGCGGCGAACAGGACCGAGGACGGTTCCCGGGTCGCGACACGCAGAAGGCGGTCGACCAGCACGTGGTCGACCGCCTTCCGGTCCGGGGTGTCGTCGCCGCCGATGTCGTCGATGTCGATGCGGAGCTGGTGCAGCTCCCAGACGAGCTCGTCGGGGTAGGACTCCGCTAGTTCCCGGAGTCCTTGGATTCCCCCAGGCCGACGTGCTCCGACCACGCCTCGAAGACGTCGGGGAGGTCTTCCATGTCGAGGACGCCCTTGAAGTCGGCGGGCACGACGATGTCGTAGAACTTGTCGACGAGCGCGACGCCGACCTCGCGCTGGTACTGCTCCTGCACGTCCTTCGCGGGGTTCTTCGGCTTCTTGTTCTGCGCCTGGATGGTCATGATCTCGGACGGGATGCGTCCGGGGAGGATGTACGTGCCGTCGCCGTACTCGATGCCGAGGGGCGGCCGGTTCTTGGCCTTGATCCGCACTGCCTTGACGGCGGTCGTTTCGGTTTCGCTCATGGGGGTTCTCCTGGCTCGGTTGAGAGTGCTCGGGGATGGTGAGGAGGGAGGCGTGCCGGGGCCCGAGCGCCCCGGCACGCCGGTGGGTCACTCCTTGGGCGTGGACGCCTTCTGGGTGGTCTTCGGGGCGGCGCTGACGTCGGTCGCGGGCGGCGCGGTGTCCGGCTCGGTGACCTTGACGTCGCCGGTGACGCGGACCCAGAAGTTCTTGTTCTGGGTCTCGCGCTGCTCCGGCGTGACCGTCTTGATCTCGCCGGTCACGATGTGGCGGACGTGGATCGGCTTCGCCGCGGTCATGCGCCGGCCCCCGCGGTGGTGTCGAGGCTCGAGTACCACTTGACGGCGGAGTAGGACTCGTCGCCGTCGGTGATCGCGTAGCCGGTGACGGTGATCTCGTAGCCGATGGCCTCGCCGTTGACGTAGACCTGGTCGCCGACCTCGGTGACCTCGCCCTGCGGCACGTCGACGCGGATCAGGTCGTCCTCGTCGATGATGTCGAGCACGAGCGCCTGCCGGCCGCCGGTCTTCGACGGGTCGATCTTGACCGAGCCGTCGGGTGCGACCTTGATGCCGTAGTAGAGCTCGATGGTCTCCTTCTTCGTCTCGAGGAGGATGAAGGAGAACCGGATCGAGGACTCGGTGACGGGCTCGCGGACGAGGGCACCGTTCTGCCAGGCGCGGATCTGGTTCGTCGACCGCTCGCGGGTCTCGGTGACGCCGCCGTCGCCGACGTAGCCGAGATCCTTGTGGTCGACGGAGAGCGCGCTGGTGGCGCTGGTGGGCCGTGCAGCGGTCGTCGGGGCGATGTACACCGCGCCCGTGACCGCTACGCGGACGTTCTCAGACTTGAGGGACACGTGGACCCTTCCTTCCGTTGTGGTGTGGTGGGCGTGTGCCCCTGGGGTCCCTGCTCGGTGGGAGGAACGAGAGAAGCCCCGCCGACGGCAGGGCTTCGAGATGGTGGGTCAGAGGCTGCGACCGCGATGTCGCAGCTCGAGCTGCGCGGTCTGCTTGAAGTAGCCGTCCGCCGCGGGGTCCGCGTTCGGGCCGCCGTTGACCTCGGCGAACGTGATCGGGGAACCGTCGACCATGCCGCCGGCACCGCGCGAGGTCGCCAGCGCGAGGACGAGGTTGATCAGGTCGGTCGTGGTGCCCTGGTCGTCGGTGATGACGTCGACCGTGACGTAGGAAGTTCGGACGGTATTGCTGGTGCCGCCGCCGGGACTGGTCGTCAGGACGACCGCGCGGCGACTGTCGGGAGACTTCTGGTCGGAGACCTCCACGCCGGCCGCGTGCGGCTCGCTGCGCGCCGTGAGCAGGGCGTCGACGCGTCGGATGAGGTGAGCGAGGAAGTCGTCGTAGACGATGCCGTGCACGGGCCCTCCTAGCGGGACTGGGCGTTGCTGAGGACTTGGCGCATCGCGGAGACGAGCCGGGCGCGTTCCCACACCTCCGCCTCGACGCGGAGGCGGACGCGGGAGTTGGAAGAGCCGACGCCGGTGCGGATCGCGGTGACGGTCGCGCCGCCGGGAATCTGCGCGGCGATGTCGTCGGCGTAGGGGCGCAGCTGGTCCTCGATGCCCTTGGATGCCAGGACGGCTCCGAAGCCGCGGCGGTTGAGGACGACGCGTGACTTAGGCACTGACGTAGTCCTTCCGCTCGAGCTGCACGACGGAGCCGGGCTTCCAGTCGCTCACGCCGGTCGACCAGTCGGCCTCGTCGCCGAGGGCCTTGTACCGGGTGCCACGGACGGTGAGCTCGTCGTCGGCGCTGATGCCGGCGACGGCGGGGAGGTAGAGGGTGATCCGGGTGCTCGAGGTGTTCTCGGCGGTGCCGGTGACCTCGTCGCCGAGGTTCGGCGCGACGAGGACGTCGTCGAGCAAGGTGTCGGCGTCGGCGAGGATCGGCTTGTTGTACCGGTCGCGCTTGCCGGTGTCGGTGCGGTGGTGCCAGGTGACGGTCTCGCCGGCCATCAGTACCCCTGCACGATCAGGCCGTACGACTTCACCCGGTACGACTGCGCGGTGCGGACGTCGTCGGGAGCGAGCCGCGGTGCCGCGCCCTGCGCCCAGGCCGCGTAGGTCTCCTGGGAGCTGAACGGGCCGCGGGTCTCCCCGCGCTGCGCGACGCCGGCGCGGGCGCGCGGGTCCGCCTCGAACAGCTGCGCGACGATCCCGGCGACGGTGAGCTTGACCAGGTCGGGGACCTCGTCGGCCCCGTGCTCGTAGTCGACCACGACCGTCGTGCCGGTGGGCACCGGCACCTCGAGGCGCTGGCCGATGAGGGTGAACCGGTCGGCGGGCTCGCCGTCGACCGTGTGGACCGCGCGCACGGGGCGCTGCGGGAGGGTGAGCGAGCCGGCAGTCACCCGGAGCCGGTTGGTGGACCGGCCCGGGGTGAACTGCTGGCGGGCTTCCTTGCGGAACAGCTCCGACACCTTCATCAGGTGAACGGTGACCTGTTTCGTCTCGGATGAGGTGAGGTCACGGCCGAGCGCCGCGACGACGTCTTCCTTCGTTGCCAGCGCTTCGGCCATGACCTCACTCCTCTCAGGACGCCGCGGGGGCGGTGGTGCTGTACGTGACCTTGATCGCGCGGACGAACTGCAGCTTCGGCGCGTTGTCCGCGTCGAGGTCGAGGGTGCCGTCGTCCTTGAGCTTCGGGTCGAGGACCGGCGTCGAGCCCGCGAACGCGTGCACGATCGAGCGGTCCTTGAGGCGCTTGCTGTCGTAGTCCCACAGCTGCGTCACGGCGATGCCGTTGCCGGCCGCGACACCGCCACCCTTCGCGACGCCGTTCGGAACCACCGGGGCCACGACGACCCAGGCGATCGCCGACTCGTGCGTGAAGAACGACGCGGTCGGAGCGAGCTCGTCGAGCTCGACGATCGTGAAGCCGCCGAGGCGACCGACGACGCCGTCACGCAGCGCCTCGGGGATGCCCGCGGTGTCCACGTCCAGGAGCTTCTCGTGCCCGGCGATCGCCTCGGAGATGTCCGCGCCGACCAGCCAGTAGCGGCCGGTCGTCGGCACGAACGCCTTCTGGAACAGGTTCCGAGCTCGGAGAGCGACCTTGCGGGGGTCGGACTCGCGGGGGTCGGCGCTGTTCGGGTTGAACTTGACCGAGTTGACGAACGTCGCGCCGGTGAGAGCGGCGACGACGATCGAGGCCACGTCGCGGGCGACGGCGTCGACCTGCGGTGCCTGCACGTCTCGGACGTAGTCGACCTCGTCGAGCGTCTCCTCCTCCGGCGACAGCTCGACGGCGCTGTACACGTGCTGGTCCAGCGTCACCTGGATCTTCGTGTTGACGAGCTTGTCGATGATGATCTCGTCGTCGCCGCGCCAGGGCTTCCGACGAGCAGCGAGCACGACGGGGCGCTTCACGCCGATCGTGTCACCCTCGGCACCGCGGAAGTCCGCGACGCCGTACTTCGTCGTGAACAGGCCCGGGGCCTTGATGGTCTTCCGGAGCAGAGCCAGCGCGGTCTGCGCGAACTTCGTGCCCTTGATGAAGATGTTGTTGTCCGCCACGATTCCTCCTTCTGTTGTGTGGTGGCCGCTTGGGTTCGTGGCGAACGCCAGCGGGGGTTACCTGGTGGTGGCTGCCGTGACGACGTCGTCCGCCGACATCTCGCCGTCGCCGATCTGCTGTCCGGCCTGTCCCTGCCCGTCGGCCGAGGGGCCGGCGGCGGGTGCGGGGACCAGGGCGAGCAGCTCGTCGGCGTGGGCCTCGAGCTCTTCACGTGTCGCGCCTCGGAGGGCGGACGCGCTGATCTTGCGATCGGCGAACCCCTTCGCGGCGGCGACCTCGTCGCGCAGCGTGACGGCGGCGTCCTTGGCATCGCGTTCCGCGATCGCCTTCTCGGCCGCGTCGGCGCGTGCCTGCGCCTTCTCGAGCTCGGTGCGGTTGGCCTCTTCGTGCTCGTCGAACTTCTTCGCCTTGTCGGCGTTGTCCTTCGCGCGCTGCTCGTTCTGCCGGGAGAGCGTCTTCCACTTCTCGGCTTCGGCCTCGGCGGCTGCGAGCTTCTCTTCGAGCGTTGCGCCCTCGGTCTGCTTCGTCTTGTCGTCGTCGTCGTTCGGCATCGGTATCTCCCGTTTCGGGTTGGTGGTTGACCGTTTCGGTCACTCCCCACGGCGTGGGGAAGTCAGGTGAGCGCTGCGATGTCCGCGGCGCTGGTGAACTTGTCGGACCGCCACGCGAGGGTCGGTCCGAGCTCGCCGTGCTCGTTCACCACGACGAGGTCCGTGTAGTCGCTCAGCGGCTTGCCGGCGGACGACGTCTTCTCGATGCCGAGGTCACGTGCGCCGCGGTCGGACGGGCCGCCGAGCTTCTGGTCGATGAGCGCGTGGGTGCGCTCGAGCAGGTCCGGGTCGAGGATCGTGCCGGGCCCGTCGGACTCCTTGACCGGCTGCACCCCGCAGTCGCAGCCGGGGTGGATCGGCATGAGCTCGTGCTTGCTGTACTTCTGCGTCGAGGCGATGGCGCACAGCGCGCAGTTCTCGAGGCCGGTGAGGACCCGGCGGTAGCCGTAGAACCCGGAGGCCTCGAGCGCGCGCTGCGCCTGCCGGTTCTTCGCCTGCTGCAGCTCGGTCGCGATGATGGTGAGCATTCGGTCGAGCCCGTACGCGATCGCCGCATCGAACGGGGATCCGTTCGACAGCGCCGTGTAGAGCGTGACCGCGCCGCGGCGGTACACGTCTGCTGAGGGCGTGCCCCGGTAGCCGAGGATCGCGTCCCGGTCGACGCTCGCGCCGGCGGTGGTGCCGGCGACGAGGGCAGCCTGCCCGATGTAGGCGTTGGTCAGCGTCGCCGTGGCGAGCTGGCCGGCCTGCACCTGCGGCAGGATCTGCGAGATCAGCCGGTCGATGTCCGCGTCCCGGTAGTCCGGCGACGCATCCCACCGGGCCGCCGTCAGGGCGAGCGTCCGGTCGCGGATTTGCTTCGTCGTCGTCTGGTGGGCCGCGGTCAGCTGGTCAAGCGTTGCCAGTGCCACCGGCTGCTCCGATCAGGGTTGCGGCGAGCAGCTGGTCGGTGGCCGCGTCAGCTTCGTCCTGCGCGATCTCGTCCGGCGACATGCCCATGATGTTCTGCTTGATCCACCGGGCCGACATGCCGGCCGCCTTCGCCTGCGTGGCGGCCTGCGTCTTCTCGGTGAACGAGACGTGCTCGGGCGGCATCCACAGCAGCTCGATGGTCTCGCCGTCGTCGACGCCGAGGACCCGGAGCGCTTCGAGGAGAGCGCCTTCCCCAGGGGAGGAGGCACGCGCGATGCGGTCCTTCGCCTTCTGGATCTCGCCCTCCTTCGCGTTCGCTGCGCCCTCGGCGGACTGGTTCTCACCCGACGGGATGAACACGGAGATCGGCGTGCGGATGACGCCGGCGAAGTCGCGGGCGTCGGTCTTCTCGCCCTCGAGGAGCGGGCGGATGTCGGTCGCGTCCGACTCCCACACATCGATGCCTTCGGGGAGGTCCAGCAGCGCGCCGGGCGCGGCCTCGAGGATCTTGGCCCAGTCGATGTCGTTGCCGTCTTCGTCCTGGCTGGGGAGGCCGCCCTTGAGCGCACGGACCTTGAACGCCTGCATCGCGGTGGTGACCAGGCGCTGCAGCTTGCCGAGGTTGATGCGGTCGATGACGTCGGTGTGCGGCTCGAACTCCGCGACGCCGTCCTTGTTCTCGAGGACGTACACCGGGACCCCGCCGGCGAAGGTCTCCGGCTCGCCGTCGACCTCCCATTCGCCGTCGACCTGCGGGTGGGGTGTGCCGTTGTCGTTGGTCGACTTGCGGAAGAACCGCTGCCGGATGCCGGGGGTCCAGACCAGGGCGAAGTCCTTGCCGGAGTCCGGGTCGCGCCATGCCTTCAGTGCCGCGCGGGCCCGCCAGGGCTGCGTCGGGTCGGGGGCGGTGATGACCTGCTCGGGCTTCTCCGACGTGATGATCGGCTGGCCGTCGCGGACGCCAGTGACGAGGTAGCCGACGCTCGTGGTCAGCATGTTCGAGATCGCGTCGCCGAACACCACGTCGAGGCGGTTGTCGCGCCACACCCGGCGCGCGGCGACGGCGGCGGGGCTCGTCGTCGACGCGCCGACGCGGACGCCGTTCGGGACCATGCGACCGCCGAGGGATTCGCACGCGAGGCCGCCGTAGTTCGTTCGGGCCTTCTTCTGGAACGCCTTCCATGTCTCCTTGGTGTTCTTGCTCATCTCCGGCAGCGGCGCGTTCCCGTTCGCGTAGGAACGGTTCTTCGCGATGCGCGCCTGACGGGCGTCGAGACGCTTCGCCAGGATCGGGAGCCATTCGGCGGGTGTGGTAGCCACAGGGTCCCTCTCAGTAGATGCGGCGGGCGGCGGTCTTCTTCTTCGTGAGCTTCGCGCCGAGAGCGTCGATGCCGGCCGCGTAGGCGAACATCGCGCCCCAGGCGGCGTCGATCTTCGAGCCGTCCGGGTCGTGCTCCGGCTTCATCAGCACGTAGCCGGACCGGCGACGGTCGCGGCGGGCGTTGATGAAGTGCGAGGTGAGCTCGGGCGAGCCGTCGTAGGTGATGTCGCGGCCGCTGATGGCGGACTCGAGCTGGTCGAATGTGTCCGTCGTGCGCGCGAGATCCTTCTGCCGCCACCGGATCGGCTCGTCGCGGGACATCCGGACCTTGAGCCGCTTCGCGTACTCGGCCTCCCACGTCTTCACGTGACCGGCCCAGCCCGCGGACGGGTCCGCGTAGAACCCGACGACGTTGTAGTCCTTGAACGCCTGCCGGACGGCGTCCTCGATCTGCAGCACCGGTGGTCGCCAGTTCTCGCCGGCGGGCCCGTCGGGCTGCTCCCACACCCCGATCTTGAACAGGTGTTTCTGGGTGACGGAGTAGCCGATCAGGACCGTCGAGTCGGCGGTGCCCTTGCCGGGCTTGCGCCCTTCCGAGCCGTCGAAGCCGAGCGTCACCGGCTCCGTCTTCGAGATCACCTTGTTGAGTGCCTGGATCGCCTTGAGGTCGGGCTGCGAGACGAACGAGTTGGTCGCGTGGGTGATCTGGTTGAGGAAGTCGGCGCGGAGCACCTGTGGGTCGTTGGACGTGTCGAGGAAGGCCAGCATCTGCCGCTGAATTGGTGCCCAGCCGGGCTCGCACGGCGGATTGTGGATGACGCAGCCGTCAGGGTGATCCGAGCTGTCGCCGTACGCGTACCGCAGGCCGTACTCGAGCGACGCCCGGTCTGACGGGTCCGTGTCCGCCGGCGCTTCGCGGTGGTCGTAGAGGATCTGGCGGGCGGCAGCGAGGTCGGGGTACTTCCCGGACTCGATCAGGTCCCAGTCGCGTGCCGATGCCTCGGCGACCGAGTTCTCACCCGGGGTGAACGCGTTCGGGGACTCGATCGTGACGCCGGAGGCCTTCGTCGAGTTGTTGCGGATGTTCTGAGCGAGGCGGAGACCGCCGTTGCCCTTCACCCACTCCTCGGTCTGGTCCATGATCGCGGCGACTTGGCCGGGGAGGCCCTTAATGGACCGGCCAGACGAGGTTCGCGGCTCGATCTTGCCGCCGGGGATCCCGATGAACGTGTCCATCGGGTCGACGTCGAACTCGTTGACGAGCGAGTCGAGCCGGGCCATCTCGAGCATCGGTGCCCACGTGTTCTGCACCTGGTCGTCGGACGTCGCGGTGACCGGGACGTTGATGATGCTCTTGAAGTCCGACCACGGCCGCGCGACGGGCTGGCCGAACGCATCCCACCCGTCCGGGACGACCTCGAAGAGTGCTTCGCTGAGGCCAACCGCACCGAGCTTCGGGGACTTGCCCCAACCTCGAGGGCGCTGGATGATCGCGCGCGTCTTGATGCGCCGGCAAGTGAGCGGGTCGATCTCGTAGAACGCGACCAGGAACTCAAGCTGCTCGCGCGTGACGACGTAGTCCAGGAACTCGGCCATCTGGTCGGCGACGTGGTAGCCGAGCGTCGGGAACGTCTCGCCGTCGAGCGGTCGCCACGGCATCAGTTCGCCGTCGCTTCCGGGGGAAGTGCGTTGCCGCTGAAACGCTCACGCGAGCTGGGGCGACGGGCGGTGGTCTTCGTCTCCGCCTCCTCGGCCTGCGCGAACGTGATCCGGAGCCGGGCGCGGTCCTCGGGTGTCGCACCGAACTTCGCGGTGCGCAGCCGGAGCTCGGCGGCGAGCTTGATGTCGCCGTTCCAGTACCGGGCGTGGAGCAGCGCGGTGTCGCGGAGCTCGGACCAGTCCGTCGCGGTGAAGTCCAGCGACAGCGGCGAGGTCGCCCACATGTCCCACCACTGCCGGGTGATCGCCGGCCACGTGAACTCGCGGAGCTCGCCGTCCTCCTCGACGGAGATGGTGGGCAGCTCGGGCTGCGAGACGACGGCGCGCGGCAGGATCCGGACGACGGTGGGGTCGGAGTTGCGCCGTGCGCGCTTCTTCGGGTCCTTCGGTGCAGGGCCGTGTCCAGGCATGGTGAGCTCCCGTTTCGGGTGAGGCCGCCTGCTCCGTTTCGGTCAGGGGTCGAGTGGAATGCCCTGCCGGTGAAATGTCAGGGTGTGGTGAAACTAGGCGAAAACCCCAGACCCGTACACGGGGAGAGCCACAGCACCTCTACGACCCAGGCGGACCCGGGGGGAGGGGGTGGACGGGGGCCTCCGTGCGCCCGCGTGCTGCGACGGTCGACAGTCCGGCGTCTACCTGAGTCCTGGGTGCTTCTCGCGTGGCTTACGGGCCGACGGGACGCGAAGATGCCGTCGTGCTTCGAGTGCTTCGCGTGCGGTCTTCTTCTCGTGGTGCCATGAGCAGAGCCATTGCAGGTTCGAGAGTGCGTGGTTGTCGCCGTGCACGATGTGGTCGCAGTCAGTGCCGACCTCGACGCAGCGTGTGCCGTCGCGCATGGTGGCTTGGCATCGGCCGCCTGCTCGATCGCGGACGGTGGTGCGTCGCTCTTCCCAATCGCGCGGGAGTCGCTGCTTGCGTGTGCTGCCTGACCACTGCTCACCCACGTTGTGCTCCTGTCGTCAGCGCTCGTCGTCGAGCTGCCATGCGTACAGCGGCGCACCTTCGCAGTCGTAGCCGATGGGCTCGAGCGGGATGCGGGCGTTTTCATGCCGGTGCGGTGCGGTGCGGTCAGGCGTGACGGCCGGGCCGGGCACCGGAGCCGGTACCGGGGTGTTCAGTTGTATGGGGATACCGGGTCTCCGGTCGCTTGCCCCGCCGAGGGTGTGTCCCGGGTGTCCGGTCTCGCTTCCGCTTCACCTTGACCGCCCTGGCTCGGAGCTAGCCGCGCGTCCGGTCTACTTCCGGGGTGCTTCGATCTTCGTCAGGTGCACGGCACCGAGCGTCGTCGCAACGATCGAAGGCACGACGACCAGAGCTAGGGTTCCGTGTAGAACGAGGCTGAAGGCGAAGACGCCGGACACGATTCCGACGATAAGCAGGGCGAAACCGGCAAGGTCAAGCCGTCGATGCGGCCGATGCCGTTGTGTCGTTGTCACCTGTCCTCCTGTGCTTCAGAACCTTGAGAACCGTCCAAGTGCTTCGCGTGCGACCGTCCGTGGTCTTTCGATCCTCCCGGATGCGGAGATCGAAGATGTCGTCCTTGCGGATCGCAAGGCCGTCGGCGACCTGAACGAGGAACGCTTCGTCTTCCATGACTGCGCCGCGCTTCACATCGACGGTGCTGACCCTCCACTTGGCGGGGTCGTCAAAGTCGATTGCCGACATTCGAGCCTCGACGTCGAAGACGTCATCGGTCTCTTCCACTTCCGTTTCAGGCCTGACCGCATCGTAGTCCGCCCGCCTCAACTCCAACACCGGCTGTTCAGGGGTCGGTGCGGGCGAGTTCGGGCCAGGGATGACCTCGAGGGCGGCCACATTGCTATCGCCGATCGGGGCCATGAGCGCACGCAGGTGCTTCTTCCTCCGTCGCTTCCGCACCTTCAACTCGTCCCAGACCTTGACTGGCACCTCGTCAATTGTGTCGTCCTGCCAGGTGATCTTGACGAGATCCGTTCCCTCGATCCGCGTCGCGTCCTTCACGTCTGCGCGAGCCGACTTCGTCGCGTAGAAGATGACCCCGGCGAGGGTCGGCAGCCCGAGAGCACCAGTCACACCGCCAACTGCCTCGACAACGGCGGCGGTCTCGGTGACGACGTGCTGGACGTCGATGATGAACGATCCCTCGCGCGGAGCCCGGACGAGAATCTCGGAGTTTGCTGGTCCGTCAACGTCGAACGCTCCTGCAGCGTCGAAGTCGGCTGCCAGACCCGCGAGGCCCTGAAGCACCTCCGCGACGTGTTCCGCGCGCAACTGGTGGAGGTCGGCTCCGTTCTCACCCCGTCCGACGAAGCGGAGAGTCAAAGTATCGACAACGACCACCGGAGGGTTCTCTTCAACCATGGTGAGAACCTATCGCCTACCCGCGTCGACGCCGGCGACAGGCGCGAGCTCCCGAGTCGGGCCGTCGACTGATGTGTGAAGGGTGCACGTTGAGCTTGTCGTTGATCGACCCCCGGCAGGCTTCATGCGTCGGCTTCGACCGGCAGGTAGGTGACGGTGCCGTCGGACAGCATCAGGTCGACGCCGATGACTGCGCCGGCTGCGCGCTTTACGTCGAAGCGATCGATCTCGGCGGTGGTCTTGTGCCCGTGCTTCACCAGCAAGGTACGGATCTCGGAGAGCTTCACAGCGGTCCTCCTCGTGACGTGGGCGGCCGGCCACGTCCGGGGTCCGCATGTCAGCGCGGGTTTGTCGCGGATGTGACCCCGCGGGTGGACTACCACCATCTTCGTCGGAGCCAACCCGAAGTGGCTCCGACAGCCCGAGAAGCAGGCGCTGTTCCCAATCACTCCACGGTCTGACCGTTCGTTCGCTACCTTGTGCTCATGGAGCGGGGGAAGTCATGACAACCGCCGACGTGTGGACGATAGCGATCGCCGGAGCGGCATTCGCGCTCTCGGTTGTGAACCTGGTGTGGCAGGTCGTGAGAACCCGCTACGAGCGGCCGGTGCTTCACGTTATGGCCGGAGCCACTTGTACTGGCGCAGGCGACGGCTCATCGAGTCTCGCTTGGGAGCCATGGGTGTCGGTGACGAACGTCGGCGAGAAGCCCGTGACGCTCACTTCGCTGCTCTTCAAGATTGAGGCGAAGAGCAGCGAATTCAAGGGCGGCTTGACGTCGGTGTGGGAAGCGCAGCCAACAGCGGCGAAGGACTCGCCAGCGGTTCCCAGGCGGCTTGAGGGCTACGATCACGCGATCTGGTGGTTCGGACCGACGACGATCAGCGAGTTGCCGGACGAGGTCACAGGTTGGGCTGAGGTGTCGTTCGTGACGAGGCGCAAGCGGCGCGACGACCACGGCGACTGGACTCACGTAGAGGTCCACAAGACGGTCGCCGAGCAGTTTGAAGGGCACCTGTAGACCGCAGACGCGTGGGTTCAAGGCGACGACCTAGTGGCTCCGACAGTCCATCCCCTGCGCAGTGTTGGATGTCGCTTGTTGTTAGGGTGATGTCCTCCAACGAAGGACATAGGCATGGATTGGGCAGTTGTCGCCACTTTCGCTGGCATTGGCGTGACCGCGGTGTTGGGCGCTTTCGCAACGGTCAGAGAGCAGTCGCCGGTGCGCCAGCTCGAGAGGGTCACCGCCATGCTCAAAGACACTCCGGCGTCGACAAGCGCCCGGGACGACCTCGAGCAGCTTCGTGACTCCTTGGCAAGGCGAGTCCTCAACGGCTACCGAGCTCCGCGCGAAGGCTGGATGCTCACGCTCTCGTGGCTTGCTTTCCTGTACGGCGGCTTCTTCGTCGTAGCTGGACCGGTGATCTTGGCTTACAACGGGCTGAGCCTCGTGCCAGGACTCTCCGACGCGCCTTGGCAGTGGATGATCATGGGCGCGGCCCTGGGCGGCGGCGGGTGGTTCCTCTACGTGCAGGGCCGGGGCCTCTTCGCTGTGCGGCACAAGATCCGCACCAACTGGCTCAAGAATGCGAAGCACACCGAAAGCAAGGCACCGACCTTCTAGCGGGTGCCGTGGCGTTGAACATCGATCTTGTCCAGAGTCGGACCCGCAAGCCCCTCGCAGAACGCTACGCGGTCGAGGAGCAAAGAATTCCCGCCATCTCGGGCGGGCATACGGTGTTACGAACATGTTAACCCAGAGATGAACACCCCCGCTGCTCATTCTTCGACGGAGTGTCGCAGAACGACGCTACTGTCGAGTAGTGATCTTGCTCACCACAGATTGGCATGCTGCATGGACGACCTACGAGTGGTGGAGAGACATCGGCGCTTCCGTCATCTCGGCAGGGGTCGCGGTCGTGATCGGTGCTTCGACGGTGACTGTCGCCGTTACATCGGCCCGATTCGCGAGGGCCGCGAAACGCCAAGAGGATGAGCGAAACCGTCGGCTCGACGAAGGCCTCTACGAAGCCCGGCTGCTGGATGTTGTGGGCGACGCGATGGTCCAGGTACTTGAGTACATCAACCTGTTCGCCGGCCGTTGGTCGTGGGGTGACGTTCATCACCGAAGGGCCCAAGGTGCTGTCACAGCTCGGATCACGCTCGCAGATGCAGTAGCACGTGGACGAGACCGTGATGTCACCACGGCAATTCTTGGCGCGTTCATCGACGTTTCGGACACGCCGAACAAGACCGTCCAGGTCGAAGGGGCTGGCGAGCTTGTTGGCCTCCTCGCCGCTTTGGCGAGCCGGAAGTACGATCCGGCCGACGTGCTGGAGCAAACGCGGACCGTCCTAGACCGTGCTCGGCGAGACGCCGCAATCTGATTTCTCGCGGACGGATTCCATGGGGCCGTGCCCGGTTGGGGTACACACTGAGTGCGTACCCCAACCCCGAACGGCAAGGCTTCAAGAAGCTCGACTTTGATCTCGGGGGTTTTGGTCCCTCATTCGCTTGTCTCGCCAGATTTCCCGCAGCTGGTCCGCGTGCACGAACACCGAGCCATCAGCCGTGTGGGTCTTCAACCCGTCCTGCTGGATGTACCGGTTGAGGGTCTGCGGGGTGATCCGCATCTCGCGCACCGCCTGCTTCTTCGTCCACCAGGACGTAGTTTCCGGGGCCTCCTCGATCCGCATGTCGCGGAGGATCTCGCGCACGTCACGGTCCTTCAACAACGCAGCAGTGCTGCCTTCGAAGCCGCAGTACGCGCACACGAGGGTGAAGTCGGTTAGCTGGTCAGACTGCCACTCGACGCCCATCGACGGGCTGTCGCAGACCGGGCACGCCCGAGGGAGAACGGGATGGATTCCTCGTCCCACGCGGGGGAACTTCTTCCGCAGATCCCAGACGATTTCGGCAACGTCGTCGAAATAGCTGCCGGCGTACTCGTGCCGCTCGATCTTTTCCTGATGGGTAAGCAGCCACACGGCCAGGTTCTTGACCAGCAGACCCGCACCTTGTGGCGTAACCCCGGCACGGAAGCCCTGCACCTCCCGCGCGTTCGACCATGCGTACGAAGCAGTCACCGGGGGACTGAGGTGCAGGGTTTCAGCCCAGTAGCCGACCCAGTTCAGCAACTGCGCGTAGGCACTGTCAGCCTCGTCCACAGCGTCCACCCGGAGAGGGGCCGGCGCTTCTCTGGACGCGGAGCGGGGCAGTCCATCGCTCCGCTGCACGCCGGCGGGAACGACGAGAGTGCGCACGTATGCGATGAGGCCCGGGACTTCGTTGAGGCGCTGTCGTGCGCGTGCAGCTGACAGGGACAGCAGCACGATCGGGTCCACGTCAGTAACGGCGGTGGTGTCAGTCATGGCTTCTCCTTCGGGGTATTGCGGCGAGCGCCGCGGGTAGTGGCGAGTGCTCCCGATCTGGGGGCACTGGCCGTGGGTTGGGGATGGGTAGGGTCTCGCTGTGAGCGACTGGGTATACGACTGGCTGGCTGACATGACGCTGCCCGCCTTGGCCGGCATCGGTGGGATCGTCGTCGGTACGGGCGCGATGGTCGCCGCCCACGCCGCGAACAAGGTCGCGGAGCAATCCCGTGCGATCGCGGAGCAGTCCCTCGCCCTCGCGGAGCAAGTTCGAGGTGACGAGCAGAGGCGTGAGGCAGACGCGGGCCGCGAGCGCTACCGTGACCAGCTCTTCCGTACGGTCGAACCGGCTGTGACGGCGTTGCTTGGCCATCGCGCGGAGGTTGCTGCGGGTCGCGGATTGGCGGATAGGAGCACCGTGGCAGAGGTCTTGACCCGGCTGCAGCTGATCCTGGCCGTTGTGAATGACGAGGATGAAGCGCTGATCATTGCGTGTCTCAACGCCTACGAACGTGCGGTCGCGCGCCAAGACTTGAGCGTGATCAAGTTCGTTCTCGGAGGCTTGGCGCTCAAGCTCCCGCTGCTGCTCGCTGACGATCGTGACCTCGCGGCCCTAGTGCAGGAGACAGACGGACTCGTAGAGGACGCGATCCGCGAGACGGCACCGGAGCCGCTCTGAGTTCACGCGTCGCGGTGGCTTTTGCCGCGTTTCCTCGGCGCTGGACTGGACGGTAACGCTCTGGTTCATGCGGGCATCCACGGCATCTCGCCGGCGATGCCGCGGCGGAGGCGGTGGGGCCAGTCGCGGGGGTCGCGGTCGCCTCGCCATCGGACGACGGTGACCATCGAGTCGTCGTCTTCGAGGGTGCGGAGCCCCAGTCCGAACTCGGGCCAGCCGAGGAGCGCTGCTGAGCCGCGGGGGCGCAGGTCGCGTTCGCCGCCGAGGGACTTGCCGTGTCCGGCGTGCGCTTCCATGAGCATCGCGACGCCGTGTTCCCGGAAGCCGTCGAGCGCGACGATGAGTGGGGCTGCGTCGTCGTCGTTGTTGATGGCCTGGGGGACGAGCTTGTACAGCGGGCCGATGAGGAGCATGTCGGGCTGGTGGCGGTCGATGAGCCGGTGGACCTGGTCGACGTCGGCCTGGCGTGTGAGGTCGAGCCGGATGCCTGCCGAGACGAGCACTTGTCGGCCAGGGTCGACGCGGCCGTGCGTGCGGGCCATGTTCGCGACGTAGCGGGTGTTTCGGGACCACTGCAGGACGGTGTTCTCGGCGTCGATCGCGAGGACGCGGACCGGTTCGATCTGGCGGCCGTCGAACGGGTGCAGTCCGGCGGCGGCGGCGATCGCGACCTGGCGGGTGAAGTAGCTCTTCCCGGACCCCTCGGAGCCGGTGAGGACGAGCCGGTCGCGACGCTCGAGCAGGCCGGGGATGAGCCAGTTCTGGGAGTCGGGCACGGCGAGGACTTCGTCGAGGTACAGCGGCTGCAGGACGGCCGCGCCGACTGCGGACCTGCGCCGGCGCACCTCGTCCTTCACCTCGAGGCGTTCCATCTCGTACGCGACCTGCCGCTCGAACTCGTCGTTCACCGGCTCCGGTTCGACCTCGGGCTCCGGCAGACGGGCCAGGCGGAACTCCTGCCAGGTGTGGCCTGCAGCAATGTGGTCAGCGGCGTCCTTCCCGACGATCGGTTCGAGGACGACGACTTCCGACTTCCCGTCGAGGAGTTCCCGGACCTGCAGCGCGTGCTTCATGCCGGGCTCGTCCATGTCGCGGACGAGGAGCACCTTCTTGCCGTGCAGCGGGGCGAGGTCGAACATCGCCGCCTTGCCGGCACCCATCGCCGTGCAGACGGCGACGAGGCCCAGCGATTCGAGTGCGTGGACGTCCTTCTCGCCCTCGACCATCCACACCGGGTCGGCCTGACCGACTCGCTCGATGCGGTACAGGTCCCGGCCCTTCGTGTTGCCGGACTGCCGGAACCGCTTGTCGGGGGACCGGTGTACGACCCGGCCGTCGCGGTACTTGTACTCGACGCCCTTCTGCTCGTCAAACAGGTCCTGCATGGACAGGTTCAGCTCGGCGAGGACGTCCGGGGTCGGGTCGGAGTGCGAGTG
Organism: Curtobacterium sp. MCBD17_026; assembly: GCF_003234895.2. Classification (NCBI taxonomy): domain Bacteria; kingdom Bacillati; phylum Actinomycetota; class Actinomycetes; order Micrococcales; family Microbacteriaceae; genus Curtobacterium; species Curtobacterium sp. MCBD17_026. Next base: position 2,441,234 of record NZ_CP126281.1, on the reverse strand, counting down.
GATGAGGGTCTGACCCTCGACCGAGCGGATCGACACCGACCGGTCCTTCGCCGAGTGCCCGGGGGCCTGCGCCTCGGCCGCCTCGTTGCCGCGCATCTGCACGATGAGGCCCCGGTCGTGGAACGCGCCGACGACTCGGTCGAATGATGCCCTACCCATCGGTCTCCTTCCCGACCTCGCCGTACTCGTCCGCGGTGAACGAGCCGGTCACGTACATCAGCCGCTCGCGCAGCCGGTTGGCTTCCTGGCGGTGCTCGGCGGCGCGGGCGCGGGCTTCGTCCCGCTGCCGGCGGAGCTCAGCCCGCGTCGTCATGGCTCGCCTCGAGCACCCCGCCTGGTGCGGAGTACTCGGAGTCGTTCTCGATCGCGTCGACCGCCCACCGCTGCCCTGCTGGCGGCAGCGGGTGCGGTCCACGCGCTTCCCGGGTCCGAGCGAGGCGGACCCGCTTCTGCCGCTGCAGGTGGCCCGGCTCGAGATAGACACCGGGGCTGTCGCGGCGGAACTCGTTCATCAGGTCCGCAGCCTCGTCGTACGACATGTCCGGCAGCGTGTCCGACCAGACGATCGCGGCGAGCTGCGTGACTTTGCGGTTATCAACCGCCGACGCCCGGCCCAAGAGCCGGAACGCTTCCTGCTGATCCATCGGGACCTCCGTAGAGTCGCTGGTATTCGAGGGCGGCGATCTCAGCGTTGCTGAGCTGCCGCGGTGGGGCTGACGGGTGCGGCTCGGGCAGCGAGTTCTCCCACCCGTCACCGCTGAGCCACGTCTTGAGGTACGGCACGAACCGCTGCGGGGTGCCCGCCGCGACGTGCGCGTCGCCGTGCGTGATGATCGCGGCGGTCAGGTCGAGGCTGGGGTGCTTCTTCCGCACCGCCTGCCACTGCTGCAGCGCCCGCGCCTTGTCGTTCTTCCGGGGCCAATGCGCCCACGCTTCCTCGAACGCTTCGGGGTAGATGCGCTTCTCTGGTGATTCCTCTGGGGGTTCATTACTGGAGGATTCATAAGCGCGGTCATCCTGAACGGTTGAGCGCGACCCAGATGATCGGTTGGGCGCATCAGGTTGACCTGTGGTCAATTTGACCGGTTGTGCGCCGACGACCAGGCGGTATCGGTCGCTGGTCCTCGTTCCGTCCTGCCGAGCACGTCGTGCCCGGATAATCAGCCCGTCCCGCTCGAGCTCCGATAGCGCACGGCGAACCGTGATCACGGCGACGCTCGTCATCTCGGCCAGACGCTCCTGACCCGGGTAGCAGGAGTTGAACTCGTCTGCCATGTCGGCGAGGGCGAGGAGGACGAGCTTCCGCGTGCCGGGCAGCTTCAGCTCCCACGCCCACGACGTTGCCCTGTGCGCCATCGTCAGACCACCTCCGCCCGGATGGCCCGTGCGAGCATCGTCGCGACGGCGGGCAACTGCCGGTTCACGTCGGCGTGCTGCAGTCGTCCCTGCTGCCCGTACACGGCCAGCCGAAGGACGTTCTGCAGCTGCAGGAGGATGCCGAACGACATCCCCAGGACGTTGTCCGGGTTCGGGAGCTTCGGCGAGCGCTGACGGTCGGTGCGCTCGACGATGTGGTCGAGGAGCAGGAGCGCCGGCACGAGCTCGTCGAGCGAGTCCGTGGGGATTTGCTGCGGTGCGACGGGACGGATGTCGAGGGCGAACGTGCCGTCCGTGACAGTGCCGTACCCGGCGTCGACGAGTTCCTGCGCGATCGACGCGGCGGCCCCGTCCGGCCATCCTCGGTCGGGTTCGATGATCGTGACGACCTCGCACGACGCGGAGAGGAAGTCGGCCAGCGCCTCGCGGGCGGCGGCCGACAGGGTAGAGCTGACTGCGAGATGGTGGGTCATGCGGGTACCTCGTGATTCGGGTTGATCATGAGTCGGTGTAGGAGATGTCGATGCGGCCGTCCCGACAGGCGGAGGCCTTGCTGCTGAGTGCTGCTGCCAGCTCGTCGGCGCGGTCGGGCATCAGGGTGAGGGTGAAGCCGTCCCACTCGGGCGTCGCGCGGAGCTGATCCAGCGCGACGGTGACGGCCGGTGGGTCGTCCTCGAACTGCTCCGAGGCCACGGGGGAGTCGGCCATCAGCTGGTGAGGGCCGCGGGCTTGCCGTTGAGGACGGCGGCGTACGCGCTGGCCTGCTTGTACGCGTCGGTGACGGCCAGGAAGCTCGCCGCCGACAGGGCGAAAGCTGCGTCGATGTCCACGTACACGACCCACTCGGTGTCCTGGTCGTCGTGCCGGCGGACGTCGATCGTCCAGTCCTCGCCGCGGAGGGTGAGGTCCGCGTGGTGCGCCTTCGGGTCGCCGGGCGCGCCGTCGAGCGGGTCGACGTGTCGCGTGTTGTCGCAGCCGAGCACGGGGCACGGCCGGGGCGGATCCTGCATGAGCCGGACGATCGCCTCGGTCACCTTCCGGACGTAGCTGAGAGCGGGCGACATGACGCCGTCCTCGACCTTCGCGAGGTACACGGTCGACGTGCCCGCCATCGCGGCGACGAGGGGCTGGGGGACCCGGGCTCGCTCGCGGAGAGCCCTGAGATGAGTGCCGGTGCCGGCGGGTGCGTTCTTCATGCGTGCACCGCCCCGGCGACGCGGCGGAACTGGGTGGTGATCTCGAGCGTTGTCTGGTCGACACGAGCGCCGATGTACTCGTACACGCCGAGGTAGACGAACTCGAACCCGAGCGGGTTGCCCGGCTCGTCGGGGTCGTCGTGACCCCATCGGTATCCGGGCTCCTTGTCCTGCAGGTGCAGCATGTGGTCGACGCGGTCGGCGTAGACACTGATCGGCATGACGTTGTCGCGGCGCGTCGTCAGACGGAAGCGGTCGCCGGTCCGGAACTCACGGTTCGTGATGCCCGGGTTCGCGTGGCCTCCGATGATCTCGACGATCTCGGTGCCGTACTTCTCGAGCACGGACGCCGCGGTGTCGGCGGTGTGTGACAGAGTGGAAGTGGACAAGTTCGTTCTCCTTCGGGAGGGAAGGCCCTGGCGTTGCAGCGCTGGGGCCTTCGTCGTTGCTGGGGTCAGGTATTGGGGGACTCGGGGTCGGCGTCGACCCGCCAGTCCGTGACTTCGACGTCGTCCGGCGTCGTGGCGGCGAGGTCGCGCTGGACCTCGCTCGCTCGTCGCGACCGGCGGTAGTTGCGCCAGCCGCGCGGTGCGAGGTCGTCGGTCACAGAGCGGACGGCAGGAACAGGGCTGCAAGGACTGCAGTGAAGAACGCGATCGCGCTCAGCCATTCCTTGAGAGCGTGCATGGGGACTCCTTCCACGGCGAGCGCCGTCGGTTCGGGGAGAGGGAACGGACACCGGCGTGGGGGAACGCCGGCGTCCTGGTGCCCGCCATCGGGTGCCGATCCCGATGTGCCCCCGCCGCCGCTTGCGCGTCGACTCCTGGGGACGGGCTGTCGCAGCAGTTCGACACCCGGCGCAATGCGCTCGTGGTGGTGCCCCGTCGCTGCGACGGAAGTGAATGTCTTGCTGTGTTGCCACGCTGTTGAGTTCTCAAGGTGCGAGTGCGGCGAGGGCGTGCCCCGCGTGGGCCGTTTCCAGGCGCGCCGACCAGCGCCGTCCGTACGGCGCGTTCGATCGGAAGAAGTGGGGGAGCGGCTAGGTGCGCTCGGGGAGGTTGGCCGCGTGGCGGTCGAGATCCTCCTTGCGGAACTTGATCCGCTTGGTGTCCCCGACGGGGATCAGCTCGCCCTTGGCGCGAAGGTCGTCGATGTCGCGGAGCGAGCAGCTGAGGTAGTAGGCCGCGAGTTCCCGGGTGAAGAGCGCGGGAGCGAATTCGATCCGAGGGTTCACGCGACCGCCCGTGTGGCTACTTCGAAGGGCGGAGCCAGGAGATCTGCGATCGACACATCGAAGTGCTTCGCGATGTAGCCGGCTTCCTCGAGCGTGAAGGGCGAATGCCCCAGAAGCCGTCGCTTCAAGGTAGATTCAGCGATGAGAGTTGCGGCTGCCAGTGCAGTGATCGTCTCGCCCCGGCTCGCCAGGAGAGAACGCACCGATCGGGAGACCTTGAGGCTCGGAGCGTCGTAGTTCATGTGGACTACGCTAACTCACCGGAACTAGAAAAGTCCCAGAACTGGACACGGCGTGTCAAAACTGACACGATGAGTGTCGTGCCGAACTACGAAGTCAGTGATCTGACGCGACATGTCGCCTCTCGGCTTCGCGGTCTCATGGCTCAACACCGCGTCACCCAGGCGGAGCTCGCGGACTCGGTGGGCGTCTCGCAGTCGCAGCTCTCGAAGATGGTGCGTGGAGTGCGCCCCATCGATCTGGACCAACTCGACGGGATGTGTATCGCGTTGGGAGTCGACACTGGCGACCTCATCAAGGAAGCCGAGGCGGCGCTACAGAACTACGACTTCGTCCCCAACGCCCGCCTGATCTTTGTGGATGATGGTCTCCGGCTCAGCGAACCCATCGACACCACCGGTTGGGGTGACGGACCGATCGTCCTTCCTCACTCTGGTCGGCGGGAACGCAAGCGATCCGAGGACTAGATTCACCGCCGCTCCGGACCCTCCGGGCTCCGGCCGCCTAGGAACGGTCGGATGTCTTCAGCACTTGGGGCTGGGAAGGCAGGTGTCGACAGCGCTTTGAAAACGTCGAGCCTGGCTGCGACTCGTTCACCTATTGCAATCCAGACCTGCAGGGCTTCGTCAGATCCGTCGTCGCGTCGTTGGAGCTCATCGACGAACGCGCGCACCTCCTGATGCCGACGCCACACTGATGCCTGTTCTAGTAGCAGCGCATCCTCCTGCGCCGCGCGGAAGAGCATGCGAGCCTGAGCCATCGCTGCCTCCCAATCTCGCTTCTTTCGCTCAGCGATCGCCTCGGCGCGCTGCCGAGCGGCCTGAGCCTCGAGTCGCGATACCTCGACGAAGCGGAAGACCTCGCCTAAACGATCCTCGATGCTCAGCGACTTAGTGTCTGACCACTTGCGGCCATCGAAGCTGAATCCAGGCCGAGCGGCCCGCACCTCGAGCTTCCCGGTCGGCACGAACCAGTAGTTGCGGTTCCGCTGCCACAAGGGGAGGCGCTGCACTTGGTCGTACCGTTTCCGATCGAACTCGCCGTTCTGGTAGTAATCGAACTTGTCGCCACCGCGACCCGGCAGCTCACGCACCTGCAGCCGCTGGACCATCTCATCAAGCTCTAGCTCGATGTGCCCACTCCACTCCCTGGCCGAGCCTCCGTTGCGGCGAGTGCGCTCGTCGACGGCGCGCGGATCTCTCGTCGCGATGCCGACTTTCGCTGCGTGCCGAACGATCGACTCGATGATGCGCGCCGCGCGGGGGAGTGACTCCTTCGTCACGAACTGATCGCCCTTGGATTCGAGGAAGGCCTTCGCGAGCGGGCCAAGGTGGGACTTGGAGGCAACCGCCTGGACCTCGGGGGCCTCAACCAAGTCCCAGAACCAGTCCCGGTACTCGAGTCGTAGCTGATTCTGGTCGAACCAACCCGGGTAGGACAGCTGCAGTTCCTTGCCGTGAGGGCGGTACTCGCTCTTGTTGAAGCGCCAGACGAGCTTCGGGTAGTCAATGTCGTCATCGCGGTCGTTCAAACCCAAGCGTCCGCCGCCCGCTTCGAGACGGTCGCGCAGTGCCTTCAAGTCGTCCGCTGCATCTCCGGGTGCGTCCGCCGTCGTAGATGGCTTGAGCTCGGCGATGTGAGACGCGCCGTCGTCCGTCAGTGTCGCCTTCCAACTCGGCCCATGCCCTGTGATGCGAACCAGCCCGCGACTCGCAAGCGCTTTCGCGGTGATGCGGTGGCCGTAGTTGTCGTCAAGGTACTCACCGTCGGGGCAGCCGCGCTCGACCCAGCGCAGGACGCGCAGCTGCTTGTCGTTGAGTTGGTGCGCTGGACGACCCATCTGCCGAGCCTGTCACGTCGGGAGCATTCGGCGCGAGCTATAGATGTCATCACGCGCCTAGGCGAGCGCACCTACGGCCGGTCGCCGCGTGACCGGATCACCAACGACTCGGCGCGCGCCCTCTCTTAGGTCTTGGACGGTCGGCAAGAACGAAAGACCCCCCAGCCGCGTACGGCTGGGGGGTCTTGTGGTCAAGTTGCGGACTCCACCGCAGCGCTTTCCGGGAGAGTTTCCTCCTCGACCGCTAGCACTGGAACCGGCGCTTTCGTGTCGAGGTCAAACTGGAAATCCATCATGCTGGCCTGAGCTTGCAGCGCTCGCCGGCAGGTGTCCCACAGCGGTTCGAACACGTAACGTGCTCCCCACTCGATCGCCTGCTCACGAGTCCAGCTCGACACGCTCGCGTCGTCTCTTCCCACGAGGAACGCGTAGGCCTGGGCCTGACCTCGACCCTCAACCTCATGCCGTCCGAGATACGCTTGGAAGACGAGGTCGTTGTCGCTACGAGCAACGCGGATGGTCCACCTCAGTCTCTCACCGTCCTCGAGCTGATGCGGCCCAGCATGTACCTCAAGTCGGTGAAGCTGCAGATCGGTACGAGGCTCTTGGAGGTTCATCGGTGTCGCGCCAGGAGGTGGCTCGGCTCCCGAATCTCATTCCACTCCGTGGTCTGCCACGCGTCGAAGGCCTCTAGGGCGTGGAGCTCGCGCTTGTAGCGCGTGCGAAGCGCGGACACCTTATAAGTCACCTTGGCATCGACAGCGTTAGCAAGGTGCCGCAACTGAGAAAGGTGCAAGTCGACCTCACCGCTGACCCAAGCTTCGGCGTCCGGGACGCTCAGTTCCAGCTCTGAAGCAAGTTCTTCGTGCGTCATCCTGCTCATGACAAACGCGCGACGCAGGTCCTCCACGAGGACCTCCTGGGCGTCATAGTTGTCGCTGGCGAGGTTGAGCTGCTCCTCGGTAAAAAGAGGACCGTCATGCATCTCGTTCATCGCTTGCTCTCTTCCATTGCTCGGTAGAAGACCCAGGTCTTGCTCCGGGCCTCTGCCTCGTCGATGGCATCATCTTGCTCCTCGTCGACATCCTTGCCACGAGGCTTCGTCGCCACTGCCAGCGGCAGCAACGCATCTGGCACGCTATTCGGTTCCGCGTAATACAACCTGAACAACCGTGGTGGTGGGGTTCCTGTTCCCAAGGCCGGGCGGAGCTCGAGGAGGTAGTCGACTCGCTTGATGCGCCGAGCGGGGAACGTATTGTCGTCTCCAACCTTGAGCTGGCCGCGCTCAGCCTTCCTGCGCAGGGACCGGAGCACGCCAATCGCGTCCAGGTGCTGCGGGCGGCTCAAGCTCTTGTCAAGCTGCCCTCGCTGCATGGCGTCGAACTCCGCTTTGAACTTCTCCACCTCGTCATCCAGCCAGAGGTTGGCGGCCGGAGCGGACCCGGGCTTGAGAGCCGAGTAGCTCCGGTGGCCTGTCGGTCGCACCGGATCGAAGTGGATCATGTTCCCCCTGCTGTCGTGTGAACATTACTCACTGGGCCTGGCTTGGGCAACGTCGGCGTAGCCCAGGCTACAGAAAGCTGCGATTCGGGGCTGCCGTGAGCATGCTGGGCTACCCAGCTCCAACCACCGTGCATCCGCGTGCTATCGGAGAAGGACTCGTCCAATCGGCCTGGTTCGTCAACTGATTCGACGCCAGTGCCCGACTTCGGCCTGCGGACGTGCTTCGCATCGGGTGAGACGAACACCCCTCAAGCGCGAAGGGCGAAGTGCGAACCAAGCTTGTCCATGGCTTCACGCGCGGCAGCGGACGACACGTGCTGGTAACGACGGGTGACGGCCTCGGACTGGTGACCAACGATCTCGCCGATGATCTTCGCGTCGACGCCCAGCTCCATGAGCACGGTCGCGGTCGTGTGTCGTGCCCAGTGCGTCGTTGGGACGGGGGAGCCTGGTGCCCGCTGGTCCTCGGCGATGATTCCGGCCTCGAACAGGAGGTCGCGCCACGTCTGCTCGTCCTCGCCCCAGAGGTACGGCTCACCGTTGGCCTTGCGCCAGATAAGCCCGTACGGGTTCGGCCGGTCGGCGGTCTTGATCAAGTAGCGGCGGAGCGCTTCGGCGAGGGCCGGCATGAGCGGCACGTACCGTGGCTTGCCGGACTTCGGGCGAATGAGGCAGAGGCGGCCGTTGAGTTGCTGATACTCGAAGCCGTCTGGGATCCGGAGGCGGCGGTTCGAGCATGAGCCGGCGCGAGTCTTGCCGCACCGCCAGATGCCATCTTCGGTGCGGCCGCAGCCGTGTTCGAACGGTACTTCGGACAGCGCCCACTCGACGCCGATGGTCGGTTGCTCGGAGTCGAGGTCGAGGGAGTCGAGGCGAGCCCCGATGCGCTCGCCTTGGCGCAGACCGCTCAGTAGTGCGACCCACCAGCGGGTGCCGTCGTCGTGCTCGGCAGCGACCTTGAGGACGGACAGCGCTGCATCCGTGCTGAGTGCGCCGCGGTTCGACTCGCCCTGCACTGGCGCGCTGACGTCCTCGCAGACGTTGCGCGCGGCGATGCCCTCAACCCGAGCCGACTCGAGCATGAGCGACAGCACCTGGTACGCCTTCCTCGCTGTCGCGGAGGTGCGGCCGGCGTCGGCGACGGCCTTCGTCATGATGCGCACGTCGGACGGCTTGAGGAACGAGACCTTCTTCGCGCCGATCGTCGGAACGATCCAGTTCCGGCTCACCGACTCGTATGACAGCAGCGTGTTCGGCTTGAGGGTCGGTTTCCCGACCGTTTCCAGCCAGTGCGTCGCCCACTGCTCGAGCGTCGTCTTCGTGTCGAGTGCGGTGCCGTGCTGCTGGATCTGCTTCTTGATCGCATCGAGCTTGCGGCGTGCGCCCTCCTTGGTCTTCGACGTCACAACGCGTTGGCGACGGCGGCCGTCGGGGTGGAACCCGTCGTCAATGACGCCCCGGTAGAGCTTGCCGCCGCGGATCGCGTAGAGCCCTCCGTCGCCAGAATCTCGCTTCCTCGGCACTGTTCCTCCCGGTACACACATCGGTACACACAAATAACCGCAACCATGTGGTTGCAGTTGCTCTTCTCGATACTAGCTCGATCCCCACAAATCCGGGGATCGGCCGCCAGTTTCAGCGATCGCCGAGTAGTTCCAGTCTACGGCTCCCATTCACTCGTAATGAATAGGTCGTCGGTTCGATTCCGACAGGCGGCTCCGTGAACACCCCGGTCAGGTCCACTCGAAGTGGCTCTGACCGGGGTTTTCGTATTCCGGACGAATCCGTGTCCCTCGCCCGAGGGGCAGACGTCCGGCGTGATCGCGGGCTAGCCTTGTCCGCGATACGGGGGACACGATGACCGACCACCAGCCCAGCGCTCCACCGGCGATGACGCCGTGCTGAAGCGTGTCTTGGTCATCGTCGTGGTCGCCGCCACTGCCGGAGCCCTCGCGGTGACCGCGGCAGCAGTGCCCGAGTCCGGCGCGACGTCGGCGTCGACCTCGTCGCCGAGCACCGGTTCGTCCGCGACCCCGACGGCGTCCGCGACCGGCCCCGCGTACCTGGCGGACCGCGAGCCGACCTTCTCCGAGGACTTCGACACCCCCGCCGCAGCCGGCGGCCCCTTCGCCGAGACGTACCGGAACTCGTGGCAGCCGTACCCCGACGGCACCGGCGGCAAGTACTACTCGAACGGGCTCGTCAGCGCCCACGACGGCTACCTGGACGTCGCGATGGACGGTGAGCACGGTGCTGCCGGAACGTTCGGCACGCCCACCGGCGCGTGGTCACACGTCGGCGGCACCTTCAGCATCCGTGCGCGGGCGACCGGCGGAGACGGCAACGGGATCGCGGTCATGCTCTGGCCGACGTCGAACGTCTGGGCCGACGGCGAGGTGAGCTACCCGGAGGGACAGTTCGACGGGTCGCCCCGCGTCTTCCACCACTCGATGCTGCCGGGGCTGGAGCGCCGCTTCGAGCACTACAACACCCGGGTGTCCTGGAACGACTGGCACACGTACACGACCGAGTGGGTGCCGGGGAAGAGCGTCCGGTACTACCTCGACGGCAAGCTCGTGTTCACGGTGCCGCGCAACGTGCCCACCACTCCGCATCGGTACATGTTCCAGATCGGCAACTGGGGCGACCCGGGGCACGTCCAGATCGACTGGGTCCGCACCTACGACAGGTGAGAGACCAATCCCCCCGGACGGGGGCTCCGAATCAGTCCGGTCGTACGACCCGACACCCGTGTGCTCGCGTCGATGACCCGAACCTCGACGCGGGTGCGCGGACGGGGACGATCCCCGTTCTGGGGCTGCCCGACGGCGTCGGCGCGGTCCACGATGAGAGGGAACCCGTTCCGTCGTCACCGAGAGGTCGTCATGCTGCTGTCCCTGGTCTACATGAGCGCAGCGAAAGAGGTGTTCGACCAGGAGCGGCTCGACGCACTGCTCGAGCACGCACGGCTCCGCAACGCGGCGTCCGGCCTGTCCGGTCTGCTCGTCTACAAGGACGGCCGGTTCATGCAGCTGCTCGAGGGTCCGGAAGGAGCCGTGCTCCAGACGTACCAGCGCATCATCGACGACCCGCGGCACACCGAGGTCGGCCTGCTGGTCGAGGAGCGCATCCACACCCCGCGCTTCGGGGAGTGGAAGATGGCGTTCCACCGCGAGCCGGACGCCGAGCTGCCCGACGGGTTCGACTCGTTCCTCGCCGAGGGCGACGCGAGCGCCGACACGAGCCGTGCCCGTGAGCTCCTGCGCTGGTTCCGGAACCACCCGATGGCCGCCCCGGACGCTGCGCTCGGCAAGCACCGCCGCTGACAGCACCGCCGCAGCCCACGTCGCGCTGGTAGACAGGATCCATGACGGTTCGCTGGGGAGTCATCGGCACAGGCGGCATCGCACGGTCCTTCGTGGGTGACTGCACCGCGGCTGGCATCGTGTTCACCGCCGTGGGCAGCCGCACCCGCGGACACGCCGAGGCCTTCGCCGCGGAGTTCGGCATCGAGCGGTCCCACGGTTCCTACGAGGACCTGGTGGCGGACGAGGGCATCGACGCGGTCTACGTCGCGACCCCGCACGTCCGGCACGCCGAGGACGCCCTGCTCGCGATCCGGGCGGGTAAGCACGTCCTGGTCGAGAAGGCCTTCACGATGACCGCGGAGGAGGCCCGTACGGTCGTCGACGCCGCTCGACGATCGGGTGTCGCGGTGATGGAGGCGATGTGGACCCGCTTCCTGCCGCAGATGGCGATGATCCGCGAGATCGTCGCCGAGGGCAGGATCGGTCGCCCGATGGTCGTCGAGGCGACGCACCACCAGGCCCTCCCGACGGACCCTGGTCACCGGCTGCGCGACCCGGCACTCGGTGGGGGAGCGATGCTCGACCTCGGGATCTACCCGGTGTCCTTCGCGGTGGACGTGCTCGGCGTGCCGACCGCGCTCGTCGCAGCGGGCACGCTGAGCGAGCAGGGCGTCGACGAGCAGATGGGCCTGGTCATGACGCACACGGGCGGCGCGCAGTCGATGATCCACTTCGGGATGGACCTGCGGAGTCCGAACACGGCGTCGATCATCGGCGAGACCGGCCGCATCGACCTCGACTCCACCTGGTACACGCCGACCACCTGGCGGATCCGCGACCGCGACGGTGCCGTGGTCGAGGAGTTCGACGGTCGCGAGGAACTCGCCGGCTACGAGCACGAGGCCCGTGCCTTCGAGGCGATGATCACGTCGGGCCGCCACGACGACGGCCCGATGGACCCGGACGAGACCGTCGCGATCATGGCGGTGCTGGACGAGGCGCGTCGCCAGGTCGGGGTCCGGTACCCCGCCGACGGTCCCGTCGCGGCTCCCTGATCCGGCGCCCGTCCTCGACGGATCCCGCCCCCGGCCTGGAGGCTCCTGCCGCAGTTCCGTAGGATCGGACGCGATGTCCGAGCAGCAGCCCACCCCGCGTTCCGTCCCGGAGCGGTTCCGCGCCGCCGTCACCGCGGTGCGCGCATCCGCCGCACGACGCCCGGTCCCCTGGATCGCAGGTGGTCTCGCGGCGCTGCTCGTGGTCGGCTCCGGTGGGGCCGTCGCCGTCGCAGCAGCCACGACCCCGGACTCCCGGACGGCCGCCGCGCCGAGCTCGACCCGGACCGCGTCCTCGGCTCCGGACCGGACGACCACCACGAAGCGCCCGACGGCGAAGCCGTCCCCGACGCCGACCGCCGACGCCCGCGTCGTGCCGGACGACCTCGCCGGCCCGTCCGCCCTCCGGACCTGCTCGATCGCGACGGCTGCGTCGGCGAGCGGCCTCGGCGACTTCGAGGGGTACGTGATGGACGCCGAGACGGGCAAGGTCCTGTTCTCGAAGCACGGCGAACGGGCCGCCCAGACGGGCAGCGTCATGAAGACCCTGACCTCGGCGACCGCGCTCTCCGTGCTCGGGGGCGACCACCGCATCTCGACGACCGTCACACGGGAGTCCGCGAACACCGTCGCCCTGGTCGGGCACGGCGACGCGACGCTGTCCGCCGGCGGCGGGACCGTGTACCCGGGCGCCCCGACCCTCGCCCAGCTCGCGCAGCAGGTGAAGGCGAAGGTGGGTGGCACCCCGGTCACCACGATCGTCACCGATGACTCCTACTGGAGCGATGCCGACGCCTGGGACCCCACGTGGCCGGTCTCCGAGCGCACCATCGGGTACCAGCCGGAGGTCACCGCGCTGATGGTCGACGGCGACCGAGCGAACCCCGCAGCGGCGACGTCACCGCGGTCGGAGGACCCGGTCGGACGCGCGGGCGTCGCCTTCCGCACGGCGCTGGCGAACGCGGGCGTCGCGGGCGCCGGTTCCGCGCAGATCGTCAAGCGGGCGACGACGGGCACCGAGACGATCGCCACGGTGTCCTCGCAGCCGGTGTCGACGCTCATCGGGCAGATGATCCCGAACTCGGACAACACCCTGGCCGAGATGCTCGCCCGGGTGTCCTCGAAGGAGTCCGGGTCGAACGGCTCGGCGGCGTCCCTGTCGTCCGTGTACCAGTCGGCGCTGCGCTCGTACGGCCTCGACCCGGCCGGCATCGTGATCAAGGACGGCTCGGGCGAGAGCGCCTCGAACGCCGTGTCGCCGGAGTTCGTCGCCCACCTGATGGTGCAGGTCGCCTCCGGCGCGAAGGGCCTCGGGACGCTCGCGAACGCCCTGCCGGTGTCCGGGCAGTCCGGCACGCTCGCGAGCCGGTTCACCGGCGCGAACGCGGTCGCCCGTGGCAAGGTGCACGCGAAGACGGGCTGGATCGACAGCGCGAACACCCTCGGCGGCTACATCGACGCCGCCGACGGGTCTCGGTTGACCTTCGCCTTCTACGCCATCGGTTCGCCGCGTGCGGCGGCACTGCCGGCACTCGACGCGGTGACCGCCGCGACCTACTCGTGCGGGAGCAAGCTCACCGGCTCCTGAGCCGACGGGTGTTGGATGGACCCATGGCAAGAGCACTCCTCGTCGTGGACGTCCAGAACGACTTCACCGAGGGCGGTGCGCTCGCGGTCACCGGGGGAGCGGCGCTCGCGAAGCGCATCACCGCGTTCCTCGGTCGGCACGGGGACGAGTACGACCTCATCGTGGCGTCCCGCGACTGGCACCACGGGGACGACGACAACGGCGGACACTTCGCCGGACCCGAAGGACCCGACTTCGTCGACACGTGGCCGGTGCACTGCGTCGCCGGGACGCCCGGCGCCGACTACCACCCTGATCTCGACACCGCACTGATCGACGTCGACGTCCTCAAGGGCCAGGGTACGCCGGACTACTCGGCGTTCCAGGCCGTGACCGAAGCGGGCGTCCCGCTGGCCGACCTGCTCGCCGAGCGCCGCGTGCACACGATCGACGTCGTCGGCATCGCGACCGACCACTGCGTCCGAGACTCGGCACTCGACGCCCGTGCCGCTGGACTCGACGTCGCCGTGTACGAGGACCTGGTGGCCGGCGTCGACGCCGAGCGCAGCGCCCGGGCGCTCGACGAGATCCGGGCGGCCGGCGGACACGTCGACCGCAGCGACATGGACGAGGGCCTCGCGAACCCAGGAGGAGCACGACTGTGACCGACACCACCACGAACGAGACCACCACCGTCGCCGACGAGCACGTCCGCGTCGAGGGCGTCCCCACCGGACTCTTCATCGGGGGCACCTGGCGTGCCTCGTCGAGCGGGTCCACGTTCGCCGTGCACGACCCGTCGACCGGTGCCGTCCTGGCCGAGGTCGCCGACGCCACACCCGAGGACGGCATCGCCGCCCTCGACGCCGCGGCCGCCGCACAGGAGTCCTGGGCAGCCACGGCCCCGCGCACACGGTCGGACATCCTGCGCCGGGCGTTCGACCTGGTGCACGAGCACGCCGACGACCTCGCGGCCCTGATGTCGCTCGAGATGGGCAAACCCCTGGCCGAGGCCCGCGGCGAAGTCGTCTACGGCGGCGAGTTCCTGCGCTGGTTCTCGGAAGAAGCGGTCCGCATCACCGGTGACTACCGCACGAACCCCGAGGGCACCGGGCGCGCGATCGTGCTGAAGCGTCCGGTCGGCCCCGTCTACGCGATCACGCCGTGGAACTTCCCGCTCGCGATGGCGACCCGGAAGATCGGCCCGGCCCTGGCTGCCGGCTGCACGGTGGTCGCGAAGCCGGCCGACCTCACCCCGCTGACGACCCTGTTCCTGGTCGAGCTGTTCCGCCGTGCCGGGCTGCCGGACGGTGTGCTCAACGTGATCCCGTCGAGTGACGCCAAGGGGCTGTCCGAGCCGATCATCGCCGACCCGCGCCTGCGCAAGCTGACGTTCACCGGTTCGACCCCGGTCGGTTCGGCGCTCCTCAAGCAGGCGGCGGACAACGTGCTCAAGACGAGCATGGAGCTCGGCGGCAACGCCCCGTTGCTCGTGTTCGACGACGCCGACCTCGACGAGGCGGTGGACGCGGCGATGCTCGCGAAGTTCCGCAACACGGGCGAGGCGTGCACCGCGGCGAACCGGTTCTTCGTGCAGGACGGCATCGCCGACGCGTTCGTCGCGGCCCTCACCGCGAAGGTGGACGCCCTGCGCGTCGGCCGGGGAACCGAGGACGGCACGACGCTCGGACCGCTCATCGACGACCGCGCCGTGGACAAGGCCGCCCCGCTCGTCGACGACGCCCTCGGTCGCGGTGCCCGGCTCGTCACCGGTGGCCACCGGATCGACCGCCCGGGCACGTTCTACGAGGCGACGGTGATCGACGACGTGCAGCCCGGCTCGGAGATCATGACGACGGAGATCTTCGGACCGGTCGCCTCGGTCACGCGCTTCAGTACCGAGGACGAGGGGATCCGGCTCGCGAACGACACCGAGTACGGACTCATCGCCTACGCCTTCACGACCGACTTCCGGCGCGGCCAGCGCCTGGCCGAGCGTCTGGAGACGGGCATGCTCGGGCTGAACACGGGAGTCGTGTCCAATGCGGCGTTCCCGTTCGGCGGCGTGAAGTCCTCGGGCCTGGGCCGCGAGGGATCGCACGAGGGCATCGAGGAGTACCTCGAGACCGTCTACGTCCTGACGCCGGACCCGTTCGCCGCCTGAGCCCGAGTCGGCGGTACGGCCGCGGTGCACGCGGCCGTACCCGTACTCACACGAGCAGCTGGTGCTTCGCCAGGTCGCGGTAGAGCGGCGTCGACTCCACGAGCTCGGAGTGCGTGCCGCTGCCGACGACGCGGCCGTGCTCGAGCACGACGATCACGTCGGAGTCGACCACCGTGGACAACCGGTGGGCGATGACGAGCAGGGTGCGGTCCTCGGCGACGGCGTCGATCGCGAGCCGCATCTTCTGCTCGTTGACCCCGTCGAGTGACGACGTCGACTCGTCGAGCAGCAGGATCGGGGGAGCGGCGAGCAGCGCGCGGGCGATGGCCAGGCGCTGCCGTTCCCCACCTGAGAGCATGACGCCGTCCTCACCGACCTGCGCGTCGAGACCGCGGGGATCGCGGTGCAGGACCTCGCCGAGGTTGACCGCTTCGAGCACCCGGACGCAGTCGTCCTCGGTGGCGTTCGGCGACCCGAGCAGCAGGTTGGCGCGGATCGTGCCGGCGAGCACGGGCGCGTCCTGCTCGACGTAGCCGATCTGGGCACGGAGCTCGTCGCGGTCCATGCCGCGCACGTCGATGCCACCCAGGCGGATGACGCCGTCGGAGGGGTCGTAGAACCGCTCTATCAGCGCCAGGGTCGTCGACTTGCCGGCGCCGGACGGGCCCACGAGTGCGACGCGCGAGCCGCGGGGCACCCGGAACGACACGTCGTGGAGCACCACGTCGTCGGCCGGGCGCTCGTCGTCGACGTGATCCGGGCCTCCTGGGCGGTCCGCGGGGTCGGACGCGACCGCGCCGTCGGCACCCGATGCGTCCGCCTGGGCGCGGTACCGGAACGACACGTGCTCGAACGCGATGGCGTCGTCGGTGGCGACGGCTGCGGCCGGCCGGGCCGACTCGTCGTCCTGGGACTCGGTCGGCAGGTGCAGGATCTCCTCGATCCGGCCGAGCGCGCCGAGCGCCTGGGCGACGGCGACGGCCGCGCCCATGGCCTGGCCGAGCGGCATGATCATCATGAAGAGCAGCAGGATGAACGTGATGAGCGTCGCGATGGTGATGGTGCCGGCTGCGACCTGTGCCCCGCCGACGCCCAGGACGGCGATGAACGCGACCTGCATGACGATGCTGGCGACGGGGACGACGAAGGCGGACATCTTCGCGATGTCGAGGCCCCGCTTGTAGGCCTCGGTCGCGTGGCCGTCGACCTCGCGCACCTCGCGCTCGGTGGCGCCGGCCGCTCGGATGGTCCGGACCGCGCCGATCCCGCGTTCGACGGCGGCAGTGAGGTCGCCGACCTTCTCCTGCGCACGCTTCGAGGCGACCCGGATGCGACGGCTTAGTCCGCCGACGACGACGATGGCGATCAGGACGATGACGATCACGATGCCGAGCAGCAGTGGATCGATGATCGCCATCGCGACGATGGCGCCGATGAACGTGAGCGCGCCGCCGATCGACTCGATCAGTCCCTGGGTCAGGACGGCCCGGAGGAGCGTGGTGTCGCTGCCGACGCGGGACACCAGGTCACCGGTTCGGCGGGTGTCGAACTCCGAGATCGGCAGGTTGAGGATGCGGGCGATGAGCTTGCGGCGGGTGGAGAGCACGACGCCCTCGCCCGCGCGCTGCAGCAGGAAGTGCTGCACGCCGTTCAGCACTCCCGCGACGATGACGAGCCCGACCAGCAGCCACACGAGCGTGCTGAGGGTGTTGCCCTGCTGCACCGCGGTGATGACCTGGTTGACCAGGAGTGGCTGCGCGAGCGATGCCCCCGCACCGAGGACGCTCAGCACGATGATCACGACCATCGCTGGATTGTTCTCGAACAGGTAGGACAGCAGGCGGCCGAACGTGGCGCGGGGGCCGTCGGAGGTCTTCGGGCGTGCGAAGGGGAAGCTCATCGTGTTCCTAGTTTCTGCCGTACTTCTTGTGCACTGCCTGTCGGCTGACACCGAGCAGCGTCGCGATCTCCTGCCACGAGGCGCCGGCGGTGCGGGCACGTCGCGCGGCGAGCTCTTCGGTCCGGTCGAGCTCACGGCGCAGTTCCCGCACGTTGGCGAGGGCGGAGAACGGGTCGTCCCCCGATGCTCCGGCCGCGAGGCTCGTGATGGTCGGTCGGTCCATGCCTGTCAACCTACATTGACGCACCGGCCTTCGTCAACCTGCGTTGACGGCGTCTCGCCGCGCTGCATCGGGTGCGCAGACGCCGGCGTCTTCGTTCGACGCCGCCACGCGCGCGAGACGCCGCCGAATTCGGCGGCGTCTCGGCGGGCAGGCGGCGTCCCGCTGACACGACGGCGTGTTGCGGGGGGGGGGGGGGGGGGGGGGGGGGCGCGCACATGACGGACGGGAGGCCCGGTGCCAGCTGGCACCGGGCCTCCCGTCCCGCGGGTGGTCGCCGATCAGGCGTCGGCGATGTCCTTCGACTTCGTCTCGCGCACGAAGAGCAGCGCGACCAGCGTCACGACCGCGGCGATCGTCAGGTACAGGCCGACCAGGAAGATGTTGCCGTCCGGCTTCCAGAGCGCCAACGCGATGGTCGGGGCGAGCGACGCACCGAGGATCGACGCGACGTTGTACGCGATGGCCGAGCCGGTGTACCGGACGTTCGTCGGGAACAGCTCGGGCAGCAGTGCACCCATCGGACCGAAGGTCAGCCCCATCAGCGAGAGCCCGACGATGAGGAACGTCACCACGGTGATCGGCCCACTCGACGCCGCGAACCAGAACTGGAACGTCAGGCCGAACAGCGCGATGCCGATCGTGGTCGGGATGAGGGTCTTCCGGCGACCGAACCTGTCGGCGAGCAGCCCCGCGATCGGGGTGAAGATGCCGAAGAAGACGACGCCGATCATGAGCAGCGTCAGGAACTCGCCACGGGTGTACCCGAGGCCGACCTTCGGGACGAGTGCGCTCGCCTCGGCGCCGGTCGTGCCGTACGACAGGGTGAACGTCGTCATGAAGTAGAAGAGCACGTACGTGGCGACCATGCCGAAGGTGCCGACGATGACGGCCCGCCACGAGGTGCGGAACACCCGGCCGAGCGGGACCTTCGCGACCGTGCCGGACTCCTGCACACCGCGGAACACCGGCGACTCGACGAGCTTGAAGCGCACGTAGAGGCCGATGATGACGAGCACGGCGGACAGCAGGAACGGGATGCGCCAGCCCCACGCCTGGAAGTCGGCGTTCGGGGTGCCGTCGGCGCCGGCGGGCATCGCCGCGTTGATGGCGATGAACAGGCCGTTGGCGAGCAGGAAGCCGATCGGGGCACCGAGCTGCGGCATCGAGCCGAACACGCCGCGCTTGCCCTTCGGCGCGTTCTCGGTCGCGAGCAGGGCCGCGCCTGACCACTCGCCGCCGAGCCCGACGCCCTGGGCGAAGCGCATCACGGCGAGCAGGATCGGGGCCCAGACCCCGATGGTGTCGAACGTCGGCAGGCAGCCGATCAGGAACGTGGCGGTGCCCATCACGAGCAGCGACGCGACGAGGGTGGTCTTGCGGCCGATCCGGTCGCCGAAGTGCCCGAAGATGATCGACCCGACCGGTCGGGCGAAGAACGCCAGGGCGAACGTGACGAAGGACGACAGCTGCGAGGCCGTCGGGTCCTCGTTCGGGAAGAACAGCGTCGGGAAGACGAGCACCGCGGCGGTCGCGTAGACGTAGAAGTCGTAGAACTCGATCGACGTGCCGACGAGGCTCGCGATGACGACGCGGGAGCGCGGGTTGCCGGCGGGCGCCGGAGCGGAGGTGGGGGTTGCGGGTGCCGGGGCGGCGGTCATGACAGGGCGGGGTCTTCCGTGCTGCGTGCTCCCGACGGGGAGCACGAGGATCCGAAACGGCGGACACCGATCGGTTCGCGCGGGGTGGCGCGGGCACCGATCGGGTGCGTTCGGCTGAGGGGGGACCGCTTGTGACGGAAGCCCGATCATACGACAGATGTCGTCTGCCTGCGAATCAGCCCAGAGTCAGCTGGCCGCAGCGTCCGTCGCCTGCGCGCGCTCAGGCGCCCGCGCCGGCCCCCGCTTCGAGGTGCTCGGGCAGCTGGTGGCCCATCCGGTCGCGCTTGGTGTCGAGGTACCCGGCGTTCTGCGCCGAGACGCCGACGACCAGCGGCACGAGGGAGTCGACGGTGATGCCGTGCTCCTCGAGCTGGCGGCGCTTCTCCGGGTTGTTCGACAGCAGCCGGACGCGGGTGATGCCGAGGTCGGCGAGGATGCCCGCCGCGCCGCCGTAGGCGCGGGAGTCGGCGGGCAGGCCGAGCGCGAGGTTGGCGTCGAGGGTGTCGAGACCGTCCTCTTGCAGGCGGTAGGCCTTGAGCTTGTTGATGAGGCCGATGCCGCGGCCCTCTTGCCCGCGCAGGTAGACGACCACGCCGCCCTCGGCTGCGATCGTGTCGAGCGCGGCGTCGAGCTGGGGGCCGCACTCGCACTTCAGCGACCCGAAGGCCTCACCGGTCAGGCACTCGGAGTGCACCCGGACGAGTGCCCCGTCGGTGGGCATCGAGCCGTCCGGCAGGGTGCCGATGATCGCGACGTGCTCGGCGCTCGTCACGAGGTCGCGGTAGGCGCGCATCTGGAAGGTGCCGTGGGTGGTCGGCACGTTCGTGGACACCTCGAACTTGACCGGGCTCCCCGGCGTGGGGGAGGTCAGCGCATCGGTCATGGGGTGCTCCGGTCGTTCGTGGGCCCGTCGTTCCCGAGCCCGGGTGTCGCGTCGTGCTGCTGCTGCTGCTGGTGCTGCGGACGGTGCGGTCGGGCTCGGACCAGCAGGTCGGGGCCGAGGCTGGTGGTCGATAGTACGTCCAACCGCCGACGATCTGAGATGCTTCCCACCCCCAGGTCGTCGAGGGCGACACGGGGTCCGCCGAGCAGCACCGGGGCGAGGTACACCAGGTACTCGTCGACGAGTCCGGCGGCGATGAGCGCCGAGGCGACCGTGGGACCACCCTCGACGAACACCGAGTGCACGCCGTGCCCGCGCAGGGCACCGAGTGAGGCGGCCAGGTCGTGTCCGGGCAGGGTGACGAGCCCGCGCGGGTGCCGACGGACCGCGGCGTCGGCCGGCACCGGGCGGTCACCGAGCACCACGGCGAGCGGCTGGTCGGCGAGCAGTTCGCCGGCGTCCCCGCGGGCGGTCAGGCTCGGGTCGTCGGCCAGGACGGTGCCGGTGCCGACGAGGATCGCGTCATGGGCGGCACGCTGTTCGTGGACGTGCTGCCGTGCGGCGGCGCCGGTGATCCACTTGCTCGTGCCGTCGGCAGCGGCGGCGCGCCCGTCCAGGCTGGACGCCCACTTCACGGTGACCCACGGTCGGCCGAGTCGGACCGAGAGCAGCCACCGTTCGAGGAACGCCTCGGCCTGGTCGGCCAGGACGCCGGAGACGACCTGGACCCCGGCGGCGCGGAGTCGGTCGGCGCCGCCGTGCACGTCGGCTCCGGGGTCGTCGATCGCGTACACGACCCGGGTGATCCCGGCGTCGAGCAGTGCCACGGCGCACGGCCCGGTCCGACCGACGTGGTTGCAGGGTTCGAGGGTCACGACCGCGGTCGCGCCGCGCAGCAGTGCCGGGTCGACCTTGGCCATCGCGTCGACCTCGGCGTGCGGGGTGCCGGCGCCCTTGTGCCACCCCTCGGCGAGGACCTCGCCGGTGGGGGAGAGGATCACGGCGCCGACGCGGGCGTGGTCGCCGACGACGGGCCCGAGGGCCGCGAGTTCGAGCCCGCGGCGCATCGCCCGGACCTCGGTGGGTCGTGCCGTGTCGCTCACGGGCCGAGCCTACCGGCGGTGGTTGGGTGACACGTCACCACGGTTGTGAGCGCGTTCAGGCGCTGGGCCAGGGGAGCTCGGAGGCGGGAGTGCCGTCGGCGCGTCGCAGTGCGGTCCAGGCCGTGGTCGGGCCGCCGTCCCGGTCGGGCACCCGGGCTGCGCCGAGGCCGGTGTACGAGAACCCGGCCGCACGGGCGACCGCCGCCGAGGCCGTGTTGCCCTCGTAGCACTCCCAGTAGACGTCCGGCGCACCCTGCTCGAACGCCCGGTCGACGACGAGCCGGACGGCGTCGTGCATGAGGCCGGCACCGCGCGCGGACGGTGCGAGCCAGAACCCGAGGTCACGACCGGCGGTGCGGTAGCTGATGATGCCCGCGAGCCACGTCGAACCGGCCGGTCGGATCGCCCACGTGTACTCGCGGTCCGAGGCCCACCCCGGTCCGACCAGGGCGTCGACGAAGGTCCGGGCGTCCTGCTCGCGGTACGGCGTCGGGACCGTGGTCCACCGGACGATCTCCGGGTCCTGGCAGGCCTCGGTGATCGCCGCGGTGTCGGCACGGGTGGGCAGGTCGAGCCGGACCCGCGCCGACTCGAGCGTGACGGGCTGCACGGTCAGCCGCGCGACCGCGGGACGAACCCGATGCGGTCGTAGACGCGGGCCAGGGTCTCCTGCGCGATCGACTCGGCGCGGTCGGCGCCGACGGCGAGCAGCCGGTCGAGCTCCGCCGGGTCGTCGAGCAGTTCGAGCGTCCGGGCGCGGACCGGTTCGAGCTCGGCCACGACGGCGTCGGCGACCTCGCCCTTCAGGTCGCCGTAGCCCTTGCCGGCGAACGATTCCTCGAGCGCGGCGATCGAGGTGCCGGTGAACGCCGACAGGATCGACAGCAGGTTCGTCACACCGGGCTTGGCCTGGCGGTCGGCCCGGATCTCGCGCTCGGCGTCGGTGACGGCCGACTTGATCTTCTTCGCGGTGCGCTTCGGGTCGTCGAGCAGTCGGATGAGGCCGTTGTCCGACGCTGCGGACTTGCTCATCTTGCTGGTCGGGTCCTGCAGGTCGTAGATGCGCGCGGTCTCGGTCAGGATCCGTGCCTCGGGCGTGACGAACGTGTCACCGAACCGCGAGTTGAAGCGTCCGGCCAGGTCGCGCGTCAGCTCGACGTGCTGTCGCTGGTCGTCGCCCACCGGCACGACCTTGGTGTCGTACAGCAGGATGTCCGCGGCCATCAGGATCGGGTACGTGAAGAGCCCGACCGACGCGGCCTCGGCGCCCTGGCGTGACGACTTGTCCTTGAACTGGGTCATCCGGCTCGCCTCGCCGAAGCCCGTCAGCGTGTTCAGCACCCACGCGAGCTCGGCGTGCGCGGGCACGTGCGACTGCACGAACAGCGTCGCCCTGGACGGGTCGATGCCCGACGCGATGTACTGCGCAGCGGTGGCCCGGGTGTTCGCGCGGAGCTCGGCGGGGTCCTGGGGCGAGGTGATCGCGTGCATGTCGACGACGCAGTAGATCGCGTCGTGGTCGTCGAGCAGGGTCCTCCACTGCATGAGCGCCCCGACGTAGTTGCCGAGGTGCAGCGATCCGGCGGACGGCTGGATGCCCGAGAAGATGCGGGTCTTGGTCATGGTGGTGCTCCGGTGCGTCAGGTGAAGCGAGAGAGGAGGGGTCAGAGTTCGTAGTCGACGACCACGGGGGCGTGGTCGGACCATCGCTGGTCGTACGCCGCGGCGCGGTCCACCGTGTACTCCGTGACCTTGGCGGCCAGGTCGGGCGTCGCCATCTGGTAGTCGATGCGCCAGCCGGTGTCGTTGTCGAACGCCTGACCGCGCCACGACCACCACGTGTACGGGCCGTCGACGTCGCCGGCCTGGGCGCGGCCCACGTCGACCCAACCGAGCCCGGGGCCCGTGGAGCCGTCGGCACCCTCGACCGGTTCGCCGTCGGCGCCGAAGAACCGCGAGAAGTAGGCGCGCTCGCGCGGCAGGAAGCCGGCTCGCTTGACGTTGCCCTTCCAGTTCCTGATGTCGCGCTCGTCGTGCCCGACGTTGAGGTCACCGACGACGACCGCGAGCGGGTTGTGCTCGCGGAGCTTCGGCAGCCGTTCGGTCATCGCGTCGAGGAACTTCCACTTCTCGTCCTGCTTGGGGGTGTCGACCTCGCCCGAGTGCACGTACGTGGAGACCACCGTGACGGTCGTCCCGCCGATCTCGTAGTCGGCCTCGAGCCAGCGGCCAGCGGAGTCGAAGTCGTCCGGGCCGAGCGCGACGCGGTGGATCTGGGCCGAGTGGCGTGAGGCGATCGCGACGCCGGCCCGGCCCTTCGCGGTCGCCGGGTCGTGCACGATGTCCCACTCGTCGCCGAGCAGCGCCGGCAGGTCGTCGCTCGACGCGCGCACCTCCTGCAGGGCCAGGACGTCGACGTCACGGGTGGCGAGCCAGTCGCCCATGCCCTTGCGGAAGGCGGCGCGGACGCCGTTCACGTTGACGGATGCGAGGCGCAGGCGTGTCATGCAGAACACCTTATCGGCGGGCGCCGACAGCCCTGGACGCCCCCACGGACGCAGGGGAGGCACGGTGCCAGCTGGCACCGTGCCTCCCGTCCGCTCTGTCGTCGCGTGCAGGACGCGACCTGCGCGATCAGGCCGCGTCGTGGTCCGTCTTCAGGAACTCGACCAGGCTGTCCGCCGTGGTCTCGGCGTCGTCGCCCGACACGGTGAGGGTGACCTCGTCGCCGTTCTCGATGCCGAGCCCGAGCAGGGCGAGGATGCTGCCGGCGTTCCCGGACTTGTCGCCCTTGGCGATCGTGACCTGGTGCCCCGACGCCGTCACGGTCTGGACGAAGAGGGATGCGGGGCGAGCGTGCAGGCCGGATGCGCTGGCGACGGTCACGGTGCGGGTGGCTTCGGACATCGATGTACTCCTGTCGATGGGTGGTTGGCTCATGCTAGCGAGCGCTGGGTGGGCGGGAACGGGGCGCGGTCAGGGTCGGCCGGGCCAGAAGACCTCGGTGCCGGCGGCCTCGACCTCGCGGACCAGGTCGAGGTTGACGGCGGGGTCGGTGATGATCGTGTCGATCGCGGCGAGCGGGGCGACGCGACCGAACTCCTCGCGGCCGAACTTGGTGTGGTCGGCGAGCAGGATGCTCCGTCGTGCGGACTTGATCATCGCGCTCTTCACGGCGGCCTCGGCCATGTTGTGGGTCGTCAGGCCGCGCTCCGGTGTGATGCCGTTGATGCTGATGAAGGCGACGTCGACGCTGACCATGCCGATGAGCTGGTGCGTCCAGGTGCCGACGCCGGCCAGGGAGTCGCTGCGGATGTTGCCGCCGAGCAGGTGCAGGTCGATGCCCGGGCGGTTCGCGACGGCGGTGGCGACGGGGAGCGAGTGCGTGACCACGGTCAGCCCGCGGTCGGTCGGCAGCAGCTCGGCCAGGCAGATGGTCGAGGTGCCGGCGTCGATCATGATCGAGCCGTTCTCGGGCAGTTCCGCCAGGGCGGCCTCGGCGATGACCATCTTCTCGGTCTGGTTGATGCCGCCGCGGTCGCCGACACCGGGGTGCAGGGTGATCCGCTCGACGGGGATCGCGCCGCCGTGCGCGCGACGGACGAGGCCGCGGCGCTCGAGGCTCGTCAGGTCGCGGCGGATGGTCTCGGGCGTGACGGCGAGCAACTCGGCCAGGTCCTTGACGTCCACCCGGCCCTGCGCGCGCGCCTGCTCGACGATGCGCTGGTGGCGTTCTGGTGCGTACATCGGACCTCGTCGTCTCGGGTCGGAACGGAACGGACACGCTCGGGCACGGCATCCGCGATGTCGTCCCCTGCGTTCGATCCGCCAGACGCAAACGGGCATCTGTTTCTGCATTTTTATCCCCGGATGTGTTTGTTTGTCAACGCGATGCGGGGTAGTGTGCTGCTCAGCCGCACGGGCGTGGTCTGTTCCCGTGTCGTGTGCACCGAACGATCCACCCCACCGCAAGCGCGTGTGAGATGAAGGAGTCTCGAATGTCCGAACTGCTCGGCACCGGCGTCGGCCGTGGCGTTGCCCACGGCCCCGTGCTCCGGATGGCCGACCCGCTCGGCGAACCGTCGAAGGACGCCCTGGTGGGTTCGGCCGACGACGCGAAGCAGGCCGTGCACGACGCACTGGCCGCCGTGGCGGACGACCTC
This sequence comes from Curtobacterium sp. MCBD17_026, assembly GCF_003234895.2. NCBI lineage: Bacteria > Bacillati > Actinomycetota > Actinomycetes > Micrococcales > Microbacteriaceae > Curtobacterium > Curtobacterium sp. MCBD17_026. The sequence goes on along the minus strand of NZ_CP126281.1, from coordinate 2,415,823 downwards.
AACAAGCGCGGACAGCTCGCCGGTGGCGACGCCCAGGCCGTGCTCGAGGCCCAGGCGCTCATGGCGCAGGACCCGACGCTCCTCGACGACGTGCACACCCGCATCGACGGCGGCACCAACGCCGAGCGCGCCGTGTACGAGGCGTTCGCCCAGTTCCGCGACCTGCTCGTCGGGATGGGCGGCTACATGGGGGAGCGCGCGGCCGACCTCGACGACGTCGCTCAGCGCATCATCGCCAAGCTCCGCGGCGTGCACGCCCCCGGTGTCCCCGAGTCGGACACCCCCTTCGTCCTCGTCGCCCGTGACCTCGCCCCGGCGGACACCGCGCTGCTCGACCTCGAGAAGGTCCTGGCGCTCGTCACCCGTGACGGCGGCCCGACCTCGCACACCGCGATCCTCGCCCGTGCCAAGGGCATCACCGCCATCGTCGGTGTGACCGGTGCCGACAACCTGGCCGACGGCCAGTCCGTCGTCGTGGACGCCATCGCCGGCACGGTCGTGACCGACCCCGACGCCGCACTGGTCGCGGACGTCGAGCGCCGCATCGCCGAGCGTCTCGCCGCCGCAGCGGCGCCGCTCACCGCCGGTGCCCTCGCCGACGGCCACGTCGTGCCCCTGCTCGCGAACCTCGGCAGCCCCGCCGACGCCGCCGGCGCCGTTGCTCTCGGTGCGGAGGGCGTGGGGCTCTTCCGCACCGAGTTCCTCTTCCTCGACTCGCCGAAGGCCCCCACGGTCGACGAGCAGACCGAGTCGTACCGCCAGCTCCTCGCGGCGTTCCCCGGCAAGAAGGTGGTCGTGCGCGCGCTCGACGCCGGCGCCGACAAGCCCCTGCCGTTCCTCACCGACAAGGACGAGGAGAACCCGGCCCTCGGACGCCGCGGCCTGCGTGCCCTGCGGAACCACCCCGAGGTCCTGCGCGACCAGCTCACCGCGCTCGCGCAGGCCGACGCCGCGACCGAGGCCGACCTGTGGGTCATGGCCCCGATGGTCGCCGACGCCGAGGAGACCGAGTACTTCGTCACCCTGGCCCGCGAACTCGGCATCCGCACCGCCGGTGTCATGGCCGAGGTGCCGTCGCTCGCGTTGATGGCCGAGCAGGTGTTCCAGAACGCCGACTTCGTGTCGATCGGCACGAACGACCTGACCCAGTACACGATGGCTGCCGACCGCATGCTCGGCACCGTCGCGTCCTACCAGGACCCGTGGCACCCCGCCGTCCTGCGCCTCGTCGCGCAGCTCGGCGCCGCGGGGGCGACCGCCGGCAAGGCCGTCGGGATCTGCGGTGAGGCAGCAGCCGACCCGCTGCTCGCCGTCGTCCTGGTCGGTCTCGGCGCCACCACCCTCTCCATGACCCCCGCGGCCCTGGCCGACGTGCGCGCCGAACTGGGTCGCTACACGCTCGAACAGGCCCGCGAGATGGCGACGGCGGCACTCGCCGCGAGCACGGCGGCGGCCGCGAAGTCCGCTGCCGCGGCCGCGACGCACGCCGCCTGAGCCACCACCCCCAGCACCACCCCTCCCATCACCACGCAGCAGCTCCACCACACAGAAAGTCACCGCACATGACAACGTCGTCCGTTGCAGCGCCCGACGCACCCGCGAAGTCGCGGGGCGGCGCACGCGTCGCCGTTCAGAAGTTCGGCACGTTCCTCTCCGGCATGGTCATGCCCAACATCGCGATCTTCATCGCATGGGGCATCATCACGGCCTTCTTCATCGAGACCGGGTGGACGCCCGTCGGCGTCCTCGGCGGGTTCGGTGAGACGGCCGGTGTCGCCAACCCCGGCCTCGTCGGCCCGATCCTGACCTACCTGATCCCGCTCGCGATCGCCATCCAGGGCGGCCGGATGATCTACGACACCCGCGGTGCCGTCGTCGGGTCGATCATGACCATGGGTGTCATCATCGGGGCCTCCGGCACCACGATGATCCTCGGCGCGATGATCTGTGGCCCGCTCGGTGCCTACCTGATCAAGCAGATCGACCGGATCTGGGACGGCAAGATCAAGCCCGGCTTCGAGATGCTCGTGAACAACTACGCGGCCGGCATCCTGGGCTTCGTCCTCGCGATGATCGGGTTCTTCTGGCTCGCGCCGCTGTTCAAGCTCATCGCCGAGGGCCTCGGCTCCGCGGTGGACTTCCTCGTGCAGCACTCGCTCCTGCCGCTCGCCAGCGTCATCATCGAGCCGGCGAAGGTCTTCTTCCTGAACAACGCCATCAACCACGGTGTGCTCGACCAGCTCGGCGCGGCGCAGGTGGCCGAGTCCGGCAAGTCGATCCTGTTCCTGCTCGAGGCGAACCCCGGCCCCGGCCTCGGTCTGCTGCTGGCCTTCACCTTCTTCGGTGTCGGCATCGCCCGCTCGACCGCTCCCGGCGCGATCATCATCCAGTTCTTCGGTGGCATCCACGAGATCTACTTCCCGTACGTGCTGCAGAAGCCGATCCTGTTCATCGCCGTCATCCTCGGTGGTGCCACGGGTGTCGCCACGAACGTCGCGTTCCAGTCCGGCCTCGTCGCCCCGGCGTCGCCCGGCTCGATCTTCGCGGTGCTCGGCGCCACGGAGCGCAACAGCTTCCTCGGCGTGATCCTGTCGGTCATCCTCTCCGCCGCGGTGTCGTTCGCGGTCTCGTCCTTCTTCCTCCTCGCCAGCCGCAAGCGCGACCTGGCGAACGGCGGCGGTGACATGAGCGCCGCCATGGCGAAGCTCCAGGCCAACAAGGGCCGCGACGTCAACTCGGCGACCGCCGGCCTGCTCGGCAACAACTCCCCGGCCAACGAGGAAGAGGCCGAGGCCTCCCTCGGCGGCGTCGGCTCGGCGAGCACGGCGACGGCGACGAAGGTCCAGAACCTGGTCTTCGCCTGCGACGCCGGCATGGGCTCGAGCGCCATGGGCGCCAGCGTCCTGCGCAACAAGATCAAGAAGGCGGGCATCGAAGGGGTCACGGTCTCCAACAAGGCGATCGCGAACCTGTCCGGTGACGAGGACCTGATCATCACGCAGGAGGAGCTGACGGACCGCGCGAAGCAGAAGAACCCGAACGCGCAGCACGTGTCGGTCGGCAACTTCATGAACGCTCCGCAGTACGACCAGGTCGTCGAGCAGCTGAAGAACCAGTAACGCCACAACCAGTAACGAAGTGCAGTATCGGAGGGGACGGGGCTGACCCGTCCCCTCCATCTCGTCCTCAACACAAGGAGAACCCCCGATGCCCGTCCTGCAGGAGAGCCAGATCCGCATCCACACCGAGGACACCGCGCCGACCAAGTCGGAAGCGATGAAGGAGGCGGCCGAGATCCTCGAGGCTGCGGGCGCGGTCACGGCCGACTACTACCCGGCGATGCTCGAGCGCGAGAAGAGCGTGTCCACCTACATGGGCAACTTCCTCGCCATCCCGCACGGCACCAACGATGCGAAGGACGCCATCAAGTCGTCCGCCCTGTCGTTCATCCGCTACGCCAGCCCGATCGACTGGGACGGCAACCCCGTGCGCTTCGTCGTCGGCATCGCCGGCGTGAACAACGAGCACCTCGACATCCTGTCGAAGATCGCGATCGTGTTCTCCGACGAGGACGAGGTCCAGAAGCTCACCGACGCCGCCGACACCGCTGCGATCCTGTCGATCCTCGGCGAGGTCAACGAGTGAGCACCAGCACCGCCGTCCACTTCGGCGCCGGCAACATCGGCCGCGGCTTCGTCGGGCTCCTGCTCCACGAGGCCGGGTACGAGGTCGTCTTCGCCGACGTCGCCGCCCCGCTCATCGACGCCCTGGCCGCAGCCGACTCGTACACCGTGCACGAGGTCGGGGCCGGCGCCCAGGACCACGAGGTCACGAACTTCCGCGCACTGAACAGCGCGCAGGACGAGGACGGCGTGGTCGCCGAGATCGCGACCGCAGCGGTCGTCACGTGCGCCGTCGGCCCGAACGTCCTGAAGTTCATCGCCCCGGTCATCGCCCGCGCGCTCGTCGCCCGTGACGCGGACGCCGCACCGATCGCCGTCATGGCGTGCGAGAACGCCCTGAACGCCACGGACCGGCTGCGCGAGTTCATCGTCGCCGCCCTGCCCGAGGACGGCCGCGACGCCGCCCTGGCCAAGGCCGTCTTCGCGAACACCGCCGTCGACCGCATCGTGCCCGCGCAACCCGAGGGCGGCGGACTCGACGTGACCGTGGAGACCTACTACGAGTGGGCCATCGACCGCACGCCGTTCGGTGGCAACGAGCCGGAGATCCCCGGCGCGCACTACGTCGACGGCCTCGCGGCGTCGATCGAGCGCAAGCTCTTCACGGTGAACACCGGCCACGCCACCGTCGCCTACCACGGCTTCGTCGCCGGGGCCGACAAGATCTCGGACGCCATCGCGATCCCCGCCGTGCGCTCCGAGCTCGAGTCCGTGCTCGCCGAGACGAGCGACCTGCTCATCCGCCGGCACGAGCTCGACCCCGAGGTGCACCGCGCGTACGTGCAGGCGATCATCGGCCGGTTCGAGAACCCGCACCTGCCCGACACGGTGACCCGCGTCGGCCGCCAGCCGCTCCGCAAGCTGTCGCGCGACGAGCGGTTCGTCTCGCCAGCCGCCGCGCTGGCCGAGGACGGCACGGAGCCGACGGCGCTGCTGGACGCGATGGGTGCGGCGCTCCGCTTCGACGTCGCGGACGACGAGCAGAGCGTCGAACTGCAGGCTCTGCTGGCGTCGGACGCGTCCGACGCGGACGTGGCCACGCAGATCACCGGTCTCGCTGCGGAGCACCCGCTGCACGCCGCGTTCGCCGAGCGGATCCGGTCCGCGCGCGCCTGACGACGTCAGCACCGACGAACGGGAGGCCCGTCACCAGCTGGTGACGGGCCTCCCGTTCGTCCACCGGTCGCGGCTACCAGCCCAGGGCCGTGAGCAGACCGGACACCGTCGTGATCGTGGTGTCGCTGATCGCTCCCAGCTGGACCCGACCGGGACGGCCGAGAGCGCGGTCGGCGCGCAGCACGAGGACCGCCGAGACCCCTGTGTCGCTCAGCCGACGGGTGTCCACCGGATCGTGCGCCGCGCCGCGGTCCACGAGCACCACGACCGATCGCCCGACGAGGGTCGGGTCCGGAGCATCGGCGATGGACGCGAGCGCTGCCCGGACGTCCGCCGCGCCGTCGGCGGTGGCCCGCCCGACCACGACGAGGGAGTTCTCCGGCGTCGCCGCGAGCACGGCGGCAGGGCCGACGTGCGCCCCCATGTCGTGCACCGTCACGCGTGAGGTGGCCGGTTGCAGGGTGGGGAGTCGTGCGGCGAGCTCGCCACCGGAGTGGTCCGTCGCCTGGACCACCACGCCGAGACGTCCACCGACCGCATCGGCGAGGAGCGCCGCGACCGTCGTCGTCCCGGTGCCGCCGGCGACCCCAACGACGAGCACGGTCCGGGCGCGCTGCGCGGCTGCCCGCCGCGAGCCGGGCATGGGCGGCAGCGGAGCCGAGGTCGGGGGTGTGGTGCTCACGCGCCGTCCTCCACGAGGAGCTGGGCGTCGATCGACGCTGCGAAGGCCCGGACGATCGCCACACCGACCTCACCCGTCGGCCCCCACGGGACCCAGGCCTCGGTCCACCAGACGGGCGCGGCGAGCGTCGCCCACGGGGCGAGTCGTGCGATCTCGGCGGCGTTCTCGACACGCTCGGGCATCTGGACGCTCAGGACGGCCCGCCCGCGGTCGTCGACGATCTCGGTGACCACGCGGTCGAGCGTTCGCACCCGCAGATCCGGCGCGATCTGCGCTCCGGCCTCGACCAGCGCGAGCGACGACGGAGCCGCAGCGGACAGGATGGTCACCTCACGGGGCATCGACGGCTCCCTTCGGGTCGAGCACGGTCGTCTGACCGGCGGGGTCGGCCTGCGCCGGGGCGACGGTCGTCGCCGTGGGGAAGTGGGCGACCTGCACGATGCGCGGGGGCGTCCCGCGTCGGACGAGACGCCCGCGGCCGGGCGGGAACTGCTCCGCGTAGACCTTCGGGAACACCTGCCCCTCCGACCGTTCGCCGCTCAGCACGAGCCCGGTCGCACCCGAGTCGCGGATCGACTGGATCACGGTGTCGTACATCGCGCGTGCGGCACCGGCCACCGGCCGCGTGAGCACGACGTGGAGCCCGAGGTCACGCGCCGACGGCAGGTACGGCATGAGGGGCGCGAGCGGGTCGGTGCCGGCCGAGGCGACGATGTCGTAGTCGTCGACGAGCACCACGATGCGGGGCCGTGGTCCGGTGGACGTGCCGGCTGCGCGCTGCTCGAGCTCCGCGGCGATGGCCGCGGCGAGCCCCCGGGCGTCCCGGCCGTTCGCCGCGTGCCCACCGAGGAAGTCGTCCGGCGTCCCGGCCGCAGCGCTGCCGCGGACGTCCATGAAGGCGAGGACGAGTTCGTCCGGCGTCGAACGGTCCATGAACCCGGCCGCCAGCCCCCGGAGGAGCGCGGTCTTGCCGCTGGCCGTGTCACCGAACACCAGCAGGTGCTGGTCGACGGCGGGGTCGAAGGCCACGAAGTCCATCGTGTCCTGGCGGAGCGCGAACGGGACCGTCGTCGGGGTGTCGAGCGGGTCCGGGAGCTCGGCGGGGTCGAACGACTCCGGCAGCAGGCGGATCGGCGCGGCAGCCGGACCGCCCCAGCTGTCGGCGACCCGCTGGGCGAGGGCGCCGAGCTCGTCGCCGACCACACCGTCCTCCACGTCGTCGAGCACCGGCAGGGCCACCTGGCCGAACAACTCTCCGTCGGTGAGGACTCGACCGGGCTCGCCGGACTTCAGGGTCGCCGCGGCGGCGCGGGCGATCGTGGAGTCTGCCGGGTCGTTGAGGCGCAGTTCGAACCGCTGCCCGATCAGTGGCTGGCTCGCGAGCCGGAGTTCGTTCCACCGGGTGAGCCCGAGGACGACGTGGATGCCGAAGCTGCCGCCGCGCTGGAGCAGGTCGGCGAAGGCGTCCTCGAGCTCCTCGAACTCGGTGCGCATCACGCCGAACCCGTCGACGAGGAGCACCACGTCCGCCGATCCCAGTTCGGGGACACGGCCGGCGGCGTGCCGGGTGCGGAGCATCGCGAGTGAGTCGATGCCGTGGTCGCGGAACACCCGTTCGCGCAGACGGATCATCGCCTGCAGCTCCTCGACCAACCGGAGCAGGCGGTTCCGGTCGGCACGCGTGGCGACACCGCCGACGTGCGGGAAGCCCTCGATGCGACCGAGGCCGCCGCCGGCGAGGTCCATCCCGTAGACGCTGACCTGCCGGGGCGTGGTGGTCAGCGCGATCGATGCGGCCAGCGTGCGGAGGAACGTGGTCCGGCCGGAGCCGGGTGCTCCGATGACAGCGACGTGTCCGCCGCCCCGCGTGAGGTCGAGCATCCACGGTCGCTGTCGCTGCCGCGCGGGGTCGTCGAGCAGGCCGATCGGCACCGTGACCCCGGTCGGGTCGGAGACGGTGTTCGGATCGAGGACGGCGCCGAGTGCCAGACGCGTCGGCAGCGGCGGCAACCACACCGGCGTGGTGTCTCGGTCGCCGCGGTCGAGGCGTTCGACGGCCTCGTCGACGACGCTCCGCCCGACGTCGGGTGCCTCGAGCGTGACCTCACCGGGTTCGTCGTCCTCGGCGGCCAGCGTGTTGTAGACGGGCAGCTCGAACGGCTCGGGAGCGGCGTCCGCGGACGACGTGGTGACGGCCGACACGGGAGCGGCGTCCTCGACCGGGCCGGACACGTAGCCGGATCGGAACCGGGTGTACACGCTCGTGTCGACCTTGAGGTAGCCGTAGCCGGGCACCGCGGGCAGGTGGAACGCGTCGCCCGTGTCGAGCACGACCTGGCTCTCGGCTTCGGAGAACGTGCGCAGGCCGAGCCGGTAGGACAGGTACGTGTCGAGGCCGCGGAGCTTGCCGGCTTCGATGCGCTGGCTCGACAGCAGCAGGTGCACGCCGATCGATCGCCCGATGCGCCCGATCATGAGGAGCAGGTCGACGAACTCGGGTTCCGCGGTGAGCAGCTCGCCGAACTCGTCGATGACGAGCACGAGGTGCGGCATCGGCGGCAGGTCCGGTCGCTGGGTCCGGAGCTCCCGGTAGTGCGTGATGGAGGGCGCCGATCCGGCGTCGCGCAGCATCTCCTGACGCCGTCGGACCTCGCCGGCGATCGACGCGCGAGCACGCCGGGTGAGCTGCGGGTCGTCGGCGAGGTTGTCGATGAGACCCGCGACGTGCGGGAGGCGGGCGAACGGGGCGAACGCGGCACCGCCCTTGTAGTCGACGAGGATCATCGCGAGGTCCTCCGGCGGGTGCGACACCGCGAGGCCGAGCACGAGGGTGCGGAGCATCTCGCTCTTGCCGGACCCGGTCGCACCGATGCAGATGCCGTGCGGGCCCATGCCGAGCTGCGCCGACTCCTTGAGGTCGAGCAGCAGCGGGGCGCCGAAGTCGTCGACACCGATCGGCACGCGCAGGAAGTCCCGCGGGGCTCGGGGCCGCCAGGTGCGGTCCGGGTCGATCGTGGCGACGTCGTCGACCCCGAGCAGGTCCGAGACGCCGATGGCGGCCGACGACTCGGCACGCTGCTCGGTGTCGGCGGACAGGCGGAGGGGCGCGAGGGCTCGTGCGACGGCGGTGACGAGGGGCGGGGCGACGGGGTCGCAGACGGCGAGCTGGACCGGTGCGGGCTCACCCTCCTCGACGTCGCGGGCGTCGACGATCTCGAGGAGCGTCGTGCGTGCACCGGATCCGGCACCCGTGCCACGGCCGGCACCCGGGGCGTCGGACCTCGCAGTCACCCGCACCCGGACGTCCGACGGTTCGTGCAGCCGGTCGGCGACGAGGTGCACGACCGTGATCCGGAGGTCCTCCGGCCGGGTCTCGCCCTCGGGGAGCGCGAGCGGAACGGCGACGACGCCGTGCTCGTCCGCGAACACGACCAGGCGCGGCAGGTCGCTGCGCTTGGCCGAGTCACCGGACCGCCGGTACATCGCGGCGGTCCGGGCGCGTTCGCCCAACTCGCCGGCGAGCGTGCGGGCGAGCGCCGGGACGTCCTCGGCGACCCGGCGCGCACGCAACGGCCCGTCGAAGGTGCGGTCCATCCGTGCGTGCGGGAGCAGGTCGAACCAGTCCCAGTCGTCGGCGTGCGCCGCCGGGAACGCCGCGGCGAGGTGCAGGTCGTCCGGGGCGTGCAGCGCTGCGAGCTGCACGACGAGTGCCCGCGCGACCTCGAGCACGGCGTCGCGGTCACCGACGACCGAGACGTCCCCGGCGCCGTCGAGTCGGACCGCGATGGGCATGGCGTGCACGGTGCCGTAGTGTTCGGCGACCTGCTCGAGCTCGGCGAGCATGAGCGGGTCGAGCGGTTGCACCGGGTTCTGGTCCGGCGGCACGGCGAGGTCGAGCCACCCCACGTCACCTGATCCGACGCGGACCCGCAGGAAGTCGCCGTGGGTGCGCCGCCGTTCCCAGAGGCGTGCCGGGTCGCCGACGAGACGGGGGAGGGTGTCGGGCGAGGGGTCGACGTGCTCGGCACGTTCGCGGACGGCGGTCGTGCGCGTCCGCAGGTCGCCGCGCAGTTCCTCGAGGTAGTCGAGGTACCGCTCGCGCTGCGTCCGCCGGTTCCGCACGGCGTTGCCCCGCTGGGTGAACGCCATGCCGAGGCCGCCGACGAGGGCGACCACGAAGACCAGGGCGGCGACGACCATGAGCACCGGGTTGTTGCCGCGGAGCACGACCATCATCACGACCGACGAGATCGCACCGACGACCGGCAGCAGCGACTGCAGCGGGAGGCCGCCACTCGGCCCCTCCGGGAGCTGCGGTGGCGGGGCGAGTTGCTCGGCCTCGGGACGGACGAGCGGGGTGGAGACCCGGGCGGGCCGGTGCACGACGCGGTTCACCGGGCGGCCTCCGGGGTCGTGCGGCTGGTGCGACGGTCGACCGCGGCGTCGACCAGGGCTGCCGTCAGGTGGATGAGCGCGATCCGGGAGGCCGTAGGGCGTTCGCCGCCCCCGGTGACGCTCGGGTCGCCCGGGATCGGGTGGACGGCGTGCCCGGGCCACCGGACGGCGGTGCGCGCGGCCCGGAGGCCAGCGCCCGTGGCGTCGACCGGGACGACCAGGACGCGCGTGTCCGGCGCGTGCCGCCGGACGGCGTCGGCGTGCGCGACGCCCTCCTCGATGGCGGGGCGGTCCGGGCCGGTGACGAGGGCGACGACGTGGGCATCGGCAGCCACGGCGCCGAGGTCGACGAACGGGCTCCGGGACCCCCAGTCCCCGACGACGACGTCGAAGAACCGCGCGATCGGTTCGACGGCGTCGGTCCACTCGGCGGGTGCGGCCTGTCGGCTCGGGAGGCGCGGGTCGCCGATCCGGAGCACGTGCAGTCCCGACGGGGTCACCGCCAGACCGTCGGTCGCGTCCCAGGACGTCCGGGCGGCGGCACGGCGCTCGGACCGCGGCGTCAAGTCCGTCCGGTCGGCGCCGGCGTGGGTGGCGAACGAGCGCAGCCCGGCGGCACCGTCCACGCCGAGCACCCGACCGGAGCGACGACGGGCGAGCACGGTCGCCACGGCTGCCGCGGTCACGGAGCAGCCGGTGCCGCCGCGGAGCGAGGCGAACGCGATGCGCCGACTGGTGGGAACGGCCTGCCGGATGGCACGGTGCGCATCGTCGAGCTCGCGCGCACCGCCGGCCACGCTGCCGAAGAACGCCCGCCCGAGCGCGGGGACGACGTCGTCGAGGAGCCGCATGGTCAGAACGTCTCCAGGAGCGCGGCGAAGAGGCCGAAGGTGCCGAGCAGCAGCGGCAGTGCCACGACGACCGAGATCGTCTCGAGGACGTTGCCGAGCGACCGCAGGCGGGCTCGCTGGTGTGCGGCCGGCCGGACCCCGGCGAGCAGGGCTCCGAGCACCCCGAGGCCGGCGAGCGAGCCGAGCACCTGCAACGGCGCGGTGGTGGCGTGACCGAGGAGCCCGAGCACCGCGGCGACCACGACGGCGCTCCAGAGCAGCACGCCCTGCAGCGTCAGCGGGAAGGCGCGCGTGCGGAGTGCGGCGACGACGACCACCGCGGCGCCGAGCCCGACGGCCCAGGGGTCGCGGTCGGAGACGAGTGCGGCGCCGGCGAGGGCGATGGGGGCGGCCACCGCGGCGGTCGTCCAGTCCAGTGCCCGGTACGCGTCCTCGAGCGCCGTGACGACGCGGGCGCGGGCGACGGGCTCGCCGCCGCTCACCCGGTCGTCGAGGCCGGTCAGTCCGGCGGAGGACATCGCGACCGAGGGCAGGAGCCCGCAGACGGCGATGGCTGCGATCCCGACCACGCCCCAGCCGGCGGCCTGCGGGGCCGGAGTGAGCCAGGTGACCATGCCGAGCAGCGGGAGCACGACGCCGACGACGGCCGCGACGCCGATCGTCCGCGTGCGCTGCCCGACGCCGAGTCCGAGGCCGAGCGCGATCCACGCCCAGACGAGCACCAGGGCAGCGACCATCGCGGGTTGGTCGCCGTCCCGTCCCACGACCGGTCCGACGGCCAACCCGATCGGCAGCGCGAGCCCGGTGGCCGCGGCGGTGAGGGCGATGCCGGTCCAGCGGGCCCCTGCACGACCAGCGACGAGCGCCGCGATCGCCAGGACCACACCGCTGCCGACGAGCACGGACGGCAACAGTGCGGGGGAGACGGTCCCGCCGTCGAACGCGGCTCGGACCGAGGCGACGGTGAACGCGGCGACCACGAGGGTGCCCGCGACCGAGGCGGTGGCCCCGAGGGCTGCGGCGGCGACGGACTGGCGTGCGGCGGTGCCCCAGCCGTCGCGACGACGGCCGAGCGAGTCCGCGACGGCGTCGGTGACGTCGGAGACCTCGGGCGGGGGCGGTGCATCGGCGCGACGGACCAGGTGCAGGACCTCGCCGTCGGCGATCTCCTGCGTCGCGGCGTCCGCGGCCAGGGACACCTCTTCACCGGTGACGCGCACGAGGGCGACGGGTTGCGCGCTGTCCGCGATCGGTTCGTCGAGGATGTCGACCAGGCGCGGCAGCAGTCCGGCGAACGGCTCGTCGGAGGCGACGACGACGTCGGCACGGCGGCCGACACCGACGACGGTCACGCGGGTGAAGTCGCTCAACTGGTCTCCTGCTGGGGTTGCGTGGTCGGCACCGGTCGCGGTGTCTGCTGCGCTTGTTGCTGGGCGGCCTGCTGCGCCAGCGCGTTCGTGACGAAGGAGTACCCGAGGCACCCGACCCCCACGACCGCGGCGAGCACCACGCTGCCGATGAACCGCTTGACGTTGTCGTTCACCAACCGGCGGTCGGCGAGGCGCCCGAGCACGAACGCCTGCCGGAGTCGTCGGCGGTGCGTCGAGACGCTCTCCAGCAGGATCGAGTCACTGTTCCGCGGCACGCTGCACCTGCTCCCTCGTCCGGTCGTCCATCCCGACGGCGTCGGCGACGCGGTCGGGCCCGATGTGGTCGATGACGTCGGCCAGCTCGTCGACCGGGTTGCGGTCCTGCTGCCGCCCGAAGGGCAGCACGAGCGCCGGGATCCGAGGGCGCCCGGCGATGACGGCGCCGAAGCGGTCGCGCATCGCCTCGACGTCGAGGTCGAGCTGCCGGACCGCCGGCGCACCGAGGAGCATCGCGACCGGCAGCGGGGGCGGAGACAGGCGCGGCGCCTGCGCGAGGTCCGCGCGGCCCGGGCGCCGGAGCACCAGGGCGAAGAGCGGCAGCTGCGTCGTGGCGAGCCGCCCGAGCACCTGCGGGACGGCGGCGACCCGCATCTCGGAGACGGTGTCCCCGGGTGCACCGACCGCGAGCAGCCCGGTGGTGAGCTCCTCGACGCCGTGCTCGGTGCGCTGCGCGACGATCGTCACCGCGAGGGGCGCGTCGGGCGAACCGACGGCGAGGAACCGCGTGGGGTCGGGCATCCGCGAGCGAGCGGCCTCGGTGAGCGTGCGCCGGTCCCACGCGCGACCCGCGGGCTCGTGCGTCGCCCAGCCGGTCGGTGCCGCCCCGGCGAGCTCCGTCGCGAGCAGCTCGGTGGTGCCCCCGAGGATGGTCTCGTCCGCGGCCCGGTGCCGGACGGACACCGAGACGACGAGCTGCTCCGCCGTCGGCGTCCAGGGGCGCAGGTACCCGACGGCGACGTCCTGCACCGAGGTCGGCGGGCCGGTCCGGAGCGCGTCCGTGAAGTCGTCGAGTCGTCCGCCGTCGAGTCCGTTCCGCAGGCCGTCGTCACCGCGGACGACCCACGCCCCGCCGCAGTCGAGCAACGCCTGGCGGAAGGCCTCGGTCACGACGGACAGGCCGTCGGTCACCAGGATCGGGCGGGCGCCCTCGCCTGCCGCGGTGGCGAGCAGGTCGGCCTGGGCACGTCCGAGCCGCACGATCCCCGCGCGGGTCTCGTAGCGGATGCTGCCGTCGCCCGCCGAGTCGATGAGCGGGTGCTTCGCGACCGGGCGGTCGTCCCCGGCGGTGTCGCGTCGGAGCGGGTTCACGTCGCGGCTCCGACGCGGTCGACCACGAACGCGTGGTCCCCGATCCGGACCGTCGAGCCGGCGGGCACGGGCAGGTCCACTCCGGGGACGAGGTCCTCGAACGAGGCGTCCGGACGGACCACCGAGGTGCCGTTGGTCGAACCGAGGTCGCGGAGCACGACGACTCCGCCGGCCTGCACGAGGGCGACGTGCGTCTTCGAGAGCGTGCGCGACAGGTCCGGCACCGCGACCGTCGCGATGCCGGGCTCCGCCTCGGGGTTCCGGCCGATCACGCAGGTTCCGCCGAACCAGTGCACGGCGCCGGAGTCGAACCGCAGGACGACCGCGTCGGGCGGTACCGAGTCATCGGCCACCGGTGCGGTCGGCGCGGGCACCGCCGCGAACCCGGCCGCGGGGGTGGGACCGAACCCCGCACGACGGGTGGCGTCGAGACCAGCCTGCACCGCGCCTCCGGGCAGCGGCGTCGACCCCGGACGGACACCCGCCGACGCGGCGGCACCGAAGGCCGTGCCGAGCGCGGGCACCGCTGGGTCGAGCGGCTCTCGTCCACGGTGCAGCGACGCGGTCAGCGTGCCCGTCGCCGCGGCCCACGGGCCGGCTCCGGGCGCACGCCCGTGCCGACGGCCACCGAGTCGGGCGAGCTGTCGGACGGGCCCGGCGGGCAGCGCGTCGTCGACGTCGACGACGCGCGTACCGAGGAGCAGCCCGCCCGGCCCGCGGCCCGTCCTGGAGGCACGCATCACCACGATCGCGGTCGTCACGACGAGCCCGGCGACCGCGCCGGCGACGGCGGTGCCCACGGGGGCGGAGGAGGGGACCGCGGTGTGGGCGAGGAAGAGGAGGGCGGCGCCGGCGGCACCACCGAGCAGGCAGACGACGACGTCCACCAGCCGGGCGAGGAGGACAGCACCGGCCGAGCCTGTGGCGACGCCCTGCAGGGCGTCGTACTCGGCGGAGCCGACCGTGCGCCCGAGGAGGGCGCCGCAGTCGGTGCAGAAGCGCTGGCCCTGGCTCGTCGCGAGCCCGCAGCGACCACAGGTCAGCACGGGCACCACGGACTCGACCACGATCGACGACATGCCCCACCTCCCCTCGGCAGGAACGATCATGTCAGAACCCGGGGGTGACGCGCGCGGCGGACGTGGTCTACGCTGCGGGTATTCGCTGTCACCCGTTCGGGGTGGGGGAACGACGGAGAGGATGCGCGATGAAGTTCGCGATGGGGGCTCAGGTCCTGACCAACCTGACCAAGCAGACGTCCGGTGCTTCCGGTGACCTGGGGACGCTCGTCCGCAAGCTGGCCGACTCGGCCGAGCCGCTGCAGGGTCGGTTCAACGGTGCCGGTCGAGCGGCCTTCGACCGTTTCAAGGCCGAGACCGACACCATCGCCAACGAGCTGAACGGTGCGCTCGCGAGCGTGCTGCAGGGCATCTCGGGCATGGACCGTTCGTTCCAGGAAGGCGACCAGGACATGGCGCAGTCCACGAGCTCGCTCGAGGGCAGCTCGAACTTCGACGCGGCCCGCTTCAGCGGCCGCGCCTGACGGATCTTCGGGGAGAGGGAGAGAACACCATGAGCGGTGGCAACCAGGCAGATCGTCGCGACTACGACGTCGCGGCCTCGCAGAACGCACAGGACAACTTCAACGCCGTGGCGGCGCAGCTCGAGTCGCTCATCGCGCAGCGTGACTCGGACGTGAAGGCAGCCATGGCCGACTACCAGGCCGACGGCGTCTCGGACGAGTACCACGCCAAGGAACAGCGGTGGAACACCGTCGCCGGCGAGGTCAAGCAGATCATCGCCACGCTGCGTGCATCGCTGCAGTCGAACGACGAGTCGGCGCAGTCGGCCATCAGCAAGGCGAAGTCGGCCGTCGGCAACATCGGCTGACGTGGTCGACGGATGGCGGGTCGACCCCGCCGGGGTCGAAGCTGTGCTGACGGACGTGTCGACCAAGACCACGACGATGAACAACGCTCTGGGCGGATCCGCGGACGGATCGATCCAGGGCGTCGGAGCAGTCGTGCAGGACGCAGCGACGGCAGCACAGTCCCAGGTGATCGGTGAGGCGCTCGCCGGGTTCTTCGAACACCGGCAGGCCACACTGACGGGGATCCAGAACCGGATCCAGGCGTCGCTGTACGGCGCTGCCGGCGCGACACGTGCCATCGTCCACGGCGACGACGAGATGGGTGCTGCCACGGCACAGGCGAACGCCGTCACGGCGTCCACCAACGGCGACTTCCGCGCGTTCGACGGGATGTTCGACCGGTGACCGGCGTCGTCAAGACGGGAGCCATCCCGTACACGGACGTCCAGCTCGAGGCGATCACGAGCGGCGCCGCTTCGCTGCGAACCGTCGCGTCCGCCGTCCGCGACGGCACGGCCGACATCGTCACCGCCTGGAGCGGCATCTCCGGTTCCTACGAGGGCCCGAGCGACCAGGAACTCTTCGCGGTCATGACGCCCATCGGGCCCCAGGGCACGACGTTCGGCGACGACCTGGACACCGCTGCGAAGGCGCTCGACACGTTCGTCACCGAGGTCACGCCGATCGTCGCCGCGCTCAAGGCGTACGTCACGCGGGCCGAGCAGCTGCACCGCGACGTCGATGCGTTCACCCCGAAGACCGCGACGACCGAGTACGGCAACAACGCCACTGTCGAGTCCTGGGACCAGGACGAGACCCTGACCGACGAGAACAACGCGATCATCAACGGCGTCGCCGCCCAGGTGGTGGCCTACCAGGCTGCCGAGCGCACCTGCGCGAACACCATCCGCGGGCTGTCCGGCCTGCAACCGCTGCACGCCATGAGCGGCAGTGGCTCGGACGACGCTCTGGCATACGGGTACGACGAACTGCCCGCCGGCACGAAGCTGCCGTGGGGGACCGCGTCGGAGCGCAAGGAATCGTGCTCCGAGAAGACCGTCGATTTCCTGCCGAACATGCTCAAGGCCGTCGTCGTCGACGGCATCTGGGGCACCGTGAAGGGGCTCGGCACCCTCGTCGGTCTGGACGGCACGGGTTTCCACCTGGAGACCGCGGCGACGTCGTGGAGCGGAGTCCTCGCCCTCACCGGCGTCAACACGCAGACCATGCAGAAGGACCCCGACCTCCAGCGTGAGGCGTGGACCCAGGTGATCAAGGCCACCGTCGGTTGGGACGAATGGGGCAGGGACCCCGGTCGTGCCGCCGGGCAGGCGCTGTGGGGGATCGGCTCGATCGCAGTCCCGATCGTCGGGCAGGCGGGCAAGCTCGGCGCCGTCGGCAAGGTCGGCGAAGTCGCGGGGGCCGTCGGCAAGGCCGGCAAGTACCTCGACCTCGTCGACGCCGGCGCGTGGGTCTCGAAGGGCCTGACCAAGGTGCTGCCGAGGCTCGATGAGCTCAAGACGATCATGACCAAGGGTGTCGGTGACGACGCCGTCGGGTCGACCGGGCGCCTCGCCGACTTCAAGACCGGGCTCGGTGACTACCTGCACGGACGGCACGGCGACACCGACGTCGAGGTGCCGCCTGCTCGGACCGAGGCGGACACGGACGTGCGGGCGGGGAGCGACGCGAATGCGCGGGCCGACGGCGGCGACGCGACGGTGCACGCGCCGGAGCGGGAGCCGGCGCTCGTGGGGGCCGGTGGGCGCGGGGAGCACGGTGAGACGACGACAGGCGACGGCGGTTCAACGTCGGGGTCGCACGGCGGGGCAGGGCACGGGGGCGATTCGGCCGGGCACGGTGGGTCGGGCCACGGCACGGATGCCGATCACGGCGCCGGTGGTGGTCGGCCGGACGGCGACGGGCACGACGGGTCCGGGACTCCGCCCCCGCACCACTACGACCGTTCGACGGACCCGGTGTTCTCCGACGATCCCAGTGGTCCCGGCTGGGAGCGTGACGAGTCGGCCCGGGGCGATGCCGAGCGGCCCGGCTACGGCCAGCCGCACCTCCACTTCGACGAGCTCGGTGAGAACTACCGAGCTCCTGACGACCCGACGTACAAGGGCGCGGGGATGAGCGACGAAGTGCGCGCTCTCGTCGACGACTGGGGCAATCCGAACGGCCTGTACGGCAAGGACGCCGACGGCAACTACCTCACGCGGGACGGCTGGGAAGACCGGTACATCGACTGGAACGAGGACTGGCAGTCGTACCTGCCCGAGTACCCCGGCAACGCCGGCGCCGTCGCCGGGCACCGCATCGACTGGGTGGATCCGCACAGGTTCGTCGAGCAGTACGGCCCGCAACTCGACCGGCTCGGGAAGGAGTCCGGCAATTTCTTCTCCTTCCCGGGGACCTCATTCGAACAGCGCGCCCTTCCACCGTCCAACCTCAGCGATGCCTATCGGAAGTACGACTTCGACGCCGCTGCTTTCGAGGGGCAGGGGCTGAAGATCGAGGTGAGCGAGATCGCTCCGGCCTTCGGCCATCCTGGCGGGGGACTGCAGGTGCGTTTCTTCCGGCCCGGAGATCCTCCCCAGTTCGTTTCCGTAACTGACCTCAAGAGGTTCGGGGTCCTGTCATGATCAAGGACCCTCCGGGGGTGTTTCGTCACCTGGAACTCCTCGAGAGTGCCCTCCGGCGGGCCGGGAACGACCGCGTCGTCGTCGAGCCGCACAGGGTCCAGTACGGCGATTTCGAGACGATGCGGCGGTTCGCGGTGTCGGACACCTCGGTGGTCGAGTGGCGCGGAGACCGAGGGACGGGCGCGCTGACAGGCACAGAGTTCGAGTCGGCGGCTGATGCGGAACGGTGGATCGTCGCGGACGCCAGCGGATACCTGCGCGAGGCCCGTGGTTTGCCGATCGCACATTGGCTCCTCGACCGCGAAGAGGAGCTCCCTGAAGGGTTTGCGTTGCACCCTGACGGCGACGGTATCGTCCTCCGGTGGGTCGCTTCGGGAACGGAACACCGAGCCCGGTTCGGCGGCGCGCTCCCGAAGGGATCGGCGCTGCAATTCTCCACCGTGGCGCGCGTGCCCATCGCGCTGATCGAATCGTGCGCGCTTGCGGCTGATTCCCGCGCAGCGTTCGCCGCAGCTGCGTCTTCGGCCGCACGGTAGGCAGTCCTTGGCTCCCTGCCGGACTGCTGACCTGCAGCGCATTGTGCGGTACTCGACTCCGTGTTCCACATCGACACCGTCGCGCTCAGGGGTAACGGGTACTCGATCGAGGTCAGTCGGATCGACCCCGCATTTGCCAAGCCCAGCGGCGGTCTTCAGGTGCAGATCATCGCTCCCGACGGTGCGGCGGTCGACGCTGCGCAGTTCCTCGAAGGAGACCCGCGAGCCGGGCTGGCCCCATGATCACAATAAAGGCGTTCGTCAGGTGACTGATCCAGCTCGGGGCCACTCTGCTGTCACCGGTCTCAGCGCACGGGTGCCCGAACCGATTGTCGCTACCCAGTCTGCGCTTCGATCGGCACGGAGATACGACGAATACGGTAAGGACGCCGACGGCAATTACCTCACGCGGGACAGCTGGGAAGACCGTTACATCGACTGGAACGAGGAACGGCAGTCGTACCTGCCCGAGGACCCCGGCAACGCTGACGCCGTCGCCGGGCACCTCATCAACTGGTTAAATCCGCACGGGTTCGTCAAGCGATACGGCTCAAAACTCGACCGGCTGGGCAAGGAGTCCGGCAACTTCTTCTCGTTCGCGGGGACCTCGTTCGAACAGCGCGCCCTTCCACCGTCCAACCTCAGCGAGGCCTACCGGACGTACGACTTTGACGCCGCTGCTTTCGAGGGGCAGGGGCTGAAGATCGAGGTGAGCGAGATCGCTCCAGCATTCGGGCATCAGGAAGGGGGCCAAGTCAGGTTCATCGACCCCGGTCCTCCCGTGAGTTTCCGCTCGTCTGCGGACCTCCGCGAGCTCGGCATCCCGTCGTGAGGGACGAACGCATCGCTATCCCGCACCTCGAACTCCTCGAAGACCTCCTGCGCCGCGCTGGACACGATCTGGTCGTGACGGAGCCGGGGCTCGTCGAGTTCGGTGATCGGGAGACGCTGGAGCGCTACGTCGTTCGAGGCGGAGCAGTTCACGCGTGGAAAGGCGACAGGGGATCCGGTGACTGGACCGGGGTGGCGTTCGAAGCAGGCGAGGACGCTGCGCGGCGGATTGCCGCTTCAGCGTCTGGTGCCCTTCGCTATCGGGCCGGCCTTGAGCTGGGGCACTGGCTCCTCGACCGTCCCGAGGAACTCCCCGATGGGATGTCGCTGAGTGTGGAGAACGAGAGGAACCTTCTGGAATGGACGGTCCGCGGATCTCCTCACCGAGCGTGGTTCGGAGGCGGGCGGTTCATCGCCCCGGCGGTGCAGTTCGCAACGGTCGCGCGGGTACCCGTAGCTGACATCGAACGGGGTGCGCTCGAGGTCGACTCTCGGCGAGCATTCTCGGGGGCGGCCCTCCCCGAGTGAGAAGTGGCTTCGGAGGCAACCCGAACGCTTGCGGCTGATGGCCGCGCAGGGTTCGCCGATCCCACTGTCGGAGCAGTCGCTGCCGGTGATCTTCCGGAGCTCTGCCGGGCTGCCCGAATCACGGAAGTGTGGTCTGCGCATGCACGAGCACGGCATTCGGTTAGCCGGGTGGCGGTCTGCAGGTGCAGGCCGTGACCTCAGGTGGAAATCCGGTCGATGCGATGACGATGCTGCGGGGCAGACCTAAGGAAGGAATTCTGCGGTCGATGACCAGAAGGGCTTCCGTCATCGAGTCCGGTAGACCGGAAACCGATCCCCGAGTCGCGCTCGATCGCTTCGGCTTGGCTAAGGAGTCTGCGCTTTGACAGGCACGGAGATCCGTCGAAGAGAACCTTCGACGAGGAGGTCGCGGATGGTCACAGACTCGTCGGCGATCGTGTAGCGGATGGCACCGCCGGGCTGTCCGAACCAGGCAGGCACGATCGATGCTCGCACGAGCACGGTCGCCTCGGTCACGAACTGGTGCACTCCGGAAGGCTCCCGAAGCGCCGTCGGCGGCAGGGAGCGAGACTCGAACGAAGCGTTGAGCTGGGTCAAGAGCCAGCCGTCGAACGCGCCGATGCGGTCCACGAGGATCCCAGGCGGGAGTTGGATCAAGCTCGCACCACCACTCGCCGTGATCTGCTCGCGGAGCTGCGGATAGTACGGAGCGAGTCTGTCCTCGATCGCGGAGACCTCCGACGGGGCCATCGTCAGCACCGGCGGGATCGGCCGGTCGAGGAACCCCAGAAGTGCTCGCCCGATCGCGTCCTCGTCAGGGGCCTTGACGACGACCCGAGGCTGCCCGTAGTCGATGCACTGCACTTCGAAGGCCTGCCCGACCTGCACCACCCGGAGTGCACCCTCGGGAGGGGGCCCGGCTGGCGGATCGCCAGGGAGGATTACCAGCTCCAGGCCGAAGCCCCGGCCATCGAGGTCAGCGCGAAGCTGTTCGAACGTCATGCCACGAGCGTAACAACGGATATTGGGTACGGGCGGCGGTGGAGGAACGATTGGGAGCGGATCCCGCCTCTGAAGAACAACCCGGCGATCACAAAGAGCGTGAAGGTGGATCCGGCATTCAGCCCCGCCCGGGCGACCTGGCCTGAACGGAAGGACCGCACTTGGTCGTGGATGTCGCTCTCAGCCAAGCAGTAGTGCAACTGATCGGGAAGGGGCGCAGTGCGACACCCGGTGAGTCCTGGATCGAAGCGGAGTCGCTTCCCGACACGGTTCACCGTGATCTCGAGGAGGTCATGCGCGACTATGAGACGCTGTCACAGATCGACTGGGCCTCCGTCGACAACGACTTGATCTGCGGGATGGATCTGGTCAAGGGGAACTTCTCGCGACTTCACTCAGACCTGGATCCCTCGGCGCTCGACGCGCTCGACGCGCTCGAGTGAAAGTTCTCCTGGGATTGGCGCTGAACCGATGAGATGCCGCTGCCGCTCGGGATCCTCCAGGCGCTCGGCGTGCTCCGCGAACTCCTTCGGCACTGAGAACAGGACGAACTCATGGATGACATCGACGCCACGCGCGAACTCGCCCTTGCCGAAGCCGCAGGTGTTCCCTTCTGCTGGATGCGGCGGCCCTCCAACGACGTGGACACCTCTTGCATCTACAAGACTGCAGACGGATGGCGGGTCTCAACGACGAACGAACGAAGCACGGAGGAGTCCGTCAACGACTATTCGGACCGCTCCGCAGCCGTCGACGATTTTGTGAACCGTGTGCAAGGATTCGTCCGGCACAAGGAGCTCCGCAAGAAGTTCCTCGGGCACTAACTCAGTTCGGGTCTCTGTGGTGATTGGGCGCGTTCCGGAACCTTCCACGACCTGGGCTCCTCGAGGGCGCGAGATTGTGGAGCGATTCGCGGTGTCGGACTTTTCGGTGATCGAGGAGCGGTGGACCGTGGTGCCGGACCGCTGACGGGCACGCGGTACGGAAGACGGCGCTACCGTCGACTTCGACGGCATGACTGAACGCGGACACCCCCTACAGCAGGTGTTCTTCGATGCGAAGGCATTGGACCGAGGAATTGCGTTCGCGGACCCGTCTGGTCCGTACTGGAGCAAGCGGATTCCCAAGATGATCGAGCAGGCCGAGGACCAGATCGCCGCCTTGCCTGAAGGGGCTCGATTAGAATGGCATGTGTGGGATCCGTACGCAGCGGACGCCGTTCGACGGCTTCTTCGAGGCGTGGGGAACGACGGCGATGATCTGACGGTCATCTTGACGCCGATGAGAACGGAGTATTTGTCGGATGCCTTTTCCTTCTTGGCTCCGGACTGCGCAGGTGAACGCTCGTGCCGTGTGGGACGCACGAGAAGAGCTGCCCGGACACTTGGCTGGACGAATCGCAGACCAGCTCGCCGCGTACGACGAATTCCTTGGCCCTGGCGACGGGTGGACGCTCACCGACGATGACCGCAGTATCCTACCGGATCCTGCAACTCTCGCCTTGGTGCTCTCCGCACACGTCTACCGTGACGCCGAGGGGGTCGCATTCCCGGCACGCGGGTACATCCTGAACGTGTACCGCGAGGGCAGCGCTGGTCATCTTGCGCTGAGATTCCGGGTCGGATCCGCGAGGGCAGTGAAGCGCATGCCTTCCAACACGGTGCAGATCACTATCGCGGGTCCACTGCGCGACGGAGAGCGTCTCTCGATCGACTCCGACCTCGTCGAGGGCGTACTGCGGGGCCTCGTGTCAGCTTGGGATCCGGATTCGGCAGCGGTCTATGACGATGACGCTGCCGTGGCAGCCGAAGGACGAGGCAAGTTCGCGCCGGTAATCGGGCAGCGCACGTGGGTTTCTGATCGTCTTGGAATCGTGCAGACGTCGACCTCTCGTGTTCGTGTCCAGCCGGGCAACGGCGGCCGTTATCTCATTGCTGACGAAACGCTGGATTCCGCTTCCGCTGTGGATGAAGTGTGGGCCTCCCTGCAGGCGAACGACGTCACCGAGATTCACCGAGCTGTCTCCGTGAGATGACTGAGGACGATGAGCTATCCGAAGTGGGTCCGTGCGGATCGAGTGTTCTTTCGTGCCGAATCGGACGGTCGGCAGAAGTGCTTCGGAGGCAAGCCCGAGCACTTGTGGGATGGCCGTGCAGCGTTCGCCGATGCCACCGTCTGATCAGTCGCTGCCGGGCATCCTCCGGAGCTGACCGCAGACGAGCAGGTCCCGGATCGTCACGGTGTCCTCGGCGATGGAGAACCGGATCGCTCCGCCGGGCTGCCAAACCACGGAAGTGTGATCTGCGCATGCACGAGCACGATGCCGTCGGTGACGTGAGGGTGCACGCTCGACGGGAGCGACAAGGCGTTGGGCGGGAGTGGCCTCGACTCGAACGACGCGCCGAACGGGTTGAGGAGCCAACCATCCGGCCCACCGACGCGGTCGACCGGGATCGCGGGCGGGAGCTCAAGGTGAGTCGTATCGACGCGGCATTCGGTCAGCCGGGCGGCGGTCCGCACGTACAGGTCGTGACCTCACGCGGAACTCCGGTCGATGCGATGACGATGCTGCGGAGCAGACCTGACGAAGGAATGCTGCCGTCGATGACGAGAAGGGCTTTCACGCTTGATTGATCGGACTGGCCTTCGGCGACTTGACGCCGATCTGCTCGGAGCGTTCGTGGGCAATGAACCGCCGGACCTCTCTTCGATACCCGGCATCAAGCGCGATGAGCGGATCGTTTTCGAGTACGGCACACCGGAGACCGCTTTCCGGATTGCTTCCGACGGCTCTGGGTACAAGTTCGAGATTCGTGACAAGGGGAGCAGCTGGCCTCTCGCGTGGTTCAGCTGTTTGGCCGACGCCGAGCGCTACGTCTTGGTGCGAGAAGGTGAAGCCCGAAATGATGCGCCGTGGTTCGACGGGAAGGCGATGACGCCTGCAGGAGTCGACCTGATTGAGGACAATTCAGACAGAGAGCTTCGGTGGCACATCGACGGTGAGGAACACATCGTGCGAACGCTCTCCGACATCGAGTGGTCACTGGTCTACCGGCTTGCTTGGGTCCGGGAGCGTTCGCTCGCCGAGGTGATCGAGATCGTGAGTGGGTCTTCTCCGGGTACACAAGTGGGAAGCATCTAGTCCCGAATCACTCGATTCGTCCTTCCGCGGCCCCGGGTGTGCGCCGAGCCTGGCTGTCCGAAGACGGCGATGCCGGCGAGCGTGACTCGCACCACTGCGCCTGGCCCGGCACGGAGATTCGACCTCGGTTGGCGTCCGACGCTTGTCCGAAGGCGGTGGTCATTCCATGAGTCAGTCGCGTGCGGAGCTGAACGGTACGGATGGCGAGTGTCCACGACCAGCGATCGCGGCACGGATGAATCGACTCGCGAGAGCGGCGACCGCGAGGCGGCCGTCGAAGATCTCGTCCGCCGTGTCGAAGGCTCCGCCTGGTACCAGGAGCTACGGAAGCGACCACGCCCTGACCGGCGCGAGCACTCGTGACCATCCGGCGTCGTGCCGGAAGGGCAGCACGAGGCCGGTCAGTCGATCGTGGCTCGTCCCGCCAGCAGGCCATCGGCGTACCGTCGCACGCATGACGAAGCACTGGGTGGCACCACGGTTCGGCGGCAGCGAAGTCCTCGAGTACGTCGACACCGAGGTGCCGGCGCCCGCCTCCGGCGAGGTCACCATCGCCGTCCGCGCCGCCGGCATGAACCCGGCGGACACCAAGCACACCCGCCAGGGCGATCCCGCGGACCTGCCCATCGCCGTCGGGTACGAGGTCGCCGGCGTCCTGTCCGCCGTCGGCCCCGACACGCAGATCGCGTCCGGCGGGGGAGCGGTCGGCGACGAGGTCCTGGCGTTCCGCATCAGCGGCGGCTGGGCGGAGTCGGTCACGGTGCCCGCGGCCGACGTCTTCGCGAAGCCCGCGTCGCTCGGCTTCCCGGAGGCCGCCAACCTGCTCCTCGCCGGCTCGACCGCCGCCGACATGCTCCGCGTCACCCGTGCCGAGGGGCGCGACACCGTCCTGGTGCACGGCGCCTCGGGCGCGGTCGGCGTCAGCCTGCTCCAGCAGCTGCGGCTGCGCGGCACCCGCGTCATCGGCACCGCGTCGGAACGTGGTGCGGACGTCGTGCGACGCTTCGGTGGCGAGTGGGTCCAGTACGGCGATGGCCTGGAGGCCCGTGTCCGTGACCTCGCACCCTCCGGGATCGACGTGGCACTGGACTGCGTCGGCACCGACGAGGCCGTCGACGTCTCGCTCGCGTTGGTCGCGGACCGGTCACGGATCGTGACGATCGCCGCGCAGGCGCGGGCTGCAGGGGACGGCATCGCCGCGGTGGGCGGCGCGCAGCCGGCCAGCAAGGCGTTCCGTGACTCGGTGCGGCAGCGCCTCATCGACCTCGCCGGTGCGGGGCAGCTCGAGGTCCCGGTGGGACGGACGTTCCCGCTGTCCGAGGCGAAGGCGGCGGCGGAACTGCTGGAGTCAGGGCACCCCGGGGGCAAGCTCGCGCTCCTGCCCTGACCGCACGGTCGGGTCAGGTGCACGGTCGGGACAGGAGTCGTTCGCACGGATGACGCTCGCCGGCTCGGGGGAATGCCACACTCTGTGTGGACCGAAAGCCCCCCGGAAGGAAACCACCGATGAGTGACCAGTACCCGCCCCGGGACCCGTACAACCAGTCGGCGCAGCCCGGTCCGGGACGGCCGAGTGGTGGCAGGTCCGCTCCGCCGCTCTGGGCGCCCTGGTACGGCATCCCCTTCCCCCAGGCGTTCCTGCGCTTCTGGAAGAAGTTCGTGCGGTTCGACGGCCGGGCCAGCCAGTCGGAGTACTGGTTCTGGGCACTCTGGTACCTCATCGGTTCGGCGGCCGCGGGCATCATCGGCAACGGGTTCAACGTGCTGCCGTTCATCGACGACGGTTCGGACGGTCTCGGCAGCCTCTGGGGCCTGGCCTGCGCGCTCGGCTTCATCGCATTGACCGTGCGGCGCCTGCACGACGTGAACCTCAGCGGCCTGCTCGCGCTGTTGTTCGTGATCCCGCCGATCGGCATCCTGTTCTCCTTGATCGTCGGCCTGATGTCGTCGAACCCGCAGGGGCAGCAGTACGACCGCCCGCTGCAGGGCTGACGCGTCGTACCGGTTCTGACGGCCCCTCAGGAGTTCTGGTTGACTCGACCGTGAACATCAGCCAACACTCGAGGGGGACCACGTGAGCGACCAGTACCCGCAGGATCCGAACGGCCAGCCGAACGCCCAGTTCGGCGGCACACCGCAGTACGCCGGAGCACCGCAGTACGGCCAGCAGCCGCCGACCGGACCGAACGGCGAACCGCCGCTCTGGGCACCGTGGTACGGGATCTCCTTCGGCAAGGCCGTCGGCCGCTTCTTCAAGAAGTACGCGACGTTCAGCGGTCGTGCCAGCCGGAGCGAGTTCTGGTGGTGGTACCTGGCGAACGGGATCGTCACCATCGTCCTCAGCATCCTGTACGGCATCGGCTTCGCGACCTCCGAGCGCTCGACCGTGTCGATGTCGTCCTCGACGTCCACCAGCGTCCAGTCGACCGTCACCGAGCCGTCGGCGTTGTTCGTCATCTCGGGCATCCTGTTCCTGCTCTGGGGCCTCGCGATCATCGTCCCGACGCTCGCCCTCGGCTGGCGCCGCCTGCACGACGCGAACCTGACGGGCGCGCTGTGGATCATCGCGATCTTCGTCGGCATCGTCGGCATCGTCTTCGGCCTGCTGCCCTCGAACCCGCGGGGTGCGCGCTTCGACCGTCCGCAGGGCGCCCGATGACCGAGAGCACGCAGCAGTGGGCGCCCCCGCAGCAGCCCGGTCAGCAGACCGACGCCGCGGGGACGCCGCCGCGATGGGCCCCGTGGTACGGGATCTCGTTCCCGAAGGCAGTTGCGCGCTTCTTCGCGAAGTACGCCACGTTCAGCGGTCGTGCGAGCCGGAGTGAGTTCTGGTGGTGGTTCCTGGCGAACACGATCGTCACCGGGGCACTCGTGGCCATCGGCACCGTCATCCGCCTCACCACGCTCAACAGCCGGACCGTCGACTACTACGGCAACGAGATCACCGTGGTCGACCCGGTCCCGCCGGTCTTCTGGGTCGTGCTCGTCCTGCTGGCACTCTGGGGCCTCGCGACCCTGGTGCCGTCGCTCGCCCTCGGCTGGCGACGCCTGCACGATGCGAACCTCTCCGGGGCGCTCTGGATCATCGCGCTGTTCATCGGCGTCGCCGGCATCGTCTTCGGGCTACTGCCGTCGAACCCGCAGGGCGCACGGTACGACCGGCCCGGGACGAACCGATGAGCAACGGCGGGACGCCCCAGTGGGGCCAGCCGGACGGCGACCAGTCGCAGGGGCAGCCCGGCTACGGGCAGCAGCCCGGCTACGGCGAGCAGCCTCAGTACGGGCAGCAGCCCCAGTACGGGCAGCAGCCTGGGTACGGGCAGCAGCCTGGGTACGGGCAGCAGCCGTACCAGCAGCCGTACGCGCAGCCGTACGCCGACCCGTACCCGCAGTTCGCGCAGCCGATCCCGCTCGGTCCCGACGGGGTCCCGCCGCTCTGGGCACCGTGGTACGGCATCGGGTTCCTCGACGCGTTCACCCGGTTCTTCAAGAAGTACGCCCGGTTCGACGGCCGCGCCAGCCGGGGTGAGTTCTGGTACGCGGTGCTCGCCAACGCCATCGTGACCATCGTGCTGTTCGGCGGGTTCTACGCCGTCCTCTTCGCGACGGTCGGGGCGAGTGGCGCCGTCGACGAGTACGGCAACCCCACGGGGAGCAGCGCGCCGTCTCCGTTCGCCTTCGTGCTGCTCGGGCTCTACTTCCTCTGGTGGCTCGCCACGATCGTGCCGGGCATCGCCCTGGGCTGGCGTCGCGTGCACGATGCGAACCTGGCAGGCCCGTTCTGGCTCATCGCGCTCTTCGTCAGCGCCGCCGCGATCGTGTTCGGCTGCCTGCCGTCGAGCCCGGCCGGCGCGCAGTACGACCGCCCCGACCTGCGGTAGTTCCACGGACCAGAACAGCCCGCCCCACGCGTCGAGCGTGGGGCGGGCTGTTCGTGTGTCGGAGGGCTCAGACCACCCGGAGACGGACGAGCGCACCGTCGACGACCAGGTCACGCACGGTGGCCGACGGGTCGGCGATCTGGAAGCGCAGGGCCCCGCCCGGCTGCTCGAACCACGGCTGGACGAAGCGGACGTTCACCAGGAACGGCCGGTCGACGACGTACCGGTGGGTCTCCGGCGACGAGGTCACGTGCGGGGGCAGCGACCGGCTGGGCAGCGGGGTGTCGAGCGGGTGCAGCAGGTAGCCATCCGGGCCACCGATGCGGTCGACGGGGACGCCGGCCGGGATCTGGATGGTCAGCCCCTGCTCGCCGGCCTGCGCGACCTGCTGCGCGAGCTGCGGGTAGGTCGACGCCGCACGGTCACGGAGTCCCTCGAGTTCGTGCCGGGGGATGTCGCGCGGTTCCGGGAACGGTCGGTTCAGGAACCGGCGCAGCATCTCCACCGCGTCGTCCTCGCCCGTGGCCTGCGCGAGACGTCGAGCCGTGCCGTAGTCGACGACCTCGAGCGCGTAGCCGGACGCGTCGGTCTGGACGATGCGGAGCGCCCCCTCGACCGGCGGTTCGTGCAGGGTCTCGCCGGGGAGCTGCACGTACCGGGTCGTGTAGCCGAGCTGGTCGAGGATGGGGCGGGTGTCCGCGAACGTCATGGTCGGGAGCCTATCGGTCGGCGTGGTGCTGGGCCTTGGACGGAGCCGGGACTACGCCCGGCCGCGCATGATCGCCTGCTTGACCTCGGAGATCGCCTTCGTCACCTGGATGCCACGGGGGCACGCGTCGGTGCAGTTGAAGGTCGTGCGGCAGCGCCAGACGCCTTCCTTGTCGTTGAGGATGTCGAGACGGACGTTCGCGGCGTCGTCGCGGGAGTCGAAGATGAACCGGTGTGCGTTCACGATCGCTGCGGGGCCGAAGTACTGCCCGTCGGTCCAGAACACCGGGCAGGACGACGTGCACGCGGCGCACAGGATGCACTTCGTGGTGTCGTCGAAGCGGGCGCGGTCGGCGACGGACTGCACGCGCTCCTTGCCGGGCGTCGGGGCCGACGAGGACTGCAGGAACGGCTGCACCTCGCGGTAGCTCTGGAAGAAGGGCTCCATGTCGACGACGAGGTCCTTCTCGAGCGGCAGGCCCTTGATCGCCTCGACGTAGATCGGCTTCGAGACGTCGAGGTCCTTGATCAGGGTCTTGCACGCCAGGCGGTTGCGACCGTTGATGCGCATGGCGTCGGACCCGCAGACGCCGTGTGCGCACGAGCGGCGGAAGGTCAGGGACCCGTCCTGCTCCCACTTGATCTTGTGCAGGGCGTCGAGGATGCGGTCGGTCGGCAGCATCATGACGTCGAAGTCCTGCCAGCGCGGCTCGTCGTCGACGTCGGGATCGAAGCGACGGACGATGACCGTGACGGAGAAGGATCCGGGAGGAGCGTCCTGCACGGTGCCGGTGCGGGGTGCGTCGGAGACCAGGGTGTCGGTCATCTCAGTACTTCCTCTCCATCGGCTGGTACCGCGTGATGACGACGGGCTTCCAGTCGAGCGTGATGTGGTCGTCGGCGAGTGACGAGTGCGGGTCGCCCGTCAGGTAGGCCATGGTGTGCTGCATGTAGTTCTCGTCGTCGCGCTTCGGGTAGTCGTCGCGCATGTGGCCTCCGCGGCTCTCCTTGCGGTTGCGCGCGGAGTAGACGACGACCTCGGCCAGGTCGAGCAGGAACCCGAGCTCGACGGCCTCGAGCAGGTCGGTGTTGAACCGCTTGCCCTTGTCCTGCACGGAGACCTGCATGAAGCGGTTGCGGAGCGTGTGCAGGGTCTCGGTGACGCGGGCGAGTGACTCGTCCGTGCGGAACACCTGCGCGTTCTTGTCCATCTCCTCCTGCAGTTCCTTGCGGAGGGCGGAGACGCGCTCGGTGCCGGTCGAGGCGCGGAGCTGGTCGAGCATGCCGCGGACGCCGGCCGCCGGGTCTTCCGGCAGGGGGAGGAACTCGGCGGTCTGGACCCACTCGGCGGCGTTGTTGCCCGAGCGCTTGCCGAAGACGTTGATGTCGAGCAGCGAGTTGGTCCCGAGGCGGTTGGAGCCGTGCACGGAGACGCAGGCGCACTCGCCGGCGGCGTACAGGCCGGGGACGACGGTGGTGTTGTCGTACAGGACCTCGGCCTTGACGTTCGTCGGGATCCCGCCCATCGCGTAGTGCGCGGTCGGCATCACGGGCACCGGTTCGACGACGGGGTCGACGCCGAGGTAGGTGCGTGCGAACTCGGTGATGTCCGGCAGCTTCGTCTCGAGGACCTCGGCGCCCAGGTGCGTGCAGTCGAGCAGCACGTAGTCCTTGTTCGGTCCGGCACCCCGACCCTCGGCGACTTCCTGCACCATGCAGCGAGCGACGATGTCACGGGGTGCGAGGTCCTTGATGGTGGGGGCGTACCGCTCCATGAAGCGCTCGCCCGAGGCGTTCCGGAGGATGGCGCCCTCGCCGCGGGCGCCCTCGGTCAGCAGGATGCCGAGCCCGGCGAGCCCGGTCGGGTGGAACTGGAAGAACTCCATGTCCTCGAGCGGCAGGCCCTTGCGCCAGATGATGCCGACGCCGTCGCCGGTCAGGGTGTGCGCGTTCGAGGTGGTCTTGTACATCTTCCCGAAGCCGCCGGTCGCGAAGATCATCGCCTTGGCGTGGAAGACGTGCAGCTCACCGGTCGCGAGCTCGAACGCGACGACGCCGGCCGGCTGCTGGCGGGTGACACCGTCGTCACCGACGACGTCGACCATGATGAGGTCGAGCGCGTAGAACTCGTTGTAGAACTCGACGCCGAGCTTCACGCAGTTCTGGAACAGCGTCTGCAGGATCATGTGCCCGGTGCGGTCTGCTGCGTAGCAGGCCCGGCGGACCGGGGACTTGCCGTGGTCGCGGGTGTGGCCACCGAAACGGCGCTGGTCGATCTTGCCCTCGGGCGTGCGGTTGAACGGCAGGCCCATGTTCTCGAGGTCGATGACGGCGTCGATGGCCTCTTTCGCGAGGATCTCGGCGGCGTCCTGGTCGACCAGGTAGTCGCCGCCCTTGATCGTGTCGAAGGTGTGCCACTCCCACGAGTCCTCTTCGACGTTCGCGAGGGCCGCGGCCATCCCGCCCTGCGCGGCGCCGGTGTGCGACCGGGTGGGGTAGAGCTTCGAGATGACGGCCGTCTTCGCCTTCGGGCCGGCTTCGATCGCGGCTCGCATACCCGCGCCTCCGGCGCCGATGATGACGATGTCGAACTGGTGGTGGTGGACGGTGGTCTCGGTCACAGGGGTCTTTCCGTAGACGGTGGGAACGCGGGCAGCAGCGGTGGTGGTGCTACTGCGCCGGGCAGAAGGACGGCAGGTCAGCGGCAGCGGCGCCGGCGGGGCACGGGTCGAAGGTCCAGCAGACGAGGAGCCCGAGGACGATCAGCACGACGCAGGCGGCCAGGATCGCGACGAGGAGGGTCTTGCGGATGCCGGGCTTCGACACGTAGTCGTTGAGGATCGTGCGCATGCCGTTCGAGCCGTGGATGAGCGCGAGGACCAGCATGAGCGAGTCCCAGACCTGCCAGAAGGGGTTGGCCCACTTGCCGGCGACGAAGGCGAAGTCGATCTGCTTGACGCCTTCGCCCGCCACCATGTTGACGAAGAGGTGGCCGAAGATCAGCACGACGAGCAGCACGCCCGAGGCGCGCATGTAGATCCAGCCCCACTTCTCCCAGTTGGTGGTGCTGCGGGCGGCTGCGGCCGAGCGGGGAGGTTCGACGATCTGCGTGGTCATCTTCGTGCCCCTCAGTTGAAGTCCGCGACGAGGTTCATGAGCTGGCGGGGCAGGAAGCCCGCGATCGCCACCGCCCACAGGACCATGACGATCCAGAACATGGCCCGCTGGTACTTCGGGCCCTTCGACCAGAAGTCGATCAGGATGATCCGTAGCCCGTTGAAGGCGTGGAACACGATGGCCATCACCAGGGCGATCTCGCCGAGGTTCATGAGCGGGGTCTTGTACGTGCCGATGACCGCGTTGTAAGCCTCGGGTGAGAGCCGCACGAGCGCCGTGTCGAGGATGTGCACGAGCAGGAAGAAGTAGATCGCCACGCCGGTGATGCGGTGGAGGACCCACGACCACATCCCGATCGAACCGCGGTAGAGCGTGCCCTGTGGCGTCCGAGAAGCCCGTGGAGCATCGATACGCTCCCCATCGATACGTGCGTCGGGCACCGCGGTCGCCGTACCCCCGCCGGTGTGCTCAGCCATGAGCTCGTCCTTCCATAGGACGGGCTCGCCCGATCGGCGAGCCCTTGCCGTTCGTGTTCGTGTGGAACACGACCCATCCTATGCGCGGGCGCTGACCTTCTCGTCCCGACCGGCCCGGAGGCCCCGTCCGACGGGCGGCGCGCCGATGGTGCGGGCCGTGTCGTGGTGGTCGAGGAGCTGGTCGCCGACGGCTTCCCAGGTGGTTCCCTCGACGCGGAGTCGACCGACGGAACCCATCCGCTCCGCCAGCGCGCGGTCGTGGTGCAGCCGCAGGACCGCGTGCCGCAGGGCCTGCGGGGCATCGGCGTCGTAGAGCTCGCCGTCGAGCCCCGGGGCCACCAGGTCGAGCGGGCCGCCGGACGCCGGCGCGATCACGGGCAGGCCGGAGGCGTGGGCCTCCTGCAGGGTCTGCCCGAAGGTCTCGGCCGGACCGGTGTGCACGAACAGGTCGAGCGCCGCGTACGCGTCGGCGAGGGCGTCGCCGCGCAGGGGGCCGGTGAAGGTGACGTCGAGGTGCCGGAGCCGACGTTCGAGCATCGCGCGTGAGGGACCCCCTCCGGCCACGACGACCCGGATGCCGGGGACACCGCCGAGCTCGGCGAGCCGCTCGACCTCCTTCTCCGGGGCGAGGCGTCCGACGTAGCCGACGATGGTCTCGCCGTTCGGGGCCAGGCGGCGACGGAGTGCCCGCACGTGCCCGGTCGACCGGCGCGCGGGGTGGAACAGCTCGGTGTCGACGCCGCGACCCCAGCGGGCGACGCGGGGCACGCCCTCCTCGGCGAGCATCGCGGCCGTCGCGCTCGACGGGGCGAGCGTCAGCGAGGCGCCGGCGTGGATGCGTCCGAGGATCTTCCGCACCAACGGGACGGTCGCGGTCAGGCCGTTGCGGCGGGCGAACCCGGCCACGTCGGTCTGGAAGACGGCGACGGAGGGGATGCCGAGCCTCCCGGCTGCCGTGATCGCGCGCCCACCCAACAGGAACGGACTGGCGGCGTGGAGCACGTCGGCGCCGGAGGCGGCGAGGATCGTGTCGAGCACCGGGTGGGGGAGTGCCACCGGGAACTGGCGGTAGGCGACGGCGGGGATGCGGTGGACGTCGAAGGAGCGGTAGCGCTCGACGGCGCTGCGCGACCGGAACTGCGCGAGGCCGGGGGTGTCCGGGGCGATCACGACCGCGCGGTGACCCCGTCGTTCCAGGTGGTCGAGGACCGCCAGGACACTGGTGGTCACGCCGTTGAGGGTGGGCAGGAAGCTCTCGGTCACGACGGCGACGGTCCGGGGGGACGTGCCGCGCTCCACGCTGCGTGCGCTCATGGTGCTGCCCATGCTCCGGGCGTGACGTGACCCGGTGGGGCCGACGACGTGAACGGGACGCGCGCGCCGGGTGAACAACGCGGCGGCCGACGCTGCGGGAGCCCGCATGCGGGAATCGTGCGGAGACCACCCAGGATCCGCCCGGTGGGACCGGTACGGTGAGCGCGTGGCTGACGCTCTCGAAGACTTCTACGCGATCATCCCCGCAGGGGGCATCGGATCGCGCCTGTGGCCGTTGTCGCGCGCGGACGCACCCAAGTTCCTGCACGACCTGACGGGTTCCGGCACCTCGCTGCTGCGGCAGACCTGGGACCGCCTGGCGCCGCTCGCCGGCGACCAGCGGATCATGGTCGTCACCGGCCGTGCGCACCGGGTCGCGGTGGAGTCGCAGCTGCCCGGCGTCGAGGACCACAACGTGGTGCTCGAGAGCGAGCCGAAGGACTCCACGGCCGCCATCGGCCTGGCCGCGGCGATCCTGGTGCGCCGCGAGCCCGACGTCGTCATCGGCTCGTTCGCCGCCGACCACGTCATCGGGGACGCCCGCGGCTTCCGTCGTTCGGTGCGTGAGGCCGTCGCCGTCGCCCGCGCCGGCTACGTCACGACCATCGGCATCACCCCGACGGAACCCGCGATCGGCTTCGGGTACATCAATGCGGACACCGTCGCGCTCGACATCGAGGGTGCCCCGACCGCACACGCGGTGAAGTCGTTCGTCGAGAAGCCCGACCTGGACACCGCCCGCTCGTACGTCGAGCAGGGCAACTACCTCTGGAACGCCGGCATGTTCATCGCGCGCGCCGACGTGCTGCTCGCCGAGATCGGTCGGACGAAGCCCGAACTGCTGGCGGGCATCAACGAACTCGCCGACGCCTGGGACACCTCGGCCCGCGGCGCCGTCGTCGACGCCGTCTGGCCGATGCTCGAGAAGATCGCGATCGACTACACGGTCGCCGAACCGGCCGCCGCGGCCGGACGCATGGCGGTCGTCCCCGGTGACTTCGACTGGGACGACGTGGGGGACTTCGCCTCCCTCGCCAAGCTGCAGTCCGGTGGTCGACCGAACAACCTCGCCGTGCTCGGGGACGGTGCCCGCATCCTGGCGGACTCGTCGAGCGGCATCGTGATCTCGCACAGCCAGCGGCTCATCTCGCTCATCGGCGTCGAGGACATCGTCGTCGTGGACACCCCGGACGCCCTGCTCGTCACCACCAGTGCGAACGCGCAGCGGGTGAAGAGTGTGGTGGATGCGCTGAAGATCAGCGGCCGGGGCGACGTCCTGTAGCGCTCCACCGACAAACCCCTCGAACTGGGGGTCTGTGTGCGACGTCGCGTTACGGGCGCGTTTCGGCGGGGTCGCGATCCCGTAACCGATCCGCAGGACCCCCGCAACGGGTCCTGTACCGGCCCGACGGTCGTGTACTGTCGCCACGATCGCCCGGAACGCACGTGGTCCGGGCACGCTCCCCGGAGGAACCAACCCGTGACATCTCGTACCCGACAGGTCGTCCTCAGCGGCCTCGCGCTCGCCGGCACCGTCGCCGTCCTGGCCGGCTGCGCCTCGGCGCCGTCCACCACCGACTCGGCGAAGAAGACCGACTTCCGCCCCTGCATGGTCTCCGACGCCGGTGGGTTCGACGACAAGTCGTTCAACCAGCTCGGCTACGAGGGCATGAAGGACGCCGCCAAGGACCTCGGTGCCACCTACAAGGAGGCCGAGTCGAAGGACGCCACCGTCTACGACTCGAACATCGAGCAGCTCATCGGCCAGAACTGCAACCTCGTCGTGACCGTCGGCTTCAACCTGGCCGACGCCACGAAGAAGCAGGCCGCTGCGAACCCCGACACCGACTTCGCCATCATCGACGACAACTCGATCGACGCGAAGAACGTCAAGCCGATCACGTTCGACACCTCGCAGGCGGCGTTCCTCGCCGGCTACGCGGCGGCGTCCTACTCGAAGACCGGCGTCGTCGGCACCTTCGGCGGCATGCAGATCCCGACCGTCACCATCTTCATGGACGGCTTCGCGGACGGCGTGAAGTACTACAACGAGCAGAAGGACAAGGACGTCAAGGTCGTCGGCTGGAACGTCGACACCGGCAAGGGCTCCTTCACCGGTGGCTTCGAGGCCGGCACGCAGGCCAAGTCGGTCGCGCAGACGCTCCTCGACCAGGACGCCGACGTGATCCTGCCCGTCGGTGGCCCGATCTACCAGTCCGCTGCCGAGGCCATCAAGGACGCCGACAACGGTTCCGTCCTGATCGGTGCGGACAGCGACCTCTACGAGGCCGACCCCCGCTACAAGGACATCGCCTTCACCTCGGTCGAGAAGGGCATGCGCCCGGCCGTGAAGGACGTCGTCGAGCAGGCGGCTGACGACAAGTTCTCGAAGGACCCGTACGTGGGCACCCTCGAGAACGACGGCGTCGGCATCGCGCCGTTCCACGACTTCGAGTCCAAGGTCGACAAGGGCCTGCAGGGCGAGCTCGACGACGTGAAGGCCGGCATCATCGACGGCTCGATCAAGGTCAAGACCCAGTCCTGACCCGGTGAACGCGGGCGGGGGAGCATCCCTCGCCCGCGTTCTCGTGCGCCCGGGTGGCGCACACCACATCGTGCATCCGCGGGGTGCACGCGACACCGTGCGCCCGCGTGGCGCGCGCGAGACAGAAATAGACTCCCGAACATGAAGCTCGAACTCCGCGGCATCACCAAGCGGTTCGGTGCCCTGGTCGCCAACGACCACATCTCGCTCACCGTCGAGCCGGGTGAGGTCCACTGCCTCCTGGGTGAGAACGGCGCCGGCAAGTCCACCCTGATGAACGTCCTGTACGGCCTGTACGACGCCGACGAGGGCGAGATCCTGCTCGACGACGTGGTGCAGGACTTCGACGGCCCCGGTGACGCCATGCGCGCCGGCATCGGCATGGTGCACCAGCACTTCATGCTCGTGCCCGTGTTCACCGTCGCCGAGAACGTCATGCTGGGGCAGGAGCAGACCACCTTCGGCGGGCGGCTCGACCTGGCCGGTGCCCGCAAGCGCGTGCAGGAGATCTCCGACCGCTTCGGGTTCGACGTCGACCCCGACGCCAAGGTCGAGGACCTGCCCGTCGGCGTGCAGCAGCGCGTCGAGATCATCAAGGCGCTGTCCCGCGACGCCTCCGTGCTGGTGTTCGACGAGCCGACGGCCGTCCTCACCCCGCAGGAGACCGACGAGCTGATGGGCATCATGCGCCAGCTCCGCGAAGCCGGCACCGCGATCGTCTTCATCACCCACAAGCTCCGCGAGGTGCGCGAGGTCGCCGACCGCATCACGGTCATCCGTCTCGGCAAGGTCGTCGGCGAGGCTTCGCCGACCGCCACGAACAACGAGCTGGCCGCCCTGATGGTCGGCCGTGCCGTCTCGCTCGTGGTCGACAAGGAACCCTCGACCGGCGGCGACGACGCCCTGCTCGTCGAGCACCTCACCGTCACCGACCCGTCCGGCATCGTGCTCGTCGACGACGTCTCCTTCACGGTGCGTCGCGGCGAGGTCCTGGCGATCGCCGGGGTGCAGGGCAACGGGCAGACCGAGCTCACCGAGGCGATCATGGGCCTCGAGCCCGCCCACGCCGGCCGGATCACCCTGGACGGCAAGGAACTCACCGGCCGGAGCGTCAAGCAGGTGCTCGACGCGGGCGTCGGCTTCGTCCCCGAGGACCGCAAGGAGGACGGCCTGGTCGGCGAGTTCACCATCGCCGAGAACCTGATGCTCGACCGGGCCGACCACGCCGAGTTCGTCCGCGCCGGCACGATCCGGTCGGCGGAACGCGACGCCTTCGCCGACGAGAAGATCGCCGAGTTCGACATCCGCACGCCCGGTCGCACCACCGCGGCCGGTCGGCTGTCCGGCGGGAACCAGCAGAAGATCGTCCTGGCGCGCGAACTGAGCCGTGAACTCCGGCTGTTCGTCGCCGCGCAGCCCACCCGCGGCATCGACGTCGGCTCGATCGAGTTCGTCCACAAGCGCATCGTCGCCACCCGCGACACCGGTGTGCCGGTCATCGTCGTCTCCACCGAGCTCGACGAGGTCGTCGCCCTGGCCGACCGCATCGCCGTGATGTACCGCGGCGGCATCGTCGGCATCGTCCCCGCGACCACCCCCCGCGACGTCCTCGGCCTCATGATGGCCGGGGAGATCCCCGAAGGAACGGAGCTGGCAGCGTGACCACCCCACCGCCAGACAACACGCAGCAGCCGGTGCCGGCTGCGCACGGCACAGCGGACGCGCCGCTCACCGACGACCGTCTGCAGGAGGTCGAGTCGACCCCGCACCTGATGACGGACTCGGCAGAGGACACCGAACGCCGCAACGGAGCCGGTGGTGACCGCTGGCAGGCCGCCCTGCAGGGGATCCTGAACGGGTCCGTGCTCGTCACGGTGCTCGCCGTCGTCCTCGCGCTGGTCGCCTGCGGCATCCTCATCGCGGTGACGGACGAGAACGTCCGTGCCACCGCCGGGTACTTCTTCGCCCGCCCGACGGACATGCTCCAGGCGGTCGGCACCGCGGTCGGCGGCGCGTACGCCTCGCTGTTCCAGGGCTCGGTGTTCAACTTCGGCGCGGAGTCCTTCCAGCAGGCGATCGGGCCGCTCACGCGCTCCGTCGACTACTCGGTGCCGCTCATCGCCGCCGGGCTCGGGATCGCGCTGTCGTTCCGCGCCGGGCTGTTCAACATCGGCGGCCAGGGCCAGATCCTGATGGGCGCCGCTGCCGCCGGGTGGGTCGGGTTCTCGTTCGACGGGCCCGCAGTGATCCACATCCCGCTCACGATCATCGCCGGCATCGTCGGCGGCGCGGTCTGGGGTGGAATCGTCGGGGTGCTCAAGGCCCGGACGGGTGCGAACGAGGTGGTCGTCACGATCATGCTCAACTACGTCGCGCTCTACCTGGTGAGCTACCTGCTCCGCACCCCGGGCCTGCTGCAGGCCCCCGGCAGCAGCAACCCGATCTCGCCCGCCACGAAGGAGAGCGCGCTCCTGCCGCAGCTCTTCGGCGTGCGGTACGGCGTGGACCTCGGGTTCGTCGTCGCGATCATCGCGGTCGTCGTCGTCTGGTGGCTCGTCAACAAGTCATCGCTCGGCTTCCGGTTCCGCACGATCGGTGAGAACCCCCGTGCCGCCCGCGTGGCCGGCATGAGCGTCCCGTCGCTGACCATCTGGGTGATGCTGATCTCCGGTGCCCTGGTCGGCATCGCCGGCGCCTACCAGGTGCAGGGCGCCGTCACGTCGGGCTTCACCTCGGGCATCGACGCCGGCATCGGCTTCGACGCCATCACCGTGGCCCTGCTCGGCCGCTCCAAGCCGTGGGGCGTCTTCTGGGCGGCCATCCTGTTCGGCGTGCTGAAGAACGGTGGCTACGCCATGCAGGCCGCCAACGGCATCCCGATCGACATCGTCGGGGTCATCCAGGCCCTCATCGTCCTCTTCATCGCGGCGCCGCCGCTCGTCCGCGCGATCTTCCGGATCCCGCAGCCGGGTGCACGCAAGCGCACGAAGACGAGCAAGACCAGCAAGAAGGCGGTCGCCGCATGAGCACCATCAGCCCCACCGCGGCCCCCGCGTCGCCGCTCGCGGACCGTCCGGTCGAGTCCACCAGGAGCTGGAAGCTCCCGATCGGGTACGGCGTGTTCACGCTCATCGCGATCGTGCTGTTCGGCCTGCTGCCGCGTTCCGGCACCACCACGTTCCGCCTCGCGAACGCCGGTGACTTCTTCGCGCTGCCGAACGTCCCGCTGCCCGCGCTCGGGACGGGCATCGTCGTCATCGTCCTGCTCGCGATCCTGACCGTGTACGCGTTCATCGAGACGCGGGCGCTCCGCCGGGTCCCGCTGTGGGTCACGTCGGTGTTCGCGGTCGTCTTCGTCATCGGGTTCCTGACCTGGGCCGCTGCCGGTTCGTCCCTGCCGATCCCCGGCCTGCTGCTCGGCGCGCTGAGCCTGAGCGTCCCGCTCGTGTTCGGTGCCCTCGGCGGCGTCATCTCCGAGCGGGTCGGCGTGGTGAACATCGCGATCGAGGGGCAGTTCCTCGCCGGTGCGTTCAGCTCCGCGATGGTCGCGTCGATCACCGGGTCGCCCTGGGTCGGCCTCGTCGCCGCGCTCGTCGCCGGCATGCTCGTGTCGTTCGTCCTCGCGGCGTTCAGCATCAAGTACCTGGTCGACCAGGTCATCGTCGGTGTCGTGATCAACGCGTTCATCTCCGGCCTGACCGGCTTCCTGTACTCGCAGGTGCTCTCCCCGAACGAGGAGACCCTGAACATCGGCATCCGGTTCCCGAAGGTCGAGATCCCGCTGCTGCACCAGATCCCGGTCATCGGTCCGGTGTTCTTCGAGCAGACGGTCGTCGTCTACCTGGCCTACATCGCCGTGGCCGTCGTCACCTTCGGTCTGTTCAAGACCCGCTGGGGCCTGCGGCTCCGCGCGGTCGGCGAGCACCCGCAGGCCGCCGACACGGTGGGCATCAACGTCACGAGCACCCGGTTCTGGAACGTCTCCCTCGCCGGTGCGATCGCCGGTCTCGGTGGGGCGTACTTCACCCTCGACGCGGTCGGGCCGTTCACCAAGGACATGACCGCGGGCGCCGGCTACATCGCCCTGGCCGCCGTCATCTTCGGCCGGTGGGACCCGATCAAGGCGACGCTCGCGGCGCTGCTGTTCGGCTTCGCGTCGAACCTGCAGAACACGCTCGGAGCGATCGACTCACCCGTGCCCAGCGAGTTCCTGCTGATGCTGCCGTACGTGGTGACGATCTTCGCCGTGGCCGGCCTGGTCGGGCAGTCGCGCGGCCCCGCCGCGTCCGGCAAGCCCTACATCAAGAGCTGACGGCCTGGAGGCACGACACATGACCGACACGCAGCAACCAGGTGACCAGGCGGTCACCGCCACCGACCCGACGGACGCCGCCACGGGCCTCCCGGCCGACGACGTGGACTGGGGCGCCCTGCGGGACGCCGCCACGGCCGCGATGCGGCGCGCCTACGCGCCGTACTCGTCGTTCCCGGTGGGCGCCGCGGCGCTCACCGACGACGGCCGGATCGTCTCCGGCTGCAACATCGAGAACGCGAGCTACGGAGTGACGCTCTGCGCGGAGTGCTCCCTCGTGTCGCAGCTGCACATGACCGGCGGCGGCAAGCTCGTCGCGTTCACGTGCGTCGACGGCGACGGGGCGACCCTGATGCCGTGCGGCCGCTGCCGTCAGCTGCTGTTCGAGCACTCGACCGAGGGCATGCTCCTCGAGACGCTCTCCGGTGTCCGCACCATCGACGAGGTCCTGCCGGACGCCTTCGGGCCCCGGACCCTCGCCACCTACCAGCAGGAGCACTGACATGGCCGTCGAGCCGTTCGACACCGTCGACCTCATCCGCACGAAGCGCTCCGGCGGGGCCCTGAGCACCGCCGAGGTCGACTGGCTCGTCGACGCGTACACCCGCGGGTACGTCGAGGACCCGCAGATGGCCGCGATGGCGATGGCGATCTTCCTGAACGGGATGGACCGGCGCGAGATCAAGGACCTCACGCTCGCGATGATCGCGTCGGGGGAGCGGATGTCGTTCTCGTCGCTCGGCAAGACGACGGTCGACAAGCACTCCACCGGCGGGGTCGGCGACAAGATCACCCTGCCGCTGGCACCCCTGGTGGCGTCGTTCGGCGTCGCGGTGCCGCAGCTGTCCGGCCGCGGGCTCGGCCACACCGGCGGCACGCTCGACAAGCTCGAGTCGATCCCCGGGTGGCAGGCGTCCATCACGAACGACCGCATGATGCAGGTGCTGCAGGACGTCGGCGCGGTCATCTGCGCCGCCGGGTCCGGCCTGGCGCCCGCGGACAAGAAGCTCTACGCGCTCCGCGACATCACCGGCACGGTCGAGTGCATCCCGCTCATCGCGTCGAGCATCATGTCGAAGAAGATCGCCGAGGGCACCGGTGCGCTCGTGCTCGACGTCAAGTTCGGGTCCGGCGCGTTCATGCCGACGTACGAGGCGTCCCGTGAGCTCGCACAGACCATGGTCGACCTCGGCAATGACGCCGGGGTCGCGACCTCGGCCCTGCTGACCGACATGGAGGTCCCGCTCGGGCTGACGATCGGCAACGCCCTCGAGGTGCGGGAGTCGGTCGAGGTGCTCGCCGGCGGCGGCCCCGCCGACGTCGTCGAGCTGACCGTGGCGCTCGCGACCGAGATGCTCACGTTGGCCGGACTGCCCGACGCCGACCCCGCCGCGGCGCTCGCGGACGGCCGCGCCATGGACACCTGGCGTCGGATGATCGAGGCGCAGGGCGGGGACCCGTCCGCCGCGTTGCCCGTGGCCCGCGAACAGCACGTCGTCACCGCTCCGACGTCGGGGGTCCTCACGCAGCAGGACGCGCTGCCGTTCGGCGTCTCGGCCTGGCGGCTCGGGGCGGGTCGTGCCCGCGCGCAGGACCCGGTGCAGGCCGGTGCGGGCATCGAGCTCCACGTCAAGCCGGGGGACACCGTGACCGAGGGCCAGCCGCTGTGGACGCTGCACTCCGACGACGCGTCGCGGATCCCGCGCGCGCTGGAGTCACTCGAGGGTGCGTGGACCATCGGGCCGGCAGGCTCTGCCGCCGCGGCACGTGGGCCGATCGTGCGCGAGCGCATCGGGTCCTGAGCCCGGCCACCCGACCGACCGGAGGCTCCCCGCACACCTGTGGGGAGCCTCCAGTGTCTCCCGCTGTGGGTTGTGCACAGGTGCCTGCGCGGCGGCGGTGACCACCGATAGCCTGGGGGCATGAGCGCCGACGCCCCGACCTACCGCCTGCCCGACGCCGGGGCGGTCATCAACGACCTGCCGAAGGTCTCGCTGCACGACCACCTCGACGGCGGTCTGCGTCCCGCGACCATCATCGAGCTCGCAGCCTCGGCGGGTGTGTCGCTCCCCACCACCGACCCGGCCGAGCTCGGGCAGTGGTTCGCCGACCAGTCGAACTCCGGCTCCCTGGTCGAGTACCTGAAGACGTTCGACGTCACCACGTCGGTGATGCAGACCGCACCGCAGCTCACCCGGATCGCCCGCGAGTTCGTCGAGGACCTGGCCGCCGACGGCGTCGTCTACGGCGAGGTCCGCTGGGCGCCGGAGCAGCACCTGCAGGGTGGGCTGACCCTCGACCAGACGGTGGAGGCCGTGCAGGCCGGCATCGAGGAAGCCGTCGACGCCGCCGGTGGGCGCATCCGCGTCGGCCAGCTCGTCACCGCGATGCGGCACGCCGACCGGTCGCTCGAGATCGCCGAGCTCGCCGTCCGCCACCGTGACGCCGGGGTCGTCGGCTTCGACATCGCCGGTGCCGAAGCCGGGTTCCCCGCCTCGAACCACCGCGCCGCCTTCGACTACCTGGCGTCCGAACTGTTCCCCGTCACCGTGCACGCGGGGGAGGCCGACGGGCTCGCCTCCATCAGGTCCGCCCTCGTCGACGGTCGGGCGCTCCGCCTCGGGCACGGCGTCCGCATCTTCGAGGACGTCGCCCTGTCCGACGCCGGGGACGGCTCGACGCTGGCCTCGCTGGGCGAGGTCGCCTCGTGGGTCCGTGACCGCGAGATCCCGCTCGAGGTCTCACCGTCGTCCAACCTGCAGACCGGGGCGATCGCCGCGTGGGGCGACGACCTCGCCGACCACCCGTTCGACGTGCTCTACCAGCTCGGCTTCCGCGTCACGGTGAACACCGACAACCGCCTGATGAGCGGGACCTCGCTGTCGAAGGAACTCGCGTTGCTCGCGGGCACGTTCGGGTACGACCTCGACGACCTGGCCGCGTTCCAGATCAACGCCGCGCTCGGGTCGTTCCTGCCGCTCGAGGACCGCGAGGAGATCATCGCCACCATCACGGCCGGGTACCAGGAGGCCTGACGCATGGGACTGCCACCGCTGCCGGACACCGCCGTCCTCCTCGGTGTGGACGCGCCCGCGTGGCGTGACGCGATGCGCCTGGTCGGCGGTGCGCTCGTCGCCTCGGGCGCCACGACCGACGAGTACACCGACGCCATGATCGGCATGGTCGAGGAGCACGGGCCGTACATC
Source organism: Curtobacterium sp. MCBD17_026 (assembly GCF_003234895.2). Taxonomy (NCBI): domain Bacteria; kingdom Bacillati; phylum Actinomycetota; class Actinomycetes; order Micrococcales; family Microbacteriaceae; genus Curtobacterium; species Curtobacterium sp. MCBD17_026. Next base: position 2,372,242 of record NZ_CP126281.1, on the reverse strand, counting down.
GTCATCTCGCCGGGGCTCGCGTTCGCGCACGCCCGGCCGGGTGGTGCCGTCGTGCGGGACGGACTCGCGATCGTGACGCTCGCGTCGCCGGTGGCGTTCGGACACCCGCACAACGACCCCGTCCGTGTGGTGCTCGGGCTCGCGGTGGCCGAGGTCGGCACCCACCTGGAGTCGATCGGCGAGATCGCGAACCTGTTCAACGACGCCACCGTGACCGGGCGGATCGCGGCGGCGACCACGGCGGACGAGGTCCGCTCGATCATGGGGGTCTCCGCGTGAAGATCGTGACCATCTGCGGCGCCGGCATCGGGTCGAGCGGCATCCTGAAGGTGAACGCCGAGAAGGCGCTCGACGCCCTCGGGCTCTCGGCGTCCGTCGTCGCGGCGGACGTCGCCTCCGTGCGGGACGTCTCGGACGACGCCAACGTGATCCTGACGAGTCAGGAGTTCGTCGAGGCGATCGGCGACACCTACGCCGAGGTCATCGTCATCGCGAACCACTTCGACCAGGGCGAGATCACGGCGGCGGTGGACCGGGCGCTCGGCGAGCACTGAGCGCTCAGTCCGCCCTTTAGAGTTGGGGCATGAGCACCGAGAACCCGCTGAACGACCCCGCTGCCGACCCGTTCGAGGTCGCGCGGGACGCCGCAGCCGCCATCGCCGAACAGTCCGGCATCGAGCGGCACGACATCGCCCTGACCCTCGGCTCGGGCTGGGGCAAGGCCGCCGACATCATCGGTGAGACCGTGTCCGAGATACCGGCCGAGCAGGTCCCCGGGTTCAGCGCCTCGGCCGTCCCCGGACACTCCGGCACGATCCGGTCGATCCGCCTCGCCGACGGCCGCCACGCGCTCGTCATCGGTGCCCGCACCCACTACTACGAGGGCCACGGGGTCCGTCGGGTCGTGCACAGCGTCCGCACGGCCGCGGCGACCGGTGCCTCGATCATGGTGCTGACCAACGGTGCCGGCGGCATCAAGGAGCACTGGACCCCGGGCACCCCGGTGCTCATCAGCGACCACATCAACCTGACCGCGGACAGCCCGCTCGAGGGCGCGACGTTCATCGACCTCACCGACCTGTACTCGGCGCGGCTGCGCTCGGTCGCGAAGTCCGTCGACCCGTCCCTCGACGAGGGCGTCTACACGCAGTTCCGCGGCCCGCACTACGAGACCCCGGCCGAGGTCCAGATGGCGAAGACCATCGGCGGGCACATCGTGGGCATGTCCACGGCGCTCGAGGCCATCGCCGCCCGTCAGGCCGGCATGGAGGTCCTCGGGTTCTCGCTCATCACGAACCTCGCCGCGGGCATCCAGAAGACCCCGTTGTCGCACACCGAGGTGCTCGAGGCCGGCAAGCAGGCCGAGCCGGTGATCGCCGACCTGCTCGCACGCGTGGTCGCCGCACTCGGGCAGCCGGCATCGTGAAGCTCGACCTCGACCAGGTGCTCGGCACCGCGCGGGCGTGGCTGGCGCAGGACCCCGACCCGGAGACCCGCGACGAGCTGGCCGCGGCGATCGACGCGGCGGTCGACGGTGACGGGTCCGCTGTCCGTGCGCTCGCCGAGCGGTTCGACGGTCGGCTGCAGTTCGGCACCGCCGGACTCCGCGCGGAGCTCGGCTGGGGCCCGCTGCGCATGAACCGGGTCGTCGTGACCCAGGCTGCTGCGGGGCTCGCACGGTTCCTCATCGACACCGGTCGCTCGCGCAGCGTCGTGATCGGGTACGACGGGCGGGTGAACTCGGACGTCTTCGCACGCGATTCGGCCGAGGTCATGCGCGGCCTCGGGCTCGAGGTCACCCTGCTGCCCTCGGCCCTGCCGACACCGGTGCTGGCGTTCGCCGTCCGGCACCTCGACGTCGGTGCCGGCGTCATGGTCACCGCGAGCCACAACCCGCCGCGGGACAACGGGTACAAGGTCTACCTCGGTCAGGACGACGACGGCTCGCAGATCGTGCCGCCCGTCGACGGCGAGATCGCGGACGCCATCGACGCCGTCGCCGCCGGGTCGGTGACGGAGCTGCCGCGTGACACGGACTACACCGTGGCGTCGGCGGGCCTGCTCGACGCCTACGTGGCCGCCACGGCCGCGATCGTGCCCACTCCGGCACTCGGTCTCGATGAGCAGCCGAAGGTCGTCTACACGGCGATGCACGGCGTCGGGTGGGAGACCGCTCGCGCGGTGTTCGCCGCCGCCGGGTTCGCCGAGCCGGCCGTCGTGCCGGAGCAGATCGAGCCGGACGGTGCGTTCCCGACGGTGTCGTTCCCGAACCCCGAGGAGCCGGGTGCGATGGACCTGGCGATCGCCCGCGGTCTCGCCGTGGGCGCCGACCTGGTGATCGCGAACGACCCCGACGCCGACCGGCTCGCACTCGCGATCCCGGACGGATCCGGTTCCTTCCGTCGGCTGTCGGGCAACGAGGTCGGCTGGCTGCTCGGGTGGCGGGCCGCCGCACGGGCGTCGGAGTCCGGCGCGACCGGCACCCTCGCCGCCTCGATCGTCTCGTCGCCGGCGTTGGCCCGGGTGGCTGCACGCCACGGGCTGGGGTACCGCGACACCCTGACCGGCTTCAAGTGGGTGTCGCGGGTGCCCGAGCTGCTGTTCGGGTACGAAGAGGCCCTGGGTTACCTGGTCGACCCGTCGGTCGTGCGCGACAAGGACGGCATCTCGGCTGCGCTGGAGCTGCTGTCCCTCGCCGACGAGCTCGCCGCGTCGGGCTCGACCATCGCCGACCACCTCGAGGCCTTCGCCGCCGAGTTCGGGGCGTTCGCCTCGGGGCAGGTCGCGACCCGCGTCGACGACCTGGCGCGCATCGGCGAGATCATGGCGTCGCTCCGGTCCACGCCGCCGACGACGCTCGGTGGGCTCGACGTGCACACGGTGACGGACTACTCCGACGGGGTGGCGGGCTTCCCGCCCTCGGACATCCTGCGCTACGACCTGTCCGGCGACGCCCGGGTGATCGTCCGCCCGAGCGGGACCGAGCCCAAGGTGAAGGTCTACATCGACACCGTCGCGGACACCCCCGCCGAGGCCCAGCGCCTGGTCGACGCCCTCGCCGACTCGGTGCGCCCCCTGGTGTCGTAGGGCGTCGGTCCGCAAAACACCGGTGTTCGCGCTCTGAACACCCGCACAACGCGGTGCAGAGCGCGAACACCGGTGTTCTGCTGTTCCTCCACAGGGGGGTGGGGGAGCGAGGGCCGCCAACAAGGAGGGGACCGCCGTCGTGTGGGCCGTGCGGGAGCCGCGACGGTGGGGCCATGGCTCACATCACGGTGTTCGGCGCGGCTCCGGGCGATCCCGATCCGAGAGCGCACCGACGGCTCGCGGATGCCGCTCGCCGCGGGACCTTCATCCGCCTGACGGCCGGCCGGTACGTCGACCGAGACGCGTTCGAAGCAGCGAGTGCAGCGGAGCGCCATCGTGCACGGGTCGAAGCGGTCGCGCCGAACATCCACCCCGCCCTCGTGATCTCCCACGAGTCGGCTGTGGCGATGCTCGGACTCCCGTGGCTCGGGGAGTTCCCGGAGCACGTCGTCGCCACCGATCCGCGTCGAGCCACCGGTCAACGTCGCGCCCATCTCCAGAAGGTCGGAGGGGCGGGTCGCCCCATCGCTTGTGCGAGCGTCGGCGGACTGCCCGTCACGACTCTCGTGGTCACCGGGGTCGACGTCGCGCTCCGAGCGTCGTTCCGCACTGCGGTGGTCGTGTTGGACGCGGTGCTGGCCCGAGGAGTGGCGCAGGAAGCGCTGCTCGCCGAACTGCGCAGTCGGGAGCCTCGTCCGCGGGCGTCCACCCGCGCGCGACGCGCGATCGAGTTCGCAGACGCGGCTGCTGACTCACCGGGTGAGTCAGTGGCGCGGCTGTGTTGGGCGGAAGCGGGGTTCCCGGCGCCGGTGCTGCAGCAGGAGTTCCGCGATGCGGCCGGCCTGATCGGCCGGGTGGACTTCTGGTTCGAGGACGCCGGCGTCGTCGTGGAGTTCGACGGGCTGGTCAAGTACCGTGACCGAACGATGCGCGCTGGTCGATCCCCTGAGCGCGTCGTCATCGACGAGAAGCTCCGAGAGGACCGGCTCCGTGCGCACCGCCACGTCCGCAGGGTCGTCCGCGTGACGTGGCCGGACGTGGAGCCGGGCGGCAACGGCCCCGTGGCACTCGAGGCAGCCGGAGTGCATCGTGTTCGATGAAGCAAAACACCGGTGTTCACGAGTCGAACCGCGGTGTGCGCGTGTTCAACCGGCGAACACCGGTGTTTTGCGAGAAGGAGCGCCCGCGCTACGCGAGCTCGAGCAGCACGTGACCGGAGGAGACCGTCTGGCCGACCGGGGCGTTCAAGCCGGTGACGACGCCGTCCTTGTGGGCCTGCACGGGCTGCTCCATCTTCATGGCCTCGAGCACGACGAGCAGGTCGCCCTTCACCACGGCGTCACCCTCGGCGACCGCGAGCTTCACCACGGTGGCCTGCATCGGCGACGCCACCGACGACCCGGACTTCGCCAGGCCCCCGCGGACGGCCGACGACCGGCGCTTCGGGGGAGCGGAGGGGCCGGTGGGACGACGACCGGCGACACCGCCGACAGCACCGCCACCGACGATCGACGGCATGGTGACCTCGATGCGCTTGCCCTGCACCTCGACCACGACCGAGTCGCGCGCAGCCGGCGCCGGCAGCTCCTCGGGGGAGCCGCTCCACGCCGGGATCTCGTTGACGAAGTCGGTCTCGATCCACTGCGTGTAGACGCTGAACGGCTCGTCGTCGGCCGTCGCGAACGCCGGGTCCGACACCACGGCACGGTGGAAGGGGAGCACGGTCGGCAGGCCGGTGACCTCGAACTCGGCGAGTGCACGACGCGAACGCTCCAGCGCCTCGGCACGGGTGGCGCCGGTGATGATCAGCTTCGCGAGCATCGAGTCGAACGAGCCGGACACCACGTCACCGGAGACGACGCCCGAGTCGACACGCACGCCGGGGCCGGACGGCGCGTTGAACGCGTGCACCGGGCCGGGCGCGGGGAAGAAGTTGCGACCCGGGTCCTCGCCGTTGATGCGGAACTCGAACGAGTGTCCCCGCGGTGCGGGGTCCGAGTAGTCGAGCACACCGCCCTCGGCGATGCGGAACTGCTCGCGCACCAGGTCGATGCCGGTGACCTCTTCGGAGACGCAGTGCTCGACCTGCAGGCGGGTGTTCACCTCGAGGAACGACACGGTGCCGTCGGCGCCGATGAGGAACTCGCAGGTGCCGGCACCGACGTAGCCGACCTCGCGCAGGATCGCCTTCGACGACTCGTACAGTGCGGTCTGCTGCTCGGGCGTCAGGTAGGGCGCCGGAGCTTCCTCGACGAGCTTCTGGTGGCGTCGCTGCAGCGAGCAGTCGCGGGTGGAGACCACGACGACGTTGCCGTGCTCGTCGGCCAGGCACTGGGTCTCGACGTGGCGCGGCTTGTCCAGGTACTTCTCGACGAAGCACTCACCGCGACCGAACGCGGCAATCGCCTCACGCGTGGCGGACTCGAAGAGCTCCTCGACCGAGGCACGGTCGCGGACGACCTTCAGACCACGACCGCCACCGCCGAACGCCGCCTTGATCGCGACGGGCAAACCGACCTGGTCGACGAATTCGAAGACCTCGGAGACGTCCTGCACGGGCTCGATGGTGCCGGGGGCGAGCGGTGCGCCCACCTTCTCGGCGACGTGGCGCGCGGAGACCTTGTCGCCGAGGCGCTCGATCGACGCAGGCGACGGGCCGATCCAGACGAGCCCGGCATCGATGACGGCGCGGGCGAAGTCGGCGTTCTCGGCGAGGAACCCGTAGCCCGGGTGCACGGCGTCCGCGCCGGAGCGGCGGGCGACCGAGATGATCTTGTCGATGACGAGGTACGTGTCGGCGCTCGTGGTGCCGTTCAGCGCGTAGGCCTCGTCGGCGAGGCGGGCGTGCAGGGCGTCACGGTCCTGGTCGGCGTAGACCGCGACCGATGCCTTGCCCGCGTCGCGGGCCGCGCGGATGATGCGGACGGCGATCTCGCCGCGGTTCGCGATGAGGACCTTGCTGATACGGGGCATGACACATCAGCGTATTCGTGCGGCGGGAGTGCGTTTTGACTGGCACCCACAAAGAACCACCCGGAACAGGTGCGGATGTCTACAGTGCCCACAGGTCGTGCCAGGCGATGCCGAAGCCCCGGAGGAGCATCGATCGCAGCACCGGCAGCGACATCCCGATCACGGCGGACGGTGCTCCGTCGATCCGCGTGATGTACGCCGCGGCCCGACCGTCGATGGTGAAGGCGCCGGCCACCTCGAGCGGCTCGCCCGTCGCGACGTACGCGTCGATCTCGTCGACGGACACGTCGTCGGCGAAGGTCAGCACCGCGCTGTCGACCGCGACCACGCGGTCGCCAGCGGCGGCCAGCGCCGACCCGCCGGGCGCGACGTCACCCAGCAGCGGGACGCCGGCGGTGGACGTGACCAGGGACCGGACGGGAGGCACGGTGCGGGCCGGTGCCGTGCCTCCAGGCCGTCCCGTGCCCGGGTCCGGATCCCGGCGCCGGTCGTCGCGTCGTCGATCGATCACGCAGTGTCCGCTCCACAGCGTCCCGCCGCCGGCGGCGAGCATCTGCCGCCAGCGCTCCCGGGCGACCGCGGGGTCGTGCGGCTTGCCGTACAGCTGCCCGTCGACCTCGAAGGCCGAGTCCCCGCCGAACACCACCCCGTCGACCGGCGACCCGGCGACCGCGGAGTCGGCGACTGCGGACGCCTTCGCGACGGCGAGGAGCGAGACGAGCTCCGGCCCGGTCAGGGCACGGCCGAGCGATGCCGCGGCGGCGGCGCCGACGGCGTCCTCGTCGACCCCGGGGGACACGAGCACGGGATCGACCCCGGACTGGGCGAGGAGTGCTCGGCGGGCGGGGGATGTACTCGCGAGGTACAGACGCATGGGACCATCTCACCATGGGTGAATCCGTCGGCACGCTGCTCGAACTCGACGTCACCGGGATCGCCCACGGCGGCATCTCGGTGGCACGGCACGAAGGACGGGTGGTCTTCGTCTCGGACGCGATCCCCGGGGAGCGCGTCGTCGCCCGGGTGACCGAGGACCGCAAGAAGTCGTTCTGGCGCGCCGACACCGTCAGCGTCGTCACGCCGAGCAAGCACCGCGTCGACCACGTCTGGCCCGAGGCCGCGCTCGAGCGTGACCCCGAGACGCGCCCGGGTGGTGCCGAGTTCGGTCACATCGCCCTGGCGCACCAGCGCACGCTCAAGCACGACGTCCTCGTCGACTCGTTCGCGCGGTTCGCACGGATGGACCTCGCCGAGGTGCTCGGCCACGACGTCGTCGTCGAGGCCGCGCCCGGCGACGACGCGGCGAACGGCCTCGGCTGGCGCACCCGCGTCCGGCTGCACGTCGACGAGCAGGGCACCGCCGGCCCGTTCGCGGCACGCTCCCACTCCGTCATCCCGGTGACCGGCCTGCCGCTCGCGACCGCCGTCGTGCAGCAGAGCGCCCCGCTCGGCCGTGGTGCGCTGCCGGGCTCGTCGGTCATCGACGTCCTCGCACCGAGTGGCTCCGAGGGAGCGCGGCTCGTCATCGACGACCAGAAGCCCACCGTGGTGACCGAGGTCGTGGGGGGGCGCACGTTCCAGGTCGACGACAACGGGTTCTGGCAGGTGCACCGCGCCGCGGCGACCGTGCTCACCGAGGCCGTGCAGGACCTGGTCGACCGCGACCGCCTCGACCCCGAGGGCACCCACCTGGACCTGTACGGCGGTGTCGGCCTGCTCGCCGCCGCGCTCGGCGACCTGGTCGGCCCGAAGGCGCGCATCACGAGTGTCGAGAGCGCCGCCCGTGCCACCGAGCACGCGCAGGAGAACCTGTCCGAGTGGCTCGGCGCCCGCGCCGAGACCGGCCGCGTGGATCGCTGGCTGGCGAACACGGTGGCGAACGCCTCGCGCGCCGAGAAGGACCGCTTCCGTGCCGGGACGATCGTGCTCGACCCGCCCCGCGCCGGTGCCGGTCGGGACGTCGTCGTGCAGATCGCCGCGCTCCAGCCGGAGCAGGTCGTCTACGTGGCGTGCGACCCGGTGGCGCTGGCCCGCGACGTCGCGACGTTCGCCGACCTCGGCTACCGGCTCGAAGCACTGCGGGCCTTCGACCTGTTCCCGCACACCCACCACCTGGAAGCCGTCGCACGCCTGGTCCCCGCGCGCTGAGGTCCGGTGGTCGCGCGACCAAGGGTCCCCGCGTGTCGGGGTGTCCACCAATCGGCGGACCGGCCAGCGTGGCGCAGCCCAGAAGCCCCGCACCTGAGTCCGGGCTGGGTATCCTGGGTCGTTGATGGCACTCCGGTTTCAGGGGCCGGCGTCGCGCATCGGAACGAGAGGCCACTGTGGCAGCAGGAACGACACCCACCAGCACCGAGACGTCAGGGGCGGCCACCAGGCCGGTCCGGGTCGCGATCGTCGACGACCACGAGTCCGTCCGACTCGGGATCCAGGCGGCGTGCCAGAACGAGGGGTTCGAGGTGGTGCTCACCGCCGCCAGCGTCCCCGAGTACGTCCAGAACCTCGACGGGCGAGAGGTCGACGTCGTCGTCCTCGACCTGTCCCTCGGTGACGGCTCGACCGTGACCGAGAACGTCAAGGGCGTGCAGGGGACGGGATCGGCGGTGCTCGTGCACTCCATCGCGGACCGTGTCGCCAACGTGCGTGAGGCGCTCGCAGCAGGGGCTGCCGGCGTCATCCCGAAGTCCTCGGCCACCAAGACCGTGATGGCCGCGGTCGCCACCGTCGCACGCGGTGACGTGCTCAACAACCTCGAGTGGGCGAGCGCCATCGACGCCGACCGCGACTTCGCGAAGGCGCAGCTCGGCCGCCGCGAGCGCGAGATCCTGCACCTCTACGCCTCGGGCCTCCCGCTCAAGCTCGCCGCCCAGCAGCTCGGCATCGGCTACTCGACGGCCCGTGAGTACCTCGACCGGATCCGTGTGAAGTACGTCGAGGTCGGTCGCCCGGCCCCGACGAAGGTCGACCTGCTGCGTCGAGCCGTCGAGGACGGGATCCTCCCCGGGCTCGACTCGGGCATCGACCCCGACGGCGACGGTCGCTGACACGGATGGCGACCGCGGCTGAGTCGACGCGGACGGTCGTCGAACCGGCGCCGTTCGGCGCCGATCCGGCGCGCAGCGTCCGCGCCTCGATCACGCAGGCGTCGGTCGAGCGTGCGTTCGCGATCCTCCTCGCGATGGCGGCGATCGGCCTCGGCATCGTCGACGCGCCCGCGGTCCTGGAGCAGCTGCCGTACCTCGACCCGTTCTGGGGTCCGACGCTGATGCTCGCCCTCGCGGCGTCGTTCGTGTTCATCGGGGTCTCGGCCTTCGTGCAGCGGGTGGCGCAGCCGGCGCAGATCGTCTGCGCGCTGCTGTTCCTCGTCGTGCTCGTGACGTGGACGGCGACCGTGCAGGAGCCCATCCCCTCGTCGCAGCAGCCGTGGCCGTGGTGGTTCTGCACGGTCGGCTGCACCGCGGCGGCGATGGGCTTCGCCACGTGGCGCGCGACGGTCTACACCGCGCTCGTGCCGGCGGTGTACGTCGTCATCCGGCTCAGCCCGCTCGGCGGCGACGTCGGGGTCCTCGCCGTCCTGCTCGACGGCGTCTACACGGCGCTCCTCAGCGGCGCGGTGCTCGTCATCGCGGTGGTGCTGCGGCGTGCGGCCACGGCGGTCGACACGGCGCAGTCCACGGCCGTGCGGCGGTACTCGCTCGCCATCCGTGAACACGCGACCGAGGTCGAGCGGGTCCAGGTGGACGCCATCGTGCACGACAGCGTGCTCACGACGCTGCTCTCCGCCGCCCGCGCCGACACGCTCGAGGCCAAGACCCTCGCCGCGCGGATGGCCCGGAACGCGATCGACCACCTCGAGGCAGCGGCCACCGACGGTCCCGGCGACGTCGCGCCGGTCGCCCTCGGGGAACTCCGGGCACGCATCCGCGAGGGGGTGGGTGCGTTGCCCGCCCCGGTCCGCCTCGTCCCGACGCCGACCGGGTCGGTCCGCCTGCCCGCGTCGGTCGCCGATGCGCTGGCCTCGGCGTCGCTGCAGGCCGCGGTGAACAGCGTGCAGCACGCCGGCGACGGCGACGTCACGCGCTGGGTCCGCATCGAGCAGCAGGGCCAGGGGGTGCTCGTCGAGGTCGGTGACGACGGCCGCGGGTTCGACGTCGCGGCCATCCCCGCCGAACGGCTCGGTGTCCGTCGCTCCATCGTGGAGCGGGTCGCGACCGTCGACGGACGCGCCGAGGTGCACACCGCACCGGGCGAGGGCACCCGCATCGTGCTGACGTGGTCGCCGGCTGACAGGACGACCGCATGAAGGTCTCCCTGCCGGCGAGCATCGCCCTCGGCCTGGCGTCGCTGTTCTCCGTCTACCACCTGGTCCTCGCCGCGGCCACGCTCCCGCGCGTCGACCAGGTCGCCCCGATCATCGCCTGCATGGTCCTGTACGCCGCGGCCACCGGCCTCGCGCTGTTCGTCCCCGGCAGGGTCCTGCCGGTCTGGACCGCCTGCTTCTCGCTCGCCACCGCGATCGTGATGCCGGTGATCGCCGCCCCCGTCCTCGTCGAGGGACGCGGTCCGGGCTCCGCCACGTGGTGGATCGCGGCCATCGGCACGCTCATGGTGGTGCTCGTCGTGCGGGGCCGCGGACCCTTCGCATGGGCTGGCGTGCTGTTCCTGACCGTGTACACCGTCGCCTGGGCCGGTCTCGGCTCGCTCGGTGGGCTCGGCGTGGTCGGCAGCGTCGCCTGGGTCGCGATCGCCACGGTCTTCGCCGCCGCGATGAGCCGCGCCACCCGGAACACCCGTGAGCTCGTCCTCGCCGAGCAGGAGACCGCCGACTGGCAGGCCGCGCAGGACGCCCACGTGTTCGAGCGGCAGTTCCGGCTGAGCCAGACCACCCGGATGGCCCTGCCGATGCTGCAGCGCATCATCGACTCCTGCGGCGACCTCGACGACGCCGACCGTGCCGAGTGCCTGCACCTCGAGCAGGCCATCCGCGACGAGATCCGGGGCCGGTCCCTGTTGTCCGACGACGTCCGCGACGAGGTGATGCGCCTGCGTCGCCGCGGCGCGACCGTCCAGCTGCACGACGACGGCGGGCTCGACGACCTGGACGCCCCGGACATCCGCCGCATCCACGCCCGCGTCGCCGAGGCGCTCCGGCAGGCCCGTGACGCCGACAACGTCATCGTCCGGACGGCCGGCGAGGGATCCGACTCCGCGGTGACCGTCGTCGGACTCCGCCTCGACGGCGCGGCCAGTGAGTCCGCGGCGCTCGGAGCGGGGCTGGACGACGACGACGGTGACGAGGACGACTCCGTCGCACTCTGGCTGGAGATCCCGCGGCACGAGCCGGCGTAGCGCGCGGCACGCGCGGCGCGCGGCGGCACGCGGCGGCACGCGCGCGCGTGCCGCGACGATGCACCACGTGATCGACAGGTGGATCGTCGCGAACGTGGTGCGGACCGCGCTGCGGACGAACGTGGTGCGCCGAGCGTGCGGGCGGCGGGGGACGCGATCGGGGGACAGCCGGGAGGCCCGTGGCGGCCTCGCCACGGGCCTCCCGGCCGTCACGTGGTCGCGCCGGGCCGGCGCGGGCACGGACACGACCATGTCGTATCGTCCGACGGTGACGGTGTCGTTCCGCATCGGCCCCGGCAGCCGCTCCGACACCCGCCCACAGCCGCAACACGCCCCGGAAACGGGGAACGGGCCGGTCGGATACCGACCGGCCCGTTCACGACCCGAGGCTGAGCGACAACCCGAATGTCGCCCTGCCTCGCAGCGGGCGGTGGCTTCGTACCCTAGTCGGCCACCGTCCTGCGATGTCTTTCGTTGAAGGACACCGAACACCAACTACTATGCCCACGCACGAGCTGCATGTCAGTCGTCATTATGGGGGACAATTCCGGCAGTTCCGGTCCGTATCCGCTGATCGTGTCCCCCGAGTGAGGGGATACCGACCGGGAAGTGCGCCCTGCAACCGTTCCGGTCGCGTGCGCGCCAGGGGTACATCAGCGGAGCGATCGGCCCCAGGCGCCCGGTCCGTGGTCGAGCGGGCGGCGCAGTCCGCGGGCGGCGGCGTCCCACCCGGTGCGGGGCTCGACGACCACGGCTGCGCGTCCGGCGGCAGCGGCCTCGTCGGCCTGGCGCTGCAGGACGGCCACGACGGCGGCGAGCTCCTCGGGGGTGGGGTCGCCGGAGACCACCCGGACGTCCGCCACCGAGGCGGGCTCGTCCGAGGGCACGGCTGCTGCGTGGCGCCCCATCAGAGGGGGATGTTCCCGTGCTTCTTCGGCGGCAGCGTGGCGCGCTTGCCCCGCAGCGACCGGAGGGCCTTGATGACCGAGACCCGGGTGGCGTGCGGCTGGATGATGCCGTCGAGCTCACCGCGCTCTGCTGCCAGGTAGGGCGACGCGACGTTGTACGTGTACTCGTTCGCGAGCTTCGTGCGGACCGCGGCGACGTCCTCGCCGGACTCCTCGGCGCGCTTGATCTCGGCGCGGTACAGGATGTTGACGGCGCCCTGACCGCCCATGACGGCGATCTCGGCGGTCGGCCACGCCAGGTTGATGTCGGCACCGAGCTGCTTGGAGCCCATCACGATGTACGCGCCGCCGTAGGCCTTGCGGGTGATGACGGTGACGAGCGGGACGGTGGCCTCGGCGTAGGCGTACAGCAGCTTCGCGCCGCGGCGGATGACGCCGGTCCACTCCTGGTCGGTGCCGGGCAGGTAACCGGGCACGTCCACCAGGGTCAGGATCGGGATGCCGAACGCGTCGCAGAACCGCACGAAGCGGGCGGCTTTCTCGCCGGCGTCGATGTTCAGCGTGCCGGCCATCGCCTGCGGCTGGTTCGCGATGATGCCGACCGTGCGGCCCTCGACCCGGCCGAAGCCGATCAGGATGTTCGGGGCGAAGAGCGGCTGCACCTCGAGGAACTCACCGTCGTCGACGATGTGCTCGATGATCGTGGTGACGTCGTACGGCTGGTTCGTCGAGTCCGGGATCACGAGGTCGAGCTCGTGGTCGGCGTCGGTGGTCTCGAGCTCCGGGGCGACGTCGTAGGCCGGCGGGTCGGACAGGTTGTTGTCCGGCAGGAACCCGATGAGCGAGCGCGCGTAGTCGAGCGCGTCGGTCTCGTCCTCGGCCAGGTAGTGGGCCACGCCGGAGACCGCGTTGTGCGTCTGGGCGCCGCCGAGCTCCTCGAAGCCGACGTCCTCGCCCGTGACGGTCTTGATGACGTCCGGACCGGTGACGAACATGTGGCTGGTCTTGTCGACCATGATGACGAAGTCGGTGAGGGCGGGGGAGTACACCGCGCCGCCGGCCGCCGGGCCCATCACGATGGAGAGCTGCGGGATGACGCCGGAGGCCTGGGTGTTCAGGCGGAAGATCTCGCCGTACTTGCCGAGCGCGACCACGCCTTCCTGGATGCGGGCGCCGCCGGAGTCGAGGATGCCGATGATCGGCACGCCCGTCTTCAGCGCGTGCTGCATGACCTTGATGATCTTCTCGCCGGCGACCTCGCCGAGCGACCCGCCGAAGACCGTGAAGTCCTGCGCGTAGACCGCGACGTTGCGGCCGTGGATCGTGCCGACGCCGGTGACGACCGCGTCACCGTAGGGGCGCTTGGCGTCCATGCCGAACGAGGTGGTGCGGTGGCGCACGAACTCGTCGAGCTCCACGAAGGAGTTCTCGTCGAGCAGCTGCTCGATGCGTTCGCGTGCGGTGCCCTTGCCCTTCGCGTGCTGCTTGGCGATGGCGGATTCGCCCGCGGCGGTCACGGCCTCGTGGTACCGGTCGCGGAGGTCGGCCAGCCGGCCGGCCGTCGTCGACAGATCGGGGGTGTCTCCTGAAGTCACCCGCTCACCCTACCGGCGGGTGGGACGCTGCCGGTTGGAGGACCCCCACGGTTCCTGCCCGTACATTTGCGTGCATGTCCACATCCCCGTCGCCGTCGTTCCCCGCCACCAGCGAGGCTGTCCGGTCGGCGGGTGCGACGATGACCACCCCCGCGGAGACCGGGTCCACGAACGCGGACCTGCTCGCCGGCGCCCCGGAGCAGCAGCACGGCAGCGTCCTCGCGACCCTGCACCAGACCGCGGGGCGGGGTCGGCTCGACCGCACCTGGACCGCTCCGGCCGGTGAGACGCTCGCCGCCAGCGTGCTCGTCCGTGCGGACCTGGACGACCACGACCGCGGCTGGCTGCCGCTGGTCGCCGGCGCGGCGATGCGCGACGCGATCGCGTCGGTGCTCCCCGCCGGCGCGGACGTCGTCGTGAAGTGGCCGAACGACGTGCAGGTCGCCGGGGACAAGGTGTGCGGGATCCTCTGCCAGGTCGCCGCCGACGGCAGCGTCGTGGTCGGGGCCGGCGTGAACCTGACGATCCCGGCGGATCGGCTGCCCACCCCGACGTCCACCTCGCTCCTGCTCGCCGGCGCGGTCGCCGACGCACCCGCCCTGGCCGACGCGGTCCTGTCCACCTTCCTGCGGTCCGTCCTGGAGGCGGTGGCCGGCCTGGTCACGGGTGGTCCCGCCGCCGAGACGGTCCGGTCCCACGTCCGCGCGGCGTGCGGCACGATCGGTCGCCGCATCCGCCTCGAGCTGCCGGACGGGACGGTCGAGGAGGCCGACGCGACCGGCATCGACGACGCCGGTCGCATCACGATCCGGGACCAGGCGGGCGTCACCAGGGGCGTCGCGGTGGGAGACGTCACCCACCTGCGGTATGCATGACGGCATGACCGCCGAGCCCCCGCCCGAACGTGTCGTCGCGCGCCTGCGACCGCACGCTCGTCGGCTGGTGCGCCCGGCGGTGTTCGTCGTGCTCGTCACCGCGGCCGGGGGGTTCGGCTTCGGCGTGTTCCAGGCGCAGTTGGCGTGGCTGAACGCCGTCGTCGCGCTCGTCGTCGTGGTGCTCGTCGTGTTCGGCGGTGCCGTCCCGCTGTTCCGCTGGATGTCGGAGCGGTACGTCGTCACCACCCGTCGCCTGGTCGTGGTCAACGGACTCGGCACCCGGACCCGACGGGAGCTCCTGCACTCCCGCGGCTACGACGTCACCGTGCGGCGCCGCGGGCTGCAGGGGCTGTTCCGCTCCGGCGACGTGCTCGTGTTCCCCGGGGACGACCCGGCGGTGGTCCTCGCCGACGTGCCGCACGCCGACCTCGTCGTCGCCGTCCTGCACGACCTGGTGGAGGCGTACGAGGCCAGGCGACGGCACCGTGAGCCGGACTGGGACGAGATCGTCGGCGGTCCGGAACGTCCGCCGTGGGGTGACGTGCGGGCCTGACCCCGGCCGCCGCGAGCGTCGCCGTGGGCGTCGCAGCGGGCGCCGTGATGAGAGTTCGGCGAGAAACCGGTACCGTCTTCGACGTGCGTATCTCTGTGATCGGCTGCGGCTACCTCGGTGCCGTGCACGCCGCCTCCATGGCCAAACTCGGACACGAGGTCGTCGCCGTGGACGTCGACCCCACCAAGATCCAGCGGCTCGCCGCGGGCGAGGCCCCCTTCTTCGAGCCGGGCCTGCCCGAGATCCTGACCGAGGCCCTCGAGTCCGGTCGGATCCGCTTCACCACCGACATGGCCGAGGTCGCCGGCGCCCGCGTGCACTTCCTCGCCGTCGGCACCCCGCAGGGTCCGACCGGTGCCGCAGACCTGACCTACGTGGACGCCGCCGTCGCCGCGCTCACCCCGCACCTGTCCGCCGGCGAGTTCGTCGTCGGCAAGTCGACCGTGCCCGTCGGCACCGCCGCACGCCTGGCCGCCGAGGTCAGCGAGGCCGTCCCCGGTGCCACCCTCGTCTGGAACCCCGAGTTCCTGCGTGAGGGCTTCGCCGTGCAGGACACCATCGCGCCGGACCGCTTCGTCTACGGCGTGCCCGACGGCGAGGCCGGCGAACAGGCCGTCGCCGCTCTCGACGAGGTCTACGCCGAGGCACTGTCCACCGGCACGCCCCGACTCGTCGTCAACCTGCCCACCGCCGAGCTCGTGAAGATCAGCGCCAACGCCTTCCTCGCCACGAAGATCTCGTTCATCAACTCGATGGCCGAGATCGCCGAGGTCGCCGGTGCCGACGTCACGGCGCTCGCCGACGCGATCGGCCACGACGCCCGCATCGGCCGGAAGTTCCTGAACGCCGGCCTCGGCTTCGGTGGCGGCTGCCTGCCCAAGGACATCCGTGCGTTCCAGGCGCGGGCGAACGAGCTGGGCGTCGGGGAGTCCCTGGCGTTCCTGGCCGACGTCGACGCCACGAACCTGCGCCGTCGCGCCCACGTCGTCGAGCTGGCGCAGGAGCTGCTCGGCGGGGTCGTCAGCGGCAAGCGCGTCGCGGTGCTCGGCCTGGCCTTCAAGCCGAACTCCGACGACGTCCGCGACTCGCCGGCCCTCGACATCGCGGCCCGCCTGCACGAACTCGGCGCCGTCGTGTCGGCGTACGACCCCGAGGCCGTCGTCACCGCGCGCCGCGTGCGACCCGAGCTCGAGTACGTCGAGAGCGCTGCCGAGGCGCTGGGGGGCGCGGAGCTGGTGCTCGTGCTCACCGAGTGGACCGAGTTCCGCGAGCTCGACGCGACCGCCGCTGCCGCGCTCGTGGCGTCGCCCGTCGTCATCGACGGCCGCAACTGCCTCGATCGCGACGCCTGGACCGCGGCGGGCTTCACGTACCGCGGCATGGGGCGCTGAGCATCATCCCGGGGGTCGGCAGCACGGGCATCGCGGACACAGACACGGGGACGACCGTGCCGCCACGTGCTGTCGCGCACGCGGCCGGGCCACGGACGCGGGAGCGGGAGCGGCACCGTCGTCGGTTCGGCGCGTTCCACGAGGGGCGGCACCCGTCGCGTTCCTCGATCCTGGCCAACGCTGCGCTGCTGCTCGTCGCCGCGGTCCTGGTCGGCGTCGTGGCGTACCGCACGCGGCTCGAGGTGACCAACATCGACGGCATCTCGTACATGTCGATCGCTGAGCAGTACGCCGGCGGGCACTGGGCCGAGGCGGTCAACGGCTACTGGTCCCCGATGGTCTCCTGGCTGATGGCACCGTTCCTGGTCATGGGGTCCGGACCCAGCACGGCGTTCGCGATCGTGAACCTGGCGGCGAGCACCGCCGTGATGGGCATCGGCGCGTGGCTGCTGCTGCGGACGACCGGCAACGGCTGGACCGCCGCGTGGTCGATCGTGGCGACCGCCCCGCTGATGCTGGCGAACGTCGCCCTGCAGACGCCGGACACCCTCGTGCTGCTGTGGGGCCTGCTCTTCGTGTGGTCGTTGCTCGCGGCGGACCGCGCCTGGCACGGCTCGCTCCGGCGCATCGTCGTGGCCGCGGCGGTCGTCGGACTGGTGTGCGCCATCGGGTACTGCACGAAGGCGTTCCTGGTCCCCGTGTTCCTCGTGGTGGTGCCGTCGTGGGCGCTCGTCCGGTGGTTCCAGGACCGGCGGGACGCACGAGAACCGCGGTCGCTGCTGCTGCCGGTGGTCGCGCTCCTGACGGCGGTGTTGTTCTCCGCGCCCTGGGTGGGGGCACTTTCGGCGAAGTTCGGTGGCATCGAGCTCGGATCGTCACTGACGGTCAACGTCTCGAAGAAGTTCTCCGACACGTCCGGCAAGGACTACCAGGAGGTCCGCATCCCGTCGCCGCCGAACGGGCTGGCGGTGTCGCCGAACGAGGACCGCACCCCGTCGCTGTACGAGGCCGGCGTGTACACCGCCGAGCGCGAGCTGCCGGTCCGGCTGCCTGCCGGCACACCGGTCGCGGCCGAGCCCGCCGAGAGCAGCACGACGACGCTCGTCGGCAAGGTCCGGTACTACGTCGAGCAGCGCCTCGAAGCGCTGCCCTTCTACTTCACCCGCATCGGCTCGTTCGCGCCCTTCACCCTGGCCATCGGGGTGGTGTTCGTCGGTGCGGCCGTCGCCGGGGTGGTGCACTACCGGCGGTTCGTCTTCGCGAGCATCGTCGGGCTGTTCTCCGGCGTGTACCTGCTCGGGTACGCGGGCATCGCGACGGTGGACACAGCCGGCGGCAACGCGCGGTACTACCTGCCGCTCTTCACGGGTTCGGTGCTCGTCGCCGGCGCCCTGCTGCCCACGTTCTGGCGCGCGGTGCGGCGCGGTCGACGCATCCGGAAGGTCGTCGCCGTCCTCGGCTGCGTGCTGGTCGTGGTCGCTTCGTACAGTCAGAACGTGAACGGCGTCCGCGCCCCGTTCTCGACGTACGACGTCCGCCCGTCGGGCATCCCGGCCGGACAGGTCCTCGGCGAGGTCATCGACCCCGACGAGCCGCTGGTCGACGCGCTCCTGGCGTCCGACGTCATCCCCGCCGGCAGCAGGATCCTCGGCACGAACACCCGCAACACGGTGCTCGTGGCGTTCCGGCTCGGTGCGCAGATGTACGGCGAGGACGGGCAGGCGTACGACTACCAGGATCCGGCCTTCGTCGGCCTGCTCCGCGAAGCGGGCGTGCAGTACTTCCTGAACTACACGAACCCGCGCGACCCGCAGGTCCGCGACTACTCCGCCATCGGAGCGGTGGTCGGCTCGTTCCCGGTGTACCAGGTCTGCTCGGACGCCAAGGGCGCCGCGCAGCAGTCCTGCTCCGTGGACGTCATCCGGGTCGCCGAGCGCTGACCCCGACGGGCCACGGCCGCCACACCCCGGCCACGCCGACCGTGATCCCGGCTGCGACGAGGACCGCGACCAGGAGCACCACGGCGAACGGCACCGGACCGGTGGCCGCGTACCGCCCGACGCTCGTCGCCGACAGGGGGCCGTCGGCGGCGTTCCAGAACCAGGCGCTGACGACGGCGAGCCCCCAGAGCCCCACCGCCGGCAGCGCGACGGCGAGCGACCGGGTGAGCACGGTCCGTCCGGCGCCCGGCCCCGTGAGCCGCCGCCACGCGAGGGCACTGAGCGCGACGAGGCACACGAGTGCGGGGAACAGGTAGCGGCCCTGGGTGCCGGCCACCTCGGTGGTGTCCAGGTACGCCCGGGCGCTGCTCGCCGTCTGCAGCAGCAGCAGGAGTCCGGGGAACACCGCGAGACACACCGCCGGCACCAGGGTGGGTCCGCGCCGGAACGCCCAGCCGACGAGCACGACGAGGGCGACGGCGGTCAGGACGGCGGTCAGGGTGTCACCGATGCTCACCTGCGCCCGCTGCCCGGGGGACCCCCAGAACGTCCGCGCGAGCGTTCCCCAGCTGACGTCGAGGAAGTGGCCGGGTGACGGTTGCTCACCCGCCGGGAACGGACGGTCCGGCCGGATCGCGGCGTAGCCGTCGGGTTGCAGCGTGTGGAACACGAGGAGATTGCGCACCCACCACCACGCGCCGATCGCCCCCGCCACGACGAGTGCGGCGGCCGTCCGGAGGGAGCGTGCACCACGGGTCAGCGTGCCCGCGCCCGCGACGAGCACCACGAGCGCCACGAAGGGGATCGCTGGCAGCCCCGTGCCCTTCGTCGCGACGAGGAGTCCGAGCGCCACGGCGAGGGCGAGCAGGGTCCGGCGGCGGAGGTCGGCCGTGAGCAGCCGGGTCGCGAGCCACACCACCGTGCCGCCGAGCAGGAGCACCGGGGCGTCGTTCGTCACCGACGCGCCGACGGACGCCAGCTGCGGCACGGCGAACAGGGCGAGCGCGCCGAACAGTGCCGCGCGCGGCGAGCGCGTCACACGGCGGACCGCTGCCCACGTCAGCAGCGCGAGCGGGGTCACGAGGGCGGCGTCGAAGAGCCGGAGGGCGACGAGCGCGTGGTCCCAGCGCAACGAGCCGTGGTGCAGGACCCGGAGCACGGCGGCGTCCGCCAGGTACGCCGTCGGTGGGTGCTGGGTCATCTGGTTCACCGTCGGGGAGTCGCCGGGGTGCTCCTGCAGCAACGCGCTGACGGTCGACCAGGACGATGCATCGGCGGAGGCCTGCTCCTGCTGCGCGGCCGCGACGGCGTTCGACACGTGCAGGGTGCCCGGGTCGGGCCAGCCGGAGCCGGTCGCGACGTGCAGGGCGGCGTCGAAGTGGGCCGGTTCGTCCGGTGCTTGGAACACCGGCACGACGAGCGCCCAGAGGACGAGCCAGAGTCCGAACGCGGCGGTCAGCGCCGCGGTCCGCAGGGCCTCCGCCCGGGTGACGATGGGGTGCGGTGCCTGTTGCATCGCTTCGAGACTAGTGGCCCGACGCCTCGGACCGGGCCGTCGTGGCGACGGTCGCGTCCTCGACGGTGTCGGCTCCGGTGCGCTCGTCCGGTCCGGTGCGTCCGGCACGCTCCGGGTGGTAGACCCACACCTTGTAGAGCCAGAAGCGGAACACGGTGCCCAGCAGCAGCCCGATGACGTTGCCGGAGATGTTGTCGGCCAGCGCCGACGTGAAGCCGAGGACGTAGTGGGAGACGGCGAGGCAGCCGAGCGAGATGACCATGCCGCCGAGGGACACGACGACGAACTCGACCCCCTCGCGGGTGGCCACGGCCCGTCGCTGCTCGCGGAACGTCCAGTACCGGTTGCCCATCCAGTTCACGAAGATGGCGACCGTCGTCGAGACCACCTTCGCCCAGAACGGTCCCGAGTGCACGTCGTCCGGGTTCAGCAGGGTCGACCGCAGCACGTTGAACACCGTGGTGTCCACGACGAAGCCGACGGCACCGACGACGCCGAAGCGTGCCAGTTGGGCGATGAGACGCCGCACGAGCCCTCCAGGATCCGTAGAGTTGTGACCGGTCGGGCAGAGCGCGACCCGAACAGCGATTGTAGACAACGCGTTCACACCGCACGGTGGGAGCGCCGGAAGGATCACACAGCATGGCGTTGCGCGTCGGGGTCATCGGTGGGGGACAGCTGGCACGGATGATGGTGCCGGCCGCGGTCGAACTGGGGATCGACATCCGGGTGCTCGCCGAGGGGCCGGGCATGTCCGCAGGCATCGCCGCCACCGCCGAGGGCGACTACCACGACGCCGCCACGGTGCTCGAGTTCGCCCGACAGGTCGACGTCGTGACCTTCGACCACGAGCACGTGCCGCAGGACGTCCTGCGCAGCCTGGTCGCCGCGGGCGTGGCGGTCCACCCCGGTCCGGACGCGCTGGCCGTCGCCCAGGACAAGATCACCATGCGCCGCCGGCTGAGCGAACTCGGGCTGCCGGTGCCCGACTGGGCCGCCGTGCACGGTCCCGACGAACTCCGTGCCTTCCTCGCCGAGCACGGTGGCCGAGCCGTCGTCAAGACCCCGCGGGGCGGCTACGACGGCAAGGGCGTCCGGGTCGTCTCCGACGCCTCCGACGTCGACGACTGGTTCATCGCCGTGGCCGAGGCCGGCGGCGACCAGGCCCTCCTGGTCGAGGAGCTCGTCCCGTTCACCCGCGAGCTCGCGCAGTCCGTGGCGCGCCGACCCTCCGGACAGGTCGTCGCCTGGCCGCTCGTCGAGACCGTGCAGCGCGATGGGGTCTGCGCCGAGGTCATCGCACCGGCCCCTGACAGCGCCGGCCGGATCGCCGACCTGACCGAGTCGATCGCCGTCCGCATCGCCGAAGAACTCGGGGTGACCGGCGTGCTGGCCGTCGAGCTGTTCCAGACCGACGACGAACGCATCCTGATCAACGAGCTCGCGATGCGTCCGCACAACACCGGGCACTGGACCATCGACGGCGCCACCACGAGCCAGTTCGAGCAGCACCTGCGAGCGGTCCTCGACCTGCCGCTCGGAGCCACCGGCTCGTTCGCTCCGGCGTCCGTCATGGTGAACGTGCTCGGCGGACCCGCGGACGGCGACCTCGCCGCCCGGTACCCCGCAGCGCTCGAGGCCTTCCCCGAGGCGAAGTACCACTTCTACGGCAAGGCGCCCCGGCCCGGCCGGAAGATCGGGCACGTCACGGTGCTCGGCGACGACGTCGACGAGGTCGTCTACCGCGCCCGTGCGGCCGCGGCGCACTTCGACGACTGAGGTCGCGTCCTCGACGTGACCGGATGACGGACGGGAGGCCCGTGGCGACGCCGCCACGGGCCTCCCGTCCGTCACGGGTGCGGGACACACTTGTCGGTCGCTCTGCGGACACCCCCTCGGGTGCCACCCGCTCGGGAGGCTGGCGGGGGTCGGGAGCGCGTGTTCCCCTGGAAGGGTCCGCGCCCACCGTCCAGGGAGTCTCCATGCGCCGCCGCCCGCGCCGTGCCGCCGTCTGCGGCGCCGCCGTCGCCCTCGTCGCAGCCGTCGCCGGACTGCTGCCGACCGCGACCGCGTCCGCAGCGACCTCGGCCGCCACCATCCGCTCGGCCACGTCCGCGTCGCTCTACGGCGCCGGGCCGTACCGGTCGCCCACGAGCGAGGCGGCGAAGGCGCAGGCCGCCCTCGCCGCCACCGACCCGGCCGGAGCCGCTGCGGCGGGGACCATCGCCGGCTACCCCGTCGCCACCTGGCTCGGTGACTGGAGCCAGGGCACGCAGCTGACGAAGACCATCAGCACCGCCCTCACCGGGGCTGAGCAGTCCGGCACCACCCCGGTGTTCGTGCTCTACGCGATCCCGGACCGCGACTGCGGCGGGTACTCCGCCGGCGGCTTCGACGAGCGCTCCTACGACGCCTGGGTCGACCAGGTCACCGCGGCGCTCGCCGGGCACCGCGCAGCCGTCATCGTCGAACCGGACTCGCTCGCGATGCTCAGCAACGCCAAGTGCAGCACCGCGCTCGACGAGCAGCGCTACCGGATCCTCTCCCGCACGGTCGCCGGGCTGACCGCCGCCGGGGTCCCCGCCTACCTGGACGCCGGCAACTCGAACTGGGTGCAGCCTGCGCTGATGGCGTCGCGGCTGAACAGCGCGGGCGTGCAGCAGGCCCGGGGGTTCTTCACGAACGTCGCGAACTACTACCCGACCGCCCAGGAGCAGGCGTACGCGCAGAAGGTGTCGGCCGCGACCGGGGGCTCGCACTACGTGATCGACACCTCGCGCAACGGGCAGGGCTGGCGCGGCACCTGGTGCAACGGGCCGGGCGCCGGGCTCGGCACGTCGCCCCGGGTGGTGTCCGACGGCACGGCGCTCGACGCCCTGCTGTGGGTGAAGACCCCCGGCGCGAGTGACGGCACCTGCAACGGTGCCCCGGCCGCCGGCAAGTGGTTCTCGGCCTACGCGCAGGCGCTGGTCGCGAACGCCCGGCTCGGGGTGCGGACCGCCGACCTGGCCCCGCGCGGTGCGCTCGAGGCCGTCGTCGGTGCCGGAGGCGGTGTCCGCGTGCGCGGCTGGGCCTTCGACGAGGACGACCCGACGCAACCGGTCCGGGTCCGGGCGACGGTGGACGGTGTCTCCGCCGGCGTGCTGAGCGCGGACCGCACCCGCCCGGACGTCGACGCGGCGTACGGCGTCGGGGAGACCCACGGGTTCGACACCGCGGTGCCGGCCGCCGAGGGCTTCCGCCGGGTCTGCGTCACCGCGGTGAACATCGGCGCGGGGTCCGACGCCGACCTCGGGTGCGCGAGGGTGCGTGCCCACCGGCACGACCCGTACGTCGGCCTCGAGTCGGTGAGCGTCGCGGTCGGTGGCGTCGCCGTGACGGGCTGGGCGTTCGACGGGGACGCTCCGGACACGGCCAGCACGGTCGCGTTCACGGTCGACGGTCGGGTCGTCGCGTCTCGGTCCGCTGGTCGGGCCCGGGCCGACGTCGACCGGACCTGGGGCGCCGGTCCCGCGCACGGGTTCGCCGAGATCGTGGCGGCGGGGGCGGGGAAGCACACCGTGTGCGCGATCGCCCGGAACATCGACATCGGCGCGGACCGGACGGCGAGCCCGTGCCGGAGCATCACGGTGCCCGTCGCAGCCCCGGTCGGCCGACGCGACGCGGCGTCGTCGGGATCCGCCGGCCGGGTCAGCGTCCGGGGGTGGGCGTTCGACCGTGACGCCGTGCAGCGTCCGGTCACGGTGCGGGTCAGCGTCGGCGGCCGGGTCGTCGGCAGTCTCGTCGCCGACCGGCAGCGCAGTGACGTCGACCGTGTCCACGGCGGCGGCGAGCACCACGGGTTCACCGGGTCGGTGCCGGTCGCGTCCGGGAAGCGGTCGGTGTGCCTCACCGCGGTCGGGATCGGGAAGGGCGGCGACACGTCGCTGGGGTGCGCGACGGTGCAGGTGCGCTGACCGCGACCGCGACCGCGACCGGAGCGGTTGCCTGGGCGACCGCGACCGTCCGGCGGGTGCGGGAGAATGGCACCCATGCCGCGTGATCTCCTCCGCCGGGCCGCCCGTCGACTCCGCCGCGCCGTCGTCGGTGCCCCGCGTCCCGATGCCGAGCACGAGCGTCAGCCCGAGCAGCAGCAGGCGCCGGCCGCTCCGGCCGCGCCGCTGCCGGTCCTCGGGTACGTCGTCGCGGGCGGGGACGGTGCACACCCCGCGTCCGCCCACGTGCGCGTCGTGCGCCGTGTGGAGCACCTGTCGTCCGCCGGTGCCGCCGAGGTCCGACAGGTCGATCCCGTGGCCTTCGTCGCGGGCACGGACACCACTGCGTACACCGCGGTCCTCGTGCAGCGCGACGTCCTGCCGCGCACCGTCGTGCAGCCCTTCCTCGAGACCGCGGCGCGGCGGGGGATCCGGGTGGTGGCCGAGGTCGACGACGACTTCTTCACGGCGTCCGGCCGGGCACGGCTTGCCCGTGCCGAGTACGACCCGGACCGCCTGGCCTCCATCGACGCCCTGGTGCGCGGCGCCGACACCGTGATCGTGAGCACGCCGGAGCTCGCCGAGGTGGTGCGTCCCGTCGCCCGGCACGTCGTGGTCGTGCCGAACGCCCTCGACCCGCGGTTGTGGACGTCCGGCGCGACCGAGGACGACGACGAACGGCCGACCGGCGAGCACCGTGTGCTGTACATGGGAACGCTCACCCACGCCGCCGACCTCGAACTGCTCAGGGACGTCTTCGCCGACCTGACCACCGCCGACGGCACCCCGATCCGGCTCGAGGTCATCGGCGTCACCGAGGACGGTGACGCCGACTGGTTCCGCCGGATCGAGGTGCCCGACGGGCACTACCCGGCGTTCTCCCGTTGGCTCGTCGCCCACCGCGCACGCTGGCGCGCGGGGGTCGCGCCGCTGCGCGACGAGGAGTTCAACCGCGCGAAGAGCGACCTGAAGTTCCTGGAGTACACGGCACTCGGGCTGCCGGCCGTGGTCTCCGACCGGCCGTCGTACGCCGTGGCCGGGCGGTACGGAGCGGTCGGGGTCCCCGACGACGTCGACGCCTGGCGGGCAGCCGTCCGCGGCGCGGTCGAGCGTGGGGCGCCCGACGAACGGGCCGAGCGGTGGGTCCGCGACGCGCGGACGATCGGCCGTGACGGTGACACCTGGCGGCGGGTGCTGCTCGGCTAGGCTCGGCGTGTGACCGACTCCGCAGCCCCAGCACAGCCGCTCGTCTCGATCATCATGGGATCGGACTCCGACTGGCCGACCATGCGGGCTGCGGCCGACATCCTCGCCGAGCTCGGCATCCCGTTCGAGGCGGACGTGGTGTCCGCGCACCGCACCCCCGACAAGATGACCCGCTTCGCCAGGGGTGCCGCCCAGCGGGGCATCCGTGTCGTGATCGCCGGTGCCGGTGGGGCTGCCCACCTGCCCGGCATGGTGGCCTCGATGACGACGCTGCCCGTGATCGGCGTGCCCGTCCAGCTCGCACGGCTCGACGGACTCGACTCGCTCCTGTCGATCGTCCAGATGCCCGCCGGCATCCCGGTCGCGACGATGGCGATCAACGGCGCGGCGAACGCCGGACTGCTCGCCGCACGGATCATCGGGTCCTCCGAGCCCGGTGTCGCGGCGCGGCTCACCGAGTACGCCGAAGGACTCGAGCGCCTGGTCGAGGAGAAGGCCGCGCGCCTCCGCGACTCCCTCTGACGTCCGCTGCGCTCCCCGCACCATCCGGCACCCCTCGTACTGGGGACGCCCTGGCGAAGTCAACCCCCCGCGCAGGATGGACAACGCAACTACCGTGGACCGCGGACGGCCGAGGGTCGGCCGTCCGGCGCCCACGGGAACGGGTGCGAATCGTCATGTCAGGGAGTGACAGCTCATGCAGAAACGCGCGATCACGAGAGCCGCACTCTCAGTCGTGCTCCTGGGAGTCGTGCTGGTCGCCGGGCCGTTCGGTCAGGGGAGCGCCGCCTCAGCAGCGAACACGTCCGCGCCGGTCGGGAACATCGGCAAGTTCAAGCAGACCTTCCGCGAGGACTTCCGCACGACCGCGGCGGCCAAGGGGAAGTTCGCCGCGTCCTACGCGAAGTCGTGGCAGCCCTACCCCGACGGGACCGGCGGGATGTACTACTCGGGGACGCAGATCAGTGCGATCAACGGGAACATGGACGTCCGTCTCGACGGCAAGCGCGGGGCCGCCGGCACGTTCGGCTCGCCCACGGGAGCGTGGGGACACAAGGGCGGGAAGTTCACGGTGCGCGCCATGGCCGCCGGTGGCAACGGGAACGGCGCCGCCTTCATGCTGTGGCCGACGTCGGACAAGTGGTCGGACGGGGAGATCGACTACCCGGAGTCCAACTTCGAGTCCGCACCGATGCTGCACCAGCACTCGATGACGCCCGGACGTGAAGCGACGGCGACCAGCCTGAGCACCGGGACGTCGTGGCGTTCGTGGCACACCTACTCGATCGAGTGGATCCCCGGGAAGTCCGTGTCCTACTCGCTCGACGGGAAGGTCATCAAGACGATCACCAAGGACGTCCCGACCACCGCGCACCGCTACATGTTCCAGGTGGGCAACTGGGGCGGGCTCGGCCACCTGTACATCGACTGGGTCACGACCTACTCGTACACGGGCTGACCGCCGGACGGGCAGCTGCACGCCGTCAGAGGTCGGCGTGCAGCTGCCAGGTCTCGGCGGCGGAATCGCTCCAGTCGTACATGCGTGCGCGATCGGGGCCGGCGACGGCCAGCTGCCCGGCGAGCAGGGGGTCGTTGACCACCTGGTAGACGGCCTGCGCGAGCCGCTCCGGGTAGGACTCCTTCGGACCACGGGCGACCGTGACGCCGGCGTCCGACGCGACCTCGGACACGGCGGGGTCGTCCGAGTGCACGACCGGGGTGCCGAAGCTCATCGCCTCGATGACGGGCAGGCCGAACCCCTCGGCCAGGCTCGGGAACACGAACACGGTGGCCCGGTCGTAGACCACGGCGAGGTCGGCGTCGTCGATCCGCCCGAGGACCTTCACCCGGTCACGCGAGAGACCGGCTCGTTCCGCCGTTCCGTACACGTCGACGTCGCCCCAACCGTCCGGGCCGGAGATGACGAGGGGGATGTCGGCGGGCGCGTCGGGGTGCGCCATCGCCTCGATCAGGGATCCGAGCGCCTTCCGTGGCTCGAGCGTGCCGACGGCCAGCACGTACCGCTCCGGCAGCCCGAGCCGCTCGGCGCGGAGATCGGCGTCGACGGGCAGCCGGAGCCGCCCGCTCGGCGCTCCGCCGATGACCCGGAGCCGGTCGTCGAACCGGTGGATCTCGTTGAGCGCACTCGCGACCGCGTGGGTCGGCACCACCACGGCGTCGGCGTGCTTCCACGCGCGCTTGACCATCGCCTTGTGGAAGTGGACGCCGCGCGGCGTCAGGGTCTCGGGGTTGGTCCACGGGACCGTGTCGTGCACGGTGACGACGGTCTGCCGGCCCGGGTCCTGGAAACGGTCGTGCCGGACCAACGGGGCGAGCACGCTCGGAGCGTGCACCATGCCCTTCGCCAGGCCGCCGACGATCCCGCCCTGCCAGGCGAGGGAGAGCTCGCGGCGGGGGAGCGGCAGCCGGTCGAGGTCGGCGAGCCCGGGCAGCAGGGTCCGGATGTGGGCGAGTTCGTCGCGGCCCACCGCCGAGACGACCCCGGACACCTCGCAGCCGACGGGGGCGTGCTCGATGAGGTGGCGGGTGAGCTCTTCGGCGTACCGACCGATGCCTCCGGGGACCGGGGCGACGACCTGGTCCACGATGACGTGGAGCGTTGTCATGTGGTGCGCCTCCTCGTGGTGCTGCCGTGCGCGCGGCGCGGCCGAACGCCGACCCTATCAGTCGGCACGGGGCGCTCCCGGGGCGCCACCGCCCAGCGCGGCGGCGGCCGTCTTCCGGCGGTGGCGCGCTGCGAGCAGTGCGCCGACCCCGGCCAGCACGACGTCTCCGATGGTCATGAAGACCCGGCTGATGACGGCGAGGGCGAGCGGCGCCGATCCACCGGCCACGCTGCCGAGGAGCAGGACGAGGATGCCCTCGCGCGGCCCGATGCCCGCCGGGGCGATGACGACCACGAACCCCACGAGCCAGGCGACGGCGTACGCGCCGACGGCCACCGGGAAGAGCGCGGGCGAGTCGGCCCCGAAGACCCGAAGCACGAGGGTGGCCTGGACGCCGTACGCCAGCCACATGACGAGCGACCAGACGAGCGACATGACGGTGCCCGTCCACGTGAGGGTGGTGTCCTGGGCCGGGCGACGCAGGACCCGGAACGCGACGGCGATGAGGCGACCGAGCACCGGCGGGGTCAGGCAGACCAGCCCCACCACGATGACCGGGATGAGCCACCAGAACGTCGCGAACCCGGTGGAGGAGGCCAGCAGGACCGCGACGATCCCGACGACGGCCGCGGTGACCATGCTCACGAGCATCGACGCCAGCGCCGCGACGGCGCTGCCGGTGCGCTGCAGGCCGTGTGCGCGCCCGAGTTCGGCCTGAGCGGCGATCGACCACACGCCGCCGGGGATGTACTTGCCGAGCTGGCCGACGAAGAAGATCGAGGACGCCGCGGCGAGGCGCACCCGGAACCCGCTCGCCGACATCATGGCCCGCCAGGAGAGCATGTTCGCCACGAGGGCGACGATCGTCGCGGCGACGCCGAGGACGATCGTGAGGGCGTCGAGCCGCACGAAGTCGCGAGCGATGTCGTCCCACTGCCGCGCGATGCTCCAGACCAGGAACGCGAGGGCCACGACGGCCGCCACCCACTTGACGACGGTGAGCACACGGGCCCGCCGTCCGGTCGTCGGGACGGCGCCGATCGCGGCGTCGGCGGAGGTGTCGAGCGGGTCCGGGGACCCCGCGGCCGACCCCGTAGGCTGTTGTGCGTCCATCGACCGACAACTCTAAGGGAGCGCGCTGGATGCGACCCGATCCGGAACTCCGCCCGACCCTGCTCGTCGCTGCGTCGACCTTCCCCGCCGAGGCCGGCGACGGCACGCCCGGCTTCGTGCTCGACCTGGCGACGGCGCTGTCGGACGAGTACCGCGTGGTGGTGGTCGCCCCGATGACGAAGGGCGCCCGCGCGCACCAGCGGATCGGGGACGTCGAGGTCCGTCGGTTCGGCTACTTCCCGTCGCGCTGGCGCGACCTGGCGGACGGCGCGATCGTCGACAACCTGCGGGCGAAGAAGTCCCGCTGGCTGCAGGTCCCGTTCTTCTTCGTGTGCATGGCCGCCGCGCTCCGGCGCGAGCGTCGCCGCTCGCAGCCCGACGTCGCGCTGCTGCACTGGATCATCCCGCAGGGAGCCGTCGGCCGTGTCGTGCTCGGCGACCTGCCCCGCGTCGTGACCACGCTGGGCGGCGACCTGTACGCGCTGCGCCACCCGGTCCTCCAGGCCGTCAAGCGGTCCGTCATCCGCAGCGCCGCGTCGGTCACCTGCATGAGCACCGACATGGCGCGCGAACTCCGGAAGCTCGGCGCCCGTGACGACCAGGTGCACGTCGTCCCGATGGGTGTCGACCTCGACCCGATCACGCGCGCCGTCGAGCGCGAGGCCCGGGTGCCCGGCCGGGTGCTCTTCGTCGGCCGCCTCGTCGAGAAGAAGGGCGCGACCGTCCTCATCGACGCCCTCGACCGCATGGCCGAGCAGCCGACCGAGGTGGCCGTGGTCGGGGACGGTCCGCTGCGCGCCCAGCTGGAGGCCCGTGCCGGTTCGGCCGTGACGTTCCTCGGGGCGCAGGGGAAGGAAGCGCTCGCGTCCGAGTACGCGAAGGCGGCGATCGCGCTCTACCCGTCGGTGCCGGCCGCCAACGGTGACCGCGACGGCCTGCCGGTGGCGCTCCTCGAAGCCATGTCGGCCGGCTGCGCCATCGTCGCCTCGGCGGTCCCCGGCATCGTCGATGTCGTCGAGGACGGCGTGAACGGACTGCTCGTCGAACCCGGCGACGCCGGTGCGCTCGCGGCGGCGATCGACCGCCTGCTCGCCGATCCCGTGCTGGCCGAACGGCTCGGCCGCGCAGCGGCCGACACTGCCGCGGCACACACCGTCGGCGCCGTCGGCGACCGGT
Organism: Curtobacterium sp. MCBD17_026; assembly: GCF_003234895.2. Taxonomy (NCBI): domain Bacteria; kingdom Bacillati; phylum Actinomycetota; class Actinomycetes; order Micrococcales; family Microbacteriaceae; genus Curtobacterium; species Curtobacterium sp. MCBD17_026. Next base: position 2,341,959 of record NZ_CP126281.1, on the reverse strand, counting down.
ACCGCACCCTGCTCACCGCCGCGCGCGCCCGGTAGTCAGGAGCGTCCCCTCGACCAGGTGACGCGACCACGGGCGGTCTGGAGGCGCGTGGCGGCGCCGTCACGCGCCTCCGGGCCCGCAGGGTCGTTCCGTCCCGTTCCCGCGACCTGACGTCCGTCAGGCTGCGCGGCGGTCGTCGTCCGGGAGCCGTGCGTCGTCGGCGCGGGCGGGCGGGCCGCCGACGCGTCCGCGTCGCGCCGTGATGGTCCGCGCGACCCGTTTGGCCAGCCGGTGCGCCGGCAGCTCGACGAGCCGGGCGAAGAGCCCGGCGACCACGACGGCGACCGGGATCGCCACGAGCATCGTGAGCCACGGCACCGAGGTGGGCAGCAGGTAGGCGACCGACACCGTGATCGGCTCGTGCACCAGGTACAGGCTGAACGAGAGCCGTCCGAGCGCCCGGGGGACCGGTCCGAGCATCACGCGTTCCGCCGGCAGCCACTTCCCGCACAGCAGGACGATGAGCCCGGCCGAGGCGACGACCACCATCGGGACGTGGATGCCGACCAGCGAGCGGGGGAGCCACCACTCGAACGTGATGCCGAGCACCGCCAGCACGGCGAGGGCCCAGCCCGGGCCACGCCGGATCTCGGGGATCCGCTCCCACCCGGCTGCCAGGGCGGACCCGAGCAGGAACATCGGCAGGTACATCAGCCAGTCCTCGCGGTACTGCCGACCGAGTGCCGAGAGCAGGAGCGCGGCGATCGCGGTGAGCCACCACACCCGGTTCGTGGCCTTCGCGATGAGCACGAAGAGCGGCAGCAGGAGGGAGAACGCGACCTCCCACGTCAACGACCAGAGCGGACTGTTGAGTCGGGTCGGCGCGACCAGGGTGAGGTCGCCCAGCAGGCCGCCGGCGGTGAGCGGTTCGACGTGCCGGAGCAGCCAGCCCGAGGCCCCGGCTTCGGGGGTCCGGGGGACGAGCAGGAACAGTGCCAGTGCCAGACCGACCGAGGCGATCACGGGGATGTAGAGCCGGAGCAGGCGGCTCGGGTAGTAGGCGATCCAGTCCTGTGCGCGACGGAGTGCGGGGAGCGTCAGCACGAAACCGCTCAGGACGAAGAAGACGAAGACCGCTTCGCCGCCGGCCCAGAACAGGTGCAGGGGCGTGTCGACCAGCCAGGCGCGGTTCGCCGGGATCGGCTGGCCGTTGTTGCCGTCGGAGAGCGTCGGCACCACGAGGAGTCCGTGGTGGATTAGGACGACGGCGGCGGCGACGCCACGGAGTCCGTCCAACGACCCGATGCGGCCCGCGGGGCGATCACGCATGCGGCGATCCTACTGCTCGGCGGGTTCGGCCCCGACCGGTGCGCGACGGGCACGGATGGCTTCGACGGTCGTCGCGACCCCCTGCGGGAACGGGACGAAGGTGCGGTCGCCGACCTGCGGCAGCACCTCGGACCGCATGCGGAGGTCGAGTCCCTGGAACGTGGCCGAGGGGTCGGCGCCCTCGCGGATGTCCAGGCGGCTGCCGATCGCCTGCTCGACCGCGTCGATGACGTCGGCGATCGTCGCCGGCTGTCCGGAGGCCAGGATCTTCGTGACCGCGGCCGCAGGGGGGGCCTGCTCGACGAGGTCGATGGTCCGGAGCACCATGTCGACGGCGTCGTCGATGTACAGGTAGTCGCGGGTGGTCGACATCGGCACGTAGATCGACGACGGCCGGCCCTCGAGGTGGGCGAGGGTGAGCTGCGAGACGAGCCCCTGCGGCTTGCCGAGGTTCGCGCCCGGTCCGTAGAGGTTCGAGATCCGTCCCACCACGAGGCGCGTGCCGGTCTCCGCGGCCCAGGACCGGAACTGGGCCTCGGCAGCGAGCTTCGCATGGCCGTAGGGAGCCAGCGGGAGCGGTTCCGTGCCCTCGTCGAAGGGCGGTTCGGCGCTGCCGGCGTAGACCGCTCCGGCCGACGACGCGAAGAAGAGCGTGCCGTCTCCGGACGGGTCGTCCCGGGTCGCGTCGAGGACCCGGGCGATCAGGCGCTGCTCCTCGTCGAAGACGTCGGCTCCGGTGGCGACGACCCCCGTGCCCGCGCACCACAGCACGCGCCAGCGGCCGGGCTGCGACCGCACCGAGCGGAAGGCGTCGACGAGTGCCTCGACGGCGGCGTCCTGGTCGTCCCACGGCACGCGGGCGGCGATGGTCGCTGCGCCCGAACCGACGAGTGACCGGTGCACGGCGCCGCCGAGGAACCCGCCGGCGCCGACCACCAGGGTGGACGGCTGGATCATGCGCGGAAGATCCCGGCCTCGGTCGCCGCGTGCAACGCCTCGCGCCAGTCGCGCATCGGGGCGAGGCCCGCGCGCGACCAGGCGTCGTGGCCGAGCACGCTGTACGCCGGGCGGGGCGCCGGACGGACGAAGGCGCCGCTGTCGGTCGGCAGGACGCGCTCCGGGTCGAGACCGTTCTCGGAGAAGATCGCCCGGGTGAAGTCGTACCACGAGCCCTGACCGCTGTTCGTGCCGTGGTAGATGCCGGCGGGTGCGTCGGCGTCGACGAGCTCGACGATGCGTGCGGCCAGGTCACCGGTCCAGGTGGGCTGTCCGACCTGGTCGGTGACCACGCTCACGGTGTCGTGGGACGCCGCGAGCCGGAGCATGGTCGCGGCGAAGTTGGGTCCGTGTGCGCCGTAGATCCACGCCGTCCGGACGACGTACGAGGAGTCCGGCGCGATCGCGCGGACGCGGGCTTCGCCGACGGCCTTGGACCGGCCGTAGGCGTTCAGGGGGTCCGTGGGGGCGTCCTCCGCGTAGGGAGCGGTGCCGTTGCCGTCGAACACGTAGTCCGTCGAGATCGTCACGAGCTTGGCCCCGTGCCGCACCGCGGCCTCGGCGAGCAACGCCGGCCCGTCCGCGTTCACCGCGGTCGCGGTGTCCTCGTGGGTCTCCGCGTCGTCCACCTTCGTGTAGGCGGCCGAGTTGATCACGACGTCGTGCCCGGCGACCGCGGCGTCGACGGCCTCGGGGTCGGTGATGTCCAGCTCGGCACGGGAACGGGCGGTGACGTCGCGGCCGGCCAGGGCGTGCTGCAGGTCGTGGCCGAGCATGCCGGCGGCGCCGGTGATGAGGTACCGGGTCATGGTGTCGCTTCCGTGTCGGGGGTGGCGGTCGAGCAGGGGTCGGCCCAGGAGCACGCCGGTGTGCTCCTGGGCCGACGGCGGCTCAGGAGAGGGCGGCGCGTTCCTTAAGCGGCTCCCACCAGCTGCGGTTGTCGCGGTACCACTGGACGACGTCGGCGAGGCCCTGCTCGAACGGCACCTGCGGCTCGTAGCCGAGCTCACTGCTGATCTTCGAGATGTCGACCGAGTAGCGCAGGTCGTGGCCGAGGCGGTCGGCGACGCGGTCGACGTACGACCAGTCCTTGCCGGTCGCGTCCAGGAGCAGCTGTGTGAGCTCCTTGTTGGTCAGCTCGGTGCCGCCGCCGATGTTGTAGATCTCGCCGGCGCGACCGCGGGTCAGGACCATCGCGATGCCGCGGGTGTGGTCGTCGACGTGCAGCCAGTCACGGATGTTGTTGCCCTCGCCGTAGAGCGGGACGTGCAGGTCGTCGATGAGGTTCGTGACGAAGAGCGGGATGACCTTCTCGGGGAAGTGGTACGGCCCGTAGTTGTTCGAGCAGCGGGTGATCGAGAGGTTCAGCCCGTGCGTGCGGTGGTAGCTGCGGGCGAGCAGGTCGCTGCCGGCCTTCGACGCCGAGTACGGCGAGTTCGGCTCGAGCGGGCGCTCTTCGTCCCACGACCCCTCGCTGATGGAGCCGTAGACCTCGTCGGTGGACACGTGGACGAAGCGCTCGGTGCCGTGGCGGAGCGCCGCGTCGAGCAGACGCTGGGTGCCGACGACGTTCGTCTCGACGAAGATGCCGGAGTCGCGGACCGACCGGTCGACGTGGGACTCGGCGGCGAAGTGCACGATCGCGTCGATGCCGGGGATCACCTCGTCGAGCTTCGCGGCGTCGCGGATGTCGCCCTGCACGAACGTGTACCGGGGGGAGTCCGAGACCGGGGCGAGGTTCTCGAGGTTGCCCGAGTAGGTCAGTGCGTCGTAGACGACGACCTCGGCGCCTTCGAGTCCGGGGTACGCGTCCTGCAGGGTGCGTCGGACGAAGTTCGAGCCGATGAAGCCGGCTCCGCCGGTGACGAGGATCTTCACGAGGTCTGGTTCCTTTTCGGAGTCGGTGTGGTTCTGGGATCGGTGTTCTCCGGTCGACGGTGGCCGTCCGGTGGTGCGTCGGTCGTCGGCGTGTCGTTCAGGACCGCCGGTCGACCGTGGATCGGTTGACGATACCAGCCGGTCACAGCCGTGCCGCGTCGTCGCCCGGCCTGCGGCGGCGCCGGACGAGCAGGGTGACGACGGTGCAGGTGAGGACGGCGAGGACGACGCTGCCGCCGGTCAGCAGGTACCCGGTCCGGGCGCCCGGCACCGTGTACCGCAGCTCCACCGTGTGCTCGCCGGCGGGGACCCACACGGCGGCGCCGGCGTCGTCGGCCGCGACGAGGTCGGTCGGTTCGCCGTCGACGGTCGCCGTCCAGCCGGCGCGCTGGAGCGAGTCGGCGACGACCACCCAGCCGCTCCCGGTGGCGTCGACCTCGGCGACCGTGCTGTTCACGTCGCTGCCCCGCAGGGTGATCTCGGCGCTCGAGTCCGGGTCGGCCGTGTGTTCGGACGGAGCGCTCAGGACGACGGTCGAGTCCGGCAGCGACTGGTCGGCGAGTGCCCGGACGCGCGCCGGTCCGGTGCGCTCCACCACCTGGTCGGACGCCCAGCGCACGCGGTCCAGGGCGGCACCGCGCTCGTAGATCGTCGCATCGCCGGTGTGCACCACCCGGACGCCGTCACCGGAGACCGGACGGATGATGCTCATCACGGCGTCGCCGGCGTCGTCGGTGCCGATCGGCACGAGCTTGTCCTGCCCGGTCACGGTGATGCGGACGTGCCACGAGGTCGATCTCGGGATGGTGGAGCCCTGGAGCGCCACGTTCCGCGGGCCGCCGAGGCCCGGCACGCGGGTCGACGTCGACGTGATCGTCTTGCCGGAGTCGTCCGCGACGATCGCCACGTCGAGGGTCATGCCCCCGGGCGTCAGGGTGGGGGCCGGTGGACCGGTGAAGGTGATGCCGTTCACCGGGCCGGTGTTGCTGGCCGAGTCCACCGAGGGGTTGTCCGCGGTCAGGTCCGACCACTTCGTCTGCGCCGCACCCGCCTCGGCGGTGCCGGCGAGCGGCGCCGACGGATCGGCGACGAGGTACTTCGTGCTGAGCCGGTCGAGGATCCCCGACCGGGCGAGCGACGGCATGAGGTTCGGTTCGAACGTCAGGTACGTGGCCGTCGGGTACGTGTCCGGGTCGACCGCCCGCATGAGGTCCTTCCACTCGCCCGTCTGGAACGCGTGTCCGGTGGTCTCGCGGATCCGGTAGTAGGAGGACGACCCCGGGAGCATGGCGCTGCCGGTGGCGGCGTAGCGGTCCTGCGCGGAGACGTGTTCCTGCAGGTAGTCGATGGCGGGGGTGGTCGGGTAGAACGTCGAGGTGGGCGCGATCGGCCACCAGGGCTTCGTGGCCGTCACGGCGGGGACGACGACGAGCGCGACGACCCCGACCGCCGCGACGGTCGCCAGCACCCGCGACCGGAACACCCAGACGAGCACGACGAGCACGACGGTGACCGCGCCGAGGATGCCGACCGTGAGGATCTCGAGCTTGGTGCGGTGCACGTACTCTTCGGCGATCGGCGGGATCGCGAGCAGGGTCTGCATCCCCACCCCGACGGCGGTGAACAACACGACGGCGACCGCGGCGATCCGACCGGTGCGCCGGAGGGGCCCGGCGGCGCGGAAGCGTGCCAGCTCGTCACGGAGGTTCTCCGGCTGCACGAGGCGGCCGAAGCCCACCCCGGCCATGGCGGCGGCGAGGAACATCACGACGACGCGGGCGCGACCGATCGGGTTCGTGTCGAACACCGGCAGCTCGCGGACGGCGGACAGGACGGGGCCGCCGAGGTAGACGATGACCACCGCGAGCGCCAGCATCGAGGCGACGATCGCGACGACGCCGCGGGTGCGACGTCGGACCAGGTCGTGCCGTGCGCGGACGGCCGGTGTGGCGTCGTCGGGCAGGGACGCGACGGTGTGCGTCGCCGGGCGGATGAGGACCGCCGCGGCGACGAGCACCACGGCCGCGATCCCCAGGTAGGAGTACTCCTCCACCGGGTTGCGGATGCCCCAGGCCGGGCCGGTGCTCTGCACGAACGAGATGTCCGGTACCCACGCGCTGACGAGCGGCGGGGTGCCGAGACCGTTCGGGCCGCTCTGCCCACGGCCGCTGAAGTCGACCAGGCTCGTGGCGTTGATGGCGAAGGGGACGAGCTGCCACGCGGAGAGCAGCAGGCCGAACAGGATGCCGCCCACCGCGATCGCCCCGCTCACGAGCACGGGGACCCACCGTCGGTGCGCGACGATCGTGCGGACGAGGAAGTACAGCCCACCGATGAAGAGGGCGTAGCCGACGATGGCCGGGAACCCGCCGAGCAGCATCGACGCGAGCGGCACGCCCACGGCGATGACGTCACGCGCGCGGAGCTCCACCGCGGCGCGGTCGATCGCCCAGAAGAGCAGGGGGATGCAGGCCGCGACCCGTGTCTGCGGCCAGTTCGACCACGCGACCATGAACCCGGACGACGAGTAGACGAGGGCGGCGATCGCCCAGCCCGCGCGGGGGACACCCCAGCGGCGCAGCAGCAGGGACATGCCGACCGTGACGACGACGATCTCGAGGAGCTTCACCCAGCCCGGGGCGGCGGCCAGGGGGAGGATCCACCAGGGCAGGGCGAGCGGGGACCACGCGCCCGAGTCGGGCACGCCGCCGAGTTCCGCGCCACCGGCGACGTAGGGGTTCCACGCGCCGAAGACGCCCTCGTGGGCGAGGCGGGTCAGGAGCGAGTTCTGCGGCGCGACGGTGTCGATCGTGTCGCTGTTCAGGATGTTGGTCGACGCCGTCGTCGACTGGAACGTCTCACCCCACGGGGTGTACCGCCCGAGCAGGCCGGTGTTCAGGAAGGTGCCGTGTCCGATCAGTGCCGGTCCGATGGTCCAGACCACGAACGCTGCGAGCGCAGCCCAGGCCGCGATCTCCACCCAGCTGCCGGGTCGACGGACCCAGAGCGCGAAGCGTGTCCGCCGGTCGAGCAAGGACGTTCCGCGCTCAGTCCCCATACCGCTGCAGCTTCTGCAGGTCGAGCTGTTCCTCGGCCAGGGTCCGGTTCAGGCGGGTCAGGTCCGCCACGACGCCGATCACGATGCTCAGCACCGCCGTGATCAACAGGACGACGCCGAGGATGATCGACTGCAGGTGGTTGCCGCCGGTGTGCATCGCGAGCAGCACCAGGTACCGGACGAGCGGCCAGGCCCCGAGCGCCCCGAGGATCGCCGCCACCCAGAGGAACAGCGCCATCGGCCGGTACATCAGGTAGACGCGGGCGATCGCCGAACCCGACTGGAACATGTGCTGCCAGATGTTCTTGAACAGCCGCGACTCGCGGGTCTTCGGGTTCGTGGTGATCGGCACCGAGGCGATGGCCAGACGCTTGTAGCCGGCCTGCACGATGGTCTCCATGCAGTAGCTGAAGCGCGTGACGATGTTCAGGCGGATGAGCGAGTACTTCGAGTACGCGCGGAACCCGCTCGCGGCGTCGGGCAGGTCGAGCCCGGCGGCGCGGCTGGCGACCCACGAGCCGAAGCGCTGCATGAGCTTCTTGAAGCCGGAGAAGTGCTCGATGGTGCGCGTCTGCCGGTCGCCGATGACGATCTCGGCCTCTTTCCGGAGGATCGGCTGCACCAGTTCGGCGATCTGCGCCTGCGGGTACTGGTTGTCACCGTCGGTGTTGACGACGATGTCCGCGCCGTGGAGCAGCGCGTAATCGACGCCGTCCCGGAAGGAGCGGGCGAGCCCCATGTTCGTGGTGTGGTGCACGAAGTGCTTGACACCGTGCTCCTTGGCGACCTCGACGGTGCGGTCGGTGCTGCCGTCGTTGATCACCAGGATCTCGATCTCATCGATGCCGTCGATCTCCCGCGGGATGGAGTCGATGACGCTGGCGAGGGTGTTCTCCTCGTTGAGGCAGGGGATCTGGATGAAGAGCTTCACGGGTTCGCAGTGTCTCGTTTCATGGGGTCCGGCAGGTGCGCGAGGCCATGACAGCCTATGCGAACCCGCGGACCGCCGCAGGAACGGCCTGCCGACGGGTCCAGGGGCGGGCGGCTTGGTAGGGTGCAGCCGTGCAGATCCGCGAACTGAAGATCCCCGGCGCGTGGGAGTTCACGCCCGTCCAGCACGGCGACGCACGAGGAGCATTCCTCGAGGCGTACCGCGCCGACGTCCTCGAAGAGACGGTCGGTCACCCGCTGGACCTCCGACAGGTGAACATGTCGATCTCCGCGGCCGGTGTGGCCCGAGGCATCCACTACGCCCTCGTCGCGCCGAGCCAGGCCAAGTACGTGACCGCGGTGCGCGGCGCCTTCATCGACTACATCGTCGACATCCGGGTCGGCTCGCCGACGTTCGGGCAGTGGGACTCCGTGCGCATCGACGACGTCGACCGTCGGGCCGTCTACCTGTCCGAGGGCCTCGGGCACGCCATCGTCGCGCTCGAGGACCAGTCCACGGTGAACTACCTCGTCAGCGCCCACTACGCCCCGGAGCGCGAGAAGGGGATCACCATCCTCGACCCGACGGTCGGCCTCGAGCTGCCCGACGGACTCGGCGAGCCGGTCCTGTCCGAGAAGGACACCAGCGCGCCGACGCTCGAGGAAGCCGCCGCCGCGGGTCTGCTGCCCACCTACGAGGAGTGCGTGGCGTACACCGAGTCGCTCCGCACGACCAAGTAACGAACGAAGGAAGCACACCGCGATGAAGGGCATCATCCTGGCCGGGGGTTCCGGCACCCGTCTCTGGCCGATCACCAAGGGCATCAGCAAGCAGCTCATGCCGATCTACGACAAGCCGATGGTCTACTACCCGCTGTCGACCCTCATGATGGCCGGCATCCGCGAGGTCCTCGTCATCACGACGCCGGAGTACAACGACCAGTTCCGTGCCCTGCTCGGCGACGGCTCGTCCCTCGGCATGGACATCCAGTACGCGGTCCAGCCGAGCCCGGACGGCCTCGCGCAGGCGTTCGTCATCGGCGAGGAGTTCATCGGCGACGACAGCGTCGCGCTGGTCCTCGGCGACAACATCTTCCACGGCACGGGCCTCGGCACGAACCTGCGGAAGAACACCGAGGTCGACGGCGCCACCATCTTCGCCTACCACGTGGCCGACCCGAAGGCGTACGGCGTCGTGGAGTTCGACGACGACTTCACCGCCGTCTCCATCGAGGAGAAGCCGGCCGAGCCGAAGTCGAACTACGCCGTCCCCGGCCTGTACTTCTACGACAACAAGGTCATCGAGATCGCGAAGACGATCGAGCCGAGCGCCCGCGGGGAGCTCGAGATCTCGACCGTCAACGAGCGCTACCTCGAGGCGGGCGAGCTCGGCGTCCAGGTCCTCGACCGCGGGACGGCCTGGCTCGACACCGGCACGTTCGAGTCGATGATGCAGGCGTCCGAGTACGTCAAGGTCATCGAGGACCGTCAGGGCTTCAAGATCGGCTGCATCGAGGAGATCGCCTGGCGCAACGGCTGGATCGACGACGCGCAGCTCGCCGACCTGGCCGCACCGCTCGTCAAGGGCGGCTACGGCGTCTACCTGCAGCGACTGCTCGCCGTCTGACGTCGCCCCCGGCCGGTCCTCGCATGGCACTCTTCCGTCGCCGCCGACCGGATGCGGCGGTCTCCGGTTCGGAGGCCCGTCGCTCGTCGGTGACGCCGGACCACCCCGAACGGGTGGTCGGCTGGGACGGTGCCCTGCCGGCACTCGACCGGTCGGTGACGGTGCTGCTGGTGAGCCGGTCCGACCGGTACGACGCGCTGCCGTCGATGGTCACCGCGGCCCGGATGGCGTTCGGCCCCTCGGCGGACACCCGCGCGGTCGGCTACGTCGCCGATGCGTCGCCGGTCGGCAAGCAGGCGCGGGGGATCCCCTGGGTCCGCTCGGACCCGGTCGACGGCATCGGCTCGGCGATCAACGCCGGGGTCGCCGACGGGGTCGGGCGGGTGCTCCTGGTGGTCGACTCGACGGTCTCGGTGACCGACCAGGACCTGCAGGTCCTGGCGGAGGCCGGCGGCGGCGGCGTGGCCCAGGCCCGCATCCGGATGCCCGACGGTTCGCAGCGGGACGGCGTGCGGCTGGTGCGCCCGGGAGCGCTTCCCTGGTCCGACGACGGGTCGACGGGCCCGGTCCGCAGCCAAGCGGACGACCGCGAGGGCTTCCCGCCCGCTGTGGTGCCGGTCTTCGCAGCGGACCAGCCGGCCGTCTCGATGCCGGGCGCTTCCCTGGTGCCGGCACCGTGCCTCCCGGACGAGCGGATGACCCTGACCAGCTGGACCCGCGCGGTCGCGGACCGCGACGGCGGACCCGTGCGCGCGGTGTGGTCGCTGAACCGCTCGGCGGAGGCCGGACGGACGGTCGACGCGTCGACGGTGGATGCGTTCTCGGTCTGGCGCGACCGGGCGCCGGACGGCGACGGAGCGGTCGCAGCCGGACCCCCGCTGCCCCCGTGGGGTGCGCGACCCGTCACACCGGCGCCCCGATCGCGATCCGACGACGACCGGTTGTCCTGGTCCGTCAAGATCGCCGCCCCGGCCGGCCCCGAGGGCGACGGGTGGGGCGACGTGCACTTCGCCACCGAGCTCGCGAGCGCTCTCGAGGGCCTCGGCCAGCAGGTCCGCGTCGACCGGCGTGACGCGCACGTCCGGGACGACGACGCCGCAGACGACGTCACGCTCGTCATCCGCGGGTTGGACCGTGTGCCGCCGAACCCCGCGTCGGTGAACCTGCTCTGGGTGATCAGCCACCCCGACGACGTCTCGGACACCGAGCTCCGGTCGTTCGACGCGGCGTTCGCGGCGGGTCCGGTGTGGGCTGCGGAAGCCGCCGCACGTGCCGGCGTGCCGGTCCGGACACTGCTGCAGGCGACCGACCCGGCGGTGTTCCACCCGGCCGCCCGGTCGGAGTCCGGCGCGGACGCGGGGCACGTCGTCTTCGTCGGGTCGACCCGTGGCGCGGCCCGGCCGGTGGTCGCCGACGCGGTCGCACTCGGCACCGACCTGCGTGTGCACGGCCCGGGGTGGGACGGCGTCGTGCCCTCTGCGATGCTCGGGGCCGTCGCACTCTCACGGGCCGAGGTCGCGACGGCGTACGCGTCCGCCCGCGTGGTCCTCAACGACCACTGGCCGGACATGGCGGCGGGCGGTTTCGTGTCGAACCGGGTGTTCGACGTGCTGGCGTCGGGTGGGGTCGTCGTCACGGACGAGGTCGCCGGCCTCGGGGACGTGCTCGACGTCCCGACGCTCGCCGTCTCCCGTTCGCGGGACGACGTGGCCGCCCTGCTCGACCCGGCGCACGCGTGGCCGGCGGCCGCCGAACGTGCTGCGGTCGCCGATCGGATCGCGGCGGAGCACTCCTTCCACGCCCGGGCCACGGTGCTGCTCGCAGCCGCACGCGCCGCACGCAGGCGTCTGCGCCCCGGCTCCTGACGCCCGCCGCCGGCTCGCGCTACTTGCGCGTGACCCAGCGGGCTCGGAACGACAGACCGGCGTGCAGCACCACACGGAGGGGCAACAGCCACCACGCCCGGTACTTCCGCGACAGGAACCGGTACGCGCTGCGGTGGTGCTCGATCTCCATCCGGCGACGGTTCGACGACGTCGAGTGCGCCCCGGTGTGGGTGACCACGGCGGTCGGCACGTACACGTTCGCGCGACCGGAGCGACCCACGCGCTGGCCCAGATCGACGTCCTCGAAGTACATGAAGTACGACTCGTCGAACCCGTCGAGCTGCCGGAACAGGTCGGTGCGGATGAGGAAGCACGCGCCGGAGAGCCACCCGGCCTCACGCTCGACGACCTGCGTCGTGGACCAGTACCGCTGGCTCCAGGGGTTGGCGGGCCAGAACCGCGAGAACGCCGCGTGGCCGAGTCCGGTCCGCAGCGACGGCAGTTGGCGCGCGGACGGGTACGTCTCGCCCTGCTCGTCGAGGATCCGTGGCCCGAACGACCCGCCCGTCGGCAGCCGGTCGGCGGCGCGCACGAGTTCGTCGATCGATCCCGGTGCGAGGACGACGTCGGGGTTCGTGACGAGCAGGAACTCGGGGCGGACGTCGGGCAGGACGTCGTCGAGGGCGCTCAGCGCGGCGTCGATGCCCCCGCCGTAGCCGCGGTTGCCCCCGGAGGACACCACGACGGCACCGTAGGACTCGCCGATCGCCCGCAGTGCGTCGAGGTCGGCCGACCCGTTGTCCGCGATCACGACGGCGACCGGCTCGGACGACGCAGCGGCGACGCTCGCCAGGAACGGCCGGATGGTCTCACCGGTGTTGTAGGTGACCGTCAGCACCGCGACCCGGATCACCGTGCACCCCCGGCGACGGCGGAGTACGCGTCGACGTGCACGGCCGCGGTGGCCTGCCAGGTGAACACGTCGGCACGCGCCAGCGCCGCCGCCCGGTGCGACGCCACGAGGGCGGGATCGTCGAGCAGCGCGGCCATCGCCTCGGCCAGTGCGGGAGCGGACGGCTCGGTGTACACGGCTGCGTCCCCGCCGACCTCGGGCAGCGACAACCGCCGGGTGGTCAGGACGCAGGCGCCTGAGGCCATCGCCTCGACGACCGGCAGGCCGAAGCCCTCGCCGAGCGACGGGTAGACGACGAACTCCGCGCCGCCGAGGTAGCCGGACAGGTCCTCGAGGGGCAGGTAGCCGGCCTCGATGACGCGGTCGTCCGGCTGCAGGGCGTCGAGCCGTGCGATCGCGGACTCGTCCCACCCGCGTGCCCCGGAGAGCACGAGCCACGGGGTGTCCGAACCGGCGGCCGCTCGCGACGCCCGCACGGTGGCGTAGGCGTCCAACAACGCCGTGACGTTCTTGCGGGGCTCGATGGTGCCGAGGAACGCGATCCAGGGTGCACCCTCGGGCAGCGTCGCCGCGATCCGCGCGTCCTCGACCTCGGCGGTCGACGGCTCGTGGAACACGGCACGGTCGACGCCGAGCGGTGCGACCCGGACGTCGGCGCGGATCCCGCCGACGACCCGCGCGGCCTCGGTCGCGGTGGCCGCACTCGGCACGATGACGACCGGGCGGGTGCGCAGCGAGCGACGGCTCCACCAGGTGAAGAACGTGCGCTTCAGCCGGGAGTGCCACTCCGGGTTCGAGAAGAACGTGGCGTCGTGCAGCGTGACGACGGATCCGCCGCGCCACCCGAACGGGAACGTGTAGTGCGGGGAGTGCAGCACCTGCGCGCCGATCCTGCGGCCGAGTGCCGGCAGGCCGGTCTGCTCCCACAGGAACCGCAGCGGCACGGAGTCGGTCCACGCCGGCGCGGTGTGCACGGTGGCGTGCGGCGCCACGGCGCGGAAGTGCTCGGCGTGCACGGGTCGGACGACCAGGTGGACGTCGAGCGCCGGGTCGGTCAGGTGTGACACGACGCCGTCGACGTACCGGCCCACACCGCCGAGTTCGCGCGGTACCGCGGTCCCGTCGACGAGGACGGTGAGCTGCGGCACGCGTGGGTCCTTCCGAACGGGGGCGCCACGGTCGGGTCCGTCGGCGGGGGAGTGACCAGGATATCCCTCCGCGCTCATGCGCCCGGGTCCACGCTGCGACGAGGGACGGATGCGCGCCGCGACTCGCGGAGCCGGCGCGCGAGGTGCGACGGGAGCGCCCCGACGACGTCCGCGAACGCTGCCAGGACGAGCCGGGCCTCCCGACGGGTGGACGCGGTGAGCAGTCCGCGCAGACCGCGGAAGAGGGTCCGGGCGCTCGCCCGCAGGACGGTCGGCCAGGGTGCGTGCCAGAGCGCGACGACCATCCGGTTCCGGGCGTTGCGGAAGAGGAACAGGTCGCTCTGCACCCCGGACGACGCCGAGTGGTCGTGTTCCACGACCGCGCCGGCGGCGTGCTCGACGCGCCATCCACGTCGGCGGAGCCGCCAGGCGAGCTCGGTGTCCTCGTAGTACATGAACAGGGACTCGTCGAGCAGGCCGACGTCGTCCAGCGCGCTCCGCCGCAGGGCCGACGCGCCGCCGGAGAAGCCGAAGACGTCGACGTCGGCGACGCGGTCGACGGGCGCGAACCAGTCCCGGTCCATGCCGTTGCCGTCGCGGTCGACGCGGACGCCGGTGGAGTTCAGGCGGACCTCGCCGTCCGCCGACGGCGTCCAGGGACGGCCGTCGTGGTCGCGCAGCACGCGCGCGTCGGGGGCGGGTTCCGCACCGGCCGGGAGGCCCGTCCAGCGTCCGGCGAGCACGATGCGGCCCGTCACCGCCGCGACCTCCGGCCCCGCTTGCTCCAGGTGGTCGCGGAGCGCCGCGACGAAGCCGGGCGCGGGGACCGCGTCGTTGTTCAGGAGCACGACGACGTCGGCGTCGGTGTGCCGGATCCCGGTGTTCGCGCCGGCGGCGAAACCGCCGTTGTCGTCCCGCGCGATCACGACGGCGTCCGGCAGGTCGCGGCGGAGCACGGCGACGGAGTCGTCGGATGATCCGTTGTCGACGACGATCACGTCGTCGGCGGTGCCCTCGGCGAGCACGGCGCGGACGGCTGCGGTGGTCAGGTCGGCGCGGTTCCAGTTGACGACGACGACCGCGGTGCTGGTCACGCCGTCGGGGATCGTCAGGCCAGCTCCTCGATGGAGGGCTTCGCGTACACGCTGCCGACGGCGTCGCCGAACGACGGCACCTCGAACGAGTCGCACTCGGGCAGGTCGTGCAGGTGCCGACCCGCGGAGTCCATCATCGACACGTTGATGAAGTACTTGCCGGTGCCGAAGTTCGTGTCCGCGATCCGGAGGCGGAGCTTCTTGCGGCCGTGCAGCGGGTCGAGGTGGATGCCCATGATGCCGGTGGTGGTGCCGTACACCACCTGTCCGGCCGTGTTGTTGATCTGGACTGCGGCCTCCCAGTCCTCGACGCCGTCCAGGTGCTCGAACTCCATGTCGACCAGCAGGTCGTCGCCCGGCGTGACGCCGTCGCGCTGGCCCTTGCCGTCGGCGTGCACCGAGGCCGCGATGACCGTGCCGCGGCCGACCGCCACGTCGGCGCTGAGCTCACCGGCCCGGCGCTCCTCGAGGACGTCGCGGAACAGGCTGACCGCACCGATCGGGTCCCCGTCGTGCAGGACCTTGCCCTTGTTCAGGAGCACGACCCGGTCGCACATCTCCTGCACCTGGCTGAGGGAGTGCGTGACGATGATGATCGTCTTGCCCTGCTCCTGGAACGAGCGGATGCGGTCGAGGCACTTGCGCTGGAACGCCTCGTCACCGACGGCCAGTACCTCGTCGACCAGCAGGACGTCGGGGTCGGTGTGCACGGCGACCGCGAAGGCGAGCCGCACGTACATGCCGGATGAGTAGAACTTCACCTGGGTGTCGATGAAGTCGCCGATCCCCGAGAACGCGAGGATGTCGTCGAAGCGTTCCTCGGTCTCCTTCCGGGTCAGGCCGAGCAGGCTCGCGTTGAGGAACACGTTCTCGCGGCCGGACAGGTCCGGGTGGAACCCGGCGCCCAGCTCGAGCAGCGCTGCCAGACGACCGCGGCGCGCGACCGTGCCGGACGTCGGCTGGATGATCCCGCCGATGGCCTTCAGCAGGGTCGACTTGCCGGAACCGTTCTGCCCGATGAGCCCGACGGTGGTGCCGGCCTGGATCGAGACGGTGACGTCGTCGAGCGCCCAGAAGTCCTGCCGGTGCTTCCGGCCGGCACGGCCCAGGGTGACGATCCGCTCGCGGATGGTGTTGTCCTTGCGGACGACGAACCGCTTGCGGACGTGGTCGATGACGATGACGTCCGGGCGGTCGGTGTCGGCGCCGGAGGTCGCCGGGGCGACGGGGGTGCTGATGGCCATGGTCTAGAGCTCCTGCGCGAAGTTGCCCTGCAGCCGGGAGAACACCCGCTGCGCCCCGAGCAGGCAGAAGAGCCCGATCACGAGGGCGATGCCGAGGCGCATCATGAGGTGCGGGGGGTAGTCGACCGGCGTCGGGTGCAGCCAGATCGCGTTCTGGAGTCCGAGCACCGACAGGGTGAGCGGGTTGTTCGTGTAGACCGCCAACAGCCACTGCACCTTCAGCTCGGCGACGACCATCGAGTACGAGTAGACGATCGGCGACGCCCAGAGCAGCACCATGAGGCCGACGTCGATCACGAACTGCACGTCGCGCAGGTACACGTTGAGCGCGGACAGCACGAGCCCGATGGCCGCGCCGTAGACCAGGATCACCAGGAGCGACGGGATGAGGTAGATCAACCCCTCGTGCCAGGGGAAGACCCCGAGCACGACGGTCGCGGCGATGAGGATCGCGAACTGGATCAGGAAGTTGACCAGGGCGGCCCCCACGCTGGCGAGGGGGAAGACCTCGCGCGGCACGTAGACCTTCTTGATCAGTCCACTGTTGCCGACGATCGAACCGGTGGAGCCGGCGACGATCTCGCTGAAGAGCGTGTAGGCGGTCAGGCCGGTGAACACGTAGATCGCGAAGTTGTCGATCGCCCGTGACGAGCCGAGGATCTTGCCCATCACGAAGTAGTAGATCATCAGCTGGGTCAGCGGACGCACCAGCGTCCACACGAACCCGAGGGCCGAGTCCTTGTACCGCGCCTTCAGGTCGCGGCGGATGAGCATCCCGAGCATCTCGCGCTGACGGAAGACGTCGCGCAGTTCTCTCCAGGTGCCTTTGAAGGCGCTCGTCGGAGCGCCGATCACGACGAGGGGCTCCTTGGCGAGCGCCGTCATGCGGGCTTGGTCGACCATACGTCTCTTCGTTCGTGGGGGCAGGACCGGAACAGCATACTCATTGCACAGCGGGGGAACGCCGCGCGTCCCGTGCGCGGAACCCCTCGCGACTCCGCCCCCGTGCGGGGGCCAAAGTGCGCGAGAACAACTCTCAACCTTCACTTTGGGGTTACCGTTGACGCAACCCGGACCCTTGTCAACAACCACAGGACGGCCCGTCAGCATGCAGCTTGCTCCACGGTCGATCGCTGCGCTCGCGGTGGTCGGTGCTCTCAGTCTCTTCGCGGCGGGGTGTTCCTCCGGCGACGGCCCCCGACCCACGCCCAGCGCGTCGCGGACGCCCAGCGCGACCCCGACGACGTCGCCGAGTGCGACCCCCTCGACGCCCGTGTCGACCCAGCCGACCGCGGAGCCGTCCGACGACGACGTCCCGACGGCGTTCCCGGGCAGCGGCGAGACCCCGCAGCCCGACGTCGACCCCGGTGACTTCCCGGCGACGGCGGTCGTCACGTTCTCCGGTTGGGATGCCGGCAGCAAGACGCTCCAGGCGGGCGGCCTGGTCTCCGGCACGACCGACGCCTCGGGGACCTGCACCTTCCAGGCGAAGAAGGGCGGCGTCACCCGCAGCGCGACGAGCACGGCCCAGGCCAGCGCCTCGTCCGTGAACTGCGCGCAGGCGTCGTTCCCCGCGAGCCAGGTGTCGACCGGCACGTGGTCCATCACCCTGCAGTACTCGGTCGGGTCGAAGTCGACCACGTCCGAGCCGATGACGGCGGAGGTGCCGTGATGCGTTCCATCCTCGACCGTGGCGGTCGCCGTCGACCCCTGCGTGCGGTGCTCGGCATGACCGCTGCCCTGGCGATCGCGGTGAGCGGCCTGACCATCGGCACGATCGTGTCCGAGCAGACGACGACCGAACCGGCCTCGGCCGCGGTCGCCGCCAACTTCGACCCGGGCAACATCATCAGCGACGCCAACTTCTACGACGGCGGCGCGATGAGCGGATCGGCCGTCCAGTCGTTCCTCAACAGCGTCGCCCCGAACTGCAAGCGCGCCTCCGGCGGCCCGGCCTGCCTGAAGGACTTCACGCAGAACATGAGCGCCATCGGGGTCGTCCCGAACCGGTGCTCGGCGATCCCCGGCGGCAACAAGTCCGCCGCCACGGTCATCGCCCAGGTGGGTGCCGCGTGCGGGATCAGCCAGAAGGTGCTGCTGGTCCTGCTGCAGAAGGAGCAGGGCATCGTCGCGACGAACTCGCCGACGAGCTACATGTACCTGCACGCCACCGGCTTCGCCTGCCCGGACACCGCACCGTGCGACCCGGCGTACTACGGCTTCGGCCAGCAGGTCTACGCCGCGGCACTGCAGTTCAAGCGCTACCAGGCGTCGCCGACGTCGTGGGCGTACCAGGCGGGCCGGAACAACTCGATCCTCTACAACCCGAACGCGGCGTGCGGGCGCAAGACGGTCTACATCAAGAACCAGGCGACGGCTGGCCTGTACATCTACACCCCGTACACGCCGAACACGGCGGCGATGTCGAACCTCTACGGCACCGGCGACTCCTGCTCGGCCTACGGCAACCGCAACTTCTGGCGGATGTACACCGACTGGTTCGGATCGCCCACCGGTGGGTCCTCGCCGATCGGGCACGTCGACTCGCAGTCCGGCGGCGTGGGCGGCACCATCACCGTGCGCGGCTGGACGGCCGACCCGGACACCACCGCCGCGATCAGGGCGCAGTTCTACGTCGACGGCGTCGGCAAGGCCTCGGTGATGGCGAACGCGAACCGCACCGACCTGGCCTCGCGCCTCGGCTCGGGCAACACCGCACACGGCTTCCAGACGACGCTCACGGGCATCACGCCGGGCAAGCACACCGTGTGCGTCTTCGGCATCAACGTCGGCGCGGGCGCGAACACGCTGCTCAACTGCGGTGACGTCACCGTCCCGGCCGCGGCCCCGGTGGGCAGCCTCGAGACCGTCACCGGCGGCACCGGCACGATCGCGGTGAGCGGGTGGGCGCTCGACCGGGACTCGTCCGCCGCGACCGCCTACAAGGTGCAGGTCGACGGTGTCGGCGCGATCTCGGCGACCGCCGACGTCCAGCGGACCGACATCGCCGCGAAGTACCCGGGTGCCAGCAGCACGGTCGGTTTCTCCAGGACGATCCAGAACGTCGCGGCGGGATCGCGGACGGTGTCGCTCTGGACACAGGACAAGCCGGGTGCGACCTGGGTGCGCGTGGCGCAGAAGGCCGTCACCGTCACGGCGTCGACCGGGACCTCCGGCGCCGTGAAGGGCTCGTTCGAGTCGGCCACCGGCGGCATCGGTTCGGTCGCGCTGAAGGGCTGGGCGATCGACCCGGACACGTACGCGTCGGTGCGGTACAAGGTCCACGTCGACGGTGTCGGAGCGGCGGCCGGCAGTGCGAGCGCTGCGCGCAGCGACGTCGCGAAGTCCTACCCCAAGTGGGGATCGTCGCACGGCCTGGCGACCACGCTCACCGGCCTCACGCCCGGCAAGCACACGGTCACCCTCTGGTGGCAGGACCTGCCGAGCGGCACCTACGTCAGCGCCGGGACGAAGACCGTCACGGTCGCGGCCCCGCCGTCGACCGGCACCACCGGCAAGACCGGTGCCGTCACCGGCTCGTTCGAGCAGGCCACCGCCGGTCCGAACACCGTGGCCCTGAAGGGCTGGGCGATCGACCCGGACCGCTACGACCCGGTCAGGTACAAGATCCACCTCGACGGCGTCGGTGCCGCCGCGGGCAGCGCGAACGCGGTCCGCGCGGACATCGCCGCCGCCAAGCCCGGGTGGGGTGACGACGTCGGGCTCGCGGTCACCCTCACGGGCGTCAAGGCGGGCACCCACACGGTGACGGTCTGGTACCAGGACCTGCCCGGTGGGAACTACGTCAGCTTCGGCACGAAGTCGGTGACCGTGAAGGACGCCGTCCCCGCACCCACCGGCAAGACCGGAGCCGTGTACGGCGCCTACGACGCCGCGACCGGCGGCCGGGGGACCGTCGCCGTCAGGGGCTGGGCGATCGACCCGGACACGTTCGCCCCGGTGAAGTACAAGATCCACCTCGACGGTGTCGGCGCGGCCTCCGGCAGTGCGAACGCGGTCCGGACCGACGTGGAGCGGGCACACCCGGGATGGGGTTCCGACGTCGGTCTGGCGACGACGCTCAGCGGCGTCAAGCCGGGCAAGCACACCGTGCGCATCTGGTACCAGGAGCTGCCGGGCGGGGCCTACAAGGACTTCGGCACCAAGACGGTGACGGTCTCGTAGCGGGTCCGGGACGACGGAACGGGAGGCGCGGTGCCAGCTGGCACCGCGCCTCCCGTTCCGTCGTCGTCCCGTCCGGGGCGCACGCAGCCGCGGGAGCGGTGTCAGCCGCGGCGCCGGAGGGCTCGTGCCACGCCGCCGAGCCGGTCGAGGGCACGGAACTCGGCGGAGTGGGTGAGGGCGTCGTACCGGGTCGCGATCGCGTCACGCTCGGCCTCGGCGCGCCGTCGCGCCGCCTCGGCGTCCTGTCGGGCCCGGTCCAGGACCGCGACCGCCTCCTCGGACACGATGAGCCGGCGGTTGATGTCGTCGACCCCGGCGCGGTGCACGTCGCGCTCCTGCTCGGTCGCGCGCAGCACCTCGCGCTGCAGCGTCGCCCACCGCAGCAGCGGGTGCCGCGTGCCCGAGCGGGTCGCTGCACGCTCGAGCGCGGCGTCGAGCGACGGGGCGACCTGTTCGGCTCGTCGGGCGTACGAATGGCGTTCCACGACCACGTTCCGGAGCCGTTCGGCGCGGTCGTCGCGCTCGTGGGCCGGCATGGCGATCGCGCGCTCGAGCGAGGCGGCGTCGGTGAAGACCGGGACGTCGGCCAGGCCGAGCTCGTCGAGACCGAGCGCGCAGTTCGTCACCGGCAGCGCGCCGCACGCGAGCGACTCGTACAGGCGTGAGTTGAGGGTGCCGAACTCGGCGGCCGGCGCGATGACGTCGTCGACGACGAACGCGGCAGCCCGGTAGACCTCGGGCAGGGCGAAGTACGACACCGCCGGACGGAGCTCCACGCCCGGGGCGGCGTCGACGTGCTCCACGTTGGCGGCGAACCAGACGACGGGCTCGGCCGGTGCCACCTGCTGCAGCACGTCCTGCACGCCGCGCCTGGCACCCCAGAAGTTGACGGTGGTGACGGTGCGTCCGGTCCGCGGGCCGGGCGTCCCGTCCACGTCGGGCCGGAACAGGTCGAGGTCGACGCCGATCGGGACCACCTCGACGGGGACGTCGACCACCTCGGACAGGGCGTCGCGGGCGATCGAGGACGACGCCCACACGGCGTCGAACTCGGCGAGGGAGGGCGACGATGCCCACTGCGCCGTCCAGTTGCGCACCCACGCCACCGTGGCGGTCCGGGACGGTACGAGCCCGGGGACGAACGACTCGATCATGCTGACGAGCACGGTGGTGTCGTCCGGGACGTCCTCCGCCCAGCGGCGGATCGGCCACAGGTCCACGCCCCAGCCGTGCGCACGCAGCGCACGGGCGAGCCCGAGCGCGACGAACAGGTCGCCCTTGCCCTCGGTGGTGTCGTCCGTCGACACCGCGAAGCGGATCGTCCCCCTGCTGCCCGTCGCGTGGTCGCCACGAGCGATCGCGTCGTACTCGGCGGCGAGCGGGGACGGAGCGGGGGCCGTGGGGATCGAGTGGTGCGTCACGGTGCCCATTGTGCCCGACCCGGGCGCGACCTCCGCCGAGCGCCGTGCTGCGCCTTGTAGGGTGTTGTCGGCCGTCGGGCATCCTCGACGGCCGGATCACCGACCCGTGCCGCGCCCGCGGCTGCAGCTGGAGGAACTCGCCGTGACAGAGCGCAAGCCAGGAGTCGTGTCCGTCGTTCTCGTGAACTACAAGGGCACGGACGACACACTGACGAGCATCGCCGAGCTCCGGAAGCAGGACTGGCCGCAGGACCGGCTCGAAGTCATCGTCGTCGACAACGGCTCCGGCCCCGAGCACGTCGGACGGCTCAAGGCCTCCGACCTCGACTTCACGTTCGTCGACTCCGGTGCCAACCTCGGGTTCACGGGCGGCTGCAACCTCGGCGTCGAGCACTCCTCCGGCGAGATCGTGGCGTTCCTGAACAACGACGCCCGTCCGGACACCGGCTGGGTGCGCGAGGCGATGGCGACCTTCGCCGCCGGCGCGGACATCGGTGCCGTGGCGTCGAAGGTCCTCGACTGGGAAGGCGTCAACGTCGACTTCACCGAGGCCGCGATGACCTGGTACGGGATGGGCTACAAGCCCTTCGCCGGGTCGCCGGACACCGGCCGCTGGGAATCCGAGACCGACGTGCTGTTCGGCACGGGTGCGGCGATGTTCATCCGCGCAGAGCTGTTCGAGCAGCTCGGCGGGTTCGACGACCGCTACTTCATGTTCTACGAGGACGTCGACCTGGGATGGCGGCTCAACCTGCTCGGGTGGCGCTTCCGCTACCAGCCGAAGTCGGTCGCGTTCCACAAGCACCACGCGTCGATGAACAAGTTCGGCGACTTCCGCGAGACGTACCTGCTCGAGCGCAACGCGCTCTTCACCCTGTACAAGAACCTCGGTGACGAGCAGCTCGCGGCGGCGCTGCCGGGATCGCTCGCGCTGGCCGTCCGCCGTGCCGTCGGCCGCGGTGAACTCGACTCCACCGAGCTCGACCTCCGCAACCCGGGCGACGACAGCGTCCCGACCATCCCGGTGCCGAAGACGAGCATGGCGGGCATCTACGGCGTCGACCAGTTCGTCGAGCAGCTGCCCTCGATGACCGAGTCGCGCCGCGCGATCCAGGCGAGCCGTGTCCGCAGTGACCGCGAGCTCCTCCGCCTGTTCGGCAACCGCGACGAGCCCGCGTACCCGATCGAGAACTACCTGGCCGGCTACGACAAGATCGTGCACTCGCTCGGCGTGCTCGAGGTCGGGACCCGTCGTCGCGTCCTCATCATCACCGGCGACTCGATCGGCGAGAAGATGGCCGGACCGGCGATCCGCGCCACCCAGATGGCGAAGCAGCTCGCGAACGAGCACGACGTGCGCGTGATCAGCCTCACGCGCTCGTCGCAGATCGACCCGTCGTACGAGGTCGTCACCGTGCCGCACCGCCACCCGCGGCAGATGGTCGAGCACGAGGCGTGGGCGGACGTCATCATCGTCCAGGGCCACGCGCTCCGGCTGTTCCCGGTGCTCGAGTCGACGCGCAAGATCCTCGTCGTCGACGTCTACGACCCGCTGCACCTCGAGCAGCTCGAGCAGGGGCGCAGCGACGACGTCGACCAGTGGAACCGTCAGATCCTCGACGCCTCGGACACGCTGAACCACCAGCTCGAGCTCGGCGACTACTTCATCTGCGCCTCGGAACGGCAGCGGATGTTCTGGCTCGGCCAGCTCGCCGGGTCCGGGCGGGTGAACGCCCGGACGTACTCGCGCGACCCCGACCTGCGCTCGCTCATCGGCGTCGTGCCGTTCGGCCTCTCTTCGACGCCGCCGGTGCACGACCAGCAGCGGGTCAAGGGCGTGGTGCCGGGCATCGGGAAGACCGACAAGCTCGTCGTGTGGGGTGGCGGGATCTACGACTGGTTCGACCCGATCACGCTCGTGCGCTCGATCGGCCGGCTCGCCGAGCGGAAGCCGAACGTCAAGCTCTTCTTCATGGGCGTGCAGCACCCGAACCCGGACGTCCCCGAGATGGACATCGTCGCCAAGGTGCGTGCCGAGGCCGACGCCCTCGGACTCACGGGCACGAACGTCTTCTTCAACGACGCCTGGATCCCGTACGAGGAGCGCGGTGCCTACCTGCTCGAGGCCGACGCCGGTGTCTCGACACACTACGAGCACCTCGAGACGACGTTCTCGTTCCGCACCCGGATCCTCGACTACCTGTGGGCCCGTCTGCCGATCGTGACGACCGCCGGTGACTCCTTCGGTGACCTGGTCGCTGCCGAGAAGCTCGGGATCGCCGTGCACGAGCAGGACGTCGACGGCCTCGCCGACGCGCTGGAGACCGCGCTCTTCGACAAGAAGGCCCGCGCCGAGTTCATCGGCAACGTCGACCGCATCCGCGAGCAGTTCACGTGGGAGAACGTCCTCGCGCCGCTCGTCGAGTTCTGCCGGAACCCCGTCCGCGCGGCCGACAAGTCGGTGCGCGACACCGTCTCGGCCGTCGAACCGCACCAGATGCGCGTGCGCGTGCCCGAGCGCAAGCCGCTGTCGGGCGTCCGCTACGACGTCGGCCGTGCTGTGCACTACTTCCGCACCGAGGGTCCGCGCAGCGTCGCGGGCAAGATCAAGCGGCGCCTGACGAACCGCTGACGCCGGTACCGGCACCGGCACCGGCCTCGGCCCTCGTCGACGTCCCGACGTACGACGAGGCCGAGAACGTCCGTGCCGCCGCGGCGGCCGTGCTCCGGGCGGTGCCGACGGCGCACGTCCTCGTGGTCGACGACGGCAGCCCCGACGGCACGGCCGGGGTGGTCCGCGACACCGCGTCGACGGACCCGCGGTGGCACCTGTTCGAGCGCAGCGGCAATTGCGGCCTGGGCACGCGTCGCTGACGCACCGGTGCGACGGACGGGAGGCGCGGTGCCAGCTGGCACCGCGCCTCCCGTCCGTCGCCGGCCGCGTCTCAGACGCAGCTGACGTTGAAGTCCTGGCTCCCGACGACGTACTGGGCCATCCGCACCTGGCTGCCCGCGGTGAGGCCGCCGGCCGAGCACGCCTTCTGGGCGGCCGCGACGCCGTCTGTACCGACGGCGATCCAGCTCGGCAACCCACGGAGCGTCGAGGTCGTCGGGACGGTCCCCACGATCTGCCCGAACTGGTAGGCGGTCGAGTAGATGCCGATGGTCGAGACGCCGGCGGACCGGAGCGCGGCGACCATGCCCTCGACGTCGGCACGGTTCTGCGTCTGGTGGTCCTTCGCGTCTGCGGCACCGAGCCACGACAGCCCGGTCTCGACGTCGATCCACCAGCGGTACGACGCGGGGTTCGGGACACCACGGGTGTTCGCAGCCTCGTACGCACGGGTGTAGCCGTACATGTACGAGCAGGCGCTGTTGTAGGCGCCCTTCGTGCAGGTGCCGTAGGGGTTCGTGACGGGACGGCCCGCCGGGTCGGTGTTCGACGAGGGCCACACCGAGGCGTCCCTGCCGGGGTTCGCGGCGAGTGCGTAGAGCTGCGCCTTCGGCTGTGCGGTCCCGCCGGTGGACCCCGCGGCCCACGCGAGCTGCTGCGAGAGGGAGGGGTTCGTCTGGTTCGGCAGCGAACCGTTCACACCGACGATCCCGAACGCCTGGCCGACGGGGTAGTCCGACGGCGAACCGCCCTGCGGCCACGAGACGTCGGCGCCGAAGCCGGTCCCGCTCGAGCCGTCCAGGAAGTACCCGGCGACGTCGAGGTGGAGCTGTGCCGAGCCGCGCGAGACCTTGGCCTGCACCCGGCGGTCGACGCTCGACCCGGTGACCTTGGCCATCACGAGGTTCGCGACGGGCCGTCCGGCGCCGAACAGCTGCGTCGCCACCTGGGGGTCCTGTCCGGCCGGCGTGACGCGCAGGTACCCGGCCGTCGTGGGCTTCGTGACCTCGGCGTTGGCGACGACGGCGGTCGCGGTGCCCGGGACCCCGGCCACGCCGGAGAGCCGGAGGGTGCCCGCGGTCGTCGACACGGCTCCGGCGAAGGCGCGCGTGGTGTCGATCGGCACGAACACCGAACCGGTCGACGCGTTCGAGTAGTACCCGGCGACGTCCATGAAGACGGTCCCCGAGCCCTTCGAGAGCTTCACCTGCGCCGCACCACCGACGAGCTTCACGATCGCGAGGTTCGACAGCGACTGCCCGGCCGAGTACAGCTGCGTGACGACCTGTGGGTCCTGCCCGGCGGGCGTCACCCGGACGTACCCCGCCGTCGTCGGCCCGCTGACCTCGACGTTGACGGCGACGGCCGTGGCGTCGGCGGGGATCCCGCCGCGGTCGGCGAGCGGCACGGGGACCGCGGTGGTGCCGACCGGGCCGCTGAACACGCGGGCGGCGTCCAGCGGTGTGTACGTCGCGCCGGCGCCGTCGGCGTAGTAGCCGGCGACGTCGAAGTACCCGTTCGCGGTGCCCGCGGAGAGCTTCGCCTGGATCGAACCGTTCACCAGGCGGACGGTCACGAGGTTCGCGATCGTCTGACCGGCCGCGAAGTCCTGGGTGGCGACGGTGGCGTCCTTGCCGGCCGGCGTCACCCGCACGTAGCCGGCGGCGGTCGGCTTCGCGACCTCGACGTTGACGACGACGGCGGTCGCGTTCGTCGGCACCCCGGCCGAACCGGCGATCTTCACGGCCTTCGGCGTGGTGCTGAGCCCGCCGGACCACACGCGCGTCGTGTCGATCGGCGTGTAGCGGCCGGTCGCCGGAGCTGCGGCGTCGGCCGCGGTCGCAGGTGCGACGACGGCGATGCCGGTGGCGACGAGCGCGGTGGTCAGGACGAGAGCGAGGCGGCGGTGCAGACGCATGTGGTGCTTCCTTGACGACGAGGACCGTCCCCCTGACGGTCCCGGGCAGTCTAGGGGCACCCGGTGACGGGAGCGCGTTCGACGGTGCAGTGGTGTGTCCATCGGCACACGCCCCGCCGATCAGGTGCGGGGCAGGTGCCGACGCCACGACCGACGTCGTGCCGCGATGACGAGGACGGCCACGAAGACCATCAGGCCCGCGCCGTGCAGCAGGTAGCTCTCCGCCGTGCTGGTGACCGCGAGGAGTACCAGGACGGCGGCCGGCCACACGTAGGCGACGCCGGGGAACGTCGTCGCCGTCACCCAGGCGCGTGCGAACGCGAGCACGGCCGTCAGCCCGAGGATGATCGTGCCGGCGAGACCGATCTGCAGCCACGCGTCGATGAACGCGTTCAACCCGGACGTGAACCGGTGCCCGGCGGGGTCGATGAAGGTGACGTACGGGACGACCGCCTCCCGGGGCCAGGTCCCCACCCAGCCCCAGCCCTGGATCGGGTACTGGCCGATGAAGACCCGGATCTGCGACCACAGGTCGAGCCGCGTCGCGGTGCCGCCCGCTGCGCCGATCTCGGCGAGGACCCGGTGCCGGGCGAGCACGGCGACGGCGATCATGAGCAGCACCGTCCCGCCCAGGACGCCGTTGACCACGGGCCGTGTCGTCGGGCGGGCGTGCCGCAGCGACCACAGTGCGAGGGCGGTGACCGCGAGGGCGATCATCGCCAGACCGGTGATGGGTGACTGCACCAGCATCAGCGCGATCACGGCGAGGGCGACGGACCCGATCGCCCGCCAGGTGGTCACCGAGCGGGTGAGGAACTCGACGACGAAGGTGACGAGCGCCATCGCCGCGATGAACCCCATGAAGTTGCGGGTGCCGCCGATGCCCTGGATCGGGCCGCCGTAGGCGATGGTGCCCTGGATCCCGAACGCGGGGATCGGCAGGTCGAGGACGAGCCCGGACAGGACCTCGAGGCCGAGCGCGGCGACGAGCAGGATGCGGAAGGCGTCGCCGGACGCCCGGATGAGCTGCACCAGGTCGCGGCCGAGCGCCAGGTACAGGCCGAGGCCGATGAAGCAGACGGTGCTGACGAGCCCCCGCAGGGCGACCCACGAGTACTCGCTCCAGAGCACGCTCAGGGCGCAGTAGCCGACGAGGGCCAGGAGCGACAGCGGGAGGACCCCGTGCCACTCGATGCGGTAGCGCTGGCCGAGCAGGCTGAGCCCGGCGAGGACGACGAGGGCGACGAGCACGGCCCAGACCCCGGCACGGCCGACGAGCGCCTCGACCGTCGGCTGGCCGAAGGCGAACAGGACGATGACCGTCGCGAGCGCCTGGCTGAACCGTCCACCGGCGGAGAACCCGACCCACGCGGAGAGGTAGCGGCGCGCGAGCACACGCTTCGTCAACCGTCCGTCCGTCACCCGACCATCTTGGCGCACGCACCTCGGAGCTGGGCATCGCGGAGCGTCGATATCGCTGATCCGCGATGAACCGGCTAGCGTCGTCCGACGATGCAGCGCCCCGCGAGCACGACCTCCCGCCCGTTCCACGCCCTCGGCGTGGTCGGCGCCGCACTCCTGGTCGGCGTCGCCGTGGCCGCGCTCACGTGGTGGCGCCTCGGTCCGGCGACCCGGGGGACCGTGTGGGCGGAGGACGGCGGCGTGTTCCTCCGGGAACGCCTCGCCCTCGGCCCGGTCGACTCCCTCCTGCACCCGTACGCCGGGTACCTGCACCTCGTGCCGCGGGTGCTCGTCGACGTCGCCTGGTCGCTGCCCGTCGAGGAGTACGCCCGGGCGCTGTCGGTCGGCGCCTGCCTGGTCGTCGGAGCTGTGGCGGCGACCGTGTTCGTGCTGTCCCGCGGTGTCGTGCCGCAGTGGCCGCTCCGAATGCTGCTCGCCGCGGTGCCCGCCCTGCTGCCGCTCGCCCCGTTCGAGATCGCCGGGAACGCCGCGAACCTCCACTGGTTCCTGCTGTTCGCGGTGCCGTGGCTGCTCGCGTACCGGGCACGGACCTGGTGGGGCTCCGCCGTCGTCGCCGTCCTGACCGGCCTCGTCGTCCTCTCCGAGCTGCAGGCGGTGCTGTTCCTCCCGCTCCTCGGGCTCGCGTGGTGGCCGCCGCGTGATCCGTCCGGAGCCCGGGCGTGGCCCCGCGCCGTCCCGGTCACGGTGGTCGCCCTGACAAGCGGCGTCGCACAGCTCGTGACGGCGTCCACCGACCACCGGCCGCGCACCGCGGGCACGCCGGCGATCGCCGACGTGATCGCCGGCTGGGTGCTGCAGCCGGTCGCCGGCATCTGGAACCCCGACGTCGGAGCCGCCGTCCGCTCCGTGGTGACGCACGGCTGGGGCGTCGTGGTCGTCCCCGTCCTGCTCGTGACCGCCGTGCTCGTCGTCGCCGTCGTGGTCGCGCACTGGAGAGCCCGGTGGATGATCATCGCGCTCGCCGTGGCATCCGGCGGTCTGTGGTGGGCGGCGCTGCTCGCCAACGGCGGCGAGGCGCAGCCCTGGGCGGCGCCGACCGTGACCCTCGCGGCCGTCCCGCCGCTGCGCTACGCCGCGGCGTCCGGTCTGCTGCTGCTCGCCGGCGCAGTCGTCGCGGCGAGCGTCCTGCTGGGGGACCAGCCGAGGCGGAAGGCCCCGGGCTCGGCACCGACCCGGTTCGTCCGCCTCCTGACCGGCTGGTGCGTCGTCGCGGTGGTGGTCGTCGCCACGCTGGGCAACGTCGGGCCGGGCCCGACCCGCCGGAGCGATGGTCCGGTCTGGGCGACACAGATCCCGGCGGCGGTCGCGGCGTGCGACGGGGACCCGACGGGCTCGGTCGCCGTCCGGAAAGCGCCGTGGTCGTCGCGAGTACCGTGCGGGCGACTGCTCGGGCGCTGACGGCCCCGGTGCACTCGATCAGCGTCCGACGGGGCGGTCAGCGCCCGCTCGGCAGCCGGAACTCGCGTCGTGCGGCCGGGGTGCGTGGGCCGTCGCCCGTGGAGTGGGGTTCCTCGCCGACCAGGACGATGCGCGTCTTGATCGCGATGAGGGCGAACAGCACCCAGTTGCCCTGGTAGAGCAACCGGGACTCGGCGACGGACTGCACGAGCAGTGCGACGACGACGAGCAGCGGAAGCAGGGACACCGGGTCGAACGGCCGTGGGACCTGCGTCGCCTCGTACCCGATGCGGGTCGCCGACGACCACGAGCGGTTCAGGGTGGTCAGGACGTACACGGCGAACAGGACCAGCCCGATCAACCCCGTCTGCATCCACACGTCCAGGTACGCGTCGTGGGCCTGCAGGTACGTCACACCCTTCCGGTGCGCCAGGTCGGCCAGCGTCGGGATGCTCGGCCACCAGTACCCGATCCAGCCCCACCCGAGCACCGGGTGCTGATCGACCAGACCGAGGACGCGGTCCCAGATCAGCCCGCGGCCCGTCGCGTCGGCACCCTTGCCGAGCATCTCCGAGACGGCTCCGCTCGCCGCCGACGAGACCACGGCGACCACCGCGGCGCCGAGCAGGACGACCAGGTACCGCGGGGTCCGCCGCTCGGTCGGGACGCTCCGGATCCACAGCGCGACGACGAAGACGACCACGACGACGAGCGCCGCGACGAGCACGGTGGACGACCGCGTGAGCGCGAGCACCAGGGCGGCCAAGACCAGCCAGCCGACGGCACGGTTCCGCCGGATGCGCCCCTCGGCGAACTGCACGGCGACGGCGATGGCGACGAGCAGGGCCACCATGGCGAGCAGGTTCGCGTTGCCGGGCAGACCCTGGATCCGTCCGCCGGTCAGGAGCTCGGCCCGCGAGAAGTAGAACGCGTCCGGGATGTCCCGGTCGCCGTAGTCGGTCCAGACCGGCACGATCGGATGGCGCACGACCACGGCGACGAACGCCTCGAACAGCAGCGAGACCAGCAGTACCCAGCGCAGGGCGAGGCTCAGCGCGTCCAGGATCCGGCGCCAGGTGAGGGTGGACGCGACGGCGAAGGCCACCGCGACGCAGATCACCTGCGCGGTGATGCTGGCGAGCGTCGCGAGGCGCCAGTGCGACCACGCCACCGACACCAGGCACCAGCCCAGGAAGAACCAGAGCGCCCAGGGCGTCCGGACGATCGGCGGACGCGCCCGGACCAGGATCGAGACACCCCACGCGGCGACCAGCGCCCAGAGGACCGCCCCGCCCACCCACGTGAGCGTGTTGGGGACGGCGTCCCCGGCGAAGAGCACGAACAGCAGGGTTGCCCCGAAGGAGAACGCCTCGCGCTCGGGGACGGTCCCGCGGGACAGCGGCCAGGTGTTCGTCACGACGTCAGGGTACGTGCTCATCGACGGCCGTCGCCGCCGAACGTGTCGAGTGCGTCGGCGATCTCGTCGCCGAGGTACGGGGCCAGCGTCACCGCGAAGGTGTTCGTCAGGTGGGTCCTGTCGCGGTGCACGAGCACTCCGCCGATGACCGCGGGGCAGATCGTGTCGGTGCAGTAGTAGCGCGACAGGTCGATCAGGCGCGCCTTGTCCGGCATCCGGGCGACCGCCTGCTCGGAGCCGTCGAACAGGGTGAAGCCGACCGATCGGCTGGAGTCGCACTCGTCGGTGGTCGGTCCGGACATCTGCCCCACGCAGGCCACGACGTCCGGTCGCGCGCCCGGGTTGTCGCGCAGCGCCACGATCGGGATCCCGACGTCGGCCGCGGCCTGCCACGCCTGCACCAGACCCCCGACGACGGCGTCCTCGTCGGACTCGCCGGACGCCGGCACGACCGGCCCGTTGCCGGTCGAGTGCGTCACGATCACACCGTCGAGGTCCGGGTGGGAGCGGAGGTACGCCATCGCGTTCTGCTTCCAGGCGTTGCAGTCGTCGACCTGCTTCTGCGAGCTGGCACCCTGCACCGCCGTGGTGAGGTAGCAGCTCTGGTGCCCGGCGACGTCGATGCGCCAGTTGCGCGCCTCGGCGATCTTCTCGTAGGTGTCCACGAAGACGTTGTTGTGCGAGTCGCCGATCGCGATGAGGTGCTTCGTGTAGCCGGACTTCGGGCCGAGCGCGCAGACGTTGAACGCGCTCGAGTCGTTCGACCAGCACGCCGGCCGGTTCGAGTCGTCCTCCAGGGCGTTCGCGGGAGCGGGGACGCGGACCTCCGCGAGCGCCGGGTTGACGCAGGGATCGGACGACGAGATCAGTGCGGCCGCGCCGAAGCACCGGACGTCACCGGTGCTCAGGCGCTCCTGGAACTCGGCCGCCTGGACCTGCTGCACGTGCAGGGCGGTGAGCGACGCGGCGCCGAGCGCCACGACGAGGGCGGTGCTGACGACGCCGTAGAGCGCGACCCGACGCGGGCGGAGCGACCGCACCCGTGCGGAGAACCGCAGGGGTTCCTCGATGCCGAGCGTCGTCACGGCGGCGATCACGACCGAGCCGACCAGGATCGCGACCCGGTCCTTCGTCGTGAGGTCGTGGCGGAGCACGATCGGCAGCAGGACGACCGCGGGCCAGTGCCAGAGGTAGACCGCGTACGAGATCCGGCCGAGGAACGCGACCGGGGCGGACCGGCCGACGCGCTGCAGGCCGGAGTGCCCGCCGAACAGCACGACGAGCGTGGCCGACACGACGGGCAGGGCCGCGGCGATGCCCGGGAACGGCGTCGACGCGGTGATGGCGAACAACGACACCACCAGCCCCGCGGCGCCGAGCCACGCGCCGACGATGCGCACCGACCGCGCGGGCGTCGTCCGTGGTGCCGTCAGGGGGAGGGTCGCGGCGAGGCCACCGAGCGCGAACTCCCACGCCCTGGTCGCCGTCGAGAAGTACGCGACGCCCGGGGCCGTCTGCGTCTGGATGACGCTCCACGCCAGCGACAGCACGACCACGGCCCCCAGGAGCACCCGCGTGACGGTGACCGGGTCGGCACCCGATCGGCGCATGCGGCGAGCAGCCCACAGTGCGGCGAGCAGGAGGAGCGGGAGGGCGATGTAGAACTGCTCCTCGACCGACAGCGACCAGAAGTGCTGGAACGGCGACGGTCGGTTGCCCTGCGCCAGGTAGTCGACCGAGTCGGCTGCCAGCTGCCAGTTCTGCACGTACACCGTCGACGCGATGAGCTCGCGTCCGTACTGCCCCCAGAGCGCGCTCGGCACCCACAGCAGGACGGCGGAGCCGGTCGCGACGATGGTGATGAACGCCCCGGGCAGCAGCCGTTTCGCCCGGCGCGCCCAGAACCCGGCGAGCCCGATCCGGCCGGTGGCGGTGAGCTCGCGGAGCAGGTGTCCGGTGATGAGGAAACCCGAGATGACGAAGAACACGTCGACGCCGACGAACCCGCCGGGCAGACGTGCCGGCCAGAGGTGGTACAGCACGACCGCCAGGACCGCGAACGCACGGAGCCCCTGGATGTCCCACCGAGTCGGGTCGGTCGATCGGGGCGACGAGGTGCGGAGGGATCCTCGGGTCGGCGGCTCCACCGTGCTTGCAGACATCGCGGAGATTCTAGTGTCGCGCGCCGCGCCGGTAGGCTCTGGCCCATGTTCCTCGGCATCACGAACACCCCCCGCGACTACGCCTGGGGCTCGGTCACCGCGATCCCGGAGCTCCTCGGCCGCACCGTCACGGGTGCCCCGCAGGCGGAGCTCTGGCTCGGCGCCCACGCCGGCAGCCCCAGTGTCGTCGTCAACCCGGCCATGGTCGGTGGAGCTGACACGCTCCGCGACTGGATCGCCGACGAGCCGGAGACCGCACTCGGTCCGGACCGCACCGGCCTGCCCTTCCTGCTCAAGGTGCTCGCGGCGGCGGCACCGCTCTCGCTGCAGGCGCACCCGACCCCGGAGCAGGCGGAGGAGGGGTTCGCCCGCGAGGAGCGCGAGGGGATCCCGCTCGACGACCCGGCCCGCAACTACAAGGACCCGTTCCCGAAGCCCGAGCTCGTCGTCGCGCTGAGCGAGCGCTTCGAGGCGCTGAGCGGCTTCCGCCCCGTCGAGGAGACCCTGGCCGAGGTGCGCGTGCTCGACGCCGGCACCGGACGGCTCGGTCCGCTCGAGGTGCACCTGCTGCACGGGCTCGAGGACACCGTCCGCTGGCTCGAGACCGCCGACGAGTCCGCGCTCGCCGTGGTGCAGGCCGCGAGCGACCTGGCCGTCTCGCTCGACGACGACCTGCTCACCCCGAACACCGCGACCGTCCGCGACCTGGCGACCAGCTGGCCCGGCGACCCCGGCATCGTCGTGTCCCTGCTCATGCACCGGGTGACGCTCGCCGCGGGGCAGGCCATGTACCTGCCCGCCGGCAACGTCCACGCCTACCTCGACGGGCTCGGCATCGAGCTGATGGCGCCGTCGGACAACGTGCTGCGCGGCGGGCTCACGCCGAAGCACGTCGACGTGCCGGAACTCCTGCGGGTGCTCGACTTCACCGCGTACCCGGCGCCGGTCCTCGAGCCCGAGCGCATCGCCCCGGGTGTCGACCGGTTTGCGCCGGACGGCGTCGGGTTCGCGCTGCTGCGGGTGGACGGCGACGGCCGCCCGGCGGGACTGAGCACCGGCGGCGTCGCCCCGCTGGTCGGCCCGTCGATCGCCGTGTGCACCGAGGGTGTCGTCACGCTGGTCGGCGCGCAGTCCGCCACCCTGCTCCGCAAGGGCGAGTCGTGCTTCATCACGCCGGACGAGGGCGACGTGACGGTCGAGGCGGACTCGTCGGACGGCATCACGTCGACCTTGTTCATCGCCACCGGCGCCTAGGGGACGGACCGGCACCGCCACCGGGGCGTCACCGACGTCCGCTAGCGTGGCGAGCATGAGTTGGCTGGTCACCGGCGGTGCCGGGTACATCGGGTCCCACGTCGTCCGAGCACTGCGCTCGGCCGGCATCGACACGGTCGCGTTCGACGACCTCTCGAGCGGTTTCCGCGCGTTCGTCCCGGACGACGTGCCGTTCGTCGAGGGCACGATCCTCGACGGCGAGCTCGTCGCACGCACCCTGCGCGAGCACGAGGTCACCGGCGTGGTCCACGTCGCGGGGTTCAAGTACGCCGGTGTCTCGGTCGAGCGTCCGCTGCACACCTACGAGCAGAACGTCACCGGCATGGCGACCCTGCTGCGCGCGATGGCGGAGACCGGCGTCACCAAGGCGGTCTTCTCGTCGAGCGCTGCGGTCTACGGCACGCCGGACGTCGAGACCGTGGTCGAGTCCACCCCGAAGAACCCGGAGTCGCCCTACGGCGAGTCGAAGCTCATCGGCGAGTGGCTGCTGCGCGACATGGAGGTCGCCGCGGGCTTCACGACCACGTCGCTCCGGTACTTCAACGTCGTCGGTTCGGGGGAGCCCGACCTGTACGACGCCAGTCCGCACAACCTGTTCCCGCTGGTCTTCGACGCGCTGCTCGCTGGCCGCACCCCGCGCATCAACGGCGACGACTACGCCACCCCCGACGGCACCTGCGTGCGCGACTACGTGCACGTCGCCGACCTGGCGCACTCGCACGCGGTGGCCGCGCGGAAGCTCGAGGCGGGGGAGCCGCTCGAGCGCGCCTACAACCTCGGCAGCGGCGACGGCGTGAGCGTCCGCCAGATCATGGACGCCATGGCGGCGGGCACCGGAATCGCCTTCGACCCCGAGATCGCACCGCGGCGCCCCGGCGACCCGGCACGCATCGTCGCGACCGGTGAGGCCGCCGCCCGTGACCTCGAGTGGGCGATGCGGCACTCCCTGGACGAGATGGTGTCGAGCGCGTGGGAGGCCCGTCGCAGCGCCTCCTGATCGCCTGAGGACGCGTCGGTTGTCCCCCGGAAGGCCCACCCGTGCGGCGCGACACGCCCAAACGGGGGACATGACACGCTGGAGCGGTCAGTGCCTTCTATGATCCGCGACTTGACTCAGGCGAATGACACCGCTGTAATTACAGGCAACGGCCGCAAGAGTTGGGGTTCGTTGTCGAGGCGGCAGGGGTGATCAGGGTGAACGGTTCCGAGTTCCACGCCGGAGTTCCGGAGGACTGGCACGTCGATCCCGTGGCGCTCGGCGTCCCGGGTGTCCGACGTCCGGAGTCCGACGACGAGGAGAACCCGCTCGCCTGGCAGGTCGACTCGCTCTGCGCGCAGACCGACCCCGAGGCGTTCTTCCCCGAGAAGGGCGGCTCCACGCGCGAGGCGAAGAAGATCTGCACCTCGTGCGAGGTCCGGGCGCAGTGCCTCGAGTACGCGCTCGAGAACGACGAACGCTTCGGCATCTGGGGCGGCCTCTCCGAGCGCGAACGCCGCAAGCTGCGGAAGCGCGCCTGAGCGGTCACGGCGCGCCAGCGCCGTGCGAAGGTGCGCCGAGGAGCCTGCGACGAGGACGCCGGGACCAGCCGTTTTCCGCCAGTCCCGCACCGTCCCGCACCGTGCGGTGAGCGCGCCCACAGGTTCACGGCGCGCCGCCGTCCGCAGCCGACACCGCGCCTCCAGACCGTAGAGTGACGCCCGTCATGCAGCCCAGAGTCACCGCGATCCTCGTCGCCGCCAACGGGGCGGCCCACCTCGACCGGACCCTGGACGCTCTCGCCGCCCAGACCCGCCACCCCGAGAACCTGGTGGTCGTCGACGTCGGCACGACCGACGGATCGACCGCCGAACTGTCGTTCGGTGGGTCCGCGCAGCTCGTCCGGCTCCCCGCGGGCAGGGCGTTCGGCGACGCCGTCCGACAGGGCGAGCGCAGCGCGCCGCCCGCAGCGACCGACGAGCCGGTCGACGAGTGGCTGTGGATCCTCGGCCACGACAACGCGCCGGCACCGACCGCGCTCGCCGACCTGCTGTCCGCCGTCGAGATCGCGCCGTCGGTCGTCGTCGCCGGTCCGAAGCTCGTCGCCGACGACGACCCCTCGCTCATCCGTGCGTTCGGCGAGAGCATGACCCGCTTCGGCCGGTCGATCGTGCTGGTGCAGGACGAGCTCGACCAGGGCCAGCACGACCGCAACACCGACGTGCTCGCCGTCGCCGCCGGCGGCATGCTGGTACGCCGCTCGGTCTGGAACGAGCTCGGCGGCTTCGACCCGGCGCTGCCGGACGTCGACGCGGCCCTCGACTTCTCGGTGCGGGTCCGTCTCGCCGGACACCGCGTCGCCCTCGTGCCGGAGGCCAAGGTCACCAGCGCCGGGCCGATCGAGGAGTTCGGACGCAAGCGCGTGTCCGAGGGGCGGCGCGTCCGGATGCACCGGCAGGCGCAGCTGCACCGCCGGATGACCTACGCGCCGGCCGCGCTGGTCTGGCTGCACTGGCTCACGCTCGTGCCGTTCGCGATCGGCCGCGCGCTCGGACACCTCGTCGCGAAGCACCCGGCCGCCGTGGTCCCCGAGCTCTCCGCCGCGTTCGCCGTCGCGTTCGGAGGTGGCACGGGGCGCGCGCGCAAGAACCTGGCCCGCACGAAGAAGCTCGGCTGGGCGGCCGTCGAACCGCTCCGCGTGAGCTGGCGGCGGGTGCACGAACACCGCACCACCTCGCGCGACGTCGAACTCGCACGGGTCGAGGACGCCCCGATCGCCCGGGCGTCGTTCCTGAGCGACGGCGGCATCTGGGTGGTCCTGGCCGCAGCGGTGCTCAGCGTCGTGACGCTCTACCCGCTGCTCGGGTCACCGGCCCTGACCGGCGGGGGTCTCCTGCCGCTCTCCGCGACCCCGGCGCAGCTCTGGCAGAACGTCGGCTACGGCTTCCACTCGCTCGGCACGGGCTTCACCGGCCCGTCCGACCCCTTCGCCGCCGTGCTCGCCGTGCTCGGGTCGATCGTGTTCTGGTCGCCGTCCACCGCGGTCGTGCTCATCATGCTCGTCGCGTTCCCGCTGTCCGCCCTGGGTGCCTGGTTCGCGGTCCGCAAGGTCACGACCCGCACGTGGGTGCCGGTCATCGGTGCGTCGCTCTACGCGATCGCCCCGTCACTCGTCGGCGCGGTGACCACCGGGCACCTCGGCGCCGTGATCGCGCACCTGGTCCTGCCGTGGCTGTTCGTCGCCGTGCTCGAGGCACACCGCTCGTGGGCGTGGGCCTCCGGCGCGTCGCTCCTGTTCGCCGTCGTCGCCGCCTCGGCGCCGTCGCTGCTGCCGGTCCTGCTGGTCGGCTGGCTCGTGGCGCTCCTGGTCGGCTGGCGCCGGGCACACCGTCGTGTGTTCATCCCGGTGCCGACCGCGGTGCTGTTCCTGCCGCTGATCCTGGCGCAGGCGGCACGTGGCAACCTGCTCGCCGTCTTCGCCGACCCCGGTGTGCCGTCCGCGACCCGGGCACCGTCCGCGCTCCAGCTGGCCATCGGGCAGCCCCTGCCGGACTGGAGCGGCTGGTTCCCGGCCACCTCCGGGCTCGGACTGGTCGCCGCTGCCCTGCCGATCGTGATGGCCGTCCTCGCGCTCCCCGTGGCCGTCTCCGCGATCGGGGCGATGCTCGGACACCGCTGGGCGGTCGCCGGCTCGGCGCTCGTCGTCGCACTCCTCGGCTTCGCGACGGCCTTCGCCGCCACCCACGTCACCGTCACCGGT
This sequence comes from Curtobacterium sp. MCBD17_026, assembly GCF_003234895.2. Taxonomy (NCBI): domain Bacteria; kingdom Bacillati; phylum Actinomycetota; class Actinomycetes; order Micrococcales; family Microbacteriaceae; genus Curtobacterium; species Curtobacterium sp. MCBD17_026. The sequence continues at coordinate 2,304,049 of NZ_CP126281.1, read as the reverse complement.
GTCGGCTCGACCACCACCATCGTCTGGCCCGGCAGCGGTCTGTCCGTGTACTGGCTCGCCCTCGTGGTCGCGGCCTGCATCGGCATCGACGTGCTGCCGAAGGCCGCCCCGGTCACCGGGCTCGTCGCGACCGTGCTCGCCGGGGTCGCCGTGGCGCCGGCCTTCGCGGCGTTCTACCTCGGCGCGGCCACGATCGAGCCGACCACCGGCAGGGTGCTCAGTGCCTACGTGAACGCCGAGGCTCAGGCGAACCCCGACGTCGGCACGCTCGTGGTCGTCCCGCAGGACGACGGTTCGCTCGCCGTCACGCTGGAGCGCGGGCAGGGTTCCACCCTCGACGACCAGTCGACGCTCGACGCCACCGCGCTCCGGCTGAGCGAGTCCGGCGCACGGCTGACCACGCTCGCCGGCAACCTGGCGAGCCGCAGCGGGTACGACCCGCGGCCGGCGCTCCGCGAGCTCGGCGTGAGCTTCGTGCTCATCGACGACGCCGGCGACGACCCCGAGGCGCAGACGGTGCACGACCGGGCCGCCGGCGCCATCGGGCAGAACGCGCTCTTCACGAGCATCGGCGAGACCACCAACGGGCAGCTGTTCCACTACGAGGGCGAGGTCGACCGCACCCGCTCCGGCTCCGCCGCGACCCAGGCCACCCACGTGCTGTACCTCGTCGTGCTCGGCGTGGTCTTCGGCGCCGCAGCCCTGCTCGCGGTCCCGACGGCACCGCGCCGCCGCCGCGCCACCTCGAACGTCATCGAGGCCGAGGAACCCGCCACCACCTTCGACGAGGAGCGAGACGAATGAGCCGCACCCCCGCCTCCGTCCGCCGGTGGGTCGTCCGCGGCACCGCCACGGCGGTCGCCGTCGTCGTCGCCGCCGGCGCCGTCACCGCGGCGCACGCCTACGGCACCGACTCCGAGCCGGGTCGCCCGGCCGGGCGCACGGTCACACCGGTCCCGGCCGCCGCCGAGCGCGTCTGCGCCGGCAGCGCCCTGCGCCTGTCCGACGACGCCGGCAACGACGCGACCCAGGCGAGCACGGTCGGCACCGCGACCGTCGCCACCGCGACCACGGGCTCGACGGTCGAACGGTCCGAGCTCGATGCCTCGACCACCGGCGGCAGCGACCCCCGGCTGCTGACGGCCCCGGCGGGGGAGACCACGCCGCAGGTCGCGGGCAGCAGCTTCCAGAGCGTCTCGAACGGTGACCTCGTCGGCGCCGGTGCCGCCTCGTGCGACGACCCGAGCCAGTCCACCTGGCTCGTCGGCGGTTCGACGGAGACCGGGCGCACCAGCCTCGTCACGCTGTCGAACCCGACCGACGTGAACGCCACCGTCGACCTGGCGATCTTCGACAGCAACGGCACCGTCAGCGCGCCGGGCACCACCGGGATCGTGGTGGCGCCGAACACGCAGAAGGTCGTCCCGCTCTCGGGCTTCGTCTCCGACGCGGCCTCGACCGTCGTGCACGTCACATCATCCGGCGGCCAGATCGTGGCGCACATGCAGGAGACCGTCGTCCGGACGCTCACGCCGGGCGGCTACGACATCGTCTCCGGCGGTGCCACGCCCACGCGCTCGCAGGTGATCCCCGCGGTCGCCCTCGCGAACGCCAAGGCGGCCCAGCGCGGCAGCGACACCGCCGACGCCGCACCGATCGTCCGGCTGTTCGTCCCCGGCGAGCGGTCCGCACGCGTCACCCTGGGCATCACGACGGCGGACGGTGGCGGCACGACCGTCAACGCCACCGCCGAACCGGGCGTCGTCACCGACGTCCCGCTCGACGACTTCCCGGACGGCCGGTACTCGTTCACCATCACCTCGACCCTCCCGATCGTCGCCGGGGCCCGCACGACGACCCCGACGGACGGCGACGGCACCGACCTCGGCTGGTTCGCGTCGGCGGAGCCGCTCGGCGACCGGGCGATCACCTCGATCGCCCCGGGGGACGGCGCACGGCTGAACCTCGTCAACCCGACCCGATCGGACCGCACCGTGACGATCCGCTCGGGCGACGAGCAGCGTCGGGTCGAGGTGCCGTCGGGAGCGACCGAGACCCTGTCGGTGCAGACCGCGAAGCAGCTCACGATCACCGGTGCCGACGGCGTCGTCGCCGGCGTCAGCTACCTCGGGGACGACGGGATCGCCGGGTTCCCGATCCGGCCGGCCACCGCGGTGTCGACCCCGGTCCGCGTTTACCCCTGACGCCCGGCGGACGCGCGTCGACGGACGTCGTCGGCGACCCGCCGTGGCTCACCAGTGCCGGTAGCGGTCCGGTGCCAGGTCCCAGGGGTCCTTGCCGATCAGTTCGCCGACCGCGCGGAACACCGCGGTCTCGATGATGATGCGGCGGTCCGAGTCGTCCTTCTCGGGGCTCCGGTTCACCCGTTCGACGGGGATCCGGAAGACGGTGACGCGGCGGGTGTCGCGGTCGATGCGCCAGCGCGGCATCTCGTCCGGCAGGGTCGTGTCGCTCGGCATGTCCGCCACCTGGAACACCACGCCGGCCAGTTCGTCGGGCCAAAGACCGAGCAGGTAGTGCGCGCTGTCACCGACGATCCGGTCGAACGCCTCGGCGCGGGTGATGATCGGGGCGAGCTCCGGCCCGGTGACGCTCGAACGGCCGCCACGGCCGTGCCGGGAGCGCCCCCGACCGCGGTCGACCGGGGTGACGAGGCGAGGCTTCCGACGCATCCCCACATCGTACGCGGGGACCGGTGCGCGCCGGACGCTCCGCTAGGCTCCCTGACGAGATGGACGTGCGGATCTGCAGCAAGGTGGCGTGTGCCAACAGCGCTTCGTCGACCCTGACGTACGACTACGGCGACTCCATGGTGGTCGTCGGTCCGCTGTCGACCCGGGTCGAACCGCACGGCTACGACCTCTGCGCCCGCCACGCGGCCGCCCTGCGCGTCCCGCGCGGCTGGCAGGTGGTGCGGCGCGAGCCGCTCCCGCGCGACGCCGACTGACGGCTCGCGTCCGCGACGTGCCGCGGTGGTCGGACCGGAGGCCCGTGTGACGTGACCGGGATCGGCTGGTGATCGGCGCCTCCCGGCATGGAAGACTGGTGGGCATGCCCACCGAAACCCGCACCGCTGCTGAGTTCCGCGTCGCCGACCTGTCCCTCGCCGAGGCGGGCCGGCACCAGATCCGCCTCGCCGAGAACGAGATGCCGGGCCTGATGTCCCTGCGTGACGAGTTCGCGGCGTCGCAGCCGCTCGCCGGCGCGCGCATCGCCGGGTCCCTGCACATGACGGTGCAGACCGCGGTGCTCATCGAGACGCTCGTCGCGCTCGGCGCGCAGGTGCGGTGGGCCAGCTGCAACATCTTCTCCACCCAGGACGAGGCCGCGGCCGCCGTCGCCGTCGGACCCACCGGCACCCCGGACGCCCCCGACGGCGTCCCGGTGTTCGCGTGGAAGGGCGAGACGCTCGAGGAGTACTGGTGGTGCACCAGCCGCATCTTCGACTGGAGCGACGAGGCCACCGCGGCCGGTGCCGACTGGACCGGGCCGAACCTGATCCTGGACGACGGCGGCGACGCCACGATGCTCGTGCACACCGGCGCTGACGCCGAGGCGGCCGGTGCCGCTCCGGTCGCCGAGCCGGACGCGAGCACCGAGTGGAAGATCGTGCTCGACACCGTCGCGCGGTCGCTCGAGACGTCGTCGGACCGCTGGACTCGCATCGCCGCCGACATCCAGGGCGTCACCGAGGAGACCACCACGGGCGTGCACCGCCTGTACGAGCTGTTCCGGAACGGCGAGCTGAAGTTCCCGGCGATCAACGTCAACGACTCCGTGACGAAGTCGAAGTTCGACAACAAGTACGGCATCCGGCACTCGCTGCCCGACGGCCTGAACCGTGCCACCGACGTGCTCATCGGTGGCAAGGTCGCCTTCGTCGTCGGCTACGGCGACGTCGGCAAGGGTGCGGCCGAGGCGCTCCGCGGGCAGGGCGCCCGTGTCATCGTCAGCGAGGTCGACCCGATCTGCGCGCTGCAGGCGGCGATGGACGGTTACCAGGTCGCGCGCCTGGCGGACGTCGTAGACACCGTCGACATGGTCATCACGTGCACCGGCAACCTGGGCGTGGTCGGGGTCGACGAGATGCTCGGGCTGAAGCACCTGGCGATCGTGGCGAACGTGGGGCACTTCGACAACGAGATCGACATGGCCGGGCTCGAGGCGCTGCCCGGCGTCTCGAAGGTCGAGATCAAGCCGCAGGTGCACGAGTGGCGGCTGCCGACCGGGCGGTCGATCCTGGTGCTGTCCGAGGGGCGGCTCATGAACCTCGGCAACGCGACCGGGCACCCGTCGTTCGTGATGAGCAACTCGTTCACGAACCAGGTGCTCGCGCAGATCGAGCTGCACACCCGGCGCGAGGAGTACCCGACCGGCGTGTACGTGCTGCCGAAGCACCTGGACGAGAAGGTCGCGCGGCTGCACCTCGACGCCCTCGGGGTGCAGCTGACGTCGCTGCGTCCGGAGCAGGCGGCGTACATCGGTGTCCCCGTCGAGGGTCCCTTCAAGCCGGACCACTACCGCTACTGAGCGCTGGTTCTTGCGCTTCCGCAAGACACCGGTGTTCGCACGTTGAACCCCCGCACGCGGGGGTTCGGCGCGCGAGCACCGGTGTCTTGCGGGCAGCCCGGCGCCGCGGGCAGCCCGGCGCCGCGGGCAGCCCGGCGCCGCGGGCAGCCCGGCGCCGCGGGCAGCCCGGCGCCGCGGGCAGCCCGGCGCCGCGCGCAGCCCGCCGCGCCGCGTCAGCGCGGGAAGCCCGGCGGGGGTGCCGCCGCCGTCGCCCCCGCGGCGGTGAGCAGTTCGGCGCGGGCACCCAGCGCCCGGACGTCCCGTCGACGCCGCAGCACGACGACCCCGGCCAGGAAGACCTCGGGCGGCACGGGCGGCACGGGGTGCGCGAACGCGGACACCTCGGCCGCCAGGGCCTGCGCCGCCGTCTCGCGCAGTTCGGGGCGCATCAGTGCAGCCCCGCGGAAGAACGCACCCAGTCGGTTCTCCAACCGCTGCGGCAGCGCCGAGACGTCCGCGACGCCTGCCCACGCCGTCAGCTCCGGAGGCAGCAGCACCTCGGGTTCCCGCTGCTTCGGCAGCCGCTCGTGCTGCACGATCGTGCCCGCGAGCAGGTCCCCGAGTCGTCGCGGCCGACTGCCGAACAGCGCGACGAGCAGGGCGACCGAGCCGAACGTCATCCAGAGCTCGAACAGGCCGACGAGCGCCCGGGTGAAGGCGTGCCGGAACCCGATCGCGCCGCCGTCGAGCCGGACGACCCGGGTGCCGGTGGCGAACCGTCCGACGCTCCGCCCCTTCGTCACGGTCTCGACCGCGGCGGGGACCAGCACGAGCACGACGACGAGCAGCACGATGCCGAGCGCTGCGCCCCAGGCTGGTTCGAGTCCCCTCGGCCAGAGCCGCGAGACGCCGAACAGCGCGAGGATGAACAGGACGAGGACGCACAGGCCGTCCAGCAGCGCGGCCGCGAGCCGCAGCACGAGTCCGGCCGGCTGGACGTCGAGCGCGACGCCCTCGCCCACCACCAGCTCGTCGGCGGTCTCGTCGAGGTCGCGCGAGAACCGGGCGTCGGCGAGGTCACGCGGCGTGCGGGGCTTCGGCATGGGATCATTCTGTCGGAGATCGCGCGACCTGAGGGGGAACACGTGGACCTGGATGCCTACACCGAGGTGCACCGTGACCGGTGGCAGGAGCTCGACCGTCTGGCGCGTGCCCGGCACCGGTCCGGAGCGGACGTCGACCGGCTCGTCGCTGGCTACCAAGAGGCGGCGACCGACCTCGCCCGCATCCGGGGCGCCGCACCGCGCACCGTGACCGGCGACCGGCTCTCGTTGACGCTGTTCCGCGCCCGCCTGCGGTTCACGGGCACCCCCGTCGACCCGCTGACCGCGGTCACCCTGTTCTTCACGCGGCAGCTGCCCGCGGCGCTCTACCGGATCCGCTGGGTGAGCATCTGGGTCGCGCTCGCGACGGCGGCGATCGCGGCGATCGTCGCCGTCTGGATCACCACCACCCCCGGTGCGACGGCGACGTTCGGCAGCGACGAGGCCCTGCGCCGGTACGCCACGCAGGACTTCGTCGACTACTACTCCGACCGTGGCCTCGGGGCCTTCACCGCGCAGGTCTGGACGAACAACGCCTACATCGCCGCGACGATGGTGGCGTTCGGCATCACCGGCGTCTTCGTGCCGTTCTCGATCATGCAGAACGCCGTCAGCCTCGGGGTCTCCGCCGCGATCATGCACTCCCAGGGGCGCCTGGCCGACTTCTTCCTCTACATCTCCCCGCACGGGCAGCTCGAGCTCTACTCGGTGTTCCTCGCGGGCGGTGCGGGGCTGATGATCTTCTGGTCGTGGGTGGCACCGGGGCCCGGGCGCACGCGCGCCCAGGCCCTCGCCGAGGACGGCCGCGCACTCATCACCATCGCGATCGGCCTGACCCTGACCCTGCTGCTGTCCGGCATCGTCGAGGGCGTGGTGACGCGGCAGGACTGGCCGTGGCCGATCAAGATCGGCATCGGCACCCTCGCCCTGGTCGCGGTGCTCGCCTACCAGTGGGTGCTCGGCGGCCGCGCGTACCGAGCGGGGGAGCGCGGCGACCTCGAGGAGTTCGAGCGTGGCTCCACCGCCCTGGTGGCCGGCTAGCGTCCGTCCCGGTTCAGAGCCGGCCGCTGGCCTTCGCCCGGATGTAGGCGTCGGCGACGAGCGGCGGGACGTCCGCCGGTGCGCCGCGCACGACCTCGGCACCGGAACGCCGTGCGACGTCGGCCGCACCGTCCGCGTCGAGCAGGGTGCGTTCGGCGGCGGCGCGTCGGTAGACGTCGCGCTCCGCGCCGGTCGGGAGGCCCGGCACCCGTCCACCCCGCGCGGTTCGGATCGCCGTGGCCGGGTCCACCCCGCCGCGCGCCATCCGCTGGACGGCCGGGTCCTCGATGCTCGTCACGACGACGGCGTGCCGTCGGGACAGCCGCGGGAGCACGGCGAGCAGGTCGCCCGAGGCGCCGACGGAGTCGAGGCTCGAGGCGAGCACGACCATGGCGCGCGAGGTCGTGATCGAGTCGACGAGCGCGGGGACGGATGCCCAGTCGGTCGCGGCGAGCCCCGGTTCGGCCATCGCGAGTGCCTCGCCGAAGCGCTGCACGACGTCGGTGCGGGTGGCGCCGTGCACACGGTCGTGCGCCGTGTCGTCGAGGACCACCAGGTCGACGCGGTCACCGGCGGCTGCCGCGAGGGCACCGAGGAGCAACGCCGACTCGATGAACGTGTCGAGTCGGGGTTCGTCGGCGACACGGCCGGCACCCGCCCGGCCCGCGTCGACCACGACGACGACGCGCCGGTCGCGTTCCGGGCGCCAGGTCCGGACGACGAGGTCCTGCCGCCGCGCGGTCGCGCGCCAGTCGATGGACCGCACGTCGTCGCCGCGCACGTAGTCGCGCAGCGAGTCGAACTCGGTGCCGTGCCCGCGGAGCTGCAGCGTGGTCTCGCCGTCGAGTTCGCGGAGCCGTGCCAACCGTGACGGCAGGTGCCGCCGGGAGCGGAACGGCGGCGTCACGACGAGTTCGCCCGGTGCCGCGACGACCCGCTGCCGTGCGGCGAGGCCCAGGGGACCGAAGGACCGCAGGGCGACCCCGGTGGTGCGGCGTCGACCACGACGGAACGGTGTGAAGCGCATCCGGGCCGTCCGCCGCTCCCCGGCGGGGACCGCCATCCGGATCCGACGGGGACGGTGGCCGGCCGACGGCTCCCACATGTCGCGGACCACACCGCGGACCGTGCGGGAGCCGTCGTTGGCGAGCACGAGGGTGCCGTCCGCGGTGCTGTCGCGTCGAGCGAGCCGGGGCATCCGCCGCTCCACGCGGACCCGTCGCAGGTCGGCGGCGAGCACGACGTCGAGCGCCGCGGCGAGCAGCACCACCCCGACCCACGCCAGACCGGCCCACCCGCTGCCGAGCAGCACGGTGGGCACGAGGGCGACGGCGAGGAGCGCGACGAACCGGCCGGAGACCGCCACTAGATCGGCACCCGCACCTGCTCGAGCACCTGCTGGAGCACGCCGTCGGCGCCGACGCCCTCGAGCTCGGCGTCGGCGGCGACCCGCAGGCGGTGCCGCCAGACCGGCAGGGCCATGGCCTGCACGTGGTCCGGGGTGATCGCGTCGTAGCCGGTGAGCCAGGCCCACGCCTTGGCGGCGGCGAGCAGTGCCGTCGCACCGCGGGGGCTGACACCGACGCGGACGGACGGTGCCTGCCGGGTGGCCCGGGCGAGGTCGACGATGTACGCGAGCACGTCGTCGCGGGCGCCGACGGCGCGGACGGCACGCTGCGCACGGACCACCTCTTCGACGCCGACCACCGGGGTGATGCCGGCCGACCGGACGTCGCGCGGCACGAACCCGTCGGCGTGGCGCCGGAGCACCTGCCACTCGACGTCGCGCGGCGGGATGTCGAGGGTCAGCTTCATCAGGAACCGGTCGAGCTGCGCCTCGGGCAGCGTGTACGTGCCCTCGAACTCGATGGGGTTCATCGTCGCGGCGACGAAGAAGGGGTCGGGCAGCGCCCGGGCGTCGCCGTCGACGCTCACCTGGCGTTCCTCCATCGCCTCGAGCAGGGCCGACTGGGTCTTCGGCGGCGTGCGGTTGACCTCGTCGGCGAGCAGGACGTTCGTGAAGACGGGGCCCTCGCGGAACGGGAACGTGCCGGTCGAGGCGTCGTAGACGAGCGACCCGGTGACGTCGCCGGGCATCAGGTCCGGTGTGAACTGGATGCGCTTCGTGTCGAGCGTCATCGCGGCGGCGAGGCTGCGGACGAGCAGGGTCTTCGCGACACCGGGGACGCCCTCGAGCAGCACGTGCCCCTGCGCGAGGAGTCCGACGATCATTCCGGACACCGCACCCTCCTGGCCGACGACGGCCTTCGCGACCTCGGCGCGGACCCGGCCGAACGCGTCGCGCAGGTCGGAGCCGGCCGCGGTCGTGGGGTCGTGCTCCGGCGCGGTGTGCTCGGTGGTGGCAGGGGGCAGGTCGGTCACGGTCGTGCTCCTGGTCGGTCGGGGTCAGAGGTCGGTCGGTCGCCGGAGGTCGCCCGGCGCACGGCGCGTTCGAGGTCGTCGAGCGCCGCGGTGCCGTCGACGAGCGCACGGTCGTCGTCGGTGGTCCCGCCGACGAGCACGGCACCGACACGGGTGTGCGGAATGCCGGTGGCCTGGGCCGCGGCCCGGACGACCTCGTCGACGTGGGCCGATCGGGGCAGTCCGAGCATCCGGCCGATGCGGCGGACGGCGGCGACGCGCAGGGTGTCGAGGGCGTGGGTGCGGTCACGGGTGCGGGCGTACATCCGGGCGCGCCCCTCGGTGGTCTCGGCAGCACGGACGACGACGGGCAACCGCTCGACGACGAGCGGGCCGAGCCGTCGGCCCCGCCAGACGCCGGCCGCGACGGCGACGAGGGTGAGCAGTGCGAGGGCGCTCGGGACCCACGGCGGGGCGAGCTCTCCGAGGGTAGGAGCGGCGTCGGGGGTGCCGACGGCCGGGGTGTACCAGACGAGTCGCTCGTCGGCGCCGAGCAGCCCGAGGGCGAGCGCGGCGTTCCCGGCGGTGGTGATCGTGTCGTTCCGGAACGCCGAGGTCGTGCCGAGCAGGGTGACGTCGCCGCCCGGCGTCGCGGTGCGCACGAGACCCCAGACGCGCGAGCCGCGGTCGCCCGTCGGCGCGCACCGCGCGGCGGCCTCGTCGTGCACGGTGTACCCGGAGCCGGCGGTGGTGACCCGGGCAGCCGAGGCCGCCGCCGGGATCCCGCACGAGGCCGTCGAGACGGTGGCGTCGCCGTCGACCTGGACGGCCGGGTCGACCCGGAGTCCGAGCGCCTCGAGTCCGGCGCCGCTCGTGCCGACGACCACGACGTGCCGCGCCGTGCGGGCGATGCGTTCCGCGACGGCGGGGTCGAGCGCCCCGTCGGCGTCGTCGATGAACACCGTGCCGCCGTCGATCCCGCCGACGCCGTCGACCGTGTCGGTGACGGAGACCGCGGTGCCCCGCTGCTCGAGCACCCGGACCAGGGCGGCCGAACCACTGGCCGTCGTCGAGGTCGGGTCGAGTGCGCGCGGTGCGTCCGGGTCGGTGCCCTGCACGAGGGCGGTCAGGGCGGCGAGCAGGACGCCGACCAGGACGATGGCGACCCAGAACCCGACGCGGAACCGGCGTCCCTCGGCCGGAGCCGGAGCAGGAGTCGCTTCGGCGCTCGTCCGCGTGGCGGTGTCGGTCGTCATGCCGGCACCACCGGTCCCTCGGCCCGGGCGGGGCGGGCCCGCCGGACGGAGCGCTCGGTGTCGAGCACGCGGAGGGCCGCGGCCTCGTCGGCCTCGCCACCGAGGTACCGGACCGCGTCGAAGGCGGTCGCTGCCGCGTCGAGTGCACCGGCCGACGCGGGGAACGGCACGGCACCCCGCGCGGCGATCGTCCGCGCGGTGGCTCCGGGCACGTCGGGCACCAGGTCGCGCTCGCCGAGGCCCCTGGCGATCGCGCGGAACCCGTCGAGCACCGCTGCCGACCAGTCGGCGCGACGGACGGCGGCCTGGGCCGCTTCGAGGAGTTCCCGGGCGGAGCGCAGGTCGTCCGCGTCGAACACCCCGCCGGTGTCACCGTCTCCGGCCCGTGCGCGCCGGCGGGGGAGCCCGCGGGCGACGACGACGAGCACGACGACCGCGACGAGGACCACGATCGCGATCACCAGTGCGGTGCGGGCCGCAGCGGGGGAGTCGATGCCGTCGGCGCGGAGCGACCCGAGCCAGTCGAGGAAGGAGCGCGAGGCACGGTCCCACCACGTCGCCTGGGCGCCGTCGTAGGCGGACCGGTCGAGTTCGCGCTCGAGCAGGCGACGCGCCTCGTCCGGGTCGACCGCCGTCACGCGCTGCCGTTCGGCGGTGCCTGGCCCGGACCCTGCTGCCACGGCGGCTGCTGTTGCTGGTGACCGGGCTGCCACGGCTGCTGCTGCGCGGGCTGCCAGGGCTGCTGCTGCGCCTGCCATTGCTGCGCCTGCCACTGCTGGCCAGCCCACTGCTGCTGCGGCGGCCACGGCGGGCGTGCGACGGGCTCGGACGGCGCGAACGGGTCGGTCGGCTGCCCCGAGTCGAGGTGCGACGCGATCCGCTGGTCGAGGGCCTCGGTGCGGATCCGCCGGTCGATGGCGAGGAACGTGGTGATCGACGCGCTCAGCACGTCGGTGATGCACTGCACCGCGATCGCGAGCAGGCTCCCGACGACGATGGCGATGACCGCACCGGTACCGGCACCCGACGTGCCGCCCGTCTGCCCGAGGGGGTCGAAGGTGCCTGCGATGAGCACGGCGCCGATGGTGAGCGGGATCGACGCGATGGACGCGGCGAACCCGAACATGAGCTGCACGAGCAGCAGGATGCCGAAGGTCCGCCAGAAGGCCCCGCGGGTCAGGCGCCACGACTGGGCGGCAGCGGCGAAGACCGGCCGGCCCTCGAGCGCGATGGTCGGGACGGTGAGCACGAAGCGCGTGGCGAGCCACACGACGACGACACCGATCCCGAGCACGAACAGCACGAGCGCCAGCACGAACCACCCGGTGCCGGAGTCCGCGGCCCCCATGGCCGCGAACACCCCGAAGAACACGAGCCCGGCCAGGATCGCGAGGACCACGCCGGCCCCGATCTGCACGAGCATCCAGGCGACGACGGACCACCGACGACCGGCGAGCAGCGCCCACAGCCCCCGGAACGTGGCTCGACGGCCGAGCACCCGCTGCCCGGTGTCCGCGGCGACCGGCGCCACCAGGAACCCGCGGCCGAGGTAGGCGAGGAACGGCAGCACGACCGAGAGCAGTGCCGTGAGCGTCAGCGTGCCCGCGACCACCGAGTCGGCACCGCTGCCGCCGTCGAGGGCCGAGAACATCCGCGACTGCAGCGCCTGCTGCCCGAAGGTGCTGGCCAGCGTCGAGAGCAGGCCGAGCACACCGCTCAGCAGCACGCTCCAGAGGAGCAGCACGCGGGCGTTCCGGCGGAACACCGTGAACGCGCCGGCCAGGACGTCACCGAGGCCGAGCGGGCGCAGTGGGATCACCGGACGCGAGCCGCCGGACGGTCCGCCCGGTCGCCCCGGACCCGGCCCCGGGGCGGGCTGCGGCGGCACGGAGAAGCGGGGCGGGCCTCCAGGCCGGGGTCCTGGTCCCTGCGCCGGTCCGGACGACGGCGGCGTCGGCGCACCCTGCTGCCCACCGCCCGGTGTGTGCCAATCGGACATGACTCCAGCCCCCTCGTCGTGTCGGACCGAGCCAGCGATGCGCGGTCCACCCCCATCCTGGCGGAAAACCCCGCGTGGCGGGGCCTCGGCTATCGTGTGGGGACACGTGCCGACCACGGCACTCCCGCACGCCACCCGGAGTCCAGATCACATGACACCGCGCATCCTCGTCGTCGACGACGACCAGGCCCTCTCCGAGATGATCGGCATCGTGCTCCGCTCCGAGGGGTACGAACCCGAGTTCAGCGCCGACGGCAACGACGCCGTCGACGCGTTCCACGCCACCAAGCCGGACCTCGTCCTGCTCGACGTCATGCTGCCCGGCATCGACGGCATCGAGGTGTGCAAGCGCATCCGTGCCGAGAGCGGCACGCCGATCATCATGCTCACGGCGAAGAGCGACACCGCCGACGTCGTCCTCGGGCTCGAGAACGGCGCCGACGACTACGTCGTGAAGCCCTTCAACCCGAAGGAACTCGTCGCCCGCATCCGGACCCGCCTGCGGCCGAGCGCGTCCGACGCCACCGTGCTGCACGTCGGCGACGTCACGGTCGACGTCGCCGGACACGAGGTGCGCCGCGGGGACACCGTGATCGCGCTCACGCCGCTCGAGTTCGACCTGCTCCGGGCGCTCGCCGAGAAGCCGAACCAGGTGTTCACCCGCGAGATGCTGCTCGAGCAGGTCTGGGGCTACCACTACAAGGCGGACACCCGCCTGGTGAACGTCCACGTGCAGCGGCTCCGCGCGAAGATCGAGCACGACCCGGACAACCCGAAGACCGTCACCACGGTCCGCGGCGTCGGGTACCGCGCCGGAGGAGCCTGAGCACCATGCCGCCCTCGACGCGCCCGTCGGGCTCGACGCGCCCGTCGGGCTCGGCACGCGGCTCGGGCCGCGCCGGCGGGGCCGGCAGCGCCGGTGGGGCCGGTGGGGCCGGTGGCGCCACCGTCTCGATCGGCGTCGTCGACCGCAGCCGTCGCCGGATGCGGCGCTGGCTCCGACGCGCCTGGCGCCCGATCGCGTACCTGTGGCGGCGGTCGCTCATGTTCCGCTCGGTCGCCATCACCGTGATGACGACGGGGCTCGCGGTGGCGATCATCGGCACCGCGGTCATGGTGAGCATCTCGACGAACGTCTACTCGCAGCGCCGCGACCAGATCGAGTCCGAGTCGGCCCGGGCCACCATCGTCGCCCAGGGGATCTTCGACGCGGCGACGGCGGCCGAGGACAACAACCAGTCCGAGCTGGAGACCCTGCAGAACGAGGCGCAGCAGGCGATCCTGTCGAACACGACGAGTCCGGGCGGTACGAGCATCGCCATCGAGCGGAGCCCGGGCCAGTCCACCCCGCAGACGCTGCAGACCATCGCCAGCCAGGACTTCCCGGACGCGGTGATCACCGATGCCCTGCGCAAGGAGGTCGGGCAGAACACCGGTCGCCTCAGCCTGCAGCCCGTCGAACTCGACGACGACGGGCGCCGGGTGCCGGGGCTCGCCGTCGGGTCCACGCTGCAGATCCCGAGCGCCGGCCAGTACGAGCTCTACCTGGTCTACGACCTCTCCGATGCGCAGCAGACCCTGGACTTCGTCTCCCAGACGCTCTCGATCGGCGGTGTGGCGCTCATGGTGCTCATCGCCCTGGTCACGTCGCTCGTCGTCCGGCTCGTCGTGGTGCCGATCCGCGGTGCCGCCGAGACGAGCCGGAAGATCGCCGCGGGGCGCCTCGACGAACGCATCCCGGTGCGCGGGCAGGACGACCTGGCGACCCTGGCGCGGAGCTTCAACGGGATGGCCGAGGCGGTCAGCCGCCAGATCACCCAGCTCGCCGAGCTCTCCCGCGTGCAGCAGCGGTTCGTGTCCGACGTGTCGCACGAGCTCCGCACCCCGCTCACCACGATCCGGCTCGCCGGCGACATGCTCTACGACTCCCGGCACGCGTTCGAACCATCGGTCGGCCGGTCCGCCGAGCTCCTGCACGCGCAGGTAGAACGCTTCGAGATGCTCCTCGCCGACCTGCTCGAGATCTCGCGGTACGACGCCCAGGCGGTGCAGCTCGACACCGCGCCCGTGGTGCCGGCGTCCCTCGCCGCGGACATCGTGGACGAATTCCGTCCCCTCGCCGAACGCGCCGGCGTCGAGCTGCAGCTCGCGACCCCCGGCGGCCACACCACGATGCGCCTCGACGCCAAGCGCGTCCGCCGCATCCTCCGCAACCTCGTCGGCAACGCCGTCGAGCACGGTGACGCGAAACCCGTGCAGGTCGTCGTCGACAGCGACGCGCGCACCGTCGCCATCGCCGTCCGCGACCAGGGCGTCGGCATGCCGCCCGAGGACACCGCCCGCGTCTTCGACCGCTTCTGGCGTGCCGACCCGAGCCGCAAGCGCACCATCGGGGGCACCGGCCTCGGACTGGCGATCAGCCTCGGCGACGCGAAGCTCCACGGCGGTCGCATCGACGTGTGGTCCCGACCGGGCGAGGGCTCGACGTTCGTGCTCACCCTGCCCCGCAACGAGCAGGGCACGACCGCCACCTCGGCCATCCCGCTGCCCGAGCTCGACGAGTCGTACGACGGCCCCCGAGCCGTGCGAGAGGAGTCCTGATGCGCCACCCGATCCGCCACGTCCTCGCCGTCGCGCTCGCCGCGGTCAGCCTGCTCGCGGTCACCGCCTGCGCCGCCATCCCGACCGACGGGGCCGTGCGTACCGGGCAGACGATCAAGGACGAGTCGCTCTCGGGCGTCGACTTCCGGCCGGACAAGCCGATCACCGGGTCCGACCAGACGGCGATCCTCCGCGGGTTCATCGCCGCCGCCACCGGAGCCCAGGACAACTACGCGATCGCCCGGCAGTTCCTGGCCGCCGACTTCGCCCAGCAGTGGAACCCGCGGCAGGGCGTCACGATCCGGGACGGCAGCGGCACCGTCGAGCGCGCTGACGACCACGAGCTCACCTACACGATGACGGCCAGCGCCACGGTCGACGCCGAGGGGGAGTACACCCAGGCCGTCCGCCCGACCTCGTCGACGCTGACGTTCCAGTTCGTCCGCGAGGACGGCGAGTGGCGCATCGCCTACGCCCCGGACGGCATCATCCTGTCGCCGGTCAGCTTCGAGTCGGTGTTCCAGCCGCACGCGCTGTACTTCTACGACCCGACCTACCGCTTCCTCGTGCCCGACCAGCGCTGGTTCCTCGCCCGGTCCTCCACGAGCACCCGCATCGCCAGCGCCCTGCTCGCCGGTCCCGCCGACTGGCTGAAGGGCGCCGTCGTCTCGTCGTTCCCCGAGGGCACCCAGCTGTCCCTCAACGCGGTGACGATCGACAGCGGCACCGCCCTCGTCGACCTGTCGAGCGACGCCCTGCGCGCGAGCACCGTCGACAAGGTCCGGATGCGCGAACAGCTCAGCAAGTCCCTCGCCTCGGTCGCCACCATCTCGTCGGTGTCGATGACCATCGAGGGCGCCACGCTGTCGGTGCCGGACTCCGGGGGAGCGGACGCCCAGCAGAACCCCGACGTCGACCCCCGACCCCTGGTCGACGAGGACGGCGTCGTCGGCTACGCCGCCTCGGGCACCGGCAAGGTCGCCGAACTCGGCAGCGGCGTCGGGGCCGCGATCGCCGGCCTCGACCCGACCTCGATCGCCCTGTCGGCGTCCGGCACCACCGCCGCCGTCGGCAACCGGGACGGCGTCGTCGTCGTGCGTGGCAAGGACCGCCTGCGCGTCGATGCCCGCGACGACCTCGTCGCCCCCGCCGTCGACGACCTCGGCTTCGTCTGGGCGGGGCAGCACTCCGACACCCGTCACATCACCGCGTACGGCCTCGGCGGCGACCCCCACCAGGTGCGCACCACCCTGCCGCGCGGCGACCTCGTGTCGTTCCAGGTGTCCCGCGACTCGACCAGGGCGCTCGCGCTCATCGAGACCTCGGACGGCCCCGGCCTGTACGTGATGGCGATCATCCGCGGTTCCGACCGGTCACCGACCTCGTTCGGCGCCCCCGTCCGGGTGCAGGCGGCCAGCGGCACCGCGGTCGACGCCGCGTGGGTGAACGACACCGACGTCGCCTCGGTCGGGCAGACGCCCACCGGTCCGAACATCGTCCGCACCACCATCGGCGGCAAGTCGAGCACCCTGCCGAAGCCCGATGGACGCGCCACCGCGATCAGCGGGGGCAGCGGCGGCGCGCTGCTGCTCCGGATGTCGAACGGCGACGTCCTGCAGTCCACCGGGGGCGGCTGGGACACGACGGGCGTCACCGCCGACGTGCTCGGCGTCCAGCGCTGACACGACGGGCGTCACCGCCGACGTGCTCGGCGTCCAGCGCTGACACGACGGTCCTCCACACCCCACCAGGCCTGGAGGCCCGTCCACCGTCCGGCGCACCGGTCCACCGCCGTCGTCCGGTCACCACCACAGTCGTGGGCGTGCCCACTGATGATGCCTCCAGCCCGTGGCGCGACGCCCTGCTCGCCGTGCTCGGGCTCTTCCTGCCCGTCACCTGCCTGGTGTGCGGCCGCCCGGACCGCGCGCTCTGCCCACCGTGCCGCGCGGTGCTCGCCGCACGGCCCCGGCGGGTCCGGCTGGTCGCCGGCGTCCGGCTCGACGCGGCCTTCGAGTACGAGGGGCTGGTCCGCACCCTGGTCCTCGAACTCAAGCTCCGGGGCCGGGTCGACGTCGCCCGTCCGCTCGGCGTCCGCTTCGGTGCCCTCGTCCGCGCGGCGCTCGCCGCGGCACCGGACGGCACCGTGGTGCTCCGGGTGCCACCGTCCCGGGCGGGTGCCCGACGGCGTGGGTTCGACCCGGTGGTGCTGCTGCTCGCCCGTGGTGGTGTCCGGCACACGGGTCGGCTCGTCCGCGTGCCGGCCGGACGCCGGCGATCCGGACCGGGGCAGAAGGAGCGGTCGGCGGTGGAACGCGTCGCGGCGACCGTCGGGACCCTGCGTGCGACCGGCGTCGACGGCCGCGACGTCGTGCTCGTCGACGACGTCGTCACGACGGGCGTGACGATGGCGGAGGGCGTCCGTGCGGTGCGGGCTGCGGGCGGGCGGGTGGTGCGCTGCGTCGCGGTGGCGAGCGTCGACGACTGATGCTCGGTGAACACCCGGTGTCCTCTGTGTGTCCGGTGAGTGTGCGGCGGACTCGCCGTCTCCCCGTGACGCCGACAGTGCACCGGGTCTAGCCTCGCGGCAAGGCGTTCGGGTCGCCGGACGGAGGCGACGCGCCGACACTGGATGGGAGCCGCCACATGGACGTGACGATCACGGGCCGGAACGTCGGGGTCACCGACCGTTTCCGCACCTACGTCGAACAGAAGTCCGAGAAGATCGACGTGCTCGCCGACCGCGCCCTCGCGTTCGAGGTGCGCATCAGCCGCCACCACGAGAAGTCGAGCGGCAGCCAGGGCGAGGACCGCGTGGAGCTCACGCTGATCGGACCGGGGCCGCTCGTGCGGGCCGAGTCCGCGGCGTCGGACAAGTACGCCGCCTTCGACCTCGCCTTCGCGCGGATCATGGAACGCCTCCGTCGGGCGCGTGACCGCCGCAAGGTGCACCACGGCCGGCACCGCCCCACCTCGGTCGCCGAGGCCTCCGGCAGCGGCTTCGACGGCATGGGTGTCGTCCCGGCCGACGGCAAGCTCATCGAGGACGTCGCGACCGGTGCCGTCCCGGTCGTCGACCAGGAGACCGCCGAGGACGAGAACGAGGTCTACAGCCCGGTCGTCATCCGGCACAAGGTCTTCGAGGCCGCCCCGATGACGGTCGACGACGCCCTGTACTACATGGAGCTCGTCGGGCACGACTTCTACCTGTTCCTCGACGCCGAGACCCGCCGTCCGAGTGTCGTGTACCGACGCAAGGGCTGGGACTACGGCGTGATCGGCATCGACGAGGTGCCCGCCGGCCAGGCGCCGGCCTCGGTCGACGCGGACACCGACGCGGAGCGCGCAGCCGCGATCGCCTGATCCGACGCGGGACCTCCGGCCCCGCACCGTGTGCGCGGTCCGTTCGCGGGCCGCGCACACCCGTGTCCGCGAGAGCCGCGCCGCTCACAGCGCCGTGCGTTCGCGGGTTGCTAGCATGACTGGTCGATCGGGCGCGCAGGTCGCGCGCGACGACCTCGTAAGGAGTTCACGTGGCAAACGTGCTGGAGAAGGTCCTCCGCATCGGCGAAGGACGAACCCTCCGTCGGCTGAAGGCGTACGCCTCGGCCATCAACGACCTCGAGGACGACTTCTCGAGCCTCACCGACGAGGAACTCCACGACGAGACCAAGGAGCTGCGCGAGCGGTACGCCAACGGCGAGACCCTCGACGACCTCCTGCCCGAGGCGTTCGCCGCCGTGCGTGAAGCCGCGAAGCGGACCCTGGGCATGCGGCACTTCGACGTGCAGCTCATGGGTGGCGCCGCGCTGCACCTCGGCAACATCGCCGAGATGAAGACCGGTGAGGGCAAGACCCTCGTCGCGACGACCGCCGCGTACCTCAACGCGATCCCGTCGCGCGGCGTGCACGTCATCACGGTCAACGACTACCTGGCGTCGTACCAGTCCGAGATCATGGGCCGCGTCTTCCGCGCGCTCGGCATGACCACCGGCTGCATCATCGCCAACCAGAGCCCGGCCGAGCGCCGCGAGCAGTACGCCGCCGACATCACGTACGGCACGAACAACGAGTTCGGCTTCGACTACCTGCGCGACAACATGGCGTGGCAGGCCTCGGACATGGTGCAGCGCGGCCACTTCTTCGCAGTCGTGGACGAGGTCGACTCGATCCTCATCGACGAGGCCCGCACGCCGCTCATCATCTCCGGTCCGTCCTCGGGCGAGGCCAACCGCTGGTTCACCGAGTTCGCCTCGATCGCCAAGCGCCTCACCCCGGGCGAGGACTACGAGGTCGACGAGAAGAAGCGCACCGTCGGTGTCCTCGAGCCCGGCATCGAGAAGGTCGAGGACTACCTCGGCATCGAGAACCTGTACGAGTCGGCGAACACCCCGCTCATCTCGTTCCTGAACAACTCGATCAAGGCCGTCGCCCTGTTCAAGAAGGACAAGGACTACGTCGTGATGAACGGCGAGGTGCTCATCGTCGACGAGCACACCGGCCGCATCCTGATGGGCCGCCGCTACAACGAGGGCATCCACCAGGCGATCGAGGCGAAGGAGGGCGTCGAGGTCAAGGCCGAGAACCAGACCCTCGCCACCGTCACGCTGCAGAACTACTTCCGCCTCTACCAGAAGCTCTCCGGCATGACCGGTACCGCCGAGACCGAGGCGGCCGAGTTCATGTCGACCTACAAGCTCGGCGTCGTCCCCATCCCGACGAACAAGCCGATGCAGCGCATCGACCAGACGGACCTCGTCTACAAGAACGAGAAGGCGAAGTTCGAGCAGGTCGCCGAGGACATCGCGGAGCGCCACGAGAAGGGCCAGCCCGTCCTCGTCGGCACCACGAGCGTCGAGAAGTCCGAGTACCTGTCGAAGCTCCTCGCCAAGCAGGGCGTCAAGCACGAGGTCCTCAACGCGAAGAACCACGCCCGTGAAGCCGCGATCGTCGCCCAGGCCGGTCGCTTCGGCGCCGTGACCGTCGCGACGAACATGGCCGGTCGTGGTACCGACATCATGCTCGGCGGCAACGCGGAGTTCCTCGCCGTGCAGGAGATGCACGCCAAGGGCCTGTCACCGACCGAGACCCCCGACGAGTACGAGGCCGCGTGGGACGACGTGTTCGCCCGCGTCAAGGCCGAGGTCGAGGAAGAGGGCGACAAGGTCCGCGCCGTCGGCGGCCTCTACGTGCTCGGCACCGAGCGCCACGAGTCGCGCCGCATCGACAACCAGCTGCGTGGTCGTTCCGGCCGCCAGGGTGACCCGGGCGAGAGCCGCTTCTACCTGTCGCTGACCGACGACCTGATGCGCCTGTTCAACTCCGGTGCCGCCGAGAGCCTGATGGGCCGCTCGAACGTGCCGGACGACCTGGCGATCGAGAACAAGCTCGTCGGCCGTGCGATCCGGTCCGCCCAGGCGCAGGTCGAGGGCCGCAACGCCGAGATCCGCAAGAACGTCCTGAAGTACGACGACGTCCTGAACCGGCAGCGCGAGGCGATCTACAGCGACCGCCGCCACATCCTCGAGGGCGACGACCTGCACGACCGCGCGCAGTCGTTCCTCAAGGCCGTCATCGACGACGTGATCGACAGCCACACCGGCGAAGGCTCCCCGGACGACTGGGACCTCGACGCCATGTGGACCGAGCTCGGCACGCTCTACCCGATCTCGATCTCCATCGACGAGGTCATCACCGAGGCCGGCTCGAAGGGCAAGGCGTCGCGTGACTTCCTGGCCCGCGAGATCCTCTCGGACGCCAAGCTGGCCTACCAGCAGCGTGAGGAGCTCCTCGGCGACGAGGCGATGCGTGAGCTCGAGCGTCGCGTGGTGCTCTCGGTGATCGACCGCCGCTGGCGTGACCACCTGTACGAGATGGACTACCTGAAGGACGGCATCGGCCTCCGCGCCATGGCGCAGCGCGACCCGCTGGTCGAGTACCAGCGGGAGGGCTACGCCCTGTTCCAGACGATGATGGGACAGATCCGCGAAGAGTCGGTCGGCTACCTGTTCAACCTCGAGGTCCAGGTGCAGTCCGACGGCGAGAACGCGGTGATCGAGGCCAAGGGTCTCGGCGAGGACGAGGTCTCCGGCCTCGAGTACTCGGCACCGTCGATCGACGGCGAGGTCGAGGTCCGCGACGAGAAGGGGCGCCTCGAGCAGGCCGCGACCGCTCGTGCGCAGCGCGCCCAGGCCGAGGCCGAAGCGGCCGCCGAGCCGGAGCAGGGCTCCGCGTTCGGCAACGCGGCCACGGCCTCCGGTCAGGCCGCGGCGAGCAACCGCGCCGAGCGTCGCCAGGCCGCCAAGAAGAACTAGCGTCCACACAGGACAGGAGGCACGGTGCCAGCTGGCACCGTGCCTCCCGTCTGTCCGCCACCCGACTACAGGACCCCGGTCGCGGTCGCCTGCCACCGTCCGTGTCGCTCTTCGAGCCGCATGGCGACCGCCCGCGCGTGGCTGCGCGTGTGCACGACCACCGTCGCCTCGGCGACCCCCGCCGCCGGGCGGCAGACGAGGACGCTGCCGACCCGGAGTACCGGGCGCCCGCGTGCCCGCCGACCGGAGCCCCGGGCGTGCGCTGCCACCGCGGCCCGCTGCTGCAGGTGCCGCTGCACGTCGTCGCTGATCCACCGGGCGATGCTGTCGACCTCCCGCGCGCCGGTGAGCACCTCGGCGACGCAGAGCCCGAGCGCTCGTGCGGTCGTCGCCGGGTCCGGGGGGCCGGTCGCCGTGGCGGGCTCCGGCGGCGGTTCGACGACCCGCAACGGCGGTGGATGCGCCGTCGTCGTCTCGTGATCGATGCGGCGTGCCTGCTCTGCCACCCCTGCCCCTTCCGTCGTTGGAGCGAGCGTATGGGGCGTGCAACATACAAAATACACACCGGTCTACCTTGTGGAGAGGGCGACGTTCTCCACAAGGCGTCGGACCTAGACTGGCTGGGTGTCGACCCTCAGTGACCTCGTCCTCGCGCAAGGCCGTTCCTCGGAAGCAGACGTGGAGTGGCTCCACCTGCTCGTGGGGGACTGGCAGCTCCTCGCCGACCTGTCCTTCGCCGACATGGTGCTCTGGGTCCCGACCGCCGAGGACGGCTCGTTCGTGGCCGTCGCACACGCCAGGCCGAGTTCCGCGGCGACGCTGTTCTACCGGGACATCGTCGGGCAGGAGATCCGCGAGGAGTGGCGCGGCCAGGTGACCGAGAGCTTCGCCGGATCACGGGTCGTCGACTCCGCCGAGCCGGACTGGTACGAGGACACCCCGACCCGCGTCCGCGCGATCCCGGTGCTCCGCCGCCTGAGCGCGAAGAGCGCCGAGACCACCGAGCGGCCGATCGCCGTCGTCACCCGGCACTCCAACCAGGACGAGATGCGGACCCCGAGCCGCCAGGAGCTCAACTTCACCGCGAGCGCGAACGACCTGTTCGGCATGATCGCCACGGGCGACTTCCCCGACCTCGGTGCACCGGCTGGCCCGCGCCGTGGTGCGCCACGTGCCAGCGACGGCCTGCTGCGCCTCGACACCGCCGGCATCGTGACGTTCGCGAGCCCGAACGGCCTGAGCGCGTTCAACCGGATGGGCTTCGAGGGGGAACTCGAGCGGAAGTCCCTCGCCGAGGTCACCACCGAGCTCATCGGCGCCCAGCTCGACGTCGACGAGTCCCTGCCGCTCGTCGTCACCGGCCGTGCGCCGTGGCGGGCGGACATCGAGTCCAAGGGCGTCACGGTGTCGCTCCGCTCGATCCCGCTCCGCGACCACGGTGAGCGCATCGGTGCCATCGTGCTCTGCCGGGACGTGTCCGAGCTGCGGCACCAGGAACGCGAGCTCATCACCAAGGACGCCACGATCCGCGAGATCCACCACCGCGTGAAGAACAACCTGCAGACGGTGGCGTCCCTGCTGCGGATCCAGGCGCGTCGAACGCACTCGGAAGAAGCGCGGACCTCGCTGCAGAACGCCATGCGCCGCGTCGCCGCCATCGCCGTCGTGCACGACACCCTGTCGAGCGGCCTCAGCCAGACGGTGGACTTCGACGAGGTGTTCGACTCGGTGCTCAAGCTCGTCACCGAGGTCGCCGCGTCGCACAACACGACCGTGCACCCGAAGAAGACCGGCGAGTTCGGGGTGCTGCCGTCCGAGGCCGCGACGCCGCTCGCCCTCGGCCTCACCGAGCTCGTGACGAACGCCGTCGAGCACGGGCTGGACGGCCGTGACGGCGAGGTCGAGATCGTCGCCCGCCGCTTCGACGACCACCTGGAGATCGAGGTCCGCGACAACGGCGTGGGCCTGCCCGAGGGCAAGGTCGGCTCGGGCCTCGGCACGCAGATCGTCCGCACGCTCATCCAGGGCGAGCTCGGCGGCACCATCGACTGGCACACCCTGACGGGCAGCGGCACCGAGGTGACGATCACGATCCCGTTCCGCTGGCTGACCGCCCCCGCCTGACGCCCGCTCCGAGATCGCAAGACACCGGTGTTCGCCGGTCGAACACCCGCGTTCCGGTGTTCGACGCGTGAACACCGGTGTCTTGCAGAATCGGCCCCGCGCGCACGACGACGCCCGCCGCCCCCGGGGGGACGACGGGCGTCGTGGTGTCAGACGACCGGGGTCAGGACGCGCGGCGAGCGCGGGCGGCGCGACGCTTCAGCGCACGACGCTCGTCCTCGCTGAGACCACCCCACACACCCGAGTCCTGGTTGTTCTCGAGGGCGTACTGCAGGCACATCTCGGTGACCGTGCAACGCGCACAGACCGACTTGGCCTTCTCGATCTGGTCGACGGCGGGCCCGGTGTTCCCGACGGGGAAGAAGAGCTCGGGGTCTGCGGTGAGGCAGGCAGCCTTGTCACGCCAGTCCATGTGTGGTGCTCCTTGATGTCGATGCTCGAACGGCAGGCCGGGGCCGTGGTTCGGGGGATCGGACCGCTGACCATGCATGCGGCATGGAGGGGACAACTGTGGGGAGGAGTCCGCAGGAAGCGTGTCTGACGCCCGCGAGACGCTCGGGGGAGGAGCGATGAACCACGGGAGACGCACACCACATCGTGCCGTCCAAACGACCTCCAATATCGTTCCATACTGGTAGGGCCAAATCAAGGGTTCCGATGCTGGAGGATCACTGTGCACGACGACACCCCGAACGACGCCGATCCCTCCGCACCCGTCGCGCGCCGGTCGCCGGCGATGCTGGGGCTGCTCGCCGTGGTCGGCCTCGAGTTCCTCGCGCTGGTGGTCGTGACGGTCGTCCTGGTCGTCGAACTGCTCGTCGCCCCGGCCACGAGCATCGCCTCCGGCATCGCCCTCACCGTCCTCGTCGCCATCGCTGCGCTCTGGCTCGGTGCGCTGCTGAACGGCCTGTGGCAGGGCCGTGCGTGGGTGCGCTCCGGCATCATCGTCTGGCAGGTGCTGCAGGGCGCCATCGCGATCGGGGCGTTCCAGGGCGTCTTCCGGGTCGCCGCAGTCGGCTGGTTGCTGCTCGTCCCGGCCCTGCTCGGGATCACACTGGTGCTGTCGCGGTCGGTGACGGCCGCACTCGCGCGCCCGGCCGAGTAGACGGTCTGGTCCGGACGCACTGGAGGCCCGGTGCCGGTTCCGAGAACCGGCACCGGGCCTTGCGGTGCGTGGCCGGTCCTCAGACCAGGCCGAGCTTCTTCCGCAGGCTCGCCACGTGACCGGTCGCCTTGACGTTGTAGAGCGGCAGCTGCACGGCGCCGTCCTCGTCGACCACGATCGTGGACCGGATCGTGCCGGTGACGATCTTGCCGTAGTTGTTCTTCTCGCCCCAGGCCGCGTAGGCCTTGTGCACGGTGAGGTCGGGGTCGCTCAGCAGCGGGAACGTCAGCGCCTGCTCGTGCTGGAACGTCTTGAGCTTCGCCTGCTCGTCCTTCGAGACACCGAGGACCTCGTAGCCGGCGGCCTGCAGCGAGGACATGTTGTCGCGGAAGTCGCAGGCCTCGGTGGTGCAGCCCGGGGTGGACGCTGCCGGGTAGAAGTACACGATGACCTTCTTGCCGCGCAGGGCAGCCAGGGAGTGCCGGACGCCGTCCTGGTCGGGCAGCGTGAAGTCGGGGGCGGTGTCGCCGGGGACGAGACGGTCGGTCATGGTGCTCCTGTTCGCGTCGTGCGCCCACGAGTGGTCGTGGGCGCGCGAAACCCATGCTATTGTTGATTCCCGTTGCGGCACGGAAGCCGGAACATGCACCTCTAGCTCAATTGGCAGAGCAACTGACTCTTAATCAGTGGGTTCTCGGTTCAAGTCCGAGGGGGTGCACCGTAGGACGAACGCCCCGGCTCATCGAGTCGGGGCGTTCGTGCGTTCCGGGGGTGTGGACGCGTCGACGTCGAGACACGCCCGGGGTGCGTCGAACCGGGGAATCCGGTCCACGGAGACGTCGGTCCGCGCGGACGTCAGTCCACGCGGAATTCAGTCCACGGGGACGTCGACGATCCGCTCCTCGCCGACGACGGGTTCGAGCGAACCGGCCGACGCGGCGGCGAGGTCGGCGGTCAGGGCTCCGAGCGCCTCGTGGGGGACCCACACCTCGAAGGTCGCCGACTGCCCGTACTCGGTCGGACCGAGCGTCGCGTGGTGGTGCCGGACCCAGTCGCGCAGCACGTTGTCGAGCCGTCCGGCGTCGGCGTGGTCGACGTCGAAGCGCACCTGCGTCAGGGCCTCGCGGCGGACGAGGACCGCCGTGTCGAGCGCCTCGGACACCGAGGTCGAGTAGGCCCGGACCAGTCCGCCCGCACCGAGCTTCACCCCGCCGAAGTACCGCGTGACGACCGCGACGACGTCGGTCAGGTCGCGGCGTCGCAGGACCTCGAGCATGGGGACGCCCGCGGTGCCGGAGGGCTCGCCGTCGTCCGAGGATCGGGCCTGGTCGCCGAGCACGCCGGTGACCATCGCCGTGCAGTTGTGCCGGGCATCCCAGTACCGCCGCCGGACCTCGGTGATCACGCGGTCGGCGTCCTCGACGCCGGAGACCGGTGCCACGGTGGTGATGAACCGCGACTTCGTGATGACGATCTCGTGCTCGACCGGTGCCGCGACGGTGGCGGGGAAGCGGCGGGGCATGCCCACGAGGGTAGCGGCGCGGGTGTCGGGCGCCCGCGCTAGCATGGCGTCCACGCGCCGGACCCACACCTCGCGCGGACACGGCTGGGGAGGAGTCCGACATGGACACGGGTGATCTGAAGGGCGGGGCGCTCGACGCCGCCGAGCTCGCGCGCCGCCTCAACCTGCTCCTCGACTTCGAGGAGTCGCAGCGTGGCGCCCCGGTGCCGTTCTCCTCGATCGAGGAGTACGTCGCGGCACACGGCGGGTCGCTGTCGCGGGCGAAGTGGACCTACATGCTCTCGGGCGACGGCCGCCGCAACCGCGACACCGAGCTCCTGCGCCTGCTGGCCGGGTACTTCGAGGTCGACGAACGCTTCCTGCTCGAGGACAGCGAGGTACCGGAACGGATCGGGGCCCAGCTCGCCCTCGTCCGCTCCCTGCGCTCCGCCCGCGTGAGCGGCTTCGCGGCCCGGACCTTCCCCGGTGAACTCTCACCCGACGCGCTGCGGCGCATCGCCGAGGTGCTCGAGGAGGAATCGCAGCGGGGGAGCGTCGCATGACCGACGCCCTCGTCGAGGCGTTCTGGGCTCGTGGCGCCGCCGAGGGGTGGTCGGACGTCGACCAGGCCGTCGCCGCCGCCGCCGACGTCGTCGGCAAGCCGATCGTGGTGCGCGAGGAGTCGTTCCTGGCCGCCGAGCCCGTCTGCGGCTTCGTGGCCACGCTCGAGCACGCGCACCTCGTGATGATCTCACCGACAGCCTCGCCGACGTTCCGGTCGTTCGTCATCGGCCACGAGCTCGGGCACGTGCTGCACCGGCACCAGGAGCACGCCCCGCAGAGCGCGTACATCCGCGATGTCATCCCCGACCTGCCCGAGTACAAGGTCGAGCGTGCGCTGGCCCGCGGCATGTTCTCGAACACGTACGAGCACGAGGCCGAGGTCTTCGCCGACCGCCTGGCCACCGTGATCCGCCAGCACCGCGGCCGCCCGAGCGCCTTCCGAGGGGTCTTCGGGTGATCATCGCCGTCGTCCAGGCGGTGCTGCTCATCGTCGGGACGATCGTGCTGTTGGTCCTGCAACGCGGGCAGGACCGCACGCTGGCGTTCACGTTCCTGCTCTTCGCCGCCACCATCGTGACGAACGTCGACCCGCTGTACCGGTGGCTCGACCCGCTGCTCGGCGGGTACAACGTCGTGACCGTCATCAGCGACTGCCTCATGGTGGCCGGCACGAGCACGCTGCTGTGGGGCGTGGCGAAGGCGGTCGGCGCGGCGCGGCCCTGGCTCCGGAACGCGGTCGTGGTGTCCTTCGCCGTGGTCGTCGTGGTGGTCGTCGTCGCGTTCACCGTGCTCGACAAGCCCGCGACCACGACGACCTTCATGCTCGACGCCGGCTCGCACCCGGCGGCCACCGTCTACTCGATCGCGCAGACCGTCTACCTCGGGGTGGCCCTCGGCGCGACGGGGTTCATCTGCGTGCTCCGGCTGCGCGAAGCCCGGACGACCACCGACCTGGTGGGGCTGTGGGTCCTGGTCCTCGGTGGGGTCCTCGGGGTCGTCCGCATGGTCGTGGTCGTCGTGATGGACGTCGCGCACGTCGCCGGTGACCTGGACGTCACGCACGCGCTCTCGCTGCCCTACGACGTCACCACACCGGGAGCCGTGCTGTGCGTGGCGTCCGGCATGCTCCTGCTCGTCGTCGGGCACCGGATCTCCCGCCGACGCCGGGCCCGCCTCGTGGACGATGCGCTGCGCCGCCTGGCGCCGCTGCACGACCGGATCGGTGTGGACAACGCCTACCCGCCGACCGACGACCCCGCGACCCGGCTCAGTCGCCGCATCGTCGAGATCAACGACGGCGTCCGGGGTGCACGGGCGTCACTGACCGACGCCGAGCGTGTCGCCCTCGCCGACGCCGAGGCCGCCCTCGAGACCGCGTAGTCCCTCGACGCTGCCGAACAGGCCGTGTACAGTCTGTAGCAGGTGCTACAGATCCTGTGGCCTGCCGGGTCGGGACTCGGCCGCGTTGGGGGCGGCCGAGCACCACCCGCCCGGCATCCCCGTACCAGCATCGTCGCCCCCGGCGTTCACTAGGATCGTCCCGTGCTCGTCTTCGCCGCAGTCGTCCTGTTCATCGGCGCCGTCTTCAACGTCGTCACCTGGCCGCGCTTCTTCCAGCGCGTCGCGAAGGACTCGCGTGCCCGCGACGCCGCAGGCAAGCCGACGACGTTCTACACGGTGCACCTCGTGCTCCTGCTCGTCGCGCTCGCGATCGCCGTCGCGTCCGTGGTCGCAGGGATCCTGCTGCTGGTCTGAGCCGGCCGAGGCGGCGCGGCTCTGGTCCGGACCGCCACCGGACGGGAGGCCCGTGGCGCCGCCGCCACGGGCCTCCCGTCCGCCCCGGTCACCGTCGCGCGCCGCGCTCGCTGGCCGCTTCAGCCCTGCTTCAGCGGGGCACGGCAGGATCGACCCCATGCGGGTGCTGGTGGTCGACGACGAGGTCCGGCTCGCCGACGGCGTGCGCCGCGGCCTCGAGGCCGAGGGATGGGCGGTCGACGTCGCGCACGACGGCGTGGACGGTCTGTGGCACGCGCGTGAGTTCCGCTACGACGCGATCGTGCTCGACCTGATGATGCCCGGCCTGAGCGGCTGGGCCGTGTGCGCGCAGCTCCGCTCCGACGGCGACTGGACCCCTGTGCTCATGCTGACCGCCAAGGACGGCGAGTGGGACCAGGTCGAGGCGCTCGACGCGGGGGCCGACGACTACGTCACCAAGCCGTTCTCGCACCCGGTGCTCGTGGCACGGCTGCGGGCGCTCGTCCGACGGGGTGCCCGCGAGCGCCCCACCGTGCTGACCCTCGGCGACCTGGTGGTCGACCCCGCGGCGCGCACCGTGGCGCGCGGCGAGACCCCCGTCGAGCTGACCAGCCGCGAGTTCGCCGTGCTCGAGTACCTCGCACGGCACCCGGGACAGGTCCGGTCGAAGCGCGACGTCATCGAGAACGTCTGGGACGTCGACTTCGAGGGCGACCCGAACATCGTCGAGGTGTACGTCGGACACCTCCGCCGGAAGCTCGACCGGCCGTTCGGGCGTGCCGCGATCGAGACGGTCCGTGGCGCCGGGTACCGCTTGGCGGCGGACGGTGGCTGAGCGGCCGAACCCCCGTGCGAGCGGGGCCGCACGAGGAAGGCCACGGCGCCCTCGGTCGGTCCGGGCCCGCACCACCCTCGGCGCCGGGGTCGTCGTCCTCGCGGCCCTGGTCATCGGTGCCGTCGCGTTCGTCGTCGTGCTGCGGCTCGTGCTGCTCGACGGCGTGCGCACCTCGGCCGAAGCCGGTCTCGAGCAGGTGTCCTCCCGGGTCGAGGCGGACGGTGCGGCCGCGGTGACCGGCTACGAGGACGTCCTGGTGCAGGTGATCGGCGACGGCGGGGCGGTCCTGGCGCACGGCGAGGACGCCGACGGCGCTGCCCTGCCCACCGCCGACGAGTCCCGGTGGACCCATGACGGCGAACGCTGGCTGCTCGTGGCGGACGACGTGGACCTGCCCGGCGGCGGCGAGGCGACGCTCGTCTACGGTGCCACGCTCGACCAGGCCGACACCGCGGTCCGCACCGCCGTCGTGCTCCTCGCCGTCGGGGTGCCCGTGCTGGTGCTCCTGTTGGTCGCGGTCACCTGGGCCGTCACCGGACGCTCGCTGCGGCCCGTGGAGCGGATGCGCACCGAGGTCGAGACGATCCGGACGGCCCGTCCGGACGCCCGGGTCGAGGTGCCGGACACCGGCGACGAGGTCGCCCGGCTCGCGAGCACCATGAACGCCATGCTCGACCGCCTCGAACGGTCCGCCGAGAGCCAGCGGCGGTTCGTGTCCGACGCCTCCCACGAACTCCGGTCGCCGATCGCGTCGATCCGGCAGCACGCCGAGGTCGCCGTCGCGCACCCGGAGCGGACCGAGGTGGCCGACCTCGCCGACGTCGTCCGGTCCGAGGCGGTGCGCTTGCAGGACCTGGTCACCGGGCTGCTCGAGCTCTCCCGCCTCGACGAGGGCGGGATCCGCACGCGGCGCCCCGTCGACCTCGACGACCTGGCGTTGGACGCGGTGGCGCGGGCGCGCTCGACGACCGGTGTCGCGCCCGCGCGGGACGGCGACGCCCCGGCGGTCCGGGTGGACGGTTCGGCGATCTCCGCAGCGCGGGTCCTCGGCGACGAGCGCGTGCTGGCGGGGGTGGTCCGGAACCTCGTCGACAACGCCGTCCGGCACGCGAGCACACGCGTCGCCGTGTCGCTCATCGAACACGACGGGTCCGCGGTGCTCATGGTCGACGACGACGGCACCGGCGTCCCCGAGGACGAGCGCGAGCGCGTCTTCGAGCGGTTCGTCCGTCTCGACGAGGCCCGCAGCCGGGACGCCGGCGGCGCGGGGCTCGGCCTCGCCATCGTCCGCGACGCCGTGCGGGCTCACGGCGGCGACACGACCGTGGTCACGTCCCCGCTCGGCGGCGCGCGCTTCGTCGTCCGCATCGCACTCGGCGGCTGAACAGGCGGCTTCAGGGCTGCTTCAGCACCCCGACGCGATGCTCGTCCACATGAACCTCCGTACCCAGCACCAGAAGCCCTCCGCCCGCCGCATCGCCGCGTTCGCCGCCCTGCCGATCGTCGCGGCGCTCGCACTCACCGGTTGCGCCAGCGACGACTCGGACGACGACACCGGCTCGGCCGGCTCGTCGGCGACGGACTCGTCGGGCTCCGCTTCGTCTTCGGCCGGTGCGTCCGGCGCGGCGTCCGCCGGCTCGAACAAGGCCCTGCTCGCAGCGGTCGCCACCGCGCGCGGCGAGGTCGGCTCGGGCACCGTCATCTCGGTCGAGCAGGAACAGGGCGCCTCCGCCTACGAGGTCCTGGTCGTGACGAAGGACGGCACCGAGCACGAGGTGCACACGAACGCCGACGGCACCTCGGTCGCCGGCACCCCGCAGACCGAGGCCGCCGACGCGGACGACAAGGCCGAGCACGAGCGCTTCGTCGCAGCCGCCGACCTGAGCGTCAAGCAGGCCGTCGACGCATTCCAGGACCTGCACGCGGGGACCGTGACCGAACTCGGACTCGACGACCACGTCGGCACGGTCGTCTGGGAGGGCGACGTGCTCGACTCGTCCGGCACCAAGCACAGCGTGCGCATCGATGCCGGCTCCGGTGACGTCGTCACCGACCGCGTCGACACCGACGACTGACCCGGGCCCCCGGGGGCCCAGCACCGGCGTCCTCAGGACTCCAGCGGCGGGCCGAGCACCTTCCGGATCGCCAGCGCAGCGAGCTGCTCGTCCGGGGTGTCGAGCAGCACCCGGTAGGTGTCCGGCCCGGCGAGGAACTCGACGCAGACGGCGTCCTCGTCGCACGGTCCGAGGCGCCACCCCTGCACCGCGTCCATCGGCACCGCCGTGCGCGTCTCGCGCTGGTAGTCGGTCTCGGCCTCGAGACGATCCGCGAACACCCGCAGGCGTCCGTAGGCACCTCGCCAGCTGAGCTGCAGGTCGAGGGTGGGAGAAGCAGAGCGGTCCGGCACCCGCTGATGGTAGCGACGGGTGCCGGACCGCTCGTGTTCGGCGCTGGGGCCTTGCGTTCCGGGGACAAGCGGAGCGTCAGCTCCCGTCGCCGTCGCGTCGCACCGAGGCGGCGGGGTCACGGACACCGATCGGGTAGGGGCCCGTGACGCCCTCGCGCAGGGCGGCGATGCGCAGGATGCGGTCACGCTGCAGGAACCACCCGACGATGAGCAGCGGGATCACGATGACGAGCGACGCGATCGTGTACGTGCCGACGGGGTAGTCGATCGCCATCAGCACGATGACCGAGGCGAGGAACGCCAGGGTGAGCCAGGCGGTGACCGGCGCCCCGGGGAGCTTGAACGAGGGTTCCTTCGCGAGCCCCTGCTTGGCCCACTGACGCAGCCGCATCTGGCACAGGATGATCGTGCCCCACGCCGTGATGATGCCGAGGCTGGCGATGTTCAGGGCGATCTCGAACGCCTGGCTCGGCACGAAGTAGTTCAGCACGACGCCCGCGACGGTGAACGCCGCGGTGAGCAGGATGCCGGCGTAGGGCACGCCGCCCTTCGACATCTTCGTGGTCCACTTGGGCGCCGAACCGTTCATGCCCATCGAGTGGAGAGCGCGTCCGGTGGAGTACAGGCCGGCGTTCAGGGACGACAGGGCCGCGGTGAGCACGACGAAGTTCATGATGCCGCCGACGATCGACCCGACCTGCGGGTTGCCGAGCGACGAGAAGAACGTCACGAACGGGCTCTCGCCCTCCTTGTAGGCCGTGTACGGCAGCAGCAGGGAGAGCAGGATGATCGAGCCGACGTAGAAGACCGCGATGCGGAAGACGACGGAGTTGATCGCGCGGGGGATGACCTTCTCGGTGTTCTGCGTCTCGCCCGAGGCGGTGCCGACGAGCTCGATGGCCGCGTACGCGAACACGACACCCTGGATCACGATGACCGCGGGGAGCAGCCCGTTCGGGAACAGTCCGCCGTTGTCGCCCCAGATCGTGAACCCGGTGCGCACGGCCTCGCCGCCGGCCTCGACCGGGAACGCGAAGACGAGCCAGATGATCGCGACGACGAGGAACGCCACGAGCGCGGCGACCTTGATCAGGGCGAACCAGAACTCGAGCTCACCGAACACCTTCACGGCGACCATGTTCGCGGCGAGGACGACGACCAGGGCGATCAGCGCCAGCAGCCACTGCGGTGCGGCGGTGAAGGCCGACCAGTACTGCAGGTAGATCGCGACGGCGGTGGTGTCGACGATCGAGGTCATCGCCCAGTTCAGGAAGTACATCCAGCCCGCGGCGTACGCGAACTTCTCGCCGTAGAACTCGCGGGCGTACGAGATGAACGACCCCGAGGACGGGCGGTGCAGCACCAGCTCGCCCAGGGCCCGCAGGATGAAGAAGGCGAAGATCCCGGCGACCAGGTAGGTCAGCGCGAGCGCGGGGCCCGCGGTGTGCAGGCGTCCACCGGCACCGAGGAAGAGGCCGGTGCCGATCGCGCCGCCGATCGCGATCATCTGCAGTTGCCGGGGCTTCAGACCGTGCTGGTAGCCCTCCTGCTCGTGCGAGAAGTCGTTCGCCGGCGCTCGGCTGCCACCCGTGTCGTTCTGCGCTGTCATGCGCGACAACCTACATGCGCACCGGACCGGGCCGTCACGCAAACCCCGGTTCGATCGAACCGCAGCTGCTGAACGTCCGCACAGCCGACGGCGGCCCGATCCTGAACGACGATCGTCGTCCGTTGCTTGCATGGAGGGATGGACATCCTCCTCCGACTCCTCGTCGCGATCGGGTTCGCCCTGCTCGTCACCGCCGTCGTCGCCCTCGTCCTGCACCTGGTCCTCCGGGCGATCGCACGCCGGGAACGCTGGGCCGGCGTGCTCTCGCGCCGGACGAGGCACCCCTTCCGCACCGTGCTGCTGGTGGTCCTGCTCTGGATCGCCTTCACGTCGAGCATCCCGCGGAACGCCGACGCCTACCCGTGGCGCGACGAGGTGGTGCACGCCTTCCTCATCGTCACGATCGCGACCGGATGCTGGCTCGCGTGCCAGGTCGCGATCTTCCTCGAGGACCTCGGGCTGCACCGCTTCCGCATCGACGTGCCCGACAACCGGCAGGCGCGTCGCATCCGCACCCAGGTGCTCATCATCCGGCGGCTCACCGTCGCCCTGCTCGTCATCATCGCGGTCGGCGCGATCCTGCTGACCTTCGACGGGGTCGAGGCGGCGGGCGCGAGCGTCCTCGCCAGCGCCGGCCTCATCTCCGTGGTCGCGGGCCTCGCCGCGCAGTCCACGCTCGGCAACGTGTTCGCCGGCATGCAGCTGGCCTTCTCCGGGTCGATCCGGGTGGACGACGTCGTCGTGGTCGAGCAGCAGTGGGGCCGGATCGAGGAGATCACCCTGACCTACGTCGTCGTGCACCTGTGGGACGACCGTCGGTTCGTGCTGCCCTCGACGTACTTCACGAGCACGCCGTTCGAGAACTGGACGCGGACCGGCAGCGAACTGCTCGGCGCCGTCGAGTTCGACCTCGACTGGCGGGTGAGCCCGGCCGACATGCGGGCGGAGCTCGACCGGATCCTCGACACCTCGACGATCTGGGACCGCCGGGTCAAGGTGCTCCAGGTCACGGACGCCGTCGGGGGACTGGTCCGGGTCCGCATCCTCGTGACGGCACCCGACGCCGGCGGGCTGTTCGACCTCCGCTGCTACGTCCGCGAGGAGATGGTCGAGTGGCTCCAGCGCACACACCCGGACGCCCTGCCGGTCCAGCGGGTGCAGCTCACCGAGCCGAGCGCGACGGCACCGCGCCGACGCGGACGCCCGGCAGAGGGGGACTCGCAGCTGTTCGGCGACGACCAGCGCGGTGCGCTCTTCACCGGACCGATCCAGACCTCCGGCATCCCGGAGTCCGAGCGCTGACCCGGTGACGGGAGCGGCGTGCCCTGCACGGCCAGGACGACGAACGGGAGGCACGGTGCCAGCTGGCACCGTGCCTCCCGTTCGTCAGGCCGGTCGCGTCGACGACCGCCTGCGTCTCGACCTACTGGCGCGCCTTGACCGCGCGGTCGTCCTCGACGACCGTGCCGATCGCCACGATCGTGGTGGCGAGCCACGCGACCCAGGTCAGCGCGAGCCGCCAGTCACGCGGTCCCTGGCGGGTGGTCTGCAGCACGCTGTAGCCGCTGATGAGCGAACTCCACACCGCACCGTTGAACATGAACTTGCGCACAGAGGCCTCCTGTCGTCGTGCTGACAACGCTACCGGCCCGTACATTGGAGCGCCGCCGGTCACCCTGGCGCGGTGTCTGCCGGAGGAGTGTTCGTGCGTCAAGCGGTCATCGGAGCAGCCCTGCTCGTGGTCGGCGCGGTCTGCGTCGTGTTCGGGCTGCTGCCCCTCGACGACCTCGCCGTGCTCGCCGACCGGGTCCTGCCGGTCCTCGGGTTCGTGCTCGGGCTGACCATCGTCGCCGAGCTGGCCGCGGACGCCGGGGTGTTCGACCGCCTCGCCGACGTCGCCGCCCGGGTCGGTGGCGGGCGCACCCTCGGTCTCTGGGGTGCGGTCGTCGTGCTCGCCGTGCTCTGCACCGTCTTCCTGTCGATCGACACGACCGCGGTGCTCCTCACCCCCATCGTCATCTCGCTCGCACGGCGTGTGGGACTGCCCCCGATGCCGTTCGCCCTGACCACGGTCTGGCTCGCGAACACGGCCTCGCTGCTGCTGCCGGTGTCGAACCTGACGAACCTGCTCGCCGTCGACCGGATGGGGCTCGGCGGCCCGCTGCCGTTCGCCGGGCTGATGGCCTGGCCCGCGGTCGCCGGGGTGGTCGTGCCGTGCGTCGTCCTGCTCGTGGTGTTCCGGAGCAAGCTGTTCGGTCGCTACTCGCCGGTGTCCGTCCGTACGCCGAGCGACCCCGTGTTCTTCTGGGCGGCCTCCGGAGTGCTCGTCGCGCTGGTCGTCGCCCTGACGGCCGGGGTGACCGTGTGGATCGCTGCGGTCCTGGCCGCCGTGGTGCTCGTCGTGGTCGCGGCGTTCCGGTCCCCGTCCGAACTCCGGGTGTCCCGCGTGCCGTGGTCCACGCTGCTGTTCGCCGCCGGGCTCTTCGTGGTGGTCGAGGCGCTGCACACGACGGGCATCACCGACCCGATCGTGCACGCGCTGCAGGGCGGCACCGGGACCGGCCCGCTGCTGCTGCTCGGCGGGGCGGGCGCGGTCGCGGCGAACGGCATCGACAACCTGCCGGCGTACCTGGTGCTCGAACCGGCCGCCGGGCACGAGGCCGTGCGGTACGCGGCGCTGCTCATCGGCGTGAACGCCGGCTGTCTCATCACGCCGTGGGCCTCGCTCGCGACGCTCCTGTGGCACGCACGGCTGTCGGCGGAGGGCGTGCACCTGTCGTGGGGCCGGTACATGGCGCTCGGGTGCGTCGTCGCGCCGCTCACCGTCGTCGCCGGGGTCCTGGCGCTCGCGCTCTGACGTCGGCGGGGCCTCGGACCGTTCGGGTGCCGGAGCCGTGCGCGCGGTCAGAGCCAGTCGCGGGTCTTGAAGACGCGGTAGAGCACGAGCGACGACGCGGTGATGATCGCGAGCGATGCCCAGAGCCCGCTCCAGGCACCCTCGCCCGGGAACTCGACGTTCTGCCCGAAGAAGCTCGTCACCCCCGTCGGGATCGCGATGATCGCCGCCCAGCTCGTGACCTTCTTCATGACGGTGTTCTGGCGGTTCGACGCCAGGTTCAGGGTCGTGTCGAGCACGCTCGACACGGCGTCGCGGAGCTGTTCGACGGAGTCGGCGATCGAGACCAGGTGGTCCTCGACGTCGCGGAAGTACGGCCGGATGCCGTTCGAGATCGTCTCCGCGTCACCGTGCAGCAACGAGGCGACGCTGTCCCGCGTCGGGACGACCAGTCGCCGGAGCACCCCGAGCGTCTTGCGGAGCCGGAAGGACCGCCGCTGGATCTGCTGCTCACGGGGGTCGCCCGGCTCGAACAGGTCGTCCTCGAGCGCGTCGATCTGCCGCTCCAGGTCCTCGACGGTGTCGGTGGCCCGATCGACGACGGCGTCGAGCAGCGCCCAGACGAGCCACGGCACGCCGTGTTCGGCGATGTCGGAGTTCGCCGTGAGTCGGTGTTCCATCGGGGTGGTGTCGACGTCGGACCCGTGGATCGTGACGAGGGCCCGTTCGGTGACGAAGGCCTTGACCTCGTGCGTGATCAGGTCACCCTCGTCGTCCGTGCCGCCCACGTCGTAGACGACCAGGAACAGACTGTCCCGGTACCGGTCGAGCTTCGGGCGCTGTCCGTGCTCGACGGCGTCCTCGACCGCGAGCGCGTGGATGCCGAGCTCCTCCTCGATCTGCTCGAGGTCGGCCGGCGTCGGGTCGGTGTAGTCGATCCAGACGAAGGTGTCCGGGTCGGCGACGAGGTCGGAGATCCGGTCGACGGGGAAGTCCCGCTCGACCGTGTCGCCCTTGCACCACGCCCGTGTCCTGACCATGCTCGTCAGCCTACTGAGACGGCCGACCCGGAAGATCCCGGGACGGCCGTCGTGGTGCTGCGGAACCGCTCAGTCGGCTCCTGCTCAGTAGGCGGAGACGAGCTTGCCGTCCTCCACCTTCAGGTACTGGTTCACATCGAACGAGTCCTCGCCGCGCTTCTCGTCACCGAGGTACGACGTGTACGCGTACGAGACGCTCCCGTCCTTCGTGCTCGTCACCATCACGGTGCCGGCGCGGGACGCCTCGACCTCCAGCTCGGGCATCGACGTGACGTCGTACTGCACGCCGCCGTCGGCGTCGTAGGGGCCGTACCAGGGGCAACCGCTCAGGGCCCGGAGCTCGGTCTTCTCGGCGCAGTCGTCGATCAGGTCGGTCACGTACTGCTCGGCGTCCTGCTCGAGTGCCTTGGTCGCCTTCGGTGTGAAGTCGACGTAGCCGGACGTGGCCGCGCCCACGGAGACCTTCTCGGTGCCGCCGGTGAAGTACTTCGTCCCGCCGACCGAGACCTGGTAGGTGCCGGGGTAGGCGAGGGACGTGAACGTGCCCTCGCTGATCTTCCCGATCTCCTTGCCGCCGACGGTCACGGGTGCACCCTCGAGCACGTCGGAGGCCGTCAGGGTGACCTGCTGGGCGAGCGGCTGCGTGACGCGCCACTCGTCCTTCACCAGGAACGAGGTGCCCGTGCGCCGCAACGACACCTGGCCGGAGCGGTTCTTGCCGTCCTGCGTGTAGCTCAGGGTGGCGATCGCGGTGTCACCGGTCCGGGCGACCCGGCCGACGCGGATGTCCGACGGGCGGTCCTTCGCGCTCCCGAGCACCGTCGAGTCGAGCATCGCGGCGTCGTCGGGGACCTCGCTCAGGTCGGCGGCGGTGTCGGCGTCACCGCTGGCGATGGCCTGCACGTAGGACTCGACGGTCGGGGCCGGACCCCACACGCCGGCGCGGAGGACGCTCGTCGTGACCGCGCCGGCGATGACGACGACGATCACGGCGCCGCCGGCGATGAGCGAACGGACCAGGATCTTCCTGGACCGCGGGGACATCGGGGCCGGAGCGGGGGCGCCACCGCCGATGAACGGCTGCGACCCGGAGGCGGGTTGTGCGCCGTACGGGGGCTGTGTGCCGGAGGGCGGCTGCACGCCGGAGATCGACTGCACGCCGTCCGCGGGCTCCCGGCCAGAGCCGGTCGGCGGGTACGGCGCCTGCTGGCCGGCGGCCGGGGGAGTGTTCCACGCAGCGGCGGCCGGAGCGTCGGCGGCGACAGGCGCGCCGGGCGCAGCGGGAGCACCGGGAGCGGCCGGGCCGACGGGGGCGGTGGGCGCCACGGGGGTGCCCGAACCGGCGACGAACCGGCCGGCCGGGAACGCCGGCGGCACGACGGGGCGGGGGTCCGCCCCGACCAGACGCGACGTCCGGAGCACCGCGGCACCACCGAGGCGGGGCAGGAGCACCGGAGCGAGGTACCGGGCGACGACCTCGATCACGCCGCCCCACAGGGCGAAGACGATCGGCGTCCACGGCGCGACGCCGATCGATCCCGACGCGTCCACGGAGCTCGTGCTGCTCACCTGGTACGAGGCGACGCCGGTGCCGAGGACGAAGAACAGCAGACCGAGTGCGAACCACACCAGCGGCGTGACGACCCAGTCCAGCGTGGTGCGGATCCGGTCGTTGCGACGGACGGCGAGTGCGAGTCCGGCCACGACCGAGGTGACGACGACGAACAGCACGACGAGCCAGGTCCAGCCGCCGGCCCCGCCGAACACCGAGGCGGTGTCGCTGGCGGACCCGAAGCCGGAGGTCCCAACACCACCGAAGAACCCGAGCGCGGTCAGCCCGACCGCGACGTTGCCGAGCAGCAGCGGCAACGCGGAGCCGGAGGACGGCTGGGCGATGAGGGCGACGACGAGGACGACGAGGGCGACCAGCACGACGAGGACCGTGAGCTGCGACGCGGCGACACGCAGTGTGCCGAGCAGCCGGGCGGCGAAGACGTTGCCACCAGCGAGGACGGAGGGCCGGGCGAGGAGCGCCGCCAGGGCACCGATGACGAACGCGCCGAGGATGCTGCCGACGCCGACGGCGTGCACCGGCTCGATGACCGCGCCGGACACCGACGGGAACCGGATCGCGAACAGGGCGGCCGCGACGTTCGTGAGCACGGTGGTGACGAGGCCGGAGACCACCGCGGTGACGAGCACCTGCGTGCGACCGAGGCCACGCGTGCGGATCCGGCGGGTGAGCACGACGGCCAGGACGACCTGCGCGGCGAGCACCAGCACGGGCACCACGGCGAGCGAGCCCGAACCGGAACCGAGGAACCCGATGGACCCGGACAGGTGCAGTCGGCCGAGGTCGGCGAGGGCCACGAGCTGCGCCGGCGCACCGAGCAGGACGCTCACGCCGGAGAGCAGGGACTCCACGTCGGGGGCCGAGCCCGCGCCGAGGTCGGTGCCGGACCCGCTGGACGGAGCGGCCGCCCCGCTGCCGCCGGACGCGAGCAGCCCGACGGTGATGAGCAGTGAGAGCCCGGCGACGACGTACGCCGCGACCCAGCCGCCGACGGCGGCGAGCACGGCCGCCAGCCAGTCGCGACCGGACACGGAGCGCAGGAAGCGACCGAACGCATCGGACGGCTGCGCGGCGGGGGCGGGCTGACCCGACCACTGCTGCTGGCCTCCGGGATGCTGCTGCCAGGCGGGCTGGCCGTTCCAGGCGGGCTGGCCGGAACCGGGCTGGCCGGAACCGGGCTGACCCGGACCGGGCTGCGACGGCGGGACGGGCTGGTCGGGCGGGTTGTCGCTCACGGCTGGGGGTCCTCTCCGACCGGGAGGCCGGCGCCGCACTCCAGCACCCGTGTCCCCCCGACACGTGCCTGCAGCGTAGCGGAACCGCCGATCCGCCGTGAATGCGCTGTCCCCACGCTGGTAGTTTCGGCAGCGCGCCCGGCGCACCACGCCGGCCGTCGCACCCGTCGCACCCGACGCACCGACGCACCCGGCCCCGGCCGGGCGGAACGGAGATCTCACCACCCCATGCCTGCAGACCGCACCGAACAGATCCGCTACTCGTTCGTCGTCGCCTCCAACCGACTCCCGGTCGACCGCGTCGTCGACCAGGACGGCAACGAGGGCTGGCGGCACTCGCCGGGCGGCCTCGTCACCGCCCTCGAACCCGTGATGCGCGCGAACGACGGAGCCTGGGTCGGCTGGGTGGGGCAGGCCGAGGTCGAGGTGGCACCGTTCGACAACGAGGGCATCCACATCGTCCCCGTCCCGCTCTCCGACGACGACGTCGAGGAGTACTACGAGGGTTTCAGCAACGACACGCTCTGGCCGCTGTACCACGACGTCATCGAGCACCCGAGCTACCACCGCGACTGGTGGAACGCGTACAAGCGGGTGAACGAGCGCTTCGCCGCCCAGATCGCCGAGATCGTCGAGCAGGACGGCATCGTCTGGGTACAGGACTACCAGCTGCAGCTCGTGCCGGCCCTGCTCCGTGCGAAGCGTCCCGACCTGACGATCGGCTTCTTCAACCACATCCCGTTCCCGCCGGTCGGCATCTACGCGCAGCTGCCGTGGCGTGCGCAGATCCTCGACGGGCTGCTCGGCGCCGACGTCATCGGCTTCCAGCGCCACGACGACGCCAGCGACTTCCTGCGCGCGGTCCGGCACATCAAGGGCTACACGACCAAGGGCACCACGATCGACGTCCCGGTGGACGACCCGGCAGCCCCCCGCAGCCGCAAGGGCATCACGGTCCGCCACGTCGAGGCCAGGCACTTCCCGATCTCCATCGACGCCGAGAGCTTCGAGGCGATCGCGCGGAAGCCCGAGGTGCAGGAGCGTGCGCGCGAGATCCGCGAGAGCCTCGGCAACCCGAAGACGGTGCTGCTCGGCGTCGACCGGCTCGACTACACCAAGGGCATCCGGCACCGCATCAAGGCCTTCGGTGAGCTCGTGGAGGACGGCCGCATCGCGGTCGAGGACGCCACCCTCATCCAGGTCGCGAGCCCGAGTCGCGAACGTGTCGACTCGTACGCTGCGCTCCGCGACGAGATCGAGCTGAGCGTCGGCCGCATCAACGGCGACCTCGGCGTCATCGGCCACCAGCCGATCTCGTACCTGCACCACGGCTACCCGCGCGAGGAGATGGTGGCGCTGTACCTGGCCGCCGACATCATGCTCGTCACTGCACTGCGCGACGGCATGAACCTCGTCGCGAAGGAGTACGTCGCCGCCCGCTTCGACAACGACGGGGTGCTCATCCTGTCCGAGTTCGCCGGTGCCGCCGACGAGCTCAAGCAGGCCGTGATCGTGAACCCGCACGACATCGGGGCGCTCAAGGACTCGATCGAGCGCGCCATCCAGATGCCGCGTCGCGAGCGGTCGACTCGCATGCGCGCGCTCCGCAAGCGCGTCCGCGACAACGACGTGGCGCGCTGGTCGCGCTCGTTCCTCGAGGCGCTCGACCGCCACGCGCCGCGGAATGCCCAGATCGACCCGTCCGCCGCCGACCCGCGCGAGCAGCACCGTGAGGCGCAGACCGACAACATGTCGATCTTCGACCAGGACGCCCAGTCCGCCAGGGCTGCCGAGGACACCCGGGAGGCACGTGATGACTGAGACCACCACCGACCAGACCGCCATCGACGCGGCCCTCGAGACGCTCGCGGCTGCGCCGCGACTGATCGTCGCCCTCGACTTCGACGGTACGCTGGCGCCCTTCGCCGACGACCCCTCGCAGGTCGGCGCGTTGCCCGGCTCGTGGGCCGCGGTCCTGACCCTGCACCGTGCGAAGGACACCGAGGTGGTGCTCGTGTCCGGGCGTCCCCTCGGCAGCCTCGCCGCGGTGACCCACGCACCCGAGGACATGGCGCTCGTCGGCTCGCACGGTGTCGAGTGGCGCGTGGACGGCCACGCCGAGGCCGCGCTGTCCGATGACGAGGTCGGTCGTGTGGCACGGATCGGCGCTGCGCTCGACGAGGTCGGCGAACGGTTCCCGGGCGTCGTCATCGAGCACAAGCCCGCCGGGCACGGGGTGCACACGCGCCGCGTCTCCGCCGAGGTCGCTGCCGAGGCGAACGCGGCGGCGAGCCGTGCGGCGCACGACGCCGACCCCGAGGTGCTCGAGCGCGGCGGCAAGGACATCGTCGAGTTCGCGGTGCGCCACGTCACGAAGGGCGACGCGATCGCCCGGCTCCGCGAGTTGCACGGCGCCGACGCGGTGTTCTTCGCCGGCGACGACGTCACCGACGAGGACGCCTTCCGCGCGCTCGGCCACGGCGACGTCGGGGTGAAGGTCGGACCGGGCCAGACCCGGGCCGGGTACCGCATCGCCGACCCCGCAGCCCTGACCGGGGTCCTGAAGCAGCTGGCGAGGCTCCGCGCCACGCGCTGACCAGGGTGCCCCGGGCCTCCCGACCGCCCTTCATCATGCGTACGCATGTTGTTGCGCAACTGGTATCCCAAATCGTCCTAGACTCCACCCATGCCTGATATCGACGTCAAGCCGCGCAGCCGGGTCGTCACCGACGGGATCGAAGCAACCACCTCGCGTGGCATGCTGCGGGCCGTCGGTATGGGAGACGAGGACTGGAGCAAGCCGCAGATCGGCATCGCGTCCTCGTGGAACGAGATCACGCCGTGCAACCTGTCGCTCGACCGCCTCGCGCAGGGTGCGAAGGAGGGCGTGCACTCCGGTGGCGGCTACCCGCTGCAGTTCGGCACCATCTCCGTCTCGGACGGCATCTCGATGGGTCACGAGGGCATGCACTTCTCCCTCGTCTCGCGTGAGGTCATCGCGGACAGCGTCGAGACCGTGGTCAACGCCGAGCGCCTCGACGGCACCGTCCTGCTCGCCGGCTGCGACAAGTCGCTCCCCGGCATGCTGATGGCCGCCGCGCGCCTCGACCTGGCGAGCGTGTTCCTCTACGCGGGCTCGGTCATGCCGGGCTACGTGAAGCAGGCCGACGGCTCGAAGAAGCAGGTCACGATCATCGACTCCTTCGAGGGGGTCGGCGCGTGCAAGGCCGGCACGATGAGCGAGGCCGAGCTCAAGGAGATCGAGTGCAACATCGTCCCGGGCGAGGGCGCCTGCGGCGGGATGTACACGGCGAACACGATGGCGAGCATCGCCGAGGCGCTCGGCATGTCGTTGCCGGGTTCCGCCGCGCCGCCGAGCGCCGACCGGCGTCGCGACTACTACGCGCACCGGTCGGGCGAGGCCGTCGTGAACATGCTCCGCCTCGGCCTCACCGCCCGTCAGATCCTGACCCGCGAGGCGTTCGAGAACGCGATCACCGTCCTGATGGCACTCGGCGGCTCGACGAACGCCGTCCTGCACCTCCTCGCCATCGCCTACGAGGCCGAGGTCGAACTCAGCCTCGACGACTTCAACCGCATCGGCGCGAAGG
The DNA here is from genome assembly GCF_003234895.2 of Curtobacterium sp. MCBD17_026. Classification (NCBI taxonomy): domain Bacteria; kingdom Bacillati; phylum Actinomycetota; class Actinomycetes; order Micrococcales; family Microbacteriaceae; genus Curtobacterium; species Curtobacterium sp. MCBD17_026. The sequence continues at coordinate 2,260,652 of NZ_CP126281.1, read as the reverse complement.
TCCCGCACCTGGCCGACATGAAGCCGTTCGGCAAGTACGTCATGCTCGACGTCGACCAGAACGGCGGCATCCCCGTGATCATGAAGGCGCTGCTCGAAGCGGGCCTGATGCACGGCGACTGCATGACCGTGACCGGCAAGACCGTCGCCGAGAACCTCGCCGAGATCGACCCGCCGGCGCTCGACGGCGAGGTCTTCCGCACGCTCGACAACCCGATCCACGAGACCGGTGGCCTCACCGTCCTCCAGGGCTCCTTCGCCCCCGAGGGTGCCGTGGTGAAGACCGCCGGCTTCGACGCCGAGGTCTTCGAGGGCCCTGCCCGGGTGTTCGACCGTGAGCGCGCGGCGATGGATGCCCTGACCGAGGGCAAGATCGAGAAGGGCGACGTCGTCGTCATCCGCTACGAGGGACCCAAGGGCGGTCCCGGCATGCGCGAGATGCTCGCCATCACCGCGGCCATCAAGGGCGCGGGCCTCGGCAAGGATGTACTACTCTTGACCGACGGTCGATTCTCAGGCGGCACAACCGGCCTGTGCATCGGCCACATCGCACCGGAAGCAGTGGACGCAGGTCCAGTCGCTTTCGTTCGTGATGGCGACCGCATCCGTGTCGACATCGCGGCTCGCTCGCTCGACCTACTGGTCGACCCGGCCGAGCTGGAGGCCCGCCGTGACGGCTGGGCCCCGCTGCCCCCGCGCTACACCCGCGGAGTCCTCGCGAAGTACGCCAAGCTCGTCAAGTCCGCCGCCCAGGGCGCGGTCACGGGCTAGCGTCCGACACCCGCACCACCGCCACCACTCAGGCAAGGACCACTCATGCCCACGGAAGCAACTCCGTTGTCCGCGGCCGCCGGTGCACGCCGGTCGCCGGAGATCCTGACCGGCTCGGGAGCCGTCCTGCGGACGCTCGAGCACCTCGGGATCACCGACGTCTTCGGCCTGCCGGGCGGCGCGATCATCCCGTTCTACGACGAGCTGATGGCGTCGACCACGATCCGCCACATCCTCGTCCGTCACGAGCAGGGCGCCGGCCACGCCGCCGAGGGCTACGCCTCGTCGTCCGGCAAGGTCGGGGTCGCGATCGCGACGTCCGGCCCCGGCGCGACGAACCTCGTCACGGCCATCGCGGACGCCTACATGGACTCGGTGCCGTTCATCGCGATCACCGGCCAGGTGTTCTCGACGCTGATGGGCACCGATGCGTTCCAGGAAGCCGACATCGTCGGCATCACGATGCCGATCACGAAGCACTCGTTCCTGGTGACCGACCCGGCCGACGTGCCGGCGACCCTCGCCGCGGCGCACCTCATCGCGACGACCGGTCGGCCCGGTCCCGTGCTGGTCGACATCACGAAGGACGCCCAGCAGAAGTCGGCGCCGTACGTGTGGCCGCCCAAGATCGACCTGCCCGGCTACCGCCCGGTGACCAAGGCCCACGGCAAGCAGATCACCGCGGCCGCGCAGCTGCTGTCCGAGTCGAAGCGCCCGGTGCTCTACGTCGGCGGCGGTGTCATCCGCTCCCGTGCGACCGCCGAGCTGCTCCGCTTCGCCGAGGCGACCGGTGCGCCGGTCGTCACGACCCTGATGGCGCGCGGCGCGTTCCCGGACTCGCACCCGCAGCACCTCGGCATGCCCGGTATGCACGGCACGGTGCCCGCCGTGCTCGGCCTGCAGGACAGCGACCTCATCGTCGCCCTCGGTGCCCGCTTCGACGACCGCGTGACCGGCAAGGCCGACGAGTTCGCGCCGGACGCCAAGGTCGTGCACGTCGACATCGACCCGGCCGAGATCTCGAAGATCCGCTTCGCCGACGTCCCGATCGTCGGTGATGCCCGCGAGGTCCTGGTCGACCTGCTCGACGCCTGGGGCGGCATCGCTGTGGAGGACCGTGCGTCGACCGACGAGTGGTGGGCGAAGCTCCACCAGCTCAAGACCGACTTCCCGCTCGGGTACGCCGAGCCGACCGACGGACTCCTCGCGCCGCAGGGCATCATCAAGCGCATCGGTGAGCTCTCCGGACCCGAGGCCGTGTACGCCTCCGGTGTCGGCCAGCACCAGATGTGGTCCGCGCAGTTCATCAAGTACGAGCGGCCCAACGCCTGGCTCAACTCCGGTGGTGCCGGCACGATGGGCTACTCGGTCCCCGCGGCGATGGGTGCGAAGGTCGCCCAGCCGGACCGCGTGGTCTGGGCGATCGACGGCGACGGCTGCTTCCAGATGACGAACCAGGAGCTCGCGACCTGCGTCATCAACGACATCCCGATCAAGGTCGCGATCATCAACAACTCGTCGCTCGGCATGGTCCGGCAGTGGCAGACGCTGTTCTACGACGGCCGGCACTCCTTCACCGACCTCGAGACGGGGCACGCCTCGCGCCGTGTGCCGGACTTCGTGAAGCTGGCCGACGCGTACGGTGCCCTCGGCATCCGCGTCGAGAAGGCCGACGAGGTCGACGCCGCGATCGAGCTCGCCCTCGCGACCAACGACCGTCCGGTGGTGATCGACTTCGTCGTGAGCCGTGACTCCATGGTCTGGCCGATGGTCCCGCAGGGTGTCAGCAACTCGTCCATCGAGTACGCCCAGGCACTCGCGCCCACCTGGGACGACGAGGACGCCGACATGACGGGAGAAACCGCATGAGCCACGTCCTCTCCCTCCTCGTGGAGGACAAGCCCGGTCTGCTGACCCGTGTCGCCGGACTCTTCGCCCGCCGCGGGTTCAACATCGAGTCGCTCGCCGTCGGCAACACCGAGGTGGACGGTCTCAGCCGGATCACCGTCGTCGTCGACGTCGAGGACCTCCCGCTGGAACAGGTGACGAAGCAGCTCAACAAGCTGGTGAACGTCATCAAGATCGTCGAACTGGACTTCTCGCAGTCGGTCCAGCGCGAGCACATGCTCGTGAAGGTGCGCGTCGACAACCAGACGCGCTCGGCGGTGCTCGAAGCAGTGAACCTGTTCCGTGCCCAGGTCGTCGACGTGGCGACCGACTCCCTGATCGTCGAGGTGACCGGCGACCCCGGCAAGATCCAGGCGATCCTCCGCGTGCTCGAGCCCTACGGCGTCAAGGAGCTCGCCCGCGCGGGCCTCCTCGGCATGGGCCGCGGACCGAAGAGCATCACCGACCGGGTGCGCTGAGCGCCCGTCACACCCTTCCCGGGCGCCGATGGTGCCCGGCACCGACCACAGAACCAAGGAGACACACCCTCGTGACTGACATCGTGTACGACGCCGACGCCGACCTGACGCTCATCCAGGGCAAGAAGGTCGCCGTCATCGGCTACGGCTCGCAGGGCCACGCCCACGCCCTCAACCTCCGTGACTCGGGTGTCGAGGTGAAGATCGGCCTGCAAGAGGGATCGAAGAGCCGGCAGAAGGCCGAAGAGGCGGGCTTCGAGGTCCACACCCCGGGCGACGCCACCGCCTGGGCCGACGTCGTCGTCATCCTCGCGCCGGACCAGGTCCAGCGCATCGTCTACGCCGAGGACATCCGCCCGAACCTCAAGCCGGGCGCGACGCTCGTCTTCGGCCACGGCTTCAACATCCGCTTCGGCTACATCGAGGCGCCCGAGGGCGTCGACGTGTCGCTCGTCGCGCCGAAGGGCCCGGGGCACACCGTCCGCCGCGAGTACGAGGCCGGCCGTGGCGTCCCTGTGATCGTCGCCGTCGAGGTCGACGCGTCCGGTTCCGCCTGGGACCTCGCGTGGTCGTACTCCAAGGCCATCGGCGGCCTCCGCTCCGGCGGCATCAAGACGACCTTCACCGAGGAGACCGAGACCGACCTGTTCGGCGAGCAGGCCGTCCTCTGCGGTGGTACCTCGCAGCTCATCCAGTACGGCTTCGAGACCCTGGTCGAGGCGGGCTACCAGCCGCAGATCGCCTACTTCGAGGTCCTGCACGAGCTCAAGCTCATCGTCGACCTCATCTGGGAGGGTGGCCTCACCAAGCAGCGCTGGTCGATCTCCGACACCGCTGAGTTCGGTGACTACGTCTCCGGCCCGCGCGTGATCTCGCCGGACGTCAAGGAGAACATGAAGGCGGTGCTCGCGGACATCCAGAACGGTGCCTTCGCGAAGCGCTTCATCGAGGACCAGGACGCCGGCGCACCGGAGTTCAAGGCGCTCCGTGCCAAGGGCGAGGGCCACCCGATCGAGGCCACCGGTCGTGAGCTCCGCGCGCTCTTCGCGTGGAAGCAGAACGACGGCGACTACGTGGACGGCTCGGCCGCGCGGTAGTCTTCCGAGAACCACTCGACGTCGAGGCGGCGGTGCACCTGCACCGCCGCCTCGCGATGTGACCCGAACGTTATGCAGCAGCTCTTCTCCAGCCCCGACGCCGCGGACCGGCGTCCCTCCGCCGTGCGCCCGGACGATTCCCGACACCCGTCGGCCGTGCTGCGCACCCGCGGTCAGGACCGCCCCGACCAGCATGGGATGATCGTTCGATGGCGGTGACGAAGCGAGCGGTCCACATCGGCGCCGGCAAGATCGGGCGCGGGTTCGTGGGCCAGTTCCTCGTGGCGAGCGGCTACGAGCTCACCTTCGTCGACGTCGACGAACGCGTGGTCTCGGCCCTGAACGAAGCCGGTCGGTTCGTGGTGCACGAGGTCGGCGAGATGCCGGTCGAGCACCTCGTCTACGGGTTCCGTGCGCTCAGCAGCAAGACCGAGCGCGAGCGTGTGGTGCAGGCCATCGCCGAGGCCGACGTCGTGACCACCGCCGTGGGCGCCCGCACGCTCCCGCTCGTCGCGCCGCTCATCGCCGAGGGGCTCGCGGCACGCCCGCTCGAGCGCGGTGACGTCACGATCGTCGCCTGCGAGAACGCGTTCAACGCGACCGACTCCCTGCACGCCAGCATCCGCCGCGCCCCCATCCTCGAAGACCGCGACATCGCCGCCGTCTTCGCGAACTGCGCGATCGACCGCATCGTCCCGGACCAGTCCGGTGTGCTCGGTCAGTCCGGCGGCCTCGACGTCGTGCTCGAACCGTTCTACGAGTGGGTCATCGAGCGCACCCCGTTCCTCGGCTCCGACGCCGAACCGCCGACGATCGAGGGCGTCACCTGGGTCGACGACCTGCAGCCGTTCGTCGAGCGCAAGCTCTACACGGTCAACACGGCGCACGCCACCGCCGCCTACCACGGCTACGTGCGGGGCATCCGGCTCATCCGTGAAGCACTCGAGGACGACGCCGTCCGCGCCGAGGTCGACGGGGTGCTCGCGGAGACCACCGCACTGCTGATCGCGAAGCACGGGTTCGCCCCCGAGGACCACGCGCGCTACGTCGCCGCGAACCTCTCCCGCATCGCGAACCCGCACCTGCCGGACTCCACGGCGCGCGTCGGCCGCAACCCGCTCCGCAAGCTCGGCCGCCGTGAACGCTTCGTGGGCCCGGCGTCGCAGCTCGCCGAGCGTGGCCTGCCCGTCGAGCACCTGCTCGGTGCCGTCCGCGCGGCGCTCGCGTTCGACGACGAGAACGACCCGGAGTCGATCGAGCTGCACGCACTCCTGCGTTCCGGGGCGACCGCACACGCGCTCACCGAGATCCTCACGGGCCTGATGGAGAGCCACCCGCTCTTCCCGGCCGTCCGCGAGGTCGTCGCCGAGGTCCTCGCGACGCAGCCGGCCGACGCCTGACGTCGTCCTCCCGGCCGTCGCTGGTCCTCCCGGTGTCGTGTCCCTCGTAGAATCGGGGCATGACCACGGCAGCATCCCCACCAGACGGGTCGATCGACCCGGACGTGCCGAACGCCGTCGACACCGACGACGCCGCCCTCAGCTGGGGCGACGCCGACGACGCCACCCACGTCGACGCGGCGCACAACCCGGTGGCGGTGCGTGACCGCGGAGCGCGCGACCCCGAGGCACCCGAGACCTCCGGCGCCCTCGTCGGGTTCGGCGTCTTCGGGGGCCTCTACCTGCTCTACACGGTGGCCTGGCTCCTCACCGCGTCGACCGCGTACGTCTCCGGCGTCGACACGGTCCTCACGCTCTTCGTCGAGGTGCTCCGCTTCCTCGCGATCCTCGCGCCGGCACTCTGGTTCACGGTGGTGCTCTGGGCAGCGCGCGGCAGCCGCACGCGCACCCGCCTGCTCTGGATGCTCCTCGGCGCCGTCGTGCTCTTCCCCTGGCCGTTCCTCCTGACGCGGAGCTTCGGGTGACCGGGGCAGAGCCGGCGACCACCCGCCGGAACAGCGCTCCCGTGGTCGCGAAGATCGTCGTCTGGGTCGTGTTCGCGGCGCTGTTCGCGTACATGACGGTGCAGGCCGTCGGCAACCTGACGCAGATCAACCAACGGGTGGACGCCTTCAACGCGTTCCTCGAGACGACCTCGGGTGGCGACTCGCTGCAGACCAGCACCCCGTGGCTGTGGCTCGTGCTCGACATCCTCATCGCGCCGGTCGCGTTCGTCGCGGCGATCGTCATCACCCGGCGTTCGAGCCTGCCCGCCACGATCGCGGTGTTCGTGGTCGCGTTCGCGGGTGCCGGCGCCCTCTGGCTCGACCTCCAGTTGTTCGTCCCGACGCTGCTGGACTTCTGAGCCGACCCCACGACGGCCAGGAGGCGCGGTGCGGCCCCGCCCCGTCCCTCCCGGCCGTCGTGTGGTTCTCCACAGGACCGCTCCCGCGGTCGTAACCACCGGCCCGCGTCGATAGCATGGTGGGATACCAACCGTCTCGAGTGAGGAAACAGCTGCTGTGTCGAAGCCGGTCGTCCTGATCGCCGAAGAACTCTCGCCCGCAACGGTCGACGCCCTCGGGCCCGACTTCGAGATCCGGAACGTGGACGGCACCGACCGTCCGGCGCTCCTGGCGGCGCTGTCCGACGCGCACGCCGTCCTCGTGCGGTCCGCCACCAAGATCGACGCCGAGGCGATCGCCGCGGCACCGAGCCTCAAGGTCGTCGCCCGTGCCGGCGTCGGCCTCGACAACGTCGACATCAAGGCGGCGACGACCGCCGGCGTGATGGTGGTGAACGCCCCGACCTCGAACATCATCTCGGCGGCGGAGCTCACGGTCGGGCACATCCTGTCGCTCGCGCGGCACATCCCGGCCGCCCACGCCTCGCTGGCCGCCGGGGCGTGGAAGCGCTCGTCGTACACCGGTGTCGAGCTCTACGAGAAGACCGTCGGCATCATCGGCCTCGGCCGCATCGGCGCGCTCATCACCCAGCGGCTGCAGGCCTTCGGCGTGACGGTCATCGCGTACGACCCCTACGTCACCACGGCACGTGCGCAGCAGCTCGGGGTCGAGCTCGTCTCCCTCGACGACCTGCTGCGCCGGGCGGACTTCACCACGATCCACATGCCGAGGACGCCGGAGACCCTCGGCATGATCTCGGACGCCCAGTTCGCCCTGATGAAGCCGACCGCGTTCGTCGTGAACGTGGCCCGCGGCGGCCTGATCGACGAGGACGCCCTGCACCGTGCACTCACGGCGAACACCATCGCCGGCGCCGGCCTCGACGTCTTCGTCGCCGAGCCCCCGAAGGACTCACCGCTCCTGGCGCTCCCGAACGTCGTCGTGACGCCGCACCTCGGTGCCTCCACCGACGAAGCGCAGGAGAAAGCAGGCGTCTCGGTCGCCAAGTCGGTCCGTCTCGCCCTCGGTGGCGAGCTCGTGCCCGACGCCGTGAACGTCGCCGGCGGGGTCATCGACCCGTACGTGCGCCCCGGCATCCCGCTCGTCGAGAAGCTCGGCCAGGTCTTCACCGCCCTGGCGACCTCGCCGGTCACGAGCATCGACGTCGAGGTGCACGGCGAGCTCGCCGAGTACGACGTCAGCGTGCTGAAGCTCGCGGCGCTCAAGGGCGTCTTCACCGATGTCGTGAGCGACCAGGTCTCCTACGTCAACGCTCCGCTCATCGCCGAGCAGCGCGGGGTCACCGTCCGCCTCATCACCGAGACCGACAGCCCCGAGTACCGCAACGTGCTGACGATCCGCGGCGCCCAGTCGGACGGCCCGGCGATCAGCGTGTCCGGCACGCTCACCGGCCCGAAGCAGGTCGAGAAGCTCGTCGAGATCAACGGGCACGACGTCGAGGTGCCGCTCGACCGGCACCACGTCGTCATGGAGTACACCGACCGACCGGGCATCGTCGCGGTCTACGGCAAGGAGTTCGGCCAGGCCGGCATCAACATCGCCGCGATGCAGATCTCGCGCGAAGCCGCCGGTGGCCAGGCGCTGAGCGTCCTGACGGTCGACTCGCCCGTGCCGGCCGAGATCCTCGAGCACGTCCGCTCGGCGATCGACGCGTCCTCGCTCCGCGAGATCGACATCACGCTCTAGGGGAGTGGCGGACATGAGCAGCGCGCAGACGATCCGACTCGCGGTCATCCGTGGTGACGGCATCGGACCCGAGGTCGTCGACGAGGCCCTGAAGGTCCTGCACGCGGTCCTGCCGGACGACCTCGTGGTGCAGGAGACCCCGTTCTCCCTCGGCGCCGCACGGTACCTGGAGACCGGCGACGTCCTGACCGACGACGACATGGCGGCGATCGCGCAGCACGACGCGATCCTGCTCGGAGCGGTCGGCGGTGACCCGCGTGACCCGCGGCTGGCCGGCGGCATCATCGAGCGCGGGCTGCTCCTCAAGCTCCGCTTCGCGTTCGACCACTACGTGAACCTCCGGCCGACGACGGTGCACCCGGCCGTCCCGACGCCGCTCGCCGACCCCGGTGAGGTCGACTTCGTGGTCGTGCGCGAGGGCACCGAGGGGCCGTACGTCGGCAACGGCGGTGCCATCCGGACCGGTACCCCGCACGAGATCGCGACGGAGGTCTCGTTGAACACCGCCTTCGGTGTCGAGCGGGTCGTGCGGTACGCCTTCGCGCTGGCGGACCGACGCCCGCGTCGGCACCTGACCCTCGTGCACAAGAGCAACGTCCTGGTGCACGCCGGCGCCCTCTGGCAGCGCAGCGTCGCGGCCGTCGGCGCCGAGTACCCGGACGTCACGGTCGACTACCAGCACGTGGACGCGGTCACCATCCACATGGTCCGCGACCCCGAACGGTTCGACGTCATCGTCACCGACAACCTGTTCGGCGACATCATCACCGACCTGGCCGGCGCGATCAGCGGCGGCATCGGTCTGGCGGCCTCGGGCAACATCAACCCGGACGGCACCTTCCCCAGCATGTTCGAGCCGGTCCACGGTTCCGCGCCGGACATCGCAGGTCAGCAACTGGCCGACCCCACCGCAGCGATCCGTTCCGTCGCCCTGTTGCTCGACCACGTCGGTCGCGGTGACCTGGCGGCCGCGGTGACGGCTGCGGTGGAGTCCGACCTCGCCGACCGGGGCACCACGCCGCGTCGCACGGCCGAGATCGGCGACGCGATCGCCGCCGCGGCCACGGCACGCACCACCACCGCCTGACAAGGAGTCCTCCCCATGAGCACCGACACCGCCTTCGGACTCGAGTTCGCCAGTACCCCGTCCGCCGACCGCCGCGCGGCCGCCGAGCGGGAGCAGATCCTCGCCGACCCGGGCTTCGGCAAGCACTTCACCGACCACATGGCGACGGTCGAGTGGACGCTCGACGACGGCTGGCACAGCGCGTCGATCCACCCGTACGGGCCGCTGTCCCTCGACCCGAGCGCGAGCGTGCTGCACTACGCCCAGGAGATCTTCGAGGGGCTCAAGGCCTACCGGCACGCGGACGGCTCGGTGTGGTCGTTCCGACCGGACGCCAACGCCCGGCGCTTCCAGCGGTCCGCCCGACGGCTCGCGCTCCCGGAGCTCCCGGTCGAGGCGTTCGTCGAGTCGATCCGGCAGCTCGTGCAGACCGACGTCGACTGGGTACCCTCGGCGCCCGAGACCAGCCTGTACCTGCGGCCGTTCATGATCGCGACGGAGTCGTTCCTCGGGGTCCGCGCGGCACAGGCCGTCGCGTACCACTGCATCGCGAGCCCGGCCGGTGCGTACTTCACCTCCGGCCCGAAGCCGGTGTCGATCTGGCTGTCGACGCAGTACGCCCGTGCCGGCAAGGGCGGGACCGGTGCGGCGAAGACCGGCGGCAACTACGCTTCGTCGCTGCTTCCCCAGCAAGAGGCCTACGAGCACGGCTGCCAGCAGGTGATGTTCCTCGACTCGGTGGAGGGCAAGTACCTCGAAGAGCTCGGCGGCATGAACGTCGTCCTGGTCAAGTCCGACGGTACCCTCGTCACGCCCGACTCCGACTCGATCCTCGAAGGGATCACACGTGACTCGATCCTGCAGCTGGCCGAGGACCGCGGCCTGACCGTCGAGAAGCGCCGGGTGACCCTCGACGAGTGGCGTGACGGCGTCGACGACGGCTCGATCACCGAGGCCTTCGCGTGCGGCACCGCCGCCGTGGTGACCCCGATCGCCGAACTCCGCGGCGACGGCTTCACGATCGGTTCGCCGACCGTCGGGGCGGGGGAGCTCACGATGTCCCTGCGCGACGAGCTCACCGACATCCAGTACGGCCGTCGTCCCGACCCGCACGGGTGGATGACCAAGCTGACCGACGCGTCCTGATCGACCGGCGGGCGTGGGTAGGGTCGAACGGTGAAGATCGCACGGTTCAGCAGCAAGGGTGAAGACCCCCGGTACGGCATCCTCGACGAGCGCGCTCTGGTGGTGCTCGCGGGAGACCCGATGTACCAGGGGTTCGAGACCACCGGGGAGCGCGTCGCACTCGCCGACGCCAAGCTCCTCGCCCCCGTCATCCCGCGGTCGAAGGTCATCGGCGTCGGGCTCAACTACTCGGAGCACGCGTCGGAGATGGACGAGCGCGCCGGCGACGACCCGGTGGTGTTCCTCAAGCCGAACACCTCGGTGATCGGTCCGGACGAGCCCATCCGCCTCCCCGCCGACATCGGTCGCGTCGACCACGAGGGCGAGCTCGCCATCGTGATCGGCTCGCTCGCGAAGAATGTCCGGCGTGAGGACTTCGCGAGCGTCATCCTCGGCTACACGATCGCCAACGACGTGACCGCCCGTGACCTCCAGGCGCGCGACGGTCAGTGGACCCGGGCGAAGGGGTTCGACACGTTCTGCCCGCTCGGCCCCGTGATCGAGACCGAAATCGACCCATCGGACATCCGCATCGAGACGCGCGTCGACGGTGACCTCCGGCAGGCGGCTTCGACGAACGAGATGGTGCACGACATCCCGTCGCTCGTCGAGTTCGTGTCCTCGATCTGGACCCTGCTCCCTGGTGACGTCATCCTGACCGGGACCCCGGCCGGTGTCGGACAGATCCGCGACGGCGAGATCGTCGAGGTCACCATCTCCGGCATCGGTTCGCTCAAGAACCCCGTCATCGCCCGGCACTGAAACTGCCGCCGAACGGCCCGTTCCCCCAGGTGGGGAGCGGGCCGTTCGGCGTTGTCGGGGGAGTACCCAGCCCCGGGGCAGAGGGCGACACGCCCGGGATCTGGCCCGGCTTGGCGCTGCCGTTCACCTCTGCGTAAAGTAATCACTCGTTGCCGCTGAGGCGGAGAACGGAACGGCCGAGACGATCACCGGGTTGAACACCTGGAGATGCAGTCCGGACGGGGTCCCGCTCAGGCAACCAACTCCTCGGAACCACCACCTCTGGTTGTGCGCCCGGGATGTTGTACAAGACGAATGCCTCTCTGGCGGAACCTGTGATGGGTCGAGCGGGGAGTGCGTCTGGTCCTTGAGAACTCAACAGCGTGCACATTGTCAATGCCAATTTATTGATTGACCTCGTGCCTGGTCGGCTTGCCGATCGGGTCATGAAGCAATTCCTTTTGGATTGAAGATTGTCAGTAGACAGTCAACAGTCAGAATCAACTCGGTCTGATGCCTTCGGGTGTTGGGTCTGTATTTTTTTACGGAGAGTTTGATCCTGGCTCAGGACGAACGCTGGCGGCGTGCTTAACACATGCAAGTCGAACGATGATGCCCAGCTTGCTGGGTGGATTAGTGGCGAACGGGTGAGTAACACGTGAGTAACCTGCCCCTGACTCTGGGATAAGCGTTGGAAACGACGTCTAATACTGGATATGATCACTGGCCGCATGGTCTGGTGGTGGAAAGATTTTTTGGTTGGGGATGGACTCGCGGCCTATCAGCTTGTTGGTGAGGTAATGGCTCACCAAGGCGACGACGGGTAGCCGGCCTGAGAGGGTGACCGGCCACACTGGGACTGAGACACGGCCCAGACTCCTACGGGAGGCAGCAGTGGGGAATATTGCACAATGGGCGAAAGCCTGATGCAGCAACGCCGCGTGAGGGATGACGGCCTTCGGGTTGTAAACCTCTTTTAGTAGGGAAGAAGCGAAAGTGACGGTACCTGCAGAAAAAGCACCGGCTAACTACGTGCCAGCAGCCGCGGTAATACGTAGGGTGCAAGCGTTGTCCGGAATTATTGGGCGTAAAGAGCTCGTAGGCGGTTTGTCGCGTCTGCTGTGAAATCCCGAGGCTCAACCTCGGGCTTGCAGTGGGTACGGGCAGACTAGAGTGCGGTAGGGGAGATTGGAATTCCTGGTGTAGCGGTGGAATGCGCAGATATCAGGAGGAACACCGATGGCGAAGGCAGATCTCTGGGCCGTAACTGACGCTGAGGAGCGAAAGCATGGGGAGCGAACAGGATTAGATACCCTGGTAGTCCATGCCGTAAACGTTGGGCGCTAGATGTAGGGACCTTTCCACGGTTTCTGTGTCGTAGCTAACGCATTAAGCGCCCCGCCTGGGGAGTACGGCCGCAAGGCTAAAACTCAAAGGAATTGACGGGGGCCCGCACAAGCGGCGGAGCATGCGGATTAATTCGATGCAACGCGAAGAACCTTACCAAGGCTTGACATACACCGGAAACGGCCAGAGATGGTCGCCCCCTTGTGGTCGGTGTACAGGTGGTGCATGGTTGTCGTCAGCTCGTGTCGTGAGATGTTGGGTTAAGTCCCGCAACGAGCGCAACCCTCGTTCTATGTTGCCAGCGGGTTATGCCGGGGACTCATAGGAGACTGCCGGGGTCAACTCGGAGGAAGGTGGGGATGACGTCAAATCATCATGCCCCTTATGTCTTGGGCTTCACGCATGCTACAATGGCCGGTACAAAGGGCTGCGATACCGTAAGGTGGAGCGAATCCCAAAAAGCCGGTCTCAGTTCGGATTGAGGTCTGCAACTCGACCTCATGAAGTCGGAGTCGCTAGTAATCGCAGATCAGCAACGCTGCGGTGAATACGTTCCCGGGCCTTGTACACACCGCCCGTCAAGTCATGAAAGTCGGTAACACCCGAAGCCGGTGGCCTAACCCTTGTGGAAGGAGCCGTCGAAGGTGGGATCGGTGATTAGGACTAAGTCGTAACAAGGTAGCCGTACCGGAAGGTGCGGCTGGATCACCTCCTTTCTAAGGAGCATCTGGTCAGTGCTGGTCGCCCATCATGGGTGGTTGGTTGCTGGTCCAGGCGCCTGATTCGGACCGAACGTGTCCGACGGGTAGCTCATGGGTGGAACATTGACAGTGCAGTTGGGAGTGATGCTTCCGACCTCAGTACGCTCTGCTTGCAGGGTTGGGACGGGTCGAAGGTGGAGCTGCTGGCTGGTGCACGTTGTTGGGTCCTGAGGGACCAGGCTTCCTGCTGACGCGTGAGTGTTGGTGGGGGTTGGGCCTACGGGTCCTTCGTCGGGCCAGGGTGAACCTACCGTTGTGGTGGGGGAGTGCTGGTGCCGATCGTATGTTGAGAACTACACAGTGGACGCGAGCATCTTTGATTCGCGTCATCCATGATCAGCCTTCGGGTTGGTGTGGTGACGTTGGATCGCAATTTTAATCTTTGTGGTCAAGTTTCTAAGAGCAAACGGTGGATGCCTTGGCATCTGGAGCCGATGAAGGACGTAGAAATCTGCGATAAGCCTCGGGGAGCTGATAATCGAGCCTCGATCCGAGGATTTCCGAATGGGGAAACCCCGCCAGGCGTTTTGCGACCTGGTGACTCCCGCCTGAATATATAGGGCGGGTAGAGGGAACGTGGGGAAGTGAAACATCTCAGTACCCACAGGAAGAGAAAACAACATGTGATTCCGTGAGTAGTGGCGAGCGAAAGCGGATGAGGCTAAACCGATCATGTGTGATAGCCGGCGGGCGTTGCATGGTCGGGGTTGTGGGACACGTCACTCAGTTCTGCCGGACTGGGACGGTTACAGCGCATCATAGTCGAACCGGTTTGAAAGCCGGGCCGTAGTGGGTGCCAGCCCCGTAGACGAAATGGTGTTATGGCCGGATGTGTATCCCAAGTAGCACGGGGCCCGAGAAATCCCGTGTGAATCTGTCAGGACCACCTGATAAGCCTAAATACTCCCAGATGACCGATAGCGGACAAGTACCGTGAGGGAAAGGTGAAAAGTACCCCGGGAGGGGAGTGAAATAGTACCTGAAACCGTTTGCTTACAAACCGTCGGAGCCTCCTTAGTAGGGGTGACGGCGTGCCTTTTGAAGAATGAGCCTGCGAGTTAGTGATATGTGGCGAGGTTAACCCGTGAGGGGCAGCCGTAGCGAAAGCGAGTCTGAATAGGGCGTTTGAGTCGCATGTTCTAGACCCGAAGCGAAGTGATCTATCCATGGCCAGGTTGAAGCGACGGTAAGACGTCGTGGAGGACCGAACCCACTTCAGTTGAAAATGGAGGGGATGAGCTGTGGATAGGGGTGAAAGGCCAATCAAACTTCGTGATAGCTGGTTCTCTCCGAAATGCATTTAGGTGCAGCGTTGCGTGTTTCTCGCCGGAGGTAGAGCTACTGGATGGCCGATGGGCCTCAACAGGTTACTGACGTCAGCCAAACTCCGAATGCCGGTGAGTGAGAGCGCAGCAGTGAGACGGTGGGGGATAAGCTTCATCGTCGAGAGGGAAACAACCCAGACTACCAACTAAGGTCCCTAAGCGTGTGCTAAGTGGGAAAGGATGTGGAGTTGCACAGACAACCAGGAGGTTGGCTTAGAAGCAGCCACCCTTGAAAGAGTGCGTAATAGCTCACTGGTCAAGTGATTCCGCGCCGACAATGTAACGGGGCTCAAGCACACCACCGAAGTTGTAGATTTCGCACTATAGACAAGCCTTCGTGGTTCAGTCGTGCGGAGTGGTAGGAGAGCGTCGTGTGGCGAGTGAAGCGGCGGAGTGATCCAGCCGTGGACGCTACACGAGTGAGAATGCAGGCATGAGTAGCGAAAGACGGGTGAGAAACCCGTCCTCCGAAAGACCAAGGGTTCCAGGGCCAGGTTAATCCGCCCTGGGTAAGTCGGGACCTAAGGCGAGGCCGACAGGCGTAGTCGATGGACAACGGGTTGATATTCCCGTACCGGCGAACAACCGCCCAAGCTAATCCAGTGGTGCTAAGAGTCCTAACCCGGTACAACCGGATCCCTTCGGGGTGATGGTGGCCGGTCTAACGCTCGACCCCATGCTGGTGCGGTTAGCGTATGAACAGGTGTGACGCAGGAAGGTAGCTGAGCCAGGCGATGGTATCCGTAAGGTGAACCTGGTGTAAGGATGTAGGGCTGACGATAGGCAAATCCGTCGTCTGTGTGCCTGAGATCCGACGCGTACCCGTAAGGGGAAATCAGTGATCCTATGCTGCCGAGAAAAGCATCGACGCGAGGTTGCAGCCGCCCGTACCCGAAACCGACTCAGGTGGTCAGGTAGAGAATACCAAGGAGATCGAGAGAATCGTGGTTAAGGAACTCGGCAAAATGCCCCCGTAACTTCGGGAGAAGGGGGGCCGGACACGTGACCGGATTTACTCCGTGAGCGTTGAAGGCCGCAGAGACCAGTGGGAAGCGACTGTTTACTAAAAACACAGGTCCGTGCGAAGTCGCAAGACGATGTATACGGACTGACGCCTGCCCGGTGCTGGAAGGTTAAGAGGAAGGGTTAGCCTTTGGGCGAAGCTCTGAATTTAAGCCCCAGTAAACGGCGGTGGTAACTATAACCATCCTAAGGTAGCGAAATTCCTTGTCGGGTAAGTTCCGACCTGCACGAATGGCGTAACGACTTCCCAGCTGTCTCAACCGCGAACTCGGCGAAATTGCACTACGAGTAAAGATGCTCGTTACGCGCAGCAGGACGGAAAGACCCCGTGACCTTTACTACAGTTTGGTATTGGTGTTCGGAGTGGCTTGTGTAGGATAGGTGGGAGACTGTGAAGCGGGCACGCTAGTGTTCGTGGAGTCATTGTTGAAATACCACTCTGGTCACTTTGGATGTCTAACGTAGGACCCTGATCGGGTTCATGGACAGTGCCTGATGGGTAGTTTAACTGGGGCGGTTGCCTCCCAAAGAGTAACGGAGGCGCCCAAAGGTTCCCTCAACCTGGTTGGCAATCAGGTGGCGAGTGTAAGTGCACAAGGGAGCTTGACTGTGAGACTGACAGGTCGAGCAGGGACGAAAGTCGGGACTAGTGATCCGGCAGTGGCTTGTGGAAGCGCTGTCGCTCAACGGATAAAAGGTACCTCGGGGATAACAGGCTGATCTTGCCCAAGAGTCCATATCGACGGCATGGTTTGGCACCTCGATGTCGGCTCGTCGCATCCTGGGGCTGGAGTAGGTCCCAAGGGTTGGGCTGTTCGCCCATTAAAGCGGTACGCGAGCTGGGTTTAGAACGTCGTGAGACAGTTCGGTCCCTATCCGCTGCGCGCGTTGGAAATTTGAGAAGATCTATCCCTAGTACGAGAGGACCGGGATGGACGAACCTCTGGTGTGTCAGTTGTTCTGCCAAGGGCACCGCTGATTAGCTACGTTCGGACCGGATAACCGCTGAAAGCATCTAAGCGGGAAGCCGTCTTCGAGATGAGATTTCCATGCACCTTGAGTGTGAGAGGCTCCCAGCAGACTACTGGGTTGATAGGCCGGATGTGGAAGCGGGGACTAACGACCCGTGGAGCTGACCGGTACTAATAAGCCGAAGACTTGATAACACACTGATTTCCGTGCACGTGTTGCACGGGCTCGCGTCCACTTTGTGGTTCCCGACAGACGATCGGGAATCGAAACTGAATACACCGCTCTGCCCTCTTCACGGGGGCAGCAGTCGGGACAGCTTTGAGACCAAATGCATGATCTGGTCGAGAGTGTTCCGGTGGTCATAGCGAGAGGGAAACGCCCGGTCACATTCCGAACCCGGAAGCTAAGCCTCTCAGCGCCGATGGTACTGCAAGGGGGACCTTGTGGGAGAGTAGGACGCCGCCGGACTTAACGTAGAAGAACCAGGGAACCCCTGACCATTCGTGGTCAGGGGTTTTCTGCGTTCCCGGCCCGTTCCCGGCCCGTTCTGGGTCCTTGTCGCCGGGGCCTGGTCAGGCCGTAGGATCAGCCGACGACGGAGGAACGATGACCGAAGCCTGGCCGGCCCTGCCCGACGGCTCCCGATTGGCGCTGCGGGAGATCCTCATCCACGGGGTGCTCTCCCGTGCCGAGATCGCTCGGTCACTCGGGCTCTCACGGGCGAGTCTCACCCGGGCCATGCGCATCCTGGTGTCGCAGCGCCTCGTGGTCGAGGTGGGGACGGACGTGCGAGGTGCTACAGGTCGCCCGTCGGAGCTCCTGCAGGTGAGCAGTGGGCAGTGGGAGTTCCTCGGCGTCAAGCTCACGAAGGACCGCCTGTACGCCGCGGTCACGGACCTGGGCGGACGGGTCCTCGCCCTGCACGAAGAAGGCATCAACGACACCGCCGCCGAGCCGCTCGCGGAGCAGATCACGGCCGTTCTGGAGCGACTCCTGGTGGCCGACCCCGCGATCTGCGCGATCGGCGTCTCGCTGCCCGGTGACGTCATCGTCCGCGAGGGGGAGTCGGTGGTCGCCGGGTCGGTGTTCCTCGGGTGGCACGAGGTGCCCTTCGCCCAGATGCTCGAGGAGCGGACGGGCATCGCCACGTTCACAGCGAACGACGTCCACGCGTTGACGGCGAAGGAGCACTGGTTCGGCGCCGGCGCGGGTCGTGGATCGATGGTGCTGGTGACCGTCGGTGAGGGCATCGGCCTCGGGCTGATCGCGAACGGGCAGGTCTCGACCGGGGAGCACGGGCGCCTGGGACGGATCGGGCACCTGCCGGTCCTCGGCGGTGGGCCGGACTGCGGGCTCGGGCACGCCGGGTGCGCCTCGAGCTACCTGCCGAGCCCGGTCATCGTGCGGAACGCCGGGCACGAGGGGAAGACGTACGACCAGGTGGTCGAGCTCGCGCGGGACGGCGACGAGGGAGCCCTCGCTGCGTTCGAGGATGCAGGCCGCGCCCTCGGGGTCCTGCTCGCCACCGCCGTGCACATCGCCGACCCCGCAGCGATCGTGCTGACGGGGGATGGGCTGCCCGTGTACGACCTGGCGCGGGCGACCGTCGATGAGTCGATGCGGGCCGCCCTGGCGCCGTACACCGAGCCGGTCACGGTGGAGGTGCAGCCGTTCGAGTTCTCTGAGTGGGCACGCGCTGGGGCGGTGCTCGCCATCCGCCGGCTGCTGGGGGAGTGATCCGCTGCAGGGCCAGGCAGAGGTGTCGACGCGTTAGTTACGCACGTTGACAAACGTGGACGCAGGCGGAAGGCTTGAGCGGTCCACACCATCGAAGGAGATGCCGTGACCGCTGCCCCCACCGTCCCGTGGCCGACCGACGGCCTGTCGTTCGGCGGCGACTACAGCCCCGAGCAGTGGCCCCGGGAGACCTGGCTCGAGGACGTTCGCCTGATGCGAGAGGCCGGCGTGAACCTGGTCACCGTCGGGGTGTTCTCGTGGGCGCTGCTCGAGCGGTCGCCGGGGGACTTCACGTGGGAGTGGCTCGACGACGTGCTCGCGCTGCTGCACGCGCACGGCATCGCGGTGGACCTCGCGACGCCGACCGCCGCCCCGCCGAACTGGCTGCTGACCGCACACCCGGAGATCCTGCCCGTGGACGCCACGGAGCGGCGGGAACGACCCGGTGGGCGACTCGGGTGGTGCCCGGCCTCCGAGCTGTTCCGGGAGCACGCGCTCCGCATGGTCGACGCGCTGGCCGAGCGGTACGGCCGACACCCGGCGGTGCGACTCTGGCATGTGAGCAACGAGCTCGGCGGCGGCAACGGCCGGTGCTACTGCGAGGAGTCGGCAGCGGACTTCCGGCACTGGCTCGTCGCGAAGTACGGCGACGTTGAGGCCGCGAACGACGCCTGGGGCACGGCCTTCTGGGGGCACACCTACACCTCGTTCGACGAGGTCTCGCCGCCGCGCGGTGTCGGCGGCGCGCCGAACCCCGGGCTCGCGCTCGACTTCGAGCGGTACTCGTCCGACGCCCTGCTCCGCCAGTACGACGCCGAGAAGGCCGTCATCGAGCAGCACTCGGACGTGCCGGTCACCACGAACTTCATGGTGGGCGCCGGCTCACAGGTCGTCGACTACGCCGGGTGGGCGAAGCACGTGGCGATCGTCGCGAACGACCACTACACGCTCGTCGACGACGCTCGCCGCGAGCAGGACCTCGCGCTGGCCGGTGACCGGATGCGCGGGATGTCGGCGGATCGCCGTCCCTGGCTGCTCATGGAGCACTCGACGGGTGGCCCGAGCTGGCAGCAGCGCAACCGCGCCAAGGAACCCGCGGAGCTCGTCCGGAACGCCCTGGCGCACGTGGCGCACGGTTCCGACGGGGCGATGTTCTTCCAGTGGCGGGCCTCCACCGCGGGCGCCGAGCAGTTCCACTCCGCGATGCTCCCGCACGCCGGCACCCGCACGCGCATCTGGCGCGAGGTGCTCGCCCTCGGCCGGGCGCTGCAGGACCTCGCACCCGTGCAGGGCACCCGAGTCCAGCCGGCCCGGGTCGCGATCGTCGTCGACGAGGCCTCCGGGTGGGCCGTGCAGTCGGGCCTCAAGCCGCACCGGGGTCTCCGTTACGGCCGGGAGCTCCGCGCCTGGCACCGCGCGTTCCACGACCGGCAGGTGCTCACCGACGTGGTCCCCGCCGACGCCGACCTGGACGGCTACGACGTGGTCGTCGTGCCGACGATGCTCGTCGTCGACGACGCGACCGCCGCGCGGTTGTCCGGCGTGCTGGACCGCGGCGCCACTCTGATCGTCACCTACCTGTCCGGCGTCGCCGACGAGACCGCGCGCATCCGCACCGGCGGGTACCCGGGAGCGTTCCGCCAGGTGCTCGGCGCCTGGAGCGAGGAGTTCACCCCGCTGCAGCGCGACGAGCGCTGGACCCTCGACGACGGTGAGGTCGTCACCGACTGGGCCGAAGCGGTCGTGCTCGAGGACGCCGAGTCCGTGCTCCGGTACACCGACGGCCCGCTCGCGGGCCGGCCCGCCGTCACGCGCCGCGCCGTCGGCGGCGGCGCCTGGTACGTGTCTGCGATGCTCGCGGACGACAGCATCCAACGGCTCGTGGACGGGGTGATCGCCCAGCGGGGGATCCTGCGGACGGTCACCGGGCCTCCCGGCCTGGAGGCGGTGCGTCGCGTCGGCGACGACGGTTCCGCCTTCCTGTTCCTCGTCAACCACCGTGCTGACGACGTCACGGTCGTCGCGTCCGGGACGGACCTGCTCGACGGGTCCGGCCACGGGCCGGACACCGTCGTGCCGGCCGGACGCGTCCGCGTGCTGCGCGAGGAGCGGGTCTCGTGACCGTCGTGGAGCGCGAGTCGACAGCCGTCGGTGCAGGCGATCGACGCGTGCACGTGCTGCGGTCCGCCGGGGTGTCGCTGGTGCTGGCATCCGCGGCGGACGGCCTGCCCGAGGTCCTGCACTGGGGTCGGGACGTCGGGCCCGTCGCGCCGGACGACACGGCCGACCTGCTGCTTGCACTCGGCCGGCCGCTCGGACCGAGTGCGCTCGACGCGCGGTGGCCGCTCACGGTGCTGCCGACCGAGCGCGACGGGTGGGAGGGGCGGCCGGGGATCGCCGGGCACGTGGACGGGATGCCGCTGGTGCCGCGGTGGCGTGACGTGATCGTCCTGGCGGATGACCGGCGGATCGTCGTGACCGCCGAGTCGGACCCGTTGGCGCTCCGGAGCGAGTTCGCGCTCGACACCGCGGGGGTGCTGCGGGTGCGGCACACGGTGACGAACACGCACGCCGAGCCCGTGCACCTGCAGGCGCTCGAGGCGACGCTGCCCGTGGGGGAGCGGATCACCGAGGTGCTCGACCTGGGCGGACGGTGGACCCGTGAGCGCACACCGCAGCGCCGGGCCGCGACCGCCGGGAGCCACGCACGCGAGAGCCGTCGCGGGCGCACGGGCCACGATTCGCCGACGTTGCTCGTGCTCGGGACGCCCGGGTTCTCGGATGCCGAGGGCGAGCTGTGGGCGGTGCACCTGGCCTGGAGCGCGGACTCCGTGTACCGGTACGACCAGCTCGCCGAGGCGCGGCCGCTGCTCGGCGCCGGGGAACTGCTGCGCGCGGGCGAGGTCGTACTCGTCGAGGGGGAGTCGTTCACCGCCCCCGACGCCGTGTTCGTGTGGAGCGACACCGGGATCGACGGGCTGTCCGACCGCCTGCACGATTCGCTGCGGAGTCGCCCGGGGCACCCGCGACGGCCCCGGCCCGTGGTGCTGAACACGTGGGAGGCCGTCTACTTCCGGCAGGAGCTCGAGCCCCTGGTGGCATTGGCCGAGACCGCGGCGGACATCGGGGTCGAGCGGTTCGTGCTCGACGACGGGTGGTTCCTCGGCCGGCGGTCGGATTCGACGTCCCTGGGGGACTGGCGGGTCGACCCGACGGTGTGGCCGGACGGGCTGGCGCCGCTCGTCGACCGGGTGCGTGCGCTTGGCATGGAGTTCGGGCTGTGGTTCGAGCCCGAGATGGTGAGCCCGGTGTCCGAGCTCGCCGCGGCGCACCCCGAGTGGATGCTGCAGCGCCCCGAGGACGACGTGCGGACGTGGCGGAACCAGTACGTGCTCGACATGGCGAACCCGCTGGCCCGGCACCACGTGCTCGAGAGCATGTCCCGTGTGATCGGTGAGCACCACGTCGACTTCGTGAAGTGGGACCAGAACCGCGACATCGTGCACGCGGTGCACGCGGGTCGAGCTGGCATCGACGCGCACACCCGCGGCGTCTACGCGTTGATGGACGAGCTGCGTGCGCGGCACCCGTGGCTCGAGATCGAGGCGTGCGCGAGCGGCGGTGCCCGGATCGACCTCGGCGTGCTCGAGCGCACCGACCGCGTGTGGCCGTCGGACTCGAACGACGCCTTCGAGCGACTGCCGATCCAGCGCTGGACCGAGGCGCTGCTGCCGCTCGAGCTGATCGGCTCGCACGTCGGGCCGGAGATCTCGCACACCACTGGACGGCACCTCGACCTGGACTTCCGGATGGCGGTGTCGCTGTTCGGCTCGGCCGGCATCGAGACCGACATCACGAAGCTGTCGCCCGAGGAGCTCGACCGGCTCCGGGCCTGGACAGCGCTGTACCGCCGGGAACGCGGGCTGCTGCACTCCGGGCGGGTGCGGCACCTGGACCTCGGGGACCCGGGGACGGTGGCGACGTCGGTGGTGGCCACCGATCGGTCGCGGGCGCTGGTGCGGGTAGCGCGGACGGAGACGGGGCCGAGGTCGTTGCCGGTGCCGCTCCGGTTCCGTGGACTCGACCGGTCGCGGCGCTACCGGCTCGCTCCGGTGTCCGGGCTCGCTGTGCCGCACGGGCTCGACATGGTGCCGCCGGAGTGGCTCGTGCGCGGGCACCTGGAACTGACCGGCGCCGTGTTCGAGGACGTCGGCGCACGGCTCCCGCTGCTCGCACCCGCGACCGCGATCGTGCTGGAGCTCCGCGCGCTCGACTGAGCGGGTCCGCTGCTGTCCGGCGTGAGCGGGCGGTGGGCGAGCGGGCGGAATGCCGGGGTGACGGCGGTGAGTGACCCGGGTGTTTCGCCCATTCGTCGTGGGTGGTGGGCGGTGCGCGAGCGGGCGGAATGCCGGGGTGACGGCGGTGGCTGACCCGGGTGTTTCGCCCGCTCGCGGGATGGGGGGCGAGGAGATCGGGCGGGGGTGACGGTTCCGGTTCGCGCGCCCGGGGGATCGTGAACCGGAACCGTCAGGGCGCCGCACCGGGTCAGGGCAGGAGCGAACCCGCGTGGCGGAGGACGAGCGGGTGGACGAGGGCCTCCGTCGCGATGCCCGGCACGCCCGTCACCGTGAAGGTCACCGACTCGCCGGGGAGCAGGGACACCAGGCCCTCGTCGACGCGACCGGCCGCATCCACGCGGTCGGGGAACAGCGAGACGTCGCGTGCGTACGCCGTCGCCGTGACGGTCACCGTCGCGCCGTCGGCCGTCTGGGTCACGACGGTCTGCAGCGGTGCGGGCTCGAGCGCCTGGTCGACGACCTCGGCGAAGTCGTGCACGGTGCGGGTGCCGGCTCCCGTGACGACGAGGACCTCGGCACCGGGGTCGCCGGGCACCGCGAGCGACGACGGCAGCTGCACCCGGTCGGCGTCGGCGGGGGCGGCGGCGAGCATGAACGACGACGACTCGAGCACGGTGCCGTCGAAGGCGACGCGGGAGACGGTGACCTCGTCGGCGACCGACGCCCCGGACGCGTTGACGAGGACGACGTCGAGACCGCCCTCGCCCCCGGACGACGGCTGCACGGTGAGCAGCACGGGCTGGTAGGCCTGCCGGACGGCGTACCAGACGGGCTTCCGGATGCCGGCGTGGTCGACGAGGGCCCAGGACACCACGGGCCAGTCGTCGTTGAGCTGCCAGACGATCATGCCGGTGTTGTCGGGCGTGCGGGAGCGGAACCACTCCATGCCGAAGCGGATCGCGTGCGCCTGGTTGAGCTGTGCGGCGAAGTGCCAGTCCTCGATGTTCGTCGGCGAGGGCAGGTGGCCGCGCATGCCGTCGGCGAGCTTCCGGTTGCCCTGGTCGGCCTTCTGGTGCACGAGCATCTCGTGGCCGTCCGGGTCGAGGGGCTCGTCGTGCACCACCGCGGTCAGGGTCGACCACGCCGGCGGGCCCTGGAACCCGAACTCCGCCACGAACCGCGGCTCCCAGTCGGCATAGGCGCGGTAGTCGAGGCGGTTCCAGACGTCCCAGATGTGCACGCTGCCGTTCCGCTGGTCGTTCGGCGTCAGGTACTCGTCGAACGAGAACGGGCTGCCCGGCGTGTACGGCCGGGTCGGGTCGAGCTCGGCGACGACCGACGGCAGCAGGGAACGGTAGTAGCCGTTGCCCCAGGTCCGGCCGACGAGCGACGGCCGCCAGCCCCACTCGGCGTAGGCGACGAGGTTCTCGTTGTTGCCGTTCCACACCACGAGCGAGGGGTGCGGGCTGAGGCGGGTGACGGCTTCGCGGACCTCGGGCTCGACCTCGTCGGCGAGCCAGGGCTCCTCGGCGTAGGCGGCACAGGCGAACAGGAAGTCCTGCCACACCAGGACGCCGAGCTCGTCGCACCGGTCGTACAGGTCGTCGGACTCGTAGATCCCGCCGCCCCAGATGCGGAGCAGGTTCATGTTCGCGTCGATCGCGTCCTGGATCCGGTCCGCGTACCGGGCGGGTGTCATCTCGGTCAGGTAGGCGTGGTCGGGGATCCAGTTCGCCCCGCGCACCATGACCGGACGGCCGTTCACGCGGAGCAGGAACGGCGCGCCGTCGGCGTCGGCGGCGGTGTCGAGCGTGACCGTGCGGAAACCGACGCGGCCGGTCCAGACGTCGTCGCCGACGTCGACCCGGACGTCGTACAGCGGCTGGTCGCCCTCGCCGCGGGGCCACCAGACGGCGACGTCGGGAACCTCGAGGCGGACGGTCGCGGCGCCGTCCACGACAGGGCGCACGCCGACCACCCGGCCTGCGGTGTCCGGGGTGTCAACGGGACGGACGGGAGGCTCGGTGTCGGAACCCGGGTGCCCTGCGGACGCGGGGTGCGGGGCCAGGGTGATGCGGGCCTCCAGGCCGGTGCCCGCGGAACCGTCTGCTGACGCGACGGGCGCGCTGCCGATCGCCTGTGAGAAGGAGCCGGTGGAGCCGGCGTGCTCGACGTCGACGTGGGCCGTCAGCACACCGGTGGTGCCGTCGAGGTCGACGAGCGGGCGGACGGCCGCGATGCGGACGCCGCTCCAGGACTCGATGCCGATCGACTTCCAGATGCCGCTCGTGGCGACGTCGACGCCCCAGTCCCACCCGAAGTTCGACGCGTTCTTGCGGAGCGCGTTGTAGGGGTGGTGGTTGACGTGGGGGAGCTCGCCGCCGTGCAGGGCGGACAGGCGCTCGGCGGCGGGGACGGGCGCGTCGAAGGTGACGACGAGCTCGTTCGTGCCCGGGCGGAGCAGGTGCCCGACGGGGAACCGGTACGAGCGGTGCTGGTTGGCGGTGGTCGCGACGACGATGCCGTTGAGCTCGATCGTGGCGAGGGTGTCGAGGCCCTCGGCGACGAGGTCGTGGCGGGTCTCGTCGGGCGCTGCCCAGTCGAAGGTGCGGCGGTAGCGCCAGACCGTGTCGCCGATCCACTGGGTGGCGGCCTCGCCGTCGCCGTCGAACGGATCGGGGATCCGCCCGGCCCGCAGCAGGTCGGTGTGCACGCAGCCGGGGACCTGCGCCGCGATCGGTTCGCGGTGCTCCGCCGACTGCTCGGGCCCGGTCACCGCCTCGAGGGTCCACGTGCCGTCCAGGGTGGTCCGCTCCATTGCGTCTCCTCATCGTTACGGGGCCGTGACCCGACCCCTTGACCGCCTTAGTTTACGCGTGTAACAATCACGCTCACAACGTGGACTCTGCGACGACGCAGACCGAGAGGACAACGATGTTCAACCCAACCCGTTCACGGCTCGCCATCGGCGGCGCCGTTCTCCTCGCAGCCGGCCTCGCGCTCAGCGGCTGCAGCTCCAGCGGTAGCGCCAGCACGAACGACGCCGCTGCCTCGACCCTGGTGGCGTACACCGGCCAGTCCGGCGACTACCAGATCAACTTCAACCCGTGGTCGCCGTCCAACATCGGCGGCGTCGGCACGATCTACGAGTCGCTCTTCTTCATCACCAACGTCAACACGAAGGACCCGAAGCCGCTGCTCGGCAAGTCCTACGAGTGGAACGACGACGGCACGCAGCTCACCATCACGCTGCGCGACGGAGCCACCTGGAGCGACGGCGAGCCCTTCACCTCGAAGGACGTCGTGTTCACGCTCGACATGCTGAAGAAGCAGAAGGCCCTGAACTCGATCGGCTACGACGGCACCGCGAAGGCCGACGGCGACGACAAGGTGGTCGTCTCGTTCGACAAGCCGTCGTTCGTGCTCGGCCCGAACCTGCTCGGCAAGACCTGGATCGTGCCCGAGCATCTGTGGAAGGACATCGACCCGACCACCGACGTCGTGCGCGAACCCGTCGGCACCGGCCCGTACACGCTCGGCACCTTCAAGGCGCAGGCGTTCACCCTCGAGGCGAACAAGAAGTACTGGGACGGCGCCCCGGCCGTGAAGACCATCCGCTACCTGTCGCTCTCCGGCAACACCGCCGGCGCTGACGCCCTGAAGCAGGGGTCGATCGACTGGCAGACCGGCCCGGTGCCGAACATGGACGACATCCCCGCCAACTACAACGGCTACGACGGCATCACCGTCGGCCAGAACCAGATGGCCCTGCTGACCTGCGCGAACACCGACCTGGGCTGCGCCGGCCCGCAGACCGACCCGGCCGTCCGCCACGCGATCGCCGACGCCATCAACCGCAAGCAGCTCAACTCGCTGGCGTTCGAGAACACCGCGAGCGAGATCTCGCCGACCTTCGCGCTCACCACGACGCAGAAGGACACCATCTCGAAGGACATCGAACCGGCCGTCATGCCGGAGACCCCCGACACCGACGCAGCGGCATCGGCGCTCGAGGACGCGGGCTACGCGAAGGGCGCCGACGGCATCTACGCCAAGGACGGCAAGAAGCTGTCCCTGACGGTCGAGGTCGTCACCGGCTGGACCGACTACATCACCGCCATCGACACCATGACGCAGCAGCTCAAGGCCGCTGGCATCGAGCTCAAGGCGCAGCAGTCGTCGTGGAACGAGTGGACCGACAAGAAGACCAAGGGCAACTTCGAGCTCGCGATCGACTCGCTCGGCCAGGGCCCGACGGCGAACCCGTACTACCTGTACAACAACTACTTCACGACGGCCAACACCGCGAAGGTCGGTGAAGCAGCCCCGATGAACATCTCGCGGTACAGCAACCCCGACGTCGACGAGGCCATCGCGAAGCTCGCCACGATCAACCCCGAGGACACCGCGGCGACGCAGCCCGAGCTCGACACGATCCAGGAGCACATCGTCGAGGACCTGCCCTACATCCCCGTGATGACCGGCGGCACGACGAGCGAGTTCCACGCGGCGAAGTTCACCGGCTGGCCGACGAAGGACGACCTGTACGCGTTCCCGGCGGTCTGGGCGAGCCCGGACAACGCCGAGATCTTCAAGGCGCTCAAGCCGGCGAAGGGCTGACACCGATGGGATCGCGACCGAGGGGCACTCGACGATGACCTACTTCCTGCGCAAGATCGGTTTCTACGTCGTCGCACTGTGGGCGGCCCTGACGCTGAACTTCATCATCCCCAGGCTCCTCCCCGGCAACCCGGTGGACATCCTGCTCGCCAAGCTCCAGCAGCGCGGCGGGCAGGTGACCCCGGCGACCCGGGAGGCGTACGAGCTGCTCCTCGGTGGCGATTCCTCGGAGCCGCTCATCTCCCAGTACGGCCACTACCTGGTCAACGTGTTCCGCGGTGACCTCGGGGTGTCCGTCAGCTACTTCCCGGCACCGGTCACCGAGGTGATCGGCAGCTCGCTGCCGTGGACCATCGCGCTGGTCGGGATCGCCACGATCCTGGCCGCGATCATCGGCGTCGGCCTCGGGGCCTTCGTCGGGTGGCGGCCGGGCACCTGGCTCGACTCGTTCGTGCCGGCCACCACCCTGCTCGCCGCGGTGCCGTACTTCTGGCTCGCGCTGATCCTGGTGTACTTCTTCGCGACGGGGATCCACCTGTTCCCGGCGCAGGGCGGCTACGACGTCATCCTGACCCCCGGGTTCAACTGGGACTTCATCGCCTCGGCGATCAAGTACGGGGTGCTGCCGGCCGTGACGATCGTGCTCGCGTCGCTCGGGGGCTGGCTGCTCGGCATGCGCAACATGATGGTGTCGACGCTGTCCGAGGACTACATCACCACCGCGCAGGCGAAGGGTCTGTCGGACGGCAAGATCCTGCGGAACTACGCCGCCCGCAACGCCGTGCTGCCGTCCGTCGCCGGGTTCGCGATCTCCCTCGGGTTCATCGTGTCCGGCTCCGTCGTCACCGAGCAGGTGTTCTCGTACCCGGGCATCGGGTCGAAGCTGCTGTCCGCCGTGACGAACAACGACTACGCGCTCATGCAGGGCATCTTCCTGTTCATCACCCTGGCGGTCCTCGGCGCGAACCTCGTCGTCGACCTGCTGTACGGACTGATCGACCCGCGCACGCGGGCACGGAGCTAGGGGAGGAGACGACCATGACCAACATCCAGCAGGAGACCGAGCCCACCATCGGCGCACTGACCGAGGAGGCCGACAGCACCACGTCGATCGCCACCCGGCGCGCGTCGAAGGGCGGCATCCGCAGGTTCCTCCCCACCCTCACCCCGTGGCTCGTCACGGGCATCGCGCTCGTCGCCGGCGTCACGCTGTTCGGGGTGATCGGACCGCTGCTCGTCGGCGACCCGACCACCATCCGCGACACAGGCTTGCAGGGACCGAGCGGCGAGAACGTCCTCGGCACCACCCAGACCGGTCAGGACGTCCTGGCCCAGCTCGCCTTCGCCACCCGGGGCAGCCTGCAGATCGGGCTCATCGTCGGCGTCCTCGCCACGGTGCTGTCCGCGTTCTTCGGCATCCTCGGCGCCTACCTGGGCGGGATCATGGACGAGGCGTTCTCGCTGTTCTCGAACGTGTTCCTCGTCATCCCCGGCCTGCCGCTCGTCATCGTCATCTCCGGCCTGGTGCCGCGTGAGGCCCGCGGGCTCTGGACCATCGCCGTCGTCCTGGCGATCACCTCGTGGGCCGGGTCCGCCCGGGTGCTGCGGGCGCAGACGATGTCGATCCGCAACCGCGACTACGTGTCCGCCGCCCGGGTCGCCGGCGAACGGCCCTGGCGGGTCATCGCCGTCGAGATCCTGCCGAACCTGCTGCCGGTGCTCGCGTCACAGTTCGTGTTCGCGGTGATCGCGGCGATCCTCGGGGAAGCGGGGCTGTCGTTCCTCGGGCTCGGGGCGTCGAACTCGTCGACGCTCGGCACGATGCTCTTCTACGCCCAGAACGGCTTCGCGTTGGCGAACGGCGCCTGGTGGTGGTTCGTGCCGCCGGGCCTGCTCATCGCCCTGCTCGGCATGGGCCTGTCCCTGGTGAACTTCTCGATCGACGAGGTCATCAACCCGCGACTCGCGAACGTGCGTGCGCAGCGACGGCGTGACCGTCGTGCGAAGCGTGCGGCGCGCTCGGGAGGCCCGGCCCGCGTCGCCACCGCCGGTCACGACACGAAGGGGGTCGCCCGATGAGCGCCACCGACACCGCACGACCGGTCACCTCCGACGCCGCGGGCGACGGCCGCCGTCCGGCCGTGCTGACGATCGACCACCTCGACGTCGTCTACGAGACCGAGCACCCCGTGCACGCCGTGAAGGACGTCTCGCTCACCCTGGCGCCCGGCGAGATCCTCGGGCTCGCGGGGGAGTCCGGCTGCGGCAAGACCACCCTGGCCTACGCCATCACCCGGCTGCACCGGCCGCCGGCGAAGGTCGCGTCCGGCAGCATCACGTTCCACGACCGGGACGGCACCGACGTCGACCTGCTCGGCCTGCCGCACGAGCAGCTCCGTGCCGTGCGCTGGTCGAAGCTGTCGATGGTGTTCCAAGGGGCGATGAACGCGCTCAACCCGGTCACCACGATCCGCGCCCAGCTCGACGACGCCCTGGTCGAACACCGCAAGGGCCTGCCGCGCAGGGAACGTCGGGCCATCGCCGAGGACGCCCTGCGCCGCGTCGGCGTCGACCCGTCCCGCATCACCGCGTACCCGCACGAGCTGTCCGGCGGCATGCGGCAGCGCGTGATGATCGCGATGGCGATGCTGCTCGAACCGCAGATCATGATCATGGACGAGCCGACCAC
Organism: Curtobacterium sp. MCBD17_026; assembly: GCF_003234895.2. Classification (NCBI taxonomy): domain Bacteria; kingdom Bacillati; phylum Actinomycetota; class Actinomycetes; order Micrococcales; family Microbacteriaceae; genus Curtobacterium; species Curtobacterium sp. MCBD17_026. Next base: position 2,230,604 of record NZ_CP126281.1, on the reverse strand, counting down.
CGCGCTCGACGTCGTGGTGCAGCGGGAGATCCTGCGCGAGATCGTCCGGTTGCGCGACGAGCTCGGGTTCGCCGTGGTGTTCATCACGCACGACCTGCCGCTGCTGCTCGAGATCAGCGACCGGATCGCGATCATGCTCCGCGGCGAGGTCGTCGAGTGCGACCGTGCCAGCGTGATCCAGCACGACCCGCAGCACCCGTACACGCGGAAGCTGCTGCAGTCGTTCCCGAGCCTGTCCGGAGCCCGCGGCGCGTTCATCCGCACCGGGGTCGAGGACGGCGCCGAACCCGAGACCGACACCCGGGCCGTCGTGGTCCAGGCAGCACAGGAGACGGACCGATGACCAGTGTGACCGTCAGCCACCTCGGCAAGGACTTCCACAGCCGCAAGGGCCTGAAGCGCACCACCCTGCGGGCCGTCGACGACGTGTCGTTCGACCTGCTGCCCGGCCGGACCGTCGCGCTGGTGGGCGAGTCCGGTTCGGGCAAGTCCACCATCGCGCGGATGCTCGCCAGGCTCGAGACCAGGACGCGCGGCTCGATCGACGTGCGGCTCGAGGACGGCACCCCCGTCGAGGGCAGCATGTACCGGCGGCACGTGCAGATGGTGTTCCAGGACCCGTTCGCCTCGCTCAACCCGTTCCACTCGATCGAGCACCACATCGCCCGACCGCTGCAGCTGCACCACCGGGCCCGCGGCGCCGACGAGACCGCCGACAAGGTGCGGGAACTGCTCGGCCGGGTGAACCTCGACGAGGACTTCGCGTCGCGCCGGCCGCACGAGCTCTCCGGCGGGCAGCGGCAGCGCGTCGCCATCGCCCGCGCGCTCGCTCCGGGCGCCCAGGTGCTCATCGCCGACGAACCCGTGTCGATGCTCGACGTCTCGATCCGGCTGAGCGTGCTCAACCTGCTCGGCCGGCTGCAGCGCGAGGACCACCTCGCCGTGCTCTACATCACGCACGACCTGGCGACCGCGCGGCACTTCTCCGACGAGATCCTGGTGCTCTACCGCGGCCGGGTCGTCGAGCGCGGACCGTCGGACGCCGTCATCCTCGACCCGCACCACGACTACACCCGGCTGCTCGCCGAGGCCGCTCCCGACCCGGAGCGCACCGAGCGTCGGATCACCGCGGGGCCGCCGCTCGACCGGACGAAGATCGACAACACCACCTGCTACGACCACACGGTCGGGGCCTGGGTGTCGAGCGAGCCCGCACCGGTCGGGGCGCGATGAGCGACCGGCCGACGTTCGTCGACTGGGTCACCGACGGGTTCGCCGCACGGTTCCTGATCCATCCCGATCAGCCTGTCGCCCTGGTGTCGTTCGTGGCCGGCGGCGGAGCGCTCGCCGACGGGCCGGACGACCCGCAGCCGCTCGTCGAGCTGACGACCGTCGGGCACGGGCGGTTCCCGGGCGGGTTCCGGCACGTCGACTCCACGATCGGCGCGAGACTGCGACCCGTGTCGCACCACGTGCACGACGACGGGACCGACCTGTGGTTCCGGATCGTGCAGGCGGACGCGGCCACGGGCCTCCAGGCCGAGTCGGTGTTCCGGGCGCGCGCCGGCGTGCCCGCGTTCCAGACGTGGACCGAGGTGTCGGCCGAGCACGGCGAGCACATCGTGGACTTCGTGTCGTCGTTCGCGACCGGGGTGTTCCTGACCGACTCGGGCGCCACCGTCGACGAGCTCGCCCTCGTCCACGCGGACAACGACTGGGCAGCGGAGAGCCGTTGGCGGACCGATCCGCTGCGGTCGATCGGGCTCGCGGCGATCGACCGGGAGGCCCAGCACCACCCGCCCCGCAGCCGCGCCGTCGTGCAGAACCGCGGCTCGTGGTCGACGGGCGAGGCGCTGCCGATCGGGGTGCTGCGAGCGGATCGGTACGCGCTCGTCTGGCAGGTCGAGCACAACGGGCCGTGGCTGTACGAGCTCGGGGAGACCCGGCGGCACGCGTACGTGCTGCTGAGTGGGCCGACCGACCAGGAACACCAGTGGACCACCGTCGTCACGCCCGAGCAACCGTTCACCTCGGTGCCGGTGTCCGTGGGGATCGCCGGGTCGATCGACGACGCGTTCGGGGTGCTCACCCGGCAGCGTCGGGCGTTCCGGCACGTGCGGGAAGCCGATCGCGCCCTGCCCCTGGTGTTCAACGACTACATGAACACGCTCATGGGCGACCCGACCACCGAGAAGCTCCTGCCGCTCGTCGACGCGGCCGCCGACGCCGGAGCGGACCTGTTCTGCATCGACGCCGGCTGGTACGCCGAGGGGCACTGGTGGGACACCGTCGGAGCGTGGGAGGAAGCGGCGTCGCGGTTCCCGACGGGGCTCGGGGCCGTCATCGACCACATCCGTGCGCGCGGCATGCAGGCCGGCCTCTGGCTCGAACCCGAGGTCATCGGCATCCACTCACCGCTGGCCTCGACCCTGCCGTCGTCCGCGTTCGTCGAGCACCACGGGGTCCGGGTCGCGGAGCACGGGCGGCACCTGCTCGACCTGCGCTCGCCGGAGGCCCGCGCGCACCTGGACTCGGTCGTCGACCGGCTCGTCGGGGAACTCGGCGTGACGTTCTTCAAGATGGACAACAACACCATGACCGGGCCGTTCGCCGGGATGCTCGACCACCAGCGGGCGCTCCTCGACTGGCTCGACGCCGGGCAGGAGCGGTACCCGGCACTGCTCATCGAGAACTGCGCCTCGGGAGCGATGCGCGCCGACTGGGCCATGCTGTCCCGCCTGCACATGCAGTCGACGTCGGACCAGCAGGACCCGGTGCTGTCCGCCACGATCGCGGCCGCTGCGCCGGCTGCGATGCTGCCCGAGCAGGCGGGGAACTGGGCGTACCCGGCGCCGACGATGGAGCCGGAGCTGTTCACGCTGTCGCTCGTGAACGGGGTGCTCGGGCGGATGTACCTGTCCGGGTACCTCAACGAGATGTCGGCTTCGCAGCGGGCGGTGGTCGGCGCCGCCATCGCTGCGCACCGGCAGGTCCTGGACGTCGTCGACTCCGCAGTGCCGGTCTGGCCCCTCGGGCTGCCCGCCTGGGAGGACCCGTGGGTCGCACTCGGCCTGCACGCCGCTTCGGGCGACCTGTACCTGTCGGTCTGGTCGCTGCCCGGTGCGTCGGCGTCGGTGTCGTTGCCGCTGCCGGGGTTCGCCGGGCAGGCGGTGGTCGTCGAGCCGCTGTTCCCGACGGCACTCGGGTTGTGGTCCGTGGCGTGGGACGCCGCTTCGGGCTCGCTCGAGGTCACGAACGGCGGATCGACCCCCACAGCGCGGGTGCTCCGCGTCCGGTCGCAGGAGGCGGACGCGGAGGCCTGAGCGAGCGCGCGTCGCGATGGCAGGGCGCGCGCTGGAGCGGACGGGAGGCACGGTGCGGGCAGGCACCGTGCCTCCCGTTTCGTCGGTGGTCGCGTCCGCGGCGCGGGGGACGCGGGTTCGTGTCCGCGCGGTGACGGTTCTGGTTCAGGATCCCCGGGGATCGTGAACCAGAACCGTCAGGAGTGCCGCAGGACGGGATCCCCGCTCGTGCACAGCGCCGTAGGATCAGAGCAGGGGAGTCGCGGAGAACCGGGGGAGTCGAGCGTGAGTGCACCGATCTGGCTGATCGCGATCGGCGGGGTGTTCGTCGTCCTCGGCGGACTGGCGTACGCCGGACTCTGGCGGTCGTGGATGCGGCGGAGTACACCGTCGATGCCCTTCGGCTTGTTCTGGCTCGGGCTGGCGCTCGCCTGCGAGGGCGTCGCGGCGTTCTGCTGCAACGGGCCTGTGGTGCTCGCCCTCGTCCTGATGGTGGCGTTCGTGCTGTGCGGCGTGCTCGGGATGTGGTTGCTGTTCGGCGGTGCACGGTGGGCCACACCGCGGTGGTCGCGACGGGCGGCTCGCCGATGACCCGGCACGTGCCGTGGGACCCCTGGCCTGACGTCCGCTGGGATGCTCTGGCCATCGTCGACGGTCTCGTGTTCGAGGTGCCGGAAGGGTGGACGGCCCGTCCGGTCGAACCGGGCATCCGGCTTGAGCGCGACGACCACGCGGTGTCCATCGACGTGCGGTCCTTCTCCGGTGATCCGACGGCGGAGGTCGTCCGGCGACTTCGGGACCGACCGGACGCCCTGGTCCTCGAATCCACGGACGACCGGGTCCTCGTCGCCCTGCCCGAACCGGACGACGTCGTCATCCGTGATCTCCGGTTCCTCCGCGAACTGCAGGTCCGGATCGCGGTCGGGTGCTCCGCCCGTGACTGGCCTGGAGCCGGCGCGGTCGTCGACGGGCTGCTCGACTCGCGGTGGCGCCGTCCCCTCGACGAGCCGCCGGCCGGGAACGCAGCGCTCGCCGCAGCCGCCGGCCCGGGGCCGACCCTGCCGTGGCGCACTCCGGACGGGGTGCTCGACCAGCTCGTGCGGTTCCGCGACCGCGGCCTGGTGCCCGCAGCGGCGCGACGCTCGGGCCCCGGGGTCGTCGCGCGAGAGCTCGGGTTCGTCGGGCGGTTCGGCGGCCTCACCGACAAGGGCGACGAACTCGTCAGCCCGGTGGTCGATCACGATGCGCTGCTCGTCGTCGAGTCGAGCGACCCCGCGAGCGACGCTCCGCCACTGAGCTGGGCGTGCTGGATGCAGGGCCAGAAGTGCGTCGTGCGTGTCGGCCACGAGGACGGTTCGGAGTCGCTCGGTGTCGTTCGTCCAGGCTCCCTCGTGGCACACCTGCTCCGGTGGCTCGACGTCGATCCCGTCGACTCGGTCGGTGTCGGCGAGCCGGTGACGATCACGACGGCGCAGTACGAGGACCGCTCCGGTCCGTGCCCCAGCGACGTCGAGTGGTTCCAGCGCGCCTGGGCCGCACCGCGGTGGCGGTCCGTGAACGGCTGGAGCCACCAGGCCGGGAAGGGCGTCCACGGGCTGCTCGTTCCGGGTGTGGGTGCGCTGACGAGGGAAGGCGGTGACGGAACGATCACCCTGCGTCCGGAGCGCACCGCGGTGGTCGTTCGGGGTGCTGTCGAGGGAGTGAACGCGTTCGTTGGTCTCACCGACGGCGCCCGGCCGCAGCGCTGATCAGGGGAGGAGCTGGAGCTCCATTGCCCGGGTCACCGCACGGGTGCGGTCGTTCACGCCGAGCTTCTCGAACACGTGGCCGAGGTGCGTCTTCACCGTGGCCTCGCTGAGGAACAGGGCGCGGCCGATCGCCGGGTTGCTGTTGCCCTGGGCGACGAGGCGCAGGACGTCGAGCTCGCGCGGGGTCAGGCTCGGGCCGGCCGCGGCCGGAAGGGCGCCCGTCGCTCGGCGGACGAGCGCTGCGGCCGCGGAGGGCGCGAGCGCCGTCTCGCCCCGTGCCGTCGCCCGGACGCCGGCGAGGATCTCGGACTCCGGGGCGGCCTTGAGCAGGTAGCCGGTGGCACCGGCCTCGATGGCGGCGAGGATCTGGTCGTCGGACTCGTACGTGGTCAGGATCAGGACGCGGACGCCGGGTTCAGCGGCGAGGATCTCCGCCGTCGCCGCATCGCCGTCGAGCACGGGCATCCGGAGGTCCATGAGCACGACGTCGGGGCGTTCGGCCAGTGCCACGGTCACCGCGGCGCGGCCGTCACTGGCCTGGCCGACGACCTCGACGTCGTCGGCGTCCTGCAGCAGGGCCACGATGCCCGACCGGACGATCGGGTGGTCGTCGGCGACCACGACGCGGATCACGGGGTCACCTCTGCCACGGGGTGACGATCAACGGCCTGGAGGCTCGGCTCGGGTCCGGTGGGCAGGCTCGCGTCGACGACGGTTCCCCGGCCCGGGGTGCTCGTGATCGTGCAGGCACCGCCGGACAGCGCCAACCGTTCGTAGAGACCCCGGAGACCGTGCCCGGCCGTGGGGACGCCGGTGTCGAAGCCGACGCCGTCGTCGGTCACGCGGACGCCGACGCGTTCGCGCGCGTGCTGCAGGACGATGCGCACGGAGCCGGCATCGGCGTGGGCACGGACGTTCGCGAGGGACTCCTGGACGACCCGGAGCAGCACGACCTGGGCGTCGCGGTCGAGCGGGCCGTCGGTCGCGTCGACGGCAACGGGTGTGCCGGTCTCGCGGGTGTACCGCTCGGCCAGGCGGTGCAGGGCGCCGGCCAGGCTGCCGCTCGTGGCACCGGCGACCCCGGCGGCGATGAGGGCGCGGGAGTCCTCGAGCGCCGCTCGTGCCGACCACTCGAGGACCGCCAGTCGTTCGTCGAGCGCGGCACCGCGGTCGTTCGCCAGGTCCTTGCGGGCACGTTCGGTGAGCATGACGATGCCGGCGAGGTTCTGCGCGACGGTGTCGTGGATCTCGCGGGCCAGGCGCTCCCGTTCGCTCGCGACTCCCGCGCTGCGGTGGGCCTCGGCAAGGGAGTCCTGCGTGGCGCGGAGTTCGTCGAGGAGTTGGCGGCGCTCCTCGGACAGGCCGGCGACGCTCGAGATCCACACGCCCATCGCGCACGCGCCGATCACGCTGATGCCCTCGATGAGCACGGTGCTGACGAGGGTGTCCGGGCCGCCGGAGACCTGCAGGCTGATGCCGCTCGCGACGCCGACCGCGACCGAGAGCAGGACGGCGGTGCGGACCCGTTCGGACTGCACCCAGACGAGCGGGAACGCGATGCACTGCACGAACGCGGTGCTCGGCACGACGGCCGGCAACACCAGGGCGGCGACGAGGACCAGCGGCAGGAAGGCCGCTGCGGCACGGGGGCTGTCGTAGCCGCGGTGGCCGAACACGGCGTAGGCGACGACGAGCACCACGACCGCGGTGTAGGCGGGCCAGCGGATCGACCACGGGGACCACCCGAACACGGTGATCACGGCGGTGAGGAGCATCGTGGCCGCGAAGAAGACGAGCAACCACCGGTTGCGCATCCACGTCTCGCCGCTCATGTGCCCAGCATCCCACCAGCGGGGCGCCATCAAGCGTCCTTGCGGTTCCAACGGAACGTCAGCAGGCAGGCCACCGTGCCCAGGACCAGCCACGCTGCCAACACGAGGGCTCCGAGGCCGAGGTGCCACGCGCCTCCCGGCTCACCCGACTCGAACGCACCGGGCAGGAAGACGGAGCGCATGCCGGACGCCATCCAGCGCAGGGGGAAGACGGACGCGACGTCCTGCAACCAGGTGGGGAGCTGGGTGAAGGGCAGGTAGACGCCGGAGATGAACTGCAGCACCAGCACGATCGGGACGATGGTGGCGGTGGTGCGCCGGCCCTCGCGGGGGAGCGCCGAGACCGCGATGCCGAGGACGCAGCTGGTGGCGATGCCGAGGACCATCACGCCGGCGAAGACGCCCCAGCTGCTCGCGTCGGTCGGCAGGTCGACGCCGAACACCAGGCTCGCGATCGCCAGCAGCAGTGCGGTCTGCACGAGCGTGGTGACGAGGACCATGCCGATCTTGCCGACGAAGTACGACAGGACCGGCAGGGGCGTGCCGCCGAGGCGCTTCAACGTGCCGTCGCTGCGCTCGCCGGCGATGTCGACGCCGAGGGACTGCGTGCCGGAGAGCAGGATGCCCGTCGCGACCAGGCCGGGCAGGTAGTAGGTGGCGTAGTCGACGTCGACCGGTTGGCCGTTGCTCGCGACGGCACGGATGGGGTCGGCGTCGGCGAAGGCGACCGAGAAGAGCGCCAGCATGATGATGGGGAAGAGGAACGTGAAGAACACCGCGTCGGGGGCGCGGAAGTAGGAGCGAATCTCGTAGCCGATGCGGCTGGCGCTCGTGCGCGCTGTGGTGTTCATCGCTGTCCCACCATGTCGAGGTAGACGTCCTCGAGGGACGGACGGATGACTTCGAGGTCGTGCATGGGCGTGGTGCTGCTGCGGATGAGTGCCGTCGGGTCGATCGTGCGCTCGTCGTGGTGGTCGCCGTCGTCGTCACGCCAGCGGACCCGGGGTGTGCGGGCCTCGGCGCCGCCGATCTCGTCGATGGGTGCGAGGTCGAGGAGCTTCCCGCCGGCGATGACCGCGGCACGGTCGGCGAGCTGCGCGGCTTCGTCGAGGTAGTGCGTGGTGAGCAGGATCGTCGTGCCCTCGTGCTGCACCTGGCGCAGGAGGTCCCAGAACTGCCGGCGGGCCTCGGGGTCGAAGCCCGTGGTCGGTTCGTCGAGGAACAGGACCTCGGGTCGGCCGATGATGCCGAGGGCGACGTCGACGCGGCGGCGCTGGCCACCCGACAAGCGGCTGATGCGGGTGTTGCGCTGCGTCTCGAGCCCCGTCGCGGTGAGGAGCTCCTCGACGCTGCGGTGCTTCGGGTAGAGCGTCGCGAAGTGGTTCAGCTGCTCGGCGACGGTGACGTTCGGGGACTCCGCGCTGGTCTGCAGAACGATGCCGATGCGTGCGTTGTGGCTGCGGCTCGTCCGTGCCGGGTCGTGACCGAGGACGCGGACCTCGCCGGCGGTGCGGGAGCGGTACCCCTCGAGGATCTCGACCGTCGTGGACTTGCCGGCACCGTTGGGGCCGAGCAGAGCGAAGGTCTCGCCGCGTTCGATCGTGAAGGAGACGTCGTCCACGGCGCGTTTGCCGGTGGCGTACTGCTTGCCGAGGTGCTGGACCTGGATGGCGGGGGACTCGGGCATGGGTCCAGCTTCGCCGCCGGGTTGATGTGGGGGATCGACCGGGGCGGTGGTCTCGGCATCGTCCGATCGGGGGATGGCATGACCGTGCCCGCCGATCGTGGCGATCGGCGGGCACGGTCGGGCAGAGCGATCAGCCGATGCTCGGGCTCGCGGTCATACCGACATCGCCCGTGTGGGCGAAGCCGTCGGTGCCCGCGGTCCCGACCCACGTCCACAGTGAGCCGGTGTTGGCCTGCACGGCGACGGCGACGTCACCGCCGACGGTGTCGACGGCCGGGCTGGTGCCGACCTTCATGCCGACGCCAGCGGTGTGTGCGAAGCCGGCGTCACCGGGCGCACCGCGCCAGGTCCACAGGTCACCGGTGTTGGCCTGCGCTGCGACGGCGAGCTGCGAACCGACCAGGGTGATGGACGGGTTCGTGCCCGCCTTCATGCCCAGTGCGGTCTCCTTCGCGAGACCCGTCGTGCGCGGCGTCCCGCTCCACACCCAGAGCTTCCCGGTGTTCGCCTGCGCCGCGACTGCGATGGTCGAGCCGTTGACGCGCGTGACCGACGGGCTCGTGCCGTCCTTCATGCCGAGACCGGTGTCGGCTGCGGTGCCCTTCTGGGCTGCGGTGCCGTACCAGGTCAGCAGCTTGCCGCTGTTCGCCTGGAACGCCACGGAGACGCCGCTGCCGACGGTCGTGATCGACGGGTTCGTGCCGGCCTTCATGCCGTAGCCGGTGGACATTGCGGTCCCGGCCGATCCGGGCGTCCCCGTCCAGGTCCAGAGCTCGCCGGTGTTGGCCTGGAACGCGACCGCGTACTGGCCCCCACCGAGCGAGGCGATCGCCGGACTCGTGCCGAGCTTCATGCCGACGTTCGCCGAGCCTGCGGTCCCCGTCTGCCCGGCCTTGCCTCGCCACGTCACCAGGGAGCCGTCCGGCGCCGCGAACGCGGCAGCGGAATCGGAGCCGGTCGAGGCGATGGCGGGAGACGTGCCCTCCTGAACGGCTCGCCCGGAGTTCGCGGCGAAGCCTTCACTGCCCGCCTCCCCGGTCCACGTCCACAGCGTGCCGGTGTTGGCTCGGACAGCGACGTGCGACTGGACGATCGTGCCCGGGAAGTTCGGGAACGACCACGGGATCGGTGTGCCCTGGGTGACGATCCGCTTGCAGGTGAAGTAGTCGTTCAGGCCGTTCTGGCTCGTTCCGTCGCGCTTCACCTCGAAGTGCAGGTGGTTGCCGGTCGAGTTGCCGGTGGTCCCCACCGAGCCGATCCGCTCGCCCTTCGTGACGGTCTCCCCGACCGAGACGAGCGGGCTGCCGTTGATCATGTGTCCGTAGAGCGTCTGGTAGCCCGCGCCGTGGTCGATCACCACGTAGGTTCCGTAGCCGGTCGTGGCCGAGCTGTTGATGACCGTGCGGACCGTACCGGCCGCGCCCGCGACGATCGACGAACCCCCGGAAGCGGCGATGTCGATGCCGGAGTGCGGAGTGCCATTGCAGTGGGCTCCCACGTACCCGGTCACCTCTCCGGACGTCGGCACGATGACGTCCCCCGTTGCCGCCTGCGCTGGTGCCACAGCGATCAGGCTCAGTCCGGCTGCCAGAGCAACCGTCGCCGACAAGGCGAGAATCTTCTTCATGTGTTTCCCCTCAACGACCGCCGACGGTGGCGGTCGGTGGAACTCTCGCAGGGAGTAGAACAACATTTCCACCCCCCGATCGGGCCGAGGGGTCTGCGGGGCGTCGGTACTGGTTCGCGATCGTCGGGGATCGTGAACCGGAACCGTCAACGCTTCAGTACTGCGGACGGATCCAGTCCGTCGGTTGCACGAAGCGGGCGCGGGGCAGGACCTCGTCCGGCTCGGCGGTCCGCACGCTCCTGATGATCGTGGCCTCGCCGTGCTCGTACGAACGGCGGGCGATGCCGTCGCGCTCGTCGATCACCAGCGTCGAGCGGAACGCCGGGTCCTCGCCGTACTCGAAGGTCACCAGGATCGAGCGCTCGCCGATGTGCTGGATCAAGATCGGGTGGAAGTCGTCCGTGGCGCGGCCCCACCGGAGCATCAGATCGGGCACGGCCATCCGGACGACGGGGGACGAGACCATGCTCCGGGCGAACGACACCTCGATCGGGCCGTCGTCCGGCTCGTGCAGCACGCCGTCGCGGTAGGAGACCGGCTTGGCACGCTGGCGGACGAGTGTCCAGGTCTGTGCGGGCTCGTCTATGTCGACGCGGAACTGCGAGTACTTCTGCCGGGACTCCTGGTGGATGCCCTCGAGGACGTACCGGGCGGGTCGACGGAGGGCGGCGAGCTCCTCGGCGATCGCGGGACCGTCGGACCGGGTGAGGAGCTCGTCGAAACGCACGGTGCCAGCATGGCGCACCACGGGCCGTGGACCGCCCCCCTGACGGGCTGGAGGCGCGAGGCGGGGTGGTGCCGGGCCTCCAGGCCGTGGGGTGTCGCGTCAGGTTGCGTCAAGCAACGTGCGCGTAGACCGGGAGGATGCAGGTCGTCGGAGTCGAACAGTTCGGAGGGCCCGAGGCCCTCGCCGTCCACGAGGTGCCGGAGCCGCACGCCGGTGCGGGATCCGTGCGGATCCGGGTGCAGGCGTTCGCCGTGAACCCGACCGACACCGGGGTTCGTGCCGGGCAGCGGGACAGCTCACAGGCCTCGCCGCCGTACGTGCCGGGAATGGACGCCGCCGGCGTCATCGACGAAGTCGGGCCCGACGTCACCGGATGGCAGGTCGGCGGCGAGGTCATGGCGATCGCGCTGCCGCTCAGCACTCACGGTGGCGCCTACGTGCAGGAGCTCGTCGCGCCGGTGGGGTCGTTCACGCGGATCCCTCGCGGGGCGTCGATCGAGGCCGCGGCGACCGTGCCCATGAACGGGCTGACGGCGTTGCAGATCCTGTCGCACGCCTCGCTCGCGCCGGGGCAGACGCTCGCCGTGACCGGGCCACTGGGCTGCTCGGGAACTACGTTGTGCAGCTGGCGAAGGCCGCCGGGCTGACCGTGATCGCGGATGCTGCTCCGGCCGACGAAGCACTCGTCCGGTCGCTCGGGCCGGACCACGTGGTGCCGCGCGGTGCTTCCTTCGATTCCGCTGTCCGGGAGCTCGTGCCGGACGGGGTCGATGCGCTCGCCGACGCCGCCGTGCAGCGGGACGAGGTGGTGGAAGCCGTTCGCGACGGGGGAGTCTTCTTCGACGTGCGGGGGTGGCAGGGCAACGGGGCTCGGGGGATCGGGTTCGTGCAGGTGATGGTGTTCTCGGAGTACCGGTCGTTCGACAGGCTCGAGCAGCTGCGGCACGCGGTGGAGAGTGGGACGTTGACGCCGCGGGTGGCGGAGGTGCTGCCGGCTGCTCGGGCTGTGGAGGCACATGAGCGGTTGGAGGCCGGGGGGACGCGGGGGCGGTTCGTGTTGACTTGGTGAGTTGAAGACGTGGTGATGGACGGGAGGCGCGGTGCCGGGTGGTGCCGTGCCTTCCGTCCGTTAGTCGGCCGCTGCTACTGCTCGGCTCCTGTCGGGAGCCAGTTCAAGGGCTTATTCGCTCGGCGTCGGGGACTTCCGCGAGCGGAAGAGGCCGGCGACCTTGCCACCCACCGCATCAGCGGCTCCGGCCACCCGGCCGCCGACCTGCTTCGCCGCAGTGAGCGCCTGCGCTTCATCGGGCACCCCGTCGCCGTCCAGATCGACTCGCCGGAAGACCCGGGTGGCGGTGCTCGCCGCACCAGAAACACCCGTACCGACTGCTCCAGCAGCCCCACTCACCCAACTACCGGTCGACCGCGCAGCATCTTCCAGCGCTGCCAGGGCGCGGCTCTCGGAAGCCGCATCTTCGGAGTCCGTATCGGCTGAGATCGTGAGGTGTTCTGGGAACGTCTCCGGCGCTTCGGGGAAAGCGCTGCGAGATGACTTCACGACGTCGCGGCCGAACACGAAACGGGCTACTCCGCCCGTCACTGCGCCGACGCCGTACTCGACGGTCGCGCGCTGTTTGCCGGTCATCCCCTCGCTAATCGGGTCGAGCTCGCCGGTCTGGATCGTGCGGACGAGGCTCTGCGCGGCGCCACCCGGCAATGCGTTGGAGAGCGTCGAGGCCCAGTGCGACCAATCGTCCCGACCTGCAGCGATCGCCTGACCGGTGCCCACCGTGCCGCCCGCTGAGACCTCAGCGACGTCATTTGCCATCGCAGCAATCTGCTGCTGACTCACTCGCTCGTTGGTGAGGCCGAGGATCAGCGCCTGCGCCTGGTCCCTGTCGAGGTCCATGTCGTGGAGGTCGGCAAGCGCGAGACCGAAGACTGCCGTGATCTCGAACTGCAGCTGCTGGTCTCCGGCAGGAAGTAGTCGTGCCGCTGCGCCCCGGGCGCCGGTCTGAGCGGCGTTCTTTGCGAGGTTCTTGGCGGCCACCTTCATGGCGCCCTTCGTGCCGGCCTTCGCTGCCTGTGCGCCAGCGCTCTTCGCTCCAGCGACGGCCGGGCCCGCAACGGGAATCGAGGCAATCGCGATGTCCGCTGCGATCGATCCCACCGTGATCGCGGCCCCTGCCGTCGTGATCGACGTCGTGTAGTGGCGTTCGAGCATCTGGACGATGTCTGCGGGAGTGGCCGAAGGGTTTCGACGGCGGAGCCACTTCACGTACTGCCGGGCGAGGGCACGACGGCCGGTCACGGCCTTCGCGATGTTCCGAGTCACGTCTTCCTCGGGGACCTCGGCTTCGAGGGTCACGTCGGCAGCGTCGGGTTCGGTCATGTTCGGTTGTCCTCTTGCGTGAGCCGCGCTCGGGTACGCGGTGTTGGTCGCCATCGTTGCATGTATTGCCGTTGCAGCGGAACAGGAGGATCCGCCATCGAGTCGAGGCGCTTGTCCAGCCGAACTAGGCCGCTACGAGTAACGCAGCCCTGGCCTCAGATAAGCACGTCGACCGCCCAACCCGCGATCGTGCTGGACGCTGAAGTCGCTTGCTGCACCGTGCGTTCGATACCGAGCACGGCTGGGCGGGTGTCCCTCCCCCCGGCGCAAACGGCGGGGCATCTCGATGGAGGCTCTCGACTGCTCCACTGTCCGGGCAGGTCGACGAGCAAAACGAGAAGTCAACGACGCATACTGAGGATTGGTCCGATTAGAGGGTACGATTACGACATGGCTCTCATCAGAAGCGTCCAAGCTGGCCGGCAGACAGTGAAGCCGCACGGCACACAGGTGGACTGCTTCGCTCAGCAGCTCACCGCAGCGGACGGGACGCTCCTAGTACATCTGAGCACTTTCGGATCTGATCATCGAGCCAGTCCTGCGAAGAGCAGTCAGTCCATGCAGTTCGATCGCGAGCGGGCCGCGGACCTGATCGAGCAGTTCGTTACCGTGTTCGGCGACACGGTGCTGCCGAGCCGGCGATCGGGGTCGGACGGTGGAAGCTGACACTCAAAGCGCTCGGCGGGCGGGAAGGTCGGACCAAGACCGTAGGCTACAAGCATGCTGCTTGAGGTGACGACGCCGGAACATACCGCCGAAACGGCCACGGAACAGACGCCGCTCGGCGATGATTTTCTAAGTCAGTATGCGGTTCCTCCTGTTGGACCGAATGCCCTTGGTACGTTCATATCTTTGTATGCGGGCGCAGGGGGCTTGGATATTGGGTTCTCGCTGGCGGGTTTCAAACCTGTGTGGGTCAATGAGCTTGATGCTAACGCTGCGCAAACTCATCGCTCGGCGTTGGGGGTTCTAGCAAAGCAAATGCCTCACCTCGATACTGCGCAGTACGACGAGGTTGTTGGTGATTTGAGTCTACTCGACGACGATCTAGTCCCGAAGAAGGGGGCCGCGGACCTCATCATTGGTGGACCCCCTTGCCAAGGGTTTAGTGTGGGGGGAAAAATGGATCCGCTCGACCCCCGCTCTCGGCATGTGTTCAAGTTCTTAGACATCGTTGCGCGAGTCCAGCCAAAAGCGTTTGTGCTCGAGAACGTAAAGGCGCTGTATAGCAATCGGCGGTGGGCAGGAACTCGAGCAGCCCTCGAGCGACGCGGACGGGGCCTCGGGTACAAGATTCGGACAATTCTGCTGAACGCAGCGGACTACGGCGTACCGCAATCGCGTGAGCGCATGTTCATGATCGGCGTTCGGCAAGATCTTCCTGCCCCAGTAGTTCCTGTGCCAACGACGTCAGAAGGGAAGCTGACTGTGCGAGACGCACTTAGTCAACTCCCACCCTTTGGAAGCGTTGGGAACGACACCTTCTGCGTAGCACAGATCAAAGCGGCGAAAGTGCCCGTTCTGCGCAAGAGCCCGTACGCAGGCATGCTCTTCAATGGGGCCGGGAGGCCTCTCAATCTTGATTCCCCATCCGGGACGCTGCCGGCAACGATGGGGGGTAATCGAACCCCTATCATTGACCAGGACTGGCTTGAAGGAAAGACAACAACTTCATGGGTCGTTGGCCACCACTCCACCCGTCTGAACAATGAGGCTCACGAAGAGGTTCCTGGGAGCCTGCGCCGGCTTACTGTGGAAGAGGCAGCCGCGCTGCAGACCTTCCCCCTCGCAATGACATGGCACGGCCCGGTATCTTCACAGTTTCGACAAATTGGGAACGCAGTTCCGCCAAGGCTCGCGCTTGCGGTCGCGCAGATGCTGCGTGACGTAGTCTTCGTTTGAGTCGGACTCAACCTAGAACGAGATCATGAGCGACGAAAAAGATCCAGTATTGATCGAAATCCGCCCCGATGTGAACATACTCGGCGTACTTCGAAATTTGAATTACAAGCCATGGTTTGCCCTTGCGGAGTTCGTCGACAACGCTGTTCAGAGCTTCGTCGCAAATTCGTCGGAAGGGGACCGTCTCCACGTCTCCATCACGATTGACGGCGACGCAGGCGGGCGTATAGTGATTGCAGACGATGCCTTTGGGATAGCTAAGGAAGACTTCCCCCGGGCATTCCGAGCCGCGGAAGTACCACCTAATCGTTCCGGGCTCTCCGAATTTGGAATGGGAATGAAGAGCGCCGCAACTTGGTTTGCCCGACGTTGGACTGTGAGGACATCTGTCGCCGGTGAAGCTGTTGAGCGAAGCGTGTTCTTCGATATGGATGACATATCGGGGAGAAGGATTGAGCATCTTCCGGTCCGTGAACTACCCGCCGAACGGGATTCGCACTTCACAATCGTCGAACTCACCGACTTGAATCACCTCCCAAGAGGACGCTCGGTCGACAAGATAAAGCGTCACTTGGCTAGCATTTACAGAATGTTCTTACGGGATGGTGACGTTGAACTGCGCTACAACGGCGCAAGCCTCTCTTTCGACGAAGTATCGACGCTGGTAGCGCCGCCGGCCTGGGCCCAGACCGAACCCGCCCGAAGGTGGGAATCAGACATAGATATCCAGCTTGACGATTCCCATCGAGTTTTCGGTTGGGTTGGCGTCCGAGAAAGGGGTAGTACCCGCGAAGCGGGATTGGCCCTGTTCAGGCGTAAGCGGCTGATCATCGGCAGCGATGACGATACATACCGCCCGACAGCTATTTTCGGGGGATCGAACTCTTTCGAGTACCAACGAATATACGGTGAGCTTCGGCTTGAAGGATTCGATGTCTCCTACACAAAAGACGGCATTCAATGGGACGAACTTGAAGATGTCCTTCATGAGAAGCTCGGCCTTGCCCTCAAAGGTGAACCAAACATCATCAAGCAGGCGCGTCAGTACCGAGCATCAAGCGCTAACGCTGATCAGCTACGTACCCTTATTCGCGACGCGAATGAAGTTAGTGGAGATCTCGCGGCACGTGTCGGGTTGACGGAGTCCAATGCCGGGACTACTTCTGAGGACGCCGAGTCCTATACGGTTGAACTCGAGCAAGAAGTTACTTCCGGTGACGGGCGGGCGACGTCCAACACGTCTTTCGCAAACACTGCCCGTATTGTCACGGCCAACCGAGTTTGGATTGTTCGCACTGAGGCCGACGCGATCGCTCCAGCTGTAGATTGGCTGCAACTTACGGGCGATCAGGATGGCCATGACATCCGAACGAATCTTCCCAGCACAATGGTGTCATTGCGGATAGCCCTCGCACATCCCTTCACGCTCGAGTTTCTTGGCGCTCGAGGGGATGGGGCGCGCCCTCTTTTGGCGTTTGCGGGTGCAATTGGTGTTTCTTTAGTAAGAGCCCGTCGTGCGGGGTTGAAATCGACGGCATTTCTCACGTACTTAAATCAACTGTTGTCTACCAAAATCGAGGTCTCAGAATCATGAACCAGGATATCCTGGAGGGTAACGGACTTGCCAAGCCGGCTTCGAAGGCGCTTTGGGATCCTCAGGTCGGTGAGCAAACTTCCCGCTTCACGGCTATTCTCCGGGGTGACGGGGCGTTGCCCGGACAGGCAGTCGACCGAATCGTCGAAGAGGCGTCGGAGATCCTTTCGCACTGTGTTGACCCGCAGGGCGAACCTCGCGTTAATGCTCTCCTGGCTGTGGGGCGCGTTCAGTCGGGAAAGACCATGTCGTTCACGACGGTGTCAACTTTGGCTCGAGATAATGGCTTCGGTGTTGTCATTCTCTTGGTGGGTACGACAGAAAATCTGCGTACGCAGTCCGAGGAGAGAGTTCGACGAGACCTGGGTATCGATAACCTCGAGGCTTCTCGTCACTGGGCGTGGTATTCGAACCCGATGGGTTCCGAGACCCGGGATGCGATTGCAGAAAGGTTGGTATCGTGGCGCATGTATCGTTCTGGCGAGAGCAAGAAGCCTCGACCGACGGTTGTGGTGACGGTTCTGAAGCACCATCAACGCTTGCAGAACCTCGCTGACCTTTTTTCGGAGCTTCAGATTGGTGATGTTCCGGTGCTTGTGATTGATGATGAGTCCGACCAGGCGAGTCTCAATACTGAAGCTCGTCGGAATGCCACACAGGGTCTCCAAGCCGAGAGCGGAACATATCATGCGATTCAGCAGCTTCGCACGGCATTGCCTTATCATTCGTTTCTCCAGTACACGGCGACTCCGCAGGCAAATCTCCTATTGGCCATCTCGGACGAGCTGAACCCGGAGTACGCAACCGTCCTCAAACCCGGGGATGGGTATACTGGCGGGGAATATTTTTTCGTGGAACGAAGTGATTTGCTACGAAAAATTGAGGATTCTGAAGTCTATAATCCGAAAGAGCCGATGCGGGACGTGCCCGAATCTCTCCAGCGAGCGTTCCAAACTTACCTGCTGATCGCAGCTTCCGCCGAGCTCTCCGACGATTACGTCAACCGCTCGATGTTGGTACAGGCTTCTCAGGATCGAGCCCCGCACGCGCAGTACAAGTCGTGGCTTCAAGGACTACAGCAAAGCTGGGCTGAGCTGATGCGTCTGGGGGACGCCGATATTCGCGCAGATTTTCACAAAGCGTGGTCGGACCTCGCCCGCACTTGGTTGGATATTCCTGCCTTCGACGAACTATGGGACGAGCTTGCTGAGGTGTGGTCCCAGCTTAGAGTCGTGGAAGTAAACCACGGGGGAACGGAAGTCGTCTGGAGTGCGGCTCGGTTCTGGGTCCTCGTTGGTGGGCAGAAGCTCGACCGGGGTTTCACGGTAGAGGGTTTGGTCGTTACCTATATGCCGCGCAAGACGGCCGGGGCCGTCGACACCCTTCAGCAGCGAGCTCGTTTCTTTGGATATCGCGAAAGCTATGCTGATCGTATCCGAATTTACCTTCCTGACGACGTCAAGAGGGCCTACGAAGGATACGTACGGGACGAGCGCACGTTGCTAGCCTCCCTGTCGGCCCATCAAGGCTCGCCGCTACGTTATTGGAAACGCGAGTTTATTTTGAGTGGAGGAATGAAGGAGTTGACCCGTTCTTCGGTGCAGGGTCTGAAGACCGAACGACTCTCATTCACTCGAGGTTGGGTGTCTCAACATTCGGTGCCCGCGCCTGCAGCTGCAAGCTACAATCATGCTCGGATGACTGGGCTGTACGACGAATTGCGGGGTGCCGGCTCCACGCAGAACTTCCACGACGTGGCAGATAAAGGATTCGTTGATCTGAGGTCCAGGATGAAGACGGATCAGGTCGCGGTGGAGGTAGGAGTTCAGAAGGTTGCAAGTCTGTTGCTTGATCTTGAACTTGACGGACGAGATCGGCAGATTGCCACTTCCATTGCAACTTGGCTCGCCGGTGCTGCATCGGCCGTCGATGTAGTTTTTGTTAATGAGCTGACCACAGCGGATCAGGTCGGCCGCACGCAGGCCGGGCTTGCGGACACAATCTTTTCGGGTAGGTCTCCCGATAAGGTAACCGAAACAACTCCTCTTCGGTTTTCGGGGGAGCGCTTTCTACGCCGAGCGGCTCACCCGACGCTCCACCTTCGCCAGTTCCGACTTGTGGATTCAAACTACAAGGACATTGGTTCCGTTCCGTGGTTTGCGTTCTACGTCCCGACTAAGCAGTCGAGTCAGGTTGTAGTTGAGGTGCTCGATTGACCGTCGGAACTACAGCCTTTTCCTCAGCTTTCAAGCTACTTTCTTCCTCGAAGATCCCGGTGGGAGCAGAGTTTTTAGCTCAGGCAGCCCCGTTGGGCATCAGCTCTTTCGTAGCGATTGACTCCGACGACACTCACTGGTTTCTGAAGCCGGTGAAGCTCGTGGGGAACGAGCTGCCCCGGCCTGATGTTCGTGTGGGGGGGCAGTTCCGAGTAGTGGAACGCCGGGATCTGAAGTTGACGGATGTCAGTGGTCGAAGTTTTGAGTCGTCCATGTCCGGCTACAGCCTCCGGGCTGGTCGGAGCACGACGAAGGCGATGAGCCAGTTTCTCGGTGCTTTGAGTGGGTCCGTTGAAGACGGCTGGGGGTTCGAGGAGTTTTTGGCGTTCGCGCGCCGGTTTGCCGACTTGTTCAGGGATACGCCCGATCCGAGCGATGAGGTCATCAAAGGACTCTGGGGTGAGTTGCGGTTTGTGTCTGAAACGGAGGATCCGCAGGCGCTCCTCCGTGGTTGGCATGCATCGCCTTATTCTGTGTTGGACTTTGAGCTTCCTGCCGTGGCGTTTGAGGTTAAATCGACTGAGTCCGAGTCCTTGAGATTTCATTTTAGAGATCAGCAGCTGAAGGTCCGTCGAGAAGATGGTTGGGTTGTTGTGGTGAGTCTCTATCGTTCCGAGAGCGGAGTGTCCATTCTTGATCTGCTGGCTCGGCTGTCGGTCCGTTTGTCACCAACGGATTATCAGCAGGCCCTTTCTAAATCAGTAGATGTGCTGGGCTCGGCCCTCCTCGGGGTGGGGCACATCAAGTTCGACCTCCGCCCGTTCGGTATACAACTCACGCGCATGGAGTCGCTTCCCGTTATCGGGAGCATTCCCTCCTCCGTCAGCAACGTGTCGTTCATTCAGGACCTGAATGGCTTGGATGAATCTGGCTGGCGAGGATTAGATACGGTCCCCGCGCTCCTCCGTTAGGCCAGCGAGTCTCATTCTGGTTTGAGGCTGAGTTGCGCTGCTCTGGCAAAGTGGTGAACCCTTGGCCCAAGGCGATCATCCATGGGGTAGTCATTCCGCTGAGAAATGTCGAAACCCTCAGCTGTGCGTGTGGGGAGGGAGGCTGCCTCTACGTGTTTTTCAATGATGATCGCGGTGGTTTCGGTGTGCTATTGCAGGCTAGCGCCTTACGCGCGCGAGGCAGACGTTAGCGTTTCTCAGGTCGCGGGACGAGGTTCGGTCGACGATCTGACTTCGAGCCGCGACTCCTGGCGAACTTTCGCCTCCAGAGCAGCCCGCACCGACTCCGACACCCCGAACAACAACGTCGCCACGAACCCCACGACGTACGCCACCACGAGCCCTGACCCGTACCCGAGCAGTGCCCACCCGTACCCGGACGAGCCGTTCAGCAGCGGGATCAGCGACAGGTCCGAGGCCCCGATGGCGATCGCTCCGACGGAGTGCCCGAGCTGGTCGAACAGCCCGACGACACCACCACCGAACGCTCCTCCGATGCACGCGGTGATGAACGGCCGACCGAGGGGGAGCGTCACGCCGTAGATCAGGGGCTCGCCGACACCGAGGAACCCGGCCGGCAGCGCACCCCGAATGGTCAGCACGAGCGAGGCGTTCGACCGGAACCGCACCCACAGCGCGATGCACGCACCGATCTGCCCGGCGCCACCCATCGCCAGCACGGGCAACAGCACGGTCCACCCGGTCTGGTCGATCAGAGTGGTGTGGATCGGGATGAGCCCCTGGTGCATGCCGGTCATGACGAGGGGCAGGAAGAGACCTCCGAGCACGAAGCCGGCGAAGGCCCCACCGTTCGCGAGCAGCCAGGTCGCAGCGGTCCCGATCGCGACCGAGACGACACCGGCGACGGACATGAGCACGCCGAGGGTGATCGAACCGGCAACGAGCACTGTGACGGTCGGCACGACGATGAGCGCGATGACGTCCGGCGTGACCCGGCGCATGAACCGCTCGACGGAGGCGGCGAGGATGCCGCCGGCCAGCGCACCGAGCACACCGCCCTGCCCGGGAGCCAGGGTCTCGCCGAACACCGTGACGTTCGCGACGCCGGCCGCGACGATGATGCCGCCGACCGCGCCGCCGAGGATGGGCGTGCCGCCGAACTCCTTCGCGGCGTTCATCCCGACGAACACGGCGAGCAGGGACAGGAAGCCGGACGAGAGCACACCGAGGAACGGGGTCACCCCGGGCACCCACCCCAGGTTCGTCAGGATGCCGTTGATCCCGGCGATCAGCCCGCAGGCGATCAGTGCGGGGATGAGCGGGATGAAGATCGCGGAGATCTTCCGGATCGCGCGCATGGTGCGGCCGTCGGACCGAGCCCGCGCTGCTGCCTTGATCTCGGCTCCGCGAGCCGCGAGTTCTTCAGGTGAGGACCCACCAGCCGCAGCCGACGGGGCGGCCGCGCGCAGGGCCTCCAGGCCGTCGGCCACGCGGTCGACGAGACCCGGGCCGAGCACGATCTGCAGGTTGGAGCCGGCCGCGATGGCGGCCATGACGCCGTCGGTGGCCTTCAGATCGTCGAGCGCAACGGAGGAGTCGGATACGACCTCGACCCGTAGGCGGGTCATGCAGTTCTCGACGTCGGCGATGTTCGCGGAACCGCCGACGGCGTCGAGGATCTGCTGGGCGAGTTGCTGGGCATCGGGCATGGGGTGCTCCTCGGGGGAGGGGAAACGAACGGGGAAACGGGGGTCTACAGCACGGCGCGCAATGAGCCAGCAGCAGCATCGAGGCGAGCACGCACGTCGGCAGCGGAGGCGCCGGTCAGGATCACGGCGATGGCGGTCTTCACCTCGCCGTCCGAGGCGTCGAGTGCCGCCTGGACCTCGGTCGAGGCAGCGCCGGTGACGTCCTGCACGAGCGAGAACGCCCGGGCGACGAGCTTCGCGTTCGTCGCCCGCACGTCGACCATGCGGTTGCCGTACGTCTTGTGGCTGCGCACCATCGCGAGCGTGGTGAGCATGTTCAACACGAGCTTCTGCGCGGTGCCCGCCTTCAGGCGGGTCGAGCCGGCGATGAACTCGGGGCCGACGACGACGTCGATGGCGATGTCCGCCTCACGCCCCGCGGCCGAGTCCGGGTTGCACGCGACGGAGACCGACAGGGCGGAGCGGCGCCGGGCCTCCAGGATGGCCGCGATGACGTAGGGCGTCCTGCCGGACGCGCTGATCCCGACGACCACGTCGTCGGCCGTCAGGCCGAGCGCGTCGAGGTCGCGGACGGCGGCTGCTTCGTCGTCCTCCGCGCCCTCCACCGCGGTGGTCAGGGCGGGGTCGCCGCCGGCGATCACGCCGACCACCTGGCTCGGGTCGGTGCCGAAGGTGGGCGGGCACTCGCTGGCATCGAGGACGCCGAGCCGGCCCGGCGTGCCGGCGCCGACGTAGACGAGTCGGCCGCCGCGCGCGAACGCTGCGGCGATCGAGTCGGCCGCCAGGGCGATGGCCGGGAGGCACGGCTCCAGTGCCGCAGGCACGCTGCGGTCTCCGGCGTTCATGCGCTGGGCAGCTTCCAGCGTGGAGATCGTGTCGATGTCGTCCAGCGAGTGGTCGGTCGCCTCGGTGGTGAGGGCCGCGAGTTCGTCGCGGAGGGCGTCGTGGGTTTCGTGCGTCTGGTTCATGGTGGTGCTCAGTTCCGGTGGTGGGTGCGGACGGTGTCGCGGCTGCGGGCGAGGAGCGGCTGGGAGCGCTCGTCGGTGCGCTGCGCGACGACGATGAACAGGGTGTCGACGATGGCGAGCTGGCTCATCCGGCTGCCCATGGCTGCGGGGCGCAGGGCGCTCTCGGCACCGGCGACACCGAGCAGGACGTGATCGGCGGTGGTGGCGAGCGGGGCGGCGGCGTGGCCGGTGATCGCGATGATCGTGGCGTGCTGGGCTCGGGCGGCGTGAGCGACCTCGAGAGTCTCCACGGTGGAGCCCGAGTGGCTGACGAGCACCAGGACGTCGTGCTCGCCGATCACGCTCGCCAGGGTCAGCGCGTTGTGCGGGTCGTCAGCGATCGAGCTGATGATGCCGATGCGTTCGAGCTTGAGGTGCAGGTCTCGGGCGACGATGCCGCTCGCGCCGACGCCGTACAGGACGACGCGGCGGGCCTCGCTCACTGCTGCGGCCGCTGCTTCAAGGGCGTGCGGGTCGAGTGCGGCGCGGGTGTCGGCCATCACCGCTCGGACGTCCTCGGTGACCTTCGCGATCACGGTGGCGACGTCGTCGTCGACCGCGACACCGGCGTGGATCTCGGTGGATTCACGCTCGTGGATCCCGCGTTCGACGGCCCGGGTCATGCTGCGCTGCAGGGCGGCGAAGTTCGCGAAGCCCAGGTGCTGGGCGAACCGGGAGACGGTGGCGGGGGAGACCCCGGCTCGGCCGGCGAGGTCGGTGGCGTTGGTGGTGGCCGCGGCTGCCGGGTCGTCGAGGACGGCGTCGGCGATGGCGCGCATGCTCGACGGCATGCTCGCCGACTGGGTGCGGACGAGGGCGAAGGCGTCGGCGCGCTCGGACCGCTCGGTGGTCGTCATCCTGCTATGAAAGCTTCTTTCGCGGGCGAGCGCCAGTGCTGAAAGTGAATTGCGTGTTAGGTGGTCAGCGCTGGCGAGTGGGTGGCTCGGTGGCTGCTGCCTGCACGTAACGTCGGGCAGCCCGGGTCTGGCGGAGGAGGAGCGGCGTGAAGACGACGGCCGCCAGGAGGAGTGCGCCGCAGAGGACCCGACCGAACCCCGCGGTGAAGGGGTCGTCGTCGACGAGGTTCGGGAGCTGTGGCCCGGCGATGCCGAGGTAGAGCAGCAGGAACTGGCCGAGCGCGATCGGTTGGGAGACGGCGCGGAGACGGGCGAGGTCGAACGCCCGTCGTGCGAGGTCGGAGTCGGGCGGCTCGATCGGAGCCCGCTTGGCGATCGCCTGCGAGACGGTCTTGCGGCCGGAGCGCGAGAGTCCTCCGAGAGGCGCCTGCATCTGAGGGGTCAGGCGGAGGGTGGTGGCGATCATCGAGAACGCCCCGGCGAGTCCGCCGACAGCCGCCGTGCACCCGACGACCACGAGCAGCCGTCCTGGTCCAGCGCCCACGCGCTCGAGTACGACACCGAAGATCCCGCCGACCACGGCTCCGGCCAGGGCGATCCAGACCGTGCGGCGCCAGGCTCGGCGGGCAATCGCTTCGGGCGTCTCTGATCCCTCCGTCACGGTCGTCATACGACGGAGGCCGGAGTGGTCGTGCGGCGTTCGTTCTCGGCCGTGGCGGCTTCCGTGTAGCGCCGAGCTCGGCGGCCTCGGACGACCAGCAACGGTACGAGGAACACGACTTCGATGACGAAGAGCGCCAGGAAGATCCGGCTGATGATCGCGCTGCCATCGCCGGTGACGACCCGGGCGAACTGGGGAGCGGCCGCTCCTGCGAACAGCAGGAGGTTCTGGACGAGGATCAGCCCGTTGAACGCGGCGGTCCCGCGAGCAAGGGTGAGCGCGCGGTGCTGCAGCTCCGGGCCCGCGTCGTCCGCAAGCGGAACACCCGAGCGGATGGCGCTCTTGATGACCTTGCGACGGTCTCTCGTCAGGTCCTCGGTCGCCTGCGTGATGATCGACGACGCGCGCGCACTGGCGGGGAGCAGCGAGAGCATTCCGGCCAGGCCGACCAGCACGGCGACGCACGTGAAGATCGCCAGGGCGACGGTCCAACCGTCCTCGTGCCGCGAGGTTGCCCAACCTGCCACTGCCCCTGCGACCGCGGCGATCGACACGACCAGGGCGGTGCGACGCCAGGCACGCCGGATGGTTCGTTCGTCTTCCCCCACCCGCTCACCCTACGGGGCGGGGCGCAGCCGCGTTCTGGAGCCGAGCACCTGTCGGACGCTGGCGGTGCGGTCGAGGTGAGGCGGGCCTCCAGGCCGGACGCCGTCAGGCGACGCCGCGACGCGGACGGAAGATCCCTGCGCGCACCAGCCACACGTAGAGCAGGCAGCCGATGCAGACGTCGAAGACGGCGTTGAGGAACGCGGCGACCAGTGCGACCGCGGCACCGATCGGGGCGGCGTACGGCACGCCGAGCAGTGCGAGGAGCAGGGCGACCGCGGTCACGAACAGGCCGACCTGCTGGGCGAAGGTCGGGGGTTCCGGAGCCTCGAGTTCGGCGGGCGGGGCGAGGCGTGGGCGGACGACCCGTCGGAAGAGTGCGCCGTAGGGGTGTCGGCGGATGCCGGCGATGCCTCCGACGGCGAACAGCACGACGATGACCGCGAGCAGCACGATGCCGGCGACCCACGTCTCGGGGATCAGCGTGAGGATGATCGTCGCGGCGAGGAGCACCGTGGTGATGGCGGCGCCGAAGCGTGGGGAGCGCGGGTCGATGCCGCGTGTGGTGTCGGTCGTGGTGGTCATCGGGACTCCTGGGTGCCGGTGGTTCCTGGGGTGCCTGTGCTGCGTGTGGTTCCTGCGGTGAGGACGGTGTCGAGGGCTGCGGCGAGCTCGGGTGGGCGGGGTGGGCCTCCGAAGCGGGTGCGAACGGTCCGGGAACCGTCGACGAGCAGGACCGTGGGGGTCTGCAGGACGCTGAAGCGGCTCGCCAGTCCGGGGTGCTGGGCGAGGTCGATCTCCAGCCGGGTGACGCCGTCGTGCCGGGCGGCGAGGGAGTCCAGGTGCCGGGCCGTCGCGGGGCAGCGGGCGCAGGTCGGAGTGGAGAACTGGACGAGGGTGGCACGCGTGCCGAAGGCTGTCGGCGGGGCGAGGTCGGCGACCGTCCCGGCGTCGCCCGGTGCCGTCGTGGTCCGTGCGCGGCCGGTCTTCGCGCGCAGGAGCAGACCGAGCGCCGTGGCGAGTGCGAGGACTCCCACGAGCACGGCGACGGCCAGGATGACGGTCATGCCGTGACGGTACGTGGTTCGGCAGCGTTCCGGGCCAACGTGACCGAACGTGACGGGGGCAGGTGTCGGGGCGTGGTTCGTCGGCCGTGGGCCGTGGGCCGTGGGCAGTGGGCCGCGGGCAGTGGGCCTCGGGCCTTTGGTCTTTGGTCTTTGGTCTTTGGTCTTGGGTCTTGGGTCTTGGGTCTTGGGTCTTGGTCTTGGTCTTGGTCTTTGGTCTTTGGTCTTTGGTCTTTGGTCTTAGGTCTCCGGTCTTGGTTCGGGTCTCATCCGCTGTCGCTGGACCGACCTCTGCCTCGCTTGAATAGGCATACTTTTCAAGGCAACGGGCCACGGCTTGGCGGCGCGGTACCCGTCCGCGTGGATGTCGGCGTGCGTCCCGCATGCTGGCGAACGGCAAAGCGGCGCGCTCAGACGCGTCGGAGCAGCCGGGCGACGGCGCCCTGCAACAGCAACAGCAGCGCCCAGAGCAGGCCGATGCTCGGGAACACCACCGACAAGACCAGCGCGGTCGACAGCAGTCCGGCGGCGATGAGCCCCCGCGCGGAGTCGCCCAGCGGTGTGGCGAGCAACTCGGGGTTCCGTCGGAGCACGAGTTCGATGGCGGTGAGCGCCAGGCTCGTCACGACCATGCTGCCGAGGTAGAGCGCGTGGGCCACACGGTCGTCGTTCTCGCCGCTGTTGAGCAGGTTGGCGGCGAACGGCAGGAACACGATGCTGATGAGCCAGACGAAGTTCAGCTGCATGATCCGCGGGTTGTAGGACCGGACGTGCTCGAACACCTGGTGGTGGAGGATCCAGAAGCGCGAGATCAACCAGAAGGTGATGAGGAACTCGAGTAGCGCGGGCCAGTGCTGGCGGAGCAGGTCGCCGGCGCTCTCGCCCGAGGACATCTCGCTGGCGATGTCGACCAGCGGCAGGATCAGCAGCGTGATGGCGATCGCGACGGTGGCGTCGGAGAAGTTCACCAGGCGGTCGAGTCCGCGGTCCGTGCGGGCGTGCTCGGTGCGTGCGTGCTCCGTCATGGGGTGAGTGTAGGGAGTGCACGGGCCGCCGCCCTAGCATCGGGGCGTGAGCTTCGACGTGACACCCGGGCGGTACCGGCACTTCAAGGGGAACGACTACGAGGTCGTCCTGGTCGCCCGTGACGTGGAGACCGAGGAGCCGGTGGTCGTGTACCAGGCGCTGTACGGCGAACGGGGTCACTGGGTTCGCACGCTCGCCGACTTCACTGCACACGTCACCCGCGACGGGTACGACGGGCCGCGGTTCGTCCCGGTCGGCCGCTGACGGCCCGAGCAACCGGTGTCGGCGCTCGCCCCTAGGCTTTCAGCGCACCGGAGAGCAAGGGGGAGCGCATGCAGATCGGCGTCGACGGGCACGTGCTGCTCAGCCCGAGTGACCTGAGCACGTGGTCGACCTGCGAGTGGGCGTTCCTCCGCCGGCTCGACGCCAAGCTCGGTCGCGGGGAAGCCCTGCCGGACGTGCACGACGACATGCTCGAGCGCACCGCCCGACTGGGGGACCAGCACGAGCTCGACTACCTCGACATCCTCAAGCAGACCCGCGACGTCGTCGAGTTCGACCGCCCCGCCCCGCCGGACTACGCACGCGCCGCCGCCGAAGCGCGCCAGACCTTCGCCGACGGCGCCGACGTGCTGTACCAGCCGACGTTCCACGCAGCTCCGACGGCCGACGCCCCCGGGTTCATCGGCTTCGCGGACTTCATCATCCGCAACGACCGGGGCGAGTACGAGGTCTACGACACCAAGCTCGCCCGCCACGCCAAGATCAGCGCCCTGCTGCAGCTCGCCGCGTACGCCGAGCAGATGCAGGCGCACGGCATCCCGACCGGTCAGCAGGTGCACCTGGTGCTCGGCGACCGGACGACGACCACGCACGACCTCGCCGACATCGCGCCGGTGTACCGCACGCAGCGCGCCGAACTGCAGCGGGTCATCGCCGAGCGCATGGCCGCCGACGAGTCACTGCAGTGGGGTGACCCGCGCTACTCCTCGTGTGGCCGATGCGACGTCTGCTCAACCCAGGTCGCCGAACACCGCGACCTCGTCCTCGTCGCGGGCATGCGCCTGGACCAGCGCGCGAAGCTGATCAAGCACGAGGTGCGGACGATCGACGACCTGGCGGTCCGCACCCGGGCAGTGCCGGGCTTGTCCCGCGCGACGCAGGATCGGCTGGTGCGTCAGGCGAGCCTCCAGATCGAGACGGAAGGCGCCCGACGGAAGGGCGCCGACGGGCCGGACCAACCCGTCAAGCCGCGCTTCGAGGTCCTCGACGCCCGCGCGCTCGACGCGATCCCGGCACCCGACCCGGGCGACGTGTTCTTCGACTTCGAGGGCGACCCGCTGCACACCGAGGACGGCGTGCACTGGGGCCTCGACTACCTGTTCGGCCTGGTCGACGACCGCGCCGAGTTCACCGCGTTCTGGGCACACACGATCCGCGACGAACGCACCGCGCTCGAAGGCTTCCTCGCCTTCATCGATGAGCGCCGCCAGCGGTACCCCGGCATGCACATCTACCACTACGCGGCCTACGAGCGGACGCACCTGCTGTCGCTCGCCGCCCGCCACGGCGTGGGTGAGGACGCCGTCGACGATCTGCTGCGAGCCGGCGTCCTGGTCGACCTGTACCCGATCGTCCGCAAGGCCCTGGTCGTCGGCAGCCACAGCTACTCCATCAAGAAGCTCGAGCCGCTGTACATGGGGTCGGACCTGCGCGAGAGCGACGTCACGAACGCCGCGGACAGCATCACCGCCTACGTCGACGCGATCGAGGAACTCCGGAACGGCGACGCCGCCGAGGGGCAGCGGATGCTCGACCAGGTCGCCGACTACAACGCCTACGACTGCCGCTCGACCCTGCGCCTGCGCGACTGGCTGCGTTCGCTGCGCACCGACGACCGCGATGCGGCCGACCCGGCGCTCGAGCTCGAGGTCCCACCGATCCCCGTCGAGCGCGAGCCCAATCCGGTGTACGTCGCCCTGGCTGCGCAGCTCGAGGACGTCGACGCCCTCGACCGGACGCCCGACCAGACCGCGTTGGCGCTCGCCGCAGCCGCGATCGACTACCACCGCCGCGAGGCCAAGACCTTCTGGCAGGACCACTTCGACCGCCTGCGGAACCCGGTCGACGACTGGGCCGACACGCGTGACGTCCTGGTCGTGGAGCGGGCGTCCGTCGAACGCGACTGGGACACGCTGCCGCGTGCCCGCTCGAAGTCGCGGGAACTCCGGTTGTCGGGGACGCTCGCGCCCGGTTCGCGGCTCCGGCCTGGAGGCACGCCCCACCTGGTCTACGACGACCCGCTTCCGCCATCGGTCGTGTCTCCGGGCCCCGGGTCGAAGGGTGCGTCGTCGCGCGCCGTGATCGTGGACGTCTGGGACAACGGCGATGCCGTCGAGGTCCTCGTGAAAGAGGGACTTCCTGTCGGTGGCGAGCCGCACCACGAGTTCCCCGTGGCCCTCGCCCCATCGGCACCGCCCCGCGCGAAGCCCCAGCCGGAGGCGATCGCGTGGTGGGGTCAGGCCGTACTCGACGAGTTGCCGGCGATGCTGCCCGACCCTGCGCTCGACCTGCTGCGCCGGGTGCCCCCTCGTGGCCAGATCGTCCCGGTGCAGGGCGACGACACGGTGTCGGCCGTCGTGTCGACCCTGCTCGGTCTCGACCGGTCGTACCTGGCGATCCAGGGCCCTCCCGGCACGGGCAAGACCTACGTCGGCTCGAACGTCGTCGCCCGGCTCGTCCGCGAGTACGGCTGGCGCGTCGGGGTCGTCGGGCAGTCCCACGCGACGTCGGAGAACTTCCTGACCTCGGTCGTGAACGCCGGCGTCCCCGCGGACCGGGTCGTGAAGGTGCCGAAGTCCGGCGCGACCGAGGACGAGCTCGACGCCGCAGCCTGGACCCCCGTGAAGAACGGTGCCGCGGTCGCCGCCTTCCTGTCCTCGTGCGAGGCCTCGGGCACCGGCGGTGTCGTCGGTGGCACGGCGTGGACCTTCGCGAACGAGTCCACGATCGAGCGTCGTTCGCTCGACCTGCTCGTGGTCGACGAGGCCGGGCAGTTCTCCCTCGCACCGACCATCGCGTCGTCGGTCGCCGCGACCCGGCTCCTGCTGCTCGGGGATCCCCAGCAGCTGCCCCAGGTGTCGCAGGGCTCGCACCCGGAGCCCGTCGACGAGTCCGCGCTCGGCTGGCTCGCTGACGGACAACACGTCCTGCCGCCCGAGTTCGGCTACTTCCTCGCCCGCACCCGCCGCATGGAGCCCGCGCTGACCGAATCCGTCTCGGCCCTGTCCTACGACGGGCAGCTCGCCTCGATGGTCTCCGGGCGGCACCTCGACGGCATCGACGCGGGTGTGCACCCCGTGCCGGTCGTGCACGCGGGCAACACGACGTCCTCTGCTGAAGAGGCCGCCCGGGTCGTCGCCCTCGTCGGTGACGTCGTCGGCCGCACCTGGACAGACGGCTCCGACACCCGTACCCTGACCGACGAGGACGTCATCGTGGTGGCGCCGTACAACGCACAGGGGGCACTGATCCGGCAGGAGCTCGACCGCGCGGGCTTCACCGGCACCCAGGTCGGCACGGTCGACCTGTTCCAGGGCCGAGAGGCCGTCGTGTCGATCGTGTCCCTGGCAGCGTCGAGCGCGGCGGACATCCCACGCGGCCTCGACTTCCTGCTCATGCCGAACCGGTTGAACGTGGCGATCTCGCGGGCGAAGTGGGCGGCGTACCTCGTGCACTCACCGGCGCTGACCACGGGGCTGCCCCCGTCGATCGCGGGCTTGTCCCTGTTGTCCCGCTTCATCGAGCTCGTCGAACCGCGCCGCTGACCGCCGGGAAGTCAGCCCGACTCGACGGTGCCGATGGTGGAGCTGTAGGTCGCCACCGCCCCGAACCGCGCTCCGATGATCGTGACGGTCCACGCGGTGCCGTCCGGCGCGACGGAGTACAGGACGCGTGCGCCATCAGGAACGGCAGCGAGCCCGGTGCCGTCGGGCAGGAGGATCCGCTCCGGCGCGGTCAGCCCGACGGACAGAGTCGACGGGTACGGACCGGTGCCGAACCTCTGCTCCATGACGAAGGCGAGCGTGCCGGCGCTCTGTACGACGGACGACCGCTCGGTCTCGACAGTCGCCGGAGCTGGCGGCGCGGCAGGTTCCGGCGTCGCTGCCGGAACAGCAGACTCCACCGGAACAGCGACGGCCGGGCGTTGCGGGACCGCCACCGTCCCGACGACAGCGCTCCGGCCGTCGAGGGGGAGCGAGAGTGCTGGCAGGTGGACACCGGTACCCGCCAGAGCAGACCCGATGACCGCGTACGCCATGAGCGCCGTCCCGACGCTGCCGAGGATCGCACCTCCGCGACCGAACGCCCGCGCCGCGGCCGAGCCCCATCGTGCGGTCTTGACCGCCTGCACGCCGAAGACGATCGCCGAGATGCCGATCGTCGAGACGATGAAGCCCGTCTGGATCCCGGACCGTTGCGGCTCGACGAGTGCGATCACCACGCTGCCGAGGCCGAGCAGCATCGCAAGGGTCGCGAACGCCCAGGGCCTCGTGCGCCTGCGCGGCTTCGCGTTCAGCAGCGGTGATGGCGCGTTGAGTGTCGGCAGCCGGCGAGGACCGCTTCGCGAGGGCCCTGACGAGTACTCCGGAGGGGACCAATCTCGTGGTCCTGGCCCGCCCAACGGCATCGTCGTTCCCCCGTCCGCTCAGTCCGACGGACCCATCCTGATGGGCAACGTCGACGTGAGCGATCCCCAGAACTGGGTTGACGGGTTGGCCATGCCTGAACACTGCGGACCGGTACGATCCCGGGCTCCCGACGCTTGATTGGTATGCCTATTCAAGCGTTCGTCGAGTGGCGACGGCGTGCCGCCGGCACCTGCCCCCGCACTCGCTCGGAAGGGGCATCAGTCGTCGGCAGTCGGGACGCCACCCTGAATCTGCACTCGCATCTCGGCGAGGACGTCGGCGTGCAGGAAGTTCGCTTCGGCCGCACTGGTGGGATCGACCACGATGCCGAACTCCTCGGGCAGCGCGGACACGAGTTCGGACATCGGCACCGGACGCCCCTCGGCGTCGGGCAAACCGGCGGCGAGTTCGCCCGGGTCGGTGAAGACGGGCACGAACGGCTTGTGCCGGATCATGACGTGGGCGACGCTGCCGGCCTCTGGAGTGCCCGCCGCCTTCCAGGGGACCCACGCCGCGCTGCGCAGGAAGCCCGCCGGCGAGGCGGCCATCCTGCGTCGCAGTTCGGCAGACGCGGTCGGCGGGGCCTTGTCGACGCCTCGGCCGAAAGCTGATCCGTTCGTCTCATCGGTACTCACGCCACCCATGCTGTCACGGTCGGCGGAAACGGCGGGGCCGAGCCGCGCCTCCAGGCCGTGCCCGGCGCACGCGGACGTGCGCCGGGCGTCGAGGTCGCGTACCCGGGCTGGTTGCCGATGCCCCGGACGCCAGGGATCGCCCAGGGCAGCGCCGACCTCAGCTCGCGGTGATCGAACCCGTCGCTGCGATGGTGCCCGCCATGATGACGACCATCGTCGCGGCCTCGATCTCCTCGAGCACAGCCTTCACCGCCGGGCTCGCCCAGGTGCCCGAGGTGATCTCCTTGAGCAGGTCCTTGTCGACGGCACCGAACTGCTTGCGCAGGGTGTTCGTCGCGTCGAGCAAGCCGATCACCGCGGCGGAGAACGGCGTGGGTCCTGCCCGGCCAGCCAGCACGTCCGCGATGCCCGATCGCAGCAGCGCCTCCGGGGCTCCGTCCCGCTCCGGGTGCTTCGTGGTGGGGAAGAGGCCGAGCACCTTCCCCTGCTCGATGCTGATGACGCCGAGCTCGACGAGTCCGGCGAACACGTCGTCGCGCAGCTGGCGCTTGCCGAGTCGGCTCACCCACCACTTCGCCTTGCGCGGTGCACCGGCCGCCGCGATGGAGCCGACCACGCCGTCGAGCACGGGGTCACCCGTTGCGGCGCCGTTCACGACGGCGACGAGTCCGTCCTGCAGCGAGACGGCGCCGCGCAGCGCGAGGTCGGCGAGGACCGCCCCCGCGAGACCCGTGTCGAGCGTCGAACCGTCAAGAGCGTGGCGTCCGTCGGGCTCGACCTGGAGGAGCGCGAACGCCTGCGGGACCGTGAGTTGCTCAGCCATGCCCGCAGCCTGCCACGCGGGGCGGATGTGCGCCGGGACTCCGGGCCGACACCCAGCGGCGGCAGCCAGCCCGACGTCAGCAGGCGTCCAGCACCCGCACCATCGCGTCCCGCTCCGCCGGAGCCACCCACAGGCGGTACTTCGCCTTCACCGTGACCTGGTGCTCGACGTAGGTGCAGCGGAACGCCTTGTTCGCGGGGAGCCAGGTCGCCGCGTCGCCGGAGCCCTTCTGCGAGTTGGACCGCCCGTCGACGGCGAACAGGTTCGCCGGGTCGTTCGCCAGCGCCTGCCGCTCGGCCTCGGTGAGCTGCTGAGCCCCGGTGCGCCAGGCGTTCTCGAGCGCGACGACGTGGTCGATCTGCACGAGGGTCGAGGTCGTGTTACCGCGCACGAAGTCCACCGTCGCACCGCTGTACGGCGAGACGAGGGTGCCGGTGAGCACTTTGCAGCGGCCCTCGCGGGTGATGTCGGCGAGGTCGCGGGCGAGGACGTCGTTCCGGGTGTCGCACCCGTTGCGGTCGACGTCGAGCCAGGCGCTACCGAAGTCGCCGGTGCGGTCGTAGCCGGTGCCGGCTGCCTTGCCCTTGACGGGCAGGTCGGCGAGCTGCGTGCGTGCGCGGACCGCGTCGGCGTCGGTTCCGCGGCTGACGGTCGGACTGGAGGCGGGGGTCGCCCCCGACGACGCCTGCTGCGGTCCGATGGTGGTCGTCTCCCCGGCCGTGGGACCGCCCGCCGCGGTCGTTCCCCCCTCGGTCGTGCCCGCCGCGTCGGCGTCCGGTCCGAGGGCGCCGGACGCTTCGAGCGCGTACCCGCCGACGGCGAGGGCCAGGACGACGAGGACGGAGGTCAGCGTGATGCGGCTGCGGCGTCGGCGGGACGTCATGCGGTGGGACTCCAGGTGGTGCGGGCGGATCGGTGGTGCGGGCGGAACGGTGGTGCGGGCGGAACGGTGGTGCGGGGCGGAACGGTGGTGCGGCGGTGTGCGCAGCGGATCAGGTCAGCAGGGAGCGGATGTCGTCGGCGGTCAGGTCGTCGGCGAACAGGGCGTCGTCGTCGATCATCGTGGCGAACAGCTCGGCCTTGCGCGCGGCCAAGGCGAGGACCTTCTCCTCGATGGTGTCCTCGGCGATGAACCGTTGGACGCTGACCGACCGGGTCTGCCCGATGCGGTGCGTGCGGTCGACGGCCTGGGACTCGGCGGCGGGGTTCCACCACGGGTCGAGCACGAACACGGTGTCCGCCTCGGTCAGGGTGAGCCCGAACCCGCCGGCCTTCAACGAGATGAGGAACGCCGGGGCCGTGCCCTGCCGGAAGCGCTCGATGACCTCCGGGCGCTTGCGAGTGGATCCGTCGAGGTACTCGTAGCCGATGCCGCGGGCGTCGAGGGCGTCGGACACCATCCGCAGGAACGAGGTGAACTGGCTGAACACCAGGGCGCGACGGCCCTCCGCGGCGAGCTGCTCGAGTTCGTCGAGCAGCAGGTCGAGCTTGGCGG
Source organism: Curtobacterium sp. MCBD17_026 (assembly GCF_003234895.2). Classification (NCBI taxonomy): domain Bacteria; kingdom Bacillati; phylum Actinomycetota; class Actinomycetes; order Micrococcales; family Microbacteriaceae; genus Curtobacterium; species Curtobacterium sp. MCBD17_026. The sequence goes on along the minus strand of NZ_CP126281.1, from coordinate 2,196,032 downwards.
AGGGGATCTGAGGTGCGGAACCGTCCGAGTCGCTCGCCGGCGTCGACACCAGCGCCGGCGACAGCGCGAGCATCCGCAGCAGCGTCAGCGACCGGAACACGATCATCCGGTTCTTCGACAGGTCGTCGATCAGGTCGAGGACCTTCAGGCGCTCTCGGTTCAGGGTGCGCTCGTACAGCTCCCGGTGCGCGGGGTCGAGCGTGACCCGGACGACTTGTTCTTGCTTCGGCGGCAGGTCGGCCGCGACGGCTTCCTTGGTGCGGCGGAGCATGAGCGGCCGGATCCGTCGGCGCAGCCGCCCGGTGAGTTCCTGCCGGGCCTCGCCGCGGAGCTCGGGCGACGCGAGGGGCTTCACGTAGTCGTCGCCGAACCGGGTCCAGGTGGACAGCAGCCCGGGCGCGACGATGTGGAACAGTGCCCACAGGTCGGTCAGTCCGTTCTCGAGCGGCGTGCCGGTGATCGCGAACTTCACCGGTGCCTGCAGCTCCGAGGCCACACGGTGGGTCTGGGACTGCGGGTTCTTCACGAACTGGGCCTCGTCGAGCACCAGCGCCGACCACGGCAGGTCGGTCCAGGCGCGGGCGTCGAGCCGGAGCAGCGCGTACGAGGTGACGACCACGTCCGACGCAGCGGCGGTCCGGGCGACGAGCCCCGGGTCCTTCAACGACGTCGAGGTCACCGTCGCGACCCGCAGCGACGGCACGAACTTGGCCGCTTCGGCGGCCCAGTTGCCGACGACCGAGGTCGGTGCGACGACCAGGAACGGGGGCGCGTCGGGCTCCGCGGCACGACGTGCGGCGACCATCGCGAGCACCTGCAGGGTCTTGCCGAGGCCCATGTCGTCGGCGAGCACCCCGCCGATGCCGTGCGTCAGCAGGAACGACAGCCACGCGTACCCGGCGTGCTGGTACGGCCGCAGGTCGGCGTGCACGGTGTCCGGCACGGGGACGTCACCCGGAGGAGTCGCCCCGAGCAGCCCCGAGGCGATCGCCTGCCACCGCTCGTCGTGCGAGGTCTCGTCGGCCAGCAGGTCGAACTCCGACCACAGCCCGGCGTGCAGGGGCGTGACGGCGATCGGCTGGTCGGGCTCCCACTCGTCCAGGTCGCGGGCCTCGTCGATGAGCTCCTTGAGCCGATCGAACGCGGGGTCGGCCAGCGACAGGTACGAGTTGTCGACGAGCTTCAGCCGTCGCTGCCGACCAGCGAGCGCGGTGAGCAACGGCGTGAAGGGGATCTGCTTGCCGTTGACGCTGACGATGATGCCGAGGTCGAACCAGTCGTGCTTGTCCGACGGCATCGTCGTGACACGGATGTGCGGCCGCCCGCTCAACCGCTCGTAGTCGAGCCGCTCGCCCTGCACGACGGTGCGGACGCCGAGCGACGGCAGCTCGGGCAGGAACTCGTTCGCGAACACCGCGACGTCGGCCCCGTCGATGGTGCCGTCCTGGAACCAGTCCAGTCCGCCACCGGGTCCGGCGGGGCGGACGGGAGGCCCGGCCTGCGTCACGTCGTCGTCCGGCGTCGTCGCCGTGGTCGGCTCCACGGCCGTGACCGTGACCGTGGCCGCGGGCGGGTCCGCCACGGCTGCGTCCTCGGTGCCGGCCGGATCGTCGGCGGCACGGAGCCCGGACAGTTCGGGGAGCGGACCGTGCAGGGACACCGGGTCCTTCCGGCCGTCAACGTGCCAGCGCCAGTGCAGGTGCACGCGGTCGTCGGTGCGCGGGGCCCGGGCCGGCTCGAAGGTCGCGGTGAGCACGAGCTCGGGCGGGGTGCGCTCGGGCAGCTCCACCGAGCCGTCGGAGCTGACCAGGCCGAGGGCGCCGCGCAACCGGGGCGACCAGTCGGCCAGGAACTCCTCGACCTCGGCGATCGGCACGGTGATCCGGGTGCCCTCGACGAGCATGCGCCGCTGGTCCTCGGGCACCGGCGCCGGGGTCGGTGCGACGGCCACCGTGAACTCGGGGCTCTCGCGGAACACGTACACGCCGTGGTCGCCGATCATCCGCGCTGCTCCGGGCACCACGGGCCGGCCGTCGAGCACGGCACTCGCGCCGATCACCACGGCGCCGTCGTGTCGGGCCACGTCGAGCAGCACCTGGGCCTGCGTGCCGAGCACCGCACCGCCCTCGCGCTTGCCGGTGACTAAGGCGATGTCGAGTGCCGCGGCCTGCTGCAGGAGCGGCCAGAGCAGGGGGCTCCGGAAGTCGTCGAGGTGCAGCCAGTCGCTCTCACCCGGCAGGCCCGCGAGCTGCCCGGCACGGTGCAGGGCGGCGAGCTGCAGGAACCAGGCGTGCTGCTCGGCCCCGACGCCGAGCCGGTTCTGCGAGTAGGGGAGCGTGCCCCAGGTCAGCTGCCCGCGCACCCAGTTGCCGGCGTCGCTGCGGGTCACCGGACGGACCCCGAGCCGCACGCTGCGGGACGGAGCCGGCAGGGCGCGGCCGGCGGCACGGGCGCGCGAGGCGAGCTTGGCGGGGACCGCGTCACGCAACTCGAACTGCAGTCCCATCCGGGTGCCCTGCGGGGTGGGCGCCCGTTCGTCGTCACCGGCGAGGCGGGCGAGGTCGTGCCTCCAGTCCGAGGGCGGCGGAGCCGGCGTCTCCGGGCGTGGGCCGGCGTTCGCGGCGAGGGCGCGGGCGTTGATGGTGAGGAGCGCGGCCGCGACGTGCTTGCAGTCGCCGCCGAGCGGGCAACTGCAGGTGCTGCGGACCGGGCGGACGAAGTCGCCGCGTGCCGGGGTGGTGTCGACGCGGAGTTCGTACGGGTCGTCGGCGGTGCCGGACACGACCGCGGTGACCGTGCCGTCGTCGTCGTGCCAGGTGGCGTCGTCCACCAGGCCGGCGCGGACGACGTCGCGTGCGCGGCCGAAGGTCTGCGGCCCGACGAAGCGGATGACGTCGACGGCGTCGATCATCGGGGCAGCAGGCACGGGACCATCGTGCCAGCCACCACCGACGATCCGCGCCGCCACTCTGTGCGCCGCACATGCGACAGGACTACCGTCCAACTCGGAGCGCGACGACAGCGGTCCACGGAATCGATTGGAACCTCATGCCGGACCGACTGCGGTGGGTACGCGACTCAGCCGACCACTGGAACGGCTTGCTCGACTCCGAGGTCGTGTGCGACATCACCCGGACCGACACGTACAACGTCGATTCGCCGGACCACTCGTTGACCGGCGGGCACTCGTCGTTCGAGAGCGCAGCGGCGCAGGTGCACGGCTGGGTTCGCTGGACCGGCCGTTAGGCCGCGGAACGCAACCTGGTTGTAGGACCACCCGCTGCTCCCTAGCGTGAGAGGGCAGGCCGGGGACAACCCGGAGGTGACCACACCGCTCTGCTCCAGGAGAGAGAGGTGTTCCCATGACCGACACGACCGAGTCGCAGTCGCCTGTCCACCTGCCTGCTCCACCACGTTCGCTCGTCGCCGTGGCAGGCCAGGACACCGACGAAGCCATCAGCTCGCTCGCTGGCATGTACGCGGGCAAGTCCTGGTACTCCCGCGCCCTCGACCAGGACTACTGGTTCAAGTACGTCGGCGTCGGTGACGAACGGCTGAGCATCCGCCGTTCCCAGATGCACGGGTACCTGCGAGGAGACGTCGCCACCGAGGGCGAGGTCGTCGTGCAGTGGCTCGAGCGCGGTGAGGCCCGCGTCGACGTCGGCCGGGACGAGGTCCGCATGCAGCCGGGCATCCCCACCATGTTCCCCGTCGAGCGCCGGTTCGAGATGGAGTACCAGGACTGGGACCAGCGCCTGGTGCACCTGCGCCGCGACCTGGTGCTCGACGTCGCCGCCGAGGACCACCTGGTCGACGGCACCATGGCGTTCGACACCACCGCGGCGCCGGACCCCGCCGCCGTCGGACTCTGGCGCACCGCCGTGTCGGGGGCGCTCCGGGCCCTCCGCGAGGAGGGCGAGGGGTCCCTCGCCTGGCACGAGGCGCAGCGCGACGTCGCCCGTGCGCTGTTCCGGATCTACCCGCTGCAGGCCGAACGGTTCCCCGCCGGCTACGGCACCCGCAGCGACGGACGCCTCCGGGCCGGGGTCGAGTTCATCCAGGCGCACGCGCACGAGCCCCTGACCGTCGCCGACATCGCGCAGGCTGCGGGGCTGAGCATCCGCGGGATCCAGGAGTCGTTCCAGCGGGCGTTCGAGCGCTCGCCGATGACGTACCTGCGCGAGGTTCGGCTCGGGCGGGTGCACGAGGAACTTCGGATCCTCGACCCGCAGGCGACCTCGGTGGCGGACGTCGCGCGGCGCTGGGGCTTCGCGCACATGGGGCGGTTCGCGTCGGTGTACGCGAACCGGTTCGGGGAGTACCCGCGGGAGACGTTGCGGCGCTGAGCTCTGCTCCTCCCGGCAGCGTGAGCACCCCTCGAAATGGGGGTCCCCCGGCTTGGGGTAGAACTGACAGTCTGCTCGGGGGGTGCGAGGGGCGTACCCCCTGAGGGGAGCTCCATGAGCAGTCCATCCGGTCCGACCGAGGACGACGGTCATCCCGTCTTCCTCGGGGAGACGAGCAGACGATCCGTCCTGCTCTTCGCTGCCGCGGCAGCAGTCACTGCGGCGACGCTCAGTGGCACGTCTCGGGCGTTCGGCGTCGAGCCGTCGAACCTGACGTACCCGTCGTACCCCGAGTCGACCTCGACGCGGGATCGTGCGTTCTCGGCCAGGGCGGCCGAAGAATTCGCGAACGGCAAGATCCCGGTCAGCGAGCTGACCTACGTGGCGGAGTCGACGAACGCCCTGGGCAAGCAGTACCTGCTGGCGAGCGCCGCCACGGCCTACTTCGCCCTGGGCAAGGCGTACCAGGCCGCGCTCAACAAGCCGATGACGATGGCCGAGGGGTACCGGGACTACGCGCGCCAGGAGTACCTCTACCAGGGGTACATCCAGCAGAAGCCTGGGTTCAACCAGGCGGCGTACCCCGGGACCTCGATCCACGGGTTGGGTCGGGCCGTGGACTTCAGCGGAGGTGTCAACAGCTACGGCACGCCCGAGAAGGCGTGGATGAACGCCAACGGCCCGACCTTCGGCTGGCAGCCGGTCGGCGACGGTTTCGACTCCCGTGAACCGTGGCACTTCGAGTACGACGGCTCCTACCAGCCGGAAGAACCAGCACCGCCCGTCAACGAACGACAGGAAGACACAGACATGAAGCTCATCACCAACAACGGACGCACCTGGCTCGTCGGCGAGTTCACGGCGGTCGAGATCGACACCGACTTCCTCAACGAGCTGAAGTCGGCCTACAACGTCCCGGGTTCGCTCGGCAACCTCCGCGCTGCACTCGCGGCGCAGTACGGCGAACCGGTCGCCATCCAGGCCGCCGGCAACGTCGAGGGCATCATCGCGGTCGCGAAGAAGAACCGCGCGGGCCTGGTCAGCGAGCTCAAGCGCTGACCACCGACCACTGCACGGACGAGGGGCCTGCCGGCGATCTGGCAGGCCCCTCGTCTGCGTGTGCTCGCTGGTGCTCCGGGCACGTGCTCGTGCAGCGGTGTCGGATCGGTTAAGCGGCCTCAGTAGTCCCCATCGCTGACGTGAGCTCCCGAGCTCTGGCACTTCCCGCGATGGGGAGCGAGAGTCGTCACCGAATCGCAACGTGCCGACACCCGGTTGTTCACGAGCGAGCACCCGGCAGGTCCTCCCGGGCGTCGGGTGCTCAGTCGTGCAGGGGCTTACCGCCGGTCACCTCGCCCGTCGCCAACTTGCTGTGGCGTCGTGAGTACCCGAAGTACACCCCGAGCCCGATCGCGAACCAGATCGCGAACCGCACCCAGGTCTCCCACTGCAGGAACGTGACGAGCCACAGCGACGCGATGACGCCGATGATCGGGATGACGGGCATGAACGGCAGCCGGAACTGGCGATCCAGGTCGGGCTGCCGGTAGCGCAGCACCACCACGGCCGAGCACACCACGACGAACGCGAGCAGGATGCCGATGTTCGTGAGCTCGGCGACGACACCGATGGGCAGCACCCCGGCCAGGATCGCCGACGCGATGCCGAGGATCCAGGTCACGCGGGTCGGCACGTGCCGCTTCGGGTCGGTCTTCGCGAACCACTTCGGCATCAGACCGTCGCGGCTCATCGAGAACCAGACGCGTGAGGCACCGAGCATGAACGTCACCAGCACCGTGACGATGCCGACGATGGCACCGATCGCGATGACGTTGGCGACACCGCCGAGGCCGACGGACGCGAACGCCGACGAGAAGCCCGACGCCGGGTCGATGTCGGTGTACTTCTGCATCCCGGTGAGCACGAGGGTCGCCAGGACGTACAGCACCATCGAGATGCCGAGGGACAGCAGGATCGCCTTCGGCATGTGCTTGCGGGCGTCGGTGGACTCCTCGGCCGCGGTGGACATGGCGTCGTAGCCGAACACGGCGAAGAACACGGTCGCGGCACCGGTCATCACGCCGCCGAAGCCGAACGGGAAGTACGGGGAGTAGTTCGCACTGTTGATGTGGAACACGCCGAGCACGACGATGAGCACGACGAGCGCCACCTTGATGCCGACGGCGACGAACTCGAACCGGGCGGCGCTGCGGATGCCGCGCGTCAGCACGAACGCGGTGAGCAGGCACAGCGCGATCGCGAAGACGTCGATCACGTGCCCGTCACCGGTGCCCGGGGCGCCGAGCATCCACGCGGGCAGGTCGATGCCGAACTGGCCGACCAGGAACCCCACGTAGCCGGAGATGCCGATCGCGACCACCGCCACGATCGCCGTGTACTCGAGCAGCAGGTCCCAGCCGATGAACCACCCGACGATCTCGCCGAGCACCGCGTAGCCGTACGTGTACGCGCTGCCGGCCTTCGGGATGAGCCCCGCGAACTCGGCGTACGACAGGGCAGCGGCGGCGCTCGCGACCCCGGCGACCAGGAAGCTGATCAGCACCGCGGGCCCGGCGACGCCGTTCGCGACGGTGCCGGCGAGGGTGAAGATGCCGGCGCCGATGATGCCGCCGATGCCGATCGCGGTGAGCTGCCACAGACCGAGGTGCCGTTTCAGGCCGTCCTCGCCCCCGGCCTCGTCATCGATCGTGTCGATGGGCTTCCGTCGGAACAGGGTGCGTGTCGTCGTCGTCACCCGCCCATGGTGCACCCGGAGGCGGTCGCGCGCACGTGCGGGCTGTGGGTGTTCGGGCGGCTGGCTGAGCGCGTGCGCGGCGGGGTTTCGCGGTGGGCGACACTTCTCGCGCCGCCGATCCCGTGAACTGTCGCTGGGCGCGAAAGGTCGGGCGCACGAAAGCAGCCCCGCGCACGCACGCGGCCGCACCGCAGGCGCCGGGCGTAGACCTGGAGCATGCGCCACCCGAAGAGGACCGAGCCCGGCCCCGGCCAGGAGTCCGTCTGGGACTACCCCCGCCCACCCGCCGTCGAGCGGGTCACCGCCCGCGTCGTCGTCCGTCTCGGCGGCACGGTCGTCGCCGACACGACCGACGCCCTCCGCGTGCTCGAGACCTCGCACCCGCCGGTCTACTACCTGCCGACGGCCGACCTGGCCGAGGGCGCGCTCGTGAAGGCGTCCGGTTCGAGCATGTGCGAGTTCAAGGGCCTGGCGCGCTACTTCGACGTCGTCGGCGGCGACGGGACGGTCGCGAGCCGTGCCGCCTGGAACTACCCGACGCCCGTGCCCGGCTACGAGTCGCTGCGGGAGCGCGTGGCGATCTACCCGTCGGCGATGGACTCGTGCGAGGTCGGCGGCGAACGGGTCCAGGCGCAGGACGGCGACTTCTACGGTGGCTGGATCACGTCGGACATCGTCGGACCGTTCAAGGGAGCCCCCGGCACGCTCGGCTGGTGACCCGGCGTCGTCAGGCGGGGCGGCCCTGATCCGGACCGACCGGAGCCGCGCGCGACGGGGCGGACCCGATCCGGGCCTCCAGGCCGGACCGCGTCAGCGGTTGGCGTACGGCGACCAGAACGGCGGCGGGAACGCGCCCCCGGTGACGATGACGAGCACCTGCCAGACGAGCATGACGAGCCCGGCGGTCCCGATCACGATGCCGATCCACGACCACGCCTGCACCGCTCGACGCCGACCGGCGATCCGGATCGCCCGCCAGCCGCTCAGCACGCACACCAGCCCGAACACGGCGCCGAGCAGCACGTGCCGCACGGTCGACTGCGCGGGCACGATGATGCCGAGGTAGAACGCGACCGGTCCGAGCAACACCGCGAAGGTCGCCGGAGCTGCCGGCGGTTCGTGGTCCCGAGCGACTGCTCCCATGGACCGCATGATAGCGAGTGAACCTCGCTTCGTGCACGTCCACGTCGCGCAGCGCGGGCACCGGATCGAGGGAGCGGGCACCATGGGGGCATGCGTTCTGTCTTCCGCGTCCTGCTCGGCCTGGCCCTCGTCGTCGCGGGCACGAGCCACCTCACCTTCGCGCGCAAGGAGTTCACGGCGCAGGTGCCCGACTTCGTCCCACTGGACGACGACACGACGGTGCTCGCGTCGGGGGTCGCGGAGATCACGCTCGGCTCGGCCCTGGTGCTCGCTCCGAAGCCGACCCGCCGCTTCGTCGGCTCGGTCGCGGCCGTGTTCTTCACGGTCATCTTCCCCGGCAACCTGTCGCAGTGGATGAACCGGCGCGACGCCTTCGGTCTGGACAGTGACGAGAAGCGCTTCGTCCGCCTGTTCGGTCAGCCCGTCCTCATCGCGCTCGCCCTCTGGTCGACGCGCGGCCGGCGCTCCTGATGGGCGCGCCCGCGCGCCAGAGCGGCCCGCCAGCCGGCGCGGGTCCCGATCCGCTCGGGTCCGGTCCGGCACGTTTCGGTCGGGAGGCCCGCCACCCCCTGACAGGCCGCAGCCGCGTCGCGGACGTGGTCGCCTCCACCGCCCTGCTCGTGGTGCTCACGGTCGGCGCGTTGGCAGCGGGGTGGGCGATCAGACTGATGTCGCTCGCGTTCGTGTCGTGCGCGGCCCCGGGCAACACCTGCAACGAGACGCTGGGTGACTCGGTCGTCGTCGTGGGGCCGATCGTCGTGGCGGCGGTACTGGTCGCGACGCTCGCGGTCTGCGTGCTGCGGCTCGTGCGGCGTCGGCTGACCTGGCCGGTGGTGCTCGTCGGCATGGCGGCGATCGTGGCGGTGTTCTTCGCCTCGCTGTTGCTCGTCGACAGCTCGGTCACACACGGCATCTAGGCGCTTCTTCCTCCACAGGTGGGCAGGGTCGCGTGTCTCTCCACAGAAGCCGAGGTGCGCCTCGCTGGCGGTGTTCGAACCGACACGCTGGAGCCATGCCTGACACCGAGATGCTCGACCGCCTGATCCGTGAACCCGTCCACACCGACGACGACGTCGTCCGACTCGTCGAAGCCGTCGTCGAACGACCGCTGCGCCGGCAGTGCTGGGTGCTGTTCCTCGACGACCGGGGGATGTCGATCCCGTTCCTGCTGCCGATCGCCGACCTGCCGTACTCCCCGGACGAGCACGTGGACGACTTCGCGGCCCTGATCGCGGACATCGTGGCGCAGCTCGGGGCCGTCGACGTCGTGCTCGTGTGGGAGCGTCCTGACGCCGACCGGCTCTACCCGGTGGACTGGGAGTGGGTCGACGCCTGCGCGTGCGCCCTCGACGAGCAGTCGGTCCGGCTCCGCGCACAGGTCGTCGTGCACTCCGGGGGAGCCGCGATCGTCGAGTTCGACGAGGACACGAAGGCGGTGGCCTCGTGAGCGGTCAGCCCTGGGGAGCGGTGTCCGGCACGTCCTGGCCGGTGAGCTCCTCGACGATCGCCTTCGCCTGCGGCCACGACTTCGCGTAGTGGTCCGGGTCCGAGTTGATCTGCACCGCGTGCGCCATCTGCGTCGGGCTCATCGTCTTCCAGCCGGGCACCTTCACCAGCTTCGCGTAGAACATCGACGCGGCCGTGTACGGGTCCATCCGCTGCTCGTACGTGCCCCAGGCGCCGTTGTCGCGCTGCTGGAACAGGCCTCGGCTGTCCGGGCCGGCTGCGTCGCCGTGGTCGAGGTTCACCAGGCTCGACTCCCCGATGGCGGTCATGACCCCGACGGCCTGCGTGTGCGGACCGATGCCGAGTGCCTGGGCGGCTTCGATCACGTGTGCGGCGTTGACCAGGCGGTCCTGGCAGAAGCCGCCGACGGGTCCGGCCGGTACGACCATCCCGCCGATCGTCTTCGAGGCGACGGCCGGGCACGCGGGAGTCGGGGTGGCGGCGCTCGACTTCGCGATGTCGGCGAGCGAGTTGACCGCAATCACGACGAGGACGACCACGCCGATGCCGACCGCCACGATCCCGGCGCCGAACACCGAGGCGAGGGTGATGCCGACACGGCGCATGACGGACCTCTCGACGGGCTGGGCGGGCGGAGCAGGAAGGGCAGCACGAGCGTACGGGCGCCTCCTGGGAAGCGTGCGGCGGCCCGCCGTGATCGCACGCTCCGCGGTTCGCGGTCGGGGTTCGTTGCTCGCCGCGGGGCAGGTGCATCGCCGGCAACGAGAGACGGTTCTGGTTCACGAAGCGGGGGCTTCGCGAACCAGAACCGTCAGGATTCGTGCGTGGGTGCTCAGCTGTCGTGCGGCGGGCGCTGCACCTTCGTCGGCTCCGTCACGAGTCCGGTCGGGGCCTTCTCGGCCTGCTTCCGTCCGTGGGTGAACCAGGTCAGGACCCAGAGCAGCACGCCCAGGGCCAGCAGCGCGCCGGCGATCTGGTACTGCTGCGGGTCGCGACCGGACGAGAACGGCATGACGAGCCACAGGCACGTGACGATGCCGATGACCGGGATGATGACGCCGGCGCGGAAGTGCTTGTGGTCGACCTTGTCGCGGCGCAGCACGAGCACGGTCACGTTGACGACGGCGAACACCGTCAGCAGCAACAGCGAGGTGGTGCCACCGAGGACGACGACGATGGGGGAGTCCGGGTCGAGCGAGACCCACCCGATCAGCAGCAGCGAGATGAGCGTGGTGAAGACGATCGCGGTCGACGGGGTGCGCCGGGCGGGGGAGATGCGGGACAGGAAGCCCGGCAGCACGCCCTGCTTGCTCATGCCGTAGAGCAGGCGCGACGCCATCATCATGTTGATCAGGGCCGTGTTGGCGACGGCGAACATCGAGATGAAGGGCAGCAGGTCGGCGATCGGGAAGTCCGGCGCGGCGGTCTGCACGACGGTGACGAGCGGGGTCTCGTTGCCGGCCAGTTCACCGATCGGCACCACGGCCACGGCGCAGATCGACACGAGCACGTAGATCACGGCGGTGATGCCGAGGCCCGTGAGCATGATCTTCGGGAAGATGCGCGAGGGGTCCTTGGTCTCCTCGGCCATGTTGACCGAGTCCTCGAAGCCGACCATCGCGAAGAACGCCAGCGACGTCGCGGTGCTGATCGACAGCAGCAGGGACTTGTCCTCCGGCGTCTCGAACATCACGACCCGCGAGAAGTCCGCGTTGCCGCCCGCGATCGCCCAGAACCCGATCAGGATCACCATGACGAGACCGGACAGCTCGACGAGCGTCAGCACGACGTTCGTCTTGACGCTCTCGCTCACCCCGCGGAAGTTGATGAACATCACCGCGAGCATGAAGCCCATCGCGATGAGCATCACCACGCCGTTCGGCAGCTCGATGCCGAACCCGGCGCCGAGGTTCGCCGCGAACGCCCGCGATGCCGTCGACGCCGACGTGATCCCGGAACACATCACGATGAACGTCACGATGAAGGTGACGAAGTGGATGCCGAACGCCTTGTGCACGTAGAGGGCGGCACCGGCGGTCTGCGGGTACTTCGTCACGAGTTCGAGGTACGAGAACGCCGTCAGCAGCGCGACCGCGAACGCGATGAGGAAGGGGAGCCACGCTGCCCCGCCGACCTCGGCCGCGACCTGGCCGGTGAGCGCGTAGACACCCGTGCCGAGGATGTCGCCGACGATGAAGAGCAGCAGGAGCTTGGGACCGATGACCCGCCGGAGCTCGTGCTGCTCCTGCTGTGGGCGGTCCGTCTTGGTGGTGGCCATGCGTCACCCTTGCGCGCGAGATGCCTTTCTGTCCAGTCCCACAGGGAGGTTTCTCGCGATCGCAACACTGTCGCTCGGCGACGGATACGCTCCGGCCATGGACCAGCAGTCGAACACCACCGAGGAGCCCATCGAGTTCGCGGACTTCAACGCGAAGCTCCTGGTGCTCGACGTCCTCTGCTACGACCTCGACGTCCTCGACCCCTACGACCCGGACGCCGAGGACGAGACCGACGAGGATCTCGACGTCGACGGGCAGGACGACCGGGCGCGCGAGTACTACGACGACCTCGACCTGCTGCCGTCGCACCTGTCGCTCGTCACCGAGATCACGGTGGACTCCGACCTCGAGGTCCTGCGGGACGTCCACCCCGGTTGGGACGGCTCGGACGACCGCTTCGACCCGCAGAACTGGGACGACGTGCTCGACCTGCCGGAGCTCCGTACCGTGTACGCCGCCGCACCGCTGCCCGCCCACGTCGCCGAGCGGCTCGCGGCCAAGGGCGTCGAGGTCCGCTCCGCCTGAGCGGGACTCGACTGGGACGGACCGACGGCTAGTGGTCCAGCGTCCGCAGCTGTTCGGTGAACTGCTTCGCGCCGCCCTGCGCCGGGTGCCGCACGGCGATCGCCTCGATTCCGGCCAGGGCGAGCGCTCCCTGAGCCTTCCGACCGACGGCGACCACCCGGACCCGGTCGACGCCGCCGAGGGCCTCCAGCAGCGCGAGCGCGACGGGCGCGCCCGAGCGGACCTCGGCGGGACGCGGCGTCCGGTTCGTCAGCCGGTCCGGCGCCACGAAGGGGTGGTGCGGGAAGATCGCCCACGCGACCGGGAGCGGACCGCGCCAGCCCTCCAGCGCGGCGTGCACGACGCGCGACGAGGCCTCCCACGGTGCCGTCGGCTCCGGTGGCGCCGAGTACCCCGGCCCCAGTTCGCGCATGCTCGTGAACGGCACACCCGTGTTCGTCATGCCGCGCCACCCCGGGGCCTCGGCCACGAGCAACGTGTCCGCCCCTGCCCCGGCCTGCTCCAGGTACCGCGTCAGGTTCGCGCGCCGCAGCCGTCCCGCGGTCGATCCGACGTCGTACAGCGCCTCGGCGTCCGACTCGACGGGCACGGCGTCGAGCGCCGCCCAGAACGCGGCGAACCGCCCGCCTGTCCCGCTCACGATCGCCCGAGCATCCGGCGGTAGACGTCCTCGAGCCCCGCGGCCGATCGCTCCCAGCTCAGCCGCTCCGCGTGCTCCCGCCCCGCAGCGGCGAGCCCGGCGGCGTACCCCGCATCCGTCAGGATCCGTTCGATCTCGTCCGCCCAGTCCTGCGGGTCGCGGGACTCGAGCACGACGCCCGTCTCCCCGTCGACCACGGCCTCACGCAGGCCCCCGGCAGCGGCGGCCACGACCGGCACCCCGGAAGCGGAGCCCTCGAGCGCGACGAGCCCGTAGGTCTCGGAGTGGGACGGCACGAGCACGGCTGCCGCGCCGCGGAACAGGAACGCCAGGTCCGCACGCGACTGCGGCCCGATGAAGGTGACGTGGTCGGCGATACCCCGCGCGTCGGCGAGCCGACGCAGTTCGTCCACGTAGTCGCCCGCCTCACTCGAGACGTCGCCCGCGATGACCAACGTGGGGCGGGCCTCCAGGCTGATGTCGGCGATCGCCTCGATCGCCAGGTCCAGCCCCTTGAGCGGCTGCACGCGCGCCGCCGCGACCACGTAGGGGGTGGCGGCGCGGCGCGCACCGACCGCGGCGGGACGGAAGACGGACCCGTCGACCCCCGGCGGCACGATCCAGATGCGGGCGTCGTCCCCACCGAGCCGGGTGCGCACGGTCGAAGCCTCGGCTTCGGACACCACGACGACGGCGTCCGACTCGCGGGCCAGCAGTTCCTCGCCGGCGATGCGGCCCGCCGACTCGGGGCGTTCGCCCTCGGACAGCGGCGTGGCCGGGTCGGCGGCGATGGAGTGGAACGACTGCACGTGGGGGATGCCGCGCTCGCGGGCGACGGGCAGTGCGGCCGCCCCGGAGAACCAGTGGTGCGAGTGCAGGACGTCGAACGGCCCGAGCTGCTCGAGCTCGTGACGGAACGGCTCGATGAACGCGTCGTGCTCGCCCTTGGGCACCGGCTCCGCCGGCCCCGCGGACAGGAACCGCAGGCACACGCCCGGCACGAGCGACACCGAGTCCGGCTGCGTGGGGGCGGACCGGCGCGTGATGATGTCCACGTGGTGGCCCAGGTCGGCCAGCGCCTCGGCCTGGTGCCGGACGACGACGTTCATGCCGCCGACCTCGCCCGAACCGGGTTCGTCTCCGGGGGAGGTGTGCAGCGACACCAGCCCGATGTGCAGGGGTTCGGTCGTCGCGCTCACCGCTCAACCCTAGCCGCGCGGCCTCCGCTGCGACGGGCGCGCGGGTGCCACCACGACGGGCCGGCGGCCCGCCTCGTCCAGCGGGTCGGTGGGGAGGTTCACCTCCCAGGATCTGCACGCGGTCGTCGCCGTGTCGCTCCCAGAACGCTGCCGTCCACGCGCACAGGGCCCCGTCGAGCAGGTCCTCGCGGTGCTTGTGCGTCGGACCGTGCAGCACCGATGGGTCGGCGAGCCGCTGCGTCAGCGGGTTGGAGTCGAGCAGCAGCGGCGGGTCGAGCGGGGTCTCGCGCAGCCGCCGGACCAGCTCGTCGAAGGCCTCGGCGCGACGGGCACGTGCCTCGACGGCGGGGATCCGGAGGCCGAGCCGCTTGTACCGGGGTCGTTCCACGTCGTAGCCGAGCTCCTCCACCCCGACCAGCGTCGTGTACGGGTAACACTCGAACACCGCCGGACCGGTGCGTTGTCGCATCGACTCCGTGCCGGAGACGTACCCGACGCCCAGCGCGGTCAGCCGGTCGAGCAGCGCCGAACCGGCGCTCGCCGCCGACGCCTGGTTGGTCGGGTTCGCCGCGACCTTCCACCGGCCGTAGCGCTGCCCGACCTGCCGCTCGGACTCGCGGATGCCCGTCGGGTTCGTCACGACGAGCGAGGCGTCCACGGCGATCAGGGATCGTGGCCCGAGGTGAGCAGCGATCCAGTCGGTGACGGCGTCGACCCCGCGGGCCCAGCCGGCGTCGGTGATCGTGCCGTCGTGGTCCATCGCGACCAGCCCGGTCTCGTTCGCGGCCTTGCGCTCGGAGCCGAGCCCCCACGCGAGGTCGATGCCGAGGTACGCGTTCACCCGCCCATCCTGCCGACCCCTGGCCGCAAGACACCGGTGTCCGCGCGCTGAACACCGGCGTGCGCGTGTTCGACCAGGGAACACCGGTGTTCAGCGGGAGCGCCGAGGCGCATACTCGGCTGCGGGCAGGCACCCGGCACGCGTGTACGGTCCGCTGCATGGCGAGCGAAGCGACGACGGTGCGGGTGCCGGGACCCGACGGTGACCGCGAGGTCCGGATCAGCAGCCCCTCGCGGGTGCTCTGGCCCGAGGCGGGCATCACGAAGCTCGACCTGGCGGAGTACCTCGTAACGGTGGGCGATGCCTTCGTCCGGGCGAACGGCGACCGGCCGATCTCACTGCAGCGGTTCCCGGGCGGTGTCGACGGCGAGCAGTTCTTCTCGAAGAACCCGCCGAAGGGGGCGCCCGACTACGTCCGCTCGGTCACGGTGACCTACCCGAGTGCCCGGTCGCACCCGCAGCTCGTGATCGACGAGCCGGCCGTGGCGGTGTGGGCCTCCCAGATGAACACGGTGGTGTTCCACCCGTGGGCCTCTCGTGCCGAGGACAGCGACCACCCGGACCAGCTCCGCATCGACCTCGACCCGCAGCCCGGCACCGACTTCGGCGACACGGTGCCGGTGGCCGAGGAGCTGCGGAAGGTCCTCGACGAGGTCGGCCTGACCACCTGGATCAAGACGAGCGGCAACCGCGGCCTGCACGTGTTCGCGCCGATCCGCCCCGAGCACGAGTTCCTCGAGGTGCGGCACGCGGTGATCGCCGCGGCACGCGAGCTCGAACGCCGGATGCCCGACCAGGTCACGACGGCGTGGTGGAAGGAGGAGCGGGGGCAGCGGATCTTCGTCGACTTCAACCAGGCGAACCGCGACCGCACGATGGCCGGCGCCTACAGCCCCCGGGCCCTGGCGCACGCCTCGGTGTCCACGCCGATCACGTGGGACGAACTGCGAACCGCCGACCCGACCGCCTTCACGATCCGCACGGTGCCGGAGCGGCTGCGGACGACCGGCGACCCGTGGGAGTCGATGGGGGAGCAGCCGGGCAGCATCGCACCGCTGCTCGAGTGGTGGGAACGGGACCTGGCGAACGGCGAGGGTGAGCTGCCGTTCCCGCCGGACTTCCCGAAGATGCCCGGGGAGCCGCCGCGTGTGCAGCCCTCACGGGCGAAGAAGCCCAGCTGAGGCCGAGCGGCCGAGCAGCCGGGCAGCCGGGCAGCCGGGCAGCCGAGCCTCAGGCTGCGGAGGAGACGTCCCGCTGACGGTCCGGGTCCTCGACGCGCGTGGTGTGCGTCGGCAGCCCGATGCTGGCGGTGTGCAGGCGGGTGAGCCGCGACCAGGTGCCGCGGTGCACGTCGGTGATGCCGTCGACGATCACGAGCCGAGTCCGACCGTGACGAGTGCGAGTGCCGTGGCGGTCACGCCGGCGATGGCGCTGATGACCGCGCTGAGCTGCAGGACGCGCTGGCGCCGTGCCTCTCGGACTTCTGTGAAGGGGCTCCGCCGAGGGTGGCGGACAAGCGTGCTGGTGCTCATGTCGACCGCTTTCGATCCGGGCATCCGGGCTGGAGGCCTCGTGCTGCTGACATCATCCTGGCACGGCTTCACTAGTTCGGCTAACTACTTTTCCGGAACCAGGACAGAACAGCGACAAACGGACACCGGGTCGCGTTCCACCGTCAGGACAGCACGTCGTTCAGGTCGTACGCACTCGGTACATCGAGCTGCTCGAACCCGCACGACGTCGCGTCACGGTCGGGCCGCCACCGCTCGAACTGCACGGTGTGCCGGAACCGGTCGCCCTCCATCTGGTCGTACCGGACCTCGAGTACCAACTCCGGCGCCAGCCGGACGAACGACGTGTCGCGACCCGACGAGAACCGTGACCGTTCCCCGTCACCGGTGACGGGCCTCCCGTCCGCATCGCGGAGCACGACGGGCTCGAGCTCGTCGATCAACGCGGCCCGGCGCTTGTCGGAGAAGGCGGAGACGCCGCCGACCTGGCGGAGCTCGCCGTCCGCGTCGTACAGGCCGACCAGCAGCGACCCGACGCCGGAACCGCTCTTGTGCACGCGGTAGCCGATCGCGACGACGTCGGCGGTGCGGTGGTGCTTGACCTTGAGCATGGAGCGCTTGTTCGGCTCGTACGCCCGCGCGCGGGGCTTCGCGACGACGCCGTCGAGTCCCGCGCCCTCGAAGGTGGTGAGCCACTCGCGGGCCTGCTCCACGTCGAGCGTGGTGCGGGTGACGAAGAGCGGGTCGGTCATCGCGTCGCCGAGTTGTTCCAGGCGCTCACGACGCTCGTCGAAGGGCAGGTCGAGGAGCTCCTGCCCGTCGACGGCCAGCAGGTCGAACGCGACGAACTGCGCCGGGGTCTCGACGCTGAGCTTGGCGATCCGCGAGGCCGCCGGGTGGATGCGCTGCGACAGCGCCTCCCAGTCGAGGCGCTCGGCACCGGGCTCGCCGGACCGCAGGATCACCTCGCCGTCCAGGACGACCGGGTGGTCGCGGCCGCCGAACTGCGCGCGGAACGCCTCGACGAGCTCGGGGAAGTACCGGGTGAGCGGCTTGGCGCCGCGGCTGCCGATCTCCACGGCGTCGCCGTCGATGGTCACGATGCCGCGGAAGCCGTCCCACTTCGGTTCGTACCGCAGCCCGCCCTTCGTGCTGTCCGGGTCGGGGACGGTGGCGACGGCCTTGGCGAGCATCGGTGCGATCTCCATGGGTCCTGTCTACTCGCGCGGATGCGCGGCCGGGAGGCCCGGCTCACCCCGGGCAGGTCGGGCTCGCGTCGGTAGGGTGGCCGGCGTGACGACCGTGCCCCCGCCGGCAGCGCCGGCCCCGGAACCGATCAGCCCCGTGCAGGCCGCCGCGCTCCGCGACGGTGTCCTGCCGCCCGTCGAGCAGGTCCGGCCGGGGATCTGGACCCTCGCGGTGCCGTTCCGGTTCGGGGTGCCCGACGCCACCCTGGTCTACGTCGTCGAGGGGTCGGACGGCTCGCTCGCGGTGATCGACCCCGGGTGGTCGGCCGACGGCGGACTCGCCGAGCTGCGGGACGGGCTCGCCACGATCGGACGGAGCCTGGACGACGTGTCGCTCGTGGCCGTGACGCACCTGCACGCCGACCACCTGGGTGCCGCGGCGGCCGTCCGCCGGGCGACGGGGGCTCGTGTGGCGATGCACGGCCTCGAGGTCAGCGCGCTCGAACGGGAGCGGATCGACGCCGAGCGGAACGACGCGGACATCGCGACGTGGGGGCTGCCCGAGCACCTGCGGGCCGGGGTCGTCGAAGCAAGGGGCAGCGGACGCCGGATCGGGATGGGCCGGATCGAGGCGCCGTACGCCGACGTGGTGCTCGAGGACGGCAACCTGCTGCCGATCCCCGGTCGGACGATCCGGACGCTCTGGACCCCGGGACACACGACCGGGCACGTCTGCTTCCTCGACGAGGCCGACGGGCTGCTGTTCTCCGGCGACCACGTGCTGCCGCGGATCAACTCCGGCATCGGGCTCGGCGGCCGGACCGGCACGAACCCGCTCGGGGACTACCTGGCGTCGCTCGCGCGGCTCGACCCGTACGCCGACCTCGAGGTCTGCCCGGGGCACGAGTACCGGTTCCGTGACGTCGTCACCCGCGCCGAGACCCTGGCCCGGCACCGGGAGGAGCGCTCCCGTCACGTCGCCGCGGCCCTCGATGCGCTGGACCGTCCGACGCTGTTCGAGGTCGCGGCCCGGGTGCCCTTCAGCGGCGGGATCGAGTCGATGACCGGGTTCCTGCTCGCGAGCGCGCTGACGCAGACGGCCTTCCACGCGGAGCTGCTCGGGCGGGCCGGCGAGATCCGGCCCGCCTGACCTCAGCCGAGGGTCGTCGCGAGGCGCTCGATCGTCGTCCTCGCGTCGGCGAACTCCGCGGCGGCGTGGTCGGCCAGCGGTGCGAGGTCCGGCAGTCGGTCGGCCAGGGTCGCGCTGACGGTGATCGGGTACAGCTTCATGCCGAGCGCGGTGCCGAGCACGATGTGCAGGACGGGGGAGCCGTGGTCCCAGCCCTCGGTCGGGGTGCCGGCGTCGTAGGTCGCGCCGCGGCTCACCACGGTGACGACGGGTCGTCCGGCCAGGGGCTGCACGCCGCCGGTCAGGATGCCGGGCACGTGGATGCGGTCGATCCAGGCCTTCAGGGTCGACGGCACGGTGTAGTTGTACAGCGGCGCACCCACCACGACGACGTCGGCGGCCAGGAGCTCGTCGATGACCTCCTGACGCAGGGCCTCGGCCTCGGGCGCGACGGTCTCCTCGGCGGTGCGGTCGGCGGCGGCCCAGTGCAGCGCCGAGCTCTCCAGGTGGGGGAGCGGGTCGACGTGCACGTCCCGCCGGACGACCGTGTACTCCGGGCCGCGGGCGCGCCAGGCGTCGGCGAAGGCCGCGGTCAGTGCGCGCGAGCGGGAGTGGGTGAGGTCGGCCGAGGAGTCGATGTGCAGCAGCGTGGGCATGTCGCCAACGCTACCGACGCGGGGCCGCCGCGGGACGGAGAACGGCCCCGCCGCTTCCGTCACCGAGGATCCGGTGGCGGCGGGACGGGGCCGTGACGGGCCTCCCGTCCGCCACGCGGGCACGTGGCGGACGGGAGACGACGCGGGTCAGCGCTGGGCGTGACGTCGGCGCACCGTGCGGGCGCCGATGAGGCCGATGCCGGCGAGGACGAGTCCGAGGGCCCAGGGGAGGGCGCCCGTCGACTCGGTGCCGGTGTAGGCGAGCCGGCCGGAACCGGTGTGGTGGGCGACCGCCGCGGGCACGACCGGTGTGGTCGACCCGACGACCGGCGCGACGGGCGCGACGGTGGGCTGCACGTCGACCGCGAACACGGTGCTCGGCACGGCGGCGCCGGAGACGGTCAGGGTGTGCGTCGAGGCGTGCGGGAACGTGACGGACACGAGCCCGACCTCGGCCAGGTCGGAGTACGGCCCGATGACGTCGGTCGCGACGTCCGAGGTGACTGTCGGGGTGAAGAACGTCGGCTCACCCGTCTCCTCGTCGAACTCCGGGTAGAGCTCGTTGCCGAAGCGGTCCACCTGCGTGCCCGAGACCAGGAGCGTGCCGCCCTGCTCGACGGTCACCTTGCCGCCCTTGACGGGCTCGTCGTCCGTGAGCAGGTCGCCCTCGTAGACGTCGCCGTTCGGCTTGATGATCCAGGCGGTGGTCGACGTGCCGTCGAGGAGCGCGTCCTCGTTGAGCGTGATGACCTCGATGCCGACGGGGGCACCGGCCTCGACGTCGATGCTGACGTACTGCTCGCTCGTGACGGTGCCGCTGGGGGTCGTCGTCGTCGCGGTGACCAGGACCTCGAAGTACTCGTCGGCGTCGGTCAGGGTGCCCGAGAGCACACCGGTCTTCGCGTCGAAGTCGATCCCCTTCGGCAGGGTGGACTGCTCGTCGCCCTCGTCGTCGAACGACGAGGCCGACAGCTCCGGTGCCGGGGTGCTCAGCGCACGGAACGTGTACGAGAACGCCTCGCCCGCCGTCGCCTCGATGGTCGGGTCGCTGTCCTCGTCGGAGAGCGGCTGGCCGGCCTCGTCGACGAACACCGGTGCCACGGCGGTCTCGGTGGTCGTCGTCGCGACCTCGCCCACGACCGCGCCCTCGAGCGTGACGGTGATCTGCTGCCCGGCCAGGGCCGGCCCGATCGTGTAGGTGGCCGCCTCGGACAGCGTGGCGCCGGCCTCGTCGGTCCACAGGTAGGAGATCTTGCTGCCGGAGGTGAACCCGGCCTGCTTCGCGACGAGTTCCGAACCGACCGTCAGGTCACCGGAGATGGTCACCGACTGGTCGGCGGCGGCGCGCACGGACGGCTCGGTCGCCGCGGGCTTCGCCGGCGTGGTCGCGGCCGGGGCGGCGGGGGTGCCGACCGGCGCCGTCGAGCCCGCACCGGGGGTGCCGGCGTCGGTCGGCTCGGTGTCCGGGCCGGTCACGCCGGTGTCGTCGCCCGCGGGGGCGTCGTCACCGGTGGTGTCGCCGGCGGGCGGCGTGCTGCCGTCCGCCTCGGAGCCGGTCGCGGGCGTGCCGGTGCCGTCCGTGGCGGTGTCGCCCGGCGTGGTGCCATCGGCGGCGGCCGTCGCAGGAGCGCTGACGGCCGGGTTCGACTCGGCAGCGGTCGCTGCGGTCGCGGTCATGACGCCCAGACCGGTCGTGAGACCGATCAGCGCGACGGTGGTGCCGACGGCGCAGGCGCGTCGGACGGTGGAGGTGCTACGGCGCACTTCGTCCCCCAGGGTTCAAGTCCGGTCGGGTGCCGGAACGTAAGAATCCGCCGAGAATCCTCGGCATGATCGGATCGTAGGGGTTATCCGCGCACGTGCGCGACGTGCTTGATCAGAATGTGACCCGGGTTGGGGGTTCCCGCACGATTCGCGGACGGGAGGCGCGGTGCGGACCCGCACCGCGCCTCCCGTCCGCATCGGACCGCGTGTCAGGCGCGTCGACGGCGCAGACGGTGCACCAGCAGGCCGCCGCCGGCGGCGAGCAGGCCGAGCGCCCACGCCAGGGGACCGGACTCGTCGGCGCCGGTGTAGGCGAGCGTGCCGGACGCCGGACGGGTCGTCGAGGTCCCGGCGGCATCGGCGTGTGCTCGGACATCGACCCGGAACGAGGTCGTGACCCCTCCGTTGGACACGGTCAGCGTGTGGATCGACGCGTGCGGGAAGTCGACCTGGTTGGACTCCGCCGCCGCGAGCCAGGTGATCCGGTCAGTGGCCACGTCGCTCGTCACGACGGGGTGCGGGCTGCCCGGGGTCGTCGTGCGGTTGCCGTTGGCGTCGACGGCGACGGCCTTCACGAACAACGGAATGCCCTGGTCCGCCGGCACGCTGTCGACCGACTTCGTCTGCACCGACCCCGCAGCGTCGATCGTGTACTCGGTGACCGATCCGTCGGGTGCGATCTCCCACTCCGTGCCCTCAGCGCCGTAGTAGACCGACGCCAGGACTCCGACCGGGGCGCCGGGCTCGACCGTCAAGGTGACGTGCGCCGTCGCGGTCTCGGAACCACTGCGTGCGATCACCTCGAAGTCGTACTGCGTCGCGGGGCGCGGCGTGCCGGACAGGACGCCCGTGGCGGGGTCGATCGAGAACTCGGAGCGGAAGAAGTCCCCGTCACCGATGACGTCGCCGCCGTCAGAGCCGGCGAGCGAGTACTCGACCGGGCCGGTCGCGCCCTGCACCGAGAAGCGGTGGCTGAACGGCGTGCCCGACGTCGCCGTGAGGTCGAGCGGGGCATCGGCCGAACTCGTCTCCGTGAAGGCGAGCGGCGCGTCCGTGACGTCGATGCGGATCGTCAGCAAGAGCCCCTCGGAGCGCAGGGTGAGCCGTCGCGGACCGGTGCCGTCGAAGGTCGCCTTCCAGGTGTTGGAATCGTCGTCGTAGCGCAGGACGTCGTCGGGGTCGTCACTGGTCAGGGTCGACTCCGACGGCATCTCGGTGCCGTTGAGCGGGGTCCCGATCCGGTCCGTGACGACGGCGCTGACCCAGAGCGACCCACCGCGTCCGACCGGGACCGCATCGATCAGACCGCCGCCGCCGACCGGGGCGATGCCGCCGTCCGGGCCGCCCGCGACCGACCAGGAAGGATTGCGACCCTCGGCGTTCGAGTACACCTGGGCGCCGATGTGCGTGGCCGCGCCCGGCTGGATCTCGACGCGGACGTACTGCGTCGCGCTCTGGTACTGGTCGGTGGCGGCGACGTCGATGTCGAACGAGTCCGCCGGGTTGGTGAGGGTGCCGCTGAGGACGCCCGTCTTCTCGTCCCAGTGCAGACCGGGCGGCGTGGTGTGCGGGTTGAACAGGTACTCGAGCGGGCCGTCGCCGCCGTTCGCGACGAACGTGTGCGAGAACGGTTCGCCGGC
This sequence comes from Curtobacterium sp. MCBD17_026, assembly GCF_003234895.2. NCBI lineage: Bacteria > Bacillati > Actinomycetota > Actinomycetes > Micrococcales > Microbacteriaceae > Curtobacterium > Curtobacterium sp. MCBD17_026. The sequence continues at coordinate 2,172,950 of NZ_CP126281.1, read as the reverse complement.
GGTCGCGTGCAGGACGATCCGGTCCTCGGGGCTCGACGACTCGGACCAGGTGACAGGAACCGAGGCCGCCGTGGTCGACTCCGTTCCGGCCGGTGCCGCGGCCGCCGATGTCGGCGTCGGCGTCGGCGTGGGGATCGGGTCGGCCGGCCCTGCGGGATCCGGACTCGGCGTGGGGATCGGGTCCGCTGCCGGCGTGCCGGGGGCGGTGGCCCCGTCCGGAGCGTCGGGAGCGGGGGAGGCGGCCGGCGCTGCCGGGTCGGTCGTGCCTCCTGGCTGTGCCGTCGGTGTCACCCCGGTGGTGCTGGACGTGGCGGTGTCGGCGGTGTCGGCGACGGCCGCGGTGGCGCCGATGCCGAACGCGGACGACGCGGCGACGATCGCGACGGCTGCGCCGACCGCGGCGCTGCGTCGGAACGTGGATGTGCAGGAGTGCTTCATGGGGATCCCCCTCGGATACCGGGACGGGACGCCGGATCAGCGTCCTCTACTCAGGGAATGTCCCGTGGGGAGCAGACCTGACGATCCTTCGGTCACGGATTGGTCACGACCTGCACCGGGACCGGCGCGACGGCCGAGGCGGACGCGCACCGGGCCTCCGAACAGACTGCCCCCCCCCCGCTGCCCACGGATGACGCGCTCTCAGTCCCCGTCCACCGCGGCCGCGCGCTCGAGGCGCGCAGTGCCCCGCTCCCATCCGGGATTCCACAGGAACGCGCGAAGACGGACTGGAGGCGCGGGGCAGTCCTGCCCCGCGCCTCCGGTCCGTCAGGCGGTCGCCGTGGCGTGCCTCAGCCGAGTCGGCGACGCAGGCGCCAGACGAGCAGGCCGGCGCCCGATGCCAGCAGGCCGAGGGCCCACGCGAGCGGGCCGGACTCGTCGGCACCGGTGTACGCGAGGGTGCCCGACGCGGTCGGCGTGTGGGTGGTCGTGACCGTGGTCGTCGCCGTCGGCTGCACCTCGAAGCGGATGGTGCTCGTCACGTCGCCGGACGCCACGGTGATCGTGTGCGGCGACGCGTGCTCGAAGGTCACCCACGTGGCCGCAGCATCGGGGTCGTACTCGATGCGGTCGCTGGCGACGTCGCTCGTGAAGGCGAGGTCGGTGTGGTCACCGACCGGCTGCCCGTCGGCGTCCACGGCCAGGGCGCGGATCTGCACCCGGGCACCCTGTCGGGCCGGGATCGCGTCGACCTGCTGCGCGTCGCCGTCCGCCGGGTAGTAGGTGATCACGTCGCCCTCGACACCCCACCGGTCGCCGGACGTCCCGTCTGCGGGGAGCACCCCGATGGTGATGCCGGCGACGGGAGCGGGGGCCTCGGAGACGCGGACCGTGAACGAGGTCGAGACGCCGCCCTCGGACACCGTCAGTGTGCGGGTGCCCGGCTCCGAGAACGTCACCGTGTTCGCCGACCAGTCCGGGTCCCAGACCACGCCGTCGGACGCGGTGGTGCTCGTGACGGTCGAGCGCGGGTACTCGTCGCCCGGGGTGGTGCGGTTGCCCAGCGCGTCGACGGCCAGGCCCGCGAGGGTCATCGAGGAGCCGACCGTGGCGGGGACCTCCGACACCACGGTGTCACCGGTGCCACCCGGCGCGTACTCCCGGATCGTCCCGTCGGCGTCGACCTGCCAGCTGACGTCGGAGTCCGAGCTGTCGACGCCGAACGTGACACCCACCGGGGCGCCGGGCTCGATGTCGACCTGGACGTACTGCACGGCGGTCTGGTGCAGGTCGGTCGCGGTGACCTCGAACAGTGCGGGCCCGTCGATCGTGCTCAGCGGGTTGGCGCTCAGGACGCCGGTCTGCTCGTTCCAGGACCAGCCGTTGAGGTCGTTGTTCGGGAAGAAGTTCAGCGGGTTGAACAGGTACTCCAGCGGGCCGTCGCCGCCCTGGGCGGTGAAGGTGTGCGAGAACGGCTGGCCGGCGGTCGCGGTGAGGACGATCGGCGCGTCCTTGCTCGACGGCTCCGCCCAGGTGACGGGCGTCGATGCCTCGGGGCCGGGCTGTTCGGCGGCGGGGGTCGTCGTCGTGGTGTCCGCGGCGGGCGGCGCGGTCGCGGCCGGGGTGGGTGTCGGGGTGTTGTCCGGCGCCGCCGTCTCGTCGGTCGGTGCGGGTGCGGGTGCTGGTACAGGTGCCTGGTCGGCGGTCTCGCCATCCGGTGCGGGCTGCGCCGTGTCGGGAGCGGTATCGGTGCCGGTGTCGTCCGCCGTGGTGTCGAGTGCGGTGGTCGCGGTGGTCGCGGTGGTCGCGTTCTGCGGAGCCGACGTCGCGGTGGTGCTCGGTGCAGCGGTCTCGTCGGTCGCTGCGGAGGCGGCGCTCGCCCCGATGCCGAACGCCGACGAAGCCGTGACGATCGCGATCGCCGCTCCGATCGCCGCGCTGCGGCGGAAGGTGTACTTGCAGGACTGGTTCATGGGATCCCCCTCGGATGCCGGGACGGGACGCCGGATCAGCGCCCCTCACTCAAAGGATGTCGCCCGCTTGACCAGTTCTGACGATCGCTCGATCACGGAATCATCACGATGGCAACGGAGGTACGCAGCCGTCGTGCCGGACCCGCGCCGCGCCTCCAGACCGCCGTGTCACGCTCCGACGACGGACGCGGCACGTTCGAGCGCGGCGCGGAGCGCTCGCACGGCTGGTGACGATGCGCCAGCGGCGCGGACCACCGTGAAGATCGTCCGACGCGGGCGCTCGGGCAGCTCGAGCAGCCGGCACGTCGTCGTCCGCCCGGTCCACATCAGGTCGGGCATCAGGCTGACGGCGTTGCCCGACTCGACCAGGCGGATCTGCGTCTGCAGGTCGGCGGTCTCGTACCGGACGTCGGGCTCGAAACCCCAGCGCCGGCAGACCTGCTCGGCGAAGTGCCGCGACGCGGTCCCGCGGGGCTCCATCACCCACGGCATGGTGCGGGCGTCCTCGAGCGACGACACCGGGCGCAGCGCCGTGTCGCGCGGGGGCAGGGCGAGCCGGACCGCGTCGGTCGTCAGGTCGGATCGGTCGAGCCCCGGCAGGTGCGGAGCGGCATGGGCGGGGTACTGCTCCGCGATGACCATGTCGAAGTCGCGAGCCCACGTCTCGTTCAGCGCGGTCTCCGGTTCCCGCTGCACCATCTCGACCCGGACGTCCGGGTGTTCCGTGGCCATCTCGTGCAGGGCGCTCGGCATCAGGGCGAGGGCCGCCGACTGGAACACGGCGACCCGCACGCGGCCCTGCACGGACGACAGGGTCTCCTCCACCTGCGACTGCGCGTGCTCGAGGACGTCGAGCACCTGGCCCGCCGCGGCCACGAGCACCTCGGCCTGCGGGGTGAGCTGGAGCCGTCGCCCCGCCTTGCGGAGGAGCTGCACGCCGGCCTCCCGCTCCAGGGCGCTCAGCTGCTGCGAGACCGCCGACGGGGTGAAGTTCACCGCCTCGGCGACGGCCGCGATCGTGCCGCGGATGGACAGCTCACGGAGGAGCACGAGACGGCGGACGTCGAGCATGGTCCGACGCTAGCCGGGTCACGACCGGAACGGTAGCGCGACTGAATGGTATCCATCAGGAACGCTCACTTCCGCTACCGCATCTCAGACCTCCACACTGAACCCATGACGACGCTGCACGAGGACTCCGCCATCGACCACGACGCCCTGGCGGACCAGTCCGTCGCGCTCGTTCGACAGTGGCTCGCCGAGGCCGAGTCGTACCCGGTCGACGGCTCCGCGAAGCAGCTCGCCGGCGTGCTCGCCGACCCCGCCGGACTCGATTTCGCCGTCGGGTTCGTCGACGGGGTCGTGCGACCGGAAGACCTCGCCGTCGCCGCCCGCAAGCTCCGCCAGATCGCCCCGGACGCCCCCGGGTTCCTGCCCGCCGCGCTCCGCGGACTCGTCCGGCTCGGCGGCGGCATGGCCCCGGTGCTGCCGAACGTCGTCGTCCCCATCGCCCGACGGGTCCTCCGTAACATGGTCGGTCACCTGATCGTCGACGCCACCGACTCCAAGCTCGGCCCGGCCATCGCCGGCATCAAGCGCGACGGCGTCCGCCTCAACGTCAACCTGCTCGGTGAGGCCGTGCTGGGCGAGCGCGAAGCCGCCCGCCGACTCGAGGGCACGCACAAGCTGCTGGCCCGCGACGACGTCGACTACGTCTCCATCAAGGTGTCCTCGACGGTGCACCCGCACTCGCCGTGGGCGTTCGACCACGCGGTGGACGACATCGTCGAACAGCTCCGACCGCTCTTCCAGCGCGCCGCAGCCGCCAGCCCGGCCAAGTTCATCAACCTCGACATGGAGGAGTACAAGGACCTCGACCTCACCATCGCGGTCTTCACGAAGCTCCTCGACGAGCCCGAGTTCCTCGGCCTCGAAGCCGGCATCGTGCTGCAGGCGTACCTGCCCGACGCGCTCGCCGCGATGCAGGAGCTGCAGGAGTGGTCCGCCGCCCGCCGCGCCCGTGGTGGCGCGGGCATCAAGGTCCGTCTGGTCAAGGGCGCGAACCTGCCGATGGAGCAGGTCGAGGCCTCGGTGCACGGCTGGCCGCTCGCCACCTGGCACACCAAGCAGGACTCGGACACCAACTACAAGCGCGTGCTCGACTGGGCGCTCACCCCGGACCGCGTCGCGAACGTGCGGGTCGGCGTCGCGGGGCACAACCTGTTCGACGTCGCCCACGCCTGGCTGCTCGCCGGCGAACGCGGGGTGCGGGACGGCATCGAGTTCGAGATGCTGCTCGGCATGGCGCAGGGGCAGGCGTCGGCCGTGAAGAACACGGTCGGTTCGCTCCTGCTCTACACGCCGGTCGTCCACCCGGGCGAGTTCGACGTCGCGATCGCCTACCTGATCCGCCGCCTGGAGGAGGGCGCGTCGCAGGACAACTTCATGTCCGCGGTCTTCTCGCTGGTGTCCTCGCCGCCGCTGTTCGCCCGCGAAGAGGAGCGCTTCCGCGCGTCCCTGGTGCCGCTCGCGACGCCCGAGGGGCTCGAAGCGCCGGCATCACACCGTGTCGCCGACCGCTACGCCGCCGTCGGCCGCCCCGGCCCCGGCCACTTCGAGAACACCCCGGACAGCGACCCCTCGGTCGGCGCCGTCCGCGCCTGGGGCGACGCGATCACCGCACGGGTCGCCTCGTCGACGCTCGGCGTCCGCGCAGTCCAGGAGGCCCGGGTCGACTCCGCCACGGCGCTCGACACCGCGCTCGGTCGCGCCAAGGCCGCCGGTGCGGTCTGGGGGACCTGGTCCGGTGGTGCACGTGGCGCCGTGCTGCACGCCGTCGGCGACGCACTCGAGGCGAACCGTGCCGCCCTCATCGAGGTCATGGCGTCGGAGACCGGCAAGACCATCGACCAGGCCGACCCCGAGGTGTCCGAGGCGATCGACTTCGCGCACTTCTACGGCACCCTGGCGTCCTCGCTCGACGACGTCGACGGTGCGACCTTCACACCCGCGGCGCTGACCCTGGTCGCACCGCCGTGGAACTTCCCGGTCGCGATCCCCGCCGGATCGACCCTCGCGGCGCTGGCGGCCGGGTCCGCCGTCGTGCTGAAGCCCGCACCGCCCGCCGAGCGCTCCGGCGCCGTGCTCGCCTCGATCATCGAGACCGCGCTCGACGCCCACGGGGCCCCGGCCGACGTGCTCGCGTTCCTGCAGGTGTCGGAGAACGACCTCGGCCAGCAGCTCATCGCTTCGCCGATGGTCGACCAGGTCATCCTCACCGGTGCCTACGAGACGGCCGAGCTCTTCCGCTCGTTCCGCCCCGACCTGCCGCTGCTCGCCGAGACCTCGGGCAAGAACGCCGTGATCGTCACGCCGTCGTCCGACCTCGACCTCGCCGTGAAGGACGTCGTCGCGTCCGCGTTCGGGCACGCCGGCCAGAAGTGCTCCGCCGCGTCCCTCGTCGTCATGGTCGGCTCGGTCGCGAAGTCCAAGCGCTTCCGGAACCAGCTGCTCGACGCGGTGTCCTCGCTCACCGTCGGCTACCCGACCGACGCGGCGACCCAGATGGGCCCGGTCATCGAGCCGGCCTCGGGCAAGCTGCTCGACGGCCTGACGAAGCTCGGCGCGGGGGAGTCCTGGGCCGTCCAGCCCAAGCAGCTCGACGAGACCGGCAAGCTCTGGAGCCCGGGTGTCCGGCAGGGCGTCCGCCGTGGTTCGGAGTTCCACCGCACCGAGTACTTCGGCCCGATCCTCGGCATGATGACCGCCGGCTCCCTCGACGAGGCGATCGACATCGTGAACGAGGTCGACTACGGCCTGACCTCGGGCCTGCACTCGCTCGACCCCGCCGAGATCGGCACGTGGCTGTCACGGATCCAGGCGGGCAACCTCTACGTCAACCGCGGCATCACGGGCGCCATCGTCCGGCGTCAGCCGTTCGGCGGGTGGAAGAAGTCGGCCGTGGGTGCCGGCACGAAGGCCGGTGGGCTGAACTACCTGCTCGGGCTCGGTTCGTGGACGCCCGCTGCGGCAACCGCGTCGGCTGCTCCGTCCGCCCCGGTCCGGGCGTTCGCACGGGCCGCCGGCGTGACCTCGGAGGTGCTCGACCGTGCGCTGGCGTCGGACGAGCAGGCCTGGTCGACGCTGTTCGGCACGGCGACCGACGTGTCGGCGCTCTCCGCCGAGCGGAACATCGCCCGGTACCTGCCGTTCCCGTCGGTGCAGGTGCGGCTGGCCGCGGTTGCCGGCTCGGACACGGACCCCGACGCCTCGGTGGTCGAGCTCGTCCGCGTCGTCGCCGCTGCGCTCCGGGCCGGCACGACGATCGAGGTCTCCACGGCCGCGACGCTGCCGTCGTCCGTCGCCTCGGCGATCCGTTCGCTGCCGATCGTCCGCTCGCTGTCGCAGACGGTGTCCGACGAGGCCTTCGCGAGCTCGGTCGCCTCGGGTCCGTCGACCCGGGTGCGGCTCATCGGCGGGGACACCTCGGCGCTGTACTCGGCCGTCGGTGGACGTCCGGACGTCGCCGTGTACGGCGGCCCGGTGACCGAGGCCGGGCGGCTCGAGATCCTGCCGTTCGTCCGCGAGCAGGCGGTGTCGATCACGGCGCACCGCTTCGGCACGCCTAGTGCCCTAACCGTTGACCTCATCTGAGTCCATTCAGCACTAGGCTGAGCGCACTAGATGACGTTCCCGGGGGGACCATGGATACAACAACCATCTCTGACAAGCAGGCAGAGGATCTCGGCGCGATCGACGAGGATCACTTCTTTGACCGGAAGTCGAAAGACATTGCTCCCGGGAAGCTTACTAAGACTATCTCCGGCTTTGCCAATGCGGACGGAGGTGAGCTTTTCGTCGGAATTGAGGACGACGGTCTCTGGAAGGGGGCCGAGGATGTTGAGCAATTCAACGGTCATCTTCAGGCGTTTGAGGCGCTCTTTCCGTACGGGACTGAATTTGATTACGAATTCCTGCGGCACGCTTCACTCGGAACGATCGTGCTGCACGCGACCGTTCAGAAAAGTCGCGAAATCAAGAGAGCTTCGGATGGAAAGGCATACGTCCGTCGCGGTGCGCAGTCGGTTCCGGTCGATGATGAAGCCTCCCTTGCCCGTCAAAAAGGTCTGACAACACATGAGACCGAAGCCCTCAATTATTCGGTCCTCGATCTTATCGAATCGCCCATAATCGCGGGTTTCGTCGAAGGGGTTGTGCCCTCGAATACGCCGGAGAAGTGGCTTCGGAAGCAGCAGCTAATTCTGAATGACCTGCCGACTGTTGCGGGAACGCTATTGTTCCACGATGAGCCCCAGATTCACCTCCCCAAAGCAAGCGTCAAGCTCTACCGTTACACCACCAGCGATGCAGAGGGAAGTCGAGAGCACCTTGCATATCCGCCGATTGCGATTGAGGGGTGTCTTTACGACCAGATTGCCGATGCGGTTCACCAAACGACGGATCAGGTAGAGCAGATTCCGACGCTAGACGCTGAGGGCTTGACCAAGATCAAGTATCCGGAAACTACACTGCATGAAATCATTACCAATGCGGTGATTCATCGCGATTATGCAGTGAACGACGATGTCCATGTGCGCATCTTCGATAATCGGATCGAAGTGCAGAGCCCCGGCTCCCTCCCTGCAAATATCACCGCAAAGAACATTCTTACTGAGCGCTTTTCGCGGAACCCGTCGGTCGTCCGCCTGCTGAACAAGTTCCCTGATGCTCCAAACCAGGACGTCGGTGAAGGGCTCAACACGGCGTTTGCCGCGATGCGCGAACTGGATCTGCGTGATCCTGAGATCAAGGACACCGGTACTTCCGTTCTCGTGATCATTTGGCACGAGGCCCTTGCGTCACCCGAATCTCGAATTGCGGAGTATCTGAAGGTTCGGTCCTCGATCAACAATCGAGAAGCGCGTGCGCTACTCAATCGTCCAGAAGCTGACCGGTCAGTTCGTCGACTCTTCGAGAAGCTTGTCGACTCGGGCGTGATTGAGCGAGTGCCCGGAACGATTCGAGGCGGATCGCGATACAGGCTGAAGTCCGCTTCTGAACCGAGCGTCGCGGGCGAGTAGCTCACTCCGGCCGCTTCGGTACGCCGAACCACCTGACCGACGACCTGATCTGACCCCGGACCGCGGCGCTGGCGTTCGGGTCCAGCGCCGCTTGCACGACCGCAGTGCCCCCGAACCGCGCGATCGCGGGGTTCGGGGGCACTTCGGTTGTGCGAAGGGTCCCGGTCAGTCGGCGACGGCGGGCTGCGGCGCGACCATCGACCCGGTCACGAGCTCGCGGAGTTCGGCGGGCAGCGGGATCGGACGGCGGGCGCCCTCGCGGTCGATGATGACGTGCACGAACTCACCGGTGGCGAGCAGGGCGCCGTCAGACTGGCGGAACAGCCCGAACTCCCACGACAGGCTCGTGTTGCCGAGGTGCTTCGAACGCATCCCGACCTCGATGACGTCCGGCCAGACGGCGGACTCGACGAACCGGCAGCTCGACGACACCAGCACGGCGATCCACTCCGACGAGAACGGGTCGAGCCCGGCGACCTCGCGGAACCAGTACGTCGACGCGTTGTCCATCGCCGAGTAGTAGATCGTGTTGTTGACGTGCCCGAACATGTCGTTGTCGTTCCACCTGGTGGGGTAGGTCCGGCGGAACGGGTACTCGTCGATGGTCATCGGTCTCCGATCGGTGGTGCGGGTGTGGCGTGCACCGCGTCGGGCCGCAGGACGTACTCGAACGCCGCACGGGCCCGGTCGGGATCAGGGGTCTCACCGGAGATGAACTCGGCGTAGGTGAACGACTCGGAGATCCGGACGAGCAGCCGTGCGAGCTCCTCAGCCGACAACGGTGCCGGATCGAACGTACCGGACGACTCCTGCTGCTCGATGAGTGCGGTCACCCGGGCGACGAACCGGCTCTGCACGTCGCTGTCCGAGGTGGTGAGCAGACGCATCGCCCGAGCGGGTTCGCGGGTCAGGAACGCCCGGAAGTACGGGGCGTCGATCAGGTCGGCGGTGAACCGGTCGAGCACGACGACGAGCCGGGCTGCTCCGGTCGCCCCGATCTCGTCGGCGGCGTGGGTGGCCCCGTCGAGCGTCGGGACCGCGAGGGACCACAGGATCTCGGACAGCAACCGGTCACGGTTGCCGACCCAGCGGAACAGCGACGTGCGGTCGACGCCGAGTGCGGCAGCCAACGCCCCCATGTCGATCCGTGAGCCGGCGATGAAGGTGTGACGGGCCTCCCGGAAGGCGCGCAGCGCTGAATCCGATGTGTACACGCGATCCTCCCTTGCAACGTTTTCGAGAATGATGCATCGTGGTTCCCATGTCAACGACGATGCCCGCGACGCCCCTGCTCGAATCGGACTTCTACGGCTTCCAGCAGCAGCTCACGGAGCAGGAGCGCGCGTCGCTCGGGCAGCTCCGGCAGTACCTCGAGCGCGAGGTCGCGCCCATCGCCGACGAGTACTGGGCGCGCGCCGAGTTCCCGATCCAGGTGATCGCGCCGCTGGCCGAGCTCGGCATGTACGGGCCGGGCGTCCCGCTCGTGCGGCAGTTCGAGAACTCAGCCGTGTACCGCGGCTGGGCGGCCCTCGAACTCGGACGCGTGGACGCGAGCGTCGCCACCTTCATCGGCGTGCAGTCCGGCCTGGCGATGAACTCGATCGCGGTCGCCGGCAGCGACGAGCAGCAGCGCGAGTGGCTGCCGCGGATGGCCGCAGGTGAGATCGTCGGGGCGTTCGGGCTCACCGAGCCGTACTCGGGCAGTGACTCGGCGAAGGGTCTGCGCACCACCGCCCGGCGCGAGGGCGACGAGTGGGTGCTCGACGGCGAGAAGCGCTGGATCGGCAACGCCACCTTCGCGGACGTCGTCGTGATCTGGGCGAAGGACGTCGCCGACGGTCAGGTCAAGGGCTTCCTCGTCACCACCGACACCGCGGGCTTCACCGCGACCAAGATCGAGGACAAGATCGCACTGCGCGGCGTGCAGAACGCCGACATCGTCATGCAGGACGTCCGCGTGCCCGAGTCGCGTCGGCTGCAGAACGCGACGTCGTTCCGCTCGACCGCCGAGGTGCTCCGACTGACCCGTACCGAGGTCGCCTGGCAGGCCGTCGGCATCGCGGTCGGGGCGTACGAGGCCGCGCTGGCCTACGCCCGCGAGCGGATCCAGTTCGGCAAGCCGATCGCCGCACACCAGCTCGTCCAGGACCTGCTCGTCAAGTCGCTGTCGAACATCACGGCCTCGATCGCTCTGTGCACGCAGGCCTCGGCCATGCAGGACGCCGGCGTCGGTGGCGACGAGCACTCGGCGATGGCCAAGGCGTTCGCCACCGCGAAGATGCGGGAGACCGTCGCCTGGTGCCGCGAGGTGCAGGGCGGCAACGGCATCGTGCTCGACAAGGGGGTGGCCCGGTTCTTCGCCGATGCCGAGGCGATCTACTCGTACGAGGGCACGCGCGAGGTCAACACCCTGATCGTCGGGCGGGCGATCACCGGGCAGGCCGCGTTCGTCTAGCGGCCCGCCCCGGTTCGCCGAGCGGGTACGCTACCCGAGCAGGGCCGGCCGCTCCCACTCCTGGTCGAGCACGTGTTGCCCGAGGAACGCGAACACCGTCTCGTACCAGACCACGGCGTGCTGCGGGGCGAGCACCCAGTGGTTCTCGTCCGGGAAGTACAGGAACCGGTGCGGCATCGAGCCGTCCGACGCCGCGTGGTGCTCCGCGAGCTCGGACCAGAGCCGCAGCCCCTCACCGATCGGCACCCGGTAGTCCTTGTCGCCGTGGATCACGAGCATCGGTGACGTGATGTCGGCCACGAACCGGTGCGGATCGTTCGCCGCGATCCCGTCGGCGTCGAAGATCGAGGACCAGTACTGCGACATGTCCGTCGTGCCGTTGAACTGGTCGAGCGCCCACAGGCTGGCGTGGGTGACGATCGCGCGGAACCGGTCGGTGTGCCCGGCGACCCAGTTCGCCATGTACCCGCCGAACGACCCGCCCATCGCGGCGGTGCGGGTCGCGTCGATGTCCGCCCGCGCCTCGACCACGTCGGTGATCGCCATCAGGTCGGTGTACGGCGCCTGCCCCCAGGCGTTCCAGCCGCGGTTCACGAAGTCGAGTCCGTAACCGGTGGAGAGTGCGGGGTCCGGCAGCAGCACGGCGTAGCCCCGCGCGGCGAGCAGCATCGGGTTCCAGCGCCAGGACCACTGGTTCCACGAGTTGAGCGGTCCGCCGTGGATCCACAGGACGAGCGGGTGCGGCCCGTCGCCCTCGGGCACGACGAGCCAGCCGCGCACGCGGGCGCCGTCGGCTGCGGTCGTCTCGACCTCTTCCAGGTGGGCGGGCACGTCCGGCAGGGGCGCCGGCGTCGCCAACGGGGTCACCGTGCCGTCCGTCGCGATCCGCACCGGGTGCAGCGGGGCCGCCCAGGAGGCCCGGAGCGCCACGACCACGCCCGTCGCCGCCGCCACGCGCAGGCTCGAGTACGCCCAGTCGTCGTGCGTGAGCTGCTCGACGGCTCCGCCGTCGAGGGGGATGCGGAAGACCGGTGCGCGGCCGTCCTGGTCGGCGACCGCCAGGAGCGCGCGGTCGCCGTGTTCGAACACCAGCTCGTTCGGCCAGCGGTCCCAGTCGGTCGCGACGCGGCGAGCTTCGGAGCCGTCGATGCCGGCGACCCAGACCTCCTGCTGGTTCGCGCCGGCCGGGGTGGAGCGGACGGTGCGGACCCAGGCGATCGTTCGACCGTCGTGGCTGAGCGTCGGCATCTCGTGGTCGACGTCGACGTCGTCGAACAGCACCGTGCGGTGGCCGCTGGACAGGTCGATGGTGACGAGCGTCGAGCGATCTCCACGGGCCTCCCGGACGCCCACGGATGCCAACAGGACCGAGCCGTCGGGCGTGAGCGCCCCGCTGACGTGGTCGAGCGAGCGGCCCGGTGCCGGTGTTCGGTCGACGGGCTGGACGGGGCCGGCGCCGGCGACGGCGGCGTCGCTGTCGGTGTCGCTGTCGGCCGTGTCGATGGTCAGGACGTGCGTCTGTGCCGGGCCGAGGTCGTGGTCCCAGTACCGCACCGGGTAGGTCTCGTGCAGGATCGCCCGGACCTGCTTGTCCTTCCGGGTCTTGCGGAGCTCCGCGTCGGCCTCGAGCACGGCCGCCGGGTCGGACCCGGCCCCCGGCAGCAGGTCGGCGGTCAACGCGACGACGTCCGACGACGCCGCGGTGGCCAGGACCCCGCCGACGCCCCCGGCCAGGCGGGTGAGCGGACGGGCCTCGCCACCGGTCGCGGGCAGCACCCAGAGCTGGGCTGCCTCGAGGTCGGTGGCGTCGGCGTCGGGCCGGGCGGAGACGAAGAGCAGGTCACCGGTGCGGGTGAAGGCGGTGCCGCCCTCGCCCTTGGCAGAGCGTGTGAGGCGGACCGGGCGCGCGGCGGTGTCGGCGGTCGGCGTCGCGGGCACCTGCCAGATCGATCGGCGGTACCCGGTGCCGTCCGGGTCGAGGGCACTGACCGTCAGCGCGACGCGGGCGCCGTCGGGGCTGATGTTGATGCCGTTGACGCGGGGGAGCGCGATGTACTGGTCGAGGTCGGAGAACGGGGTGCTCATGCGTGCACGCTCGCCAGGTCCTCGGCCCAGAAGGCGGCGACCTGCTCGGCGACCGCGGTGCCCTGGGCGTGGCCGGCCTCGGCCGACGGCGCCTGCGTGGCGAGCGAGAGCGAGTTCGTGCCGAAGGCCTGCTGCGACGCGCTGTCCGCCACGACGACCTCGACCGATGAACCACCGGCACGCAGCGCCTCGACGGCGACGTCGAGCCAGGGCCCGCACGGCGACGGGCCCTCGGGGCCGCAGGCGATGACGAGCACCCGCTCGTACCCGGCGGCGGCGTCGGCGTTGGTGCCCGAACGGACGCCACCGTCGACGTACGGGCGGCCGTCGATGGCGACCGGTGTCCAGACGAAGGGCACCGAGCAGCTGGCTGCGACCGCACGGGGGAGCGGCACGCCGTCGGCCGCCGACAGCAGGCGGAAGGTGCCGTCGGTGGCGTCGACCGTGGTGACGGCGAGCGGCTTCTCCGGCCACTCGGTGGACGGGAGCGTCTCGCCGAAGGTCGCCGTGCGCTCGTCGTCGCTCTGCCCGCCGACGACCTGCTGCGCGGCCTGACCGAGTCGAGCGCGGGCGTCCTGCTCGCCGGTCGCGCCCTGCAGTGCTGCGCCGATGTGCTGCTGCACGGCTTCGACGTCGATGGGCGCCGGCTCTTCGTAGGTGGTCGGCGCCGGGGTGTGCTGCTGGTCGTAGGCCTGCTGGACGGCACCGTTCCGGACGAACGCGCCGACGACGCTGCCGGCGCTGGTGCCGACGACGAGGTCGGCGGCGTCGAGGTCGACGCCGGCTTCCTGCAGGGCGACGAGGACACCGACTTCCCACGCGATGCCGGCGACACCTCCGCCGCCGAGGACGAGGGCTCTGGATCCGGGAACGGGCGTGCTGACGTCGGTCATGGGTCCTGCTTACCAGCTGCGTGCGACGGGCCGGTGGAGGCCGTTGGATCCTGTGGAGAACCCGCCTGTGGACAACTCCGTCCGCGTCGGTGGCGTGACCTAGCGTCGTGGTCATGGGGCAACAGCGTTCAGGACGGGTCGGCACGGTCGTGTGGCCGATCGTGGTGGCCGCTGCGCCCACCGCGGCGTTCCAGCTGCCGAACCTGTTCGTCACGCCGGCGGTCCGACTGTCGCTCGTCGCGTTCGGGCTCGTCGTGCTCGTCGGCGCCGTGACGGTGCAGGTGGTCCGGACCCGGCGCAGCGACGCCGCACGGTCGGTGGCCGAGGACAACGCCACCGCGGCAGAGCTCGAGCAGTCGACGGCGGTCCGGTACGCGTTCGGCCAGATCGCCACCCGGCTCGTCCGGTTCACCGAGCTGCCCCGGTCCGATCGCCACGGCGAACTCTCGGTCGTCGCCGACCGCGTCGCCGTGGCCCTGGCGTTCTACCTGCTGCCGAAGGTGCCCGACGTCCGCGCGAACGTGTACCAGCTGTCCACCGACCTGCGGGCGCTCGAGCCGATCGGTCACGGTGGCGCCGGCGACACCGCCGGGGTCTTCCGCGCGGGCACGCCCTACGGCGACCGCAACCTCGAGTGGGTGCTGGTCGGGGGATCACCCCGGATCGTCGGTGACCGCTCCGCCGATGTGGACGGCGACCAGGACCTGCCGGGCTTCGAACCGCGGTACACCTCGTACGTCTCGGTGGTGATCCGGTCCGACCAGTACTCGTTCGGCATGCTCACCGTCGACTCCCCGGTCCCCGACGCCTTCACCGAACTCGACGCCAAGAACATTGCGATGATGGCGTCGTTCATGGCCGTCGCGTTCTCGTTGACCTACTCGTTCCCCGAGCGCGACCGCAATCCAAGGAAAGGCCCGTGATGCTCACACGCTCTGTCGGACGCTCGACGTACGATGCCCCCATGACGACCGTGAACCCTGCTCCGCCGTCGTTCGGGCGTGCCCGGATCTCCTCGCCGAACTGGAACGACACCACCACCGACGCCGACTACGAAGACCTCGACGTCATCGCCGCCAACATCGAACGCGAGCGCGTTGCAGCCCGGCTCCGGGTCACCGCAGCCATCGCCGCGCGTCTGGGTCGCTGACCCCTCCCGCATCGTCCACGACGAACGGCCCCCACGCGTGCGCGGGGGCCGTTCGTCGTCTGCGGAGGCCGAGCCGGATCCGCTGTCGCGGCTACCGCGCCTCGGGCACGTCGATGAGCACCTTGCCGACCGTGTCCTGCTCGACCGCGTCGTGCGCCTGGGCGGTCTGCTCGAGCGCGAACCGGGTGAGCGGGAGACCGGCGTCCTCGCCGACCGGCAGCACGCCGTCGTGCAGCGCCTCGGTGAGGTCCTCGGCCGCCGCGGACAGTGCCTCGTCGCCGATCGTGTAGAGCAGCAGGAACTGGTAGCGGGCGTTCACGCTCATGTTCGGGCGGATCGGCAGGGTCGCCTCGTCACCGCCGTTGTTCGCGTAGATCGACACGACGCCGTGGTTCGCCAGCACGTCGGCGACCAGCGCGGCGTTCTGTGGGATCGACACCTCGACGACGATGTCGACACCGTCCGGCGCGATCGACCGGATGCGCTCGGCGGCGTCCTCTTCGCGGTAGTTCACGACGTGGTGGGCGCCGGCCGCAGTCGCCAGTGCCGCCTTCGCGTCCGAGCTGATCGTCGTGATGACCGTCGCTCCGGCCCAGCGGGCGAGCTGGATCGCGGCGTGCCCCACGGCACCGGCGCCGCCGGCGACGAGCACGGTGAAGCCGTCGAGGGCTCCGGGGCCCAGGCGTGCGGGGCCGTCCTCGTGCGTGGTGAGGGCCCGGTGCGCCGTCATCGCGGGGACGCCGAGCGAGGCGCCGACGTCGAACGAGACGCCATCGGGCAGCGGGACCACGCGCGACTCGGGCACGACCGTGTACTCCTGCGCGGTGCCGGTCGGCCGTGACGCCGCCGCCATGAACAGCCAGACGCGGTCGCCGACGGTGAGCCGTTCGACTCCGGGACCGACGGCGTCGACGACGCCTGCGCCGTCCTGGTTCGGCGTGATCTCGGGGAACGGCAACCCGTCCCCGTAGGTGCCGCCGGCGCGGGCCTTCCAGTCGGTCGGGTTGACGCCGGAGACGACGACGCGGACGCGGACCTCACCGGCACCGGGCTCCGGGATCTCCCGCTCGACGAGTTCGAGGACGCTACTGGCACCGGGCTTCGTGTAGACGATCGATCGCATGTCCCCAGGCAACCACTCGTCGCCGTCGGGGATTCCGAGTGCGGGGTGCTCAGCGCGCGTCGTACCCCTCGCGCGCCTCGGCGACGTCGGGCATGTGCGAGGTGGCCCAGTCCTCCAGCGGCACGAGCACCGTGCGCAGCGACCGCCCGAGCTCGGTCAGTTTGTACTCCACGTGCGGCGGGATCTCGGGGAACACCGTCCGCGTCACCATGCCGTCACGTTCGAGCGCCCGCAGCGTCTGGGTGAGCATCTTCTGCGAGACCCCCTGCACCCGGGCCGCCACCGCCGAGTACCGTGCGGGACCGTCGGCGAGGGCGCCGATCGTCAGCACGCTCCACCGGTCGCCGATCCGGTCGAGCAGCTGCCGACTGGGGCAGTCCGCCGCGTAGGGGCTGTACTCGAGTGCTGACATGGTGTCCTCCGCAACGCACCGCCAGGTGCCTACTTACTCAAAGAGAGTAACTCTTGTACGGTGACTGTCAACGTCACCGACGCCCGTGACGTCCACGAAGGGAACACCATGACCAACATCGTCGTCTTCGGAGGCACCGGCTACGCCGGCTCCGCCATCACCCACGAGGCACTCTCCCGCGGCATCACCGTCACCGCGGTCGCCCGCGACACGAGCAAGCTCGAGCCGGCCGAGGGCCTGACCCTGGCGCAGGGTGACGCGTTCGACGCCGACTTCGTGTCCGAGGTGACGAAGGGTGCCGACGTCGTCATCGTCTCGCTCCACGCCGTGCAGGCGGACGGCAGCGAGCTGAAGGACAAGTTCCAGCACTTCGTCGACGCCGCCGCAGCAGCGGGTGCGCGTCTCGGCATCGTCGGCGGCGCCGGTTCGATGCGCGTGACCGAGGACGGCCCCCGCCTCTTCGACACCGACGGCTTCCCGGACGCCTTCAAGGGCGAGGCGAAGAGCCACGCGCAGATCCTCGACGCCCTCCGCGCCTCGGGCACCGAGGTCGACTGGTTCTACGTGAGCCCCGCCGCGGCCTTCGGCAGCTACAACCCGGGCGAGCGTCGCGGCACCTACCGCGTCTCCGACGAGGTCCTGCTCGCCGACGCCGAGGGCAACTCGGACATCTCCGGCGCCGACTACGCGATCGCCTTCGTCGACGAGATCGTCACCCCGGCGCACCACCGGACGCGCTTCGGCGTCGCCTACTGAGGCACTGCCCCTCGCGGGACACCGGTGTTCGCGCAACACACCGCGGGATCCTGCGGCGTCGAGCGTGAGCACCGGTGTCCCGCGTACGACCCGGCGCGACCAGCGGGCGGACGGGAGGCGCGGGACGGGACCGCCACGTGCCTCCAGGCCGGCGGGTGGTCACCGCCAGGGCCCCCGCTAGTGGGCGACGATCGCCGGCACCGGCAGGTGGTGGCGCATCCGCACCGCCAGGTGCAGGCCGCCCCGGCGAGCGAGCACGAGCGCGATCACCGCGGCGGCAGCTGCCGGCACCCCACCGGCGACCATCATCCCCACGTGCGCACCGAAGTGGTCGACGACCTGTCCCATCAGGGGCCCGCCGATCGCCTGCCCACCGAGCAGCACCAGGACGTAGAGCGACATCACCCGGCCGCGGATCGCCACGTTCGACGACAGCTGCACGAGCGAGTTCGACGCGGTCTGGAACAGCAGCTGCGACATCCCCACCGCCACGAGCGCGACGGTGAACGGTGCGATCGCCGGGATCGACCCCGAGACGACGAGCAGCACGCCCGTCCAGAACACCCCGCCGACGATGGTGCGGAGCCGGACGACGGCCCGGCGGGTGGACAGCAGCGCGCCGACCAGGGCGCCGATCGCCACCGCGGAGTTGAAGACCCCGTAGCCGCCGGCACCGACGTCGTACACCTGTGACGCGAAGGCGGACAGCAGCACGGGCATCGTCAGTGCGAACACCGAGAAGAACGCGACGAGGATCACCGGCACGATGATCGTCGGCTTGTGCACGGCGTAGCGGAGGCCCTCCACGAGCTGCCCCTTGCCACGCGGAGTCGGGGGCGTGCGGTGGAGTTCGGAGACCTTGAGGAACCCGAGCGTCACGACGACGGCGACGCAGGCGATCGCGTTCACGCCGAACGACCACCCGGCGCCGACCGCGACGAGCAGGGCCCCGGACAGCGCCGGACCGATCATGCCGCCCAGCTGGAACACCGACGAGTTCACGCTGATGGCGTTCCGCAGGTGCTTGTGCCCGACGATCTCGGTGACGAACACCTGCCGTGCCGGGTTGTCGATCACGGTGACCATGCCGACCAGGAACGCGATCACCCAGATGTGCCACGCCTCGACGACGCCGGCCAGCGTCAGGACGGCGAGCAGCGCGGACAGCACCGCGAAGGCTCCCTGCGTGATCATCATGAGCGCGCGCTTCGAGAACCGGTCGACCAGGACGCCGCCGAGCAGCCCGAACAGCAGCATCGGCGCGAACTGGCACGCGACCGTGATGCCGACCTGCGCGACCGACCCGGTCAGCTGCAGCACGAGCCAGTCCTGGGCGATGCGCTGCATCCAGCCGGCGGTCATCGCCACCAGATTCGTCGCCGTGAACAGCCGGAAGTTCGGCACGGACAGGGCGATGAGCGTGTGGCGCCACGGCGGTCGCGTGGCCTGGATCGGGAGCGGTTCGGTGGGTGGGGGGAGGGTCGTCGGTGACGCGCTCACGGTGCGGGGTTCTCCGGACGTCGGTGTGGATCTGGTACCCCAACGAAACTACGTGGCGCCGGCCCATTCGATACCCGTATGGTGGCTATCACTCCATTGCGATGTCGAATGACCCCGCGAACGGCCGCGCGAACGAACGAGGTGCCCGTGCTCGATCCGGTCCTGTTGCAGACGTTCCTGGCCGTGGCGGAGACCGGCAGCTTCACGCAGGCCGGCACCCGGCTCGGCATCAGCCAGCCGACGGTGTCGCAGCACGTCCGGCGCCTGGAGACCGCGGTGGCGCGCACCCTGGTCGCCCGGGACACCCGCGGCGTCGCCCTGACCGACAACGGGGACGCGATGGCCGGGTTCGCGCGGACGATCCTCGCGGCCCACGCCACCGCCGACGCCTACTTCTCCGGCGCGGCCACCCGCGGACGGCTGCGGTTCGGGGCGGCGGACGACCTCGCCATCACCCAGCTGCCGCGGATCCTGCGGGACTTCCGACGACTGCACCCGCAGGTGAACCTCGAGCTCACGGTGAACCAGTCGTCACCGCTGCTCCGCCGGGTGCACGCCGGCCAGCTCGACCTGGTGTTCATCAAGCAGACGGCGGGGGAGTCCGCCGAGGGCACCCGGGTGGCCACCGACCAGATGGTGTGGATGGCGCAGGACGGCATCGCCCTGGAATCCGGCGAACCCGTCCCGCTCATCGCGTACCAGGCGCCGAGCATCAGCCGGCAGATGGCGATCGACGCCCTCGAGGCCGCCGGCCGCACCTGGCGGATCACCTGCAACACCCGCGACGTCAACGGGGTGCTCGCCGCGGTGCGCGCGGGCATCGGCGTCGCGGTGTTCCCGCACTCGCTGATCCCGGCGGACCTGGTGAAGGTGTCGCAGCGGCTCGGGCTGCCGGACCTGCCGGCGGTGGACTACGTCCTCATCGCGAACCCGACGGTGCAGCGGGAGCCGATCGACGCGCTGACGAACGCGATCCTGTCCCGCGGGGTCGTCCGCGCCGTCTGAGCTCGTGCATCGGCGGCCAGACGCCGGCGTGTTCGGGCTGGTGGGCGCGGCGAGACGCCGGCGTGTTGTCTCGACGCCGCCGAGCCGTCGAGACGCCGCGACTTTCGGGGGCGTCTCGACGTCGACGCGGCGTCCTGCCGAGACGACGGCGTCTGAGCGCTCGCGGCGCTCGCTGCGCTACGGGGCGAGCGTCGGGGTCGTGCCGGTGCCGGTGACGTCCGGCAGCGTCACCCCCGCGAGCGGCAGCAGCGCCGCCGCGACCGCCCACAGCAGCACGACCGTGCCGACACCACCGAGCACGGCGCCGAGCAGCGCGACCGGCCGCTGCCACGTGGCCGTCCGGTCGCGCAGCGTCACGATCGAGAGCACCAGCGCGAGCAGTCCGAGCACCACGCCGACACCGTGCACGGTCGCGGGCGCGGTGAACCACCAGGCCGCCAGACCGATCGTCGCGATCCCGGCGACGGCACCGAGCACCGCACCGGCGGTCGCGCCGAGCGCACGACGTGGCTCCGGCACGGCGGCTGCGGCCACGGGCTGGTCGAGCAGTTCCGTCGGGAGGCCCGCCTCGCCCCCGCCCGCACCCTGCGGCGCCGGGGTGGGTGCGACCACGGCCGTGGTCGTCGGGGCGTCCGGGGTCGCGACGGCGGGGCTGCCGGGAGCGGCAGCAGCCGGCGCCGCGTGCAGGACGGCGTCGAACGACCGTGCGGCTGCGACTGCGACTGCGGGAGCGGGTGCGGGTGCGGCCGACCGTGCCGCGGCCTGCTGTTGGGCGAAGCGTCGGGGCGTCCGGTAGCCGATCGGGCCGACGGGCTCGGGTTCGGTGCCCTCGACGACCACGTGCTCGAGGCCGGGCACCGAGAACCGGGGCTGTCCGGCGACGGGCACCGCGGGCGCGGCGGGCGGCGGTGCCGGGAAGGCCTCCGGTGACGGGGTGGTGAGCGGGGTGGCGTCCGCCGAGGCGGGTGCGGCGGCGACCGGGGAGACCGGCACCACGAGCCCGGATGCGGGGACGACCGACGACGGCGGCACCGCCGGGGTCTCGAACGGCACGGTGTGCACGTTCGGCGACGTCGGGGCCGGGGGCAGCAGCTCCTGCTGCGGCGGGAAGTCGGGCACCGGGGCGTCGGCCTCGACCAGTGCGGCGATCGACGCGGGCTCGGCGGCCGGTGCGTGCGCGGGTGCGTGCGCGGCGGGCACGTTCCCGGCCGGGGTGACCGTGGTCGGTGGGACCGGCGCCGCGTGGGCGGCGCGTGACGAGGCGGGGGTGGGGCGGGCCTCCCGGTCGGAGGCGTTCACGTGACCGACGGCGGCGACCCGCTCGGGCGCGACCTCGTCGACGGGCGGCGCGGTCACCCAGGCCGGTACGGGCCGACGGGGCCGGTCCGATTCGGGCATGCGATGCGCTGCCACTGCGGCGCTCCTTCCGTCGACTGATCCATGCTCAGTTGTAGCGGCAACCGCTGGGTGGATCGCAGCCCCAGTTCGGGGTCGCCGGTACGGTCGGGTGATGACCGGAATCGAACACCGTCCCCTGGGCCCCTCGGGGCTCGTCGTCTCCACCGTCGGCCTCGGCTGCAACAACTTCGGGCGGCGGGGAACCGCGTCCGAGTCGCAGGAGGGCACCGACGCCGTCGTCGCCGCGGCCCTGGACGCCGGGGTGACGCTCTTCGACACCGCCGACATCTACGGCGGCGTGCCGGGCATGTCCGAGGAGATGCTCGGACGCTCGATCCGCGGCCGCCGCGACGAGATCGTCCTCGCCACGAAGTTCGGCATGGACATGCAGGGCGCGAACGGCCCGGACTGGGGCGTCCGCGGGTCCCGCCGGTACGTGCGGCTCGCGGTCGAGTCGTCGCTCCGGCGTCTCGGTACGGACTGGATCGACCTGTACCAGATGCACCGGCCCGACGACGTGACACCGATCGAGGAGACCCTGTCGGTGCTCGACGACCTGGTGCGCGAGGGCAAGATCCGGTACGTCGGCCACTCGAACTTCGCGGGGTGGCAGATCGCCGAGGCCGAGCTCACGGCGTCGATCGCCGGCACCACCGCGTTCGTGTCCGCGCAGAACGAGTACAGCCCGCTCGCCCGGGATGCCGAGGCCGAGGTCCTGCCGGCCGTGCGGGCGTACGCGCTCGGGTTCCTGCCGTTCTTCCCGCTCTACAACGGGCTGCTCACCGGCAAGTACACGAAGGCGGGCGGCCCGGCCGACGGGCGGCTGACGACCTCGAAGCCGCAGGTGCTCGAGGACGCCCCGTGGGACGTGCTCGACGACTACCAGCGGTTCTGCGACGACCGGGGCGTGACGATGCTGCAGGCGACGTTCGCGTGGCTCCTGGCACAGCCGGGGCTGTCGAGCGTCATCGCGGGGGCGACGAAGCCGGAGCAGATCACGCAGAACGTCGCGGCGGGCACGACATGGGCGCCGACCGAGGACGACATCGCCGACATGACGACGATCTTCGACCGGGCCTGAGCGGGCGCGCTCGTTCCGCCCTGGCTCGTTTCGCGCTGAGCGACAGGTCACGGGCTGCGGAGCCCGTGAGGTGTCGCTCAGCGCGAAACAGCAGCGGTGGGTGCCGGTGCTGCGCGGCGCGGCGGACTAGCGCGTCGCTGCGGCCAGGGCGTCGCGCAGTTCGGCGGCGGTCATCCGCGGGCCGTAGCCGGGGGTGTCCCGCTGGATGCGCCAGCCCTCGGCGAGGGGCCCGGCGTCGACGACGTCGAAGCCGAACGCGTCGATGAGCTCGGAGACGGTCTGCTTGGCGGAGTCGTCGTCGCCGGCGATGACGAGGGCACGACGGTCCGGGGTGCCGGCGGGCGTCGCATGGCCGGTCAGGTCGTCGGCGCCGATGTGGTTGAACGCCTTCACGACGCGGGCGCCGGGCAGGTGGTCCTGCAGCAGCTCCGCGGTGGTCGTGGACTGGTCGTCGAGGGCGGCGATGTGGCCGTCGCGCTCCCAGTAGTAGTTGTTCGTGTCGATGACGACCTTGCCGACGAGCGGTTCGACGGGGATCGTCTCGATCGCGGCGAGCGGCACCGTCACGACGACGATCTCGCCCGCTGCGGCTGCCTCGTCGCGGGTCGCTGCGCGTGCGCCGTCGCCGAGTTCCGTGACCAGGTCGGTCAGGGTCTCCGGGCCGCGGGAGTTCGCGATGACGACCTGGTGGCCGTTCCGTACCGCGAGTCGTGCGAGCTGGGATCCGATGTTGCCGGCGCCGATGATTCCGATGGTTGTCATGGTGTCCCTGCAACGCTGCCCGACGTCGTGCATTCCCCGGGCGGCACGAACGCCCTTCCGGGAGCATGATGGCGGGCATGGACCACGAGTTCCGCGACGAGACCGACCAGGACCGCTACGCGATGTACGTCGGCGGCGAGCTCGTGAGCGTGCTCGACTACCGGGTGAACGGTGACGCGGTGGCGTTCCCGCACACCTACACGGTCCCGAAGCACCGCGGCCACGGCTACGCGGCCGAACTCGTCGAGTACGCCGTCGCCGATGTCGAGTCGTCGACCACGAAGCGCATCGTGCCGATGTGCTGGTTCGTCGGGAAGTGGTTCGACGAGCATCCCGAGAAAGCCGACCTGCTCAGCCGCAGCGCCGCGGACTGAGCACCGAACGAAGGGGCTCCCCGTGCCCACCATCACCCCGTTCCTGTGGTACGACGACCAGGCCGAGCAGGCGGCCGAGTACTACGTGGGACTGTTCCCCGACAGCCGCGTCGACAGCGTCAGCTGGATGCCCGACGGCCGTGCCCTCGTCGTCGAGTTCACGCTGCTCGGCAAGCCGTACCGCGCGATGAACGGTGGCCCCGGCCACCCGCACACCGACGCGGTGTCGTTCCAGATCGACGTGGACACGCAGGACGAGCTCGACCGCCTGTGGGACGCGCTGCTCGCCGACGGCGGGAGCCCGATGGCGTGCGGGTGGTTGACCGACCGCTGGGGTCTGGCGTGGCAGGTGACCCCGTCGATGCTGGGGGAGCTGATGAGCGGATCGGGCGACCCGGAGGCCAACGCCCGGGTCTTCGAAGCCATGATGCAGATGATCAAGCTCGACATCCCCGCGCTCCGGGCAGCGGCAGCCGCCCGCTGACCCCACACCAGGCGTACCCGCCGGTATGGTGACGGGACGAGAAGACCGCCGGCCGGCGCCGGCGCAGACAGGCTGGAGCCATCATGGACCACCCGAGCTCCAAGGTCCGGAACAGCGACATCAGCCGGGCGTACACCGAGCTCGCCCGCATCACCCGTCGGGCGAGCATCCGTGCCCGTGGCTCGGATCAGGTCCTGAGCGTCGTCGACCAGTCCCTCGTCGACTTCGTCGTCCAGCACCCGGGCTGCATGGCCATCGACATCGCCCGCTACCTGCGGCTGAACCGCTCCACGATCTCGCGGCAGCTGTCCGGGCTCCTCGCGACCGGGCTGGTGCGGACGACCGACGGCGGCAGCGGGAACGCGAAGCCGCTCGAGGCGACCGACGCCGGCCGCGCAGCGCTCGAGCGGTCGGTGCAGCTGCACCGCGACGCGCTCGACGAACGGCTCGCCGACTGGTCCGACGACGACATCGCACTGCTCGCCGGGCTGCTGGAGCGCCTCGGCGCCTCGGACGAGGCCGGGCTCCCGATGCCGGCACCCACCGAGTCGTGACGACGTCGTTCGTCCTGCTGTCCGACACGCACCTGCCCAAGCGCGCGAAGGACCTGCCGCCCGGGCTGTGGGCCGACATCGACGCCGCCGACCTCGTGGTGCACGCGGGGGACTGGGTCGACCTGGCCACCCTCGACGCCGTGCAGGCGCGGTCCAGCCGCTTCGAGGGCGTGCGGGGCAACAACGACGGTGCGGAGTTCGACGACCGGCTGCCGCTCGTCGCCCGGTTCGGCGTCGAGGACCTGCGCTTCGCCCTGGTGCACGAGACCGGGGCGTCGACCGGTCGGGAGCGGCGGATGGACGCCGAGTACCCGGACACCGACGTGCTCGTCTTCGGCCACTCGCACATCCCGTGGGACACCGTGGCCCCGTCGGGGATGCGCCTGCTGAACCCCGGTTCGCCGACCGACCGCCGTCGTCAGCCCGACCACACGTGGATGCGCGGCACGGTCAGCGGTGCCGAGCTGTCCGTCGAACTGGTCCGGCTGCCGCCGGTCGCCCGCTGATCCCCGCCGAGACTCGGCCCGGAGGACAGTTCTCGGGTGAGCCAACCCGAGAACCGTCCCTCAGCGCGAGACTCGGGCGTCGCGTGCCTCCGTCGGCATCCGGAAGAACGCGAGCTCCCACTCCACCGAACGTCGGAACGCCCGCGCCATCCGCCCTCGCTCGTCGGGTGTCGCCGCACGGGCCACCTCCTCGACGAGCCGGGTCGCCTCGGCACTCGACGCCGCGAACCCCGGGTCCCCGTACGCCGTGATCCAGTCGGCGAAGGCATGCCCGTCCGGCGCGACCCCGAGCTGCGACCCGACCCAGGCGTAGACCCGGAAGCACGGCAGCACCGCGGCGGCGAGCACCGCCGGGGAGCCGGAGTCGGCGGCCTCCTGCAGGTGTGCGAGGTACCCGGCGCACGTGGGGTGCACGGGATCGTCGGCGTGCGAGCCGGCCAGCCGACGGTGGTGCAGGTCGCGCGCCTCGTCCGCACACCCCTGCGCAGCCGCCGCCCAGAACGCAGCAGCAGCGCCGGCACCATCACCCGAACCGACACCGGGGGCACCGACCCCGAGCGTCGCCAGGTGCCGCTCGTACGCCCGCAGGTAGTGGACGTCCTGCGCCAGGTAGCCCGCGAAGACCTCCGGCTCGAGCGTCCCGTCCCCGAGCCCCACCAGGAACGCGCAGTCGATGGTCTCCTGCAGCACCGAAGCCGCGTCCGTCCACCACACGTCCGTGTACGACAGCGCTGGCAGGGCTGCCCGCGCCTGCGCTCCGTGGTCGACCGGGCCGTTGCCGCTCCCGACCGACAGCGCGTCCGCCCCGCGCAGCGCCGCCGTCAGCCACTCCTTCGCCACCCCGACCGCGAGTTCCCAGTCGCCGTGCCGCGCGGCGAGCGTCGCGATCGCACTGGACAGCGAGCACCCGGTGCCGTGCGTGTTCGTCGTCGCGACGCGGGGACCGGTGAACACCCGCACGGTTCCGTCCGGTGCCACGAGCACGTCATCGGAGGTCGGCCCTTCGTCGTGGCCGCCCTTCGCCAGCACCAGGACGTCCCACCGCGCCGCCACGGCACGCGCGGCATCCAGCGACGAAGCCGACGACGACGAAGCCGACGACGGCGCACCGGAACCAGCCGCACCCGCGCCGGCGAGCTCCGCCAGCACCACGAGCTCGGCCCGGTTCGGCGTCACCAGGTCGGCGAGCGCGAACAGCGCCCCCATGGCCGACGCCGCGTCCTCGTCGAGCAGCCGGTCCCCGCTCGTCGCCACCATCACCGGGTCGACGACGACCACCGGCGGCTGGTGCTCCCGCAGCCAGTCCGTCACGACCCGCACGACGTCGGCGGTGCCGAGCATCCCGATCTTCACCGCGTCGACCACGACGTCGTCCGACACCGCGTCGAGCTGCTCCCGCAGGAACCCGACGTCCGGCAGGTGCACCGACCGCACCCCGTGCGTGTTCTGCGCGACGAGCGCCGTCACGACCCCCATCCCGTACCCGTCGTGCGCGGCGATCGCCTTGAGGTCCGCCTGCATCCCGGCCCCGCCCGTCGGGTCGGTCCCGGCGATGCTCAGCACCCGTGGGACGCTCATGCGTCCGCCCCGTGGTGCGTGGCGTCGGCCTGGAGGCGTGGATCAAGGTCACCGGATCGTCCGGCCTCCGCCCCGTGGCCGGGTCCACGGCCCCACGCGGCCACGTACGCCGCCGCGGCGGACCCGGGGTCGGCCGCGGCGCAGATGCCCGACACGATCGCGACGCCCGCGGCACCGGCTGCCCGGAGCGGCACGACGTCGTCGAGGGTCACCCCGCCGATCGCCACGCACGGCAGGTCGGTGGCGGCGGCCAACCGGGCGAACCCGTCGTGGCCGAGGGCCGGCGGGTGGTCGGCCTTCGTCGCCGTGGGGTGCACGACCCCGACGCCGAGCAGGTCCACGGTGCCGCGGGGGAGTCGCTCGACGGCAGCCAGGTGCGCGAGCGTGTTCGCCGTGAGGCCCACGTGGGCGTCCGCTCCGAGCAGGGCGCGAGCGGCCGTGACGGGGACGTCGGACTGGCCGAGGTGCACGCCCGCGACCCGGTGTCCCGCGTGCCGTGCGGCGAGGACGACGTCGAGCCGGTCGTCGACCACCACCCTCGCGCGCTCCCCGACGGCGTCGGCGACCGCGGCGGTCAGGGCGAGCAGGTCACGCGCGGAGGCGTCCTTGTCCCGCACCTGCACGATCCGGACCCCGGCGTGCACGGCGGCGCGGACGACCCCGAGCACCCCGATGCCGTGCCGGTCGGCCAGGGCACCGTCGGTCACCAGGTAGACGCCGAACCCCGCAGACTGCAGCCCGCTCACGCCGACACCGCCCGGGCGTCGACCGCGGGAGCGGCCTCGAGGGTGATCCGGGCCTCGCGGACGACGTCCTCCGGCGTCAGCGACGCCAGCCGGTCGAGGAACAGCGGCTGGAAGGTCCCCGGTCCGCCGGCCTCCCGTGCCGCGAGCTCGGCGGCGATCGTGTGCACCGCGGTGGCGGCGACGGCAGCGGCCCCCGCGTCCTCCGGCGCGACCGACGTGAACGCGGCGACGACCGCGCCGAGCGCGCACCCGCCTCCGGTGATCCGCGTCAGCAGGTCGGTGCCGTTCGCGACCCGGACCACACCGATGCCGGGCGCGACCAGCAGGTCGA
This sequence comes from Curtobacterium sp. MCBD17_026, assembly GCF_003234895.2. Taxonomy (NCBI): domain Bacteria; kingdom Bacillati; phylum Actinomycetota; class Actinomycetes; order Micrococcales; family Microbacteriaceae; genus Curtobacterium; species Curtobacterium sp. MCBD17_026. The sequence continues at coordinate 2,145,266 of NZ_CP126281.1, read as the reverse complement.
CCGCACCCGACACGGCCACCGCGGCCACGAGCCTCCCGTCCGAAGCAGCGACCGACGCGACCCGAGCGTCCTCCGTGCCCACGGTGCTGTCGACCCCGCGGCCACCGGCCGAGTCGCCGAGCAGGGCGAGCACCTCGGAGGCGTTGCCCCGCAGCACCGTCGGGCGCAGCGCGAGCAGGTCACGCGCCAGGGCGGTCCGCACCGGCAGCGAGCCGACGGCCACCGGGTCCAGGACCCACGGGGTGCCCGCGTCACGGGCGGCGTGCACGGCCTCGAGCGCGGCGACCCGCGGTTCGGCGTGCGGGGTGCCGGTGTTCACCAGCAGGGCGTCCGCGACGCGGGCGAACGGCCCCGCCTCGGTCGCCACGTCGACCATCGCGGGCGAGGCCCCGAGCGCGAGCAGCACGTTCGCCGTGACGTTCTGCACGACGGTGTTCGTGATGCACTGCACCAGCGGGGCCCGGGCACGCACGGCCTCGAGCAGTTCGGCGGTTCGGTGGGCCCAGGCAGGGGAGGGCGCAGCGGTTTCCATGGACGATCCCTTCGCGAGTACGAGCTCGAGCAGGTTCGACGGGTGTGATCTCAGCCGCTGGATGCGGCACCCCGTGTCTCGAGCGACACCGTACACGACGCCCGGTGACCACTTCGAGGCCCGCTCCGGGCACCGTGTGCCAGGGTTGGACCGTGCCAGATGCAACGCCCCCCGGGCCCCCACCCGGCCCCCGCGACCCCGGCGACGCCTGGGCGGTCGGCCCCGACGGCACCAAGGCATGGGGACGCTTCGGCGCCGCCGGCCTGCTCGTCGACGACGGCGCCGGCCGCGTGCTCCTGCAGCACCGCGTCGAGTGGAGCCACCACGGCGGCAACTGGGGCATCCCCGGCGGCGCACGGCACCAGGGCGAAGCAGCCGTGACCGCCGCCCTCCGCGAATCCGCCGAGGAAGCCGGTGTGCCCGACGACGCGATCGCCCTGCGCCACACGGCACTGCTCGACCTGGGGTTCTGGACCTACACGACCGTCGTGGGGCGCGCCTCCCGACCCTTCGAACCCGTCATCGCCGACCGCGAGAGCCTCGCCCTGTCGTGGATCCCGATCGACCAGGTCGACGACCTGCCCCTGCACCCCGGCTTCGGCAGGTCCTGGCCGGCGCTCCGTGCCACCGTCGCGACCACGCCGCACGTCGTCGTCGACGCGGCGAACGTCGTCGGCAGCGTGCCCGACGGCTGGTGGAAGGACCGAGCCGGCGCTGCGTCACGCCTGCTCGCACAGGTGTCGGCGCTCGCCGCGGGCGGGGTGTCCGCGTCGTTGCTCGACCTGCCGTTCGCGCGGTGGTGGCCGCGGTGGACCGTGGTGCTCGAGGGGGAGGCCCGGGCCGCTGCGGACGGTGGGGGCGCGAGCGTCGAGCGCGGTGCCGACGGAGACGCCGTAGCCGCCGCAGACCGCGGTGCCGCCACCGGCGCTGTAGACGTCGTCCGTGCTCCGGCCTCCGGCGACGACGCGATCGTCGAGTCCGTGCGGGCCGCGGTGCAGGCCGGCGAAGGGCCGGTCGTCGTCGTGACGGCCGACCGCGAGCTCCGCGACCGCGTCGAGGCCCTCGGCGCGACCGTCCACGGGCCGTCCTGGTTGCGCGACCAGCTGTAGTCACCGCGCTGGGGCCGATCGTGTTCCGGATGGACTGGGACGCATGCCGGTCCTGATCGGTACGCTGGCCCTTCGTCAACGGAGACGCAACACGCAGGAGGTTCCCCTTGGAGCGCATCACCAGGGCCGACGACCGAGTCCACCGCCCCGCCGGGCCGTGGACCCCCACGGTGCACCGGCTGCTCGCCCACCTGCACGAGCAGGGGTTCGTCGCAGCCCCCGAACCGATCGCCCTCGGTGACACCCTCGAGACGGTCTCGTTCGTCCCGGGCGTCGCTGGGGAGTACCCCTGGACCGAGGACATCGCCAGCGAGGCAGCCCTCGTCACCAGCGCCCGCCTGCTCCGCCAGTTCCACGACGCCGGTGCCAGCTTCCCGCGCAGCGCCGCCGACGACCTCTGGTCGCAGGCCGAACGTGCTCCGGTCGAGACGATCGTGCACGGCGACTTCGCCCCGTACAACTGCGTCTACGACGGCATCGCCGCCGTCGGCCTGATCGACTTCGACACCGCACACCCCGGTCCCCGCGTCTGGGACGTCGCGAGTGCCGTCTACCGGTTCGCGCCGTTCACCACCGGCGCTGTCGAGGGATCGACCGCCCCCGACCTCGACGATCGGCTCGCACGTGCCGCCGAGTTCTGCCGCGCCTACGCGCTCGACGACCGCTCCCGCAGCGTCCTGGCCGAGACGATGATCGCGTCCCTCGTCGCGCTCGTCACGACGATCGAGCACGAGGCCGCCGCCGGCAACCCGAAGTTCGTCAGCGACCTGCAGCACGGCCACGCCGACCTGTACCGCGCCGACGTCGCCTACCTGGAGCAGCACGCCGACGCCGTCACCGCCGCCGTCGCGTGACCACCAGCCCCGCGCGGCTCCGCTCGGCGCGGTTCGCGGCGCAGGGCATCGCGGCGCCCGGGCTGCGCCCCACGGAGGTCGTCGAGCGGATGCTGGGGGTGCAGGGGCAGGACCTCGGCCAGGTGCTCTGGGCCATCGGGGTCCGCGCTCCCGGGTCGACGCGGGACGACGTCCGCGGGGCCTTCGACCGCGGGGAACTCGTCCGCTCGTGGTCGATGCGCGGCACCCTGCACGCCCTGCGCCCCGACGACCTGCGCCTGCTGCTCTCGCTCACCGCTGAGCGGACCCTCCGCACGATCGCCCGACGCGCCGCCGAGCTCGGCATCGACGACGCCCTGCTCGGCCGGGCCCGTGAGGCGACGATCGCGGCCCTCGAGGGCGGCCGTGCGCTGGTCCGGGACGACCTGTTCGCGGCGTACCGCGCTGCCGGCATCGACCCGGCCGGAGGTCGCGGCTACCACCTGGTCCTGCAGCTCGCGCAGGAACGCCTCGTCGCCTGGGGTCCCACCGCCCGCGTCGGGCAGGGGCTCGTGCTGCTCGACGAGTGGGCACCCGCCACCGCTGAGCCGCCGGACCGCGACGAGGCCCTCCGCCGGGTCCTGCTCGGGTACCTGCGCGGCCGTGGCCCCGCGACCGAGGCCGACGCCGCGAGCTGGACGAAGCTGCCGCTCAGTGACCTCCGCCGGGCCCGGGCCGTGGCGGGGGACGCGGTCGAGGACCTCGGCGACGGGCTCCTCGCCCTCGCCGACCGGCCGACGGCCGCGCGCGTCCCCACCGGGCACCTTCTCCCCGGCTTCGACGAGTACCTGCTCGGGTACGCCGACCGGTCCGCGCAGCTCGACCCCGCCCACGCCGACCGCGTCAGCCCCGGAGCCAACGGCGTGTTCCTGCCGATGGCCGTCGTGCGGGGTCGCGTCGTCGGCACCTGGAAGCGCACCGAGCGCCGGGCCGAGCACCTCGTCACCGTCGCACCCTTCGGCACCCTCGACGCGTCGTCCGTCCGTGCGCTCGAGGCTGCGGCCGCGCGGTACGCGGCGTTCCTCGGAGCGCCGGTCGTGACCACGGTGGTCTGACGCGACCACCTGCGGACCGTGTGCCGAGGCAGCCCGGCCGCACCGCTCCTCCAGAGTGCACCCAGCAACCATGCGGCGGACTCCGACACTGCCTCCGGTAATGTCGCAGGGCCATGACGGACAGCCCGGCCGACGCCACCCCCTACGAAGTCCTCGGCGTCCCCGCGACGGCTGACGACGACGCGCTCCGCCGCGCCTACCGGCGGGCGGCCCGCGAGACGCACCCCGACCTCGGCGGCGACGCCCAGCGCTTCCGCCAGGTCCAGATCGCATGGGAGCGCATCGGCACGCCGGAAGCCCGGCGCGCGTACGACGTCGGGTCCCGCGCGTCCGGTTCGTTCGGTGCTTCCGGCTCCACCGGCAGGGGTGGCACCGGTCGCGACGCCTACGCACCCCCGGCAGCGCGTCGCGACACGCGCCCCCGGGCGCGGTCCCACGGACACCCCGGCGGTCGGTCGCGCGAGGTCTTCCTGCAGGCCGAGCGCGAGTGGGTCGGCCTCGGCGACCCCATCGAGGACCCCTACGACCCCACGCTCATCCGCTCCGCGCCCCGACACATCCGGCGGCTGCTCGCCGAAGCCCTGGCCGAAGAGGCAACCGCCCTGATCGTCTCCGACATGGGGATCGGCGTCACCGTGTGGCACGATCTCGACGCCGGGGCCGAGGGCAAGCTCGACCACGCCGTCCTGACCGCGAGCGGACTCTGGGCCGTCGAGTCCATCGACTGGGGCGCTCCGGTCCGCGTCGAGCACGGCGAGATCGTCGGCGAGACGCTCGCGCCGGGGGAGCGACCCGTCAAGGAACTCGTCCGCGCCGCCCGCGCCGTGCAGAAGCAGACCCGGGTGCGGTTCTCCGGCCGGCTGCTCGTCGTGCCGGACGCCGCCGTCACCGAGGACGTGCAGCTCGTCGGCTCCCCGAAGAAGCCCACCGCGCTCGTCGTCCGCCGCAGTGCGCTCGCCCAGGTGCTGGGCGGCGTCTGGTCGCCGGCCGGTTCGGTCGACGTGTTCGAGATCCGCGACCGCCTGCAGCAGACCGTCCGTTTCGTCTGATGTCCGCGTTGCACGTCGTGGTCGAGATCGGGGGCTGGGAGCACGAGTGCTGCGGCCCGGCGGTGGAGATCGGCGACGTCGTCGAGTACTGGGTCGTCTCCGCGGACGGAGCACGGCGGTTCGGCGAAGTCCGACACGACTCGGCGCGGACGCAGGCGATCCGTGGACGGGTCGTCGAGCTGTACGCGGTCGGCCGTGACGGACGGGTGGCGATCGAGCGGGTGCCGAGCGGTTCGGCCCTGTGCGGCTCCGACGAGGACGACGACGGTCACCTCGAGGCCCGCTGGACCGGGCAGCCGGTCACCGTCGAGTGGGACGGCGAGGCCGAGTTCGAAGTCGTCATCGACCCCTACGGCAAGCCGAAGCGTCAGTAGCCGCGGAGCTTCTCGAGGTCGCGACGCTCCCGCTTGCTCGGCCGTCCGGCACCGCGCTCGCGCATCGGGACGAACCCGGCCTCTTCCTTCGACAGCCGCGGCGGGGTCTTGTCCTCGAAGTGCTTCGCGGCCTCGGGGGCGCTCGTCCGCTTCAGGATGATGCCGGTCACCACGACGACGCGGTCGAAGCCGTTCTGGCGCACCCGCACCTCGTCACCGGGGCCGATCGGCTGCGCCGGCTTCGCGCGCTCCCCGTTCACCCGGACGTGACCGGCCTTGCACGCGGCAGTCGCGGCCGACCGGGTCTTCGTGATCCGGACGGCCCAGATCCAGCTGTCGACCCGGGCCTTCTCCATGTCGACACTCTAGGCGGCCCGTACCCTGGGGTGGTGCATGCGGACGAACAGGCGGTGATCGCCCGGGCCCGTGCGCTCGGGGTGCTGCACGACGCCGCGCTCGGCGACCGCCTGGTGGTCCGGGCGCACCACGGGGACGGCGCGCAGGACGCCCTCGGTGACCTGGTCGCCCGGACGCCCGACGCCGTGACGATCGCGACCCGCCGCGGCCCGGTCGAGGTCCGGCTCGACGACGTCGTCGCCGCGAAGCCCGTCCCGCCGCCCCCGCCCGCGCGGCCTGCTCGGCGCTGACACACGGTGCGAGCCCAGCACCTCGCACGGTGCGAGCCCAGCACCTCGCACGGTGCGAGCCCAGCCCGGCGAGCCGCAGGCCCCGGCACCCCGCTCCCGACATACGCTCATCCCATGGCAGTCCCCGTCCCGCTCGGCACCGAGGACCGCACCGCCCGCCTCACCCTCCGCCGCCCGGACTCCTGGCGCCGCGAGGACACAGCCCAGGCGGACCTGCGCGTCACCGGCGACGACGTCGTCCTCACCGTCCGATCCCGACCCAGCGACCGCGCGATCGGCGACGAGAACACCGGCCTGCTCGCGCGGCTGCCCGGCTCGGTCGAGGGCCTGCTGCTCGTCGGCTGCGACCCGTGGACCACCGCCGGCGCCCCGGCCCGGCTGGTCGAGTACGTCCGGCCCGACGAGCACGGCGACGTCGCCGGCACCCACCTGCTCTTCGTGACCGGTCGGCACCGCGTCGACCTGACGATCGAACGCCCGCTCGCCCGGCTGCTCGAGACCGACGACCTCGTGCTCGCCGTCCTCGAGAGCGTCCGCGCCACCGAGACGGTCCCGGTCCGCCCCGAGCGCGACCTCGAACCCCTGCCGGCCGCTGCCCCGACGACACCGCTCGAGGGCCCCCGGCTGAGCACGGACGCGATCGGCACCCTGCAGAGCCTCGCCGGACGCCGGTGGAACCCCACGCTCCTCCGCACCGCGGCGGGTCGCGAACTCATCGAGGCGGGCCTCGTCGGTCGGCTCGGCACGCTGCCGGAGTCGACCCAGGCCCTGCTCGAACCCTGGCAGGGCGATGCCCAGCCGGTCACGCTGGAACAGCACCTGCCCGACGGGGGCGAGTCGCGCCTCCAGGCCTGGTCGCAGACCGTCGTCGACGGGACCGACGCGGCGGGCGCCGTGGTCGCGTCCGTCACGCCCGACCGGGCCGTCGCGTTGATGGCCGGGAGGCTCGGCATCGGTCCGACGTGGACCTTCCCGTTCCGCACGGGGTCGCTCCCAGGGCACCTGCTCGGCCGCAAGCTGGCCGGCGGTCCGGACGCACCGGACCTGCCGGAGGCCCTCGCCGAGGCGGACCCGCGCCTCGCGCGGTTCTGGGCTGCGCCGTGGACCGTCTCGTACCTGCGTCGACCGGGCAAGCCGAAGCCGATCACGATCGTGCAGGCCGAGGGACACGGATTCGCGCGCGTGGGCACGACGAAGGCCGGGGAGACCGCCTTCCGGACGGACTCCCCGGCCAATGTCTACCGGTCGGTGGTGCGGGCGCTGCTGGGCTGAGCGCGCCTGCGTTCTCCCGCTACGCGGCGGGGCCGGCGGTCAGGGTGACGGTGACGGTCTTCGCGGCGCCGGTGCTGTCGGTGTAGCGGACACTCACCTTGTCACCCACCGAGTGCGACTGGACGACCTGCGTCAGCTGGTCCGAGCTCGTCACGGCGGTGCCGCCGATGCTCGTGATCGTGTCCCCGGCGGCCAGGCCGGCGCTCGCGGCGCCGGAGCCCTCGACCGTGCCGGCGACGGCGACGCCGCCCGTGGTGCCGGTGGTGTTGCTGACCTGGACCCCGAGGAACGCGGGCAGCCCGATGGTGATCGTGCCCGACGACTCACCGTCGAGGATCTTCTCGGCGATGGTCTTCGCGGTGGTGATCGGGATGGCGTAGCCGGTGACGTCGGCCGTGCCCGAGGACGCTGCCGTGGCCATGCCGACGACCTCGCCCTCGCTGTCCAGCACCGGTCCGCCGGAGTCACCGGAGACGATGTCCGCCGAGATCTCGATCAGGCCGGTCAGGGACTCGGTGCCGGTGCCGGACTCGCTCTGCACCTGGATGTCCTGGTCGGTCGCGGTGACGGTGCCCTCGGCGGCGACGAGGTTGCCGGTGCCCTCGGCGTTGCCGACGTCCTTGACGGTGTCACCGGTGCTCGGCTCGCCGTCGTCGTCCAGTGTGACGGTGGACAGCCCCGAGGCGTTCTCGAGCTTCAGCACGGCGACGTCGTTGGTGGCGTCGGCCCCGACCACGTCGGCCTTGTACTCCTTGCCGGTGGTCTCGTCGGTGACGGTGATGCTCGTCGCGCCCTGGATCACGTGGTTGTTCGTCAGGATCGTGCCGTCGGAGGTCAGGACCATGCCGGTGCCGGCCGCCTGCGACGACTCGTCGTAGTTCAGGACGGTGTTGATCGTCACGACGCCCTTCTTGTCGGCGGCAGTCGCCGCGGTGGCGGGGGACTGGGTCGTCCCGGTGCCGCTGTCGCTGCCGCTGTCGCTGCCGTCGCCGGGCACCGTGAAGCCGTTCGTGCCGTCGCTGCTGCCGGTGCCGCCGGTGCCGTCGGTGCCGGATCCGGTGCCGGGCAGCGTGGTGGTGCCCTGCGACTGGCTCGACGTCGTGGTCGTCCCCTGCGAGGACAGGCCGAGGGCGGTGCCGCCGGCCGCACCGACGATGGCGAGTGCGGCGATGCCGGAGCCGATCATCAGTCCCAGGCGACGTGGGCGCTTCGTCGTACCGGGGTGGTTCGCGGTCGCCGCCGAGGACGCCCAGGCGTGGTTCGCGCCGGCGAGGGCGGGGCTGCCGATCAGGTACGGGCCGCGGCCGTCCGGCGTGTAGGCGTAGGGGCCGGAGCCGTCGGGACCGTAGAGGTAGGGACCGGAGCCGTCGAACGCGTACGCCGGGCGCAGGGAGGCCGGGTCGGCGTGCGGCGCCTCCCAGTGCATGCCCGGAGCCTGCTGCTGCGCGGCGGGGGTGCCGTTCTCGTCGTGGTCGGCGGCTGCGGGGTTCGGGGTCTCGTTCATCGGTGCTCTCCGGTCGTCCCTCGACGGCCCGGTCGGGCGTCGATGGAGACCAGTACAGAGCGCTTCCCCATGACGAGCCTATGAACGAACCCTGCGCACGCTCCGGGCTTGCTCGGGGGACGCCGAGTGGGGCTCCGGCGTTAGGGTGGCCTTACTTCCATGTCTCCGTCGACGTCCACGCCCCCGGCTCCCAGCTCCGTCCCCCGACTCGTCGGTGCGACCGTGCTGGCGGTCGTCGTCCTCGCCGTGGCGTGTTCGCTGTCGATCGCGTACGGCTCGCGGCCGATCCCGCTCGGCACCGTCCTGGACACCGTCCTGCACCCCGGGCGGAGCGACGAGGTCGGGCTCATCGTGCTCGGCAACCGGGTGCCCCGCACCGTCGTCGGACTGCTCGCCGGGGCGGCGCTCGGGGTCGCCGGGGCGGTCATGCAGGGCGTGACACGGAACCCGCTCGCCGACCCGAGCGTCCTCGGCATCAACTCCGGTGCGACCCTGGCCGTGGTGGCCGGGATCGCGGTCTTCGGCGTGAGTGGCACGGCCGCCTACCTGCCCTTCGCGTTCGTCGGGGCCGCCCTCGCCGCACTGCTCGTGTACGGGATCGCGACCGTCGCCCGTCGCGGCCTCTCACCGGTCGGACTCGCCCTCGCCGGAGCCGTGGTCGCCGCAGCGCTGTCGTCCGTCACCACCGCGGTGCTCGTGACCGACCAGAGCCTGCTCGACCAGCTGCGGTTCTGGCAGGTCGGTGCCCTCGCCGGCAAGGACCTCGGCACGGCGGGGATCATCACGGCGCCGGTGCTCGTCGGGCTGGTGATCGCGTTCGGTCTCGGTCGGTCGCTGAACACCCTCGCGCTCGGGGACGAACTCGCGGCGTCGCTCGGGCAGCGGGTCGTGCTCGTCCGCGCGGTGGGCGGTCTGGTCGCGGTGCTGCTCGCCGGGTCCGCGGTGGCCGCCGCCGGGCCGATCGCCTTCGTCGGACTCGCCGTTCCGCACGCGGTCCGTCGGTTGAGCGGCCCCGACCACCGCTGGACCATCCTGCTGTCGGCGATCGTCGCCCCCGCGCTCCTGCTCGTCGCCGACGTCATCGGCCGCGTCGTGGCGTACCCGGGGGAGCTGCAGGTCGGCATCGTCACGGCGCTCATCGGAGCGCCGGTGTTCATCGCGCTCGTGCGCTCGAGGGTGGTGCGGGGACTGTGAGGCAGCTGTTCGGCTCCTCGCGTCCCCGGTCGGCCGGGCTGCGCCGCTCGGCCGGCATGCGCCGTTCGGCCGGGGTGCGCCGTTCGGCCGGGCTGGGCCGGTCGGCCGGGCTGGGCCGTTCGGCCGGGCTGGGCCGCTCGGCCGGGCTGCGCCGTGAGGTCGCGGTGCTCGTCGCCGTGGTCGTGGTCGTCGTGGTGCTCGTCCTGGTCGGGCTCGGCGCCGGTTCGATCCCGCTCACCCCGGGCCAGGTGCTCGCCTCCCTGTTCGGCCAGGGGGACCGGATCTCGGACTTCGTGATCGGGCAGCTCCGCGGGCCGCGGGTGCTCGGTGCCGTCCTCGTCGGCGCCAGCCTCGGCGTCGCCGGCGCGATCGTGCAGAGCGTCGTGCGGAACCCGATCGCGAGCCCCGACGTCATCGGGATCACCTCGGGGGCCAGTGCCGCCGGACTCACCGCCATCGTGCTGTTCGGTGCCAGCGGTGGCACGCTCTTCTCGGTCGTGCTCGTCGGCGCAGTGGTGGTCTCGCTCGTCATCGCCGGGCTCGCCTGGCGACGGGGGATCACCGGCAACCGGGTCGTCCTCGTCGGCATCGGTGTCGCGGCGATCTGCCTGAGCATCACCGGCTGGATGCTCACGAGCGGCACCGTCACCCAGGCCGGCGCCGCGCTGCTCTGGCTCTCCGGCAGCCTGAACGCCGTCGACCGCGACCTGGTCGGGGTGCTCGGCGTCGCGTTCGTCGTGCTCGGCGTGCTCGCGCTGCTGCAGTCCGCCCGCCTGCAGGTGCTGAGCCTCGGGGACGACGTCGCCGCCGCACTCGGACTGCGGCCGGACCGGGCGAAGGTGCTCCTGCTCCTCACCGCCGTGTGCCTGACCGCCGCAGCGGTCGCCACGGCGGGGCCCGTGTCGTTCGTGGCGCTGATGGCCGCGCCGATCGCTCGACGACTGGTCGGCGGCGGACGGGTCGCACTCGCGCCGGCCGCAGCCGTCGGTGCCGCGATCACGCTCGGCAGCGACCTGCTCGCCCAGTTCGCCATCCCCGGCAACGCGCTGCCGGTGGGGGTCGTGACGGGTGTCGTGGGGGCGCCGTACCTGCTCTGGTTGCTCGCGCGGGGTCGGTGACGCCGGGTCGCACGGGTCGCTGACGCCGCTCCCGCGTTCGCGGATCGCGGAAGTCCCTCCACAGTCCCAGATCGGGGCTGCCGCTCGGGCCTTCGTTTCCGATACGCTGATGGGCCAAGAGGAGGAGGTCCACCGATGCCAGATCCAGTGGTCCCGCAGCCGGGCGGTCAGAAGACCCCGGAGCAGCGGCTGGTCGACACCACGCTGACCTTCAGCATGGACATGGGCGCGGCGCTCACCGCCGAGTCCGGTGTCTCGACCGAAGAACGTGAAGCCGTCAACGCCCTGCCCTCCGGGTCGGCGTTGCTCGTGGTCCGTCGTGGCCCCAACGTGGGTGCGCGGTTCCTCCTCGACTCCGACGTCACGACGGCCGGTCGACACCCCGACGCCGACATCTTCCTCGACGACGTCACCGTGTCGCGCAAGCACGCGCAGTTCCTTCGCCACGGCACGAGCTTCAGCGTCAAGGACAACGGCTCCCTGAACGGCACGTACTTCGACGGTGTCCGCATCGACGAAGCGCTGCTCACCGACGGGGCCGAGGTCCAGGTCGGCAAGTTCCGCCTGACGTTCTACGCATCTCGGGTCGACCTGGCGCGCCTGGCGAACGCGTAGTGGCCGCACGGTCCGCTGCGGCCCGGGCGGGGTCCGCGGCACCGGACCTGCTCACCATCGGGCAGGTCCTCGCTCGCCTCAAGCCCGAGTTCCCGGACCTGTCGAGCTCCAAGCTACGGTTCCTCGAAGAGCGCGAGCTCGTCACCCCGATCCGCACGGCCAGTGGGTACCGCAAGTTCTCCGCGGCCGACGTCGAGCGGCTCCGTGTGATCCTCGGGCTGCAGCGTGACCACTACCTGCCGCTCAAGGTCATCAAGGACTACCTGGCCGACCTCGATGCCGGGCGCGAACCCGTCCTGCCCGGCGGTGGAGACGCACCGAAGCCGTCGATCCTCGGACGCGAGCGCCGGTACACCCGCGACGAGACGGTCCGGGCAGCCGGCGCCTCACCGATGCTCCTCGCCGACGCGGTCTCGGCCTCGCTGCTGCCGGCCACCGACACCTACGGCGACGACGGCGTCTCCGTGCTGAAGGCCCTGGTCGAACTGCAGCGCACCGGTATCGAGCCGCGACACCTCCGCACGCTGCGCAGCACTGCCGAGCGCGAGGTCGGTCTCATCGAGTCCGCCCTCATGCCGGTCTCACGCCGGGGCGACGCGACCTCGCGGGCAAAGGCCACCGAGCTCGCGCGCGAGATCGCCGGGCACCTCGAGATCATCCGGTCGAACCTCATCCGCCAGGCCATCGGCCGTCTCGACGCATGACACCGTCCGGTGCTCCGACAGGGCTTGTGTGTCAGTGGCCGAGGCGTATCCTCGACACGCCGGACGCGCCGGGTCGGATGTCCCGCGCGGGAGCGGTCGGAGTCGCTACCGTGGACCTCGGAACAACTCTCAACCCGTCGTTGAAGCTTCGGGTGGGAGCTCGATCGTCGTGGAAGGCAAGCTCATGAGTGGGAACGACACCCCTGGCACCGAGTCTGATGTGACCCGGTACGACCTCGGGCTGCTCTTCACCGATGGTCTGCCCGAGCACGACGAGCAGAACGGCTACCGCGGCACCGTCGCCGCACGGGCAGCCGGCATCTCGTACCGACAGCTCGACTACTGGGCCCGCACCGAACTCGTGCAGCCGACGATCCGTGGGGCGGCCGGCTCCGGTTCTCAGCGCCTGTACGGGTTCCGCGACATCCTCGTGCTCAAGCTCGTGAAGCGGCTGCTCGACACCGGCATCTCGCTGCAGCAGATCCGCACCGCCGTCAACCAGCTCCGTGAGTCCGGCGTCTCCGACCTGGCACAGACCACGCTGATGTCCGACGGCGCCTCGGTGTACCTCTGCACCTCCGACGACGAGGTCATCGACCTCGTGTCCCGCGGCCAGGGTGTCTTCGGCATCGCGGTCGGCAAGGTCCTGCGTGAGGTCGAGAGCTCCCTGGTCGAGCTCGACGCCACCGCGGCGGCCGATCCCTCCGACGAGCTCGCCGCTCGTCGCGCTTCCCGCGCTTCCTGACCATCCGGGTTCGGGTCCAGTGGTCGTGACCCGTCGCCTGCGCGTCGCCGAGTGGTCCCGAACTGTTGCCTGCGACGTTGCCGGCCGACAGTTCGTGACCACTCAGCGGACGTGAGCGGCATGTTGTGACCGTTGGGCGAGCCGGAGCCGGGCGTGTCGAGCGGGGCGTGTCGAGCGGGGCCGGGGTGGGCCTCCCGGCAGTCGGCGCGTGGTCGTGACCCGTCGCCTGCGCGTCGCCGGGTGGTCACGAACTGTTGCCTGCGACGTTGCCGGCCGACAGTTGGTGACCACTCGGCGGACGTGAGAGGTGTGTTGTGACCGCTCGGCGAGCCCCGGCCGGGCGTGTCGCGGGGCCGGGATGAGCCTCCCGGCAGTCGCCGCGTGGTCACGACCTGCCGCCTGCGTCTCGCCGTGTGGTCACGAACTGCCGGCTGGGACGCTGCCGGCCGACAGTTGGTGACCACTCGGCGGATGTGAGCGGTGTGTTGTGACCGCTGGACGAGCCGGAGCCGGGCGTGTCGAGCGGGGCCGGGGTGCGCCTCCCGGCAGTCGCCGCGTGGTCACGACCTGCCGCCTGCGTCTCGCCGAGTGGTCACGAACTGTCGCCTGCGACGCTGCCGGCCGACAGTTGGCGACCACTCGGCGGACGTGAGCGGTGTGTTGTGACCGCTGGGCGTGAGCGGCATGTCATGCGACCGCTCCGCGACCGCACGAGCACCGACCTACGCGGCGCCACCCTCGGCGTACGGACCGATCTTGCCGGTGCGCATGATGCGCTCGAGCAGCTGGTCGAAGTTCTTCGCCATCTCCTGCGCGGACTCGCCGGGCCACACGTGCAGCGGCTTCGCCGCACCCTGCGCCTGCTGCAGCGACGTGCGCTCCGGCAGCTGTGGGGAGAGCACGAGCGGGCCGAACATGTCGCGGAGTTCCTTGATGCGGAACTGGTGCTCGAGCGACTGCACGCGGGCACGGTTGACGATGATGCCGAGGGGCTGCAGGCGCGGGGAGAGCCCGCGGCGGATCTCCTCGATGGCGCGCAGCGCACGGTCGGCGGCGGCGACGGAGAACAGGCCGGGCTCGGTGACGACGGTGACGCGATCGGACGCGGCCCACGCGGTGCGCGTCAGGGCGTTCAGCGACGGCGCACAGTCGATGAGGACGAGTTCGTAGTCCTGCTCGACGTTGGCCAGGGCCTCTTCGAGCTTCCAGATGTCGCGGATCGACGGGTGCGGCCCGTCGAAGTTGATGGCGGAGGGCGACCCGACCATGACGTCGATCTTGCCCTGCGACCCCTTCGTCCAGCCCGAGGGGGCGATCGCCTGACGGACGATCTTCTCCTTCGGGTTCTCGAGGACGTCGGCGACGTTGAGGTGGCCGGCGAGGTTGATGTCGAGGCCCGTGGAGACGTCGGACTGCGGGTCCAGATCCACCACCAGCGTGCGCAGTCCCTTGGCGAACGCGGCCGAGGTCAGGCCGAGCGTCACCGTCGTCTTGCCGACACCACCCTTGAGGGAGCTCACGCTGAGTACATGCACGTTGAGCAACGTTACCGCCACTAGGGTTGTCTCACCTCAACCCGGGCTGAAAGGGACGTCGTGTTCACGAAGATCCTCGTTGCGAACCGTGGCGAGATCGCCATCCGCGCGTTCCGTGCCGCGTACGAGTTGGGGGCCCGTACGGTCGCCGTCTACCCGTACGAAGACCGGAACTCCCTGCATCGTCTCAAGGCCGACGAGGCCTACCTGATCGGGGAGCGGGGCCATCCGGTCCGGGCGTACCTGGACGTCTCCGAGATCATCCGCGTCGCCCGCGAGTCGGGGGCCGACGCGATCTACCCGGGGTACGGGTTCCTGTCCGAGAACCCGGAGCTCGCCGCGGCAGCAGCCGCGAACGGCATCACCTTCATCGGTCCGGGCGAGCACGTGCTCGAGATGGCCGGCAACAAGGTCACCGCGAAGGAGCACGCGATCGCGGCCGGCGTCCCGGTCCTCGCGAGCACCCCGGCGAGCCGCGACATCGACGAACTGATCGCCGGCGCCGATGCGATCGGGTTCCCGGTCTTCGCCAAGGCCGTCGCCGGTGGTGGTGGCCGTGGCATGCGCCGTGTGGAGACGAAGCCCGAGCTGCGCGACGCCCTCGAAGCGGCCATGCGCGAGGCCGACAGTGCGTTCGGCGACCCGACGATGTTCCTCGAGCAGGCCGTCATCCGTCCGCGCCACATCGAGGTGCAGATCCTCGCCGACGCGACCGGCACCGACGCGGGCACGATCCACCTGTTCGAGCGGGACTGCTCGGTCCAGCGGCGCAACCAGAAGGTCGTCGAGATCGCGCCGGCGCCGAACCTCGACCCCGCGGTCGCGCAGGCACTGCACCGCGACGCCGTGGCCTTCGCCCGGTCGATCGGGTACGTCAACGCCGGCACCGTGGAGTTCCTGCTCGACACCGAGGGTGAGCGTGAGGGGCAGCACGTCTTCATCGAGATGAACCCGCGCATCCAGGTCGAGCACACGGTCACCGAAGAGGTCACCGACGTCGACCTGGTGCAGTCGCAGATGCGCATCGCCGCGGGGGAGACCCTCGCCGGCCTCGGCCTGTCGCAGGACACCGTCGCCGTGCACGGCGCCGCGCTGCAGACCCGCATCACGACCGAGGACCCGACGCAGGGCTTCCGTCCGGACACCGGCCGGATCAGCACCTACCGCAGCCCCGGCGGCGCGGGCGTCCGGCTCGACGGCGGCACGGTCGCCACCGGCGCGCAGATCAGCCCGCACTTCGACTCGATGCTCGCGAAGATGACGTGCCGCGGCCGCGACTTCCCGGCGGCGGTGTCCCGGGCCAAGCGTGCCCTCGCCGAGTTCCGCATCCGCGGCGTCAGCACGAACATCCCGTTCCTGCAGGCCGTGCTCGAGGACCCGGACTTCGCCCGCGGCGACGTCTCGACGAAGTTCATCGAGGAACGCCCGCAGCTCTTCGGCGGCCACGTCTCGAAGGACCGCGGCACGAAGGTGCTCACCTGGCTCGCCGACGTCACGGTGAACAAGCCGAACGGTGAGCGGTCGCCGCTGGTCACCGACCCGGCCGACAAGCTCCCGGCCACCGACCTGACTGCGCCGGTGCCCGAGGGGCAGCGCGACCGCCTGCTGGCGATGGGGCCGGCCGAG
Source organism: Curtobacterium sp. MCBD17_026 (assembly GCF_003234895.2). NCBI lineage: Bacteria > Bacillati > Actinomycetota > Actinomycetes > Micrococcales > Microbacteriaceae > Curtobacterium > Curtobacterium sp. MCBD17_026. Next base: position 2,129,315 of record NZ_CP126281.1, on the reverse strand, counting down.
TGGTCGAAGGCCCTGCGCGCCCAGACGGCCCTCGCCGTGACCGAGACGACGATGCGGGACGCCCACCAGTCGCTCCTCGCCACCCGGGTCCGCACGAAGGACCTCGTCGCCGTCGCACCGCACGTCGCACGGCTCACTCCGCAGCTGCTCAGCGTCGAGGCCTGGGGTGGTGCCACCTACGACGTCGCACTCCGGTTCCTCGGTGAAGATCCTTGGGAGCGCCTGTCCTCGCTGCGCGAAGCCATGCCGAACATCCCGATCCAGATGCTGCTGCGCGGCCGTAACACCGTCGGGTACACGCCGTACCCGACCGAGGTCACCGACGCCTTCGTCGACGAGGCGGCTCGGTCGGGCGTCGACGTCTTCCGCGTGTTCGACGCGCTGAACGACGTCAGCCAGCTGCGTCCCGCCCTGGAGGCCGTGCTCGCGACCGGCACGGCCGTCGCCGAGGCGGCGCTCTGCTACACCGCCGACCTCCTCGACCCCGCCGAGGACCTCTACACGCTCGACTACTACCTCCGCCTGGCGGAGCAGATGGTCGAGGCCGGCGCGCACGTCATCGGCATCAAGGACATGGCGGGGCTGCTCCGTGCCGGTGCGGCCGAGAAGCTCGTCACCGCCCTGCGCGAGCGCTTCGACCAGCCGGTGCACGTGCACACCCACGACACCGCCGGCGGTCAGCTCGCGACCCTGCTCGCCGCCTCGCGCGCCGGGGCCGACGCCGTCGACGTGGCCGCCGCACCCATGGCCGGCACGACCAGCCAGCCGAGCATGTCCGCCCTGGTCGCAGCCCTGGCCCACACCGAGCGCGACACCGGCCTGTCCCTCGACGCCGTCGGGGACCTCGAGCCGTACTGGGAATCGGTCCGTCGCGTGTACGCCCCGTTCGAGTCCGGGCTCGCCGGGCCGACGGGGCGTGTCTACAAGCACGAGATCCCCGGTGGTCAGCTGTCGAACCTCCGGCAGCAGGCGATCGCCCTCGGGCTCGGCGACCGGTTCGAGCAGGTCGAGGACTGGTACGCCGAGGCGAACCGGATCCTCGGTCGGCCGACCAAGGTCACGCCGTCGTCGAAGGTCGTCGGCGACCTCGCGCTGCAGCTCGCCGCGGTCGGTGCCGACCCGGTCGACTTCGAGCAGAACCCCGACAAGTACGACATTCCGGACTCCGTGGTCGGGTTCATGGCCGGCGAGCTGGGCGACCTGCCCGGCGGCTGGCCCGAGCCGTTCCGCTCGAAGGTCCTGGCCGGTCGCGACGTCCGACTCGAGATCACCCCGGTGCCCGCGGACGAACGCGCGCACCTCGAGACCCCCGGACCCGAGCGCCAGCAGGCCCTCAACCGCCTGCTCTTCCCGCAGCCGACGCAGCAGTTCCAGCGCGTGCGGGAGCAGTACGGCGACCTGTCCGTCGTGCCGACCGTCGACTACCTGTACGGGCTGCGACCCGGGCAGGAGCACAGCGTCCCGCTCGGCAAGGGCGTCGACCTGTTCGTCGGGCTCGAGGCGATCGGCGAGGTGGACGCCAAGGGCATCCGCACGGTCATGGCGACGATGAACGGGCAACTCCGCCCGGTCGCCGTCCGCGACCGTTCGGTCGAGGTCGAGACGAAGGCGGCCGAGAAGGCCGACGCGTCCGACCCCAAGCACGTGGCCGCGCCGTTCTCCGGCGTGGTGACGCTCAAGGTCGCCGTCGGTGACGTCGTCGAGGCCGGTACGCCGGTGGCGAGCATCGAGGCGATGAAGATGGAAGCGGCCATCACGGCGCCCGTGGCGGGCACCGTCGGCCGACTCGCGATCCCGGTGACCCAGCAGGTGGACGCCGGCGACCTCCTGGTGGTGCTGCAGTAAATTGACCGTTCGTCCCATCCGCCTGTTCGGCGACCCCGTCCTCCGTTCGCCGGCCGACCCGATCCGCCCCGAACTGCTCGGGAGCGCCGGGGTCCGTGACCTCGTGCAGGACCTCATCGACACCGTCAAGGAACCCGGTCGTGCCGGAGTGGCCGCGCCCCAGATCGGCGTCGGGCTCCGTGCGTTCTCGTACAACGTGGACGGCGAGGTCGGCTACGTCCTCAACCCCGAGATCGTCGAGGTCTCCGGGCAGCCCGAGCTCATGGAGGAAGGGTGCCTCTCCGTCCCGGGGCTCGGCTACCCGACCCGTCGGTACCCGTACGCGAAGGTCCGCGGCGTCGACGTCGACGGCGACGAGGTCGTCCTGGAGGGCACCGGCCTGATGGCCGAGGCGCTCCAGCACGAGTGCGACCACCTCGACGGAACCGTCTACGTGATGACGCTCGACCCCGAGGTCCGCCGTCAGGCCCTGCGCGACATCCGTGCGCAGGCCTGGTTCCACTGAGCGCTTGCACAGGCCCGGGTTCGCGGGCTGTGAACAGTGGTGTGACACCCCCACGGGGGATTGTCGCTTTGTCCTGACGAGGAGGTACCGTGCTGCTGTCGGCCTCCCACCGACGACCATCCCATCCCCCCCAGGACTCCCGCATGACCAGTCAGAACGACGAGCTCAGCTCGCACCGCACCCGCACCAACCGTCGACCTGCCGAGACCACCGTCGCGACCGGTTCGACCGCCGTCCTCGACGCCCCCGCGACGGAGCAGTCGCAGGAGGCCTGAGCCCCGCAGGCGCCCCCGGCGCCCGCTGAACGGCCTGGAGGCCCGGATCGCGTCCGACGGACGTGATCCGGGCCTCCAGGCTGTTGCGTCCACACCCGCGCGCACCTGCCGGAATCGGGCGTACCTGGTCGGAAGAACCGACCTGGTACGCCCGAATCAACCCGGTACGCCCGGAACGACCAGGCGGCTACGAGCGGTTGCGCCGCCGACCCTCGATCACCGGGGTCGCCGTCGTCTGCACCTTTGACCCGGAGTAGATGTGGTCGATGTCCGCGGCGAAGTCCTTCAGGATCACCGACCGCTTGATCGTCAGCTTCGGCGTGAGGTGCCCGGAGGCCTCGGTCAGGTCCGTGTCGAGGATCGTGAACGACCGGACCGACTCGGCGCGGGAGACCCGGCCGTTGGCAGCGTCGATGGCCTCCTGGACGGCGGAGAGCACGCGCTCGTCGTACGCGGCCTCGTGCCCGCTCAGTGCCGGGGTGATCCCGCGGGACTCGCACCAGCCGGGCAGCATCTCGCGGTCGAGCGTCACGAGCGCGGCGACGAACGGCTTGCCCTCACCGACGACCACGACCTGGCCGATGAGCGGGTGCTCGCGGATGCCGTCCTCGAGCGGCGCCGGGGCGACGTTCTTGCCGCTCGCGGTGACGATGAGCTCCTTGGCGCGTCCGGTGACCGTGAGGACCCCGTCGGCGTCGAGCCGTCCGAGGTCACCGGTGCGGAACCAGCCGTCGGCGAAGGCGTGCTCGGTCGCCTCGTCGTTCCGCCAGTACCGGTCGAAGACGTCGACGCCGCGGATCAGGATCTCGCCGTCGTCGGCGATCCGGACCTCGATGCCGGGCAGCGCGCGGCCGACGGTCCCGATGCGGAGTTCGCGGGCGCGGTTGACCGTGGCGGGTGCCGTGGTCTCGGTCAGGCCGTAGCCCTCGAGGATGAGCACCCCGATCGAGCGGAAGAAGTGCGAGAGCCGCGGGGAGAGGGGCGCCGAACCACTGACGGCGTACCCGACCCGCCCGCCCAGGGCGTCCCGGAGCTTGGCGTACACGAGCCGGTCGAACAGCTTGAACTTCAGCCCGAGCAGGAACGGCACCCTGCCGGCCGCGAGCGCCTCGGAGTGGGCGACCGCGGTGTCGGCCGCCGCGCGGAAGATCCTGCCCTTGCCACCGAGGTCGGCTTTCTGCTCGGCGGAGTTGTAGATCTTCTCGAACACCCGGGGGACCGCGAGCAGGAACGTCGGCTTGAAGGTCGACACCGCGCGCATCAGGTCCTTGGTGTCCGGCTCGTGACCGACGAGGACGCCGGCGGACACCGACATCGCGGCGATGAACCGGGCGAAGACGTGGGCGAGCGGGATGAACAGCAGGGTCGAGGCGCCGTCGGCGACGACCTCGGGCATCGCCTCGCTCGCGCCCTCCACCGTGGCGGTGAAGTTGTCGTGCCGCAGGACGCAGCCCTTCGGCCGACCGGTGCTGCCCGAGGTGTAGATGATCGTGGCGTCGTCGTGGCCGTGCACGTTCGCGGTCCGGGCATCGAGTTCGTCGTCGGTGACGTCCTCGCCGAGCCGGGTCAGGTCGTCGAGGCCGCCGCCGTCGATCGTCCAGTGCTGGCCCAGGGAGGGCAGGTCGGGCGCGATGGAGGCGACGCGGCGCGCGTGCTCCTCTTGTTCGACGACGATCGCGACCGACTCGGAGTCGGACAGGATCCAGCGCACCTGGTCGGGGGAGCTCGTCTCGTACACGGGCACGGAAACCAGGCCGGCTGTCCACACGGCGAAGTCGACCAGGGTCCACTCGAGCCGCGTGCGCGACAGGATCGCGACGTGCGCGCCCGGTTCGAGCCCGGCGGCGACGAAGCCCTTCGCGATGCCGCGCACCCGGGCGAGCGTCTGGGCCGCGGTGAAGGTCGTCCAGGTGTCGCCGTGGCGCTGGGCCAGGATCGGACGGTCGGGCGTCAGCCGGACGCGGTCGCCGAGGAGCCGCGCCGCCGAGCCGTGGTCCGGGGCGACGGGACCGCCGTGGCCCGCGGAGACCGGGCGGCCCTGGGCCGGAGCGGCCGGGCCGGCGCCGCGCGGTGTGGCGTGCCTGCCGGCCGACGGCGTGGTCCCGGTGGCGGCGCTGCCAGCGGTGGACGTGTCGGTGGAGGCGCTGCTGCGTGCAGGACGCTGATCGTTCACGGTGACTCCCTTGTCTGCCGGTTCGACTCGAGTGCGCCTCAACACCGAGGCGACACCGCCAGCATAGGACGCGTCACCGGGCGTTCCGTGACTTCGCGGCGAACCGGTAGGCTCGTTGCTCGTGCACGCCATCGGAATCGACATCGGGGGCACCAAGATCGCGGGTGCGGTCGTGACGGAACTCGGCGAGATCGTCGCCGAGGACCGCGTGGCCACCAACGCTGCGGACCCGAACGCCATGCTCGACGACGTCGTCTCGATGGTCGAGCGACTCAGCTCGCTCCACCAGGTCGGCGCCGTGGGGGTCGCCGCCCCCGGGTTCATCGACGCCTCGCAGTCGATCGTCTACTACACGCCGAACATCCGGTGGCGGAACGAACCGCTCCGGCAGAAGCTGCAGCAGCGCCTCGGCGACCTGCACATCACGGTGGACAACGACGCGAACGCCGCCGGCTGGGCCGAGTTCCGGTTCGGCGCCGGTCGGCTCGTGTCCGACATGACGATGCTCACCATCGGCACGGGCGTCGGCGGTGCCATCGTGACCGAGGACCGCCTGTTCCGCGGGGGCTTCGGAACGGGCGGCGAGATCGGCCACCTGCGCATCGTCCCGAACGGGCTGCCCTGTGGCTGCGGTGCCCGCGGCTGCATCGAGCAGTACGGCTCGGGTCGTGCCCTGCAGCGCATGGCGAACGACGTCGCCGACGCCGGTGGCATCGGCTCGGCCCTGGCCGACGCCCGCGCCGACAACGGCGGCCAGCTCGACGGCAAGATCGTCGGCGACCTGATCCTGGCCGACGACCCGGGTGCCCTCGCGGCCCTCCGTCGGCTCGGTCGGCACCTCGGCGAGGCGTGCGCGTCGCTGTCCGCGGTGCTCGACCCGCAGCTCTTCGTGTTCGGCGGCGGCGTCGCCAGTGCGGGAGACCGGCTGCTCGACCCGATCAAGCAGGCGTACCTCAACAACCTGCCGGCCCGCGGGTACCACCCCGAGCCGGACTTCGTGATCGCCGAACTCGTCAACGACGCCGGCGTCGTCGGTGCCGCCGACCTCGCCCGCATCCACGCCCGCACGGCGTAGGGTCGGGCCACCCACCCGGGCCACCACCTTCTCACCACCTGGAGTCGTCGATGACCTACTGGCTGCTGAAGAACTTCGTGCTCGGCCCGCTCATCCTCACCCTGTTCCGGCCGTGGGTCGTCGGCCGCGAGCACGTGCCCGCCAAGGGCCCGGTCATCTTCGCGTCGAACCACATCTCGTTCATCGACTCGGTGATCCTGCCGGCGGTGCTCGACCGTCGACTGTCGTTCCTGGCGAAGAGCGACTACTTCACCGGCCGCGGGCTGAAGGGCTGGGCGACGAAGACATTCTTCAACGCCATCGGCCAGCTGCCGATCGACCGCTCCGGCGGCAAGGCGTCCGAGGCATCGCTGCGCACCGGCCTGCAGGTCCTGGCGCGCGGTGAGCAGCTCGGCATCTACCCCGAGGGCACCCGCAGCCCCGACGGCAAGCTCTACCGCGGCCGCACCGGCATCGCCCGGATGATCCTCGAGGGGCGCGTGCTCGTCGTCCCCGTCGCCATGGTCGGCACGCGCGAGGTGCAGCAGATCGGGCAGCGCTTCCCGAAGATCAAGCGCGTCGGGGTCGTGTTCGGCAAGCCGCTCGACTTCTCGCGGTTCCAGGGGTTCGAGACCGACCGCTTCATCCTGCGCAGCGTCACGGACGAGGTCATGCACGAGCTCGCCGGCCTGAGCCGACAGGAGTACGTGGACGTCTACGCCACCAGCGTGAAGGAGCGGGCGAGCTCCGCGCGCGAGGCCGTCATGCGGGAACGGAAGTCGACGCCTGCACGTTAGGCTCTGATGGTCCCGGCACCCCGCCAGGACGCCCATCGACGACGCGCGGCCTGGTGCCGGTGGCGTCGTCGGGCCGCCCGCACAGAACACCGAGGTAACGCCCTTGTTCGAGTCGACCGACTTCGTCGCCCTGCAGGATCCGGACGTCATCGAGGGGCTCGACTATTGGCGGACGCTCCCGATCAAGCAGCAGCCGACCTGGCCGGACGCCGCCGCTGCTGAGGCCGCGTCGGCCGAGATCGCCACGCTCCCGCCGCTCGTGTTCGCGGGCGAGGTCGACAAGCTGCGCGAGCGGCTCGCCGCGGCCGCCCAGGGCAAGGCCTTCCTGCTGCAGGGCGGTGACTGCGCCGAGACCTTCGCCGGTGCCACCGCCGACTCCATCCGCGACCGGGTCAAGACGATCCTGCAGATGGCCGTCGTGCTGACCTACGGCGCCTCGATGCCCGTCATCAAGATGGGGCGCATGGCCGGGCAGTTCGCCAAGCCCCGCTCGAGCGACTTCGAGACCCGGGGCGACGTCACGCTGCCCGCCTACCGCGGCGACATCGTGAACGGCTACGACTTCACGCCGGAGAGCCGGACGGCCGACCCGCGCCGCCTGGTGCAGGGGTACCACACCGCTGCTTCGACGCTGAACCTCGTCCGGGCCTTCACGCAGGGGGGCTTCGCCGACCTGCGGCAGGTGCACTCGTGGAACAAGGGCTTCGCCTCGAACCCCGCGAACGCCCGCTACGAGCACCTCGCCAAGGAGATCGACCGCGCGATCCGCTTCATGGACGCCTGCGGTGCCGACTTCGAGGCGCTCAAGCACGTCGAGTTCTACGCCTCGCACGAGGGGCTGCTGATGGACTACGAGCGCCCGATGACCCGCATCGACTCGCGCTCCGGTCTGGCGTACGACACCTCCGGTCACTTCATCTGGATCGGTGAGCGCACGCGCGACCTCGACGGCGCCCACGTGGACTTCCTGTCGCGGGTGCGCAACCCGATCGGCGTGAAGCTCGGCCCGACGACGAGCGTCGATGACATGAAGGCGCTCGTCGACAAGCTCGACCCGAACCGTGAGCCGGGTCGCCTGACCTTCATCACGCGGATGGGCGCGGGCAAGATCCGCGACGAGCTGCCCAAGCTGCTCGAGGCGATCAAGGGCATGGACGCCAACCCGCTGTGGGTCACCGACCCAATGCACGGCAACGGCCTGACCACGCCGACGGGCTACAAGACCCGCCGGTTCGACGACGTCGTGGACGAGGTCCTCGGCTTCTTCGAGGCGCACCGCCAGGTCGGCACGTACCCGGGTGGCATGCACGTCGAGCTCACCGGTGACGACGTCACCGAGTGCCTCGGCGGCTCGGAGCACATCGACGAGGCCACGCTCGCCACCCGCTACGAGTCGCTGTGCGACCCGCGCCTCAACCACATGCAGTCCCTCGAGCTCGCCTTCCTGGTGGCCGAGGAACTCGGCGCGCACCAGCCCGACCGCTCGTAACGCAGGAACCCCCGGACAGGAGGCCCGGTGCCAGCTGGCACCGGGCCTCCTGTCCGTCGTGTCCACACGTTCCGGGCCGCGGGAACTGCCCGGCGGAACTACTGGTCGTAGGACAGGGTGACCGTGTCGCCGCGGTGGACCGTGGCACCGACGCCCGGGTCGGTGCCGGTGACCGGCAGCTTCGACTTCCAGTCGTAGAAGCCGCAGAGGATGTTCGTGCAGTCGGGCACGGAGACCTTCAGCCCGAGGTCCTCGAGGGTCTTCGTCGCCTCGTTGATCGTCGCCCCGACGACGCCGTCCTCCGGCACGGTGATCGGCGTCGGACCCTTCGACACGACGACGTCCACCGCCGACCCGCGCACGGCGGGGGAGTCCTGCACGGCGGCGGAGACGATCTGGCCCGCGGGCACGCTCTCGCTGTACTCCTCGGTCCGGGCGCCGAGGATCAGTCCGACGTCGTCGAGTGCGGCGGAGGCCTCGTCGACCGTCTTGCCGACCACGTCGGGCACGGGGCCGAGCGAGACGGTCAGCGTGACCGGCCCGGTCTCGCCGTAGGCCTTCACCGTCGTGAGGTCGAGCGGCTTGCCGCCGGACACCCGACCGGTCGCCGCGACCACGGTGTCCTTCGGGGCGTCGGCGGAGAACTCGTACCGGTCGTCCTGCAGCTCGAAGTCGTCGTCGAGCGCGGCCGTCACGGTGGAGAGCGGCTGGCCGACGATCGCCGGCAGCGGGATCATCCGGGGGCCGTTCGACACGACGATCTGCACCGCCGTGCCCTTCTGCACCTCGCGCTCCGCGGCCGGCTTCGTCGTGGAGACCTGCCCCTTCGCGACGACGGCGTCGAACCGTGTCCCGGTCTTCGACGCCGCCTGCAGGCCCTGTGCTTCGAGCAGCTGCCGGGCCTGCGAGACCGACTTGCCCGTGACTTCCGGGATCCGCACGTTGCCACCCGGCCCCGGGCCGAAGTACCAGCCGAAGCCGGCTCCGATCAGCGCGAGCACGACGACCACGGACAGCAGGATCCAGCCGCGCTTCCGGCGCTTCGCCGACTGGTCGGCGAGCCGCTGTCCGGCGGGGGAGAGCACGCCCGGCTGTGCCCCGGTCCGACGGGGGCCCGGGGCGTTGCCGCGCGCACGGGCGGGTGCTCGACCGCGGTCGCCGGTGTCCCGGTCGCCGGACCGCTCGATGATGGCGGTCTCGTCGGCGGCTCCTCCGGCGGCCCCGACGGATGCTGCGGCCGCTGCGGCGCCGAGCGTGCCCGCGCCACCGGAGGGCAGGATCGCGGTCCCGTTCTCGGGGCGCAGCACGGCGGTGCGGTACTGGCCGGTCGCACGCTGCTGGTTGCCCGACATGTGGTCGAGCATCTCGCGGGCGTCGCGGGGACGGTCCTCGGGATCCCGTGCGGTCGACCAGGCGACCAGCTCGTCGAGCTCCGGCGGCACCCCCGACACGGCGGCACTCGGTGCCGGCACGGAGTCGTTGGCGTGCTGGTAGGCGATCTGCATCGGCTGCTCGCCCTTGTAGGGCTGCTCGCCGGTGAGCATCTCGTAGAGCATGATGCCGAGTGCGTAGATGTCGCTGCGCGAGTCGGCGGCGCCGCGGGTCACGAGCTCGGGGGACAGGTAGGCGATCGTGCCGAGCAGGGCCGCGCCGGTCGCCGTGTTCGCGGTCGTGGCACGGGCCAGGCCGAAGTCGCCGAGCTTGATGCGGCCGTCGTCGGCGAGCAGGACGTTCTCGGGCTTCAGGTCGCGGTGCACGATGCCGGCGCGGTGGGCCGAGGCGAGTCCGGCGAGCACGGCGCGCAGGATGTCGGTCGCCTGCTCGGGCGTCAGGGCGTGGTGCTCCTGCAGCAGGTCCCGCAGCGTGATGCCGGGGATGTACTCCATGACGATGTAGGCGATCTCGCCCTCGGCACCCTGGTCGTAGACGCCCACCAGGTTCGGGTGCGACAGCCGGGCCGCCGACCGGGCCTCCTGGATGAAGCGCTCACGGAAGGCCTGGTCGTCGGCCAGGTGCCCGTGCATGATCTTGATCGCGACGCGTCGCTCGAGGCGCACGTCGGTCGCGAGGTAGACGGTCGCCATGCCCCCGCGCGCGATGCGGGAGCGGACGCGGTACCGCTGATCGATCATGCGACCGATCATCGGATCCGTGGCGGCGTTGGTGGTCATCGGCGGCATTCTACGAATCGGAACCGCACTCGGGCGCACCGGCGCACCGCCCGTGACCCAATCTCGATCTTCCGGATGAGGCTCAGAGGGTCGCCAGCCAGCCCTGGGCGGCGCTCGCCCAGTTGGCGTAGGCCTTCGGGTAGGCGGAGAGCTGCACGGCCTGGGCCGCGTCGGTGATGCTCATCGAGGACCAGCCGGGCACGTCGAGCAACCCGCGGGTCTTGCCGGCGTTCGGGTTGTTCCGCCCGCCGAAGAACAGCGCGGTGGCGTGCGCCGGGTCCTGCAGCTTCGCCGCGCTGCCCCAACCCTGGCTCGGACGCTGCTGGAACAGGCCGACCGAGTCGCGGTCGCCGTGCGGCAGGTTCCGGAGGCTCGACTCCTGCATCGCGGCGGCGAGGGCCACGACGATGCCGCGGTCGGGGACGCCCAGGGATCGACCGACGGAGACGATGGTCGCCGCGTTCTGGCGCTGCTCGGCGCTCAGGCCGACGGCACCGCTGACCGCCGCACGCGCGGGGACCGCAGGCGCGGCGGTGGCGTTCGACGACGGGATGACGAGCGTCTTGCCGGCGTAGATCGTGCTCGTGTACGACAGGCCGTTCGCCGACAGGAGCGACTTGACGGAGACGTGGTGGGCGGCGGCGATCGAGGCCACGGTGTCGCCGGCGCTGATCTTCAGGCTCGTCTTCGTCGACGGGGCCGAGGCGATGGAGACCGACGGCGTCGAGGACGAGCCGTGCGGCACCCGCAGCGTCTGCCCCGGGTAGATGACGCTCCGCTGCGACAGCTTGTTCGCGCTGAGGAGCGCCGTGGTCGACACGCCGACGCGGGACGCGATGCCGGAGACGGTGTCGCCCTGCTTCACGTGGTAGCTCGAGGTGTCCGAGCCGGAGCCGCCGGTCGACCCGGAGGTCCGCACCGCGGCGGTGGTGACGGCGGGCGTCGATGCCAGGTGGAGCGTCTGCCCGGGGTGGATGATCGTGTTCCAGCCGAGGCCGTTGCGCACGAGGATCTCCTGCGCCGACAGGCCGAAGCGGGCGGCGATGCCCGAGACCGTGTCGCCATGGTGGACGGTGTAGTTCGTGGGCACAGCCGTGGTGGTGGCCGTCGTGGTGGCGGCGACCGTCCGCACGACGGTCTGCGTCGGCCGCGCGACGGCGGTGCCGAACACCGGACGGTCGGTCACGGCGCGGTCCTGGTCGACGTGGCGCTTGTGGTTCGCGTCGGCGTCGTCGTGCCGCGGCTCGGCGTGGGCGATCGGGCCGGTGAGCCCGGCGGTCACGGCGATCGTGCCCGCGAGGACGATGGGCATGGTGGCGAACCGGGCGGATCGTGCGCGCCGGGCGACTTCGTCTGCAGCGTGGTCCACGGGTTTCTCCTGATCTCGACTGAGCCGTGCGCACGCATGCGCGCACTCACAGGTGCCACAACGCTGGCACGGCCTGATTCTCAAGTCAACCAGAGAGTCGGATGGGGTGGATGTGACGAATGTGACGAACGAGGCGCATTCACTCCGGCGGTCACTCTGGCACCATGGGCGTGTGAGTGCCGCACCCGCCGACGACCTGTCCCTCTCCGAACGCTGGCTGACCGTCCCCGAGCTGGTGGACATGTTCAGCACGAGCCCCGGACGGATCCACCGACTCTTCGAGCAGAAGACCCTGCTGGCAGCCCGCGTCGGCGGTGTGCTGCGCGTGCCGGTCGAGTTCCTCGAGGACGGGGAGCCGATGCCCGAACTGCGTGGCACGCTGATCGTGCTCGGCGACAACGGCTTCACCGACGACGAGGCGGTGCGCTGGATGCTCACCGTCGACGACGCGATGGGCACCACGCCGATCGCGGCGCTGCGCGCCGGTCGCAAGGCCGAGGTGCGTCGCGTCGCCCAATCGCTGCTCTAGACGCGTTCCGGACGGACAGGAGGCCCGTGGCGGTGTCGCCACGGGCCTCCTGGCGCGCCCTGTGTGGAACGCGTCTAGGACGTCCGGCGGCTGACCGTGTCGGCCAGCGACGCGAGCTGCTCGCGGGCCGACGGTGTCAGCGGCGAGGCGTCGAGCGCCGCCTTGGCGCGCTGGACGTGCCGCTCGATCGACCGCTCCACGGCGGCCACGGCGCCCGACTCGGTGAGGGTCGCGCGGAGCATCTGCACCTGCTCCTCGTCGAGGTCGGGGTCTCCGAGGAGCTCGTCCAGGAGCTGCCGCGGGCCGTTCGCCAGCGTCTTGCGCGCCGAGGCGATGAGGACGGTCCGCTTGCCCTCGCGCAGGTCGTCGCCGGCCGGCTTGCCGGTGACCTCGGGATCGCCGAAGACCCCGAGCATGTCGTCGCGCAGCTGGTACGCCACGCCGAGGGGGAGTCCGAAGGCGCGGAGGCCCTCGAGCTGGGAGTCGCTCGCGCCGGCGACGAGGGCACCGATGACCAGCGGGGCCTCGATCGAGTACTTCGCCGACTTGAAGACGATGACGCGCTGGGCACGGAGCAGGTGCTCGGACTCGTCGATGACCGGCCAGGCGGTCTCCTCGTGCACGTCGAGGTACTGCCCCGCCGTGACGTCGAGGCGCATCGCGTGGAACTCCTGACGGACGATGCGGGCCCGCACCGGGTCGAGGAGCGCGAGGCCCTCGTCGAAGACCGAGTCGCTCAGCGAGAGCAGCAGGTCGCCGAGGAGCAGCGCGGAGTTCGTGCCGTACTGCCCGCGGTCGCCGACGAAGCCGGACTCCTCGTGCAGGGACTCGAAGCGGCGGTGCGCGGCCGGACGCCCACGGCGGGTGTCCGAGCGGTCCATGATGTCGTCGTGCACCAGGGCGGCGGCGTGGAAGACCTCGAGCGCGGCGGCGACCGTGACGATCGCCTCGGCGGTGGTCTGCCGGGACCCCTCGGCCAGCGGGTCGAACGAGCCCGAACGGCCCGCCACCGACTGCCATCCCCAGTAGCAGAACAGTGCCCGGAAGCGCTTGCCGCCGGACAGCAGGTCTCGGGCGTACCGGTCGAACGGCGCGAGGTCGGGGCTGATCGCGAGGAGCCGTTCACGCTGCTCGTCGAGTGCCCGGTCGATACGCGCCGATACGAGGTCCACTAATCGCGTACTCTCAGCCACGATCCCTACCCTAGTGGAGTGGTCGAGGCATAGAATCGGTCCACTCAACCCGCGTTTTTCAACCCCGCGTCGATCCCAGGAACAGAGGGAACCAAGATGCCGCTCTCGGAACAGGAGCAGCGCCTTCTCGAAGAGATGGAGCGCAGCCTCTACCAGAACGATTCCGATTTCGTGGCTCGTGTCACACGTCGACAGGGTCGTCCGACGTACACAGCCATCACACTCGGGGTCCTCGGCGCACTCGCCGGGGTCGCCATCGTCATCGTCGGCCTCGTCATCAAGGCGCCGCTGTTGGGCATCCTCGGCTTCGTCGTGATGCTCGCCGGTGTCCTGTTCGCGTTGCGCCCGGGTATGCGTGCCCCGAAGGCGAAGCCCGCTCGGCCGGGCAAGCCCGCATCCGGTGGGTCGGCGCGTCCGTCCACCGGTGGCGGCGGGTCCTTCATGGACCGGATGAACGAGCGCTGGGACAAGCGCAACGACCAGAGTCAGTAGCTGACGGGAGTCATCAGGACTCCCTCCACACTCCTCCACGGGGTCGACCTTCGGGTCGGCCCCGTTTCGTGTTTCCGGGGGCGGGGGCTCTTGTTGCGGCGTCCGGGCGTGGTCGTGCCCGCGCGAGTGGTCACGACATGCCGCGTGCGGGTCGCCGAGGGTGCAGGAGCTGTCGGCTGGGGCCCGCGCGAGCGACGGTTCGTGACCACTCGGCGTCGCGGCGGCGGCACGTCGTGACCGCGCGCTGACTGGCAGCCGGGGGCGTGGTGGAGCCGACCATGCGCCCGCGTGAGGGCCGCGGCGGCGGTGGGGCGGGCCTCCAGGCCCGGGCGTGGTCGTGCCCGCGCGAGTGGTCACGACATGCCGCGCGGTGGATGCCGAGGGTGCAGGAACTGTCGGCTGGGGCCCGCGCGAGCGACGGTTCGTGACCACTCGGCGTCGCGGCGGCGGCACGTCGTCACCGTGCGCTGACCGGCGGCCGGGCGTGGTGGAGCCGACCGTGAGCCCGGGTGAGGGCCGCGGCGGCGGTGGGGCGGGCCTCCAGGCCGGGGTGGGCCGTCGCCGGTTGTGCCCGCGCGAGTGGTCACGACATGCCGCGCGGTGGATGCCCAGGGTGCAGGAACTGTCGGCTGGGGCCCGCGCGAGCGACGGTTCGTGACCACTCGGCGTCGCGGCGGCGGCACGTCCTGACCGTGCGCTGACTGGCAGCCGGGCGTGGTGGAGCCGACCGTGATCCCGCGGCGCGCCCTGACGTGCTCCACCGGCTGCGAAAGTCCTCCACTTTCCTCCACGCAGCCCTCGGCGCTGTCGAACCGCATGATTCCGGGCCTGCGAGGTCATCGCTGCGGAGTGCATTCCAGTCTGCATGCCCCCAGTAGGGGTGTCGCGGGCCGAAAAGGGAGTGGAATCCTGGGCGCGGGGAGGGGAGTGGAGTAAAGTGGGGCTCGCAACGGTCCGGTGGAGCGGAGGGGAGGCCCGACGTGCTGCTCGGTACTCATGCCCCGAAGCTCGACGAGAAGGGTCGCGTGATCCTCCCCGCCAAGTTCCGGGACGAACTGTCCGGCGGGCTCGTGATGACCCGCGGCCAGGAACGCTGCGTCGTGGTCTTCAGCGCCCGGACGTTCGAGGAACTCCACGAGCGCATCCGGACCGCCCCGATGACGTCGAAGCGCACCAGGGACTACATGCGTCTGTTCCTCTCGGGGGCCAGCGCCGAACAGCCCGACAAGCAGAACCGCGTGACGATCCCGCAGAACCTCCGCGAGTACGCGGGGCTCGAGCGGGACCTCACGGTCATCGGCAGCGGTGACCGTGCCGAGATCTGGTCCACCCCCGCGTGGGAGGCCTACTACGCCGAAGCCGAAGAGGCATTCGCCGACAACGACGAGGAGGTGATCCCGGGGATCTTCTGATCCGCGGATCGGGACTCCCAGCCGTGAAGCCCTGACGCCACTTCCCCGGTGTCAGGTCGCATGGATGGGGATCCGGACCCACGGCCCAGGAGACGAGGGGCTGCACATGGCCGACAACGACAACGAGACGCCACGCTTCCCGCACACGCCGGTGATGCTCCAGCGCATCGTCGACCTGTTCACGCCGACGCTCGAGGGCCCGGGCAAGGTCGTCGTCGACGCCACGCTCGGCATGGGCGGCCACTCCGAGGGCCTGCTCGAGCGCTTCCCGGAGCTCACGCTCATCGGGCTCGACCGCGACACCGACGCACTCGGCATCGCGGGGGAGCGCCTGGCCCGCTTCGGCGACCGGGTCCGGCTCGTGCACACCGTGTACGACGGCATCGTCGACGCGATCGAGGGCGAGGGCTTCACGAAGGTCGACGGCGTGCTCTTCGACCTCGGCGTGAGCTCGCTGCAGCTCGACCGGGCCGAGCGCGGGTTCGCGTACAGCCAGGACGCCCCGCTCGACATGCGGATGGACCGGACCGAGGGGCAGACCGCCGCCGACGTCCTGGCCACCTACGACGAGGGCGAACTCCGCCGCATCTTCCAGCGCTACGGCGAGGAGAAGCTCGCCGGCCGCTACGCCCGAGCGATCGTCGAGCGGCGGGAAACGAAGCCGTTCGAGATGTCCGGCGACCTGGTCCAGGTGCTGCACGACGCGACCCCGGTCGCCATCCAGCGCCAGGGGCACCCTGCCAAGCGCGTCTTCCAGGCACTCCGCATCGAGGTCAACGCCGAACTGAGCGTGCTCGAGCGAGCCATCCCGGCGGCGCTCGACGCCATCGCGGTCGGCGGTCGGAT
This sequence comes from Curtobacterium sp. MCBD17_026, assembly GCF_003234895.2. Classification (NCBI taxonomy): domain Bacteria; kingdom Bacillati; phylum Actinomycetota; class Actinomycetes; order Micrococcales; family Microbacteriaceae; genus Curtobacterium; species Curtobacterium sp. MCBD17_026. The sequence goes on along the minus strand of NZ_CP126281.1, from coordinate 2,113,165 downwards.
CGTCGTCGAGTCGTACCAGTCCCTCGAGGACCGCATCGTCAAGCGGGCACTGGTGGAGCGCACGAAGTCGAGCGCTCCCGCCGGCCTGCCGGTGGAGCTGCCCGAGCACGCCCCCACCTTCTCCCTGATCGTCAAGGGCGCCGAGCTGGCCGACGAGGCCGAACGCGCCGCCAACCCCCGAGCAACCCCCGTGCGCCTGCGCGCGGCCGAGCGGATCCGGAACTGACATGAGCACGAACCTCGCACTCGTCGACCCCGCGGTCGTCCCGTCGCGGGCCCCGCGCCCCGACCGTCAGCGCCGCCCCGAGCTGGTCGAGGTCACCCCGACCGCGGCCCAGCGTCGGGCACGCCCCCGCATCGGGTACGCCGTCGTGGCCGTCGCCGCGCTCGGGATCCTGCTGCTGGCCCAGCTCGGCATCAGCATGGTGCTCAGCCAGGGCGCCTACACGCTCAACTCGCTGTCCGCCGAGCAGACGAACCTGTCCCGCACGCAGCAGTCCCTGTCCGAGCAGCTCCGGGTCCTCGACTCGCCGCAGAACCTGGCACGCAACGCCCAGTCGCTCGGCATGATCGCCAACTCGACGCCGGTGTACCTCGACCCGAAGACCGGTCGGGTGTACGGCACGCCGACCCCGGCGAAGCCCGACGAGGCCACGGCGTCCACCGAGAACCAGGTGCCGAACTCACTGCTGAACGACGTGCCGCTGGCCACGAAGCCGGGCGACACGTCGACGAGCAAGGAGACGGGCACGACGGGCACGTCGAGCGCGAAGGACACGTCGGGCACCAAGGACACGTCGAGCACGAAGGACTCGTCGGGCGCCGCGGGCACCACGGGATCCACCGACGGCACGGCCGCGTCTGAGAAGACGAGCGGCGCCAGCGCGTCGGACCAGGGGACGGCGAAGTCGTCCGTAGAGTCCGACGCGAACCCGCTCCAGGCGCCCTCCACCCGGTGACCGGCGGGTCCGCCGCACCCTCAGCACCGCCCGGGAAGGACCGCACCGCGTGACGAAGACGATCCGCAACCGACGCCTGCGCTACAGCATCGTGATGCTCGCCGTGATCGCCCTCGTCGGGGTGTTCGTGGTGCGGCTCGTCGACATCCAGGTCGTCCAGGCGTCGGAGCTGAACAAGGCGTCGGCCCAGAAGCGCAGCATCCCCGTGACCATCTACGGCACCCGCGGGTCGATCGTGGACCGCAACGGCACCGAACTCGCCGACAGCGTCACGCGCTACAACATCACGACCTCCCCGCGCCTGGTGAAGGGCTTCAAGGGCAAGCTCGGCGGCACCCGCATCAAGGACGTCAGTGTCGGCACCGCCCTGAGTGCGCTGGCGAAGGCGTCCGGCGGTGACGTCGCGACCATGCGGAAGAACATCGCCGCGAACCCGAAGTCCGACTTCGCGTACCTGGTCAAGGGCCTCGACGTGCAGCACTACGAGGCCGTGCGTGCACTCGGCATCCCCTGGCTGTACCCGGAGCCACAGGCGGCGCGGGTGTACCCGACGGGTGCGACGACGGGCAACCTGACCGGCTTCATGGGCACCGACGGCGCCCAGGCCGGCCTGGAGTACTCCTACAACCAGTGCCTGGCGGGCACCAACGGCTCGGAGACCTACGAGCGCGGCGAGGACGGCGTGCAGCTCCCGGGCAGCACCGTGACGACGAAGAAGGCCAAGGACGGCGGCACGCTCGAGACGACCATCGACAGCGACCTGCAGTACATGGCGCAGCAGACCATCGCGTCCGCCTCCAAGACCCTGCAGGCGGAGTCCGCGACGGCGACGGTCACGAGCGTCAAGACGGGTGAGCTGCTGGCGGTCGCCGACTACCCGACGGTCGACCCGAACGACGTCGACGCCACGACCGACAAGGGCGCCTTCGGTTCCCGTGCCCTGACGGCGTCGTACGAGCCGGGCTCCACGATCAAGGCCGCCATCGCCGCCGCGCTGCTCGACCAGGGCAAGTCGAGCCCCACCGACCAGGCCGTCGTGCCGTACTCGCGCACGTTCCCCTGGGGCGGCACGATCCACGACTCCGAGTTCCACGCCACCGAGAACCTCACGCTCACCGGCATCCTGCAGAACTCGTCGAACGTCGGCATCACCGAGCTCGGCGCGCGGCTGACATCCCAGCAGCGCTTCGACTACATGAAGAAGTTCGGGCTGTTCGAGCCGGAGACGGCCATCGACTACCCGGGCCAGCCCTCGATGGACTACGGCACCAGCCCGAACTGGGACCAGCAGACGAACATCAACTCGATGTTCGGTCAGGGCATCTCGACGACAGCGGTGCAGGTCGCGAGCGTCTTCCAGACGATCGCGAACGACGGTGTCCGGATCCCGCTGCACTTCGTCAAGGGCTGCACCACGGCGGACGGCAAGACGATCGACGCGCCCGACGTGCAGAAGCAGCGGGTCGTCTCCGCAGCCGCCGCCACGCAGGTCACCGGCATGCTGCAGAGCGTCGTCACGGGTGGCACGCTGGTGGGCATGAAGCCGATCTCCGGCTACAACATCGCCGCGAAGACGGGGACCGCCGAGGTGGCCGAGGGGTCGCAGGGATACGGCGGTCAGCGCATCACGTCGGTGGCCGGAATGGCACCCGCCGAAGACCCCCAGTATGTTGTCACGGTGACGTTCACGAAGCCGCAGACCAACAAGTGGTCCAGCGGAGCGGCTCCGGCGTTCCGCACACTCATGTCCCAGGTGCTCGAGAAGTACCGAGTAGCCCCCTCCGCGTCCGAGGCGAAGCTCTACCCGTCCACGTGGTGAGGAAGAAGGAACACTTGTCCGCACGGATCCCCCCGGTCCTCCGACCCGAACACCCGACCCCGAGGGCCGTCTCCGAACTCGCCAACGCGTTCGGTCTGCGAGTCGTCGGCTCGGTCGACAGCATCGAGACCGCCGGGGTCACCCTGAGCGCCACCGAGGTGCAGCCGGGTGACCTGTTCGTCGGCGTGCACGGTGCGAACCGGCACGGCGCACAGTTCGCGACGGAGGCCGCCGAGCGCGGCGCCGTCGCCGTCCTGACCGACCAGGACGGCGTCGCACTGGTCGAGCCGTCCGGGCTGCCGGTGCTCGTGGTCGACGACCCCCGCGCCGCCCTCGGTGACGTCGCGGCGTGGGTCTACCGCACCCACCCCGACGAGGCCACCGACCTGCCGCAGCTGTTCGCCGTCACCGGCACGAACGGCAAGACGAGCACGTCGTACATCCTCGAGGGCATCCTCAAGCAGCTCGGCCTGGTCACCGGCCTGAGCTCGACCGCGGAGCGCCACATCGGTTCGCTCAGCGTGACGAGCCGCCTGACCACGCCCGAGGCCAGCGAGATGCACGCGCTCCTCGCCCGCATGCGCGAGAGCGAGGTCCGTGCGGTCGCCGTCGAGGTCAGCGCCCAGGCCCTCAGCCGGCACCGCGTCGACGGCATCGTCTTCGACGTCGCAGCCTTCACGAACCTGTCGCACGACCACCTCGACGACTACGCCGACATGGAGGAGTACTACCAGGCGAAGCTCCCGCTGTTCCAGCCCGAGCACGCCCGTCGCGGCGTCGTCTCGCTGGACACTGACTGGGGCCACCGCGTGGTGCAGGACTCCCGCATCCCGGTCACCACGATCACGGTGCACCCCGACGTCGAGGCCGAGTGGCACGTCGACATCGTCGAGGCGCACGCCGCGTACACCGAGTTCCGCCTGACCGGCCCCGAGGGCCGCGAGCTGACCACCCGTGTGCCGCTGATCGGCTGGCACATGGCGGCGAACGCGGCACTCGCGATCGTCATGCTCGTCGAGGGCGGGTTCGAGCTCGGTGCCATCGCGCACGCGCTGGAGAGCAACCACCGCCGCTACCCCGACGAGGACGACGCGAGCGAGCGCGACGGCGAGACGCACCGCGTCTCCGCCATCGAGTGCTACCTGCCCGGCCGCACCGAGCGGGTCTCCGGCGAGCAGGGCCCGAGCGTCTACGTCGACTTCGGACACAGCGCCGACGCCTTCGAGAACACCCTCGCGGCGGTCCGGCAGTTCACCTCCGGCAAGGTCCTCATGCTGTTCGGCGCCGACGGCGACCGGGACACCACGAAGCGCGGGGACATGGCCCGCGTGGCTGCGGCCGGCAGCGACATCCTCGTCGTCACCGACCACCACCCGCGCTTCGAGGACGCCGCGTCGATCCGGAAGACCCTGGTCGACGCCGCACGTGCCGCCTACCCCGACCACGAGATCCACGAGGTCAGCCCGCCCGAGGCCGCGATCCGCACGGCCGTGGGCCTGGTCGGCGAGGGGGACTCGATCCTCTGGGCCGGTCCGGGGCACCAGGACTACCGCGACATCCAGGGCGTCCGCACCCCGTACTCCGCCCGCGACGAGGCCCGTGCGGCCCTGCGCGAGGCCGGCTGGGAGCCGAACTCCGGTCCGGCGGAGGACGTCCGATGATCGCCATGACCCTCGCCGAGATCGCCGCCGCGATCGGCGGCGAGCTGATCGGCGGCGCCCAGGCCACCGACGTCTCCGAGCCCGGCGACCTGGTCGTCGACGGCTCGGTCGAGACCGACTCGCGCCTGGTCCGCCCCGGCAGCGTCTTCTTCGCCCTGCCCGGCGAGGTCACCGACGGCCGACGCTTCGTGCCCGCGGCCGTCGACGCCGGGGCTGCCCTGGTCATCACGCCCGAGCGTGTGGACACCACCGCGCCGCAGATCGTCGTCACCGACGGGTACGAGGCCCTCGCCGCGCTCGCGCACGAGGTGGTCACGCGCGTCCGGATGAGCACCGCGGACCGCGTCGACGCCGACGGGCGCCCGGCACCCCTGCGGGTCGTCGGCATCACCGGCTCGAACGGCAAGACGAGCACGAAGAACATGCTCCGCACGATCCTCGAGCAGCACGGCGCGACCGTCGCGCCCGAGGGCTCGTTCAACAACCACGTCGGCGCACCGATCTCGATGCTCCGCGTGACGTACGACACCCGGTACCTGGTGGTCGAGATGGGCGCGAGCGGCGTCGGCCACATCGCCAAGCTCGTCTCGATCGCCGAGCCCGACGTCGGCGTCGTCCTCAAGGTGGGCCTCGCGCACGCCGGCGAGTTCGGCGGCATCGAGGCGACGCAGCGCGCGAAGTCCGAGATGGTCACCGACCTCCCCGCCTCCGTGACCGCCCTCCTCAACGTCGACGACGACCGGGTCGCGTCGATGCGCGACCTGACGGCCGCCCACGTGGTCGGCTTCGGCACGTCGGCGGACGCCGACTACCGCATCACCGGCATCGAGACGGACCGCAGCGGCACCCGCTTCACCCTCACCGCGCCTCCCGCCCGCACCGAAGGCGAGCGTCCGACGGACGCGAACCTGTCTGGAGGCCCGGATCACGTCGACGTCCGCCTCGCGATCCTGGGTGAGCACCACGCCATGAACGCGTCCGCCGCGCTCACGGTGGCCCACCTGTGGGGCGTCCCGCTCGCCGACGGCGCCGCGGCGCTCGCGTCGATGACGCGCGCCGAGCGCTGGCGCATGGAGCTGCTCCAGGGCGGCCCCGAGGGCGTCACCGTCATCAACGACGCGTACAACGCGTCGCCCGACTCCACCGCGGCGGCGCTGCGGACCCTGGCGCAGATCGTGCGCCCGGGGGAGCGGACCGTCGCGGTGCTCGGTGAGATGGCCGAGCTCGGTGAGTTCTCCGTCGAGGAGCACGACCGCATCGGTCGGCTCGTCGTCCGCCTCGGCATCGGACAGCTCGTGGTCGTCGGCCGCGGCGCGATGCCCATCCACCAGGCCGCCACCCTCGAGGGATCGTGGGACGGCGAGTCCGTGTACATCGAGGACGTCGACGACGCCGTCCGTGCCATGCAGGAGATGCTCCGCCCCGGCGACGTCGTCCTCGTCAAGTCCTCGAAGTCTGCCGAACTGCGATTCCTCGGCGACCGCCTCGGAGGTGTCACCGAATGATCGCGCTCCTCGTCGCCGGCGCCACGTCGCTGGTGTTCACGTTGCTGCTCACCCCGTTCTTCATCAAGCTCTTCCACCGTCTCGGGTGGGGGCAGTTCATCCGCGACGACGGTCCGCAGTCCCACCACACCAAGCGCGGGACCGCCACCATGGGCGGCATCGTCCTGATCATCGGTGCGGTGATCGGGTACTTCGTCGGCCACCTGGTCGGGCGTGACTCGATCACGCTGTCCGGGCTGCTCGTGCTGTTCCTGATGGTCGGACTCGGGTTCGTCGGCTTCATCGACGACTTCCTCAAGGTGCGGCGTCAGCGGAGCCTCGGGCTCGGCGGCTGGGCCAAGGTCCTCGGTCAGGTCATCGTCGGCGTCATCTTCGCCACGATCGCCCTGGTCGTGCCGACGTCGAACGGCAAGCCGCCGGCATCGACGATGATCTCGGCGATCCGCGACGTGCCGTGGCTCGACTTCATGGCGCTCGGCACGGTCATCGGCACCGTGCTGTTCCTCGCCTGGATCGTCCTGCTGACGGTGTCCACGTCGAACGGTGTGAACGTGGCCGACGGGCTCGACGGCCTGGCCACGGGGTCGAGCATCCTGGCGATCGGCTCGTACGTCATCATCGGGTTCTGGCAGTCGAACCAGATCTGCGGCGGCGCCCGGCTCGACTCGAGCACCGCACACGCCTGCTACACCGTGTCGAACCCGCTCGACCTCGCCGTGGTCGCGGCCGCGGTCTGCGGTGGACTCATCGGGTTCCTCTGGTACAACACCTCGCCCGCGCAGATCTTCCTCGGTGACACCGGTTCGCTCGGCCTCGGCGGTGCCCTGGCCGGCCTCGCGATCCTCAGCCGCACCGAGCTGCTGCTCATCCTCATCGGTGGTCTGTTCTTCATCGTCACCGGCTCCGTCATCCTGCAGCGTGCGTACTTCAAGATCACCCACGGCAAGCGCATCTTCCTGATGAGTCCGCTGCACCACCACTTCGAACTGAAGGGGTGGGCCGAGGTGACCGTCGTCGTCCGCTTCTGGATCATCGCCGGGCTCTTCGTCGCGGCGGGGGTCGGACTCTTCTACCTCGAATGGATCGCACGCGTTGGTTGACCCGGTGTCCTCGCCGTCCCGCCTGAACTCCCTCGACAGCTGGTACTCCGAGGGGTGGAAGGGGCTCAACGTCGCCGTCCTCGGCCTCGGTGCCACCGGCTTCTCGGTCGCCGACACGCTCGTGGAGCTCGGCAGCGAGGTGACGGTCTACTCGACCGACGCCCCCGCCGACAGCGTCGAGCTGCTCGACGTGATCGGTGCCCGGTTCCTGCAGACGCCGCTCGACACCGTCCCGGACGCACTCGTCCAGCAGGCACCCGACGTCGTCATCGTGTCGCCGGGGCTGCCCCCGCACAACGCCACCGTGCGGTGGTCGGCGACGAACAGCACCGTCTGGGGCGACATCGAGCTCGCTTGGCGCGTGCGCGACAAGGTCGTCCGCGGCCCGGTCGCGGCCCCCTGGATCACGATCACGGGCACGAACGGCAAGACCACGACGACACAGCTCACGACCGCGATGTACGAGGCCGGCGGCCTGCGTGCCGTCGCGTGCGGGAACATCGGCGTGCCGGTGCTCGACGTCGTCCGCGACCCGGTCGGCTACGACGTGCTCGTCGTCGAGCTCTCGAGCCACCAGCTGCACTACGCGGCGACGTCCGGCGACGGTGCCGTGGTGCCGCTCGCGAGCGCCTGCCTGAACATCGCCGACGACCACCTGGAGTGGCACGGCTCGGCCGAGGCGTACCGCGCGGCGAAGGCCAAGGTCTACGAGCGCACCGTGATGGCGTGCGTCTACAACACCTCGGACGAGGCCACCCGGCGGATGGTGCAGGAGGCCGACGTGGTGGAGGGCTGCCGTGCGGTCGGCTTCACCCCCGGCGTCCCCGCTCCCGGTGACGTCGGCATCGTCGAGGACGTCCTGTGCGACCGGGCGTTCAACGACGACCGCCGCAACAGCGCGCTCGAGCTGTCGACGCTCGCCGACCTCGAGGCCGCCGGGCTCGCCAGCCCGCACATGACCATGAACGTCCTGGCCGCCGCCGCGCTGGCCCGTGCCGGCACCGTCCAGCCGAGCGCCATCCGGTCGGCCGTCCGGGCGTTCCGCGCCGACCACCACCGCACCGAGCTCGTGGCCCGGGCGGACGGCATCACGTGGGTCGACGACTCCAAGGCCACGAACCCGCATGCCGCCACCGCGTCGCTCGCGTCGTTCGACACCGTCGTGTGGATCGTCGGCGGCCTGTTCAAGGGCGTCGACGTCGACGGTCTGGTCGAGCGCTTCGGCCCCGGCGTCCGCGCCGTCGTGGTGATCGGCACCGACCGGACCCCCGTCCTCGAGGCATTCGCGCGACACGCGTCCACGGTCCCGGTGCTCCAGGTGGAGACGACGGACACTGATCAGGTCATGCGCGAGGCGGTCCGGCATGCCGCATCGGTCGCGAGGCCGGGCGACACCGTCCTCCTCGCCCCGGCGGCGGCGTCGTTCGACCAGTTCGGCTCCTACGCCGACCGGGGGCAGCGTTTCGCGGCCGCGGTCAACGAGCACCTGGGAGGAGAAGTCGATGGCGACGACACCGACGGATCTTCCGAACAGCCGTAACGGCCGGACCGCGTCGACCCCACGACGGACGAACGGCGCGATCGTCGCCGTCAAGAACGTCTTCGTCGCGGAGTCCAGCACCTTCTACACGATCCTCGGCGTCACGCTGTTCCTCGTCGTCTTCGGCGTCGTGATGGTGCTGTCCTCGTCGAGCGTCGAGGAGTACGCGGCGACCCACGACTTCTTCGGGGCGGCGTCCCGCCAGGGCCTGTACGCCGTGCTCGGTGTGCCGCTCATGCTCATCGCCAGCCGGGTCCCGACCCGGGTCTGGCGGAAGTGGGCGATGCGGCTGCTCGGTGCTGCGCTCGTGCTGCAGCTGCTCGTGTTCACCCCGCTCGGCATCGACATCCAGGGCAACCGGAACTGGATCGAGCTCGGGTCGTTCACCGCGCAGCCGTCCGAGGTCGTGAAGCTCGGGCTGGTGCTCGGCATCGGCGCCATCATCTACGTCAAGCGGGACAAGCTCGACGACTGGAAAGAGGTGTTCATCCCGATCGGGATCGCCTCGATGCTCTCGCTCGGGCTCGTCGTCCTCGGTGGTGACCAGGGCACCGCGATGGTCATGCTCATCCTGGTGTTCGGCGCGCTGTACATCGGCGGCGTCCGCGCTCGGCACCTGCTCGTCGGCCTCGGTGCGTTCGCCGTGATGCTGCCCTTCGTGACGATGGCCTCGGCCTCGCGCTCGACCCGCATCAGCGCCTGGCTGTCCGGGTGCACCGACACCAGCCAGTACCAGGACATCTGCTGGCAGCCCGTGCACGGCATGTGGGCGCTCGCGTCCGGCGGCGTGTTCGGCGTCGGCCTCGGCAACTCGAAGGCGAAGTGGTCGTGGCTGCCTGAGGCGGACAACGACTACATCTTCGCGATCATCGGCGAGGAGCTCGGCCTGATCGGCGCCGTCGTGGTGCTCAGCCTGTTCGTGGTGCTCGCCGTCGGCATGATCAAGATCATCCGGCAGTCCCGCGACCCCTTCGTGAAGACGGTCACCGGTGGCATCCTCGCGTGGATCATCGGCCAGGCGCTCATCAACATCGCCGTCGTGCTCGGCCTGCTGCCCGTGCTCGGTGTGCCCCTGCCGCTCATCTCGGCCGGTGGTTCTGCCCTCATCATGACCCTGGTGGCGATCGGCGTCGTGCTCTCCTTCGCGCGTGACCTGCCCGGTAAGAACGACCCCGGCCTGACGAACGCCCCACTCGGCCGGACCTCCACGAACGGATCACTGCGGTGAGCAAGTACCTCTTCGCCGGCGGCGGCACCGCCGGCCACGTCAACCCCCTGCTCGCGGTCGCCGACCGGTTGACCGAGCGGGAGCCGGGCGCCGAGGTGCTCGTGCTGGGCACCGCCGAGGGGCTGGAGTCCCGCCTCGTCCCGATGCGCGGCTACGAGCTGCTGACGATCCCGCGCCTGCCGTTCCCCCGGAAGCTCAACGGCGCGGCCCTGCGCTTCCCGCAGCGCTTCGCGGCGGCGGTCAAGCGGACCGAGCAGATCATCCGCGACCACGAGATCGAGGTGGTCCTCGGCGTCGGTGGCTACGCGGCCGCTCCGGCGTACATCGCCGCGCGCCGCACCGGCACCCCGATCGTCGTGCACGAGCAGAACGCCAAGCCCGGGCTGGCGAACCGCCTCGCAGCGTTCCTCACCGAGCACGTCGGCCTGACCTTCTCGAACACGCGCCTGCGCCACGGCCGCGTTGTCGGCATGCCGCTCCGTCGCGAGATCGAGTCACTCGACCGCCGCGCTGTCCGGGCCGAGGGGCTCGCCGAGTTCGGGCTCGACCCGGACCAACCCGTGCTGCTCGTGACCGGCGGCTCCTCGGGTGCGCGGAGCATCAACCGGACGATCAACAAGTCCGCCGCCGCCATCGTGGGTGCCGGCTGGCAGGTCCTGCACGTCGTGGGTGCCGCCTCGGACATCGGCCCCAGCGACCTCGACGGCTACCACGTGCTGCCCTACTGCGACCGGATGGACCTGGCGTACGCGGCGAGTGACTTCGTCGTGTCGCGCTCCGGCGCCGGCATGGTGTGCGAGCTGACGGCCGTCGGGCTGCCGAGCGTGCTCGTGCCGTACCCGGTGGGCAACGGTGAGCAGCGTCACAACGCGAAGGACGTCGTCGACGCCGGGGGAGCCGTCCTGGTGGCCGACGGGGAATTCGACCAGGACTGGGTGACGTTCCAGCTGCTGAGCATCCTGCAGGACCGCTCCCGCATCGCGGACATGACCGTGCGGGCGGGCAGCGTCGGCCACCGCGACGGCGCCGACCGGATGACCGACCTGGTCCTCGACGCCGCGAAGCAGGCCCCCAGCACCACGGAGGAACGATGACCATCAAGCCGGACCTGACCCAGCCGATCCCGGACGACCTGGGCACGGTGCACTTCGTCGGCATCGGCGGCGCGGGCATGAGCGGGATCGCCCGGATGTTCCTCGCCGCCGGGCACCGCGTGACGGGCAGCGACTCCCGCGAGACGGAGACGACCGGCACGATGCGCGACCTCGGCGCGACCGTGCAGATCGGTCACGACGCTGCGAACGTCGGCCAGGCCGACACCATCGTCGTCACGAGCGCCCTCTGGCCCGACAACCCCGAGCTCCTCGAGGCGCAGCGCCGCGGTCTGCCGGTGCTCCACCGCTCGCAGGCCCTCGCCGCCCTGATCGCCGAGCACCGCCTCGTCGCGGTCGCCGGTGCGCACGGCAAGACCACCTCGACCGGCATGATCGTCACCGCGATGGTCGAGCTCGGCCTCGACCCGAGCTTCGTCAACGGCGGCGTCATCCAGTCCCTCGGCACGAGTTCGGCCCCGGGGTCGAGCGACCTGTTCGTGGTCGAGGCCGACGAGTCCGACGGCTCGTTCCTGCTCTACGACGTCGCCGTGGCCCTGGTCACCAACGTCGACGCCGACCACCTGGACCACTACGGCAGCGAGGAGGCCTTCACCGAGGCCTTCGTCGAGTTCGCCGCGAAGGCGAGCGAGCGCGTCGTGATCTCGAGCGACGACGCCGGTGCGAAGACGGTCACGGCCGGCATCCGCCAGCGCCCGGACGCGCCCGAGATCGTCACGTTCGGCGAGGCGGTCGACGCGGACGTCCGCATCGAGGGCATCACCGAGTCGGCCGGCGTCGAGGTCGACTTCCGTGCCGATGGTGAGGCGTACCACCTGACCCTCCGCGTGCCCGGCCGGCACAACGCGATCAACGCCGTCGGCGCCTTCGCGGTCCTCACCGGTCTCGGCGTCGCCCCGGCCGACGCGATCCGCGGGCTCGAGGCGTTCGGCGGCACCCAGCGCCGCTTTGAGCTGCACGGTGTCGAGCGCGGGGTCTCGGTCTACGACGACTACGCCCACCACCCGACCGAGGTCGCCGCGGCGCTCAAGGCCGCCCGCAACGTCGTCGGCGACGGCCGCATCATCGCGATTCACCAGCCGCACCTGTACTCACGCACCCGTCTGATGGCCGGCGACTTCGCCGAGGTGTACGAGGAACTCGCCGACCACACGGTCGTGCTCGACGTCTACGGCGCCCGCGAGGACCCGGAGCCCGGCGTGACCGGCGCCCTGGTGCAGGAGCGCTTCGCCGACCAGTCGCGCGTCGAGTTCCTGCCCGACTGGGACGAGGCCGCGGCACGCGCGGCCGCGGTCGCCCGTGACGGCGACATCATCATGACGCTCAGCTGCGGCGACGTGTACCGGATCATCCCGCAGGTGCTCGGGGCCCTGGGCGCCGATGGAGCGTCGTCCCGGTGAAGCGCCCCGAGGGGTTCGACGAGGGGGACGCCCGCAGGGACGCCCCGGCCGAGGCCGCGGAAGCGCCCCGGCAGCGTCGTGGTCCCTCGAAGCCGCGGCTGCCGTTCCGCGGACGCGTCGCCGACGACCGGGAGGCCCGTCCCACGTCCGCCCCGGAAGCCCCGGTCGACGGAACGGTCGACCCCAACCCCGCGGACCAGCCCGACGCCGACGCCTCCGGTTCCCAGCGGGACCGCGTCGGCGCCTTCGCCGGTGCGGCCGGACGCCGGTTCGGCGCCGGACTCTCCACCGTGGCGGATCGCCTGCGCGAGTACACGCCGAACGAGGACCACCGGGACCCGGAGGCCGACCGCCGCGACGCGGAACGCCGAGCCGCCACGAGCGGTGCAGCCGACCACGACGCGACCGTGACCGACGTGCTCGACGCGACCGGTGCCTCCCGGACCGACCAGCACGCCGAGGCGCCCATCGGGGCGCGGGTGCGCGCTGCCGAGACCGCGCGTGAGGCACGCATCGCGAAGCGTCGACGCCGGTTGCTCGAGCGTGCCGAGGTCCGCCGGTTCACCCGGCGCAGCCGGCACCGTCGCGCCGCGTGGATCACGGCGGCGAGCGTCGTCCTCGTGCTCGGGGTCTCGATCCTCGTCGCGGTGTTCTCACCGCTGATGGCGCTCCGCACGATCGAGATCAAGGGCACCAACCGCGTCGACGAGTCCGCGCTGCGCCAGGCGCTGTCCGACCAGATCGGCACGCCCCTGGCCCGGCTCGACTTCGACGCGGTCAAGCGGGACGTCGCCGGCTTCCCGCTCATCGAGAGCTACGTGACCGAAGAGGCCCCGCCGCACACGCTCGTCGTCACGGTGACCGAGCGCACGCCGGTGGTCGCGGTGCAGTCCGGCAGCACGTTCGACCTCGTCGACCCCGCGGGCATCGTCGTGCAGTCGTCGCCGAAGCGTCCCGCCACGATGCCGCTCGCCGACATCGGCCGGGCGCGCCTCGGTTCGGCGAGCTTCCGCACGATGACCGAGGTCGTGCTGGCGCTGCCGTCGACCGTGCGGTCCCAGGTGACACGTGTCGCCGGGTCGACGGCCGACGACGTCACCCTGACCCTCAAGGACGGCTCGACCGTCGTGTGGGGGAGCCCGGACGACTCGGACGCGAAGGCCGAACTGCTCGCCGCGCTGGTCAAGGACCACGCGGCCCGGAACCCGGGCGTCGTCGTCGAGTACGACGTCTCGGCACCGGACAACGGCGTCATCCGCGCCAAGGACTGAATTGCCGGACCTGATCGGCGACACGCGGCGTGGCGGGGCGACAGTGCGCCGAACGCACCCGTAGCGTCGAAGCCAGCACCACATCTACCAGCATTGCCCCTGAACTTCAAGTAGAGGTTGAGGGTTCGACCGGAGGCCTGACTGACGTGACCACGAACCACAACTACCTCGCCGTCATCAAGGTCGTCGGTGTCGGCGGCGGCGGCGTCAACGCCGTCAACCGCATGATCGAGCTCGGTCTCCGTGGCGTCGAGTTCATCGCGATCAACACCGACGCCCAGGCCCTGCTGCTCAGCGACGCCGACGTCAAGCTCGACGTCGGCCGCGAGATCACCCGCGGCCTCGGTGCCGGCGCCGACCCGGAGGTCGGCCGTCGCGCCGCCGAGGACCACGCCGAGGAGATCGAAGAGGCCCTGGCCGGCGCCGACATGGTGTTCGTCACCGCGGGCGAGGGCGGCGGCACCGGCACCGGTGGCGCACCGGTCGTCGCACGCATCGCGAAGTCCATCGGCGCACTGACCATCGGTGTCGTCACGAAGCCCTTCAGCTTCGAGGGCAAGCGCCGCCAGTCCCAGGCCGAGAACGGCGTCGCGGGCCTCAAGGACGAGGTCGACACGCTCATCGTCGTCCCGAACGACCGCCTGCTCGAGATCAGCGACCGCGGCATCTCCATGGTCGAGGCCTTCGCCACGGCCGACCAGGTGCTCCTGGCCGGTGTGCAGGGCATCACCGACCTCATCACCACCCCGGGCCTGATCAACCTCGACTTCGCCGACGTCAAGAGTGTCATGCAGGGTGCGGGTTCCGCGCTCATGGGCATCGGGTCGTCCCGCGGGGCCGACCGTGCGATCAAGGCGGCCGAACTCGCCGTCGCGTCGCCGCTGCTCGAGGCCTCGATCGACGGTGCGCACGGCGTGCTGCTGTCGATCCAGGGTGGGTCGAACCTCGGCATCTTCGAGATCAACGACGCCGCGCGCCTGGTGCAGGAAGCCGTGCACCCCGAGGCGAACATCATCTTCGGTGCGGTCATCGACGACACCCTGGGCGACGAGGTCCGCGTGACCGTCATCGCCGCGGGCTTCGACGGCGGCGAGCCGGCGCAGCAGCAGAAGGAACGTCGCTCGAGCTACGTCGACCCGGAGTCGAGCGCCGCGGCGCCCGTCGCCGCCTCGACCGGCGCGATCGAGGACTCCACCACGTCGAGCCCGTCCTGGGCCTCGCAGGAGCACCAGCCGCCGGTGCAGCGCGCCGCCGACCCGGCGTTCGACGACGACGACGAGCTCGACGTCCCCGACTTCCTGAAGTAACCCACCCTTGGTAGCCGACACGCGCCTCCAGGCCTCGTCTCACGACGACGGACTGGAGGCGCGCGTTGCGTCCGTCAGGGGCGGCATCGCCGACGCGGCGCGCGCCGCAGGGCGGTCACCGGACGAGCTGACGCTCGTCGTCGTGACGAAGTACCACCCAGCGTCGCTCGTCCGTGAGCTCGCCGCGCTCGGCGTGACCGACGTGGGGGAGAACCGCCACCAGGAGGCGCAGGCGAAGGCCGCGGAACTGGCGGACCTCGGCCTGACCTGGCACTTCGTCGGGCAGCTGCAGTCGAAGAAGGCCCGGCAGGCCCGGCGGTACGCCCACGTCGTGCAGTCGCTCGACCGTGGCTCCGTCGTCGACGCGTTCGCCCCGACCGAGGCCGAACCGGACCCGCCGGTGATCGACGGGTTCGTGCAGGTGAACCTCACCGACGACCCCGGACGTGGCGGGGTGCAGCCGGACGACGTCGACGCCATGGTGTCGCGTGTGCTGGCCACCGGGACGATCCGGCTGCGGGGTGTCATGGCGGTCGCACCCCTGGACGAGGAGCCCCGAGCCGCCTTCGCCCGACTCCGCTCGATCTCCGAACGGGTCGTGGCGCTCGAGCCCGCTGCGACCGACATCTCGGCCGGCATGAGCGGGGACTACGCCGAGGCGATCCTCGAGGGCGCGACACACCTGCGGATCGGCACCGCAATCACGGGAAACCGGCCGCCCGCACCCTAGCCTCGTTGCAGGGCACCACGAGCACGAACCCCGGAGGAACCATGGCCAACCCGCTGAAGAAGACGATGGTCTACCTCGGCCTCGCCGATGAGGAACTCGACTACGAGGACGAGCAGCAGCCCGAGCCCGCGCGCCAGCAGGCAGCCCCTGCCCGCCAGGCCGCAGCGGCTGCTCCGGCGCCCGCCGAACAGCAGGAGACCCCCGCCGCGGCAGCAGCCCCCGCGGCCGCTCCCGCAGCCGTCCCGGCTCCCACCAAGACGCACACCCACCAGCGCGGCGCCCAGGTCACTCCGCTCCGCCGCTCGCACACGACCGCACAGAAGGCGACCCCGGTCCAGGAAATGAACGAGATCCTCACCGTCCACCCGCGCGAGTACAAGGACGCCCAGTCCATCGCCGAGAGCTTCCGCGACGGCATCCCCGTCATCATCAACCTCTCGCAGATGACCGAGGGTGACGCCCGACGCATGATCGACTTCGCCTCGGGCCTGTCGCTCGGTCTGTTCGGCAAGATCGAGCGCGTCACGAACAAGGTCTTCCTCCTGTCGCCGGCGCACGTCGCAGTGAGCGGTGAGCCTGCTGAGGTAGAGTCCGACATCGAGGCGAACTTCTTCGCCCAGTCCTGAGCCGTACCCGGCACACCCGCCCCTGAGCGTCGTCTGACGACGCTCGCCCGAGACGAGCGAGCCCCATCGTGTCCGTGATCCTAGGGATCATCTCCCTCGCGTTGCTCCTGTACTTCTTCGTGATGTGGGGGCGTTTCGCGCTCGACCTCGTGCAGAGCTTCAACCGTTCCTGGCGTCCGCGCGGGGGCATGCTCGTGGTGTCCGAGTTTGTCTACACGATCACGGATCCGCCCATCCGAGCGGTGCGACGGGTGCTCCCGCCGCTCCGCCTGGGGCCGGTCGCGCTCGACTTCGGCTGGACGATCGTGATGCTCGTCGTCATCATCGCCCGGTTCGTGGTCGCCGCTCTGGCACGCGGTATCTGAGCGGACTCCCGTCCGCGACACGCGCCACGCCAGGCGCGCGGCACGGTTCCGCCCCATCGTCGGTGTACGGTGGTCGGGATCGATGCCCGCTCCGGTGGCGCATCCGCACCGCACGGTACGACTGGTACATTCGGTCGCACCGCACGCGGTTCCACACGTTCAGCAGTTCTATTGAGGTGACGGCAATGGCTTTGACGCCGGAAGACGTAGTCAACAAGCGGTTCCAGCCGACGAAGTTCCGCGAGGGCTACGACCAGGACGAGGTCGACGACTTCCTCGACGAGGTCGTGGTCGAGCTCCGTCGCCTGACCGCGGAGAACGACGAGCTCCGCCAGCGCCTGCAGGCGGCCGAGTCGGCCCCGCAGCCGGCGCAGGCCGAGCAGCCTGCTCCCGCAGCCGAGCCGGAGCCCACCCCGGCCCCGGTCGAGGCAGCACCGGAGCCCGCTCCGGTCGCCGCGGCGGCACCGACCACCACGGTCCCCGCCGACGAGGACACCGAGGGCACCACGAACCTCCTGACCCTGGCGCGTCGTCTCCACGAGGAGCACGTCCGCGAGGGCATCGAGAAGCGCGACGCGCTCATCGCCGAGGGCACGGCCCAGGCCGCTCGCCTGGTCTCCGAGGCCGAGGCGAAGCAGCGCCAGATCATCGCCGACACCGAGAACACGAACCGTCAGCGTGTTGCGGTGCTCGAGCAGGAGCAGCGCCAGCTCGAGGGCAAGATCGACGAGCTCCGGACCTTCGAGCGCGACTACCGTGCGCAGCTCAAGAGCTACATCCAGGGGCAGCTCTCCGAGCTCGACTCGGGCGAGCAGTCCGGTCTCACCCCGGCGCCGGCTTCGGCGCAGGGCTTCGGCAACTGACGTTGTCGCGACCAGCATCACGAGCGAAGGTCAGTGTCCGCGCGATCGCGGCACTGGCCTTCGCCGCTGTCGTGGTGGTGGCGGTCGACCAGGTCGCCAAGACGCTGGTCGTCGCGAACCTGCCGTACGGCACCCCCGTCCCGGTCCTCGGCGGGGCGTTGCAGTTCCTGTACGTCCGGAACCCCGGGGCAGCGTTCTCGTTCGCGGTGAACATGACCTGGGTCTTCTCGGTCATCTCGGCCGCGGTCGTCGTCGCGATCATCGTGTACTCGCGTCGCATCCGGTCGATGTGGTGGGCCATCGTGCTCGGCATGCTGCTCGGTGGCGCGCTGGGCAACCTGCTCGACCGGCTCTTCCGTGAGCCCGGCTTCGGTCGTGGCCACGTCGTGGACTTCATCTCGACGCCGTGGATGATGCCGGCGATCTACAACGTCGCCGACTCCTTCATCTGCATCAGCATGGTGGTCTTCGTGCTGCTCGTGATCCTCGGGGTGAACCTCGACGGCACCCGCACGCTCTCGGCCAAGCGCCAGGCGCAGCTCGACGCGGCGGAGCCGCTCGACGCGGCGCAGCCGCTCGACGCGGCGCAGCCGCTCGACGCGGCGCAGCCGCTCGACGGTGGGGCCGCGTTCTCGTCGGCTGACGCGGTTGTCGACGAGCCGACCCGCGCCTCCAGGCCGGAGGACCGCGACCGTCGCGACACGCTGGGCCACGACGCCACGTGACCGAATCGCGTTCTCTTCCCGTGCCCGACGGGCTCGCCGGTGAGCGCGTCGACGCCGCCATCGCGAAGCTCCTCGGCTTCAGCCGGTCGTTCGCGGCCGACGTCGTCGCTGCCGGGGGCGTCCGCGTCGACGGGGTGCCCGTCGACAAGTCGGACCGTCTGCACGCCGACTCCTGGCTCGAGGTCGAGTGGACCCCGAAGGAGCCGCCGCGCATCGTTCCGGCGGCCGTGCCGGGCATGACGATCGTGCACGACGACGAGGACATCGTCGTCGTGGACAAGCCCGTCGGCGTCGCGGCGCACCCCTCGCCGGGCTGGGACGGGCCGACCGTGCCCGGGGGCCTCGCTGCCGCCGGCTTCACGATCGCGACGTCCGGCGCCGCTGAACGCGCCGGGATCGTGCACCGCCTCGACGTCGGGACCTCGGGACTGATGGTGGTCGCGAAGACCGAGCTTGCGTACACACACCTCAAGCGGGCGTTCAAGGAGCGCACGGTCGAGAAGGTCTACCACGCACTCGCCCAGGGCCACCCGGACCCGACCTCGGGCACGATCGACGCGCCGATCGGGCGGCACCCGTCGAGCGACTGGAAGTTCGCGGTGACGTCGGAGGGCAAGCCGAGCGTCACCCACTACGAGACGCTCGAGGCCTTCCGCGCCGCCACCCTGCTCGAGGTGCACCTGGAGACCGGGCGCACCCACCAGATCCGGGTGCACATGGCGGCGACACGCCACCCGCTCGTCGGGGACACGATGTACGGCGCCGACCCGGTGCTCGCGGCCGAGCTCGGACTCACGCGTCAGTGGCTCGACGCCGTCCGGCTGGGCTTCGACCACCCCCGCACGGGCGAGTGGGTGTCGTTCGAGGCGCAGTACCCGGACGACCTGCAGGCCGCGCTGGGGCAGATCCGGAGCGCGTCGCGCTGACGCGCCCGGCTGCTTGTGCCGAGGGGTCACGAACTGTCGGCTGCGAGGCCGCCAGGCGACGGGTTCTGTACCCGCGGCGGCCCGCGTGCGGCGTGTCCCGCCCGCTCGGCGGCGCGCCCCGCGCGTGTCGCGACCCGGGGCCGGTCTGGAGGCGCGGTGCGGCCCCGCCACGCGCCTCCAGGCCGCAGCGCCCGGTCGCTTGCGCCGAGGGGTCGCGAACTGTCGGCTGCGAGGCCGCCAGTCGACACTTTCCGCACCCGCGGCGGCTCGCCTGCGGCGTGTCCTGCCCCCTCGGCGGCGCGCCCCGAGCGTGTCGCGACCCGCTGCCGGTCTGGAGGCGCGGTGCGGGCCGGCCACGCGCCTCCAGGCCGCAGCCCCCGGTCGCTTGCGCCGAGGGGTCACGAACTGTCGGCTGGGAGGCCGCCAGGCGACGCTTCCCGCACCCGCGGCGGTCGGCCTGCGGGGTGTCCCGCCCCCTCAGCGGCGCGCCCCGAGCGCGTCGCGACCCGGTGCCGGTCTGGAGGCGCGGTGCGGCCCCCGCCACGCGCCTCCAGGCTGCCGCGCCCGGCTGCTTGTGCCGAGGGGTCGCGAACTGTCGGCTGCGAGGCCGCCAGGCGACGCTTTCCGCACCCGCGGCGGTCGGCCTGCGGCGTGTCCTGCCCCCTCGGCGGCGCGCCGAGCGCGTCGCGACCTGGGGCCGGTCTGGAGGCGCGGTGGGGCCCGCCCCGCGCCTCCAGGCTGCCGCGCCCAGCGGCTTGCGCCGAGGGGTCGCGAACTGTCGGCTGCGAGGCCGCCAGGCGACGCTTCCCGCACCCGCGGCGGCTCGCGGGCGGCGTGTCCTGCCCGCTCGGCGGCGCGCCCCGCGCGTGCCGCGACCCGCTGCCGGTCTGGAGGCGCGGTGCGGCCCCGCCACGCGCCTGGCGTCCGCCCCGACGCGCGCGGGAATGTGGGCGGCCGCGGTTAGGCTGTTCCCACCCCGCAGCACACCGTACGAACCGGAGGTTCCGTGTCGGATTCCGACTCCTTCGTCCACCTGCACGTGCACAGCGAGTACTCGATGCTCGACGGTGCCGCCAGGCTCTCCGACCTCGTGGCGGAGACCGCCGCGCAGGGGATGCCCGCCGTGGCGGTGACCGACCACGGCAACATGTTCGGCGCCTTCGAGTTCTGGAAGGCCGCGAAGGCCGGTGGCGTCAAACCGATCATCGGGACCGAGGCGTACATCACGCCCCGCACACACCGCTCGGACAAGACCCGGGTGCGCTGGGGTGACGGTGGTGGCGACGACGTGTCCGGTGCCGGCTCGTACACGCACATGACGATGTTCGCCGAGAACACGACGGGCATGCACAACCTGTTCCGTCTGTCGTCCAAGGCGTCGCTCGAGGGCTACTACTTCAAGCCCCGCATGGACATCGAGCTCCTGCAGGAGTACCACGAGGGCATCATCGCCACGACGGGCTGCCCCTCGGGGGAGATCCAGACGCGCCTGCGTCTCGGCCAGTACGACGAAGCAGTGCAGGCGGCCGCCGACTACCGCGACATCTTCGGCAAGGAGAACTACTTCGCCGAGGTCATGGACCACGGCCTCGAGATCGAACGCCGGATCATGAGCGACCTGATCCGCCTGGCGAAGGACCTCGACATCCCGCTGGTCGGCACGAACGACCTGCACTACACGCACGCCCACGACGCCAAGTCGCACGCGGCACTACTCTGCGTGCAGTCCGGCTCGACCCTGAACGACCCGAACCGCTTCAAGTTCGACGCCGACGAGTTCTACCTGAAGACCCCGGCGCAGATGCGGCACGTCTTCCGCGACAACCTCGAGGCCTGCGACAACACGCTGCTCATCGCGGAACGCTGCAACGTCGAGTTCGACACCTCGGCCAACTACATGCCGAAGTTCCCGGTGCCCGAGGGCGAGACCGAGCACTCCTGGTTCGAGAAAGAGGTCGCGAAGGGGCTGGACTACCGGTACCCGGACGGCATCTCGAAAGAGGTCCAGGACCGCGCCGACTACGAGGTCGGCATCATCAACCAGATGGGGTTCCCCGGCTACTTCCTGGTGGTCGCGGACTTCATCAACTGGTCCAAGAACAACGGCATCCGCGTCGGTCCGGGGCGTGGCTCCGGTGCCGGATCGATGGTCGCGTACGCGATGCGCATCACCGACCTCGACCCGATCCGGCACGGCCTGATCTTCGAGCGCTTCCTCAACCCGGACCGAGTCTCGATGCCCGACTTCGACGTCGACTTCGACGACCGGCGCCGCGGTGAGGCGATCAAGTACGTCACCGAGAAGTACGGGTCGGAGCGCGTCGCGCAGATCGTCACGTACGGCACGATCAAGGCGAAGCAGGCACTCAAGGACTCCTCGCGCGTCCTCGGGTTCCCGTTCGGCATGGGCGAGAAGCTCACGAAGGCGATGCCGCCGCCCGTGATGGGCAAGGACATCCCGCTCACCGGGATCTTCGACAAGGACCACCCGCGCTACAAGGAAGCCGTCGACGTCCGCACCGTGGTCGAGACCGACCCCGAGGCGAAGACCGTCTTCGACACCGCACTCGGGCTCGAGGGGCTGAAGCGTCAGTGGGGCGTGCACGCGGCCGGCGTCATCATGTCGAGCGACCCGCTCATCGACATCATCCCGATCATGAAGCGGGAGCAGGACGGCCAGATCGTCACGCAGTTCGACTACCCGGCAGCGGAATCGCTCGGCCTGATCAAGATGGACTTCCTGGGGCTCCGCAACCTCACGATCATCAGTGACGCCCTCGACAACATCAAGACGAACCGTGGGATCGAGCTCGACCTCGAGAACATGGGTCTGGAAGACCCCGAGGCGTACGCGCTCCTGCAGCGCGGCGACACCCTCGGCGTGTTCCAGCTCGACGGCGGGCCGATGCGCGGCCTGCTGCGCCTGATGAAGCCCGACAACTTCGAGGACATCTCCGCGCTCATCGCCCTGTACCGCCCGGGGCCCATGGGAGCGAACTCGCACACGAACTACGCGCTCCGCAAGAACGGCGAGCAGCCGATCACGCCGATCCACCCGGAGCTCGAAGAGCCCCTCAAGGACATCATCGGCACGACCTACGGCCTGATCATCTACCAAGAGCAAGTGATGGCCATCGCGCAGAAGGTCGCCGGGTTCTCCCTCGGCCAGGCGGACATCCTCCGCCGCGCGATGGGTAAGAAGAAGAAGTCCGAGCTCGACAAGCAGTACGCGGGCTTCCAGCAGGGCATGAAGGACAACGGGTACTCCGACGCGGCGATCAAGACGCTGTGGGACATCCTGCTGCCCTTCTCCGACTACGCGTTCAACAAGGCGCACTCCGCCGCCTACGGTGTGGTGTCCTTCTGGACCGCCTACCTCAAGGCGCACTACCCGGCCGAGTACATGGCCGCCCTGCTGACCTCGGTCGGCGACGCCCGCGACAAGCTCGCCCTGTACCTGAACGAGTGCCGCCGGATGGGCATCAAGGTGATGCCGCCGGACGTCAACGAGTCGATCGGCTTCTTCGCCGCAGTCGGCGACGACATCCGATTCGGCATGGGTGCCATCCGCAACGTCGGGTTCAACGTCGTCGACGACATCGTCAAGGCCCGGACCGAGAAGGGCGCCTTCGAGTCGTTCCACGACTTCCTGCGCAAGATCCCGATCTCGTCGGCGAACAAGCGCACGGTGGAGTCGCTCATCAAGGCCGGTGCCTTCGACGAGTTCGGCGACACCCGACGCGCCCTGGTGGAGATCCACGAGGGCGCGGTCGAAGGTGCGGTCAAGGTCAAGCGCGACGAGGCCCACGGCAACGTCGGGTTCGACTTCGACTCGCTCTTCGCCGAGGCAGCCGAGGACGCCCCGAGCGCCGCGGTGTCGCAGGTGCCGGACCGCCCGGAGTGGTCCAAGCGCGACAAGCTCGCGTTCGAGCGGGACATGCTCGGGCTCTACGTGTCCGACCACCCGCTCGCCGGGCTCGAGATCGAGCTCGCGAAGCACCAGTCGATCACCATCGCCGACCTGCTGACCGCCGACGACTCGATCGAGGGCGAGACGGTGACCGTCGCGGGCCTGCTGACGAGCGTGCAGCACCGGGTGGCGAAGACGAGCGGCAACCCGTACGGCATCGTCGACATCGAGGACTTCGGCGGCCAGATCGGCGTGATGTTCCTGGGCAAGACGTACCAGGAGTTCGGCCCGTCGCTGGTGCCCGACTCGATCGTCGTGCTTCGTGGCCGCGTCAACGTGCGCGACGACGGCAAGGCCCTGCACGCGGTGAGCATGTTCCAGCCGAACGTCGGCGACGCGATGGGGTCCGGCCCGCTCACCCTGTCCCTGCCGGAACGACAGGCCACGACGACCACGGTGACGGAGCTCGCCGCCGTGCTCGGCCGCCACCAGGGTGACACCGAGGTCCGGCTGAAGCTGCTCAAGGACGACGTCGCGCGCACCTTCGAGTTGCCGTTCCCGGTGAACCTGACCCCCGACCTGTTCGGCGAGCTGAAGAGCCTGCTCGGACCCCGCTGCCTGGTGTAGGAGCGTCGACCATGGCCGGTCACCGGATCTTCGGGACGCCCGTCGCGGACGTCTACGGGCACTACCTGGCGAAGGTGGAGCGGAAGGGCCACACGAAGGCGGAACTCGACACCGTCATCGAGTGGCTGACCGGCTTCGACGACCTGGCGCTCGCGCAGCACCTGGCCGACCGGACCACGTTCGAGGACTTCTTCGCCAGCGCGCACCTCAACCCGAACGCCCCGCTCATCACCGGGGTGATCTGCGGGGTGCGGATCGAGGAGCTCGACGACCCGCTCATGCGGCAGATCCGGTACCTCGACAAGCTCGTCGACGAGGTCGCCACGGGCCGGCCGATGGTGAAGATCCTGCGGACCGCGTGACCGACGGCCAGCCGGCACCGCACGTCCTCCGGGCGTTCGGCGTGCACGACCGGCCGCTCGAGCGCCTGGGCGGCGGGCGCGGACTCACGTGGCGCGCCGGGGACGTCGTCCTCCGCCCGTCCGGTGACCGCCTGGAGGCCCGGTGGCGGTCCGCCACACTGGCGCGGCTGGTCCACACGGCCGGGTTCCGGACGCCGCGCCCCGTCGCCGCCACGTCCGGGGACTGGGTCGTGGACGCCCGCGCCGACGCCGGCACCGGCGTCAGCACCGGCGACGACGGTTGGGAGGCCTGGCGGTGGGTCGACGGTCGGACCGACCCGACTCGCGTGGACGACGTGATCGCCGCGGGTGCAGCGTTCCACCGCGCGATCGCCCATCTGCCACGCCCCGACTTCCTCGACCACCGCGGAGAGCCCTGGAGCCGGGCGGACCGCATGGCCTGGGGCGGAACAGCCCTGCCCGATGACCCGACGCTGGATCGCCTGGCCGCGACGTTCCGGCCGGTGACGTCCCCGTCGCAGCTCGTCCACGGCGACCTGCTCGGCAACGTGCTCTTCACGCCGGGGGAGCCGCCGACGGTGTTCGACTGGGCACCCTACTGGCGCCCGCCGGGCCTCGGCGCCGCGATCGCCGCGGTCGACGCCGTGTGCTGGCACGGGGTCGCCGTCGGTCGGCTCGGCGTGCTCGGCACCGGCGTCCCCGAGTGGCCGCAGCTGCTCGTCCGTGCGCTGG
Source organism: Curtobacterium sp. MCBD17_026 (assembly GCF_003234895.2). NCBI lineage: Bacteria > Bacillati > Actinomycetota > Actinomycetes > Micrococcales > Microbacteriaceae > Curtobacterium > Curtobacterium sp. MCBD17_026. Next base: position 2,088,397 of record NZ_CP126281.1, on the reverse strand, counting down.
CCTTCCGGATCGCCACGCTGCACCTGCTCGACGCGTGGGATGCCGACCAGACCGCCCGCCACCGGCCCGTGGTCGACGCCGTCGTGCAGCACGCCGCCGGTACGCTGGAGGCCTCATGATGCAGCGAATCGACCTCCGCGGCGGCCTCCCCGCCCGTGCCGAACTCCTCCGACTCATGCCCCGTGCCGCGGGTGACGTGTCGCACGCCGTCGATGCCGCGCGCGAGTTGATCGAGGACGTCCGACACCGTGGGGCCGCGGCCCTGCACGACCAGGCCGAGCGCTTCGACGGCGGAGCTCCTGCGAACGTACGGGTGTCCGCTGCCGAGATCACCGCCGCCGTGGCCGGGCTCACCCCCGAGGTCCGAGCAGCACTCGACGAGGCCATCCGCCGCGTCCGGGCCGCGAGTGCCGCGCAGATCCCCGCCCCGGCCGTGACGACCCTGGCCGGCGGCGCCGAGGTCCACCAGCGCTGGCAGCCGATGCGCCGTGTGGGGCTCTACGTGCCCGGTGGCAAGGCCGTCTACCCGTCCAGCGTGGTGATGAACGTCGTCGCGGCCCAGGTCGCAGGCGTGCCCTCGATCGCCCTCGTGTCACCGCCGCAGCGCGACCACGGCGGCGCGGTGCACCCGACGATCCTCGCCGCGGCGGGGCTGCTCGGCATCGACGAGGTCTACGCGATGGGCGGCGCCGGAGCCGTCGGCGCGCTGGCGTACGGCGTCGCCGAGATCGACCTCGAGCCGGTCGACCTGGTCACGGGGCCTGGCAACAACTACGTCGCCGCCGCCAAACGTCTGGTGCGCGGGGTGGTGGGCATCGACTCCGAGGCCGGGGCGACCGAGATCCTCGTGATCGCGGACGACACCGCCGACGCCGGGTTCGTGGCCGCCGACCTCATCAGCCAGGCCGAGCACGACGAGCAGGCCGGCAGCGTGCTGGTGACGACGTCCGCGACGTTCGCCGACGCGGTGGAGGCCGCGATCCCGGAACGCACCGCGGTGCTCGGGACGGCTGCGCGCCTCCAGGCCGCCCTGGACGGACCGCAGTCCGCGATCGTCCTGGTGGACTCGCTGACCGACGCGGCGACCGTGAGCAACGCGTACGGGCCGGAGCACCTCGAGATCCAGACGGTCGACGACGACGCGGTGCTGGCCGACATCGACGCCGCCGGTGCGGTGTTCGTCGGGCCGAGCACGCCGGTGAGCCTGGGGGACTACCTGGCCGGGTCGAACCACGTGCTGCCGACCGGCGGCCAGGCCCGGTTCGGGTCCGGGTTGTCCGCGTCGACGTTCCTGCGGCCCCAGCAGATCGTCCGGTACACGCCGGAGGCCCTGGCCGAGGTCGCGCCGCACATCGTCGCGCTGTCCACCGAGGAGCAGCTCCCCGCGCACGGGGCCGCCGTGACGGAGCGCACGAACCGATAGCCTGGGGAACGACATGTTCTGCCCCTTCTGCCGCCACCCGGACTCCCGCGTCGTCGACTCACGGACGAGCGACGACGGAACCTCCATCCGCCGCCGTCGTCAGTGCCCCAACTGCGGTCGACGGTTCTCGACCACCGAGACCGCATCGCTCAACGTGGTGAAGCGCAACGGTGTCACCGAGCCGTTCAGCCGCGACAAGATCGTCTCCGGCGTGCGCAAGGCGTGCCAGGGACGCCCGGTCACCGACGGCGACCTGGCCGTGCTCGCCCAGCGCGTCGAGGAGACCGTACGGTCCTCCGGATCCAGCCAGATCGACGCGAACGACATCGGCCTCGCGATCCTCGCGCCCCTGCGGGAGCTCGACGAGGTCGCCTACCTGCGGTTCGCGAGCGTCTACCAGGCGTTCGACTCGCTCGAGGACTTCGAGGACGCCATCGGCCAGCTCCGCCGCGACCACCACGGGGCATCCGACGCGGCCGCCGAGTCGTCCGCACCGTCCGGCACGCGCGCGTGAGCGGCATCGCCGAACGGATCGTGCGCGGCGGGTACCGCGTCGTGTTCCGCTCCGTGTTCGCGAACATGGACCCGGAGCGCGCCCACCACCTCGCGTTCGCCGTCATCGCGGGGCTGCCCCGCGTGCCGTTCCTGAGCGGCGTCGTCGAGCGGTACTGCCGTCCGGCGGCGGCCGACGGCGTCACCACGATGGGCATCCACTTCCCGTCGCGCTTCGGCCTGGCGGCCGGGTTCGACAAGGACGCCCGCGGCATCGCCGGTCTCGGCCTGCTCGGCTTCGGCCACGTCGAGGTCGGCACCATCACCGCCAAGCCGCAGCCCGGCAACGAGCGCCCGCGCCTGTTCCGGCTGATCGGCGACCGCGCCCTCATCAACCGCATGGGCTTCAACAACCACGGCGCCGCAGCGGCCGCCCGACGCCTCGAGCGCGCCCGCCGCAACCCCGGCCGACCGGTCATCGGCGTGAACATCGGCAAGAGCCGGGTCGTCGCCGTCGAGGACGCCATCGACGACTACCTCGAGTCCACCCGTCGGCTCGCCACGTTCGCGGACTACCTGGCGGTCAACGTCAGCTCGCCGAACACGCCCGGCCTGCGCGGACTGCAGGAACTCGACCAGCTCCGACCGCTGCTGTCCGCGGTGCGTGACGCCGCCGGCCGGACGCCGGTGCTCGTCAAGATCGCACCGGACCTGACCGACGAGCAGATCGACGCGATCGCGGGCCTCGCGGTCGAGGTCGGACTGTCCGGGGTGATCGCGAACAACACGACGATCTCCCGCGACGGCCTGACGGCCGATCCGTCCGACGTCGAGGCGATGGGTGCCGGGGGCCTCTCCGGTGCGCCGGTCGCCGCTCGCTCGCTCGAGGTCCTGCGACGCGTCCGCGCCGCGGTGCCCTCCGACTTCTGCGTCATCGCCGTCGGTGGTGTGACCACCGAGCAGGACGTGCAGGACCGCATCGACGCGGGAGCCACGCTCGTGCAGGGCTACACGGCGTTCCTCTACGAGGGACCGACCTGGGCCGCGCGCATCAACCGGCTGCGCCGCCGGCGGCTGCGTCTCGCCGCGCGGTAGACGCGACCACCTGACGGACTGGAGGCCCGTGGCGACACCGCCACGGGCCTCCAGTCCGTCGTGTGGGTGCGGGAACGACGGAGTGGAAACGACGAAGCGCCGCCCGGCATGCCGGGCGGCGCTTCGTCATGTGTGTGTGGCTAGAGCGTGGGGTACTGCCCACGCCGGACCTGGGGCTTCGGCAGCCGCAGGAAGCGCAGCTGCCAAGCCCGCGTGAGGATGTAGAGGAACGTGCCGCGCTGGAACTCGCCGAACTTGGTGGTGAGCTTGCGGCGGAGCGACAGCCACAGCACCACGCAGTCGATGATGAACAGGGCCACGAACGCCCACACCAGCAGGAGCGAGTAGGACGCGATCACGGTCTGCGCGGCCGCGAACCCGACGATCAGGAACAGCACGAGCACGGGCATCATGACCTCGCCGACGTTCCAGCGGGCGTCGATCCAGTCGCGGACGAAGCGTCGCTGCTCACCGCGGTCCTTCGCCGGCAGGTAGCGCTCCTCGCCGTTGGCCATGCCGACCCGGGCACGCTCGCGCTCCGAGTTGAGACGAGCGCGGGCGGCCTTCTTGTCGACCGGCGTGTTGCCGACGAGGGGGCGGCGGTTCGCTGCCTCTCGCTCGCGGCGGGACGGCGTGGGGCGGCCCTTGCCCTGCTCGAGGAGCTCGGCCTCGGTCGGGTTGACGGTCGTGTTGGTCTTGGGGGCTGCCTTCGCCACGGTGCGTTCCTAACGGCGGTGTGCGTGCGGGATCTCCTCTAGATTACCGGGCATGACCGACAGCGAACAGCACAGCCCCGCGACCGACCCTGCGCTCCTCGACGCCCTGCGCGAACACGTGCAGGGGGCGCTGCCCACGACGATCGCCGACCTGTCCGCGCTGGTGCGCCTGCCGTCGGTGTCCTGGTCGGCCTTCGACCCGGCGAACGTGCGCGCGAGTGCCGAGGCCGTCGCGGACCTCGCCCGGTCGACCGGGGTGTTCGGCGCGGACGACGTCCGGATCGTGCGGTCCGCGGTGTCCGGCTCGACGGCCGACGTCGCCGAGGCCGACGCCGAGACCGAACTGGGCCAGCCCGCGGTGCTCGCGGTGCGCCCGGCGCGGAACGGCAAGCCGACGGTGATGCTCTACGCCCACCACGACGTGCAGCCGCAGGGCGACGAGGCCCTGTGGGAGACGCCGCCGTTCGAGCCGACCCTGCGCGGTGACCGCCTGTACGGCCGCGGGGCCTCGGACGACAAGGCGGGCGTGATGACGCACATCGCGTCGCTCCGCGCGGTGCACGCCCAGTTCGGTGACGACCTCGACCTCGGGATCGTGCTGTTCGTCGAGGGCGAGGAGGAGTTCGGCTCGCGCTCGTTCCGCACGTTCCTGCGCGAGCAGAAGGAGCACCTCGCCGCCGACGTCATCGTCGTGGCGGACAGTGACAACTGGTCGACCGAGGTGCCGTCGATCACGGTCTCACTGCGCGGCAACGTCACCTTCAAGCTCACCCTGACCACGCTCGAGCACGCCAGCCACAGCGGCATGTTCGGGGGAGCGGCCCCGGACGCGATGATCCCCATGGTGCAGCTGCTCGCCTCGCTGCACGACGCGGACGGTTCGGTCGCCGTCGACGGGCTGACCTCGTACGAGGCCGACGTGCCGGAGCGCACCGAGGACGAACTCGCCGTCGACGCCGCACTCGTCCCCGGTGTGCGCCCGATCGGCACCGGCGCCGTGCTGTCCCGCATGTGGTTCCAGCCGTCGATCACGGTGACCGGCATGGACGTGCCGAGCGTCGCGAACGCCTCGAACACCCTGCTGCCCACGGTCTCGGCACGGGTCTCGGTCCGCGTCGCCCCCGGCCAGGACGCCAGGCAGGCGTACGCGGCCGTCGAGCGGCACCTGCGCGAGCACGTCCCGTTCGGTGCACGGATGGAGATCACCGAGCCGGACAGCGGCGACGGGTTCCTCGTCGACACCGCTGGCTGGGCCGTCCAGGAGGCCCGCACGGCCATGCGCGAGGGGTGGGGTGCCGAGGCGGTCGAGCAGGGCATCGGCGGATCGATCCCGTTCGTGTCCGACCTCGCCGCGGAGTTCCCGGACGCGCAGATCCTGGTCACCGGCGTCGAGGACCCGGACACCCGTGCCCACAGCCCGAACGAGTCGCAGCACCTCGGTGTCCTGCACCGTGCCATCGCGTCGGAGACGATCCTGCTCGCCAGGCTCGCGACGCGCAGCTGAGGGTGCTTACAATCGACGCCAGGCGCGGTGACCAGCACCGCCCGGAGGGAGACGCGCGATGAGCGACACCATCACCGGAGCACCGGCGACTGAAACGCAGTCGCACGGCGTCCTCCTGAGCGACGCCGCTGCCGGCAAGGTGGCGAGCCTGCTCGAGCAGGAGGGCCGCGACGACCTGCGCCTGCGCCTCGCCGTCCAGCCCGGCGGCTGCTCGGGCCTGATCTACCAGCTGTACTTCGACGAGCGCCTGCTCGACGGCGACGTCACGGCCGAGTTCGACGGGGTCGAGGTCGTCGTCGACAAGATGAGCGTCCCGTACCTCGACGGCGCGACGATCGACTTCGAGGACACGATCCAGAAGCAGGGCTTCACGATCGACAACCCGAACGCGCAGGGCAGCTGCGCGTGTGGTGACAGCTTCCACTGATCATCAGCGATCCGACACGCGAGCGGGGAGCGACCGGAACGGTCGCTCCCCGCTCGCGTTCGTGTGACCGGACGTGGCGCGCCGGGGCGCGGCGCGACCGGGCGGAATCGGGCCCGCCGGCGTGCGGATCGAGGCCAGAACCGTGTCGTGTGTGCGCGAGCGGTACCGAGCTGCGAGTAAGCTAGGAGTGTTCCAATCAAGCTGGGAGCCAGCCATGCGCCGCCTTCGTGCGGCTCGCCGTCGGACTCGACGGGCTGACCTCCGAAGCTCACGTCTTTTGCGAGAGGTAACAGTGCGTTCGAATCGCCGTATACGTTGGGCGGCCGTCCCGGTGGCCGTCGGTCTGGTCATCGCACTGGCTGGCTGCACGCAGCAGCAGATGAACGGATGGCTCCCCGGCACGGAGGAGACGAAGAACGTCACCAACCACACGAGCCGCATCGTCGGCCTGTGGACCACCAGCTGGGTCGTTCTCCTCGCCGTCGGACTCATCGTCTGGGGCCTCGTCATCTGGGCAGCGATCGTCTACCGCCGCCGGAAGGGCCAGACCGGCCTGCCCGTGCAGATGCGGTACAACATGCCGCTCGAGATCTTCTACACGATCGTGCCGCTGATCCTCGTGCTCGGCTTCTTCGCCTTCACCGCGAAGGACCAGGCCGCGATCGAGAAGCCCTTCGCCGACCCCGACGCCACCGTGCACGTGTACGGCAAGCGCTGGGCGTGGGACTTCAACTACATCAACAAGGACAACCCCGAAGAGAGCGTCTACTACCAGGGCATCCAGGCCCAGGAAGAAGAGAACGCCAACGGGGCGATCGACGAGTCGCAGCTGCCGACCCTCTACCTGCCGAAGGGCAAGAAGGTCGCGATCGAGCTCTCATCGCGTGACGTCGACCACTCCTTCTGGGTCATCGACTTCCTCTACAAGAAGGACATGCTCCCGGGCAAGACCAACTGGGAGTACTTCATCCCGGAGAAGCTCGGCACGTACCAGGGCAAGTGCGCTGAGCTCTGCGGTGAGTACCACTCGCTGATGCTCTTCCAGGTGAAGGTCGTCACCCCGGCGCAGTACCAGGACTACCTCGACACCCTGAAGGACCAGGGCAAGGTCGGTCTGCTCGGTGACGAGTACAACACCAACTCCAACGAACCGAACAACAAGGCGCCGGTCGAGGCGTCCAGCGAGAACAAGTAGGGGCTCGTCAGATGACAACGTCACTCGTCGGCCAACCGACCCAGACCTCGTCGCCGGACTTCCAGGCGTCGAAGGTGGGTCGGAAGGGCAACATCGTCGTCCGGTGGATCACCTCCACCGACCACAAGACCATCGGGTACATGTACCTGATCGCGTCGTTCATCTTCTTCCTGCTCGCAGGTGTGATGGCGCTCGTGATCCGTGCCCAGCTCTTCGAACCCGGCCTGCACGTGGTCGCGACGAAGGAGCAGTACAACCAGCTGTTCACGATGCACGGCACGATCATGCTGCTGATGTTCGCGACGCCGCTGTTCTCCGGCTTCGCGAACGCGATCATGCCGCTGCAGATCGGTGCGCCCGACGTCGCCTTCCCGCGACTCAACGGCTTCGCCTTCTGGCTCTACCTGTTCGGCTCGCTCATCGCGGTCGGCGGCTTCCTCACCCCGCAGGGCGCAGCCTCGTTCGGGTGGTTCGCCTACGCGCCACTGAGTGACACGACGTTCACACCAGGGCTCGGCGGCACACTCTGGGTCTTCGGGCTCGGCATGACCGGCTTCTCGACGATCCTCGGCGCGGTGAACTTCATCACCACGATCATCACGATGCGTGCCCCGGGTCTGACCATGTTCCGCATGTCGATCTTCACGTGGAACACCCTCGTGACGGCGCTCCTCGTCCTGATGGCGTTCCCGGTCCTCGCGACGGCGCTCTTCGGCCTCGGGCTCGACCGCGTGTTCGACGCGCAGATCTTCAACCCGGCCAACGGCGGGGCCCTGCTCTGGCAGCACCTGTTCTGGTTCTTCGGGCACCCCGAGGTCTACATCATCGCGCTGCCGTTCTTCGGCATCGTCTCCGAGGTCTTCCCGGTGTTCAGCCGCAAGCCGATCTTCGGGTACAAGACCCTGGTCTACGCGACGATCTCCATCGCGGCCCTCTCGATCACGGTGTGGGCGCACCACATGTACGTCACCGGTGGCGTCCTGCTCCCGTGGTTCTCGCTCATGACGATGCTGATCGCGGTCCCGACCGGCGTGAAGATCTTCAACTGGGTCGGCACCATGTGGCGCGGTTCGGTCACGTTCGAGACCCCGCTCCTCTGGGCCCTCGGCTTCCTCATCACGTTCACCTTCGGTGGTCTCACCGGCGTGATCCTGGCGTCGCCGCCGCTCGACTTCCACGTGTCCGACTCGTACTTCGTCGTGGCGCACTTCCACTACGTGGTCTTCGGCACCGTCGTGTTCGCGATGTTCTCGGGCTTCTACTTCTGGTGGCCGAAGTGGACCGGCAAGATGCTCAACGAGCGACTCGGCAAGATCCACTTCTGGCTCCTGTTCATCGGGTTCCACACCACGTTCCTCATCCAGCACTGGCTGGGCGTCATCGGCATGCCGCGTCGTTACGCGACCTACCTGCCGAACGACGGTTTCACTTGGATGAACCAGCTGTCGACGATCGGCTCGATGATCCTCGCGATCTCGTTCCTGCCGTTCATCTTCAACGTCTACGTGACCGCCCGGAACGCACCGAAGGTCGCCGTGAACGACCCGTGGGGCTACGGCCGTTCGCTCGAGTGGGCGACCTCCTGCCCGCCGCCGCGCCACAACTTCACGTCGATCCCGCGCATCCGTTCGGAGTCCCCGGCCTTCGACCTGAACCACCCCGAGGCCGGTGTGCCGATCGGTGTCGGTCCCGCGAAGGACGCCCCCGATGCCCCGACCTACGACGCCGCGAAGGGCGAGGTGAAGTAAGGCCATGCGCGCGAACACCAACCTGTTCTGGATCCTCTTCGGGTTCTTCATCCTGGCGGACGCCGCCTACACGATCTGGGCGCTGATCTACTACGGCGAGCCCGAGTGGGTGGGCACCGTGGCGATCGGCCTCACCGGCCTGATGTCGGCGTTCATCGCCTTCTACCTCGGCAAGGTCATGTCGTCCCAGGGCGGGGTCCTGCCCGAGGACCGCCCCGACGCCAACATCGAGGACGGCGACGCCGAGCTTGGGCACTTCAGCCCGTGGTCCTGGTGGCCCATCCTGCTGGCCGCCGCGGTCGGCGTGTGCTTCCTCGGCGTGGCCGCCGGCCTGTGGATCGTCCCGATCGGGCTCGTCCTCGTGGCGATCACCCTGGTCGGTTGGGTCTACGAGTACTACCGCGGCAACTTCGGGCACTGACCCGGCGCTGCAGCGCACCTGACACTTCGGGCGGCACCAGAACGGTGCCGCCCGAAGTGCGTCCAGGAGACGAACTCCGGTCCCGATCCGGAACAAACGGGCCCGCCCGCGACTTGACTGGAGCGGACCTCCCACCACAGCGAAAGGAGTCACCTCAGGTGACCGACAAGCGCACCCTCATCATCTTCGGCGCGACGGGCGACCTCGCCTCCCGCCTGCTCCTGCCGGGCCTCGGCACGTTCCTGCAGAGCGGCCGTGCAGTCCCCGTGCAGCTGATCGGCACGGGCCGCAGCGAGCGCAGCCCCGAGAAGTGGAAGGACATCGTCACGCAGTCCTTCGCGTCGCAGGACGTCAAGGGGCCGGAGGTCGACGCGACCATCGAGTCGACGCAGTTCATCCAGGGCGACCCCACCGACCCGAAGCACCTCGAGGCGCTCCTGGCCGCGGCCGAATCCGAGCCGATCCTGTACTTCGCCCTCCCGCCGCAGATCGCCTCCGACATCTGCGAGGCGCTCGAGCACGTCGAGCTCCCCGAGGGCACGACCCTGGCCTTCGAGAAGCCCTTCGGCACCGACGTCGCCAGCGCCCAAGCCCTCAACGAGACCGTGCTCAAGCTCGTCCCCGAGGACCGCGTGCACCGCACCGACCACTTCCTCGGCCGCACCACCGTGCTGAACATCATCGGTCTGCGCTTCGCGAACCGCCTGTTCGAGCCCATCTGGAACGCCGAGAACATCGAGAAGGTCGACATCTTCTACGACGAGACCCTCGGTCTCGAGAACCGCGCCCAGTACTACGACGAGGCCGGCGCGATGGTCGACATGATTCAGTCGCACCTGCTGCAGATCCTCGGCCTGGTCACGATGGACGCCCCGGCCGCGATCGACGCGGTCGAGTTCCGCTCGTCGCTCGCCCGGGTCCTGCGCTCCACCCGCCTCAAGGGCGACGACGCGAAGATCGCCTCGCGCCGCGCGGTCTACACGGCCGGCACCATCGACGGCAAGGAACTGCCGTCGTACCAGGAAGAGGACGGCGTCGACCCGTCGCGCAAGACGGAGACCCTCGCCGAGATCTCGGTCGAGGTCGACACCGCCCGCTGGGCCGGCGTCCCCTTCACGCTGCGCTCCGGCAAGGCCCTCGGCGCCAGCCGGAAAGAGGTCCTGATCACCTTCAAGCCGGTCACGCGCCTGCCCTCCGGTCTGAGCGGTCGCCCGAAGACCGACACCCTGCGCATCGTCCTGAACCCGGACGAGATCGAGCTGTCGGTGTCGGCCAACGGCGGTGGCAACCCGTTCGAGATGGGACAGGTCACCCTGTCGTCGTCGTTCAGCGACGGCGAGCTCACCCCGTACGGCGAGGTCCTGAACGGCATCTTCCACGACGACCCGCTGCTCTCAATCCGCGGTGACGTGGCCGAGCGCTGCTGGGAGATCGTGGAGCCGGTCGTCGCCGCCTGGAAGGCGGACGAGGTCCCGCTCGAGGAGTACCGCGCCGGTTCGCGCGGCCCGGCGGACTGGGAGTCGTCGTCCTGACGGACGCGTTCCCGACGTCCTGAACGGACGCACGGACGGACGGGAGGCCCGGTGCCAGCTGGCACCGGGCCTCCCGTCCGTCGTGGGGTCGCCTTCAGGGCATCGCAAGACGCCGTCGTGTCATCGTGACGCCGCCGGATCCTGCGGCGTCTCGGCGGCTTCGAGGCGTCGCGCGAAGACGACGGCGTCTTCAGGGCGTCGAGCGGGACGTCAGGCGGGGGAGCCGGCGCGCTCACCCTCGCCCGTCCACGACCGCGTGCCACCGTCGTGGACGGGCAACCGCGTGCGGTGCCCGACGGTCGCGCCACGTGCGCGCTCGATGGCGTCCGCTGCCGACACGAGCGTCAGGTGCGACAGCACCTGCGGGGTGTTGCCGATGTGGTGCCCGGTGGCGACGTCGATCTCCTCGGAGAGCATGCCGACGTCGTTCGCGTACCCGACGAGCACGTCCATCAGGCGTTCCGCGTCCTCGACCCGGCCCGAGGCGGCGTACTGCTCCACCAACCAGAACGAGCACGCCAGGAACGGGTGCTCGGCGCCGGACAGCCCGTCGAAGCCGGCCGTCGTGCGGTAGCGGAGCACGAGGCCGTCGTCCCCGACGCGCAGGTCCTCCTCGATGGCGCGCACGGTGCCCGTCATCCGGGGGTCGTCGGCGCGGCAGAACCCGACCTGCGGCAGGACGAGCAGGCTCGCGTCGACCTCGTCGGTGTCGTAGTGCTGGCGGAACGAACCGCGCGCGGCGTTCCAGCCGTGCTCCTCGATCTCGGCGCGGACGGTGTCGCGCAGGGTGCGCCAGCGGTCGACGGGGCCCGCGAGGCCGAACTCCTCGACCGCGGCGACCCCGCGGTCGAACGCGGCCCAGATCATCACCCGCGAGTGGGTGAAGCTGCGCCGCGGGCCGCGCATCTCCCAGATGCCGTTGTCCGGCTCCTGCCAGTGCTCCTCGACGTAGCCGAGCAGCGCCCGCTGCAGCGCCCAGGAGTCGGCGTTCTCCTCGACACCGAGCTCGCGGGCGTCGTGCAGTGCCGCGAGCACCTCGCCGAAGACGTCTCCCTGGTACTGCGTCGAGGCCCCGTTGCCGACGCGCACGGGCGTCGACCCGAGGTACCCGGGCAGGTCGGGCAGTTCCCGTTCGGGCAGCTCGCGTTCGCCGGCGATGCCGTACATGATCTGCACGTCGGCGGGGTCACCCGCGATCGCGCGCAGCAGCCAGCCACGCCAGTGCGTGGCCTCGTCGCGGTAGCCGTGGGCGATGAGCGACGCGAGCGCGAGGGAGGCGTCGCGTAGCCACACGTAGCGGTAGTCCCAGTTGCGTTCGCCGCCGGGGTCTTCCGGCAGGCCCGTGGTCGCGGCTGCGACGACGCCACCGGTCTCGCCGTGGGTCATCGCGCGGAGGAACACCAGCGACCGTCGTGCGGCGTCGGCGTACCGACCGGTGGTCTGCGCTGGGGCGGTCCACGCCGTCCACCACTCCACCGTGTGGGCGAGGGCCGCGTCGACGTCGAGCGGCTCCGGAGGTTCGCGATGCGAGGGGTACCACGTGAGCACCGTGTCGAGCACGTCGCCGTCGTGGACCGTCGTGACGGCGGTGTGCCGGTGGTCGTCGGCGCGGAACTGCGGCCCCCGGACGATCACCGAGCCCGGACCGGCCGTCGCGAGCAGCGCCGGTTCGTCGTCGTCTCCGATCTGCCGGATCCACGGCAGGGCCCGCGAGTAGTCGAACCGGATCCGGAGCGTCTGCCGGAGCTCGACGGTGCCGCGGAGCCCACGCACCCGCCGCACGATCGAGGGGCGGTGCGCTCCGACGGGCATGAACTCGGTGACCTCGACCACGCCGTCACGGGTGGTCCAGACGGTCGAGAGCACCAGGGTGTCGCCCTGGTACCGCCACTCGGCGGTGGCGTCACCGTCGACGGGCCGCAGCGTCCAGTGCCCGTGGTCCTCGATGCCGAGCAGCGAGGCGAAGGTGGACGAGCTGTCGAAGCGCGGCAGGCACGCCCAGTCGATGGTCCCGTCGCGGCCGACCAGGGCAGCGGTGCCGGTGTCGCCGATCAGGGCGTGGTCCTCGATGCGGTTCGGCGGTGTGTGTGGTGCGGCTGGGGGTGGTGCGGCCGGCTCGGTGCTCATGGACCGATCGAACACCCGATGCCCGAGCACTGCGGTCGGACGAAGGGACTCCGGGCCGAGATCGTGATGAAGGGTCGCTCAGGCCGGGTCGGAGGCGTCGGACTCGATGATGCCGACGCGCGCGAGCTCGCTCCACAGGCCGGCGCCGTCCGGCGCGTACACCCAGGGCGCCGACGAGTCACGGGAGCGTTCCTGCGCCCGCGATCGACCACCGGCCAGGACCGCTTCGCTCGTGGACAGCTGCCGGATGGCGACGCCCGCGACGTTGTCCGGGTGCTCCCGCGAGAAGTCGCCGTAGAGGGTCTCGTCGTGCTGTCCGTCGTCGCCGACCAAGAGCCAGCGGATGTCCGGGAAGTCCTTGGCGAGCCGCCGCAGGTTCTCCTGCTTGTGCAGTTGACCGCTGCGGAAGAACCGGTCGTGGGTGGGACCCCAGTCGGTGAGCAGGAGCGTGCCGGACGGGTACATGTTGCGCGACAGGAAGCGCTGCAGCGTCGGGGCGACGTTCCACGCTCCGGTCGACAGGTAGACCGTCGGGGAACCGGGGTGCTGCGCGAGGATCCGCTCGTACAGCACGGACATGCCCGGCACCGGGCGGCGGGCGTGCTCGGTCAGGACGAACGAGTTCCAGGCGGCGAGCATGGGGCGGGGGAGCGAGGTCACCATGACGGTGTCGTCGATGTCGGACAGCAGCCCGAAGCGGGTGTCCGGGTGCACGACGAACACGTCGGCCTCGACATCGCGCCCACCGCCTGCCGACAGCCGCACTGTGCGCCAGCCGGGCTCGAGGTCGATCGGGACGATGGTGTCGACGACGCCGCCACGGTCGGTCTTCACCACGTGGGAGACGCCGCCGGCGGTGACGGTGACCTCGGCGTGGTCGACGGCGACGCTCGTGAAGCTCTTCCAGCCGCGGACGCCGGCGTAGGAGACGTCGGAGGCGAGACCGCGGCGCGTCAGCAGCACACGGCAGAGGATGCGCACCCAACCGGGCGCGCCGTAGCCGGTGTACGGGACCACCGTGGGCACCAGTCCGCGACGGCGTGCACGGTGCTCGCGGAACTCCTGGACGGCGTCCTCGATGCGGGCCGCGCGGTGCAGGAGCGGCTCGGCCAACGACGGCTCGTGGGGCGTCGGGTCGGGCATGGCGTCATCATCCCATGGACGGCTGACGAATCCGCGCGCTGGGCGGAACTGGTGAGTCGCAGCCACGTTCCAGGCGGGTTCTGCGAAAGTTGTCCCCGTCACACCAACCAACCGCGCTGGAGCGCAAGAGGAGAACACGTGCTCGTCACCGAGGTAACGAACGCTCTGCCGGGGGGATCATCACTGCTCAGGAACGAGCCGGTCCAAGCCCGCAGTTCGGCGCGCCTCGCCGGCCTCCTCGACGCCGCAGCCGCGGTGATCGACGAGATCGGGTTCGAACGGCTCACGACCGCCATGGTCGCCGAGCGCGCGGGGGCGTCGATCGGCACCGTCTACCGGTACTTCCCGGACCGCATCGCCGTGGTCGAGGCACTCGCGATCCGCTGCACCCAGCGGCTCGCCTCCCGCTTCGTCGAGGTGCTCGACGCCAGCGGCGCCGAGACCTGGCAGGACGCCAACGACGCGCTCATCGACATGACCGCCGAGATGTACCGCACCGAGCCCGGCTTCCGGGCCATCCGCTTCGGCGATCCGGCGGACACCGGCACGGGCGATGCCGAGGACCGCATGGGCGCGCTCGGCGCGACCGTCGGCCAGATCATGCGAGACCGCTTCGGCCTGCCGGACGACGAGCGCATCGCCCGTGCCTGGGTCGTCCTCGCGGAGTCCGGTCACGCGGTGCTGGCGCGGGCGCACCGCGACCGCGAACACCCCGACACGGAGCTGATCGAGGAGTACCGCCGGATGAACCGAGCGCACCTGGAATCGGTGATCGCCGCGTCCTGACCACCCAGTCAGCCGGCGCGACACGCCGGTGACCGATCCGATCCGCCCGCGCCTCCGAACACCGAGGCGCGGGCGTCGTCGTCCCCACCGAACCCGTCGAGCCCGTCGGCATCCCCGCCGCCCTGCACACCGCCGCGGGTCCGTCACGGATCGTCACAGCGAACCGATGTTGGCACCCCCGGGTACTCTCATCCGGAGTCGGGCTACCTCCGAACAGAAGGGCACCCCATGATCGAGTTCCGCTCGGTGCGCAAGACCTACCCGGACGGCACGACTGCGGTCGAGCACTTCGATCTGGTCATCCCGTCCCGGACCACCACCGTCTTCGTCGGATCCAGCGGCTGTGGCAAGACCACGCTGCTCCGCATGATCAACCGCATGGTCGACCCCACCTCCGGAACCGTCGAGATCGACGGCTCGGACGTCGCCGGGATCAACCCCGTCGAGCTCCGTCGCCACATCGGGTACGTCATGCAGAACTCCGGACTGCTGCCGCACCGCAAGGTCGTCGACAACATCGCGACCGTCCCGCTGCTGACCGGCGTCTCCAAGGCCGACGCGCGGAAGCGCGCCCTCGAGCTCATGGACACCGTCGGGCTCGACCGTGCCTTCGCCGACCGCTACCCGTCACAGCTCTCCGGCGGCCAGCAGCAGCGCGTCGGTGTGGCCCGCGGGCTGGCCGTCGACCCGAACATCCTGCTCATGGACGAGCCGTTCGGTGCGGTGGACCCCCTGGTGCGGAACGACCTGCAGGACGAGCTCATCCGCCTGCAGCGTGAACTCGGCAAGACCGTCGTGTTCGTGACGCACGACATCGACGAGGCGTTCAAGCTCGGCGACCAGGTCGTCATCCTCAAGAAGGGCGGCGAGATCGCCCAGCAGGGGACGCCGGCCGAGATCCTCGCCGCGCCCGCTGACGACTTCGTCGCCACGTTCATCGGCGCCGGCCGCGGGCGCCGCGCACTCCGTGTCGAGCAGACGCCGACGGGTCCGATCGTCGTCGACGGTGAAGGCCGCGCGGCCGGCGTACTGACGGGTCCCGTCGGGGTCGTCGACGCCGCCGAGGCCGTGCCGCAGTCCGACGCTCGAGCAGCAGAGGCCGGAGCGTCGCACGACGCACCGGGTGCTCCGGCGCAGGGTGGGGGCACCCGGTGAATTGGGTGCTGGCGAACCTCGACACGATCTGGGACAACACCCTCTCCCACCTCGCGATCGCGATCCCGCCGATCATCGTCGCGTTCCTGCTGTCGATCCCGATCGGGTGGCTGGTGGTCCGGCTGCAGCGGCCCGGCGGGTCGCGCTTCGCATCGGGTGTGGGCAGCAGCATCGTGACCCTCGCCGGTCTGCTCTACGCCATCCCGTCGCTCGCCCTGTTCGTCGCGCTGCCGAGCATCATCGGCACGGACCTGCAGAGCCCGATCAACGTCGTCATCGGCCTGACGCTGTACGGCCTCGCACTGATGGTCCGGTCCACGGTCGACGGGCTGACCTCGGTCGACTCCGAGACCAAGTCCGCCTCGACCGCGATGGGCTACTCACCGGCGCAGCGGTTCTTCCGTGTGGAGCTCCCGCTCGCCGGTCCGGTCCTGCTGGCCGGGCTCCGGGTGGTGTCGGTCTCCACGATCTCGCTGACCACGGTCGGCGCGGTCCTCGGCATCCCGAGCCTCGGCCTCCTGTTCACCGACGGCCTGGGGCGCGGGATCTACGAGGAGATCCTCTCCGGCATCGTGATGGTGCTCGTGCTCGCCTTCGCCCTCGACGGCCTCCTCGTGCTGCTCGGGCGCCTGGTCATGCCGTGGACCCGGACGAACTCGGTGTCACGCCGACAGGCCCGCCGGGTCCTGCAAGCAGCGGAGGTCTCCTCGTGATCATCGGACAGGCCTTCGCGTGGGTGTTCGACTCCGCGAACTACGGCGGCTACAACGGCATCCCCCAGCGCCTCTGGGAGCACGTCTGGATCACCCTGCTCGCGGTGCTCATCGCCGCCGTCATCGCCGTGCCGGTCGGGTACGCGATCGGCCACACGCGCCGTGCTCGTGGCTTCTCGATCGCCGTGTCCGGCGGGGTGCGGGCGCTCCCGACGCTCGGCGTGCTCTCGCTGTTCGGGCTGCTGCTCGGCATCGGGCTGCAGGCTCCCTTGCTCGCCCTCGTCATCCTGGCGATCCCGTCGGTGCTCGCAGGTGCGTACTCCGGCATCGAGTCCGTCGACCCGGTGGTCGTCGACGCCGCGAAGGCCCAGGGCATGACCGGCTGGCAGATCCTGTGGAAGGTCGAGATCCCGCTCGGGCTCCCGCTCCTGATCGGCGGCATCCGTGCCGCTGTGCTGCAGGTCGTCGCGACGGCCACGCTCGCCGCGTACGTCGGGGCCGGTGGCCTCGGCGGGTACTTCTTCCTCGGCCTGAAGACCCAGGACTACGCCGAGATGCTCGGCGCCTCCATCCTCGTGATCGCCCTCGCGATCGCGTTCGAGATCGTGTTCGCCGTGCTGCAGCGGGCGGCGGTGCCGAAGGGCACCGCGGACCCGTCGGCCCGACAGCGTCAGGGGTCGCGTGAGCGAGCCCGCAATCCACTCCCGGAAGGAAATCCCTCGTGATCACAGCACCCAAGATCCGCGCCGGTGTCGCCGCCGCGATGGCGGTGGGCGTCGTCGCCGCCCTCGCCGGCTGCGCGTCGAGCGACCCGCTCGACAACGGCTCCAGCGACTCGTCCGACTCGAAGACCATCGTCGTCGGATCGCAGCAGTACTACTCGAACGAGATCATCGCCGAGCTCTACGCCCAGGTCCTCGAGAAGGACGGCTTCGACGTGAAGCGCAACTTCAACATCGGGCAGCGTGAGGTCTACATCCCGCAGCTCGAGAAGGGCGCCATCGACGTCATGCCCGAGTACAGCGGCAACCTGCTGCAGTACTTCGACAAGGACTCGGACGCGAAGACCGCCGACCAGATCGACGACGGGCTCGACAAGGCCCTGCCGAAGGGCCTCCGGGTCCTCGACGAGGCCGACGCGACCGACCAGGACAGCTACACCGTCACGAAGAAGTTCTCCGAGGACAACGACGTCACGAGCCTCGCCGACCTGAAGAACGTCGACGAGAAGCTCACCGTGGGGGCCAACTCCGAGAACCAGACGCGGCCGTACGGGCCGAAGGGGCTCAAGTCGGTCTACGGCGTCGACGTCGACTTCAAGGCGATCGAGGACGGTGGTGGCGCCCTGACGGTCAAGGCGCTCAAGGACGACACCGTCCAGCTGGCGGACATCTACACGGCCGACCCGAGCATCAAGGCGAACGGCTTCGTCACGCTGAAGGACCCGGAGAACCTGATCCTGCCGCAGAACGTCGTGCCGGTCGTCTCGAAGAAGGTCGACGAGAAGGCTGCGGACGCGATCGACTCGGTCAACGAGAAGCTCACGACCGAGGCTCTGATCGAGCTCAACACCAAGAGCACGGCCGACAAGGAGAAGGCGTCCACCATCGCCGAGGACTGGCTCAAGGCCGAGGGTCTGCTCTAGCACCTGGCGGAAAGTAAAACGACAGGCGTCGGGTATCTACCCGGCGCCTGTCGTCGTTCACGGAGTGGCCAGCGCGAACATCGGTTCCGCACGGTTGTGCCGTGCAGAGGCTGTGCACGTTTGTGCACAGGGCGGTTCTACAAGTTGTCGAACTGGGGCGCGGCGCGATAGCGTTTGTGGTGTCCCAAGGGCTGTGACACCTGATGTATCCGTTCCACAGGAAGCAACTGACGTGCACGAACAGCGCGCGGCCACCCGTCTCGGAATCGCCGCATGAACGACCTCCTCGATCCGCTCCTCCTGTCGCGGTGGCAGTTCGGTCTGACGACCATCTACCACTTCCTCTTCGTCCCGCTGACGATCGGCATGGCAGCCGTGGTGGCCGTGTTCCAGACCGCCTGGTACCGGACCGGCCGCGCGCACTACCTGCAGCTGACGCGGTTCTTCGGGCGGATCTTCCTGATCAACTTCGCGATGGGTGTCGTGACGGGCATCGTGCAGGAGTTCCAGTTCGGCATGAACTGGTCGAACTACTCGCGCTTCGTCGGTGACGTCTTCGGCGCACCGCTCGCGCTCGAGGGGATCCTGGCGTTCTTCTTCGAGGCGGCGTTCATCGGCATCTGGATCTTCGGCTGGGACCGCCTGCCCAAGGGCCTGCACCTGGCGAGCATCTGGTGCGTCAGCGCCGGCACGATCATGTCCGCGTACTTCATCATCGCCGCGAACGCGTTCATGCAGCACCCGGTCGGCTTCGCGATGAACGAGGCCAAGGGTCGTGCGGAGCTCACCGACATCTGGGCGGTGCTCGGCAACAAGGTCGCCCTGGCCGCGTTCCCGCACACGCTCTTCGCCTGCTTCATGGTCGCCGCGGCGGTCATCATCTCGGTCGCGGCCTACCACCTGGCCCGCAACCAGAACCTCGAGACGATGATGCCGGCGCTCAAGTTCGGCATGTGGACGATGCTCGCGGCCGGCGCGCTGACCGTCCTGACCGGCGACCAGCTCGGACTGACGATGGTCGACACGCAGCCGATGAAGATGGCGGCGGCCGAGGCGCTGTACAACACCGCGACCGGTAAGGACGCCTCGTTCTCGATCTTCACGCTCGGTACCCCCGACGGTGTGCACGAGCTGTTCTCGATCCGGGTGCCGTACCTGCTGTCGTTCCTGTCGACGCACACGTTCAACGGCACGGTCGAGGGCATCAACGACCTGCAGGCGCAGTACACGCAGGTGTACGGCCCCGGCGACTACAAGCCGATCATCTGGGTCACCTACTGGTCGTTCCGCTGGATGATCGCCCTCGGCGTCGGCGCGGTCATGGTCTCGCTGGTCGGGCTGTGGCTGACCCGCAAGGGCCGGTTCCCGACGCAGCGCTGGGTGTGGCGCATCGCCACCTGGACCGTGCCGCTGCCGATGGCCGCGATGATCGTCGGCTGGGTCTTCACCGAGATGGGCCGCCAGCCGTGGCTCGTGTTCGGGCTGCTCCAGACGAAGGACGGTGTGTCGCCGAACGTGACCGGGCTCGAGGTCCTCATCTCGCTGCTGGTCTTCACCCTGATCTACGGCTCGCTGGCCGTCGTCGAGTTCAAGCTCATCAAGAAGGTCGCGCAAGAGGGGCCCGCCGACCCGGACGAGGTCGACGAGGAGACCGGCGAGGTCAAGCACGAAGTGACGGTCTACTAGAAATGGACGCTGCCTGATGGATCTCCCCGTTCTCTGGTTCGCGATCGTCGGCGTCTTCTTCGTCGGCTACTTCGTCCTCGACGGATTCGACTTCGGTGTCGGTATGTCCCTGCCGTTCCTCGGCAAGGACGACACCGACCGTCGGGTCCTGATCAACACCATCGGCCCGGTCTGGGACCTCAACGAGACCTGGGTCATCGTCGCCGGGGCCTGCCTGTTCGCGGCGTTCCCGGAGTGGTACGCCACGATGTTCTCCGGGTTCTACCTGGCGCTGCTGCTCATCCTCGCTGCACTCATCGTCCGAGGGGTGTCATTCGAGTACCGGCACCAGAACAAGCACCTCGAGTGGAAGCGCCGCTTCGACCTGATGATCATCGTCGGCAGTGCCGTGCCGTCGTTCCTGTGGGGCGTCGCGTTCGGCAACGTCGTCCGTGGCATCCCGATGGACGCCGGGCACAACTACACCGGCACGATCCTCGACCTGCTCAACCCGTTCGCGCTGCTGACCGGTGCCGCGACGCTGCTGGTGTTCTTCACCCACGGGGTCGTCTTCGTCGCGCTGAAGACCGAGGGCGAGATCCGCGTCCGCGCCAAGCGGCTGGCGACCCGGGCCGGCATCGTCACGATCGTCGTCGGAGCCGCGTTCCTGGTGTCGATGGCCTTCGTCCGGGCCACCCCGGCCTCGCTGGTGCTCTCCGTGGTCGCCGCCCTCGCCCTGGTCCTCGCGGTGCTCTGCAACGCCTGGGGCAAGGAGGGGCGCGCCTTCACGCTGATGGCGGTCACCATCGCCGCGATCGTGCTCGCGATGTTCACGGCGATCTTCCCCGACGTCATGCCGGCGTCGAACGACGTCGCCAACAGCCTGAACGTGTACAACGCCTCGTCCGGGGCGTACACGCTGACCGTGATGAGCTGGGTCGCGCTGATCTTCGTGCCCCTGGTCTTCGCGTACCAGGCCTGGACCTACTGGGTGTTCCGCAAGCGCGTCTCCCGCGCCCAGGTCACCGCGGCCGCGCACTAGGCGGACGACGATGAAGCCCCTCGACCCCCGACTCCTGCGGTTGTCCCGGACGGCGCGCGGCTTCATCGTCGCTGCCGCCGGCACCGGCGTCCTCCGCACGCTCGCGACCATCGCGATCGCGTGGGGGATCGCCGCGGCCGTCACCCTCGGGGTCGACGCCGTCGGCGACGGTACGGTCCCGGCGGCGTTCGGGCAGGCGCTCGCACTGCTCGGCGGCGCGTTCGTCCTGCGCGCGGTGGCCGCCTGGGCGACCGACGACCTGGCGGCACGCGCTGCTGCGAAGGTGAAGAGCGAGATGCGCACGACGGTGCTCGCCCGCGCCGCCGAGCGTGGTCCGTCGTGGCTGGCCGGCCGGTCGAGCGCCGGCTTCGCCACCACGCTCGGCCCCGGGCTCGACGCACTCGACGCCTACTTCGGCCGGTACCTGCCGCAGCTCGCGCTCACCGCGATCGCGACGCCGATGCTCCTGGTCGCGATCGGCCTGGGCGACCTGACGAGCGAGCTGATCATCCTGTTCGCCCTGCCGGTGATCCCGGTCTTCATGATCCTGATCGGCCTGGCGACGCAGTCCCTGCAGCGGAAGCAGTCGGACGCCCTCGCGAAGCTCGGTGGCGCCTTCACCGAAGCCGTCGAGGGGCTCGCCACGCTCAAGGTCTTCGGCCGTGCGCGCCGCCAGGTCGGTCGCATCGGGGCGGTCACCGACGAGTACCGCCGCGGCACGATCGGCGTGCTCCGGCTGTCGTTCGTGAGCGGCTTCGCGCTCGAGCTCGCCGCGAGCCTGTCCGTCGCACTGGTCGCCGTCTCGATCGGCATCCGCCTGGTCGACGGCTCGCTCGGCCTCGGCGCCGCGATGTTCGTGCTCGTCCTGGCCCCGGAGGCCTTCGCCCCCATCCGCCAGGTCGGCGCCGACTTCCACGCCGCCCAGGACGGCGTCGAGGCCTCGGCCGCGGTGCTCGACGTGCTGGCCCACGACGAGACCGCATCGCCGTCCGCGACCGGCAGCAGCGGCGGCAGCCGGACCGACACGGACACCGCAGCACCCGCCACCGCCCTGGACGTCCGCGGGCTCACCGTCCGCCGACCCGACGTCGTGATCGGACCGTTCGACCTGCACGCCGAGCCCGGCACCGTCGTCGTGCTCGCCGGCCCGAGCGGCTCCGGCAAGTCGAGCATCATCGCGGCGCTCCGCGGTGTCCTGCCGCACGACGGTGCCGTCACCGTGCCCGGCCCGGCCGGTGCCTCCGTCGCCGAGCGCACCACGTGGGCCGACCAGCGGCCGCGTCTCGTCCGCGGGACGATCGCCGAGAACGTCGCGCTCAGCGCGACCCCCGAGGACGCCGACGTGCGCACCGCCCTGGGCGACGCGGGGCTGGGACTCGACCCGGGCCTCCAGGTCGGTGCCGGTGGCAGCGGACTGTCCGGCGGCCAGGCACAGCGTGTCGCCGTCGCCCGCGCGCTGTACCGCGCGCGCCGCGCAGCCACGCCCCTCGTGCTGCTCGACGAGCCGACGTCCGCGCTGGACGCCGAGGCCGAGGCGCGGGTGGTCGCGGCCGCCCGTGGCCTGGCGGCCGACGGCGCGGTCGTCGTGGTCGCCAGCCACCGACCGGCGGTCGTCGCCGCGGCCGACGTCCGCGTGGACGTCCGCGTCGGCGGTTCCGTGACGGTCCGCAGGGGGGTGCGCGCATGAGCCGGGAGGCCCGTGGCCGCTCGGTCCTGCGGCTCGCGATGCCGCACGGGTCCGGTTGGGCGAAGGCGGTCGCCGCCGGGTCGCTCAGCGCGGTCTGCGCCGTCGCGCTCCTCGCCGCGAGCGGCTACCTGATCACCCGTGCCGCCGAGCACCCGCCGATCCTGTACCTGACGCTCGTGATGGTCGGCGTGCGCGCCTTCGCTCTCGGGCGGGCCGTGCTGCGGTACGTCGACCGGCTCGCCGGGCACGATGCGTCCTTCCGGCAACTGGCCGTGGTGCGGACGGAGATGTACCGGCGGCTGGCGTCGATCGCGCCCGCCGGACTCGGGCGGACCGGACGCGGCGACCTCATGACGCGCCTGGTCACCGACACCGATCGGCTGCAGGACCTGCCGATCCGCGTCGTCGGTCCGCTCGTCTCCGCCGGGGTCGTCGCGGTGCTGTCGGTCATCGCCGTGGCGCTCGTGTCGGTGCCGGCGGCGATCGTGCTCCTCCTCGCGCTGGCGGTCGCGGCCCTGGTCGGCACCGTCGTCACCCGGTCGATCGCCGAGCGCTCCGACCGCGAGACCGCCGCCGACCGGGGTCGCGTCGCGGACCTCGTGCTCGACACCGTCCGGACGCTCGACGTCTTCGCCGCCTACGGCACCCTCGACGAGCGGCTCGCGCACATCGCCCGGCTCGACGCCGGCGTCACCCGGGCCGTCCGTCGCCGTGGCTCGGTCGAGTCGCTCGTCGGGGCCCTGGTCGGCCTGGTCGGTGGCGGTGCGGTGATCGGGATCCTCGCCGTCGGTGCCCCCGCCGTGGTGTCCGGTGCGCTCGACGGTCCGCTCTGGGCACTGGCGGTCTTCGTGCCGCTGGCGCTCTTCGAGGTCGTCGGGACCGTCCCGCTCGCCGTCCTGACACTCCGCCGGGTGCGTGCCGCGGCGGAACGGGTCGAGCAGGTCGTGCCCGCCGAGGTGCCCGCCGGCATCGTCCCAGAGCCCGACGAGGACGCCGATCCAGCGTCGCTGGTGGTCGAGGGTGCGGTCACACTCGCCGTCCACGACCTGACGATCCGCTGGCCGGGGGCGGCCGAGCCCGCGGTCGACGGGGTCTCGTTCACGCTCGCGCCCGGCGAGGTCGTCGTGCTCCAGGGGCCGAGCGGTGCCGGCAAGTCGACCCTGGTCGACGCGCTCGTCCGGTTCGTGGAGCACGAGGGCTCCTACACGCTCGACGGCGTCGAGGCGAAGGCGATGCACCCGGACGCGGTGCGGGCGCGGGTCGGCCTGATCGAACAGGACCCGTTCGTGTTCGACCAGTCGGTGCGGCAGAACCTGCTCTTCGCCCGCGAGACCGCGACCGACGACGAACTGCTCGCCGTGCTCGACCGGGTCGGCCTGGGGGACTGGGTCGTCCGACGGGGCGGGCTGGACGCCTCGGTCGGGGAACGCGGCGTGCTCGTGTCCGGCGGCCAGGCGCACCGGCTCGCGCTCGCCCGCGCACTGCTGCACGCGTTCCCGGTGCTGGTGCTCGACGAACCGACCGCCGACGTCGACCCGGACCTCGGTGACGCCGTGCTGCGTGACCTCGTCACCACGGCCCGCGCAGCGGGTCGGACGGTCGTCATCGTGTCGCACGTCCCGGTGGCGCCGGACCTGGTCGACCGCACCCTGCGGATGCGGGACGGACGCCTGCTCGCCGGGTGAGCCGACAGACGGACGCGGGACGGGCCTCCCGGCTTGTATCGTTGACGACCGTGACCACCGAGCAGCACGCCGAGGACCCGAACGCCTACGACTTCCGTCGTATCCAGGAGAAGTGGCAGCCCCGCTGGGAAGAGCTCGGGCTCTTCACCACCGACCTCGACGACACCCGTCCGCGCAAGTACATCCTCGAGATGTTCCCGTACCCGTCCGGCGACCTGCACATGGGACACGCCGAGAACTGGGCACTCGGGGACTTCGTCGCGCGCTACTGGCGTCAGCAGGGCTTCAACGTGCTGCACCCGATCGGCTGGGACTCCTTCGGGCTGCCGGCCGAGAACGCGGCGATCAAGCGCGGGGTGGACCCGAAGGACTGGACCTACGCGAACATCGAGCAGCAGAAGGCGTCCTTCAAGCGCTACGCGCCGTCGTTCGACTGGACCACCGAGATCCACACCTCGGACCCCGAGTACTACAAGTGGAACCAGTGGCTGTTCCTGAAGATGTACGAGAAGGGCCTGGCGTACCGCAAGGACAGCTGGGTGAACTGGGACCCGGTGGACCAGACCGTGCTCGCCAACGAGCAGGTCCTGCCCGACGGCACCTCGGACCGCTCCGGCGCCGTCGTCGTGAAGAAGAAGCTCACGCAGTGGTACTTCAAGATCACCGAGTACGCCGACCGGCTGCTCGACGACCTGAACCAGCTCGAGGGGCGGTGGCCGGCGAAGGTCATCGCGCAGCAGCGCAACTGGATCGGCCGCTCGGTCGGTGCCGACGTCG
The DNA here is from genome assembly GCF_003234895.2 of Curtobacterium sp. MCBD17_026. Classification (NCBI taxonomy): domain Bacteria; kingdom Bacillati; phylum Actinomycetota; class Actinomycetes; order Micrococcales; family Microbacteriaceae; genus Curtobacterium; species Curtobacterium sp. MCBD17_026. The sequence continues at coordinate 2,063,419 of NZ_CP126281.1, read as the reverse complement.
ACTTCGTGATCGAGGGCCGCGACGAGCCGGTCACGGTCTTCACCACCCGTCCGGACACGATCCACGGGGCGACGTTCCTGGTCGTCGCGCCGGACTCCGACCTGGCGGCTGAGCTCGTCTCGTCTGCTCCGGACGACGTCCGTGCTGCGTTCGATTCCTACCTGGTCGCCACCCAGAAGACCTCGGAGATCGACCGGCAGAACGCCGATCGCCCAAAGACCGGCGTGCCGCTCGGCCGGTCCGCGATCCACCCGCTCACGGGGGAACGCCTGCCGATCTGGGCCGCCGACTACGTGCTCGCCGACTACGGCCACGGCGCCGTGATGGCCGTGCCCGCGCACGACCAGCGCGACCTCGACTTCGCGCGGGCGTTCGACCTGCCCGTCAAGGTGGTCGTCGACACGAACGCCGCCGTCACCGGGGCGATCCCCGTCATCCCCGAGGGCGCGACGCTCGACGACTTCGACGTGCCGACCCTCGACCCGGTCGCCACCGGCGAAGCGCTGACGGGCCAGGGCCGGATGATCAACTCCGGGCCGCTCGACGGCATGTCGAAGCAGCACGCCATCACCGCGGCGATCGCGCTGCTCGAGGAACGCGGGACCGGCCGTGCCGCCAAGACCTACCGCCTGCGCGACTGGCTCATCTCGCGCCAGCGCTTCTGGGGCACCCCGATCCCGATCATCCACGGTGCCGACGGCACCGAGCACCCGGTGCCCGAGGACCAGCTGCCGATCGTGCTGCCGGACACCGAGGGGCTCGACCTCAAGCCGAAGGGCACGTCCCCGCTCGGTGGCGCGACCGACTGGGTGAACGTCCCGAACCCCGTCGACGGCACCCCGGCGATCCGCGACACCGACACGATGGACACCTTCGTCGACTCGTCGTGGTACTTCCTGCGGTTCCTGTCGGCGAACGACGACACCCAGGCGTTCGACCCGGCAGCCGCGCGCCGCTGGGCTCCCGTCGACCAGTACATCGGCGGCATCGAGCACGCGATCCTGCACCTGCTGTACGCCCGCTTCGTCACCAAGGTGCTGTTCGACCTCGGGTACCTCGACTTCACCGAGCCGTTCTCGGCGCTGCTCAACCAGGGCATGGTGCTGTCCGGTGGCTCGAAGATGTCGAAGTCGAAGGGCGGCGTCTCGCTCGGCGACGAGCTCGACGCGAACGGCGTCGACGCCATCCGCCTGGTGATGGGCTTCGCCGGCCCGCCCGAGGACGACATCAACTGGGAGGACGTCTCACCGTCCGCCTCGGCTCGGTTCCTGGCGCGGGCGTACCGCCTGGCGCTCGACGTCACGTCCGCACGGGACGCCGTGTGGGCCGACGGCGACCGGGCACTCCGCCAGGTCACGCACCGGTTCCTCGCCGACGCCCCCGGGATGATGGAGTCGTTCAAGTTCAACGTCGTGATCGCGCGACTGATGGACCTGGTCAACGTCACCCGCAAGGCGATCGACAGCGGGCCCGGCGCCGGTGACCCCGCCGTGCGCGAGGCCGTCGAGACCATCGCGCTCGGCCTGAGCGTCTTCGCGCCGTACACCGGCGAGGAGATGTGGGAGAAGCTGGGCTACGAGGCCACCGTCGCCACGTACGGCTGGCGGAAGGCCGACCCGACGCTGCTCGTGCAGGAGACCCTGACGGCCGTCGTGCAGGTCAACGGCAAGGTGCGTGATTCGTTCGAGGTGTCGAAGTCGATCGAGCCGGACGAGCTCGAGCAGCTCGCGCGGTCGTCGGCCAACGTGCAGCGGTACATCGGTGACCGCGAGATCGTGAAGGTGATCGTCCGGGCGCCGAAGCTCGTGAACATCGCCATCAAGGGGTAGCGACCGTCCCTGGCGTCGTCCCTCCACAGCAGGGGCGTTCGCGGCACCCGTCCACGGGTGTGACCTCCGGAGCCCGGCCGATCGGCCGGGCTCCGTAGCGTTCCGCACATGTCGTCCCCGTCGTCTCCCGGACCCTGGTGGTCCCGTCTCGCGTTGTCCCCACGGGCCGCCGTGGTGCTGGCGGCGGTCGTGGTGGTGGTCGCCGTCGTGGTGGTCCTCGTCGGGGCGCTCGTGTCGGGTGGTGGCGAGGGCGCCGGGGGCACGGGTGGCATCGTCGTGCGTGGCGCGCCGACGGCCGGTGCGGGTGGGGCGTCGGGCGCGCCGTCGCCGTCGCCGTCGGCCCCTGCTGGTGCCGGTGCCGGTGTCGGGGCTTCGTCTGCTCCGGGTGTCGGCGCGGACACGGGTGCCGGGCGGGTCGTGGTGCACGTGCTCGGGGCGGTGCGGCGGAGCGGTGTGGTCGAGTTGCCGACATCGAGCCGGGTCGGGGACGCGCTCGAACGTGCCGGTGGCGCCACCGACGACGCCGACCTCGACCGCCTGAACCTGGCCCGGGTGCTGACGGACGGCGAGCGGTTGTACGTGCCGCGCCTCGGGCAACAGGAGGTGCCCGAGGCGCTCGGGCTGATGGCAGACGGTGCTGCCGCCGGGCCGACTGCCGCTGCCGGGGCAGGGGGCAGCGGTGGCACTGCGGGCACCGGGGCCGAGGGGTCCACCGTCGTCGACCTGAACACCGCCGACCAAACCGCGCTCGAGACCCTGCCCGGGATCGGACCCGGGCTGGCCGGGCGGATCATCGCCTGGCGTGACGAGCACGGCCGGTTCACCGCGGTCGAGGACCTGCTCGACGTCAGCGGCATCGGCGACGTGCGGTTCGCCGAGCTCCGCGGTCGCGTGCGGGTCTGAGGGGCGACGGTGCAGCTCGCACCGAGTGCGATCGACCTGCGGGTCGCGGTGCCGGTGGCGGTCGCCTGGATCGCGACCGCCCTGCTCGTCGGCGTGCCCGACGTGGCACCCGTGGTCGGTGGGGCCACAGCGCTCCTGACCGGCGTCAGCGGCAGCGTGCTCCGGTGGCGTCGGGGCGCCGGGGTCGTGCCGGTCGTCGCCGGACTGCTGCTCGTCGCGGGGTCCCTGACGACACTGCTCGCGGTGTCGGTCCTCGTGGGGGAGTCCCGGCGGGCCCCGGAACCGCTGCGTGCGCTCGTCGCCGGTCCGGGGGCGGGGCACGTCGACGTCGAGGCGGTGCTGACCCGCGACCTCGTGCCGGGGGACCGCTCCGTCACCGCGAAGCTGGTGCGCGCGGACGATCTCGACGGGCTCCGGGTGCCGGTCCGGCTCGTCCCCGACCAGCACGGCGACGCACCGGGCGCCGTGCTGGCGGCTGGTGCCCGGGTCACCGTGACCGCCGCCGTGCAGCCGGACGAACCCGGTTCCGCAACCGCGTTCGTGGCGTTCCTGCGCGGGACGCCGTCGTCGGTGCCGCCCGACGGGCTGCTCGGCGCCACCGACACCGCGCGGCAGGCGTTCGTCCGGGCCACGGCCGACCTGCCGCAGCCCGGAGCGGCGCTGCTGCGCGGACTCGCGATCGGGGACCGCTCCGGCCTCGATCCGACGACCGAGGCGGCGATGGAGACCTCGGCGCTGACGCACCTGACGGCGGTGTCCGGGGCGAACTGCGCCGTGGTGGTCGGACTCGTCGTGGTCCTCGGCCGCGCCTGTGGTCTGGCACGAGGCCTGCGGGCCGCGGCGGCCGTCGCCGTGCTCCTGGTGTTCGTCGTGCTCGTGCGGCCCGGCCCCTCGATCGTCCGGGCGACGGTGATGGCGATCGTGGTGCTCGTCGTGCACCTGGCCGGTCGACCGGTGCGGGGCGTACCGCTCATCGCCCTCGCCGCGGTCGGCATGCTCGTGGTCGACCCCTGGTTCGCACGGTCGTTCGCGTTCGCCCTGTCCGTGCTCGCCACGAGCGGGATCGTGGTGCTCGGCCCGCCGCTCACCGAGCTCCTGGCACGTCGTGTGTGGCCGCCGGTCGCCGCCGCACTCGCGATCCCGGTCGCAGCGCAGGTGGCCTGCTGGCCGGTGACGATCCCGCTGTCGGCGGCGCTCCCGACCTACGCGGTGCCGGCGAACCTGCTGGCGGAGCCGTTCGCGCCGGTCGTCACGGTGATCGGGCTCGCCGCGTGTGGCGTCGCTCCGGTGTGGCCGGTGGGTGCGCAGGGGCTCGCGGCCGTCGCGTGGGTCCCGGCCGCCGCCGTCGGGGGCATCGCGCACGGGGCGGCGGCCCTGCCCTACGCCTCGGCACCCTGGCCGGCCGGGGTGCTCGGTGTGGCCGCCGCCGTGCTGGTGTGCGGCTGCATCGCGGTCGCCGTGCTGGTCCGGGGGCGGCTGGGCTCCCGGTTGCTGCTCGCCGCAGGGGTGGTGGTCGTGGTCGGTGTCGCAGCGGTCACCGTCCCGGTGCTCGTCGTCCGGGGATCGGTGCCGGGCGACTGGTCGGTCGCCGCGTGTGACGTCGGGCAGGGGGACGGCGTGCTGCTCCGTGGCGACGATGCCGTCGCGCTGGTGGACACCGGCGACGACGAGGAACGGCTCCGGGCGTGTCTGGACCTGCTGGGGGTCACCCGGATCGACCTGCTCGTCCTGACGCACTTCGACCGTGACCACGTCGGCGCGGTGAACGCTGTGGTCGGCACCGTCGACACCGCGTTGGTCGGACCCGTGGGCCGCGAGTCGGACGAGCGGGTGGTCGACGACCTCCGGCGTGCCGGTGTCGACGTCCGGACGGCGGACGACCGGGTCTCCGGCACCCTCGGGCCGCTCACCTGGCGCGTGGTGTGGCCCCCGGGCGACGACCGTGCCGCCGGCAACGACGCGAGCATCGTGCTGGTCACGGGGCCGGCCGACGGAGGCTCCTGTGCGACGTGCCTGACCGGGGTCTTCCTCGGCGACCTGGGGGAGTCGTCGCAACGTCGGCTGCGCAACGCCGGTGGTCTGCCGACGGGGCCGATCGACGTCGTGAAAGTGGCGCACCACGGCTCCGCGGACCAGGACCCGCAGCTCTACCGAGGGCTCGCCGCGCGGGTCGGGCTCATCGGGGTCGGCGCGGACAACACCTACGGGCATCCGACGCCGTCCGCGCTCGGCATGCTCGAGGCGGCGGGCACGCTGCCGCTCCGCACCGACGAACGTGGGACCGTGGTGCTCGCCCGATCCGGCAGCGACGAGGTGCGGGTGTGGACGGAGCGCTCGTCGTCGGCGGCCGCCCGTAGGATCGTCGGTGCACCACTCGACCCGGCACCGTCCGGGCCGGCACCACCGGAAGGACCACATGGCCGCCAAGAAGCCCGCGCGCGCCGCAGCGAAGATCGACCAGGTGCCCTGGTCGGGGATCCGTCCGGCGCCCGTCGTGCTCATCACCGGGCCCGAAGCGTTCCTCGCCGACCGCGCCCGCGGTGTGCTGAAGGACCTGCTGCAGGGCGAGGACCCCGCGCTCGAGGTGCACGACCTCGAAGCCGACCAGTACGCCCCCGGGCTCCTCGCCACCCTCGCCAGCCCGTCGCTGTTCGGCGAGCCGCGACTCGTGCAGGTCACGAACGTCGAGAAGTGCACCGACGCGTTCATCACCGAGACGATCTCGTACCTGCAGGCCCCCGCGGACGACGTCACCCTGGTGCTCCGGCACGGGGGTGGCGTGCGCGGCAAGAAGCTCCTCGACACGATCCGCAGCGGTGTCGGCGGCGGGGTCGAGGTGCTGTGCGACGAGCTCAAGCGCGAGACCGACCGCATCGACTTCGTGAACGCCGAGTTCCGCGCCGCACGACGCCGCATCGCTCCCTCCGCCGTCCGAACCCTGGTGACCGCGTTCGCCGACGACCTCGCCGAACTCGCCGCCGCGTGCCGACAACTCCTGGCGGACGAGGCCGAGGAGATCACCGACAAGGTCGTCGACAAGTACTACGGCGGTCGCGTCGAGACGAACGCGTTCAAGGTCGCCGACATCGCCCTCGCGGGTCGGTCGGCACCGGCGATCGTCGAGCTGCGGCACGCCCTGGCCACCGGCGAGGCACCCGTGCCGATCGTCGCCGCGTTCGCGAGCAAGATCCGCACGATGGCGAAGGTCAGCGCCTTCCGGGGTCCCAGCGGGCAGGCGGCCTCGGCGCTCGGCATGGCGCCGTGGCAGGTGCAGCGCGCGCAGCGTGACGTCGCCGGATGGAGCGAGTCCGGGCTGGCGAACGCGATCATCAGCATCGCCGAGGCGGACACCGCGGTGAAGGGTGGCTCGCGCGACGCGCACTACGCGCTCGAGGTCATGGTCCGCACCATCGCCCGACGCGGCGAACCCCGCTGAGGCGAGTCGGGTCTCCCGGCCGTCCCGGCCGTCCCGCGTCGTCGAGTGAGCAGAAGACGACGTGTGATCCCCGGTGACCCGTCGTCTTCTGCTCACTCGAGAGCCCACGCAGCCCACGCAGCCCACACACGACGAAGGCCCCGCACCAACGGTGCGGGGCCTTCGGACCAGAAGGGTCAGGACGTCAGAGCGACGAGACCTTCTTCGCGATGGCCGACTTGCGGTTCGCGGCCTGGTTCTTGTGGATGACACCCTTGCTCACGGCCTTGTCGAGCTTCTTCGACGCGAGGGCCAGGGCGGCAACGGCCTTGTCCTTGTCACCGGCGGCGACGGCGTCGTTGGCACGACGGATGTGCGTCTTGAGCTCCGACTTGTAGGCCTTGTTGCGCTCGGTGGCCTTGAGGTTGGTCTTGATGCGCTTGATCTGCGACTTGATGTTCGCCATGAATTGCTCCTGCTCGTCTCGTACGGGTGGGCGCGACCGCAGGGTAGAGGGGCCCTTGGTCGCATCGCGTTCCACCCGTGGGCGGGGAACGCGGAAGCCAGCCACCAACACTACCAGGCAAGCGGGCTGCCACCAAAGCACGAAACACCGCCGGATCGGCGGAAGCCCGCGGTCGACCGCGCCGAAACCCCTCGGCAACACGCACCGGATACCGTGACGGACATGCCCTCCCTCGCACCGCGCATCGACACCGTGCCCGCCTCCGGCATCCGGAGGGTCTTCGAGCAGGCGGCCCTGCTGCAGTCGAGCGGCACGGACGTCACGATGCTCGTGATCGGTGAGCCGGACGTCCCGGTGGCGCCGCACATCGGTGAGGCGGCCCGTCGCGCCTGGACCGAGGACCGCACCGGGTACACGCCGAACGGCGGGATCGCGCCCCTCCGCGAAGCCGTCCGCGACAAGCTCCGCCGTGAGAACCGGATCGAGGCCGACCTCGAGCAGATCTGGATGACGATCGGTGCGACCCAGGCGCTCTTCCAGGCGATGACGCTGACCCTGAGCCCGGGTGACGAGGTGCTCGTGCCGGACCCCGGCTACACGACCTTCACGATGAACGCCCAGATCATCGGTGCGACCCCGGTGCCGTACCGGCTGGAGCCGCAGCACGGGTTCGAACCCGACCTGCAGGCCCTCGAGGCGAGCGTCACCGAACGCACCCGGGTACTGATCGTCAACTCGCCGTCGAACCCGCTCGGCTCGGTCTTCGGCGAGGAGACCCTCCGTGCGCTCCTGGCCTTCGCGAAGCGGCACGACCTCTGGGTCATCAGCGACGAGGTCTACGAGTACTTCACCTACGGCACCCGCCACGTGAGCCTGGCGGCGCTCGACGAGGACGACCGCGTGTTCTCGGCGTTCTCATTGAGCAAGACGTACGCCATGACCGGCGTCCGCGTCGGCTACCTCGTCACGCCGAAGGGGCTCGGCGCGACGATGCGGACCACGCAGGAGGCCATGATCAGCTGCGTCGCCGAACCCGACCAGTACGCGGCCCTCGCGGCGATCGTGGGGGACCACTCGGCGGTGCGCGACGCTCGGGAGCACTACCGCGCGAACCTCGAGGTCGCGAAGGCGACGCTCGACGCCGCCGGAATCCGGTACCTCGACCCGCGCGGGGCGTTCTACCTGTGGGTCGACATGTCGCACGCGTCCGACGGGGACATCGCCGAGTGGGCGCTCGGGTTCCTGCAGCGCGAGCGGGTCGCCGTCGCACCGGGCAGCGCCTTCGGACGCACCGGCGAGGGGTGGATCCGCGTGTGCCTCGCAGCCACCGCGGACGACCTCCGGCGCGGCCTGGGTGCCCTGCCGGCTCCGGCGCACGCGACGGTCTGACCGGCGGCCGACGCCCGCCTCGTCGACCGGACCACGGCCCTGGAGGCACGGCCCGCGTCCGTCAGGCACGTGGCGGACGCGCGCCGTGCCTCCAGGGCGGGTGAAGCGTGGGAGACTGTTGCGACCGTCCGACCCACCTGAGGAACCGTGAGCCCACAAGCATCCGCTCCGCTGGAGCCCGCAGCGACCCCGGCAGACGCGATCCGCAACTTCTGCATCATCGCGCACATCGACCACGGCAAGTCGACGCTGGCCGACCGCATGCTCTCGATCACCGGCATCGTGGAGGACCGTGCGATGCGTGCGCAGTACCTCGACCGCATGGACATCGAGCGCGAGCGCGGCATCACGATCAAGTCGCAGGCCGTGCGCATGCCGTGGGAACTCGACGGTGAGACCTTCGCGCTGAACATGATCGACACCCCCGGGCACGTCGACTTCTCGTACGAGGTCTCGCGCTCCCTGGCGGCGTGCGAGGGAGCGATCCTGCTCGTCGACGCCGCCCAGGGCATCGAGGCGCAGACGCTCGCGAACCTGTACCTGGCGCTCGAGAACGACCTCGAGATCATCCCGGTCCTCAACAAGATCGACCTCCCGGCGGCCGAACCGGACAAGTACGCGGCCGAGCTCGCGCAGCTCATCGGTGGCAAGCCGGAGGACGTCCTCCGGGTGTCCGGCAAGACCGGCGTCGGGGTGCCCGAGCTCCTCGACCTGGTGGTCCGTCGCGTGCCGGCCCCCGTCGGCGACGCCGAGGCAGCGCCCCGCGCGATGATCTTCGACTCGGTCTACGACAGCTACCGCGGCGTCGTCACCTACGTCCGCATGATCGACGGCACCATCTCGCCCCGCGAGAAGGTCCAGATGATGTCGACCAAGTCGACGCACGAGATCCTGGAGATCGGGGTCTCGAGCCCGGAGCCGAAGCCCACGAAGGGTCTGTCCGTCGGCGAGGTCGGCTACCTGATCACCGGCGTGAAGGACGTCCGCCAGTCCAAGGTCGGCGACACCGTCACGAGCGCGCAGAAGCCCGCGACCCAGGCGCTGCCCGGCTACACGGACCCGAAGCCGATGGTGTTCTCGGGCCTGTACCCGATCGACGGCAGCGACTACCCGGTGCTCCGCGAAGCGCTCGACAAGCTGAAGCTCTCCGACGCCGCACTGGTCTACGAGCCGGAGACCTCGGTCGCGCTCGGCTTCGGGTTCCGCTGCGGGTTCCTCGGGCTGCTGCACCTCGAGATCATCACCGAGCGGCTGTCCCGCGAGTTCGGTCTCGACCTCATCACGACGGCCCCGAGCGTGATCTACGAGGTCACGACCGAGGACAACTCCGTGACCGAGGTCACGAACCCCTCGGAGTTCCCGACCGGGCGCATCGTCGAGGTCCGCGAGCCGATGGTCCGCGCCGCGATCCTGGCCCCGAAGGACTACGTCGGCGCGATCATGGAGCTGTGCCAGCAGCGCCGCGGCTCCCTGCTCGGCATGGAGTACCTCGGCGAGGACCGCGTCGAGATCCGCTACGAGATGCCCCTCGGCGAGATCGTCTTCGACTTCTTCGACCAGCTGAAGAGCAAGACCCAGGGCTACGCGTCGCTCGACTACGAGCCCACCGGCGACCAGGCCGCCGACCTCGTCAAGGTCGACATCCTGCTGCAGGGGGACCAGGTCGACGCCTTCAGCGCGATCGTGCACCGCGACAAGGCGTACGCCTACGGCACGCTCATGACCGAGCGGCTGCGCAAGCTCATCCCGCGCCAGCAGTTCGAGGTGCCGATCCAGGCTGCCATCGGCGCCCGCATCATCGCCCGCGAGAGCATCCGCGCGATGCGCAAGGACGTCCTGGCGAAGTGCTACGGCGGCGACATCACCCGCAAGCGCAAGCTCCTCGAGAAGCAGAAGGAGGGCAAGAAGCGCATGAAGACCATCGGTCGGGTCGAGGTCCCGCAGGAAGCCTTCATCGCGGCGCTCTCCGGCGACGTCGAAGAGAAGAAGAAGTAGCGCCGGGCGCTCAGCGCGTTTCGCGCTGAGCGACCGCTCACGCACTGCGACCGACGTGATCTGTCGGTGAGCGCGAAAGCTCGGTGCGGGTCAGTCGGTACGGCGGGCGCGAGCACGCAGGGCGGCCAGGCAGAGGGCCGGGAGGCTCGCTGCGGCCAGTCCCGCCAGTGCGGTCCGCAGGATGGCCCAGTGGGCAGCCGCGTCGAAGTCGGTCTGCTCGCCGGAGGCCACCCCGGCGACCACGGCGCCGACGACCATCGCGAGCGTCACGACCGCGAGGACCAGCGGCAGCCGACGACCGCGCTCACGCCGGACCGCCGACACCAGTGCCGCACCGAAGAGCAGCACCCCGGCGCCGGCGCAGCTCGCCCCGACGGCGGCGATGACGTTCGCGGTGTCGAAGCCGTTCCACGCCTCCGGAGCGAGCGCGACGGTGGCGTACCGGGCGGGTGACGCCGCGGCCGACGTGGTCACGTCCACCAGCACCCGGGCGGTCGCCGCCACGCCGAACGCGACGAGCGCGAGCACGGCGAGGACGGCGGTCCGGCGGTCGACGGACCGCGGACGGACGGGGGTGGGGCGGGGCACCTGCTGACGATAGCCCCGGGGCGGGCGGTTGTCGGGCCTCCAGTTCGGGGTGCAGGGCGGGTGGGCCGATCCGACGGAGGTGAGCGCGGATCGGTTCGATCCGGGGCGGCCTGCCCAAGTAGCATGGCGGCATGAGCATCCGCGGGAGCTACCGGACCGCCCTGACGTACGGCGCGGTGGGGGCGACCCAGGCGTCGGACCTCATGACCTACCCGCCGGACGGCTTCACGCCGGCCGAGTCACGCGCGCGGATCGGACACGGCGACCAGCGGTTCGAGACCGCCGTCGTGCAGGCGCTCACGTGGCAGATCCAGGAGCGCAGCGGGGTCCGCGTGCACGTCGAGGAGCAGCCCGACGACGACGAGGTCCGGTACAACCCGGTCACCTTCGACGACGACGGCGTGCCGATCGCCCCCGCGTCCATCGGGACGCCCCGGGTCGAGAAGTTCGCACCCGACGGCACCCCGCTGCTGACGGCGGGCACCAGCGCGACGCTGACGATCCACGCGTTCGGGCAGACCGTGCTGGCACCGGTGCGCGTCGTGTCGATCATCGACGAGCACGACCGCAAGGGGTTCGCCTACGGCACGCTCGAGGGGCACCCGCTCTCCGGCGAGGAGTCGTTCGTCGTCGAGCGCACCCCGGACGGCTCGGTGTGGCTGCAGGTCCGGCAGTTCTCGCAGCCGGCGAGCCGGAAGTGGCGCTTCGTCGCGCCGTTCGTGCGACGGCAGCAGAAGGTCATGGCGGAGAAGTACCTGGCGGCGCTGCGGGGCGACTAGGCGGTCCTGATCGCGGTCGTGGTCGCTCCTGCTCCTGCACCCGCTCCAGCCCCCGCTCCCGCTCCCGCTCCAGCCCCCGCTCCCGCTCCTCAGCGGAGCGGCGGGAGTGCGGCGATCGCGTCCTCGATGAGGGCGGCGTCCTGCTGGCAGTCGCGTGCGACGGTCACGGCGTTCGTGTGGCGCAGCGCGTCGACGTCGTAGACACCGGTCGCCACGGCCAGGAAGGGGATGCCCGCGGCGTCCGCGGCCTCGCCGTCGCGCGGGGTGTCGCCGACGATGACCGCCCGCGTGCCGACCAGTTCGGCGGCGGCGCGCAGGGTGACCCCGGCCCGCTCGACCTCGGTGTCGCCGAAGTACGAGTGCTCCCAGTCGAAGACGTCGGGGTCGAACCCGGCGCCGGCGAGCTTCACCCGGGCGCGGTACTCGGAGTTGCCGGTGAGCAGGCCGTTGCGCCACCCGAGGTCGGCGAAGCGGGTCAGGAGCGCCTTCGCTCCGGGGACGGGACTGCGGTGGTCGCCGGAGGCGTGCCGTTCGGCCGTCAGATCGTGCAGGTGCCTGCTGACCGTGGGGATCAGGGTGTCCTCGAACGCGTGGGCATGCACGTGTTCGGCGATGAGCCCGGCGTCGGTCCGGCCGTGCTGGTGCCCGACCCGCAGGGTGAGGTCGCGGCCCACCGCCCGCTCGAGGGCGAGGTGGTAGAGGTTGCCCGGAGACGACGCGTTCATCACGAGGGTGCCGTCGATGTCCCACAGGACCGTGGTGGGGACGGGATGGTGCTCCATGACTCCATCATGACGGAGAATGGAGTCCATGCCGAGTGCTCTCCCGATCGCCGATCCAGCACCAGCGGACGGGCTGATCACCCCGTGGGCGGCAGCGGGCTCCGCTGCCGGGCCGGGGGCTGGTTCCGCCGCCGGTGACGTGCCCTTCGGCGTGTACGTGCACGTGCCGTTCTGCCGCGTGCGCTGCGGCTACTGCGACTTCAACACCTACACGGCGTCGGAGCTCCGCGGCGTCCGCCGTGACGACTACGCCGGGCACGCCGTGCGCGAGATCGAGTGGGCGGCGACCGTGCTCGACCGTTCCGGTGTGCCGCGGCGGCCGGTGTCCACCGTCTTCTTCGGCGGAGGCACCCCGACCATGCTGCCGGCGTCCGACCTGGCGATGATCCTCCGTGCGATCGACGACACCTGGGGCATCCTGCCCGGGGCCGAGGTCACCACCGAGGCGAACCCGGACTCCGTCGACGCGGCGTCGCTCGAGACCCTGCGGGCCGGCGGCTTCAACCGGATCAGCTACGGCATGCAGTCCGCCGTGCCGCACGTGCTCGCCACGCTCGACCGCACGCACGACCCGCTCCGGGTCCCAGTGGTCGTCGACCTCGCGAAGCAGCAGGGACTCGACGTCTCGCTCGACCTCATCTACTCGACCCCGGGGGAGTCCCTCGCCGACTGGCGGACCTCGCTCGACGCCGCGATCGCCTGCGAGCCCGACCACGTGTCGGCGTACTCGCTCATCGTCGAGGACGGCACCGCGATGGGCCGCATGGTCGCCCGCGGCGAGCTCCCCGCCCCCGACGACGACCTGGCCGCCGACATGTACGAGCTCGCAGACCAGGTGCTCGGCGACGCCGGCTACTCCTGGTACGAGGTGTCGAACTGGGCACGCGGTGACGCGCACGCGAGTCGCCACAACCTGTCCTACTGGAAGGGCCACGACTGGTGGGGCGTCGGACCCGGCGCGCACTCCGCCGTCGCCGGCACGCGCTGGTGGAACGTCAAGCACCCGGCCGCGTACGCGAACCGGGTGCTGTCGGGGGAGTCGCCGGCCGCCGGCCGCGAGACCATCGACGACGAGACGCGGTACGTCGAGCGACTGCTGCTGGCGGCGCGGGTCCGCGGGGAGCTCGCGACGAGCGAGATCCGCCAGGAGGCCCGTGGCCGGGTCGCCGGCCTCATCGCACGCGGACTCGTGGACGGGTCGGCCGCGGTGCGGGGACGGATCGACCTGACCCTGCAGGGCCGCCTGCTCGCCGACGCGGTGGTGCGGGAGCTGCTCGACTGAGCGGCGTGCGCCGCTCGGTCGGGCTCGTGGGGGCGCTACTGCTTGATGAACTCGATCGAGAGCGGGTAGCGGTAGAACTGTCCCTGGTTCGCGGCGATCGCGGCCATGATGCTGAAGATCAGCGACACGATGCCCGCTGCCAGCACGATCAGGACCCCGACGCCGAACACCGACGTGAGCGAACCGACCACGTAGGCGATGCCCATCGTGATGTGGAAGTTCAGCGCGACGCGGGTGTGCTCGCGGACGAAGCCGCCGCGGTCGCGGAGGACCAGGTAGGCGACCAACGGCGCGATGAAGTTGAAGAAGATGCCGCCGATGTGCGTCAGCGTGGCCCACAGGCGCTGGTCCTCGGGGCTCATCGGCCGGGGCGGGGTGTAGCCGGCGGGGTACTGCGGTCCGCCGGGGTACTGCGGTCCGCCGGGCTGCTGGGGGCCACCGGGGCCGTGGCCGTACGGGCCGCCGGGCTGCTCGGGTCCGTGGCCGTCGGGCTGCTGTCCGTTGGTCATGGCGGAAGCGTATCGGCCGACCGCCCGGAAGTCCCGGGCCGTCAGCGGTCGGGCGTAGGATCAGCAGTCGACACGTCCGAGTGCCAGGTCGATCGGGAAAGGAGGCGCTCGTGGTCAGTGAACGCAGCCTCGAGGTCCTCAAGGCCATCGTGCGCGACTACGTGGCGTCGCGTGAACCCGTCGGGTCGAAGACCATCGTCGAGCGGCACGCCTTCGGGGTCAGCGCCGCGACGATCCGCAACGACATGGCCCTGCTCGAGGACGAGCAGCTGATCGCCGCACCGCACACCTCGTCCGGCCGGGTGCCGACCGACAAGGGGTACCGCGTCTTCGTGGACCACCTGGCGGGTGCCCGTCCGCTCTCCAGCGCGCAGCGGCACGCCATCGAGACCTTCCTCGGCGCCCCGAACGACCTCGACGAGGTCCTCGGGCGCACCGTCCGGCTGCTCAGCCAGCTCACCAACCAGGTCGCCCTGGTGCAGTACCCCTCGATGGTGCGCGCCCGGGTGCAGCACGTCGAGCTCGTCCGGCTCGGTGACGCCCGGTTGATGGTGGTGCTCATCACCGACACCGCTCGCGTCGAACAGCGCGTGGTCGAGACCGACGTCCCGCTCGACGAAGGCTCGCTGGGCGAACTCCGCACCGTGGTGAACGGCGCGACGGTGGGCCTCCTGCTGCAGGACGTCCCGACCGCGCTCCGAGCCGTGCCGCAGCAGCTCCGCCCCGACGCCCAGACGCTCGGCGGGGTCGTCGTCGCCACGCTCATCGAGCAGGTCGCGGCGAACCGGCAGGACCGCCTGCTGATGGCCGGTGCGGCCAACCTGGCGAAGAGCGAGCAGGACTTCTCCGGCGGGCTCTTCCCGGTGCTCGAAGCGATCGAGGAACAAGTCACCCTGCTCCGGTTGTTCGGGGAGATGCAGGTGGACGACATCGCGGTGGCGGCCAGCATCGGCGTCGAGAACGCCGAGTACGGGCTCGACGCCACGAGCATCGTCGCCGGCGGCTACCTGGCCGGTGGCGAGGTGGCCCGCCTGGGCGTCCTCGGACCGACCCGCATGGACTACGGCACGAACATGGCGGCCGTCCGCGCCGTCGCCCGGTACCTGTCCAAGCTCCTGGGCGAACACTGACCAACCGACCGAACCCAACCGACTGAGGGATACGTGGCAGACCACTACGACGTCCTCGGCGTCCAGCGAGACGCCTCCGATGCCGACATCAAGAAGGCCTACCGCCGCCTGGCGCGTGAGCTCCACCCGGACGTGAACCCGGCACCCGACGCCGCCGAGCGCTTCAAGGACGTGACGCACGCGTACGACGTGCTGAGCGACCCCGAGCAGCGGCGCCGGTACGACGCCGGGCCGCAGGCCGACAGCCCCTTCGGTGGTGGCGCCGGTGGCTTCAGCGACATCTTCGACGCCTTCTTCGGCGGCGGCGGTGGTGGCGGCGGCCGGGGGTCGGGCCCGCGCAGCCGTGCCGAGCGCGGACAGGACGCCCTGCTCCGCATCGAGGTCGACCTCGACGAGGTCGTCTTCGGCACCCACAAGGACGTCGAGGTCGACACGGCGGTGCTGTGCGAGACCTGCCACGGCTCCTGCTGTGCGCCGGGCACCAGCCCCCGCACGTGCGACATCTGCGGTGGCTCCGGGCACATCCAGCGCCAGGTCCGTTCGCTCCTCGGCAACGTGGTGACGAGCGCACCGTGCGGCACGTGCCGCGGGTACGGCACCGTCATCCCGAGCCCCTGCCCGACCTGCCAGGGTCAGGGCCGCGTCCGCGCGCGTCGCACCGTGCCGGTGGACGTCCCCGCCGGCGTCGACTCCGGTCTCCGACTTCAGATGCCCGGCCAGGGCGAGGTCGGTCCGGCCGGCGGCCCGTCCGGCGACCTGTACCTCGAGATCCGCGTGCGCCACGACGACGTCTTCAGCCGTGACGGCGACGACCTGCTGGCGACGCTCGAGGTCGGCATGACCGACGCCGTCCTCGGCACGACCACCACGATCGACGGCCTCGACGGTCCGGTCGAGCTCGAGATCCGACCCGGTGTGCAGAGTGCCGACGTCCTCGTCATCAAGGACCGCGGCATCACGAAGCTGCGCGGGAACGGCCGCGGTGACCTGCGGGTCGGCGTGCAGGTCGTCACGCCGACCAAGCTGTCCCACAAGGAGCGGCAGCTGGTGGAGCAGCTCGCGAAGTCGCACAAGACCACCGCCCCGCAGCTCGCCCGGTTCCAGCAGGGCATGTTCGGCAAGCTCCGCGACCGGTTCTTCAACCACTGATGGCGTCGCTGTACCTCGTCGACTCGCTGGACGGCGTCACCGTCGGTGACCCGGTGTCGCTCGACGGGGCCGAGGGCCGGCACGCGGTCTCCGTCGCGCGCGTCCGGGTCGGCGAGGTCCTGCGGATCGCCGACGGTCGGGGCACGGTGGTCTCCGGTCCGGTGACGGCACTCGGCAAGGACACGCTGGAGCTCGCGGTCCACACCGTCGAGCACCAGGACGCACCGCGCCCGTCGCTGACGCTCGTGCAGGCCCTGGCCAAGGGCGGTCGTGACGAGATGGCCGTGCAGGCGGCGACCGAGATCGGGGTCGACCGGGTCGTGCCGTGGTCGGCCGCACGCAGCGTCTCCCGGTGGGACGGCGCGAAGGTCGAGAAGGGCCGCGCGCGGTGGGCCGCGATCGCGCACGAGGCCGCGAAGCAGGCGATCCGTCCGCGTGTGCCCGTCGTCGCGCCGCTGGTGACGACCGGACAACTCGTGTCCGCGCTCGGTGAGGGGACCACCCTCGTCCTGCTCGACCCGACCGCGACCGTGCGGCTCGCCACCTGGGAACCCCCGACGGGCGCCGAGGACATCGCCCTCGTCGTCGGCCCCGAAGGAGGCATCGACGGCGCGGAGCTCGACCGGCTCGAGGCCGCGGGCGCCGTGCGGGTCCGGCTCGGCGACAGCGTGCTCCGCACGTCCACCGCCGGACCGGCGGCACTCGCTGTCCTGCAGGCGCGACTGGGTCGCTGGTGAGCCGGACCACGCCGTCGGGCGCGTCCTACGATGGAGCCATGAGCACCAGCACGCCCAGCGTCTTCTCCAAGATCATCGCGCGCGAGATCCCGGCGACCATCGTCGCCGAGGACGACCGTGTGATCGCGATCGAGGACATCGCTCCGAAGGCTCCCGTCCACGTGCTCGTCGTCCCCAAGACCGAGCAGTACGCGAACGTCGGCGAACTCGCGGCGGGTGACCCCGACCTGCTGGCCCACGTCGTCGCCACCGCGCAGCGCATCGCCGACGAGCGCGCCGACGGCCAGTTCCGACTCGTCTTCAACACCGGCGAAGCCGCCGGTCAGACCGTGTTCCACGTGCACGCGCACGTACTCGCAGGTGAACTGCAGGAAGGCACCCTTGCCGGTTAACGAACCAGTACAGCCCACCGCCGCCGACGACGAGCCCGTCTCGGTCTCGCTCCAGGTCGACGGCATCGCCATGGTGCAGCTGCTCGGCCCCCAGGACCGGCTGCTCAAGACCGTCGAGCGCCAGTACCCCGGCGTCCGGGTCGTCGTGCGCGGCAACGAGGTCACGCTGACCGGGCCCGAGCGCGACGTCGCCCGCGCGAAGGCGCTCGTCGACGAGCTCGTCGGCATGGTCAGGCGCGGGCAGGAGATCGGCCCGGCCGACATCCCGATGTCCGCACGCATCCTCGACGACGACCGCAAGCCCTCCGACACCTTCGGCACCCCGATCGTGTCGAGCCGCGGCAAGTCCGTCCGGCCGAAGACCGACGGGCAGCGTGCCTACGTCGACGCCATCGACGAGCACACCATCACGTTCGGCATCGGTCCGGCCGGTACCGGCAAGACGTACCTGGCGATGGCCAAGGCCGTGCAGGCGCTGCAGCGGCGCGAGGTCAACCGGATCATCCTCACCCGTCCCGCGGTCGAGGCCGGCGAGCGGCTCGGCTTCCTGCCGGGCACGCTCACCGACAAGATCGACCCCTACCTGCGCCCGCTGTACGACGCCCTCAACGAGATGATGGACCCGGAGCTGGTCCCGAAGCTCCTGGCCGCCGGCACCGTCGAGGTCGCCCCGCTGGCGTACATGCGTGGCCGGACCCTCAACGACTCCTTCGTGGTGCTCGACGAGGCGCAGAACACCACGCCCGAGCAGATGAAGATGTTCCTGACCCGGCTCGGGTTCGGCTCGAAGATGGTCATCACGGGTGACATCACCCAGGTCGACCTGCCGGGCAACGTCTCCGGTCTGCGGCTCGTGACCCGCATCCTCGACCAGGTCGAGGACATCCACTTCGCCCGTCTCGGCAGCGAGGACGTGGTCCGCCACACCCTCGTCGGCCGGATCGTCGACGCGTACACGGTCTACGACGAGGAGCGCCTCGCCGAGCAGGCCGGGCAGCGCCCCGGTGGCCGTGGCACCGCCCCGGTCGGCAACCCCGACGGTGCCAACCGCGCCGAACGCCGTGGGCGCCCGCCGCAGGACCGCGCACGACCCCCGTACCCCCAGAACGACGCCCGAGGAGGCAACCGGTGAGCATCGAGCTCAACAACGAGTCGGGCGTCGAGGTGGACGAGGCCGCGATCCAGCGGCTCGCGGCCTTCGCCCTGGACGCGATGCACGTCCACGCCGATGCCGAGCTCGCGATCGTGCTGGTCGACGAGGGCGCGATGGAGCAGCTGCACGTCCGGTGGATGGACGAGCCCGGCCCGACGGACGTCCTGAGCTTCCCGATGGACGAACTGCGCCCCGGCACCGAGGACGACCCCACGCCGGCCGGGCTGCTGGGCGACATCGTGCTCTGCCCGCAGGTGGCCGAGGAACAGGCGAAGACCGCCGGGCACTCGAGCACCGACGAGATGCTGCTGCTCACCTGCCACGGCATCCTGCACCTGCTCGGCTTCGACCACGCCGAGCCCGACGAGAAGGCCGAGATGTTCGGCATCCAGGGCGAGATCCTGACCGCCTTCGCCGCCCAGCACCGAGGGCGGTAGCCGGTGGTCGTCGTCGCCGGACTCCTCGCGGTGGCGCTGGGGCTCGTCGTGCTCGGCGGGCTCCTCGCCGCGAGCGACGCCGCACTCTCGGTGGTCTCCCGTGCCGACCTCGAGGAGATCGCCAGGGGCAACAAGCGCCGCCGCGCCATCGAGGCGATCGCTGACGACGTCGGGGCGCACGTCAACGCGCTGAACTTCTTCCGGGTCCTCGCCGAGACCGCGGCCGCGGTGCTCGTGACGATCGCCCTCGTGCGCGCCTTCGACAGCTGGTGGATCGCACTCGTCGTCTCCGCCGCGATCATGACCGCGGTGTCGTTCGTGCTGGTCGGGTCGAGCCCGCGCAGCGTCGGACGCGCCCACGCCGAGCGGCTGATCGGTGCGACCGGCGGCATCGTCCGTGGGGTCCGCATCGTGCTCGGTCCGCTGGCCGGACTGCTCGTCCGGATCGGCGACCGGGTCACCCCCGGCCGCGGCCGGAGCGCCTCCACCGTGTCGAGCGAGGAGCAGCTGCTCTCGCTCGTCGACGAGGCCACCGAGAGCAACGTGCTCGAGGACGAGGACCGCGAACTCATCCACTCGGTGTTCGAGTTCAGCGACACCCTGGTGCGCGAGGTCATGGTGCCCCGCACGGACATGCTCACCGTCGACGGTGCGGAGACGCTGGCCGCGGCCATGGAGCAGTTCCTGGCCGCCGGGGTGTCCCGGATGCCGGTGACGGGCAAGGACAGCGACGACGTGCGGGGTGTGCTCTACCTGCGCGACGTCGCGCGGTCGCTGTACGAACGGCCGGCATCCCGCACTGAACGGGTCAGCCGGCTGCTGCGGCCCGCCGAGTTCGTGCCGGAGTCGAAGCACGCCGACGACACCCTGCGGCACATGCAGGTCGCCAAGAACCACCTGGTGCTGGTGGTCGACGAGTACGGCGGTGTCGCCGGGCTCGTGACCATGGAGGACCTCATCGAAGAACTCGTCGGCGACATCTCCGACGAGTACGACCGCGCCGTCGTCGACCGGACCGAGGTCGAACCGGGCATCTGGCGGATCTCCGCCCGGCTGCCGATCGACGAGCTCGGCGACCTGTTCGGCATCGAGCTCGACGACGACGACGTCGACACCGCCGGTGGCCTGCTCACCAAGGAGCTCGGACACCTGGCCGTCTCCGGCGACACCGTCACGGTGTCCGGGGTCGTCCTGACCGCCGACCGGGTCGAGGGCAAGCGCCGCCACCTCATCACCGTGCTCGCCGAGCGCACCCACGCCCTGGCCGACGTCGAGGACGCCTTCGACGACGCCGAACCCACCACGACGGGAACCACGCACGCATGACCGACCCCGACACCACCCAGGCCGGCTCGGAGAAGCCCTACCGCGCGGGCTTCGTCTCGTTCGTCGGCCGTCCGAACGTCGGCAAGTCGACGCTGACCAACGCCCTGGTGGGCGAGAAGGTCGCCATCACCTCGTCGAAGCCGCAGACCACCAGGCGCGCCATCCGCGGGATCGTGCACCGGCCCGACGGTCAGGTGATCATCGTCGACACCCCGGGCGTGCACCGTCCGCGCACCCTGCTCGGCGAACGGCTCAACGACCTCGTGCAGTCCACCCTCGGCGACGTCGACGTGATCGGTTTCTGCGTGCCGGCGAACGAGCCCGTCGGTCCCGGCGACCGGTTCATCAACGACACGCTCGACCAGTACCCGCGCGCCAAGAAGATCGCGATCGTCACGAAGATCGACAGCACCTCCAAGGACCGCGTCGGTGAGCAGCTGCTGGCCGTCTCGAAGCTCCGCGACTGGGACGCCGTGGTGCCGACCTCGGGCACCAGGGGCATGCAGCTCGACGACCTGCTCGGCGTGATCACCGCCCTGCTCCCCGAGTCGCCGCAGCTGTACGACTCGAGCGCGGTGACCGAGGAGACCGACGAGGAGCGCATCGGCGAGCTCATCCGCGAGGCTGCGCTCGAGGGCGTCCGTGACGAGCTGCCGCACTCGCTCGCCGTGGTCATCGAGGACATCGTCGAGCCCGATGCCGACGACGACGCCGACGGCCCCCTGCGCATCTTCGCGAACCTGTTCGTCGAGCGGGACAGCCAGAAGGCGATCGTCATCGGACACAAGGGCGAGCGCCTGAAGGACGTCGGTTCGCGGGCCCGCGTCGAGATCGAGTCGCTGCTCGGCGGCCGGCACGTCTACCTGAACATCCGCGTGAAGGTGGCCAAGGAGTGGCAGCGTGACCCGAAGCAGCTCGGACGCCTCGGCTTCTGACCGTCCGCCGCTCGCACCCCGGGTCATCCGGGCGAGGGACGCGGGGACGAGCGGCCCGCCGTACCGTGGACGGGTGTTCCGTCCCATGCTGCGCGCGCAGGTCATCACCGACCTGCTGATCGCCGTGCTGCTCGGCGGCCTCGTGCTGGTCGCCAGCGGGCGCGGGCTCGACGGGCCGCTGTCCGTGGTCACCGTCGTCGGGATGACCGCCGCCCTGGCACTCCGACGACTGTCACCCGGGCTCGCCCTGGCCGTGGCGTGGGTGTTCGCGGTCTTCGAGATGGTCACCCTGCAGGTGCCGGACGTGTCGAACGCGTTCATCGCCGGCGTCATGTACACGACGAGTGCGTACGGCAGCCGCCGTGTGCGGCTGGCCGGGCTCGTGTCGGCGATCCTCGGGTCCGTGGCGGCGGCGGCGTACATGGGCTTCGACGACTACCGGAACCGCTTGACCTACGAGACCACCTCGACGTCGGTGCCGGAGTCGCTGCAGGTCATCCTGTCGTTCTTCGCCGTCGTCCTGCTCCTGCTGCTGCTGCCGTGGCTCGCCGGACTCGTGGTCCGGACCCGTCGCTCGGCGAGCATGAGTCGCGAGGCCCAGCTGCTGGCCGAGCGTGACGCCGCGCGGGCCGACCGGGCCGTCGCGGTCGAGCAGGAGCGCGTGCGGATCGCCCGCGACATGCACGACATCGTCGCGCACTCGCTCGCGGTCGTCATCGCGCAGTCCGACGGTGCCCGGTACGCCCTGAAGGCCGACCCCGCGGTGGCCGACCAGGCCCTCAGTACCATCTCGACCACGGCCCGCCGGGCCCTCGGCGACGTGCGCGAACTCCTCGGCGCGCTCCGGCACGAGCAGGGGACCGCGCCGACGCCCGAGATCGACGACATCGACCGGCTCGTCGACGAGATGCGGCAGCTCGGGCTCGACGTGCGGGTGGAACGCGAGGGCGACCCCGCCGGGCTGCCCACCACCACGCAGCTCGCTGTCTACCGGATCGTGCAGGAGAGCCTGACGAACGCGTACAAGCACGGAGAGCCCGGCAGCCCGGTGCGTGCCGCCCTGACCTACCGGCCGGACACCGTCGAGATCGCCGTCGTGAACCGACGTGCCGACGACGGGGTCCGCGGCCCCGGCACAGGCCACGGCCTGGTCGGCATGCGCGAGCGCGCCGTGATGACCGGCGGCACCATGACCGCCGGGGCCCGAGGGGACGACTTCGCGGTCGCCGTCCGGATGCCGACCGTCCCGGCCAGCGGGCAGATGCCCCGCGGCCGGATCACCCCCACCGAGCAGGAGCGCACCGCCCGATGACCACGATTCCGACCGACGAGCACCGGATCCGTGTCGCCCTCGTCGACGACCAGGCGCTGTTCCGCACCGGCATCCGGATGCTCATCGACTCGCAGCCCGACCTGCGGTTCGTCGGCGAGGCGGGCGACGGTGCCGATGGGGTCGAACTCGTCCGACGGACCCGTCCCGACGTGGTGCTGATGGACGTGCGGATGCCCGTGATGGACGGCATCACGGCGACCGGCCACATCGTCGAACAGTCCGGAACCGACGGCGCGAAGGTCCTCGTGCTGACCACGTTCGACTTCGACGAGGCCGCCGCCAAGGCCATCCGCGCCGGCGCGAGCGGGTTCGTGCTCAAGGACGCCGACCCCGAGTTCCTGCTCGCGGCGGTCCGGACCGTGCACGCCGGCACCGCGGTGTTCGCCGCGTCGGCCACGCGGGAGCTCCTGCGACGGTACGACGACTCGGTCGGACGCGCCGCCGCAGTCCCCGCGGCGTTCGCCGACCTCACGCCACGCGAGCGCGAGATCTTCGACCTGGCCGCCCGTGGGTTCAGCAACAGCGAGATCGCCCAGCACGAGTACGTCAGCGAGGCGACCGTGAAGACGCACATCTCGCGGGTCCTGACGAAGCTCGAACTCCGCGACCGGGTGCGACTCGTCGTCTTCGCCCACGAACACGGGCTCGTCACCAAGGCCGACTGATGCCGGGTCATCCGCGGGGATGACCCCTCCACAGGCAACCGAGCCGAGCGGACGATCCACAGGAGCCGAGCGGGCGACGCGGACGGGTCCGCTGACCGCCATCGTGGATGCATGACCACGAGCCACGCCCCGATCATCCGCCTCGACCACGTGTCCAAGCACTACGGCGACGACGCCCGACGTGTGACCGCGCTCGACGACGTCAGCGTCGACATCGGCGCCGGGGAGTTCACCGCGGTGATGGGCCCGTCCGGGTCCGGCAAGTCGACGCTCATGCACGTCGCCGCCGGCCTCGACGCCGTGTCCGCCGGCCGGATCCAGATCGACGGCGTCGACATCACGGCCCTGGGCGACAAGGACCTCACCGAGCTGCGTCGTCGGCGGCTGGGCTTCGTGTTCCAGTCGTTCAACCTCGTCCCGACGCTCGACGTCAGCGAGAACATCCGGCTGCCGTTCCTGCTCGGTGGGCACAAGCCCTCGCACGAGGAGACCGCCTGGATCGACCGGCTGGTCGAGATGCTCGGGCTCGGCAACCGGCTGACGCACCGGCCGCACCAGCTCTCCGGCGGGCAGCAGCAGCGCGTCGCCATCGCACGGGCGCTCGCTTCGCGGCCGGCGGTGGTCGTCGCCGACGAACCGACCGGCGCGCTCGACTCCCGCACCGGACGCTACGTGCTCGCGATGCTCCGCGGTGCCGTCCAGGAATGGGGCCAGAGCGTCGTCATGGTGACGCACGACCCGGTGGCGGCCGCGAACGCCGACCGCATCCTGTTCCTGGCGGACGGCCGGATCGTCGCCGACCGCCCCGCGATGGACGCCGGCGCGATCTCCACGACGATGCTCGGGATGGAGGCAGCAGCGTGAACGGCGTCCGCTCCTTCGCCCCCACCGTCCTGGTCGCCGCCCTCGGCACCACGTTCGGCTCCGCCCTCGTCATCGCACCGGGGATCGTGACCGAGGCGCTCCGAGCCGCCGGGGTCGCCGACCTCGGTCCGATCAAGGCGATCCTGTCGGTGGTCGGGTGGCTGTTCCTCGGTATCGCGCTCTACGTCGGCGCGATCGTCACCGCGAACACCTGCGCCACCCTGATCGCCGGGCAGACCCGGATCATCGCCCTGCAGCGGCTCGTCGGCGCGACCGGTGCGACCCTCCGTGCGCGGATCACCCGCACCGGCCTGGTCGTCGGCGTGCTCGGCGGGGTCGTCGGCGCCGTCGTGGGGACCGCGCTCTCGGCCCTGTTCGTCGTCGTCCTGCGGGGCAACGGGGTCCTGCCCGAGGCCGAGTACACGTACGTGCCGTGGGAGCTCGTCCTGCCGGTCGTGGCCGTCGTCCTCGCCACCTGGGGTGCCTTCGCTGCCGGGTCGCGCCGCGTGCTCACCGTCACACCACTCGAAGCGCTGTCGTCGTCCGTCGAGCCGAGCCACGACGACGTCCGGTCCGGCACGGCCCGCAAGGTCTGGGCGATCGTGCTCATGGCCGGTGGCGCGGTGCTGATGCTGCTCGGGCTCGCGGTGAGCTCGCTGTCCCCGGTCGCGGTCCTGCCGGCAGCGCTCGGCGGGTTCGTGTCCTTCGCGGGGGTCGCCGTCGGGGCGACGATCGTGATGCCGCCCGTGCTGCAGCTCATCGGCCGCATCGGCTCGCACGACCCCGTCGTCCTGCTCGCCGGACGGAACGCGATGCGGGCGCCGGGGCGGTCCTCGCGGGCGACCATCGGGCTCGTCATCGGTGTCACCCTGCTCGTGACCTTCGCGGTGGCGCTCGGGATCATGCAGCACGTGCTCGAGACCGAGATGCGCGCCATGAGCGCGGGGGCTGCCACGCCCGAGATGATCGAGGCGCAGCGGGACCTCTTCGTGCAGATCAACGCGGTCGTCAGCGTGATCGTCGGGTTCTCCGCCGTGATCGCCGCCGTCGGGGTCGTGAACGCCCTGGCGCTCGGGGTGCTCCAGCGTCGACGCGAACTCGGGCTGCTGCGGGTGCTCGGCCTGACCGGTGCGCAGGTCCGACGGATGATCGTGACCGAGGCCGTGCAGATGGTCGTCGCGGCCGTCGTCTCGGGGCTCGCACTCGGCACGGTGTACGGCTGGGTCGGCGGGCAGACGCTGCTCGGCTCGCTCGGGACGCCCGTGGCACCGGTGCTGCCGCCGCTGACCATCGGCATCGTGGTGATCGGCGCGCTGGTCCTGGCGGTCGTCGCCACCATCGCCCCGGTGCGGCGCGCGATGCGCGTCCCGCCGACCGAGGCGCTCGCGGTCGACTGACCCGTCGCCCTGGTCGCACCACACGACGACACGGGAGGCCCGTTGCCAGCTGGCACCGGGCCTCCCGTGTCGTCGTGTGGGCGCGCCGACGTGCCCTGGCCGGCCCCGCCGCGCCGCTCACGTCCGCCGAGGTGTCACGAACCGTCGTCCGGACGCGGCCCGGGCGACAGAACGCGACCTCTCGGCGACCGGCCCGTGGCAGGTCTCGACCACTCGGCACCTCACTCGGCAACCCCGTTCGACGGCGCCGGGCGGTCCCGCGTCACACGCTTGCGCCAGCCTGGTACACCGGTGCTACCGTGGGTCCCGATGTACTCGGCACTCCTCCTCCTTCGCTGCCGCGACGAGGCCTGACACTCCGGCCCACCTCGTCGCGGAGTCCGTCGTGGCCGCACCACAAGAGCTCACGAACACGCGACGAAAGCGAAGAACGATGCAGAACACCCAGCAGCCCTCCGGGATGCCGATCCACAAGTACGTCCCGTTCCACGAGCAGATCAGCGTCGACCTGCCGGACCGCACCTGGCCCACGAAGCGCATCGACAAGGCGCCGCGCTGGTGTGCCGTCGACCTGCGTGACGGCAACCAGGCGCTCATCGACCCGATGGACGCCGAGCGCAAGCGGGCGATGTTCGACCTCCTCGTGCGGATGGGCTACAAGGAGATCGAGGTCGGGTTCCCGAGCGCCTCGCAGACTGACTTCGACTTCGTCCGGTCGCTGATCGACGAGGGCGCGATCCCCGACGACGTGACCATCCAGGTGCTGACCCAGGCGCGCGAGCACCTCATCCAGCGCACCTACGAGGCGATCGACGGCGCGAAGCAGGCCATCGTCCACCTGTACAACTCCACGAGCATCGTGCAGCGCGAGGTCGTCTTCCGCACCGACGTGCAGGGCGTGGTGGACATCGCGGTCACCGGTGCGAAGCTCTGCAAGGCCGCCGAGGCGACGCTGCAGCACGACACGACGATCTACTACGAGTACTCGCCGGAGTCCTACACGGGCACCGAGCTCGAGGTCGCACTGGAGATCTGCAACGCCGTCCTCGAGGTCTTCGAGCCGACGCCCGAGCGCAAGGTCATCATCAACCTGCCCGCCACCGTCGAGATGGCCACACCGAACGTCTACGCCGACTCGATCGAGTGGATGTCACGCCGCCTCGCCCACCGCGACGACGTCATCCTGTCGCTGCACCCGCACAACGACCGCGGCACCGCGGTCGCGGCCGCCGAGCTCGGCTACATGGCCGGCGCCGACCGCATCGAGGGCTGCCTGTTCGGCAACGGTGAGCGCACCGGCAACGTGGACCTGGTCGCCCTCGGGATGAACCTGTTCACGCAGGGCATCGACCCGGAGATCTCGTTCGCCGACATCGACCAGGTGAAGCGCACCGTCGAGTACTGCAACCAGCTGCCGGTGCCCGAGCGCCAGCCGTGGGCGGGCGACCTCGTGTACACGGCGTTCAGCGGCTCGCACCAGGACGCCATCAACAAGGGGTTCGAGGCGATGAAGGCCAAGGCCGCCGCCGCGGGCAAGGACATCGACGAGATCGAGTGGGCGGTGCCGTACCTGCCCGTCGACCCGAAGGACATCGGCCGGTCGTACGAGGCCGTCATCCGCGTCAACTCGCAGTCCGGCAAGGGCGGTGTGGCGTACCTGCTCAAGACCGACCACGCCCTCGACCTGCCCCGCAAGCTGCAGATCGAGTTCTCCGGCGTCGTGCAGCGGCACACCGACACCGAGGGCGGCGAGTTCTCGTCGCAGCGCATCTGGGACGTGTTCCAGGACGAGTACCTGCCCGCGTCGATCGACGACGAGAAGTGGGGCCGGTACGAGCTCACCAAGACGGCGACGTCGAGCGACTTCGAGGGCACGACCTCGCTGTCCGTGGCACTCCGGGTCGACGAGGGCGCGGTCACGGCCGAGGCCGTCGGCACCGGTCCCATCGACGCGTTCCTGAAGGTGCTCGCCGAGCAGGGCGTCCAGGTCACGCTGTACGACTACTCGGAGCACACTATGAGCGCCTCCGGTGACGCGAAGGCCGCGTCCTACGTCGAGCTCGACGTCGACGGCGTGCGTCTCTGGGGCGTCGGCATCGACGCCGACATCTCGACGGCGTCGCTCAAGGCGATCGTGTCCGCGGTGAACCGCGCGGTGCGCGCGGGTGCCGCGGCCGGCGCACCGGAGCTCGTCTCCGCCTGAGACGCGACCAGGCCGGGAGGCTCCCCACCGGGCACGGCCTGATCGCCGCTGGCGCGTCGACCAGGTACCGGCCGGTGTGGGCCCAGGTGCGGGTCCGTCCAGCACCGCGCCTCCCGTCTGTGCCCGGTCTTTCCCCCGTCACACGCGATGGCAGGTCGGATCGGCGTACCTGGTCGTTTCTTCCGACCAGGTACGCCCGATTCCACTCGGTACCCCGACCCCCCCCCCCCCGGGCCGCCCGCCCCGCACCGCACGCGGCTGTCGGCGGGGCGGGGGATACTGGGGGCATGCCGCTGTACCGGGACGAGTGCGTCGTGTTGCGCACGCACAAGCTCGGCGAAGCCGACCGCATCGTCACGATGCTCTCGCGGCAGCACGGCAAGATCCGCGCCGTGGCCAAGGGCGTGCGGCGGACCGCGTCGAAGTTCGGCAGCCGGCTCGAGCCGTTCATGGTCGTCGACGCCCAGTTCTACGAGGGCCGGTCGCTCGACATCGTCACCCAGGCGGAGTCCCTCGGCGCGTACGGGGCCCAGATCGTCGCCGACTACGGGGCGTACACCGCGGCCAGCGCCATGGTCGAGACCGCCGACCGACTGAGCGAGGCCGATGCCGGGCTGCAGCAGTACCTGCTCCTCGTCGGGGCGCTCCGGTCGTTGTCGCGCGGTGAGCACCAGTCCAGCGCGACCCTCGACTCGTACCTGCTCCGCGCGATGAGCATCGCGGGATGGGCCCCCTCGTTCAGTGACTGTGCGGTGACGGGGGAGCCCGGCCCGCACTCGGCGTTCGTGGTGCAGCTCGGTGGTGTCGTCGCCGACCGTGCGGCGCCCCCGGGGACGCCGCGGCTCGACCCGGCGACGCTCGGGGTGCTCGGCTCCCTGCTCGCCGGTGACTGGGCGACGGTCGACGCCACCGACGAGCGGACGCGTTCGCGGGCCTCCGGCGTGGTCGCGGCCTACGCCCAGTGGCACCTGGAACGATCGCTCCGGTCCCTGCCGCACGTCGACCGCTCCGAGCACCCGCTGCCGGTGCCGCAGACCCACGGCGGACCCGAGGCGACGGCGCGCGCGGTGGCCTCGACCCCGGCACCCGCCGTGCCCGAGCCCGACCCTGATCCCGCTGTCGAAGGAGCCCCCACCGCATGAGCCCCCGCCGCCCCGACGACGTCGAACCGTTCCGCCCGATCGACTGGACCGGCGAGACGCCCCCGGCGATCCCGGCCCGGTTCGTGCCGGAGCACGTGGCCATCGTCATGGACGGCAACGGCCGGTGGGCGAACGGCCGCGGCCTGACCCGGATCGAGGGGCACAAGGCGGGCGAGGCCTCGCTGCTCGACGTCGTCGCCGGGGCGATCCAGATCGGCGTCGGGCACGTGTCCGCGTACGCGTTCTCGACGGAGAACTGGAAGCGCTCCCCGGAAGAGGTCCGGTTCCTGATGGGCTTCAACCGCGACGTCATCCGCCGTCGCCGTGACCAGCTGCACCAGTGGGGCGTCAAGGTGCGGTGGGCGGGTCGGCGTCCGAGGCTGTGGCGGAGCGTCATCGACGAGCTCGAGACCGCCGAGCGGATGACGGCGGGCAACGACGTCCTCACACTGACGATGTGCGTGAACTACGGCGGCCGGAACGAGATCGTCGACGCCGTGCGGGGCATGGCCGAGGACGTCGCCGCCGGACGCCTGAAGCCGAGCCAGGTCACCGAGAAGGCGCTGGCGAAGCGGCTGTACGTGCCCGAGATGCCCGACGTCGACCTGTTCCTCCGGAGCTCGGGGGAGCAGCGCACGAGCAACTTCCTGCTGTGGCAGTCCGCCTACGCCGAGATGGTGTTCCTCGACCGGCTCTGGCCGGACTTCCGTCGCACCGACCTGTGGGGTGCGATCGAGGAGTACGCCAGCCGCGACCGACGCTACGGCGGCGCGGTCGACACCCCGAAGGCCTAGCCCCGGCCGCTGCGGCCGCGGCCCGGCCGCCCGGCCGCCGGGCCGCTCGGCCGCCGGGCCGCCGGGCCGCCGGGCCGAGACCGAGTCTCGGTTCCGCGGACAGCTTGCGCCGTCTGGCCGGCGCGGAGTGTCCGTGCAGCCGAGACTCGGCGCGCGCCCCGGCTCAGCCCGGCAGCGGCCCCTCGAGCAGGTGGGCCGCGGAGCGCACCGCGTCGAGTGCCGCACGGATGCTCGGCACACGGTCGGCACCACGGGCGACGACCACCTCGACACGCCGGGCGAGCTCGTCGTCCACGGGGTCGATCGCGACACCGGCGGGGATGACCGTCGTCGCGAGTGCCAGCCGGGGGAGCAGCGCCACCCCGAGCCCTGCGGCGACGAGTCCCACCACCGCGGCCGCGTTGTCCGTCTCCAGCACGATGTCCGGCGTGAACCCCGCGCTCGCGCACGAGGCGAGCAGGTGCCCACGGCAGCGCAGGCAGCCCCCGATCCACCGGGCGTCGTGGTGGGACGCGAGGTCCACGACGGTGGAGCCGGCGGGGCGGAGTCGCTCCGCGCCTCCCGGCTCGACCGGCGTCACCAGCGCGAGCGGGTCACGACCGAGTGCCCGGGTGACGAGGCCCGGGTCCGGGGTGGTCCCGACCTCGTCGCCGACGTAGGTGAAGGTGAGGGCGACGTCCACCTCGCCGCCGCGCAGCAGGTCGAGTGCCTCAGGAGGCTCCACCTCGACGTACGAGGTCGTCACGCCGGGCGCCGTCGCGGCGAGCCGGGCGAGCACCGCGGGCACGAGGGCGGAGGACGCGCTCGGGAACCCGGCGAGTCGCACCCGGCCACGGCTGAGTCCGCCGACGGCGTCGAGGTCCTCGCGAGCCGCGGTCAGCGCGGCCTGGACGTGCAGGGCGTGGTCGGCGAGCACCTGCCCCGCATGCGTGAGGGTCGCGCCCCGTCCGCCGCGCAGGACCAGCGCGTGGCCGAGACGCTGCTCGGCCCGGGCCAGCAGCTGGCTGACGGCCGGCTGGCTCGACCCGAGCGCGGCGGCGGCGCGGGTGATCGACCCACCGTCGGCCACGGCGCGCAGGACCCGGAGCAACTGGGGATCGATCTCGTCCATCACCCGATGTTATCGGTGGCACAACGAACCGGCTCTGGTGTGATGGGACGGGAACGAGGACGCTGTCCGCATGGACTCCTTCCCCGCCGGCCGCGGCTACCTGGCGGCGTGCACCGCGGGCCTGCCGACCCGCGGCACCCTCGCCGCCCAGCGGGCCGACCTCGACGCGTGGTCCCGGGCCGAGACGTCGCCCGCCCGGTACGGCGCGCTGGTCGAGCAGGGACGTGCGCTCTTCGCCGCGCTGGTCGGCGTCCCGGCTGAGCGCGTCGCGACGGGATCGCAGACCTCGGTGATGGCCGCGGTCGTCGCCGACGCGCTGCCGGACGGCGCCGAGGTGGTCGTCCCCGACGGCGACTTCAGCTCGGTCGTCTTCCCGTTCCTCGCCCAGGCGCACCGCGGCGTCCGGGTCCGGAGCGTCCCGCTCGAGCGGCTCGCCGCCTCGGTCGGGCCCGGGACCGCCCTGGTCGCGTGGTCCGCGGTGCAGTCCGCGACCGGCGTGGTCACCGACCCCGACCCGGTCGTGGCCGCCGCCCGTCGCGTCGGCGCCCTGACCCTCTGTGACCTCACGCAGGCCGCCGGCGTGCTGCCCGTCGACGCCGCAGCGTTCGACGTGACGCTCACGCACACCTACAAGTGGCTCTGCGCTCCGCGCGGCGTCGCCTTCATGACGCTCTCCGACACCGCCCTCGGCCGGCTCCGCCCGGTGCAGGCCGGCTGGTACGCGGGCCAGGACGTCTGGTCCTCCTGCTACGGCCCCGCCATGCACCTGGCCGACGACGCGCGTCGCTTCGACGTCTCGCCGGCCTGGCAGGCGTGGCCCGGTGCCGTGGCCGCGCTCGAGCCGCGGTCGCGCTCGACCAGCGGGCGGTCTGGAGGCACGCCACCGGTCTCGCGGATCGGCTGTGCGATGCCCTCGGGTCGCCTCGGCAGGGCGACGGGCAGGCGATCGTGACGTTCGCGGACGCCGACGGGGCGGCCCTCCGGGCACTCACCGCCGCAGGCGTCACCGCCTCGGGGCGTGCCGGGCGACTGCGCATCGCGTTCCACCTGTGGAACGACGAGTCCGACGTGACCGACGTCGTGGCCGCGCTGGGTGGGGTGGGGCCGGGCACGTCGGCAAGGTGAGCGTGGAGGGCGGACCCGTGGCGGGCCTCCCGGGCCTCGATCGCCGGTAGTCTTGCCCGGACCGTTTCCGCACCGAGCACCCAGCTCGGCGACCTCTGGAGCACCCTTTGGCACAGCCCTCCCGTCTCGACAGCGTCATCGCCCTGGCCAAGCGCCGCGGCTTCGTCTTCCAGTCGGGTGAGATCTACGGAGGCTCCCGCTCCGCATGGGACTACGGGCCCCTCGGTGTGGAGCTCAAGGAGAACATCAAGCGCCAGTGGTGGCAGCGGTTCGTCCGCGGCCGTGGGGACATGGTCGGCCTCGACTCCGCGGTGATCCTGCCCCGCAAGGTGTGGGAGGCCTCCGGGCACGTCGCGACCTTCACCGACCCGCTGGTCGAGTGCCTGCACTGCCACCACCGGTTCCGCGAGGACCACCTGCTCGAGGCGTTCGAGGCGAAGAAGGGCCGCGCCCCCGAGGGTGGCATGGCCGAGGTCGCCTGCCCGAACTGCGGCACCCGCGGCGAGTGGACCGAGCCCCGCGAGTTCTCCGGGATGCTCAAGACCTACCTCGGCCCGGTCGAGTCGGAAGAGGGCCTGAACTTCCTGCGCCCCGAGACGGCGCAGGGCATCTTCGTCGACTTCGCGCAGGTCGTCACGACGAGCCGCATGAAGCCCCCGTTCGGCATCGGTCAGGTCGGCAAGGCGTTCCGCAACGAGATCACGCCCGGCAACTTCATCTTTCGCACGCGCGAGTTCGAGCAGATGGAGATCGAGTACTTCGTGCCGCCGACCTCCGCCCAGGAGCACTACGAGCAGTGGATCGCCGACTCGGTGGCGTTCTACACCGACCTCGGCATCGACCCGGAGAACCTGCGTCGCTTCGACGTGCCGGACGGCGAGCGGGCGCACTACTCCGACGCCACCGCCGATATCGAGTACCGTTTCGGCTTCACCGGCTCGGAGTGGGGCGAGCTGATGGGCGTCGCGAACCGCACCGACTTCGACCTGAACAACCACATCGAGGCGTCCGGCCAGGACCTCCGCTTCTTCGACCAGGCCGCCAACGAGAAGTACGTGCCGTACGTCATCGAGCCGTCGTTCGGTCTGACCCGTGCGCTCATGGCGTTCCTGCTCGACTCCTACCACGAGGACGAGGCGCCGAACGCGAAGGGCGGTGTCGACAAGCGCACGGTCCTGCGCCTCGACCCGCGCCTGGCCCCGGTGAAGGCCGCCGTCCTGCCCCTGTCGCGCAACGAGCAGCTCTCGCCCGTCGCCCGCGGTCTGGCCGACGACCTGCGCAAGAACTGGAACGTGGACTTCGACGACGCCGGTGCGATCGGCCGTCGCTACCGTCGCCACGACGAGATCGGCACGCCGTTCTGCATCACGGTCGACTTCGACACGCTCGAGGACAAGGCCGTGACGGTGCGCGAGCGCGACACCATGGGCCAGGAGCGCGTCTCGCTCGACCAGCTGCAGGGGTACCTGGCGCAGCGGTTGCTCGGCGCGTAGGGGGTCGTCCTTCCGCAAGACACCGGTGTTCGTGCGTTGCACACCCGCAGTCGGGTGTTCGACCTGCGAACACCGGTGTCTTGCTGCCGGCCCGGGAATGCGCGCGCACGCCGCGCGTTGGGCTGAGCATGAACGACTCCGTGAAGGTCGATGTCTGGTCGGACATCGCCTGCCCCTGGTGCTACATCGGCAAGCGCAAGTTCGAGGCCGGCGTCGCCGCGTTCGGCGCCTCGAGCGAGGGCCGCCCCGTCGAGGTCGAGTACCACTCCTTCGAGCTGAGCCCCGACACCCCCGTCGACTTCGAGGGCACCGAGGCCGAGTTCCTCTCGGGCCACAAGGGCATGCCCGTCGACCAGGCGCAGCAGATGCTCGACCAGGTCACCGCCATCGCCGCGGGCGTCGGCCTCAGCTACGACTTCGAGGCCATGCACCACACCAACACGGTGAAGGCCCACCAGGTCATCCACCTCGCCAAGCAGCACGGCAAGCAGCTCGAGATGGTCGAGCGCCTGTTCACCGCCTACTTCGAGCGCGGCGAGCACGTCGGACAGGAGTCCTCGCTCGCCGACCTGGCGGCGGAGATCGGCCTCGACCGCGACGAGGTCCTCAGCACCCTGCGCGACGACGCCCAGCTCGCTGCGGTCCGCGCCGACCAGGCCCAGGCGCAGGCGTACGGGATCAACGGCGTGCCGTTCTTCGTCATCGACGGCAAGTACGGCGTCTCCGGCGCCCAGGACCCCACGGCGTTCGAGCAGGTGCTCCGCCAGGTGGTCGCGCTCCGCGAGACCACGCCGGAGGAGGTCGCCTCGGCGGCCGAGCGCGCTGCGGACGACGCGAGCGCTGACGTGGCGGTGACCCGATGACGGACATGACCATCAGCGACCAGGGTGCGGTGCGCCTCCAGGCCGTGACGTCGGTGCCGTCCGTACCGGACGCGCTCACGGGGCTGCCGGGCGTCTCCGGTTCTCCCGGCGTTCCCGGCCTGGAGGCCCGTCCCGCGTTGTTGACGCTCGTCACGCCCGGCGGTGCGCCGGTCTGCGAGGGCGACGCGTGCCTGATCGACGCCGGCTCGTTCGCCGGCGCCGAGGGCGACTGGTCCGAGGTGCCGGACTGACGGCTGCGTCAGCCGCGCTGCGGTTCCTCGTCGGTGATGTCGGCGACGGTCGCGCCGTAGGCGGCAACGAGCTCGTCGGCGTCGACGAAGGCGCTCGCACCGTGCCGGCCGGCGCCCAGGGCGACCCGGCGGCCGGCGATGCGTTCGTCGGCGTACACCGGCAGGTCGCCCGTGGCACCGATCGGCGTGATGGTGCCGCGCTCGTAGCCGGACGCCTCGAGCGCGGTGGCGGCGTCGGGCATCGAGAGCTTGTTGACGCCGACGACCGTGCGGAGCTTCTTCCAGGCGATGCTGCGGCCACCGGGCACCAGGGCGAGCAGGAACCCGCCGTCGTGGCGCTTCACCACCAGGGTCTTGACGATGTCGCCGGGCTCGATGCCGAGCAGTTCGGCGGCCTCGTGCAGGGAGTTCGCGGCCGGGCGCTCGACCACTTCGACCGGCAGGCCACGGGCCCGGGCGTCGGCGTCGAACCGGGTGCTGGCGTCGGTCGTCATGTGGAGAACGCTACCGGCGCGCACCGACGTGGGAAGATGGGACAGGTATGACGATCACACAAGCACCCGCCTCGCGAGTCGGCGGCCCCCTGCGCATCGGCCCGATCGAGGTCGACGTGCCGGTGGTGCTCGCGCCGATGGCCGGGATCACGAACATGGCGTACCGCCGGCTGTGCCGCGAGTACGGCGCCGGGCTCTACGTGTGCGAGATGATCACCTCACGGGCGCTGGTCGAACGGACCCCCGTGTCGATGCAGCTCATCCAGCACCACGAGTCCGAGACCCCGCGATCGATCCAGCTGTACGGCGTCGAGCCGAACACCGTGGCCGAAGCGGCGTCGATCCTGGTGGGCGAGGACCGTGCCGACCACATCGACCTGAACTTCGGGTGCCCGGTGCCCAAGGTCACCCGCAAGGGCGGCGGTGCGGCCCTGCCCTGGAAACTCGACCTGTTCCGCGAACTCGTCACCAAGACCGTGCGTGCCGCGGGCGACGTCCCCGTCACGGTGAAGATGCGCAAGGGCATCGACGAGGACCACCTGACCTACCTCGACGCCGCACGCATCGCGCGCGACGCCGGTGTCGCCGCGGTGTCGCTGCACGCCCGCACCGCGAACGAGCACTACTCCGGCCACGCCGACTGGTCCGCGATCGCCACGCTGAAGGAGACCGTCACCGACATCCCGATCCTCGGCAACGGCGACATCTGGTCGGCCGCCGACGCGCTCCGGATGATCGACGAGACCGGTGCCGACGGCGTGGTCGTCGGGCGTGGCTGCCTCGGCCGTCCGTGGCTGTTCGGTGACCTGGCCGCGGCGTTCCGTGGCGAGGGGCTCCGGTACATGCCGTCCCTGGGCGAGGTCGCCGACGGGTTCCGCCGGCACGCCGAGCTGCTCGTCGAGTTCTTCGGCGACGAAGAACACGCCTGCCGCGACATCCGCAAGCACGTGGCCTGGTACTTCAAGGGGTACCCGATCGGCAGCGACGTCCGGGCCGGACTGGCGATGGCGTCGAGCCTGCAGGAGATCGACGACTTCCTCGGCCAGCTCGACCACGACGCGCCGTATCCGGGTGCGGACGCCGAGGGGCCGCGCGGTCGTGCCGGGCACCCGAAGCGCACCGCGCTGCCCGACCGCTGGCTCGAGAGCCGCGACGTCGACTCCGAGTTCCGCAAGGTCCTGGCCGCCGCCGAGCTGCACCACAGCGGCGGATGAGCGCCACCGCCTCGTACGGCCCGGCCGACGCCGAGCGCTGGCTCCCCGAAGAACACGGCAACCGCCGCTCGGACTTCGCCCGTGACCGTGCCCGACTGCTGCACTCCAGTGCCCTCCGGCGTCTGGCCGCCAAGACCCAGGTGCTCAGCCCGACGGCGGGGCTCGACTTCGCCCGCAACCGGCTGACCCACTCGCTCGAGGTCGCGCAGGTCGGCCGCGAGCTCGCCGACTCGCTCGGGCTCGATCCCGACGTGGTCGACACCGCGTGCCTGGCGCACGACATCGGGCACCCGCCGTTCGGGCACAACGGCGAGACCGCCGTGAACGCCTGGGCCACCGGCATCGGGGGCTTCGAGGGCAACGCGCAGACGCTCCGGCTGCTGACGCGGCTCGAGCCGAAGGTCTACGGCGTCCGGCCGGGCTCCGACGTCGACCGTCCGTACGGGCTCAACCTGACCCGCGCGTCGTTGGACGCCAGTTGCAAGTACCCGTGGCCGGCGGCGCAAGGGGTCTCGGAGTCGTCCTCCGGACGCACCAAGTTCGGCTTCTACGACGACGACCACGACGCCTTCGAGTGGCTCCGCGCCGGCGCCCCGCGTCGCCAGCGCTGCATCGAAGCGCAGGTCATGGACCTCGCCGACGACATCGCGTACTCCGTGCACGACTTCGAGGACGCCGTCGTCGCCGGGTTCATCGACGTCGCGGCGCTGGGTGACCGCGTCGGCGAGAACGACATCGTGACCGCCATGCACGCCTGGGTCGGTGACGACCTGAGCCGCGACGAGCTGCTCGAGGCGTTCGACCGCCTGCGCGAGTTGCCGCTCTGGATGACCGCGTACGACGGCTCCCGACGCGATGCCGCACGCCTGAAGAACCTGACGTCGCAACTGATCGGACGCTTCGCGCGCACCGCCACGACGGCCACCCGCGAGTCCTACGCCTCGGGGTCGCTCGTGCGGTTCGCCGCGTCGGTCGTCACCCCGCCCGAGATCATCGGCGAGATCGCGGTGCTCAAGGGCATCGTCGCGGCCTTCGTGATGACCCACGGCGACCGCCAGCCCGTGTACGAAGACCAGCGCCGCGTGCTCACCGAACTGCTCGACGCGCTGGCGGCGACGGGTGCGTCCGACCTCGAGCCCGGCTTCGCCGCCGACTGGCACGCCGCGGGCGACGACGCCGGCCGACTGCGTGCCGTCGTCGACCAGGTCGCGAGCCTGACCGACCAGGGCGCACTCGCGTGGCACCGACGTCTGGTGGTGGGCGACCGTGACCCGGTCCACATCGCCGTCTGACCGGTCCGCCGACGTCGGTCCCACGAACTAGGATCGAGGGGTGGCTGGCAGGATCGCGCGGAACGACATCGACGAGGTCCGCTCGCGTGTCAACATCGCCGACGTCGTGGGCGACTACGTCACGCTGAAGCACGCGGGCGTCGGGTCGATGAAGGGCCTCTGCCCCTTCCACGACGAACGCTCGCCGTCGTTCCACGTCCGACCCCAGGTCGGCCGCTACCACTGCTTCGGCTGCGGCGAGGACGGCGACGTCTTCAGCTTCATCATGGCGCAGGACCACACCACCTTCGCCGAGGCCGTCGAGCGCATGGCCGCGAAGATCGGCTTCACCCTGCACTACGAAGAGGGCGACGGGCCGCGCACCGACTACAACACCCGGGCCCGGCTGATCGCCGCGAACGAAGCCGCGCTCGAGTACTTCACGGGGCAGCTCACCACCGCTGCCGCCGACCCCGCCCGCCGGTTCCTGGGGGAGCGCGGGTTCGACCCCTCGGCCGCCCAGCACTTCGGCGTCGGGTTCGCGCCGAAGTCTTACGACATGCTCAAGGACCACCTGCGCGGGCGCGGCTTCACGATGGAAGAACTCGTGTCCGCCGGCCTCGTCAGCCAGGGCGACCGCTCGCCGTACGACCGGTTCCGCGGGCGTCTGATGTGGCCGATCCGCGACGTCACCGGGGCGACCATCGGCTTCGGCGCGCGCCGCCTGCTCGAGGACGACAAGGGTCCCAAGTACCTCAACACGCCCGAGACCCCGATCTACCACAAGAGCCAGGTGCTCTACGGGCTCGACCTGGCCCGTCGCGACATCTCGAAGCAGAAGCAGGTCGTCATCGTCGAGGGCTACACCGACGTGATGGCGTGCCACGTCGCGGGCGTCACGACCGCCGTCGCCACCTGCGGCACGTCGTTCGGCGTCGACCACATCAAGGTGCTGCGCCCGATGCTCGGTGACCTGGCCGGCGCCGACCCGAACGCCAACGGTGAGGTCGTGTTCACGTTCGACCCCGACGAGGCCGGGCAGCGTGCCGCCTCGCGTGCCTTCGCGGAAGAACAGCGCTTCGCGGCCCAGACCTACGTCGCCGTGGCGCCCGGCGGGCTCGACCCGTGCGACCTCCGGCTCGCCCGCGGTGACGACGCCATCCGCCGACTGGTCACGAACAAGCGCCCGATGTTCGAGTTCATGATCCGCCGCACCCTGGACGGCCACGACCTCGAGACCGTCGAGGGTCGCGTCGGGGCGCTCCGCGCGGCTGCGCCTGTACTCGCGGGCATCCGCGACCGCTCACTGACGCAGGGGTACGTCCGCGAACTCGCCGGCTGGCTCGGCATGGAGATCCCCGAGGTCCGTCGGTCGGTCGAGACCGCCCGGCGCCGTGCGGGCTCCGCCGGCCAGGACGACCGGTCCGCAGGCACGGGGCGTGACGGCCGTGCCGGCACCGGCACCGACGGGGCCGACACCCCCGACGAGCCCGTCGCCGGGATCCGCTCGCTGCCGAACGACCCGATCAGCCGCATGGAGCGCGACGCCGTGATGGCGATGGTGCAGCAGCCCACGTCCGTCGGAGCACCGATGCTCGGGCTCGCCGCGTCGGCCACGTTCTCGACGCCGATGCTCGCCGCCGTGCGGGACGCCGTGGTCGCCAACGTCGACGTCATCGGCGCGGGGGACTGGCTCGACCGGCTGCTCGCCGACGTGCCGGCGCCCCTCCGCACCCTGACGCACGAACTCGCCCTCGCACCGATCCCCGCACGCAACGCGGAGGACCTGGCGGCCTACTGCCGGAGCATCGTCGTGGCCCTGGTCGAGCGCGACCTGCTCGCCCGCAAGGCCTCGTTGCTCGGACAGCTGCAGCGCGCCGACCCGCACGAGCAGGCCGAGCGTCGCGCCGAGATCCAGCGGCAGCTCGTCGACATCGACGGGCAGCGGATGCGGTTGCGCGCCGACGCGGAGGCGTCCTAGCCCTCTTCGCGCGGCCGGTGCCGGACGTGCACGAGGTCGCACGACGCGCCGTGTGCGTCTCGCCGGGGTCGCGCGAACTGTTGCCCGGTGGGGCTGCGAGCGGCAGTTCGTGTGTTTTCGGGGGTGCGTGAGTGGTCGTGACGCGTCGCGTGTGGGGCGTCGAGTGGTCGCAGACCGTCGGCTGGGCGGGGTCCGGCCGACGGGACGTGACCGCTCGGGGTGTGGCGGGCGGGGAGTCGTGACCAGTCGGCCGGGGGCGCCGGGCGGGGCGGACGGACGTGGGGCGGGCCTCCAGGCCGGGGTGTGCGAGGTCGCACGACGCGCCGCCAGCGCACCACCGAGGTGGCACGAACCGTCGGCTGGCGGCCCGTCGGACGGCAGTTCGGGCGCTCTGGGGGCGGGCACGACCGGGAACGAGCGCCCGACGACCCAGGTTGCACCACGCAACATTCGTGCGTGACGCGCCGCTCGACTCCGGCGGAATCATGCATCACGCGACGGGCCCGTGCATT
Source organism: Curtobacterium sp. MCBD17_026 (assembly GCF_003234895.2). Lineage (NCBI taxonomy): Bacteria > Bacillati > Actinomycetota > Actinomycetes > Micrococcales > Microbacteriaceae > Curtobacterium > Curtobacterium sp. MCBD17_026. The sequence continues at coordinate 2,023,510 of NZ_CP126281.1, read as the reverse complement.
ACAGCGGTGTAAACAAATCGCCCCCGGTTCGTTCTGTTCCGTGACAGGGTGATACCAATGAGCGTTCCTGGCCGGGCACACAGACGTACCACCCTCCGGCTCAGGACTCTTGCAATCATGACCAGAGAGGCAGCGGACATGGCATCCGTGACCAAGTGGGGCAAGCGCGGCATCGCGCTCGGCGCCGGTGCAGCAGCGACGGCGCTGGTGCTGACCGGCTGCGCGAGCAGCAGCGTGAGTGACACCGAACTGAACGGCCTGAGCATCGGGACGACGGACAAGATCACGTCCCTCGACCCGGCCGGTTCCTACGACAACGGCTCCTTCGCCGTGCAGAACCAGGTGTTCCCGTTCCTGATGAACACGCCCGTGGGGAGTCCGGACGTCGAGCCGGACATCGCCACGAAGGCGGAGTTCACGAACCCGACCACCTACGAGGTCACCCTCAAGGACGGGCTCGAGTTCGCGAACGGCAACAAGCTCACGTCGAGCGACGTGAAGTTCTCGTTCGACCGCGAGCTGAAGATCAACAACGAGAACGGTCCGCAGTCGCTGCTGGCCAACCTCAAGAGCATCGACACCCCGGACGACACCACCGTGGTGTTCAACCTCGACCACGCCGACCAGACCTGGCCGCAGGTGCTCTCGAGCCCCGCGGGTCCGATCGTCGACGAGGACGTCTTCAGCGCGACGAAGCTCACCAGCGCCGACGACATCGTCAAGGGCAAGGCCTTCGCCGGCCAGTACCAGATCAGCTCCTACAAGGAGAACGACACGATCCAGTACAAGACGAACCCGAAGTACGACGGCCTGCTCGGCAAGGCGAAGACCGACGAGGTCACCGCCAGCTACTACACCAAGGAGACCGACCTCAAGCTCGCCGTGCAGAAGGGCGACGTCGACGTGGCGTACCGCTCCCTGACGCCGACCGACATCTCGGACCTGCGCAAGGACGACTCCCTCAAGGTCACCGACGGCCCCGGCGGCGAGATCCGCTACGTGGTCTTCAACTTCAAGACCCAGCCGTTCGGCACCGGGCAGGACGACGCCGACGAGGCGAAGGCCCTGGCCGTGCGTCAGGCCGCTGCCGACGTCGTCGACCGTGCCCAGCTCGCGAAGGAGGTCTACAACGACACCTTCACCCCGCTGTACTCGATGGTCCCGGACGGCCTGACCGGCGCGGTCCAGCCGTTCAAGGAGATGTACGGCGACGGCGACGGCGGCGCGGACGTGTCCAAGGCGAAGAAGACGCTGTCCGACGCCGGCGTCACGGGCAAGGTGCAGCTCGACATCCAGTACGCGCCCGACCACTACGGTTCGGCCTCGGACGACGAGTACGCGCTGCTCAAGCAGCAGCTCGAGGACTCCGGTCTGTTCACCGTCAACATCCAGTCGACGGTCTACACGACCTACGCGCAGGAGCGCACCAAGGACGCCTACCCCGTGTACCAGCTCGGCTGGTTCCCGGACTTCTCCGACGCCGACAACTACCTGTCGCCGTTCTTCACCAAGGAGAACTTCGTCCAGAACCACTACGACGACCCGGAGATCCAGGACCTCATCGCGAAGGAGCAGGCCGAGTCCGACACGGACAAGCGTGCTGACCTGATCGAGCAGGCCCAGGAGCGCGAGGCCACCCAGATCTCGACGCTGCCGCTGCTGCAGGGCAAGTCCGTCGCGGTCGCCGGCAAGGACGTCAAGGGCCTGACCCTCGACGCCTCGTTCAAGTTCCGGTACGCCACCCTGAGCAAGTAGCACCAAGCCCCACGTGCAGGCCGCGGGCGTTCCCACGAGGAACGCCCGCGTGCCTGTGCAACGGCGACGAAAGGCACACACCCCGTGACCCTCAGCACTCCCGAGGCGACGCAGGACGTGAACGGCACCGATCCCACCAAGCCACAGGCACAACGCAGTGCCAAGAACAGTGGCGGCGGACTCGGCCGGTACATCCTCGTCAGGTTCCTCCTCATCATCCCGACCGTCTTCATCCTGGTGACGCTCGTGTTCTTCCTGATGCGCGTCATCGGGAACCCGATCACCGCATCGGTCGGCGGTCGTCTCACGCCGAGCCAGCTGCAGGAACGCCTGCACGCCGCCGGGTACGACCGGCCGGTGCTCGTGCAGTACTTCGAGTACCTCGGCAACATCCTGCGCGGTGACTTCGGCACCTCGTCGACGGACAACCGTCCGATCACCGACATCATCGTCACGTACGGCGGCGCGACCGCGGAGCTCGTGTTCTACGCGCTCATCGTCGCGCTCGTGCTCGGCATCCCGCTCGGCATGCTCGCCGCGTACACGCGCGACAAGTGGCCGGACGTGCTGCTCCGTGCGCTCGCGATCCTGACCTACGCCACGCCGGTGTTCTTCGGTGGTCTGCTGCTCAAGCTCGTCTTCTCGGTGTGGCTCGGCTGGCTGCCCCTCGGCGACCGTGCCTCGACCCGCGTGTCGCTCATCCTCGACGGCATCCCGGGCGCGAGCGGCATCTACATCATCGACGCGCTCCGCACCGGCAACGCCGCGGTCATCGGCGACGTGCTGCAGCACGCCGTCCTGCCCGCGCTGACGCTCGGTCTGCTGACGGCGGGCATCTTCCTGCGCCTGGTGCGCGCGAACATGATCGGGTCGCTCGGCTCGGAGTACGTCGACGCCGCCCGGTCCCGCGGCGTGCGCGAATCGCGGCTCGTCCGCACCCACGCGTTCCGTCCGGCCCTCGTGCCGATCATCACCGTGATGGGGCTGCAGATCGCGATGCTCCTGGGCGGCTCGGTGCTCACCGAGACGACCTTCGGGTGGCGCGGCCTGGGCTTCGAGCTCAACCAGTACCTGTCGGCCCGTGACTTCGTCGCGGTGCAGGGCATCGTCGCGATGCTGGCGGTGATCGTCGCGGTGACCAACTTCATCGTCGACGTCGTCGCCGCCCTGATCGACCCGAGAGTGAGGTTCTGACGATGGTCGACACCACCCTCGTCGACCGCCACGAGCCGCTCTGGAAGCGGCTCCCCGTGGTGGTCCAGCTCCGCCGGAGCACCGGCTGGCAGCGCGCCATGCTCATCGTCGGCGTGGTCATCTGCGCCCTCTACCTGCTCGTCGCGGTCTTCGCACCGCTCCTCGCCCCGTACGGCTTCGGCCAGCTGCAGGGCGCGGACGGGCAGAGCTTCCCGCGCACGGGCGCACCGAGTGCCGAGCACATCTGGGGCACCACGGTCGGCGGCTTCGACGTGTTCAGCCGCGTGCTCTACGGAGCCCGCACGGCCGTGCTCGTCGTCATCGTCGCCGTGATCGTCTCGATCATCGTCGGCGTCCTGCTCGGCATGGTCTCCGGGTACCTGGGCGGCTGGCTCGACCGCGTCCTGGTGGTCGTGGCCGACGCCATCTACGCGTTCCCGTCGCTGCTGCTCGCGATCATCGTGTCCATCGTCATCTCCGGCGGCAACTCGAGCTACTCGGGCGGCATCATCGCGGCGGCGATCTCGATCACCGTCGTCTACGTGCCGCAGTACTTCCGCGTGGTCCGTGCCGAGGCCGTCCGGCTGAAGAACGACGCGTTCGTCGAGTCGGCGCGCGTGATGGGCACGAACCCGTGGCGCATCATGACGCGGCACGTCCTGCGGAACTCGACCCGTTCCCTGCCGCTCATCCTGACGCTCAACGCGAGCGACGCGATCCTGACCCTGGCCGGCCTCGGCTTCCTCGGGTTCGGCATCGGCCCGACGTCCGGCGCCGAGTGGGGCTACGACCTGAGCCGCGCGCTCTCGGACGTCGCGAGCGGCGTCTGGTGGACCGGTGTCTACCCGGGTGTCGCGATCGTGGTGCTCGTGCTCGGTGTGACCTTCATCGGCGAGAGCCTGAACGACATCTCCGATCCCCGCCTGCGTGCACGCCGACGCCTGAAGCAACTCGTGTCCACGAGAGAAACGCGGGAAACACGCGACGCGCGCGACGCCGAGGCACCGCGCAACGCCGGGAACGACACGGAAGGGACGGGCGCATGACCCCGACCACCCGCCTGCAACCGGGCGACACCACCACCGAGCCCGTCGTCGTCGTGGACGACCTGACCGTCACGTTCGCGACCGACGGCGGCGCCGTCGACGCGGTCAAGGGCGTCAGCCTCGACGTGCGCCCCGGCGAGGTGCTCGCCCTCGTCGGCGAGTCCGGCTCGGGCAAGTCCGTCACGGCGCGCAGCATGCTGCGGCTCATGCCGGAGACGGCGACGCTCGGCGGCGCGGTGCTGCTCGAGGGCACCGACGTGGTGAGCGTCGGTGCGCAGAAGCTCCGCAGCCTGCGCGGAACGGCCGGGGCGATGGTGTTCCAGGAACCGTCGACCGCGCTCAACCCGGTCTTCACCGTCGGGTGGCAGATCGCCGAGGGGCTCCGCGCCCACGGCGGCATGTCGAAGAAGGAGGCACGGGCGAAGGCCATCGACTACCTCGGTCGCGTCGGCATCCCCGACCCCGAGACCCGCGTCGACCACTACCCGCACCAGTTCTCCGGCGGGCAGAAGCAGCGCGTGGTCATCGCGAGCGCGCTGGCCCTGGAGCCGAGCGTCATCATCGCGGACGAGCCGACGACGGCGCTCGACGTGACGGTGCAGGCCGAGATCCTCGACCTGCTGCGCCGCTGCCGTGACGAGTTCGGTACCGCGATCGTCGTCATCACGCACAACATGGGCGTGGTCGCCGACCTGGCCGACCGCGTCGCCGTGATGTACCAGGGCGAGATCGTCGAAGAGGCCACGGCGACGGCGCTGTTCGCGACGCCGCAGGCCGACTACACCAGGCGGCTGCTCGCGGCGGTGCCCCGGCTCGAGGCGTCCACCGGGGTGGCCCGACGCGCCGCGATCTCCGAGGACGTCACACCGCTGGTCGAGGCGAAGGGGCTCGAGATCGAGTACCCCGGGCGGCTCGGATCGCCGGCGTTCAAGGCCGTCAAGGGCGTCGACCTGGCGATCCGCCCGGGAGAGGTCCTCGGCCTGGTGGGGGAGTCCGGCTCCGGCAAGACCACGATCGGCCGGGCCATGGCGGGCCTGACGAAGGTCACCGGCGGCTCGCTCAAGGTCCTCGGCGCCGAGATGCTCGGGTACCGCGAACGCGACTTCAAGCACCTGCGGAAGGACATCGGGTTCGTGTTCCAGGACCCGGCGACCTCGTTCAACCCGCTGCTGACGATCGCGGAGTGCGTCGCCGAGCCGTTGGTCGTGCACAAGGAGGTCTCGAGCCCCCGTGCCGCGCGCAAGCGGGTCGACGAGCTGCTCGAGGCCGTGCAGCTGCCGGCCGCGTACGGCGACCGCTACCCGCACGAGCTCTCCGGTGGGCAGCGCCAGCGCGCGTCGCTCGCCCGGTCGCTCGCGCTCCGGCCGAAGCTGCTCATCGCCGACGAGCCGACGAGTGCGCTCGACGTGTCCGTGCAGGCGCGCGTGCTCGAGCTCTTCCTCGAGCTCCAGCAGGACCTCGGCTTCGCCTCGCTGTTCATCAGCCACGACCTCGCGGTCGTCGGCGCGCTGTCCGACCGGATCGCGGTGCTGTACCGCGGCGACCTGGTCGAGACGGGCACGACGGCGCAGGTCCTCGGCGCGCCGCAGCACCCCTACACGCAGCGGCTCCTCGCGTCGCTGCCGGTGCCGGATCCAGCGGAGCAGGCGGAGCGACGGCGTACGCTGGAGCGACTGGAGCACGCCGGGTCCTGACCCGGGGCGACCCACCCTGGAGGCCCGGCCAGCGTCGTCGACGCACGCCGGGCCTCCAGGGTGGTCGGCTCCACTGCTGTACGCACGACGGACCTGCCAGGGCGGTCCGTCGCGAACCGCCGCCAGGGGGCGGCGTGGAAGGGGACCCATGATCGCGGTCAACGGACCGGCGGTCGTCGCGGACGACGTGTCGATCGAGTACCGGGGCGGACGCGGGGGCGAGTCCATCCGGGCCGTCGACGGCGTGAGCCTCACGGTCCGGCAGGGGGAGATCCTCGCCCTGCTCGGTGAGTCGGGCTCGGGCAAGTCGACCTTCGCCGCCGCCATCGCCGGCCAGCTCGGATCCCACGGCGAGGGCGAGGGGGCCCTCCGTCGGCACATCGTCGGCGGCGAGCTGACCGTGCTCGGCCAGAAGACCCGGGGCCTCCGTCCCTCGTCGCGCAAGCTCGAACGGCTGAGCGGTCGGATCGGCTACCTGCCGCAGGACGGCGCCGACCGGCTCAGCCCGGACCTGACCGTGGGCGAGGCCGTCGCCGAACCGATCTACGCACGCGACCGCCGGTTCGACCGGCGCGAGGCCGGGCTCATCGTGGCCCGGCTGCTCGACGCGGTGCACCTGCCGCTCGGGGCGATGCGCCTGAACACGTGGGAGCTCTCGAGCGGTCAGCGCCAGCGTGTCGCCCTGGCGAAGGCGCTCGTGCTCGAGCCCCAGCTGCTGGTCGCGGACGAACCGGCACGCGGCGTCGACGTGCTCGTGCGGCAGTCCGTGCTCGAGGCCCTGGCGACCCTGCAGCGCGGCCGGCAGTTCTCGGCCGTCGTCGTGTCCAGCGACCTGCGCGAGGCCCGCGCCCTCGCCGACCGCGTCGCCGTGATGGCCGATGCCCGGCTCGTCGGGCTCGGCACCTTCGACGAGGTCCTCGACAACCCCGTCGACCCCTACGTGAAGACCCTCGCCTCGACCGCGGCCCGCGGGGTGAAGCGTCGTCCGGCACCGAGCACGTCCCGCCGTTCGTCGGCGCCGCGCCGTCCGCTCGCCGCCGGCACCGGCCCGCGCACCGACCGTCAGGAGAACGCATGAGCACCCCGGACCAGGGCCCACGGGGTCACCGCGCCGTCGTCCCCACGTCGGGTGCACCGCTGCCGATCGAGGCCCCGCAGCCCGGGCCCGTCGCCGTGCTGCCGGAGCCGACGGACCTGCACGTGGACGCCGTGACCGAGGCCGGGGGCACCGTCGCGCCGCTCGACGCCGACACCCGCGGGGTCGTCTGGCTCGACCCCCGCGACCCGTCCGGTCTCGCCGACGCCCTGTCGTCCGCACCCGGGGTGGGCTGGGTGCAGCTGCCGTTCGCCGGCGTCGACGCCTTCGCACACCTGATCCAGGAGCACGGCGACCGCGTGCTGTTCACCTCGGCCAAGGGTGCGTACGCGGAGCCGGTCGCCGAGCACGCGCTGGCGTTGACCCTCGGCACGCTCCGGGTCCTGCAGAAGCGCGCCCGTGCGTCGTCGTGGGCGACCGAGCCCGAGGGTGTCTCGCTGTACGGGCGGAACGTCGTCGTGATCGGTGCCGGCGGGATCGCGCTCGAGTACCTCCGGCTGCTCGCGCCGTTCGACGTCGACGTCACCGTCGTGCGCCGCTCGCCCGACCCCGTCCCGGGAGCCGCGCGGACCGTCACCACCGACGAGCTCGACCGGGTCCTGCCCGACGCCGACGTCGTGATGATCGCGGCGGCGATGACCTCGGGCACCGCGAAGCTCTTCGGCGAGCGGCAGTTCCGGATCATGAAACCCTCCGCCCGGCTCGTGAACATCGCGCGCGGCGGACTCGTCGACACCGACGCCCTGGTCGACGCCCTGCGCACGGGGGAGATCGCCGCGGCCGGCCTCGACGTCACCGACCCCGAACCGCTGCCCGACGGTCACCCGCTGTGGTCCGAGACCGGCGCGGTCATCACCCCGCACCAGGCCGACACCCCGGACATGGTCGCGCCCCTGCTCGCCGAGCGCGTCCGGCTGAACGCCGCGGCGTTCCTCAGGGGCGACGGCGAGGGCTTCGTCGGCGTCGTCGACCCGGACGCCGGGTACTGACACGGGGGCTCCACGTCGCGGCGCGCCCGGGCGGCGTGTCCGATGCGGTGGAGGGCGCCAGGGTCCTGCTATGCTGTTACCCGTTGTTCGCACGTCATTCGCCAGCGAACAGTGATCCTCGATAGCTCAATTGGCAGAGCAGCCGGCTGTTAACCGGCAGGTTGTTGGTTCGAGTCCAACTCGGGGAGCGACAGGTCCTCATCCTTCGGGGTGGGGGCCTTTTGCGTTCCCGACGATCCGGCGCCCTCGTCAGGCTCGGCGGAGCCCACTGCCGGCCTGAGCCAGCGCACCGGGATCGACGATCGCGCGGCTCACGCCAGGTCGATGCTGTTAGCGTTCTCAGGTGCACCGTTCTCGTTCGCCTCGACTCGCGCTCCTGGGCGTCGTCGTCGCCGTGACGGCGGTGCTCACCGGCTGCAGCAGTGTCGGCCCCGACACCGATGCGTCCGAGGACCCGACGAGCTCGGACACGGGGCTGGGCTCGGGAGCGTCGCCGGTGGTCTTCGCGTTCGTCTGCAACAGCGACGGATCGGACAGTGCGACCTACACGACCTACTCGGCGGTGTGGGAGGCCGAGCGCGCCGACTGCTCGGCGAAGCGCCTGACCGGCTCGGTGCCGTCCAGCCAGCAGCAGGCCGCGGTGACGGCGGCGCGTGGCGACGCGACCCTGGTCGAGCTCGCGAGCGCCTGCGCCGTGCGTGGCTCGGACCCGTGGACGTCGGCGGTCGCCGACGAGCGCGGTGCGCACGTGGCCGCAGGCCTCCTGCGGTACTGCCCCGGGCACCCGGAGACCGACCACCTGCGGGACGCACTGGCGGCCTACCGGGGCTGAGCCGGGCCTCCAGGCCGACCGCCGCACCGGCGCCGGGCCGGCGGCGGCGGGACGGGCGTCAGCCCTCGGGGTGGTCGCGACCCGGCAACCAGGACTGGCCGGGCCCGCCCCAGCTGCTCTTGCGGATCGCCTTGGCGACCTGCTTGCCGTAGGGGTGCACCAGGCGGTCGGCGTAGAGCCAGCCGTCCAGGTGGTCGAACTCGTGCTGGAAGATCCGGGCCAGCCAGCCGTGCGCCTCGACCTCGAACGGGGTGCCGTGCTCGTCGAACGCGCGCAGCAGGGCGCTCTCGGAGCGGCGGAGCGGGAACCGCTCGCCCGGGATCGACAGGCAGCCCTCGGACTCCTCGTCCTCGTCGAGTTCCTCGACGGACTCGGGGACCGGGGGCGTGATCCACAGCACGGGGTTGACGGCGGCGCCCCGGTGCAGGACGTCGTCGTCATCGGTGTAGGAGTAGACGAACAGGCGCTTGCCGACGCCCACCTGCGGTCCGGCCAGGCCGACGCCGGGGGCCAGGTCCATGGTCTCGAGCATGTCGGCGACGAGCGTGCGGAGGTCGTCATCGAACGCGGTGACCTCGGCTGCACGCTCGTGCAGGACGGGTTCGCCGGTGATGCGGATCGGGAGAACGGCCATTCACCCAGGTTATCCGGCGGGGGACGGTAGCCTCGACGCGTGACGACGGACCTCCAGCTGCCGGACGCCGTGAGCAACCTCACGCCGTTCCAGGCGCTGATGATCCCGGTGGCCCTGATCGGTGCGGTGTTCCTGTCGCTCGGGGCACAGTTCCAGAGCCGCGGGGTGCAGCGGGTCGAGGCGCGTCTCGGGCGGCAGTCGAAGGGGCTGAGCGTCCGGCACGTGGTCGGACTCGTCTCGAGCGGCTACTGGGTGCTCGGCACGCTCATGCTCGGCATCGCGGTGGTGCTGCAGCTGGTCAGCATCACGTTCGCGCCCCTGATCGTCGTGCAGCCCCTGGGTGCCGTGGCGCTGGTCATCACGACGTGGTTCTCGTCACGGTCGTCGGGCGTACCGCTCGGTCGACGTGCCCGGCGGGCCGTGTGGACGTGCATCATCGGTGTCGGCATCTTCGTCGGGATCGCGGCGTTCGTCGGGCACGAGAGCGCGATCACCCGCCAGCAGCTCGTCACCGTGCTGGTGATCCTGGCGGTCGTGCTGGTGCTCGTGCTGGTGTCGTTCCGCCTGGTGGCCAAGCGTCGCAGCGCGCTCTACTACATCGTCGGGGCGGGGGTGCTCTACGGGTTCGTGGCGACACTGGCCAAGGTCGTGCTGAACCGGTTCGTGAACGGCACCTTCGACTGGCTGACCGTGCTCGCCATCGCCGGCGTGGTCGTGGCGGCGTCGCTCGGCGGGTACTTCGTGCAGAACGCGTACTCGAGCGGTTCGGCCGACCTCGTGATCGCGGGGCTGACGGTGATCGACCCGATCGTCGCGGTCGGCATCGGCGTCATCGTGCTCGGCGAGGCCTCGGGGGCGCCGTGGTTCGCGGTGGCGGGGTTCGTGGTCGCCGCGGGCATCGCCATCACCGGGGTGTTCCTGCTCGCCAAGCACCACCCGCAGACCCGGGCCTGACGCCGGCCGACGCGGGCGACCGGCGCGCACCCGGCGGTGCACTCGCCGCGCAACCGGTGGTGCACTCGCTGCGCGCCGGAGGTCGCCGCCCTCATCCGCGCGGCTGACGCGACCGTCGATCCTGGTGCGATAGCGTCACTGCCGACCAGCCATCGCCCACGAGAGGACGACCTCAGCCGTGTCAGGAGACGCCACCACCGCCACCGCCGGACCGACGGGTGCGACGGGCGGTCACCGACCGTTGCGCGTGCTGATCGCAGCGGACACCTTCGCCCCGGACGTCAACGGCGCCGCCACCTTCGCCGAGCAGCTCGCCGTCGGACTTGCCGAGCGCGGGCACGAGGTGCACGTCGTGGCCCCGGCCTCGAGCCGCCAGTACGGCACCTTCGACGAGGAGCACCACGGCGTCACGCTCGTCGTGCACCGCCTGAAGTCGTACAAGTGGCCGCTGCACCCGTGGCTGCGCTTCGTGTGGCCGTGGAGCGTCCGGAAGTGGACCGGCCCGATCCTCGACGCCGTCAAGCCCGACGTGCTGCACATCCAGTCGCACGTGGTCATCGGCCGCGGGATCGTGCACGAGGCGAACGACCGCGGCATCCGGGTCATCGCGACCAACCACTTCATGCCGGAGAACCTGCTCGAGTACACGCCGTTCGGCAAGTGGACGCTGCCCCTCGCGCTGAAGATCGCGTGGAGCGACGCCGCCAAGACCTACCGGCTGGCCGACACCATCACGACGCCGACGAACCTGGCCGCCGACTACCTGCGGAAGGCCATCGCCGGGCAGCAGGTCCTCGCGATCTCGTGCGGCATCGACGCGTCCCGGTACGTGGCGCGCGAGGGACGCCCGGTCAACAACGACATCGTGTTCGTCGGTCGTGTGGCCCCCGAGAAGAACCTCGACGTGCTGGTCCGCGCGGTGGCGCTGCTGCCCGCCGAGCTGTCCGCGACGCTGACCATCGTCGGCGACGGCGAGATGATCCCGAAGCTCACCGCGTTGGCGAAGGAACTCGGGCTCGAGGACCGCGTGCGGTTCCTGGGCTTCGTCTCCGACGAGCGCAAGCAGGAGGCCCTGACCAACGCGACGGTGTTCGCGATGCCGTCCACGGCGGAACTGCAGAGCATCTCCTCGCTCGAGGGGATGGCCTCGGGTCTGCCCGTCGTCGCCGCCGACTCGATGGCGCTGCCGCACCTGATCGACGGCAACGGGTACCTGTTCACCCCGGGCGACGTGGACGACCTGGCGGCGAAGCTCACGACGGTGCTCACCGCGCCCGAGTCGGCGTACGTGGCGATGCGGGAACGCAGTCTGGCCATGATCGAGGCACACGACATCAACCGCACGCTGTCGACGTTCGAGTCGCTGTATCGTGGTGAGCCGGTGGCCTGAGGGTCTCCGGCGAGGGGCGGTAGCCAAGCTGGTCAAGGCAGTCGGCTCATAACCGAACGATCCGCGGGTTCGAGTCCCGCCCGCCCTACGTGCACATGCCAAGGAAGCGCGACACGTCGCAGGACGACCACGCACCGACACCGAACGTCACCTTCGAGGTGACCCGTGGCGGTACCGGCGTGCGCGTGAACGCCTTCCGCATCGGGTTCATGGGCGCGATCGGGGTGCTCGTCGCGCTGCTCGCCGGGTCGATCATCAACGAGCTGAGCACGGTCCTGGTCTACATCGGGGTCGCGCTGTTCCTGGCGCTCGGCATCGACCCCCTCGTGTCGTTCCTGGAGCGGATCATCCCGCGCTGGTCCGCCATCACGATCGTCGTCGTGGTCGTCCTCGGGGCCTTCGCCGGCATCGTCTTCGCCGTCGTCCCGATCCTGGTGGAGCAGACCTCGAACCTGGTCCAGAACTTCCCCGAGATCGTGCAGGACATCTCGCAGCAGCCGTGGGTGCAGGACCTGTCGAAGCAGTTCGCCGGGTCGTTCGACATCGACCACGCGCTGCAGTCGCTGCAGTCCTTCGTCGAGAAGCCGGGCAACCTGCTCAGCGTCGGCGGCGGGATCCTGGCGGTCGGCAGCGGGATCCTGTCCGGGGTCACCGGGGCGCTCATCGTCATCATCCTGATGCTGTACTTCCTCGCGTCGATGCGGGGCATGAAGCGCGCGGCCTACCGGTTCGTCCCGGCGTCGCGTCGCCAGAACTTCATCGACGTGAGCGAGCAGATCACGCAGGCGGTCGGCCGGTACGTCGTCGGGCAGGTGTCGCAGGCGCTCATCAACGGCATCCTGAGCTTCATCTTCCTGCTCATCATCGGTGCGCCGCTGCCCGTGCTGCTCGCGTTCATCGCGTTCCTCGGCTCGCTGATCCCGCTGGTCGGCACGCTGGCCGCCGCGATCGTGATCTCGCTCCTCTGCTTCTTCGCGTCGCCGGCCACCGCCCTGTTCTCGGGCATCTACTACCTGGTCTACATGCAGGTCGAGGCCTACCTGATCTCGCCGCGCATCATGTCGCGGGCCGTCCAGGTGCCCGGCGCCCTCGTGGTCATCGCAGCGGTCGCGGGCGGCACGATCGGCGGCGTGCTCGGCGCGCTCGTGGCGCTGCCCGTCGCGGCGTCGGTCATCATCATCGTGCAGAAGGTCATCTACCCCCGCCAGGAGCAGGCGTGACGAGCGGCACCGGCACACCTGACGACGCGGTCGTCGCCGCCTTCGCCGAGCACGTCCACGACCGTGACCGCTGGGCGCGCAGTGCCCGTGGGCCGCTCGCCCTGGTGAACGCCCAGCACGTCGACCACCCGCAGCCGGTCTGGCCGGTCCCCGGGACGTGGGCCCCGGCCGTCGGCGGACTCACCGTGACCGCCGAGGCACCGGACGGCGTCGTCGTCGACGGCGTCCCGGTCGACGGCACGGTCCTGGTGGCCGGGGACACCGCCGTCGTGCCGTCGACCGTCGCGCTGCCGGACGGCTTCGCCGGCACCGTCAGCGGCGACACCCTGCGCGTCTGGGACCCGTCGTCCGAGGCGATCGCCCGCTTCGCGCAGATCGCGCGCTTCGCGTGGTCCGGCGACTGGGTGACGTCCGGTACGTACGTCCCGCTGGTCGGGGACGCCCCGGAGGCCCGTGGCAGCGTCCGTGACGCCGCCGGCGACGCCCTGCCGGTCGCCGGACACGTCGAGACCGTCGTGGGTGGTGCCACGGTGCGCTTCGTCGCCGTCCGGTCGGCTGCCCACCGCGGAGCCGCGCGGCTGCAGCTCATCGTGCAGGACGCCACGAGTGCCCTGCCCGAGGACGACCCGGGCAGCACCTACTCGATGGGGCGGTTCCTGTACCTCGACGACCCCGGCGCCGAGGGCACGGTCGAGCTCGACTGGAACCGGCTGGTCCTGCCGCCGTGCGCGTTCTCGTACCAGTACGCGTGTCCGATCCCACCGGAGGACAACCGCGTCCCGGTACCGATCACGGCGGGGGAGCGGCACCCGGTCGACGCGAGCGGTGCCGTTCTGCACTGACGGGTCGTCGTGGCACTGATCTGTTCGGGTCCTTGCCGTTCCCAGGCGTGGCGCTGCATAATGGGCGTGTCCCGTCGGGACATCACAATCGCATACCGATGGTTCCGTGGCCCCCGGGTCAGGATCCTCCGCACCAGGTCGATGGGGAAGTCGCACCTGACGTATCGGAGGAACCGTGAACGGAACGACGACAGGAGTGCTCTACGTGCACTCCTCACCCCGCGCGCTCTGCCCGCACGTCGAATGGGCAGCAGGTCGCGCGATGAACCGCGCCGTGAACTTCTCGTGGCTCGACCAGCCCGCACAGGACGGTGCGCGCCGGACCGAGTACACGTGGACCGGTGCGGTGGGTGCCGGTGCCGCGATCGCATCGGCCCTGCGCGGGTGGGAACACCTGCGGTACGAGGTCACCGAGGAGCCGACGAGCGCCTCGGACGGCGGCCGCTGGATGCACACGCCCGACCTCGGTGTGTTCTACGCACAGACCGACGTCACGGGCAACATGGTCATCCCCGAGGACCGGGTGCGCTACGCGATGGAGGTCGCGGGCAGCAACGCCCTCGAGCTGCACCGTGAGCTCCGACTCGCCCTCGGTCAGGCCTGGGACGACGAGCTCGAGCCCTTCCGCCACGCGGCCGAGGGCAACCCGGTCGTCTGGCTGCACCGCGTCGGCTGACCCGACCACCCGAACGACGCCAGGCCCGCCCCGACGACGCGGGACGGGCCTCCTGACAGGGTGCGACGGATCAGACGCTGCGGAACGCGACCACGGCGTTGTGGCCGCCGAAGCCGAACGAGTTGCTGACCGCGAGCAAGTCGCCCTCGGGCAGCGCACGCGGCTCGCGGGCCACGTCCATGACGATCTCCGGGTCCTGGTCGTGCAGGTTGATCGTCGGCGGGGCGACGCGGTTGTGCAGTGCGAGGACGGTGAAGACCGCCTCGATCGCTCCGGCACCACCGAGCAGGTGCCCGGTGGACGCCTTGGTCGCGGACACCACGACGTCGTCCAGGTGGTCGCCGAAGACCCGACGCATCGCGTGGTACTCGGCGACGTCGCCGACGGGCGTCGAGGTGGCGTGCGCGTTGACGTGCACGACGTCCTCGCGGCTGGCGTCGGCGTGCTCGAGTGCCTGCAGGACCGCACGGGCGGCGGCACTGCCCTCGGGGTCCGGCGCGGTGATGTGGAAGGCGTCCGAGGTGATGCCGGCACCGGCGACCTCGGCGTAGATGGTCGCGCCGCGGGCTTCCGCGTGCTCCTTCGACTCGAGGATGAGCGCCGCGGCACCGTCACCGAGCACGAAGCCGTCACGCGTGACGTCGTACGGACGCGAGGCGGTTTCGGGGGAGTCGTTGCGGCGCGACAGGGCCTGCATCGCGGCGAACGCGGCCAGCGGGAGCGGGTGCAGCGCGGCTTCGGCGCCACCGGTGATGACGATGTCGGCGTCGCCGTCGGCGATGTGCCGGTACGCCTCGGCCAGCGACTCGGTCGAGGACGCGCAGGCGGACAGGTAGGTACGGGCACCGCCACGGGCACCGAACTCCATCTCGATGGCGGCGGCGGGGCCGTTCGCCATGAGCATGGGGACCGTCATCGGCAGGACGCGACGCGGGCCCTTCTCGCGCAGGGTGTCCCAGGCGTCGAGCAGCGTGTTCACGCCGCCGATGCCGGTCGCCCAGTCGACGATCAGGCGCTCGGGCACGACCGACTCGTCGTCGATCCCGGCGTCGGCCCAGGCCTCGCGCGCCGCGACGAGCGACAGCTGCGACGAGGGGTCGAGGCGCTTCGACTCGGGGCGGGTGAGCTGGTCGGTGAGGAACCGGCGCGCCTGGCCGGCGAACTCCACGGGGAGTTCGAGCTCGGCGTAGCGGGGGTCCTCGATGCGGGTGATGCCGGACTTGCCGGCGAGCAGCGCGTCCCAGGTGTCCGGGGCGGTCGCGGCGAGGGGTGAGATCGCACCGATCCCGGTGACGACGACGGTCTTCTTGGTCATGGGACGACGTGTTCTTTCGTTGGGGTGAACAAGATGAGCGCCGTGGCCCGCAGGGGTCCGCGGGCCGCGGCGCTCAGGAAGCTCGTGTCAGGCCTGGGCCTTGACGATGTAGTCGACCGCGTTGCCCACGGTCTTGAGGTTCTTGACCTCTTCGTCCGGGATCTTCACGTCGAACTTCTCCTCGGCGTTGACCACGATGGTCATCATCGAGATGGAGTCGATGTCGAGGTCGTCCGTGAAGGACTTGTCGGCGGCGACGGTGTCGGTGGCGATACCGGTCTCGTCGTTGATCAGCTCGGCCAGGCCGGCGAGGACTTCTTCGTTGGACAGGGCCATGAGTGTTCTCCTTGAAGGGGGGTGTCGTTTGACCGTTGACCAGCCTAGGGCACGCGGGGTCCGGGTGCGCGGAGGCTCGTCGGGATGGGGACCGGGCGCGCGGTTGCGCGACCGGGCGGGGATCAGGGGAGGACGACCACCTGCGCGCCGAAGACGAGTCCGGCGCCGAAACCGATCTGCAGGGCGAGGCCGCCCGACAGGTCCGGGTGCTCCTCGAGCAGGCGGTGCGTGGCGAGCGGGATGCTCGCGGCGGAGGTGTTGCCGGTGGTGGTGATGTCGCGGGCGATCGTCACGGTCTCGGGCAGGCCGAGCTGCTTGGCGAACTCGTCGATGATGCGGATGTTCGCCTGGTGCGGCACGAAGGCGGCGAGGTCCTCGGGGCGGACCCCGGCGGTCTCGAGCGCCTGGCGGGCGACCTTGACCATCTCCCAGACGGCCCAGCGGAACACCGTCTGCCCGGCCTGGCGCATCGTCGGACGGGGGGCCCCGGCCTCCCACTCGTTGTAGGTCGCGGTCATGCCGATGGCGTCCCACTTCGAGCCGTCGGAACCCCAGATGGTGGGGGCGATGCCCGGGAAGTCGCTCGGGCCGACCACGGCGGCGCCGGCACCGTCCCCGAGCAGGAACGAGATCGAGCGGTCGGTCGGGTCGACGACGTCGCTGAGCTTCTCGGCCCCGACGACCAGCACGTGGTCGGCGAGCCCGGACTTGATGAACGAGTCGGCCTGGGCGATGCCGTAGGCGTACCCGGCGCAGGCGGCGCTGATGTCGTACGCGGCGGCCGGGGTGGCGCCGATGCGCTCGGCGAGCAGCGACGCCATCGACGGGGTCGCGACCGTGTGCGTGACGGTGCTCACGAGCACGACGCCGATCTGGGACGGCTCGATGCCGGCCTTCTCGATGGCCTCGCGCGCGGCGGCCTCGGCGAGGTCGACGGCCTCGACGTCCTTGCCGGCGCGCTTGCGGGTGATGATGCCGGTGCGCTGCCGGATCCACTCGTCGGACGAGTCGATCGGGCCGACGAGGTCGTCGTTCGGCACGACGTTCTCGCCGCGGGCGGCGCCGAACGCCAGGATCCGTGTGAACTCGTGGCCGCGGCGCTGCTGCAGCAGCGGGCGCGCGGACCCGGTCGGGAGGCCCGTGGGCGCGTCCGTCGGGGTGGTCGGGTCGGTCATGCGGTTGCGTCTGCTTCCTGGCCCGCGCGCTGCAGCAGGTCGATCGCCGCAGGCAGGTCGTCGGGGGTCTTGATGGCGACGGTCGGCGTGCCGCGGAGGCCGCGCTTCGCGAGGCCGACGAGGGCACCGGCGGGTGCGAGCTCGATGATGCCGGTCACGCCGGCGGTGGAGAAGGACTCCATGACCGCGTCCCAGTGCACGGGGTTCGCGATCTGCTGGACCATCAGGTCGACGAAGCGGCGACCGTCGTCGACCCGGGAGCCGTCGGCGTTCGTCCAGATCGGCAGGGTCGGGTCCTGCACCGTGGCGGTCGCCGCGACCGGGGAGACCCGCTCGACGGCGGGGGCCATGTACCGCGTGTGGAACGCACCGGCCACGGCGAGCGGGATCACACGGGCCTTGGCGGGCGGGTCGGCGGCGAGGGCCGCGATGGCGTCGGCCGCACCGGCGACGACGGTCTGGCCGCCACCGTTGTGGTTCGCGGGCACCAGGCCGTGCTCGGCGAGGGCTGCGGTCACGGCGTCGGCGTCGCCACCGAGGACGGCGGCCATCGAGGTGGGCTCGAGCGCTGCGGCGTCGGCCATGGCCCGGCCGCGCTCGGCGACCAGGGCGACGGCGTCGGTCGGCTCGAGGATCCCGGCGACCGCGGCGGCGGTGAACTCGCCCACCGAGTGTCCGGCGACCCCGCCCACCAGGGCACGACGGCCCTCGGCGAGCAGCGCGTCGGCGGTCACCAGGCCGGCGGCGACGATGAGGGGCTGTGCGAGCGCGGTGTCCTTGATGGTGTCCGCGTCGGAGTTCGTGCCGTGCTCGGCGAGGTCGACGCCGATCGACTCCGACCACTGCCCGACTCGTTCACGAACGGCGGCGTCCTCGAGCCAGGGGGCGAGGAAGCCGGGGGTCTGGGAGCCCTGTCCGGGCGCGACGACGACGATCACCGGACAATCCTCGCGTTCTCGTCCCGCGAGGCCCGTGTGGACTTCCCACACGAATCCCCGCGCGACATTGTCGGGTCTCTACCGTCCGCCGGGTTCGGCCGGCTGGCGTTCTGCCGCGGGGTGCTCCAGCGCCGGGGTGCGCCACCGCCGTGGGGTGCTCCAGCGCCGGGGTGCGCTACCGCCGTGGGGTGCTCCAGCGCCGGGGCGCGCTACCGCCGTGGGGTGATGCGGCGGCGTCCGGTCGCGGACTCGGACATCGCGCCGAGGATGAGCGCCGATTGCACGATCAGGGCGTCGCGCGCGTGCGTGGCGTCCCACCCGATGATGTCGGCGACCCGGCGCAGGCGGTAGCGCACGGTGTTCGGGTGCACGAAGAGCTCGCGCGCCGTGGCCTCGAGCGAGCGGCCGGTGTCCAGGTAGCACCACAGCGTCTGCAGGAGCTCGGTGGACTGGTCCTTGAGCGGGACGTAGATGCGCTGCACCAGGGCCGACCGGGCGAGCGGGTCGCCGGCCAGGGCTCGTTCGGGCAGCAGGTCGTCGGCCAGGGCCGGGCGGGGCACGCCGCGCCAGGCACGCGCGACGGCGAACCCGGCGAGGGCGGCCTTCGCGCTGGTCGACGCGTCGACGACGCCGGGGACCTCGTTGCCGAGCACCAGGTGGCCCTCGCCGAACAGCGGTTCGAGGGCCTGCGCGATGGTCGTGAAGGAGACGGGCTCCTCGCCCTCGGGGACGTCGTCGCGCGGGGTGGCGCGGCCGATCACCACGACGAGCCGCGATCCCTGGACCCCGACCAGCACGTCGGCGTCCATGTGCCGTGCGGTACGGCGGACCTGGTCGACCTCGAGCTGCTTCGGTGCGGTGCCGACGAGCACCGCGACCTCGCCGTGGCCGTGCCATCCGAGGGCGGCGATGCGGGACGGCAGTTCGTCGTCGTACTCGCCGGAGAGGATCGAGTCGACCACGAGCGCTTCGAGCCGGGCATCCCACAGGCCACGGGCCTCGGCCGCGCGGGCGTAGACGTCCGCGGCGGCGAACGCGATGTCGCGGGAGTACTTGAGGATCGCCTCCTGCAGCATCTCGTCGTCGGCGGCGCGTTCCTCGACCACGGTCACCACGACGCGGATGAGCTGCAGGGTCTGCTGCAGGCTCACCGAGCGCAGGAGTTCCCGCGGGGCGGACCCGAAGACGTCGGCTGCGGCGATCCACGGCGTCGACGCGGTGCCCTCGAGCCAGCTGATGAACGAGGTGATGCCGGCCTGGGCGACGAGACCCACGGCGGAGCGGCGCCCCGGTGGCATCTCGCTGTACCAGGGGAGCGTGTCCTCGAGCCGTTTGATCGTCGCGGTGGAGAGTTCTCCGGACACCTGACGGAGCCAGGAGAGCGCACGCTCGCGCGCGCTCTCCTGGCTCTCGTGGTCCGGGCGGACCGTCGTCACGGGTTGATCAGCTCTCGCCGCCCGCGCTGCCGGTGGTGCCGGCGGTCACGTCGTGCAGGCGGTACTTGTCGATCGCCTGCTGGACGAGCGCGCCGTCGACCTTGCCCTGGCGGGCGAGCTGCTGCAGCGTCCGCACGACGACCGAGGGGCCGTCGATGTGGAAGAAGCGGCGAGCGGCCGGACGGGTGTCCGAGAAGCCGAAGCCGTCGGCGCCGAGGGTGGCGTAGTCGGTCGGCACGAACGGGCGGATCTGCTCCTGCACCAGGTGCATGAAGTCGCTCACGGCGACGACCGGCCCCTCGGTGTCGAGCAGACGCTCGGTGACGAACGGCGTGCGGGCCGGCTCGTTCGGGTTGAGGAACGCCTGCTGCTCGGCGGCCACACCATCGCGGTACAGCTCACCCCAGCTCGTGACGCTCCAGACGTCGGCCGACACGCCCCAGTCCTCGGCGAGGAGCTGCTGCGCCTCGAGGATCCACGGCACGGCGACACCGGACGCGAGCAGCTGGGCCTTCGGCCCGTCGTGCTCGCTCGGCTTGAGCAGGTACATCCCCTTGAGGATGCCCTCGACGTCGACGCCCTCGGGCTCGGCCGGCTGGACCAGCGGCTCGTTGTAGACCGTCAGGTAGTACATGACGTTCGGGTCGGCGTGCTTCGGCGAGCCGTCCTCGTTCGTGCCGTACATGCGGTCGAGGCCGGCCTTGACGATGTGGCCGATCTCGTAGCCGTACGCCGGGTCGTACGAGACGACGGCCGGGTTCGTCGTGGCGAGGAGCGGCGAGTGGCCGTCCGCGTGCTGCAGACCTTCGCCCGTCAGCGTGGTGCGGCCGGCGGTCGCGCCGATCATGAAGCCACGGGTCATCTGGTCGCCAGCGGCCCAGATGGCGTCGCCGGTGCGCTGGAACCCGAACATCGAGTAGAAGACGTAGACCGGGATCAGCGGCTCGCCCTGTGTCGAGTACGAGGTACCGACCGCGGTGAACGCCGCGAGGGCGCCCGCCTCGTTGATGCCGACGTGGATGATCTGGCCCTGCGGGCTCTCCTTGTAGGCCAACAGGAGCTCGCGGTCGACCGACGTGTAGTGCTGGCCGTTCGGGTTGTAGATCTTCGCCGACGGGAAGTAGGCGTCCATGCCGAACGTGCGTGCTTCGTCCGGGATGATCGGGACCACGCGGTCACCGAAGTCGGGCGAGCGCAGCAGGTCCTTCAGCAGGCGCGCGAACGCCATGGTGGTGGCGACCTCCTGCTTGCCGGAGCCCTTCTTGACGACCTGGTACTTCGAGTCGTCCGGCAGCGTGAACTGCGTGTACTTCGTGCGACGTTCCGGCACGTAGCCACCGAGCGCGCGACGACGCTCGTGCATGTACTGGATCGCCTCGTCGTCGTTGCCCGGGTGGTAGTACGGCGGCGTGTAGGGGTTCTCTTCCAGCTGCGCGTCGGAGATCGGGATGCGCATCTCGTCGCGGAACTGCTTGAGGTTGTCGAGCGTGAGCTTCTTCATCTGGTGGGTCGCGTTGCGGCCCTCGAAGCTCGGGCCGAGGCCGTAGCCCTTGACCGTCTTCGCCAGGATGACGGTCGGCTGGCCCTTGTGCTCGGTCGCGGCCTTGAACGCGGCGTAGACCTTGCGGTAGTCGTGGCCACCGCGCTTGAGGTTCCAGATCTGGTCGTCGGTGTAGTCCTTGACGAGCTCGAGCGCCTTCGGGTCGCGCCCGAAGAAGTTCTCGCGCACGTAGGCACCGTTCTCGGCCTTGTACGTCTGGTAGTCGCCGTCCGGCGTCTGGTTCATCAGGTTGAGGAGCGCGCCCTCGGTGTCACGGGCGAGCAGGTCGTCCCACTCGCGGCCCCAGACGACCTTGATGACGTTCCAGCCCGCACCGCGGAAGAACGCCTCGAGCTCCTGGATGATCTTGCCGTTGCCACGGACCGGACCGTCGAGTCGCTGCAGGTTGCAGTTGATGACGAAGTTCAGGTTGTCGAGGCCGTCGTTCGCGGCGACCTGGAGCTGCCCGCGGGACTCGACCTCGTCCATCTCGCCGTCGCCCAGGAACGCCCAGACCTGCTGGTCCATGGCGTCCTTGATGCCGCGGTTCGACAGGTACTTGGCCTGCTGCGCCTGGTAGATCGCGTTGATCGGACCGATGCCCATCGACACCGTCGGGAACTGCCAGAAGTGCGGCATGAGGCGCGGGTGCGGGTACGACGACAGGCCGCCGCCGGCGTGCGACTTCTCCTGCCGGAACCCGTCGAGCTGGTCCTCGGAGAGGCGCCCTTCCATGTACGCGCGGGCGTACATGCCGGGGGACGCGTGGCCCTGGAAGAAGACCTGGTCGCCACCGGAGGGGTGGTCCTGCGCGCGGAAGAAGTGGTTGTAGCCGACCTCGTACATCGCGGCGCTCGACGCGTACGTCGAGATGTGCCCGCCGACCGCGATGCCGGGACGCTGCGCGCGGTGCACCGTGATGGCCGCGTTCCAGCGGATCCAGCGGCGGTACCGGCGCTCCAGCTCTTCGTCGCCGGGGAACTCCGGCTCGTTCTCCGGCGCGATGGTGTTCACGTAGTCCGTCGTCGGGACCATCGGCACACCGAGGTGCAGTTCCTTGGACCGCTTGAGCAGGCTCAGCATGATCTCGCGACCGCGCTGGTGTCCGTGGGTCTGGACCAGCCCGTCGAGGGACTCACGCCATTCGGCGGTCTCCTGCGGATCCTGGTCGTTCGCCCCGGTGCTGTACGGGTCCTGGTCGTTCACCGTCACCCTTGACCTCGTTCGTTCTCGTGGTGGTGGACATGGTGGCTCCGGTGGTCGGGTCGCGACCGGCTGGGGCCCCGTCCACTCTAGGCCCCAGGACCGACGCTGATGCTGATGGTGACGTGCAGGTGGACGGGTGCTTGCATTCGCGTGTCGTCGGCGTAGCATGGCCGATCGTGCACAAGCGATCTGCGGCGCACGGACCCGACGGGCACACCCCACGCCCGAGGAAGAAGCACACGTAGCGATGGCACTGGAGATCGGCTCACTCGCGCCGGACTTCGAGCTCCCGAACCAGTTCGGAGAGCACGTCCGACTCAGCGACTTCCGCGGCAACCGCCCGGTCGCACTCGTCTTCTTCCCGCTGGCGTTCTCGTCCGGCTGCACGAACGAGCTCTGCACCCTGCAGGACAACATCACGATGTTCCAGGACCAGCGCATCGAGCTCCTCGGCATCTCGGTCGACTCGAAGGCGACGCTCCGGTCGTTCGCCGAGACGAACGGCTACGACTTCGAGCTGCTCGCCGACTTCTGGCCGCACGGCGCGGTCTCGAAGGAGTACGGCGTGTTCCTCGAGAAGAAGGGCTTCGCCACGCGCGCGACCTTCGTCATCGACGTGCAGGGTCGGATCAAGGCCTCGATCATCACCGAGCCCGGTCTGCAGCGCGACGTCGCCGAGTACAAGGCGGCCCTCGACCGGCTCGCCGCCTGCTCGGCACCCGTCCCCGTCGGCTAGCGTTCCGAACCCCTCCTGACGGACGCGTCCGCGTCGACGGTCGGACAGGAGGCCCGGTGCACGCCATCGACACCGACCCACGTGGTCACGGCGTCGCCGCTGATGCGTACGCCCCGTACCCGGTGCGCGTCACGCCCGGCGCCTGGGGGCTGACCCGCACGGTCGTGGGGGCCCCGACCGGGCCCGTCGTGGTGCACCACCGCGCCGGCCCGGACCCCGTCCTGCTGCTGCACGGCGTCGCCGGCTCCTGGTCGACGTGGACGCCGCTGCTGCAGGCCGCACAGGGCGTCGGCGTCCGCGGGCTGGTGCTCGTGGACCTGCCGGGCTGGGGGTCCTCGCCGGCTCCGGACGGTCCGCTCGACCTCGACGTCGTCGCCGAGGCGCTGACGACCGTCCTCGACACGCTCGGGGTGCACCGCGTGGACGTCGTCGGGCACTCGCTGGGGGCGTTCGTCGGCATGCACCTCGCCGTCGTGGCGCCCGAGCGTGTCCGCTCCGTCGGCCTCGTGTCCGGCACCACGGTCGCGACCGCCGCCGCCGCCCGTCACCCGCTGCGGGGGCTCCGGACCCTGCCGGCGTTCACGCTCCTGCGCGCAGGACTCACCGTCACCGGTGAGGCCGCTGGGCGCATGCTCCGCGGACTCGCGCGGGTCGGGCTGCTGCCGCTCGTCGCCGCGCCGGTCTTCACGCACGTGCGCCGGCTCGACGCGAGTGTCCTCGACGCCTTCGTCGAGGAGCTCCGGCCGACCCGCTTCACCGACGCGGCGCGGGCGGCGGGCGGGTACGACCTCCAGCGCTGGCGGTCGGTGTCCTGTCCGGTCACCGCCATCGCCGGGCGCGACGACGTGTTCGCGCGGGTCTCGGACCTGGAGGCCCTGCGGGAGATCGTGCCGCAGGTCCGGACGGTGCTGCTCGACGACTGCGGGCACTTCGCCCACGTCGAGCACCCTGCCGCGGTCGCCAGGACACTCGCCCTCGTCTGACCCGCATTGCATGCGTGAGCATGTGGCGACAGACCACGAGTCGTTCGACACGTGGATCGTCGGAACATGCAGCCGCACGGACTGCCCGCCAGGCGGCCCTCGTCAGGTGTGGACGGGGAACGTCGCTGCGACGCGGGAGCGCACCTCGGTGACGACGGCCTCGCGCATCGTCGGGGAGAACAGCGCGTGGTCGCCGTCCTCGACGCGGACGACGGACACCGAGCCGCGACGGTCGTCACCGGGCCAGCGCCGGACGGCCTTCTGCCCGCCGAGCCGGTCGAACAGGGCTGCGTCCTCGGGAGCGACGATCACGACGACGTCGGTGCCGTGCTCGACGAGCGGGCGGACGTGGCCGACGACCCCGCCCATCCGGTCGCGACGGGCGATCCGGTCGCGGACGGCCTTCGGCACGAACCGGTTGTACCGCTCGCGCACCCACATCCGGGCGGGCGACGGGGCGTCGACAGCCCGGACCCCGTCGGCGTACGAGCCGGGCTCGGCCGGGACGCGACGGTAGTCGTTCGGGCTGATCTCGACGACGAGGCGCGGGGCCTCCTCGACGGCGCGGCCCGCGACCCAGGCGCCGGCGCACATGCCGACGAGCACGAGCCGGTCCGAGGGCGTGGCGAGGGCGGTGACGACGGCGGACTGGTCCTCGACCCACTCCTGCGCGAACAGGAAGCTCCGCTCGTCCTCGTGCACGCCGGTGCTCTCGCCGGTGGCACGGCGGTCGACCCGGACGACCCGGGCGCCGTCGCGGGCGAGGGCGCGGGCGAGTTCGACCTGGTAGTCGGTGGCGCCCACCCGGTGCTCGGCGCCGCCGCTGTGGAGCACGACGACGGGGGCGTCGTGGTGCTGGGCGGACGAGACGGTCTCGATCCCGAACAGCCCCTGATCGCCGAGGTGGACGATCCGCTCCGACACGCGGCCGTCGACGTCGAGGACCTCGTCGAGGACGGGCACGCGGACGGGCACCGCCGTCTCGGGTGCCCAGGTGTCGAGCCAGGCGACGACGGTGTCGACGGCGGCTCCGGGGATGCGGGCGTGGATGCTCGTGCCGTCGAGGAGCTCGGCGCTGCCGGTGACCTCGGTCACGTCGACGCCACCGAGGGGCTTCGGCGGCCGGGCACCCGGACGGACGAGCGCGACGGTGGGTCCGGTGCGCGGGGCGAAGGCGAGGTCCGAGAGTGCGGCGGCCTCGTCCGGCTCGACGTCGAACCCGATGAGGCTCTCGACGCCGTCGACCACGCGGTCGGCACCGATCGTGATGGTCGCGAGGGCGCGCTGCCGACGGAGCCACCCCTTGCCCGATGCCGGGGCGTCCCAGACGACGAGGCCGTCGGTGTCCGCGGCCGCGTTCGCCGCGACGAGGGCCGCCGAGGCCAGCCCGACGAAGGCGACGTGCTGCACCCCCGTCGTGCGGAGCACGGCGGCGGCGTGGCGCGCGGACCGGACCTGCGCGTCCGGCGTGGGGTCGGGGGCGCCGTCACCACGTCCGGACGGGTCGTAGCGCATCGAGGCGATGCCACGGGCCTCCAGGCGGTCGGCCAGCAGACGGAGCGTGCGGTACGCGATGACGCCCTCCTGCCCGAGCGGCGGGCAGATGACGACGCCGGCGCGCGCGGCGGCGGGGAGCTGGACCGCGGCGCGGATCGCCGGCGATCCGGACCAGCCGTGCAGCGTGGTCACAGGGCGAGGGCGGCGCGGGCGGACGCCGGCCAGGCGTCGAGGTCCGTGCCGTGGGCGGCGAACAGGGCGATGGTGATGCGCTCCAGGCCGAACGCGATGCAGGCGCTGTGCGCGACCTGTCCGTCCTCGGTGCGGAGGCCGAACGAGGTGCCGAAGTGGTCCTCGTGCAGGTTCGCGGAGCTGATCGCGGTGGCGTCGTGGTCGGGGCCGTAGACCTTCGTCACGAACTCGAACTTGAGCGCCTGCTCGACCTGGTTGCGGGCGAGCATCTGCCCGACGCGGCCGAAGAAGGGGTCGTTCGCGGGGACGACGTCGATCTCGAGCCCGAATGACTCGAGCAGCGCGCGCATCACCGGGATGCTGCCGTCCCGGTGGGCCGCCGCGGACGCGGGGGTGCCGACGTGCACGAACTCGTGCATGTGGAAGGCCTGCAGGCGCATCGGGTCGAGCGAGGGCTCACGGCGGAAGGAGTCGCCGAGGACGTCGAAGGCCCGGCCCTGCTGGGGCACGGTGTCGCCGATCAGGCCGTAGACCGGGTGGCAGACCGCGGGGGTGAGCATGAGGTCGGCCGGCTCGAGGAACCCCTCCCAGCGCTCACCGCGCTCACGGGCGGCGAGCAGTGCGCGGTGGGTGCGGTCGTCGCCGGTGAACCCGGAGATCGACGCGGCGAGGTCCGGGAACGACGCGATGTAGTCGGTGCGCTCGAACGACGCGAGCGGCTCGACCGGCGGGAAGCGCAGCACCTCGGCGCCGAGGTGCTGCTGGCTCCGCACCGCTGCGGCGTCGACCGCGGCGTACACGCGCTCGAAGACCCCGGTGCGCCCGTAGAGGCCGGGCGTGCCGAGGTCGAGGAGGACGCCGTCGGTGAGCAGGCGGGCGCGGAGGGCGGCGCGTGCGGCGTCGAGTGCGGCGGCGGTGTCCGCGGTGGTGGTGTCCGTGATGGTCACAGGATCACTCCCGTCATGATGGCCAGGTCGGCGTCGTTCTTGAGGAGACGGTCGTTGCTCACCATGACGGCGGCACCGTGGGCGTCTCGGAGGTGTCGGGCGATGCTCATCGGACCCGAGGCGGCGTAGCCCGCGATCCCGACGATGCGCAGCGCCTTCG
Source organism: Curtobacterium sp. MCBD17_026 (assembly GCF_003234895.2). Taxonomy (NCBI): domain Bacteria; kingdom Bacillati; phylum Actinomycetota; class Actinomycetes; order Micrococcales; family Microbacteriaceae; genus Curtobacterium; species Curtobacterium sp. MCBD17_026. The sequence goes on along the minus strand of NZ_CP126281.1, from coordinate 1,996,727 downwards.
TGACGATGTCGGTGACGCGCTCGGACGCACCGATCTTCAGGGCGTTCGCGGCGAGGGCGTACGCGCTCGAGGCCAGCACGTCCGGGTCGTCGGCGGCGGCGTCGAACCGTTCGGCGGCGTGGCGCACCGAGTCGGCCAGGGCCTGCAGGTCGACCAGGAGCTCGGCCAGCCGGAGGGCACCGGGCGGGGTCGTCCCGACGGCGGCGCGGGCCTGCTTGCGGACGGCGCTGCGGGCACGTTCGGCGGACGATACCGCGATGCCGAGCCAGACCGAGGCCCAGAGCACGTGCGACACCGGCAGGACGGTCTGGGCGGAGATCGTGGCGTAGTCGTCGCGGAACACCCGGTCGGTCGTCGTCTCGGTGTCGAGGATCCACCCGTTGCTGCACGTGCCGCGGAGCCCCATGGTGTCCCAGGTGGACGTCTGCGACAGGACCATCGTGTCGGTGCGGCAGATGAGCAGTCGCTGGTCCGACGCCGGGGCGTCCGGGTCGCGGCGGGCGGTGACGAACACCGCGTCGGCCTCGGTGGCGTACGAGATCACCGGCGCGTCCTTGCGCAGGCGGATCCGGCCGTCGTCGGTGGGCTCGATGGAACAGGTGGAACGCCGGGCGTCGCCGCCGACGCCGCGCTCGGTGGTGGCCGATGCGACGAGCGCCCCGTCACGGACGGCCCCGATGGTCTCGAGCACGCCGGCACCGTCGCCGCCGTGCCGCCAGAGCGCCATGACCTGGCCCTGGTGCATCGCGAACACCATGCCGGTCGCGGCACAGGCCCGGCCGAGTTCGGTCGCGATCGCGGAGAGCTCGGACACGGAGGCACCCTCGCCACCGTGCTCGGTCGGCACCGCTGCCGCGAGCAGGCCGTACTCCCGCATCGCGGCGATGGCCTCGCGCGGGGGCCGGGCGTCGCGGTCGACCTCGTCGGCGAACTGTGCGGCGACCTCGGCCACCGCGCTCGCACGCTCGGCGAAGCGGTCGATGACCGACGGTGCGGGCAGGACCAGGGTCACGAGGCGAGCTCCGCGGCGGCGGTGATCGACTCGACGCTCGCGAAGGTGGACCGGTTCAGCACGGAGTCGGGGAACTCGACGTCGAGGTCCGACTCCACCGCGAGCATCACGTTGACGGTGGCGTGCGAGGTCAGGCCGAGGGCGTAGAGGTCGGCGATCGACGCGACGTCCCACGCGTCGACCGTCAGTCGGCCGTGCTCGGCGAGGGCGCGACGGACGGCCCGGTCGGTGGCCGGGTCGGCGATCGTCGCGGTGGTGCTGGAGGGGTTCGGGTCCTGTTCCATGACGGCAACCATAAAGAGGAACGGCCCTCGGGAAACCGCCGTGCGGGTGCGGGAAACCGCACCCCTGTCCGGAGCACCGGGTCAGCGCTCCGAGAGGGCCACCGCCGTCGCCACCGCGAGCCCCCGTTCGTGTGCCAACGAGACCGCGATCGGGCCGCACCCGATCGACTCCGCCAGGGCCGCGGCCGCTCCGGACAGCTCGACCGTGGGGGCACCGCTCGCGTCGAGCACGACGGCGACGTCACGCAGCGGGATCGCCTGGTCCGGAGCCGGCCGGAGCAGCTTCACGACGGCCTCCTTGCCCGCGAACCGGGCAGCGAGCCGCTCCGGGTCGTCGCCGGTGTCGGTGCGCTCCCGAAGGGTGAACACCCGGTCCAGGTACCGCTCGCCGTGCGCCGTCACGGCGTCGACGACGTCCTCGACCGCGGCGAGGTCGGTGCCGGTGCGGATGGTCATCACGAGGAGCAGGCTACGCACGAGTTCTGCACAGCGCATTCCCCGAGGGGCATGGGGCGCCGAGGGGATTCGTATGATCGTCGCCAGGGACCACCGAGGGGGAACGATGGCATCACCGTGGACGGGCATCATCGAGGACGCGCGGCACTACCCGTCGCCGCACAACTCGCAACCGATCGTCGTGCGCGTCGAGGACGACCGCACCGCGACCGTGTTCTACGACCTGCGACGGGGGTTGCCGGCGGAGTCGTTCGGCATCCCGTTCGGGCACGTCTGCGCCGGGGTGTTCCTGGCCGGGCTCGACGTGGTGGCACGGGCGCACGGGTTCACCGTGCAGGAACGGCTCGACCACGCCGAGATGGACTTCGGTCGGCTCAGCGCGGGTCCGGGTGACGACGGTCCGGGGCACGACGGGACGGCGGACGACCACCTGCACCGGCTGGGCACGGTGACGTTGCGTCCGCACGTGGTCACCGCGGACGACCGGGAGGCCCTGGCCGGCTTCCTCGCACGGCGCACCTCGCGCAGGCCCTACGACGCGACGCTCGTCGACACCGACGCGATCGAGGCCGCGTCCGACATCGCGTCGGCAGCCGGGCAGCGCTTCCGGACCACCGACGACCGGGCCACCGTCGACGAGATCGTGCGCGTCAACCAGGAGACCCTGTTCGACGACCTGCAGCACGACGCCGTGCACCACGAGATCCTGCACTGGCTGCGGTTCTCGAAGCGACAGGCAGCGGCCACCGGCGACGGGCTGTCCGCCGAGACGATGCTCATGCCCGGCCCGGTGCTCCGGTTCGCCATGGAGCACCGCGGACTCTGGCAGGCCCCGGGCATCGGCGGGGTCTTCCGCAGGGTGTACCTGTCCACCATGCGGGGCGTCCGACAGCTCGCCTGGCTCGAGGGACCGTTCAGCACCCCGGCCGAGTACGTCGAAGCCGGACGGGTCTTCATGCGCATCTGGCTCGAGTTCTCCGCACGCGGCATCGCCGTGCACCCCTTCGGGACCGTGATCACCAACCCGCGGTCACACGCCGCGTTCGTGGAACGCGCGGGCGTCGACGAGTCCGACGGGCGGATGGCCTGGATGCTGTTCCGCTTCGGACACAGCGACCCGCCACCCCTGGCACACCGCCGACCCGCAGCAGCGATGACCGTCGGGCGGACCCGGTGAAGCGCGCCGCGGTGTTCTCGGTGGTGAGGATCGTCGAGACCTTCGTCGCGCTGTTCATGCCCCGCGTCGGCACCCACAAGCTCCTGCTCACACCGGGCATCGAGCCGCTCCGCTGGACCCTCGGACGCTGGCGCGCATGGCGAACCGCGGAACGGGCTGCGAAGCGGGTCCCCGCGTACCGCGCGTTCCTGGCGGAGTCCGGACGCGCCTCCCGGCTCGACACCCGTGGCGGGATCGCCGCGGCGATCTCGGGACTCCCCGAGATGGACAAGGACTCCTACGTCAAGCGCTGGAGCATCCCCGAGCGCTGCATCGACGGACGCCTGCCCCGACGCGGAGTCGTCGTCGACGAGTCCAGCGGGTCGAGCGGCACCCCGACCAGCTGGGTGCGCGGCCCCGACGAACGCCAGGCCACCCGACAGCTGCTGCAGCTCGGGTTCTCCCGCACCGCGAAGGACCTGTCGAAGCAGCCCTTCGTGCTCAACGCCTTCTCGCTCGGGGCATGGGCCACCGGGATGAACGTGACCGCCTCGCTCACCGAGTCCTCCATGATCAAGTCGATCGGCCCGGACCGCGACAAGATCGTGCAGACGATGCGCGAGTTCGGCACCGACTTCACCTACATCATCTGCAGCTACCCACCGTTCCTGAAGGCCCTGTTCGAGGACGACCGGCTCGACTGGAGCCGGTACACGATCGTCGCCGCGTTCGGGGGCGAGGGCATCAGCGAGAACATGCGCGCCCACATCGAGCAGTACGCGCAGGCCGTGCTCGGCTCCTACGGGGCGAGCGACCTCGAGATCAACCTCGGCATCGAGACACCGTTCAGCGTGCAGCTGCGCCGGGCGATCGCCGCGTCACCGGAACTCTCCGCCGCCCTGACCAAGCAGGGCGAGTACGGGGTGCTGCCGATGGTGTTCCAGTTCAACCCGTTCGGCTACCTGATCGAGACGAACGACCTCGGCGAACTCGTCGTCACCATCGCCCGCTCCGAGAACATCAGCCCACGCATCCGCTACAACATCCACGACCGCGGACACGTGGTGCGGATGAAGGAGCTGCGGTCCGTGCTGCGGGCGACCGGACACGCGGCGCTCGCCGCCGAGGCCGAGCTCGACCTGCCGTTGCTGTTCCACTACGGCCGGTCCGACCTGTCGGTCGACTACAACGGCGCCGTCGTCGCACCGGACGTGGTGCGGGACGTCGTGTACGGCGACCCGGAGCTGCTCGAGGCCGTCGAGAACCACCGGCTGATCAGCTACGAGGACGACCGCGGTGACCGGCAGCTGCACATCGCGTTCCAGCTCGCCTCGGGCGCTGGCGAGTTCGACGCGGATGCCGCCCGGGGCGACGTGATCGCGCAGCTGCGCCGGCTGAACAAGGACTTCTCGAACGCCATCCGCACGGCGCCGCCCGGCACGCTGCCGACGGTGGCGTTCTACCCGTACCGGACGGGGCCGTTCCGCGAGGACGGCAAGAAGCTCAAGAACGAGTACGTTTGGCAGCTGCCGGCCGGGTCGGTCGCGCAGTGGGACCTCGACCTGTCGTGGGTCGCGGCGAAGGAGGCCTGAGCCGAGCCGGTTCCGGCGCTAGTCGTACTGGGGCGGCCAGTCGAAGGGCGCCGGCAGGTGCGGGACCTCGCCGACGGTCGTGACGACGAGGACGATCTGGCGCAGGTCCGTCAGCTCGATCGAGCGCGGGTTGCCGATCCGCCGGTGCCCGTCGACCCACACCGTCAGTTCGCCGCGCAGGCCACCGACGTGCTCCGGACCGAGCGAGACGCCCCACTCGTCGAAGAACTGCCCGAGCGTGAACGTCTGCTCCGTCGGCGACTCGACGTGCACGATGCCCGACGTGTCGTGCGTGTGGATCTCCGCGGCGAACTTCCGGCTGTCCGAGTGCCCGACGTTCGCGGGGACGGTCACCGGTTCGTCGCCGTCCAGGATCGTCAGGTGCGTGTGCACGTGCTCGGCGAGTCGTTCGCCCCAGACGTTCCGGAGCCCGGCGGAATCCGCGCGACCCGTCAGGTCGGCGGGGCGTGGCCAGGGCGGAGCGTCGCGGGCGGTGACCTGTCCGGGTGCGGCACACCCGGACACCAGCAGGAGTGCGGCCGCCGCGACCGCGACACTCCGCAGGTTCACCAGCGGTCGTGGACGCTCGCGCGGAACCAGGTGTCGTACAGGTCGTGCACGGTGGCGTCCAGTCCCTCGATCGGCGGCAGGTCGCCGGCTGCGGCGTTCGACCGGGCCTGCTCCGGATTGCGGGCGCCGGGGATCGCCGCGGTGACGCCGTCCTGCGCGATGATCCACGCGAGCGCCGCCTGCGGGACCGAGACGGCGTCCGGCAGGGACGCCGCGAAGGTCTGCGCGGCGCGCACCCCGTCGTCGTAGTCGACGCCGCTGAAGGTCTCGCCCTGGTCGAAGGCCTCGCCGTGGCGGTTGTAGTTGCGGTGGTCGCCCTCGGCGAACGACGTGTCGGTCGTGTACTTGCCGGAGAGCAGCCCCGAGGCCAACGGGACGCGCGCGAGGATGCCGACCCCGGCCTCCAGGGCCGCCGGCAGCACGCGGTCGAGCGGCTTGAGCCGGAACGCGTTGAGGATGATCTGGACGCTCGCGACGCCGGGCCGGGCGATCGCCGTGAGCGCCTGGTCGGCGGTCTCGACGCTGACGCCGTAGGCGGCGACCGAGCCGTCGGCGACCAGCGCGTCGAGGGCGTCGTGGACGGCGTCGTCCTCGTAGACCGGGGTCGGCGGGCAGTGCAGCTGCACGAGGTCGAGGGTGTCCTGCCCGAGGTTGCGGCGCGAGCGGTCCACCCACTCGCGGAAGTTCGCGGCGACGTAGTTCTCGGGGACCTGGTCGGCGCGACGGCCCATCTTCGTGGTGATGGTCAGCGGCACGTCGGGGTTCGCGGCACGCCACGCGCCGATGAGCTGCTCGCTCCGGCCGTCGCCGTAGACGTCGGCGGTGTCGAACAGGGTGACGCCCGACTCGACGGAGGCGTCCATCACGGCGTTCGCGTCGGCTTCGGAGACGGGGCCCCAGTCACCGCCGAACTGCCAGGTGCCGAGACCGATGGGGGAGACGGAGCGGCCGGTGCGGCCGAGGGTGCGACTCTGCATGGGTCCGAGCGTAGTCAGGCGCGCGCGGGCGGGGTTCAGCCGGGCGGGGTTCAGCCGAGCGGGGTTCAGCCGATCGTGGAGACGCCGCGGCGCAGGAGCGCTCGCGCCGCCCGGGCGCGGGGGATGACCCACACGGCTGCCCACAGGGCCATCGCGCTCCACAGCAGGATGAGCATCGTCGTGATGAGCGTGCCGTGCTGGTCGCGCATCGACCAGGTCATCGCGATCCACAGCACGCCGAGGACGACCTTGCCCCAGCCGGCGCCTTCACGGTCGGCTTGGGCCTGGACGAGCGGGATCCACTGGTCCGCCGGGACGCCCGCGGGGACCTCGCCCTCGGCGATCCACTCGCGCACCGCGATCGAGCGTTCGTAGCCGCCCTCGGCGCGCCAGGCGCGGCGCTGCAGGACGACGGCGATCGCGGCACCAGCGACGGCGGTCGGGATGCCGACCGAGACCAGGACGGCGGTGGTCGCCTCGGTCCACGAGGACAGGACCAGCATGACCAGGACGACGGCGAAGGCCGCGCCCGTCACACCCGCACCGAGCAGGCGGAGCCGCCCGGCTTCGTCGAGGACACCGACTCCGACACCGTTCACGGGGGAGAGCGTACCTGCGGTGATCGGGGGCCGGGTGCGTTCGTCAGCCCAGTGCCAGCAACCAGCACATGCCTGCGGCGGCGAAGGCCATCGCCCAGCTCACCAGGCTGCCGATCAGGAAGTACTCGGCCTGGTACCCGGTCGTCTCGCGGCGGATCTCGGGGAAGCGGACGATCCCCTTCGCGGCGATCAGCGCGGCGACGACGGGGAAGGCGCCGGCCAGCGAGAACCCGGCCAACAGCAGGCGCTCGATCGGGCCGATCATGCGTCCGCCCTTGAGGGTGACCGTGCCGTCCGTGTCCGTGTCCGTGTCCGTGTCGGCGTCTGCGTTCCCGTCGGCTCCGCCTGCCCGGGTGGTGCGGCGCCAGCCGAAGCGCTTCCGGCGGGTCGGTTCGGCCGCCACCGCGCCGGGCCGTGCGTCGGGCGACAGCCCCGGCGGCAGCGCCTGGGCGACGACCACGTTGGCCGAGTCGACCAGGAACAGTGCGGAGCCGATGCCGGCGACGAGCGCCGCGAGCGGGACCGCCCCGACGAACGCCTGGCCGGCGTCACGGTGCCAGTCGACCACGAAGCCGGACGCGTCGGCAGTCGGCGCCCCGAGCAGCAGCACGGCGACGGCGACCGCGAGCAGGACGGCCGGCCAGGACCCGGAGCGGCGGAGCCAGGGGAGTGTCCGAGCGCCACTGCCGGGTGCGCCCCCGGACCGCACCGGGATCGTGGTCGCGCCCCACAGGGCTGCGAGGACGACCGCGACCAGCACCGACCAGACCGCGAGGCCGAGGCCGAGCACCGCCACAGCCGTCACGGCGGCCCAGAGCAGGACGATCACCGTGGTGGTCAGCACGCGCCGTGGTGCCGCGTCGGTCCCGGTCCGTGCGCGGACGACGTCGGCGAGCCCGACGAGGGTCAGGAGGACTCCGGCGAGCATCAGCGGCCCCCGTCCCCGAGGACGCGCAGGCCCTCGACCAGGGCGGCGACGCCCGACTTCTGCACGGACTGGGACACCGCCGACGGGGTGATCCCCTCGTCCGCGGCGATCTGCGCCTGCGTGCGGCCCTGGACCAGACCGAGTGCGATCCGGCGCGCGCGGGGTGCGAGTCGCGAGACGACGTGGTCGCGGCTGAGGAAGTAGGCGTTCACGAGTCGCTCCGTCGTTCCGTGGCGGTCGTCGGCGTCGTGGTACCAGGACCGCAGGAACGCGGTCCGGCCGTCCTCGCGCCGGTGGGTCTCGTTGATGGCGTCCCGCGCCGACCACCAGCCCGGACCGTCCTGCAGCGGCCCGGCGCCGCCGGTGCCGATCGTCCGGACCTGCCCCCGGCCGATGCCGAGGCGGATCTGCACGGTCGGGGGGAGTGCGAGGGTCGCGGCCGTCGTCGCCACGAGGGCGTCGGTGAGCGTGCCGTAGATGACCTGGAACTCGTCGCCGACGGTGGCGCGCAGGGGATCGAGCGCGGTGACCTCAGCGGTACTGTCGAACGCGCGCTCCACGTCGTGCTGGGCTGCGGAGCGGTCCTCGAGCGTGCGGGAGTCGACCAGGTCGACGATCACGGCGATCACGGGCTCGGACTGCATGGGTTAAGCGTAGAGCTTCATATCGTCGAAAGTAAGTCTGGGGCTAAACCTCATCGGCTGCCGTGACGCTCTAGGATCGTCGTGAGGGCCTTTAGCTCAGCTGGTAGAGCGCCACGTTTACACCGTGGATGTCGTCGGTTCGATCCCGGCAGGGCCCACCGAGAAGACCCGGGTTCAGCGCGTGGCCGGTCCGCCACCGGGACCGGCCGACGATCCGTCAGTCGCTGAGGGGGCGCGGCCAGTCGGCTTCGAGGTCGCCGCCGGCTCGTTGATCCTCGATGTGCTTGCCGTGCCGGTGGACAGCAGGATCAGCGCGCGCGCCGTTGCCGAGCCGGCCTCGCAGCCGTAGACGACGAGCTGCAGGCCGGGTGACCCCTGGACGGCGAAGGTGTGGGCGTCGAACTCCAGCCGCCCGACCTCCCCGTGCTCGAACCGCTTCGCCGTGGTCGTCTTGCGCTGTACCCGTTGCGTGCTCCACCGTTCGGCGAACTCCGGGCTGGCGTCGTTCACTTCCGCGACGAGACGAAGGAGGCGCGGGTCGCTCCCGAACTCCGCGCTCGCCGCCCGCAGGCTCGCGACGGTTGCGTCGGCGGCGCGGGCCCAGTCGGCGTGGAAGTGCCGCGCCGTCGGGTCGAGGAAGGTCATCCGCACGAGGTTGTCGAAGCGTCCGAAGGTCGCGTACACCGCACGGGCCAGGGCGTTCGCGGCGACGACCTCGTGCGCGGGGTCGATCACGAACGCGGGGTGTGTCGACCACGAGTCGAGCAGCTGCCCGAGAGCCGGCGTCACCGACGTCGCCACGCGGGGGACTCGCGGCGAAGCAACCAGCCCTGCCAACGAGAACAGGTGATCGCGCTCGTCGCCCTCGAGTTCGAGCCCGTCGGCGATGCCCTCGAGCACGGCGGCGCCGGGACTCACCTCCCGCCCTTGCTCGAGGCGCGTGTAGTAGTCGACGCTGAGGCCGCCCAGCACGGCGAGTTCCTCGCGGCGGAGCCCGGGCACGCGGCGGACACCTCCGCCTGGCAGTCCGAGCGACTCCGGGGCGAGTCGGCCGCGGACCGCGCGCAGGTACGCGGCGAGGGTGAGGTCGTCGGCGGGCATGGGCACGGGACCAGGGTAGGTGGCAGGAGCTCCGCCTCCCTGGTCCTGCCGCACCCCGGCAGGACAGGGCGATGGTCGGGGGCTGCACGGCGTCGAGGCTGGGAGCATGGACACCAGCAGCGCACCCCAACCCGTTCACCCCTACCTCGGCCTCTGGTTCACCGCCGATGGCCGCATCCGCCACGAGCTGCGGCCCGACGGCCGCTACGTGGAGGCACGAGGTGACCGTGAGGCGGCCTACGTGGGCACCTACGAGGTCGACGGAGACCACATCGACTACCGAGACGACACCGGCTTCACCGCGGACGGCGACTTCAGGGACGACGTCCTGCACCACGCGGGCATGGTGCTGCACCGACGGAAGGTCGTCCTCGTGACGGGCGCCTCGAGTGGCATCGGTCGCGCGACGGCGATCCGCCTCGCCGCGGCCGGCCACCCCGTCGTGCTCGGGGCCCGGCGCACCGACCGGCTCGACGAACTCGTCACCGAGATCGAGGGGGCGGGCGGTACGGCGATGGCAGTGCCGCTCGACGTCACCGCCCTCGCCTCGGTGCAGGAGTTCGCGGCTGCTGCCCGGGCACGCTTCGGGCGGATCGACGTGCTCGTCGCGAACGCCGGCGTGATGCCGTTGTCGCCCCTTGCCGCAGGCCTCGTCGACGAGTGGGACAGGATGATCGACGTCAACGTCCGCGGCCTCCTCCACAGCATCGCGGCGACACTGCCCACCATGCTCGCGCAGGGCACGGGCCACGTCGTGACGATAGCGTCCGTCGGCGCCTACGACGTCTCGCCCACGGCTGCCGTCTACTGCGGGACGAAGTTCGCAGCACGGGCGATCACCGAGGGGCTGCGCCAGGAGTCACCGCGTGGAATCCGTGTCACCACCGTGTCGCCCGGAGTGACCGAGTCCGAGCTCGCCGCAACGATCACCGACGCCTCCGCCGCCGCCGCGATGGTCGTCTACCGTGCCGAGTCGATCTCTGCCGACGCGATCGCCCGCGCCGTCTCCTACGCGGTGGCCGAGCGATCGGACGTCGACGTGAACGAGATCGTCGTGCGGCCTGCGGCCCAGCGTTGAGTTGCTCCCCAGTGTCGCCGCGAGCCGCCGGGCGCGGCCCGACGCGTTGCCGTCACCCCGGGAGGGCCATGTCTCGATCGGCGATCGTCATCGAACGCGAGAGGCTCTGCGTGTCCGGTAGGTCAGAGTGATCGCGGCGAGAGCGAGGACGACCGCTGCGGCTGCGGCAAGTCGGCCCACCTGCCGAGCGGCCAGCGCCAACTCGTACTGTCGTTTCGTCAGGACCACATCGGCACCCTCGGGGGTGGGCCAGAAGAACACCGGCGCAACCTGGCCGACCCGGCGTCGGACGCCGCGCGAGCGAACGCCCGGCACCGCGGATCACCCCGAGATCTGGTCGAGTTCCCGCACGTCGTCCTTCGACAGCGTGATCGCCGCACCGGCGATGTTCTCGCGCAGGTGCGCCACCGAGGACGTGCCCGGGATGAGCAGCACGTTCGGGGAGCGCTGCAGCAGCCAGGCGAGCGCGACGGACATCGACGTTGCTCCGAGCCGGGCGGCGACCCGTGCGAGTGCCTCGGACTGCAGCGGCGCGAAGCCGCCGAGGGGGAAGAACGGGATGTAGGCGATGCCGTCGGACGCGAGCCGGTCGATGAGTTCGTCGTCCTGGCGGTTCGCCAGGTTGTAGCCGTTCTGCACCGACACGATCGGGGCGATCGTCCGTGCTTCCGCGACCTGGTCGGCAGTCGCGTTGCTCATCCCGAGGTGCCGGACCACCCCCTGCTGCTGCAGGTCGACCAGCGTCTCGAAGGCCTCGGCGATCCGTTCCTCCACGGGTCCCTCCGCGTCACCTGCTCGCAGGTGCACGAGGTCGAGCACGTCGACTCCGAGGGTCTCGAGGTTGTCGTCGATCTGCGCCCGGATCTCGTCCGGCTTCCGGGCGGCCGGCCAGCCGCCCTGCGCGTCCCGTCGCCCGCCCGCCTTGGTCGCGATGAGCAGGTCGGGCCGGTAGGGGTGCAAGGCCTCGCGGATCAGGTCGTTCACGACCCGTGGGCCGTACGTCTCGGAGGTGTCGACGTGGGTGATGCCGCTTGCGACTGCTTCGCGGAGGGTCGCGATCGCGCCGTCGTGGTCCTTCGGCGGGCCGACGACCCAGGGGCCGGCGAGTTGCATCGCGCCGTACCCGAACCGGCTGACGACGCGATCGCCGAGTGTCCAGGTGCCGCCTGGGAGTCCCGCGGTGGTGGTGTTGGTCATGGGGTGCCCTTCACGGTCTTGTGGATCTGCGGTACGTGATCCACTCTGGGCAAGCTGCTTCCTGATGGGAAGGAGTTACCCAGAAGTGCGTAGGTACCCGGAGGACGCCATGGCGACGATGACCGCAGCGGAGAAGAAGGCCACGGCGAAGGCGGAGTACAACGCGTTCCTCGCGGCGTGCCCCAGTCAGCAGCTCCTCGGCAGGGTCTCCGGAAAGTGGGTCACCCTGGTGCTGTCCGCACTCGGGAGCGGTCCCGACTGCGACGGCGACCCGCGCCCGATGCGGTACTCCGAGCTCGCGCGGGTGCTCGCCGGGGTGAGCCCGAAGATGTTGACGCAGACGCTCCGGTCCCTCGAGCGCGACGGCCTCGTCGCACGGACCGCGATCGCGACGGTCCCCGTGTCCGTGACCTACGAGCTCACCGCACTCGGACTGTCGCTGCACGAGACCGTCCGCCAGCTCAAGCGCTGGTCGGAGGCCCACCGTGACGACGTCGCCGCGCACCAGGCACGGTTCGACGCCGACGAATGACCCGTGGTCACGTGGTGGCCGCAGTCCTGTGCACCCACCGCTCCTGACCCGTAGGCTTCCAGGCGGACCGACCGGTGCACGGGGCGCACGGTGGGATCCGAGGGGGAACCACATGTCCATCACATCCAGGATCACCACCGCGGGGACGGCGACCGTGATCGTCGTGCTCGCACTCTCCGGCTGCGCCGGAACCGGCACCACGGCACCGGGGACGGAGCGGGCCGCAACGCAGTCGCCGGCGCCGACACAAGCGCCGACACAGGCACCGACGGAGACGCCGACCGCGCCAGCCACCGCCGACTCCGCCACGAAGGACCTCACGTTCGAGGACGGCGACGCGCTCTCGGCGAGCATGCTGCCCGCGTTCGGGCTCCAGGTCTCGGCGCTCGACGGCTGGGAGCAGACCGGCGAGGACCCGACCACCGGGTCGCGGGAGTACACGAACGCAGAGGGCTCCGTGGCGACGATCACGCAGCAGCGGCTCACCGACCTCGACCCGACGATCGGGGACCGTGCAGCCACCGAGCAGCTGTTCACGGCCGCGGGGCTGCCGGCCGACCGGCTCGAGGAGCAGCTCCTGCCGACGATCACCGGCGGGACCGCGCAGTTCCTGTCGATCGCCGGGCACAACACGGACGGGTCCTGGTCGGCGACCGTGGCGCGGGCGTTCGCCAAGCCCGGCGCAGCACTCATCGTGAAGGTCCAGACGACCTCACAGGATGCGCTCCGTCCCGACCTGCACGACATCCTGGTCAACGCGCAGGTGGTCGTCGCCTGACGGAGCAGGAGACGGAAGACGACACGGACCGGAGGCCCGGTGCCAGCTGGCACCGGGCCTCCAGTCCCTGTCGTGCCGCCCCCAGGACGGTGGCCGGCCTGTCGAGTTCGTCGAGCCGGGCGAGCGGCAGCGTCGATCCGATGTGCTCGCGGGGGTCGCCACGGACGATGACCGCAGCGGGAGCCGCAGCGGATCCCGGTTCGGTCCCCGCGGCGGGTCGCCACACCACGTCGTCCAGGAGCTCGACCTCGTCGTCGATGCGGAACCAGCCGCCTTCGAAGCCGTCGACAGCGGCGTCGGGATCGGCGCGGCGCGTGGTCGTGGTCACGTCGGTCATCCCGGCAGCAACCGGGCGCGCATCGGCACCGCCGCTTCGGGGGCCGGTGCTGCACGTCGTGCGCTGGACGGTGCTGATCGGCGTGTCCCTGGCGCGTGGAGATCGCGCCGACGCGGACACCGGTTCGTCGGGAGCGGTACTGTTCCCCTTCGTGAGTGTTCGTCGCCGTGCTTCCCGTGTCGTCTCCATCGGGGTGGTCGCAGCCCTGGCAGCGTCGTTGACCGGGTGCGGCGAGGGAGCCGGCGTCGACAGCGACTACGCGAAGATCTGCCGCGACAACGCGACCGAGAAGCGGTTGCCGGACGACGACTGCAACAACCACGGCGGACACGCCGGCTGGTACTTCCTGCCGCTCTTCGCCAACCGTGCCACCAGGGTCCCCGGCGTGGGGGACGCGGTCTCCGGCGGCACGAGCGCCCTGCCCGCCGGGAAGACCGCGAAGGCCGGCGTCTCGTCCCGTGGGAGCTCCGTCACCAAGGGTGGCTTCGGCGGAGCCGGCGGACACGGTGGGTTCGGCGGCTGATGGAGCGCATCGAGTTCCCCGAGCGTCCGGACTGGCGGCGCCGGATCCAGCAGACGGGGCTGATCTACTCGCGGTCCGTCCGCGACGACGGCACGCCCGTCGAGTACTGGAACGAGACCGCCGCGTACGTCTTCACGCTGCCGGAGGTCGAGGCGCTCGAGCGGCAGACCGAGGAACTGCACCGGATGTGCCTCGAAGCCGCGCGGTACCTCGCCACCGGCGCCCTCGGCACGCTGGGCCTGACACGAGCCGGGTTCGACCTCGCCGCCTGGTCGCTCGAGCACGAGGAGCCCGACCTGTACGCGCGGTTCGACCTGGCCTACGCCGGAGACGGTTCACCCGCCAAGATGCTCGAGTACAACGGGGACACCCCGACCGGGTTGATCGAGGCATCGGTCACGCAGTGGCACTGGATGCAGGACCGGCTCGCGACCGGCGAACTGTCCGCCGGTACCGACCAGTGGAACGGCATCCACGAGGCGATGGTGGCGCGCTGGCGGACACTGCTGCACGAGTCCCTGCGCGCCGAGGACGGCGGCCGACTGTTCGTGGCGCACTCCGACCTCGACACGGCGGGCGAGGACTGGGACACGGTGGCCTACATGCGCGACCTGGCGGGGGAGGCCGGGTGGGAGCACACCGGCATCGAGATGAAGGACATCGGCTGGCACGCGACGGCCCGTCAGTTCGTCGGCGACCAGGAGCCGGCCGGTTCGTCTCGGAGCGTGTTCACGCTGCCGGGGGACGAGCCGGGGACCCAGTACCCGGTGATCCGCAACCTCTTCAAGCTGTACCCGTGGGAGGACCTCGTCTCCGGGGACGACCGGGCGCAGGGCGACCAGGAGTTCGGCGCCTTCCTGGTCAGCGACCGCGGGCGGCTCGGCCGCTGGTACGAGCCGGCGTGGAAGATGTTCCTGTCGAACAAGCTGCTGCTCGTCGCGCTCTGGCGCTTGTTCCCCGGCCACCCGAACCTGCTGCCGGCCTTCGCGGACGGTCCGAACGGCATGCGCGACTTCGTCGTGAAGCCCGTGTTCGGGCGCGAGGGCGACGGCATCGCGGTGCACCGGGCCGACGGTTCGGTCACGACGAACGGTCGCGAGTACCGGCGCGCCGGCACCGGGGCCGAACGGGTGTGGCAGCAGTACCACGAGCTCCCGGACTTCCCGGGGTCGAACGGGCACAACCACCCGGTGCTCGGGTCGTGGGTCGTCGGCGGCGAGTCCTTCGGCGTCGGCATCCGTGAGTCCGACGGGCCGATCACGGACTACTGGTGCCGGTTCGCCCCGAACGTCATCGCGGTCTGACGCCGGTCAGTCGACGATCTCGCCGCGTTCCTCGGGCGGGAGCGCGACGAGCCGTTCCCGCCACCGGCGCAACGCCTCCGGGGTGAGCCGCGTCCACTGGGTCTCCTCGCCGACCACACGGAGCGGGAGGGCGCTTCGGCCTGCTGCTGCCATGACGACAGCCGACGAACGGCTCAGCGACCGCGGCCGACCAGAGCCCGCCACCGCGGCTGTTCCGAGACGACGACGGCGATGCAGAGGACCGTGACGGCGATCGCGACCGCTGTCGGCCACACGGCCCAGGCCGCGACGACGGCCCCCACCAGGTGCGCGAGGACCGACCCGATCGTCACCGCTCCGGGTGCCGCGACGGGCGGGTCGCCGCCGGGGCGATCGCCCGGGGTGCCGAAGACCGCGGGCGGCACGACGAGGACCAGGACGGCGGCGATCGCGAGCACCGGCGAGTGGGGCCAGAGCGTCCACGGCACGGCCACCCACGCGACGAGCTCCGCCAGGAACCGCAGGCCGCCACGGAGCGGGTCGTGACCGACGGGCCTCGACGGGCGCGCCGCCGTGGTCACGGTCACGGTGTCGTCGCGGCACGGAACCCGCGATCCAGGAAGTCGACCATCCACGTGGCACTCGCGTCGACGTCCGTGTCCATCTGGAATCCGCCCGATGCCTCGATCGTGGCGAACCCGTGCAGCACGCTGCGGAGCACCCGGAGCGCGTGGACCTCGTCGCCCGGGTCGAGCGGGTAGTCGCGGAGCGCCGCGGCGAAGGACGCCAGGGTGCGGCCGAGTGCGACCGCCAGGGGGTCCTCGGCGCCGGTCGGCCGGATGCTGACGGCCGCCTGGTACCGCGCCGGGTGCTCCTGGACGCTCCGGCGCACGGTCTGCACCGCCGCCTCGAGGGCCCTGCGACCGCTGCGCCCCTGCATGGCGTCGCGGAGTGCGTCGCCGAGCTCGTTCGCGCCGAGGATCGCGATCCTGCGGGTGAGGTCGCCGAGTCCGTCGACGTGCTTGTACAGCGACGGCGCCTTCACCCCGAGGCGGTCGGCGACGACGCTCATGCTCAGCTGGGCCAGGCCGATCTCGTCGGCCAGCGTCGCCGCGGCCTCGGTGACGGTTGCCGGGTCGAGCCCCGCCCTAGGCAACGGGACCTGCGACGGGCAGCGTGCGGGCGAGGAACGGCAGCAGCAGGGTGAGGACCGCAGTCGGGGTCTCGGTGTGGGGGTAGTGGCCGGCACCGTCGATCACGGCGAGTTCCCCGAGGCCGTCCGGCAGGTCGGCGACGATCCGCTCGCCCTCGGCGCGGGGCACGGCCCAGTCCGGATCGGCACTGCCCTCGACGACCAGCACGGGGCACCGGACGGCGCCCAGCTGCTCGCCGGCGTCGGCGGGTGAGGTGCGGGTCATGGCACGGAGGACCGCCATCCTTTCCGGCTTCCGCAGGGTCGTTTCGATGCGGCTGCGCTCCGTCGCCCAGTCGGCGGGCTTGGTGGGGACCGCGATGTCGAGGTACGCGAGCCAGCCGGGCAGGCTGCCGTTCGTCATGACCCGCGCGAGCTGGACGGTGCCGGCGCGGTGTCGGCGGTTGCGCAGGAGTCCGCCCAGGTCGACGGACTGCTTGCGCGTGAACGGCGCCAGTTCGACGATGCCCGCCACCAGGTCCGGGGCGGTCGCCGCGGCGATCGTCGCCGCACCTCCGCTGATGGACTGCCCGACGACCACGGCCGGGCCACCGAGGTGACGGGCGACCGCGACGAGGTCGCGTGCGATGTCGGCGCGCTCGTAGCCGGCCCACCCGGTGCTCGAGTCGCCGCACCCGCGGAGGTCGACGTTCGCCACCCGGTAACCGGCCGCGACGAGCTCCGGCACGACGAAGCGGTAGGAGTGGCGGCTGTCGCCCATGCCGTGGGCGAGGACCACGAGCGGCCCTGATCCGGAGAGGTCGTAGGCGATCGTGCCGCCCTCGGTGTCCAGGTGTTCGAGCATGACGTGGCTCCTTCGGCTACGGGTAGTAACTCAAAGGCTAATAGCCGTAGCCAAAAAGTCAAGACCACCTCGTCGGCGGGAACGTGCCGGTCCTGATCACGGTGTTCCTGTTCAGGAGGGCAGGCGGACGGACGTGGATCAGTCGCGGACTCGGATGGTCGCGGCGCCGGACGGCAGGTCGCGCACCGCTTGGACGTCGTCGACGGCGCCGATCGGCACGATCCCCGGGAAGCTGCCGACGTCCGTGTAGTACAGGACGATCGACTGGTCCGGCACGTAGTAGGCGATGGTGCCCACCGGCGCATCGCTCGTGCTCGGGGCGCCGGTGGTGTCGAGCGGCGCGGGGAGCCGAGCGATCTGCTCCTGCCCGCCGTGGTCGGAGAACGTCAGCGTCGCCGGCAGCTGGGCGGCCAGCGCGCGCGCCGTCGCACTCTCGGTCAACCGGCCGGTGAGGGTCTCGCCGTCGAGTTCGATGGTGATGCGCACGGGGTCGGCCTCCGTCGGGGTGGTGATCGTGGGAGCTGTCGTCGTTGCCGACGCAGACGCAGGCGTCTCCGCGTGCTCGACGCCGCTGCACCCGGCGAGCGCCCCCACCACCAGCGCGAGCGGGCTCAGCGCGACCAGCGGACCCAGGGGGGTCCGGCGTCTGGTGCGGATGTGCATCGGGGCTCCCTTCGTTCGTGGACACCACCATCGAAGCTCCACCACCACCCGCGCAGTGAGGCTCCGGCGAAACGGGGTCCTGCAGAACCTCCCTGTCCGCCGGACGATGCCCCTACCGTCGGTCCGTGACCACGACGACCTCCGACCTCCCCACGACCGACCGGGCGACCGACGGCCGACTGCCCTGGTTCCCGCTCGCCCTGCTCGCCGCGATCGGGTTCCTCCTCGTCGCCATGGAGACGATGCCGGCCGGGCTGTTGCCCGCGATCGCCGACGGGATGGGCACGAGCGAGGGCACGGTCGGCCTGTTCGTCAGCGCGTACGCGATGGGCACGGTCATCGCCACGGTCCCGGCGATCGCCCTGACCCGCGGGTTCCGTCGCAAGCCGCTCATCGTGGCCGCCATCGCCGTGCTGCTCGTCGCGAACACCCTGACCGCGTTCGCGCCGAACGTCGCGGTCGCGCTGGTCACCCGGTTCGTCGCCGGCGCGATGTCGGGGACGATCTGGGGCATGTTCGCCACCTACGCCCGGCGGATCAGCCCGGCCCGCTTCGCCGGGGTGTCGCTCGCGATCGTCTCGACGGGCGCGCCGGTGGGGTTCGCGCTGGGCACCCCGCTCGGGTCCTTCATCGGCAACGCCCTGGGCTGGCGGTCGTCGTTCGTCGGGCTGAGCCTGGTCGGCGTGGTGGTCCTGGCGCTGATCGCGCTGTTCGTGCCGGATGCCCCGGGGCAGACGAGCGCCGCGAAGCTGTCCGTCGTGAAGGTGTTCCGGATCCGCGGCATCGCGGTCATCCTCGCGGTGATCGCGACGTGGATGGTGGCGCACAACACGATCTACACGTACATCTCGCCGTACCTGCGGGCGACCGGCACCGACCTGAGCGCCGGGCTGGTGCTGCTGGTCTACGGGATCGCCGCGATCCTCGGCGTCGTCGTCACCGGCGCCCTGCTCGACCGGCACCCCCGACCCCTGCTGCACGGCAGCGTCGGCCTGTTCGTCCTGGCCGGCGTGGTGCTGCTCGTGGGGCACACGTCGCCGGTCGCGGTCCTGGTGGCCGCGGGCCTGTGGGGCATCGGCTTCGGCGGTTCGTCGACGCAGCTGCAGGCCGCCCTGACGACCGCCGGCGGCGAGGACGCCGACGTCGCGAGCGCGTTCCTGCCGGTCGCGTTCAACATCGCGATCTTCGCGGCCGGTCTGTTCGGTGCCGCCCTGCTGACGGCCTTCGACGGGCTGGTGCTCGCCGTGGTGATGATCGTGTCCGGGGCGGTCGCGGCGCTCCTCACCGTCATCGGTCGCGGATCGGCGTTCCCCGCGAAGCTCTGACGCGCTCGACGAACGTGGCCGCGACCGCCGGCTGCGATCATGTCCGGGTGCAGCACCACGACGAGGACCACACCCGCCCGGACGTCACGACCGTCGAGGTCATCGGCAGCCCGGAACCGGTCACCGTGACCCTGCACCCCGCCGACAGCGGGTGGGCTGCGGTCTTCGCGGACCACCGGCGACGCATCCTGGAGGCCCTCCCCGGCTCCGGCGCGGACGCCCCGGTCGTCGAGCACATCGGATCCACGGCCGTCCCCGGCCTGGCCGCGAAACCGATCGTCGACATCGTGGTCGCCGTCGCGGACGTCACCGCCGAGGCCACGTACCTCGACCAGCTCCTCGCGACCGGGTACGAGCTCCGTGTCCGCGAGGCGGGCCACCGCCTGGTCCGGACGCCGGCCCGTGACGTCCACGTGCACGTCTACGAGCGGGGCGCGACGGCGGTCGACGAGTACCTGCTCCTCCGTGACCACCTGCGCGCCGACGCCTGTGACCGGGCGCTGTACGAGCGCACCAAGCGGGAGCTGCTCGGCCGGAGTTGGGACGACATGAACGCCTACGCCGACGCGAAGACGGCCGTCATCACCGCGATCAAGGAGCGGGCGCGTCGGAACCGCGCGTCCTGAGACGCGGGGTCGCCGCCGGTCAGGAGATCACCAGCCCAGCGAGCAGGTCCTGCACCCGCGCGCGCACGTCGTCGCGGATCGGCCGGACGGCGTCGAGGTCGAGCCCCGCGGGGTCGGTCAGCTCCCAGTCCTCGTAGCGCTTGCCCGGGAACACCGGACAGGCGTCCCCGCACCCCATCGTGATGACGACGTCGGCGGCCCGGACGGCATCGGTGCTGAGCCGGGCCGGCTGCTCGTTCCGGATGTCGATGCCCTCCTCGAGCATCGCCGCGACGACCACGGGGTTGAGCTGCTCGGCCGGTTCGGAGCCGGCGCTCCGGACGTCGACTCGGCCACCGGCCAGGTGCTGCAGGAAGCCGGCGGCCATCTGGGAACGGCCGGCGTTGTGGACGCAGACGAACAGGACGGTGGGCATGCGAGGTGCTCCGATCAGAGGACGACGGCGCCGAGCAGGCCGGCTCCGATGACGACCGCCCACGGGGGAGCGGACCAGCGGGTGAGGGCGATGAAGGCGGCCACGGCGAGCGCCAGTGCGGGTGCCGAGCGGACCCCCTCGGTGATGACCGGGTCCCAGAGTGCCGCGGCGAGGAGCCCGACGACCCCCGCGTTCACGCCGGCCAGCACGCGCCGGGCCCACGGCAGAGCGCGGAGCACGTGCCAGAACGGCAGTGCGCCGACCACCAGGAGCGCCGCCGGCAGGAAGATCGCGACGAGTGCCACCGCGGCGCCGACGAGCCCGCTCGGGCTGCCGTCGGCGACGGCGCCGAGGTACGCGGCGAAGGTGAACAGCGGCCCGGGCACGGCCTGTGCGGCGCCGTACCCGGCCAGGAAGTCCGCATGGCCCACCAGGTGGGTTGTCACGGTCTGCGACTCGAGCAGCGGCAGGACGACGTGGCCGCCGCCGAAGACGAGCGAACCCGCCTGTGCGAAGACCCCGAACAGGCGCACGGCCCCGGTGCCGCTCGCGGCGACGGGTGCCGCGACGAGCAGAGCGGCGAACGCGACGAGCGCCGACACCGCGACCCAGCGGGGGAGCCGCACGGCGACCTCGCTGACGGCGACGTCCTCGGCCGGGCCCACCACCCGGCCCAGCCACAGCACGCCGACCACGCCGCACGCCGCCATGACCGCGACCTGCGCCGCCGGGCCGGGGACGAGCAGCACCACGATCGCGGCGGCGGCCGCGATGGTCGCCCGACGGCGGTCCGGGGTGAGCGAGCGCGCCATGCCGAGCACCGCCTGCGCCACCACCGCGGCGGCAGCCGCCTGCAGCCCGAGCAGCCACCCGGCACCGGCCAGGTCGGGCGCGCCGGACACGAGCAGGGCGAACGCGACGAGCAGCACCGCGGACGGCAGGGTGAACCCGCACCACGCGGCGAGGAGTCCGAGCAGCCCGGCGCGCTGCAGCCCGAGTGCCATCCCGACCTGGCTCGACGCGGGTCCGGGCAGGAACTGGCACAGCGCGACGAGGTCGGCGTAGGCGTCGTCCCGCAGCCAGCGGCGACGCACCACGAAGGCCTCGCGGAAGTACCCGAGGTGCGCGACCGGCCCGCCGAACGAGGTCAGCCCGAGCCGCAGGAACACCAGGAACACCGATGCCGCGGACGACCGCAGGGGCTCGGGGCTCGTCGTCACCCGCTCATCTTGACGACGGCAGATGGTTCAGTCAACATTGAACCGATGAACACCCGGCGGCAGGACCTCGAGCGGCGTGCGGCGCAGCATGCCGCCCTCGGCGACGTCGCCCGCCTGGCGATCGTCGACCTGCTCGCCGCGTCCGACGCCAGCCCGAGCGAGGTGCGGGCCGCCCTCGGGCTCTCCGGGCCGCTCCTGGCGCACCACCTGCGCGTCCTCGAGCAGGCCGGTCTGGTCACGCGACGCCGCTCCGACGGCGACGGGCGACGCAGCTACCTGCACCTCGAGCCGAGCGGTGTCCCGCACGGTTCGGCGGCGGTGCCGGGCCCGGTGTCCCGCGTGCTGTTCGTCTGCACCGGCAACTCCGCGCGCTCCCCGCTGGCCGCGGGCGTCTGGACGCAGGTCAGCGAGATCGGCTCACTGTCGGGCGGGACGCGTCCCGCGGCCGCCATCGCACCCGGGGCGGCCGCCGTCGGCGAACGCCACGGCCTGGACCTCGGCCGCCACGTCCCGCGTGCCTTCCGCGACCTCGTCGCCGACGGCGACCTGGTCGTCACGGTCTGCGACCGCGCGCACGAGTCGATCGACGACGGCGACAGCCTGCACTGGTCGCTGCCGAACCCCTCGCGGGTCGGCACGGCGGACGCGTACGAGGCCACGTACGCGGACCTGAAGTCCCGCGCCACCGCGCTCGCTGCGCGCCTCGCCGCCTGACGCGGCCCACGAACGGAACGCCCCGATGAGATCCCCCCTCCTCATCGGGGCGTTCTCCTTGCTCCGCCGACTGCGGACGGGAGGCACGGGGCGGGCCTGCACCCAGCCTCCCGTCCGGTCCGTGGTGTGTGCACGGCGGCGCGCGCGTTCCTGGGAGCGCCGGAGGTGAGGGCGGTTCACCTTGTCGGCCAACGGGGCAGGCAGGGGCCCCGAGGGCGAAGACGGCCGCATGGCCTGGATCAGGGACACCGTGACGGCGCGAGAGCGCCACGGGGCCGCGGTGCTCGGTGTCGCCGCACTGCTCGTTCCGGCAGCCCTGGTGGTGCCGGCAGCCCTGCTCGTGTCCGAGCCGGCCGCGGCGGCCGACGTCCCGCCCGTCAACCCCGTCACCGTGCCGGTGGACGGGCACCCGGCGAACCAGGGGTTCCTGGTCTTCGTCGAGGGCGACGTCGAACTCGCAGCGGACGAGGCCGAGGGCACGCTCGCCGCCGGCGGTGACCTGGCCTTCGAGACCAGCTACAACATCGGTGCGGGCAACCCGCCCGCGAACGCCCTGACCCTGCCGGGGGAGAGCCGTCCCACGTTCCTGTACGTCGACGGTGGCATCCGGTTCCCGTCGGAGCAGTCGGCCGTCCTCCGCGTGCTGAACGGCGGGTACGCCCACGTCGGCGACACGGCGACCTACGACGCCTTCGACACCGACCAGAACGGCGCGACGATCGACTACCGGCTCGCTCCGGAGGGCACCACCGCCGAGACGTTCCCCCGCATCGAGGGGACCACCCGGCAGCCCGCGAGCTCCGTCCCGACGATGGCCGACCCGTCGGTGCTGGACTTCGCGTCGTCCTTCGCCCGCTACCGCTCCCTGTCCGCCGACCTCGGGACGTGCCCGGTGACGACCGTGCTCCACGACGCCGCAGGCGCGCCCCTGGCGACGCCGATCGCGCCGGGGACGGCCGCGTACGCCGACGTCCAGCCCGGCGTCACGAACGTGCTGACGGTGGCGGCCGAGGACCTCGACGCCCTCGACCTGCTGACCTTCGACGGTCTGCCCGGCCCCGGATCGCCGCTCGTCGTGAACGTCACCGGGACGACCTTCGACGGTTCCGTCCCGAACCTCGCGAACCTGACGAACGCGCACGCGCCGTTCGTGCTCTGGAACTTCCCGGACGCGATCACCGTGCACGTCACCGGTGCCGACGTCCTCGAGGGCACGATCTACGCTCCCCGGGCCGACCTGCGGTGGGACGTGACGCAGAACGTCGAGGGCAACGTCGTCGCGGCGTCGTTCACGCACGGGGTCCCGACCGCCGCCGGTCCGGTGCCTCGCGAGATCCACGGGTTCCCGTTCTCGACGACGGTGTCCTGCCTGTCGACCGACGCCGTCGAGGGGGACCTCACCCTGGTCAAGCAGGTCGTCGGCGGCGACGCGGACCCGGGCGACTGGACCCTGACCGCGACCGGACCGACCACGGTCTCCGGCACGTCGGGCAGCGACGCGGTGACGGGTCGACCGGTGCCGCCGGGGGACTACACGCTGACGGAGTCGGACGGGCCCGACGGCTACGAGGCGGGGGACTGGACCTGCACCGGCGCGCCGGTGACCGACGGGGTCGTCACGGTCGCGGACGGCGATGACGTGGTCTGCGCCGTCGTGAACACGGCGGTGCCGGACGACGGGGGCGGAGGCGACGGCGGTGGTCCTGGCACCGGCGACCCCGGTGACGGCGAGCCCGGTGGCGGTGGCGGTGGCGGCTCCGGCGGCCCGACCCCCGGACCGGGAGGGGTCGGCACGGGCGACCAGGGCGACGACGGAGGACCCGGCACGGACGGTGGCGTCGACACGGCGCCGAACGCCGGTGTCGAGCCCGGTGGCGGGACGGGCGCCCTGGCCGCCACGGGAGCCGATCCGCTGCCCGTCGCGGTGCTCGCCGTCGCGATGCTCACCGTCGGCGGGACGCTCGCGGTCGTGCGTCGGCGTGGACGGCGGATCGGTGCGCCGGACCCTCGTCGATGAGCGCGGCGACGGATCGGGACGGGTCGGTCCTGTCCGGTTCCGGCGGATGCTGTGCACGTCTGAGTCGTGGTCGTCGTACAGTCTCCGGAAGCTACCCCGCAGGACCCTACCGGCGGGTGCCCGACCCCCCGTTACCGGGCTGGCCTCGTCATGACCACCGCGTCGAACCCGACGGCGTCGTAGCGCGAGGACGTCTGCTCCTGACCCGAACTCGTGGCAGACGTCCTCGCACCTTCGACCGCGTCGTCCGCTCCGGTCAGCGGTGCCCGACACCGGGAGCCGCAGGCACCGACGGCGGCGACGACCACCACGTGGACGTGGAAGTGGCCGACCAGCCCGAGGGCTGATCGGCCACGTTACGTCGTCCGACGACTAGCGGTCGGACGCCTCGACGACGCAGCTCTCGACCTGCTCGGCGGCCTTCGAGTCGTCGGCGAACGGCGTCGGCGCGTCCGAGGTGGTGGTCGTCTCGTCGGCGACGGCCTGCTTGGCGATGTCGTTCACGGCGTACAGCGGGCCGTCGAAGTCGTCGGCCGTGGGGTCGGCGGTGGTCGCCCAGATGGTGACCTCGTCGTCGTTCGAGTCGTTGCTGTCCGCGGGGACGATCGCGGCACCGAGGTACCAGCCGCCGTCACCCTTCTGGATGTTCGCGAACTCGGTGGTGTCGTGCGACCCGACCGCCTTGTCGATCATGTCGACGGCGGCACTGGCGGCCACGTCGCACTGGGCCGACTGGGACTTCTCCTCGGAGCCGGGGACCTTGCCGACGGGGTTGATGTTCTGCGCTCCGCCGGGGTCGCAGGCGGTGAGCAGCAGGGCTACGGTGGCGGCGCCGAACAGCGCCGTGACGGTCTTCGCTCGCGTGGACATGGCCCTGAACGTAGGCCGCCCGCGGTGGGCGGCGATTCAGCCAGGAGCGTCCCCCGACGACGGACGGGAGGCCCGGCGCACGTCGTGCCCCGGGCCTCCCGCCCGTCACCTGGTCCCGTTGCCGGACCGGCGTCCCGTCACAGGATCGGGGTGCCGCCGGTGACGGCGACCCGCGCGCCGGAGACGTAGCTGCCGTCGTCACTGGCGAGCAGCACGTAGACGGGTGCGAGCTCGGCCGGTTGGCCGGGACGGCCGAGCGGCGACTGCTTGCCGAACTGCTCGACCTCCTCCGGCGGCATGGTCGACGGGATCAGCGGCGTCCAGATCGGCCCGGGGGCGACGCTGTTCACGCGGATCCCGCGGTCCCCGAGCAGCTGCGCGAGCGCTGCCGACAGGTTCGCGACGCCGGCCTTCGTGACGTCGTAGGGGGCGAGGTTCGGCTTCGGGTTGTCGGAGTTCACCGAGCTGGACCCGATGATCGACGACCCCGGGCCCAGGTGCGGCAGTGCAGCCTTGACGAGGTGGAAGTAGGCGCTGAGGTTCGTCGCGAGGGTGTGGTCCCACTCCTCGTCGCTGATCTCCTCGATCGTCTCGTGGGTCATCTGGTAGGCGGCGTTGTTCACGAGGACGTCGAGCCCGCCGAGCTCCGAGACCGCCTGGTCGATGACCGATCGGCAGTACGCGGGATCGCTCACGTCGCCCGGGAACAGCACGGCCTTCCGACCGGCTTCCTCGATCCAGCGCTTCGTGTCCTGCGCGTCGTCCTCTTCTTGCGGCAGGTAGCTGATCAGGACGTCCGCACCCTCGCGGGCGAACGCGATCGCGACGGCCTTCCCGATCCCGCTGTCCCCGCCGGTGATGACGGCACGCTTGCCGGTGAGCTTGCCGGAGCCGCGGTACGACTCCTCGCCGTGGTCGGCCTTCGGCGTGAGTTCCTGGTCGCTCCCCGGGGGCTGCTGCTGCTCGGTCATGTCTCTCCCTGTGGTCGGTTTCCCTGGACGTCCCCGATGGTCTGCGACCCTCACTGGGCACCGGCTCAGGCTCCGGGCGTACCCCGTCCGGAAAGCGAAGATGTGTGCCGCGCGCGACGGCGGCCTACCGTGGCACCGGATCAGGGAACCGTCACCGCGACGGATGCTCCTCTTCACCAGGGAGCAAGTGTGAAGTACGTGAACTACGCGGGCACCGTCCGTGTCCTGACGAGCGACACGATCGCGGAAGCGGTGATCCGGTACGC
The DNA here is from genome assembly GCF_003234895.2 of Curtobacterium sp. MCBD17_026. Lineage (NCBI taxonomy): Bacteria > Bacillati > Actinomycetota > Actinomycetes > Micrococcales > Microbacteriaceae > Curtobacterium > Curtobacterium sp. MCBD17_026. Next base: position 1,970,596 of record NZ_CP126281.1, on the reverse strand, counting down.
GGCCGCACTGCACCAGAGCCGGCTGAGCGACGTCGTGTCGATCCCGACCGCGGACGACTTCGGGGTGGCGAGCACCGTCGAGGTGCTGCTGGCCCCGGCGATCCCGGTCGCCGTGGAGCCCGCGCCGGACGACGTCCTCGAACCCGAGGGCGAGGCCTTCCTGCTCGAACTCGGTCGGCGTACCGAGGCCGTGCTCGCCGTCGACACCAACGCGTCGCCGCCGGACTTCGGGCGCTGAGCCGGCGCTGCGCAGGCGCTCCGCAGGGTTGCTCCCTACGCCACCGGCCCCTCGGTCAGGTCCGACCGGGTGTCCGCGTGGATCACCTCGTCGTGGTCGAACGTCAGCGCGGCGGCGCGCAGCCGCGCCACGAACACGGTGTCCTCACCCTCGAGTTCGTCCTCCTCGGCGTCCTCGACGACGAGCTGGCTCGACGGACCGATCAGCACCTTGGTGGTCGTCATGGTGCCGTCGGCGGCCACGGCAGGGATCGCCACGGTGTCCGCCCGGCTCCCCCCGGCCAGGGCAGCGGCGTACTCGATCACGGCGTCGGCCACGTCGTCGCTCGTCAGGATCGTCGAGCGGTCGTACTGGATGTACTTCATGTTCGACCTCCTGCAGCACAGCCAACAGCGCGCCGGCTGGTCGCCGTACAGGAACGCGGCGCGTCGCGCGTTGCGCAGACGCCGAGTTGTCGGGAGGATCGTCACGTGCCCGAGACGATGCACCGCATGCAGCGGGAGATCCAGACCGCCGAGCCGTCGGTCGCGGCCGAGGCGATGGCTCGGACGCACATCACCCACGGACTGTCGGTCGAACCGACGGACGCCGAGTTCGTGTTCGAGGAGCGCGTGCGCGGGACGGCACTGCTGTCGCTCGAGTCGACCCGCTGCACCGGGGTCCTGAGCGGCGCGATCGAGCCGGGCAGCGCGGTGATGATCTTCTGGATGAAGTCCGGGGTCGCGCAGCTCGACGAGAACCCCGTGAAGATCGGCCGCCCGACGCTCTTCCGCCAGGGCCCCCAGCGCTTCCGCTGGATCGCCTGCAACAAGGACGTCCTGCGCATCGACCGCTCGATCGTCGAGCAGGTCGCGGCCGAGCGCGGCGACTGGGCCCCCGGTCCCATCGAGTTCCGTCCGCGGCACGTCCCCGAGGGCGCGCCGCTCGCTGCCTGGTGGCTCATGGTCCGGTCCGTCGCACAAGAGGTGCTGGCCGGACCGGACGCCGTCCCGATCGAACGCGAGCGGGAACTCGCGCGCTTCGCCGCCGGTGGTCTGCTCACCGCGATCCCGCACTGGCCCGTCGGGCAGTACGAGCCGGCGATGGCCGCCACCGCCCGCTTCGCCCGTGCCGAGACCTTCCTGCTCGAGCACGCCACCGAGCCGATCACCGTCGACGACGTCGCCGAGGCCGCCGGCCTGAGCGTGCGCGGCGTGCAGGCGGCGTTCCAGCGGCACCACGGCATCACCCCGACCATGTACCTGCGCCGCATCCGGCTGCTGCTCGCCCGCGAACAGCTCGAGTCGGGCGACGGGCGGAGCATCGCCGAGATCGCCCGGGCCACCGGGTTCGCCCACCTCGGCCGGTTCGCGGGGAGCTACCGCGAGGAGTTCGGCGAGCTGCCCCGGCACACGGCGTCCACCGCGCGCGACGGCGCCCGCCCGTAGACGAGCAGCCGCGCGGCCCCGCAAGAATCCCGCAACCGCCCGCCGTCCGGCCGATCGCCGATGATCGTCGCCCTACGTTTGCGCTGCACGGACACGCAGCCACGACGGATCCGCGAGCTCGCCCCGTCCGCGCGACCGCCGGTGGTGGACCCCGCCGCGTGACGGACTGGAGGCGCGTGGCGGCGCCGCCACGCGCCTCCCGTCCGGCGTTGGTGCTGCTTCGGACACGCCGGCGTGTTGCTGCGACGCCGTGCCTTCGTCGAGACGCCGCCGAATGTGGAGGCGTCTCGACGACCTGGCGGCGCCGAAGGAAGACGACGGCGTCTCCTTCCGCGGCGACGCGCGCTCTGCCACGATGATCACGACGCGGGCGACGGCGCCCGCGCAGGACGAGGGAGACCGTCATGACCGTTCGCCTCAACCCCTACCTCGGGTTCCGGAGCGGCGCCCGCGAAGCGCTCGAGTTCTACCACTCGGTCTTCGGCGGCACGCTCACCATCGGCACGTTCGGTGAAGCCGGTATGAGCCAGGACCCCGCCGACGCCGACAAGGTGATGCACGGCCAGCTCGACGGCGACCAGGGCCTGCTCCTGATGGCCTCGGACGCGCCGTCCGGCATGCCCACGCCGGCCGAGAGCAGCATCTCGCTGTCCCTCAGCGGTGACGACCACGAACTGCTGACACGCTGGTGGAACGGCCTCGCCCAGGGCGCCACGATCGTCGAACCGATCACCGCGGCGCCCTGGGGTGACACGTTCGGGATGCTGACCGACCGCCACGGGGTGTCGTGGCTCGTCAACACCAGCGGCGCGACGAGCTGAGCGGCACCGAACCCACGCGCGCCGGCACCGGCCACCGCGGCACCCAGCACCGGACCTGCTCGGCGTAGCGGCGGAAGTCGTCGCCGAACCGTTCCTGAAGGTCGGATTCCTCGAGCGGGCGGACGATGCAGTTCCAGACCACGGAACCGGCGACCGCGTAGACGACGACCAGCCACGACGACAGCAGCAGGCCGACGGCGACCCCCTGTGTGATGCCGGCCAGGGCCATCGGGTTCCGCACCGACCGGTACGGCCCGGCGACCACCAGGCGGTTCGCGCTGGCCGAGGGCAGCGGCGTGCCCTCGCCCTTCGTCGACATCGCCGCTGCCGACGCGATGCCGAGCGCACTCGCCAACAGGAGCACGACCACACCGACGACGGTGAGGGCGGTGACGAAGGGTGTCGGCAGGTGCGGGTGCAGGCCCCAGCGGTGCTCGGCGAACGCGATCACCAGGGGGAACACCCCGAGGAACAGGCCCCAGAAGACGACGATCTGCAGCACGGTCGCGGCGACGTGCCGGGAACGCGGTGCCGCGGCGTCAGCGGTGCGGATCCGCAGCGGACCGCTCGTCACCCACTCCGTCGGGACCCGTCCGAGCAGGACGAGGGCGAGTGCGAGGGTCGAACCGATCGTGGCGGCCAGCATGACCAGCACGCCCCAGCCGGCCTCGCCGATCACGGTGGACCAGACGCTCAGGGCAACGAGCACCAGCGCGGTCCACGTCGTCGTGACCACCGCGGCGGTCCGGACTCCCGCGGCGGCGAGGGCCGAGGCGACGACGAACAGCGGGACGTCGAACACGGCGACCAGCACCGGGTCGAGCGAGCCGAGCGTCGCCGTGCGGATCCACGGCAGCGTCGCGACGGCGATCCACCAGGCCGCTCCGCCGACGGCTTGCAGCGCGTAGTACCGCCGGCCCCAGGACATGGGTGCACCGTAGCAGTGCGCGGCGAGGGTCCGGGCGGTGGGTGCCCTCGCTCCGCTGGTGGGTCAGTCGGTGTGGTTGATCTGGCCGAGCCAGCGGCCGAAGGACGGGGTGCGCTCGTCGTGCAGGCTGGGCAGGACGGGCTTCGGCAGGCAGGCGCGTTCGTCGGTGACGGTTCCGGCGCCGGTGCTCTTGTGGAGGTCGAGGCTCATGGTGGGCTCCTTCGTGGTCGGTGCAGAGTTCGACACCGGGCGGGGACGTTCCATTCCCACCCGGTGTCGTCGCGGTCCGGTGCAGCGCGTTCCGGTCAGGAGGTGCCGAGCTCGACCTTGATCCAGCCGGGTTCGCGCCGGTCGAACGCCTCGTAGGCACCGATCGCGTCGGTGATCGGCTCGTGCTCGGTGATCAGGGCCGTCGGGTCGAACTGTCCGGCGGCCACCATGTCGATCAGCGGCGGGGTGACGGAGTGGTGGTCGCAGTTCCCCATCCGCACGGTCAGGTTCTTGAGCATCGCCTCGCCGATCGGGTAGTGCTCGGCCGTGGGTCCGTACACCCCGATGATCCCGATGCGGCCGTACTTCGCCACGCTCGAGACCGCCCAGCGAGCCACCTGCGAGGGGCCGTCACCGGGCTTCCACTGCTGCTGCTCACCGAAGCCGTCGGGTGCGGCATCGGGCGCGACCGCGGCCACCTCGGCGTCGAACGCCTCCGCCTGGTCCTGGTCGACCGCCGCCGGGCCGCGCTTCGGGCGTTCGGCGTCCACGCCGACTGCGTCGATCACGCAGTCCGCGCCGATGCCGTCGGTCAGCGACATGATCGTCTCGACCGGGTCTTCGGCGTTGTAGTCGACGACCTCGCAGTGCTGGGCGAGCGCGGCGGCGAGCCGGGTCTCCTCGCCGTCGACGACGATGACGCGGGCCGCGCCCTGCTTGTACGCCGAGGCTGCCGCGAACTGTCCGACGATCCCGGCGCCGAACACCACCACGACGTCACCGCGCGTGACGCCCGCGAGCTCCGCGCCGAACCACCCCGTGGGGAAGATGTCGGACAGCAGGATCGCCTGCTCGTCGGAGACGGTGTCCGGGAGCGGGTGCATGGTGTTGCGGGCCCACGGGACGCGGACGTACTCCGCCTGCATGCCGTCGACCGGTCCGGTCGAGGCGGGGCCGCCGAAGAACGCGGTGCCCGCCTGCGGTCCGTTGCTGTTCGAGCGGTCGCACTGGGCGGTCCTGCCCATCCGGCAGTACCGGCAGGCACCGCAGGACACGGTGGAGTTGATCACGACGCGGTCGCCGGGGCTGAAGCCGCGCACCGCGTCCCCGACCTCGGTGACGACGCCGACGGCCTCGTGGCCGAGGATCGTGCCCTCGACCATCGGTGCCATGGTGCCGCGGACGAAGTGCAGATCGGTGCCGCAGATGGCACTGCGGGTGATCCGGACGATCGCGTCCTCCGGGTCCTGGATCGTCGGTTTCGGGACCTCGTCGAGCCGGATGTCGCCGATGCCGTGCCACACGACTGCGCGCATGTGATGCCTCTTCCTGTTCGGGTGCGGGGTTCGCAGGGTCAGGAAACGCGTGAGGGGCTGGGCACGGTCGGAGCCGCGTCCGTCCTGCGCAGTCGTCCAGCACCGCCGGGTTGGCTCGACCGCATGAGCGAGCACGACGACGAGCAGACCCGGGCCGACTTCGACGACGTGGTGAACATGACCGCCACCGAGCTGCGGAAGTGGCTCGACACCGACGAGTCGAAGGCCGTCGGGCAGAAGCCCTCCGGCGGGGGCGAATCGACCGGGCACGAGAGCGGTCGGCACATCATCCGGATACTCGAGAAGCACCGGGCCGACCGCACCGACGACGACCTGGCGCACATGCGGAAGGTCGTCGGCTACGTCGCCCGGCACTCGGAGCAGCGGCCCGAGGGCGACGTGCACGACACCCCCTGGCGGTACTCGCTCATGAACTGGGGCCACGACCCGGAGAAGCACTGACGGCATCGGGCAGAATGGGTGGCGTGAACGAGACGGGCATGCCGCGCTTCCGACGGATCTGGTCGACCGTGCAGGTCGGTGTCCTCGCGATCGCCGTCGCGTTCTGCGTCGTGATGCTCGTGATCGGGCAGGGCAAGCTCGACCGGGTCTACGCGGTCGCCGCGGTGTTCTTCGGACTCGCCCTGGTCGGGCACAGCACCTACCTGTGGCTCGTCGCCCGCGCGAACCGCCGTCCCTGACGCGGACGAGCGCGGCCTGACGGGGACGAGCCCGGTCACGGCGTGGGCGACCCGGCTAGCCGTTCTGGTGGACCCGCAGCCAGTCGACCGTCATCGGCTGCGGGAACCGCGTCGAGGCGTCGGGCGATCCCGGCCAGTTCCCGCCGACCGCGACGTTGAGGATCACGAAGAACGGCTTGTCGAACACCCACGGGTCGGAGCCGATGTCGGCCCGGGTGACCGTCCGGTACGCGACACCGTCGACCGTCCAGGTGATGGAGCCGGGGCGCCAGTCGACCCCGTACACGTGGAAGTCGTCGGCGAACGCTGCTCCGGACGGAGCCGTGTACGCCGCCGAGATGCCCTGTGCTCCTGAGTACCCGGGCCCGTGCACCGTGCCGTGCACGATCCCCGGCTCGTACCCGACGTTCTCCATCACGTCGATCTCCCCGCACGCCGGCCACCCGACCCGCCCGATGTCCGCGCCGAGCATCCAGAACGCCGGCCAGATGCCCTGGCCGCGGGGGATGCGGATCCGCGCCTCGATGCGGCCGTACTGCGCGGTGTAGGTGCTCTCGGACTTCAGCCGGGCCGACGAGAACGAGCCGTCGGCCTCGCGGCGTGCGGTGATGACGAGGTTGCCGGCACCGTCGAGCGCCGCGTTCCGCCGCGAGTCCGTGTAGGTCTGCAACTCGGCGTTGCCCCAGCCGCCGGCACCCAGGTCGTACCGCCAGATCCCCGGGTTCGGCGCGCTGCCGGCCGGGCCGTCGAACTCGTCGGCGGCGAGCAGCACGGGGGCGGCAGCCGCCGCCGTGGTCGCCGCCTGCGCCGACCCGTCCGCGCCGATCGCGGTCGCGCCGAGGGCGGTCGTCGCGGCTCCGGCGAGTCCGAGCGTCATGAAGCGCCGTCGATCGATGTGCTGGTCCATGTCGTGCTCCCTGCAGCGCGATGGTGGTGTGGTCGTCGGATCATGCACCATCCGGACGAGTCAGACCAGGGCCGCACCGTGATTGATCCGCCCCGCGCACACCGCAGCCGGCGCCGACGGACCCGTCAGCCGAAGCGCATCGCCAGCGGCACGAGCAGTCCCGCGACCCAGACGAGCACCATCACGAGGGCCCCGACCGCGATGAGTCGTCGGCGACGCCGCAGCTTCGGGCTCCGCTCCTCGCCCCACATCTGCGCACGGACCAGTACCCGGTTCGCCTGCTCGACGACCTTCCGCACCTCGGGGTCGTCGACGTCGAGGGCACCGGAGCGGGCGTGCTCGGCGATGACCGCGGCTTCGTCGACGGTCAGGTCGTCCTTGCGCATGCTCCATCTTCGCACCGCGTGCAGGGGTACGACCCGGCTGTGCGGGAACGGACCACGGCCGGGTACCAAGGACACATGGGACATCGGTACCGCGGGAAGATCGTCGTCATCACCGGAGCATCGAGCGGCATCGGGAGGGCCGCCGCACACGAGTTCGCTCGCCAGGGCGCCACGCTCGTGCTCGCCGCACGCGGGCAGGACTCGCTCGAGGCCGCAGCCGCCGAGTGCCGGAAGCTCGGCGCCGAGGCGACCGCGATCCCGACGGACGTCGCCGACGAGCACCAGGTCAAGGACCTCATCGGCACGGTGACGACCCGCTTCGGTCGCATCGACGTCTTCGTCGGCAACGCGGCCCTGTTCGTCTACGGCCTGTTCGAGCAGACCCCCACCGAGGCGTTCAAGCGCGTCGTCGACACGAACCTGTACGGGCACCTCAACGCCATCACGCACCTGCTGCCGCACTGGAAGCAGCGCGGGAAGGGCACCTACGTGCTCGTCGGCTCGATCCAGTCCCTGCTCTCGGCGCCCTACCAGTCGGCGTACGTGACGAGCAAGCACGCGGCCCTCGGCCTGGTCGACGTGCTCGGCGACGAGTTCGCGGGCACCGGCATCCGGTTCACCGCGCTGCTGCCGTCCACGATCGACACCCCGATCTACCAGAACGGTGCCAACTACACCGGCAAGACCTCGCACCCGCTGCCGCCCACCGTCTCGGTCGAGCGGGCCGGCCGTGCCGTCGTGCAGGCCGCCACGCACCCCAAGCGCTACCGCTTCGTCGGACGGATCCAGGCCTCGCTCGTGCCGCTGCAGTACGTGTTCCCGGGCCTGTTCCACAAGATCACGAAGCCGATGGTGGAGACGTTCGCGCTCCGTGGCGAGGGCGCCCCGACCGACGGGAACCTCTACGCCCCCGCCGACGCCGCGAACGCGACGAACGGCGGCTGGGTCGCGAAGCGTCGGCGCGTCACGCGCCCCGTGCTGTGGGCCGGAGCGCTCGTCGCGGTCGCGGCCGTCGCCCTGGGCCGACGCCGCTGACGGACGGGAGGCACGGTGCCAGCCCGCACCGTGCCTCCCGTCCGTCCGTGCGTGCGTTCCCGAACCGGGCGTACCTGCACGAAACGGGCGTACCTGCACGAAACGGGCGTACCTCCCCGAAACGGGCGTACCTCCCGTGTTCTTCGTGGCAGGTACGCCCGATCTCGCCAGGTATCGCAGCCGTTCTGGGAAGGAAGGGGCGGCTAGAACAGCTTCGCGCTCGCGCGCCGGGCACCCTCACCGAGGGACTCGAGCTTCGCCGCGGCGATCTGCGGGTGCACGCGGCCGCCGAGCCCGCAGTCGGTGCCGGCGATGACGCGCTCACGCCCGACCACCGAAGCGAACCGCTCGATGCGCTGCGCGACGAGGTCGGGGTGCTCGACGACGTTCGTCGCGTGGCCGACGACACCGGGGACGATGACCTTGCCCTCGGGCAGGGCGACGTCCTGCCAGACGGTCCACTCGTGCTCGTGGCGGGCGTTCGCGGCCTCGAACGAGTACGCGCCGGCGTCGATGTCCAGCATCAGGTCGACGATGTGGCGGAGTTCGATGTCGGTGGTGTGCGGGCCGTGCCAGGAACCCCAGCACAGGTGGAAGCGCACGCGGCTGGTGTCGAGGTCCCGCAGCGCGTGGTTGAGCGCCTCGACACGGATGCTGGTGAAGGCGCGGTAGTCCTCGATGCTCGGCTCGGGGTTGATCTGGTCCCAGTTCTCGGCGATCGAGGGGTCGTCGATCTGCAGCACGAGGCCGGCGTCGAGGATCGTCGTGTACTCCTCGCGCAGGGCATCGGCCCACGCCCAGATGTGTTCTTCCTCCGTCGCGTAGTACTCGTTCGCGATGCGGGCGGCGGAACCGGGGGAGAGCGCCGTGATGAAGCCGTTGTCCGCGCCGGCGGCCTCGACCGCGTGCTTGAGGTTCGCGGCGTCGGTGGCCGCGGCCTCGTGGCCGGTGTAGGTGATCGGACCGGTCGTGGTCGGGAACGCGGTGGCGTTCTTGCCGGTGCCGATGCCCGACTCGGGATCGGTGTAGGCGTCGTGGAAGATCGTCCAGTCGCGGCGGTCCGGGAAGCTCGTGAGCCGGATGTTCCCCGGGCTCGAGCGGACCGGCTGCTGCGAGAAGATGTTCTCGTCGGTCAGGCTCAGGCCGCTGACGCGCTGGAACGAGTACCCCCACCAGGCGCCGTAGTCGACGCTGTTCGACATCGCCTTGCCGAACTCGCCGTCGCCGGGCTGCGTGATGCCGAGCGCGGTCTGCCGGGCGACGACGTCGTCGACGGCCGCGCTCGTCAGTGCCCGGACCTCGTCGGTGGTCTCGAGCGTGAAGCCGTCGGCGCCCACGGGCCGCGCGGCGTTCGCGGCGATGAGCTCCGGGGTGCGGGGGAGCGATCCGGCGGTGGTGGCCTGGATGCGGTCGGTGTTCTCGAAGGGCATGCGCTGCCTTCCTCTCGATGGGTGCGGACTGTCGGGAGTCGGGGGCCGCGCGCGAGGCTTCGCGGTGCGCTGCAGTGCCACTCTCCCACGAGGGGTCGGACCCGTTACGTTCCGCGTCGCGCCCCCGGTCCGCGCGTCGTACGGTCGACCCATGAGCACGACGACCCCGGCGAACGCGACCACCCCGACCACCACGACCCCGACCACCCCGGCCGTACCGAACTTCGCCGGAGCGTGGACCGCCTGGCACGACGACCACGAGCAGGCCCGGGCGAGCGAGCACGGGTTCCTCGCGATCACGAGCATCCGCTGGCTCACCGCCACGCCGGAACGGTTCGACGACGCTCCGGGCAGCTGGTCGACGGACGAGCACGGCCCGGTGGTCGCACTGGCCGACGACGAGACGATCGAGGTCGACGGGCAGCCGGTCACCGGGACGCACCGGTTCGGCCCGCTGCCGGAGCGCTCGAGCACGAACGTGGTGTGGCGCGACGGCGACGAGACCGTGGTGATCGAGGTCGCCCGGCGCGGAGGCAGTGACCTGCTGCGCCCGCGGCACCCGTCGAACCCGACCCGCGTCGGCTACCGCGGCACCCCGGTGTACGCCCCCGTTGAACGGTTCGTCGTGGACGCGCACTTCGAGCCGTTCGACACCCCGCGCGAGGTCACCGTGGGCAGCGTCGTCGACGGTCTGCTGCACGTGTACGAGGCCCCCGGCGTCCTGACGTTCGACCTCGACGGGCCGCGGTCGCTCCTGGCGTTCAACGGGCACGCCCGTGGCCTGCACGTGCTCTTCACCGACCACACGAGCGGGGTCACGACGTACGCCGCGAACCGGAGTCTCGACATCGCCGCACCGGATGCCGACGGTGCCACCCGCATCGACTTCAACCGGTCCACGAACCTGCCGTGCGCGTACACCCCGCACGCGACCTGCCCGCTGCCGCCCGCCGAGAACCGGCTCGACGTGGCGATCGAGGCGGGCGAGCAACTGCCCGCAGCCTGACCGCGGAGCACGCACGGCCCCCGGGCGCGCACCGGGGCAGCCGACACGTCCGGAAGAATGGGGGAGCCATGCCACGACCCACCTCCCGCATCCCGCTCAACACCCTCGCCGTCCCGTTCGGCCTCGCCGGCTTCGCCGAGACGTGGTCGTACGCCGCCCCCGTGCTGCACCTGCCCGCCGTGGTGCCGCAGGTGTTCTGGGCGATCGCCGCCGTCGCGTGGGTGTGGCTGCTCGGGGCGCACGCCGTCCGGGGCGCACGCGTCGGGGAAACGGCTCGTCGACCAGCTCCGCCACCCGGCGCAGGGGCCGATCGCCGCGCTCGTGCCCGCGACCGCGATGCTGCTCGGCGTCGACCTGGCGCGGTTCGCCCCCGTCGCCGGGCAGGTCGTCGTGCTCGCCGCCGTGGCCACCGCGGCCGGGTTCGCCGCCTGGCTGCTGAGCACCTGGTTCGAGGGCCGGCTCGCCCTGGAGTCCGTGCACGGCGGCTACCTGCTGCCGACCGTCGCCGCGGCCCTGGTCGCCTCGGTCGCCACGCACGAGGTCGGCGTCGGTTGGCTCTCCTGGCCGGCCCTCGGCGTCGGTGTGTTCTTCTGGGGCGTCATGACCGGCCTGCTGCTCATCCGGCTGGCGTTCCGACCGGCGCTGCCGGGGCCGCTCGTGCCGACGATGGCGATCCTGGTCGCGCCGCCGGCGGTCGCCACCCTGTCGGTGTTCGCCCTCACCGACGGAGCGGTCACCCTGCCCGTGCAGGCCATCGCGGGGCTCGGCGTCCTGATGGTCCTCGTGCAGCTGGCCCTGCTGCCGCGGTACGTCCGCCTGGCGTTCTCGCTCGGGTTCTGGTCGTTCGTGTTCCCGGCCGCCGCGGTCGCCACCGCTTCGGTGGAGTGGTTCCGGGCACTCGCGCTGCCGTCCGCCTGGATCCCCACCGCCGTGTTGTTGGCGCTGCTGAGCGTGCTCGTCGCGGTCGTCGGTGCCCGTTCGATCGGCCTCGCCGTGCACCACCTGCTCGGACAGGCCGAGCGGACCCTGCACGACGCCGACGACGAGGACGCCGCCCCCGGCCCCGTGACGGGCGCGACGCGCGGGGTCTGACGAGCGGGGCGCTCGGGCCGCGCAGGCGACGGACGGGAGGCCCGTGGCGGCCCCGCCCCGCGCCTCCCGTCAGGTCGCGGGGACGCGTCTCCAGCCGCTGGTCGCCCGCCAGGCGGGCGCGTCGAAGCGGAAGACGCTGCCCATGCCGGGCTGGTCGAGGGCGCGCGTGATCGGGACGCCGCGCAGGTGGGCCAGGAGCAGCGCGCCGACCGCACCGTGCGACACGATCGTGACGTCGCCGGTGGCGCAGTGCCGGCGGACGGCCGCGACGATGCGCTCCTGGGCGTCGATCGCCCGCTCCCAGCCGCGGACCGACTGCTCGGGCTCGGCGAAGAACGCGTCGACGACGGCCTCGAACTCGGACGGCGGCAGGTAGCCGGTCGCGCTCCGGTCGATCTCGCCCAGCAGGGGGTCGTGCTCGACCGACAGCCCGACGGCGCTGGCGAGCAGGTCGGCGGTCTCGGCGGCCTTGCGCTCGGTGCTCGAGACGATCCGCCGGGAGCCCGGTGTCCATGCGAGCGGGTGGGCAGCGGCGGCCCGGACGCGGCCAACAGGCGACAGCCCCCACGACTCGATCGGGACCGCGGGGTCGACGATCACTTCAGCGTGGGTCAGGAACGACGAGACCATCCGGCGATCCTCGCACGGTGCGAGGTGCGCCCCTGCGGCCCGCCCCGCCGCGCGTCACACGGCGACACCGTCGGTCACGTTCCGCAACACCGCTTCGCAGCCCGGCCGAACCGTCCTAGCGTCGCCGCCATGACCGTGTCCGAACGCATCACCCTCGTCACCGCGCTGCAGGGAGCCGGCTGGCATCCCGCCGCCTGGCGCGTCGCCGGCCCGGCAGCACAGCGCCTCACGAGCCTCCGGCACTGGCGGGACGTCGTCGTCGAGCAGGACCGGCTCGGAGTCGACGCCGTCACCCTCGAGGACTCCTTCACCGCCGGCCCCACCGACCCCGACGGCGACCTCGACACGTCGACCGTCGTCGGCCGCCTGGACGCCCTCCTGGTCGCGAACGCGGTCGCCCCCGCGACCCGCGCGATCGGTCTGGTGCCGACCGTCTCGGTCACGCACACCGAACCGTTCCACGTCGCCACGGGCCTCCAGACCCTCGACCACGTCTCGCTGGGGCGGGCCGGATGGCGGATCCAGGTGAGTCCGACGACCCGCGAGGCCGCGCTGTTCGGCCGCCGACCCGGAGGCGACGACGCGGCCACGCTGTTCGACGAAGCCCGCGAGGCCGCCGAGGTCGTCTCCCGCCTCTGGGACAGCTGGGACGACGACGCGATCATCCGTGACGTCACGACCGGCCGCTTCATCGACCGCGACCGCATCCACGACGCGGCGTTCTCCGGTTCGTTCGTCTCGGTGCACGGCGCGTCGATCGTGCCGCGGTCCCCGCAGGGTCGACCGCCGGTGTTCGCGCTGGCACACCGCGCCGACGCGGCCGCGTTCGCCGTGGACGCTGCGGACGTCGTGCTGGTCACGCCCGGCTTCGACGGCAGGGAGGCGCGGGAAGCGTTGGCACTCGTCCGTGACGCCGAGCAGGCGGCCGGATCCGACCTCCGCCGTCCGGTCCTCGCCGACCTCGCCGTGCTCATCGGGTCGTCACCGGCCGCCGCCGCCGACGAGCTCGCCGCGCTCGACGCGGCCGCTGGCGCCCCGTACGCCGTCGGTACGGGGTCGGACACGTCCGTCCTCGCGACGACGGCGCCGGAACTCGTGTCGCTGATCGCGGACCTGCGGGCCCTCGGGTACGCCGGCGCCCGGCTCCGTCCACTGCGCATCCCGGTCGACAGCACCGCCATCGCGCGGCAGCTCGTCCCGGCGCTCGTCACCGCGGGGCTCCGCGCCGACGTGGCATCCCGTCCCACCGCCGACCTGCGCACGCGGCTCGGCATCGCGCCGGCGGTCAGCCGGTACTCGCGCCCTGCCGTCACCGGTGCCGGTGTCGGTTCCGTCTCCTCGGGGGTCTCAGCATGAGCGCCAAGCGTCAGGTCCACCTCGCCGCCCACTTCCCGGGCGTCAACAACACCACCGTCTGGAGCGACGACCGAGCCGAGAGCCAGATCGCGTTCTCGTCGTTCGAGCACTTCGCCCGGAACGCCGAGCGCGGGTTCTTCGACTTCCTGTTCCTCGCCGAGGGGCTGCGGTTGCGCGAGCAGAAGGGACGCATCCACGACCTCGACGTCGTCGGGCGCCCGAACACGCTCGCGATCCTCGCGGCGCTGGCCGGGGTCACCGACCACATCGGGCTCGTCGGCACCCTGCAGACGACGTTCAACGAGCCGGTGGAGCTCGCGAAGCAGCTCGCCACGCTCGACCACCTGACCGACGGTCGCGCCGGCTGGAACGTCGTGACGAGCTCGGACGCGTTCCACGGTGCGAACTTCCGCCGTGGCGGGTTCCTCGACCACGCCGACCGGTACACGCGCGCCGCCGAGTTCGTGGAGCTGTCCCGCGAGCTCTGGGACTCGTGGGAGCCAGGCGCGGTCGTGGCCTCGGCCGCCGGGTCGGGCGCCGCCGGGGCCCTGGCCGCCGGGGCCTTCGCCGACCGCTCCCGCATCCACGACGTCGACCACCACGGCCCGCAGTTCGACGTGACCGGCACGTTCCCGGTGCCGCGCAGTCCCCAGCGGCACCCGGTGATCGTGCAGGCCGGCGACTCCGACGAGGGCCGCGACCTCGCCGCCGCGAACGCCGAGGTCATCTTCTCGCTGCACACCGAGTTCGACGACGCACAGCGCTTCTACGGCGACGTCACCGAGCGCCTGGAGCGGGTCGGGCGGTCGAAGGACGAGCTGCTGATCCTGCCCGGCGCGACGTTCGTGCTCGGTGACACGGCGGACGAGGCTGAGGAACGTTCCCGGGCGATCCGCCGCGCACAGGTGAGTCCGGCGACCGCGATCGCGTTCCTCGAGCAGGTGTGGAACCGCGACCTGACGTCGTACGACGTCGACGGGCCGTTGCCCTCGGTCGACCCGGACCTCGAGGGCGCCGACATCACCCGTGGCCGCGTCCGTCACACCCGCGACGTGCCCGCGCTGGTGCAGTGGTGGCGCGACCTCGCCGCGGCCGAACACCTGTCGATCCGTGACCTGGTCATCCGGGTCTCGACCCGCGGCGGCTTCGTCGGCACGCCCGAGCACGTCGCGGCCGAGATCGACCGGTACGTGCAGGAGCGCGCCACCGACGGGTTCGTGGTCGTGCCGCACACCAACCCGTACGGCCTCGACGAGTTCGTCGACCGGGTCGTCCCACTGCTGCAGGAGCGCGGCGTCCACCGGCAGTCGTACGACGAGGGGGCGACGCTCCGGCAGACCCTGGGCCTGCCCGGACGGGTCCTCGACCGGCAGCGGGTGCCCGCATGAGCCCGGTGCCGCTCTCCGTCCTCGACCTCGTGCCGGTGAGCAGCGGGTCGACCCCCGCCGAGGCCCTGGCGAACACGGTCGACCTCGCGCAGCGTGCCGAACGTGCCGGGTACGTCCGGTACTGGCTGGCCGAGCACCACTTGAACCCCGGGGTCGCCGGCAGCGCACCGACGATCGTCATCGGTGCGGTCGCCGCCGCCACCTCGACCATCCGGGTCGGCAGCGCCGCGACCCTGGTCGGCAACACCCGCGGGCTGCAGATCGCCGAGACGTTCGGCACGCTCGCCGCGCTGTACGGTGCCCGGATCGACCTCGGGCTCGGACGGTCCGGCGCCCCGGCTCCCGGCACCCCGAAGCCGCCGTCGCTCGCCCCGCGGACCGACCAGGTCGTCGACGGCCTGCTCGTCCCCGCCCCCTTCGAGTTCCGCATCGCGCCGGGCAGCCGGTTCGCCCTGCAGGGGGAGCTGCTCGGCCGCGTGCCGGGCGACGTCGACCGGTTCGCGGGCGAACTCGACCTGATCCGCGGCCTGTTCGCGGGCACGTGGTCACGGGATGGTGCGGTGGTCGAGGCCCCGCCGTCCGCGGGCGCCGCCGTCGAGCTGTGGATCCACGGGTCCACCGGCGGCGAGAGCGCCCGGATCGCCGGTGCGCTCGGACTGCCGTACGGGGCGAACTACCACACATCGCCCGGCACGGTCCTGGCGTCGGTGCAGGCCTACCGCGATGCCTTCCGCCCCGGCGTGCTCGACGCCCCGCACGTCATCGTGTCGGCCGACGTGCTCGTGGCGCCGACCGCGGCCGAGGCGGAGGAGCTCGGGACCGGGTACGCCCAGTGGGTGCACTCGATCCGCTCCGGCGTCGGGGCGATCGAGTACCCCACCCCGGACCAGGCGCGAGCGGCGCGGCTGCCCGACGATGCCACCGCATCGGTGGCGGACCGGCTCGCGACCCGGTTCGTCGGCGATCCGGCACACGTCGCGGACCGGCTCGAGACGCTCCGGCGCGTCACCGGAGCGGACGAGTTGCTCGTCACGACGATCGCGCACGACCACGACGTCCGGGTGCGCTCCTACGAGCTGCTCGCCGCGGAGTGGGCGGCGCGTGTCGTCGAGGGGGAGTCCGCTCTGGCTGCGCGGTAGGTCTCTGCGTGTGCATGTTCCGACATCCCACCTGTCGTTCGACGGGTGGGATGTCGTTCGTTGCGCACACATCGGGTGCGTGTGCGAGAAACCGACGACACCCCCGCGACCACGACGGTCACGGGGGTGTCGCGGCACACCTCAGCTGTTGTCGAGCGGCAGACCCTCGGGGTTCACCTCGGACGTCTTCACGGCCTCGTTCGACAGGTTGTAGGCCGCGAGCCACTTCGCGTAGGTGCCGTCCTCGATGAGCTCGTTGATCGCGGCCGCGACGGGCTTCGCGATCCCGCTGCCCTGCTTCGTCGTCGCTGCGATGAGCCCCTGCAACGAGGAGCCGGCGCCGGAGTACGTGCCCGCGGTCTTCGTCGGCTTCGCGGTGCTCCCGCTCTGCGTGTTCTGGTAGGCGATCGTCGGGTTCGGGCCGAAGTAGGCGTCGATCTTGCCCGAGTCGAGCGCGAGCCTGACCGCGTTGCCGTCCGGGTAGTACTTAATCGTGAAGTCCTCGCCCTTCGCCCGGAGCTCCTCCTGCCACTCGAGCAGGATGTTCTCCTGGTTCGTGCCGGAACTCACGGACAGGGTCTTCCCGGCGAGCACGGACGGGTCGCCGTCGAAGCGCAGCGAGCTCGAGGCCAGCACCTGGAAGGCCAGGTTGTCCTGCCGGTACGAGGCGAAGTCGTACTTCTCCTTGCGCTGCTCGGTGACCGTGACGTTCGAGAAGCCGGCGTCGTACTTGCCGCTGTCGATGCCGACGAACAGGTTGTCCCACGTCGCGTTCTGCACGTCCGCGCGCAGCCCGAGCTTCGCGGCGACGAGTCGTCCGAGGTCGGGCTCCGAACCGGTGATCGTCTTCTGGTCGTCGCCCGTGAAGGCGAGCGGCGGGAACCCGGCGGGCAGGGCACCCACGCCGATGGTCAACTTGCCGGACTCCCGGACGGCGGCGGGGAGCGCGTCGTGCAGCTTCGTGTCCTCGGTGACCTCGAGGGTCGTCTCCTTCGCCGCACCGTTCGAGGCGGCGCCGATGGTGACGGAGCCGTCGGGTTCGCCGCTCGTGTCGGCGGAAGCGCCCGCCGAGCACCCGGCGAGGGCGACGACGACGCCGGCTGCGAGGACGAGGAAGCCGGCGCGGTTGCGCCAGCGGGACGGGGTGATCGTGGACATGGTTCTCCTTGGGGTGGGTGTGGGGTGCGTGCGGGGATCAGGGGTCAGCGGACACGGGACAGGAAGTCGCGCGTGCGGGTGTGCTGCGGGTGGTCGAGCACCTGGGCCGGCGGCCCCTGCTCGACGACCCGCCCGTGGTCGAGGAACACGACGTGGTCGGCGACCTCGCGGGCGAAGGCGATCTCGTGCGTGACGATGACGAGCGTCGTGCCCGTGTCCGCCAACCCCCGGATGACCCCGAGCACCTCGCCGACGAGCTCCGGGTCCAGCGCCGAGGTCGGCTCGTCGAGCAGGACCACCGACGGCTCGAGCGCCAGGGCCCGGGCGATGGCGACGCGCTGCTGCTGCCCGCCGGACAACTGCCGGGGGCGGACCGAGCCGCGGTCGCCGAGTCCGACCCGATCGAGCAGGGTCCGTGCCCGCGCTCGGGCCGTGGTGACGGGGACCCCGGCGGCGATCGGCCCCTCGGCGACGTTCTCGAGCGCGGTGAGGTGCGGGAACAGGTTGAAGTGCTGGAACACGAAGCCGATCCGTGACCGCTGCCGCAGGATGTGCCGCTCGGGCAGCTCCTTCCAGCGGGGGACACCGTCGCGGCCGGTGCGCAGGCGGACACCGATGGGCTCGTCGCCGACGGTGACGATCCCGCGATCGAGCGGTTCGAGGTGGTTGATCGCCCGGAGCAGCGTGGACTTGCCGGAACCGGAGGGGCCGAGGACGACGGTCACGCTGCCGGACGGCAGCGACAGGTCGATGCCGTCGATGACGACGCTGTCCCCGAACGCCTTGACGGCCCCGTGGATGCTGATCGCTGCGCTCATCAGATGGTCCTGTCGTCGATGGTGGAACCGGGGCCGGACGCGACCACGCGCGCTGCGGAGGCGGCCTGCCGGGGGTGATCCGGGCCTCCAGGCCGTCCCGACCCACGTCCGGAAGCGCGACGCACGGCGGTGCGCACCCGCTGCCAGGGTGTCGGCGGCAGCGCCCGGACCGAGCCTCGGGCGGTCCACCGCTCGACGTGGTACTGCACGATCGACACCGCGCTGGTGAGCACGAGGTACCAGATCGTGGCGACGACGAGCAGCGGGATGATGTCCGTCGGGTAGGTGCTCGACAGGTTCTGCACCACGCCGAACAGGTCGAGCAGCGAGACGTAGAACAGCAGCGAAGAGGCCTTCAGCAGTCCGACGACCTGGTTGACGAACGCCGGCACGATCGACCGCAGCGCCTGCGGCAGGATCACCCGCACGAACTGGCGGCGGCGGGGGAGCCCCAGTGCCTGTGCGGCCTCGTGCTGCCCGTGGTCGACGGCGAGCACGCCGGCGCGGACGATCTCCGACGCGTAGGCGATCTCGCTGAGGCTCAGCCCGATCACGCCGATCGCCAGGTCGCCGAGGACGTTGGCGGTCGGCACCTGGAACTGGGGCCCGAAGGGGATGCCGATGCCGATGGTCGGGTACAGCGACCCGAGGTTGTACAGGAAGACGAGCACCAGGATGAGCGGCACCGACCGGAACAGCCAGACGTACCCCCAGGCGAGCCCGGACAGCACGGGGTTCCGCGACAGCCGTGCGATCGCGACGACCACACCGCCGGCGAAACTGATCACCGCGCTCAGCGCCGTCGCCGTCAGCGTCAGCTGCAGTCCGGTCAGGACGGCGGGGCTGAACAGCCACTTGCCGACGGCGGGCCAGCCCCACTGCTCGTTGGTGAACAGCGTCTCGACGAAGTTCAGCAGCACCACGAGCACGAGGGCCGCGGCGATCCACCGCATCGGGTGGCGCAGCGGCACGACGGGGCGGTCGAGTGCGGCGTGTCCGGCCGCGACGATGGTCGCGGACGTCGGCCTGGAGGCGCGTCCCGCCTCGGGCGGTCGACCCCCGTCGTCGACGCTGGTCGCCTCCCGCTGCGGGGCCCTGGTGGTGTCGGTCATGTCGCGACCGTAGGAGGCCTGGGCGGCGCCGACAACGGGTCGCGCAACACCCCGCCACGCGACGCAACACCCGGCCATCCGGCGCAACGCGGCGTCACAGAACGGTGTCCTGGGAGACGTTCCGTGACGGCCGACGAAGCGCTACCGTTGCGCCATGACAGCGCATCGTGTGACCGCCCCGGCACCCCCGGCGGACGGCACCAAGGTGAAGGGTCCGGCGTCGTACTTCCCGCGCATCGAGACGACGTACGGCCGCCCGGTGCAGGAGTGGCTCGACCTGGTCGCCGACCGGCTCGACGACCACCAGCACATGGAGGTCGTCGGGTGGCTCAAGTCCGAGCACGGCCTCGGACACGGGCACGCGAACGCCCTGGTCGCCTACGTGAAGCACGCGCTGGCCTCCTGAGCGATCGCGGGTCCCTGCGTGGTGCGGCGGGTGTCGGTGGTCGTTCCTAGCGTGGTGGCGTGGCCGAACCCGTCGATGCGTGGTGGCGCCGCCGACAGTGGTCGCGCGGCGAAGCGGTGCCGTACGCCGTCGGACAGTTCCGCGCGGACTGGGCGCCGTACCCGGTGCTCATCAGGCAGTACCACCCCGACCTGAACCACGGCGTTGTCCTGACCCAGGTCCCCCCGGCGGCCGAGGTCCTGCTCACCTGGGAGTGCGACGTCGGGCACGTCTTCGTCGCGACCCCGTCCGAACAGCGGTCCCGCCCGGGTCGTGAGCGCCGCCGCTCCGTCTGGTGCCCCGAGTGCGCGGTGCAGGCCCAGCCGCAGCGGTGGCCGGTGCTGCCGTCGGACTGGCCCCAGGCGGTGCCCGTGCCGCAGCGGGTCGTCCGGAGTACCGGACGACAGACCCTGCCGGCGGCTCCGGTCCGCGGGGTCCCGGCCGGCGCCGTTGCGTCGAGCCGTGCCCGGTCCCGTCGGCCCGTCGCCGGGTCGGCCGCTGGGGCACCCCGTCGGGCCGCCCAGTCCGTTCCCCGCACGATCTGCCCGAAGACCCCGCGGCTGCCGTCGGGTGAGTCGTTCACGAGCGTCTGCGCCCCGGCGACGGCATCGGCGGTCGAAGCCGAACTCCGAGGCATGCTGTCCGACCGGTTCGCGTTCACCTACGACCACTCCGCGATCCGGCTCGACCGCCCGTTCTTCGACCACGTCGAGGCCTGGCCGGACATCATCCTGCCCGAGCTCCGCGTCGCGATCGAGTACGACTCCACCGGTCGGCACGGGCTCGAGCACGTCGGCCCCCGGCAGGAGACCGACCGCCGGAAGGACCGCGCCGTCCGTGCCGTGGGGTGGGAGGTCGTCCGCATCCGCACCGGACGGCTGCCGGCGCTCGGCCCCTACGACCTGCAGGTCTCGGGCATCTCCGGGCGGACCGTCGAGCGGCTTGCGGACACCCTGCGCGAGCTCCGGGGCGCGCTGTTCGTCGACGCGTACGCCCGGTGACGCCGCCGACCGGGGGACAGGCGCGGCGTGACGGGGTACGACCCGGCTGGGAGCGGTCGCGAGCGACGGGTAGGTATACATGGTGACCACCGTCTTCTGTCTCCATGCCCTCGGCGCGAGTTCCGAGGAGTTCGCGCTGCTGCGCGCCGAACTCGTCGGCGACCTCGACCTGATCGGCATCGACCTGCCCGGCTTCGGTCGCAGCCCGGCGTCGTCCGGCACCACCGTCGAGGAGATGGCCGTCCTGGTGGAGCGCGCGATCGGGGCGAGCGGCTCGACGGAGTGGATGCTCCTCGGGCACTCGATGGGCGGCAAGGTCGCCACGGTGGTGGCCGACCGCACGATCTCCGGCGCGAACGGCCTGTTCGGGCTGCGAGCCGTGGTGCTCCTCGCCGCGTCCCCGCTCGCTCCCGAGCCGATGGACGACGACCGCCGCTGGACGATGCTGGCGTGGGCTGCCGGTGGCCCGATCGGCGCCGAGGACGCCGAGGAGTTCGTCGCCGCCAACACCGCGGCACCCCTGGCGCCCTCGCGGCACAGCGCGGCGGTGCAGGACGTCGAGCGGACCGACCCGGCAGCCTGGACGGACTGGCTGTCCCGCGGCAGCCGCGAGGACTGGTCGGACGCCGCACCGAACCCGGTGCCCGCCCTGGTGCTCGCCGGCGCCGAGGACGGCGACCTCGATGCCGACGCCCAGCGCCGCCTGACCCTGCCGCACTGGCCGAACAGCGAGCTCCACGTCGTCGACGGCGCAGCCCACCTGCTGCCCTGGGAACAGCCCGAGGCCGTGGCCGAGCGCATCCGCGACTTCTGGCAGCGCCGGGTCACGGGGTCGCCGGTCGTCCCCGTGGAGCACGCCCGCGTGATCGCCTCACCGCGGGTCAGCGCCCGGACCCGAGGCCTGCTGGCCCAGCGGGCACTGCCCGACGACCCGGCGGCTGCACCCCACGCCCTGACGCCGACGCAGTTGGACACCCTGCGTGCGGTCGCGCGGATCGTCGTCCCGCAGCCCGGCACCGACCAGGTCGACCTGGCACTGCGGGTCGACGCGCAGCTGGCCGCCGGGCTCGGCGACGGCTGGCGGCCGGACGGCCTGCCGGTGGACGCCGAGGCCTAC
This sequence comes from Curtobacterium sp. MCBD17_026, assembly GCF_003234895.2. Taxonomy (NCBI): domain Bacteria; kingdom Bacillati; phylum Actinomycetota; class Actinomycetes; order Micrococcales; family Microbacteriaceae; genus Curtobacterium; species Curtobacterium sp. MCBD17_026. The sequence continues at coordinate 1,948,935 of NZ_CP126281.1, read as the reverse complement.
CGTGCCGCGCTCGACGTGCTCGCCGCACCCGCCCGCGACGGCGTGCTCGACCAGGCCCTCGAGTCCGTGGCTGCCGGGCGGTACCGCGCCGACGGCGATCTCGACGCCGAGCAGCTGCGCGCGTGGTTCGAGGACGCCAGCGTCGACCTCGTGAAGCACTGGCTCGCACACCCCGCCACCATGGCCGCCATCGACTTCGACGGCTACGCGAACGGCGGCGACGGCGTCCGCAAGCAGGGCTTCCAGCTGCTCGCGGCGGGCGAGCGCGAGGCCTGGGAACCCGAGGCCCCCGCCGGCCCCGGTACCGCCGGCACCGCCGGCACGATGGACACCGCACCGACGACCGGAGCTGCACGATGAGACTCGACGGACAACGCACGTACGGCATGGACGACGTCGTCGACGTGGTGGTGGTCGGCACCGGGGCCGGGGGAGCGCCGCTCCTCGCATCGCTGGCCCGCCGTGGCCTGACGGTCGTCGCGCTCGAGGCCGGTCGCAACACCGAGCCGGGCGACCACGTGCCGGACGAGGTCGCCGCCCCCGGTGACATCAACTGGATGGACGAGCGGCTGAGCGGCGGTGGGACCCCCACGGCCTTCGGCCCGAACAACAGCGGCACGGGCGTCGGCGGTTCGACGCTGCACTGGGGCGCGTTCACCCCGCGGCCGAGCGAGCACGACCTGCGGCTGCGGACCGAGAGCGGCGCGGGGCAGGACTGGCCGATCAGCCACGCCGAACTCACCGGCTGGATCGAGCAGGTCGAGCACGACGTCGGCGTCGCCGGCCCCGAGCACTACCCGTGGGACCCGTCCCGCCGTTACCGGATGCGCCCGCCGGCCCGGAACGCCTCGTCGGACATGATGATGCGCGGCACCGCGGCCGCCGGGATCACCGCGACCGACGCCCCCGTCGGCCTGACCACCGAGGACCGGCACCAGGAGCACCACGGGCTGCGTCAGGCCTGCGTGTCCTGCGGCTCGTGCCACCAGGGCTGCCGCAACGGCTCGAAGGTGTCGATGGACACGACCTACCTGCCCGCCGCCGTGGCGTTCGGTGCCGAGATCCGTCCGGAGTCCTTCGTGCACGGCATCGAGCTCGACGCGGCGGGACGGGTCGAGGCGGTCCTGTACACCGCCGACGGGCTCGAGCACCGCCAGCGCTGCCGGACCCTCGTCCTCGCCGCGGGCGGTGTCGAGACGCCGCGGCTGCTGCTGCACACCGGTGTCGCGAACGGCAGCGGACAGGTCGGCCGGAACTTCACCGCGCACGGAGCCACCCAGGTGTGGGCGCGCTTCGACGAGTCGATGCGCTCGTACCGCGGGTACCCGTCGTCGATCATCACCGAGGACTTCGTCCGACCGGCGGACGCCGACTTCGCGGGCGGCTACCTCATCCAGAGCCTGGGCGTGCAGCCGCAGACCTTCGCGACCTCGCTGGTCCGGGGCGGCGGACTCCGCGGCACCGAGCTCGTCCGGGCGCTGCAGGACTACCCGTTCTCGGCCGGCGTCGGCATCAACGCCGAGTGCCTGCCGTACGACGACAACCGGCTCGAGCTGACCGACGAACTCGACGAGCACGGCGTCCCGCGTGCCCGGGTCTCGTTCACCCCGGGCTCGAACGAAGAGGCGATCCGCCGCCACGCGGTCCGCACGATGACGACCATCGTCGAGGCTGCCGGTGGCCAGGACGTCCGGGTGCTCGAACGCACGGCGCACACCATCGGCACCGCGCGGATGGGCACGGACCGCGAGACCTCCGTCGTCGACCAGGACGGCCGCTCGTGGGACGTCCCGAACCTGTGGATCGCCGACAACTCGGTGTTCCCGAGCGCGGTCATCGCGAACCCGGCGCTGACGATCATGGCGCTCTCGCTCCGCACCGCCGACCGCATGCTGCAGGCCGCCTGAGCAGGTGCCCCGACGGCCTGGTCGCGCGTCAGCCCCGCAGCGCGAGCGCCTCGCTCGTCCACCGGGCGTGCAGGTCCCACGGGTCGTCGACCCCGGCGGCGACGGCGTCCACGTGGGCCAGGAGTTCCGGCGTCACCCGGAACCACTCGGTGCCCGGGTACCGGCTGGCGGCGAAGGCTGCGTGCCGGCGGCGTTCGAGGGTCCGGTCACCGCGCTCGAACGCCAGCAGGTCCTGGTGCGGGATCGCCGCGAGCCGCTGCCGAGGGTTCATCGTCGTGCCGATCTTGATGCGGTCGCCGAAGTCGTCGCGCATCCGCAGGTAGTAGACGACGTCGACCCGAGGGGGAGCGAGGTCGCCGTCCGGCACGTCACCCCAGCGCCACTCGCACCGGGCGCACACCGCACCCGAGGGGAACCGCACCCCGATCCGCGAACCGCACGCCGGGCACGGTCCGGGCAGGGTGTCCTCGATGCCGGAGTGTTCGGCGGCGAGGTCGGCGACGAACGCGACGTGCGCGCCGCACAGGGGGACGCCCGCGAGCCCGTCCGCGAGCACGCCCGCGCAACCCGGCACGCAGCACGACGAGGTGACCATGCGCCGAACGCTAGCCCGACCCACCGACGTGCCCCGGGCCTCCCGGCCGCTGCGCGCTGGGCGTACCGGGCGTACCTGGTCGAATCGGGCGTACCTGGTCGAATCGGGCGTATCTGGTCGAATCGGGCGTACCTGGCGTGTTCTTCCGACCAGGTACGCCCGTTTCCACCAGCCATCGCGCGCGTTCTGAGAAGGAACGGGCGTACCTACCGTGATCGGGCGTACCTGGTCGAATCGGGCGTACCTGGTCCGTTCTTCCCACCAGGTATGCCCGTTCCTACCAGCCATCGCACCCGTTCTGGGAAAGAGCGGGCGTACCTGCGGGAACCGGGCGTACCTGGTCGAACCGGGCGTACCTGCGCGAACCGGGCGTACCTGGTCGAACCGGGCGTACCTGGTCGAATCGGGCATACCTGGTCCGTTCTTCCGACCAGGTACGCCCGTTCCCACCAGCCATCGCGCCCGCCATGGGAAAGAACGGGCACGCAGGCCGCCGTCAGTCGGTGAAGATCACCCCGACGGGCTCGCGCTTCTCCTCCTGGAACTCGTCCTCACCGCGACCGAGCGCCCAGTACGCCGACAACGACATCTCGCGCTTCTCCAGCCCCCAGTCGTCCTGCAGCAGCCGACGGATCGCCTTCATCGCGGTCCGCTCGCCGTGCGCGAAGACCTGGACCGGCCTGGAGGCACGCGGCAGCCCGCGGGCCGCCTCCAGCAGGAGCGTGCCCGGCTGGGCGCCGGTGGCGTCCCGGTGAAGCCACCGCAGGTCGACCCCGGCCGGGTGCCGGATGTCCTGCTCGTCGGCGGGCCCGGCCACCTCGACCAGGGCGACGCCGACGGCGGAGCCGGGCATCGACTCGAGTGCGGCGCCGATCGCGGGCAGGGCGCTGTGGTCGCCGAGCAGCACGTGCGTGACCGCCGGGTCAGGGGTCGGCGCGTAGCCACCACCGGGCCCGGACAGGGCGAGTCGATCGCCGGGCTGCGCAGACGCTGCCCAGGGACCGGCGAGGCCCTCGTCGCCGTGCACGACGAAGTCGATCGCGATGGTCCGCGTGGTGTGGTCGACCGCGCGCACCGTGTAGGTGCGGCGGGCGGGCCGGTCGTGCTTCGGCAGGGTCTCGCGCAGGGCCTCGAGGTCGTACGGCGGCACGAGTCCGAGCGACGGCTTCGCGAGCAGGAGCTTGACGTACTTGTCGGTCGAGCCGAGCCGGTCGGGGTCGGCCTGGGCGACGAAGTCCTCGAAGGCCGAGCCGCCCAGGTGCACGCGCACCATGTGGGGCGAGAGCCGTTCGGTGCGGTCGACGACGAAGACGTGCTGGGGGCGTTTGGGTTTCGAGCTCATCGTGGGGGAGCTTCCTCTCGCGGGTTCGGCGCCACCTGGGTGATCCCTGCTTGACGCGCGCGGCACTAAGGTTAGCCTTACCTCATGGACTCGACCGTCATCCCGTTCTCCGAGTTGCTGCGGCGTCGCACGCGGCGCTCGCACGGTGCCTCGGCCACGAGCGGCTTCATGCAGGACCTGCTCGGCGGCGACTGCGACGTCGCCGACTACGCGGACCTGCTCGGACAGTACGCCTTCGTGTACGACGCGCTCGAGCGGGCGGCGGAACGCATGGCCGACCACCCCGTGGCGGCGCCGTTCGTCACCGCGCAGCTCACCCGGATGCCGGCGATCCGCGCCGACCTCGAGTACCTGATCGGCCCGGACTGGTCCGAGCTGGTGTGCCCGCTGCCCGCGACGACCGCGTACGTGCGACGCCTCAACGAGGTCGCGGCCGAGTGGCCCGGCGGCTTCGTGGCACACCACTACACGCGGTACCTCGGCGACGTGTCCGGCGGGCACGTGATCGGGCAGGTGCTGGCCGAGCGGTTCGGGTTCGACACGAACGGTGTCCTCTTCTACATCTTCGACCAGGTCGCCGACCCGAGCGACTTCGAGCACACCTACCGGGCCCAGCTCGACGCCGCGCCCTGGACGGCCGAGGAGCAGGAGCGGGTGATCGCCGAGGTCGAGCTCGCCTACGAGCTGAACCGTGGGCTGCTCGCCGGCCTCGACGCCCGCCGTGCTCCGTTCCGTCAGGAGCCGGGCGACACGTCGGTCGCCGCCGTCACGGCCTGACCGCACAGCGGCGGTCCCCGCGCAGGGCCCTCGGCCCCGGCCCCGGCCCCGGCCCCGGCCCCGGCCCCGCGTCCGTCCGGACGGTCGACGTCATGCGTCCCCGGGTGCCGATACGCTGCTGGGACCCGGGACCAGCCTCCCGGACGACCCGGAAAGGACTCCATGACGGCGATCGACGGATCTGCACGCCACGAGCGCGCGCGGGACGACGTCAGCGGTGCGGTCGACAGTGACCTGCGCGCCGACGTGCGGTACCTCGGCAACCTCCTCGGCCGGGTGCTGCGGGAGAACGGGGGCGACGAACTGCTCCACGACGTGGAGTCGTTGCGCGCCGCCGTGATCGACGCCTACGAAGGCGACCACGCCGAGGGCGCAGCGCGTGCCCAGGCGATCGTCTCTGGCATGTCGGCCGAACGCGCCGAGGCCGTGGCACAGGCGTTCACCACCTACTTCCACCTCACAAACCTGGCCGAGGAACACCACCGCGTGCGGGTCCTCCGGCAGCGTGGTGACGACGGCGGCGTGGCCGGCGACTCGTTCCCCGCCACCTACGCCGAGCTCGTCGCCGAGGTCGGCGAGGCCGAGGCCGCCGAGCGCCTCCGCACCCTGCGGTTCCACCCGGTGCTGACGGCCCACCCGACCGAGGCCCGCCGCCGCGCGGTCACCACGGGTGTCCGCCGCATCACGGACCTCATCGACGAGCGCGACCGTGCCCGCAACGCGATGGCCCGCGCCGAGAACGAGCGCCGCCTGCTCGAGGAGATCACGACCCTCCTGCGCACCTCGCCGCTCCGCACCACCCGGCCGACCCCGCTCGACGAGGTCCGCACCGCGATGAGCGTGTTCGACCAGACCCTGTTCGAGATCGTCCCGCAGGTCTACCGACTGCTCGACGACCGGCTGCAGGGCGACGACGCCGGCCGCGCTTCCGTGATCGCGCCCGCGTTCGTGCGGTTCGGCACCTGGATCGGCGGCGACCGCGACGGCAACCCGCACGTCACGGCCGACGTCACCCGCCAGGCCGCCGAGATCGCGGCGGAGCACATCCTGCTCGGCCTCGCCCGCGCGTCCACCCGCATCGGCAGCGCCCTGACCCTCGACGCGAGCGACACCCCCGCCGACGCCGGCCTCACCGCCCTCGTCGCCGCGCAGGAGTCCCTCGACCCGGGCATCGCCGAGCGCATCGGCGTCCGCGCACCGAACGAGACCCACCGTCGTGCCCTCCTGTTCGTCGCCGCCCGCATCGACGCCACCCGGACCGGCACCACGCCGCTGTCCTACGACGGCCCCGAGGCGCTGCTGGCCGACCTCCGCACCATCCAGGCGTCGCTCATCGCCGCCGGTGCCATCCGCCCGGCGAACGGCGAGCTGCAGAACCTCGTCTGGCAGGTCGAGACCTTCGGGTTCCACCTGGCCGAGCTCGAGGTCCGGCAGCACTCGCAGGTGCACCGAACGGCCCTCGCCGAGATCCGCGCCGGTGGCGAACTGAGCGAGACCACCGAAGAGGTCCTCGCCGTCTTCCGCACGATCGCCGGGTTGCAGTCCCGCTACGGCGTCCGTGCGGCGAACCGGTACATCGTGTCCTTCACGCAGTCCCCGGCGGACCTGGCGAACGTGCACGAACTCGCGGTCGCCGCGCTCGGTTCCGCCGAGGCCGCGCCGGTGCTCGACGTCATCCCGCTGTTCGAGACCTTCGCCGACCTGCACGCCAGCGTCGACATCCTCGACGAGGCCGTCCGCACCGAGGCGTTCCAGCGACGCCTCGCCGCGACCGGCCGTCGGCTCGAGGTCATGCTCGGCTACTCGGACTCGTCGAAGGACGTCGGCCCGGTGTCCGCGAACCTGGCGCTGTACGACGCCCAGGCCCGCATCGCCGACTGGGCCCGCGACAACGACATCGAGCTGACCCTGTTCCACGGCCGGGGCGGTTCGCTCGGCCGCGGTGGCGGTCCCGCCAACGAGGCGGTCCTCGCGCAGCCGCCGGGGTCGATCGACGGTCGCCTGAAGCTCACCGAGCAGGGTGAGGTCATCTTCGCCCAGTACGGCGACCAGGACATCGCCGCCCGCCACCTCGAGCAGATGGCCTCGGCGACGCTGTTCGCGTCGTCGCCGTCGAACGAGGCGCGCACCGCCGCCGCGGCCGCCCGGTTCGCCGACCTCGCCCAGCAGCTCGACGACGTCTCGCGCGTCGCCTTCTACGACCTGGTCAAGGCCGACGGCTTCGCGCCGTGGTTCGCCCGGGTCACCCCGATGGAGGAGATCGGCCTGCTGCCCCTCGGCTCCCGCCCGGCCCGTCGTGGCCTGTCGGTGGAGTCGCTGGAGGACCTCCGCGCCATCCCGTGGGTGTTCTCGTGGACGCAGGCGCGCATCAACCTCGCTGGCTGGTACGGGCTCGGCTCCGCGCTCGAGGCCGTCGGCGACGTCGACGTGCTCCGCGCCGCGTACGCCGAGTGGCCGCTCTTCGCCGCGATGATCAAGAACGTCGAGATGTCGCTCGCGAAGACCGACGAGCACATCGCCCGCCGGTACCTCGAGCTCGCCGACCGTGACGACCTCGCCGCGAAGGTGCTCGACGAGATGGTCCGCACCCGCGACTGGGTGCTCCGCGTCTCCGGCGGCAGCGACGTGCTCGAGGACCGACCCGTCCTCGCCCGCGCCGTGCGCCTCCGCAGCCCGTACGTCGACGCCCTGTCACACCTGCAGCTCCGCGCGCTGCGCGCCATCCGTACGTCCGGCAGCACGGACCCGACGGACGCCGACCACCGGCTCCTGCTGCTCACCGTCAACGGGATCGCGGCCGGCCTGCAGAACACGGGCTGACGCCCCCGACCGACGGACAGGTGGCCCGGTGCCAGCTGGCACCGGGCCTCCTGTCCGTCCGCGCGCGCGTCCCGGGTCGCGCCGCCGAGTGGTCACGAAGCGTCGGCTGCGCCGTCGCCGAGCGACCGGTTGCGACCACTCGGCGGACGTGAGCGGGGTGTCGTGACCACTCACGCGGCGCACGCCACCGCTCCGCCGAGTGGTCACGACACGTCGGGAGGTCCCGGCCGAGTGGTCACGAACCGCCGGCTGCGCCGTCGCCGAGCGACGGAACGCGACCACTCGACGGACGTGAGCGGGGTGTCGTGACCGCTCGTGCCGCACGCCGCCGCTCCGCCGAGTGGTCACGACACGTCGGGAGGTCCCGGCCGAGTGGTCACGAACCGTCGGCTGCGCCGTCGCCGAGCGACGGAACGCGACCACTCGGCGGACGTGAGCGGGGTGTCGTGACCACTCACGCGCCGCTCCGCCGAGTGGTCACGACACGTCGGGTGGCCCCGGCCGAGTGGTCACGACCCGTCGGCTGCGCCGTCGCCGAGCGACGGAACGCGACCACTCGGCGGACGTGAGCGGGGTGTCGTGACCGCTCACGCGCCGGACGGGAGGCCCGTGGCGGGGCCGCACCGGGCCTCCAGTCCGTCCGCGCGCACGTCGCAGGCCGCGTTTCGTGAGCAGCAACGGTCGCTTCCGGCACCGCGACCCGACCGTGGCTGCTCACGAAGTGCCTGTCGAATCGATTCGGGGACGCGTAGCGTGTCCGAGGTGACGACGGAGCGCAGGCTGGGACCGACGACGACCGTGCTGCCCCCGATCGTGCCGCTGGCGCTCATCGTCGGCGTGTCGCCGTTCGCCACGGACATGTACATCCCCGCACTCCCGGCCATCGCGCGCGACCTCGGCACCACGCCCGGCGCGGTGCAGCTGTCGCTCACGGCGTTCCTCGTGGCCTTCGCGGTCGGCCAGCTGCTCGTCGGACCGGTGAGTGACGGGATCGGTCGTCGGCCGATGCTCGTCGTCGGGACCGCACTGTTCGCCCTCGCGTCGGTCGGCTGCGCGCTCGCCCCCGACGTCGTGACGCTGGTGGTGGCCCGCGTTGCGCAGGGACTCGCCGGTGCCGCGGGCGCCGTGGCGGGCCGGGCGATGGTGTCCGACGTGACGAGCGGCACCCGGATGGCGAAGGTGTTCGGCACGCTCGCGGCCATCAACGCGATCGGACCCGTGGTGGCCCCGCTGGTCGGGGGAGCGGTGCTGACGGTCGGCACGTGGCGGCTCATGTTCGTCGTGCTGGCCGTGCTCGGCGCCGTGTTCTTCGTGGCCGTGGTGCTGCGGTTCCGCGAGACCCTGCCGCCGGAGCGTCGTGGTGGCGTCGGGTTCGCGGCCAACGGGCGGCGCATCCGCGAGCTCCTGGCGATCCCGCGGTTCCGGGCCTACGTGCTGAGCGGAGTGCTGTCGACGGTGGGGTTCTTCGCGTACATCGCGACGAGCTCGTTCGTGTTCCAGTCGGAGTTCGGGTTCTCCGAGGGCCTGTACACGCTGGTCTTCGCCACGAACGCGTCGATGATGATCGTCACGACGCTGCTGTTCGGTCGGCTCGTCGGACGGTTCACCGAAGACGCCCTGCTGACCCTGGGCCTGGTCGTCGGGACGGTCGGGGCCACGGCCGTGTTCGTGTCGGCGCTCCTCGGACTCGGGCCCGTGCCGGTGTGGTGCGCCCTCGCGGTCGTGACGGCCGCGTGGGGCTTCGTCCTGCCGGCGGCGATGACCCGCACCCAGCACGTCGGCGCGGCGCACCCGGGCACCGCGGCCGCCCTGCAGGGCGGGCTGACCTTCGGCATCGGCGGTCTCGGCACCCCGCTCGCCGGCGCGCTCGGCGGCACCGCGCTGGCCATGGGCGGGGTGATGGCAGCGCTGATGGCCGCGGCCGTGGTGGTCCAGGTGACGGCGACGCGGCGAAACCGGTCCCACAACTGAGGGTCTGAGCCGGTAGGTTGCTGGTTGCAAGGCGCACCGATCTGAGGAGACCCACCGAGATGGACATCGTCGTACACGAGGCGGAGACCGACACCGCCGTCCTGGAGTGCAGCGGCCGGCTCAACATGGTCTCCGCGCCCACGTTCCGCGAGACCGTCGCGCAGATCGTCGGCAACGGGCGTTCGCGGCTCGTGGTCGAGCTCTCCGGGGTCGAGTTCATGGACTCCTCCGGGCTCGGCGCCCTGGTCGGCAGCCTGAAGACCGCGCGGCAGGCCGGCGGCGACCTCCGCATCGCGGCACCGTCGGAACAGGTCCAGATGGTGCTCAAGCTCTCCAACATCGACAAGATCCTGCGGACGTACCCCGACGGGGACGCCGCGGTGACCGACTGGTGATGACCGCCCCCGTCGCCGAGCACATGCTCGCACTGGCGTGCCCCCCGGACGACGTGTCCGCCGTGCACGACTTCCTCGCGGGCGTGTGGCAGCACGAGCCGTCCGTCGCGACCGAGGACCGGATGGCGCTCGAACTCGCGCTCGTCGAACTCACCTCGAACGTCATCGAGCACGGCGCGCGTGCGGACGGTGTCTCGTGCGAGCTCCGGCTCGAGATCGGCGACGAGCGCTTCCAGGCGCTGCTGTCCGACGACGGGGTCGCGGCGACGGTGGATCCCGACGCCGCCGTGCTGCCCGACGACTTCGCCGAGGGCGGTCGCGGGCTCGCCCTCGTCCGGATGGTCGTCGACGACCTGCGGTACGAACGCGTCGCCGACCGGAACCGCTGGACGGTGCTGCGCTCCCGGCACTGAGCGGGAGCACGGCCGTCACGCATCTACGGATCCGCCCCGGTCGTCCGCCCAGCGCACTCCGTGGGCCGTAAACCGCAATGACGGATCGCCGATTGCCGCGCATCCTGGACACCGTGTCACGATTCGCGCGATGACTGTCGAGCCTGATCCCCGGATCCGGTTCGAGACGTCCGGCGCCGGACTCGACGCGGCCGTGCAACTGTACGAAGAGGCCTACGAGAGCACGGGGTTCTCGGCGTCCCGGACCGATCGTCCGTTCGCGTACCGGTTCCAGGTCGTCGGCGATGACACGATGACGTTCCGCTCCACCCGGTTCGACGGGCGGATGCAGGGCGAGGTCGAGGTCCCCGACGAGTACGTCGTGATGTGGACCTCCGACGGCGGTGGCCGCGTCGACGTCGGTCGCCAGGAGGTCGACTTCGCACCGGGGACGCCCCGCGTGTTCCCGACACGGCGCCCCTTCGCGTTCGACCTGCAGGACATCCGCCAGAGCCTCGTGCAGTTCGACCGCACGTACCTTGAGGGCGTCGCCGCCGAGGTGCACGGCACCCGGCCCGGCCCCCTGGTGTTCGACCACACCGCGGCGCCCCGGCCGGAGGGCCTCCGCGCCTGGAACGCCCGGGTGCAGCGTGCCGCAGCGATCGTGCTCGGCCCGGCACCGCTCACCGAGCTGGCCCTCGCCGAGACCGTGCGCGAGACCGCGCTGGCGTTCCTCGACACGTTCCCGCACGAGTCCATCGCCCCCGACGTCGGGCTGCCGCAGGGCGCCACGGGCCGCGTCCGCGAGGCCGTGGAGTTCATGCACGCCTTCGCCCACACGCCCGTGACCACGACCGACGTCGCCCTGCACGTCGGCCTGAGCGTCCGGGGGCTGCAGCAGGCGTTCCAGCGGCAGGTCGGCACAGCGCCGAACGCGTTGCTGCGGGGGATCCGCCTGGACCGCGTGCACGAGGAACTCCGGCGTGCGTCGGCGGGTGACCTGACGGTGGCGAGCGTGGCGCTGCGCTGGGGCTTCGCGCACCTCGGCCGGTTCTCGGCGGCGTACGCGTCGCGCTTCGGGCAGTACCCGCGCGACACGCTGCAGCAGCCCCGGGGCGCGGTCCCGCAGCCCTGACGCACGTCACACTCCGGATCGCGCCTCGCCGGTTCGTTACGCTGCCCGGGTGAGCAGACCGCGACCGTGGGTGATCGTCCCCGGCATCTGGAACTCGGAGCCGGACCACTGGCAGTCCGTCTGGGAGCGGGAGCGGGAGCAGCAGGACGAGCGCGACCGCCACCACCAGCTCCGCGCCGCCGTCCGCATCGCCCCCAGCTCCTGGAGCGACCCGGACCCCGACGACTGGCGCGCCGCGATCGCCACGGCCGTGGCCTCGTGCGCGGAGCCCCCGGTCCTCATCGCCCACAGCCTCGGCGTCCTGGCCGTCGCCGACTGGCTCGTCACCACGGTGGACGCTCCCGCGCTCGTCGACGGCGGCTTCCTCGTCGCCCCGCCCGACCCGCTCGGCGACGCGTTCCCGGCCGAGGCCGCGGGCTTCGTGGCACCGCGGCCGGTGCCCCCGGCCCAGCAGATCCCGACGCGCCTCGTCGTGAGCGACGACGACCCGTACTGCAGCGCTGACCGGGCCGTCGTGTTCGCCGACGCGATGGGCGCGGACGTCGTCCGTGTCGGTGCCCTCGGGCACGTGAACGTCACCAGTGGTGTCGGTGCCTGGTCCGCGGGACGGGAACTGCTGCGGGCGTTCGAGGACGGCCTCCGCCCACCCCGGTGAGCACGGGGCGCGACACGCCGCTCAACTCTGCTCCGATATGGCAGGCGGTACAGCGACACACCGCGGATGTCCCGCGTTTCGTCCCGCGCGATATTTATCCTTCGGACATGGAGACCCAGTCCGGCGCACGCACCCCGCTCGTGGACCCGTTCGGCCGCGAGCTCGAGGAGTGGCTCCGCGACGCACCGGCGACCCGTGCCCCGTACGTGCCGGACCTCGTCGTCCCGCCCGTCACCGGCCCCGTGCAGCGCCCCGGACACGCCGCGATCAGCACCTCGACCGCCGACGAAGCCACGGCCGCAGCGCAGACCGCCGACGAAGCGACGGCCGCAGCGCCGACCGCCGACGCGACAACCGCGACGACCGCCCCGGCGCACGCCGCCACCCTGGCACCGGCGCACGTCGCCACCCCGGCACCGGCCGACGAGACGACCCCGTCGGCGCCCGCCGCCCCCGCGTTCCGCCGCGACCGCGCCCGGCACGCCGCTGTCTGCGCCCCGTCCTTCCCGGAGCCGCCGGAGCGTCTGGCCCTCCGCATCGAGGACCTCGCCGTCGAGATGTCCTCGTCGACGGGCCGCAGCAGCATCGAGCGCATCGTCCTGCTCGAGGACGAGGTCCGCCGCCGTGACGAGGACCTCGCTCGCCTCGCCGCGTGGGAGGCCACCGTCGCCGACTCCGACGACCCCGAGGTGACGGCCGCCCGCGCCTTCGCTCACACCGTCTTCGCCGACCTGCTGACCGACGCCGCCGCCGAGGCGGACCGCCGTGACCGCGCCGCAGCCCGCCGCGCAGCGACCGCGCCCGTGACGCTCGTCACCCGACCGGCCCCGGTGCCGACCCGCGCAGCACGGAGCGTCCCCGCAGCAGAGCAGGCACCCGCACCGGAAGCCGCACCGGTGGTGGAACTCGTCACCCCGGAACGCGACGAACCCGTCCGGCCGGTGCTGGGCCTCCCGGCCGTGTCCCCGGTGTCCGCGGCCACGCGACCGACCCCGCTCGTCCTGCCCGCCACCGGGCCGACGGTCATCGACCGCGCGGCCTTCGCCGCCGCGCTCACCGCGGACCAGGGCGTCACCGCCAGCACGCCGGTCGTCCTGCCGGACGCCGTCGCCGCACCCGTCGTCCCGGCCCCCGTCGCGGACGCGGCAGAAGCCGACACCGACACGGCGGCAGAGCCGGCCGCGGCCGGCTGGTGGTCGCGACTCGTCGACCGGCTGCTCGGCCTGCTCGGTCGTCGCTGACGGCTTGCGGCCACGGCGCCGTCGGGTGCACCGCCTCCGGTCGCACCGCCTCCGGTCGCACCGCCTCCGGTCGCATCGCTCCGGGTCGCACTGCTTCCGGTCGTACTGCCTGGAGGCCCGGATCACCCCACACGGGCCGGCTGCCCCGTGCGGGGCGGTCGCCTCGGTACACTGACGGGATGCCGACGCTCCGCGAACTCCAGGCCGTGATCGAGGACCTGTGGCCCGCCGCCGGTGCCGAGTCGTGGGACTCCGTCGGGCTCGTCGCGGGTGACCCGGACGCCACCGTCGAGCGCGTGCACCTCGCCGTCGACGCGGTCCCGGCCACCGCCCGTGAAGCCGTCGAACTCGGCGCCGGGCTCCTGCTCACGCACCACCCGCTGCTGCTCCGCGGGGTGACGACGATCGCGGAGTCGACCTACAAGGGCAGCGTCCTCGCGACCCTCGTGCGTGGCGGCAGCGCCCTGCTCGCGGCGCACACCAACGCCGACGTCGTGACGACCGGCACCTCGGCCGTCCTCGCCGACCGCCTCGGGCTGACCGAGCAACGCCCGCTCGACGCCGGAGCCGACCCCGACACGGGCATCGGCCGAGTCGGGGTGCTGCCCGAGGGGACGACCCTCGGCGCCCTCGCCCGGAAGCTCGTCGACCTGCTGCCGCCCACCGCGACCGGCGTCCGCGTCTCCGGTGACTTCGACCGGCCCGTCCGCACCGTGGCGTTGTGCGCGGGTGCCGGCGACTCGCTGCTCGGCCACCCCGCCGTGCTCGACGCCGACGTCTACATCACGAGCGACCTGCGGCACCACCCGGCCTCGGAGTTCCGCGAACAGGCGCTGCTCGGCGGCGGGCCGGCGCTGATCGACACCTCGCACTGGGCCACCGAGTGGCTCTGGCTCGACGTCGCCGCGGAGCAGCTGCGCACCCGGGCCGGGGTCCGCGTCACCGTGAGCGACCTCCGCACCGACCCGTGGGACTTCGCCGTCCTGCCGGCCGCCGAACCCACCACCCCCACAGAAGGAGCCTGACCATGAAGGCAGCACCCGAGGACCAGGTCATCCTCCTCGACGTCCAGCGTCTCGACAACGACGTCACCCGCATCGCCCACCGCATCACGTCGTTGCAGAAAGGCGACCAGCTGACCGAGCTGAGCAAGCAGGCCGCGGCGCTCCGGAGTGAACTCGTCGCCGCCACCGGCGAGGTCGAGGACGCCGAGCGCGACCTCGCCCGCCTGGAGTCCGACACCGCCGTGGCACAGGCCCGTGTCGAACGTGACACCACGATGCTGCAGAACGTCGCGAACGCGAAGGACGCCGCCGGACTGCAGAGCGAGCTCGACTCGCTGCAGCGGCGCATCGGCGGCCTCGAGACCGCCGAGCTCGAGATCATGGAGAACCTCGACGGGCTCCGCGCCCGGGTCGGTGACGTCGAGGCCAAGCTCGCTGACGTCGAGGCCGCCCGCGGTGGCCTGGTCGCCGAGCGCGACGCGGAGATCGCCCGGCTCACGGCCGACCGAGAGTCCGCCGAGCAGGCCCGTGCCGACGTCGCCGCCAAGGTGCCGGCCGAGCTGCTCGCCCTGTACGACCGGCAGCGTGCGCGCTACGGCTTCGGTGCCTCGCTGCTGCAGGGCGGCGTGTCGACGGCCTCGGGCGTGGCGCTCAACAACTCCGACCTGCAGACCATCCGCCGGGCTGCGCCCGACGACGTGGTGCTGTGCCCCGACAGCGAGGCGATCCTGGTGCGGACGGCCGAGTCCGGGCTGTAGTCGCGAGCGACGTCCGGGCCGGAGGCGCGGTGCCGGCTGGCACCGCGCCTCCCATCCGTCGTGGGCTGGTCGCAACGCGTCGCGTGGGTGCCGTCGGCCGGTCACGAACTGTCGGCTGCGGCCGTGCCGGCCGACAGTTGGTGACCGCTCGGCGAACCTGAGCGGGGAGTCGTGACCGCGCGCGCCGCCCGATGGGAGGCCCGTGGCGGCGCCGCATCGCGCCTCCCGTCCGTCGTGGGCTGGTCGCAACGCGTCGCGTGGGTGCCGTCGGCCGGTCACGAACTGTCGGCTGCGGTCGTGTCGGCAGACAGTTGGCGACCGCTCGGCGAACCTGAGCGGGGAGTCGTGACCGCGCGCGCCGCCCGCGCGGGCCGACGCGGCACGGAGAAGGGGGGCGAATGGGCCGGCCGTACGCCGGGTTCTGTCCCGCCGGTTGCACGGCGGTGACGGCCATCTCTCTCGGACCGACGTTGCCGTCGGCCTCCAGCGGTCTACCCGAGGACTCGGCGAGCAGCCTCAACGTCCTCTGTCTGACCTTGCTCCGGGCGAGGTTTACCGAGCGGATCCGGTCACCCGGACCCCTGGTGGTCTCTTACACCACCGTTTCACCCTTACCGACGTCTCCGCCGGCGGTCTGCTTTCTGTGGCACTGTCTCGCGGATTGCTCCGGGTGGGTGTTACCCACCGCCCTGCTCTGTGGAGCCCGGACGTTCCTCGGCGCTCCCGGGGGAGCGACGCGACCGTCTCACCGACCCATTCGCTGGAGCGAGTCTACCCGGCTCCGCGATGCCCGATGCGAGGGGCGCCCCACCCACACTGCTACCTGATGAGAACGGGGTACCTGGTCGGAAGTTCCGACCAGGTACGCCCGATTCGACCAGGCACGCCCGCGACCAGGTACGCCCGATTCGACCAGGGACCCCCGCGACCAGGCACGCCCGCGACCAAGCACGCCCGCGACCAGGCACGCCGATCCGAACCGGACTAGACGCTGCGCGCCGCCAGGGTCGCGGCGCCGATGATGCCGGCGTTGTTGCGGAGCGTCGCGGGGATGATGTCGGCCTGCAGGTCGAGCAGCGGGAGGAACTCCTCGTACTGCTTCGAGACCCCGCCGCCGACGACGAAGAGCTCGGGGGAGAGCAGGGCCTCGAGCGTCGAGTAGTACTTCTGCAGGCGCTTCGCCCAGTGCTTCCACGACAGGTCGTCGCGCTCCTTGGCGGCGAACGAGGCGCGCGACTCGGCGTCGTGCCCCTCGATCTCCAGGTGCCCGAGCTCCGAGTTGACGATGAGCACGCCGTCGTTGATGAGCGCGGTGCCGATGCCGGTGCCGAGCGTCGTCACGATGACGAGGCCGTCCTTGCCCTTGGCCGCACCGAACTGCTGCTCAGCGAACCCGGCGGCGTCGGCGTCGTTGACGAAGTGGATGGAGCGGCCGAGTTCCTTCTCGAACAGCGCCTCGGCCTCGAAGCCGATCCACTTCTTCGACACGTTCGCGGCGGACATCGTCTTGCCGTCCCGCACGATGGCCGGGAAGCAGACGCCGACGGGCACGTCGTCACCGGGGGCGAGCTCGCCGATGATCTCCTTGACGACCGCCGTGATGTCCTGGGGCTTCCCGCCCTCGGGCGTGGCCTTCTTGATGCGGTCCGTGGTGAGGGCGCCGGACGCGACGTCGACGATCGCGCCCTTGATGCCCGTACCACCGATGTCGACGCCGACTGCGAGGGAGGTCATGAGGTTGTCGTGCCTTTCGGTTGCCTGCCGGAGGTGTCCGGTCAGGAGACGGTGAGGAGCTCCGCGCCGCGCTCGGTGACGACGAGGGTGTGCTCGAACTGCGCGGTCCACGACTTGTCGCGGGTCGAGACGGTCCAGTCGTCGGACCAGATGTCGGCTTCGATGCCGCCGAGCGTGAGCATGGGTTCGATGGTGAACACCATGCCGGGTTCGATCACCGTGTCGTACTGCGGTGCGTCGTAGTGGGGGATGATCAGGCCGGAGTGGAACGCCCGACCGACGCCGTGACCGGTGTAGTCGCGGACGACGCCGTAGCCGAAGCGCTTCGCGTACGCCTCGATGGCACGACCGATCACGTTGACCTGCCGGCCCGGGGCGACGGCCTTGATGCCGCGACGCAGTGCTTCTTCGGTCCGTGTCACCAGGTCCGACACCTCGGGCGCGGCCTGTCCGACGACGAACGTGCGGTTCGTGTCGCCGTGCATGCCGTCCTTGTAGGCGGTGATGTCGATGTTGACGAGGTCGCCCTCCTGCAGGACGGTGTCGTCGGGGATGCCGTGGCAGATGACCTCGTTGAGGCTCGAGCAGAGCGACTTCGGGTAGCCGCGGTAGCCGAGCGTGGAGGGGTAGGCGCCGTGGGCCACGACGAACTCGTGCCCGATGCGGTCCAGCTCGTCGGTGGTCACGCCGGGGCGGATCGCTTCGCCGACGGCGTCGATGGCCTGCGACGCGATGCGTCCGGCGACGCGGATGCGCTCGACCTCGTCCGGTGTGTAGGTGTCACCGAGACCGTGCTCGTGGGGCTCGACCTTCCCGACGTACTCCGGACGCTCGATGTCCTTCGGGACGGCGCGGTGCGGGGAGATGCGGCCGGCGGTCAGGTGTCCGTGTTGGTCCCGGGGCATGCGGACCACTCTAGCCGCGGCGCGACGCGCCGAACGCAACCGCCCCCCGGGTGCGGCCCGACGGCGTGAGCGTGACTGCCTGGAGGCCCGGTGCCGGTCCGCCGGACCGGCACCGGGCCTCCAGGGCGAGCCGAGTCTCGGACCGGCGGACAGATCCCGGAACGCGCGACCCGGAAGACGTCCGGAGAGCCGAGTCTCGGCGTGGAGCCACCGCGCCACCGGTCCGCCGGCACCGCGACGTGGGTACGGTGGGCCGCATGAGCGAAGACCGCATCGAGTCCCAGTGGTGGTTCAACGACAAGACCGGCCAGGTCGAGCAGGGCCCGCAGTCCCCGCAGCGCGACCGGATCGGCCCGTTCGCGACGCGAGAGGAGGCGCAGCACGCGCTCGACCGCATCGCCGCGAACAACGAGAAGTGGGATGCCGAGGACCGCTGAGCACCGCGGCCGGCACCGCGGCCGGCACCCCGACGGCGCCCCGTGCGACGCCCCGGTGACGGCGCGTCGCACGGCCCCGCGCACACCGCCGGACCACTAGCCTGGGACGAGGCCCGCCAGCGGCCACCCGATACACGGAAAGGTCGTGCATGGACAAGCAGACGGACTTCGTGCTCCGCACCATCGAGGAGCGCGGCATCAAGTTCATCCGACTCTGGTTCACGGACGTCATCGGGACGCTGAAGTCGGTGGCGATCGCCCCGGCCGAGGTCGAGGGCGCGTTCGCCGAGGGCATCGGGTTCGACGGCTCCGCGATCGAGGGCCTCACCCGTTCGTACGAGGCCGACGTCCTGGCGCACCCGGACCCCTCGACCTTCCAGATCCTGCCGTGGCGGGGCGAGATCGACCCCACCGCTCGGATGTTCTGCGACATCACGACACCGGACGGGCAGCCCGCCGTGGCCGACCCCCGCAACGTGCTGAAGCGCACCCTGGCGCGGGCGAGCGACCGCGGCTTCACGTTCTACACGCACCCCGAGATCGAGTTCTACCTGCTGAAGAGCCGCGAGTGGAAGGACGGCGGTCCGCAGCCCGTCGACCAGGCCGGCTACTTCGACAACGTGCCCGGCGGCAGCGCGCACGACTTCCGTCGCCGGTCGGTCCGGATGCTCGAGGACCTCGGCATCTCGGTCGAGTTCTCGCACCACGAGGCCGGCCCCGGGCAGAACGAGATCGACCTCCGCTACGCCGACGCACTGACGATGGCGGACAACATCATGACCTTCCGCACCGTGGTGAAGGAAGTGGCGATCGAGCAGGGCGTCTACGCGACGTTCATGCCGAAGCCGATCTCGGGCCAGCCTGGTTCCGGCATGCACACCCACGTCTCGCTGTTCGAGGGCGACCAGAACGCCTTCTACGAGGCCGGTGGCCAGTACCAGCTGTCGCAGACGGCCAAGCACTTCATCGCCGGGGTGCTCAAGCACGCGCCGGAGATCACCGCCGTGACGAACCAGTTCGTGAACTCGTACAAGCGGCTCTGGGGCGGCGACGAGGCCCCGTCCTTCGTGACCTGGGGCCACAACAACCGCTCGGCCCTGGTGCGCGTGCCGCTCTACAAGCCGAACAAGGGCCAGTCCTCGCGCATCGAGTACCGCGGCATCGACTCGGCGGCGAACCCGTACCTGGCGTACTCGCTGCTGCTCGCCGCCGGCCTCAAGGGCATCGAGGAAGAGTACGAGCTCCCCGCCGAGGCCGAGGACAACGTCTGGAGCCTCAGCGACTCGGAGCGCCGGGCCCTGGGCTACAGCCAGTTGCCCGCGAGCCTCGACCACGCCCTGAGCCTGATGGAGGACTCCGAGCTGGTGGCCGAGACCCTCGGCGAGCAGGTGTTCAACTTCGTGCTGCTCAACAAGCGGCAGGAGTGGAAGCGCTACCGCGACCAGGTCACCCCGTTCGAGCTCGACACCAACCTCGGCGCGCTCTAGAGCCGAGCGCCCTGACCCCTCGGGAGCACGTTCCACATGACCGGTCGGACGACGACGTCACGTTCGGAGCTGGCCCGTCTGGGGTTCGCGGAGCTGTCGGAGAGCCTCGAGCGGGCTGCCGACCTGGAGGCCCGGTTCGGCCCCGACGTGCCGCTGCCGGTCGCCGGGTCTGCCGCGCTCTGGGGCGGCACCGCTGATCCGGACGGCGCCCTGCGGATGCTCGAGCGGCTGCTCGAGCGCGCGCCGGACGAGCTCCGCCCCGTCCTGACGGACGACGCGGCGACCGAGCGCCTGGTCCGCCTGCTCGGCGCGTCGATCGGGCTCGGGGAGTTCCTGCACCGGCGTCCGGCGGAGCTCGCCCTGCTGCTGGAACCGGTCGGCGAACCGTGGTCGCAGGAGCGGTACACGGCGTCGCTGGCCGAGGCCGTCGACGGCGCCACGGGTGAGGACGCCCGGATGCGCCTGCGGGTGCGCTACCGCCGGCACCTGGCCCAGATCGCCCTGTTCGACGTGCTGCACCCCGTGCCGACGGATGCGTTCCCGGCCGTGGCTGCCGGCCTCGCCGACCTGGCGGGAGCCACCCTCGACGCCGCGGTCGACATCGCCCGGCGCGAGGTGCCGTTCCCCGCGGCCGACGTCGCGGCGACCCCGCTCGCGGTGATCGCGATGGGCAAGGCCGGTGCCCGCGAGCTCAACTACGTCAGCGACGTCGACGTCATCTTCGTCACCGAGCCCACCGACGAGGTCCCCACCGACCGGGCCGTGCTCGTCTCCACCCGCATCGCGATCGCCGCCATGCACGCGATCACCGACCTCGCCGCCGAGCCCGCCCTGTGGGAGGTCGACGCGAACCTCCGGCCCGAGGGCAAGGACGGCGCACTCGTCCGCACCCTCGACTCGCACGTGGCGTACTACGAGCGCTGGGCGAAGGGGTGGGAGTTCCAGGCGCTGCTCAAGGCCCGCCCGATCGCCGGGTCCGCCGACCTCGGTGCCCGGTACGCCGAGGCCGTCGCGTCGTTCGTGTGGAACTCCTCCACCCGGCCGGGGTTCGTCGAGTCGGTGCAGCGCATGCGCGAGCGGGTGACCGAGCACATCCCCGACGCCGACGTCGACCGCCAGCTCAAGCTCGGCCCCGGAGGCCTGCGGGACGTCGAGTTCACCGTGCAGCTCCTGCAGCTCGTGCACGGCCGTGACGACCCGTCCGTGCGGGTCCGGTCGACGCTCGAGGCGATGGACGCCCTGACCGACGCCGGGTACGTCGGCCGTGCCGAGGCCGCTCGGTTCGGGCCGGACTACGCCCTGCTCCGGGTGCTCGAGCACCGCATCCAGCTCCGGCGTCTGCAGCGGACGCACCTGATGCCCTCCGACGAGGAGGAGTTGCGGGTGCTCGCCCGGTCGAGCGGTGTCGCCGCGTCGGCCCCGGCGCTCGAGGCCCGCTGGCGTGCCGTGAAGCTCGAGGTCCGCGGGCTGCACGAGCGCCTGTTCTACCGGCCGCTGCTGTCCGCCGTGGCCTCCACCGAGGACGAGATCGTCCTGACCAATGACCAGGTCGTCGACCGGCTCGCCGGTGTCGGGTTCGTCGACCCCACCGGCGCCGTCGGGCACATCCGCGCCCTCACGCAGGGCACGAGTCGGCGTGCGGCGATCCAGCGGAACCTGCTCCCCGTGCTCCTGCGCTGGATGGCCGAGGGGCCGGCGCCGGACCGTGCCCTGCTGGCCTTCCGCCGGTTGAGCGACGGCCTGGGGGAGTCGAGCTGGTTCCTCCGCATGCTGCGCGACTCGTCCGGTGCCGCACACTCGCTCACCACGGTGCTGTCCGAGTCGGCCTTCCTGTCCGGGCTGCTCGAGCGGTTCCCCGAGGCGGTCGCCTGGCTCGACGAACCCGAGGCGCTCCTGCGTCCGCGGCCGATCGACGCCCTGCTCGCCGAGATGACCGCGACCACCGCCCGGCACGGCAACGACGTCGACGGCTCCGCGGCCCTGCTCCGGTCGGCTCGACGTCGGGAGACCCTGCGGCTCGGCATGGCCGCCGTGCTCGGCTCGCTCGACGTCGACGGCCTGGGCCCGGCCCTGAGCGACGTCACCGAGGCCACCCTGGCCGGTGCCCTCGCGCTCGCCCGTCGCGACGCCCCCGAGGGCTTCGAGTTCGGGATCATCGCGATGGGCCGGTACGGCGGGCGGGAGCTCGGCTTCGGCTCGGACGCCGACGTGCTGTACGTGTACCGCGCACCCGACCTGGCCCCCGAGGTCGCGTCCCGGACCGCCCAGACCATCGTGCGCGAGCTCAACCGGCTCACCGAGGACACGATCCACCCGCTCGACCTCGACATCGACCTGCGCCCCGAGGGCAAGAACGGTCCCGTCGTGCGGACGCTCGAGTCCTACGGCGCCTACTACGCCCGCTGGTCGCTCACGTGGGAGGCGCAGGCGCTCCTCCGCGCCCGCGGGGCCGTCGGCGACGCACAGCTCCTGCGCGACTTCGAGCACCTCGCCGACCGCACCCGGTACCCGGAGCGGATCGACGACCACCAGGTGCGTGAGGTCCGCCGCATCAAGGCCCGCGTGGAGTCGGAGCGGCTGCCCCGCGGCGCCGACCCCGCCCGGCACCTCAAGCTCGGCCGTGGATCGCTCAGCGACGTCGAGTGGTTCGTGCAGCTCCTGCAACTGCAGCACGCGCTCGAGATCCCGTCGCTCCGGACCACGTCGACGCTCGAGGCGCTCGACGCCGCGGTCGAAGCCGGACTGGTCGGCGCCGAGGACGGCGAGCGGCTCGGGGCCGCCTGGCGCTTCGCGTCGCGCACCCGCAGTGCCCTCGTGCTGTGGTCTGGGAAGACCACCGACGTCCTGCCCGTCGACCGCGTCCAGCTCGAGGGGGTCGCCCGTCTGATGGAGTACCCGCCGGGCTCCGCGAGCCGCCTCGAGGACGACTACCTCGGCGTCACACGGCGCGCCCGACAGGTGTTCGAGCGCGAGTTCTACGGCGCCTGACCCGCCCCCGACACGACGCTGCGTCGCCTGACCCGCCCCCGACACGACGCTGCGTCGCCTGCGACACCACGCAGAGCACCGCGCGACACGCCCGGACGTCTCCGGACGGACCCGACCTGAGCAGCCTTCGAAGGTTAATTCTCCGTGTCGCGCGGCGTCCCCCGGCGACATCCCGTTCGTACCCCTGTTCGAAACGGAGCCCGGCTCGTTACCGTGCCGTGACCGAACTCCCACCGGACCGCCAGGGGACCATTTCCGGTGCCCCCCGACACGCCACCTGACCACCTGCTGATCTGGGCTTTCCGTCTGGCCCGACCCGTGCCTCCAGGCCGCACCTGTCGCCCATCGGGGCCAGCCACCGCTGCCGCGCGGTCCGCAGGAGTGCTGTCAGCACGACGGGGGACCGCTCCGACCGGCGAAGAGGGGGACCAGTGTGTACCCCGTAACGCGCCCGTAACGCCCCCGGACGGGGGCCCCGTTGCGCGCGCGTTCAGGTTCTGCATCAATTGCATCACCCGAACCGGCCCTGATTCCCCGATGAAGCGGAATCTCCACCTCGAACGTTGAAGCAGGGATCAGTGTTCACCTTCATTCTGCAGATCAGGCAGATGGTCGAAGGGCACCCCGAGTTCTACCTGTTCGCCGTGTACTCCGCGGTGATCTGGTTGCTCTGGTTGCTCAAGGTCGTCATCTCCGCCCGCTACCGCCCCTTCACCGGCACCTTCGTCGGTACCACCAGCGTCGTCGTCCCCGTCGTGGACGAACCGCTCGACCTGTTCCGCGACGTCATCGGCCGCATGGTCGAGCAGCAGCCCGGCGAGATCATCGTCGTCATCAACGGTGCCCGCAACGAGGCACTCGAAGAGGTCTGCGACGAGTTCGCCCCGCTCGTCCGCTGGACCCACACGCCCATCCCGGGCAAGCGCAACGCCGTCAAGGTCGGCACCGAGATGTCCAACGGCGACATCACCGTGCTGGTCGACTCCGACACCGTCTGGACCCCCGGCGCGCTCGAGGAACTCCTCAGGCCGTTCGCCGACGAGTCCGTCGGTGGCGTGACCACCCGGCAGCGCATCCTCGAGCCGGAGCGCAGCTGGATCACCCGCTGGGCCGACTGGCTCGAGAACTCGCGCGCGCTCTACTCGATGCCGGCACAGAGTGTCCTCGGGCAGATCGGCTGCCTGCCCGGGCGCACCATCGCGTTCCGCCGGAGCATCCTCATGCGGGTGATGGACCGGTTCATGCACGAGAAGTTCATGGGCGTGTTCCTCGAGGTCTCCGACGACCGGACGCTGACGAACCTCACGCTCAAGGAGGGGTACCGGACCGTCTACCAGTACACGTCGCTGGTCTACACGGATGCCCCGCTGCAGGTGAAGAAGCTGTTCAAGCAGCAGCTCCGCTGGGCCCGCGGCTCGCAGTACAACACGCTGCGGATGCTGCCATGGATGCTCGGCCACGCCCCGATCCTGGCGGCGTTCTTCATCACCGACATCATCCTGCCGTTCATGCTCTTCGGCGTGATCGCAGGCTGGATCTACCGCGCCTTCACCGGCCAGGGCGAGAACCTGTACCAGGGCATCCTGTCGCAGTACGGCTTCTCGACCGGCTTCGTCTACGTCGCGGCGCTCATGGTGATCTCGAGCGTGCTGAGCATGGCGATCCGCCAGATGCGGCACCTGTCGGAGAAGCCGAGCGACTTCTTCCGCCTGCCGATGTTCATCATCGTGTCGACGTTCTTCCTGATGCCGATCCGCCTCATCGGCTTCTTCCGGCTGGCGCACGCGTCCGGCTGGGGGACCCGAGCCGGCGCCTACGCCGGTGGGCCGATGCAGGAGGCCCCGGCGGACGCCGTCCAGCCGCTGTCCTCCACCGCGCAGGTCCCGGTCAGCCCGATCGACGCCGAACGTGCCCGGATGACCGGCGCGGACGCAGGTTCCGCGGGCTCGGTTTCGGGCTCGTCCGCTCCGCTCGACACCGTCGACCAGGTGGCCGTCGACCGCGCGTTCGACGAGCTCTTCGGCGCCGACGCGGCGACCAACTCCACCACCACCGTCCTCGCCACCCGCCGCGAGGCCGCAGCCGCGGTCGCGCAGCAGGAGGCCCAGCGAGCAGCCGCGCCGGCCCCCGCCCGAGCCCGCCGGTACAACCCGTACGCAGCGATCCCGTACGTGATCGGCATCGCGATCTTCGCCCTGGAGGCGTTCCTCATTGTCTGACATCATCCGTTCCTCGAGTGCTTGGTGGGCGCAGTCCAGCAAGCACGCCCGCCGGACGGCCATCGGCACGACGGCGATCGTGCTGGCGCTCGGCCTCATCACCTGGTCGGTGTGGATCTCGCCCACCGGCCCCGTCTCGACCGCCGTGCACCAGGCGCTCGGCGTCGAGGCGCCGAAGGCCAAGAAGGTGTCCGCCGCCGAGCTGCAGACGCAGCTCGACGCCGCCCAGGAGCGAATCTGGTCGCTCGAGGGCAAGCTCGACTCCCGCACGGCCCAGGCCGGGTCGCGCGGCGAACAGATCTCGGAACTCAAGGCGCAGATCGCGTCGCTGCAGTCCCAGCTCGGTGCCGCGAAGGGCTCGGGAGGCTCGTCCAACGTCAACGCCGCGGGCTCCGGCAGCGGTGGCTCGGGTTCCGGCGGGTCCGGTGCCGGTTCCGCCGGCGGGTCCGGTTCGGGTTCGTCCGACAACGGGTCGGGCAGCGGTTCGGGTTCGGGCAACGGCGGTGGGTCGAAGCCGAACCCCGGCCCCTCGACCGACCCGGGTGCCACCCCGGTCGTCACGCCGACGAAGGCCGAGATCCTCGGCCAGCAGTCGCGCTGGTACGGCCTGTACACCGCGCAGTCCCCGTTCAACTGGGCCGAGTACGACGAGGTCTCCCGTCAGGTCGGCACCGCGTCGAACATGACCGGCTTCTTCCAGGGCTTCGACCAGGAGTTCAACGCCACCGCGGTGCAGCGCTCCTGGGCCAACGGCCGCGTCCCCCTCATGACGTGGGAGACGGTGCCGGCGCAGACCGGCAACGACCAGAAGTACGTCCCCGGGTACACCAACGACGACATCTCCGGCGGGTCGTTCGACGCCTACCTGACGAAGTACGCCAAGGCGCTGGCGGCCAACGGGCAGCCGATGGTCATCCGTCTCGACCACGAGATGAACGGCTCCTGGTACAACTGGGCCGAGGGTGACGCCCAGAAGAACCCCGTCGGCTCCTACAAGAAGATGTGGAAGCACGTGCACGACGTCTTCCAGGCGAACGGCGCGAACAAGTACGTCATCTGGGACTGGTCCCCGAGCCGCATCGACAAGCTCGGCAACACGAAGTACCAGACGCTCGACTACATGCAGCAGTACTACCCGGGTGCTGACTACGTGGACTGGGTCGGCATGAGCGGCTACTACCGGGACGCCACCGAGCAGCCGACGTTCGCCACGACCTTCGGAGCGACGCTCGCGCAGCTCCGGCAGATCGCGCCGGGCAAGGGCATCATGCTCAACGAGATCGGGGCGACCGAGACCGGCACCAGTGTCGGGAACCCGCAGAAGACGCAGTGGATCAACTCGCTCTTCGATGCGCTGGCCGACCCCGCCAACAAGGACATCGTCGGCTTCGCGTACTTCAGCGAGACCGCGACCACCATCGTCGACGGCAAGCGCACCACGAACGACTGGCGTCTCAACTCCCGCGCCGATTCCCTCAAGGCCTTCGCCGAGGGCATCAAGCGCAACGACATCGACTACGACCTGCAGGAGGTCACGCAATGAGCGAGTCCAAGAAGTCGACCGCATCGGCCGACACCCGTCCCGCACCCGTCATCAGCGTCATCGGCACCGGCTACCTCGGCGCCACCCACGCGGCCGCCATGGCCGAGATGGGCTTCGAGACCATCGGTGTCGACATCGACCCGTCGAAGCTCGCCGCACTGTCCGCCGGTGAGGTCCCGTTCTTCGAGCCCGGGCTGCCCGAGCTCATCACGAAGCACGTCGCCAGCGGTAAGCTCCGCTTCACGGCGGACATCGCCTCGGCCGTCGCCGCTGCGGACGTCCACTTCGTCTGCGTCGGCACCCCGCAGAAGGCCGGGTCGCACGCGGCGAACCTGGCCTACGTCGAGAGCGCCACCCGTGGCGTCGCCGAGAACCTCACCCACCCGGGCCTCATCGTCGGCAAGTCGACGGTCCCGGTCGGGACGGCATCGCGCCTCCGCGGCATCGTCCGCGAGTTCACCCCCGCCGGCATCGACGCGGAACTCATCTGGAACCCCGAGTTCCTGCGTGAGGGCAAGGCCGTCGAGGACACCCTGCACCCGGACCGTCTGGTCTGGGGCGGAGCCTCCGAGGCAGCCGACGCCGTGATCCGCGAGGTCTACGCCGCACCGATCAGCGAGGGCACCCCGGTCATCACCACCGACCTCGCCACCGCGGAGCTCGTCAAGGTGAGCGCCAACGCGTTCCTCGCCACGAAGATCTCGTTCATCAACGCGATCTCCGAGATGTGTGCGATCACCGGTGCCGACGTCTCCACGCTCGCCGACGCCCTCGGCCACGACGCCCGCATCGGCCGGAAGTTCCTCAACGCCGGCCTCGGCTTCGGCGGCGGCTGCCTGCCGAAGGACATCCGGGCGCTCATGTACCGCGCGAACGAGATCGGCGCGGGCCAGGTCGTCGGCCTCATGCAGCAGGTCGACGAGATCAACATGGGGCAGCGCCAGCGGGTCATCGACATGGCGATCGACTCGGCCGGGGGATCGGTGCTCAACCGCCGCGTGGCCGTCATCGGCGCCGCGTTCAAGCCCCTGACCGACGACGTCCGTGACTCCCCGGCGCTGAACGTCGCCGCTGCGCTGCACCTCCGCGGCGCCCAGGTGACGCTCTGGGACCCCGAGGCGATGGAGCCCGCGAAGCGCTCGTTCCCGACGCTGAGCTACGCCGCCTCGATGACGGACGCGATCGAGGGCGCCGACGTCGTCCTCGTGCTCACCGAGTGGGACGACATCATCACCGCCGACCCGGTCGCCCTCGGAGACCTCGTCGGGCGCCGCGTCGTCATCGACGCGCGCAACTGCCTCCCGGTCTCGGACTGGGTGAAAGCGGGGTGGACCGTCCGTTCCCTGGGACGTCCCACGCCGGTCACGGGTGCACCCGTGAGCGTCGCAGCGGGGACGAACGACGCGTTGGCCACGAGCCGCTAGTCACCGTTCGCGAGACGGGGTCCGTGCCGGGCGGCGCGGGCCCCGTTCCCGTGCGCCCGGGGCCGCCGGGCGGTTCCGGGCGTGCCTGGTCGATTCGGGCGTACCGGGTCGAATCGGGCGTACCTGGTCGAATCGGGCGTACCTGGTCGGAAGTTCTGACCAGGTACGCCCGATTCCGCTTTCCAGTCCAGCTGCGATGGGAAGGAACGTGCGTCGCGACCGCCTGGAGGCCCGGCGCCCGCCCGACGGACCGGCACCGGGCCACCAGTCGGTCGCGTCCGCACCCGCGCTCCCGGTGGCCGCGTCCTCTCGCGCTGGGCGACACCGCACGGGTTGGCGCAGCCCGTGAGGTGTCGCTCACCCCGAACCGTGGCCGGCACGCACGAAGGGCCCCGCACCTGACGGTGCGGGGCCCTTCGTCGGTCAGCGGGACTCAGACGCCGAAGTACAGCTCGTACTCGAACGGGTGCGGGCGCTGGGCCAGCGGGAGGATCTCGTTCTCGCGCTTGTAGTCGATCCAGGTCTGGATGAGGTCCTCGGTGAAGACGTTGCCCTTCGTGAGGAACTCGTGGTCCGCCTCGAGCGCGTCGAGCGCCTCGTCGAGGGAGCCGGGGACCTGGGGGATGCCCTTCGCCTCTTCCGGCGGGAGCTCGTAGAGGTCCTTGTCGACCGGCTCGTGCGGCTCGATGCGGTTCTGGATGCCGTCGAGGCCCGCCATCAGCTGCGCGGCGAATGCGAGGTACGGGTTGCCGGAGGCATCGGGCGCGCGGAACTCGATTCGCTTGGCCTTCGGGTTGGTGCCCGTGATCGGGATGCGGATCGCCGCCGAGCGGTTGCCGGCCGAGTAGACCAGGTTGACCGGGGCTTCGAAGCCCTTGACCAGACGGTGGTACGAGTTGATCGACGGGTTGGTGAAGGCGAGCAGTGCCGGGGCGTGCTTCAGGATGCCGCCGATGTACCAACGGGCGAGGTCCGACAGCCCGCCGTAGCCGTTCTCGTCGTAGAAGAGCGGCTTGCCGTCCGACCAGAGCGACTGGTGGGTGTGCATGCCCGAGCCGTTGTCGCCGAAGAGCGGCTTCGGCATGAACGTGGCGACCTTGCCCCACTGGTCAGCGGTGTTCTTGACGATGTACTTGAACTTCAGGATGTCGTCCGCGGCGTGGACCATCGTGTCGAACTTGTAGTTGATCTCCTGCTGGCCGCCCGTGCCCACCTCGTGGTGCGAGCGCTCGAGCTCGAAGCCGGCGTCGATCAGCTTCAGGGTGATGTCGTCGCGCAGGTCGGCGGTCTTGTCGACCGGCGAGACGGGAAAGTAGCCGCCCTTGTACGGGGTCTTGTTGGCGAGGTTGCCGCCCTCTTCGTCGCGACCGGTGTTCCAGGCGCCCTCTTCGGAGTCGACCGCGTAGAAGGACTCGTTCTGCGTGACCGAGTAGCGGACGTCGTCGAAGATGTAGAACTCGGCCTCGGGGGCGAAGAACGCGGTGTCCGCGATGCCCGTCGACGCGAGGTACTTCTCGGCCTTCTTCGCCACCTGGCGCGGGTCACGGCCGTAGATCTCGCCGTTCCGCGGGTTGTAGATGTCGAAGATCATGATGAGCGTGCGCTCGGCGCGGAACTGGTCGACGTACGCCGTGGTGACATCGGGGATCAGCTGCATGTCGGACTCGTGGATCGACGCGAACCCACGGATCGAGGAGCCGTCGAACAGCTGGCCGACCGAGAAGAAGTCCTCGTCGACGGTGGATGCCGGGATGTTGAAGTGCTGCTGCACACCGGGCAGGTCCGTGAAGCGGATGTCGAGGAACTTGACGTCGGTGTCCTTGATGAAGGCCAGGACCTCGGAGGAATCGCTGAACATGGGGCCGATCTCCAATGGGTTGGGTGATGTCGGAGGCACCGGTCAAGGCACCCTCCGACGAGGCTATTGACACGGGGTTTCCCGGACATGACTGGATTGTTTCGGGCGTGTTACGCCCGGGCCGTCGCCTACGCTGGAGACCATGGCCCGCAGCACCCCCAGCCCGTCCGCGCCCTCCGAGCACCCGGACGGGTGGCCGGGCAAGGACCTCGGACTGCCCGAGTCCGGGCCGCGGAGCGTCGGGCGGATCGGCCGGCGGGTCGTCGCGCTGCTGATCGACGGCGCGCTGGCTGACCTGGTCGCCTACGTGACCGGTGTGTGGTCGCCGGTCAACGGTTCCGGCGACATCGCGCACTCGTGGGTGCAGATCGCCATCTTCGCCGTGCTGCAGATCGTGTTCATTTGCCTGCTGTCCGGGTCGTTCGGGCACATCTGCGTCGGACTGCGGGTCGTCCCGATGCGCGGCGGCTACGTGGGGGTGTGGCGGCCGATCCTCCGGACGGTGCTGCTCTGCCTGGTGGTACCGGCGCTCATCATCGACCGCGACAGCCGGGGTGCGCACGACCGCATCGCCGGGACGGTGCTCGTCCGGCGCTGAGCCGGGGCCGTTCGGCTGGTGCGAGGTTCCGTACTCGGTGCGCGCCTGCTCTTCCCGCACCGAGTACGGAACCCCGCACCATGCAGGACTGGCTTCGAGCGAGATCGCACCCCCGCACGCGCGAGAACGCCCCCGACCATCTGGTCGGGGGCGTCCTCGTGGGTGGGGGGTCGTTCAGCGCGGCCGTCCGGCGCGGGCCCGCATCGGGTCCATGCCCTTCGGGATCGATGCTGCGGGGCTCTGCGTCAGCGAGTCGAGACGGTTCGCGACCGCCAGGACCTCGTTGCGGTTGAGCGACTTCTTGAGCTTGTTCATGGCACGGGGCAGCTTGTGCAGCGTCAGGCTCTCACCGGTCCCGTCACCCACGTGCAGCACGTGCACGGCGACGTTCGGGACGATGCGCTGGACCTTGCGGCGCTCCTCGCCGACCTGGCGGGTGAGGTTGCCGCGCTGGCCCTCGGTGATCAGGACGACACCCGGGCGACCCACGGCACGGTAGACCGCTGCCTGCGAGCGACCGTGCACCGCGACCGGCATCTCGCTCGAGCGCCACTGGCGACGGAGCGAGTTCGACAGCACGGCACCGACGGCGCCGGGCTGGCCTTCGATCTGCGAGTACGCGGCACGTTCGGCCAGACGACCGAGCACGATGAGGAAGAGCAGTACACCGAGCAGCACACCGGCGACGATCCACAGGACGATCGCGAGCCAGTTCTGCCCCGGCAGGAGCAGCGCCAGCAGGACACCGAGGACGACCGGACCGACGAAGGCGAGGGCGAACCACCAGACCGACGACGGGTCGGCCTTTCGGGTCATCTGGAAGACCTGGAACATCTGCTTGAGACGCCCCGGCTCCTTCGCCTTCTTGTCTGTGGAAGAGCTGCGTGCCATGCGAACAGGATACGGCCTCCGTGCGCCGGGGGAGACCGTCGCGTGTCCGGCTGTGCGCGAACACGTCCTGTCCACAGATGGTGTGGGAGAGCCTGGAGGCCCACCGCGCCACCGCCACGCTGGTCACCATGGAGATGAGCACCGACCACCACCCGGATCGCTGGATCGCGACCGACGACGAGCACGACGTGCTCACGTGGGTCGCCGACCGCTCCGCGGCCGCCGAGCGCCACCTCGTCCCGGTGGCCGCGGTCGGTCGGACCCCGACGGGGCGTCTCGTGGTCGAACTCGACCGGCCGACCGGTACGCCGCTCGTGCCGGCGCTCGACCGGCTCGGCACGCCGACCACCGGCGTCGCGGTGACCCTCACGGTCCCGCTCCTGGAACTCCTGGTGGCGGTGCACGACGGCGCGGTCCTGCTCGGTGTCGCCGGTGTCGACGACGTGCTGGTGGACGACGCCGGGGCGGTCGTGCTCTGCGACCGCCCGACGAACGCGACGAACACGACGACCCCGACGAACCAAACCAACGCGACGACCCCGACGCGCACCGCGCACCCGACGCGCACCGCGCACGCGACCGATGCGACCCGGACCCTCGTGCTCGCAGCCCGGACCGTGTGGGATCGGGTGGACGCGGCCGAGCTCGCCCAGGCCCCGGTGCTCGGGGCACTGCAGGACGCCCTCGACGGCGACGGGCCGAGCGCACGAGCAGCACTCGACGTCGTCCGTGCCGCCGCCGCGCCCCGGCCGTTCCGGTGGGCCCCCGTGCCGAGCGACCTCGTGTTCGCCGGACCTCCGACACCGAACGGGCAGGACGGACTGCTCGAGCGACTGCGGGACGTGGTCGAGCACGGCGCCCCACTCGGAGCCGGACGACGACTCCCGCTCCGCCGTGTGCTCGTGGGGCTCGTCGTCACCGTCGGGTCGGTGGTCGCCGCCCTGACCCTGCTCGGCGGCGGGTGATGCGCCGGGTGACGCCGTACCGAGGACGCACACGGCAACGGCCCCGGCTCCCACGAGGGGAACCGGGGCCGTCGGCCGTGCTGCTGGTGATCAGTACCCGAGGTTCGGGGCGAAGTTGCCCTCTTCGAGGCGGTTCTTCACCGCGACGAGGTACCGCGAGGCGTCCGCACCGTCGATGATCCGGTGGTCGTACGACAGCGCCAGGTAGACGAACGAGCGGATGGCGATGGCCTCCTGGCCGTCGACCTTCACGACCGCCGGGCGCTTCGTGACGATGCCGGTGCCGAGGATCGCCGACTGCGGCAGGAACACCACGGGGGTGTCGAACAGCGCGCCACGCGAACCGGTGTTGGTCAGCGTGAACGTGCCGCCGGCCAGCTCGTCGGGCTTCAGCTGGTTGTTCCGGGTGCGCTCGGCGAGGTCCGCGATGGACTTCGAGAACTGCGCCAGGTCCAGCGAGGCCGCGTCCTTGATGACCGGGGTCAGCAGGCCGCGCTCGGTGTCCACCGCGATGGAGACGTTCTCGGTCTCCGGGTAGACGATCTCGTCGCCCTCGACCGTGGAGTTGATCTTCGGGTGGGCCTTCAGCGCCTCGGACGCCGCGAGGGCGAAGAACGGCATGAAGGAGAGCTTCGAGCCGGTCTTCTCGAGGAACTCCGCCTTGTGGGCGTCGCGGAACTGCGCCACCTTCGTGACGTCGACCTCGACGACGCTCGTGAGCTGTGCGGTCGAGGTCATCGACTGCACGGCACGCTCGGCGACCACCTTGCGCAGGCGGGTCATCTTCTCGCGGGTTCCGCGCAGCGGCGAGACCTCGGCGACGAACGGGCCGGACGCGGTGGCG
Source organism: Curtobacterium sp. MCBD17_026 (assembly GCF_003234895.2). NCBI lineage: Bacteria > Bacillati > Actinomycetota > Actinomycetes > Micrococcales > Microbacteriaceae > Curtobacterium > Curtobacterium sp. MCBD17_026. Next base: position 1,916,050 of record NZ_CP126281.1, on the reverse strand, counting down.
GGTGCTGCTGCAGCCGAGGCGGCCGGGGCCTTCGCGGCGGCGGCCAGGACGTCCTCCTTGCGGATGCGCCCCCCGACACCGGAACCCGTGACCGTGGACAGGTCGACACCCTGCTCGTTGGCGAGCTTGCGCACCAGCGGGGTGACGTAGCCCGAGGCCGCGCCGTCCTGGGTGGGGTTCGGCACCGCGGCGGCGGCCGTGGAGCTCGGCGCGGACGCCGGAGCCGGCGCGGCTGCCGGAGCGGCCTGGGCCGGCACGGCTGCCGGCGGTGCGGCTGCGGGCGGCGGGACCGGCGCGGCGGCCGGGACCGGCGCTGCCGCGGGCGGGGCGGACGGTGCCTGCGGGGCGGCGGGCTGCGTCTGACCGGCGGGGGCGGCCGACCGGTGGGCTCGGGTGCGGGGGTCTCGGCCTCCTGCTCCGTGCTCGGAGCGGCCTCGGGCTCCTCGGCGTCGGCAGCGGCGGCGTTCGCGTCGTCGGCGCCGGAGTCGGACGAGTCCGAACCGCCATCGGACGAGCCGGAGCCGTCACCGATCTTCACGAGGGCGGTGCCGACCTCGACGGTCTCGTCCTCCTGCACCAGGATCTCCTCGACGACACCGGCGATCGGCGACGGGATCTCGGTGTCGACCTTGTCGGTCGAGACCTCGAGCAGCGGCTCGTCGACCTCGACCCGGTCACCGACGTTCTTCAGCCATCGGGTCACCGTGCCCTCGGTGACGCTCTCGCCGAGCGCCGGGAGGTTGACGGATTCGCTCATCGGGTGGACTCCTCTTCGCGGGGGATTGCAGTGGTTGTTGGTGTCATTGTCACAGTGCGCGGACCGGTGCCGGTCACAGCGCGTGCAGCGGCTTGCCCGCGAGGTGCAGGAACGCCTCGCCGAGGGCTTCGTTCTGGGTCGGGTGACCGTGCACCAGGGGAGCGATGTCCTCCGGGTAGGCCTCCCAGTTCACGGCGAGCTGGGCTTCGCCGATGAGCTCGCCGACGCGGGCACCGATCATGCTGACCCCGACGACGGGGCCGTCCACGACGCGCACGACCTTGACGGAGCCGGAGGTCCCGATGATGTGGCTCTTGCCGTTGCCGGCCAGGTTGTACTCGTACGAGTCGACCTTGTCGGCGCCGTACTGCTCCTCGGCCTTGGCCTGCGAGAGCCCGACCGACGCGACCTCGGGGTCGGAGTAGGTGATCTTCGGGATGTTCTTGTCCTCGATGACCACCGGGTTGAGGCCGGCGATCTCCTCGGCGACGAAGATGCCCTGCTGGAAGCCGCGGTGCGCGAGCTGCAGGCCGGGGACGATGTCGCCGACGGCGTAGACGTTCGGGATGTTCGTGGCGAGACGCTCGTTCGTGGTGACGAACCCGCGGTCCATCGCCACGCCGACCTCGTCGTAGCCGACGTTCTGCGTGACCGGGCCACGGCCGACGGCGACGAGCAGGACGTCACCGTCGAAGGTCTTGCCGTCCTCCAGCGTGACGACGACGCCGTTCTCGTGCTGCTCGACGCCCTGGAACCGGACACCGAGCGAGAACTCGATGCCGCGCTTGCGGAACGCGCGCTCGAGCTGCTTCGACATCGACTCGTCCTCGGCGGGGACCAGGTGCGGCAGGCCCTCGACGATGGTGACCTCGGCGCCGAAGGACTTCCAGACGCTGGCGAACTCGACGCCGATGACGCCGCCGCCCAGGATGACGACCTTGTTCGGCACGTAGTCCATGCGGAGCGCGGTCTCGGAGGTGATCACGCGGCCGCCGATCTCGAGCCCGGGCAGGGACTTCGAGTAGGAGCCGGTCGCGAGCACGATGTTCTTGCCGGTGACGGTCTGGTCGCCGACCTGCACGGTGTTCTGCGAGGTCAGGCGACCCCAGCCCTCGACCACGGTGATGCCGCGGGCCTTGATCAGGCCCTGCAGGCCCTTGTACTTGGAGTTGATGACGCCCTGCTGGTAGTCGATCACCTTGGGCACGTCGACACCGGCGAACTCCGCGATGACGCCGTACTTCTCGGCGTCACGCGTGCCGTCGGCGATCTCGGCGGCGTGCAGCAGCGCCTTGGTCGGGATGCAGCCGCGGTGCAGGCACGTCCCTCCGAGCTTGTCGCCCTCGATGAGCGCGACGCTCATGCCGAGTTCGGCGGCCCGGAGCGCAGCGGCGTACCCACCACTCCCGCCACCGAGGACAACGACGTCGTAAGTCTGTTCCGTCACCTGGTGCAACTCCCTCGTGCGTGTCGGGCCGATCGGGCCCTACGTGGACACCGCGGAGGGCGGCGTCCGACGGTCGGACCGCGTGGTTCCGGTCCCGTCCCGTGCAGTACCGGTGGGAGGCGCGTCGGTGCGCCGTTCCCACCGGTACCAAACCTACTACTCGGACTGGAGGTCTTCTGCGAGAGCGATGAGCGTCCGGACCATCACGCCCGTCGCACCCTTGCCCAACCAGGCGTACCCGCCGCCCTTGTTCTCCGACGGACCCGCGATGTCGAGGTGCGCCCAGGGGACACCCTCGCCGGCGAAGCGCTCGAGGAACTTGCCCGCGAGCAGCATGCCGCCGGCCGGGTTGCCGACCGTGGCGTTGACGATGTCGGCGACGTCGCTGGACAGCCGGGCCTCGAGTTCCTCGGGCAGCGGCATCGGCCAGATCGGCTCCGCGACGCCCTCGGCGACGGCACGGACCTTCGCGACGAGGTCGTCGCTGCCCATCAGGCCGGTGGTGCGGTCGCCGAGCGCGACGACCTGGGCACCGGTCAGCGTGGCGACGTCGACGAGCGCGTCGGGCTGCTCGAGCGACGCGGCGGCCATCCCGTCGCCGAGCACCAGGCGGCCCTCGGCGTCGGTGTTCGTGACCTCGACCGTGGTGCCGTTCTTCAGCGTCAGGACGTCGCCCGGGCGGGTCGCGGTGCCGGAGGGCATGTTCTCGGCGAGGGCGAGCCACGCGGTCACGCGCACGTCCAGTCCCAGGCGGGCGGCGGCGACGGTCGCGGCGAGCACCGTGGCGGCACCGGTCATGTCGGTCTTCATGCCGAGCATCGACGCCGCGGGCTTGAGCGAGAGTCCGCCCGAGTCGAAGGTGATGCCCTTGCCCACGAGGGCGAGGTGCTTGGTGGCGGACTCGGGCGCGTACCGGACCACGACCAGGCGCGGGGGACGCGCCGAACCGCGGCCGACGCCGAGGATGCCGCCGAAGCCCTGCTCCTCGAGCGCCTGCTCGTCGAGGACCTCGACGGTGAGCGGCAGGTCCGAGGCGAACCCGGTCGCGACGTCGGCGACGTCCTGCGGCCCGAGGTCGCCCGCGGCGGTGTTCACGAGGTCGCGCACGAGCGACGCGGCGTCGGCGACGATCGCGGGGCGCACGGCGGCGTCGGCGGCGACGTCGGCGGGGGCGAGGACCTCGATGCGCTGGTCGCCGCGGGCCGGGGCCTTGGTGCCGGTGCCCTTGTGCCGTGTGAAGGCGTACGCGCCGAGCGCTGCGCCCTCGAGCGCGGCGTCGACGAGCTCGGCCGAGTCGGTCGGCAGGGCGAGCGTGATCGAGTCCACCCGGGGGAGCTGGCGGACGGCGCTGCCGGCGGCCGCGCGGATCGCCGCTGCACCCGTGGCGGACCCGAGCCCGATCAGCGCGACCGACTTCGCACCGACGCCGGTGGCGGGCAGGCGGACGAGCTGGTCCTTCGCCCCGGTGACCCCGATCGCGGCGAGGTCGAGGTCGGCGAGGGCGTCGATCGTCCCCAGCGCGGTGGGGGCGAGCACAGCGGCGCTGTCGGCCTCGCCGGACGAGCCCGGACGGACCCCGACGACGAGCACGTCGGCGGTGGTGGTCTCGGGGGGTGAACTGGTGGTGGAGAGCGTCGGTCGGACCATGCTCCAACCCTACCGACGGCCTGTTCGCTGTCGGCGTGGTCGTCGCGCACCGGGGACGTCGGAGGCCCCGCCTAGCATGGGGACGGTGAACCACCCCGAGGAGCTCTACACGTTCGACGCGGACGCACCGACCGTGCCGGCAGGGTTGCACCTGGTCGCCGGGCTGACCGGTTTCGCCGATGCCGGCTCGGCCGTCGCGCAGGTGACGAACTCGATCCTCGAGGACCTCGACACCGAGCTCGTCGCCGAGTTCGACCCCGACGTGCTGCTCGACTGGCGGGCCCGTCGCCCGGTCATCACCTTCGAGCACGACCACATCAGCGCCGTCGAGCCGCCCCGTCTGGCCCTGCACCTGGTGCGCGACGAGATCGGCCAGCCGTTCCTGTTCCTGTCGGGCTACGAGCCGGACTTCCAGTGGAACCGCTTCGTCCGCGCCGTCACCGGGCTCGCCGACGACCTGCAGGTGGCTGACACCACGTGGGTGCAGTCCATCCCGATGCCGGTCCCGCACACCCGTCCGATCAGCCTCACCGTCTCCGGCACCCGGGCCGACCTCGTCGAGCAGATGAGCGTCTGGAAGCCCGAGACCCAGGCGCCGGCGAACGTCCTGCACCTGGTCGAGCACCGCCTCGCCGAGACGGGTGCGCAGGTCACGGGGCTCGTGCTGCTCGTCCCCCACTACCTGTCCGACACCGAGTTCCCCGACGCCGCCGTCGCAGCGCTGTCCGGCATCGCCGCCGCGACCGGGCTCTTCTTCCCGACGGACGCCCTGCGCGAGTCGGGTCGCGAGTTCCTCACGCGCGTCGACGAGCAGGTCGCCGGCAACGCCGAGCTGCAGCGACTCGTCTCCGTGCTCGAGGAGCGGCACGACACCTACATGGAGGGCAACCCCGTCGCCTCGCCGCTCACCGGCGTCGACGGTGAGGTACCGACCGCGGACGCGATCGCGGCGGAGCTCGAGCGCTTCCTGGCCGACCGGCGCACCCAGGGCGACGCGACCGACTGACCGTCGCGGGATCCGGACGTCCCCTCAGGACGGCCTGGAGGCTCGTGGCGGCCCCGCACCGCGCCTCCAGGCCGTCCTCCGGTCGCCCGCACGACGTGACGCACGTCGACGACGCTCGTCGCGTATCGACGCGGGGACGCGTCGGTAGCCTGGTCCGGTGAACTCCCGTCGTGCCTTCCTGATCTGGGGTGTCGCGGTCCTCGCGTACGTCCTCGCCGTGGTGCAGCGGTCCTCGCTCGGGGTCTCCGGTGTCGATGCGCAGGACCGGTTCGCCGTCTCCGCCGCCGTCCTGTCGTCCCTCGCCGTGGTGCAGATCGCCGTCTACGCGGGGCTGCAGATCCCGGTGGGGATCGCCCTCGACCGCGTGGGCCCGCGCCGGCTGGTGCTCCTCGGAGCCGCGCTGCTGGTCGTCGGACAGGCGATCGTCGCCGTGTCCCCGTCGATCGGGCCGGCCGTCGCGGGGCGGGTGCTCGTCGGCGCCGGCGACGCGATGACCTTCATCTCGGTGATCCGACTGGTGCCGATGTGGTTCAGCGGCCGGATCCTGCCGCAGATCTCGCAGTGGACGGGCAACCTCGGGCAGATCGGCCAGATCCTGTCGGCGTTCCCGTTCGCGGTGCTCCTGCACACGGTGGGCTGGACCCCGGCGTTCGGCGTCGCGGCCGCGGCCAGCGCTGTCGGTCTGGTGCTCGCAGCGGTCTTCGTGCGGAACGGTCCCGTGCCGGTGCGGACGGACACGATCCCGCTGCCGCACTCGTGGGGTGCCGCGTTCAGCACGTTCGGGCACGCGCTCCGCCGCCCGGGCACACAGCTCGGGTTCTGGTCGCACTACGTCACGCAGTCCTCGGGCACGGTGTTCTCACTGCTGTGGGGTGTCCCGATGCTCCGGGGGCTCGGGTACTCCCCGGGTGCGGCGGCTGGGTTCCTCACGATCATCGTGGTCGTCGGGTTCGTCGCTGGTCCGGTGCTCGGCGTGCTCTGCGCGCGGTTCCCGATGCGCCGGTCGAACCTGGTGCTCGGCGTGGTCGTCCTGCTCGCGGTGCTCTGGACGGCGATCCTGCTCTGGCCCGGGCACCCACCGACGTGGTTGCTCGTGCTGCTCGTCGTCGCGATGGGGATCGGCGGGCCCGGCTCGCTCATCGGCTTCGACTTCGCCCGGACCTTCAACCCGGTCGGCTCGCTCGGCTCGGCGAACGGAGTGGTGAACGTCGGTGGGTTCCTGGCGGCCTTCGTGATGATGTACCTGATCGGCGTCGTGCTCGACGCGGCCGCACGGGCCACCGGCACCACGGTGTTCGCCTGGGAGAACTTCCGGATCGCCCTCACGGTGCAGTACGTCGTGGTCGGTTTCGGCGTCGGGATGCTCCTGCACGCCCGCCGTCGGACCCGCCGCGTGCTGCACTCGGAAGAGGGAATACGCGTCGGGCCACTCTGGGTTGCACTCGTTGCACGCCTGCGGAAGCGGCACGTGCAATAATGATCACGGACCCGTTCGGGACCCCTGTCTGTCGGAGCACTTCGGTGCGCCGGTGAACTCGGGGGACTTGACATGGGTCCTAGTGCTGCCCGGAACGGTAGGACTCGTACGACGCGGGGGACTGCGGCGCGGGACCTGGGCGGCGAGGGAGGCCACGACCCCACGAACGTGGCACGACGAGAGAGGTGATCGCATGGCTGCCCGGAGCACGACGATCGATCCCACGAAGGACACCGAGCCCGAGGGCGCTGTGGCAGAGGACGCCACGGACACCGAGGGCACCGCAGCGCCGAAGAAGCGCGCCACGAAGGCCCCCGCCAAGAAGGCGCCCGCCAAGAAGGCGGCGCCCAAGGCGAAGAAGACCGACGCCGTCGACGAGGCGATCGCCTCCGACGAGCCCGTCGAGGAGCCGACCGACGAGGCCGACGACACCGACGACAAGACGGCCAAGCCGGACGCCGCTGCAGCGGTCGCCGCCGGTGCGCTCGTCATCTCGCAGACCGACGACGACGAGGCGCCGGTCTACTCGACGACCATCACGGGTGCCACCGCCGACCCGGTGAAGGACTACCTGAAGCAGATCGGCAAGGTCGCCCTGCTCAACGCCGAGCAGGAGGTCGAGCTCGCGATGCGCATCGAGGCCGGCCTGTTCGCCGAGGACAAGCTGCAGCACGCGACGGGGCTCTCGAAGCCCGCCGAGCGTGAACTGCGCTGGGTCGCGCGAGACGGACAGCGTGCGAAGTCGCACCTGCTCGGCGCGAACCTCCGCCTGGTCGTCTCGCTCGCGAAGCGGTACACCGGTCGTGGCATGCAGTTCCTGGACCTCATCCAGGAGGGCAACCTGGGTCTGATCCGTGCGGTCGAGAAGTTCGACTACACCAAGGGCTTCAAGTTCTCGACCTACGCGACGTGGTGGATCCGTCAGGCCATCACCCGCGCCATGGCCGACCAGGCCCGCACCATCCGCATCCCGGTGCACATGGTCGAGGTCATCAACAAGCTCGCCCGCGTCCAGCGGCAGATGCTGCAGGACCTCGGTCGCGAACCCACTCCGGAAGAGCTCGCCCGCGAGCTCGACATGACCCCGGAGAAGGTCGTCGAGGTGCAGAAGTACGGCCGCGAGCCGATCTCGCTGCACACGCCCCTGGGCGAGGACGGCGACTCGGAGTTCGGTGACCTCATCGAAGACACCGAGGCGGTCGTACCGGCCGACGCGGTGGGCTTCACGATGCTGCAGAAGCAGCTCGAGAGCCTGCTCGACTCCCTGTCCGAGCGCGAGGCGGGCGTCATCCGCATGCGCTTCGGCCTCGGTGACGGCCAGCCGAAGACGCTCGACCAGATCGGTGACACGTTCGGCGTGACGCGTGAGCGCATCCGTCAGATCGAGTCCAAGACGATGGCGAAGCTCCGCCACCCCTCGCGGTCGCAGTCGCTGCGCGACTACCTCGAGTAAGCCGGCATGCGCTTCTTCATCCCGATCCTGATCGGGCGGATCCTCCGCGCCCTCGCCCGTGCGCGGGGCGGCGGGTCCGCCTACCCCGGGTACATCGTGCTCAAGCTCGTGCCGGACTTCCTGCAGCACGTGACGAAGCAGTTCCCGAACGGCGTCGTCTTCGTGCTCGGCTCGAACGGCAAGTCGACGACGACGCACATGATCTCCGACATCGTCCGGGCCCACGGGTTGCGGGTCTTCACGAACCCGTCCGGCGCCAACCTGCCGCAGGGCATCGCGTCGGCCCTGCTGTCCGAGGTCTCGCTGACCGGCCGGCTCAAGGCCGACATCGGCATCCTCGAGGTCGACGAGGCCTTCGCCGTCGAGCTCGCCGGCATCCTGTCGCCCTCGACGGTGACGATGCTCAACGTGCAGGTCGACCAGCTGTACCGGTTCTTCGAGACCGAGCGCGTGGCGACGATGATGCTCGACACCGCCGCTCTGTCGACGGCGAACATCATCACGAACCACGACGACCAGTTCCTCGACGGCTACACGGGCACCCCCGGGCAGCGCGTCCTGCGGTTCGGTGCGAGCGACGAGGTCATCGCCGCGGCGCCGAACGGCCTGCAGAACGCCGACTCGTTCGACGCCGGCGACCGTGCCCAGCACACCGCCGACGCCGAGGTCGTGGCCCACACGGGCGACGGCGCGACGATCCGCTTCGACGGTGCCGAGATCCCGGTCCGGCTGCCCGCCCGCGGCCTGCACTACGCGGTCGACGCCGCCGCGGCCACCGCGACGGCGAGTGCGGCCCTCGGCGCGCAGTTCCGCGCCGACGCCGTGACCAAGGCCTTCGGCACGATGAAGCCCGCGTACGGCCGTGGCGAGCGACTCCCCATCGCGGGTGAGTCCGCCGAGTTCACGATGTTCAAGAACGCCGCGAGCCTGCAGCTCAACCTCGACGCCCTGCCGGACCAGCCCGAACAGGTCCTCATGGCGATCGACGAGGGCACGCCCGACATCTCCTGGATCTACGACATCGACTTCTCGAAGCTCGACCACGTGGACGTCGTCTCCGGCGACAAGGCGTGGCAGATCGCGATCGCGCTCGAGCACGCCGGTGTCCGCATCGGCCGGGTCGAGCCCGACGTCGAAGCAGCGATCAAGCACATGGAGCAGCTCGGCTCGACGACCCGCGGGACGAAGAACTTCATCGTCAACTACGAGATCATGATGATCGCCCGCAAGGCCCTCGGCCACCCGGACATGGAGAAGACCGCATGACGGCCGACCGGTTGACCATCCTGCACGTCTACCCCCGGCAGATGGGCGTCTCGGGCGACCGTGGCAACGTCGCGGCCCTGGTCCGCCGTGCGGCCGCCGCGGGCATCGAGACACAGGTCCTCGAGTACGCGCCCGGTGACGAGCTTCCGACCACGGCGGACGTCGTCGTGATCGGCAACGGACCGCTCAGCGCGATGCGTTCCCTGGGCGACGACGTCACACGCATCGGCGGAACGCTCCGTGCGTTCGCGACCGAGGGTGTTCCGGTGCTCGCCGTCGGCGGTGGGTTCGACCTCGCGACGAACGAGGTCGTGCCGACCGAGGGCGTGCCGGTCGCGGGCTTCGGGGTGTTCGACGCCCGTGCCGTCCGCGGTGCCGAGCGCCGTGTGAACTACTTCGTGCTCGAGACCCGGTACCCGCTGCTCGCCGGAGCCTCGAACCGCCTGGCGGGCTTCGAGGACCACGCGACCCGCATCGAGCTCGCAGCCGGGATCACGCCCTTCGCCGATGTCGTCTCCGGCGGCGGCAACCAGGCCGGCTCCCCGGTCGAGGGCGCGATCGTCGGGAACTCCTTCGGCACGCACACCCAGGGCCCGGTCCTGCCGCTCAACCCGCAGTTGACCGACGGTGTGCTCGCCGCAGCGACCGCGCGGCTGGGCCGCGAGTACGCGCCGGACGCGGAGCAGACGGCGACGATCGACCGCTACGCCCGCGAAGCGCGCGCCACCGTCGACCGCTACGTCGACAAGGCGTTCAAGCGCATCGCCTGACGGCCGCTCGCTGCGGACGTCGAACGCGACCACGCAAAGACAGGAGGCGCGGTGCCAGCTGGCACCGCGCCTCCTGTCCGTGTGTCGGTCGCGACTACTTCGACTCGTAGAGTCGGCTGCTCTCGTCGTGCCACTCGATGGCGGTCGCCGCGAGCTTGTCCTTGAACTCGGCGCCGTGGTGGGCGCAGAAGTAGAGCTCGCCGCTCGACATGGTGGCTCGGATGTAGGCCTGCGCCCCGCAGCTGTCGCAACGGTCGGCGGCGGTCAGCTGGTGGTTGCTGACTTCGTCGATGGAGGGGTCCTGCACGGTCTGGGTCATTGCTGTGCTCCTCACGGATCGCAGGTGGTGCCGGGTGGTTGCACCATTTCAACACGTGATCCCTGAGAGCGACGCATTGTCGGGGCCTGTTTCGCTCAGCGCGGATCGCTTGGCCCCAGTGCGAGTGTCCACACGGTGCTGTCGGTGCCGCTCGGTAAACTCCGACGGTGAGCTCCGACTACTCCGCACGCCATCTCTCCGTCCTCGAAGGGCTCGAGGCGGTCCGGAAGCGGCCGGGCATGTACATCGGCTCGACGGACTCGCGGGGCCTCATGCACTGCCTGTGGGAGATCATCGACAACTCGGTCGACGAAGCCCTCGCGGGACACGGTGACGAGATCGGTGTCGTCCTGCACGCCGACGGCTCGGTCGAGGTCCGGGACACCGCCCGGGGCATCCCCGTCGACGTCGAACCGAAGACCGGCCTGACCGGGGTCGAGGTCGTGTTCACCAAGCTGCACGCCGGCGGCAAGTTCGGCTCGGGGTCCTACGCGGCCTCGGGCGGCCTGCACGGCGTCGGCGCCTCGGTCGTGAACGCGCTGTCGGAGCGCCTCGACGTCGAGGTCGACCGGGGCGGCAAGACCTACGCCATGTCGTTCCACCGGGGCGAGCCCGGCACCTTCGACGACAGCAAGGGCATCGGCCCGGACGCACCGTTCGCGCCCTTCACCTCGGGCAGCGAGCTGCGCGTCGTCGGCAAGGTCAAGAAGGGCGTCACCGGCTCCCGGATCCGCTACTGGGCGGACCGCCAGATCTTCACCGCCGACGCCCGCTTCAGCACCGACGACCTGGTGACCCGTGCACGGCAGACCGCGTTCCTCGTGCCCGGGCTCGGCATCACCATCACCGACGAGCGCGCGGCGTCGATCGACGCCGCAGCCGCCCGGGCCGAGGCGACGGGCACCACCGTGGCCGCCGGGCCGGTGGTGGAGCGCTTCCGGTACGAGGGCGGGATCGGCGAGTTCGTCGAGCACCTCGCCGTCGACAGCCCGCTCACCGACGTCTGGCGCGTGCAGGGGACCGGCACCTTCACCGAGACCGTGCCGATGCTCGACGACAAGGGCCACATGGTCTCCACCTCGGTCGAGCGCGAGTGCGAGGTCGACCTGGCGCTCCGCTGGGGCAGTGGCTACGAGACCGTGTTCCGCAGCTTCGTCAACATCATCGCGACGCCGAAGGGCGGCACCCACCAGGCCGGCTTCGAGTCGGGCGTCGTCAAGGCCGTCCGCGCCCAGGTCGAGGCGAACGCCCGCAAGCTCAAGGTCGGGCAGGACAAGCTCGACAAGGACGACGTCCTCGCCGGCATGACCGCCGTGCTGACCGTGCGGTTGCCCGAGCCGCAGTTCGAGGGGCAGACGAAGGAGATCCTCGGCACCCCGGCGGTCCGGAAGATCGTCGACCAGGTGGTGTCGAAGCGCATCACCGAGATCCTCACCTCCACGCAGCGCACCGAGAAGGCACAGTCGGCGGCCCTGCTCGAGAAGGTCGTGTCCGAGATGAAGACCCGCATCTCGGCGCGGGCACACAAGGAGACGCAACGCCGCAAGAACGCGCTCGAGAACTCCTCGCTGCCCACGAAGCTCGCCGACTGCCGCTCGCAGGAGACCGAGGGCACGGAGCTCTTCATCGTCGAGGGTGACTCGGCCCTGGGCACCGCGAAGCTCGCCCGCAACAGCGAGTACCAGGCGCTGCTGCCGATCCGCGGCAAGATCCTCAACGTGCAGAAGGCGTCCGTGTCGGACATGCTCTCGAACGTCGAGTGCGCGTCGATCATCCAGGTCATCGGCGCCGGTTCGGGCCGCACGTTCGACATCGACCAGGCCCGCTACGGCAAGATCATCATCATGTCGGACGCCGACGTCGACGGCGCCCACATCCGCACGCTGCTGCTCACGTTGTTCTTCCGGTACATGCGGCCGATGATCGAGCAGGGCCGGGTCTTCGCAGCCGTGCCGCCGCTGCACCGCGTCGTCGTGGTGAACCGCGGCAAGCCGAACGACACGCTCTACACGTACTCCGAACAGGAGCTGCAGACGGTGCTGAAGAAGCTCGAGAAGACGGGCAAGAAGTACCAGGAGCCGATCCAGCGGTACAAGGGCCTCGGCGAGATGGACGCGGACCAGCTGGCGGAGACCACGATGGACCGCGCGCACCGCACGCTGCGCCGGGTGAACGTGACCCATGCCGAGGGTGCCGCGAAGGTGTTCGAGCTGCTCATGGGCAACGACGTGGCGCCGCGCAAGGAGTTCATCCTGGCCGGCGAGGGCCTGGACCGCGACCGCATCGACGCGTAGCGCGCCTTCACGCCCGGGCCGCGCAGCGGCCTGGCGTGCTCACGCGCTGAGCGACAGTCCACGCGGCCGCCGGTCCGTGAGGTGTCGCTCAGCGCGAAACAGCGCCGCGTCCGCGACACTGTGACGGCGGACGGGAGGCCCGTGGCGGCGCCGCCCCGCGCCTCCAGGCCACGACGTCACGCGCTGAGCGACAGTCCACGCGGCCGCCGGTCCGTGAGGTGTCGCTCAGCGCGAAACGGCGCCGCGTCCGCGACACCTCGCGGACAGCGGGCCGCCGTCGCGGACGGCCGGTGGCGGACGCCGGCGCGCGCCTACGCCTCGCCGGCGGTGCCGTCGAGCGTCGCGGCGCTGCCGCCGATCGAGCCGATGACCGCTTCGAGCGGGGCACCCGACCCGTCACGCTTCGACAGCCAGTCGGGCAGGGTCCGTGCAGCGCCGTCGGTGCCGACGGCGTGCGGCGGCGCGATGCCCGCCCATCCCACTGTGAGCCCGTCCTCGCCCTTCAGGAACGCGTGCGCCCGGACACCCTGGGTGGCACGGCCCTTCGCCGGGAACTCCGACAGCGCGGAGACCTTGGCGCGACCGGCGTCGGTGCCGGGCAGCGCGGTCGAGGTGGTGGACACCGTGGCGACCACGGCGTCGTCGGAGCGTGCGACCGAGCCGAACCAGATCACCGAGGCGCCGTCGGCGAGGGCCATGCCGGCCACACCACCGGCGGGCAGCCCCTGCGCCCGGACGACGGACGCCGGGAACCGCAGCAGCTGCGCGTTGGAGCTGATGAACACGAGGTCGTCCGACTCCGGCGCCTGGGCCGCGCCGACCACGTGGTCGCCGGGCTTCAGGCCGATCGCGACGAACTCCGGCTTGTCGGGCCACGCACCCGGCACGACGCGCTTCACCACGCCGTGTGCGGTGCCGATCGCCAGCGAGTCCGACGACGCGCCGGACAGGTCGACGATCGCCACGACCGTCTCGCCCTTGGTGAGCGCCAGGAAGTCGGTGACCCGGACGCCGGCGTCGAGTCGGACCGCCGCGGGCGGCACGGCGGGGACGTCGACGGGGGAGAGCCGGAGGACCCGCCCGGTCGAGGTGATCGCGCCGATCTGCCCCCGCACCGTGCTCACCACGGCGGAGCGGACGGCGTCGTGCTTCGAGCGCTTCGGTACGCGGACGATGCCGAGCTCCGACGTCGGGATGTCGACCCGGATGAGCCGTCCGGTGGTCGAGAGCAGCACGCGGCAGGGGGAATCGGCGATCTGCAGGGACTCCGGGTCGACCGCGGCCTTCCGACCGCCCTTCACCGGGGCGTCGGCCTCGGTGAGCAGCGTGCGGCGCGGGGTGGCGAACCTGTCGGACACCTCGGTCAGCTCGAGGGCGACCTGCGCGCGGAGTCGCTCGTCGGACGCCAGCAGTTCTTCGAGGGCGGCGATGTCGGCGAGCAGCTGGTCGCGCTCGGCCTCGAGCTCCATCCGCGAGAACTTCGTCAGGCGGCGCAGGCGCAGCTCGAGGATGTACTCCGCCTGTACCTCGGACAGGTCGAAGACGTCACGCAGGCGGTTGCGCGCCGCCTCGGAGTCGTCGGAGGTGCGGATGACCTGGATGACCTCGTCGATGTCGAGGATCGCGATGAGTAGGCCCTCGACCAGGTGCAGCCGTTCCTTGCGCCGCGCCAACCGGTACTGCGACCGGCGGGTGACGACGTCGAGCCGGTGCTGCACGTAGACGTCGAGCAGCTCGCGCAGCCCGAGGGTGCGGGGCGACCCGCCGACCAGCGCGACGTTGTTGATGCCGAAGCCGTCCTCGAGCGGGGTGTGCTTGTACAGCTGCTCGAGCACGGCGGTGGGGTTGAACCCGCTCTTGATGCCGATGACGAGCCGGAGCCCGTGGTTGCGGTCGGTCAGGTCGTTGACGTCGGAGATGCCGACGAGCTTCTTGGACTGGACGCCGTCCTTGATCTTCTCGATCACACGCTCGGGGCCGACCAGGTAGGGCAGCTCGGTGACGACGAGCCCGACCTTGCGCGGGGTGAGGTTCTCGACGCTCACCTTCGCGCGGGTGCGGAACGAGCCGCGGCCGGTGGCGTAGGCGTCGCGGACCCCGGAGAGCCCGACGATCGTGCCGCCGGACGGCAGGTCGGGGCCGGGCACGAACTCCATGAGTTCTTCGAGGCTGGCCTGCGGGTTCATGAGCAGGTGCTTCGCGGCCTCGACCACTTCGCCGAGGTTGTGCGGCGCCATGTTCGTCGCCATGCCGACCGCGATGCCGGAGGCGCCGTTGACGAGCAGGTTCGGGAACGCCGCCGGCAGGACACCCGGCTGCATGATCTGGTTGTCGTAGTTCGGGACGAAGTCGACGACGTCCTCGCCCAGGCCCTCGGTCATCGCCATCGACGGTTCGGCCAGCCGGGCCTCGGTGTACCGGGCTGCTGCGGGACCGTCGTCGAGGGAGCCGAAGTTGCCGTGGCCGTCGACGAGCGGCACACGCATCGTGAACGGCTGGGCCATGCGGACCAACGCGTCGTAGATCGCGCCGTCGCCGTGCGGGTGCAGCTTGCCCATCACCTCGCCCGTGACGCGGGCGCTCTTGACGTGTCCGCGGTCGGGCCGCAGCCCCATCTCGGCCATCTGGTACAGGATGCGACGCTGCACCGGCTTCAGGCCGTCGCGGGCGTCGGGCAGCGCCCGCGAGTAGATGACGGAGTACGCGTACTCGAGGAAGGAGCCCTGCATCTCCTCGGAGACGTCGACGTCCTCGATGCGCTCACCGTCGGGCAGGCCGACTACGTCCGTGCGTGCCATGGCACCTTTCTGGAGAACCGGAGTCGTCTGGAAGACTCGTGGAATGGGAACAAGCGTACCGACGGCCCCCGACGCCGTCGCGAACCTCGCCGACGTCTTCCCGAGTTGCCTCGTGGCGCTCGGCGCTGCGGACGACGCGTGGTTGCGGAACGACGGCCTGGAGGCCCGGATCACCCTCCGCCCCGCCCGCTCGGCGATCGTCGTGCTGGTCGACGGCCTCGGTTCCGCCGCGCTGGCGGCGCGCGCCGGGCACGCTCGCTGGTTGACCGGTGCGAAGGGCACCGGCACCGCGAAGAAGCTGCGGAGCGGGTTCCCGACGACGACCGCGGCCGCCCTGAGCACCCTGACCACCGGCCGCTCGCCCGGCACCCACGGCGTCGTCGGCTACAGCGGCTGGAACCCGGACACCGGTGCCGTGATGAACCTGTTGGGCGGCTGGGACACCGAGGTCCCCGCGGACTGGTTCCTGACCCGGACCCTGTTCACCCGGGCCGCGGAGCTCGGGCTCGACCCCGTCGTCGTCGGGCCGGACCGGTACCGCTCGTCCGGGATGACCGCGAACGTGCTCGGCGGCGCTCGGTACGTGTCGGCGGACACCGTTCCGCAGCGCGTGGACGCCGCACTGGCCGAGACCACCACCGGCCGCTCGCTCGTCTACCTGTACGTGCCGGAGCTCGACTCGATCGGGCACAAGTACGGCTGGCAGTCCGACCGGTGGACGGCCGCCCTCGAGCTGCTCGACGGGGAACTCGCCCGGCTCGACGCCCGCGGCGCCGACGACGTCGGGGTCCTGGTGACGGCGGACCACGGTGTGCTCGACGTGCCTGACCACGCGAACATCGCCATCGACCCGCTGCTGCTCACCGACGTCGTCGGCATCGCGGGCGACCCGCGCTGCCGCCAGCTCACCGTCGCACCGGGCACCGACGTCCGCGCCCTCGTCGGCGCGTTCCGGGCGCGCTACGGCAAGAAGGCCTACGTCGCCAGCCGTGCCGAGGCGATCGAGGCCGGGTGGTTCGGGCACGTGTCCGACCAGGTGCTGCCGCGCATCGGTGACGTGCTCGTCGTGGCGCGCGGCTCGTGGGCGTTCAACGACGACCGTGCCCTGCGCGAGGACGAGACGCCGAAGCGCATGATCGGCCAGCACGGCGCGATGACCGACGAGGAGACGATCGTGCCGCTCCGGCTCGCCGGCGCGTTCGCCCTCTAGGACGTCTGCGCCGACGGTCGGCGGGCGTGCGGATCAGGCGGGGTCGTCGTCCGGACGGGTGCCGAAGACGATCTCGTCCCAGCTCGGCATCGAGCGGCGGTTGCGCTTCTTGCGTTCGCCACGGCTCTCGGACTCCGGCGCCGACGCCGGACGGGCGTCGGCGGACTGCGGTGCGGTGTCGTGCGCCCCGCCGTCCTCGAAGCCCTGCAGCGGGATGTCGACGACGCTGATGGAGGTACCGCGGGCGGGCTCGTCGCGCTGTTCGCCGAAGGACGCTGCTTCGCGCTCACCGCGGCGACGGCGCAGCGCCTCGAGCAGGTCGGCGGTCTCGTTGCCGGGAGCTCGCTCTTCTCCAGCGGCCTGACCGATGCGGGGCAGCGGTGCACGGAGCGGCGCGTGCTGGGACGGCTCGGGCTCGGCGGCCGGCTGCTCCGGCTCGTCGACGCGGAAGGCGCCGGAGTCGAAGCGGGTGCCGTCGTCGTCCTGCTGTTCGAACTCGACCGCACGCAGGCGCGGGGCGATGCCCTCGTCGTCGGTGTGTGACAGCCGGTGGGCGTCACCGTTGTCCGGCGCGAGGGTCGAGGTCTTCGGGTCGAAGTGCCACTGGGCGTCGTGCTCGACCTCGCCCGCGGTGTAGCGGACGCGGACCTGCCAACCGCTCTCCGGGTGCTTCCAGGAGCCCCAGGTGATCGCGGTGGCCTCTCCGGCCTCGAGCTTCGCGGTGATCGCGGGGCCGAAGGTGTCGGGGGACTCGTCGTCGACCGGGGTGACCGGCACGCGGTGCGAGGCGTCGAGGATGAAGGCGCGCTCGGCGAGGACCGGCCCCTCGAAGCGGCGGACGTACTCGACGTCGACGTCGAGCGCGGCGGCCACGTCGGCGGCGTCGGCGCCGCCACGGATGCGTGCCTGGACGTCCTTGGGGGAGACCCGCTTCTGCGGACCGGCGTCGGGGTTCGCCTGGCGCACCTGTCCTGCCAGCGACGACGTGACGGGCAACCGGAACTCGGTGCCGCCGTCGGTCGCCAGGAGGAGTGCGCCGGACTCGACTCCGATGACTCTCACGTCTTGCATGGTTCCGCCTTCCCAGCGTCGCGTACGGTCCTGCTGTCGTACCCCGTGAGTATGCAGGGGCGACGGGCGGTTTCCGGGGAGGCGCACGGGCGTGCCGCGGACATCCGCACGGCCGATCGCGAGGACGCGGCACTCCGGCAACGGGTGTCGGGAATGTCCGGTTCCGGTCGTGGGTTGCACAGCCAGCACGACCCGCCGCAGCACTCGGTTTGCGCTCTGGCGGGGCGTGGTGCAAACTGTCGCCGCCGATCACCCGGCGACGACCTCTCGATACGAGAAATGGATGGGCATGGCCACCGATTACGACGCCCCCCGGAAGACCGACGACAACTCCGACTCGGAGTCGATCGAGGCCCTCAAGGAGCGCGTTCCCGACAAGATGTCGGGGGTCGTCGACGATGATTCCGACAACCCCGGCAGTTTCGAACTCGCCGGGCAGGACCTCAGCGACGTCGACCTCGACGTCGTGGTGCTGCCCCCGCAGGTCGATGAGTTCACCTGCGTCGAGTGCTTCCTCGTGAAGCACCGCTCCCAGCTCGACCACGAGTCGAAGCTCGGACCGGTCTGCGCGGAGTGCGCTTCGCTCTAGACGCAACGATCAGCGAAGGCCCCGCATCCTCCAGGGATGCGGGGCCTTCGTCGTGTGCTGCGAGGCGGGGCCGAGCCGCGCCTCCAGGCCGTTGGTCGTGGTTCGTCAGGACCGCAGCGCCTCGACGACCTTGCCGGGGTGCCGGACGCTGACCAGCCAGTAGGGCGTCGGGTCGGCGTCGTCGCGCACCTCGACCTTGACGACGCCGCGGACGTAGCCGCGGAAGAGCGTCCACGCGCGGGCGTCGAGTGCCGGCCCGCGCTGCTCGGTGGCCGCTGCGCCCTCGAACGCCTCGGTCGTGCCGACGAGCGTGCGGGGGAGGTGGGCCTTGCCCGCGCGGAACTCGGTGTCGGTGACCTCGATGGTGGGTGCGAGTGCCCACAGGAGGACCAGGACCCCGAGCTCCATCCCGATCGCCACGAGGACGCCGGCCAGGACGCTGATGGGGAGGAAGACGAGCAGGGTGGCGGGGATGACGAGCGCCGTCGCCAGGTAGAGGGCGGGCGGGGCCCAGAGTCGTTCGCGGTACAGGGTCACGGGTCCATTCGATCACGAGCGAGCGAGGTCACGGAACGGTCACGGCTGCACTACCCTCGTCACGTGACCGAACCAGTCGACGTCCTCTGGACCGGGGAGCACGCTCCCGGCCACGCCCACCCCGGCGACGCGGGTGCCGATCTCGTCTCCACCGAGGCCTTCGTGCTGCAGCCGGGGGAGCGACACCTGGCCGCCACGGGTCTGCGCATCGCGCTGCCCGAGGGGTACGCCGCGTTCGTGGTCCCGCGGAGCGGCCTGGCGGCGAAGCACGGCATCACGATCGTGAACAGCCCCGGCACCGTCGACTCCGGCTACCGCGGGGAGATCAAGGTCGCCCTGCTGAACACCGACCAGACGGAACCGTACGAGGTGCACGTCGGCGACCGCATCGCCCAGTTGATCGTGATGCCGGTGCCGCAGGTGACCTACACCCGGGTCGACGACCTGCCGGACAGCGTCCGCGGACAGGGCGGGTTCGGCTCGTCGGGCTACGGTGACCGGAGCGACGCCGTGACCGGTGCCGCCGCAGACGCTCAGGAAGGAACGCGCGCATGAAGTTCGGCCGACGCAAGCGGGACGAGGTCGAGGTGGCGGACGCCGTCACCGACGACATCGAGGTCGCGGACACGTCCCCCGAGGTCGACATCGCGACGGATGCCGACGCGGACCTCGACGAGGTCGACGCGGTCGCCCCGACGGACAAGTCCGCTCCGGAGGACCGGGCCGAGAACGGCCCCCACGACGAGACCGAGGCGAACCTGGTCCGCCCCTACGTCGACCTGGGCGGGGTGAAGGTGCTCCCGCGCGAGGGCCTGCACCTGCGCCTCGAGGTCGAGGAGGGCTCGCAGCGCGTCGTCGCGGTCGGGCTCGACTACGACGAGTCCACGCTGCAGGTCCAGCCGTTCGCGGCGCCCCGGTCCACCGGCCTGTGGCACGAGATCCGCGCCCAGATCGCCGAGCAGATCGAGCGCCAGGGCGGTGTCGTGACCGAGGTCGACGGCCCGTTCGGTCCCGAGCTCCGCGCGTCCGTCCCGGTCGCCGTGGACGGCGACGGCGGCACCGCCGGCTCCCGCCCTGCCCGCTTCGTCGGCGTCGACGGCCCGCGCTGGTTCCTGCGCGGCGTGATCGCCGGCAAGGCCGCCGAGCAGCCCGACGACGCGAGCGAGATCGAGGAGCTGTTCCGCAGCGTCGTCGTCGTGCGCGGCACGACGCCGATGCCGCCGCGCGACCTCATCCCGCTGCACATGCCCAAGTCGACGCAGACCGCGATCTGACCGACTGACGACCAACCCCGCCTGGAGGCACGGTGCCGGACCACGACGACACCCCACTACCCGAGACGGCTGGCTCCCACCCCGCTGCACCGGCGGCTGAGCCGTCGGCGATGCCGGCTGCGGCACCGGCGGCCGAGCCGTCGGTGCCGCCGTCCTTCTCCGCGCAGTTCCGCGACGCCGTGCAGAACGCCGGCATCGCGCGCGTGGCACCCGGTGAGGCACCGTCCGGCCGGGCGCTGCTCGGCGCGGTCGGCGGGGTGCGCGGGCTCGCCGAGTCGGTGCTGCCCGGGTTCGCGTTCCTGGTCGTCTACGCGATCACCAAGGAGCTCGTGCCGAGCGTCGTGATCCCGGTGGCGGTCGGCCTGGTCTTCGTGGTGCTCCGGCTGCTGCAGCGGCAGTCGGTGACGATGTCGTTCGCGGGCATCCTCGGCGTCGCGGTCTCGGCCGGCCTCGCGCTCATCACCGGCCGCGCGGAGAGCAACTTCATCCCCGGGATCGTCATCAACGCCGTCTGGCTCGTCGGGCTGCTGATCACGCTGGCGATCCGCTGGCCGCTCATCGGGCTCGTCGTCGGCTTCCTGCTGCCGGCGAACGAGGACGGCTCGCACGTCGACTGGCGCGCCGACCCGGTGAAGCGCCGCGTGCTGACGGTCGCCACCTGGATCTGGGTCGGGCTGTTCGCGGTCCGGCTCGCGGTGGAGGTCCCGCTGTACCTGACGGCGCAGGTCGAACTGCTCGCCGGGCTGAAGCTCATCCTCGGCGTGCCGCTGTACGCGGCGGTGCTCTGGGTGACGTGGCTGCTGGTCCGCACCGTGTTCGTCCGACGCGACGACGTCGCCCCGGTGTAGAGTTCTCTCGACATCAAGATAGTTCTCGCAGGGCGCGCACGCGTTCTCGGGATTAGGTTTGCCTTGCTGGTGGGACGGTCCACGGCCCGCGAGGATGAGGGCAAACCGATCAGTAGGGAGGCGGCACGGTGGCTGCAGTCAATAGCTTCGGCTCGAAGGACACACTGTCGGTTGGGGGTGTCGACTACGCGATCCACCGGATCGACTCGGTTCCCGGGCACGAGAAGTTGCCCTACAGCCTGAAGGTGCTGCTCGAGAACCTCCTCCGCACCGAGGACGGCAAGAACGTCACCGAGGGACAGATCCGGGCGCTCGGTTCCTGGCGGCCCGACGCGGAGCCCGACACCGAGATCCAGTTCTCGCCGGCGCGCGTCGTCATGCAGGACTTCACGGGTGTGCCGTGCATCGTCGACCTCGCCACCATGCGCGAGGCCATGGCGGACATCGGCGGCGACCCGAACAAGATCAACCCGCTGTCCCCGGCCGAGATGGTGATCGACCACTCCGTCATCGCCGACCTGTTCGGCAGCACGGATGCCCTGCAGCGCAACACCGACCTCGAGTACGAGCGGAACGGTGAGCGCTACCAGTTCCTCCGCTGGGGCCAGACCGCGTTCGAGGACTTCAAGGTCGTCCCGCCGGGCACCGGCATCGTCCACCAGGTGAACATCGAGTACCTGGCGAAGGTCACCTACACGCGTGACTTCGACGGCGAGACCTACGCGTACCCGGACACCCTGGTCGGCACCGACTCGCACACCACGATGGTGAACGGCCTCGGCGTGCTCGGCTGGGGCGTCGGCGGCATCGAGGCCGAGGCCGCGATGCTCGGGCAGCCCGTGTCGATGCTCATCCCGAAGGTCGTCGGCTTCAAGCTCTCGGGTGAGATCCCGGCCGGCGTGACCGCGACCGACGTGGTGCTCACCATCACGCAGGAGCTCCGCAAGCACGGCGTCGTCGGCAAGTTCGTCGAGTTCTACGGCGAGGGCGTCGGCGCCGTCCCGCTCGCCAACCGCGC
Organism: Curtobacterium sp. MCBD17_026; assembly: GCF_003234895.2. NCBI lineage: Bacteria > Bacillati > Actinomycetota > Actinomycetes > Micrococcales > Microbacteriaceae > Curtobacterium > Curtobacterium sp. MCBD17_026. Next base: position 1,894,269 of record NZ_CP126281.1, on the reverse strand, counting down.
CACCATCGGCAACATGTCGCCCGAGTTCGGTTCGACGGCAGCGATCTTCCCGGTCGACGACGTCACGCTGGACTACCTGCGGCTGACCGGTCGCGACGAGGCGCAGATCGCCCTGGTCGAGGCGTACTCCAAGACCCAGGGGCTGTGGCACGACGCCTCGGTCGAGCCGAACTACTCCGAGTACATGGAGCTCGACCTCTCCACGGTCGTGCCGTCCATCTCGGGCCCGAAGCGTCCGCAGGACCGCATCGAGCTGTCGAAGGCCAAGGACCAGTTCGAGGTCGACCTCGCCAACTACGCGAGCATCGACCACAGCGAAGAGGACAAGGCCGTCGCCGACACGTTCCCGGCGTCCGACCCGGTGGCCGCGGGCCCCGGCGACGAGCACGCCGTGGACGACCTGCAGGACGCCCCCGGGTCCGAGGTACCCGTGCACGCATCGAGCGCGCCCGGCACCGTCTCGAAGCCGACCTCGGTCGCCATCGCCGACGGCGACCCGTTCACGATCGACCACGGTGCCGTCGCGATCGCCGCGATCACGTCGTGCACGAACACGTCGAACCCGTCGGTCATGATGGCCGCGGGCATCCTCGCCCGGAACGCCGCGAAGAAGGGCCTCACCGCGAAGCCCTGGGTGAAGACCACCCTCGCGCCCGGGTCGAAGGTCGTCACCGACTACTACGAGAAGGCCGGTCTGACCACCTACCTCGAGCAGCTCGGCTTCTACACGGTCGGCTACGGCTGCACCACCTGCATCGGCAACTCGGGCCCGCTGCCGGAAGAGATCTCGCAGGCCGTGCAGGACAACGACCTCGCCGTCACCGCGGTGCTCTCGGGCAACCGCAACTTCGAGGGCCGGATCAACCCCGACGTCAAGATGAACTACCTGGCGTCCCCGCCGCTGGTCATCGCCTACGCCCTCGCCGGGTCGATGCACTTCGACTTCGACAAGGACGCCCTCGGCACCGACCAGGACGGCAACGACGTCTACCTGACCGACATCTGGCCCGACGCGGCCGAGGTGCAGCAGGTCATCGACGAGTCGATCGACACCGAGATGTTCACCCACGAGTACGGCTCCGTGTTCGAGGGCGACGACCGCTGGAAGAACCTGCCGACCCCGACCGGCGACACCTTCGAGTGGGACCAGGAGTCGACCTACGTCCGGAAGCCCCCGTACTTCGAGGGCATGACGATGCAGCCCGACGCGGTGTCGGACATCTCCGGCGCCCGGGTGCTCGCGAAGCTCGGCGACTCGGTCACGACCGACCACATCTCGCCGGCCGGTTCGATCAAGGCCGACAGCCCCGCCGGCCAGTACCTCGCCGAGCACGGCGTCGACCGCAAGGACTTCAACTCCTACGGCTCGCGTCGCGGCAACCACGAGGTCATGATCCGCGGCACGTTCGCGAACATCCGTCTGCGCAACCAGCTGCTCGACGGCGTGGAGGGCGGCTACACCCGTGACTTCACGACGCCGGACGGTGCGCAGTCGTTCATCTACGACGCCTCGCAGCACTACCAGGAGCAGGGCATCCCGCTCGTCATCTTCGGTGGCAAGGAGTACGGCTCCGGTTCGTCCCGTGACTGGGCCGCCAAGGGCACGAACCTGCTCGGTGTCCGTGCGGTCATCACCGAGAGCTTCGAGCGGATCCACCGCTCGAACCTGATCGGCATGGGCGTCGTCCCGCTGCAGTTCCCGGCGGGCGAGACGGTCGAGTCCCTCGGGCTCGACGGCACCGAGGTCGTCTCGATCTCCGGGCTGACCGAGCTGAACGAGGGCCGCACCCCGAAGACGGTGCACGTCACCGCGACGCCGAGCGAGCACTCGCCGGCCGGCAAGCAGCCGATCGAGTTCGACGCGGTCGTCCGCATCGACACCCCCGGCGAGGCCGACTACTACCGCAACGGCGGCATCCTGCAGTACGTGCTCCGCTCGCTCGTCTGAGCGTCGTGCGCACGGGTCGCTGACGCGACCGACGACCGGCCTGGAGGCGCGGTGCCAGCTGGCACCGCGCCTCCCGTCCGTTGTCGGGTCCCCGGAATAGAGTGGCCCGACAGCCCCACGAAAGGAGCGCCCGTGAGCCTGCTCGCCAGCATCACGTCGCCGCGCGACCTGAAGCGTCTCTCCGACGCGCAGATGACCGACCTCGCCGCCGAGATCCGACGTTTCCTGGTCGCCGAGGTCGCGAAGACCGGTGGGCACCTCGGGCCGAACCTGGGCGTCGTGGAGCTGACGCTCGCGATGCACCGCGTGTTCGACTCGCCGAACGACCCGTTCGTCTTCGACACCGGGCACCAGTCGTACGTGCACAAGCTCGTCACGGGGCGCCAGGACTTCTCGAAGCTGCGCGAACGCGGCGGCATCGCCGGCTACCCGCAGCGGAGCGAGTCCGAGCACGACATCGTCGAGTCCTCGCACGCGTCGTCGTCGCTGTCGTGGGCCGACGGCATCTCCCGCGCGTTCGGGCAGACCGGGCAGATCGACCGCACCGTCGTCGCGGTGGTGGGGGACGGCGCCCTCACCGGCGGCATGACGTGGGAGGCGCTCAACAACATCTCCGACGACAACGACCGTCGCCTGGTCATCGTCGTCAACGACAACGGCCGCTCGTACGCCCCGACGATCGGTGGCATGGCGCGGTTCCTGAGCTCCGTGCGCACCCGCCGCGAGTACCGGGCCCTGTACGAGGGCACGCAGGCCGTGGCGGCACGGTTCGGCGCTCCGGGTCGTGCGGTGTACCGAGGCATGCGCGGGGGCCTGCACGGCTTCCTGTCGCGGCTGACGAACAACGAGGCGTTGTACTCGAACCTCGACATCAAGTACATCGGCCCGGTGAACGGGCACGATCAGCAGGCGATGGAGGCGGCGCTCCGGCAGGCCAAGGAGTACGGCGCTCCCGTGATCGTGCACGCGATCACCGAGAAGGGCCACGGCTTCGAGCCCGCCCTGCGCGACCAGGCCGACCAGTTCCACGCCGTCGGGCACATCGACCCGGAGACCGGGGAGTCGCTCGACGCGGCGTCGGGTCCGTCGTGGACCTCGGTGTTCGCGTCGACGCTGGCTTCGGTGGGAGCGGAGGACGAGCGCGTCGTCGCGATCACGGCGGCGATGCTCCGGCCGACCGGGCTGCACCTGTTCCAGGAGCAGCACCCCGGCCGGGTCTACGACGTCGGCATCGCCGAGCAGCACGCCGTGACGACCGCCGCGGGCCTGGCCTACGGGGGACTCCACCCGGTCGTGGCGCTCTACGCGACGTTCCTGAACCGTGCGTTCGACCAGGTGCTGATGGACGTCGCCCTGCACAAGGCCGGCGTGACGTTCGTGCTCGACCGCGCCGGCATCACCGGCCCGGACGGCCCCTCGCACCACGGCATGTGGGACCTCGCGCTGCTGCAGGTCGTACCGGGGATCCGGATCGCCGCGCCCCGCGATGCCTCGACGCTGCGCGAGGAGTTCCGCGAGGCGATCGCCGTCGACGACGCCCCCACCGTGCTGCGCTGGTCGAAGGGGCAGGTCGGACCGGACGTCCAAGCTGTCCGTCGTCTCTCCGATGGCGTGGACGTCCTGCACGCCGCCGCGGATGACGTCGAGGACGTGCTCTTCGTCGCCGTGGGGTCGATGGTGCCGGTGGCACTCGAGGCCGCGGCGCTGCTCGAGGCGCAGGGCATCGGCGTCACCGTCGTGGACCCGCGCTGGGTGGTGCCGATCCCGGTGTCGCTGATCGAGCTGTCGCGGACGCACCGGCTCGTGATCACCATCGAGGACGGCGTGCGGGTCGGCGGCGTCGGGACGCGGCTGCGGCAGGACCTGCGCGCTGCCGGGGTCGACACCGGGGTGAACGAGCTCGGGCTGCCCGACGCGTTCATCGACCACGCGACCCGGTCGCAGATCCTCGCCGACGCGGGGCTCACGGCGCAGGCCATCGCCCGCGACGTCATCGACCAGGTCGTCGGGACGAAGTTGCCGCAGGCGAAGCCCGCGCGGTCCCGCGAGTCGGCGGCGTCCGACCGCTGACGGCCCGGTCCGGTCCGGTCCGGTCCGGTCCGGTCAGCAAAACACCGGTGTTCGCGCTCCACGCCGCGGTTTGCGGGTGTTCGGTGCGCGAACACCGGTGTTTTGCGTGATGGCGCTAGCGGGAAGCGGGGCCGACGATCCGGGGCTGGTGGAACGTGCCGCCGAAGACACGCTCGGACGCACCGGAACGGTCGAGGTACGGGCTGATCCCACCGGCCTGGAACGGGTAGCCGGCGCCGAGGATGAGCCCGAGGTCGATCTCCTCGACGTGCTCGACGACCCGGTCCTCGAGCATGCGGTGCAACTCGTCGGCCAGGGCGTCCTCGAACCGGCGCTGCATCTCGGCGGCGTCGACCGGCTTCGCGTCCTTCTTGGACGGCGCGACGAGCTTCACGGCGGCGGGGTCGTACCCGGTCGCGTTGCCCTTCTTGTCGCGGGTCAGGATCGTCCCGTGCTCGGCGATCCTCTTCAGGCCGTCGCCGGGGTAGAAGCGCTCCGGCCAGGCCGCGTGGTGCGAGGCGAGCACGTGCGCGCCGACCGGCAGCCCGACGAGCTCGAGCAGCTCGAACGGTGACATCGGCAGGCCGAGCGGTGCGGCACCCTGCGCGACGGTGTCGAACGAGGTGCCCTCTTCCACGCCGCGCATCGCCTCGCCGAGCACCCGCGCGAGCACGCGGTTGACGACGAAGCCCGGCTGGTCCGCGGTGATGATCGCGGTCTTCTTCAGGGTCTTCGCGACGGCGAGGGCGGTGACGAGGGCCTCGTCCGAGGTCTTCGCCGCGCGCACCACCTCGAGCAGCGGCATCACCGCGACCGGGTTGAAGAAGTGGAAGCCGACGAGTCGCTCCGGGTTGGTGAGGACCGATGCCATCTCGTCGACGGAGAGCGACGACGTGTTCGTGGCGAGGATCGCGTCGGGTGCGATGACCTGCTCGATCTTCCGGAAGACCTCCTGCTTGACGGTCATCTCCTCGAAGACCGCCTCGATCACCCAGTCAGCGTCGGCGAAGGCGTCGTAGGACACCGACCCGCTGACGAGCGCGGTGATGCGGTTCGCGTCGTCGGGGGAGATCCGGCCCTTGTCGAGCAGCTTCGCGACCTCGCCGCGGATCCGCTCGACGCCGGCGTCGACGCGCGACTGGTCGACGTCGGTGATGACGACGGGGACGCCCAGGCGTCGGGCGAACAGCAGCGCGAACTGCGAAGCCATCAGCCCGGCGCCGAGGACGCCGACCTTCGTGATCTTCTTCGGATCGACACCCTCGGGAGCGCCGACGGGCTTCTTCGCACGCTTCTGCACGAGGTCGAAGGCGTACATCGACGCGGCGAACTGGTCGCCCGAGATGAGGTCGGCGAGGGCCTCGTCCTCGTCGGCGAAGCGTTCGTCGAGCGAACCCGACTTGGCGGCGGCGACGAGGTCGAGCGCCCGGAACGGCGACTTCGGCACGGTGCCGATCTTCGACGCGACCTGGCCGCGGGCGACCTTGACGACGGTGCCCCAGGCGGCCTTCTCGAGCATGCCCGGCTCGTTCTTCCGCACCACCTTGGTCGTTCCGGTGATGACGCCGTCCGCCCACGCCACCGCCGAGGGCAGGAACGTGACGGACGGGACGAGCACGTCACCGATGCCGATCTCGACCGCGGCCGGACCGTCCATCAGGCGGTTGTTCTTGAGCGGGTTCTCGACGATGACGCGGAGCGCGCGCTCCGGGCCGATCAGGCGGGGGAGCAGCGTCGCGCCGCCCCAGCCGGGGATGATGCCGAGGAACACCTCGGGGAGCCCGATGCCCTGCGCCGCGGACGAGAACGCCCGGTAGGTGCAGTGCAGGGCGATCTCGAGCCCACCCCCGAGCGCCAGGGTGTTCACGAACGCGAACGACGGCACCCCGAGGTCGGAGAACTTGCGGAGCGTGGCGTGCCCGAGGGCGGCCAGGTCATGGGCGGCCTCGCGCGACGGGACCGCCGCTGCCTGGGACAGGTCGGCCCCGGCGGCGAAGCAGTACTCCTTGCCGGTGATCGCGACGCCCTGGATCGTGCCGGCTGCGGCCTCGGTCTTGAGGGTGTCGAGCACGCCGGACAGCTCACGGAGCGTGCGCGGCCCGAGGGTGTTCGGCCGCTTGTAGTCCTTGCCGTTGTCGAGCGTGATGAGCGCCAGTGTGCCACCCGAGGGCGTCGTGACGTGCTTGACGAACGAGTGCGTGACGACCTCGTCCTCGCTGAGTTCGGCCAGTCGGTCGTTGTCGACGATGGTCATGGTCACGCCCCCTTCCGAGCCGAACGCTCGGCCGACTTGCTGTGGTTCGGGTTCTCCCAGATGACGGTGCCGCCCTGGCCGAGCCCGATGCACATCGTGGTGATGCCGTACTTGACGTCCGGTCGCTCGGCGAACTGTGCGGCGAGCTGGTTCATCAGCCGGACACCACTCGACGCGAGCGGGTGGCCGACGGCGATCGCGCCGCCCCAGGCGTTCACGTTCGGGGAGTCCTGGGCGATGCCGTAGTTGTCGAGGAACGCGAGCACCTGGACGGCGAACGCCTCGTTGATCTCGAACAGGCCGATGTCGTCGATCGACAGGCCGGCCTTCGACAGGGCCTTGTCGGTCGCGGGGACCGGGCCGACGCCCATGACCTCGGGCTCGACGCCGGCGAAGGCGAACGAGACCATGCGCATCTTCGTCGACAGTCCGTGCTGCTTCGCGCCGTCCTCGGACGCGAGCAGGCTCATGGTGGCGCCGTCGTTCAGACCGGCGGCGTTGCCGGCGGTGACCCGTCCGTGGGGCCGGAACGGCGTCTTCAACGCGGCCAGCGCCTCCAGGGTCGTCCCCGGCCGCGGCGGCTCGTCGGTGCTGACGACGTCCCAGCCGTCGCCCTTGTTGACCTCGACCGGGATCACGTCCGGCTGGAGCTTGCCGTTCGCCCAAGCGGCGGCGTAGCGCTGCTGGGACTGGACGGCGTAGGCGTCCGTGCGGTCCTTCGTGATCGCGGGGAAGCGGTCGTGCAGACGCTCGGCGGTGGCGCCCATGACGAGGGCGTCGCTCGAGACCATGCGCTCCGCGACGAAACGCGGGTTCGGGTCGGCGTTGAAGCCCATCGGGTGCCGGCCCATGTGCTCGACACCACCGGCGATCGCGACGTCGGCGGCACCGAAGGCGATGGCGCCGGCGAGCGTCGTGACGCTCGTCATGGCACCGGCGCACATGCGGTCGATCGCGTAACCGGGCACCGACTTCGGCAGACCCGCGAGCATGCCGACCGTGCGCCCGAGCGTCAGCCCCTGGTCACCCTGCTGCGTGGTCGCCGCGACGGCGACGTCGTCCACCGCTGCGGTGTCGAAGGTGTTCCGGTCGAGCAGTCCGCGCATCGCGTGCACCGCGAGGTCGTCCGACCGGGTCTTCCAGAACACCCCCTTCTCGCCGGCTCGTCCGAACGGTGTGCGAACGCCGTCCACGAACACGACGTCTGATGCCTTTGGCAATCCGGGCCTCCCAGATCCTCATCGATCGGGCCGGAACGCAGGTCGCTCCGGCCTGGCCGGGCCTCGCCCGGCGACCCTCCCGACGCTATGCCCCCAGCCTGGGCGGCCGCATGCCGGTTGGGCAGTTCCTACGACTCGTCGTCGTCCGTCGCCGCGGGCCGCTGTGCAGCAGCGACAAAGGCCGACGCGATGATCGACGCGAGTTCCTCGACCTGCCACGGGCGGGCGTCGTGCTCGGCGAGGGCCGCTCCGACCAGCTCGGTCGACGGCGGCGACGGCGGGGCCCACGACACGAGCCGGAGCGTCTCCGGCGTGAGCAGGTTCTCGAGTGGGATGTCGAGTTCCTCGGCACGCTTCGTGACCGCGGCGCGCGCGGCCTTGTACCGGCGGTCGGCGGCCGGGTTGCGGTCCGCCCAGGCGCGGGGCGGCGGGAGCGTCGCCTCGCCGGCACCGCGCAGGCGGGGGAGGTCCTCGGTGGTGCGGCCCTCCTCGACGGCGGCCCACCAACGGTCGAGCTCGGAACGGCTGGCGCGGCCCGTGAAGGTCTTCAGCGCACCGAGTTCGGCGCGGGACTCGGGTGCGGCGGCCGCCGCGGCGACGACCGCCGAGTCGGGGATCGTGCGCCCGGGGGCGATGTCCGCCTGTCGGGCGTACTCGTCACGGGCGAGCCAGAGCGACCGGGCGATCGCCAGTGCTCGCGCACCACGGAGCGCGTGCATGCCGGACAGCCGACGCCAGGGCTCGGCCCGGGCGGGCTTCGGCGCGCGGTGCAGGACCGCGTCGAACTCCTCTTGAGCGATCCGGGTCTTGCCGGCCTCGTCGAGCTTCTCGGCGAGGGCGTCGCGGAGGTCGGGCAGCAGCTCGACGTCGAGCGACGCGTAGACGAGCCACGACTGCGGCAGGGGACGGGTCGACCAGTCGGCGGCCGAGTGCGCCTTCGCCAGGGTGATGCCGAGCAGCTGCTCGACGACGGCGCCGAGGCCGACACGGGGGAAGCCGGCGATGCGGGCGCCGAGCTCGGTGTCGAAGATGCGCGTCGGGACGAGGCCGACCTCCTGCAGGCACGGCAGGTCCTGCGAGGCGGCGTGGAACAGCCACTCTTCGTCGACGATGGCGGCCTGCAGCTCGGAGAAGTCGCCGATCGGGATCGGGTCGAACAGGAACGCGCCGGCACCGCGGCGGAACACCTGGATCAGGTAGGCGCGCTGCGAGTACCGGTAACCGCTGGCGCGCTCGGCGTCGACCGCGACGGGGCCGTGGCCGGCGGCGATGGCGGCGACCGCCTCGAGGTAGTCCTCGCGCGTGTCGATGACCTTGACGGCGTCGTGCGATGCCTCGAAGGCGGGGCTGGCGGCGGCGGCCGGAGCGGCCGAGCCAGCAGCGGCGCCAGCGGCGTCCTGGGGAGTGGGGTCGGTCACTTGGCGAGCCTCCTCGGGGCCAGCAGGGTCACGCCGTCCGAAGCGGGAGGCAGACCGGCGAGCATGGCGACGATGTCCTGCCAGGCCCGGACGTGTGCGGTGAGGTCGTCGCCGCGTGGTGTCCACGACGCGCGGAGTTCCAGCTGTGCGCCGTCGCCCTGTGCGGCGAGGTCGCCGTACCCGCGCGAGATGATCTTGGTGGCCGTGCCCGAGGCGTGGTCGTACGTCGCGCCGTGCGACTCGAGCGCGTCGACGAGCCAGCTCCAGGTGACGTCGGCGACGAACTCGTCGACGCCGATCTCCGGCTCGAGCGGCGCCTGAGCGAACGAGACGACACGGAACGGGCCGCCCCAGCCCTCGGGTTCTTCGGGGTCGTACAAGGCGATGAAGCGGCCGGTGCCCAGGTCCGACTCGACCCCGTGCGCGGTACCGGACACGTCCGCCGCCAGGGCGATCGAGAACGGTGCGATCCGGGTCGGCGACGGGATCTCGGTGACGGTGGTCTCGGCACGGCCGCTGCCGCCGGACACGAACGCGCGGAGCCGCGCGAAGGCGTCGGGCTCTCGGGTTTCGGACACACATGCAGACTAGGCTCCGGGCCATGTCCCGATCCGCGCGACCCGCCGAGGACGTCGTCCAGGAGACCGCTCGATCGGCCGGGTTGATCGCACTCGGCGCCGGTCTGGCAGCAGCCGCGGTGGGGACGGCCGTGATCGGTGGCTTCGTCGCCGCCGTCGCCCGCGCCGTCGTCACCCCCGACCGGAAGCGCAACGAACGCGTCCCGATCCACGCCGTCGATCCGGTCCGGAAGACCGTCACGATCGAGCGCACCGCGGACACCGAGTTGCAGGGCCGCTACTCACTCTGGTTCGGTGGCGGCACCGGACACATGCGCGTCGGCGAGGTGCTCGGCACGACCGACACCACCGTCACGCGGCGCATCATCGCGATCGACGCCGGCGACCCCACCGCCGCCCGTCGCGGACGCTGGGGCGGCTGGTTCTACCTGACCCCCGGCGAACTTGACGTGCCCGTCGAGGACGTCGACATCCCCACCCCGAACGGCCCGGCGCCCGCCTGGGTCGTCCGCGCCGACGACCCGGCAGCGCCCTGGGCCGTCCTGGTGCACGGCCGTGGCGTCACGCGCGCCGAGACGATCCGCGCCGTCCCCGTCTTCCGCGCCGCCGGGTACTCGGTCGTGCTCGCCTCGTGGCGGAACGACGGTGTCGCCCCGCCGAGCGTCGACGGTCGCTACGGCCTCGGCAGCACCGAGTGGGAGGACGTCGACTCCGTCCTCCGCTGGCTCTCCGCGCAGGACGCCCAGAGCGTCGTTCTGATGGGCTGGTCGATGGGTGGCGCCGTCGTGCTGCAGACCCTGCTGCGCTCGCGCTTCGCCGGCCTGGTCGACGGGGTGGTGCTGGAGTCCCCGGTGGTCGACTGGCACGCGGTGCTGAAGTCGCAGAGCCAGCTCCTGCGACTGCCGCGTCCGGTGCGCAAGGTCGCGCAGCGCCTGCTCCGCACGCCGGTGCTGCACCGGCTCGCCGGGCTCCAGGCCCCTGTGGACCTGCGCGAGCTCGACATGGTCACGCGCTCCGACGAGCTCACGGTGCCGATCCTGCTGCTGCACAGCGACGACGACGGATTCGTGCCGTCCTCGGCCTCGCACGACCTGGCCCGCGCGCGGCCCGATCTGGTGCGGCTCGAGATCCAGACCACGGCCCGGCACACCAAGCTCTGGAACCACGACGCCGACTGGTTCGACGCCCGGATCCTCGCGTGGCTGACCGAGGTGGTCCAGCGGCGCGGGGCGACCAGCGCGCGGTAGACGCGACCGAAGGGCGGACGGGAGGCGCGGTGTCAGCTGGCACCGCGCCTCCCGTCCGTCGATGCGTCGGTTCGGTCGCTTCGTGAGCAGAAATGGTCGGGTCACCGTCGCGCACTCGACCCGTTCCGCTCACGAAGCGGGTGGCGCGGCATTCGTTCCGTTCGTCGTCTGCTGGCGTGGCCCGAACTCCTCGAGACGAGTCGCCGGTCGGCCGGGCTGCGCTGGGCCGTGCGTCCGGTCGAAGGCATCGCTCATCGTCGTGAGCGGCGGTCGGACCGTCACGGTCCATTCGCCACTGTCGAACGCGTCGATCCGGACGACCAGGTTCGACTCGTCGGTCAGGTCCGAGCCGGGGAGGTAGCCGAGGAACTCGCCGTCGATGAGCTGCCGCATGCTGTCAGCGATCTCCATCGCCTCGGCATGGCTCAGCATGAGCCCGGGTTCTGCCGCCGCGTCGACGCGGCGTTCGAGTGGGAGCGCTTGGACCGGCTTGTCAGGGGACGTGACGGCGTACAGGGTCGTGAGGACCCAGACGAGCTCTGGTGAATCGAGCTCTGGTGTTTCGAGCTCTGAGAAGAACTGCACCAGGTCGGGCAGCACAATGCGAGCAGCGGGGATCCGGTAGGTGACCATCCCGAGGTCGCCCGGCACTGTCGTGGTCATCCGTTCTCCTCGGTCGTCTCGGTCTGGGGCGAGAGGCCGCCGACGCTCATCGCAGCGAGGACGTCGGTCCTGCCGGGCGTAAACGCCGTGATTCCGACCGAGATGTCAGCCTGCACGATGCAGAACCCCGGCTGCTCGTCGCCGAGCGGCACGAGCGCACGGGCGAACCCGTCGAGTCCGCGGACGTCGAAGCCCTTCTCCGCGGCCATCGTGTACTTCGTCAGGAAGGTCCGTGCCGTCGCCAGCGCGCCCTGCTCGAAGATGCGGACCCGTTCCTCGGTCGGACACTGCGATGCCACCTCGAGCGCCAGTTCGGCCCCCGGAGCGTCTGATGCGCGGAGGCGCGCGCACAGCTCCTGGACGGTGATGTGGACGACCCCGACGGAACGGTCGATCGCCGTGGCTGCCACGAGCGTTCGGTCCGTCGCGCGCAACACGACCGTCACGAGTTCATCGCCGTGCTCGACCTGACAGATCAGGACGAGCTCGTCCCCGAGGGCTTGGAGTGGGTCGATGAACGGTACGAGGTTCGGCTGCTTTGTCGAATAGCTCCTCCGGATGACCGCTGCGAACGAGCGTGCGGACACGTCGGAGACGAGCACATCCGTGTCCGGCCCGACAGTGGCGAGGACCTCGACGACACGGTCCGGGAGCTCCACGGTCGATTCATCGGTGACCGCTCGGAGATGGTGGATCGAGATGGCCGGGGGCGCGTCCGTCACCGTCGGATCTCCGCGGACGACGGGCCCTGTCGGTACCGGACCTCGCCGTCGGGCAGGACGTCGATGTCGACCCGTGCGCGCCCCGGTTCGCTGGAGTGCCAGGACGGACCTCGGCGGTTCGACCAGCCCTCGAGCAACTCACCCGAGGCGAACCGGATGGCGATCCGCGCGCCCGTGACTGCACCGTCCGAGACGACCTTGTTGTGCAGGGCAAGGAGGTCGAGCAGGGACGGTTTGTCGCCGGGATCGAGGAACGCGTGCTCCCCGTCAGAGCCTGTCAGCGCGAAGTCGGTCTCGAACCGGAGCGACGCACCGCTCGAGAAGCGGATCGTCACGTCTGGTCCGATGCTGATGAGGTCAACGGTGTCGCCGGCGATGCCCAGCGCGAAGGGCTGGCGCGGAACGCCGCTCATCCTCGATCTCCTTCCGTGCCCGTGCTCGTGCTTCCGGTCGGCGGCTCGGTGCGGGCCGGGCGACCCTTCGGCCCGGAGACCTGCCAGGACTCGAACTCGGCATCGGGACCGGCGACGAGGGTGTCCCCGCCGTCGAAGATCAGCGTCAGTACGCCGTTCTCGGTCGAACTCCGAACGAGCTCGGCACCGAACAGCCGCAGGACCGGGAGCAGTGAGTCCTTGCGGTCGGGATCGACGACCGCGGTGCTTCCGGACCGGTCGGTGACGGTGCACTCGGATTCGAGCTGGACGCGGTAGCCGTTGCCGAACCCCAGCTCAAGCCGGAAGTCGACGCCTATGAGGTCGAGCGTGCCCGCGCGCTCGACGGTCATCGCGCCCCCGGTGGGGTCTGCCGTGTCACGGGTCACGATCGTTCACTCGTCCGAAATCTGCGCGGAGCCGACGACAGAGGGCCGGCGGAGTTCATTCCGCGTCGCATCTGTGAACCCCGGAAGTTCAAGACGGTCGACGTTCCTCTTCCTCATCCAGATCATGATCTCCCTGGTTGATTTAGGATCGTCGTTCACGGACTGCTAGTCGCCGAACAATTCGGACGACGTAGGAGTTGGACGATATCGAACTTCGTCGTAGGCCGGGAGCCACGGTTCCAGACCGAAGTGAGCACGAACCGCCTTCTCGAGGACGATCGGGGAATCGATCGTGAGCCGCGGGACCTGGGTAGCCTCCTGTCCCGTTGCCCGGCGCATTCTCGTTCCGTCGAAGTTCGTCACCCGGACTCCGTCGTAGTCGTCTGATCCGAAGCTGTAGGCGGGCAGGAAACGTGCCTGATCCGGAGCGCGGTTGCCCACTATCTGCCACATCCCCGGTCGGAATCGGGCGTCGAACGTCATCCGGGCCAGGAGTGGCGGAGTTGCGGCCACCTCGCTGAGGTCGAGGCTCTGAACTGCATCTTCAGGAACGACCAGATCGAAGACGACGACGTAGAACGAACTCTTGTACTTGCCGATCACTTGTCCGAGGGCAGCCCTGCCGTCGCCGAGGGGCACTGTGAAGATGTCGCCGATCGAGACCCTGTAGACCTGCTGTTTCGTACTCAATACGGGCTTCCTCCTGCCGCGTCGTAACGCTTGTCGCTCATCTGGTGGCGCTTGTTGGACAGGCCGCCATCCGGGTTGCCCTTGTTCGTGGGTCCGCCTTCGTTGCGAATGTGGAACTCTTCTCGACGGTCCAGGTCGACTCCTGGGTGCCCCCTGTCGATCCTCTCAAATCTGAACGCCGCATCCGGGTGTTCTCGTGCGTGAGCGGCCTGGCGCAGGAGGAAGTGGTCTTCACTCTTGGTCTGTCCGATGTAGGGCTTCAGGCCGTCGGTGATGTCCGTGCGCCGGTAGATGATGCCCGGTGGTACCGGCGTCTCGTCGCCGAGCTTCGCCACGGACGTCGGCAGGTGGACCTTCGACATCGTGCCGCCGGTGGCCGCCGACGTCGCGGCACCCTCGGCAGCGTTCCGGAGCAGGCCACCGGGGGTCACCGGCTGGCCGCTCACGGCGTAGTTCGCGACGTTCTCGACCGCGCCCTCTGCGGCGTTGCCCAGCAGGTGCTTCCCGATCAGGGCACCGGCACCACCGCCGACCGCACCGAATGCCCCGCTGACGGCGACCTGGCCCCAGTTCACCTCGCCGGTCGTGGCCTTCTGGATGATGGTGTCGGCACCGGCGCTGATGAGCATCATGCCGACCGGACCGCCGACGCCGGTGGCGACGAGCACCCCGCCCGCGACGACCATGGCACCGCCGGCGACGTACTCCCAGTTGTTCGCGAACCAGTCACCGGTTGCGGCTGCGGCACGTGCGAGCGGCCCCTGCTGCGCCGCCGCGTAGGCCTCGAGCTCGGCGTCGGTGACCGGCGCGAGTCCGAGCGGGTCGATGGCGTGCAGGGGGTCGTTGCCGGCGAACGAGTACGGGTTGCCGGACCAGGCTGCTCCCGCGGGCGCGGTGACCTGGTCGAAGGACAGGAAGCCGCGCGACGACGAGTCGTAGGCGCGGGCTCCCATCCACTCCAGGCCGGCGACCTGCAGCGAACCGTCGGCGCCGAGTGCGATGCCGCCGGGCAGGCCGGAGCCGCCGAGGTCGACGAGCGTCTGCCACGGGTCGGCGTCGTCGGCTGCTCTCGTGGTGCGCCGACCGCTGGCGATCCAGCGGTCGTCTACCCCGATCAGACCGCCGGGAGCGCGGAGCACCGGCTCGTCACCGACGGCCAGGAGCGTCGGTGCGAACGCGGCGGTGTCCCAGTCGATCGGGACGCCGTCGACCTCGGCGAGTTCACCGAGGGCGTCGACGTGCAGGTCGGTTGTGGTGCTGCCTGCCGCGGTGGTCTCCACCACCCCGATGAGGCGACCCTGCGGGGTCCAGCGGTACGTGGTCGCGACGCCGTCCGTTCGGACCGTCTGGACCCGTCGACCTGCGCCGTCGTAGGCGTACTCCGCCTCGGGCGCCCCGTCCGGAGCGTCGACCCTGGTCAGCTGTCCGGCGGCGTCGTACGAGAACCGTCGGGCCCCGGAGTCCGTCCGTTCCTCGGCCAGACGACCAGCGACGTCGTAGACCCAGTCGGTGCGACGGGCTTCCTGGACGGACGACACCAGCTGCGCGGCATCGTCGTGCTCGTAGGTGGTGCTCCCACCGGGTCCGTCGACCCGGGTGATGCGCCCGTCGGCGTCGCGTTCGATCGTGCTGGCGTGCGTGCCGTCCGCGTCGATGCGCGTGTGCCGGACCACGTGTCCGTTCGCGTACTCCCAGGTCTGCAGCTGATCGCCGCCGCGGGCCTGCAGGAGCCGCCCCGCCGCGTCGTGCTCGTACCGGACCTCGCCGAATGCGGAGTGGTCGACGCGGACGACCCGTCCGGTGGCGTCGAGCTCGTACCGGGTCGTGGACCCGTCAGGGGACTGCACCGAGGTGCGGAGTCCGTCAGCATCGTGGGTCCACCGGGTCTCGCGCGCGCCGGTGGCACGGCGGACGAGCTGGCCCAGTCGGCTGAACTCGAGGACGTG
This sequence comes from Curtobacterium sp. MCBD17_026, assembly GCF_003234895.2. Lineage (NCBI taxonomy): Bacteria > Bacillati > Actinomycetota > Actinomycetes > Micrococcales > Microbacteriaceae > Curtobacterium > Curtobacterium sp. MCBD17_026. Next base: position 1,878,693 of record NZ_CP126281.1, on the reverse strand, counting down.
GGTGGCGGGGGAGTCGGGACGGGTCTCGTCGGTGATCGTCACCGTGCGAGCACGCGCCTCGCGGTCGATGCGGCCGATCAACCGGTCACCGGCGTACTGCGCGGATTCACGCCCGGCCGCGTCGTACTCCCACCGCAGGACGCTGCCGTCCGGGTCCGTCTGGGTGAGCTGGCGCCCGGCCGCGTCGTAGGTCGCCGTCGTCGTGCGACCGAGCTGATCGGTGGACGAGGCCACCTTGTCGAGCTGCGTGTACGTGCGGAAAGTCACCCCACCCAGCGGATCGACGCTGCGGACGAGGCGCCCACGCTGGTCGTACTCGTACCGGGTGGTGCCGCCGAGCCCGTTCACCGCGGCGATGAGTTGTCCGGCGGCGTCGTAGCGGAAGGTCCGCTGGCCGAAACGGGTGTCGCGCGCCGACACGACCCGGCCCACGCGGTCGTACCGGTACCGGGCGGTGCCGACCCCGGGCACGTCTGCATGGACGACCCGACCCTGTCGGTCGTACTCGGTCCGGGCGACCTCGCCGGTCGGCAGGGTGCGCGCGACGACCCGTGAATCGGCGTCGTAGGTCAGCGTGGTGCGTGCGCCGGCGGGGTCGATCGCGCTGACCGGGCGGCCGCACGCGTCGTACTCGTACCGGGTGGTGCGGCCCGCCGGAGTGGTCACACCGACGACTCGTCCGGCCAGGTCACGCTCGATCCTGGTGAGTCCACCGTCCGCGTCGACGAGTTCGACCGGTCGGCCGCAGGCGTCGTACGTCGTGAGTTCGGCGGAGGCGTCTGTGTGCTCGAGCCGGGTCGGGCGCCCGAACTCGTCGGTCGTGACGGACACGGCATCGAAGGCGTCCCGGACCGTGGAGACGCCGTCAGCGCGCGAGCGCCCCACCTCGGTGCGGACACCGGTGGGGTCGACCGTCGCGCCGAGGGCTCCGACCGCGTCGTGCTCGCGTGTCCAGGTGCCGCCGGCCGGGTCGACCACGGCTTCGAGTCGGGAGAGCGCGTCGTGCACGAACGCCCACTCGGCACCGTCGGGCAGGGTCATCGACGAGACGTTGCCGAACGTGTCGAAGTCCTTCGTGACGACGCGACCGAGCGGGTCCGTGGTCGACACGACCTCACCGTGGGCACCGTGGGTGACCTCGGTGCGTGCGCCGGTGGGGTCGATCATCGCGGTGACCCGACCGCCGTCGCCGTGCTCGAACCGCCACAGTCCGCCGTCCGGGTCCTCGCGTGCGGTGAGCAGGCCGGCGCCGTCGTACCGGTAGCGCGTGCGGTGGCCGAGCGGTGTGACGGCCTCGACGATCCGGCCTCCGGCGTCGCGGATCAGCCGTGCGGTGTCACCGACGGCGTTCTCGACGCCGACGACCTCGCCGGAGGCGTCGTGGTGGAAGACGACGACGACGCCCCTCGGATCGGTGGTCCGGACCAACAGGCCGTCCCGCCACTCGAGCACGGTGCGACCGCCGACGGGGTCGACGATGATCGACGGGTTCCGGTCGTCGCCCGCGTACGAGTACTCGACGACCCCACCGTTCGGGGTGACCACCGTGGTCATGCGGTCCTGCTCGTCGTACCCGAAGGTCAGGTCGGCGCCCTCCGGTGTCACGGTCCGGACGCGCCGTCCCCGCTCGTCGTACCCGTGGACGGTCACCTGGCCGTCGCGCTCGGTCACCGAGACGAGGTTGCCGTGCGGGTCGTACGACATCGACTGACGCCGCCCGTCGGTGTCGATGATCCCGACGACCCGGCCCTTGCGGTCGGCGATCCACGTGTTGGTGTGGTCCCCGTCGACGTCGGAGACCGAGGTGACGCGGCCCGGCAGGTACGCGAACCGCACGCGCCGCCCGAACGGCGTGCGCTGCTCGACGACACGGCCCCGGGCGTCGTAGGTGTTCTCGCACTCGACCACACCCGTGGCAGCGGTCACGCGGTCGATCAGCCCGTCGTCGTTCCAGCGGTACCGACGGCTGCCGACGGCGTCCGTCGCACGGACGAGTCGACGAGCATCGTCGTAGTGGTACTCCACGCGGCGTCCGTCCGAGGCGGTCGTCGACGCCACGCGGTCGCCCGCGTACTCGACGTCGACAAACCGTCCGAACACGTGCGACAGGCGCGTGATCCGGTCCTGCTCGTCACGCCGCACGGCCACGGTGGTGCCGGCTCCGCGACCGCAGTTCGACCACCGTCCGGACCGCGTGAACTCCCAGCGACCGCCGGCGTTGTCCTGGACGACGAGGGCGTTCCCCTCGGCCCGGAGCCAGAGGTCTTCGCCGACCGCGCGGTCCCAGCCGTCGCCCTGCCGCGGGAAGTCGACCTGCCGGCCGTCGTCGAGCACGACCGACGCGGCGTCGTCGGTGATCTCCAGCCGGGTGTCGAGGATCGAGGACCACCCGAGTCCGAACTCCCCGACGCGGCCGTCGAGTGAGTTGTACATCCGGGTGAGCCGGAGCGACGCGGCCTGCCCCGCGAAGGACAGGTCGGTCTCGGGCTCGAGGAAGTTGCCCGTGGCGGTGTTGACCGGGTCGTCGGCGAACCCGTTGGTCGGGGGCGTCCCCATCGCCGAGAACGGTCCGATGGTGAAGTCGTCACGTCCGGCGTCGATCCCCGCCGCGGACAGGGCCGCCGCGATCGCCGCGTCCGACAGCGTCGCGGGCCCGGCACCACCACCGGCGGCTTCGAACTGCGCGGCGACGGTGCCCGCCCAGTCGGCGTCCTGCCCGTTCGCGGTGAGCCAGTCGTTGACGGCGGTCAGCAGCGACTGCGCGTTCAGCGTGCCCCAGCAGGGGTTGCACTCTGCCTCGTAGTCGCTCAGGGCGTTGCGGAACGTGGAGACGGCACCCGACAGGTCGGAGTCGAGCGTGCGGGTGTTCGCCTCGAAGGAGCGGAGGTCTTCGGGGACGGCCGACGACGTCCCACCGCTGGTCCCACCACCCGCGGGGATCTCCCGCCCCTTGACGCTGACCTCGTCCGCCTGCAGACGCGGTTCCGGTTCCGGTTCCGGGGGCTTCGGGTCGTCACCGCCGCCGAACCACGTCGAGATCTCGTGTCCGGCGCCGACGAAGAAGTTCTCTTCGCGTTCTCGCTTGCGGGCGTCCCACGCCTTCGCCTGCTTCCGCCGGTCGTCCTCGTCCTTCGCGGCGTCGCAGAGTTCCTGCACGAAGCCCGACAGGCTCTGCAACGACTCGACGAGCTTGGTCGCGCTGCGTGCGCCGATGTCGGCGTTGTCCGCGAAGACCTCGGAGAAGTACCCCCGGAACTCCGCACTCGCGGTCGTCACCGACGACGACCGCGATCCGGACTGGCCGCCGATCGACGACGCGAGCGCCGTCGACGCCGATCTGAGCGTGTCCGCCGCGCTGTACGAGTAGCCGGTCGGATCGTTCCCGTGGATCTTCGCCATCGTCAATTCCCCCCATGGTGCTGACCGGCCCATCCTGTCACGGCCAGCGACTGAAATGCCAGAGGACCGCATGCATCGGAAACGAGCAACGGACAGGAGGCGCGGTGCCAGCTGGCACCGCGCCTCCTGTCCGTCAACGGGTCGCGTCTACGCGACCGCCGCCTGCACCTGACGCTGGACGCGTCCGAGCATGCCCACCATGCCGCGGATCCGCAGCGGGCTGACCGCCTCGGACAGACCGATGGTCAGCGGGTAGTCCGTCGGGACGGCGAGCACCTGCTCGACGGTCAGGCCGGACAGTCCCTGCGCCAGGATCGAGGCGAAGCCGCGGGTGGTCGGCGCCTCGCGCGGGGCGGTGGCGTGCATCCGGACCACGTCCGGGGCGTCGCCGTCCTCGCCCACCGTCACGGTGATGAAGACGGGGGACTGGCACTCCTCGACGCGTTCGAGCTCGTCCTCGTGCCCCTGCAGGCGTTCGGGCAGCGCGGGCAGCTCGTTCGAGAACTCGAGCAGGAGCTGCAGGCGGTCCTTCTGGCCCAGGGCGAGGAAGTCGTCGCGGATCTCGGCGAGGGTGGCGGGGAGTGGTGCGTCGGTGCTGTCGTTCATCGGTTCGGAACAGTACCCGGCTCGGATCCCTGCACGATGGGGACGCGGACGGCGCTGCCCCACTCGGTCCACGAGCCGTCGTAGTTGCGGACGTTGTCGTAGCCGAGCAGGTGCTGCAGGACGAACCAGGTGTGGCTCGAGCGCTCACCGATGCGGCAGTATGCGATGACCTGGTCGGCGTCACCGATGCCGGCGCCGTCACGGTAGACGGCGTCGAGCTCGTCGCGTGACTTGAAGGTGCCGTCGGGGGCTGCGGCCGTCGCCCAGGGGATGTTCACGGCGGTGGGGACGTGGCCGCCGCGCAGCGCGCCCTCTTCCGGGTAGTCGGGCGCCGTCGTGCGCTCCCCGCTGTACTCCGGGGCGCTGCGGACGTCGATGAGCGGCTTGCCGAGGTGCGCGAGGACGTCGTCCTTGAAGGCGCGGACGGGCTCGTCGTGGCGCTCGACGACGGGGTACTCGACGGGCGTGACCGGGGTCTCGTCGGTGGTCAGGGCGCGGTCCTCGGCGATCCACTTGCCGCGACCGCCGTCGAGCAGGCGGACGTCCTCGTGGCCGAACAGGGTGAACACCCAGAGGGCGTACGCCGCCCACCAGTTGTTCTTGTCGCCGTAGATCACGACGGTGGTGCCGCGGCCGATGCCCTTGCCGCCGAGGAGCTCGGCGAAGGCGGCACCGTCGATGTAGTCGCGCTGCACCGGGTCGTTGAGGTCGGTGTGCCAGTCGATCTTCACGGCGCCCGGGATGTGCCCCGTCTCGTAGAGCAGGACGTCCTCGTCGGACTCGACGACCACCAGGTCGGGGGCGCCGGCCCCGGCGTCGAGTTGCTCCTGCAGCCACTCGGTGGAGACGAGGCGCTCCGGGTGCGCGTAGGCGGCGAACTTCTCGGACGGGTCGACCGGTGCGGTCATCGGGGGTACCTCCAGGGGGTGCGGGGGAGCGTGGTGCTGGGGAGCGTGCTGCTGGCGCCGGACTAGGATCGGGCGTCGGTGCCTGTGGGCAACGGTACGCGGACGTACCGTGCCCCTGACGCAACGTGACACCCCACGACATGCTTCCCGGAAGGGTTCCCCGATTGCCCGCTCACCTCGTCGACCGTGATCCCCAGGTGACCCCGCGGCAGATGGCCGCGGCGCTCGTGCCACCGCCCCAGTTCACGGACGCGTCGTTCGACTCGTACCGGCCGGACCCGGACTACGACTCGCAGGCCTCGGTCCGCGATGCCGTCGCCGCGTTCGTGGCCGCCGGTCCCGCGGAGGCCCCTCGGCGCGGGCTGTTCGGGCGCCGGAAGCAGTCGGCGGAGCCCTCGGCGAAGTCCGGCGTGTACCTGGACGGCGGGTTCGGTGTCGGCAAGACCCACCTGCTCGCAGCCGCCTACCACGCGGCCACCGGGCGGAAGACGTTCGGCACCTTCATCGAGTACACCGCGCTCGTGGGCGCCCTGGGGTTCCAGGGGACGGTCGACCTGCTCCGCGGCACCGCACTGGTGTGCATCGACGAGTTCGAGCTCGACGACCCGGGCGACACGATGGTGATGACGCGGCTCATCAAGGAACTGACCGAGACCGGCACCCGCTTCGCCGCGACGTCGAACACGCCCCCGGGAGCCCTGGGCGAGGGCCGCTTCGCCGCGCAGGACTTCCTGCGCGAGATCCAGGCGATGTCGGACCGGTTCGACACCATGCGCATCGACGGCCTGGACTACCGCCGACGGGCCGTGGACGAGTCGGCGCAGGTGGTGTCCGACGTGCCCGCCGCGCTGCCGTCCGGCACCGTGACGCTCGACGACTTCGGCGCGGTGGTCGCGCACCTGGGTTCCGTGCACCCGTCGAAGTACGTCGCGCTGGTCGAGGACCTCGACGCCGTCGGGCTCACCGACGTCCGGGCGTTCACCGACCAGACCGACGCGCTGCGCTGGGTCGCCCTGGTGGACCGGTTGTACGACGCGCAGGTGCGCATCGTCGCCTCGGGTACCCCGCTCGACCAGGTGTACCCCGACGTGATGCTCGAGGGCGGTTACCGCAAGAAGTACCTGCGCGCGGCGTCCCGCGTGGTGGCGCTCACCCGCGCCTGAGCGTCCCTCGCCGTCAGACCGATCTGTCCACGGCGGTCTCCTGCCCCTCGCGCAGGGGACATCGGGCCGGCGGAAACACGACGTTTACAAACGGCGCGGTCGCGTTACATCCGCGAAACAGTTCGTGCTCCCTCGTGAAACCTCGCCTCGCCAGACTCTGTGACACCCGAGGCGGTCCAAGAGCCGCTCGTGCAATCGAGAGGTGAGCAGATGCTTGATCAGGGCAACACGACGTTCGTGTTGGTGATGGCTGCGCTGGTGTTGTTCATGACACCCGGCCTGGCCTTCTTTTACGGCGGCTTGGTGAAGGCCAAGTCCGTCATCTCCATGATGATGATGTCGTTCGGTGCGATCGCGCTCGTGAGCGTGCTCTGGGTGGTCTACGGCTACGCGATCGCCTTCGCCAACCACGGCGACGGCACGGCGGTCTCCGGCGTGGTCGGGTTCTTCAGCATCGACTGGAACCAGATCGGCCTCGGCCAGGCCTTCGAGGAGGCGCAGTCCTCGAACATCCAGGCGGCGTACCCGTCGATGGCCTTCGTCGGGTTCCAGGCGACGTTCGCGATCATCACCGTCGCGCTCATCTCCGGCGCCATCGCCGACCGTGCCAAGTTCGGCGCGTGGATGGTCTTCGCCGGCGTCTGGGTCACGGTCGTCTACTTCCCGGTCGCCTCGTGGGTCTTCAACCTGACCTCCGGTTGGGCCGCCACGTGGGGCGTCATCGACTTCGCCGGTGGCACCGCGGTGCACATCAACGCCGGTGCCGCGGGGCTCGCCCTGGCGATCGTGCTCGGCAAGCGCGTCGGCTTCGCCAAGGGCGCGCACAAGCCGCACAACCCGCCCTTCGTCCTGCTCGGTGCCGCCATCCTCTGGTTCGGCTGGTTCGGCTTCAACGCCGGCTCCGAGGGTGCTGCTGACGGCATCGCCGCGATCGCCTGGGTGAACACCCTCGCCGCCCCGGCCGCCGCCATCCTCGGCTGGCTGCTCATCGAGAAGCTCAAGGACGGCAAGGCCACGTCCGTCGGTGCCGCTTCGGGAGCCGTAACCGGCCTCGTCGCGATCACCCCGGCATGTGCCGCGCTGACCCCGGGCTGGGGCATCCTGCTCGGGTTCCTCGCCGGCATCGTCTGCTGCTTCGCCATCGACTGGAAGTACCGCCTGGGCTTCGACGACTCGCTCGACGTGGTCGGCGTCCACCTGGTCGGCGGCATCTTCGGCACGCTGTTCCTCGGCTTCTTCGCCAACGACACCGGCCTGATCTACTCCGGCTCGTTCGAGCAGCTCGGCAAGCAGGCCGCAGCAGCCCTCGCCGTCGGCGTCTACTCGTTCGTGCTCGCCCTGGTCATCGGGTTCGCGATCGAGAAGACGATGGGCTTCCGCGTCAAGACCGAGGACGAGGTCGCCGGCATCGACACCGCCGTCCACGGCGAAGAGGGCTACGTCCTCTACGAGCAGACCGACGACAGCCCGGTCAGCGTCCGCTAGACACGCTCCAGCACCGCACGACGACGGGCCCCGCGCACACAGCAGCGCGGGGCCCGTCGTCGTGTGCCGGGCCGCGCCCGACCGGTAGGGTTCCGGCGTGGACGACGTCACCCTCGCGCACCCGCTCGTCGACGCCGTCGGGCCCGGCTTCGTCGTCTCCGAGACCGATGCCGCGGTCGTGTCGCTGTCGTCCGCCCGCATGGGCCTGGTGCTCGAGACACGGGCCGCCGACGTCGCGTGCGTGCTGCTCACGCCGCCCACCAGCCGCGTCACCCCGGCGATGCTCGCGATGCTCCGGCGGACGAGCAGCGCGTGGGTCGTCCGCGAGGGGGACCGCTACCGCGCCGCCGGCTCCGCCGAGGTCGTCGACGACGTCGCGACCGCGATGCTCGCTCCGCAGTCCTCGTCGCGCACCACCCGGCTCGGTGCCGACGAGGTCCCCTGGGTCGAGCTGATCGTGTCCGTCCACCACCCCGCCACCGGGCAGGCCGGCGTCGGCCGCACCGCCGAGCTCCTGCTCGAGGGAATCGCCGGCAGCGTGCCCACCGCCTGGGGCACGGTCGAACCGGCCACGCTCGCGTGGGGCGTCGACGCCGTCACGGACTTCGCCCGTGGGCGCGCGCCCCGTCCGACCCGGCTCGTCGCCGTCGCCCCGGTCGACGGTGGGTTCGCCGCGGTGCAGCTCCGCATCGAGCGGTCCGCGACGGGCGTCACCGAGGAGACACGGTTGGCACTGCCACGGCCGGGAGGCACGGTGCCGGTCCCCGGGAACGACTCGCCTCCGGTGGAGGGTCCGATCGTCGACGTCCTGGCCGACCTCGCGCGTCGACAGCGAGTGCTGCTCGCGACGGCGTGGCGGTCGGGCGGGCACGCAGACGCGACCCTCGCCGCTCGGCAGCGCGGCATGCCCGTCCCCCTCGGAGCGGTCGTCGGTGCCGCCGCCGTGCGGGACCTCGGCGTCGACACCGGTTCGTTGCCGGTGGGTGCCATGCCGGTCGGGACGCCGCGCGTGCCGTCGCTGCTGCTCGACTTCTCGCCGCCGACCGCAGGGCTGACCGGGGGCGCCGAGGTGGAGGCCCGCTGGCGGGGGCTCGCCGAGCTCGGCACCGTGCTCGGCCCCCGTGCCGTCGAACTGCTCGGGTTCGGGGCGGACCGATGAGCGCCGAGTGGACGATCCTCAGCGCCGAGCACGTGGATGCCGCTGCCGTGCTGACCGGGGCTGCTGCGGTCGACCCGACGCTCGGCATCCGCCAGCTCTGGCTGGGCGATGCGCTACAGCTCGTGTCGGACGACGGAGTGGTGCTCCTCACGCTCTTCCAGTCCCGCCGGCTCGACAGCGTCACCGACGCGGAGCGGCTGCTCGCCGGACCCTTGTCGGTGGCGGGTGATCGGCTATGGTGGACCGAGATCCACACGGCCGCGCAACCCCCGTTCCGGGGGACGGCCGAGCGGATCGTGCACAGCATCGCGGACGCCGCCGGGGGAACGGCTGCGTCCCGAGCCGTGCACTGACCACGCGATCGCTCTGACCGAGCGGGACGACGACCAGGGGGAGCCATGGGGAACGGCTGGCAGATCGAGCCCGCGGGCGTGCAGACGACGCTCACCGACACCGAGACCGCGGCGACGAACCTCTCGACCGCGTTCGACGGTCTCGCCGACGCGCACGCGGCGCTCACGACCGCCGTCGGCGACGACCAGGCGGTTGCCGGCGCCGTCGCGGCACTCATCGAGAGCCACTCGGCCCTCCTGACCCGCGTGGGCAACCACATCACCGCCGGTCTGGCCGGCGCTGCCACCGCGACCCTCGCCTACTACCACGGTGACGAGGAGATGGCCGCGACGGCGCAGACAAACGCGATCCGGGCCTCCAGTACCGGTGATTTGTCGGCCTTCGACCTGGGTGGTGACCAGTGAGCGGCCAGTGCCGCGCCGACGGCCTGATCGACCCGGACGCGATCCCCGGCGCGAACATCGACGCGGCGAAGGTCGAGACCGCCGGCACGGCGTTCTCGACGTCGGCCACCGACGTCGAGACGCGCGGCGGCGAGGTGAAGACCGCCTGGGCGAAGCTCGGCAGCAGCTACACCACGCCGGACTCCACCGAACTGCTCGCGGTCATGGACGGCGTCGAGACCGACACCGCCGCACTCGCCGCGACCCTGCAGAAGGCGTCGACGTTCATCGGCGACTACGCGACGGCGGTCGCGCCCATCGCGAAGCGGCTCGTCGAGCTGAAGGCCGAGGCCGAGAAGTTCGTCGAGAAGGCGCTGAAGGGCAAGACCGTCGGCCCGTGGGACCCGGAGCACCCCGCCAACCAGGGCATCGTCGGGCTCGTCCAGAACTTCGGCGAGGTGCTCGACGACGTGCACCTGCCGTGGGACCAGTACACGCCGTACGTCGACGAGAACAACGAGCTGCTCACCAAGGTCGCCGAGCAGGAGACCAAGCTCTCCGCGGCTTCCGCCGAGTGTGTCAACGCGATCAACGGGCTGCGCACCGACATGTGCCTGGCCCCGGTGCAGGCCGTCGACTACACGGCGGCCGTCAAGGCGAACGAACCGATGCCGTGGGGGAGCACCGGGCGCGGTGACCAGTCGTGCCAGGAATCGTTCGACTCCGGCGTGTACGACGCCGCGAAGGGCACGGTCGAGGGACTCGGCGGACTGATCGGGTACAACTCGCAGACCGGCGAGTGGGGCGACGGCGACTGGGCGGCGCAGTCCTGGAAGGGCTTCGCGGAGTCCCTCGGACTGATCGTCCTGTTGGGCAGCCCGCCGCTGCTGATCGCCGCGGCGCTCCCCAAGGGCGTCCTGCCGGATGTCGTCGGCGACACCGCGCGGAACATCATGGACCAGCAGAAGACCCTCGTCGAGGGCTTCGTCGGGTCGCCAGAGGACTGGCGGGACGACCCCGCACACGCCGCCGGTGGTGCCGCGTTCAACATCGGCACGCTGTTCATCCCCGGCGCGGGCGAGATCGGCGCGGGCGCGAAGATCGCGGCGCTCGGGTCGCGGCTCGCGGTGCTCGGGGCCGACGGCAGCAAGCTCGCGCTCATCGGGTCCAAGGTCGCTGCCGCCGGCACCACGATCGTGCGGGTCGGGGATGCGCTGTCGAGCCTGCCGGGCAAGGCGTTGTCGGGGGTCTCGGACCTGCTGGCGCGCGGGCGTGGCGGGTTCGCGGATGCGCTCCGGGGGCTCGGGGACAAGATCCCGACCGTGAAGGTCAGCGTCGAGCACGCCATGGCGACGCCGGACGGGTTCGGGGTGGGGCTCGGACGGCCGCACATCGAGGTGGGAAACCCGGGTTCGGGTGGGCACTGGTTGCACTCGGTGGCGGATCACGTTGAGCCGTCGGGGACACACAGGGGTGGACACGGTGATCAGGTGGTCGAACCAGCCGCGCCGCCTGCTCGTGACCCCCACACGGCGATCGCTCCGGGGGACCAGCCGGTCATCGGACGCGTGGAACTCCAGTCTGATCACGCGACTGCGACGTGGGAGCTGCTGAAGCGCAACAAGCCCGGAATGGCCGAGCAGCAGTACTTCACCGGGATTCACCAACCAGGTGACGGAACTGTGCCGGAACTCGTGATCCGGACCGATGACGGGAGAAAGGTAGCCCTGGACGGCTTCCGAGTGGAGGCCGGTGAACGCGTCTTCATGGACACGAAGGGCGATCACTCGTTCTGGTACACGTTCAAGAAGTGGACGCCCGAGCAGTTGTTCGCGAAGGACGGCGCTGAGATCGACAAGGTGGTGTCGAACATCCGCCGGCAGCTTCAAGCGATCGAGGACGTCGGTGGCGGCCGACTAGAATACATCGTGACGGACAGACGCTTCGGCGAACTCCTCGATGACACGCTCGTCGACCAACGGCTCGACGTCGATGTGATCATTCGGTCGATGCCATGACGACGGACGGAAAGAATTGACCTCGATCTGGACCACGCAGCAGCCTTCGATCCGGGTCCAGTGGGGAACCCGGTCGTTCGACGCAACTGGGGTGATTGCGGCGTTGCGAGAGTCATTGAAGGTGTTGGCGCTCTGCGGACCGCCATTCGCTGGCCCTTGGACCCTCCTCGACCCCTCCTCCCAAGACGCGGACGGCTCGCGTGTCGACGAGCTCGCCGACTCCGATGTCGAGCTCCTCATCGAACGAGGAGTTGCGCGTAACCATGATGGTCAGCCATTTCCTCAAGACGGTTACGGTGTGACGTTGGTGAGCATGCCGAGCGAGGGTGTCGGGGCCTCCTTGCGACTGCATGTCGGCGCGTCGGTGACTCGGCACATCGTGAACGAAGTTGCAGTGTCACTTCGGGCGCTCGAACCAGGAGCGTCAGTAGACCTCCGGGACTCCTTCGGAAAGCATCAGGCCGAAGTCGTCCGGAGACTCGTCGAACTCTGGCACGCCGATCTCGCGCAGGTCTCCGTGCGCGACGCCAACCGGAGTCAGAAACGATTTGCAACCCTCATCGGTCTGACCAACTTCTTCCGCGGAGACCACAGTCCCGTTTTGTCCGCGATCGACCTGCCGACGGCAGCCAAGACGACGGTCGCGGACGGGGGCACGTGGCTCATGATCGATGACGACTCCGACGACTTGGTGACAACAGTGGCGAGCATCGTGGCGACCGCCGATGTCATCGAGGATGCCGGCGGCCTCATCATCTCTTCTTGATCGCAGTCGTGGACTCGCATGACGGCGCGTAGCGGTGGCCAGACCATTCGGCAGATCGTGTTTCGAGGGACAACGGCCGGCGAGCCGCGGGCGATGATCACCCCGGACCCACGTGCCTGGAATGCGGCGACTCTCCGTCGCACATCCTCGTCGCTGGGCGGTCTGCTCACAGCAGCGTTCTACCCGTCGTGGGGATGAACTACGACGATGCGCCTGCCCCTCTGCGGGACGCACTCGAAGGCTTCTCGGAGGCTTCCGCGATCACAATCCGATCCGAAATCCGGAATATCCTCGATTCCGGTAGCAGCGCATGATCATCGGCGGGAAGATCCGAACACCTCGGTGTACCTGAGCCTGGAGATACAGCATGTTGGTCGCGCTGATCGTGGGTCGATATTCTTGATCCACTGGGGACGGGACGGTGTCGAGCACCTGCATCAAGTCCGCGTCACGAACCACGTCTCGCATGAGGCGGCAACAAGGGCCGGAGGCCTCGCCGATTGAGTTCTGTATCTGACGTCATCGACCAACAGAATGCGCTCGCGAGCCTCACGTTCGACCGGCTGGGATCAGGGTGGCAACGTTCGACGAGTGTCTTCGTCAGTCTCGGCGTGACCGCGCGGATCGAGCGGGCCGTCGACACTGGCGTTGCAGTCATTCACACCCCTCCCGCTGACCTCGCGGAATTCGAGGCGTGGAGTCGTCTGCGCGAAGTCATGGCCGAACCAGAACAGGGTGCCTGGTTCACAGGGCGGCTGCGCCTCGATTCAAGTGGTGCTTACCAGTTCGAGTTCTCCTGGGACGACGAGCCCCGATGGCCACTGCTGATCGACATCGATGGACAGCTCGTGGACTCATTGCCGGTGGAGAATTCGGAATTGCGAGAAGACATGGTGATGCATCCGCGGCCTGCGGCTACGACACCACCATGGCTCATCGAGCGTCTCGGCGCATCTCCGCTGCACTTCTCTGACAGGTGGGACGCGCGACTCGAGCCGCTCGGAAGCAGCCCGAACTGGTCGATTGTCCGGGAAATGGTCCGTGACACGATCCAGCTGCTCGGCGATGATCGAGATGCCCTACTGGAACGTGATGTGATCACCGAAGCGGTTTACAGTGAATTGCTGGCATCGACACGGGTGAGTCAGATGATGCGCTTACTCCGAGATGCGGCGGCAGCTGGTGTGGTCGACGAGCCGGCGCAGCTGAATTCGGACGAGGGTGGCCCGTCGCGAGACGCGATCAGCAACGACCAAGCGTTCCATCGCAACGTCGTCGTGCTGCTGTCGCTCATCGACCAGCTCGCGGACCAGGAGATCGCGAACGTCGTGAAGTCTTGAGAAGCGCTCCGGGACCACTCCTCCTGGTACGACTTCAGGAATTGGTCGCTTGAGAAACCTGCTGTCAAGGACCGCGGCGAGATCCTGAGCACTGTCAAGCAAAGACGTCGGCAAATCGAGGCCATCGATCAACTCGGAGGCGGTGAGCCTGACTGCATTGTGACGGACGAGCGCTTTGCCGCACTTCTCGACGATGCCGTCGATCATGCGAACCCCGACCCGGATGTAGGAGATCAAATCGCTGCCCGACGGGCGGATCCGCGAGTACGAGGTGCCGAATCAAGCACATCCGACTCACCCGCTGAAGCTCGATGACTTCAGCAATGTCGATGGGTGCCCGACTGCACCGAGGTGAAGGGCAACTACGGGTGGTTGCAAAGCCTGTCGCCGGCCCGGAAGGCAGAGATGATCGAGGGATGGGCCAAGTCGGCCATGGCCAAACTCACCGCGCTTGAGGACCCAAACGTGCAGTTGGGATGGGTATTCACTCGGGATCCGGATATCGCAGCAGCATTCGCCCACGCGATTCGACGACTGAGGAATGTATCGGTAGAATACATCGAGATGCCTCGCGATTTCAAGGGATGGTGAGCGTGCAGACCAATGTCACCGACTGGTACCTCGTGGCAGACTGGGATGCAAGGCCCGAGTCTGCGGACGTGATCGCCGCGCGTCTGGTTGAGACTTCCGCCGCGATCAAAGTTGCGCTGCGTGTGTTCGATGGAATATGGACGTTCCACGAACGGAACGTCGATAGTGCAGATGAGAGGTCATGGTCGGGACTCGTCGCTTCGTCGCCGTACAAAGTCGACGGCGTTGCGGAACCGGCGCGGGGATTCACGCTTTCATTGGCTTCAGCGATTCCGGGTGGGTCAATGCTGCATGCATCGGTAACGGCTGGTGCGGCGTTCCAGACCATCATCAACAAACCGAACGAGTTCGCCGTAAACTTTCGTGCTCGCCGCTTCGGTGAGGCGGCAGAAATCGATCTGCCGATCCCCGCGGACGAACGGTTCCGAGACCTTGGCTTGAGGATCAAAGACATCTGGGATGCCTCGGATCTCCGCGTCGAGTTCGACTGAAGTAGACGGTGCTGGGACGACTGCTCGTCCGCAGCCGACCACGTCGACGGGTTCAGCGCGGAACAGTTCAACCTGCGACGTTCCGGGATCCGATTGGCGGGTACTACCTTCATGTAGTCGTCGATAGCCACACGGTCACAGTGATCCTCAGACGCGACACCTCTGCACCGCAGGGCTTCTTCATCAAGACCGCATTCCCAACGCCTCCGGAGGTGTGATGCATGCCTGACATCGAAGATCTGGGTGCAGTAGAACTTCGTCGAACCTTTCCTGCGCTTTCGTCTCTTCTCCCTGCGATTTTCTACCCCACCTGGGAGATGGACTATCGTGATGCTTCTGAAGCATTCGATGATGCTCTTGAAGGATTTTCTGTGCAGTCCGCAACTGATGTACGAGCAGAGATCGACTCAGTACTCAGTACCGACATGGACGATGCGGCTGTGTCGGCTCTCATCCTCAAGCTGAACGCCAGCGTCGACCCGATGACCCACACCGGATTGAGTGGGCGGGCGTTCCTCGAGGAATTCGCGAACGCAGTCGTAACTCACGTGTTCCGGCCGTCGGCCTAGCGACATCCGCTTCAGCCGCGGTGACAACAACTGCTTGCGTTCACTCCCGGGGACCAGCCGGTCATCGGACACGTCGAACTGCAGTCTGACCACGCCACAGCTCTTGCCAGTCAAGAACTCCTCGATGCGCAGTCGATGATCTGATCATGACCACGGTCAGCGACCACGTCGAGCGTCGCTGGGGCTCGGTCGACGCGTACCTGCGCGCCTTCGGCCTGCAGGACGACGAGATCGCGCGCCTCTGATGGCGACGCTGGTCACGTTCTGGACGTGCCCACGGACTGGAGGCGCGGTGCGGGTCCGACCCGCACCGCGCCTCCAGGCAGATGGTCGCGTCAGCGACCCGCTGGTTCCGTCGGGGACGTCACCAGGCGTAGTCCTCCGGCGAGGTCTCGTGCCCCGGGAAGATCTCGTCGAGCCGGTCCAGCGCACGCTGGTCGAGGCGGATGTCGACGGCGCGGACCGCGGACTCCCACTGCTCCATCGTGCGCGGGCCCGTGATCGGCGCGGTGACGCCGGGCTGGTGCAGCAGCCAGGCGAGGGCCAGCTCGCCCGGCGTGTGGCCGAGCTCCTTCGCGAACGACTCGTACGACTGCAGCTGGTCGCGGTGCGCTTCGACGTACTCGGCGCTGCGGCCGGACAGCCGACGGGAGCCGTTCTCGGTCTTCTCGATGACGCCGCCGAGCAGGCCGCCCTGCAGCGGCGACCAGGGGATCACGCCGAGCCCGTACGCGCGGGCGGCCGGCAGGACCTCGCGCTCGACGTCGCGGACCACGAGGTTGTAGATCGACTGCTCGCTCACCAGGCCGAAGGTGTTCCGGCGCTTCGCGGCCTCCTGCGCCTGGGCGATGTGCCACCCGGCGAAGTTCGACGAGCCGACGTACAGGACCTTGCCCTGCTGCACGGCGACGTCGATCGCCTGCCAGATCTCGTCCCACGGCGTCGCGCGGTCGACGTGGTGGAACTGGTACAGGTCGATGTGGTCGGTCTGCAGTCGCTGCAGGCTCGCGTCGAGCGACTGCCGGATGTTCAGGGCACTGAGCTTGCCGCCGTTCGGCCAGTCGGTCATCTCGCCGTAGACCTTCGTGGCGAGGACCGTCTTCTCGCGGCGACCGCCACCCTTGGCGAACCACCGTCCGATGATCTCCTCGGTGGCACCCTTGCCCACCGAGCCGCCGTAGCCGTTGGCGGTGTCGAAGAAGTTGACGCCGAGCTCGTGCGCCCGGTCCATGATCGCGTGCGAGTCGTCCTCGCTGGTCTCCGGGCCGAAGTTCATCGTGCCGAGCACGGCGCGGGAGACGGACAGACCGGTGCGACCGAGGTGTGTGTAGTCCATGAGACGGGTCTACTCGTGACGCGCTGTCGGCGCCAGGCCCTGTGAGTACCGGTCGGGGCTCGGAGCTGGTTGGTGCTTGGCGCTCGTTGTGCTGGTCGGAGTAGTCAGGGGGGGACCACTCGAGAGGAGCAGCCATGCCAGCCAAGGACGAGGTCCCGAGCACCCTGCAGCGGTCTCCGGAGCACGCGCAGGAGATCTTCGAGAAGACTCTGGACTCGGCGAACGAGACGTACGGCCCGGGCGAGCGGGCGCACCGCACGGCCTTCGCCGCCGTGAAGCACGAGTACGAGAAGGTCGGCGACCACTGGGAGGAGAAGGAGTCCTCCGGGCCGTCCGACACCGGTGCCGCCGGCTCCCGCGGTTCCGGGAAGACCGAGGGCGGTGTCGACGCGAACGCCTCGAAGGCGCATCTGATGGACGTCGCGAAGCGGCTCGACGTCAGCGGCCGCTCGAAGATGACCAAGGACGAGCTGGTCGAGGCGATCGGCAAGGCGAACGACCGCGCTACTGCAGCGGCGCGGAAGTGACCGTGGGTGCGGTGCTCCCCATTCCCCGGTCGGCATGCGGCGGTGGAGTGAGGGGGTAACGTGCCGACGATGAACATCCCAGCACTCCGCGGCAGCCGGATCCTCGGATTCGGACACCACCAGCCCGAACGCGTCCTGACCAACGATGAGCTCTCGACGATGGTCGACACGAACGACGAGTGGATCCGCACCCGCACCGGGATCCAGACGCGTCGGATCGCCGGGCCCGACGACACCGTGACGTCGATGGCGATCGAGGCCGGACGTCGTGCCCTCGCCGACGCCGGGGTGTCACCCTCGGCCGTCGGACTCGTCATCGTCGCCTCCACCACCCACCAGGACCGCGCGCCGTACACGGCAGGGCGGGTCGCCGCCGCACTCGGCATGACGAACGGCCCGGCACCGATCGACATCAACACCGCGTGCAGCGGGTTCGAGTACGCGCTCGGGCTCGCCGACCAGTCCATCCGCACCGGTTCGGCCGACGTCGCGCTCGTCATCGGGTCCGAGGTGCTGTCCGGCATCGCCGACTGGACCGACCGGTCGACGTGCGTGCTCGTGGGCGACGGGGCCGGTGCCGCAGTGCTCGGGGTAGCCGAGACGCCCGAGATCGGCCCGGTGTCTTGGGGGAGCGTGCCGCACCTGCTCGACGCCGTCCGTGTCGAGGGGTCGCCGGGGCGCTTCAACCAGGAGGGTCGCTCGATCTACCGGTGGGCCATCACCGAGGCCGAGGGGCACGCCCGCAAGGTCGTCGAGGCCGCCGGGCTCTCGATGGACGACATCGAGGTGTTCGCGTTCCACCAGGCGAACCTGCGGATCATCGAGCCGCTCGTGACCGCGCTCGGCGGGGAGTCGAAGTTCGTCATCCGCGACGTCGTGGAGTCCGGGAACACCTCGGCCGCGAGTGTGCCGCTCGGGCTGTCGAAGGCGTGGGAGCGTGGCGACCTGCCGGAGGGGGTGCCGGCGCTGCTGTTCGGCTTCGGTGGTGGGTTCGCCCACGCCGGGCAGGTCGTGACGACGCCGGTGCGGTCCTTCTAGGGCAATTGCACGAACGGCCCGGGCCCGGCTGCTCAGTCTCCGTGCCCGGGCCCCTCTTCGTCGTCGTGCCGGGACCTTCTCGGTCGTCGCGGTCAGCGCTTCGAGCGGGGGTCGTCCTGTCCCGGCTCGGTCCAGAGGTCCTGGTCCTTGCCCGCGCCGCGCTTCCACGGCAGGGCGCGCCGGGTCTTCTCGGCAGGCGGCGTGACCGTCAACACGATCGGGAACTCCGCCGGCGGCATGCCGAACCCCGTCCGCGACGCCTGGATCACCTTGCGCCCCAGGGCGTGGTTCCCCAGACCGCCGACGGCCGCTCCGATGCCGAACGGGAGCGCGCGGCCGAGGACCGAACCACCCTGCCGGATCGCGAAGCGCTTGATGAACTGGTCACGCACCTGTCCGCCGATGCCGTTGACGACCTGCTTCGGCAGCGAGGATGTCACCATCTCGCCCCAGAACGCCGTCCGGGCCTGACCGCCGGCGGCCTGTCCGGCGAGCTGCTTGATGAGCTGCGTGCCCGGCGCGCCGAGGATCATCGCCATCACCAGCGTGCGGGCGCGCTCCGGGTCGTCCAGTGCGATGCCGTGCACCTCGGTCACCGACTGTGCGAACAGCGCGGTGGTCTCGAGGAACCCGACCGTCTCGGCGCCGCTCAGTCCGAGTGCAGCGGCCATCCCGACTCCGGGGATCACCGCACTCGCACCGACCGCGGCGCCACCGGTCGTGACGGCGGCCAGGTACTGCCGCTCGAGGATCTGGATCACCTCAGCGGGGGTCGCGTCGGGCTTGCGGCGACGGATCGCGTTGACGTGCGCGACCACGACGGGACGCTGCACACTGATGACCCGATCGAGCCACTTGGCCCAGCCCGTGGGCTGGACCTGCTGCGTTCGGGGGTCGGAAGAGGTGGGGGAGACCGGTGCGGTCGGCAGGGGCACGATCGACTGGTCCTTCGGGGCACGGGCCATGCGTTCACCGTACGCCGGGCACGTGAGAGGCTCGCTGGGTGGACACCGACCCCGCGCAGCGAGCACTCGACGACGCCCGTCGTGCGGCCGGGTTCCTGACCGTCCGGCAGGTGGCCGCCCTCGCGCCCGAGGTCCGGGTGCTCGATCCCGCGTCCGTCCTGATCGGGGTGGGCGTGTCGGTCCTGCCCGGGGTGGAGCTGTACCCGTCGACGACGCTCGAGACCCGTCACGGTGGGGTGATCACGCTGGCCGCCGGTGCCCGCCTGGGCCCCGGATCCGTGACCGTCGTCGCGTCGGCGGCGACCGTGCACATCGGCGAGGGTGCCGAACTCGGCCCGGGCCCGGTGACCATCGTGGCCGACGGGTCCGACGTCGTGATCGGTGGTCGGGCTCGCCTGATGGCCGGGTGTCTCGTCGAGGGGCCGGCGCGGATCGGCGCGGGCGCGCAGGTGCTCGGGCCGGTGTCCGTGCGCGACGTCGAGCTCGAGGCCGGCGGCGACCACCGCGAACCCGACCCGGACCACCGCGGCGGCGTGGTCAAGGGCACCGGGTCGGTCCGGGGCGTGCGCGTGGGACTCGGCGAGGTCGTTGTCGGTGGGTTGGTGCACGCCGGTGGACCGTCCGGTCGCCCGAGGATCGAGCGTCAGCGCATGTACCACCCGGATGCGCCGCGTCGTCCGCGCTGACTGTCGGCGACCCACGCTCAGCACGGGACACCGGCGCGCCGGAGGGCAGCCCGCACCCGGTCGGGCTGCATCAGGTCGGACCACGAGAGCCGGACGACCACACGGACCTCGGGGAACGACCGGATGAAGTCCTCGCGCCGCTTCTCGCGCCAGTGCGCGTCCGCGGTCGATCGCCCGTCGAGCAACACCGGGTCCTCGTACTTCGCACGGCCGTCGACCTCGACCACGACGCCCTGGTCGGGGAACCAGAAGTCCACGATCGCCGTGGCCGATCCGGCCCGGGCGAACACGTGCTGCTGCACCGGCTCCGGCACCCCGAGTTCGCGGAAGCGCACGCGGCACACCGACTCCGCCGGCGACCCCGACAGCGCCGACCCCATCCCCACGGCGATCCCCGCCTTGGTCCGGGCGAAGGCCAGCGATGCGTGTTCCGCGTCCAACGCTGCACGGTCGGCGAGCCGACGGGAGAGCACGGCATCGACGACGGGGAGTGCTTCGAGCAAGGAGCGTGTCGCAGCGACGTCGATGGCGGTCCTCGCGGCCGTCGTCGTGGGTGTCGCCTGCTGATCGACGAGGACTGCGGGCGGCCGCCCCTGTGCACCGTGCCGGACGAACCACGTCGTGACACGGGTGTGTGTCGTGGTCGGATCGGTGACGTGCACCTTGGGCAGTGCCGCCCCGATCAACGGGAGTCCGAGGACCGCGCACGCAGACTGGTGTGAAACGACATCGGTCGCTCGGAGTCGGTGCGCCGAGGCCCGGACGAGCACGTGGTGCTGCTCACCGGGATGCATCCCGTCGAGTGCGTCCGGGCGGACGAGGACGCCGGGGCGGAGGCGTGCGTACCGTCCGCGGTGGACATCGCGCTCGAGTGCGCGGCGTTCGGCGGAGGTCGTACCCGTCGTGCGGATCAGTTCGACGTCGTTCGCTCTGGACATGGCACCAGGCTCGCCGAACCTCGTGGTCCAGCTCGCGCCATCGCCCGATCTGTGGAGAGCCGGGCGGCGGCGACGACCTGTGCAGGACTGACCAGCTGCAATGCGTGTGCATCTTGCGACGATCCACGCGTCGAACGACTCGCGTCCTGTCGCTACATGCACGCGCAACCTCTGCGTGTACATCTTCCGACGATCCACGCCGGGAACGACTGGTGGAAGGTCGCAGAACCGGTGCGAAGCCGCCGCCGCGAAGCCGTCGCCGCGCCGCCGCGCCGCGCCGCGAAGCCGCGAAGCCGCGCCGCGAAGCCGCGCCGCGAAGCCCGCCTACACCCGCGCGAGCTCCGCCCGCAGCGGCAGGTCCTGCTCCTCGAGGATGACCTGCGCGCCCACGGCCGTCCGGGCGTTCACGACGATCGGCGCGAGCAGGTTGACCGTGGTGCCGGACGCCCCGGGGTTCGCGACCACGAGCAGCATCGCGTCGGCGGGGTCGGTCAGCCCGAGCCCGGCGGCCTGCTCGTCGGTGAGCTCCGGCGCGTACGACGGCAGGTGCACCGCGGCGTCGAGCAGGAACAGTCGTGCGTCGTCGCCGACGAGCGTGAACAGCCCTTCGGCGCCGTCGACCGGCGACAGCTCGAAGGCCGCGGCGGGGGCGAGCCCGAACGGCGGGACGGCGAAGGTCAGGGAGATGCTCATCGGAGGTAGTCCATCAGGGTCGGCTGCAGGACCTTCGCGGTGACGGCGAGGGCTGCCTGGTAGTTGGTCTGCTGCACCTGCAGGTCGAGGACGGCCTTCGCGAGGTCGACGTCCTCGATGCCGGCGCGGCGGCTCTCGAGCGAGACGGTCGCGGACTTCAGCGAGTCCTGCGCCGCGAGTGCGGCGGCGTGCCGGACGCCGACGTCGGCCTGGGTGCCGCGGACGGTCCCGAGCGCCGTGTCGACGTCCCCGATGCGAGCGTTCACGTTCACCCCGTTCTGCAGGTCACTGACGATGGAGTCGATCATGCCGAACACCGAGTCGTCGCCGGATCCGAAGACCGCGGTGCCGGAGGTGTCGACGCGGACGGTGGTGCCGTCGCCGACCCGCCGGGACACGTCGGTGCCCGAGGCCGCCCAGCCCGTGGCCGGGTCGTAGGCGACAGCGGCGGTCGACGATCCCGCGAACACCGAACGGCTGCCGTAGGTGGTGTTGGCCCGCGCCTCGAGGTCGGCCTTGAGCGACCGGAACTGCGTGACGAACGCGTCGCGGTCGGTGTCGCTCATGGTGCCCGAGTTCGCGGCGCGCACCGTGAGGTCGCGGACGTTGTTGAGCACCGAGTACACGCCGGACAGCGCGCTGTCGGTGGTCGCGAGCCACGCCGCGGCGTCGTTCGCGTTCCGCGAGTACTGCGCGGCTGCGGCCTGCTCCTTGCGCACCTGCATCGACGACGCGGTGCCGACCGGGTCGTCCGAGGGCTTCTGGATCGCACGCAGCGTCGTGGCCTGGTCGGTGAGCTCGGCGACCCTGGCGGCACCGGCCTGCAGCCGGGCCGACGCGGCCGCCATCGACATCTGGGTGGTCACACGGGTGATCACGATCAGCCCCTCCCGACGAGTCCGACGCGGTTGATGATGGTGTCGAGCATCTCGTCGACGGCGGTCAGGACGCGCGCCGCGCCCTGGTACGCGTGTTGGTAGCTCAGCAGGTTGACGTTCTCCTCGTCGAGGTCGACGCCGGCGCTCGACTGCTGCTGGTTGCGCGCGTTGGTGAGCGCGAGTCCGGTCATCGTCGATTCCGACGTCGCCGACCTGGAGGCGGTGCCCACCCCCGCCACGAACGTCGCCCAGACCTGGTCGGCACCGTCCGACGACGCCCCGAGTCGCGCGAGCGCGTCGGCGAACGAGTCGTCGAGTTCCCCCGCCGCGTTCCGCGTCGCCAGGCCGCCGGCGTCCGTGGGGACGACGCCGAGCGCCTGGGCGGCGGGGACGCCGGTGGCCAGGGAGAAGAACGGTGCGCCGGTGGTGCCGGCCGGGGTGGTCCCGGCGGCGTGCAGGGCGTTCACGGTGGTGGCGAGCCGCGTGGCCACGGCGTCGTAGGACGCGGAGGCCTCGGCGAGTGCGCCGCCCGTGCCGGTGCCGGACGCGGGTGCGAGGACCGCGAGGGCTCCACCGATCGACCCGCCGCTCAGCCCGACCGCCCCGGCCGTGCCGGTGGTCCAGGTCAGGGTGACCGCGGTTCCGTCGGAGAGACGCTCGCCGCCGCCGAGGGCGACCGCGCGGGCGTCGGTGCCCTGCACGAGCGGGTTGCCGCCGAGGAGCACGTCGACGGTGCCGTCGGCGTTCGTCCGGGTGGTGCCGCCGGCGAGCGTGGCGATCTGCTGCGTGAGCTGGTCGCGCTGGTCGAGCAGCTCGTTGGCGTTGCCGCCCGAGGCGAGCGCGGTGCGGATCCGGCCGTTCAGGTCGGCGACCTGCTCCGCGGCGCCGTTCAGCTGGGCGACCTGCCCGGTCAGGGTGCCACGCACCGAGGACCACTGCGCGTCGACGGCCTTCGAGCCGGCGGCCAGGGCGGCGACGACGGTGCCTGCGGCTCCGAGCACGGCGCTGGCGGCACCCGGGTCGTCGGGGTGGCTGGCGAGCTCGCTCCAGGACGACCAGAACGCGTCGAGCTTGGCGCTCAGGCCGTCCTTGCCGGGCTCGTGCAACCCGGTCTCGAGGGCGGAGAGTGCCGTGGCGCGGGCATCGGCGTAAGCCGACGAACCGGCGGCGACGCGGACACCGGCGTCGAGCGTCAGGGATGCCAGGCGGGCGATGCCGTCGACCGAGACGCCCTGGCCGGCGAGGGCCGCGGTGCCCCGCATGAAGCCCGTCTGGGTCGCGGGGATCGAGTTCTGCGTGACGCGCTGCCGCGTGTAGCCGGCGGTGCCGGCGTTCGCGATGTTCTGGCCGGTGACGTCGATGCCGGCACGGGCGGCTGCGAGGCCGGAGTAGGCGGTCGCGAGGGATCCGAAGGTGCTGACCACGGTGCTACAGCGTCCCCTCGAACAGGCGGGCGCCGTCCTGGCCTGCGCCGGACGTGCCACTGGCGTCGTAGGTGGCGGCACCGGTGACGGTCCCCGCCAGGGTCTCCTCGGTGGCCTGGGCGGCGGCACGCAGGAACCGGTCGTTCTCGTCGCGCAGGGCGCCGATCTGGGTGGTCAGCTCGACCATCGCGGTGAGGTGCGACGACAGGATCTCGCCCCACGGCCCGTTCGGTGCCGCGGCGACGACGTCCCGCAGGGGAGCGTCGGCGGGGACGCCCCACTCCTCGGCGACCTCGGCGCTCTGCGCGGCGCGCTCGAGACCGGTGCTGCGGAGCCGGTCGAGGACCTGCTCGACCTCGCGGCTGGCGTGCGACACCCATCGGGAGCGGCCCGCGGTGAGCAGCAGCTGCTCCTCCTCGAGCTTGAAGGTGAGCAGTTCGAGCAGCTCGCGTTCGCGCCAGAGCACGGCGGACAGGTCGTTCACGCTCATCAGCTCCTCCCAGGTGGTGGTTCGTCGGGGTGGTCCCCGGTCCGTCATCCTGCGGACACCGGGACCTATCGACTCGGTGACCGCGACCGTAAGCCCCGGCGGCCGAGTGCCGTCACCCGTACTCGTCGACGCTGTGACCCGATGACCCCCGTCGGGGGACAAGAACGACCGTTCCCGACCCCGAGTCCCCCCAAATGCCGACCGGAAACGGGGCCTGACACCCCCGCACTGGGGACGGTTGAGCACCTGTTCAGCGCATTGCCAGCCGATACATTCAGAACGCACCCCGGGGGACACCCGGAACCGCTCGGCAACGATGCGGGGTGCACCGCTCGGAGGGACCCGGGCGGGTCTTCGGCGTACGCACCGGCCATCCGAGGCCGGCGTCCGTCGCGCCCACGGACGGGTGAGCCGACACACGTCAGGTCGACCAGGGGAACAGCATGGACCGCACCGAACGCAACGCGATGATCGTGGAGCACCTCCCGCTCGTGGGCTACATCGTGGCCGACGTCCGCTCCCGGGCGACGCACCTGGACCGCGACGACCTCGCCGCCGTCGGATCGCTCGCACTCGTCGCAGCCGCCGAGGCCTTCGACCCCACCCTCGGCGTGCCGTTCGGCGCCTACGCACGCACCCGGGTCGCCGGTGCGCTGGCCGACGACATGCGCTCGGCCGACTGGGCCTCCCGCGGCACCCGGAAGCGGATCCGCGAGACCCTGGCCACGCAGGAGGCCCTGTCCGCACGCCTCGGCCGGAGCGTCGGTGCGCAGGAGATCGCCGATGCCATGGGCGTCGACAAGCAGACCGCCGTCGACGCGATGAGCGACGCCGCCCGAACCGTCGCGCCGCTCGACGAGACCGTGCACGACCTCGTCGCCGCGGACCTGCCGCTCCCCGGGGACGACCTGCTCGAGACCGAGAAGCGCCGGTACCTCCGCGCCGCGGTCGAGGCCCTGCCGGAACGGATGCGCTTCATCGTCGAGGCCGTGTACTTCGGCGACCGCTCGGTCACCGACGTCGCCGCCGAGCTCGGCATCACGCACTCGGCCGTCTCGCAGCAGCGCTCCGAGGCGATGCGCCTGCTCCACGACGGTCTCGCCGCCCACTACGGCGACGGCACGACCGTCGAGCCCGCGAGCCGCACCACCGCGGCCCGCCGCAGCGCCTACCTCGCCCGTGTCGCCACGAACGCCGCCGCCGGTGTCGCCCGTGCCGTGCACGACGCCGCGTCCGGCCCGGCCGTCGCGGCGAGTTGAGACGTCGGCGGAAACTTCTCCGCCGATCCCCTAACGACTCCCGGCAACCGGTCGAGAGTCATCCATGTCAGCCCACGGACGGGCCGACGCACGACCCACATTCACGGAGGAAACCACCATGGGTATGTCCATCAACACCAACCTCTCGGCACTCAACACGTACCGGAACCTCAACGCGACGCAGAACGACCTGTCGAAGTCCCTCGAGAAGCTCTCGTCGGGTCTCCGCATCAACCGTGCTGCCGACGACGCTGCCGGTCTGTCGATCTCCGAGGGGCTGAAGTCCCAGGTCGGTGGCCTCACGGTCGCCGCCCGCAACGCGCAGGACGGCATCTCCGTCGTGCAGACCGCTGAAGGTGGCCTCACCGAGACCCACTCGATCCTCCAGCGCATGCGCGACCTGGCAGTGCAGGCCGGCAACGACTCGAACAACGAGGACTCCCGCAAGGCGATCACCACCGAGGTCGGCGAGCTCACCAAGGAGCTCACCCGCATCTCGGAGTCGACCAACTTCAACGGCATCAACCTGCTCGACGGCTCCGCCGGCACCGCAGGCGTCCTGAAGTTCCAGGTCGGCGCGAACGGCGACGCGGCGAGCCAGATCGACGTGGACCTGTCGAAGTCGAACGTGGAGTCCGTGTCGACCGCGGTCGGCGCGCTCACCTTCGACTCGGCGACGAACGCTCAGGCCGCCATCACCGCGATCGACGAGCAGATCAAGTACGTCTCCTCGGCTCGTTCGAGCATCGGTGCCGTCCAGAACCGCTTCGACCACGCCATCAACGTGACGAACGTGGCCAAGGAGAACCTCACCGCTGCCTCCTCGCGCATCACCGACGTCGACATGGCGGAGGAGATGGTCAAGTACACGCGCGACAACATCCTCAGCCAGGCCGGCACCTCGATGCTCGCACAGGCGAACCAGAGCACCCAGGGCGTGCTCTCGCTCCTGCGCTAGCCATCACACGACGTCCGTCCTCCGGGCCCGATCGGGTGTCCCGGAGGACGGACGTCGCCATCCTGACCACCTCCACGACGCCAGGGAGTGTCGACGATGTCCTCGTCCGTGTCCTCGAGCACCAGCCTCGCGATCGACGGTCTGGTCAGCGGTCTCAAGACGACCGACCTCATCAACTCGCTGATGAGCGTCGAGGGGGTCCCGCAGACCCTGCTCAAGAACAAGCTCACCACCACCAACTCGTTCATCTCGTCACTGCAGACGCTCAACGGGTTGATCCAGGGGCTCGCCACGAAGGCCGCGGACGCCGCGAAGGCCTCGTCGCTCGACCTCTTCGCCGCGACGAGCACCGCGCCGAGTGTCACCGCCGTGACCGGTACCGGCGCGACCGCGGGCTCCATCAGCTTCACCGTCGGTTCGACCGCCTCGGCCCAGGTCGGGGTCACGGCCGCGATGTCGACGTGGGCGACCGGTGCGCAGCCGATCACGATCGTCGGCGCGGACGGCCGGTCCACCACCGTGACGCCGGCGTCCGGTTCGCTCGACGACGCCGTGTCCGCCCTGAACAAGTCCGGTGCGTATGTCACCGCGACGAAGGTCTCCGCCGGCACCGACGCCGACGGCAGCAAGCTCTACCGCCTGCAGCTCACGTCCGCCAAGACCGGGGCGGCCGGCGGCTTCCAGGTGTACCGGGGCGGCGCCGACGACGTGGCAGCGGGCACCGCGACGAACGTCCTCACCGAGACCGGTGCCGCCGTCGTCACCGCGGCGACCGACGCCAGCGTCACCCTCTGGGCCGGCACCGCCGCCGCGCAGACGGTCACGAGCGCCACGAACACCTTCACCGGGCTCGTCCCCGGGCTCGACGTCACCGTGTCGAAGGCCACCACCGAACCCGTCACGGTGACGGTCGCGCAGGACACCACGAAGGCCCAGTCCGTGGCCTCCGGGCTCGTCGACGCGATGAACGCGATCGCCGCCTACTACAAGACGAACACCGCGGTGTCGAGCTCGACCAGTGCGACGTCCGGCACCACGACGACGAAGGCCGGCGTCCTGCTCGGCGACGGTGCGTCCCGCGACGCCGTGCAGCGGCTCACGAGCACGATGTCCGCCCCCGTCGACGGCAGGTCGCCGTCGACGATCGGCATCGTGATCACGAAGGACGGCAGCTTCACCTTCGACCCCGAGGTCTTCCAGAAGGCACTCGCCGCGGACCCGAAGGCCACCCAGGCAATGCTCTCCGGGGTCGCCGCGAACGTCGGCGCCGCGGCCACCGCCGCGTCCGACAAGTACGACGGCTCGGTCACCACGTCCATCACCGGGCAGCAGGCCGTCGCCAAGGACCTCAACACCCAGATCGACAGCTGGACCGACCGTTTGACGATGCGCCGGGCCGCCCTGCAGACCCTCTACTCATCCCTCGAGACCAGCCTCAGCAAGCTCCAGTCGCAGTCGAGCTGGCTCGCCAGCCAGCTGGCCTCGACGTCGAGCTGACGGGAACGACCATGACCTTCGACTTCCAGGCAGCCGCCTTCCGCCAGGCCGCCCAGCCGCGCACCGTCACCGACCAGCGTCGTGCCCAGTACACGAACGAGGCGGTGCTGTCGGCGACGCCGGCCCAGCTCGTGACGATGCTCTACGACCGGCTGCTGCTCGACCTGCACCGTGCCGAGGCAGCGCAGGTCGCCGCCGACTGGGAGGCGGCCCGCGAGCAGCTCCTGCACGCCCAGGCGATCGTCGGCGAGCTCTCGAGCACCCTCCGGATCGACGTCTGGGACGGCGGCGAGGGCCTCCTCGCCGTCTACAACTACGCCTCTACCTCGCTCATCACGGCGAACGTGCACCGCGACGTGCAGGCCACCCGGGACTGCATCCGGATCCTCGAGCCGCTGCGTCAGTCGTGGCACGAGGCGGCCGCGTCGCTGCCCGCGACGCCCGCCGCGCAAGCGCCGACCGGGGGAGCCCTCGGTGTCGCCTGAGCAGACGGCGGAGCGGCTCGCCTGGGAGGCCCTGCTCACGTCCCTGGAGCACGACGCCGCCGGGCAGGCGGCCGACGCCACGGCCGTGGCGGGGTGGTCGGAGCCGACCGGGCTGGGACCGCTGCCGCGTGACCTGGTGGGACGGGCCTCCCGGCTGCTCGCCGCGCAGCGGGACCGCATGACGGTGCTCGAGGCGGACCGCCGCTCGACGCTGGAGCACCTCGGTGCCCTGCGCGCCGTCGACGCCACGCGCGAGCCCCGCGGCTCCGTGTACCTCGACGCTTCCGCCTGACCCACGCCCCAGCACCAGTTCTGCGACAGAGCACCCGTCGATCGACGGGTGCTCTGTCGCATCTCGGGCGCCCCGCCCCGCCCCCCGTTCGGGGCGACGCCTAACGTGCCGCACGACGGGCACCGATAGCGCCACTCGAGCACGGATCGCTCACCAGTTCGGCCAGGGATCGGCCACCACCGCACGGCGACGTCGCACCGACGACGCCTGACGAGGGGACCCTTCGTGTTCGATTCCGTGACGAGCGTCGCGCTGCAGAGCGCACTCGACGGTCTGTCGATGCGCCAGAAGGTGATCGCGAACAACATCGCGAACATCAACACGACGAACTACCACGCCGAGAAGGTCCAGTTCGAGGACGCCCTGGCGAAGTCGATCGTGGACGGCGACGGTGCCACCACCCCGACGATGGCGCGCAGCCTCGAGCCGACGAACACGAACGGCAACAACGTCAACCTCGACGAGGAGACGCTGTCGAACATCGACACCGTGCTGCGGTACCAGTTCGCCACGCAGGCGATGAACTCCGAGCTCACCAGTGTCCGTGCGGCGATGCGGACGAACTCGTGACGACCTTCGACGCGATCGGCATCGCGAGCACCGGCCTGACCGTGCACCGGAAGTGGCTCGACGCCGTCTCGGACAACATCGCCAACGCGAACACCGTGAAGTCGATGGACGACACCGCGTTCCAGGCGCGCTACGTCGAGGTGCAGGAGGGCAACGGCGTCTCCGGCGCCTACGTCAAGGGCGCAGCGTTCGGCAGCGCCGCCGGCCGTGTGACCTACGACCCGGACAACCCGCTCGCGAACGAGGAGGGCTACGTCCGCATGCCCGACATCGACCTCGGCACGCAGATGGCGGACCTCATCATGGCCCAGCGCGGCTACCAGGCGAACGCCGCCGTGGTCGACCGTGCCAAGACCGCCTACGAGGCGGCACTGCAGATCGGGAAGAACTGATGCCCATCGACGCCGTCAACGGTGTGACCACCAACGCGATGACGAACGCCCTGACGAGTGTGTCGGGGACGTCCAGCGACAGCACGAACGCGACCGCAGCCGCCGGCGCGACCACCGACGGCAGCGGGTTCGCCGCGAGCCTCGGCAACGCCGTCGACGGGCTGCAGTCGCTGCAGAGCGACTCGAAGACCCTCGCGCTCAAGGCCGTGACCGGCAACCTCGACGACATCCACGACGCCACGATCGCCGCCACCCGCGCGCAGGTCACGCTCGAGCTCGTCTCCGCCGTCCGCAACAAGGGCGTCGACGCCTTCAACGAGATCATGAGGATGCAGGCCTGATGCCCGTCGCCGTCAAGAACGTCTTCGCGCGCCTCAGCGCCTACGTGAAGGGCTTCTCCGCCGCTCAGCGCACCATCGCGATCCTGGCGATCGCGGCGCTCGTGCTCGGTGGGATCGCCCTCGCGTCCTGGCTCGGCAAGGCGTCCTACGCCCCGCTCTTCACCGGCCTCGCCGCGGCCGACGCGAGCTCCATCACGGACCAGCTGCAGACCGACGGCGTGCCGTTCCAGCTCACCGACGGCGGCGCGACCATCCTCGTGCCGCAGGCGCAGGTGTACTCGGAGCGGCTCAAGGCGGCGTCGAACGGCCTGCCGTCGTCGAACGAGGGCGGCTACTCGCTGCTCGACGAGATGGGCGTGACGAGCTCGGAGTTCCAGCAGGACGTCACCTACAAGCGCGCGATGGAGGGCGAGCTCGCCAAGACCATCGGCGCGATGGACGGCGTGCAGACCGCCACCGTGCAGCTCGCGATCCCGGAGAAGTCGGTGTTCGTCTCCGAGGAGAAGGACCCGACCGCGTCGGTGTTCATCGCGACCGACAACGGCACGCAGCTGAGCACCGACCAGGTGCAGGCCATCGTGCACCTGACGAGCGCCTCGGTCGAGGGCATGCAGCCCACCGACGTCTCGGTCGTCGACGCGAAGGGCCAGACCCTGTCCGCTGTCGGCACCGGTGCGACCGGGAGCGGCGCGGACCAGGCCGCCGACTACGACGCGGCGACGAGCAAGAAGATCCAGGACCTGCTCGACACCACGCTCGGTGTCGGCAACGCGACCGTCGTGGTCTCCGGGACGATGAACCAGGAGTCCGGCACCCGGACGTCCGAGAGCTACACGTCTCCCACGTCGGGCCCGGTCGCGCTGAACGAGTCGAGCACCACCGAGGAGTACGGCGCCGGCGCCGGTGCGGGGACCGGCGCGACCGGGGTCCTCGGTCCGGACAACATCGCCGTCCCCAACGGCACCACGACGAGCGGCACCGGCGACGACGGGTACAAGAACGAATCGGCGACGAAGAACAACGCCGTCGACCACACCACCGAGACCACGCAGATCCCCTCGGGCGGACTCGACCGGCAGACCATCTCGGTCGCGCTGAACTCCAAGGCCGACGCCGTCCAGAACGCGAACCTGCAGAGCATCAACGACCTGGTGTCCGCCGCCGCGGGTGTGGATCAGAACCGCGGCGACCAGGTCAAGGTCGCGATGATGGACTTCGACACGAGCGCTTCCGACCAGGCCGCCAAGGCCCTCGAAGCCCAGCAGAAGGCCGACCAGCAGGAAGCACTGTGGTCGTCGATCCGCACCGCCGGCATCGTGATCGGCATCGTCCTCGCCGTCATCGCGATCATGATCTTCGTCGCCCGTCGCAACCGGAAGCAGGAGCGCGAGGCCGTCGACCTCGGCGAGCTCGACGCCTTCGCCGGTGAGACGTTCCAGCTGCCGCTCGCGATGGACGGCGTCGACGACCGGGCGACGCTCGGTGCCGGTGACGCCCCGACCGCCGTCCTGTCGGCGATGCCCGGCGGCGACGCCCCCACCGAGGTGCTGACGACCGAGGAGATCACCGCCGAGCGCCGCCGTCAGGACATCTCCGCCCTGGCCGAGCGCGACCCGAAGCGCACCGCCGAGCTCCTGCGCGGGCTCCTCGACGACCGGGCACCGGTGTGAGCGCCCTGGTGCCGAGCCCCGGCGGTGGGACCGGTCCGAGCGACCGTGCGCTGACCGGCGCGCAGAAGGTCGCGCTCATCCTCATGCAGATGGAGACCGACCGCGCCGCCGAGGTGATGAAGCAGTTCACCGAGATGGAGGCCGAGGAGATCTCCGCCGAGATCGTCCGGATGCGCCGCGTCGAGGACACCGTCGTCGACCAGACGCTGTCGGAGTTCCACCGGATCACGATGAGCGGCCGGCTGCAGAAGCGCGGCGGCAAGGAGACCGCCCTCGGGCTGCTCGAGGCGTCGTTCGGCGCCGAGCGCGCCGCCGGCGTGATGGACCGTCTGGCCTCGAACCTCGCCGGCCAGTCGTTCGACTTCCTCGACGACGCCGAACCCGGCCAGGTCATCTCCCTGCTCGAGGGCGAGCTGCCGCAGACGATCGCCCTCGTGCTCGCCCACCTGGGCCCCGGGCAGGCCAGCGCCGTGCTCGCCGGGATCGACGAGCGGGTCCGCACCGACGTCGCCCAGGCCTTCGCCACCATGGGCAGCGCGACCCCCGAGGCCGTCGGCATCGTCGCCGGTGTGCTGCGCCAGCGCGCCGGGGCCGTCGTGTCGCCGCGCGAGAGCGTCGAGGTCGTCGGTGGCATCGCGCCCCTGGTCGACATCATCAACCGCTCGGACGTCGCGACCGAGAAGGCCGTGCTCGAGGGACTCGAGGCCCGCGACCCGGAGCTCGCCGAGGACATCCGCTCCCGCATGCTCACCTTCGAGGACATCGTGAAGCTCGAGTCCCGCGACATCCAGCAGGTGCTGCGCGGCATCGACTCGAAGATCCTCGCGACCGCCATGAAGGGCGCAGCCGGGCCGGTCGTCGAGACCATCCGCGCGAACGTGTCCGAGCGCAACCGTGAACTGCTCGACGACGAACTGCAGGCCATGGGCCCGGTCCGCGTCTCGCAGGTCGAGGAAGCCCGTGCCGAGGTCGTCCGCTCCGTTCGCGAGCTCGAGGCCCAGGGCGTCGTCACCGTGCACCGCGCCGAGGAGGACGAGCTCGTTGACTGACACCGTCGTGCACCGCGTCGCCTTCCCGGTGCTCGCCGACCCCGCCGGACGCGAGCGTGCGTCGAGCGCGGACGTCCGCGGGCACGCGGCCGGGTACACCGCCGGCCTGCGGGCCGCGCAGGCCGAGACCGACGCCCTGCGCGCCCGGCTGGAGACCGAGCACGCCGCGCGGATCGCCGCGCTGCAGGCCGACACGGCACGCCGGATCGCGGTCCTCGACGCCGCCACGAACGCCATGCTGTCCACGGTCGCACCCGTCCTGGCGGACGCCGAGGCGTCGGTCGCGAGCGCGGCGGTCGACCTGGCCGAGGCGATCGTCGGGAACGTGGTCCGCGCCTCCAGGCCCGCACACGACGCGACCGTCGTCGACGGTCCGGACGGACAGGGCAGCCGGGAGGCCCGGATCGCGTCCGGCGCCGAGGCCACCGTCCGGCGGGCGCTCGCGTCCGCCGACCGCACGGTCCCGGTGGCCGTCCGGCTGAGCCCGGCGGACGCCGCTCGCGTCGCCGGCCTCGACCTGCCGGTGCCGGTCGTCGCCGACGGCGCCCTGCGCGACGGCGACGCCGTCGTCGACCTGCCGGACGGCATGCTCGACGCGCGCATCGCCACGGCGCTCGACCGCGCCCGCACCGCTCTGGGTGTCGACGCGACGGGAGCCGACCGGTGACCGCCACGCTGCTCCGTCCCCGCGGTCTCGACGAGGCGCTGCTGCGCGCCGCACCCCAGCGGGTCGGTGTCGTCACGAGCGCCGTCGGCCTGGGGCTGACGGTCGCCGGGCTCGACGCCCGCGTCGGCGAGGTCGTCACGGTCGGCGCCGAGGACGGCGAACAGACCGCGGTCGAGGTCGTCGCCACCGATGCCTCTGGCGTCCGCTGCATGCCGCTCGGCCGCCTGACCGGCGTGACCGCGGGCACCCCGGCGCGCCCGACCGGCCGCCCGGTGCTCGTGCCGACCGGATCCGGTCTGTTCGGCCGCGTGCTCGACGGGCTCGGCCGACCGATCGACGACCGCGGTCCGCTCGAGGGCCCCGGCGGCGAACCGGTCACCTGGGTCCCGCTCGACCACGACACCCCGAGCGCGATGGCCCGGACCCGCATCGACACCCCGATGCAGCTCGGCGTCCGCGTGCTCGACACCCTGACCACCGTCGGCCGCGGGCAGCGCATGGGCCTGTTCGCCGGGTCCGGCGTGGGCAAGTCGTCACTCCTGTCGATGATCGCGCGCGGCAGCGACGCGGCCGTCAATGTCATCGCCCTGGTGGGGGAGCGCGGCCGTGAGGTGCGCGAGTTCCTGGAGGACGACCTCGGACCCGAGGGGCTCGCCCGCTCGATCGTCGTCGTGTCGACCTCCGACGAGCCCGCGCTCATGCGCCTGCGCGCCGCGTTCGTGGCCACCCGCATCGCCGAGTCGTTCCGCGACGCCGGCCAGGACGTCGTGCTCATGATGGACTCGCTCACCCGCGTCGCGATGGCGCAGCGTGAGATCGGTCTGTCGGTGGGGGAACCGCCGGCCACCCGGGGCTACCCGCCGTCGACGTTCTCGGTGC
Organism: Curtobacterium sp. MCBD17_026; assembly: GCF_003234895.2. Taxonomy (NCBI): domain Bacteria; kingdom Bacillati; phylum Actinomycetota; class Actinomycetes; order Micrococcales; family Microbacteriaceae; genus Curtobacterium; species Curtobacterium sp. MCBD17_026. The sequence continues at coordinate 1,844,427 of NZ_CP126281.1, read as the reverse complement.
TCGCGGGACTGCTCGAGCGCGCCGGGACCGACCGGGTCGGCAGCATCACCGGCATGTACACCGTGCTGGTCGACGGGGACGACCACAACGAGCCGATCGCCGACGCGGCCCGCAGCATCCTCGACGGCCACGTCGTGCTCGACCGCAAGCTCGCGATCACCGGGCACTTCCCGTCGGTCGATGCCCTCGGCTCGGTGTCCCGCGTCGCTTCGAAGGTCACCCGACCCGAGCAGCGTGCCGCCGCCACCGTGCTGCGGAAGGTGATGGCCGCCCGTGCCGGTGCCCAGGACCTGCTCGACGTCGGCGCGTACCAGCGCGGGTCGAACCCGCTGGTCGACGCTGCCGTCGACCACCAGGGATCGATCGACGCGTTCCTGCGCCAGGGCATGGACGAGCGAGCGACCGCCGACGCGTCCTGGCAGCGCCTCGGTGGCCTCGTGCAGCAGCTGGGGGTGTCGTGATGGCCCGCCGTTTCCCGCTCGCCGGACTCCTGCGCCTGCGCCACACCGAACAGGACCGTGCCGCCGCCACGCTGGCCACCGCGAACGAGCGCGTCCGTGACGCCGCCGACGCCCGGATCGCGGCACGCCGGAGCCTCGCCGACAGCGAGGACGCCCAGCCGATCCAGGACGCCGCCACCCTGAGCGCCGTCGCCGCAGCACGTGCCGCGACCCGCGGGATGCTCGAGGAGCTCGACGCCGTGGTGCAGAACCGCCGTGCCGACGCCGACCGGGCACAGCAGGACTACACCGCGGCCCGTCGCGCCGCCGTCGGCCTCGAGAAGCTCGAGGGCAAGCACACCGAGCAGCAGGCGGCCGAGGAACTCCGGACCGAACAGAACGCCCTCGACGAGATCGCGGCACGACGCCGCACGGAAGGTGGTGCCCGATGAGCGTCGAAGCGGTGCTCTCCCGGATCTCGGAGATCCGGTCCCAGATCGACACGCTGCGCGGCGGGACGGCCACGGCTGCCCCGAGCGCGTCCACCACCAGCGGTGCCGCGGGGTCGGCGGCCTTCGCCGACGCCCTCGCCACCGCCGACGGCACGACCGGCGCGGCGACCGCTGCCGGTGCGACCGCCGCAGCGGCCCCGACGGCCACCCGTGCGCCCGGGACCTCGGTCGACGCCGGGGCCGGCACCCTCGCCACCGGCAGCGGTGCCACCGGGGCCGACGTCGTGGCCGACGCGAAGAAGTACCTCGGCGTGCCGTACGTGTTCGGCGGGGAGACGACCGCGGGCATGGACTGCTCGGGCCTGGTGCAGACGGTGTTCAAGGACCTCGGGGTCACCATGCCCCGGGTCGTGCCGGACCAGGCGAAGATGGGCGTCGAGGTCGGTTCCCTGAAGGACGCGCAGCCCGGCGACCTGATCATCCCGAAGGGCGAGGGCCACGTCGTCATCTACGTCGGCGACGGCAAGGTGCTGCACGCGCCACGCCCCGGCAAGGACGTCCGGATCGTCGACAACTGGTACTCCGACGCCGACATCGCGACCATCCGCCGGATCGTTCCCGCACACGCGGCACCGGCGGCCATCACCGCGCCGACCGCCTCGGCAGCGCATTCCGCGACCGACCTGCAGACCGCCGCGCTGCTGTCCATGATGCAGTCCGGGAGCGCCGCATGAGCCTGACCATCGCCACCCAGCCGTCCGTGCCCGCCGCACCGGGCCCCAGCCGGAGTGCGGCGTCCGACCCCGAGGCCGCCGGGTCCTTCGGCGCCGCACTGACCGCCGCCGTCGCGACCGAGCGACGCCCCGGAGACGGTGCCGCCGGGCGGGACGACGCCGACGGCCGCACGGCGGACGGCTCGGCCGCGACGCCGAGCACCGCCACGCCGGCTGCGTCCGTGTCCACGTCGGACCAGTCGGTGCCCGCGAACGATTCCCCGTCGGTCGACGCGCAGGCGCTGCTCGCCGGCGGACTCGTGGCCGTGGCCGCACCCGTCGCGCCGGCGGGCCTCGCGAGCAACACGGGGGACCAGTCGGCCAGCAGCGCTGCCGAGACACCCGCCGGCGACCCACACGTCGTCGTGGCCGCCGCAGGGGCGACCGTCGGAACGACCACGACTCCGCCGTCGGTGGAGGGGGACGCCTCCACGCCGGTCCCGTCGACCCCGGCGCCGACCACCGCCCCCGCCACGGCGACCCCGCAGCAGGCACCCGCGGCGAACGCGGCACGGGAGACCGCTGCCGCAGCGACGACGGGCCCGGCGACCACCGCCACGGCGACCCCCGCCGTGGCGCCCGTCGGCACCGCGTCTCCGGCCGCTGCCGCGACGACCGTCGCAGGCGCCACCCCCGCGACGACCGCTGCCGCGACCGACCCGGCGACGACCGCCGCGACGGCCGCTGCCGCGATCGCGGCCCCCGCCACCGGCCGCACCGCCGACGGTGACACCGCCACCGTGACCCCGGCCCAGGCGCCGGTCGTCGCGACCGTCGCTGCCCCGGCAGCCGGCACCGGCTCCCGAGCCGGCCAGGGGACGGAGCAGCAGGCGTCGACGCCGGGTGATCCGGGCCTCCCGGCCGTCGCCCCCAGCCGCGGTGGCGAGACGCCGTTCGTCATGTCGACGACGCCGACCACCGCGCCCGCCGCGGCGACCGCGCCGGCCCCGGCACCGCTCGCCCAGCAGCTGGCGCGACCGGTGTTCTCGCTCGCCCAGGCCGGGCCAGGCGAGCACGTCGTCACCGTGCAGGTCGTGCCGGACAGCCTCGGCCCGGTCACGGTCCGCGCGCACGTCACCGCGCACGGCATGCACGTCGAGCTGTTCGCCGCGTCGGACGCCGGCCGCGAGGCCGTCCGCCAGGTCCTGCCGGACCTGCGACGCGACGCGGCCGGCACCGGTGTGAGCACCACGCTCGACCTGTCCTCCCAGAACCAGCCGCACGACGCGCCGGGTCGCGACGAGCGTCCGGCCGCGCGTGCGCTGCCTGGCGACCCCGGCCTGGAGGCGCGGGTCACCCCGCGTACGCAGCTCCCCGCCCACACGTCCTCCATCCGCACCGCGGGACTCGACGTCCTCGCCTGATCCGGCTCACGAACAGGAACTCACCATGCCCATCGACGGCATCACCGGCAGCGTGGACCCGACCGCGCAGGCAGCGGCCCTGGCCGCCAACTCGACCGCCCAGAAGTCCCAGACGATGGACTCCGAGGTCTTCATGAAGCTGCTCGTCACGCAGTTGCGCAACCAGGACCCGTCCTCGCCGATGGACACCAACCAGATGATCAGCCAGCAGACGCAGCTCGCGATGATGGAGCAGATCACCAACCAGACCACGACGGGGAACGAGAACTTCTCGCTCCAGATGCGCATCGCCGCAGCGAACCTCGTCGGCAAGCAGGTCAGCTACACCGACGCCGACTCGGGCAAGTCCGTCACCGGGACCGCCTCGGCCGTGTCGTACGCGAACAGCGTCCCCACGGTCACCGTGAACGGGAAGGAGGTCGCTCTCGACGTGATCTCCGGCATCACCACCACCGCTCCGGCTCCCTGACGCCCAGGCCTGCCTTCCCCGTTCTTCCTCGCTCTTCCTCGTTCTTCCTCGTTCTTCCTCGCTCTTCCTGCCTCTCCGAAAGGACGCACCATGCTCCGCTCGCTCTACTCCGGGATCTCCGGCCTCCGCTCCCACCAGCAGATGCTCGACGTCACCGGCAACAACATCGCCAACGTCAACACCGTCGGCTTCAAGTCGTCGACCACCGTGTTCCAGGACACCCTGTCGCAGATGACCCAGGGTGCCGGCGGACCGCAGACCGGCATCGGCGGCACGAACCCGGCCCAGATCGGCCTCGGCGTGCAGGTCGCCGGGGTCTCCACGAACTTCTCCCAGGGCTCGGCGCAGGCCACCGGCAAGGCGACCGACCTGATGATCTCGGGCGACGGCTTCTTCGTCACCCGCCTGGGCAACGACACCGTCTACACCCGCGCCGGTGCGTTCGACTTCGACGCGGACGGCCGCCTGGTCACCGCCGACGGCAAGATCGTGCAGGGCTACCCGGCCACGAACGGCGTCGTCAACGAGAACGGCCAGCTGTCCGACATCACGCTGCCGCTCGACGCCGCGGCCCCGGCGGTCCGCACCACCGCCGCCACGGTCGCCGGAAACCTGCCGTCCGAGACCGCGGTCGGCCAGACCATCACGCGCGAGGCCACCGTGTACGACGCCTCGGGTGCCAAGCACACGATGTCGCTCGCCTACACGCGCACCGCCGACGGCTGGGACGTCACCGGGCGCAACGGCCAGGGCACCACGGCGACGACCTCGCTGACCTTCGGCACCGACGGCAAGCTGACCGCCGGCGGGACCCTCGCCGTCGGTGGGATCCGGGTCGACATGGGCGACCTGACCGGGTTCGCCTCGCTCAACACCGCGGCGATCGGTTCACAGAACGGCCGCGAGGCCGGCGCACTGCAGGGCTACTCGATCTCGAAGGACGGCACCGTCACCGGCACGTTCTCGAACGGCGCGTCGCTCGCGCTCGGCCGCATCGCCCTCGCCACGTTCGCCAACCCGGCCGGCCTCGAGAAGACCGGGGCGTCGGGCTACCGTGCCACCGCGAACTCGGGCGGTGCGACGGTCGGCGGTCCCGGCTCGGCGGGCGTCGGGTCGCTCGCGGCGGGGACGCTCGAGATGTCGAACGTCGACCTGTCGCAGGAGTTCACGAACCTGATCGTGGCGCAGCGCGGGTTCCAGGCGAACGCCCGCATCATCACCACCTCGGACGAGGTGCTGCAGGAGCTCACGAACCTGAAGCGCTAGCGGCGGGTTGCGCTCGCGTCGCGGGCGCTCGCATCGCTGGCGCTCGCGTCGTCGGGCGGTTGGTGAGCAGGATCGGTCGGGTGCTGAAGGGGGACTCGACCGTTCCTGCTCACCATCGTTCGTGGTGGAGGGAGTTCGGCGCCGGGTCGTGACGGAACGACGCGTCGTGACGTCTCATCGGTGCGATGTGCGAGAACCACGACACCGACCACCAGTCCGACCACCGCTGCCGCAGCGTCTTCGACCGCTGGTGGTGCGATCGACCACGCGGCCACGACGGCGTGCACGAGTCGCGTGGTCCCGGCGGCCGCACGAGCTGGAACGACGCGCTGACCGGGCGGCGGCTCGGGGACGTCTGAGCTCGGGTATGGTCAGTACATGCTGACCATTGCCTCGCGGCACGACGTGTTGAACCGCCTCGGGCGGGCGCTCTCCGACCCCACGCGTGCGCGGATCCTGCTCCGGCTGCTCGACGAACCCGGCTACCCGGCGCGGCTCGCCGAGGAACTCGAGCTGACGCGGACGAACGTGTCGAACCACCTGGCGTGCCTGCGCGGCTGCGGGATCGTCGTCGCCGTGCCCGAGGGGCGTCGGACCCGGTACGAGATCGCGGACCGCAACCTCACTCGCGCGCTCGAGTCCCTCGTCGACGTGGTGCTGGCGGTGGACGTCGCCGATGACGGCTGGGTCGCGGACGCCGGCTGTGAGGTCGAGCGGTGAGCACGGTATCGGTGTCGCTCGCACCGGTCCGTGTCGGCGTGCTCCGGCGACGGATCAGGTGGATCGTCGCGGCCACCATCGCCTACAACGTGATCGAGGCCGTCGTGGCGATCGCCGCCGGCTCGGTTGCTTCCTCCACCGCGCTGATCGGCTTCGGGCTCGACTCGATCGTCGAGGTCCTGTCGGCAGCGGCCGTCGCGTGGCAGTTCGCCGGGCGTGACCCGGAGGCCCGGGAGCGAACGGCACTGCGGGTGATCGCGGTCTCGTTCTTCGGGCTCGCCGTCGTGGTCAGTGTCGATGCCGTCCTGACCTTCACGGGTGTCCGGTCGCCGGAGCACAGTCCGGTCGGCATCGTCCTGGCCGCGGTGAGCCTGGCGGTCATGCCGTTCCTGAGCCTCGTCGAACGGCGGACCGGACGCGAACTCGGTTCGGCGTCGGCCATCGCCGACTCGAAGCAGACGCTGATCTGCAGCTACCTGTCGGCGGCGGTGCTGCTCGGCCTGCTGGCGAACAGCCTGTTCGGCTGGTGGTGGGCCGATCCGCTCGCCGGACTCGTCGTGGTGGTGTTCGCCGTACGCGAGGGACTCGAGGCCTGGCGCGGTGACGCGTGCAAGCAGCCGGTGTCGGCGCTGACGGGGGAGCGGGAAGGCGACGGCTGTGACTGCTGCTGACGTGTGTCAGGCGCAGTCGGTGATCAGCCGGCTTCGGCCTCGCGCACGTGGCTGACAGCATCGCCGACGATGTGCGCGATGTGCTCGTCGTGCAGCGAGTACACGGCGTTCCGCCCGATGCGTTCGACCTGCACGATGCCCGCGAGCCGCAGCGTGCGAAGGTGCTGGGACACCAGGGGCTGCGACAGTTCGGTCGCTTCGGCGAGGGAGCCGACGTCGGACGACCGGGAGATCAGCGCGGACAGGATCCGCAGTCGGGCGGGCGAGGACAGCGCCTTGAAGAGGTCCGCCGCTGCTTCGATCCCGTCTGACATGGACTCATGTAAGCGCACGCGCATACGTGCATGCAACACGACGGCCCCGACGCGGTGCGTCGGGGCCGTCGTGTCGGTGCTGGTGATCAGCGCTGTCGATCAGTGCTCGTCGTAGTGGTCGCCGTGCTGGGCGTGCTTGTGTCCGTCGTGGACGAAGTCGACGTGGTCGTCGTGCTGGACCGTCTCGTGGCCGCAGCCGTCCTGGTGTGCGTGCTCGGCGACGGTGTGCTCGGCGCTGTTCTCGTGCTCAGCCATGGTGACCTCCTGCTGATCGTCGGTTGGGATGCCCTCAGCGTAGGTCACACATGCAGAAGTTGCAATACATTTATAGATGAGAACCGATGTCAGCCCGGGAACCGCTGGGTCCCCGCGAGAGCCGACGTCGGCAGCGCGTCCCTGGGGATCGCGACTCCGGCGGTGAGTGCCGACGTCCACTCCGAGGTCGGTGCGACGGCGGCGAGGTTCGACTGCAACAACGCCATCAGCGTCCGGTGCACCGTCTCGGCGGACACGGCCCCGCCGGCGTTGACGATGTTGATCGCGCCCGTCGCGTCGGACAGCACCTCGACCGAGACGCCGAGCGCCTCCGCCTCGGCCGCCGAGGCGATGATGCAGTTGTTCGTCATGAAGCCGACCAGGGTGACCGTGTCGATCGACCGCTCCTGCAGCCAGGCGAGCAGGTCCGTGTGGGCGAAGACGGAGCTGAACTGCTTCGTGACCTGATGCCACTCGGGCGTCCGTCGCCGCTCGATCTCGGGGTGCAGGGCGAACGCCTCCGTCGTCGGGTTGAACACGGGAGCAGCATCGCCGGCGGTGTGCTGGACGACGACGATCGGCGTGTCGGCAGCCGTCGCGGCGTCGATCGCGGTCGTGATCTGCGCGAGCGCGTCGCGGACGGGCGGGAACCGGACCTCGAGTGGACCGCTGAAGTACTCCAGCTGGATGTCGACGAGGACGAGGGCGCGCTGGGGATCGGACACGGGAGCTCCTTGGGTCGGTGGGCGTACTCGACGATCCTCGTCCGTCGATGCCCCCGGGGCGATTGGCACGCGTGCATCGGTACGATGGATCCAGGCCAAACCGGAGGAGTCCCGCGTGCGGATCGCCATCTACGCCTTCGACGGCATCACGATGTTCCACCTGTCGGTCCCGCAGATGGTGTTCGACGAGGTCACTCGACTCGGGCTCGCCGACTGGGAGACCGTCGTCTTCTCCGACCGGCCCGGTTCGGTCCGGACCGCCGAGGGGCTGACGCTCGGTCCGGTTCAGGGGCTCGCCGCCGCGGCGGACGCCGACCTGGTCGTGGTGCCGTCCTGGACCGACGACGGCACCCGCCTGCCGACACCGACCGAGCGGGCGGTCGTCGAAGCGCACGCGCGTGGATCGGTCGTGGTCGGTCTGTGCCTCGGGTCGATCGCGGTCGCCGGTGCCGGGCTCCTCGCCGGACGCAGCGCTGTGACGCACTGGCGCGAGGTCGACCGGCTCGCCGCCGCGCACCCCGACGTCACCGTGGACCCCGACGTGCTCTACGTCGACCACGGTGACGTGCTGACGTCGGCGGGCACGGCGTCCGGGCTGGACGCGTGCCTGCACGTCGTGCGGACGCGGCTGGGCGCCGAGGCTGCGAACCGGGTCGCGCGGAGCCTGGTCGTCGCGCCGCACCGCGAAGGCGGCCAGGCCCAGTACATCGAGCGGCCGGTCGTGCAGCGTCGCGACGACGACCCGGTGGCGACGGCATCGGCCTGGGCGGTGGAGCACCTGGACGAGGAGCTCGGCGTCGACCGACTCGCTGCGGCGGCCCACATGAGCCGCCGCAGCTTCGTCCGGGCCTTCAGGGTGTCGACCGGCACCACCCCCGCGGCCTGGGTACGGAGTCGCCGTCTGGACGAGGCCCGTCGACTGCTCGAGACCACCGACCTGCCCGTCGACCGGATCGCCGCAGCGTGCGGGTTCGGCAACCCGGTCACGCTGCGGCAGAACTTCGCCGTGGCGTTCGGCAGCACACCCTCGAGCTACCGCCGACGGTTCGACGCGCGGCCCTGACCAGCCGGCCGGGCGAGTGCGTTCCTTCCCATGACGGCTGTGATGGGAACTGGAAACGGGCGTACCTGGTCAGAACGACAGACCGGGTACGCCCGATTCGACCAGGTGCGCCCGGAGCCGCCCTACGACGACGTGGGCGGTGACGCCACCGACTCCATGCCGTCCAGCCGCGCCTCTTCCGCGTCGTACCCGGCGCGGACCTGACGCAGCACCAGGTCGTCGATCTCGTCGGCGTCGCGCAGGCGCAACAGCGTGTTCGCCTTGTGCTGGACGAGCGCCAGCTCGAGGGCGACCGCGTTGTCGTGCCGCTGCAGCGCGGGATGGTCGTCGTCGTCCCCTTCCCGAGCATCGATCACGTCGAGGTGTGCCTCGTAGTCCTTCCGCAGGCGATCGACGGTGGCACGATCGGCTCCGGTCGACCGTGCGAGACGGGGGAGCGCATCGAGCGCCTCCTCGATCGCGGTGCGTTCGGCGTAGCGACGTTCCTCGCTGACGGACTCGTCCTCGGGCAGCGCGGCGCGACGCAGGACGGCCGGCAGTACGAGGGCCTGCCCGACGATCGTGACGATGACCACCCCGGCGGTGACGAAGACGATGAGGTCGCGCTCGGGGAAGTCGCCGCCGGACTCGAGGGTGCGCGGCACGGCGACGGCCATGGCGAGCGACACCGCGCCCCGGAACCCGGCGAACCCGCTGACGAGCCGGTCGCGGTGCCCCTCGCGCGGTTCCCCGCCGGTGCGTCGGGTGACGAGCCAGATGGTTCCGCCCGCGGCGTTCAGGAACGCGAACCGCACGATGACGAGCAGCACCGCGACCGCGAAGACGATCCCGGTCCCGCGCAGCAGGTCGGCGGGGTCGAGTGCGCGTGCGGCGACCATCGCCTCGATGCCGACCAGCACGAACAGTGCGCCGTTGAGCAGGAAGGTCAGGAACGACCAGAACGCACGCACCTGCTGGCGGGTCTCGGCGCGGTCGAGCTTGGGGCCGACCTGGCTGACGACGATGCCGGCCGCCACGACGGCGAGCACGCCGGAGGCGCCGATGGCCTCGGCGGCCAGGAAGGCCGCGAAGGGCACGAGCAGGGTGACGAGGTTCTCGAGCACGACGGTGTCCACGCGCCGCAGCACCATCGTCCCGATCCAGGCGGCGACGAGACCGGCGGCGACGCCGCCGATGTACGACAGGACGAGCATGCCCGACACACCCCAGAAGGTGAGCTCCTGCGTACCGACGGTGACGGCCACCGCGATGCCGTAGACCACCAGGGTGGTGCCGTCGTTCACCAGGCTCTCGGCGCGGAGCACCGTGACGTTCCGCCGCGGCAGCATCTTCGTGAGCACACCGACCGCGGTCGCGTCGGTCGGGGCGACCGCGGCGCCGAGCACCCAGGCCGGCCCCCACGGGATCCCGAGCAGGTGCAGCAGCACGGCGACGGCACCGGCGGTCACCACGACGAGCAAGGTCCCCATCAGGACGATGCCGCGCAGGTTCTTCCGGATCTCGCGGAGCGACGTCGTCAGACTCTCCCAGTAGAGCAGCGCCGGCAGGAACAGCAGCAGCACGGCCTCGGCGGGGAGCTCGACGTCCGCGAACTGGGGCACGAACGCCAGCAGCGCGCCGAAGACCAGGAGCAGCACGGGTGGAGCGATCCGGATCCGATCGGCCACGGCCGCCGTCAGTGCGATGGCGAGGCCGAGCACGACCACCAGTTCCGGTCCCAGCACGTGCACTCCGATCGTCGTCCGACCCGCCAGTCAACGCCGATCCACGGTGGATCCTTCCAGAACAGCCGAACGACGCGCCGCACCACGGCCGAACGACGCGCCGCACCACGGCCGAACGACGCGCCGCACCACACCGCACGACGCCTCACGAACCGCCGCTCACACCGCCCGCGGCCGCCGCACCACCCGCCGCCACCACGCACGCCACGGCAGGGAACCCATCAGCGCCGACCCGATCACGACGGTCCCGAAGCACCCCACGACGACGCCCGGGATCGGCACGAGCAGACTCGCCCACAGCAGCACCGACAGGCTGTACACGCCGTCGAGGATCTCGAAGAGCATGAACACCACGAGCCCCCGCTCGACCACGACGGTCGACGCGGAGAGGTGGATCCGCCAGGCACCGCGGCCGACCCCGATCGACGCCGTGTCCGAGGCGCCGCCTCCGGCACCCGGACCAAGTGCCCACGACGCGGTCCGCTTCGACACGAGGTACGCGGCGATGCCGGCCGCCCCGCCGAGCGCGACCGGCAGCAAGGCACCGGCGGCCCACCCGGAACGCGACCCGACGAGCACGGAGGACACCACGACCCCCGTCGCAGCGGTGACCAGCGACCAGACGCGGGGTCGCGCGACGGAGGCGAGCCGCGCCTCCAGGCTGCCCAGCCACGACCTGCGGGACGCGCGGTCGGTGTGGAACAGGTACTCGGCGAAGACCTGCCGGATGAACGCGGCGCCGAAGGCGGCGAGGGCGGGACGCACCTCGGCCAGGTGCGCGGAGAACGAGCCGGGTGCGAAACCGGCTTCCTCGATCGAGCTCGCCGGGTCGGTCGCGTCACCGACCGCGACGGCGGCCGGCGGCAGGAGCATCGCGAGCACGCCCGCGACGATCCCGAGCGACAGGAACAGCCGCCGGGCGGGGGAGTGCAGCCGCCGTCAGGGAGGGAGCGCACAACACCGGTGTTCGCGTGCTGAACCGCGGTCTGCACGTGTTCAACCGGCGAACACCGGTGTCTTGCGGGGGCCTTGCTCGCCGGAGCGTCAGTCGTGGAACGTCTCGATGGACGCGCCGAGCGAGTTGAGGCGCTCCTGGAGCTGCTCGTAGCCACGGGCGATGATGCCGACGTTGCGCAGGACGCTCTCGCCCTTCGCCGCGAGCATCGCCAGCAGGATCACCACGGCGGGCCGCAGCGCCGGCGGGCAGCTGATCTCGGCACCGGAGAAGTGCGTCGGGCCGGTGACGTCGAGGCGGTGCGGGTCACGCAGGGTGACGCTCGCGCCCAGGCGGGTGAGGTCGAGCAGGTGGATCGCCCGGCCCTCGTAGACCCAGTCGTGCACGAGCGTGGTGCCCTCGGCCATGGCTGCGATGACGACGAAGAACGGCAGGTTGTCGATGTTCAGGCCGGGGAACGGCATCGCGTGGATCTTGTCGATCGGCGCGTGCAGCTCGGACGGGTGCACCGTGATGTCGACGAGGCGGGTGCGGCCGTTGGCCGCGGCGTACTCCTCGCTGACGTCGAAGCGCAGGCCCATCTCGGCCAGGGTCGCGAGCTCGATCTCGAGGAACTCGATCGGTGCACGGGTCACGGTGAGGGTCGACGCTGTGACGATGCCGGCGGTCAGCAGGCTCATCGCCTCGACCGGGTCCTCGCTCGGCCAGTAGTCCACGACCTCGTCGATGCGGCTCTTGCCGGTGATGCGGAGCGTGGTGGTGCCGATGCCCTCGATCTGCACCCCGAGCAGCTCGAGGAAGAAGCAGAGGTCCTGCACCATGTAGTTGGGGCTGGCGTTCCGGATGACGGTCTCGCCGTCGCGGGCCGCGGCGGCCAGGATCGCGTTCTCGGTCACGGTGTCACCGCGCTCGGTGAGCACGACCGACTTGGTGGGGACGGCCTGGTTCGCGACGTCGACCTCGTACCAGCCGGAGGTCGCCTCGACGTCCACGCCGAACGGACGGAGCGCGATGAGGTGCGGCTCGACCGTGCGGGTGCCGAGGTCGCAGCCGCCGGCGTAGGGCAGGCGGAAGGACTCGTACCGGCCGCTGAGCGGGCCGAGGAACATGAGCACGCTGCGGGTGCGGCGGGCGGCGTCGGCGTCGATCGCGTCGAGGTGCAGGTCGTCCGGGGCGACGATCTCGAGGGTCTCGCCGTCCTCCGACCACGTGACGCTCGCGCCGAGGCTGCGGAGCACGTCGATGATGCGGTCGACCTCGACGATCCGGGCGACCTTGTGCAGACGGGTCACGCCGCGGTTGAGCAGCGAGGCGCAGAGCAGCGCCACGGCGGCGTTCTTGCTCGAGTTCACCGCGATGGAGCCGCTGAGCTTCCGGCCGCCCTGCACGCGCAGGTGGGCGCGCTGCGGCGCACCGCCGATCGAGACGATCTGCTGGTCGAGGGCGTCGCTGATGCGGGTGAGCATCTCGAGGGACAGGTTCTGCCCGCCCTGCTCGATGCGGTTGATCGCGCTCTGGCTGGTGCCGACGCGTTCGGCGAGCTGGGCCTGCGTCATGCTGCGGCCCTTGCGGGCGCCCCGGATCAGGGCGCCGACCTCACGGAGGGGTGCTGCGGTCGCCGGAGATGCCGGCGAGACGACGGTGGTGGTGTCGGTCATGCGCGCCACGCTAACACGCTCATGAGATAAACCGGTGGAAGATGGACACCCATTGCGCGTCCTGAGGTCTCGAATACGTCACAGTTGGGAATTTCGGGGGACGAAACTGCTCAGGGATCGGTCAGGGTGCCCCGGACGATCGAGTCGCCGGAGTGCGCCGGATCGCCGTCGTCGGCCTCGGCCGAGACGTCGACGACCGGGAACTCCGCGGTGTCGACGCCGTCGGGCACCGTGAAGCGGCCCTGGTCGCCGTCGAGGTAGCCGACGCTCACCAGTCCGCCGAGGTCCGACCGCATCATCCAGACCTCGCGCAGCGGACCGGTGCCGGAGCGGCCGCGCTCACCGTGCAGGTCGACGACGAGGGTCACCCGGCCGTCCTGGTCACGTTCGAGTTCGGCACGGCCGGTCGTCCCCGACCAACCGGGCAGTGCTGCGAGCTCGGTGTTCGCCAGGACGGTCTCGGTGTCGCTGCGGGGGAGTCCGGGGACGACCCCCGACGCCACACCGATGCCGAGGACGACGGCGAGGACACCGACGCCGGTGATCGCAACGGCGAGGGCTCGGCGACGACGGGGACGGGATCGGCGGGCCACGGCGTGGTGCTGCGCGTCGGACCGGGTGCCGGCGGGCGCCCCTTCGGATGCGCGTTCGACCGATCGTTCGGGTTCGGTCGCCGGCGCCGCAGCCTGCTGTGGCGTCCGGGCGATCTCGGCCGCGATCCGCTCCCACACGTGCTCCGGGGGCGCGGCCAACGTCACGTCCTCGGACGCGCGGGTCACCGCGGCGACCCGCTGCAGTGCGGCCACCTCGTCGCGGCACCGGTCGCAGGACACCAGGTGTTCGGCGACGTCGTCCGTCGCGACCTGGTCGGAGACCGCGAGCATCGCCAGCGTCTCGTCGTCGACGTGCTTCATTCGATCACCTCCAGACGTGTTCGGAGCCGAGCCAGACTTCGGTGGATGTGGCTCTTGACGGTGCCCAGCGGCAGTTCGAGCCGTTCGGCGATCTCACGATGGCTGAGGTCGTCGTAGAACGCCAGTCGCATCACGCGTCGCGGGACCTCGTCGAGCCGCTCGAGCTCGTCGGCGACGAGTGCGCGCTCGGCCAGGTCGAAGGCCGGTTCCGGCGCCGGGGTGGTCTCCTCGACCACGTTCGGGTCAGCGGCGCTGGCGTGCCGTCGACGCTCGTTCTGCGCGTCGGCGATGCAGTTCCGGGTGATGCCGACCAGCCACGCGCCGAGCGGGGCGCGGCCGGGGTCGTAGCTCGTGCTGCGCTGCCAGGCCTTCACGAACACCTGCTGCGTAACGTCCTCGGCGGCGGCCGGGTCGGCCAGGGCGCGCAGGGCCAGCGAGTACACGAGCGACGACCACCGTTCGTAGACGGCTCGCAGGGCGTGCTCGCCCCCGGCGCGGAACGCGTCCGAGAGCTCGCTGTCGTCCGGGAGGATGGTCGTCACGTCTTCCTGTCGCTGGCGCGGTCGTCGTCGACCACGATCCGATCGTAGGGGGCGGATCGTCGCCACGGTCAGGCCGGGACCGCGGTGACGACGAGGTTGCTCTCGTAGTGTCCGGTGGCTGCGTCGAACGTCCCGCCACAGGTCACCAGGACGAGCCGTCGTGGTCCGTCGTCACGGAACACTTCGCCCCAGGGGAGTCCCCGCTTCTCGAGCATGCTGACGGAGTCGATCCGCCACGCGGTCTCGGCACCGTCCGCGTCGGTCAGGGCGATCCGGGTGCCGGAGGGGGCGTCGCCGAGGCGTGAGAACGGGCCGGTGCCGTAGCCGACCGCGTCGACGTGGGCCGCGATGACGACGGTGCCCCCGGTGGACGACGGGGCGGCACCGAACCGGTACCAGCCCGCGGTCGCCGGGTCGGGCGGGAGCGCCATCGCGCCGTCCTCGTCGACCCCCTCGGGACGGACCGGCGCGCTGATGCCGGCGTGGTCGACGGTGATGGTGGTCGGGGCGGGGGCGTTCCGGACCGGGGGGATCGTGGCGGCCTGCTGCGGCACCTCGGTCGAGAACGCCGACGGGACCGGTGTGGGGGTGGTGGTCGGCAGGACGGACGGCTGCCCGCCGGGGGTGGTCCCGGCCGACGAGCACCCGGTCAGGGCGGCGGCCGCCACGGCGACGACGAGCGTCACCGTGGCGGACCGCACGGGGCGTGGCACGTTCAGCGGCGGGTCGCTGCGTGCCGGCGGCGGAGCACCACGGCCCCGATCGCGGCAGCGGCGGCCAGAGCGGCCGCCGCTGCGCCGACCAGGGGCAGGGGGCCCTGGTCGTTCGTGGCCACCAGACCGGCGTTCCCGGCGGGGACGCCGTTCGGCGTGCCACCGAGGTCAGCGATGGTCTGCGTGGCGAGGGCGAGGTCGTCGTCGTCCAGGCTGCCCCAGGCGTGGACGATGGTCGACGAACCCGCGGTGACCGCGACGTCCGCCGGGCCGATCACGGGGTCGGTGGTACCGGTCGCTGCAACGCTCGCCGAGACGGTGCCGGCCGGCAGCTCGAGTGCCTGCTCGTCGGGGTTCGACAGGTTCGACACGACTGCCTGCCCACCGGCGAGGACGTCGACGGCCGGTGCGGCGGCGACGTGGCGGACGACCAGGCGTCCCTGGCCTGCCGCGACGGCCGAGGTGTCGTTGGTGAACACCGTGGCGGTCGGCGACCCGTCCGTGGCGTCGTGGGCGACGGCGGTGTAGTTGCCCCCCGCGTCGAACGAGACGTCCGCCGGACCGATGATCGGCTTCGACGCGTCGGTGGCGTCCGAGGCGGTGATCGCGAGCTGGTGCGCACCTGCCGGCACCATCATCGGGCCGGCGAGGGTGCCCGGGGTGAAGTCGTCGATGGCACGCTCGCCGTCGAGGTAGACGTCGACGGTGACGTCCGGGACGGCGTGGAGGACCGAGAGCGTCGCCTCGCCGGTGGCGGCGGTCGCAGCGGTCGCGGGCAGTACGGCCGCGGCGGCGGCGAACAGGACACCGGCGCTGAGGCCGGTGGCGAGTGTCTTGCGCATGACGTGTCTCCTTCGGGCCTGTCCGGGCCGGTGCGGACGACGTCGTCCTCGACCTCGTACCCCCACTACCGTCGGAGCACCCCGATCGGATGCAGTGACTTCCTGGGGATCAGCTGAGACGGCCCGAACGCGTCGCTAACGCACCCGCCGCGTCCGCCGATAGTCCTCCGTGCAGGCCCACGGACGGGCCCGCATCCTGCCCCACGGACGGCGGCGGGACGATCGAGAACCAGGACGGGCCATGATCGTCGTCACACGACTGAACGGCAGCGGATTCGCTGTGAACCCCGATCTCGTGGAGCGCATCCAGGAGACGCCGGACACGACGCTCATCATGGTCGACGGCGCGAAGTACATCGTGCGGGAGTCGATGGCCGACGTCATCGACCTGATCGCCGCGTACCGCGCACGGATCGTCGGCATGGCCTACGGCACCGACCAGGCCTCCCGCTCGAGCACGAACACCGGCCCGCAGCCCACGCTCGCCCCGGTCGCCGCACTCCGCTCCACGCAGCACGGCCGCGCGCTGGACGGGGGTCGCTGACGTGGACATCGCAACGATCGTCGGCATCCTGCTCGCCTTCGGCGCCCTGTTCGGCATGGTCCAGATGGAGCACGTCGAGCTCGGTGGACTCTTCCTGCCCGCCCCGATGCTGCTCGTGTTCGGCGCCACCATCGGCTGCGGCATCGCCAGCACCACCCTCAAGGACGCGATCGCCAGCTTCAAGGCGGTCCCGAAGGCGTTCACCGGCAAGGTCACCCCGCCGGCGTCGGTCATCGACGACGTCGTCGGGCTCGCCGAGACCGCCCGCGCCAACGGCCTGCTCGCCCTCGAGCAGGAGGCCGACAAGCACGACGACCCGTTCATGAAGAAGGCGCTGCAGAACATCGCGGACGGCACCGACGGCGACGAGCTGCGGATCCTGCTCGAGGACGAGATCGAGTCGAACGCGGCCCCGACCCGGAGCGCGAGCGCGTTCTTCATGGGCCTCGGCGGGTTCGCCCCGACCGTCGGCATCATCGGCACCGTGGTCTCGCTCACCCACGTGCTCGCGAACCTCGGCAAGCCCGACGAGCTCGGACCGCTGATCGCCAGCGCGTTCGTCGCCACCCTGTGGGGCCTGCTGACCGCGAACTTCATGTGGCTGCCGATCGGCGGCAAGCTCCGCAAGCTCGCCCAGCTCGAGTCGGACCGCCAGACGCTCCTGATGGAGGGGCTGCTCGCGGTGCAGGCCGGCAGCCAGCCCCGTCTGCTCGGTGAGCGGCTGAAGGCCATGGTCCCGCCCGCTGCCCGCGCCGACACGGGCGGCAAGGGTGGCAAGAGCGGCAAGAAGGCCGACGCGGCCGACGACCAGCAGCTGGCGGCCTGACCGTGAGCGCCAACCCCCGAGGCCGCGGCCGCGGTCGCGCGAAGAAGTCCCACGACGAGGCCGAGCACCCCGACGAGCGCTGGATGGCGTCGTACATGGACATGATCACGGTGCTGATGTGCATGTTCCTCGTGCTCTTCGCGATGTCCACCGTCGACCAGGAGAAGTACATCCAGCTGAAGCAGTCGCTCGCCACCGGCTTCGGCGAGGTCGACTCGCAGAAGATCGACACCGCGAGCGGCACCGTCGTGACGAAGGACCAGGTCGAGGACGGCTCCGGCTACTCGACGGACAAGTCCCAGGCCGACCACTCGACCGCCTCGTCGGGCACGAAGGACACCAACGTCGACCCCGCGTCGACGGTGGTGCCGACGACGGCGACGAAGCAGGACCTCGCCGAGGCGAAGCGCGAGCTCGACGACCTGACGAAGCTCGAGCGTGCGATCCAGCGCAACCTGGCGAAGGCGGGCCAGACCGAGAACGTCCAGTTCACGGTGGACGCCCGCGGCCTGATCGTCCGGTTGATCGGCAGCGAGACGTACTTCGGCACGAACAGCGCGGACCTGTCCGACCAGGCGCGGTCGATCATGGACGCCATCGCGCCGGTGCTGAAGACCTCCGACCACGACGTCAGCGTCGAGGGGCACGCCGACCAGCGGAACTCGACCGCGCCGTACGCCACCAACTGGGAGCTCAGCGCCGCGCGGGCGACCGGGGTCCTGCGCGACCTGGTCGAGCGGGGCGGGATGCCCGGCGACCACGTGCAGAGCGTCGGGTTCGGGTCGAGCCGGCCACTGGCGAAGGGCGGCACGGACCGGGACCTCGCCCTGAACCGGCGGGTCGACATCGTGGTCCTGTCGAACGCCGACCAGGACGTCAGCGCCCTCATGCCGGCGCTGGCGAAGGCACAGGACGGAGCGCAGCAGGGCTGACACACACACAGGACGGAGCCCGGACGGCCTGACGCACGGACGACGCCACCGCCCCACTACGGGGTACAGCACTGACGGGTGCCCCACAGGTGACCGATAGACGCACCCGTGACCGAGACCCTGCCAGCACCCGAGGTGTACGACTTCGCGCGCCCGTCGACGCTGGCCCGTGAGCACGCCCGGGTCCTCGAGCTCGCCTTCGAGACGTTCGCGCGCCAGTGGGGCACGCAGCTGACGGCGAAGGTCCGCGCGGTCAGCCAGGTCACCTGCGAGCAGGTGCAGATGACGACGTACGACGAGTACGCCGCGTCGCTGCCCGCGCTCACCGGCATGGTGCTGCTGCCGATCACCGGCCTGACCCCGAAGGGCGTGCTGCAGGTCCCGCTCGACGCCGCGCTGACGTGGGTGTCGCACGCGCTGGGCGCCTCGAAGCCGCTGCCGACGCCGGACCGCACCTTCACGCCCATCGAGCAGGCCCTGGTCCGCAAGATCGTCGAGGACGCCCTCGACGACCTCCGTTACTCGTTCGGCGGGCTGCTCGCGCAGGACGTCACGGTCGGCGGGTTCCAGTTCAACAGCCAGTTCGCCCAGGCCGCGCAGAAGGGCGACCTGATGATCGTCGCCTCGTTCTCGATCCGGGTCGGCGACCGCATCGCCCCCGGCACGCTGGCCCTGCCGGCCGAGGCCGTCCTGCCGCAGCTCGGCGAGGCCGCCGCGCACGTGACGCCCGCCGACGCCCGAGCCCTGCTCGACGCGCAGCTCGAGAGCGTGCCCGTGGGCGTCAGCCTTCGCTTCGCCCCGGCCGCGGTCCTGCCGACGCAGGTCCTGCGGCTCGCCGTCGGCGATGTCCTGCCGCTGCCGCACCCGCAGCACCGGCCCCTCACCATCGCGGTCGACGGGGAACCCGTCGGCACCGCCGCGGTCGGCGCGAACGGCTCGCGCCTCGCCGGCATCGTCGTCACCACCACGAGCACGGAGCAGCACTGATGACCGAAACGACCACCCTCCACACCGCAGCGGCCGAGTCGCTCGCGGCGCAGCTCCCGACGGCCGCCCCCTTGACCGCAGTGCTCCTGCCTGGAGGCGCGACACCGGTCGTGCTCGACGCGGCGACGGACGCCGTGGTCGCCTCGTTCGTCGGCGGCCTGTCGGCCGACCTGGCGCTCGTGCTCACCGACCTCGAGGCGATCACGGCCGCCGGAGGCACCGACCACGGCATCGTGGCCGTCACGGACGTGCTGCGTCCGTCGCTCGAGGCCGCGGCCGGGGTCCTCGGCGTCGGGGTGCTCGGCGAGGCGAACCGCGAGTCGGCCGCGTCACTGCTGGCCGACCCGGACACGGTCGTGTTCGAACTGACCGCCGGTGGCCTGCCCGCCGGGTGGTTCGGCATCCGGATCCGCGAGAACGGCACGGTGTCCGCGCCCGTCGTGGCGAATCTGCCGGCCGGCAACCTCGGCCGGATCAACAACGTCGAGATGACCCTGACGGTCGAGATCGGCCGCACCCGGATGTCGGTCCGCGACGTGCTCGGCATGGAGCCCGGGGCCGTCGTCGAGCTCGACCGCAGTGCCGGTGCCCCCGCAGACGTCCTGCTGAACGGCCGGCTCATCGCGCACGGCGAGGTCGTCGTCGTCGACCAGGACTACGCGGTCCGGATCACCCGCATCCTCGACGTCGCCGAAACGGTCTGACCCGCACGTGGACACCCTCGTCGTCACCCTCCGCGTCGCGCTCTCGCTCGGCGTCGTGCTCGCCCTCATGTGGGTGCTGCACCGCGCGAGCCGCAAGCGCTTCTCGGGCAAGCCGTCGGGCCGTCGTGCGGCGACCGTCGAGGTCGTCGGCCGGCAGGGCATCGGCGGCAAGGCGAGCGTCGTCGTGGTCGACGTCGAGGGGGAGCGGCTCGTGCTCGGCGTGTCCGAGCACGGGGTCAACCTGCTCACCAGCGGGCAGGCACCCGCGCCGGAACTCACCATCGTCACCGGCCCGGTGGCGCTGCCGGTGCGTCCCGCCCCGTCGGCCGACGCGTTCGGTCGGGAACTCGCGCAGCAGTCGGACGCCACCCCGGGCCTCCCGGCAGGCACGGACGACGTGGCCCGGGCGACCGACGCGACCAGCGCCGTCGCGCCGCTGCCGATGCGCCCGCGCAACCGTCGTCCGCAGCGCGCGGTGCCGAGCGCGCAGCAGCTGCAGGGCTCGATCCTGTCGGTCGACACCTGGCGCCAGGCCGCGGCCGCGCTGCGGAACCGGCGGGCCGGGTGACCGCGGCAGGGCCGCACCGGCTGGCACGGTCGGGTCGACTCGTCGCCCTCGTCCTGCTCGGCCTGGCGGTCGTGGCCGGGTTCCTGATGCTCACGACGACCGGTGCGCACGCCGCCGGTGTCGTCGAACCCACCGCCCCGGCGACCCCGACCGCCCCCGCGACCGGTGACTTCAGCGTCAGCGTGAACGGCCCGGACGGCACGCCGTCGTCGGCCGTGGTGACGCTCATCGGCATCACGTTGCTGAGCGTCGCACCCGCGCTGATGCTCATGATGACGTCGTTCACGAAGATCTTCGTCGTGCTCGCGATGACCCGGAACGCGCTCGGGCTGCAGTCGATCCCGCCGAACCAGGTGATCGCCGGACTGGCACTGTTCCTGTCGCTGTTCGTGATGGCACCGGTGCTCGGGCACATCAACGACGACGCCCTGCAGCCCTACCTGGCCGGGCACCTGGACTTCAACCAGGCCGTCGAGATCGGCACGAAACCCCTGCGGACCTTCATGCTCCACCAGACCCGCGACGAGGACGTCGCCCTGATCACCCGCGCCGCCGGGCTCGACAACCCGAAGTCGATGGCGGACGTGCCGATGACGACCGTGATCCCGGCGTTCATCATCTCGGAGCTCCGCAGCGCGTTCATCATCGGGTTCGTCATCTTCATCCCGTTCCTGGTGATCGACCTCGTCGTCTCCGCGGCCCTGATGTCGATGGGCATGATGATGCTCCCGCCGGTCATGATCTCGCTGCCGTTCAAGATCCTGCTCTTCGTGCTGGTCGACGGCTGGGGCCTCATCATCACGTCGCTCATCGAGAGCTACCACGTTGTCTAGGGGGCACGCATGAACCAGCAGGCCGTCATCGACCTCGTGCTCCAGGCGCTCCTGGTGTCCGGCAAGCTCGCCGCCCCGGTCCTCGTCACCTCGCTCGTCGTCGGCTTCGCGATCTCGCTGTTCCAGTCGGTGACGCAGATCCAGGAGGTCACGCTCTCGTTCGTGCCGAAGGCCGTCGCCGTCGCGATCGCCCTGGTGGTCTGCGGCAACTGGATGATCTCGGAGATGATCGCGTTCACGCACGTCGCCTTCGACATGATCCCGAAGCTGCTCGGGGCCGGTTGATGGAGCTCAGCATCGACGCCGACCGTCTGGAGGCGACCATGCTCGCCGGCGTCCGGCTCGTCGCGTTCTTCGTCATCGCGCCGCCGTTCTCGTACCGGGCGTTCCCCGGCACGGTCAAGGTGATCCTCGGGCTGGGGCTCGCCATCGGCGTCGCCCCGCGGGTCGCCGCCGGCTACGAGCAGCTCGACACGGGTCCGTTCCTGCTCGCCCTGCTCACCCAGCTCGTGGTCGGGCTGTCCCTCGGGTTCCTGGTGTTCCTGGTGTTCGCCGCCGTGCAGTCGGCGGGCGCGCTCATCGACCTGTTCGGCGGCTTCACGCTCGCGCAGGCGTTCGACCCGCAGTCCCAGGTCAACGGCGCCCAGTTCACCCGCCTGTTCCAGATGACCGCGCTCGCACTGCTCTTCACGTCGGGCGGCTACCAGCTCATCGTCGGCGGTCTGGTGCGGTCCTTCGACGCCGTGCCGCTCACCGGTACCTTCGCCGTGGACGGGCTCGCGGCGATGCTCGTGACCGCGATGTCGCAGATGTTCCTCGCCACCCTGCAGATCGCCGGTCCGCTCGTCGTCGTGCTGTTCCTGGCCGACGTCGGCCTCGGGCTGCTGACCCGCGTGGCACCGGCGCTCAACGCGTTCCAGATGGGCTTCCCGATCAAGATCGGCCTGACCGTCCTGTTCGCCGGCGCGCTCTTCATGGCCCTGCCCTCGGTGGTGTCGTCACTGACGGGCGACGCCGTCGAGGCGATCACGGGACGGGGGTGACGACGTGTCCGACAGCGGAGAACGTTCCGAACAGGCAACCCAGCAGCGGATGCGCGAGGTCCACGAGAAGGGTCAGATCGGCCGCTCGCAGGACCTCGGCGCGTGGATCGGGATCGCCGTCGCGGCGCTCATGATCCCGGCGGCGATCGGCAACGCCGCGGCCGCCGGGCAGGACCAGCTGCTCGCCGTGCAGCGGGTCATCGAGGACCCCGAGCTCGGTGCCGTGCAGGCCCTGCTCGCCGACGCCCTCGGATCGATGGGTGCGACCCTCGGCCCGATGCTCGCGGTCGTCGCGGTCGCGGTGCTCGCCGCCGCCGTCACCCAGGGCGGGGTGCACTTCCGCAAGATGACGCCGCAGCCCGACCACTTCGATCCCGTAGCCGGACTGAAGCGCGTGTTCGGCACCCAGGCGCTCTGGAACGGCGCGAAGGCGCTGCTCAAGACCGCCGTCGTCGGGCTCGTCCTCTGGTTCGCGGTGCAGGGGCTTATGCCGGTCCTGATGACGAGCGGCTCGCTGCCGCTGTCGGCCGTGCTCGAGGCCGCCGCCGCCGGGTCGGGCACCCTGCTGCGCGCCGCGATCGTCGCCGGACTCGTCCTCGCAGCCCTCGACGTGTTCGTGGTGATCCGCCGCAACCGGAAGCGCACGATGATGACCAAGCGCGAGGTCAAGGACGAGAACAAGCGGAGCGACGGCGACCCGCTGGTGAAGTCGCAGCGCCGCTCCCGTCAGCTCGCGATGAGCCGCAACCGGATGATCCAGGCCATCGGCACCGCGGACGTCGTGATGACGAACCCGACCCACTACGCCGTCGCGATCAAGTACGAGCCGGGAAAGTCCGCGCCCCGGGTGGTGGCGAAGGGGGCCGGACCGGTCGCCGACGTCATCCGTGCGCGTGCCGAAGAAGAGCGGGTGCCGATCGTCCGTGACGTCCCGCTCACCCGGGCGCTGCACGCCGCGTGCGAGCTCGGGCACGAGATCCCGGTCGACCTGTACACCCCGGTGGCCCGCGTCCTGTCCTTCGTGATGGCGCTCAAGGCCCGCGGCACCGCGGCCGGCACGCACGCGCCGCCGCGGCCGACCACCCCGGACGAGGTCGCGAGCGTCATCGACCCCGCCACCCTGACCGGGGACCTCCGCCCCCGCAAGCTCCGCACACCGCGCATCGCAGAGAACCAGACCGAAGGACTCCCCGCATGAACCGCAAGGACCTGCCGAAGCTCGTCGTCCCGGTGTTCATCGTCGGCATCATCCTGCTGCTGATCCTGCCGGTGCCGTCGTTCCTGCTCGACTTCCTGATCATCATCAACATCCTGCTGGCGCTGGTGATCCTGCTCACGACGCTGTTCGTGAAGAAGCCGCTCGACTTCTCGGTGTTCCCGTCCCTGCTGCTCGTCGCGACGCTGTTCCGGCTCGGCCTGAACGTCGCGTCCACCCGGCTGGTGCTCGGCGAGGGCTTCGCCGGTGACGTCATCCAGGCGTTCGGCCACGTCGCCGTCTCCGGGTCGATCATCATCGGCGCGGTCATCTTCCTGATCCTCATCGTCATCCAGTTCGTCGTGGTGACGAAGGGTGCCGAGCGCGTCGCCGAGGTCGGGGCACGCTTCACCCTCGACGCGATGCCGGGCAAGCAGATGGCGATCGACGCCGACCTGAACGCCGGGCTGATCACCGACCAGGAAGCCAAGGAGCGCCGCGCCGCGGTGTCCGCCGAGGCCGACTTCTACGGCGCGATGGACGGTGCGTCGAAGTTCGTCAAGGGCGACGCGATCGCCGGCATCCTGATCATCATCATCAACCTGATCGGTGGCATCGCCATCGGCATGCTGCAGAACGGACTGTCCGCCACCGACGCCCTGTCGAAGTACGGCATCCTGACGATCGGTGACGGCCTGGTCACGCAGATCCCGGCGCTGTTGATGGCGGTGTCGACGGGCATGATCGTCACCCGGTCCGGTGCCGAGTCCGAGATGGGTTCCTCGGCCGCGACCCAGCTGTCGCAGTCGCGCAACGCCCTGATGATCGCCGGTGTCGCCGCGATCGCGATGGGGTTCATCCCCGGCATGCCGATCCTGCCCTTCCTGCTCGTCGGCGCGACCCTGCTCTTCACGGGCTGGCGCATCGGCCGGAACGCCGCCCGCGCCGAGGCCGACGCCGCCCAGCAACAGGCACTCGCGGCGTCGGCACCGACCGGCGACACCCCGGAGGACCTGCTCGAGCAGATGCGCGTGCACGCCCTCGAGATCCTGCTCGCCCCCGACCTGGTCGACATGGTGTCCGGCGCCTCCGACGACCTGCTCGGCCGGGTGCGTGCCCTCCGCCGCAAGATCGCGATCGACATGGGGATCGTCGTCCCGCCGGTGCGCACCCGCGACTCGATCGACCTGCCGCCGTCGACCTACGCCATCCGGATCGCCGGCGTCGAGGCCGGTCGGGGCACCGCGCCCGCCCGCAGCGTCCTGGCGCTCGGCGACCACCTGGACGGCCTGCCCGGCACCTCGACCGTCGAGCCGGTGTTCGGCCTGACCGGCAAGTGGGTGCCCGCCGAGCTCCGGCACGCCGCCGAGATGACCGGCGCGACCGTGATCGACCGGGTCTCCGTGCTCGTCACCCACCTGCAGGCGGTCATCGGCGACAACGCGGCACGCCTGCTCACCCGCGAGGACGTCAAGGTCCTGACCGAGGGCGTCAAGCAGGTCAACCCCGCGGCGGTCGAGGAACTCGTCCCCGGCATGCTCTCGATGGCCGAACTGCAGCGGGTGCTGCAGGGCCTGCTCGCCGAGCGCGTGCCGATCAACGACCTCGGCCGGATCTGCGAGGCCCTCACGCTCCGCGCCAAGGTGTCGACCGACCCCGAGGGGCTCGTCGAGTCCGCCCGTGCGGCCCTCGGCCCGGCCCTCGCCGCCCGGCACACCGACGCCGGCACCCTGCGCGTCATCATGATCGACCCGATGCTCGAGCAGTCGATGCTCGAGGGGCTCCGGCCGTCGGAGCAGGGCAGCCAGATCGTGCTCGACGCACACCGCATCGAACAGGTCCTGGGCTCCGTCCGCGACGCCGTGCGCGCCGTGGAGGACCAGGGGCTCTCCGCCGTCCTGGTCTGCGCCCCGCAGCTCCGCCCGGCCGTGCACCGCATGGTCGCCGCCCAGTCGAACGGGCTCCCGGTGCTGTCGTACCAGGAGGCCACCGCCGCGGGCTCCACCATCGAGACCGTGGGAGTGGTCCGTGCCGCCGACCCGATTGCAGCGTAGCGGCGCCACGCTCGAGTCGGTCCGCGACGCGGTCCGGACCGAGTTCGGCGCGGGGGCGCGGATCGTCGTGGCCGAACGCGTGACCACTCCGGGCTTCGGCGGGCTGTTCCGCAAGGCGCACGTCGAGGCCACCGTCGAGGTGCCGGAACCGGGGGACCAGCCCACCGCCCGGGTGGTCATCGCCGACTCGCCCGTGCAGCGCGTCGGCATCGCCGCGCTGCTCGCCGACGCCGAGGCGGCCGAGGCCCGCATCGCCGGCACCGACGGCACCGCGACGACGCGGGCCGACGCCTTCGCGTCGGTGCTCGACGGATTCCAAGCGGACGGGATCACGCCGAGCGCCCCGCGCCCGACGCGCGCCCCGGGTGAGCCGGACGTGCCCACGGGGGTCGACCCGCGCCTCCAGGCAGCCGTCGACGCGCAGACGGTGGCCGACGCGCAGGCGGTGGCCGTCGCGCAGCCGGTCGTCGAGACCGGGTCGGGAGGCCCGTCCCGCGTCCTCGGCTCGCCCTCGGCGGCAGCGGTGGCCCGGTCCACCGCCCCGGCCGTGCGGTCCGCGGACGGTGACCTGGTGCTCCTGGTCGGGCGGCCGAACGACGTCGACGCGGCCGCCGGGCTCTTCGCGGTGCGGCACGCGCTCCGGCCGACGGACGCCGCCGACCGCCGTGCGGCGATCCTGGCGCGGGCCGACGGTGTCCGCGACCGTCACGCCGTGCTCGCCGTCGCCGCGTGGGACGACCGGGCGACCGGCGACGCGCTGCAGGCCGACCAGGTGTGGGTCGTGGTCGACGTCGGGCGGAAGCCCGCGGACTCGGCCGCCATGGTGTCCTCGGTGGCCTCGAGGCTGCCCGTGGTCGGCATCGTGGCGATCGGTGCGGGCGAGACCGCCACGCCCGAGTCGGTGGACCTGCTGGGGCTCCCCGTCGTGTCGCTAGGCTGAACGCGTGCTGGTACTCACGCGGAAGGTCGGCGAGCGGATCCTCGTCGGCGACGACATCGTCATCACGGTGCTCGACTCCCGGGGCGACGGCGTCCGGATCGGCATCGACGCCCCGCGCGGCGTGAAGATCCAGCGCGAAGAGGTCGTGCGTGCGGTCGCCGAGGCGAACGCCGAGGCCGCCGCTGCCGGTGACGACGCCGAGGCGCAGCTGCGCGCGGCGCTCGGGGCCCGCGGCGGGGCTGCGCCGGAACCGACCGACTCCTAGCTCCCGACACGGCCACGCCCGTCACGGGCGCGGCCGCGTGTGCGTCACGGACGGGGCTGCACGTCCGTCACGGACGGGGCTTCTTCTCCTGCTCGGGTAGGCGGCCGGCAGCGGCCTCGGCGGCGAACCAGGCACGTGCCTCGTCCTGTCGGGCCTGCTCGGCACCGAGCGCGATCGGCGCCCGGACGTGACCGGGCTCGTAGCCGAAGGTCTCGATCAACTGCGGCACGATGGGCCGGACCCGGGCGACGAGCCGGTCGATGTACGCCGACACCGCGCGGGCACGCTGCGCCGACAGCCGGCCGTGCAGCAGGTACCAGTCCAGGTGCTGCTCGAGCAGGCCGAGCGCGAACAGGTCGCGCAGCCAGACGAGCACACGGCGGGTGTCGCCCTCGGTCACCTCGTCGAGCGCCTCGGTGAAGGCGTCCCACTGCATGAGCTCGGCGTGCGCCTTCGACGCCTCGATGAGCTCGTGCTGCGAGCGGTTCAGCAGTCGGGCGGCGCGTGCTCGGTCCTTGCCGGCCGACGCCAGGCGCATGCCGATCTCGGCGACCATGGTGTCGACCCGGCCGGCGAGCAGTTCGCGCTGCGTGCGGGGGTCCTGCAGGTCGGCGACGCTGGCGGCCAGGGAGCCGCGGTCGGCCACGGTCTGGCCGAGGCGACGGATGCCGGACGCGTCGACCAGCTTCGACGCCGCGACGGCCGCCACGAACTTCGCGGTGGACGCCGGGTCTTTCGGGGCCTTGGCACGGAACTCGGTGAGCAGGCGCTTGCCGACGAGCTGCAGCAGCACGGTGTTGTCGCCCTCGAACGTCACGTAGACGTCGAGGTCGGCGCGGAGCCCGGTCAGACGGTTCTCGGCGAGGAACCCGGCACCGCCGCACGCCTCGCGGGCCTCCTGCAGGGTGTCGAGCGCCGACCAGGTCGACATCGACTTGAACGCCGCGGCCTGGGTCTCCAGGTCCTCCCGGCGCTCCGGGGTGTCCTCGCGCCCGCTGAAGACGTCGTCGAAGGTGCGCAGGAGCTTCTCGTGCGCGAACGACTGCGCGAACACCGTCGCCAGGCGCGGGATGAGACGGCGCTGGTGCCGGCCGTAGTCGAGCAGCACGCCCTCGGTGCCGTCACCGGTGGGGAACTGACGGCGCTGCATCGCGTAGGTCAGTGCGATCTGCAGCGCGATCTTCTGTGCGACGACCGCGGCGCCGTCGAGCGACACCCGGCCCTGCACCAGGGTGCCGAGCATCGTGAAGAACCGACGGCCGGGCGACGCGATCGGCGACGAGTAGGTGCCGTCCGCGGCGACGTCGCCGTAGCGGTTCAACAGGTTCGTGCGGGGGACCCGGACGTGGTCGAAGGCGAGCCGGCCGTTGTCGATGCCGTTCAGGCCGCCCTTGGGGCCGTCGTCCTCACCGCTCACGCCGGGCAGGAACGCCCCCTCGGCGTCGCGGAGCGGGACGTAGAACGCGTGCACGCCGTGGTCGACACCCGCGGTCACGAGCTTCGCGAACACGACGGCGGCGTGACCGTGCAGGGCCGCGTTGCCGATGTAGTCCTTCCACGCACCGCGGAACGGCGTGTGGATCTCGAACTCCTCGGTCGCGGGGTCGTACGTGGCCGTCGTGGCGATGCTCTGCACGTCCGAGCCGTGGCCGGTCTCGGTCATCGCGAAGCAGCCGGGGACCTCGAACGAGACGATGCCCGGCAGGAACTCGCGGTGGTTCGCCTCGGTGCCCAGGTGGTGCACGGCGGACCCGAACAGTCCCCACTGCACCCCGGCCTTGATCTGCATCGACGGGTCGGCGGTGACGAGCTCCTCGAACGCCGCCAGGTTGCCACCGTGGTTGCTCTGGCCGCCGAACTCGGCGGGGTAGGGGCGCTGGATGGCCCCGGCGTCGACCAGGGTCCGGAGCTGCTCGAGCACGCGTGCCCGGTGCTCGGGGATCGGCTGGCCCTCGATCTTCTGCATCGCGGGGTCGAGCGCGAGCCGTCGGGAGATCCGGCGGTCCTCGGCCCAGCGTCCGAGCAGGAGCTCCTGCACCAGCTCGACGTCGATGCGGACGTCGGTGTCCGTGCCGGCGGTCGGGGTGCCCGCTGCCGGGTCGCCGGCGGCGTCGGCGTTCGGCGCGGCGTCCTGCGCGTCGACGTCCGGCGCGGTGTCGCTGCCGCTGGCGGGGGTGGTGCGCTGGGCGGGTGCGGTGTCGACCATGGGCGGAGTCCTCCTGAACTGCGGTGTCCGTGTTGCACCGTCCACGCTAGACACCCGTGCCGACAGTGGCGGGAACGCCGTGCGCGCCGCACAACACCGTGTCGTCGATGCCGTCACGAGGTCGTGGGAACCCTCCAAAGACATGAGCGGTGTTCGACGATTGGGCGTGCCCACCCGGCCAGGGGCAGACTGGCCGCCATGTCACGTACCACCCCCGCGGACCGCGAAGGCCGTCCCGGACGCACCTTCTTCGGGCAACCGTTCGAGCTCTCGACACCGTTCGCCGTGGAGCTCTGGGAGCGGTTCTCGTTCTACGGCATGCAGGGCATCGTCCTCATCTACATGTACTACACGGCCACACAGGGCGGCCTGGGGATCGACAAGGGCATCGCCGCCGGCATCATGGGTGCCTACGGCGGCGCGGTCTACCTGTTCACGATCATCGGGGCGTGGATCGCCGACCGGCTGATCGGTGCGGACCGGACCCTGTTCGGCAGCGCGATCGTCGTGATGCTCGGGCACATCGCACTCGCGCTCATCCCCGGGGTGGCCGGGGTCGGGGTCGGCCTCGTGCTCATCGCGCTCGGCTCCGGCGGGCTCAAGGCCACGGCCACCACGATCGTCGGCGGCCTCTACAGCCGCGAGGACCCGCGCCGCGACGCCGGATTCTCGCTGTACTACCTCGGCGTGAACCTCGGGGCGTTCTTCGGACCGCTGCTCACCGGGCTGCTGCAGAGCTCGCTCGGCTTCCACTGGGGCTTCGGCCTCGCCGCCGTCGGGATGGCCGCTGGCCTGGTGCAGTACGCGATCCGTCGGAAGAAGCTGCCCGAGGTCGTCCGCCACGTGGCGAACCCGGTCGACCGCCGCCGCCTGCCGCTCATCGGTGCCGGCGTCGTCGTCGCGCTGGTCGTCATCGTCGTCGCCGTGCTGACCGGCCTGCTCAACGTCGGCAACCTGCCCACCGTCGTGGTGGCGGTCGTCGTGCTCGCCACCATCGGCTACTTCGTCGTGATCCTGTCGAGCGGCATCACCCGTGACGAGCGGTCGCGGGTCTTCGCGTTCATCCCGCTGTTCATCGGCAGCGCCGTGTTCTGGTCCCTGTACCAGCAGCAGTTCACCGTCGTGACGGTCTACTCCGACGAACGACTCGACCGTTCGCTGTTCGGCTGGGAGATGCCGGTGTCGTGGGTGCAGTCGATCAACCCGGTCTTCATCATCGTGCTGTCCGGCGTCTTCGCGGCGCTGTGGACCAAGCTCGGCGACCGCCAGCCGTCCACCCCGACGAAGTTCGCACTCGGCACCGGGATCATGGGGCTCGCGTTCCTGCTCTTCCTGCCGTTCACCGGCTCGGGCGAGAACGGCACGCCGCTGCTCGCGCTCGTCGGCATCCTGCTGGTGTTCACGCTCGCCGAGCTGCTGCTCTCGCCCGTCGGCCAGTCCGTCGCCACGAAGCTCGCGCCGCCGAAGTTCCAGACGCAGATGGTCGCGCTGTTCTTCCTGTCGGTGTCGCTCGGCACCGCCGTCACCGGGGTGCTGTCCCGCTACTACGACCCGGCGAACGAGGCTCCGTACTTCACGATCCTCGGCCTGGTCGCCGTCGTGGTGGGTGTGGTCCTGCTGCTCCTGGCCAAGCCGGTGCTGCGGCTCATGCGCGGCATCCGGTAACCTGAGCGGAGCCACACGCCGACGCAACCAAGGAGTCACCACCCATGCTCGAACTCATCGCAGGGATCATCATCGGCGTCGGCGTCCTCGGTGGCGTCGGGTGCTGCATGGCCGTCGCGGCCATGATGAAGAGCGGCTCCGAGGAGTACTGAGTCCCTGACCCGGACTACTCGCCGCTGTCGGTCGTGACCGGCACCAGCTGACGACTCAGGACGGTCGCGCGCTCGAAGGGGCCGCGGCCGTCCTTCGTGTACACGGGCTCCTCGAACGCAACGGTCCACGTGCGCTGTGTCCCGCCGATCTGACTCCCGCCGGGAGCCACGATCACCCCGATCGGCTCGTCGGCCCACTGCTCGCCACCCCGGTCGGTGTCGATGACCTGCACGAGGGCACCGATGCCGAGACCGGGAGCGTCGTCGGGGCGGGGACTGGGGGAGCGGCGGCGTCCGAACACGCCATCACCGTAGCGGCGCGTGGTCATGGAACGTCTGTGCGGCACCTGTCGACACGCTGACGGCCCGGCCGCCGGGTGGTCAGGACACCCCGCCGGGTGCGCGCCGAGCGGTCGCAGACCGTCGGCGGCGGCGCCGCCAGGCGACGGTTCGTGACCAGCGCGCGGAGGTGAGCGGGGTGTTGCGACCGGCGGGACGACGGCCGGGAGGCCCGTATCGGACCCGCACCGCGCCTCCAGGCCGCTGTCGGTCACCTCCTGGGCGCGGGCCGGGTGGTCAGGACACCCCGCCTGCAGCGCGCCGAGCGGTCGCAGACCGTCGTCGGCGCGGCCGCCATCCGACGGTTCGTGACCGTTCGGCGAACCTGAGCGGGGGGGTTGCGACCGGCGGGACGACGGCCGGGAGGCCCGTATCGGGCCCGCACCGCGCCTCCAGGCCGCTGTCGGTCGCGTCCAGAGCGCGGGCCGGGTGGTCAGGACACCCCGCCTGCGGCGCGCCGAACGGTCACGAACTGTCGGCTGCGCCGCCGCCATCCGACGGTTCGTGACCCCTCGGCGAACCTGAGCGGGGTGCCTTGACCAGCCGACACGCGCGACCAGACCCAACACGCGCGACCACCCCGGCCCGTCAGACGGCGGCCGGCTCCACGCGGGCGATCTCGGTGATGGACGAGTGGCCCGACTCGGAGTGCTTGCGCATCGAGAGGAGCCGCTCCATCGACGGTTCGAGCGCCGTGACCTTGTCGAGCGGCGCGCTCACGACGAGCTGGAACCCGAGCCGGAGCCACGCGGTGACCGCACGGCCGGCGAACTCCGAGTCCGCCTTGATGAACGCCTCGTCGAGGAACACCGGCGCGAAGCGGGGACGGGGACGGGTCTCGTCACCGAGCTGGTAGCGCAGCGCGGCGCCGACGATGAACGCCACGAGCTCCTGCGTCTCACCACCGGACTTGTCGCCGAGCGACGAGTACACGCCGAGGTCGTTGCCGTCGGTGTCGTACCGGACGGCCGTGATCTCCATGTGCCGCCGGACGTCGAGCACGGCGTCGCGCTGGGTGGTGCGGCCCCGGGCGGCGTCCGGGTCGGGCCGGATGACCGCCATGAAGCGCCGGAGCCGTCGGAACCGGGTCTCGAGCACGTCGTCGGTCAGCTCGGTGTCCACCGAGGCCGACAGGGCGCGGAGCTCGCGGCGGAAGGCGGTGACGTCCTCGCGGGTGACCCGGCGGATCTGGATCTTCAGGCGGTCCCGGTTCGCGCCGAACGGCAGCTCCCGCAGGATCTCGTTCACCGGCTCGAGGCGCTCCTCGATCTCGACGACGGCGCGGTCGAAGGCGCCGGCGAGCGGGACGAGGTCCTCACCGCTCCACTGCGACAGGCGTCGACGCCACTCGCTCCGACGCGCGTGCAGGCCGGTCGCCACGATCTGGTCGAGGATCGCGTGGTAGTCCGGGTACGACGCGACGCCGGTGCCGAGGTTCGGGTCGGGCCAGGCGTCCTGGTACCGCTGGAACGTCAGCGTCAACGAGGTCGACGCCGCCGCGGCACCGTCGAGGGCCTGCGAGAGCCGCTCCTCGAGCCGCCGCTTGAGACGTCGTGTGGCGTCGTCGAACCCGTCGACGCCGTCCGGGGCACCGATCTCCTCGAAGGTCTCCTCGAGCAGGCGGGCCTGCTGGTCGTCGGGCAGTGAGCCGGGCGACGACTCGAAGCGCTCGAGGATCTCGGCGGCGGCGTCCTGGCCGTCGACGAGCACCGCGTGGCGCTCCTCGAGCCGCTGGACGGACAGCCGTGCGGCCGAGCGACGGTCGGCCGCCTCGTCCAGGGACTTCCGCAGTCGCGCGACCGAGGCCCGGAGCGTCCGGAGCCCGTCGTCGGCGGCGAGCAGCGCCTGCCGTTCCTCGTCGAGCCGGGCGAGGGACGTCCCCAGCCCGTCGACGTCGATCGCGGTCCACGTGGCGTCGACCACGTGCTGGTGTGCGGCGCGGAGCACGTCGAGCGCGGTGAGGTCCTGCGCGACGTCGGTGCGGCGGGCCTCGAGCGTCGCGAGGTCCTGCGCGATCGAGGCGAGCTCCTGCTCGACCGCGGCGACGCGGGCCTCGTTCGTGAAGCCGATGACGTTCGACTGGCGGCGGTCACCGTGTGCGCCACGACGGCCGTCGCGCAGCTGCCCGGACTCGGTGACCCGACGGCCACCCCCGCCGAGGTCCGATGCCGAGGCGACGCAGCGGGCGTCGGTGCGGTCGGACTCGATCCGCTCGCGCACCCAGGTGCTGAACGGCGACGGCTTGATGGCGAGCTTGCCGGACACCATCGCCGGGTCGCCGTCGAGGTCCAGGTGCGGGCCGGTCGGCACACCCTCGAACTGCACGCGGACGGGCAGGCGCAGTGCGTCGATCGCCTCGCTGAAGTCGCCGAGGCGGTCCTGGTCGACGAGCAGCGTGCGGGCGACGGGCGCCAGGACCGACTCGATGGCCGTGCGCCAGCGCTCCTCGCCGGGCAGCACGTCGAGCAGTTCCGCCACGAAGGGCAGTTCGGCCGGATCGATGCCGGCGGCGCGGGCCATCGCGAGCCGGGCCTCGTGCATCGGCAGCGGCATGGCCCCCTGCCGGTGCTCGAGCGACTGGCGCTCCTGCCGCAGGGACCGTTCGCGGTCGAGGAGCGGGTACTCCTCGCGGGTCAGGGCGTCGCGCCGCTCGTCGAGGGCGGTGCGCGCGTCGGTGTACGACCCGAGGAACTCGTGCGAGCTGCGCTGCGCGGCGGTGAAGTCGGCCTCGGTCGCGACGGACGTTCCGAGCACCGCGGTGCGGTCGTCGAACGTGGCGCGGGCGCGGACCACGGCGTCGCGCTCACGGGTGAGTCGTTCGATGCGGTCCTCGAGCTGGGCGAGCGCGTTGCCGCCCTGGTCGCGGAGCCGGGCCTCGGCGTCGCGCAGCTCGATCTCGACGGCGGCGTGCCGGGCCTCGGCCGCGGCGACCTCGGCGCGCGATGCCGTGCGCTCGCGGGCGTTGCGCGACACCTCGGCGTCGAGCAGATCACGCTTCCGCGAGGCCGTCCAGTGCGCGAACGGCGACACCTCGGCGCCGGTCGCGATGCCGTCCAGGGCCGCTGCGGCTTCGGTCGCGCGCGAGATCTCGTCGTGCAGGTCGGTGATGGGGGAGAGGATGCGGACCTTGCGCTCTTCGGTGTCCATCGCCTCGTACGCCTCGTCGAGGGCGGAGAAGTGCGCGAGGGCCCGGTCGGCCGCCTCGTACGTGCCGGGGGTCTCGAGCACGAGCGACTTGTACAGCGCGTCGACGGTCGGCAGGTGCTGGCCGGCCTGGATCCGGGCGAGCAGGCGCATCGCGCGGTTGCCGCCGCCGGAGTCGCCGATGCCCAGCCGGGTCTGCAGCGTGTACGCGAGCTCCTGGTAGGTGTCGCGGATGACGAGCCCCGGCACGCGGCCGGTCAGCTCGAGGTGGTGGAACCGCGAGGGCACGAACTCCTCGAGCCGGCGCAGGTCGAAGGTGTCGTCGACCGACGCCATGGTCATCTGGATGTCGCCGACCCCGCGGGCACGCTTCGGCACGATGTACGCACGCAGCACCGTGAAGCGCCGCTCGTCGTCGTTGCGGAACGTGACCGCCGCAGCGCCCCACGTGGTCTGGTCGTCGCCGCGCAGGTTCACGTCGCGCAGGCTGCCGGTCTCCGGGTCGCGGCGGGTGTCGACCTTGCCGCGCAGGTACGTGAGCAGGTTGCGCTGGTCGGCGCTGCGGGCGCGGCCGGTGGTGGCGTCGTTCGAGGCGCCGTTGAACGGCACGTCGGACGGCATCATCACGGCCAGGTAGGCGTCCATCAGCGTGGACTTGCCGGTTCCCGAGGCACCGGAGATGAGCGTCGCCGTGCCGGACAGCTCGACCTGCCGGTGGCCGTGGAACCCACCCCAGTTGACGACCTGCATCGACTCGGCGCGCCACTGTGCGACCGTGTCGAAGAGCGCCGGGATCTCGAACGTGTCGGTCATTCGCTCGCCTCGTCCAGGTCGGTGTCGGTCACGGAGTCCGTCTCGTCGTCGTCCGGGAGGCCCGTGGCGGCTCCGTCGGTCGCCTCACCGCCCGGGGCGGTCGCCTCGTCCTGCGCGGTGGTGGTCCGCAACCACGCGTCCAGTTCGAGCAGCCGTTCCAGGGGGAGCAGCACCTCGACGACGCTCGCCACCCGGAAGCGGTCCGGGTCGGAGGTGCGGATCAGGATGCGCGCGGTCACGAGGCGCTCGATCGCCTTCGCCACCCGGCCCTCGTCGCGGGTGCGGTCGGTCGCGGTCGCCGGACGGAAGCCCGCCACGTGCCCGAGGATCTCGGACCGGTCGACGACGACCTGGTCCGGACCCGGTCGGGCGTCGGCGCGCAGGCGCATCCGCAGGTAGACGAGGACGATCGTCTCCTCGCGGGTGTAGGGCAGGTCGCGGAGCAGGGTCGGGAAGGTGCGGCGCTGGCTCTCCGACCGGGCCTGGCGCTTCCAGGCGACCTCGCGGTCACGGTCGACGTGCAGCTCGAGGAACAGGTCGTTCAGGCGGGACCGCAGCTGGTACTCGGCGTCGAGCACGGCACGCCACTCGTCGGGGTGCGTGCGGGAGCTGACGTACGAGTGCCGCAGCAGTGCCACCAGGGCGCGTCGCTGGTGCTCGTCGAGCCGGCCCTCGTCGCCCTCGAAGAGGGCGAAGCTGGACTCGTCACGCTCGTCGTCCTGCATCACCGATGCGGGGTCGTCGTAGGGGACCGTCTCGTCGACCGGTGTCGGCGTCGTGTCGCTCACCGTGCCTCCTGTGCGTTCTCGTGGTGTGCGTCGCCGACCGGAGTGCGCTCGTCGTCGAGCGCAGCGGTGGGCATGTGGAAGGTGATCGCGGTGCCGTCGGGCCGGACCGTGCGGTGCTCGGCGACGTGGGCGGCCGACTCGAAGTCGTCGCGCCCCGTCAGCAGGTGCGCGAGGCCGAAGAGCTCGACCGGTCGGCGCTGCTCGGGCGGCAACCCGTGGAACGCGTCGACGCTGGAGTCGGCCTCGGCGAAGCGGAGTGCCGCGCGCAGCTCGGTCAGGAGCGGCCCACCGTGCTTGCGGAGCATCTCGACGTCGAGGTCCTCGAAGACGTCGTCGTCGGGTTCCTCGATGGGCGGCGGCACCGACTCGGCGTCCGGGTCGTAGAAGCGCTCGCGCAGCGTGCCGACCTCGGCGGCCGCCGGCAGGAGCGGCAGCGGGATCCGATCGCGTGCACCGCCCTGGTCCATCAGGGTGGCGAGGCCGCGGTTGATCGAGCGGAGCACCGCGTCGAGCTCGCGGTCGCGCACCA
Organism: Curtobacterium sp. MCBD17_026; assembly: GCF_003234895.2. Taxonomy (NCBI): domain Bacteria; kingdom Bacillati; phylum Actinomycetota; class Actinomycetes; order Micrococcales; family Microbacteriaceae; genus Curtobacterium; species Curtobacterium sp. MCBD17_026. Next base: position 1,808,040 of record NZ_CP126281.1, on the reverse strand, counting down.
CGTCGTGGGCGACGATCTGGTCGCGGAGCGTGGCGGTGAGCTGACGGCGCTGGGCCAGGACGTCCTCGATGCCCTGGCGCAGGATCGTCACCGTGTTGCGGAAGGCCCGACGCTCGCCGGCTCCGAGGCCCTGCGCGAACGGGTGCGCCAGGATCGTGGCGATGTCGTCACGGAGCCGCAGGAGGAGGGCGTCGTCGCGGAGGAGCTCGAAGGCGCCCTCGAAGGCGCGGCCCTCGGGCGTCGCTTCCATCAGGTTGTCCGTGCGCGCCAGGTAGTCGTCGAGGATCTCGCCGATGGGGCGGACCTCCTGCCGGAAGTCCTCGACGATCGAGCGGTGCATCGTCGCGACCGCTTCTTCCACCCGCTTGAAGTCGCTCGGCAGCTGCCGGATCAGGTCGGAGATGTTCGTGTACCCGTCCCGCATCCGGTCGTCGTCGACGGCAACGACGTCGTCGCCGTGCTCCAGGCGCTCGCGTTCGGCCTGCAGCTCGGCGATCTGGGCGTCGATCCGGCGGATCTGCACGTCGGGGTCGGGTTCGGCGCGGGCCGCCCACCGGTGCACCGCGTCCACGATCATCGCCAGCCGGCTCTCGCTGATCAGGGCGCGGTCGGCCGACAGGGCATCGACGAGCGAGAGCGCCTCGAGCGCGTGGCTGGTCAGGGAGTACTGCTCGTCGCCGTCGGGGGAGTTCGAGCGGACGAGCCACTGGGCGCCGACCCACTCGCGGCACAGCGCGCGGCCGTTCGGTCGGGCTTCCTGCTCACCCTCGGCCTGCTCGCCGGCCGCCGGCACTGCCTGGTCGCTGGCGGGCACGCGGGCACCCGCCGCCTGCAGGCGCGCGACGTGCTCCTCGACCTGCAGGTGCATGCGGTCGGCGGGCACGTACTGCACGTCGCGGTCGAAGACCGTGCGGAACACGGCGAGGACCGTGGCGCTGGTCGGCCGGGACATGAGCCGCAGGGTCGGACGGTCGAGGACCGCTCGGACCCGGGCGAACTCGAGGTCGACGTCGGTCATGCGCCCCTTCGTCCGATCGTGCTGGTGGTGAGGCCCGCGTGCTGGGGCCTGATGAGATGACAAGAGCCCGACGCTGCTGCGTCGGGCTCTTGTCGGTGGTGTTCGTGTTGCTACGTGGGCGATACCAGACTCGAACTGATGACCTCTTCGGTGTGAACGAAGCGCGCTACCAACTGCGCCAATCGCCCCCTGCACTGTTCGTGCGGATCGATACTAGCGGAAGTCCGGCGGTGCATCGAACACATCGCGCGGCCCGGGTGTGGCGCGCTCGCCCCAGGGGGCGTCGAACCGCCCCGATCCGCATGAACTCGGGGGACACGCCCGGTGAACGGGGAGGATTTTGGTGGAACTGCCCCGGTGCGTATAGAGTTTACGTCGTCGCCGCGACAGCGGAACGACAAGTGCGGATGTGGCGCAGTGGTAGCGCATCACCTTGCCAAGGTGAGGGTCGCGAGTTCGAATCTCGTCATCCGCTCGAGTGTGGGTCTTCTCGAAGGCCCGCGACTCACCAGAGGGTATCCCACCGTTCGGGTACTCACGGAGACGTGAACCTCGATGGTGGGGTGGCCGAGAGGCTAGGCAGCGGCCTGCAAAGCCGTCCACGCGGGTTCGAATCCCGTCCCCACCTCCAGATCCACCCTCCAAGACCTTGATGGACTCCGGTCCACGCAGGGACTTGGGCGATTGGCGCAGCGGTAGCGCGCTTCCCTGACACGGAAGAGGTCACTGGTTCGATCCCAGTATCGCCCACCACCACGAAGCCCCCGGCAGGACCACCAAGTCCGGTCGGGGGTTTCGTCGTTCGTGGATCGTGCCAGCGGCTGTGGGCTAGCGTGGGGATGCTCGGAGCCGAGCAGGCTGTTGGGAGAACGACCACCGCATGACCGTGATGATGCTGCAGCAGGACACCGTCGACTTCGACGCGGTGAGTGAAGTACTCGGAGCGATGTACCCGAAGGTGCGCCTCGAGCCGCCGCGTGGCCGGGTGCGGTTCCGCGCGGACATCCGCGGCGACGACCGACTGAGCATCGCGCGCCTCTCGATGGGCTTCCACGCGCAGGTGACCGTCGAGCCGGCGGGGGTCTTCACCTCGGCCACCCGACTCGGCGGCGGACTCCGGACCGAGCACGGTGACGGCGGAGAGGTCGGCGGCGTGCTCTTCGGTCAGGAGGAGACCGTCGCCGAGTACGACGGTTCGGAGCTGCTCGTCGTCAACATGCCGGAGTCCTCGCTCGTACAGCACGCCGTCCGTGCCGAGGGAGCCGACACCGGCGTCCTCCGGCTCCACGGCCACCGGCCGATCCCGGAACGTGCCTACGTCTGGGCACAGGCGGTCTCCCACGTCCACCAGAACGTCGTCCGGGTGGAATCCGCGTTCCGGAACGAGCTGGTCCGCACCGCCGCGTTCGACTACCTGCTGAGCGTCGCGACCTGGGCACTGCCGTTCGAGACCGTCACGCGGGTCTTGGCCGGCACCGGGGCGGGGGCGGCGACGGTCCGGCGGGCCGCCGCGTACATGGACTCGCACCTGAGCGACCCGATCACCCTCGAGGACGTGGCGGCGGCGGCACGGGTGTCTTCCCGCGGACTCCAGTCGACCTTCCGTCGGCAACTCGACATGACGCCGATGACCTACCTGCGCCGCGCCCGGCTCGCCGAGGCGCACCGGGAACTCCTCGACGATGAGTCGAAGCTGATCAAGGACGTCGCGGCGAAGTGGGGGTTCAGCAACCAGGGACGGTTCAGCCGCCTTCGACGTGAGATGTACGGCACGGACGGTCACCGGACGCACTGACCAGGTCGGTCGTCGGCGGCGCACGCAGCGACACGCACCGACCGTCGCTGGCGGTCTGGCCCGCCGTCCGCCAGGGTGGTCACGTGACCGCCCCGTCGACGACCACGCCCCCTCGGCTCGCTCCGCTGTACGCCGCGGGGTTCGTCACCGCCTTCGGGGCGAACGGCATCGCGGCGGCGGTCGGCGGCGAGCACCTCGAACTCGGTCTGACGCTCGCGTGGCTGGGGCTCTTCCTGGCGCTGTACGACGTCGCCGAACTCGTCCTCAAGCCGGTCTTCGGCGCACTGTCCGACCGCATCGGCCCGCGACCGGTGATCGTCGGCGGACTCGTCGTGTTCGCGGCGGCCTCGCTCGTCGGCGTGTTCGGAACCGGACCGTTCTGGCTCGGGCTCGCCCGCCTGCTGCAGGGTGCCGGCGCCTCAGCGTTCTCGCCGGCGTCGTCCGCCGCGGTCGCCCGCCTCGTGCCGGCGCACCGTCGCGGGACGTACTTCGGTCGGTACGGCTCGTGGAAGGGTCTCGGCTACGCCGGGGGACCGGTCATCGGTGCACTCGTGGTGCAGTTCGGCAGCACGCAGTGGCTCTTCGGGATCCTGGTCGTGATGGCTCTCGTGACGGCGGTCGCGGTGCTCGTCGCCGTCGAGCCGATCGTGCCCCTGCCCCGGCAGCGGGCCACGCTCGCCGTCATGGTCCGCGCGGCCACCGACCGCCAGTTCCTGATCCCGGTCGTCGTGCTGGCCGTGGGCAGTGCGGCGATCGGCGCACTCACCGGCATGCTCCCGGCGCTCGGCACCCAGGTCGGTACCCCGCTCCTGGTGTCGACGCTCGCGGTCGCCGTCCTCGCGGTGACCTCGTCGCTCGTGCAGCCGGTCGCCGGTCGACTGCACGACGCCGGGCGCCTCGGTACCGGAGTGGCAGGTGTGGCCGGGACAGCCGCGGTCGCTGCTGCCTTCCTGGTCGTCGCCGTCGCGCCGTCCGCGGTGGCGGTCTTCATCGCGGCGCTGCTCGCCGGGGCCGGTGTCGCGACGTTGACGCCGGTCGCGTTCGCGCACCTCGCCGGGACGACTCCGCCGGACCGGCTCGGGCGGACCATGGGCTCTGCGGAGCTCGGGCGCGAGACCGGGGACGCCGTCGGCCCGCTCGTCGTCGGCGGTGTCGGCAGCGCGATCGGGCTGCCCTTCGGGTTCGCAGCGTTCGCGGTCGTGGCGCTGGTCGGGACGCTCGTGGCATCGCGGTTGCCGTCGACGGCCGCTGCTCGGCAGGACACGTAGCCCACCGGAATCAGTGGCCCGTTTCGGCCTCGAGCGCTTCCTCGAGTCGTCGGAGTGCCGTCGGTCCGACTCCGTGCAGGCGCGAGAGTTCGTCGACACCCACCCGGCGGACGTCGGCGAGCGTGTGCACCCCGGCGCCGTGGAGCGCCCCCGTCGCCGGTGCTCCGATGCGCGGGAGATCGGTGGCGTCCATACGCCAACCGTACGTGTCGGCGGTAGCGTGGCAAACGGGCGACCACGCAGGTCGGGACCGACGAGGGGGCACCATGAGGATCCTGAGCACGGTGGCACGAGGACTGGGCTGGTTGCTCACGACGGTCGCGAAGACGATGGGCGGGATGCGCGGCGCGAAGCCGTTCACCGATTCGCATGCGGCGCAGGTCCCACCACGTCGTGAGGACTACCGCCCCTAGGCGACGAGACCGCGGTTCCGCGCCGTCACCGTAGGATCGTCGAGCCGCATCCGGCGGAACGACGGGGGAGCACCTGATGGAACAGCAGACCGCACAGCGCACACGACCGCGGGTCGTCACGATCGCCGTGGCGCTCTGGTGGGCGTCCGTCATCATCCGCCTCGTGGCCGCAGCGCCCGGCATCGTCGTCTCCCTGCGCGAAGCCGGTGGCGCGATCATCGGGGCTTCGATCGGACTGCTCTTCGTCCTCGCCTGGTCGGCGCTGTTCGTGTGGCTGGCGACGCGGATGGGACGAGGCTCCGGGAACGCGCGACTCTGGCTCGCGATCATCGCCGGGCTGACTGCCTGCAGCGCAGTGTTCACCATCGCCACGGACGGCGCGGACTGGGGCCTCGTGGATGCCGTGTGCATCGTCGTCGCAGCGGTGCTCAGCTACCTGCCCAGCGCTCGACCGTTCTTCCCGCTCGAGGAACGACGCCCGCGAGCAGTGGAACTCCGCACCATCGGCTGGGACCCGACGACGGGCGAGCGCATCGTCGAGACGCCCCCGTCGGGCGACCGCGCGCACTGAAGCGAACCCCGGAACAGCCGGAGAACGCGCGTTCCCCATTGTGGGGGTACCGCCGGACACAGCCGAATGGTTGCATTCAGGAGTCGGCATCCTCCGGGTGCCGAGCAGCCACGGACCGTCTTGTGTCGCAGTGAAGGTGGTCGCCGCTGGTTACGGTGACCACGAGGTGCCGTCGAGTCGATTCGGGTTCGACACGGCGGCGCCTCCCACGCACCGGGGGACCGTCCGACCAGGAAGCAGCACCATGCGATCGCTCGTCTACACCAGCACCCAGACCCGTCCGATCACGGATTCGGAACTCGCTCAGATCCTGGCGGTCGGTCGCGAGAAGAACACCCGGCTCGGCGTCACGGGCATGCTCGCGCACGGCGACGACAACTGCATCGGGATCATCGAGGGCGAGGACGACGTCGTCCGGGAGCGCTTCGACCAGGTCCGGGCCGACCCGCGGCACACGAACGTCCGGGTGCTGCTCGACGAGCCGATCACCCGACGCTCGTTCCCGGACTGGTCGATGGCGTTCCAGTCCCTCGACCCCCTGATGCACGACGTTCCGGGGTTCAGCGACCTGTTCAGCCCGGGTGGCCCGACTGATCCGGCGTTCGCGGCCTCCCGCGCTCGCGCACTCCTGGACTGGTTCCGGAAGCACCCGCTGGCACCGCTGACGAACCAGAACGCCGCCGACGAAGCGGTGCCGCGTACGCGGGCGATCAACGGTGCGATCGCGGTCATCCACGACGGGGGACTGTCACGCTTCTCACTCGAGGGCGTCGCGTCCCGGGCGGGGATGCGGCAGGCCGAGATCCTCGAGCTCTTCCCCTCGGAACACGCACTGCTGGCCGCCGCGGTGATGCGGTGGACCCGTGCGGTGTCGGCACCGCTGCTGCCCCTCGCCGGCGAGAAGGGCACGGTGGCGTTCCTGCACGCGCTGCTCTCCGCCCACGCCGAGGACCCGTCCCTCATGCGGCTCATCGCCGCGACGCTCGCCATCTCGACCGACCCGTCGACGGACGGCGCCGACTACTACCGGTCCGCGTACCTGCAGTTCCGCGAGACCGTCCGCACCGCGCTGCAGGAGGACGTCCGCGCCGGTCGCGAACCGGCGACGATGGACCCGATCCGCGGGGCGCAGCAGCTGCTCGCCCTCTACGACGGCATCCGCCTGCAGGCGCTCCTGACGCCGGACACCGACGTCGTCGACGCGTTCGACCGCGCCGCTGCACGGATGCGCCGCGGCTGGTCGGAGCAGTACGAGGAGACCACCGTGTGGGACATCTCCGCGCCGGCCGTGGGCTGACGCTTCAGGCAACCAGGCGGACGATCCGCGGGACGGGTCCGAACGCCGACCCGGCACCGTCGGGTGCGAACCCGTGGCCGGGGCAGCGTCGAGACGTCATCATCGTTCCCCGCACGGTCAGGGTAGCGATCGACGGCCGGTGCTCAGAGTCGAGGTCGAGGTCGAGGGACGCCGAGGATGTCTCCGCGCTCCAGTGATCGAGGCTCACGCCGGTGGCCGCACCGCCCCGTGGACGTAGCGGACGAGGGCACTCCGCCGCCGATCGTGTTCGGCGGGCGGGTCCTCGGCAGTCGCGACCACGGTGATGGAGCCCTGGGCCCAGGTCGCCGCACTGGCGATGAGCAGTGCCCAGAGGTCAACCGGCGCGAGGTCGTCGCGCACCCGTCCGGCGCGCTGTTCGGCCGCGATCTCGCGCAGGTGCTGCTCGTCGTGCTCCTCGAACCCCGGGTACAGGTACCCGGCGCCGTCCTGCTCGAGGCGCTTCCACATGAGCAGTCGCACGAGCGCCGGGTCGGCCAGGTAGTCGTCGTACAACCGTGCCGCGTACCCGGGCAGGTCGGCGGCGTCGAACGGCACGCGGTCGCCGTTGCCGAGGACGTGGGCGCGGAAGACGGCGTCGAAGAGCGTGCTCTTGCCGCCGAAGTACGTGTAGATCATCGGCTTGCTCATGCCGGAACGCTCGGCGATGCGGTCTACCCGGGCGCCCGCGATGCCGTGCGCCGCGAACTCCGCGGTCGCCGCGTCGAGGATGCGGGCGCGGGTGTTGTCTGCGGTGCTCACGCCACCGATCCTACGTGGCTACCAACTAGTAGGTAGTATCGGGCCCATGCTCACCACCGCACTCATGTCCGACGCGCTCCACGATCCCCTCCACCCGGTCCCGCTCCTCCGCCGCGACCTCCGTCCCGATGACGTCGACGTCCGCATGACGTTCTGCGGGGTCTGCCACAGCGACCTGCACGCCCTCGCCACGCCGCCGGAGCAGGGCGGGACGTTCCCGATCGTGCCGGGCCACGAGTTCGTCGGAGAGGTCGTGGCCGTCGGCACGGCGGTCACCGACTTCCGCGCCGGGGACCCGGTCGCGGGCGGCAACATCGTCGACTCGTGCGGCACCTGCGCGATGTGCCGCCGCGGGCAGGAGAACTTCTGCTTCGAGTTCCCGACGCTGACGTACGCAGGGCGGGACCGCGTCGACGGCTCCGTCACGGCCGGTGCCTGGGCCGGCCGGTACGTCGTGCGGGACCGGTTCGTGTACCACCGTCCGGCCGCGCTGGACCCGGCGTCCGTGGCGCCCCTGATGTGCGCCGGCATCACGGTCTGGGAACCGATGCGTTCCGTCGGAGTCGGCCCGGGGACCCGCCTCGGCGTGGTCGGGATCGGCGGTCTGGGGCACCTCGCGGTCCGGCTCGCGCGAGCGCTCGGTGCCGAGGTCACCGCGTTCACCACGACGCCGGCCAAGGCCGCGGACGCCGAGCGGCTCGGGGCCGACCACGTCGTGGTCTCGACCGACGCGGCGGCGATGCAGGCCGCACGCGGCTCCCTCGACGTCGTCCTCGACACCGTCGCCGTCGAGCACGACCTGGGCCCGTACCTCGGGGTGCTCGACCTCGACGGCACGCTCTTCAACCTCGGACACCTCGGCCCCGTGACGATCGCGACGACCGACCTGCTGATCGGCCGTAAGCGGCTGGCGTCGGCGGGCAGCGGTGGCCATCGCTGGACCCAGGACCTGCTCGACTTCTGCGGCGAGCACGGCATCGTCGCGGACGTCGAGGTCCTGCCCGCCGCCGCCGTCGCCACGGCCGTCGAGCGCCTGGCGCGCGGAGACGTGCGATACCGCTTCGTGCTCGACCTGCGTGACCTCGACGTGCCGGAACCGGCCTGACCCCGGGTGGCGAGCGGACGCTTCGGTCTCCGCCACGGACGGACGGGAGGCCCGGTGCCAGCTGGCACCGGGCCTCCCGTCCGACCTGGGGTCGCGTCTCAGACGCGCACGGCGCGTTCGTCCGGGACGCAGTGCGTCATCATCAGGCCCTCGACGTCGCGAGAGCCGTTGTGGCCGAGGTTCGCCAGGCGGGCGATCTCGTCGTCGCTGAGCGTCTGGGACTGCAGCGGGGGCAGGTCCCGCACCTCGTCGAGGGTGATGCCGAGCCCCTCGCCCACGCGACGACCCAGGTCGTCCTCGACCATGTAGAAGTGCCAGAGCATGCGCTCCTGCACCGGACGGGCGGCCTGCGAGATGAGGTCGACGAAGTTCGCGACGAGGTCGTCGCGCTCCCAGTCCTGCAGGAGCAGGTACCGCTGGCCGGCCTGGGTGTAGTCGTTCGTCCGGGGGATCCGCTTGCGCGTGAGGCGCCCGACGATCTCCGGCCCCTGGTCGTCGTGGGTCGGGTACTCCGCCTCGCGCAGGCCACCGGTGATCGACGGCTCGTAGTTGACGTGCGGGTTCTCGCCACCGTGGTCCTGGTGGTACGCCATCTGCCCGTCGCGCTGGTTGGTCGCGACGTTGCCGTTCTTCGGTGCGTTCACCGGCAGCTGCAGGTAGTTCGGGCCGACGCGGTAGCGCTGCGTGTCCGAGTACGAGAACGTGCGGCCGACGAGCATCTTGTCGTCGGAGAAGTCCAGGCCGTCGACGAGCACGCCGGTGCCGAAGGACAGCTGCTCGTTCTCGGCGAAGTGGTTCGTGACGTTGCGGTTCAGGACCATCTTGCCGACGGGCTTGGGCGGGAACTCGTTCTCCGGCCACACCTTCGTGTCGTCGAGCGGGTCGAAGTCGAGCTCCGGGTGCTCGTGGTCGTCCATGAGCTGCACGCGGAGCTCCCACTCGGGGTACTCACCGCGCTCGATCGCCTCGTACAGGTCCTTCGACGCGTGCCCGAGGTCGCCGGCCTGCACGGCGGCGGCGTCGGCCTCGGTCATCGAGGACACGCCCACCGACGGGATCCAGTGGTACTTGACGAGCTTGGTGTCGCCGTCCGCGTTCACCCACTTGTAGGTGTTGACGCCGAAGCCCTGCTGGGTTCGGTAGTTCGCCGGGATGCCGCGTGGGCTGAACAGGTTGACGAGCATGTGCATCGACTCGGGAGTCTGCGACATGAAGTCGAAGATGCGCGCCGGCTCCTGCCGGAAGGTCACCGGGTCGGGCTTGAGGGAGTGGATGACGTCGGGGAACTTGATGGCGTCGCGGATGAAGAAGACGCCGAGGTTGTTGCCCACGAGGTCCCAGTTGCCGTCCTCGGTGTAGAACTTCACGGCGAAGCCGCGCGGGTCGCGGGCGGCCTCGGAGGAGTCACGGCCCCCGATCACGGTGGAGAACCGGATCGCCAGGTCGGTGCGCTTGCCCGGCTCCTGGAACAGTTTCGCGCGGGTGTACTGCGCGATGGGTTCATCACCCCACGTGCCGGTGGCCTCGAAGTACCCGAACGCGACGGCACCGCGGGCGTGCACGACCCGCTCCGGGATCCGTTCGCGGTCGAAGTGGCTGATCTTCTCGAGGAACTGGTAGTTCTCGAGCGTCGCCGGGCCACGGGCCCCGACGGTGCGCTGGTTCTGGTTGTCGTAGACGGGGTGGCCCTGGCGGTTCGTCAGGATCCGGCGGTCGTCGCCCTCGGCGGGCGGTTGGCTGGAGACGTCGGTCACGGGTCTCGTCCTCTCTGCGGTCGCGGTCGGCTCGGGTTCCCGACCGAGTGTGGACCGGGGCGCGGGCACGCCCTCTCAGCGGCGCCGAGGACGCGGACGAGGACCGCTCGCTGGCGCGGTCGCCGCTGACGACCCGTCAGTACGAGGTGCGACCGGTGGCTGCGGAGCCGAGCACCGCGGCCGCACCGTGGGCGAGCAGGGTCCCGTCGGTGACGACGGCGACGCGGTCGAACCCGAGTGCGCGGAGCCGTTCGGCGCGCGCCAGGTCGCCGGCGAAGGCGCCGGTGTGCTTGCCGGCGCGGCGGGCAGCGGCGACGATCGCGGGGAGTGCGGCCGGGCGGTGGTGGCCGTCGGCGTGGTCGTCGGCTGCGAGCAGTGCGTCCAGCTTGATGCGCAGTCCGATCGACAGGTCGAAGGGGCCGACGAACACCGCCGTGACGCCCGGCACCGCCAGGATCTGCTCAGCGGCACGGAGGCCCTCGGGTGTCTCGAGCATCACCCACACCTCGGGGTCGGCAGCGGCGGCGGACGGTGCCTCGCCGTCCCAGAGGCCCGCCATCGGCCCCCAGCTCCGTCGGCCCCGCGGTGGGTAGTGCGCGGCACGGACGGCGTGCTCGGCCTGCTCGACGGTCTCGATCATCGGGACGATCACGATGTCGGCGCCGAGGTCGAGCGCACGGCCGATCGCTGCGTCCGAGCCCTCGGCGACCCGGACGGCGACGGGGACCTGCGGTGCGACCGCGGCGAGCGCCGGCATCGTCGCCAGGAGCGTGGCGTCGTCGAAGGCGCCGTGCTGGGCGTCGAGGCCGAGCCAGGCGAACCCGTTCTGCGCGATCTGCGCGGTGGTCCGGGGTTCGCCGAGCGTGCACCACACGCCGTCGGCGCGGCCGTCTCCGAGTGCTGGCACCGTGGTCCTCCGTCTGGTCTACCGTCGCGATCGCCGGTAATTCGTCGTCCGGCGCGTCAGGCTACCGTCCACGGAGCGCTCGTCGCCCGTCCGCCGGTCCGGCCAGGCCCGGTCCGGGGAGGCATGGCCTCATGCGCACGCATGGGACATGGACAACTGCTCACCTTCGGGTGTAGTCCTGTGCGCAGGACGCACTGCACGGGCGGTCACAGGTCGCCAGCACCAACCAGCACCACAGCACCAGTCGGGACCTGCAGGGAGGTCGGACGGACATGCGTGACGAAGGTGGCGTCGGTCGGCGGACGGGCTCGCGCCCGCCGGGCGGCGACCGAATCCGGTTGGCGTTCGGGATCGTCGGCGCGGTGGGCGTGTTCGCCGGACTGGCTGCGATCGTCCTGCCCCACGCGACGCTGTTCGCTGTGTCGTGGGTCTTCGGGGTCTACCTCGTCGTGTCGGGAGCGGCGTCGATCGTCCGGGGACTCCAGGTGCACCCTCGGGTCTGGTGGCGTCAGGTCGGGCTGGTGGTCCTCGGGGCGCTGGTGCTCGCCGGCGGCGTCGTCGCGATCGTGTTCCCGCCGATCGGGGCGCGGTGGGTGGCGCTGCTGCTCGGGTTCGCCTGGATCCTCGAGGGCATCGCACTCGTCTACGCACCGTGGGTGGGCGGCCGTCCGTTGACCGTGGTGCTCGCCGTGCTCAGTGTGCTGAGTGTGCTGAGTGGCATCCTGGTGATGAACCTGCCAGGTCTCGGCGCGCTGGTGACGGTGGCCGCGGTGGGGAGCGTGCTCATCGTGTTCGGTGTCGTGCAGCTCGTCGTCGCGTTCAGCTGGCCGCGTCCGCAGCGGGCCGGCCTTCCGGTCCCTGGCCCCTGATGCTCGCCGTCCGCTGGGAGCAACAGGGACCGAAGTCGTGGGTGGCGCGCGACCACGGGACCAGCCTGGGGCTCGTGCTGCACGTCCGTGAGCGGTTCCTGGCGTTCGACCAGGACGACCGGCCGCTCGGGAGCGCAGCGTCCCTGGCCGCGGCTCAGCAGCTCGTCACCGGTGCCGTCCGCTCGAGTGCCCCGGCCCGGCGGGACACCGTCGCGGTGGTGCTGTCGGTGCTCGCGGCGCTGACCGTCGGGGGAACGGCCGTCGTGCTCGCCGCCCGCGCCCTGATCTGAGCGGCGACCGTCGCGGCGAGGCACACCGGCGCGCTCATGCCGGGCGCACCGGTACCGTTGCGTCCGTGAACGACGACCCCGATGCCGCCATCGCCCAGCACGTCCACGACGCCTGGGACGGTTCCCTGCGCCTGGTGCACATCACGATCTCGGACGAGGACGGTGACGCCTACCCCGGGCAGGACGTCGACCGGTGGGTGATCGACGTCCGCGTCCCGATCACCGACGACGACGAGACCGAGGCGGTCTCCGTCGCCGGGGTCACCGCGTTCACGAGCCGTGCTCCGGAGTCGCTCGAGGCGCTGGTGCTCGGCTACCAGGTCTCCGACGTCGCCGGGTCCTTCGCGTCCGCCGTCGCCGCGCAGGACGCGACGGGGGAGACGTTCTTCTCGCTGCAGACCCACGCCGCCGAGATGCTCGGCAAGCCCGACCTGCTCGCCGTCGACCGGCTCACGGTCCGTCCCGCGTTCCAGGGGCTGCCCGGGCTGGTGCCGGCGATCGTCGACGCCGTCCGCCACGGACCGGCCGGTCGCACCGCATCGTGGGTGCTCACGGACCCGACGGTGTGGGACGTGCCGTTCGGCGAGGACGACCGGTCAGTCGGCGCGTTCGTGCAGTGGGCCGACACCGCGGTGCTCACGTCGATGAACGCTGCGCCGGACGACCTGGAACGCCTGTCGCTCGTGCCGCCGGCCGGTGGCATCGTGATGGGGTCCCGGTCGGACGAGGTGCACCTCGGCGATGCGATCGACCACGCGATGACGCAGCCGGCGATCGCGGTGCCGTTCGACCTGCCGCCGAAGCTCCCCGCCAGCATCTGGGCCGCCGCGCCCGAGGACGTCCACGGCGTGCACCCGGACGAGACCACCGGGTCGATCACGGTCGAGACGCACGACGAACAGCTCGAGGTCGTCGGGTCACCGGGGACCGCACCGCAGCTCGTGGGGATCTCGGCCTCGGCCGACGCCGCGACCCAGGAGTGGCTCCGCACCGTGCACCAGCGCTGGTGGCAGTACGAGCCGGACCTGCACGCCCGCATCCACGACGTCGTCGACGAGTACCTGTCCACCGGGCACATCGAGTCGGCGTCGGACGAGCTCGCCGGTCACCTGCACGCACCCGACCTGCCGCCGTACCGGACGGAGTGGCCGGGCACCGGCACCGTCCTGCTCGAGGAGCTCGGTGAGGACACCGAGCCCATCGTCTTCGACGCCGTGCTCGAGGACGGCACCCGGCACGAGCACATCGGCGTGGTCGTCGTGCACGAGTCCGGACACGTCCGCGCGTTCCTGCACGACGAGTGGGAGCCCGGGTTCCCGGCCGCGCAGGCCGCGGTCGCGCACCTCATCAGCCTGGGTGCCGGCGAGTTCTTCGCGGACGCCCTGCACGACGAGCTGTCAGCGGGTGTCGAGCACGCGATCCTGACGGGTGACGTCCGCGGCCACTGACGGACCGGCGCACCCGGCACACCCGGATCGGTCAGCCCAGTCGGACCCGCCGGTTCAGACCGGGCGGTAGATCGCGATCGGCGGGGTGTCGTCGTCGCCCGCGTCGTGGGCGTCGCCCGTCGCGAGCCAGGTGCGGCCCTCGTGCTCGATCGTGGTCGGCAGGTCGCCGTGCACCAGGATCCGGATCGCGGGGGCGTCGCCGTCGACCAGGTCGACGCCGTGGGCCTCGGCCCCGCCGGGATTGTCGTGCACGTAGCTCATGGTCCGATCGAACTCCGTCGACCTGACGGACGGCCCGCGCCGCGCCGGACACGCCCGGAACCGGACCGGAACCGGTGATGCCGCCCGTCATCGGGTAGAGTCGTCTCCGCACGGCCGGCACGGCGTGTGGAATGCGGATGTGGCGCAGTGGTAGCGCATCACCTTGCCAAGGTGAGGGTCGCGAGTTCGAATCTCGTCATCCGCTCGGGTCTGACACGACCAAGAACACGAGAACGAAGCAACGAAGCACCACCGGAACCCCCGATCGCTCACCAGAGCGGCGGGGGTTCCGTCGTTCCCGGGCGGCCTGACGACGAAGGGGTGGGGCCCCGGCGGGCGCAGGCTTCGGGTACCCGCGCCCACCGGGCGCGGAGGCGACCCTGCCCCCACTGGTACGCGCCGGGTGGGTGGCCCGGTGCAGTTCCGAGGATGTATCCGGAGCCGTCCCCCGTTCGGGTGGGAACCGGATCCAGGGTTGCGGGAACCCGCAAGGAACCCGCACGACCCGCCGCTCGAGCCTTGTGTTACTCGATGCCGTCCGGTACTGCCGCCGACATCGTGCGTGCGCCGGGCAACCCCACCCACCGCCGGGCTCCGGACTCGACGACCGTGACGAGCACCGTGTCGCACCCGCGACAGCGTGCCACCGACCCCATCGCGGTGCGGTAGACGGTGGTCTGCCCGAGCACCCCGAGCGAACCGCACCCGGCGCAGCGCAGAGTGACGCCGGTCGGCTCCGGACCGAGGCTGTCGGCCAGCGTCCCGGCCAGCGCGTTGCCGTCCACGACGACCATCAGTTGCCCCCGAACCGTTCTGCGCGGACGTCACTCGTGTCGTGTCCGAGCTCGGTGAGCCAGCGCAGCACCTGCTCGACGAACGGCGTCGACCCGCACACGTAGACCAGGGCACCCGCGTCCGGCGGGAACACCGCGGCAGCCAGCGCGTCCCGCGTCAGCCGGCCGGCCGGCACGGACGAGCCTGGAGGCGCGGTGCGGCTGTACACGTGGGTCACCTCGAGCGGTGCCCGGCTCGCGAGCGCCTGGTCGAGTTCCGCACGGAAGAACACGTCGTCCGGTGTGCGGACGGCCGCGAGGAGCCGGAAGGGTGCTGGGTCGTCCGCCTCGGCGTGGGCGGTCACCATCGCGACGAGCGGCACGATGCCGGAGCCGCCGGCGATGAGCTGGACCGGACGGCTGGACTCGCCCGGCCGCCAGACGAACCAGCCGCCCAGGGGGCCGTGGACCTCGAGCGCGTCGCCGACCTCGACGGCGTCGACGAGGAACGGCGAGACCTCGCCACCGTCCACCCGGTCGACCGCGAGCACGACGTCGGTCGCGGGGCCGGCCGATGCGATGGAGTACGAGCGCTGTGCCTGGTAGCCGTCCTCGGCGGTCAGCCGCAGGTCCAGGTGCTGCCCGGGGTCGTTGCCCGGCCAGGTGGGGACGTCGAGGACGATCCGGCGCGCGTTCGTCGTCTCGCGGCCGACGGACGCGACGGTGGCGGCGTGCCAGGCCGGTCGCCTGCGCGTGGCGGGACGAGCGACGGGGGTGATCCGTGCCTCCAGGCCGGTGTCGGGGAGCGTCACCAGTACCGCTCTTCCTTCCACGGGTCGCCGTGCAGGTTGTAGCCCGCGTTCTCCCAGAAGCCGGGCTCGTCGTCGGACTGCATGACGATGCCGCGCACCCACTTGGCGCTCTTCCAGAAGTACAGGTGGGGCACCAGCAGGCGGGCGGGCCCGCCGTGCTCGGGCGTCAGGGGCTCGCCGTCGGCCTCGAACGCGATCCAGGACTTGCCGTCGAGCAGCTCGTCGAGCGGGACGTTGGTCGTGTAGCCGCCGTAGCTGTGCACCATGCAGTAGTCGAGTTCGGTCTCGACGTCCTCGAACAGGCGGTCGAGCGGGACACCCCGCCAGGGCATGTCGAGCTTGGTCCAGTGCGTGACGCAGTGGATGTCGACGGTGACGTCCTCGACGCCGAGCGCGCGCACCTCGTCCCAGGTCCACTGGTGCAGGCCGGACTCGGTGCGGATCGAGAAGGCCCAGTCGGTCGGCTCGATGTCGGGCGTCGCTCCGGCGGACAGGACGGGCCAGTCGCGGACCAGGGTCTGACCGGGCGGGATGCGGGCGTCGTCGCGGTCGTCGCGTCGACCGCCGAACCCGCGGGTGAACGTGGCCATGGTCCTCCTCGGGGACGTCGGTGCGTTCCCGATCATGCCGCGAACCGGGCGCGCCCGTGTAACGGGTTGGTAAACGTTCGACGCGTGGACGGAACGGTCGTGCGCGGCGGCGGATCCGCGCGGGCTCGCGGATCGGGTCGGACGCGGTGGTGGCCCGTGCGTCGGGAGCGGGCTTGGGGGATCGGCTCGGGACCTCTATCGTTCACCGGAACGATTACAGGAGGGGTCACCCCGAATGCAGCCCATCGTCCCCGAACCCCGCAATGCCCACGGTCCGAGCCGTCGGGCGCTCATCACCGGCGCCGCCGGTCTGGCCGGCCTCGGCCTGCTCACCCTCGCCGGATGCAGCTCCGGTGCGTCCGCCGGCACCCCCACGATCCCCGAGGCCGCGGCCACCGGTGTCGCCCGTCGCGGCGGACGCCTGCGCATCGCACGGCCCGCCGCGTCCGCCGCCGAGACCCTCGACTCCGCGAGCTCGCTGTCGGCCTACGAGTACCTCGGCGCGCTGTACAACCGGCTCGTCAAGCTCGACCAGCAGGGCACCCCGGTGCCGGACCTGGCCGAGGAGTGGTCCGCGAACGCCGACGGCACCGAGTGGACCTTCGCGCTCCGCCGGGGCGTGGTCTTCCACGACGGGTCCCGGTTCACCGCCGACGACGCCATCGCGAGCATCCGGCACATCCTCGACGAGAAGACCGGCAGCCCGCAGGCCGGGGTGCTCGGCGAGGTCATGGACGCCGACTCGATGCGCGCCGTCGACCCGTACACGCTGCGCTTCTCGCTGACGAAGCCGAACGCCGAGTTCCCGTCGCTGCTCACCGCCTACCAGTGCTACATCGTGCCGGCCGACGCCATCGCCGACATCGGCCGCACCGGGATCGGGACGGGGCCGTTCCGGCTGTCGTCGTTCACCCCCGCCGGTGCCGGCAGCGTCGAGGCGTTCCCGGACCACTTCGCTGGCCGCCCGGCACTCGACGGCATCGACTTCTACTCGATCCAGGACACCACCGCGCGGGTGAACGCCCTGCTCGCCGGGCAGATCGACCTCATCTCGCAGACGAACCTGGACTTCGCGACCGCTCGGGTGGTGTCGGCGTCCGACCGCGCCACCGTCGCCCGGTCGAAGAACGCCCAGTGGTACACGATCCCGATGCTCGCCACGAGTGACGAGTTCAGCGACCCGCGGGTGCGCCAGGCGATGAAGCTCGCCTACGACCCCCGGAAGATCGTCGACACCGCGCTGCAGGGCACCGGTTCGGCAGGCTGGGACAACCCCGTGCCGCCGCAGCTCGCCGCGTTCGTCGACGACCACCGCGAGTACGACCCGGACAAGGCCCGGGCGCTGCTCAAGCAGGCCGGGCGTGAGGACTTCCGCGCCGCGATCTACACGTCGAGCTACGAGTCGGTGTTCACCCCGATGGCCGTCGCCTACCGCGACGCCGTCGCCGACGCGGGGATCCGTCTGACCGTCCGCAACGCGAGCTCGGACTCGTACTACACGCAGATCTGGATGCAGAAGCCGCTCATGGTGAGCTACTGGTTCACGGGGCGGCCGATCGACCAGCTGCTCAACCAGATCTTCCGCTCGGGGTCGTCGTACAACGAGAGCGCCTGGTCGAACGAGACCTTCGACGGGCTGCTCGACGACGCCCGCGCCGAGATGGACGACGCCAAGCGGCTCACCCTGTACCAGGACGCCCAGCGGCTCGTCGTCGAGGACGGCGCCGACATGACGCCGATGTTCGGCGACCGGCTCGTGGGGTTGTCCCGCGACGTCGTGAACTACTCGGAGTACGGCTTCGAGTTCGACTACCTGCGGATCGGACTGCGCCGATGACGACCACGAACACGCCGTCGGACGTCCTCGTCCCCGTCCTCCGCCGGGTCGGCATCGCCGTGCTGACGGTGGTGCTCGCCTCGCTCTTCGTGTTCCTCGCGGTGCAGGCGCTCCCCGGCGACGTCGCCCAGCAGCTGCTCGGGCAGAACGCCACCCCCGACGCCGTCGAGCAGCTGCGCGAGACCCTCGGCCTCGACCAGAACGTGTGGCTCCGCTACCTGCAGTGGCTCGGCGGCGCGGTGCACGGCGACTTCGGCACCTCGCTCGTCAGCGGCGAACCGGTCGCCCCGACGCTGTTCACGGCCTTCCGGAACAGCATGCTCGTCGCCGTGCCCGCGATGCTCGTCGGCGTCACGGTGTCCCTGACGCTCGGGGTCGTCGCCGGTGTCCGCCGCGCCCGTCCGAGCGACAGGGTCATCTCGATCGTCAGCCTGGTCGTGATGAGCGTGCCGGAGTTCATGGTCGCCACCGTCCTGGTGCTGCTGTTCGCGATCGGCCTGCCGGTCTTCCCCGCCGTCGTGCTGCGGGGGAGCGACGCCCCCGTCGCCGAGCTGCTGCCCACCATCTGGCTGCCGATCATCGTGCTGACCCTCGCGATGGCCGCCTACATCGTGCGGACGGCCCGCTCGTCGACCATCGACGTGATGGCGTCGGAGTTCGTCACGACGGCCGAGCTCAAGGGCCTGACGATGCGCCGGGTGGTCTGGAAGCACGCGGTCCCGAGCGCCCTGCTCCCGACGCTGAACGTCGTCGCGCTCAACGTCGCGTGGCTGCTCGGCGGTGTCGTGGTGGTCGAGAACGTCTTCAACTACCCGGGGATGGGCAAGCTCATGCTCGAGTCGGTGTTCAACCGCGACCTGCCCACCATCGAGGCGATCGCCCTGCTGAGCGCCCTGATCTACGTCGTGTGCAACCTGGCCGCCGACCTCGTCGCGCTCGCACTCGACCCGAAGCTGCGGACCCGCCAGCGACGACCGCGCACGCGCACCCGCGGCGCCCGCAGCACCAGGAAGGCCGCCGCATGACCGCCACCGCACCCCGCCGCAGCGCCCGACGCGACGTGCTCGCCGGCGCGCTCGCACCCCTGCGCGGGTCGACGGCGCTGAGCATCGGCCTCGGCCTCATCGCCCTGCACGTCGTCCTCGCCCTGCTCGCGCCGGTCATCGCCGGTCACGACCCGGTCGCCACGAACGCCGGCGACGTGCTCGCCGGTCCGACGTGGACGCACTGGCTCGGCACCGACCAGTACGGCCGTGACGTGCTCTCCCGCACCCTGAACGGCGGTCGCTACGCGCTGTCCGTGACCTTCCTCGCCACCACGATCGCCGTCGCGGTCGGCACCGTGCTCGGCTGCGTCACGGCCTACGCCGACAACTGGTTCGACGAGGTCGTCATGCGCGTCGTCGACGCCCTGCTCAGCGTGCCGTCGATCCTGGCGCTCCTGGTCGTCGTGACGGTCTTCGACGCCGGCCTCTGGGTCATCGTCCTCGCCGTCACGGTCGTCTACGCCCCCGCGGTGACCCGGGTCGTCCGCGGCGCCGCCCGCACCGTGATCACCCAGGACTACGTCACCGCGGCCCGCGCCCGGGGGGAGCGGCCGCTGTCGATCGTGTTCCGCGAGATCCTGCCGAACGTGCTGGACGTCGTGCTCGTCGAGTACGCGATGCGGGCCTCGTGGATCGTGCTGCTCGTCGCGTCGCTGTCCTTCCTGGGCTTCGGCGCGAATCCACCGACCCCGGACTGGGGCCTGATGGTGCAGGAGAACCGCACCGCGCTCACCGTGGTGCCGCTCGGCACGCTCGCCCCGATCGTGGCACTCGCCACGCTGGTGATCGGACTGAACCTCGCGGCCGACGGGCTGAGCAAGTCGCTCGGCGTCGACCGTGCGAAGCAGGGAGTCAGCGCATGACCCGCACCGACACCGGCACGACGTCCGCCGCGACGACGACCGTGCCCGACGCGACCGTCCGCGTCGACGACCTGTCCATCTCGTACGCCGCCGGCAAGCGACGCGTCCCCGTCGTCCGGGGTGTCTCGTTCACGATCGAGGCCGGTCGCACCCTCGGCCTGGTCGGCGAGTCCGGCAGCGGCAAGTCCACCGTCGCGCGGACGCTCCTGGCACACCTGCGCGCCGGGTCGGCGATCGACGCCGGGACGGTCCGTGTCGACGGGGCCGACGTCTTCGCCCTGTCGCCGGCCGGCCGCCGGGCGCTCCGCGGCGGCACCGCCTCGGTCGTCGCCCAGAACGCCGGGCAGGCACTCACCCCGTCGATGCGCGTCGGTGAGCAGATCCGCGAGGCTCTCCGCGCCCACGGCGAGCCCGACGGCCCCGAACGGGTCGCCGAGCTGGTCCGGCTGGTCCGGCTGCCGGACCCCGACGCGATCGTCCGCCGGTACCCGCACCAGTTGTCCGGCGGGCAGCAGCAGCGCATCGCCATCGCGATGGCCGTCGCCGCCCGGCCGCGCGTGCTCGTCCTCGACGAACCGACCACCGCCCTGGACGTCGTCACGCAGGCCGCGGTCCTCGACCTGGTCGCCGACCTCGGTCGGCAGCTCGGCATGGCCGTCCTGCTCGTCAGCCACGACCTCGGGGTGGTGTCCGCCATGGCGGACGAGATCGCCGTGATGCGCGACGGCGAGGTCGTCGAGCACGCCGCCACGGCGGCGCTCTTCGCCGCTCCGCAGCACGAGTACACGCGTGCCCTGCTGGCCGCGGTGCCGGACGGACGACGGCCTGGAGGGAGGGATCGCGACGCCCTGGACCCGTCCGTCCCCGGGACGGTCGGCTCCACGGCCACCCGCACCGCACCTCCCGAGCGCGCCGCCCGCCCCGTGGTGACCGCGGACGACCTGGTGATCCGTTACGGCCGCGGTCTGCCGGCCGCCGTCGACGGCGTCTCGTTCACGATCGCCGCGCACGAGACGCTCGCCGTCGTGGGCGAGTCCGGCAGCGGCAAGTCGACGCTCGCGACGGCGCTGGCCGGACTGGTGCCGGCCGAGTCGGGGACGTTCACGTACGACGACGGCACGACCCGCGGCGACCTGCGCGAGCCGATCGCCGGACGGGCGCCCGACCTGCGGCGCGCCGTGCAGCTCGTCTTCCAGAACGCGGACACGTCGCTCAACCCGCGGCGCACCGTGGGCGCGGCCGTCGCGCGGCCGCTGCGGTTGTTCAGCGGCTCGTCCTCGCGGGAGCGCGTGGGTGCCCTGCTCAGCCAGGTCGGGCTCGGGCCGGAGTTCGCCGACCGACTGCCCGCGCAGCTGTCCGGTGGGCAGCGCCAGCGCGTCGGGATCGCCCGCGCACTGGCCGCGGAGCCGTCGCTCGTGATCGCCGACGAGATCACCACCGCGCTCGACGTGCAGGTGCAGGCGGGGATCCTCGCGCTGCTCGCCGACCTGCAGCGCGAGCGGGGCCTCGCCTGCCTGTTCATCAGCCACGACCTCGCCGTGGTCCGGGGCGTGGCCGACCGGGTCGCGGTGATGACCGGTGGCCGCATCGTCGAGATCGGACCGACCGAGCGGGTGTTCACCGGCCCGAACCACCCGTACACGTCGACGCTGCTCGCGGCGACGCTCGAACCCGGCAGCACGACCCTGCCCGACGTCGGTGACGGGGTGCCGCGCTGGCGGCACACCGACGGCTGGACCGACCACGGCGACGGACACCGCACCCGCAACTGGGAGGACGCATGACGACCGACGACGGCACCGACCACGGCACCGCCGCCGCCACCTTCACCGCCATCGGCGACCTCGGCTCGCTGCCCGCGGGCGTGACGGTCCGCGACGAGTGGATCCCGATGCCCGACGGCGTGCGGCTGCACGCCCGGATCTGGGCACCGTCGCAGTCGCCGACGCAGCCGGGTGGGCCGGGCGGTCCGACGCCGGTGCTGCTCGAGTACCTGCCGTACCGGCTCGACGACTGGACCGCACCGCGCGACTCGGAGCGGCACCCCTGGTACGCCCAGCACGGGTACGCCTCGGTGCGGGTCGACATCCGCGGCACCGGGTCGTCCGACGGGTTCTTCGACGACGAGTACAGCGAGCAGGAGCTGCTCGACGGCGAGGCCGTGATCGCCTGGCTCGCCGAGCAACCGTGGTCGACGGGCGCCGTCGGCATGTTCGGCATCTCGTGGGGCGGCTTCAACGCGCTGCAGCTCGCGGCCCGGGCACCCGTCGCGCTCAAGGCCATCGTGACGGTGTGCTCGACGGACGACCGGTACGACAACGACGTGCACTACGTCGGCGGCGCCGTGCTCGGCATCGACATGGCGGCCTGGGGCGCGACCATGTTCGCCTTCAACTCCCGGCCGCCCCGGCCCGAGGTCGTCGGCGCCGGGTGGATCGACCGCTGGCGGGAACGCCTCGAGGCGAACCGCCCGCTGACGCCGGTGTGGCTGGCGCACCAGGAACGCGACGACTACTGGCGGCACGGCAGCGCCGCCGAGGACTACGACGGCATCCGCGCCGCGGTGCTCGCCGTCGGCGGCTGGGCGGACCCCTACCGGGACGCCGTGCTCCGGCTCGTCGACCACGTCGGCGCCCCCGTGAAGGGCATCATCGGCCCGTGGTCGCACCAGTACCCGGACCGCGGGCTCGCGCCGGGGCCGTCGATCGGGTTCCTGCAGGAGACCCTGCGGTGGTGGGACCGCTGGCTGCGCGGGGTCGACACCGGCGTCGACGACGACCCCGCACTGCGGGCCTGGATCAACGAGGGCGAAGCCCCCGCGCCGTACTACGCCGATCGTCGCGGTCGCTGGATCGGTGCCGAGGCGTGGCCCTCCGCCGCGACCCACGAGCGCGTCCTGCCCCTCGCCGCACTGCGGGGCGGTGACCTCGGACCGGTCGTCGTGCGGTCGCCGCAGCACACCGGGGTGGACGCCGGGCGTTTCTTCCCGTTCGGCAACGCCACCGACCTGCCGCCGGACCAGCGCGCCGAGGACGGCCGTTCGGTCACCTTCGACCTGCCCGTCGGCAAGGCGTTCGACCTGCTCGGCAACGTGCTCGTGCGGTTGTCCGTCACGAGCGACCAACCCCGGGCCACCCTGACCGTCCGGCTCTGCGACGTCGCACCGGACGGCTCGTCGACGCTCGTCACGCGCGGGGTGCTGAACGCCGCCAAGCGCGACGGGATGGACCGCGACGACGTGCTCGTGCCCGGGACGCCTGCCGACCTGCCCGTGCGCCTGGTCTCGACCGGACACCGGTTCGCCGCCGGACACCGGCTGCGCATCGCGGTCTCGTCGTCCTACTGGCCGTGGGTGTGGCCGCACGGTGTCGAGGCCACCGTGACGATCGACCCGACCGCCTCGAGCGTCACCCTGCCCACCTGGACCCGGTCGACCGACGACGGGGTGGCCTTCGCCGGGCCCGAACGGTCCGAGCCCCTCGTGATCGAACCCGTGGCGCCGGCCGACCCGCTGCCGCAGCGCACGGTGACGCACGACGTCGAGACGGGGGAGTGGACGCTCGACGTCGACCCCGGGTACGGCGGCGGGCGCGTCTACCCGGACGGCCTCGTGTTCACCGAGGACGCCCGCGAGACGTACCGGATCCGCTCCGACGACCCGACCAGCGCACGGGCGAGTTCCCGCTGGGCGATCGGGCTGACGAAGCCGGAGTGGGCCGCGCGCCTCGAGACGACGTCCGAGGTCAGCGCCGACGCCGACACCTTCCACGTCGTCAACACGGTGCGCGCCTGGGCCCGCGATGGCGGACCCGACGAACCCGAGGTGCTCGTCACCGAGAGGACCTTCGTCGAGGACGTCCCGCGGACCTCGGCATGACCGCGGCCGCACGCGTCCGGCAGCGCCCGGAGGTCCGACGCGCGATGATCGTCGAGGCCGCCCGCGCGGTGATCGTCCGGAACGGCGTCGGTGCCACCGGACTGCGCGACATCGCGGCCGAGGCCGGCGTCTCCGTCGGCACCGTGACCTACCACTTCGGCAGCGTCGCGGAGATCCTCAACGAGGTCGTGGTGCTCGAGACCGAGCGCTTCTACGGCGCCATCGTCGCGGCCGTCGACGCCGAACCCGACGTGCTGGTGGGGCTGCGGATGCTCGTGGCCCCGCTGTTCGGCGACACCGAGCAGGTCCGGCAGCACTGGCGGATCTGGTCCGACTACTGGACCGCGGTGGTCCGGCGGCCCGAGGTCGCCGCCGAGTACGCCGAACGCATCCGCGTCTGGGAGGCGTGCCTGGTGCGGGTGATCCGGCGGGGAGTGGACGCCGGGGTGTTCGGGGCCACCGCGGACGGGGCCGGCGAACGGGACGGGCACGGGGACACGGTGGACGCCGACACCGTCGCGCTGCAGCTCGCCGCGTACAGCGACGGCGTCGCGACCCAGATCGCCCAGGGCGTCCCGGGGCTGACGAACACGGTCGCCCTGTCGTGGATGTGGCGGTTCCTGTCGCACGAACTCAGTGTGCCCGCTGTGGACATCGCCGGAACCGGTCGTTCCCCCTTGTGATGAGGTAAGGCTTCCCTTACCGTTGCCACATGGCACGGACCCGGCGACAGCCCAGCGAACGCATCCTCATCGCGGGCGGTGCCGAGGACCTCGTCGAGATCCACCGCCAGCTCGAGGAACTCCCCGAGAACGCGTACGGGCAGGTCTTCGTCGAGGTCGCCCTCGACGAGCAGATCCGCATCCTGCCGGCCCCGCCGCGCGTCACCGTGACCTGGCTGGTCCGGAGCGCCCGCAGCTCGGCCGTCGCCCCGCTGGTCTTCGCGGACCACGGCGAAGCCCTCGCCCACGCCCTGACCGGGTGGGCCGCCGAGTGGTGCGTGACGGGCTGCGAGCCCCGCACCTCGGTGTGGATCGGGTGTGCGGACAGCCCGTGGATCGAGCGCGCACGGTCCATGGTGCAGCTCGGACTCACCGACGCCGGCCAGCAGGTCCAGGTCGAGTACGGCGGGTAAGGGCAGCCTGCTCTTCCTTGCGGCATGCAAAAGAGGCGGGCATGGTTGTGACCATCGGCAGCACCGCGCCGGTCCGGACAGGGCCAGGCACGCGGGTGTAGCCACGACGGAGGAGGAAACGACATGACCACGCAGAGCAGCACCACCACCCCCAGCACCACGTCCCCGTTCTCGACCACGCCGGAGCTCGCAGCCGGGGTCGCCCAGTTCCTCGCCCCCGTCGTCATCGACCTCGAGGCGCTCGTCGTCAACGGCAAGCAGGCGCACTGGCACGTCCGTGGCCGCAACTTCGTCGGCGTGCACGAACTCCTCGACGAGATCGTCGAGCACGCGCAGGACTACGCGGACAAGGCTGCGGAGCGCATCGTCGCCCTCGGCCTGCCGGTCGACTCGCGCATCGCGACCGTCGCCGCGAACACCACCCTGCCGCCGCTGTCGCAGGGCTTCCAGAACTCGGACGTCACCATCACCGAGGTGATCGCCCAGATCGACGCCGCGCTGCTGCAGGTCCGCCGTGCGGTCGACGGCCTCGACGAGGTCGACCTCAACAGCCAGGACGTCGCGATCGAGATCGAGCGTGCGCTGACCAAGGACCGCTGGTTCCTGCAGGCGCACCTCGCCGCCTGAGTCGCGACCACACCTCTGGCGGGAGGCCCGGTGCCAGCTGGCACCGGGCCTCCCGTCCGTCTGTGGTCGCGTCTCGGGCCCGCACCTCACGCGGACGGCATGACCAGCCCGCTCTCGTAGGCCAGCACGACGGCGTGCACCCGGTCCCGCAGCTGCAGTTTCGCCAGGACGCGGCCGACGTGGGTCTTCACGGTCTGCTCCGCGATGAACAGCTCCACCGCGATCTCCCCGTTCGACCGCCCCCGCGCCATCAGCAGGAACACGTCCCGCTCCCGGTCGGTCAGCACGTCGAGCACCTCGGTCCGCGCGGCCGCCGGCTGCGGGCCGGCGACGAAGGCCTCGACGAGGTGCCGGGTCACCCTCGGTGCGAGCAGGGAGTCGCCGGCTGCGACGGTCCGGACGGCCTGCACGAGCTCCTCGGCGCTCGCGTCCTTGAGCAGGAACCCGCTCGCCCCGGCACGGAGCGCGTCGAACACGTAATCGTCGATGTCGAACGTCGTGAGCATCACCACGCGGACGGGCGACTCCGCGGGTGCCGCGGTGATCCGCCGGGTCGCCTCGATCCCGTCGAGCTCCGGCATCCGGACGTCCATCAGGATCACGTCCGGCCGGAGTCGGATCGCCATCACGACCGCTTCGGTGCCGTTCGCGGCCTCGCCGACGACCTCGACGTCGTCCTGGGCCTGGAGGATCGCCCGCAGTCCGACACGGAACATCTGCTGGTCGTCCACCACCATCACCCGCGTCATCGGCTTCCTCCGTCGGCCGTCGGCTGCGACGTGGTCGCGGCGGGCTGGGTGGGCAGACGCACGGCGACACGGAAGCCGCCGGCCGGGTCCGGCCCGTGATCGATCGTGCCGCGGAGCGCGGCGACGCGCTCGCGCATCCCCGCCAGGCCGAAGCCACCGTCGTCCGGCGGCGCACCGGGCACGCTGCCGACCGGTGGCGCGGTGTTGGCGACCTCGACCGTGAGGGCCGACCCGTGCCTCCCGACCGTCACGACGGTGGTCGCGCCGGGCGCGTGCCGGGCCACGTTGCCGAGCGCCTCCTGCACGACCCGGTACACGGTGAGCTGTGCGAGCCGGTCGACGTCGTCGACGATCCCCTGGTCGAGTCGGAGGTCGACGGGGATGCCGGCCGCGCGGGTGGCGTTCGCCAGCGCGGGCAGGTCGGCGAGCCGCGGCTGCGGTGCGCGCTCGGCGTCGGCGTCGCCACGCAGGGTGCCGAGGAGCTGCCGCATCTCCCGCAGTGCCGTGCGCGAGGTCTCGGCGATGGCCGCGAACTCGGTGCGGGCCTCCGGCGGCAGGTCCGCGACGCGGTACGGGGCGGACTCGGCCTGCATGTGCACGACGGACATGCTGTGGGCGACCACGTCGTGGAGCTCACGGGCGATCCGGGAGCGCTCCTCGACGCTCCGCCGTCGGGCCTGCTCGAGCTCGGTGTCGCGGCGGGCGGCGGCGAGCTCCTCGCGCACGGTCCGGCGCTGCCCGATGACGACCGCCGCGGCAGCCACGACGAGGGTGTCGCCGGCACTCACCACGAAGCTCGTCGCCCAGACGTCGACCTGCCCCCACCGGTCGGGCGTCACGCCGATGAGCAGCAGGGTGAGCAGCGTCGCCGCGACCCAGACCACCGCGGTGAGCCGCCAGGTGGTGCGGACGCCCAAGACCACGAGCAGCACGCTCAGCCCGATGATGCTCGTGACCGAGACCGGCCAGGGGCCGACGGTGCCGGGTGCCGTCAGGATCCCGAGGCCGGCGAGGGCGGCGAGGTGCGCGACCGACGCCGTGCGGGGGACGAGCGGTGCGAGGCCGACGCTCGCTGACAACACGGCGGTCACGAGCATCGCGAGCGGCACGGGGACGCCGTAGAACACCGCGGTCACGGGTGCCGCGACGGCGAACAGGGACACCACGACGAGGACGAAGCCGATCTGCACGGCAGGCCGGACCCAGCTGGGGCGGGGCTTCGGGACGACGGTCACGGGCGGGCGATCTCTCCGGTTCGGGCGAGGCAGGGTGCGGGGGCGGTGGCGGGCGCGGCATCGGTGAGTCCGGGCGCGGCGTCGGCTCGTGCGGTGTCGGGTGTGGCTGCGGCGCGGGCCTCGCGGGCGTCACGCCTGCGGCTGATGGTACCGAGCACCCGGTCGACCGCGATCCCGAGCGCGGCGGCGACCACCATCGACACCAGGGCCGCGACGATCGGTTCGTGCAGCACGCTCGACGCGGCGAGGGCGATGCCGATCGACACCGCCGACCACGCCAGCCCCGCGATCGCGCTGATCGCGAGGAACCGGCGGTAGGGCAGGCCGGTCGCGCCGGCCGTGGTGTTGACGGCGACACGACCGACCGGGATGAAGCGCCCGGTCAGGATGAGGCTGGCGGACCGGCGCTGCATCTGCCGCTCCGCGAACGCGAAGGCCGCCGCGATCCGTGGTCGCTTCGACCGGGTCAGCCGGGCGAACCCGATCCGGCGCCCGATCCAGTACGCGATCGAGTCGCCGGCGATCGCTCCGAGGGCGGCGACGACGAGCACCACGGCGAGGACGGGCTGTCCGGACGTCGCGGCGATGGCGGCGATCGCGACCAGGGCGGCCTCGCTCGGCACCGGCGGGAAGAAGCCGTCCACCAGGCACAGGGCGAAGAGGACGACGTAGACGAGCGGACTCGCGGCCAGCTCGACGACGAGCGGGGTGATCTGGTCGAACACGGGGTGCTCCCTCCCGCCGACGGAACTCGTCGACGGGGACGACGCTACGGAGCCGGCGCGCGGCTGCCATCCCGCGGCGGTCTCGACCACCCCCTACCGCGGTATGACGTTCCCGTCCGCGAACACCACGTCAGGTGCGTCCACCCGGCGGTCGACGACGGTGGTCGGGGCCTCCAGGTGCACGGCTCCCGAGGGCATGATGCCCGCACCGCCGAAGCGTTCCATCACCCGCCACTGCGCGACGACGTCCTCGCCGGCGTGCTCGGGTGGCAGGGTGTCCCAGAACCGGAAGCCCCCGACCTCCTCGAGCGCACGACGGTCGTACAGCGCGCAGGCACCGACCCACGCGACGCGGTAGGGCACCCACTCGCCGGGGTGCAGGTCGAGGTCGGCGGCGACGTGCGTCGGGTTCGCGGCGTTGTGCAGCGACCAGCGGTCGAAGCCGGGGGTCCCGCGGCGCACCACCTCGGGCACGACGGGGCCGTCCCACCGCTCGAACACCGAGGTCTCGTGCGGACGGCGGTCCTGCAGGTAGGACAACCCCTGCACGGCGCTGCCGACGAACCCGCAGCCCAGGGTGCGCAGCGCGTCGAGCATCCGCGCGATCGACCCCGGCTCGAGCCAGACGTCGTCGTCGAGGAACAGCGCCGCGGCTGCCTCGGCGTGGTCGAGCAGGAACTGCCGGTGCTCTGCAAGGCCACGCCGTTCCGGGTGGGTGAGGAGCGTGACGGGCCGGCCCTGCGCCTCCAGGACGCGCAGCATCGCGGCGACCGCCGGGGCGCTGGCGGCGTCCCCGTCCGCGGACTGGTCGCTCAGCACGACGCGCAGGTCGACGTCGGTCTGGGCGGCGAGCCCGGCCAGCGTCGTGGCGAGCTCGGCCGGCCTGCCGACGGTCGGGATGAGCACGTCGACGTCGACCGTGCCCGTGTCCGCTGGATCGGGGGCCTTCGCCCAGGACCCGGACCAGCGGGCGGTCACGGTGCCGGGTCCGGTTCGGACCGCGCAGCGGCTTCGCGGATCCGGCGCACGACGGCGCTGGTGGAGTGCTCGGGCACGTAGTCGACCATGACGACCTCGCCGCCGTAGCCGCGTACGACCTCGGTCTCGGTCAGCATCTCGGGGGAGTAGTCGCCGCCCTTGACGTAGACCTCGGGGCGCAGCCGTTCGATGAGCGGGATGGGGGTGTCCGTCGCGAACACCGTGACCAGGTCGACGCAGGCCAACGCGGCGAGCACGCCGGCGCGGTCCTCGGCCGGGTTGATCGGCCGCTCCGGGCCCTTCAGCCGGCGCACCGAGTCGTCGTCGTTCAGGGCGACGACGAGCAGGTCGCCCAGGTCACGGGCCTGCCGCAGGTAGGTGGTGTGTCCGCGGTGCACGACGTCGAAGCAGCCGTTCGTGAAGACGACGCGGCGGCCGGCCTGCCGTGCGGCCTCGACCGCGGTGGCGAGCTCGTCGTGGTCGACGACGGTCGCCGCCGGAGCGGTCACCGAGTCGAGCAGGGCCGCGGCGGTGCAGACGGACGTGCCGGCCTCGCGGACGACGACGTCGGCAGCGGCCTGGGCGACGGCGACGGCGTCGCGCAGGGGGGCCTGCACGGCGAGGGCGACGGTCGCGGCGGCGCAGAAGGTGTCACCGGCGCCGGAGGCCTGCTGCTCCGAGGCGGGCGTCGCACGCGTGCGGAACCCCTGGTCGAACCCCGGCTCGAGCAGCACGGTGCCGTCACGGTCGAGCGTGACCACCGCGGCACGGGCACCGCTGCGGGCGAGGACGTCGGCACGGGCCGCGACGACGGTGCCGACGCGGTCGGCACCGGTGCCGAGCTCCGTGCCGAGCAGGGCCGCGGTCTCACCGGCGTTCGGCGTGACGAGGTCGGGGTGCAGCGCGGCCCAGCGGGTCAGGTCGTGTGCGTCGACCACGACGGCGCCGGGACGGTCACGGTCGAGCATCGGCACGACGTCCTCTGCCTGGACACCCAGGCCGTAGTCGCACACGACGGCGGCGTCGGCGCACCGGATGGCGCGGGCCACCGAGCGGGCGAGGCGTTCGCCGTGCTCGGCGGTCGGGGTCGCGGCCAGCTCGTCGACCCGGACCACGACGCGGTCACCGCCGACCACGCGCGACTTCGTCGTGGTGCGGGCCCCGGGGATCTCGACCAGGAACGACGTGTCGACGCCGGCTGCCTCGAGCCGCTGGCGCAGGACGTCACCGGCCTCGTCGTCACCGATGAGCCCCACCATGCGGACCCGGGCGCCGAGGGCGCGGGCGTTCACGGCCGTGTTCGCCGCGCCGCCCGGCACCGCGATGGTCTCGGTGACGCGGACGACGGGGGCCGGGGCCTCGCGGGAGACCCGCTCGGCCTCGCCGACGGTCCAGCGGTCGAGGATGCAGTCGCCGATGACGACGACGAGGGGTTCGCGGTCGTCGACCGTGGCGACGAGGTCACGGACCAGCCGGACGTCGGCGGTCATCGAGAGCCTCCCACGGTGTCGGCGCTGCCGGCGGTGGCGCCGGCGGCGGCTGCGGGCCCGGTGCCATCGCGTTCCGGCTCCACGGTGCGCCGCGGCGGGGCTGCCTCGAGGTGCACCACCGTCGTCGTCGTCATCTCGTCGAGCAGGTGCGGGCCGTACCCGAACCCGGCACCCGAGGCACCGCGGGGCTGGGCACTGCCGCCAGGAGCGCCACCGAACACGGCGTTCACCTTGACGGTGCCGACGGGCAGCTCGGCCGCGGCACGGAGCGCGTGCGCGGTGTCGTTCGTCAGCACGGTGGCGGCGAGGCCGTAGCGGTCGGCCGCGGCGAGCCGGAGGCCCTCCGCGAAGTCCGACACGACGCGCACCGGGGCGATCGGGCCGAAGGTCTCCTCGGTCAGCACGAGCATCTCGTCTGTGCAGTCGGTCAGGACGGTCGCCGGGTAGAACGAGCCGAGACCGCCGGGCGTGACGCCACCGGTCCGGGCGGAGGCACCGCGGGCGATCGCGTCGTCCACGTGGCTCTGCACGAGCTCGCGCAGCCGGTCGTCCACAAGAGGCCCGAACTCGGCCGCGGGTGCGGCCGTGCGGCGCTCCGCCTCGGCGACGAGCGCGGCGACGAAGGGCTCGGCGACGTCCTGGTGGACGTACACCCGCTCGACACTGGTGCAGATCTGGCCGGTGTTCGCGAAGGCACCGAGGGCGACCTGTGCGGCGGCCCACTCCGGGTCGACGTCCGCGTCGACGACGACCGGGTCGTTGCCGCCGTTCTCGCGGATGACGTGGGCGCGGGTGGTCGCGGCCACCTCGCTCAGGCGGTCGCCGGTCGCGGTCGAGCCGACGTGCGCGTAGACGTCGATGCCCTCCTGCGCCAGGAGCTGCTCGCCGGTGGTCGCGTCGCCGTCGACGCCGATGAGCACGCCGTCCGGCAGGACCTCGGCGAGGAGCGCGTTGAGTCGGGAGAACGTCGCCGGGCACCGTTCGCTGCCCTTGTGCACGACGGTGTTGCCCGTGACGATCGCTGCGCCGAGGATCCCGCAGGCCACGGCGACCGGTTCGTTCCACGGCGTCAGGGCGAGCACCACGCCACGCGGGTGCGGCACCGACCAGTCGGCGGCACCGAACTGCCCGCGCAGGGCCTCACCCCGGTGCACCGGCCCGAGCTCGGCGTACTGCACGAGCGTGCCGATGCCGGCCTCGACCCCACCGAGTGCGTCGCCGGGCACCTTGCCGGTCTCGCGGGTGTTCAGGTCCGCCAGCTCCTGCGCGTGCGCACGGAGGTGCTCGGCCGCGGCGTGCAGCAGTGCACCGCGCTCGGCCGGTGCGGTCCGGGCCCAGGCGCCGGCAGCGGCACGGGCGCGGGCGACGGCGTTGCGGACGTCGTCCTCGGTCGAGCGGCGCACGGTGGACGCGATCGATCCGTTCACGGGGTCGGTCACCACGAGGTCGTCGGCGGCGGGGGGTGCGATCGTCATGGGGTCCTTCCGGAGGCGGGCGGGGCCTCACACGGTGCTCGTGCTCCGCTGTGTGCGGTCACGGCATCGCGCTTCTCGTCCATCCGGGGGCGCTGCTGGGCGTCCGGACGGGTCCGACCGGTAGACGTGGAGCTGTGCAACAAATCGGTGTGGGCGGAGAACGGTTCGACGGTGTCAGCGAGATCGCGGTGCTCCGCGGCGGGGGACTGGGCGACCTGATGTTCGCCCTCCCGGCGGTCGAGGCCCTGGCCGCCGCGTACCCCGGAGCGAGGATCACGCTGCTCGGGGCACCGTCGGCGCGGCCGGTGCTCGAGGGTCGCACCGAGGCCGTCCACGCCTTCGAGGAGCTCCCCGTCGTGCCCGGCGTCCGGGACTCCGGCGACGGCGCACCGACCGAGCAGGACTTCTTCGACCGGCTGCACGGGCGCTTCGACCTCGCGGTGCAGGTGCACGGCGGCGGTCGCAACTCGAACCCGTTCCTGCTCCGGCTCGGCGCCCGCCACACCGTGGGCACCGCCACCGAGGACGCCGAGGTCCTGGAGCGCTGGGTCCGTTACGTCTACTACCAGCACGAGGTCGTCCGGGCGCTCGAGGTGGCCTCGCTGGCCGGCGCCGAACCGGTCACCCTCGACCCCCGACTGCACGTCTCCGAGGCCGCGCGTGCCGCGGTCCGGCAGCGCCTCGGGGTCCGGGGACGACTCGTCGCGATCCACCCCGGCGCCACCGACCCGCGTCGCCGCTGGAGCCCCTCGCGCTTCGCCGAGGTCGCCCGCGCCCGACTCGCCGCCGGTGACGACGTGGTGCTCGTGGGTGACGACTCCGACGTCCCGGCGTCGTCCGCCATCGTCGCGTCGCTGCCGCAGGAGCTGCAGGAGCGCGTCCACGACCTCACCGCGTCACTGCCGCTGCGTGAACTCCCCGACGTCCTCGCCGCGGCCGACGTCATGGTCGGCGACGACTCCGGTCCACGGCACCTCGCCGTCGCCGTCGGCACCCCGACGGTCGGGGTGTTCTGGTTCGGCAACGTGATCAACGCCGGGCCCTTCGACCGCGGTCGGCACCGGGTGCACCTGTCCTTCGTGACCCAGTGCCCGGTCTGCGGCGCGGACGTCACCCAGGTCGGCTGGACCGCCGAACGGTGTGAGCACGACCCGTCCTACGTCGACCAGGTCGAGCCGGAGGCCGTCCTCGCCGACGTCGAGGACCTGCTCCGCACGGTCCGACGCGACGCGCGCCGCGCCGTGGACGCGACCGGCTGACGGACGGGAGGCGCGGTGCCGGCCCGGCACGCGCCTCCAGGCCGCCCCGTGCCGCGCCACGAGCGCCCGATGCGAGGTTCGACACTCCGTGCGACGCGTCGGCCCCGCACGGCGTGCGGAAGCTCGCACCAGAGCACAGCGTGCGCCGCGCACGGCACACGCTGACGGACGGGAGGCGCGGTGCCAGCCGGCACCGCGCCTCCCGTCCGTCAGCGGCGAGCGGCTACGGCCAGCTCGGCTCCGTCGCCGGCATGATCGACAGCTCGCGGATCTCGCAGCCGGCCGGCTGCGAGAGCGCGAAGATGATCGAGTTCGCGACGTACTCCGGCTCGATGAGCTGCGCGTCCGGGCCGGGCTTGTACTGCTCGGTCCGGTCGGCGAAGAAGTTCGTCCGCATCCCGGCGGGGATGATGTTGGTCACGCCGATGCGACCGGCGGTCTCGGCGGCCAGCGCCTGCGAGAACCCGCGGACGCCGAACTTCGACGCCGAGTACGCGGTGCCGTCGCCGACGCCGCGCAGGGCGAGCGACGAGGAGATCGTGACGACGCGGCCGTGCGTGGCCTCGAGGGCGGGCAGGGCGGCGCGCACGGTCGAGGCGGTGCCGATCAGGTTGACGCCGACGATCTGCTCCCACTTGCCGGACGAGATCGCGTCGATCGGGGCGGGGGTGTCGATGCCCGCGGCGGTGACGACGGCGTCGAGGCCACCGTGACGCTCGGCGGCGTCACGGACCGCCTGCTCGACGGCGTCGGTGTCCGAGACGTCCACGGCGACGGCGTCGACGCCCTCGGGGACGGCGTCGATCCGCAGGTCGAGGACGATCGGGGTGCCGCCGGCCTCGGCGACGGCGGCCACGACGGCGGCGCCGAGTCCGGAGGCGCCGCCGGTGACGAGGACGCGGCCGATGGGGGTGGTGGGGACGGGCATGGATGTCCTTTGCGTAGTGGTGCGGGAAGTGGTCGAGCCGGTGTGGAACGGCGAGCGGACGCTCAGCCGACGCGTTCGATCGCGGCGGCGAGCCGGGTGGTCGAGCGGCCCGGGTGGAACGGCACGGTGACGACGCGGCCACCCCACTCGGCGAGGGTCGCCGTCTCGGGCAGTTCGCTCGCGGTGTAGTCGCCGCCCTTCGCCCAGACGTCCGGGCGGAAGCGGCGAAGGGCCTCGTCGGGGGTGGACTCGTCGAACACCACGACGGCGTCGACGCAGTCGAGCGCCAGGAGCAGCTCGACCCGGTCGTCCTGGGTCATGATGGGCCGGTCGGGGCCCTTCAGTGCGCGGACCGACGAGTCCGAGTTGAGGCACACGACCAGGCAGTCGCCGAGTGCACGGGCGGCCGACAGGGTGCGGGCGTGTCCGGCGTGCAGCAGGTCGAAGCAGCCTCCGGTCGCGACGACGGTGCCGCCGGCGCTGCGGACGTCGTGCACCAGGCGCATGGCGTCCCGGTCGGCCCCGGGGACGGCGAGCGGCGCGGGGCCGTCGTCGGCGAAGAGCGCGGTGACGCCACCGGCGGCCAGGTACTCGGACGCCGCGACCACGCCGGCGGAGACGGCATCGGGGACGTCCGCCCCGGATGCCAGGGCGACGGCGACGCCCGCGGCGAGCCGGTCGCCGGCACCGCAGGGGTCCCCGGCGCTGACGGACGGAGCGGGCACGAAGCGGCTGTCGCCCTGCGCGTCGGCGAGCAGCGCGCCGCGGTCACCCATCGTCACGGCGACGGCACCGGCCTGCCACTGTTCGACGAGCCGGGCGGCGGCGACGGTGGCGAAGGGCACACCGTGTCCCTCGACGTCGGTGAAGCGTCGTGCTTCGGCCGCGTTCGGGGTGGCGACGGTGGTGCCGGGGACGGGGGCGGCGCCCTTGGGGTGCGGGTCCCACACCACCGGCAGGTGCTCGGCCGCACGGGTGAGGGCGTCACGGAGTGCCGGGGCAGCGGCGACCCCGCGGCCGTAGTCGGCGACGACGATCGCGTCGACGCCGTCCAGTGCGGCGGTCATCGCGTCGGTGGCTCCGGGCACGGGCGGGGTCGCGCAGCCCTCGTCGATCCGGACGAGGGCGTGGTCGACGACGCGCACGCGGGTCTTCACGGGGGTGGGGACTCCGGACGGCCCGGCGACGATCGTGACGTCGGGGAGCAGGTCGCGGACCTCCTGGGCACGGCCGTCGTCGCTCAGGACGGTGACCAGGGTGACGTCGTGGCCGTCGCGGGCGAGCATCGTCGCGACGAGTCCGGCACCACCGGCTCGGCGGTCGTCGGTGGCGACGTCCACCACGGGGACGGGGGCGTCCGGGCTCAGGCGCTCGCTCGTGCCGGACACGTCGACGTCGAGCAGGGTGTCCCCGACGACGACGATGCGGAAGCGCGGGGCGGCGGCGCGGCCGCCGGCAGCGCCGGAACGCTGAGCGGCGTCAGCAGCCCCGCTCATCGACGGCCCCCGCGACGCAGCGTCGGCTCCATCGCCTTGCACAGCGCGTGCACCAGGACGAGCTGCGCCTCCTGCACGTTGGCGGACGGCCCCTCGATGCAGATCGCGTCGTCGACCAGGTCGGCGAGCGGGTTCGGCCGGGACCCGGTCAGGGCGAGGGAACGGGCACCCACGGCACGAGCGGCCTCGGCGGCCCGCAGCAGGTTCGGGCTCTTGCCGCTCGTCGACAGCAGGACGAGGACGTCGCCGGCCCGGGCGTGGGCCGACACCTGCCGTGCGAACACCTGGTCGTAGCCGTAGTCGTTCCCGATCGCGGTGACGGCCGAGGTCTCGGCGTGCAGCGAGATGGCCGAGTACGCCGGTCGGTCACCCTCGAAGCGGCCGGTGAGCTCGGACGTCAGGTGCTGCGCCTCGGCGGCCGAGCCGCCGTTGCCCGCGGCGAGCAGCCGACGCCCGGCGACGAGCCGGCCGGCGATGTCGTCCGCCCACTCGGCGATGTGGTCCCTG
This sequence comes from Curtobacterium sp. MCBD17_026, assembly GCF_003234895.2. Taxonomy (NCBI): domain Bacteria; kingdom Bacillati; phylum Actinomycetota; class Actinomycetes; order Micrococcales; family Microbacteriaceae; genus Curtobacterium; species Curtobacterium sp. MCBD17_026. The sequence continues at coordinate 1,771,862 of NZ_CP126281.1, read as the reverse complement.
TGGTCGACGAGGGAGGCGATCACGGGGACCGACGCCGCGACGTGGTCGACGACGACGCGGGCACTGTCGGTGACGGCGCGGTCCTCGAGCCCGGTCTGCTGGTCGATGGTCATCGTGCGGTCCTCTCCGTCGACTGCGCGGCGCGGGTGACCCGGCCGGCGTGGGTGGTGCGCGAGCGGCCGACGGCGGGCCCGGTGGTGCTGGCGGACGACGTCGCGCCGGCGAGCAGGCGCTCGTAGACGCGCTCGCTGTCGGCCGCGACCTTCTGCCACGTGTAGCGGGACTCGGCGCGGTGTCGACCGGCACGGCCGTACGCCTCGCGGCGCTCCGGGTCGTCGAGCAGTGCGCCGACGGCCTCGGCGACCGCGGTCTCGTCGCGCGGCGGCACGTGCAGGCCGGTGGCGTCCTCGACGACGGTGTCGATGAGCCCGCCGACGCTCGACGCGACCACCGGGCGACCGCAGGCCATCGCCTCGAGCGGCACGATGCCGAACGGCTCGTACCAGGGGGCGCAGACGACGACGTCGGCGCTGCGGTAGACGGCGGGCATGTCCTGCTGCCCGAGCTGCCCGCGGAACGTCACGTGGTCGCGCACGCCGAGTGACCGGGCGAGGGTGTCGAGGCGCTGGTACTCGGGGTCGTCCACCAGGTCGGCACCGGCGACACCGGCACCGCCCACGACGACGAGCTCGACGTCACGGCCCTGTTCGACGAGCGCGGCGAGTGCGGCGATCGTCGTCCCGACGCCCTTCCGCTGCACGAGTCGTGAGGCGGTGAGCACCCGGAGCGGACGGTCGCGCTGTTCGACGGGGCCGTCCGGACGGAAGAGCGACACGTCGACCCCGCACGGCACCACGGAGATGCGGTGCAGCGGGACGCCGAGGGCCTTGAGCTCGAACGCCTCGTCCGAGCACGTCGCGACGACCTGGTCGACGCTCCGGCCGACGGCGGGTTCGACCCACTCGCGCTCGGCCGGGCTGGTGTCCGCGGCACCCTGGTGCCGACGCTTCACGACACCCAGGGCGTGGAAGGTCTGCACCACCGGGATCCGCATCCCACCGGTCCGGGCCTGCACCTGCGTCACCGCGTCGAGGGCGGCGTGACCCGACATCCAGAAGTGCGCGTGCACCACGTCGGGACGGTCGAGGAACCACTCGGCGGCGAGCACCGACGCGAACGTCCCCATGAACGGGAACAGCTCGTCCTTCGGCACCGTACGCGCGGGACCGGCGTCGACGTGCACGACGTCGACGCCGGGACGCAGGGGCACACGGACCGGCTGCGACGCGTCGTCGCGCCGCGTGTAGACGGTCACGTGGTGGCCGCGGTCGGCCAGCGCACCGGACAGTTCGGCGACGTGGACGTTCTGCCCACCGGCGTCGACCCCGCCGAGCACGGCGAGCGGGCTCGCGTGCTCGGACACCATGGCGATCTTCATCGCAGGCTCCCTTCGAGCGCGGCTCCCGCCGCACGGTTCCGTCGCGCACCGCGCGCGACGGCGTCGCCGAGCAGGTCGTCCCAGTCGGCCAGGAACCGACCGAGCGCGTGCCGTGCGAGCACGGCCTCCCGCGCCACGAGCCCCCGTCGACGCGCCTCGTCCGGGTCCTCCAGCAGCAGCCTGGAGGCCCGCACCAGCTCCTCGACGTCCGTCGCGATGGCCCCGGCCTCATCCGGCACCGTGCGGGCCGCGTCCGTCGTCGCGAGCACCAGGACCGGCATGGCCATGTGCATCGACTCAATGAGCGACAGGCCGAGCGAGGTCCAGCGGTTCGGGTGCACGTAGGCCCGCCGTTCGGCGAGCGCAGCGTGCATGGGATCGGCCTTGACGTCGCCCAGCGCGACCACGCGGTCGCCGAAGCCGAGCTCCGGCAGTCGTTCGGAGCCGATGCCCCAGACGTCGACCGGGGCGACCTCGGCGAAGCGGGGGAGCAGGTCGGTGCCGACGACACGGTTGCGCCGGACGGGTTCGTTGATGACGACGCCGAGACGTTCGAGCGCACCGGTGTACAGCGGGCCGGGGTCGACGACGCCGTGCTCGACGACGGTGGTCCGGGTGGTGCCGCAGTCCCACATCAGGGCGTTCCAGTGCGTCACGTGCGCGATCGTCAGGTCGTCGCGGTCGCGCATCGGGTGCAGGCTGTTCGGCACGTCGACCCGGGGGGCGTTGTGCTCCACGAAGACGATCGGTACGTCTCGGCCACCGAGCAGACGGCGGGCTTCCTCGAGCTCCTCGGTGCGCTGCAGGACCACCACGTCGACCTCGGCCTCGGCGACGTCGGCCGGGTCGATCTCGATCGCGGAGTCCGGCCAGTCGCGCCCGCCGCGGCCGAGTCCCCAGGCGTCACGGGCCGGGGTGGTCGGGATGAGGTACTCGTGGGGGCCGCGGACGAAGGCGTCCATCCAGCCGCCGTGCACGTGCCACACGAGGATCCGCATGCAGGGCCTTCCGGTCGGTGTCGATGGGGTCGCTCCCCGCCGCTGCCGGAGCAGCAGGAGAAGGAGCAGGAGAAGCAGTGGCGCACGCTACGCAGCGCCTTCTGAGCCGCCCCGCAGACTTCTCCGATCAGTCCGCGAAACGCGGTGGACGAGCCGTTCGTGGGCCTCCAGGACGTCCGCGATGCGCACTCCGGACAGGCACGGGTGGCCGGGGACCGGGCACTCGCGAGCGCGGCTGAGACGGCACGGTGCGGTTTGGTCGCCGAGCAGTTCGACGAGCGGGGCGTACGGCGCCCACTTCACGGCGGGGACGACGGGCGAGAACAGACTCACGATGGGCGCTCCGACGGCGGCGGCGAGGTGGGCCGGACCGGTGTTCCCGACGACGACGACCTCGGCGCCGGCGAGGACGGCCGCGAGTTCGGCGGGGCTGGTGCGGCCGCCGAGGTCGATGCCGGTGTCGCCCGCCACGGCGGCGGTCAGAGCGCGTTCGCCGGGGGAGCCGGTGACGACGACGGGGACGCCGCGCTCGGCGTAGGCGGCGACCAGCGCACGGTGGTGGGACTCCGGCCACGACCGCGCCGGGACGCTGGCTCCGGGGTGGACGACGACGTAGCGGTCGAGGCCGGCCACGGGCGGGGGCAGGACGGCGTCGTGACGCACCGCGAGCTTCCCGTCGTCGTCCGGCGGCAGCCGGAACCCGGCCGCCTCGGCGATCCGCAGCGCGCGCTCGGGCTCGGGGAGGTCCTCGGGCAGGTCCTCGCCGGGGCGCAGCCGCACGTCGAGCAGGGACCCGGGGTGGTCGACCGAGGCCCCGGAGACCCGGGGGACCCCGGCCAGGCGCAGGAGCAGCGCGAGGGGCAGGGGCGACTGGTGGAAGGACGTCAGGACGACGGCCTCGTCGGGCTGTTCCTCGGCGACCAGCGCGCGGAACTCGGCGAGCAGGGCGTCGTCGATCGGACGCGCGGTCTCGGTGACCCACGGTGCCGCCCACACCCGCACCCGGTCGATGCCGGGGAGCAGGTCGGCGGCCGGCGCTCCCTGCGGTCCGCACAGCATCGTCACGTGCGCGGCCCCGGCGGCCACCGCGCGCACCGCGGGGCCGGCGACCAGGACGTCGCCGAAGGAGTCGAGCCGGGCGACGAGGACGCGCGGACCGGCGCTCACGCCCGGTCCGCCACGCTGCCGACGTGCTCGAGCACCAGGGTGACGGCCTCGTCCAGGTCCGCGGCGACGGTGTCGGCCTCGTCGACCTCCTCGCGGCGGGTGCGCGGGGTGGGCACGAGGATCCCCTGCGCGCCAGCGTTCCGGGCGGCCTGCACGTCGGCGCCGATGTCACCGACGACGACGATCGACTCCGGCGGGATGCCGAGCCGCTCGGCGGCGTCGAGGACCATCCCGGGCCGGGGCTTCCGGCAGGCGCAGTCGTCACCGGCGTCGTGCGGGCAGACGCACCACACGTCGAACGGGCCGACGAGCTCGTCGACCCGGGCGTTGGTGGCGTCGACCTGTTCGCGCGTGGCCATGCCCTTCGCGATCACCGACTGGTTCGTGACGACGCCGAGCTGCAACCCCGCGGCACGTGCCCGTTCGACGGCGCGGCGGGCACCGGGGACGGGGACGACCAGGTGCGGATCGGCGTTGTACGGGACGTCCACCACGAGGGTGTCGTCGCGGTCGAGGAGCAGGCCGCGGATGACGCGGTCCGGTGCGAGGGCCATGCTCCGTGACTACCGGTCGACGGCCGGGGACCACCCCAGGAAGAGCCGCGGAGCGCGGTCCCGGCAGGACCGTCAGCGTGTCGGGTCTACCGTCGCGGCGGTGACCGCCCTCGAGAACCTGCCCGACTCCGACGGACGCCCGGAACTGCTCGTCCTCCGGGCCATCAAGCTCGGCGACCTGCTCGTCGCCGTACCCGCACTGCACGCGCTCCGCCGTGCGTTCCCCGACCACCGCATCACCCTGGCCACCACGGCGTGGCTGGCGCCGGTCGTCGAACTCGTGCCGGCGGTGGACGTCCACCTGGCCCAGCACGGTCTCGACCACCCGATCGCGGTGCCGCACGGTGCCGTGGACGTCGCCGTCAACCTGCACGGAGCCGGCCCGGAGTCATCGGACCTCGTCGCCGCGCTCGCCCCGCGTCGGGTCATCGGCCACGCCGACCCGACCCACGACTACGAGGGCCCGGAGTGGCCGGACGACGTGCACGAGCGCGACCGCTGGGCGGACCTGCTCACGTGGCACGGCATCCCCGCGGACGCGACCGAGGTCCACATCGACCGCCCCGCCGATCCGCCGGTGGTCGCCGACGCGGCCGTCGTGCACGTGGGTGCCTTCCACGGTGCGCGGCACTGGCCGACGGACCGCTTCGCCGACGTGGTGCGCGGGCTCCGGGCGCGCGGTGCCGACGTGGTCCTGACAGGAGGCTCGGACGACGTCGTGCGCGCCCGTGCCGTCGCCGAAGCAGCCGGCCTGGCGCCGGAGGCGGTCCTGGCCGGCACCCTGGACCTGCAGGCCTTCGCCGCGGTGATCGCCGCGGCGCGGCTGGTCGTCACGGTCGACACCGGCGCCGCGCACCTGGCGACCGCCTACGGGGTGCCGTCGGTCGTGCTGTTCGGCCCGGCGCCGCCCGAGGCGTGGGGGCCGCCGTCGACCGGCCCGCACATCGTGCTCACCGACGCCTCGGTCCGTCGCGGCGACGTCTTCGCCGAGGACCCGGACCCGGCGATCCTGGCCGTGACCGCGGACGACGTGCTCGGCGCGGTGGACCGGCTCCGGGTGACCGCTCAGGCGGCCGGGCGGTAGCGTCGAGCGAGAGCCACCCGGACCTGCCGGACGCTCGGAGGGAGTCCTTCGTGTTCGAAGCCGCGAACATCCGTGACTGGATCGGTCTGCCGGTCGTCGACGAGGCCGACGACAAGGTCGGCACGCTCGAGAGCATCTACTACGACACCGCCACGTCCGAGCCGGCGTTCGGCGCCCTGACCACCGGCGTGGTCGGGTTCCAGAAGCTCGTCTTCGTCCCGCTGTTCGGCGCCACCGTCGCTCCGAAGCACCTGCGTGTGACGTTCCCGAAGAAGCTCGTCAAGGACGCTCCGTCGATCTCGACCGACGGCGAGCTCGACGCCGCGACCGAGCCGGAGCTGTTCCAGCACTACGGGCTGGAGTACCGCACCGGCAGCGGTGGCGAACGCCGACTCGGACGCCGCTGAGCCCGTCCCGCCCCACCGACCGACCCGATCCGACCGACCGATCCGCCGCACCCGCCCGGAGGCCGCAACTGCTCCGCACCGCCCGTACGACGCTGCTCGCCGCCCTGGCGGCGGTCGCCGTCGTCGGGCTGGTGGTGGCCGGTGTCGCGGCGCCGGGGCCGGTGGACTCCGCGTCGGCCGCGCCGATGTGGCCCGCCCCGCAGCCCTACCCGGTGCCGGACGCCCCGACCGAGCCGCTCGCCGACCTCCCGCCGGGCAGCGAGTACGTCGCCCTCGGTGACTCGTACTCCGCCGGCTACGGCCTGGGCGACCGGACCCGGCTGCCCACGAGCGCGTGCGTGCAGTCGGCCCGCGACTACCCGCACCGGCTCGCGGCACGGTTCGGCCTCGACCTGACCGACGTCACATGTGCGGGCGCCACCAGCGAGGACGTCACGACCGGACACCAGTTCAAGGGCGTCCCCCCGCAGATCGAGTCGCTGTCGTCGCGCACCCGGCTCGTGACCTTGACGATCGGCGGCAACGACGCGGACCTGTTCGGCACGGCCGCGTCGTGCCTGGCGATCTCGGCCGACGGCCCGGTGTTCTCCGGACGTGACGCGCCGTCGTGCGAGAGCACGCTCGTGCAGGACGGTGAGGACCAACTCAGCGTGAAGATCCAGTCGCGGGTCGCGCTCGGGATCGCCGACACCCTCGCAGCGGTGCAACGGGCCGCGCCGAACGCCGTCGTCGTGTTCCTCGGGTACCCGGCGATCTTCCCGGACACCGAGCACACCCCGGCGAAGGGCTGCTTCCGCTCGGCGCTCGACCTCGGCACGCTCGCGGGGTCGTTCCCCTCGGACACCTTCCCCTTCACCGACGACGACGTGGCGTACCTGCACGGCGTGCAGGAGGAGCTCGACGCCGTGTCCGCATCCGCCGCAGGCGCCGCCGGGGTCCGGTTCGTCGACGTCCTCGAACGCACCGAGGCCCACTCGGCCTGCGCCCCGCGGGACGAGCGCTACGTCGCCGGCGTCAGCCTGACCGGCTCGAGCGACCTGCGACGCATCGACCTGAAGGCCGGCGCCCTCCACCCGAACGGCCGCGGTGTCGCGTACCTCACCGACCAGATGGCCGACGCGATCCGGGAACTCGCCGGCTGACCCGTCCGGACCCCGCGCTGTCCGTGTGGGCCGCCGGTGGGACGACGCAGACCGGTGCCGCCGTCTCACGGACGACGTCGTGGAGCAGTGCGCCGGACAGCACCCGCACGTGCCCCCGTCCGAGCACCACGAGCGACGCCCGCCGGGTGCGCGATGCGATGGCGTGCCCCGGGTGTCCCTCCACGAGCAGCGGACGGATCCGCACCGCCGGGAACCGCGCGGTCAGGTCCTCGGTGACGCGCTGCAGCAGTTCGGCGTTCCGGGTGCGCCACCGCAGGGGGTCCTCGGCGAAGTCGGTGAGCCCGGTCCGGGTCAGCACCGGCATCTCCCACGCCCGGAGCAGCGTCAGTCGTCGGTGCAGCCGGACCGCCTCGGCGACGGCGATCGAGACGGCCCGTTCGTCGATCGGTTCCTCGACGGCCAGCACCACGTCGCCGTCGATCGGGTGCGGGCCCTCGGGGACGATCACGGTCGGCACGGCCGCGCGGACCGCGACGCGCGCCGGGTCGCCGCCGGCGGTCGAACCCCGTCGGCTCCGGAAGGTCCCGATCACCAGGAGGTCACCGCCGTCGGACTCCTCGACCAGGGCACTGGCGAACGGCCCGGCGTGCCGGTGCACCTCGACGGTGGCTCCGGGCAGGGCGGCGCGAGCGGCATCGGCCAGGCGGTCGGCGACCGGTCCGGGTCCCTCGATCGCCGGGTCGGCTCCGATGATCCGGATCCGCTCGATCCCGCTGTCCGCGCGGGCGGCGATCCACCGCAGCGCCTCGTCGTGCGGCATCGCGGCGTCCGCGGCCAGCGTCACCGTCGTCCATCGTTCGTCCATCCCGATCGGCCTCCTCCATCGCAGGTCCTCCGGGGGCGTCACACGGCGCTCCGTGCGCCAAACGGTACTCCCGGCGCGGGCGAGGGGAACCGGCGGTGGAACCGGGCACGTCGGGTGGTGCGCGGCGCGTGTGCGGTGATCCGGGCCTCCCGGCCGGGTCTGCGTAGTCTCGGGGCGTGGTCGTGAGCGCCGGACTGTTGCTGCACCGGACCGGTCCGTCCGGGCCCGAGGTCTTCCTCGCGCACATGGGCGGGCCGTTCTGGCGGAACCGGCCGCGTGCCTGGTCGATCCCGAAGGGGCTGGTCGAGGCGGGCGAGGAGCCGCTCGGCACCGCGCTGCGCGAGTTCGCCGAGGAGATCGGCGTGCCCGCCCCGGTGACCGCCGCTGACCTGACCGACCTGGGGGAGTTCCGCCAGGCGTCGGGCAAGCGGGTGCGGGTCTTCGCGGCACGGGCGTCGGAGTTCTCGGTCGACACCGTGCGGAGCAACACCGTGCGGCTCGAGCTGCCGCGCGGGTCGGGGCGGTTCGTCGAGGTGCCCGAGGTGGACGACGCGCGGTGGGTCGGGCTCGACGAGGCGCGGGAGCTGGTGGTGGCCGGGCAGGTCGCGGCGCTCGACGCCCTGGTCGCGCTGGGTCGCGCTGCTGGCGGTTCCTGACGCGCCGCTCGTGGTCGTCGAGGGGTCACGAACTGTCGTCCGGAGGGCCTCCAGGCGACACTTCTCGGCCACCCGGCGATCGGCACGCGGTATGTCGTGACCACTCGGCGGGGCCCTCTTGCTCGTGTCGGACACCGGACACGAGCCGCGTCCTCCGGATAGCCTGAGCGGGTGTCGGGTTCTCCGGCCCGACAGCAGGGGAGTACGCATGCGGCGCTGGAGCGCGGTCACAGGTGGGCTGACGGCCCTCGCACTCGGCGCAGGATTCGCGATCGGCGGCGTGACCAGCGCATCGGCCGAGCCGGTCGGCAACTGGGGGACCTTCACCCTCAGCGGAGCGAGCCGGGCGTACACCGGCACGATGACCCTGGCCGGGTTCCCCGAGACGACCTTCACGTCCGACTCCCGGCAGTCGACCGTCGTCAGCGGGGCATCGACGTGGCAGTCCGCCGCGACACCGGCCGGCGAGGTCTACGGGACGAGCCGCGGCCAGACGTACATGAACCAGCGGCCGAACGTCGACTCACCCACGTCCGGCGCCTCGACGACGACCTACACGTTCGCGGAGCCGACGCCAGGCGCGCAGAGCTGGTCGTTCGTGCTCGGCGACGTCGACGCCGACCGGGCGACCATCTCGGCCACCCTCTCCGGGGGCGGCGCCGCGACCGCCGAGCAGCTCGGCTACGAGAGCTCCTACAACTCGTGCTCGGCCGCCGTCGCCGGAGGGCCATCGTGCACCGCGGACCCCGACGGCACCACCGGGCAGGACCTGCCCTCGTGGGACCCCGCCACCCGGACCCTGACGGGGAACACCGGCGCCGTCGACACCGCCGGCGCCACGGCGTGGTTCACGCCGACCGTCTCGCTCGCCAGCCTGACGATCACGTACCAGCAGCGCAGCGGGTTCCCGGTGTACCAGACCTGGTTCGCCAACCGCACCGCCGCGATCACCGGCACGGCGACCCTCGACGGAGCGCCGATCCCCGGCGCGATCGTCCGCGTCACCGCTCCGCGCGGCACCGTGTACACGACGACGACCAACGCCGACGGCACCTACGCGCTCCCGCAGCTGCCGGTCATCGCGAACTACCGCGTCGAGATCACCCCGCCGGACGGCGCCGAGGGTCCTGACCAGCCCACGAGGGTCTCCCTCGCGCAGGCAGGCTCGCCGGGCGGCGTGGACCAGCAGGCCGACTTCGCGTTCACGTCGCCGGAGGACACCGCGTCGGTCATCGGCACCGTGGTCGACGAAGGCGGCCGACCGGTCTCGAACCTCGAGGTCGTCATCACCGACCCGGTCACCGGGGGCGTCCTCTTCGACACCACGACGAACAGCGACGGCGCCTACACCGGCTCGGACCTGCCGGCGGACATCGAGCTCGACGTGTCGGTCGCCGACGAGCCGCCCGTGACCATCACGACCGGCGACGACGACGCGGCACCGGCGGTCCCCGACGAGATCGACGCCCCGGCCGCGGTCGTCGCGACGGTCGCCGGCGTGGTCTCGCTCGACGGTTCACCCGTGCGCGCAGGAGTCGTCGTCGAGCTCGTCGACGACGAGGGCACCCTGGTCGCGGCGACGCAGACCGATGCCGACGGTCGCTACGTCTTCGCCACCGCAGCGGGCACGTACACCGTCCGGACCGAACGGCCCGAACCGGGGGCGACCGGGGCGACGTCGAACACCGGTGTGACGGCCGTCGCCGGCGAGCGTTCTTCGTCCGACCTGCCGTTCGTCTCCGCAGCACCCGCCGCCGAGGTCACGACCGATCAGCCCGGCACCGTCGTCGACACGAACGGCGAACCCGTTCCCGACGTGGAGGTCGTCGCGGCTCCGACGGACCCGCAGTCCGGCGATCCCGTGTCGGTCGTCACGGACGACGACGGTGCGTTCGACCTGACCGGACTGGAGCCCACGACCGAGTACGCCGTCTCGGTCGACGTCGAGGGGGCCCCGACGGCGACCGTCGTCACCCCGGAGTCGGGGGCTGCGACGCCGCTGGCGTTCGTCGTGCGGGCTGCGGCGAGTCCGGCTCCGGTTCCGGCTCCCGCGCCGTCGCCGTCGCCGAGCGGCGCGCCTTCGGCGACTCCGACCGACCCCGCCGCCGGGTCGGGCTCCGCACCGGTGTCCGGCCAGGGCGAGGCGGGGGACGGTGGACCTCTCGCCTCCACGGGCGCGGACCTCGGCCCGGGGCTCATCGCCGCCGGGGTGCTCGTGCTGCTCGGTGCGGCGCTGCTGACCTACCGCGCGGTGCGCAACCGCCGCCGTACGGACCACCTGCAGGACTGACCGCTCGGCGGGCGCGGCGGGCGCAGCGGCGGCGTTCGCGGGCGGGTTCGCCGAGGTCGCACGACACGCCGCCCGGGTCCGCCGAGGGGTCACGAACCGTCGCCCGCCGAGCCCGCAGACGACAGTTCAAGCGCCCCCGACGCTCCGCCAACGGCAAGTCCTGACCACTCGACGCGCCGACCTCCCGCGCCGCCGCAGTCGCACAACACGCCGCCCGGGTACGCCGAGGAGTCACGAACCGTCGCCCGCCGAGCCCGCAGACGACAGTTCAAGCGCCCCCGATGCGCCACCAACGGCAAGTCCTGACCACTCGACGCGCCGACCTCCCGCGCCGCCGCAGTCGCACAACACGCCGCCCGGGTACGCCGAGGAGCCACGAACCGTCGCCCGCCGAGCCCGCAGACGACAGTTCAAGCGCCCCCGATGCGCCACCAACGGCAAGTCCTGACCACTCGACGCGCCGACCTCCCGCGCCCGCCGCAGTCGCACAACACGCCGCCCGGGTACGCCGAGGGGTCACGAACCGTCGCCCGCCGAGCCCGCAGACGACAGTTCAAGCGCCCCCGATGCCCCACCAACGGCAAGTCCTGACCACTCGACGCGCCGACCGACCACTCGACGCGCCGACCTCGCCGCCCGCGTCGGCCCTCAGCGCGTCCGCGGCCGCCGCACCGAACCCGTGACGACGCCGATCGACCCCGTGACCGTCTGGATCGCCCGCCCGACGACCGGCACCGACGTGGTGACGACCGCGAGCGACGACGTGATGGCCTCGATGGACGAGGTCGACAGGTGCTCCTGCGTGTGCGTGTGCACCGGGAACCCGCGGCGCGCCAGCACGACGACCCCGAGCGCCCCGACCAGCACCGCGCCGCCGGCGAACGGCAGGTACTGCAGCCCGACGATCCCGAGTGCCTGCCCGCCGAACGCCGCGCCACCGGCGATGCCGATGTTCGACGCCCCGTTGACCAGCGCGCCGGCGATGTCGGGGGAGACGCCTCCGGCACGGATCGCCGCGGCCATGAAGAGCGTGCCGGTCGTGCCGTTGGCGGCCATCCACACCCCCGCGACGACCATCGTCCCGATCAGGGAGCCGTGCACGAACGGCATCGTCGCGAAGGCCACGGCCATCACGGCGACCGAGGCGATCAGCGTCTGCCGGGGCGCACGGTCCACGAACATGCCGGCGAGCCAGAGCCCGACGACACCGGTGCCGCCGAGTACGAGCAGCGCCCCGCTCACCATCCCGGCGTCGAGCCCGGCGTCGATCGCGTACGGCCCGATGTAGGTGTAGACGACGTAGTGCCCACCGAACAGGAGCATGTCGGCGATCACGACGGACAGCAGGCCGGTGCGCGCCCAGGCCTTCGGCGACCCGATGTGCGGCGACGAGGCACCGCGGACGGCGGGCAGGAACAGCAGGGCGACGACCGCGAGTGCCGCTGCGGCCACACCGACGGAGAACACGGCCTGGCGCCAGCCGATGTGCTGCGCGACCCAGGTCGCGATGGGCACGCCGAGCACGAACCCGAGCGAGCTGCCCGAGTACACGAAGGCGATCGCCCGCCCGGCGAGCCGCGGCGGCACGATCCGGGTGGCGTACGCCGAGGCGACCGAGAAGAACAGTGCGTGCGCGATGCCGCCGACGACACGTCCTGCGCAGACGACCGCGAAGGACGGTGCGAGCGCGACCATCAGGTTCGACACGGTGTAGCCGACGAGCGTGGCGACGAGCACGGTCTTGCGGGGCAGCTTCGCGGTGAACGCGGTGAGCGGCAGCGCGAGGAGTGCGACGGCCGCGGCGTACACGGTGATGACGATGCCCATGGTGGCCTCGGTCACGCCGAGGTCGGCGCTCATCGTGCCGAGCAGCCCGACGGGCATGAGCTCGGTGGTGATGGCGAAGAACGTGGCCAGTCCGAGCACGGCGATGCCGACGATCGACTGGGTGGTGACGGTGATCGGCCGCGTGTGGGTCGACACGGCCGAGGTGGTGGTGTTGGTGGACACGCTGCTGACCTCCTTGCGAGGCACGGTGGAGCGCGCGACGATGCCGATCGTTCTGACGGCGGTGACCGGGAGGGTCTGCTGGGCGCGCTCGCTGGCGGATGTGGATGATGTGGGTACGACTCCACGACGAGTGCGCTGCTCCAGTGTTGCACGACGGAATGGCGCTCGCGAGGGCCTCCAGCAAATACATCGGAGCGCTCCAACGAAACTCTCAGCTCCGGTCACAGGGACAGCACCGCCACTCAGTACGCGTTCGTCACCCGACCCTGGACTCCACCGCCGCGCAGCTCGATCGTCAGCGTGCCGCTCCTGGACTGCGCGGACATCGACACCGATCCGTGCAGTGCCGCCTGCCGCGGGAAGCACGCCGTCGACGACTCGATGCGGTCCGCCGTCGCCACCAGGCAGATCGTCGACCGGTCCGTCCCGATGCCGGCCCAGACGTTCCAGGGCGTCTCGGCGGTCCCGCCGTCGAGCGCCCGGTTCGTGAAGACCAGTCGCGTCGTGTGCAGACTCACCGGCGCCGCGACCGGCCCCGGCAGCTGGTCGGCGTACGTCTGCGGGACGTCGAGCAGCTGCTCGAGCGTCACCGTCCCCGCCGTCGGCGTGACGCTCGGCGCCGCGGCGACGTCCGGGCGCGCGGTCCCGACGAGTGTCCCGGCCGCGAACGCCACGCCCACCGCGGCAGCCGCACCGCCCGCGATCCACGCGCGTGGACGCTCCGTCCACAGCCAGCGACGCCACCGGGACCGCGCGGTGGGCACGGCCTGGAGGCGCGGCTCACCCCCGCCCTCGACGGTCCCGTCATCGGAGTGGTCACCCGCACCGCCGTCGGTCGCCTTCGACACGTCGGCTGCAGCAGGCAGGGCAGCCCCGCTGGCGGGCAAGGACACGGGACCGGCCGCGGGCACCTGCTCGGGCGCGGACGCGGGCTCTGGACCCGACCGTGTCGCGGACGGGAGGGACGTGCGGGCCGGATCCGGGCCTCCCGGCAGTGGATCCCGCGCCGTCGCGACCGCACGCGCGCGGGGTCGCCGTCCGCGTTCCAGGTCCTGCAGGGCGATCCGGGCGCGCGCAGCGTCCGCCGGGCTCGATCCTGCTCCCCAGGCGACGGCCTCGAGCCGTGCCCGTTCCGCTGCCACGTCGTCGTGGGCCATGCGCACTCCCGCTCTGCCGGTCGCGTGGACAGGTCCATCGTGGCACCGCGCAGCCGTGCGCGCGCACCCAGAACGAGGGAGTAGGCGTGGTGCATGAGCACCGACCCCATGCCGCAGCACGACGCCGACGCCGAGACCCTCGAGCCGCTGAGCCACGACACCCAGTCCGGCGAGGCCGACTACGTCGCGACCAGCCCCGGCGGTGCCGGCACGGAACGCCACGTGCCGACCGCCGACGAGGAGCAGGGCCGCGGCACCGAGTACGACCCGGTCGACCAGGGACCGCAGCAGGAGGGCCAGGGCGGCTAGCGGACCACCCGTCGCAGCACGGCGCGTTCGCCGTAGGTCCAGGCCGCACTCGTCACGACGTAGAGCGCGGCGGCGAGCGGTGCGATCGCCGCGAACACGACCGTGATGAACGGCACGTACCGACCCACGGCGGCGGTCGCGGCGGACCCGGGGGCACCCGGTTCCGGTGCCGGTACCGGGTTCCAGTGGGCGTTCGACCGGCGGCTGAGCTCGACGACGACCGCCAGCACCGCCAGCAGGACCAGCACCACCCAGGCGTGCACCCACAGCGGCGACGTGAGCGTGACGACGAGCGAGTGGCCGAGCGGGACCCCGACGAGCGTCGCCTCCAGCAGGGCGTTCGCGGTGCCGTCGATCGAGGCGTGCGTGAACAGGGCGTAGACGAGCGACACCACGGGCGCCTGCGCCAGGACGGGCAGGCAGCCGGCCAGCGGCGAGACCTTCTCGTCGGTGTACAGCTGCTGCACCGCTCGCTGCAGCCGCTGGCTGTCGCGGCCGTGGCGCTTCCGCAGCGCCGCGAGCTGTGGTGCGAGGCGCCGGCGGTCCCGTTCGGCCCGCACCTGCAGCACGGACAGCGGGACGAGCACGAGGCGGACGGCCAGGGTGAGGAGCACGACGGCGATCGCCGCGGCGAACGAGCCGGCGACGGGGGAGAGCGCCGCGGTGAGGGCGGCGACGAGCTCTGCGCCGCCGTGCAGCAGCGGGCCGACGAGGGGCAGGGTGGACAGGTCCATGACGGTTCCGATCGGTGGTGGGTCAGCGGGGTGCGTGAGTGGCCCGACCACCGGTCGGCGGTCAGGCCGGGGTCGCGACCCCCGGTGCCCGTGAGCGGACGTGTCCGTCGGCGTCGGGGTGGCTCCACCCGATCCGGGTGACCAGGTCGGGGACCGCCGACCGACCCGACACGGCTGCCGATCCGACCCCGAGGACGGCCGCGAGCACCGCGACGAGCAGCCGGGCGAAGACGACGGTCACGGCGACCGCGGTCAGCCCGAGTGCCGCCACGGCCAGCAGGGGCAGCACCCCGGCGGCCGGGTCGCCGAGCACCAGCGCGGCGGTGGCGCGGAGCAGCAGCAGGACGGCGGTCATGGTCCGTTCAGCGTAACGCCCGCGTGCCGTCGAGGACCGGAAGGTGCGGCGGGGGAGGATCACGGCATGACCGCAGGTTCGCCGAGCACCCCAGCGACCGTCGCGCTCGAGACGGCCGGGGTCCCGTACACGCCGCACGTGTACGAGCACCACGAGAGCGCCACCAACTTCGGAGAAGAGGCGGCCGCCGCCCTCGGGCTGCGCGAGGAGCAGGTCTTCAAGACCCTGGTCGTCTCCGTCGACGGCACCCTCGCCGTCGCGATCGTGCCGGTGGCGAACCGGCTCGACCTCAAGGCGATCGCCGCCGCGGTCGGGGGCAAGAAGGCGACGCTGGCCGATCCGGCCCTCGCCGAGAAGCGCACGGGCTACGTCGTCGGCGGCATCAGCCCGGTCGGCCAGAAGACCCGGCTCCGCACCGTGCTCGACGAGTCGGCGCTGTCGTACGCGAGCATCTTCGTGTCCGGCGGACGTCGCGGATTCGACATCGAGGTGGCGCCGACGGACCTCGCGCGGATCACCGAGGCGGTCTCCGCAGCCATCGCGCGGACCTGAGTCGAGTCGCCGCAAGTTTCTTCCGGACCCGGGAATGACCCGAGCCCTCCTGCGTTGCATTGAGTCGAAGGCACTCAAGTTCCCCAGGAGGTCCCTTTGCCAGAGACGTTCGGCCCGACCGGTAGCAACGACTCGTTCGACGAGTTCCTCGCCCGCCTGCTCGCGGCACAGCGCACCGGTGACCAACAGCGCGTCCGCGCGTTCGGTCGACCGGTCGACATCACCCGGCTGCTCAGCCGCCGGACCCACGAGCTGCTCCAGCACACCGCCGAGTACGCGGTCGCGCAGGGGCAGCGCGAGATCGACGCACTGCACATCCTGCACGTGCTCGTCCGCACCGAACCGTTCGACGCCGTCGTGCGTTCCGCCGGGGTCGACCCCCAGCGACTCGCCGAGGAGATCGAGCAGCGCCTGCCGATGGCGCACGAGCCGCTGGCCGAGCAGACCGGCCGCCCGGCACTGACCGGCACCGCCCAGCGCATCCTCGTCGAGGCGACGCAGGCCGCGCGGGGCTTCGGCAGCACCTACACCGACCCCGAGCACGTCTTCTTCGCGCTCGTGATGGACCAGGAGACCGTGACCGGTCAGCTGCTCGCCAGCGCCGGGATCACCCCGCAGGTCATGCAGGACTACGCCCAGCAGGCCGCGGCAGCAGCACGAGAGGGGCGCCCCATGCCCGGAACACCCGACGCCGTCGGCGCCGATCAGGCCACCGACAGCGACACCCCGACGCTCGACCAGTTCGGCACCGACCTCACCCAGCGCGCCCGTGACGGGCACGTCGACCCGGTGATCGGCCGCGCCGACGAGATCGAGCAGACCGTCGAGATCCTGCTCCGTCGCACCAAGAACAACCCGGTGCTGATCGGTGAGCCCGGCGTCGGCAAGACCGCGATCGTCGAGGGCCTCGCCCAGCGCATCGTCGACGGTGACGTCCCCGCCCTGCTGCAGGGCAAGCGGGTCGTCGCGCTCGACCTGCCCGGCATGCTCTCCGGCACCCGCTACCGCGGCGACTTCGAGGAGCGCCTCACCAAGGCGATGGACGAGATCGCGGCGCACGCCGACGAGCTCATCGTCTTCGTCGACGAGCTCCACACCGTCGTCGGCGCCGGTGGCGGCGGCGAGGGCGGCTCGATGGACGCCGGCAACATCCTCAAGCCCCGGCTCGCCCGTGGCGACCTGCACCTGGTCGGCGCGACCACGCTCAACGAGTACCGCCGGATCGAGAAGGACGCCGCGCTCGAGCGCCGGTTCCAGCCCGTCACGGTGGGGGAGCCGAACGTCGAGGACGCCGTCGCGATCCTGACCGGCCTCGCCCCGCGCTACGAGGAGCACCACGGCGTCGTCTACACGCCCGAGGCACTCCGCGCGGCGGTCGAACTCTCGCACCGCTACGTGACCGACCGGCACCTGCCGGACAAGGCCATCGACCTCATCGACCAGGCCGGTGCACGCCGCCGCCTCGCCCTCTCGGGCGACGTCGACGTCGAGGCACTGCGTGCGCAGGTCGCCGACCTGACGGCCCGCAAGGACCGCGCGGTCGCCGAGGAGCACTACGAGGAAGCGTCCGACCTGCGTGACGAGATCGTCGGACTGGAGGCCCGGATCACCGCCGCCTCGTCGGCGGACGCGAGCCGCGCCTCCCGTCCGGAGTCCGCGGACACCTCGATCACGGAAGGTGACATCGCCGCCGTGGTCTCACGTGCCACCGGGATCCCGGTGACCCGCCTCGGCTCGGCCGACAAGACGCGGCTCGCCGCACTCGAGTCCGAGCTGCACGACCGCGTCGTCGGCCAGGACGACGCCGTGCGGGCGATCGCGAAGGCGGTGCGGCGCAGCCGGACCGGCATGGGTGACCCGCGCCGTCCGGTCGGCAGCTTCCTGTTCCTCGGCCCGACGGGCGTCGGCAAGACCGAACTCGCGAAGGCCCTGGCGTCGTCGCTGTTCGGTGACGAGTCCGCCATGCTCCGCTTCGACATGAGCGAGTTCGGCGAACGCCACACCGTCTCCCGTCTGGTCGGTGCCCCTCCCGGGTACGTCGGCTACGACGAGGCCGGCCAGCTCACGGAGCGTGTCCGCCGCAACCCGTACTCGGTGATCCTGCTCGACGAGGTCGAGAAGGCCCACCCGGACGTCTTCAACCTGCTGCTGCAGGTCCTCGACGACGGCCGGCTCACCGACGGGCAGGGGCGGACGGTCGACTTCCGGAACACCGTCGTCATCATGACGTCGAACATCGGCTCGGAGTTCCTGGCCTCCCGCTCGGGAGCGCTCGGATTCTCCCCGGTCGGTGCGACGGACGGATACGCCGAGGACGACCTGCGGGCCCGCGTGATGGGCAAGCTGCGCGAGGCGATGCGTCCCGAGTTCATCAACCGCATCGACGAGATCGTGCTGTTCCGCAAGCTCGACCGGTCGCAGATCACGTCGATCGTGTCCCTGCTGCTGCAGGACACGGCGCTCCGGCTGGTCGCACAGGACATGCTCCTGTCGGTGTCCGACGCGGCGGTCGACTGGCTCGCCGAGCACGGGTACGAGCCGGAGTACGGCGCCCGCCCGCTCCGTCGGCTCATCCAGCGCGAGGTCGACGACCGCATCGCGACCCTCGTGGTCGAGGGCGGGGTCACCGCGGGTGACACCGTGCGGATCGACGTCGAGGGCGACTCCCTGACGGCGAGCGTCGCGGAGCACGCGGCGGTCTAGTCCGGTCGCACGCGCACACGAAGGCCCGGTACCGATTCGGTACCGGGCCTTCGGCGTGCACGGACCGCCACGGTGTTCGGGAATGCAATTCCGGACGTTTTCCGGAAAAGGGGTTGCGCTCCGAATTGCGGTGCCGATAGTGTTCACTCGTCGCGAACGGTCGAATATTCGACCCGGACGACTCCGCCAGCTCGAGACCGAAAGGGGGCCGACCCATGATGATCACAACGACCACTCCGTTCCGTGGAATCCGTGGACGCGTCGGTACCCCGTTCCGCGTCCGCTGACCCGGGGCGTCCCACTCTCCTGACACCTGTGCCTCCGGGCACCGTGCGCTGAGCCGATCAGGCTCGCGCAGCACCGGTTCGTTCGTCTGCTGAACGGCTCGACGGCCCGTTGATGCGTGCCGTCCGATCTGCGCGGACGACGCCGGAAGAATGTCGGTGGACAGTGCGACGCTCTCGGGGTCGACGAGCATTCCGCGATCGTTGTCCGAACATTTCCGGACCATCCCGGAGTGCATTCTCACGCATTCAATTCCTGCTGCCCGCAACCCGGGCGGATTCGTCATGCCCGACACCCGGGCAGCTCTGCCGTGCCCTGAAGGGGAACACCGTGTCCACGAAGACCACCACCCGTCCACCCGATACCCGCGCGGTGCGCCGCCGGGTCTCACTCGCCGACCGCATCGCACTCCGAGTCGGGATGTCGCTGATCATCTGGAGCCGACGCACCCGCAAGGAGCGGCCCGAGGTCGACCTCGCCACGCTGGCCCGCCTCGAGCGCGAACGCCAGCAGCGCGAAGCCGACTGGATCACCCAGGGCGCCGCCATGCGGATGTGGCGCTGACCGGCGGCGCGCCGGTGCCTGCGCCGGCCGCGCCGCACGCACGCTCGGTGCGAGGTTCCGTCCACCGTGACCGCCCCTCGGGGTGGCACCACGTCCGGAACCTCGCACCATGCCGGGCACCCCTCGCACCGTGCGGGGCGTCCGGACGCACTCCGGGCCTCCCGTACCGTTGGCGGGTGACCGAAACCGCAGCTGCACTCGTCGAACGCCTCACCGCCCTCGTGCCGGACTTCCCGAAGCCGGGGGTGCTCTTCCGTGACGTGACGCCGGTGTTCTCCGACGCCGTCGCGTTCGGGCGCGTGTGCGAAGCACTCGCGGCACCGTTCGCGGTCGGAGCCGGGTTCGACGCCGTCGCCGGCATCGAGGCCCGCGGCTTCGCGCTGGCCGGGGGCATCGCCGCCCAGCACCAGGTCGGTGTGCTCACCGTGCGCAAGGCGGGCAAGCTCCCCGGCGAGGTCCTCAGCGAGCAGTACGCGCTGGAGTACGGCGAGGCCGAACTCGAACTTCGCCCGGGCCAGCTGCCCGCGGGCACGCGGGTGCTCGTCGTCGACGACGTCCTGGCCACCGGGGGCACCGGAGCCGCCACCATCACGCTGCTCGAACGGGCCGGGTACCAGGCGATCGGCTTCGCCGCCCTGCTCGAGCTCGACGGCCTGGACGGGCGCGAGCGTCTCGAGCCGCGGCTGCCCGTCGCGACGCTCGGCGCCGTGCCGGCCTGAGCGCGGGCGACCGCACGGTCCCCGCGGGCGTCCGCACGCGAGCACGTCTCGCACTAGTCTTGACGCACCATTTCGATCGAGGAGTCCCATCATCGTGACCGAGTCAGTCGCACCCGCGCCCGCCGAGCTTCCCCAGGCACCCGAGCCCCGGACCGCGACGACGACCACGACCGGCACCGAGCTCTTCGACGGTGAGCGCGGCGTCGTCGCGATCCGCGTCGACGGTGTCCTGAAGGACCTCGCAGCGGACGTGCAGGCCGGCGAGACCGCCGAGGCCGTCACCCTGCAGGAGCAGGACGGGCTCGACATCCTCCGGCACTCGGCCGCCCACGTGCTCGCGCAGGCCGTGCAGCAGATCAACCCGGACGCCAAGCTCGGCATCGGGCCGCCCGTCACCGACGGCTTCTACTACGACTTCGACGTCGCCGAGCCCTTCACCCCCGAAGACCTCAAGGCGATCGAGAAGGGCATGGACCGCATCGTCAAGCAGGCCCAGCGCTTCCGTCGCGTGGTCGTCACCGACGAGCAGGCACGCGAGCTGATGGCGGGGGAGCCCTACAAGCAGGAGCTCATCGGCCTCAAGGGTGCGGCGTCCGACGGTGACTCCGGCGAGAGCGTCGAGGTCGGTGCCGGCGAGCTCACCGTGTACGAGAACGTCGACCCGAAGTCGGGCGAGGTGCTCTGGCAGGACCTCTGCCGCGGCCCGCACGTCCCGCACACCCGGTGGATCGGCAACGCCGCCAAGCTCATGCGCGTCGCCGCTGCGTACTGGCGCGGCTCCGAGAAGAACCCGCAGCTGCAGCGCATCTACGGCACCGCCTGGCCCGACAAGGACCAGCTCAAGGCGTACCTGGTGCGCCTCGAGGAAGCCGCCAAGCGCGACCACCGCAAGCTCGGCGCCGAACTCGACCTGTTCTCGTTCCCCGACGAGATCGGTTCCGGCCTGGCGATCTTCCACCCGAAGGGCGGCATCATCCGCCGCGAGATGGAGGACTACTCGCGCCGTCGGCACGAGGAGAACGGCTACTCCTTCGTCTACACGCCCCACATCACCAAGGGCGACCTGTTCGAGACCTCCGGGCACCTCGGCTGGTACAAGGACGGCATGTTCCCGGCCATGCACATGGACGAGGCGAAGGACGAGGACGGCAACGTCACGCGTCAGGGTGCCGACTACTACCTCAAGCCGATGAACTGCCCGATGCACATCCTGGCGTACCGGTCGCAGCCCCGTTCCTACCGTGACCTGCCGCTCCGGATGTTCGAGTTCGGCACGGTCTACCGCAACGAGAAGTCGGGCGTCATCCACGGCCTCACCCGCGTGCGCGGGATGACCCAGGACGACGCACACATCTTCACCACGCAGGAGAAGATGAAGGAGGAGCTGACCACGACCCTCGAGTTCGTGCTCTCGCTCCTGCGCGACTACGGCCTCGACGACTTCTACCTCGAGCTCTCCACCAAGGACCCGGAGAAGTACGTCGGCGACGACGAGGTCTGGGACGTCGCGACGAACACTCTGCGCGAGGTCGCCGAGGAGTCCGGTCTCGAACTCGTGCCCGACCCCGCCGGCGCCGCGTTCTACGGCCCGAAGATCTCGGTGCAGGCCCGCGACGCCATCGGTCGCACCTGGCAGATGTCGACAGTGCAGCTCGACTTCAACCTGCCGGAGCGCTTCGGCATCGACTACACCGCGGCCGACGGCTCCCGCCAGCGTCCGGTGATGATCCACCGCGCGCTGTTCGGCTCGATCGAGCGCTTCTTCGGGGTGCTCACCGAGCACTACGCGGGTGCGTTCCCGGCGTGGCTGTCGCCCGTCCAGGTCGTCGGCATCCCGGTCGCGGCCGAGTACGGCGACTACCTCGACGAGGTCATCGCGAAGCTCCGAGCGAACGGCGTGCGCGCCGAGGTCGACCACTCGGACGACCGCATGCAGAAGAAGATCCGCACGCACACCAAGGCGAAGGTGCCGTTCCAGCTCATCGCCGGTGGCGACGACCGCGACGCCGGTGCCGTCAGCTTCCGCTTCCGCGACGGCCGCCAGGACAACGCGGTGCCCGTCGACGAGGCCGTGGACCGCATCCTCACCGCGATCCGCGAGCGCGCGCAGGTCTGATGGCACAGTCGGGAGGCCCGGAGCAGGCCGCGGGGACCGGTCACGTCGACGACGTGGCCGGTCCCACCACCGCCGTGCGCTCCGGGGGAGCGGACACCGATCCGCTGGTGATCCGCGACGCGGCCACCGGTGCAGCCGTCCCGGACGCGTTCCAGCGGCTCTGGAACCCGCACCGGATGGCCTACATCGACGCGGGCCGCGAAGGCCGGGGTCGCGGGCACGACGACGACTGCCCGTTCTGCGAAGCCCCGCGGATGTCCGACGAGGACGCCCTGATCGTGGCCCGGGGCGAGCACGCCTACGTGCTGCTCAACCTGTTCCCGTACAACAACGGGCACCTGCTCGTCTGCCCGTACCGGCACGTCCCGCTCTACGACGAGGCGACGCCGGACGAACTGCGCGAGATCGGCGAGCTGACGCAGACCGCCATGCGGGTGCTGCGCGAGGTCTCGCACTGCGACGGCTTCAACATCGGCATGAACCAGGGCGAGGTCGCCGGTGCCGGAGTGGCCGCACACCTGCACCAGCACATCGTTCCGCGGTGGCAGTCGGACGCGAACTTCTTCCCGATCATCGCCCGGACGAAGTCGATGTCGCAGTTGCTCGGCGAGACGCGTCGACTCGTCGCCGACGGGTGGCCCCGGGCGCACTAGACTGGTCGGCATCATGAGCGACAGCACCAGCACCTCCGGCACCCCTGGCACCTCGATCACCGGCTCCGACCGCGTCAAGCGCGGCCTCGCCGAGATGCTCAAGGGCGGCGTGATCATGGACGTGGTCGACGCCGAGCAGGCCCGCATCGCGGAAGAAGCCGGCGCGACCGCCGTCATGGCCCTCGAGCGCGTCCCCGCCGACATCCGTGCGCAGGGTGGTGTCGCGCGCATGTCCGACCCCTCGATGATCGAGGAGATCATCGCCGCGGTGTCGATCCCCGTCATGGCGAAGGCCCGCATCGGTCACTTCGTCGAGGCGCAGGTGCTGCAGGAGCTCGGTGTCGACTACATCGACGAGTCCGAGGTGCTGTCGCCGGCCGACTACGTGAACCACATCGACAAGTGGAAGTTCACCACCCCCTTCGTCTGCGGTGCCACCAACCTGGGCGAGGCGCTCCGTCGCATCACCGAGGGCGCGGCCATGATCCGTTCCAAGGGCGAGGCCGGCACGGGTGACGTGTCCGAGGCCACCAAGCACATCCGCACCATCACCAAGGAGATCGCGGCGCTCCGCAACCTGCGTGACGACGAGCTCTACGTCGCCGCCAAGGAGCTCCAGGCCCCGATCGACGTCGTGCAGGAAGTCGCCCGCACCGGCAAGCTCCCCGTCGTCCTCTTCACCGCCGGTGGTGTCGCCACCCCGGCCGACGCCGCGATGATGATGCAGCTCGGCGCCGACGGTGTCTTCGTCGGGTCCGGCATCTTCAAGTCCGGCGACCCGGCGGCCCGTGCCGCCGCGATCGTCAAGGCGACGACGTTCCACGACGACCCCAGGGTCATCGCCGAGGTCTCCCGTGGTCTGGGCGAGGCGATGGTCGGCATCAACGTCGCCGACGTCCCCGCACCGCACCGCCTCGCCGAGCGTGGCTGGTAGTCCGACGAGCGGCGCTCGGCCCCGCATCGGGGTCCTGGCGCTGCAGGGTGACTTCCGCGAGCACATCGCCTCGCTGACCGAGCTCGGCGCCGACGTGGTGCCGCTCCGTCGGGCAGAGGAGATCGAGACGCTCGACGGTGTCGTGATCCCGGGGGGCGAGTCGAGCGTGATGGACAAGCTGTCCCGCGCGTTCGGCGTCGCCGAGCCCCTCGCCGACGCGATCCGCGGTGGCCTGCCCACCTACGGCACCTGCGCCGGCATGATCATGCTGTCGTCGCGGATCACCGACGGGATCAGCGGTCAGCGGACCCTCGACGTGCTCGACACCACCGTGCGCCGCAACGCGTTCGGTGCGCAGAACGACTCGTTCGAGGTCGACATCCCGATGCCCGACCTCGGTGAGGCACCGGTGCACGCGGTGTTCATCCGGGCCCCCGTGGTGGAGCAGCGCGGCGACGACGTCCACGTCCTCGGCGCGCTGCCCGACGGGCAGGTCGTGGCGGTGCAGCAGGGCAACGTCATCGCCAGCGCGTTCCATCCCGAGGTCGCCGGCGAGGACCGCTTCCACCGCCGCTTCCTCGACCTGGTGCGCAGCGCCTGAGGCGTGACCGCCCACCCGCCGCACCGGCGGGACGGAAGCCGCGCCGCGCCTCCAGGCCGGTGTTCGGCCCACAGGGCCGCTAAACTGAGCGGGACTTTCCGCAATACGCAAGGAGAACCGTGTCCGGGCATTCCAAGTGGGCAACGACCAAGCACAAGAAGGCGGTCATCGACCAGCGCCGTGCCAAGTCGTTCGCCAAGCTGATCAAGAACATCGAGGTCGCCGCGAAGATGGGCGGTGCCGACATGTCCGGCAACCCGACCCTGGTCGACGCCGTGCAGAAGGCGAAGAAGACCTCGGTCCCCAACGACAACATCGACCGCGCCGTCAAGCGCGGTGCGGGTCTCACGGGCGAGACCATCGAGTACACGACGATCATGTACGAGGGCTACGGCCCCAACGGCGTCGCGATGCTCATCGAGTGCCTCACGGACAACAAGAACCGTGCTGCGGCCGAGGTCCGGACCGCGATGTCGCGCAACGGCGGCACCATGGCCGACCCGGGCAGCGTCGCCTACAACTTCTCGCGCAAGGGCGTCATCTCGGTCACGAAGACGGACGGCCTCGACGAGGACACCGTGATGACCGCGGTGCTGGACGCCGGGGTCGAGGACGTCATCGACCAGGGCGGCGGCTTCGAGATCATCACCGAGGCGAGCGACCTGGTCGCCGCCCGCACCGCCCTGCAGGACGCCGGCATCGACTACGACTCCGCCGACGCCGAGTTCGTCCCGGGCCTCAAGGTGCCGGTCGACGCCGAGACCGCCCGCAAGGTGTTCCGCCTGATCGACGCGCTCGAGGACTCGGACGACGTGCAGAACGTCTACTCGAACTTCGACATCCCCGCGGACGTCCAGGCCGAGCTCGACGAGGACGAGGGCGAGTAACCGTGCTCCGTGTGCTCGGGGTGGACCCCGGGCTCACCCGGTGCGGCGTCGGCGTCGTCGAGGTCGCACCGAACCGGCGCGCACGACTCGTCCACGTGACGGTCGTGCGCACCCCGCCGGACATGCCGCTCGAGCAGCGGCTGCTCCGCATCGCGGACGGCATCGCCGCCGAGATCGACGAGCACCACCCCGATGCGGTCGCCGTCGAGCGGGTGTTCGCGCAGGCGAACGTCCGCACCGTGATGGGCACCGCGCAGGCGGCCGGCCTGGCGCTGCACGCCGCGGCCGCCCGCGGCCTGCCCGTCGGGCTGCACACGCCGTCCGAGGTCAAGGCCGCCGTCACCGGCTACGGCAACGCCGACAAGCGTCAGGTGCAGACCATGATCGCGCGCGTGCTCGGGCTCGACGAGGCCCCGAAGCCGGCCGACGCCGCCGACGCGCTCGCGTTGGCCGTGTGCCATGCCTGGAGGCTCGGATCACCCGACGCCGCCGGCTCGCGTGCCACGAACCTCACCCCCGCACAGCGCGCCTGGCGGGACGCCCAGGGCGGCACCGTCGACTCGCCGCTGGCCCGCGCGGCCGCCGCCGCGGCCCGCCCGCAGCGTGGCAGGTCGGCGTCGTCGGTGGGCGGCCCTAGGCTCGGAGCATGATCGCGAGTCTCCGGGGCACCTGCATCGACATCGCCGGCTCGGCCGTGGTGATCGAGGTCGGGGGAGTCGGGTACGCCGTCACCGTGACCCCCGCACACGCGCTCACGATGCGCCACGGGTCCGAGGTGTTCGTGCGGACCGCCATGATCGTGCGCGAGGACGAGCACCTGCTCTTCGGCTTCGAGTCGACCGACGCGCTGCAGGTGTTCGACCTGCTCCGTGGGGTATCCGGTGTCGGTCCGAAGTCCGCGATGGGCGTCCTGGCCCACATGGACCCGGCGCAGATCGCGAACGCCGTCGCGAACGAGGACGACGGCGCGTTCCGCAAGGTCTCCGGCATCGGCCCGAAGACCGCCAAGCTCATCATCGTCGCGCTCTCCGGCAAGCTCGTGGCCTTCGAGCAGGCTGCCGTGGTCGCCGCCGCACGGGGGACCGCAGTCCACCCCGCCGCGGTCGACGTCGTCTCGGCGCTCATCGGCCTCGGCTGGCGCGAAGACGCGGCACAGACCGCGGTCGACGACGCCGTCGCCAACGAGCCCGGTGCCGCCGCGATGGGTACCCAGGCCCTGCTCCGCGCCGCCCTCGGTGCGCTCCGACCCGCGGCAGCCGGCCGGTGAGCGGCATCACGTCCGCCGGCGCCGAGTCGCAGGAAGAACTCGCGTTCGAAGGCGCGCTCCGTCCCCGCTCGCTCGACGAGTTCGTCGGGCAGCGCAAGGTCCGTGGGCAGCTCGACCTGCTCCTCAAGGCCGCGGGCATGCAGGAGCGCACGCCCGACCACATCCTGATGGCGGGTCCTCCCGGCCTCGGCAAGACCACGCTCGCGATGATCGTCGCGCACGAGACCGGGCGACCGCTGCGCATGTCGAGCGGCCCGGCGATCCAGCACGCCGGAGACCTCGCCGCCGTGCTGTCGTCGCTGGTGCCGGGCGAAGTGCTGTTCATCGACGAGATCCACCGCATGGCCCGCTCGGCGGAAGAGATGCTCTACCTGGCGATGGAGGACTTCCGCATCGACGTGATGGTGGGCAAGGGTGCCGGTGCGACGAGCATTCCCCTCGACCTCGCACCGTTCACGCTCGTCGGCGCCACCACCCGGGCCGGCCTGCTGCCGAACCCGCTGCGCGACCGCTTCGGGTTCACCGCCCACCTCGAGTTCTACGAGAAGGACGAGCTCGAGCAGGTCCTGATCCGAGCGGCCCACCTGCTCGAACTCGACATCGACCGGACCGCCCTGCGCGAGATCGCCGGACGCTCCCGTGGCACCCCGCGCATCGCGAACCGCCTGCTCCGCCGGGTGCGCGACTACGCCCTCGTGCACCGCACCACCGACGGCATGGCCGCGGTCCAGGGTGCGCTCGACCTGTACGACGTCGACGAACTCGGCCTCGACCGCCTCGACCGTGCCGTCGTCGAGACCATGCTGACGCGGTTCGACGGGGGTCCGGTCGGCCTGAACACCCTGGCCGTCTCCGTCGGCGAGGAATCCGAGACGATCGAGTCGGTCGTCGAACCGTTCCTCGTCCGCGTCGGACTCGTGACCCGCACCCCCCGCGGGCGCATCGCGACACCGCGGGCCTGGCGACACCTCGGCCTCACCCCGGGGCAGGACGACGGCGGGCAGCCCGGGCTCTTCGACGACCCGGAATCCACCGTCTGACCGCCGATCAGTCGGGTGACATGCCACGGACACCGGCGTGCCCTAGACTGCTACGGCCCGAAACCGAGCAACCAGAGAAGGCAACGCATCATGGGTCAAGAAGTCATCCTCATCGTCATCGTCGTGGCGTTCGCGGCCTTCATGTTCTACAACAGCCGCAAGCGCAAGAAGCAGCAGGCCGAACTCGTGGACAAGATGGTCCCGGGCGCGAAGGTCATGCTGTCCTTCGGCCTCTACGGCACGCTCCTCTCCGTGAACGAGGAGAAGGTCACCGCTGACGTCGAGATCGCACCGGGGACCATCGTCACCGTGCACCGTCAGACCCTGTCGCGCGTCGTCGACGACAACGCGTCGGACGTCGAGACCACCACGACCACCGAGGACGAGCCGAAGCCGGTGGCCGAGCTCAACGGTGAGCCGGTCTACGGCGAGCGGGTCGACACCGACCGTGTCGACGAGACCGACGCCACGAAGCGCAAGTCCGACGACTGACGCCCTCGGCCGCCGGGTCGTCTGACCCGGCGGCCTCCCTCTGCCGTCGCACGGTGTGCCGACGGTCCTGAACAGAAAGACGAGACGACCGGTGGCACGATCGACACCCGTCAAGAAGGCGCTGCGCTCGCTCACCTGGTTGGTGATCCTGATGGCGATCCTCGCCGGCGTGAACACCGCCGCGTCGATCCTCGCCGGCTCTTCGAAGGACGACACCGACAAGTGGTACCAGGGCGCGAGCTGGGTCCCCGAGCTGGCTCTGGACCTGCAGGGCGGCACGCAGCTGACCCTGGCGGCGCAGAACACCGAGGGTGACTCCGTCACCTCGCAGCAGCTGCAGCAGGCGGTGAACATCATCCGCCAGCGCATCGACGCCACCGGTGTCTCCGAGTCGGAGATCAACACCCAGGGCGCGAACAACATCGTCGTCTCGATCCCGGGTCGCCCCGACAAGGCCACGATCGACCGCATCGAGGCAGCGGCCAAGCTGACCTTCCGTCCGGTGCTCTTCACCGAGGCCGCGACGAACTCCGCCGTCGGTGACGACGGCAAGGGCACCGCATCGGCCACGCCGTACTCGCCGCCGGCCTCGCTCGCCGCGACGCCGAGCGCGAAGCCGACCAACGCGAGCGACCTGAACTGGGTCACGCCGAAGCTGCAGGACCTGTACACCAACTACAACTGTGCGGCTCCGGACGACGTCACCACGGCGCCCGACGACGAGCCCCTGGTCACCTGTGACCAGGACGGCGCGGGGAAGTACATCCTCGGACCGGTCGAGGTCTCCGGTGCCGACATCAGCAACGCCACCTCCGGTCTCGCCACGGACTCGCAGGGCACGTCGACGGGGCAGTGGGCCGTCAACCTGACGTTCAACGGCGAGGGCTCGAAGGACTTCCGCACCGTCACGAACCGTCTCGTCTCGCTCCAGCAGCCGCAGAACCAGTTCGCGATCGTGCTCGACGGTTCGGTCATCACCGCGCCGACGACGAACTCCGCGATCACGAACGGCAAGGCACAGATCACCGGGTCGTTCACGGCCGAGTCGTCGAAGACCCTGGCCGACCAGCTGAAGTACGGTGCGCTGCCGATCAACTTCCAGGTGCAGTCGAACGAGAACATCTCGGCGACGCTCGGCACCGCGCAGCTCATCGGTGGCCTCGTCGCCGGTCTGATCGGTCTGATCCTGGTGATCATCTACTCGGTCATCCAGTACCGGGCCCTGGCGTTCGTCACCGTGCTGTCGCTCGGGATCGCCGCGGTGCTCACCTACCTGGTGATCGCGATCATGTCGTGGCGTGTCGACTACCGCCTCTCGTTGGCGGGTGTGGCGGGTCTGATCGTCGCGATCGGCATCACGGCGGACTCGTTCATCGTCTACTTCGAGCGCATCCGTGACGAACTCCGCGACGGCCGTGCCCTCGAGAGCGCGGTCGAGTCCGGCTGGAAGCGTGCACTCCGCACGATCCTGGCGTCCGACGCGGTGAACTTCCTCGCCGCCGTCACGCTCTACGTGCTCGCGGTCGCCGACGTGAAGGGCTTCGCGTTCACGCTGCTCCTCACGACCCTCATCGACATCGTGGTGGTCGCGCTCTTCACCCACCCGATGATGCAGCTCATCGCCCGCAGCCGGTTCTTCGGCGAGGGCCACCGGTTCAGTGGTCTCGACCCGGCAGCTCTCGGTGCCGTCTACCGGGGGCGCGCACAGTTCCGCGCACCCGTCGTGGACGGCAAGCGCCAGCGCAGTGCCGGTGAGGCACAGCGCCGACAGACGATCGCGGAGCGGAAGGCCCAGCAGGCCTCCGGCGACAACGGCTCGACGCCGGACGGGAAGGACGACTGATGGCCAGCTTCAGCCAGTTCGGCAGCGACCTGTACACGGGGAAGCGGTCGTACGACATCATCGGGCGCCGGAAGACCTGGTACCTCATCGCCCTCGCGATGATCGTGATCTCGCTCGTCACCCCGTGGCTCCGTGGCGGGTACCAGCTCGGCATCGAGTTCACCGGCGGCTCGGAGTTCACGATCTCCGACGTCAAGACGCTCGACCAGAACCTCGCCACCGAGACCGTCGAGGACGTCGTCCCGGAGTCGATCCCGCGCGTCTCGCAACTCGGCACGCACGGCATCCGCGTGCAGACCGGGCAGCTCACCGACCGGCAGACGACCGAGGTGCAGGACGCCCTGGCGAAGGCCTACGACGTCCCGGAGAGCCAGGTCGCCGCGACCTTCATCGGCGCGACGTGGGGTGCCGACGTGCTCGCGCAGGCCATCCGTGGTCTCGTGATCTTCCTCGCCCTCGCCGCGGTCTTCATGACGCTGTACTTCCGCACCTGGAAGATGTCGCTGTCCGCGATGGCGGCGCTGCTGCACGACCTGCTCATCACCGCCGGCGTGTACGGCATCGTCGGGCTCGAGGTCACGCCCGCGGCGGTGATCGGGTTCCTGACCATCCTCGGGTACTCGCTCTACGACACCGTGGTGGTCTTCGACAAGGTGCGCGAGAACACCGCGCAGGAATCGATCCGGACGTTCAAGCAGTCGGTCAACCTCGCGGTGAACCAGACCCTCGTCCGATCGATCAACACCTCGGTCGTGGCGCTGCTGCCGGTCGCGGCGATCCTCTTCATCGGGTCGTACGTGCTCGGCGCCGGCACCCTGCGCGACATCTCGCTCGCGCTGTTCATCGGCATCATCGTCGGCACCTACTCGACGATCTTCATCGCATCGCCGATGTACGCGCAGCTGCGCGAGAACGAACCGAAGATCAAGGAGTCGGACGCCAAGAAGACCCAGGCGGCCGAGAAGCGCCGGCGTGAGGTCGACGCGGCAGAGGCGAACGTCTGATGCCCATCGAGATCCAGGAGATCGACGTCGCCGAGGCCCAGCGCCGCATCGACGCCGGAGCCCGGCTGTTCGACGTCCGCGAGCAGGGGGAGTGGGACGAGGTCCACGCTCCCCAGGCCACGCTCGTGCCGATGTCGGAGTTCGTGGACCGCTGGCAGGAGATCGACGGCGGCGACCAGCCGGCCATCATCGTCTGCCACTCCGGCGGTCGGTCGTCGCGCATCGTCGCGGCGCTCGAGCAGTCGGGCGTGCCGGCCGTCAACCTCTCCGGCGGCATGCTCGCCTGGGAGCAGGCGGGGGCGCCGGTGGAGCGCGACGCCCAGGGCGAACCGCGTCACGGGCACTGACCGGGGACGCGTAGTCTTGTCGGATCGAGCTCGGATCGAGCTCTCGGACCGAGTCCTGGGAGGCGCATCATGACGGACACCCGCGAAGAGCCGTCCGCGCCGAGCCGCCCGGGTTCCGCCCCGCGGCCCTCGAGCCCGATCGGTCCGAACACCACCGGCAACCTCGGTTCCCTCCGCTCGCTGCTGCCGCGCCTGTTCTCGCGCGCCCAGCCGGCCGGCGCGGTGGACACGCTGATCCGCACGGTCCGCTCGCACCACCCCAAGGCCGATGTGACACTCATCGAGCGTGCGTACTCGGTCGCCGAACGCGCGCACGACGGTCAGAAGCGCAAGTCCGGTGAGCCGTACATCACGCACCCCGTCGCGGTCGCGCAGATCCTGGCCGACCTCGGCATCGGCACGATCACCATCGCGGCCGCGCTCCTGCACGACACGGTGGAGGACACCGACTACCAGCTCGACCAGCTGCGGGCCGACTTCGGCGACGAGATCGCGATGCTCGTCGACGGCGTCACCAAGCTCGACAAGGTCAAGTACGGCGACAGCGCGCAGGCCGAGACCGTCCGCAAGATGGTCATCGCCATGTCGAAGGACATCCGCGTCCTCGTCATCAAGCTCGCCGACCGCCTGCACAACGCCCGCACGTGGGGCTTCGTCGAGTCGGCCTCCGCCACGCGCAAGGCGAAGGAGACGCTCGAGATCTACGCGCCGCTCGCGCACCGGCTCGGCATCCAGATGATCAAGCTCGAGCTCGAGGACCTGTCGTTCGCGGTCCTGCACCCGAAGCTCTACGTCGAGATTGACAGCCTGGTCAAGGAACGCCAGCCGAAGCGCGAGCAGTTCGTCCAGAACGTCATCGGCACCCTGAAGAAGGACCTGAAGGCCGCCAAGGTCCGCGGCGACGTCATGGGCCGGCCGAAGCAGTACTACTCGATCTACCAGAAGATGATCGTGCGGGGTCGTGAGTTCGACGAGATCTACGACCTCGTCGGCATCCGCGTGCTCGTGCCGACCGTGCGCGACTGCTACGCCATGCTCGGCTCGGTGCACGCCCGCTGGACCCCGCTGCCCGGTCGCTTCAAGGACTACATCGCGACCCCCAAGTTCAACCTGTACCAGTCGTTGCACACCACGGTGCTCGGACCGCAGGGTCGTGCGGTCGAGATCCAGATCCGTACGCACGAGATGCACCAGCGCGCCGAGTTCGGTGTCGCCGCCCACTGGAAGTACAAGCAGCGCGCTGCCGGCCGTGACGCCGGTACCTCGTCGACCACGGACGACCAGGACATGGCGTGGCTCGCCCACATCACCGACTGGCAGGCCGAGACCAGCGACCCGGGCGAGTTCCTCGACTCCCTTCGCTACGAGATCGGTGCCAAGGAGACCTACGTCTTCACGCCGCAGGGCAAGGTCATCGGCCTCCCCGCCGGAGCCACCCCGGTCGACTTCGCCTACGCGGTGCACACCGAGATCGGCCACCGCACGATGGGTGCGAAGGTCAACGGCCGCCTCGTCCCGCTCGAGAGCCAGCTGTCCAGCGGCGACGTCGTCGAGATCTTCACGTCGAAGAACCCCGACTCCGGCCCCTCGCAGGACTGGCTGCAGTTCGTCCGCAGCCCCCGCGCACGCAACAAGATCAAGCAGTGGTTCACCAAGGAGCGCCGCGAAGAGGCGATCGAGCAGGGTCGCGACGCCATCGCCCGAGCGATGCGCAAGCAGAACCTGCCGCTCCAGCGCATCATGAGCCAGGACAGCATCGCCGAGGTCGCCTCGTCGATGCGGTACGAGGACGTCTCCGCCCTGTACGCCGCCATCGGCGAAGGCCACGTCTCGACGCAGTCGGTGATCGAGAAGGTCCTCGGCAACGTCCAGACCGAGACCGAGACGGACGAGCCCGAACTCGCGTTCCCGCGCCAGGTCACCAGTCGTCAGCTGCGCACGAGCGACAGCGGCGTCTTGGTCCGCGGTGCGCCCGACATCCTCGTGAAGCTCGCGAAGTGCTGCACACCGGTGCCGGGCGACCAGATCGTGGGCTTCATCACCCGTGGCCAGGGCGTCTCGGTGCACCAGTCGTCGTGCACCAACGTGAAGTCGCTCATGAACGAACCCGACCGGATGATCGAGGTCGAGTGGGCTCCGTCGTCGAAGTCGGTGTTCCTGGTGCAGATCCAGATCGAGGCGCTCGATCGGTCGGGCCTGCTCAGCGACGTCACCCGGGTGCTGACCGACCACCACGTGAACATCCTGTCCGCGACGGTGTCGACCTCGTCCGACCGTCTCGCACTGAGCCGGTTCGTGTTCGAGATGGGCGACACCATCCACCTCGACCGCGTGCTGAACGCGGTGCGACGCATCGACGCCGTCTACGACGTCTACCGCGTCAGCGCCGGCTAGCGGCAGGGCCCCGCGCGGCCCGTCCGTCGACCGTCGACCGTCGACCGGTCACGACTCGTCGCACGGGCACCGTCGACCGGTCACGAACCGTCGACTGCGACCCTGCCAACCGACGGTCCGTGACCACTCGGCGAACGTGAGCGGGGTGCCCTGACCGCTCGCACACCGCCGACCGGAGGCCCGTGGCAGCCCCACCCGGCGCCTCCCGGCCCTTCCTGCCCGTCGACCGTCGCCCGTCGCCCGTCGACCGGTCACGACTCGTCGCACGGGCAGCGTCGACCGGTCACGAACCGTCGACTGCGACCCTGCCAACCGACAGTCCGCGACCACTCGGCGAACGCGAGCGGGGTGTCGTGACCACTCGGCGAACGCACCCGCGACGCACTAGCGGCCAGCGCCCCCAGCCGCATCCGGCAGCCCCCGCAACCGACGCTCGGCCTGCCGCACCATGGGGATCGTCCCGAGGGACCTCAGGCGCGCCTGCAGCTCGGCAGCGGTGACCGCCCCGATCGCGAGCAGCCCGTGCACGGCCGTCGCCTCGGCCACCCCGAACGCACCGGCCGTCGGCCCCGGCGTCCGGAGCAGGTCGACCGCGGTCCGCGCCGGCAGCGTGACCCGCAGCCGCGACAGCTCGACGGTGTCGTCGACGTCGATGCGGACCTCCCGCAGGCGGACGTCCGGACCGACGTGCACGCGGACCTGCGGCGGGATGCAGGCCTCGAGCGGCGCCGGCGGCCGGGACACCGCACCCCAGATCCACGCGGCGGTCAGGGTGCAGGCGATCAGGCGCGCGTCCCGCAGGACCCATGCGGCAGCGGCGGCGCGCAACGACGGCGTCTGCGGTTCGGCAGGGGAGGCCCAGCACGGACCGACGGCGACCAGCTCGCCGGCCAGGACCGCCGCACGCAGCTCGGGATCCGGCCAGTCGTCACTGGTCAGCAGTCGCAGGCGGGGCACCCGCACATCCTGCCCGACCTGCGCGCGCGACCGACAGGCCTGTGGACAAGCGACGGACCGGCCGGGAGGCTCGTGGCGGGCCCGCACCGCGCCTCCAGGCGGTCGCCGGTCACGTCCACGGCGTGGGTCGCGTCCACGACGCACCCAGCCGACGGCCGCGCGCCGGATCGGACGCGGCCGGACGCGACGCGCGCGCTCAGCGCAGGACGTCGGCGCGGTGCACGAGCGCCGCGGCACCGATGAGCGGACCGTCCTGGGACAACCCGGTCGGCACGATCTGCACCTTCGTGACGAACCCGAACTCCACGCGCTCCGCCACGGCCTGCCGGGCGTACTCGAACAGGTCCGGCGTGACGTGCGAGAACCCGCCGCCGATGGCGACGATCTCGAGGTCGACCAGGCTCGTGGCGGCGGCGATGGCCTGCCCGAGGGCACGGCCGCTCCGCTGGACCGCGGCGACGGCGATCTCGTCGCCGGCGGCGTACGCGGCCGAGAGCTCCTCGCCGGTCGTGCCCGCGAAGCCCTGACGACGTGCCCAGGCCACGGTCTTCGGGCCGCTGGCGATCGCCTCGAGGCACCCGGTGCCCCCGCAGGCGCAGGGGTCGTCGTAGCCGCCGCACTCGACGTGGCCGATGTGGCCGGCGTTGCCCGTCGGTCCGCTGACGGTGCGACCGTGCAGGATGAGCCCGCCGCCGACGCCGGTGGAGACGATCATCCCCATGACGTGCTCGTAGCCCTGGGCCGCGCCGACCCAGTGCTCGGCGAGGGTGATCGCCAGGCCGTCCATGCGGAGCGTCACCGGGACGTCGTCCGGCACGAGCGCCGCGATCCGGTCGCGCAGCGGGTGGCCACGCCAGACCGGCATGTTGAGCGGGGAGACGAGGCCGTGCTCCTCGTCGACGGGCCCGGCGGAACCGACGCCGACGCCCACGAGCGTCGCGTCGGCGGGCAGCGCGCCGAGCGCGGCCGTGACGACCTCGTCGACGGCGGCCTGCAGCTCGTCCGAGGTGCGCTGCGGCCCGGTGGGGCTCCGGAACCGGGTCGCCGGCAGGACGACGCCCTGGTCGGTGACGAGCGCGGCCTCGACCTTCGTGCCGCCGAGGTCGACGGCCAGGGCGAGGGCGGGGGACTGGGGTGCGGTGCTGGACATGCGCGCTCCGATGCGGCGGTCTGGAGGCACGGTGCGGGTCGCCGACGCGTCGCCGCGTCCGGTGGGCACCGGCCTGGTCGTGGTGTGGTCGTGCTGGGTGGGACAGGTGGGCTGGACGCGCCGGCTCAGCCCGGTCGGTTCAGTAGGACGTCGTGTCGTCGCCGAGCGCCGACGCGGCGCCCGTCTCGGCGCGGTGCGCGACCTCGTCGAGGATGCGGGCCGAAGCGCTCGTGCCGATGCGGTTCGCGCCCGCCTCGACCATCTCGAGCAGGGTGTCGAGCCCGCGGACGCCGCCGGAGGCCTTCACGCCGGTGTCGGCACCGACCGTGCGGCGCATGAGGGCGATGTGCTCGGCCGTCGCGCCGCCGCCCGCGAACCCGGTCGAGGTCTTCACGAAGGCGGCGCCGGCGGTCTGTGCCGCACGCGACGCCGCGACGATCTCGTCGTCGGTCAGGAACGCGGTCTCGAGGATCACCTTGACGACGGTGTCGCCGGCGGCGTCGACGACCGCGCGCACGTCCTGCTCGACGCGCTGCCAGTCGCCCGACTTCGCGGCGCCGATGTTCTGCACCATGTCGAGCTCGAACGCGCCGTCGGCCAGGGCCTGCAGCGACTCGGCGACCTTCGCCGCGGTGGACGTGGTGCCGTGCGGGAAGCCGATCACGGTGCCGACGCCGACGCCGGTGCCCGTGAGGCGCTCGACGGCGTGGGCGACGTCGCTCGGACGGACGCAGACGCTGAAGACGCGGTGGGCGGCGGCTTCGTCGAGCTGGGCGTCGACGTCCGCGCGGGTGAGTTCGGGCTTCAGGATCGCGTGGTCGATGAGGCCGCGGACGGCATCGACGGTGACGGGGAAGGCTGCGTTGTCCACCCGGCAAGCCTACCCGTCAGGCGTGCCGCGTAGCGTGCAGGGCATGCAGGTCCTCGTCACCGGCGCCACCGGGTACATCGGTGGTCGTCTCGTCCCTCGTCTCCTCGAAGCCGGCCACTCCGTCCGGGTGTTCGTGCGCAATCCCCGGAAGCTCCAGGACGTCCCGTGGAGCAGTGAGGTCGACGTCGCGCAGGGCGACCTCCAGGACGCCGAGGCGGTGCGCGCCGCCGTCGACGGGATCGAGGCGGTCTACTACCTGGCCCACGCGATGGGGGCCGACGGCGACTTCGAGTCGGCCGAGCGCGAGGCCGCCGAGACCATGGCGCGCGAGGCGAAGGCGGCCGGCGTCAGCCGGTTCGTCTACCTGGGCGGGCTGCACCCGGACGGCGAGCTGTCGAAGCACCTCCGCAGCCGCAAGGAGGTGGGGGAGATCCTCCTCGGCTCGGGCGTGCCGACGGTGGCGTACCAGGCAGGGGTCGTAATCGGCTCGGGCAGCACCTCGTTCGAGATGATCCGGCACCTGACCGACGTCCTGCCGTGGATGCCCGCGCCGCGCTGGGTCCGCAACCACATCCAGCCGATCGCGGTCCGCGACGTCCTGTACTACCTGGTGGCCGCGCTCGACGTCCCCGCCGACGTCAACCGCACCTTCGACATCGGCGGCCCCGACGTCCTGCGGTACGGCCAGATGCTGAACGGCTACGCGGTCGAGGCGAAGCTGCCCCAGCGCCCGATCACGGTCCTGCCGGTGCTCACCCCGCGCCTCGCCGCACACTGGTTCAACGCCGTCACCCCGATCCCGCGCAAGCTCGCGACGCCGATCATCGAGTCGCTGCAGTTCGAGTGCGTGCAGCGCGAGCACGACATCGACGACGTCGTGCCGCAGCCCGAGGGCGGGCTCACCTCGTACCGTCGGGCCGTCCGCCTCGCGCTCAACAAGATGCGCGCCGGTCAGGTCCAGACGAGCTGGCGCAGCGCGACGCTCTCGAGCGCCTCGGCCGACCCGATGCCGAACGACCCCGACTGGGCCGGGCACACCGTCTACGTCGACGACCGGAAGCGGCACTCCAGTGCCTCCGCCGAGGACGTCTGGCGCGTCGTCGAGTCGATCGGCGGCGAGAACGGCTGGTACTCGTTCCCGCTCGCCTGGGTCGCCCGCGGCTGGATGGACAAGATCGCCGGCGGTGTCGGCCTGAACCGCGGGCGTCGTGACCAGCAGCGCCTGGAGCAGGGCGACGCGCTCGACTGGTGGCGCGTCGAACGGCTGGAGCGCGGCCGGTACCTGCGGCTCCGTGCCGAGTTCAAGTCGCCCGGCCGTGCGTGGCTCGAGATGACCGTCACACCGAACCCCGACGGCGGCAGCGACTACCACCAGCGGGCGATCTACTTCCCGCAGGGACTCGCCGGCCGGCTGTACTGGTACGGCATCCTGCCGTTCCACGGCATCATCTTCCCCGGTATGGTCGAGCGCATCACCGCCGCCGCCGAGCGGGAGTCCGACCACACCGAGTCGACGCAGCGCAACCGGACGCAGCAGACCGAGACCCCCGAGCCGGCGCACGAGGAGGCAGCATGACCGACGACCGCAGCCCCGTCCTCTTCCTGGGGGACAGCATCACCGAACAGGGTGACTGGGACACGTGGCTCCCCGACGAGCACACGCTGAACCAGGGCATCGGCGGCGACACGACCGACGGCGTCCTGACGCGCCTCGACGCCGTCGTCGCCGAACAGCCCGAGGTGATCGTGCTGCTCATCGGCACGAACGACTTCGGCAACCACCGCGCCAGCGCCGAGCACGTGGTCCGCAACGTCGAGACCATCCTGGTCACGCTCCGCCGCGAGCTGCCGGGCGTGCGTCTGCTGCTCGTGTCGATCCTGCCCCGGCAGGCCGAGTACGCCACGAAGATCGAGCAGGCCAACCGGCACCTCCGTCAGTTCGTCGCCACCTGCCACGCGCAGTACCTCGATGCCTGGCCCGCCCTGGCCGACGGCGACCACCTGGACGCCCGCTTCACCGAGGACGGCCTCCACCTGACCGAAGAGGGCTACCGCGCGCTGGTCGGGGAGCTGGTGCCGGCGCTCGAGCGCGTCCGCGACCTGCCACCGATGTCGCGGTCGATCCAGGCGATCGACCTCGACGGTTCCTCGGACTGATGGCCGCACGCAAGGGGCGACCCCCGGTGGGGTCGTCCCAGCACGGCGTGCCCGCAGGGTCCCCTCGACCCGCACCCGTCGCACCGGCCAACGGTGCCCGTGCCACGCCGCCCTTCACCCGCCCGGCACTGGCGCCGTCGATGATCGCGGCGGTCGTGCTGCTGGCCTGCGTCGCCATCGTCGACTCGTCGGGCTTCGTCTTCGCCCGCTGGGGCGTCACCGTGCTCGCGTTGATCGTGCTCGTCTTCAGCGTGCGCGGGAAGGTCTGGTGGGCCGCCCTGCTCATGGCCGCCGTCGCCGTCTGCTGGAACCCGCTCGTCACGGTGCCGATCCCCGGACAGGTGTGGGCGGCGCTTCAGCTGGTGGCCGCCGCGCTGTTCATCGTGGTGGGCATCGTCGTCAAGGTGCCCCGCGAGTCGGACGGACGGTAGGATCGGCAGGTCGGGTACAGGACCCGACCGCACGACCCGAAGGGCATGGATGAACGACGAGACCGAGCCGGTGACCGAGAGTCCTCTGCTGAACCCTCGACCGTCCTCCGGCGGTCTCGACCGATCCGACGTCGTCGTCCGCAAGGGGCGACTGACCCTGATCAACGGACACCTCACGCCGCAGCAGTCGATGATCGAGGACCTGCTGTTCCTCGACGACGCGCTCACCGAGGCTGACGTCGACCACCTGCTCATCCGGGGCAACGACCAGCGCCCGGTGATCGCCCTCGACGAGCGTGACCGCCAGCGCGCCGAGAGCGCCGTGATGTCCGCGGCCGTCAACGAGCCCTTCTACGCGAAGCCCCCGGGAAAGCCGGCCGTACTCGTGCAGGACGACGGACTCGGCTCCGTCGAAGAACCGGTGCTCCGCGTGTTCCGCCCACGGCTCGAACCTCTCGGACGCCTCCGCTACGGCGCCGAGACGAGTGTCCAGCTCGAGTTCTGGCGCGTCACCGACACCGAGGTCCTCGCTCCCGTCGAGAACGCCCTGATGCGTCGGAGCCTCCCGATCGACGAGTTCGTCCTCGTCGACATCGAACGCTACGGCCGCACCTGGCGCACCGTCGAGCACATGTTCGACGACCACGTCTCGGACATCCGCTTCCCGATCGACATCGTCTTCTCGTGGGTCGACGGCAACGCCATCGAGTACCAGCGCGCCCGCCAGGCCGCACAGTCGAACGCCGTCCTGGGCGAGGGCGACGACGCCCCGGCCCGGTTCCGCCAGATCGACGAGCTGAAGTACGCGCTCCGCTCGGTGCACACCTTCGCGCCGTGGATCCGCCAGATCTACATCGCGACGGACTCCCCGGCGCCGCACTGGCTCGCCGAGCACCCGAAGGTCCGCATCGTCCGCAGCGAGGAGTTCTTCGCCGACCCGTCCGTGCTGCCGACCCACAACTCGCAGGCCGTCGAGTCGCAGCTGCACCACATCCCGGGCATCAGCGAGCACTTCATCTACTCGAACGACGACATGTTCTTCGGTCGCCTGACCGACCCGTCGATGTTCTTCAGCCCCGGGTCGGTGACGAAGTTCATCCTCGCCACCACCCGCATCGGGCTCGGGTCGAACAACCCCGCACGCAGCGGTTTCGAGAACTCCGCCCGCGTGAACCGTCGCCTGCTGCAGCAGCGCTTCGGCGCGGTGACCACCCGGCACCTCGAGCACGCCCCGACGCCCCTGCGCGCCTCGATCATGACCGAGATGGAGCACGAGTTCGCCGACGAGTTCGCGTCGACGGCAGCCTCGCGCTTCCGTGCCGCGGACAACATCTCGGTGACGAACTCGCTGTACCACTACTACTCGCTGCTCACCGGTCGAGCCATCGTGCAGGAGACCGCCGACGTCCGCTACATCGACACCACGATGCAGTCGGGGCTCCGGTCGCTCGACGAGCTGCTGAAGAAGCGGAACGCCGACTTCTTCTGCCTCAACGACGGCAGCTTCCCGGAGGTCAGCGACGAGGAGCGCACGCAGCGCGTGACGGACTTCCTGGAGCGCTACTTCCCGTTCCCCGCGCCGTGGGAGCGCCCCAGCGCTTAGGACGCGCCAGCGTCCTGCTGGGGCGCTCCGGGCGAGCCTGCGAGCCCGGTCCCACGGGGCGCTTAGGACGCGCCAGCGTCCTGCTGGGGCGCTCCGGGCGAGCCTGCGAGCCCGGCCCCACGGGGCGCGCAGGACGCGCCAGCGTCCTGCTGGGGCGCTCCGGGCGAGCCTGCGAGCCCGGTCCCACGGGGCGCTCAGGGCGCTCAGGGCGCGCCAGCGTCCTGCTGGGGCGCTCCGGGCGAGCCTGCGAGCCCGGCGCCGGACCCCAGCCACCGGGTTCGGACCCTCCGCCGGCCTCCGCCGGCCCCCAACCAGCCTCGACCGGTCACGACTCCCCGCCACCCACACGCCGAGCGGTCACAGACCGTCGCCTGCGCCGCCCGCAAACGACGAAACGTGACCACGCGACGCAGCACCGGCGGTGTGTCGCGACCACTCCGCGGGCCGGGAGGCGCGAGTCGGCCCCGCCGCGGGCCTCCCGGCCGTCCGGCGTGCCATCGGGACGCACCCCGGCGCGCGGTCAGGACACCCCGTTGGCTGCCCGCCGAGCGGTCACAAACTGTTGCTTGCAGCGCCGTCGGGCGACGGAACGTGACCACTCGCCTCGGAGTGACGGGGAGTCGTGACCGCACGCACCCGCGCTTGCTGAGCAGAAGAGGTCGGGTCCGCATGACGGACCCGACCTCTCCTGCACTCGAAGTGCGCGGCGCTACCGGTGGACGGGGGAGACGGGCACCGAGTCGAGCGTGAACACCGGGATGCTCGAGGTGACCGGTGCAGGCTCGACGGCCGCGGGGATCGTCACGCCGTGCGCGGCGAGCTTCGCCTCGGTCTCGAGCGCGGAGACGGGCTGTCCGACGGTGGCGTAGTGCCCGATCGGCACCACCGAGTGGACGACGTTGCGCCCGTAGACGTGCACGAGGTTGAACGACTGCGCACCGTCACGGCCGCGAGTGCCGCCCTGGTACTCGGTGAGGTCCTGGGTGTAGCAGGTGGCGCTGGCGACGGACACCGGGATGCCGGCGAACACGGCACTGGTCGAGTAGTGCAGGTGACCGGCGATGATGGCGAGGACGTCGCTGCCCTCGACGACCTCGGCCAGGGCCTGCTGGTCGCGCAACTCGACGAGGACGGTGAGGTCTTGGACGCTCGGCACGGGCGGGTGGTGCATCGCCAGGATGGTGCCGTGCGGCGCAGCCTCGGACAGGACCTCGGCGAGCCAGTCGAGCTGCTCGGGGGAGACCTCGCCGTGGTGGTGACCCGGGACGCTCGTGTCGAGGGTGATCACGCGGAGACCGTTGACGTCGTAGACGAAGTCGACCGGGCGATCGGTGGGCTGCAGGCCGAAGAGCTCCTGACGGAACGCGCCGCGCTCGTCGTGGTTGCCCATCGCCCAGATGACCTGTGCACCGATGCGCTGCGCGGCCGGCTCGAGGATCTCGCGGACACGGGCGTACGCGCCCGGCTCGCCCTTGTCGGCCACGTCGCCGGTGACGACGATCGCTTCGGGACGCGTGCCCGACGCTTCGATGTCGGCGACGATCTGCGTGAGTCGAGCGGCGGAGTCGACATCGCCGTACAGGTCGCGGTCCCCGGAGACGAGGTGCGTGTCGCTGAGGTGGAGGAGGAAGTGGTTCGGCCTGGGGTGTTCGGCCGTCCGGCTGTCCATCGGGGTCTCATTCCGTTGGCGGATGCGTGGTGCAACACGTTGCCACACCGTCCTGGACGAGTCCAGCACGCGAGAGTGAACCAGCCGTGAACTGGGGGCGGCGTTTCGCGTTGTGGACGAAGAAACCCCCGCCACTCCGTGACGGGGGTTGCTTCGTGCGCTACCGATCAGTGATCGCCGGGGCCGACCTGGGGAGCCTGGTGGCCACCCTCGAGGTTCGGGCCGTGGTGCGCGGCGTGCGCTGCCTCGAGCTCTGCCTTCGAGACCGGCTCGATGCGGTCCTCGAAGAAGAAGCGGGAGACGCCGGCGCGTACCTTCTGCAGACCCGTGATCTTGCCCTTGGCGTTCGGGCGGATCATCAGCGGCTTGTACTCGTTGAACTGCAGGAGCTTCCAACGCTCGTACTCGTCGAGCTGCTCGTGCACCTCGATGTACTCGCCGTGGGGGAGCCGCACGATGCGGCCCGACTCGTAGCCGTGCAGGACGATCTCGCGGTCCTTCTTCTGCAGTGCGAGGCAAACACGCTTCGTGATCCAGAAGGCGACGAACGGACCGAGGACCGTCGTTGCCTGGATCACGTGGATCACGTGTTCGATCGACACCAGGAAGTGCGTCGCGATGATGTCCGACGAGGCTGCTG
Organism: Curtobacterium sp. MCBD17_026; assembly: GCF_003234895.2. Lineage (NCBI taxonomy): Bacteria > Bacillati > Actinomycetota > Actinomycetes > Micrococcales > Microbacteriaceae > Curtobacterium > Curtobacterium sp. MCBD17_026. The sequence continues at coordinate 1,728,856 of NZ_CP126281.1, read as the reverse complement.
CCCAGAGGCTGGCGTAGAGCGTGATGCCAGCAGCACCGAACGCCGTGCGCGTCGGGGCGTTGCGCGGGCGGTCGAGGATGTGGTGCTCACGCTTGTCGCCCGTGACCCACGCCTCGATGAAGGGGTACAGCAGGATCGCCAGAATGAGCAGCACCAGGACCGCGATCGGCGCCAGGATGTTGAACGACACCGTGTAGCCGAACCACACGACCTCCCAGTGCGGCGGGACCAGTCGGAGCGCGCCGTCGGCGAAGCCGATGTACCAGTCGGGCTGGGTACCGGCGGACACCGGGGAGGGGTCGTACGGGCCGTAGTTCCAGATCGGGTTGATCGTGAACAGCGACGCGATGAGGGCCAGGATGCCCGCGACGATGAAGAAGAACCCACCGGCCTTCGCGGCGAACGCCGGGAGGATCGGGACACCGACGACGTTCTCGTTGGTCTTGCCCGGACCGGCGAACTGCGTGTGCTTGTTGATCACGACGAGCACGAGGTGGACACCGAGCACCGCGACGAGGATCGCCGGCAGCAGCAGGATGTGCAGCGTGTACAGGCGGCCGACGATGTCGGTCCCCGGGAACTCGCCACCGAACAGCAGGTAGGCGATCCAGACGCCGATGACCGGGACACCCTCGATCATGCCGACGATGATCCGCAGACCGTTTCCGGAGAGCAGGTCGTCGGGGAGCGAGTAGCCGGTGAAGCCCTCGGCCATGGCGAGGACCCAGAGCAGGAAGCCGAAGACCCAGTTGAGTTCACGCGGCTTGCGGAAGGCACCGGTGAAGAACACGCGGGCCATGTGCAGCATGATCGACGCCACGAACAGCAGGGCCGCCCAGTGGTGGACCTGACGGACGAAGAGCCCGCCGCGGATGTCGAACGAGATGTCGAGCGTGGACTGCAGGGCCGTCGACATCGCCACGCCCTTGAGCGGGACGTACGAGCCGTTGTAGACGACCTCGGTCATGGACGCCTGGAAGAAGAACGTCAGGAAGGTCCCGGAGAGCAGCACGACGACGAAGCTGTACAGCGCCACCTCGCCGAGCATGAAGCTCCAGTGGTCCGGGAAGATCTTGCGGCCGACTTCCTTGACGAGGCCCGAGATGCTGGTGCGCTCGTCGATGTAGTTGGCGACCCCGCCGATGATGCGGGATCCGCGCTCCGGCGCCGGCTTGTTCGTCGACGTGTTCGGTGCGGTGGTGGTGGTGCTGGTCATCAGCGTTCACGCTCCCAGAAGGACGGTCCGACCGGCTCGTGGAAGTCGCTCTGGGCAACCAGGTAGCCGTCGTCGTCGATCGCGATCGGAAGTTGGGGGAGGGGGCGTGCTGCCGGACCGAAGATGACCTCGCAGTTGTTCGAGACATCGAAGGTGGACTGGTGGCACGGGCACAGCAGGTGGTGCGTCTGCTGTTCGTAGAGCGCGACGGGGCAACCGACGTGGGTGCAGATCTTGGAGTACGCGACGATGCCGTCGTAGCCCCAGTTCTCGTGGCCCTTGGACGGGTTGAGGTCCTTCGGGTCGAGACGCATCAGGAGGACGGAGGCCTTCGCCTTCTCTTCCAGCATGTGCTCGGACTCGAGCATGCCCTCGGGGATGACGTGGAACACCGAACCGATGGTGACGTCCGAGGCCTTGATCGGCAGACCCGTCGGGTCCTTCGTCAGGCGCAGGCCCTGCTTCCAGAAGGTGTGGCGGAGCAGCTCGTTGGGGTCCTCGGCCGGAGCGAGGTCACGGACCAGGACGATGCCGGGGAGCGGGAACGCGGCCAGGGCACCGATCATCGAGTTGCGGATCAGCTTGCGACGGCTGAAGCCGGACTCCTTGTCGGCGAGCTGGAACGCCTCCACCGCCTTGGCGCGGGTGGCGTCGGTGCCGCGGGTGCCGTGACGGAGCTCGGTGATCTCACGGTCGACGACGAGGGACTTCGACCAGTAGACGGCGCCGAGGCCGAGGGCGAGGAGCGCGAGGGCGATCGACAGGCCCAAGAAGAGGTTCGCGGTGCGGACCGTCCCGAAGTCGCTCGGGTCGATCGGGAAGGCGACGTACGCCGCGATCGACAGGACGCTGCCGACGATCGACAGGTAGAAGTAGGCGGCGACCTGGCGCTCGGCCAGACGCTGCTTCTTCGGGTCGACGTCGGTGCGACGCGGGCGGTGCGGCGGCTCGCCCGGGTTCTCGAACGGGTCGACGGGGAGGACCGCGATCCCGGGGGAGGTGGTCGTGCCGTGCTTCTCGACAGCCGAGGACGAGTTCAGCGTCTCGTCGTCGTGCTCTGCCATGGTGTTCCCTTCAGTGTCGTTCGACACGGACGATCAGTTGGACTTCGCGGTCAGCCAGACGGTCATCGCGACGACCGCGCCGAGTCCGAAGATCCAGATGAACAGACCCTCGGCGACCGGCCCCAGGGAGCCGAGTGCGAAGCCACCGGGGGACTTGTTGTCCTGCACGTACTTGAGGTACGTGATGATGTCGGCCTTCTGCTCCGGCGTCAGGTTCAGGTCGTTGAAGACCGGCATGTTCTGCGGGCCTGTGAGCATGGCCTCGTAGATGTGCTTGCCGGAGACCGTCTCGAGGCTCGGGGCGTACTTGCCCTCGGTCAGTGCACCACCGGCGCCGGCCACGTTGTGGCACATGGCGCAGTTGATGCGGAACAGCTCGGCGCCTTCGGCAGCGTCGCCCTCCTCGCCGTTGGTGAGCTCGGTGGACGGGACCGACGGGCCGGGGCCGAGGGAGGCGACGTACTGCGCGAGCGCGTCGACCTGCTCGTCCGTGAACTGCGCGGGCTTCTCTTCAGCCTGCGGACCCTGAGCGGCCATCGGCATGCGGCCGGTGCCGACCTGGAAGTCGACCGACGCGGACCCGACACCGATGAGGGACGGGCCTTCACTCGTGCCCTGGGCGGAGAGACCGTGGCAGGTGGCGCAGTTCGAGGCGAAGAGCTTCTCGCCCTCGTTCACCTGCGACTGGCTCGAGGCGGCGACGGTGCTCGTGCTGTCGTCGGCGTTCGCCGTGGAGCTGAACAGTGCGTACGCGCCACCGGTGGTCATGAGACCCACGACGATGAGCGACACGGTCGCCATCGGTGAACGGCGGCCCTTCTTGGACTTGGTTCTGTTGAACATGTGCTGGGGGGTGTCCAGTTCCTACTTGAGAAGGTAGATGACGGCGAAGAGGAAGATCCACACGACGTCGACGAAGTGCCAGTAGTACGACACGACGATGGCGGTGGTCGCTTCCTTGTGGCCGAAGTTCTTGGCAGCGAAACCGCGGCCGAGCGTCAGCAGGAAGGCGATGAGGCCACCGGTCACGTGGAGCCCGTGGAACCCGGTGGTCATGTAGAACGCCGAGCCGTAGGCGCTGGAGGAGAGCGTCACGCCCTCGTGCCAGAGGTTGGCGTACTCGAAGATCTGGCCGCAGACGAAGATCGCACCCATCGCGTAGGTGACGAAGAACCACTCCGTCATGCCCCAGTGGCGCGGGTTCCAGCTCGTCCGGTGCACCTGGAAGCGCTCCGCAGCGAACACGGCGAACTGGCAGGCGAAGCTGGACAGCACCAGGATGATCGTGTTCACGGAGGCGAAGGGCACCTCGAGCTTCGCGGTCTCGGTCGCCCAGAGCTCAGGGGACGTGCTGCGGAGCGTGAAGTAGATCGCGAACAGGCCGGCGAAGAACATGACCTCGCTGCCCAGCCACACGATCGTCCCCACGGCCACGGCGTTCGGCCTGTTGAGGGCCGGACCGCTGGCTGATCTGGAGAGAGAGGTGCTAGTCACGTCCTCCATTATGACCGAAACCACTGACAGTGTTTTCGCAGGCGACTGGCGGGTCTCTCGAATTCACTACGATCGACCCATGCCTGACGCACTTTCTTGGCCAGCGGTGATCAGCGCGCTCATGGCGCGCGAGGACCTGACGATCAGGCAGTCCACATGGGCCATGGAGGAGATCGTGCACGGGCGCGCCACCCAGGCACAGATCGCGGCCTTCGCCGTGACGCTCCGCGCGAAGGGCGAGACCGTCGACGAGGTCGTCGGGTTCCGCGACGCGATCCTGGACGCCGCGGTTCCGCTCGACGTCGACCCGATGGCGCTCGACATCGTGGGGACCGGTGGCGACGTCGTCGGCACCGTGAACATCTCGACCATGGCGGCGATCGTGATCGCGGCCGCCGGGGTCCCCGTCGTCAAGCACGGCAACAAGGCCAGCTCGTCGAAGTCCGGGTCGAGCGACGTGCTCGCCGCCCTCGGACTCGATCTCACGATGGACGCCGCGCGTGTCGCGGACACCTTCCGGCGTGTCGGCCTGACCTTCGCCTTCGCCAACGCGTTCCACCCCGGTTTCGCCCACGCGGGCCCGGTCCGGCGCGAGATCGGCGTGCCGACGGTGTTCAACTTCCTCGGCCCGCTCGTCAACCCCGCGCGGTGCGAGGCCAATGCCGTGGGTGTCGCCCAGCTCGACCTCGTGTCGATCATCACGGGCGTGTTCCAGACGCGCGGGGCGACGGCGCTCGTGTTCCGCGGCGACGACGGACTCGACGAGCTGACCACCACCGGGCACAGCCACATCTGGGAGGTCACCGGCGGCCGCGTGACCGAGCACGACCTCGACCCACGCGACCTCGGCATCGCCCGAGCCCGGACGGAAGACCTGCTCGGCGGCGACCCCGAGCACAACGCCGCTGTCGTCCACCGGGTGCTCGCGGGGGAGACCGGACCCGTCCGCGACATCGTCCTGCTGAACGCCGCGGCCGGCCTCGTCTCGTTCCGGCTGGCGCAGGACCCGAACGAGTCTGACCGGCCGGTCCTGCAGCGCTTCCGTGAGCAGCTGGTCGTCGCCGCCGAGGCGATCGACTCGGGCGCCGGTGCGCGCAAACTGGCTGATTGGGTCGCGGTCCCGACCGCGACCGACGCGCAGTAGACGCTACGGACGGCACGCAGGAGACGCGATGCACGGGAGGCCCGGTGCCGGTTCCAGGAACCGGCACCGGGCCTCCCGTCGGTGCGTTCAGTGCACGCGGTGAGCGTGCGCCCGCTTCGTTACTGCACGTCCTCGTCGACCCAGTCGAAGGTCTTCGTGACGGCCTTCTTCCACAGGCGGAGCGTGCGCTCGCGCTCGGCGGCGTCGAGCTGGGGCTCCCAGCGCTTGTCCTCCTGCCAGTTGGCACGGAGCTCGTCGAGGTTGGCCCAGAAGCCGACCGCGAGGCCGGCGGCGTAGGCCGCACCGAGCGCCGTCGTCTCCGCGACGACGGGACGGACCACCGGCACGTTGAGGATGTCGGCCTGGAACTGCATGAGCTCGCTGTTCGCGGTCATGCCACCGTCGACCTTGAGCTCGGTCAGGTCCACACCGGAGTCGGCGTTGACCGCGTCGAGCACCTCGCGGGTCTGCAGCGCCGTCGCCTCGAGCGCGGCACGCGCGATGTGCCCCTTGTTGACGTAGCGGGTCAGACCGACGATCGCGCCGCGGGCATCGGGACGCCAGTACGGCGCGAAGAGCCCGGAGAACGCCGGCACGAAGTACACGCCACCGTTGTCCTCGACGGTCTTGGCCAGGGCCTCGACCTCCGGGGCGCTGCCGATCAGACCGAGGTTGTCGCGGAGCCACTGGATGAGCGAGCCCGTGACGGCGATCGAACCCTCGAGGGCGTAGTGCGTCTCCTGGTCGCCGAGCTTGTAGCCGACGGTGGTGAGCAGGCCGTTCTCGGAGCGGACGATCTCGGTACCGGTGTTGAAGATCAGGAAGTTGCCGGTGCCGTAGGTGTTCTTCGACTCGCCCTGGTCGAACGCGGCCTGACCGAAGGTCGCGGCCTGCTGGTCGCCGAGGATGCCGGCGATCGGGACCTCGCGCAGCAGGCTCGAGGACTCGACGTGGCCGTAGACCTCGGAGGAGCTGACGATCTCGGGGAGCATCGACTTCGGCACGCCGAAGTCGGCGAGGATGTCGTCCCGCCACTGCAGCGTCTCGAGGTCCATGAACAGCGTGCGGGACGCGTTCGTGACGTCGGTCTTGTGGACGCCGCCGTCGACGCCACCGGTCAGGTTCCAGAGGACCCAGGTGTCGGTGGTGCCGAAGAGCAGGTCGCCCGCCTCGGCCTTCTCACGAGCACCCTCGACGTTCTCGAGGATCCACATGATCTTGGTGCCGGCGAAGTAGGTCGCGAGCGGCAGGCCGACGATGGCCTTGTACTTGTCGGTGTCGCCGTCGGCGAGCTTGTCGACGAGCGCCTGCGTGCGGGTGTCCTGCCAGACGATCGCGTTGTAGATCGGCTTGCCGGTGGTCTTGTCCCAGACGACCGCGGTCTCGCGCTGGTTGGTGATGCCGACGGCTGCGACGTCGTGGCGCGTGATGTCGGCACGCGACAGTGCCTGACCGATCACCTCGCGGGTGTTGTCCCAGATCTCGGCGGGGTCGTGCTCGACCCACCCGGCACGCGGGAAGATCTGCTCGTGTTCCTTCTGCCCGGTCGAGATGATCGAACCGGAGTGGTCGAACACGATTGCTCGGGTCGAGGTCGTGCCCTGGTCGATGGCGACGATGTAGTCGGCCATTGGTGCTCCTTACGGGTGTTCGGTGCGGTGCGCGGTCGGTCGTGCGGAACGGCCGGTCACGCCTTCGGGGTGGGGGTGGGTCAGCTGACGACGGGCAGCAGGGCGACGGACAGGCCGGCGGCGATGGCGCCACCGATCAGCGGTCCGACGACCGGCACCCAGGCGTAGGCCCAGTCGCTCGAGCCCTTGCCCTTGATGGGCAGGAGGGCGTGGGCGATGCGCGGACCGAGGTCACGAGCCGGGTTGATGGCGTAGCCGGTGGGGCCACCGAGGCTGACACCGATCGCGATCACGAGGAACGCGACGGGGATCGCGCCGAGCTCCGACGGGGTCTGACCGTTCGTGAACGCGATGACGACGAAGACCAGCACGAAGGTGCCGATGATCTCCGTCACGAGGTTCCAGCCGTAGGAACGGATCGCGGGGCCGGTCGAGAAGACGCCGAGCTTGGCGGCCGCGTCGGGCTCCTCGTCGAAGTGCTGCTTGTAGGCGAGCCAGACGATGACCGCACCGATGACGGCGCCGATCAGCTGGGCGAGCCAGAACAGGAACATCTCACCGACGGTGATGTTGCCGAGGATCGCCTGCGCGAGGCTGACCGCGGGGTTGAGCTGTCCGCCGGACTTGTAGGACACGGTGACACCGGCGAAGACCGCGAAGCCCCAACCGATCGTGACCATCAGGAACCCGGCTCCGAAGCCCTTCGACTTCGCCAGCGAGACGGCGGCGACGACGCCGCCACCCAGGATGATGAGCATCGCCGTACCGACGAGCTCGGACAGGAACTTGACGCCGATGTCGTCCATCGGTGACCTCCAGTGCGTGAGGTGGGGGTCCGGCCGTGCTGCGCCGCACTCCCCGTTGAGTGATTGAGGCCAACCATAGTGATGCGGTTCCCGGCCCGGCGATGAATTCGTGGGCGAAGTGCGACATCGTGCACGAACGTGCAGGACGAGTGTCCCCTGCACGATCCCGAGCCGGTGACGCGTCCTCGGGGCGCTGCACGAACGTGCACGGGGAGCGGACGGCTGCCCGTGTCGTCGATGTAGATTGGGCGCACTCCGGTCGACGACGCGCGGTGTGACCGCCACGGTTCGACCTCGTACCCGTGGAGGCACCGCATGAAGAAGCTCATCAACGACCCGCAGGCCGTGGTCGAGGAGACCGTCCGGGGATTCGCCCGGGCACACGCCGGACACGTCGTCCTGGTCGAGGACCCGATCCACCTGCACCGCGCCGACGCGCCCGTCTCCGGCAAGGTCGGGATCGTCAGCGGCGGTGGCAGTGGTCACGAGCCGCTGCACGCCGGCTTCGTCGGGTACGGCATGCTCGACGCCGCGGTGCCCGGCCCGGTGTTCACGAGCCCGACGCCCGATCCGATCGTCGCCGCGACGAAGGCCGTGGACGGCGGTGCGGGCGTGCTGCACATCGTCAAGAACTACACCGGCGACGTGCTCAACTTCGAGACGGCCGCCGAGCTCGCGGCGATGGACGACGTCCGCGTCGAGTCCGTCGTGGTGGACGACGACGTCGCGGTGCAGGACTCCCTGTTCACCGCCGGCCGCCGCGGTGTCGCCGGGACCGTCGTGGTGGAGAAGTGCGCCGGCGCCGCCGCCGAGCGCGGGGACGACCTGGACGCGGTCGCCGCCGTGGCCCGGCACGTCAACGACGTCACACGGTCGATGGGGCTCGCGCTGGCGTCGGGCACCGTCCCGCACGCGGGGGAGCCGTCGTTCGTGCTGGCCGACGACGAGGTCGAGCTCGGCATCGGCATCCACGGCGAGCCGGGCCGCGAGCGGATCGCGATGGCACCGGCGGACGAGCTGGTCGACCGCGTGCTCGAACCGATCCTGACCGACCTCGACGCCCCGGCCGGGTCGTCGGTGCTGCTCCTGGTGAACGGCATGGGCGGCACCCCGCTGTCCGAGCTCTACATCGCGTACCGACGCGCCGCCGAGGTCCTCTCCGACCGCGGCTACCGGGTCACGCGTAGTTTGGTCGGCGACTACGTCACGTCCCTCGAGATGCAGGGGTTCTCGCTCACCGTCACGGTGCTCGACGACGAACTCACGGCCCTCTGGGACGCCCCGGTGGAGACCCCGGCAATGCGCTGGGGACGCTGAGCGATCGAGGACGGCCGCTCGACCACCGGACCACGAAACCTGGCCTCCCGGGCCGGACACACGAAGGGAACCGCATTGGCGCTCGACACCGCATGGGCCATCGAATGGGTCCGTCGCACCGCCGCGACGATCGACGAACACCGCGCCGAGCTCGTCACGCTCGACCGTGAGATCGGGGACGGCGACCACGGCGAGAACCTCGACCGCGGGTTCCGGGCCGTGCTCGAGGCCGTCGACTCCGGGTCCTTCGACACCCCGGGTGCCGTGCTCAAGACCATCGCGACGAAGCTCATCTCGACCGTGGGCGGGGCGGCCGGCCCGCTCTTCGGCACCGCCTACCTGAAGGCGGCGCAGGCCGCCGGTGACGCGGCCGAGCTCGACGCGGACACCCTCGTCGCCGTCCTCACCGCCGCCCGCGACGGGGTCGTGTCCCGCGGCAAGGCCGCGGTCGGCGACAAGACGATGGTCGACGCGTGGAGCCCCGCGGTCGACGCCGCAGCTGCGGCGGCCGGTGCCGGCGACGACCCGAAGGCCGTGCTCGCCGCAGCAGCCGACGCCGCCGCGCAGGGTGCGGCGGACACCGAGCCGCTCGTCGCCCACAAGGGCCGTGCGAGCTACCTCGGCGACCGCGCGATCGGGTACCGCGACCCCGGTGCGCAGTCGACCGCGTACATCCTGCGCGCAGCGGTGGACGCAGCGTGACCGTCGGCATCCTGGTCGTCTCGCACAGCGCGGCGATCGCGACCGGCACCGTCGAGCTGGCCCGGCAGATGGCTGCGGACGTGCCGCTCGTCGCCGCGGGCGGCACGGACGACGGCGGGATCGGCACCTCGTTCGAGGCGATCACCGCCGGCATCGAGGAGCTCGCCGAGGCGGACGCCGTCGTGGTGCTGTGCGACCTCGGCTCCGCCTACCTGACGACCGACACCGCGCTCGACTTCCTGGACGACGACGTCCGTGCTCGCGTCCACGTGTCGCAGGCCCCGTTGGTCGAGGGGACGGTGGCCGCCGCGGTCGCCGCCCAGACCGGCGGTGACGCCGACGCGGTCCTGGCCGCCGCGGCATCGGCCGCGGCTTCCGAGGCGGACGCGAGCAGCGCCTCCGATCCGTCTGGCGACCAGCCTGGAGGCACGGGGCCGGCCGACGGGGCTGCCCCCGTCGACGACGCGGCCGGCTCCGACCGCGTCAGCGCGTCGGTCGAGCTGGTGAACGAGACCGGGCTCCACGCCCGGCCCGCCGCGGAGTTCGTGAAGACGGCGGCGAAGTACGACGCGAGCGTGCACGTCAACGGCGTGGACGCGAAGAGCCTGCTGGCGATCATGGCCCTGGCGCTGCCGAAGGGGGCGACGGTGTCGATCGACGCGACCGGGCAGGACGCCCGGGCCGCGGTCGACGCCCTGGTGGAACTGGTCCGGTCCGGCTTCGGCGAGTGACACCGCCGCCGGGGGAGACCCCGGCGGCGGTGTCCGCTCCGGTCAACGGATCGAAATCGTCCCCGCCAGGTCGAGGTCCGAGGGGCCGCCGGTGACCCCGGCGTCCGCGAGCAGGGTGGCACCGAACACGGCGCTCCAGAACGTGCGGGCGTCACGGGCGACGCCGCTCGGGCTCGTCCAGCCCTGGTCGGCGACGACGCGTTCCAGGTAGCGCTCGGACTGCCGGAACAGCACGGCGAGCAGCAGACGCACGCGCTCACGCTGCGCCGGGTCGTCCCCGGCGGCCCCGAGCGCGCGCACCACGAGCGGGGTCGACGGCATCGCGAGGGCGGTGCGGGCGAGGACCTGGCGGAACGACCCCGGCGAGCGGGCACGACGGCCGGCCGCCTGCAGTCGCGTGGTGTCGCGGAGGAACAGCGCGAACGCGGCGTCGAGCACCAGGCGGTCCTTCGAGCCGTAGTGGTGCGTGATCTGGTTCGGGTAGACGCCAGCGGCCCGGGCGATCTCGCTGACGGTGATGCTCCGAGCACCCGCGCTCAGCAGTCCGGCCGTCGCGGCGAGGATCTTCGCCCGGGTCGCCGCGCCGCGTGCCGTGCCGGAGCCGTCCACCATGGTTGCCATGTCCGAATTGTACGTGGTACAACTCAACTTGTTCAACGTACAAGAGGAGTTCCCGTGGACATCGTCATCACCGGCTACGGCGCGGTCTCACCCTTCGGCCACGGCGTCGCGCCGCTCTGGGACGCCCTGGTGGCCGGTCGCTCCGGCGTCCGAGCCCTGCACCGTGACGGAGCGCTCTGGGAACAGGTGCCGATCCGGGTCGGGGCCGATGCCGCACTCGACGCCGAGGGGTCGCTCGGGCGCGTCCGCGCGAACCGCCTCGACCGCAGTCAGCAGCTGGCGCTCGTCGCCGCGGACGAAGCCTGGTCCGACGCCGGTGCCCCCGCGGTGGAGGGCGACCGCCTCGCCGTGGTGATCGGCACCGGGATCGGGGGAGTGGAGACGCTCCTCGACGCCCACGACGTGCTCGGTGCGTCCGGTGCCCGGCGGGTCTCACCGCGCACGGTGCCGATGCTCATGGCGAACGGTGCCGCCGCGCAGATCAGCATCGCGTACGGGGCGCGGGGCGGCGCTTACACGACGGTGTCGGCCTGCGCCTCGGGTGCCGAGGCCATCGCCACCGCCGCGCGACTCATCGCCACCGGTGAGGCCGACGTCGTCATCACCGGCGGCACCGAAGCCGCGGTCACCCCGGTGACGATGGCGTCGTTCGCCCAGTCGCAGGCACTCGCGAAGCCCGACGGCGACGACCCGACGACCCTGTCACGGCCGTTCGACGCCGACCGCCGCGGCTTCGTGCTCGGCGAGGGCGCCGGCATCGTCGTGCTCGAGCGTGCCGACCACGCCGCCGCCCGAGGCCAGCGGTCGCACGGCACGCTCGCCGGGTGGGGGATCACCTCGGACGCGCACCACATCACCGCACCGCTGACGGACGGCAGCGAGCAGGAGCGGGCCATGCGCGCCGCGATCCGGATGGCGGGACTCACCGGCGGCGACGTCGACCACGTGAACGCGCACGCCACGGGCACCCCCGTCGGCGACGTCGGCGAGGCGGCCGCCGTCAGTCGTGCGGTGGGGACCGGCGCGCTGGTCACCGCACCGAAGAGCGCGATCGGGCACATGTTCGGCGCCGCCGGCGCGGTCGAGGCGATCCTGACCCTGCGGGCGCTCGAGACCGGGACCGTGCCACCGACCCTGAACCTCGACCGGCTCGACCCCGCGGTGGACCTCGACGTCGTCTCCGGCACCGCCCGGACGGCGCCGCTCCGTGCGGCGTTGAACAACTCGTTCGGGTTCGGCGGTCAGAACGCGTCGCTGGTGTTCACCGCGGCGTGAGCTCCTGCAGGCCGGTGACCCGGAGCAGGTCGAGCTTCGCGGCGTCCTCGGAGCCCGGCACGACCGTGTAGACGACGATCCGCAGGTCACCGCCCGGCACGCTCAGCACGTCGCAGTCGATCTCCACCGGCCCGACCGGCGTGTGCACGACCTTGCGGCTCGCACGGTGCTCGGCGATCCGGCCGGTCTCCCAGCGGCGGGCGAACTCCGGAGACTCCCGCAGCAGCCGTTCGACCAGGTCCGCCAGGTCACGGTCCGCCGGGTAGCGGCCGTAGGCCTGCCGCAGATCGGCGGCGAGGTCGCTCGAGAACTCCTCCTGGTGCTCGTCGTCCCAGTCCACCCCGTCGTGCTCCTGCATGAAGTGCCGCCACACCAGGTTGCGCTCGAGTCCGACGTACCGAGAGGGGTCGCCGTTCACCGCGGCCCACAGCTCGTTCCAGAGCACGATGTCGTGGGTCGCCGTGAACACCGCGAGCGGGACGTCGCCGAGCCGGTCCACCAGCCGCTGCACGCCGGGCGTGATGTGCCGCGGCACCACCTGACGCGACGGCGGGGCGACGCCGGCCACCCGGCACAGGTGGTCCCGCTCCTCGGACGACAGCCGGAGCGCCGTCGCGAGGGCGGCGAGCAGCTGCGGTGACGGGTTCGTCGCCCGGCCCTGCTCGAGGCGGACGACGTAGTCGACACTCACGCCCGCCAGCGCGGCGAGCTCCTCACGGCGGAGGCCCGGGGTCCGTCTGCCGGGGCCGGCCGGCAGGCCGACCGCCTCGGGGCGCACCCGGTCACGCCAGGAACGCAACACGTTCGCGAACTCGCTCATGTCCACCATCATCGCCCCGCGCCTCCTGTCCGTCCTGGTACTGCCGGTCCCACCGTCGCACCGTGCCTGGGGGACCCTGGCCGGCGGGGGCAGGCTGGACGCATGACAACGACACTGATCACCGGGGCCAACCGCAGCCTCGGACTCGAGACCGCACGCCGACTGCTCGAAGCCGGCCACACCGTCTACGCCGGCATGCGCGACCCGGCGAGCGGCGACGACGCTCGCGCACTCGGCGCCCACGTCGTGCAGCTGGACGTCACCGACCAGGCCAGCATCGACGCGGCGATCGCGACGATCCCCGCGCTCGACGTCCTCGTCAACAACGCCGGGATCCTCGGCACCTCGTTCGGGGTCGACGACCTCGACGCGAGCGCGATGGCGACCGTGCTCGACACCAACGTCACCGGCATCGTCCGGGTGACCCAGGCCGCGCTGCCCCTGCTGCGACGCTCGGCAGCACCCGTCATCGTGAACGTCTCGTCGGGGGTGGGGTTCCCGCGCTGGCTGACGACGCCGGGGCACGACGAGTACGGGGTCCCGGCGGTGCCGTACGCGGCGTCGAAGGCGGCCGTGATCGCGTTGACCGTGCAGTACGCGAAGAACCTGCCCGGGTTCCGGGTGAACGCGAGCGACCCGGGCTACACCGCGACGGAGTTCAACGGGTTCGGCGGACACCAGACGATCACCGAGGGCACCGACGCCACCGTCATGCTCGCGACGATCGGCACCGACGGGCCGACGGGGGAGTTCCACAACCGCGAGGGCCGCATCGAGTACTGAGTGGCAGCGCTGGCGTCAGTCGTGCACGTCGGCGCCGAACCCCGGCCCGGGCCGCATCATCCAGCCGTCCGGGTCGGGCAGCGGGCGGAACCCGAACCGCTCGTACAGCCCGTGGGCATCCGCGGTGAACAGGGCGAAGCGCTTCAAGCCGAGCGGCTCGACCGCCTCGGTCACGCCGCGCACGAGTGCGACCCCGACGCCGCGGCCCCGGGCGTCGGGGTCCACGAACACGTCGGCGAGCCACCCGAACGTCACGCCGTCGGTGATCACCCGCGCGTAGCCGAGCTGCTCGCCGGTCGTCGCGTCGTACACGCCGAAGTTCCGGGAGCCGGCGACGATCGCCTCCTGCGTCACCCGGTCACGCCCACGGGCCCAGTACGACTCCTCGCTCAGCCAGCGGTGCACGCGGTCGACGTCCAGGTCGTCGGGGTCGGCGGAGAAGCGCAGATCGGTCACGCGACGAGTCAACCGGCGGACGCGCCCCCGGCGCAACGGCCGATCGGGTCGGGGTGGACCGCTCGCGTGGTCGGTTGGACGGGTGGCTGTCGACCTGGAGGCCCGTGGGGACCCCGACGCACGGGTCGCGTCGGGCGGTTGGTCGCGCTGGTCCGCCGCCCCTCGTCCGCCGTCCGGCGTCCGTCGTCCGTCTTCTGTCAGGATGGCCGCATGCGCGCCGTCCAGTACGCCCAGTTCGGTTCCGTCCCCTCGATCGTCGACCTGCCGGAACCGGTCGCGCCCGACCACGGCATCGTCGTCCGGGTGGCTGCCACCGGTGTGTGCCGCAGCGACTGGCACGCGTGGAAGGGGCACGACGACTCGGTCCGGCTGCCGCACGTGCCCGGCCACGAGTTCGCCGGCGTCGTCGCGGCGATCGGTGCGGGCGTCCAGCGCTTCACCGTCGGCGACCGCGTCACGGCCCCGTTCGTGTTCGCCTGCGGGACCTGCGCCGAATGCCTCGACGGCGCCACGCAGGTGTGCACCGCCCAGCAGCAGCCCGGGTTCGACCTGCAGGGCTCGTACGCGGACTCCCTGGTCGTCCCGCACGCCGACCTCAACCTCGTCGCACTGCCCGACGCCGTGGACTTCGCGGTGGCGGCGGCACTGGGCTGCCGGTTCGGCACCGCGTTCCACGCGCTGCACGCCCGAGGGCGCGTGGCCGCAGGGGAGTGGGTCGTGGTCTACGGGTGCGGGGGAGTCGGGCTCTCGGCGGTCATGGTCGCCGTGGCCGCCGGCGCGCACGTGGTCGCCGTCGACGTCTCCGTGGCCGCACTCGAACGTGCCGCCGCCCTGGGCGCCGACACCGTGCTGATGGACACCGATGCCGTCACCGCGGTCCGATCCAGCACCGGCGGTGGAGCGCACGTCTCGCTCGACGCCTTCGGCAGCCGTGCCACCTCCGTCGCCGCCGTGGCGTCCCTGCGTCCGCGCGGCCGACACGTGCAGGTCGGGCTGCTGCTCGACGACGAAGCCGCTCCGGCGATCCCGATGGGCCGGGTCATCGCGGACGAACTCGAACTGCTCGGCAGCCACGGCGCACCGGTCGGGGAGTACGGCGCGATGCTCGACGCCGTCGTGGCCGGGCGACTGCGTCCGGAGCAGACGATCGGCCGCACGATCGGCTTCGACGACCTGCCCGAGGCGCTCGTCGCGATGGACCGACCCGCAACGTCGTCGGGCATGACCGTCGCGGTGTTCTGAGGCTCGGGCGTTTCCGTCAGCCCTCGGTCCGCGCGTCTGCGCCGCGGCGGATGCGGAGCACGACCGCGCCGACGACCAGCACCGCCAGGATCGCGACGACCCCGAACAGGAGCGCCTGACCGCCGTGCCCGTGCGCGTGCGTGCCGGTGCCGGTGCCGGTGCCGGTGTTCGATGCTGCTGCCGCTGCCGTGGGACCCGAGGACGGCGTGGGCGTGGGCGCGGCCGTCGGGCTGGTCGTGGGCGGGAGAACGGACTGCGATGCGGCCGGTTCCACCGTGAACGCGAGCTGCCCCTCGATCGGGTGGCCGTCGGGGGAGACGTACCGCCAGACGACGGTGTGCGGCCCGGGGGAGAGCGACACCGCCTTCGACATCGAGGTGCCTTCGACGGTCACTGCTCCGGAGGACTCGTCGGCACCGCCGTCGTCGCGAACCTCGATGCGCAGACCGGCTTCGAGCCCGGCCAACGGCGCCTCGTTGAAGGTGAGTGTCACTCGCTCGAGGTTGGCGGCCACCGTGGCGCCGTCCGCCGGATCACTCGAGGTCAGTGCTGCGTGCGCAGAGGCAGGTGTCGCGCCGACCAGCACGAGGAACGCGGACAGGGCGACGGCGAACAGGACCCGGGGCGTCGCGGTTGGTGAGTGGCGTTGGTCATCTCGGTGATCGTGCACGCGTCCACGCTAGGGAAGCGATGTCGAGCGTCCCGTCAGCCGAGCGGTCCCGGTAGTGATGTCTGAGTTGACATAATATGCATTATCGGCGCGCGGGTGGATGCCTCGGATGAGCCCTGCGTGAGCAGAAGAGGTCGAGTCCGACGAACGGACTCGACCTCTTCTGCTCACTGGGAGACGACGGCGTCAGTCGGCGGGCTTCGTCGGGACGTCGTCGGCGTCGATCTCGAGCGCCGCCGGCTCGCCGCCCTGTTCCTCCAGGGTGTCCTGGTCGGTGTCGGGCTGTTCCGGCGACTCGCTCTGCGTGGTCTCTTCGGCTGGGTCAGGCTGGCTGTAGCTCATGCGCCGGACGGTACGCCCGGGTTCCTGAACGGCTGCAAGCTCGGCGCGCTCTGGCTCACGCCTGGGTCAGGAAGACCGCGGTGACGATGTAGCCGATGATCCCGACGATGATCGCGACGACCGACAGGATGATGCCCGCGAGGATCATACCCCGGCTGCCACCGCGCTTCCGCGCGAGGATGCCGAGCACCAGACCGACGATGCCCGCGACCACGCCGATGATGGCGAGGAAGATGCCACCGACGGTACCGACGATGCCGAGCACCAGGGAGACGATGGCGAAGGTGTTCGACTGCGCGGGCGCGTTGCCGGGGTTGGACATGGTGGAGCTCCTTCTGGTCAGGACGCCGATCCAGGCCGGGCAGCCGATCGTGAGCGTCGGTCAGAACGCTAGTCCTCGCACACGGCTGGTGCCCAGATTCGCCCGCGGAGCCTGTCCCCCGGCTCAGGCTCCGACGTACGCCGCCAGGTGCTGCCCGGTCAGCGTCGACCGTGCCGCCACGAGCTCGGCGGGCGTCCCCTCGAACACGATGCGCCCGCCGTCGTGCCCGGCACCCGGCCCGAGGTCGATGATCCAGTCGGCGTGCGCCATCACGGCCTGGTGGTGTTCGATCACGACGACCGTCCGACCGGCCTCGACGAGCCGGTCGAGCAGACCGAGCAACTGGTCGACGTCGGCCAGGTGCAGGCCGGTGGTCGGCTCGTCGAGCACCACGACGCCGCTGCGGTCACCGAGGTGCGTCGCGAGTTTCAGCCGCTGCCGCTCTCCCCCGGACAACGTGGTGAGCGGTTGTCCGATCGTCAGGTACCCGAGACCCACGTCGGCGAGCCGGGCGAGGATCGTGTGGGCCGCCGGCAGTGCGGACTCCCCCGCCGCGAAGAACGCCAGCGCGTCGGCGACGGACATGCCGAGCACCTCGCTGATGTCCTTCCCGCCCAGGTGGTAGCCGAGCACGGACTGGTCGAACCGCTTGCCGTCGCACTCGACGCAGGGGCTCGCGACGCCCGCCATCATGCCGAGGTCGGTGTACACGACACCGGCACCGTTGCACGCCGGGCAAGCACCCTCCGAGTTGGCGCTGAACAGTGCGGGCTTGACACCGTTGGCCTTCGCGAAGGCCTTGCGGATCGGCTCGAGCAGGCCGGTGTACGTCGCCGGGTTGCTCCGCCGCGAGCCACGGATCCCGCTCTGGTCGATGGCGACCACGTCGTCGCGGCGGGCCAGCGACCCGTGGATGAGGGTGCTCTTGCCCGAGCCGGCGACCCCCGTGACGACGGTCAGCACCCCGGTGGGCACGTCCACGTCGACGTCGTGCAGGTTGTGGGCCGAGGCGCCGCGGATCGCGATCGCCCCGCCCGGACGACGCACCTCGGACTTCACGGTGACGCGGTCGTCCAGGTGCCGACCGGTCACGGTCCCGCTGGCACGCAGCCCGTCGACGGGCCCCTGGTAGCAGAGCGTCCCACCGCCGGACCCGGCACCGGGGCCGAGGTCGACGACGTGGTCGGCGATCGCGATGACCTCGGGCTTGTGCTCGACGACCAGGACGGTGTTGCCCTTGTCGCGCAACCGGACGAGCAGTTCGTTCATCCGCTCGATGTCGTGCGGGTGCAGCCCCGTGCTCGGCTCGTCGAACACGTAGGTGACGTCACTGAGCGAGGAGCCGAGGTGCTTCACCATCTTCACGCGCTGCCCCTCTCCCCCGGACAGCGTGCCGGTCGGGCGGTCGAGCGACAGGTAGCCGAGTCCGATCTCGACGAAGGACTCGAGCAGGTCGCGGAGCCCCTCGAGCAACGGCCCGACCCCGGGGTCGTCGAGACCCCGCAGCCAGGTGACGGCATCGGTGATCTGCATCGCGCAGACGTCCGCGATGCTGCGGCCCGCGATCTTCGACGAGCGGGCGGTGTCGTTCAACCGGGTGCCGTCGCAGGCCGGACACGTCGTGAAGGTCACCGCACGGTCGACGAATGCCCGGATGTGCGGCTGCATCGCCTCCCGGTCCTTCTGCAGGAACGACCGACGGACCCGGTGCACGAGCCCCTCGTAGGTCATGTTGATGCCGGCGATCTTCTGCTTCGTCGGCTCGCGGTACAGGAAGTCCTGCCGCTCCTGCTCGGTGAAGTCGCGGATCGGGGTGTCCCGGTCGAAGTAGCCCGACTCGGCGTACAGCCGCACGTTCCACCCGTCGGTCCCGTACCCGGGGATCGTGAGCGCACCGTCCCCGAGCGACTTCGTGTCGTCGAACAGCTGCGTCAGGTCGATGTCGTTCACCAGCCCCCGACCCTCACATTCGGCGCACATGCCGCCGAGCCGTGTGAACGAGACCTTCTGGGCCTTCGCGTCCGCACCCTTCTGCACCGTGATCGCTCCCCCGGCCGTCACGGTGGCGAGGTTGAACGAGAACGCGTTCGGCCCCCCGATGTGCGGTTGACCGAGTCGGCTGAACAGCACGCGCAGCATCGCGTTCGCGTCCGTGGCGGTGCCGACGGTGGAGCGCGGGTCGGCGCCGATGCGCTCCTGGTCGACGACGATCGCGGTGGTCAGGCCGTCGAGCAGGTCGACGTCCGGCCGCGCGAGCGAGGGCATGAACCCCTGCACGAACGCACTGTAGGTCTCGTTGATCATCCGCTGTGACTCGGCGGCGACGGTGCCGAACACGAGCGAGCTCTTGCCCGAGCCGGAGACCCCGGTGAACACCGTGAGCCGCCGCTTCGGCAGGTCCACGTCGACGTCGCGCAGGTTGTTCGCGCGGGCACCGCGCACCCGGATCCGGTCGTGCCGGTCGGCAGGGTGCGCGTCGGCGCCGGTGGGCTCGTCGTCGACCGGATCGGTGTGCATGCGGGTCAGCGTACCGACGGGAGGCCCGTGGCGGAGCCGCCACGGGCCTCCCGTCCGGTCCGGGGCCGGCCGTCAGGCCGTGGTGCGGTGCTCAGGCGCCGTGTCGGCGCACCAGGTCCGGCAGCTCGGCGGGCTCGAACTCCTCGTCGGTCGCGTCGAGTTCGTCGGCGGTCCACCACCGCGAGGCGAGGATGTCGACGCGCTCGTCGTCGGTCCACTCGGCGTCGGACAGTTCGAAGCCCGGCGTGCGGACGACGTAGAACTCGGCGTGCCCGCGGTCGTGGTCGGCGAGGTCCCACTCGACCGTGAAGTCCCAGGACCACACCGGTTCGCCGGGTTCGTCGATGACGATCCCGGTCTCCTCGCGCAGCTCGCGGATCGCGGCGTCGCGGTGGGACTCCCCCGGGTCGACTCCACCGCCAGGCGTGATCCAGCGGTGGGCTCCGTCGGACGACGGCGACTTCGTGTCCATCAGGAACACGCGGCCCTCTGGGTCGAGCAGCAGGATGCGGGAGGTGCGGCGCAGGCCGGGTTTGGCGGTCACCTGCCCGACGTTAGCCGACGAATCCGCTGACGTCGCCGACCAGCTTGGTGTGGTCGGCGGGGATCGGCTCGACGGCGGCCAGGGCGATCTCGGCCGCGAACTCGGACACGCTGTAGAGCTTGCCGACCTCCTGCCGACGACCCTCGATCGCGCCGGGGTTCAGGCGGTTCAGCAGCGTCGCGGTGATCGTGCCCTCGATCATGTCGCCGGAGACGACGACGAACTCGATGCCTGCGGCCTCGAGCTGCGGGATGAGTTCACGGAGGGCGAGTTCTCCGGCGCGCTTGCTCTTCGCGACCGGGACGTACTCGTCCATCGTCTCGGCGGTCTCGACGAAGTGGGCCTGGTGGCTCGTGACGAACACCACGCGGGAGCCGGCGGGCATGTGCGGCACGGCGGTCTGCAACATGTCGACCTGCGCGTCGCGGTTCAGGCGGAGCGCGTAGTCCTCGCCGACGCCGGACTCCATGCCGCCGGAGGCGTTGAGCACGAGCAGGTCGATGCCGCCCCACTCCTGGACGACGGTGTCGACGAGCGCCTGCACGGAGGCGTGATCGGTCAGGTCGGCGCCGACGGCCAGGGCGGACCCGCCCGCCTCGACGATCTTCTCGGCGATCTGCTCCGCGCGCTTGGCCTTGTTGCGGTAGTTCACGACGACCTTCGCGCCGGCCTCGGCGAGGTACCCGACGGTGTCGGCGCCGATGCCACGGGACGAACCGGTGACGACGGCGCGCTTGTCGGTGAGGGATCCGGGGGCGAGGGGGTTGCTCACAGTCGTGTTCTCCAGGTCTGGTTCCGGCCGGTCGGGCGCACCGAGCCTACCAATCGCCTGCACGAGGGTCGGACGGCCCTGATATGTTGAACGGAGTTGTACCGGCTGTCGCGACGCAGCGAGCCGCCGCGCGCGACCGAGGGAGGGAGATCGCGTGAACGGAATCGATTGGATCCAGAGCACCGTCTGGATCGGCCTGGTGTTGCTCCTGGGCGTGGTCGAGATCTTCACCCTCGACTTCATCTTCATCATGCTCGCGGCGGGTGCCGCCGGCGGGTTGATCGCCGCGCTGCTCGGCGCCCCGTGGTGGCTGTCCGCCATCGTCGCCGCGGTCGCCGCCCTCGTGCTGCTGTCGCTCGTCCGACCGCGCCTGCTCGTGGCGCTCGGCCGCGGTGCCGACCCGCACCGCACCAACGTCGACGGGCTCATCGGGCTCCCCGGCACGGTCGCGGTCGCCTTCACCTCCTCCAGTCCTGGTCAGGTGCGCCTGGCCAACGGCGAGACCTGGAGTGCCCGGTTCGCCGCGGACTCCGTCGACCGCACACCGCCACTCGGGACCCCTGTGGTCGTCGAGTCGATCGAGGGGTCGACCGCGGTCGTGCGCCTCGCAGAAAGGGCCACCTCGTGACCAGCATCTCCCCGGGGACGATCGCACTGCTCGTGCTCATCCTCGTCGTCGTCATCTTCGTGATCGTCGTCCTGGCGAAGGCGATCCGGATCGTCCCCCAGGCCACCGCGGGGATCGTCGAGCGACTCGGCAAGTACCACAAGACCCTCAACCCGGGCTTGAACCTCCTGGTGCCGTTCATCGACCGCCTGCGGCCGTTGCTCGACATGCGCGAGCAGGTCGTCTCGTTCCCGCCGCAGCCCGTGATCACCGAGGACAACCTGGTGGTCTCCATCGACACGGTCGTCTACTTCCAGGTGACCGACGCCCGTGCCGCGACGTACGAGATCGCGAACTACCTCGGCGCCGTCGAGCAGCTCACCACGACCACGCTCCGCAACGTCGTCGGTGGCCTGAACCTCGAAGAGGCACTGACCAGCCGCGACAACATCAACGGCCAGCTCCGCGTCGTCCTCGACGAAGCCACGGGCAAGTGGGGCATCCGTGTCGGCCGAGTCGAGCTCAAGGCGATCGAGCCGCCCGTGTCCATCCAGGACGCCATGGAACAGCAGCTCCGTGCCGAGCGCAGCCGTCGTGCCGCGATCCTGCAGGCCGAGGGCACCAAGCAGTCCCAGATCCTCGAGGCCGAGGGGCAGCGACAGGCGGCGATCCTGGCCGCCGAGGGTGACGCGAAGGCGCAGGTCCTGCGTGCCGAGGGTGAAGCCCAGGCCATCGCGACCGTGTTCGAGGCCATCCACACCGGTGACCCGGACGAGAAGCTGCTGTCCTACCAGTACCTGCAGACCCTGCCGAAGATCGCCGAGGGCACCTCGAACAAGCTCTGGATGATCCCGAGCGAGTTCACCGAGGCCCTGTCCGGCATCGCGAAGGGCTTCAGTGCCAGCCGCGGTGGCGGTGGTGCCGGTCCGATCGGCGGCGCTGCCGGCGGGACGGACTTCCTGTCCCGGATCTCGAAGCTCGCGAACGAGAGCCTGGCGAACACCGCAGCCGCGGACACCACGATGCCGCGTGCGGATGCCAACGCCGCAGACATCGTCCCCGAGTCCGACCTCGACGCGCGCCTGGCCGAGTCGAACCGCAGTGTCGACGCACACCTCGCGGCCGCCGACGACGCGACCGCCGAGCAGGTCGAGGACACTCCGCCCACGCCGGGCGACGACGCCTCCGGTCACCGGACCAGCGACGGCTCCGGTCGGCGCTGACGCTCCGGCACGGACGAACGACGACGCCCGCCCCGGGGAACCGGGGCGGGCGTCGTCGTGTGTTCGGTGGTGTCAGGCGCCGCGTCGTGCGCGGAGGACCTGCAGGCGCTCTTCGAGGAGCTCCTCGAGTTCCTCGCGCGAGCGGCGCTCGAGCAGCATGTCCCAGTGGGTGCGGGGCGCCTTCACGTCCTCTTCGGCGACCTCGACGGGGATCCCGTCGTCACCGAGCAGCCGGCCCTCGCGACCGGAGCGGGGCTCGGACCACGTCTGGGGGACGTCCGCATCAGCGGAGAAGACGATGTCGAACGTCTCACCCGAATCCGTCTGGTAGACCGCACGCTTGCGATCCGAGAGCTCGACGCCCTCTTCGCTCTGGAGACTCTGACTCCCGAGCCGCATGCCGCGGAGACTCCGATCAGCCATGTGTGTGCTCCTCTCGCTCGTCTGCCCTCCACAACACTGTCCCACGCCCCATCAATCCCGTACCGGCGCATTCACAGTCCGTTCCCAGTGGCTGGGCGCGGCGAGTCCGATCAGGAGCGGGTGCGACGACCCCAGGGTGCGCAGGCGAGGAGCACGAGGAGCCCGCCGAGGGAGAGCAGGAGCGTGATCGAGCCGGACAGGATCGACGCGGGGGTGGTGGACGTGCCGAGCGGCACGTCGGTCACCATCGACGTCGCGGTGTACTCCGGCACCCGGTCGATCGTGCGGCCGCTCGGGTCGATGACCTGCGACGCTCCGACGGTCGAGATGTTCACGAGCGACCGACCGGTCTCGATGGCCCGCATCCGTGCGATCTCGAGCTGCTGCAGGTTCTCGTCGGTGCCCGAGAAGTCGGCGTTGTTCGTCTGCGCGAGGATCACCTGCGCTCCCCCGCGCACCATGTCGGCGGTCAGCCCGTCGTCGACGATGTCGAAGCAGATCGAGATGCCGGCACGGATCCCCGCGACCGACAGGACGTTCGGCTTCGTCCCCGGCGTGTAGTCGCGCTGCAGCAGTCCGATCAGCGACGGCGCGAGCTTGGAGAAGAACCAGCGGTCGGGCACGTACTCGCCGAACGGCACCGGGCGCTTCTTGTCGTAGGACGACTGCCAGCCGTCGGCGGTCCACACGAACGACGTGTTGTGCAGCACCCCCGACGGGGTCTGCGTGATGGCACCCGCCACGATCGGGGCGTCGAGCGACCCCACCACCGAGTCGAGGGCAGAGGCGATGACCGGCTGCTGGCGCGGGTCGTACTCCGCCCCGGCCTCGGGCCAGACGACGAGGTCGACACCCTTCGCGTCCACGTCCGTCGCCGCGACCTGCGCGGCCAGGACGTCGCCGGGCTCCGCACGGTCGAAGTAGCCCGCTGGACCGTTGCCCTGCACCGACTCGACCCGGATCGTGCCGCTCGTCGCGGTCGGCCACGCCGGCACCGCCAGGACCGCCGCGACGAGCAGACCCGCCGTGGCCACCCGCACGGGCAGTCGGAGCGTGATGCCCGGAACACGGGGTGCCACGAGCGCGAGCGACACCACGACCGCGACGCAGTACACGACGACGAACGTCAGCCCGAGGACGCCGACGTACGCCGCCAGGTGCGTGAACGGCCCCTGCGACTGCGACAGGCCGACGCGCCCCCAGGCGAAACCGCCGTACGGCCAGCTTCCCGAGAACCACTCGCGTCCGGTCCAGAGTGCGGCGACGACGGCCGGGAGGCCCCACACGCGTCCGGCGGTCGACCGCACCACGCGCGCGACCCAGCGGTACGCCAGGGCGATGGCGACGCTGCCGAGTGCGAAGAACGCGGCTTCGAGCAGGGCGAGTGCGAACCACGGGACCGGGCCCAGGTAGCGGCCGGCCCACGAGATGGCCGGGATCCAGAACGCCGCGCCGGCGAGGTAGCCGATCCACGCCGCGCGCCGCGCTCGCTGCCCCATCACCGCGAGCAGCATGCAGGCGAGTGCCGGGTAGGCGAGGAACCACCATCCGGGCGACGGGAACGCGAGGGCGAAGAGGATCCCACCGATGACGGCCAACGGCACCGCGGTGCCCAGCGGCAACGCGGCGAACGGGCCGGTCGCGACCGCCCCGCGGCCGACGCGCGCGGGCAGCCCGCGCACACTGGTCTCCGGAACCCGCACCGTGCCTCCTGTCAGACCGCCGCGTAGGCGACGATGCCGCGGCGGACCGCGTCCGTCGCACGTCGGGCGGTCTGGGCGAGCTCGTCGTCGCCGGCGTTCCGGATCTGGTCGAGCAGGTCGATGACCTGCTTCGACCACCGCACGAAGTCGCCGGCCGGCAGGTCGAGGGTGCGGAGGACGTCGTCGAGGGCCGAGCCCGAGGCCCAGCGGAACATGCCGACGGCCATCGCCGGGGTCGGCGGCTGCGAACCGGCCAGGCGCGCCGCGCGCTCGATGTCGTCGAGGCGCGACCAGATGGTCAGCGTCTCGTCGAGCGCGGGGCGGAACGCGCCACGGGGCAGGGCATGCTCCGTGCCGGGCGCGTCCTCGCGGCGGGGCTGGTAGATGATCGTCGCGGCCATGGCGGCGAGCTGTGCCGGGGTGAGGTCCTTCCATACCCCCGCCTCGAGGCACTCGGCGACGAGCAGGTCGCGGTCGCCGTAGATGCGCTGCAGGCGACGGCCGCCCGCTGCCACCGTGGCTTCACCGTTGCCGGCGTCCACCAGGTAGCCGAGCTCGAGCAGGACCTCGGTGACGCGGTCGAACGTCGTCGCGACGGCGCCCGTGCGGGACCGGATCTGCTGGACGAGCTTGTCGTTGGCGCGCTTGAGCTTCCACCAGCGCTCGGACCAGCGGGCATGGGCCTCGCGTTCCGGGCAGGCGTGGCAGGGGTGGCGCTGCAGCTGGCGGCGGACCGCCGTGATCGCGGCTTGGCGTTCCTGTCGGGCCCCGTGCGACGCCTCGCGACCGCCGGGCACGTTCGTGCGCTCGAGGTCGGAGAGTTCACGGCGGAGCGCCGAGTACTCGGTGAAGTCGCCGAGGTGGCACTGCATCGCTTCGCGGTAGCCGTCGAGCGACTCCTGCTGCGAGCGGACCTTGCGGGCGAGGTCCACCACCGACCGGTCGGCCTGGAACTGGGCGAACGACGTCTCGAGTACTTCGCGCGTGCGCTGCCGGCCGAACTGGTCGATCAGGTTGACGGCCATGTTGTACGTCGGCTTGAACGACGAGTTGAGCGGGTAGGTGCGACGGCTGGCCAACGACGCGACGGCCTGCGGGTCGAGCCCGTCGGTCCACTGGATGACCGAGTGCCCCTCGACGTCGATGCCACGACGACCGGCACGACCGGTGAGCTGCGTGTACTCCCCCGGGGTGATCGGCACACGGGCTTCGCCGTTGAACTTCTCGAGCTTCTCGAGCACGACGGTGCGCGCCGGCATGTTCACTCCGAGCGCCAGCGTCTCGGTGGCGAACACGACCTTCAGGAGCTTGCGCTGGAAGAGGTTCTCGACGACCTCCTTGAAGGCGGGGAGCAGGCCGGCGTGGTGCGCCGCGACCCCGCGCTCGAGCCCTTCGAGCCACTCCCAGTAGCCGAGGACGGCCAGGTCTTCGTCGAGCAGGGTGCGGCAGTGGTACTCCGCCGTCTCGCGGATCTCGTTGCGCTCCTGCACCGTCGTCAGGGACAGGCCCGAGCGCAGGACGTTGCGGACACCCTGGTCGCAGCCGTTGCGGCTGAACACGAAGAAGATCGCGGGCAGGAGCATCCGCTCGTCGAGCATGTGCGCGATCTGCTCGCGGTGCACCTTCTCGGTGCGGGGCCCGCGACGCTCAGGGTAGCCACCACGACCGCGCCGGCCACGGTGGCCGCCGCCGTTCCGCTCGCTCCGGGCGCCGCCGCCGACCATCCGGAGCAGTTCCGGGTTCACGCGGTTCGTCGCCGCGGCACCGCTCGAGTCGAACAGGTCGACCATCTTCGAACCGACCAGGACGTGCTGCTCGAGCGGGACCGGACGGTCTTCGGAGACGATGACGTCGGTGTCGCCGCGGACGGTCTGCAGCCAGTCGCCGAACTCCTCGGCGTTGGACACCGTTGCGCTGAGCGAGACGAGGCGGACCTCGGTCGGGAGGTGCAGGATGACCTCTTCCCACACGGCGCCGCGGAACCGGTCGGCGAGGTAGTGCACCTCGTCGAGGACCACCCAGGCGAGGTCGTCGAGCAGGTCCGAGTCCGCGTAGATCATGTTCCGGAGCACCTCGGTCGTCATCACGACGACGCGGGCGCGGGGGTTCACGTTCGTGTCGCCGGTGAGCAGCCCGACCTCGGACTCACCGTAGACGTCGACGAGCTCGGCGTACTTCTGGTTGCTGAGCGCCTTCATCGGCGTCGTGTAGAAGACCTTCGCCGTCGGCTGGCGCATGGCGAGCCAGATGGCGAACTCGGCGACGATGGTCTTGCCGGCTCCGGTCGGGGCGGCGACCAGGACGCTGCGGCCCTGGTCGAGCGAGTCGCATGCGGCGAACTGGAACGGGTCGAGGTCGAACCGCAGGTCCGTCCGGAAGAGCTCGAGGTTGCGCGACCGGTTGCGCACCTTGGCCGCGGCGAACCGCTCGGCCGCACTCGTGCCGCTCACAGGCCGTACTCCTCGTCGAGCTTCGCCTGGCGCTTGGCCAGACGGCGGTCGTGGATCCACGCGATGAAGCAGGCCGCGATGTAGAGCACCACCATCGGGACGGCGAGCAGGAACATCGAGATGACGTCCGCGCTCGGGGTGACGATGGCGCAGAAGACCAGGATGCAGAGGATCGCGACGCGCCAGCTCTTGATGATCGCGGAGGCCGACAGGACCCCGACGAAGTTCAGCAGGACGATGAAGACCGGCAGCACGAAGGCGATGCCCACCGCGACGATGAGCTTGATGACGAAGTCGTAGTACGCCTTCGCGTCGACGATCGAGGTGTCCTGGCTCGACACGAAACTGCCGAGGATGCCGACCACGTGCGGCAGGATGTACCACCCGAAGTAGCACCCGGCGAAGAACAGCGGGATCGCGGTGCCGAGGAAGCCCCAGACGTACTGCCGCTCGCGCCGGACGAGCGCTGGCACGATGAACGCCCAGATCTGGTAGAGCCAGACCGGGCTCGCGATGACGACGCCGATGGTGATCGCGATCTGCAGCTTGAGGTCGAACGCCCCGGTGATCATCGGGAAGTTCAGCTCGGCCGTGTGTCCGCCGACCTTGGCGAGCTCGGTCACCGGTGCTCGCAGCGAGTCGAGCACCCACGGGGTGAGGAACCAGCCGCCGATCGCACCGACGACGATCGCCACGACTGCGCGGAAGAGCCGGTTGCGCAGCTCGATGAGGTGCTGCCCGAGCGACATGCGGCCTTCGGCGTCGGTCTTCTGGCGCCCCTGCCGCTTCGCTCGCCCGCGCGCGGTCGTCGAAGCCATGTGGTCGATCTTACGGGGTCGGGACCGACAGTCCGCCTGGGGTCGGCGCGGCCGCGTGGTGGGCGGGCGGCGGGGTCGGGCGGCCGGGCCTACCGGGCGTACCGCGAAATCGGGCGTACCTAGCGAGATCGGGCGTACCTAGCGAGATCGGGCATACCTAGCGAGATCGGGCGTACTTGGTCGGATCAACACACCAGGTACGCCCGGAACGACCAGGTACCCGAGGTCCACCGTGCGGGATCGGGCGTACCTGGCACGATCGGGCGTACTTGGCGAGATCGGGCACACCTGGTCCGATCAACACACCAGGTACGCCCGGAACGACCAGGCACCCGAAGTCCACCGTGCGGGATCGGGCGTACCTGGCACGATCGGGCACACCTGGCGAGATCGGGTGTACTTGGTCGGATCAACACACCAGGTACGCCCGGAACGACCAGGTACCCGAAGTCCACCGTGCGCGAGCGGGCGTACCTGGCACGATCGGGCGTACCTGGCGAGGTCGGGCATACCGTGCGCGAGCGGGCGTACCTGGTCGGATCAACACACCGGGTACGCCCGGAACGACCAGGTACCCGAGGTCCACCGTGCGCGAACGGGCGTACCGGTCGGAACGTGCAGCGCTCGAACGGGCCGCAGCGGCAGACCTCAGCCCGCGGCGAGGGCCGCGGCCGCGAAGTCGCGCACGGCGTCACGGGCCGCGGGCGGGTCGAGCACCACGGCACGACCCGGCAACCCGGCGACGAGCCGGACCACGCCGTCGAACCCGTGCGACGCCGCGAGCCGGATGCGCACACGCCCGTCATCGTCGGGCGCGTCGGCGGTGTCGGACAGGAAGTCGGCGACCAGGGGCAGCGACGTCGAGTCGAGTTCCACCGTGACGATGACGTCGTCGGCGGCCTGCTGGAACAGCGTGTCCGGGATCACGACCTGGTCGATCGTCTTCTCGGCCGGGCGGTCGTCGACGCGCGCCTCCGACATCCGGTCGAGCCGGAACGTCCGGAGCGCCTGCCGGTCGAGGTCCCACGCGCGGAGGTACCAGTCGGTGTCGATGGACTCGACCCGGAGCGGGTCGACTCGTCGGGTGCCGCCCTGGGTGCGCGGTCCGGCGTACTCGAAGACCAGGCCCCGGCCGTCGGACATCGCCCGGCGGATGGTGGCGAGGGCGACGTCGTGCAGGTCCTGCCCGACGGCGACGGTCGACGCCGCTCCCCCGGCACCGCGGGACAGCTTGGCCATAAGCGCACGGATGGCGTCACGGTCGGCGGCTTCGGGCAGCGCGGACAGGTACTGCAGGCCGGCGATGAGCGCCGAGGCTTCACGAGCCGACAGACGCGGTGAGTCGTCGATCGCCACCAGGTTGGTCAGCACGATCATGTCGTTCTGGTCGAAGTCGTCCCACGCGATGTCGAACAGGTCGCCGTGCTGGTACTGCATCGTCTCGCCGGGCACCCCGGACACCGCGATGAGTTCGACGGCACGCCGGATGCGGGCCTCGGGCACACCGAAGTGCCGAGCGGCCTCGGCCACCGAGACCCGCTCGCGGTCGATCAGGTACGGCACCAGGGCGAGCAGGAACGCGAGCTTGTCCTGCGCCTGCAGGGGTTGGGCGTCAGCCACGAACGGGGTCCTCTCCGGGGGCTGCGGCACCGTCGTCGTCGGTGTGGTCGCGCACGAGTGCACGGAGGCGCTCGTCGACCCGTGCCCGCAGGTCGTCGGGCTCGAGCACCCGGACCTCGGGCCCGAAGGCGGCGAGTTCCTCGGCGAGGATCTGCGGGTCGACGTGGTGCAGCACGAGCGCGCCGTCGGCGTCGGTCTCGGTGTCGCGGCGACGGGTCAGTCGGCGTTCGGCGTCGGAACCCGGCGTCACGGCGATGCGCGCGGTGCGCTCGGCCCAGATCCGCTCGAGTTCGGCGAGGGTGCGCTCCCCCGCGCCGACGGGAGCGGTGTGCTGCCCGACCTCGTACTGGGTGACCGGCCCGACGATGCGGGACAGCAGGTAGTTCTTGTCCGAGTCCGTCGCGAACTCGTGGGCGGCGAGCATCCACCGGCCGCCGTGCTGCACCAGGGCGAGTGGAGCCACTTCGCGCCGACGCGCGTCGTGCTGCCCCGGCGTGATGTAGTCGAAGCGCACGGCTGCACCGCGGTCGAGCGCGGAACGGAGCGGCTCGAAGGAGGCATCCCGGGCGCGGAGCCGCGGAGCGTACGCGTCGACCCCGAGCTGCAGGGCACCGTCGTCGTCCTCGGCACCGGCCGAGCGGACCTTCAGCAGGCCACGGCGCGAGTCGGCGGACAGGGCGCCTTCGCGCCAGGCCATCGCGGCCAGGGAGAGCAACGCGGATTCGTCCGGGGTGAAGCGGACGTCGACCGGCAGGTCGTACTCGCCCTTCGGGATCCGGTATCGGAGCGTCTGGTTGTTGCCCGCGGCACCCGGGGTCTCGATGGTCTCGAGGGGGATGCCGAGCTCGCGGACGTCGTCCTTGTCGCGTTCGAACTGGCGCTCGAGCGAGGCGTTGTCGCCGCCGGGCGAGAACCGCTGCCGGTACCCCTGCACGTTGGCCAGGATCTCGGCCTTGGTCAGCCCGGACTCCGTCGAGAGCAGCGCGAGCACGAGGCTGAACAGCCGCTCCTCGGCGGGCACACGGGGCACACGGGTCGCTGGCACGAGCCGATCCTACGGCAGCGCGGGTGCACCGCAGTGCACCCGCGCCGTGGTCCGTGGACGGTCGGACCGGGTCAGTTCGAGATCGCCCCGAGGACGTCGATCACGTACGCGTACGCGGTCCCCTGCTGGTTGACGATGGCCAGGACCTGGTCGCCGACGTGGTGCCCGACGATCGCGGTCCGGACGCCCTCGTCGACCTGGCCCTTGGTGAGCGGGATGGCCTGCGCGCCGGAACCGTCGGTCCAGCTGGAGCCGGCGACGGACGGGTCGGCACCCCAGGTGACGGCGGTGTACTTGATGACCGCGGTGTCCTTGGCGGTGAGCTCGCGACCGTCGCCCTTGCGGAGCAGGTGGGTCTCGTTCGACTTCGGGGCGCTCCACGACGGGATCGTGATGCCGGGGGCTCCGGACGGCGCGAGCACGACGGCCGGCATCTTGTCGCCGGCGAGCTGCGGGGTACCGGTGGCGCGGGCGTCGAACGCGCGCTTGACGTCGATGACGGCGATCACGGCGTCCTCGGTCTTCTTCGACGAGGAGCTGCCACCGGTGCCGTCGGTGCCGCTCAGGGCGCTCTTCGGCAGGGCCACCGCCAGTCGATCGCCGACGTGGGCGCACTGCAGCGAAGCACCGAGGGCCCCGTAGTTGCTCGCACCGGCGGTGATCGGTGCCGTCTGGCCCGAGTAGCCGCTCGTCTGGGCGACCTCGCCCGTGGAGCCGTCGACCAGGGTGTACTCGACCAGGACGGGGGTGCCGTCGTCGATCGTGCGACCGCTGCCCTGCTTCAGCACGGACACCTGGGTGCCCTTGGTGGTCAGGCCCTTCGGCACGCTGACCTTCGGCTCCGAGCCGAACTTGCCGGTGGCGGTCACCGCTTCGGACGCGGCGCCGGGAGCGGCACAGCTCGAGGGCGTGGTGCCGGCACCGTTCGAGGCACAGGCGGTGAGGGACACCGCGAGACCGATGGTGACCAGGAGTGCGGGGATGGTGCGCACGGACCCTCTTTCCGTTCGATGCAGGACGGGCACGCCGTTAGCCTACCGTTCGTCCTCGACGGCCCCGGACGGAGCCGCAGCGGCATCCGACGGAGCCGCAGCGGCCCCGGACGGTGCCGCAGCACCATCCACCGCCGCCGACGACGCCTCGGCCGCCGCGACCTTCCGCGCCTGCGCCGCCGACTGCCGAGCCACCTTGCGGAGCTTCTTGTCGCTCGTCGCCCGCTCGCCCACGGCGCCGGGGGTCCAGGCCTCGATGTCCTCGTCCGAGAACTCCGCCTTGCCCGCGCGGCGCTTCAGGTTCGGCAGCACCGTCCCGTCGGCCAGGCGTCGTGCCGTGATGAGGAACCCGGTGTGCCCGACCATGCGGTGGTCCGGGCGGACGGCGAGGCCCTCGACGTGCCAGGTGCGCACCAGGGTCTCGCTCGGCATCGGGTCGGTGAAGCGTCCGGTGTCGCGCAGGGCCTCGGCCGTGCGGGACAGCTGCGTGACGGTCGCGACGTAGCAGACGATGAGTCCGCCGGGCACGAGGGCGTCGGCTGCGGCGTCCACGCACTCCCACGGCGCGAGCATGTCGAGCACGACGCGGTCGACGCTCTGCGGCTCGGTCGCGTCGGGCAGCGACTCGACCAGGTCACCGACGGTGACGGACCAGTTGTCCGGGACGGCTCCGAGGAACGTGCCGACGTTGCCCTTCGCGATGGCCGCGAACTCCTCGCGGCGCTCGAACGACTGCAGCTGCCCGGTCGGGCCGATCGCGCGGAGCAGGAACAGCGACAGCGCCCCCGAGCCGACGCCGGCCTCGACCACGCGGGCCCCGGGGAAGACGTCCGCGAAGGCCACGATCTGCGCCGCGTCCTTCGGGTAGACGATCGCGGCGCCGCGCGGCATCGACATCACGTAGTCGTTGAGCAGCGGGCGGAGTGCGAGGTACTCGTCACCGGTGCTCGCCCGGATGACCGAGCCGTCGGGCTGCCCGATGACGTCGTCGTGCCGGAGCACCCCGCGGTGCGTGTGGTACTCACCCGCGGTCTCGAGCGACAGCGTCGTGAGCTTGCCCTTCGGACCGGTCAGCTGCACGCGGTCGCCGGCCCGGAACGGGCCGCGCGGCGGCGTGTGCGGTGCGCCGCCCGCGGTGTGCGGGAGCGCTGCGGTCGGGTCCGTGGTCGGACTGGAGGCGCGGCTCGCGTCCGCCTCGTCGCGTGCGTCGTCGGTGTGGCTCATCGGGTGACCCCTTCGGTGTCCGCAGCGTGCGCCGGGTCCGGCACCGCGCCTCCAGTCCGTGCGGCCAGTGCCGGCGTCGTCAACTCGACCAGCCGGTCGACGTCGACCCCCGCCAGGGTGGTCAGGTGCACGTCGCCGCCGGCGATCTCGGACAGCGGGACGATGTGCTCGACGGCGACCGTGACGGCGCCGGAGGCGACGGCCGACGCGACGCCGGTCGCGGAGTCCTCGATCGCGACGCACGCGGTGGGCTCGACGCCGAGCTGCGCTGCGGCGGACAGGTACGCGTCCGGGAACGGCTTCGGGCGGTCGACGTCGTCGCCGGCCACGACGACGCGGAAGCCACGCTCGCCCAGGGCCTCGGCGGCGACGAGCGCCATCTTTCGACGGGACATCGTGACCAGGGCGGTCGGGATGCCGCGGGCGTGGAGCTCCTCGACGAGCTCACGGGCACCCGGCCGCCAGGGCAGTTCACCGGCGCGCAGGTGCTCCATCACGTAGTCGGTCATCCACTGGATGATCTCCTCGACGTCCATGTCGACGCCCCTGGCACGCAGGAGCTCACCGGAGCGCTCGAGACCGCTGCCCACCAGGGACAGGCCGTCCGCTTCCGTCCACTCGGCGCCGTACCGGGTCGTCAGGTCGACCTGGGACCGCTGCCAGATCGGCTCGGTGTCGATGATCGTGCCGTCCATGTCCCACAGCACGGCTGCGGGCGGGACGAGGGCAGGAGGATGCGCGGTCACGGGCGACGAGTCTACCGGGGCCGTTCCGCTGGGCGCGGACGCGCGCGTGCGCCGACACCCCCTGGGCCTACAGTGGATGCCTGAATCGTGTCCGGCCGGGGGCATCGCTCCCGCCCCGCTCCGCTCCACCACCAGGAGGTCCGCTCCGTGCCACAGCACTCCCCCTTCAGCGACGGTCGCTTGCTCGTCGTCGCCTTCGAGGGCTGGAACGACGCCGGCGAGGCCGCGAGCGGTCTGGCGCGTCGCATCGTCGAGTCGCTCGGGCTCGACGAGCTGCGCGAGCTCGACGGCGAGCGGTACGTCGACTACCAGTTCAACCGGCCCACCGTCGGCACCGACGACAACGGCGACCGCGGCGTGCAGTGGCCCCGGATCGTGCTGTACGGCCCCGGTGCCGAGGGTCGTCCCGTCATCGGCGCCACCGGCTCCCCCACCGACCGTGACGTCTTCGTGCTCGTCGGCCCGGAACCCTCGCGCACCTGGCGGGGCTTCTGCTCGGAGATCATCGACCTGGCGGACGTCTACTCGATCGACGCCGTCGTCTTCGTCGGGGCCATGCTCGCCGACGTCCCGCACACCCGACCGATCTCGGTCTTCGTGTCGAGCGAGAACGCCGGGGTCCGCGCCGCCTTCGACGTCGACCGCTCGTCGTACGAGGGCCCGACCGGCATCCTCGGGGTCCTCGCCGACGCGATGGACAAGGCCGGGCTGACCACGCTGTCCCTGTGGGCGTCGGTGCCGCACTACGTGCACAACTCGCCCTCGCCGAAGGCCACGCTCTCGCTGCTCGACAAGATCGAGGAGCTCACGGACGTCACGGTGCCGCGCGGGTCGCTGCTCGACGACGCCACCGAGTGGGAAGAGGGGATCGACGCCCTCGCCGCCGATGACGAGGACATGGCGTCCTACATCGGGCAGCTCGAGCAGGCGCGCGACACGGTCGACTCCCCCGAGGCGTCGGGCGACGCCATCGCGCAGGAGTTCGAGCAGTACCTCCGTCGCCGTGAGCGCAAGGACGGCAAGGACGGCGGCACCGCCGGTGGCGAGGGGCCGTGGCGGCCTCAGCAGCCGCCGCAGCAGTAGCCGTCACCCCCTGACGGTCGGGAGGCACGGTGCCAGCTGGCACCGTGCCTCCCGCCCGGCGGACGCGTGCGGTCACGACACCCCGCTCACCTCCGCCGGGTGGTCACGAATCGTCGGTTGCGGCCCGCCCGGACGACAGTTCCTGACCGGTCGGCGGCGCCCACGCGACGTGTCGCGACCACTCGGCGTACGGGAGGCACGGGAGGCACGGTGCCAGCTGGCACCGTGCCTCCCGCCCGGCGGACGCGTGCGGTCACGACACCCCGCTCACCTCCGCCGGGTGGTCACGAACTGTCGGTTGCGGCCCGCCCGGGCGACAGTTCCTGACCCCTCGGCAGCGCACACGCGACGTGTCGCGACCACTCGGCGGACGGGAGGCACGGGGCTGGCCCGCCACAGCCTCTCGCCCGGCGAACGCGTGCGGTCACGACAGCCCGCTCACCTCCGCCGGGTGGTCACGAACTGTCGGTTGCGGCCCGCCCGGGCGACAGTTCCTGACCGGTCGACAGCGCACACGCGACCCGTCGCGACCACTCGGCGGACGGGAGGCACGGGGCTGGCCCGCCACGGGCCTCCCGCCGGCGAACGCGTGCGGTCACGACACCCCGCTCACCTCCGGCGAGCGGTCACGAATCGTCGGTTGCGGCCCGCCCGGACGACAGTTCCTGACCCCTCGGCAACGCACACGCGACGTGTCGCGACCACTCGTCGGACGGGAGGCACGGGAGGCACGGGACGGCCCCGCCACGGCCCTCCCGTCCGCCGCCACGCAAGGTCACAACAGCCCGCTCACCTCCGCCGGGTGGTCACGAACTGTCGGCTGCGGCCCTCCCGGACGACAGTTCCTGACCCCTCGGCAGCGCACACGCGACGTGTCGCGACCACTCGGCGGCGGGAGGCACGGGACGGCCCCGCCACGGCCCTCCCGTCCGCCGCCACGCAAGGTCACGACACCCCGATCACCTCCGGCACCGACGCGACGGCCGGTGCGCCGAGGTCAGGCCAGGCGGATGCCGAGCAGCGCGTCGATCAGGTCGAGGAGCTCCGGCGTGCACGCCGTGCCACCCGCGATCGCCGTGTCGACCGCCGCGACGGCGCCCGGGGTGTCCAGGTCGTCGGAGACCCGCGCGCGGATGCGCGCCGCGACGTCCGCTGCGTCGTCGGCGTGCCCGGCTGTGGCTCCGGAGGCCCAGGCGTCCCAGCCGGCGAGCCGGGTCTGGGCGCTGGTCAGCTCGGTGTCGAACCACTCCCAGTCGTCGGAGTACTTGTGCGACAGCAGCGCGAGCCGGATGGCGCGGGGGTCGGCGCCGTCGTCGAGCAGCCCGCGCACGGTGACGAGGTTGCCGAGCGACTTCGAGATCTTCGTCCCCTGGTAGGCGATCATCCCGGTGTGCACGAACGCGTTGGCGAGGGGCTGGTGCGCGAGGGCCGCAGCGTGCCCGGCGCTCATCTCGTGGTGCGGGAAGACGAGGTCGCTCCCGCCGCCCTGCACGCTGATCGGCAGCCCGAGGCGGTCACCGGCGATGACGCTGCACTCGATGTGCCAGCCGGGGCGACCGGGGCCGATCTCGGTGTCCCAGGCCGGCTCACCGTCACGCGCGGCGCGCCACAGCAGCGGGTCGAGCGGATCACGCTTGCCCGGACGTTCCGGGTCGCCGCCGCGTTCGGCAGCGAGGGCGAGCATCGTCTCGCGGTCCAGGCCGCTCTCGTCACCGAGGGTCCACGCGTCGGTGGGGCGGTTCACGTCGAAGTACAGGTCGTCGCCCTCGGCGCCGTCGGTCGGGACCTCGTACGCGTAGCCGGACTCCTGCAGGAACGAGACCGCCTCGGCGACGCGCTCGACCTCGTCGGTGACGGCCACGAAGTCGTCCGGCGGCAGGATCCGCAGCGACTCCATGTCGCGGCGGAACAGGTCGACCTGCTCGGCCGCCAGGGCGCGCCAGTCGACGCCGTCGCGGGCGGCACGCTCGAGCAACGGGTCGTCCACGTCGGTGACGTTCTGCGCGTACTCGACGTCGAGGCCCGCGTCACGCCAGGCCCGGCCGAGCGTGTCGAACGCCAGGTAGGTCGCCGCATGGCCGAGGTGCGTGGCGTCGTACGGCGTGATGCCGCAGACGTACAGCGCAGCGCGGTCCTCGTCGCGGGCGGGGTCCACCGGCTTGCCCGTTGCGGTGTCGTGGACGACCGGTCGGGGCGCGGCGCCGGGGACGTCGGGGACGGATGGGGCCTGCCAGGCCCTCACGGCTGGATCACTCCGAGCGACAACAACACGATGAGCACGATACCGAGTGCGATCCGGTAGACGACGAAGGGCATGAAGCTGCGCTTGCTGATGTAGTTCATGAACGCCGCGATCACGACGAACCCGACCACGAACGCGACGACGGTGGCGATGAGCGTGTCGGCGAGTCCGAACGGTGAGCCGTGGTCGCCGAGGCTCGTCGCGGCCTCGTAGAAGCCGGACAGGAACACCGCCGGGATCGCCAGCAGGAACGCGAAGCGCGCGGCCGCCGGCCGGGTGTACCCGAGGGCGAGACCCATCGACACGGTCGCGCCGGAACGGGACACACCGGGCACCAGGGCGAGCATCTGCGCCAGGCCGATGAGCAGCCCACCGCGGAACGTCATCTGCTCGATGCGTCGCTCCTTGCGGCCGACACGGTCGAGCACCCCGAGCACGACACCGAACACGATGAGGACGACCGCGACGATCCAGAGGGACCGGAACGTGGTCTCGATCGAGTCCTTGAGCAGGAGCCCGGCCACCCCGATCGGGATCGTGCCGAGGATCACCAGCCAGCCGAGGCGGACGTCGGGGTCGCCCTTCGGCACGTCACGCTTGACCACCGACCGGAACCACCGCCCGACGATCCGGGTGATGTCCTTCCAGAAGTAGATGAGCACCGCGGTCTCGGTGCCGAGCTGCGTCACCGCGGTGAAGGCCGCACCGGGGTCCTTCGCGTCGGGCAGGAAGAGCCCCACGATGCGCAGGTGCGCGCTGGAGGACACCGGCAGGAACTCGGTGAGCCCCTGGACGAAGCCGAGGAAGATCGCCTCGAGGATGTGCATCGCACGGGCCTTTCAGGGGGGAGGTCGGTCAGGGCACCGCCACGACGGCTCCCATGAACAATATCAGTACGTGGCGAGCAGGTCGCCCAGCACCCGCCGACCGAACGCCAGCGAGTCGAGCGGCACCCGCTCGTCCACGCCGTGGAACATCGCGGGGAAGTCGACACCGGCCGGCAGCTGGAGCGGCACGAACCCGTACCCCGCGATGCCGAGCGTCGAGAGCGCCTTGTTGTCGGTGCCGCCGGACAGCAGGTACGGCAGGACAGGTGCGCCCGGGTCGTGCCGGCCGAGGACGTCGCGGACGGCGTCGACCAGCGGGCCGCCGAAGTCCTGCTCGAGGCCGATGTCGCGGAACGACATGACCACCTCGACGTCGGGTCCGGCGAGCTCCCGCACCCGCTCGAGCACGGTCTCCTCGTCACCCGGCAGGCAGCGGATGTCGACCAGGGCCTCGGCGGTGTCCGGGATCACGTTGTGCTTGTAGCCGGCGGTCAGCACCGTCGGGTTCGACGTGGTGTGCAGCGCGGCGTGGATGAACCGCGACGCCGAGCCGGTGGCCAGCGCGACCTCGTCCGGGCCGGTGACCGTCGGGTCGACCCCGAGGAACCGCGCCACCTCGGCGACCATCGCGTCCGTCGTGGCCGAGAGCCGGACGGGCCACTCCTCGCTGCCGATCCGGGCGACCGCCGCCGCGAGCTTCGTGACGGCGTTGTCGCGGATCACGTGCGAGCCGTGGGCGGCGGTGCCGCGCGCGATCAGCTTCACCCACATGAGCGCCTTCTCGCCGGTCTGCAGCAGGTAGGCGCGACGGTCACCGAGCGTGATCGAGTACCCGCCGACCTCGCTGATCGCCGCCGACGCCCCCGCGAAGACCTCGGGGTGCTGGTCGACCACGTGGTGGGACCCCAGGACTCCCCCGGCCTCTTCGTCGGCGAAGTACGCGATCACCAGGTCACGCTCCGGCGCACCGTGCTGCTCGATGACGTCGGCCAGCGACGTGAGCATCATCGCGTCCATGTTCTTCATGTCGACGGCGCCGCGACCCCACAGCGATCCGTCCTTGACCACACCACCGAACGGGTCGACCGACCAGTTCGCCGGGTCGGCCGGCACGACGTCGAGGTGCCCGTGCACCACGAGCGCCGGCTTGTCACGGTTCCGGCCGGGTACCCGTGCCACGACGCTCACCCGGTCCGGCTCGGACTCGAACAACTGCGGCTCGAGACCCAGGGCGCGGAGCTTGTCCTCGACGTAGTGGGCCGCCTCGGTCTCCCCACGGGACTTCCCCTCGCCCCAGTTCGTCGTGTCGATGCGGATGAGGTCGCGGGCGATCGCCGCGGTGGCCTCGAGCTCGGGCACGGACTGCGGCTCGGAGGGCTCCGGGTTCGTCATGGCTCCACGGTATCGGTCGGCACCGACCCCGTCGCCGAGTCCCGACACGCAGGACTCGCCCGGGATGCGCGACCGTGTTCATCGCGCGTTCAGACCCGTGCTAGTGTCTTCTCTCGGCAGGAACGCCGGGTTCAACCCGGGAATCAGACACCAGACACCCTGTCCGGGTGGCGGAATTGGTAGACGCGCTAGCTTGAGGTGCTAGTGCCCGTATTAGGGCGTAGGGGTTCAAGTCCCCTCTCGGACACAGAATGCATGCCCCCCGACCTTTCGGTCGGGGGGCATTTTCTGTTGTGTCTTCTCGGCGAGTGCCGCCATCGCTGCGCTCAGGGCGTCACCGCCTCGGGCACCACTTCGCTGCGCTCAGGGCGAACCGCGCGCCACTTCGCTGCGCTCAGGGCGATCGAGGCAGGGGCAGGAGTGGCTCTGCACGCAGGCCCGTCCGGACGGGAGGCGCGGGGCGGGGCCGCCACGCGCCTCCAGTCCGGAGCGTGCACACGTCGCAGGCCGGTGCGAGGTTGTGCACTCCGTGTGACGGAACAAGGTCGCACCGAGTGGGCAACGCCGCACCAGGCTGCAAGCCCGGCGGCCTGCGCGGTCACCGCGAGCGGCGCACCCGCCGCACCACCAGCACGACGGCACCGAGCGCCGCCAGCCAACCCCAGTTCGCGACCACCGGGTCGAGCACCTGGTGCCGCCAGTCCCGCCGACTCGACCCCAGGCGCGACGCAACAGGGCGGTTCCCACGTTCCGCCGCGACGCCGGTCTCGCTGATCACCCGGTCCGGCCGACCCCTGAATGCATCGGTCACCCGGTGCGTCGCGACGTCCAGGCGGTCCCCGACGACGATCAGCATCCAGTGCGCCAGACGCCCCTCGCTGAACCGCCGGTAGGCGTACCGCCGGACGATCCCGGCGACCCCGTGCAGGGGCTGCGCGGTGCCGAACACCGGCGTCACGTGGGCGTGCTCGATCGAGCGCTCCCGGCCGTGCGCACCGTCCTGCTGCGGCGGGAGGTCCCAGTGGGCACCGGTGGCCGAACCGGCCTCGCGCGAGAGCTTCGGCACCGAGGGACGGTCCGCGAGGTCGAGGTCGCTCCCCCACCCCGGGATGCGGGCGCGGAGTTCCTCGGCCGAGGGCACCCGACGGGGCGGATCGGCGATGTACGGGGTGTGATCGGGCGCGGCGTTGTCGGGCACGGTGTGCTCCTTCACGGGACGATGACGGTCTTGATGCAGTCGTCGAGCTTCGACGAGAACAGGTGGTACCCCTCGGCGATGTGCTCGAGCGGGATGCGGTGCGTGATGATGTCGCTCGGCTTCAGGTGTCCGGCCTGGATGTGCTCGAGCAGACGGGGCCACTGCCGCTTCACGGGCGCCTGGTTCATGTGGATCGTGACGCCCTTGTTCATGGCGTCGCCGAACTTCACCAGGTTCGGGATCGGGCCGTAGGCGCCCATCGCGGACACCGTGCCGCCCTTGCGCACGCCGTCGATCGCCCAGTTCAGCGCGACCGGCGATCCGCCCTGCAGCTTGAACTTGGTGGCGGTGACCTGCTGCACGAAGCTGCCGTCGGCTTCGGCACCGACGGCATCGATCACGCTGTCCGCGCCGAGGAAGTCGGTCTGCTTCTTCATCTCGAGCACGACGTCGTCGACCTCGGCGAAGTTGATCGTCTCGGCGTGCGCGAACGTCCGAGCCTTCTCGAGGCGGTACTCGAACTGGTCGACGACGATGACCCGCCCGGCACCCATCAGCCAGGCGGACTTGGCGGCGTAGAGCCCGATCGGTCCGGCGCCGAGCACGACGACGGTGTCGCCCTCGCGGATCGACGCCAGCTGGGCGCCGAAGTACCCGGTGCCCAGGGCGTCGGTCATCATCAGGGCGTCGTCGTCGTCGAGCCATTCCGGGATCACCTGCGGACCGACGTCGGCGAACGGCACCCGGACACGCTCCGCCTGCCCGCCGTCGTAGCCGCCGGTGGTGTGCGAGTACCCGAAGATCCCGCCGACCGCCGTGGCGTTCGGGTTCACGTTGTGGCAGTTCGTGAACAGGCCGCGGGCGCAGAACCAGCAGGTCCCGCACGAGATGTGGAACGGGACCATCACGCGGTCCCCCACGCTCAGTGTCTCCACCGACGACCCGACCTGCTCGACGACGCCGATGAACTCGTGGCCGAACGTGTGTCCGACGCGGGTGTCGGGCATCATGCCGTGGTACAGGTGCAGGTCGGATCCGCAGATCGCCGCCCGCTCGACGCGGATCACCGCGTCGTTCGGATGCTCGATCCGGGGGTCCGGCTTCTCCTCGACACGGACCCGGTAGGGCCCGCGGTAGGTCATGGCGCGCATGGGCGCTCCTCTCGTTCGGCACGTCCACGCTGGCGCGGCGCACGTTGGAACGGACCCAGGTCTGCAGATGGCGGACAGGCGGTGGTCGTCCGCACAGACGGACGGGAGGCGCGGTGCCAGCTGGCACCGCGCCTCCCGTCCGATCCGTGGGGGCGTCTCGCTCTTCGACGCCTCGACGACGTTGCGGCCTGTTGCCGCGTTCGGTCTCCTAGCTCTTCGACGCCTCGACGAAGTTGCGTCGCGGGTCGGTTTCCTTGATGAGCGAGGTCGCGTCGCGACCCGACACGGCACCGGTGATCCAGCCGATGATGATGCGGGCCTTCCGGTTCAGGGTCGGCATCGCGTACACGTGGTACGCGCGGTGCGCGAGCCACGCGAACAGGTTGGTCATCTTGATGCCCTTGATGTTCGCGGCACCCTTGCCGACACCGTACGACGCGACGGTGCCGATGGAGGGGTGGCGGTACTCCTCGAGGGGCTTGCCGGTGATGGTCGCGACGATGTTGTCGGCGGCGACCACGGCCTGGCGCACGGCGTTCTGCGCGTTCGGCGGGTAGAACGCCGGCTGCTTGTCGGCGGTCAGGTCGGGCACCTGCGCGACGTCACCGAGGCCCCAGACGCCCTCGACGACCTGGTGGGTGTCCTCGGCCTCGACCTGGAGCTTCGCGTTCGCGGCGAGGTGGCCCTTCGGCCCGCGCGGCAGGTCGGAGGCGTCGAGGAGCGGGTTCGGCTTGACGCCCGCGGTCCAGACGAGCAGACCGGTGGCGAACTCGTCGCCGTCGGAGAACTTGACGACGCCGCCCTCGGCGCTCGGCATGGTGGTCTTCAGGCGGACGTCGATGCCACGGGCACGGAGCGACTCGAGCGTCCACTTGGACAGCTCCGGGCCGACCTCGGGCGCGACGCGGTCGAGGGCATCGATGAGCACCCAGCGGGGCTGCTCGCCGGCGAGCGACGGGTAGGTCTTGATGGCGGCCTGCGACACGTCGAACAGCTCACCGATCGCCTCGACGCCGGTGTAGCCACCGCCGACGAAGACGCTGGTCAGCAGACGTCGACGCTCGTCCTCGTCGCGGGTGGCAGCGGCCTTCGCGATGTTGTCGAGGAGCTTGGCGCGCACGTAGGCGGCCTCTTCGACGCTCTTGAAGCCGACGCCGTACTCCTCGAGCCCGGGGGTCGGGAAGGTGCGGGTGACGGAACCGAGGGCGACGACGAGGTGGTCGTAGCCGAGGGTGCGGTCGTCGCCGCCGGCGGTCGCGATCGAGACGGTCTTGTCGGCCGAGGAGATCGCGGTGACCTTGCCCTGGATCACCCGGGTCTTGCGCAGTGCACGGCGCAGCTCGACGGTGACGTCCTTCGGCGCGATGTGGCCACCGGCGACCTCGGGCAGGAACGGCAGGTACGTGTAGTACGTGTTCTGGTCCACCAGCGTGATGCGCATGGGCACCGTGGCCGCGTGCTTCTGGAGCTGCTTGACCGTGGTGTAGCCAGCGGAGCCGCCGCCGAGGACGAGGACGTGAGGGATCGAGTCTGCCATTCCTCCGGTCTACCGGACTTTGGCTTGGCGCGTCATGAGTTCCGCGGCCTGTCGCGGAGCCGCCACCACGCGGTCTCGGCCAGTTCGGGCCCCGTGAACACCCCGTGCGGGGTGCGGCGGGACTCGGTGAGCGAGAAGCGGCGGAGTCGGTAGCCGCCGCCGAAGCGGTCGATGATCGCCTCGGGTGACGCCTCGGGGTCGCGCTTGACGTACCAGGTGCGGTCGTCGACCGGCTCGATCACGCCGCGGTCACCGTCGTCCGCCGATGCGGGAGCGCAGGACGTCGATGCGCTTCTGGATCTGCTCGATGCTCGCCTGCGCCACGGCCGGGCCACCGCTGATCCGCCGGAGTTCGGCGTGGATCGCACCGTGCGGCTCGTTCGAGTGCCGGGACCAGATCGACACGAGCCGGGCGAGCTCGGTGCGCTGCTCCTTGATCGTCATGTACATCGGGCGATCGGGCTCGGGCGCCTTCGGCAGGCCGTCCTTGGCCGTGCGGCCCTTGGAGCG
The DNA here is from genome assembly GCF_003234895.2 of Curtobacterium sp. MCBD17_026. NCBI lineage: Bacteria > Bacillati > Actinomycetota > Actinomycetes > Micrococcales > Microbacteriaceae > Curtobacterium > Curtobacterium sp. MCBD17_026. Next base: position 1,685,596 of record NZ_CP126281.1, on the reverse strand, counting down.
CTTGGCCTGGGTCGCCTGCCGGGCGCGGAGGAGGTCGCGCACCTGGTCGGGTTCGAGCAGCCCGGGGATGCCGATGAAGTCGAGCTCCTCGAGGGAACCGACCTCGCCGCCGGTGCCGAACTCACCGCCGTCGTAGAGGACGCGGTCGAAGGACGCCTGCGAGTCGAGCGCCTCGAACGGCTGGACCTCGAGCAGGCTCTCGGACGCGCGGTCTTCCTTGTTGGCCTCGGCGACCATCGCGTCTTCGGGGTTGTACATGCCGTCGTCGGCGTCCTTCGGGCGGTCGAGGGCGTGGTCGCGCTCGAGCTCGAGGGTGGCGGCGAGGGCCATCAGCCCGGGAACGCTCGGCAGGAAGACGCTCGCGGTCTCACCACGGCGACGGGCACGCACGAAGCGGCCGATCACCTGGGCGAAGAACAGCGGCGTGCTCGCACTCGTGGCGTACACGCCGACGCAGAGCCGTGGGACGTCGACGCCCTCGGAGACCATGCGGACGGCCACCATCCAGCGGGAGGTGTCGTCGGCGAACGCGCTGATGCGGCTTGACCCGGCGGCTTCGTCGGACAGCACCACGGTGGGACGCTCCCCCGTGATCTGCTGCAGGATCCGGGCGTAGGCGCGCGCCGTGGTGGTGTCCGTGGCGATGACCAGACCGCCGGCGTCGGGCACACCACGACGGACCTCGGTCAGGCGCTTGTCGGCAGCCGAGAGCACGGCCGGCATCCACTCGCCCTCGGGTGACAGCGCGGTGCGCCAGGCCTGGGCCGTGATGTCCTTCGTGACCTGTTCACCCAGGGAGGCCGACATCTCGTCGCCCATCCGGGTCTTCCAGCGCATCTGTCCGGCGTAGGCCATGAACAGCACCGGGCGGACGACGCCGTCCTTCAGCGCCCGGCCGTAGCCGTAGTTGTAGTCGGAGATCGAGGTACGGATGCCCTGCTCGTCGGGGGCGTACTGCACGAACGGGATCGGTGCGGTGTCGGACCGGAAGGGGGTCCCCGACAGCGAGAGCCGACGCGTGGCGCCGGAGAACGCCTCCCTGATGCCGTCGCCCCACGTCAGGGCGTCGCCACCGTGGTGGACCTCGTCGAGGACGACCAGGGTGCGGCCGCCCTCGGTGATGCGCTTGTGCACCTCGGGGTTCATGCCGACCTGGGCGTACGTGATCGCGACGCCCTGGTAGTGCCGGCCGAACATGCCGTCGCCGTTCTTGAACATCGGGTCGATCCGGATGCCCACACGGTCGGCGGAGTCGGCCCACTGGCGCTTCAGGTGCTCGGTCGGGGCCACGACGACGATGCGGTCGACGGTGCCGCGGGCGAGGAGCTCGGTCGCCAGCCGCAGCGCGAAGGTGGTCTTGCCGGCGCCGGGGGTCGCCGCCGTGAGGAAGTCGCGAGGTTCCTTCTCGAAGTACTTCGTGAGCGCTTCGATCTGCCAGGCGCGGAGCTTCGATGCCGTGCCCCAGGCGGCCCGGTCCGGGAACGCCGGCGACAGGTGCTGGACGGCCGAGTTGCCGGCCGCTTCGGCCAGGGCCGCGGCGTCGGCTTCGTCACGGGCGGCGTCACCGTGCGCCTGCGCCGTCTGGTGCGCCTGCGCCGTTTCGTGCGCCTGGGTGCCGTCGTGCGTCGACGACGATCCGCCTGCGCCGGACTGGTCGTCACCCGACTCCGCCCACAGCGTGGCGGGCTGCTGGTCTTCGTACTCCGCTGCGCTCACTGAACCCGATTCTACCGCCACCGTCAGTCCTGCCGAGCGTGCGGGACGCCGCCGTCAGGGGTCCGGCGGACCAGGGATGCCGGTCGCAGCACGCCGGCGCCGAAGCGTGCGGCGACCGCGTCGACCGTGGTCTCGGTGTCACGCCACGGCGCGTCGTCGTCCCACAGGGCGTTGCTCGCGGCCGCGGGCACGAGGTTCTCGCCACGGACCCCGATCAACCGGATCTGGTTGCCCGGTCGGTGCAGGACGTCGTACAGCTCGACGGCTTCGCGGTGCAGGCGCTTCGCGACGTCGGTGGGCTCCGCCAGGGTGCGCGACCGGGTCAGGGTGCTGAAGTCGGTGTAGCGGACCTTGAGAGCCACGGTCCGGGCCTGCACGTCGGCCTGGCGCAGGCGGACGGCGACCTTGTCGGCCAGGCGCAGGAGCTCTCGTGCGACGTCGTCGCGCTCGGTCAGGTCGCGGCCGAACGTGACCTCGTGCCCGATCGACTTCTCGCCGACGCCGGTGTCGACCACGCGGGGGTCGCGACCCCACGACAGGTCGTGCAGCCGCTGCCCACCGGCCGGGCCGAGTGCCGACACCAGCGACCCGAGCGGGGTGTTCGCCAGGTCGCCGACCGTGCGGATTCCCCGGCGTTCGAGCGTCTCCTGCGTCTTGCCGCCGACGCCCCAGAGCGCGGACACCGGCTGCGGGTGCAGGAACGCGACGGTGTCGGCGGCGGGCACCACGAGCAGACCGTCGGGCTTCGACCGGCTGGAGGCGAGCTTCGCGACGAACTTGGTCGACGCTGCACCCACAGAGCAGTGCAGGCCGGTCTCGGCGAAGACCGTGCGGCGGATCGCCTGGCCGATCTGCCACGGCGTGCCGTACAGCCGGAGGGCGCCGGCGACGTCGAGGAACGCTTCGTCGATGCCGAGGCGCTCGACCCTCGGGGTGAACCGGTCGAAGATCGCCATCACCGCGGCGGACTGCGCCCGGTACTTCTCGAAGTGCGGTTCGACGATGACGGCGTTCGGGCAGCGGCGCTTGGCGACGGCCATCGGCATCGCCGAGTTCACGCCGTAGCGACGGGCTTCGTAGGTGGCGGCGGTGACGACGGAGCGGTCGGAGTCGTGCCCGACGATGACCGGCAGGCCCACGAGGTCGGGGCGGTCGAGCAGTTCGACGGAGGCGAAGAAGGCGTCCATGTCGACGTGCAGCACGGTCGCCGAGACGTCGTCCACCGGTGCGTCGGAGACGAGGCGGTTCCGTCCGTCCTGCTTGCTCACACCGAGATGATGCCAGGCGCCGCCGACATCGCCGCGCCCGTGGCCGGTCGCGATCGGACGGTGCGAGGGTCCGGACGTGGTGCGAGGGGGCGCGGGTGCCACCACGTGCGGAACCTCGCACCGGAGTGCCCCGGAGCGCAGTGCCTCGCACCGTGCGAGCGCCGCGCTCAGCTGAGCGGGCCGAGCACCGACGCGGCGATCGTCCGCGCCGCGGAGTCCCGCGACGACGGGTGGTACTGCCCCGCCCGGACGTCACGCGCCAGCCGCGCCAGCTCGCTCGACGACCGGAACGCCGAGCCGCCGACCACGCGCATGGCCTCGTCCACAACGTGCTGCGCGGTGTCCACCGCGCGCGCCTTCGTGCCGACGAGCAGCGGGAACCAGCGGGCTCCGAGGTCGTCGAGCTCGTCGACCGACCGCGCCAGCGAGTCGACCTGCAGCGTGATCGCGTCGACCGCACCGCGCAGGTCGGCGATCGCCCGGCGCACGTCGGGGTCCTGCGACCGCGGGGTGCCGTCGGCCGCGGTGCGACCCGCCACGGCGGCCGTCGCGAGCGCGATCGCCCGCTCCGCGACCCCGGCGTACACCGAGGCGATGAGGAGCTCGAACGACGCGAAGATCCCGAACACGAGCGGGTCCTGGTTCGGCCCGACCGGCAGCGACCGGACCATGCGGTCGGCGGGGACGTGCACGCCGTGCAGCTTCGTGGTGCGGCTCTGCGTCGCACGCATCCCGAGCGTGTCCCAGTCGTCCAGGTGCTCGACGTCGCCGTCCGACCGCAGGACGAACCCGTGCACGAGCCGTGGCTCCGGCCCCGAAGTGTCCTTGCCGAAGACGCTCATGACGTCCCACGCCGGTGCGAGGGACGTGAACACCTTCGTGCCGGTGAACCGGTACCCGCCGTCGCCGTCCGGCTCGGCCGCCGTCGACGAGTCGAACAGCACGGCGTCGTTGCCGGGTTCGCTCACCCCGAAGGCGAGCAGGTGGTCGTCCGCAGCGTGGTCGGTGACGGCCTGGAGGAACGACTCGCCTCGCGCACGCACGGCGCGGGCCGCCTGCACCCACACCTGGTGCATGCCGAGGCCGAGTGCCGTCGCCGGCGCGGCCTGGGCGAGGGCGCGCTGCACCCGCGCGGTGCCACGGAGGCCGAGGCCCGCCCCGCCCTGCTCGACGGGGACGCCGATCCGCAGGTAACCGGCGGCGCGGAGCTCGTCGAGGTCCTCGGTGCAGAACGCGTTCGCGGCGTCGTAGCCGGGGGCGCGCTCGGCGATGCGGTCGAGCAGCTCGTCCGGCACCGGCCAGCCGACGGCGTCCGTGTTGGCCTTCGTCATGCCACGAGACTAGGGTCCGGAACGTGTCAGATCGTCATCCTTGGACCAGGTACGTCGCAATCGGTGACTCGTTCACCGAGGGGATCGGGGACCCCGACCCCACCGTCCCGGGCGGCAACCGTGGCTGGGCGGACCGCGTCGCCGAGGTGCTCGCACACCAGACCGACGACTTCGCCTACGCGAACCTCGCGATCCGCGGGCGGCTGCTGCAGCAGATCATCGACGAGCAGGCCGAGGCCGCCCTCGCCCTGCACCCGGACCTCATCACGGTGTCCGCCGGCGGCAACGACATCATCCGCCCCGGCTCGGACCCGGACGAGCTCGCCGAGCGCGTGGACCGGCTCGTCGCCGACCTGCGCCGCGACGGAGCCACCGTCGTGCTGTTCACCGGCCCGGACGTCGGGATGACCCCGGTGCTCGGCATGGTCCGCGGCAAGACGGCGATCTACAACGAGAACCTGCACGCCATCGCCCTGAAGCACGGCGCCCTGGTGGCGAACACGTGGGCACTCCGGGTGCTCCGGGACCCGCGGATGTGGGCTCCGGACCGCCTGCACCACTCCCCGATGGGCCACTCGACGATCGCCGCGGCGGTGCTCGACACCCTCGGCGTGCCGCACGGGCTCGAACCGTTCAACCCGGACCCCCTCGAAGCTCGGCCGTGGCGTGAGGCCCGCGCCGAGGACCTCGGCTGGGCCAGGGAGTACCTGGTGCCGTGGGTGGTCCGGCGCATCAAGCACACCTCGTCCGGCGACGGGGTGTCGGCGAAGCGACCCGAACTGCGGATCGTCACCGAGCACCCCTCCGACACCCCGTAGGCGCGGAGCCGCGGGCCCTCAGCCGGCGGGGCGCCGCAGCGTGAGCGGTCCGTCGTGCAGCGGCTCGGTCTGCCAGCTCGTCGTCGTCGATCCCGTGGTGGGGTCGACCCGGACGTGCGCGAGGTGCGGGGTCTCGACGAACCGCACGTCGACACGGACCGTCCCGTCGTCCGCGACGGCACCGCTCGCGGCGAGTGGGCCCTCGACGGCCCACTCCCCCTGCCCGACCGGCACCGACAGCGAACCGCCGTCGACGTCGAGCGTGAGTCGCCACCCGTCGCCGTCGCGGGCCAGCGGACCGACGTCGGCGAGGCCCTGCAGCGCACCACCGTCCACGGCGGGCAGTCCCAGGGCGGCGAGCCGGGCCTCCAGGGCGGATGCCGATGCCGCGTCGGACGCGCGGTCGACGGCGGGCAGCAGGTGCTGCCAGACCGCGTCGAGGACGGCCTGCATGTCGAGGCTCTGGCCGGTCATCGCGAGCACGACGTCCTGCTCCGGCAGGACGACGCAGAACTGACCGTAGGCGCCGTCGCCGCGGAATCCGTGGCGGGCCATCCAGAACTGGAAGCCGTAGCCCTGCGACCAGTCGGGGTTGGCTTCGTCCGGGTTGGCGACCTGCGTGCTGGTCGCCTGCTCGACCCAGTCGGCGTCGAGGATCCGCTCGCCGTCCCAGACGCCGCCCTGCAGGTACAGCTGGCCGAGCTTGGCGACCGCGTCCGTCGGGGCGTAGCACCCGCTGTACCCGAGCTCCGCCCCGGTGTCGTCGCGGCGCCAGGCGAGGTCGCCGATGCCGAGCGGGTCGAGCAGGTGCGGGCGGAGCCAGGCGACGAGGGAACCACCGGTCACCCGCCGGACGATCTCGGCGAGGGTGTACGTGCACGGCTGGTTGTAGGCGAAGACCGTGCCGGGCTCCTCGTCCGGCGGGAGCAGCAGGAACCCGCGCACCGTGTTCGTCGGGTCGAGGGCCTCGGCACGGTCGATCGTCTCCTCGCGGTGACCGCTCGCCATCGCGAGCAGGTGCCGGACGCGGATGCGGCGGCTGCGTTCGTCGGTGACGTCGGCGTCGAGCTCCGGGAAGTACGACAGCACCGTGGCGTCGAGGTCGATCAGGCCCGCCCTCACGGCGATGCCGACCCCGGCCGCGGTGAAGCTCTTGCTCAACGAGTAGAGCAGGTGCACGCGATCGGCGGCGTAGGGCTGCCACCAGCCCTCGGCCGCCACCTGGCCGTGCCGGAGCAACATGATGCTGTGCGGCTCGACGTCGGGCGTGGACTCGAGGGCGTCGAGCAGGGCGGTCACGCCGCCGGGATCGATGCCGAGGGCGGCGGGGGTGGTCCGGGGGAACGTCGTCATCGTCGTCACCCGACCGACTCTACGGTCGGTGGCCGACGGGCGTCACGCCCCCTGGAACGGGTTCGTCCAGCGCCACCAGACGCCGGGGTCGTCGATCGTGCGCTCGAGCACGAGCGGCACCGTGACCGGGTCGTGGTCGGAGATCCGGAACCGGACCTGCCCGACCCGCTCGCCCTTCGTGCCGAAGGTCACCTGCTGCAGCTTCGCCTTCGCGGTGACGGTCGTCTTGCCCCACACGAGCACCTCGGCCGCCTTCGTCGTGACCGCGTCGGCCTCGTCGTGCCACGGGGTCGAGAAGGTGCCGAACGTCTGCCCCTGGTGGGTGAGCGTCACCACCTGGAAGTTGTCCGCCACGGACCGCAGCAACCGCTGAACGTCGACGTCGAGCGAGTCGTGGTCGACACCGCCGAGCATCACGCCGACGACGGTGACGTCCTTGCCGCCGCGCTCGTACGTCGCCGCGAACAGCAGACAGGCGCCGGCTTCGTCGAGGGTGCCGGTCTTGATCCCCTCGATGCCGTCGAGGCCGAGGAGCTTGTTCGAGTTCTCGATCTGCCCCGCACCGGGCACGGTCACCTGCTTCGTCCCGACGACCTGCTGCACGACCGGATTCGCGAGCGCGAGCTGACCGAGCGCCACCAGGTCGGTCGCGGTGGACCGGTTGTCCGCGTCGAGCCCGGTCGGCTCCTCGATCGTGGTGTCGTCGAGGCCCTGCCGGTCGAGCCACGCGTCCGCGGCACGGTCGTACGCCTCCAGCGACCCGAACGCCCAGATGGCGAGGGCCCCGGCGTAGTTGTTCGCCGACTTCATCAGCATGACCTGCAGGGTCTGGTACTCGGACAGCTTCAGTCCGGGTGGCATCGGCGCGACCTCGCCGTTCACCGCCGCGTACTTGGCGTACAGCCCCTGCATCTCCGGGTTGAAGGCGATCGAGGGCCCCGGCTCGCCCCGCTCGAGGGGCTTCGCGTCGAGGACCACGAGAGCGGTGACGATCTTCGAGATGCTCGCGATCGGCCGGGGCTTCGTGTCGCCGCTGGTCCGCAGGCTCTCCGGGAAGTCGGTCGCCTCGACCGCCGTGGCACCGTAGCCGGGGAACCGCAGGTCCGGCACGCTCGTCGTGGGTGCCGAGTAGGTGGTCGTGCGCGCGCTCGCCGGGGCGAACGGCACGACCGCCGCAGCGACGAGGTAGCCGGCCACGAGGAGCAGGACGGCGACCACCGAGATCGTGACCGGCCTCCGGACGGCGGAGCGGGGGCGACGGACGACTGGTGACACGGGACCCGAGCGTACCGGTCCGCTCCGAGGCCGAGGCTGCGACGGGCTGGTCGGGCTGCCGTTCCGGAGCCGGGGTCGCTGCGCCGTCGGAGTCGGCCGCGACGACAGCGCTCCATCGTTCGCCCGCCGTGTTCCGGGTCCCGACGATGCGTGTGACGGCCGTGTAAACGATGGTCCTACCGATGGACCGAGCAGACCAACCGGCCCTACGGTCGAGGGCATGCACCGTGGACGGACACTGAGCCCGCTCGCACAGCACCAGCGAGGGGCGCCGGTCGTCGTTCGAGTGGGCATGGAACGCCACCCGGCGTCCGTGCACCTGTCCGCAGCGACCGACTTCGACATCTCGCAGGTGGTGGACCTGGTCACCGGTGTCCACGCCCGCATCCGCAAGGCCGACTTCGAGGAGCCCGCCCGATGACCACGCGGCACACGTCGACGGCACCCGACGGACTGCTCGAGGCGCTCGACGCCTACGAGACCGCCCTGCTGGCGAACGACCTCGACGCGCTCGACACCGCCTTCGTCGACTCCCCCGACACGATGCGCGGCGACGACCGTGGCCTGCTCGTCGGGCACGACGCGATCAGCGCGTTCCGCGGGGCGCGGGGTGGGGTCGCGACCCGGTCGCTGACGCACGTCGAGGTCCGCCCCCTGACCGAGGACCGCGCCCTCGTCGTGTCGGTGTCCCGGTTCGCCGCGGGTGGGCATGGCCTCCAGACCCAGCTCTGGCGCCGCGACGGCGGCGCCGGCGACGCCGGCCCGCGCTGGCGCATCGAGGCGGCCCACGTCACCGGCCGACCCAAGGCCGTCGACACCTCCGTCTGGCGGGCCGTCGGCGACCCGCTCGTCGCCCCCACCGCCTCCGGATCGCTCGACGGCCTGACCGTCGCCGTCAAGGACCTCTACGCCGTCCCCGGCCAGCCGGTCGGCGCGGGCAACCCGACGTACCTGCGCGAGGCACCGGTCGGGACGGCACCCGCCGCAGCGGTCGCCGCGTTCCTCGCCGCCGGCGCCTCGATCCGCGGGATCGCGCGCACCGACGAGTTCGCGTACAACCTGACGGGGCGGAACGCGCACCACGGCACGCCGTCGAACAGCGCGGCTCCCACCCGACTGCCCGGAGGCTCGTCCAGCGGATCCGCATCGGCCGTCGGCCTCGGCATGGCCGACATCGGGATCGGCACGGACACCGCGGGATCGCTTCGGGTCCCCGCCTCGTACCAGGGACTCTGGGGCCTCCGGACGACGCACGGCACGGTGTCCCGCGACGGGCTGCTCCCGCTCGCGCCGTCGTTCGACACCGTCGGGTGGCTCACGCGGAGCCCCGGGGTGCTGCTCGCCGCCCTCGACGCCACCGTCCCGCCACGGTCCGCGCCGGGCGGGGCGCCCGACCCGACCGTGCTCGTCGTCCCCGAGGAACTGCTCACACTCGTCGAACCGGCCGTCGCCCGGGCCTTCGCCGCCTTCCTCGAGGCGCTCGACGAACCCGTCGCGACCGGTCGGCTGCGCGACCTCGGCATCCCGGACCCAGCAGCGCTGCAGGAGCAGATGCGGCTCGTCCAGGCCGCCGAGGCGCTCGCCGCCCACGGCCCCTGGATCGACGCGCACCCCGGCGCCCTGAGCACCGTCGTCGGTGACCGGTTCCGGGCGGCACGGGCGAACGACCCCGACGCGACCGCGGACGCCGTGGCACGCCTCGACGAGGTCCGTGCGACGATCCGCCGTGCCCTGGACGGTCGGACCCTGCTGTTCCCGACCGTGCCCGGACCCGCACCACTGCTCCACGCGGACACCGCGACGCTCGAGCGAACCCGGACCGCCACGACGGCGATGACCGCGCTCGCGAGCGTCGGCGGGCTGCCCGCGGTGAGCGCGCCGGCGCTGACCGTGGACGGCGCGCCGGTCGGCGTCTGCCTGGTCGGTGGGCCGGCCACCGACCGTGCCCTGGTGATCCGCGCCGGGCGCATGCTGCCCGACCAGGCCGCCCCGGGCCTCCCGACCGTCTCGGTGGTGTGCTAGGAGGCGAGCCGCCGGGCGTGGGTGACCGCCCACAGACCCACGGCGCTCGCCGCGGCGACGTTGAGCGAGTCGACGCCGTGGGCCATCGGGATCCGGACGGTCGTGTCGGCCGACGCGATCGCGGCCGGCGTCAGCCCCTGACCCTCGGTGCCCATCACGAGCGCGACCTTGTCGGGCAGGTCCGCCACGAAGGCGTCGAGGTCGACCGACTCGTCGGTCAGCGCCATCGCGGCCAGGTGGAAGCCCTGCGCGCGGAGTTCCTCGCCCGCGGCGGGCCAGTCGCCGATGCGGGTCCACGGCACCTGCAGGACCGTGCCCATGCTCACGCGGACGCTCCGGCGGTACAGCGGGTCGGCGCACCGCGGACTGACGAGCACCGCGTCGGCGCCGAGGCCGGCGACGCTGCGGAACACCGCGCCGACGTTCGTGTGGTCGACGATGTCCTCGAGCACGACGACGACCTTCGCGTCCCGCACCACGTCGGCGACGCTCGGCAGGTCGGGGCGCTGCATCGCGGCGATCGCACCGCGGTGCATGCGGAAGCCGGTGAGCTCCTCGAGCAGGGCGTCGGCACCGACGAACACGGGACCGTCGTGCTCCGCGACCAGGGGCAGGACGCTGTCGAGCCACTTCTCCTGCACCAGGATGCTCCGCGGCACGTGCCCGGCGCGGACCGCGCGCTCGATGACCGTGTTCGACTCGGCGATGTACAGGCCGCCCTCGGGCTCCGAGACCCGGCGGAGCGCCACGTCGGTGAGCCGGGCGAAGTCGTCGAGACGGGGATCGTCGAGGGAGTCGATGCGGACGGGGTGCACTGGGCTCGTTTCGGTGTGGTGCGGGGGTGTGGGGTGGGGCCGGCGGGCCGGCGGGCCGGCGCTGGCGCGGGTCCGCCGATGTTCCGCTCCGCCTGGGAAGCGACCGGGACGGTCGGGTGTTGAGGGTACCGTGAACAGGGTGCTGGATGATGCTGCGTCGACGACCGGACCGACCACCGGGGCGGCCGCCGGGTCGGTGACCGCCGACGACCTGGACCGCGTCGTCGAGGTGCTCGCGGGCAAGCGCATCGCCGTGCTCTCCGGTGCCGGTCTGAGCACCGACTCCGGCATCCCCGACTACCGCGGCGCCGGGCGGGTGGTGCGCAAGCCGATGACGTTCCAGGAGTTCCTGGCCGACCCCGCGAAACGCCAGCGCTACTGGGCCGGATCGCACCTGGGCTGGCGGAGCTTCGCGTCCGCCGTGCCGAACGACGGGCACCGGGCGCTCGCCGCACTCGAGGACGCCGGGATCGTCGCCGGGGTCATCACGCAGAACGTCGACGGCCTGCACCTGCGCGCCGGGTCCCGCCGCGTCGTCGAGATCCACGGCTCGATGGACCGCGCCGTGTGCCTGCGGTGCGGCCAGGTGTTCTCCCGCTCCGACCTCGCCGCCACCATCGACCGGGCGAACCCCTGGATCGACGAGCCCGGGTCCGTGCAGCTGCAACCGGACGGCGACGTCGAGATCACCGACGTCGAGCGGTTCGTCGTTCCCGCGTGCTCCGTGTGCGGCGGCGACCTGAAGCCCGACGTCGTGTTCTTCGGCGAGTTCGTGCCGGCCGAGAAGTTCCGCGAGGCCGTGTCGATCGTCGCCGACGCCGACGCGCTGCTCGTCGTCGGTTCGTCCCTCACCGTGAACTCGGGCGTGCGGCTGGTCGACCACGCCGCGCGTCGCAAGAACCCGGTGGTCATCGTGAACCGCGGCGAGACCCGCAGTGACCGCCGGGCCGCCGTGAAGCTCGACGCCGGCACCACCGAGACGCTCGTGCACCTGGCGGAGCGGCTCAGCGCGGCGGCATCGACCGACTAGCCGGTCGCGGTCGACGGACGCGCCTGCCGGGCGCGTCTGCGAAGATCGTCGGGTGACGACCCTCCTGTACCTCGTCCGGCACGGCGAGACCGACTGGAACGCGCAGCGCCGCATCCAGGGCTCGACGGACATCCCGCTCAACGACACCGGTCGACGGCAGGCCGCCGAGGCCGCCGAGCTCCTGACCCGCCGGCCGTTCGACGCCGTGGTCGCGTCCCCGCTCTCGCGTGCGGCCGAGACGGGCGCGATCATCGCCGACCGCCTGGGCCTCGACGCGCCGACGACGTACCCGGGCCTGGCGGAGCGCTCCTACGGCGAGGCCGAGGGGCTGACCGACGACGAGGTGTCGGCACGGTACCCGCACGACGACATCCCCGGTCGGGAGTCCCGCTCCGCGCTGCTCGCCCGCGTCACCGAGACCCTCGGCGAGATCGCGGTCCGGTTCGATGCCGGCGTCGTCGTGGTCGCGACCCACGGGGCGGTGATCCGCACCGTCGTGAACGCCGCTGCCCCCGGCACCGCCGACCGCCGCCACACCCCGATCCGGAACGGGTCCATCCACTCGTTCCGGTGGGACCCCGAACGCTTCCACGCGGAACTCGTCCGGTTCGACGACCCGATCGACGACGTGTCCGACGCCACCGGTGGGTCGGCGTTCGAGTACCAGAACCCCTTGGAACGCCGGGGCTGACCGGGGGCTAGGCTCCGACGCACCCGCACACCGGGTGAGGGGAGCCACATGTCCGACGACGGAACCAGCCGACACGGCCAGCATGCCCTCGACCAGCAGGACGACGACCTCGACCGGGTGTTCGGTCCCGAGACGGCGAGCGTCCCGAACCGCACCCGGGCGCGCACCTGGTTCATCATCGGCGGGAGTGTCCTGGCGGTCGCCGCGGTCATCGCGGTGGTGCTCGGCTCGATCATCGGGAGCGTCCAGAACGGCATCGGCGGGGTCTTCCCGCGGCCGGACGTCGCGCTCGACCGGTTCGACACGCGGGTGAGTGCCCTGCCCGGCGTCACCGACGTGCGGCACCACACACCGTCGAAGACCGCGTTCGCGAGCTACGACGCCGTCGCCACCGTCCGCGCCGACCCCACGCTCGACACCGCTGCGCGGGGCGAGCTGGTCGCAGCCATCAGTCGGGCTGCCGACGAGTCGGGCGGCAACGGGGTCCGGGTCGTCGTGATCGCCGACCTCGGCAACCTCGAGATCGGCGTCACCGGTGCCGGCGAGGTCGCGGCGAAGCGCCTGGCACTGGCGGACACGCTCGACCACATCGGCGGTGTCACCGAGGTCCGCTGCTCGTGGGAGCGCGGCGGGGACGCCTCCGACGCCGAGGGCGACCAGTCCATCGTCGTGCGGACCCCGGGACGGGGTGCCGCGGTGCCGCCGATCGTGTCGCGGGTGACCCAGGAGACGCACAGGGTGTTCCCCGGGGCGGACGTGCAGGTCATCGCGCCGGAGTGATCGTACGGTGGTCCTGCGGTGGCCCCGGGGTGGTCGCCCGTGGTTCCGCGGGCGACGTGGAACCAGCGCCAGCCCTCAGCCCCGCCGGTCCCCCACGGCCCGCTCGACGGCCCGGACGACCTGCTCCGCCGAGTCCCGCCACCGGAACCGGCCGGCACGCTCGATCGACTGCCGCGAGGCCTCGTCCCACCGTTCCTCGACCCGCCGGACGGCAGCGGCGACCGCGGACGGCGACGCCGGGTCGAAGTACTCCGCAGCGGAGCCGCCGATCTCCCGGAAGATCGGGATGTCGCTGACGACGACGGGGGTCCCGACGCCCATCGCCTCGACGAGCGGGATGCCGAACCCCTCGTCGTACGACGCGGTCGCCAGCGCCGTGGCCGAACGGAGCACGGACAGGTACTCCTCGTCGGTGGCACCGTCGTGGAACACGATCGCCCCCGCGGGAGCGAGCCCCTCCAGCCGTGTCCGGTCGGCGTCGGACACCCGCGACATGCAGTGCAGCGTCCAGTCCGCCCCGAGGAGCGGGAGCGCCGCCGCGAGCGTCTCGACGTTCTTGTAGGGCATGAACGAGCCCATGTAGACGAGCGAGCGTTCGCGTGGCGCTCCGGTCGCCCGCGGTGTCGCCGGGTCGGCCGCGTTGTAGGCGACCGTCACGGGCCGCTTCGTCAGCCGGTGCTCGGCGATCAGCCCGGCGGTCGTCTCCGACACCGTCACCACCCCGTCGGCGCCGTTCAGCAGGAACCGCTGCGGCGCCCAGGACAGGTGGAACGCCCGCCAGCCGAGCCGCAGCGGCCACGAGAACTCCCGCGGGGGTGTGCGGTTGCGGTAGTAGATCAGGTCGTGCAGCGTCAGGACGAGCGCGTACCGACGACCCCGCGAACCCATCGTCTGCATCGGCGAGAACACCGCGTCGAGCCCGAGCCGGTTGACGCGCCGGGCGACCAGCGGCTCCCCCGCGTCCGTCGGTGCGGGCAGCAGCTCCCACGGCAGGTCGCTCGGCAGCGACTCGAGCTGGCGCTCGTCGCTGACGAGCAGCACGTACTCGTGCCGCTCCGGCAGGTGCGCGACGACCCCGGCGGTGAACCGGCTGATGCCGTCGTGCCGGCCGATCCGCACGTACCGGCAGTCGATGCCGATGCGCAGGCGCGTCACGACGCGTCCGCCGTCCGGGAGGCCCGCCCCGCCCCCGACGGTCGGCGGTCCGTGGCGGCCGCGCCGCGTCCAGTTCGTCCCTGCCGTCCGGCACGTCCGGTCGTGTCCGCCATCCGGCGGAGCACCGCCGCCGCGGCCGGAGCCGGCGTCTCGTAGTGCACCAGGTGGCCGACACCCGGGATCACGACGAGCTCGGCGTCACGGAGACGCTCGGCGAGTGCGCGCTGTTCGGGGACGGCGGTGATGTCGTCGTGCTCGGCCGCGACGAGCAGCACGGGCACGTGGATCCGGTCGGCGTACTCGGACACGTCGTGGGTGACCGAGGTGCGGAACGCCTCGAGCACGCTCGTGCGGTTCGCGAAGGCCGAGAAGTAGCGGTCGTGCTGGTCGTGCACCCATCGGCGGACGGCGGGGTCGTGGGACTTCAGCATCGCGATGCTCATCGCCCGGACGATCGCGCCGTTCCGCAGGATCCCGAGCCCGATCGGCTTCGGCAGCACCGCGCCGGCGCGGTAGTACCCGATCGCGATCGCGGTCCCGACGGCACGCGGTCCCTGCAGGGCCGGGGCCGCGATGGGGTTGACGAGGACGAGCAGTCGGGTGTCGAGCCCGGCGGCGACGGTGGCCGACACCACGATCGACCCGAACGAGTGCCCGAGCACCACGGTGTCGCGGCCGAGCCCGAGCGCGGCGTGGAACCCGTTCAGCCAGACCACGTACGCGTCGATGTCCGACACCGGCAGCGGATCGGACACGCCGAAGCCGGGCAGGTCCGGCACGATCACGCGCGCACCCTGCAGGTGCGCGGCGATGGTCTCGAGACCGTGGTGGTCCCCGCGGAACCCGTGCACGGCGAGCACGGTGCGATCCGAGTCCTCGGGCCCGTAGACCCAGTAGTGCGTGGTCCGGCCGTCGACCTGGACGGCCCGGTGCACGACCGGGGTGGCGGCCATCAACGACTGGTACGGGGAGAGCACGGGCGGTTGCATCCGCGCCAGTCTAGGGAGCGAACCGCACGAAACCCCGGACACCCGCAGCATCTCGCGCCTATCGTGTCCGGGGCGGGCCGCAAGACCGGTCCGTCGACGACGACGAGGAGCACGGTGACCTTCACAGCCCCGATCCAGCTGCCCGGCCTGACGCTCGACCCGCAGTGGTACAAGCGCTCGGTCTTCTACGAGTGCATGATCCGGTCGTTCGTCGACTCCAACGGGGACGGTATCGGCGACATCCAGGGCGTGATCGGCAAGCTCGACTACCTGCAGTGGCTCGGCGTGGACGCCCTGTGGCTGCCGCCGTTCTTCCAGTCGCCGATGCGCGACGGCGGCTACGACATCGCCGACTACAAGGCGATCCTGCCGGAGTTCGGCACGCTCGACGACTTCCGCGAGCTCGTCACGAAGTCGCACGAGCGGAACATGCGCATCGTGATCGACATGGTGATCAACCACACCAGCGACCAGCACGAGTGGTTCCAGCAGTCCCGCGAGGACCCGGACGGCCCCTACGGCGACTTCTACGTCTGGCGGGACACCGACGAGGACTACTCGAACATCCGCATCATCTTCGTCGACACCGAGGAGTCCAACTGGACCTTCGACCCGGTCCGACGACAGTTCTTCTTCCACCGCTTCTTCTCGCACCAGCCCGACCTGAACTTCGAGAACCCGGCGGTCATCGAGGCGATCTACGACGTCGTCCGGCACTGGCTCGACATGGGCGTCGACGGGCTCCGGCTCGACGCGATCCCGTACCTGTTCGAGTCGGAAGAGGGCAACGGCGAGGGCGAGCCGGAGACCCACGAGTTCATCAAGAAGCTCCGCGCGATGGTCGACGACGAGTACCCCGGTCGTGTGCTCCTGGCCGAGGCGAACCAGTGGCCGCGCGAGACGGCGGCGTTCTTCGGCACCGACGAGGAGCCCGAGTGCCACATGGCGTTCGACTTCCCGGTGATGCCGCGCATCTTCTACTCGCTCCGTGCCCAGCACGCCGCCGAGCTCAAGGCGATCCTGTCCGAGACCCTCGACGTGCCGGCCAGCGCGGCGTGGGGCGTCTTCCTCCGCAACCACGACGAGCTCACGCTCGAGATGGTGAGCGAGGAGTACCGGCAGGCGATGTACGGCTGGTACGGCTACGACCCGCGGATGCGCTCGAACATCGGTATCCGCCGTCGTCTCGCGCCCCTGCTCGACAACTCCCGCGCCGAGCTCGAGCTCATCCACGCGCTGCTGTTCTCGCTGCCCGGATCACCGTTCCTGTACTACGGCGACGAGATCGGGATGGGCGACAACATCTGGCTGCCGGACCGCGACTCGTCGCGCACGCCGATGCAGTGGACGCCGGACCGCAACGCCGGCTTCTCGACCGCCGACCCGGGCAAGCTCTACCTGCCCGTCGTCCAGTCGCTCGTGTACAACTACGCGCAGGTCAACGTCGAGGCGCAGCTCGCCCAGTCCCGCTCACTGCTGCACTGGGTCCGGAACGTCATCCACACGCGGAAGGCCCACCCGGTGTTCGGCCTCGGGTCCCTGCACGTGCAGGAGACCTCGAACGACTCGGTGCTCGCCTTCGTCCGCTCGTGGGAGGGCTCCGGCCAGCAGTTCGGCCCGTCCGCCGAGGACGTCCTGTGCGTGTTCTCGTTCGCGACGAACCCGACCTCGGTCACGGTGTCCGCTCCGCAGTTCGCGGGGCGTCCGCTCTACGACCTGTTCGGCGGCGGCTCGTTCCCGTCCTTCGACGAGGACGGCAACGTGACGCTGACCATGGGCACGCAGTCGTTCTACTGGCTGCACGTCGGCGCGCCGACCCGGTAGTCGGGGGTGTCGGTGCGTCCCGTTAGCCTGACCGCGTGACGTTCCCCACAGCACAGCTCGACGCGCCCGCTCCGTCCCAGGACCTCACGGGTCGCCCCTGGTGGCACGCGCTGGGCGTCTTCGACCTCGAGACCACCGGGGTCGACGTCGAGACGGCCCGCATCGTCACAGCCCACGTCGGCCTCATCGACATGACCGGGGCCTCCATCGTCGAGGGTGCCTGGATAGCCGACCCCGGCGTGCCGATCCCCGAGGGCGCCGCCGCCGTGCACGGCTACACGACCGAGCGCGCCCAGGCCGAGGGGCGTCCCGCGGCCGAGGTCGTGGCCGAGATCATCGCCGCGATCGAGGCCGTGTTCGCACGGGGCATCCCGCTGGTGATCTACAACGCCCCGTACGACCTCACCGTCCTCGACCGCGAAGCGAAGCGGCACGGGTTCGCCTCCCCCGTCATCGGCAACGTCGTCGACCCGCTGGTGATCGACAAGGCACTCGACACCTTCCGCAAGGGCAAGCGCACGCTCGAAGCCGCGTCCGAGCTCTACGGCGTCACGCTCGACGACGCGCACGACGCCGGAGCCGACGCGATCGCTGCCGGGCGTGTCGCCCAGGCCATCGCGGGCAAGTACCCGGACGAGCTCGGCATCTCCGCCGAAGAACTCCACCGCAAGCAGGTCGGCTGGTGTGCCGAGCAGGCCACCTCGTTCCAGGACTACATGCGCAAGAAGCGCGACCCGACGTTCACCGCCGACGGCCGCTGGCCCCACCGCAACGGCGCCTGACCCCGCACGGCCCCCGCAAGACACCGGTGTTCGCGCGCCGAACACCCGCAGAACGCGGCGTGACGCGCCAACACCGGTGTTCCGCATTCCGGGGCACACCGCACCCGCCCGCGGCCGCACAACGCGAACGGGCGGCCCTCCCGGAGGAGGACCGCCCGTGGGCGCTGCGTGGGGGCTTCTTACTTGCTGAAGCCCTTGAAGCGCTGGTTGAACTTCTCGACGCGACCGGCCGAGTCGAGGATGCGCTGCTTGCCCGTGTAGAACGGGTGCGAAGCGGACGAGATCTCGACGTCGATGACCGGGTAGGTCGCACCGTCGAGCTCGATGGTCTTGTCGCTGTTCGCGGTCGAACGCGTCAGGAACGTCTCACCGGAGGCCAGGTCACGGAAGACGATGGCGCGGTACTCGGGGTGGGTGTCGGTCTTCATGGAGATTCCTCGATAGCGGTGATGGGATTGCGCGAACTGCGCGGGAAGTCGTCGGCTTGCGCCAGCCGTCCACGATACCAGAGAGACGGCGGGATCGCAGCGCTACGCGGCGCGTGCCGTGTAGCGACCGGCGTCCTTGGTGACCGAGAGGTCGATGCCGAACGCCTCGGTCAGGGTCTGGTCCGTCAGGACCTCGTCGATCGGGCCTGCGGCCTGCACGTGGCCGTCGGCGAGGACGAGCGCGTGGGTGAACCCGGCCGGGATCTCCTCGACGTGGTGGGTCACGATGACGATGGCCGGCGAGTCCGTGCTCTGGGCGTAGCCGCCGAGGGTGCGGACGAGGCTCTCGCGGGCGCCGAGGTCGAGCGACGCGGCCGGTTCGTCGAGGAACAGGATCTCCGGGTCGGTCATCACGGCACGGGCGATCTGCACGCGCTTCTGCTCGCCGTCGCTGAGGTCGCCGAACGTGCGGTCGGAGAAGGACCCCAGGCCCCACTCCTCGAGCACGCGCTGCGCACGGCGGACGTCGAGCTCCTCGTACTCCTCGTTCCAGCGACCCGTCACCGAGTACGCCGCGGTGAGCACGACGTCGATGACCTTCTCGGTCACCGGGATGCGGCGTGCCAGCGCGGTCGACGCGAAACCGATGCGCGGGCGGAGCTCGAACAGGTCGGCGCCGCCGAGTTCGGTACCGAGCACCTCGACGTCGCCCGAGGTCGGGAACGTCTGGGCGCCGGCAATCTGCAGCAGCGTGGTCTTGCCGGCACCGTTCGCGCCGAGCACGACCCAGCGTTCGTCGTCCTGCACCTCCCACGAGATCGCGTCGAGGATGGTGGCCCCGTTGCGGACCACGGAGACGTCTGACAAGCGCACGACCGAGGGCATGCGACCAGCCTACGGGTTCTGGCCGAGCACCTGGTCGTAGACCTGCCGTGTCCTGGTGGCGATCGCGTCCCAGGTGAACTCCGTCTCGACACGGAGCCGTCCGGCGCGCCCCATGAGCTTCGCCAGCCCCTCGTCGGCGAGCACCTCGGTGAGGGTCGCGGCGAGGTCGGCCACGAAGCGGTCGGGATCGGTCGGGGTGCCGGTGCCGTCCTGCACCTGGTCGATCGGGACGATGCGGCCGGTGAGCCCGTCGGCGACGACCTCGGGGATGCCCCCGGTGCCCGTGCCGACGACCGGGATGCCGCACGCCATCGCCTCGAGGTTCACGATGCCGAGCGGCTCGTAGACCGACGGGCACACGAACACGGTGCCCGAGGACAGCACGTTCACGATCTCCTGGTGCGCGAGCATCCGGTCGATCCAGACGACGCCCTCACGGTCGGCCCGGAGCCCGTCGACGAGCTCGGTGACCTCGGCCAGGATCTCGGGGGTGTCCGGCGCGCCGGCGCACAGCACGATCTGCACGTCCGACGGCAGCGACGCCACGGCGCGGAGCAGGTACGGCAGGCCCTTCTGCCGGGTGATGCGTCCGACGAACACGACGCTCGGGCGCGTCGGGTCGATGCCGAGGGCGCGCACGGCGTCCTCGTCGACGGTCGGCTTCCACGCGTCGATGTCGATGCCGTTGTAGACGACGTGGACCTTCGCCGGGTCGATCGACGGGTACGAGCGCAGGATGTCCGCGCGCATGGCCTTCGAGACCGCGATGACGCCGTCGGCGTGCTCGAACGCCTCGCGCTCCATCCAGCTGGACAGGCGGTAGCCGCCGCCGAGCTGCTCGGCCTTCCACGGGCGGAGCGGCTCGAGGCTGTGGGCGGTGACGATGTGGGGGATGCCGTAGGTCAGCTGCGCGATCCGGCCCGCGGAGTTCGCGTACCAGGTGTGCGAGTGCACGAGGTCGGCGCCCTCGACGTCGGCCGCGATGGCCACGTCGGTGCCGAGGGCCTGCAGCGCGCCGTTCGCCTGGCCGAGGCCGTCCGGGGTCCGGTAGCCCCACACGTCGGGTTCGTCACGGAAGGCCCCGAAGGCCCGGACACGGACTTCCGTGTCCGTCCCCGACCGCAACGCGGCGGTGAGTTCGGACACGTGGACACCCGCTCCGCCGTAGACCTCCGGCGGATACTCCCTGGTCAGCAGATCGACTCGCACTGGTTCAACGTAACCGGTTCCCAGTGCTGACGCCTACTGTGAGCGGCATGGCACCAAAGAAGGTCTTCGGCATCGTGCTCGCCGGCGGCGAGGGCAAACGACTCATGCCGCTCACGGCCGATCGCGCGAAGCCCGCCGTCCCGTTCGGCGGCAACTTCCGTCTCATCGACTTCGCACTGTCGAACCTGGTCAACTCCGGTCTGCAGAAGATCGTCGTCCTGACCCAGTACAAGTCGCACAGTCTCGACCGGCACGTCGCGGAGACCTGGCGCATGGAGGGGCTTCTCGGCTCCTACGTCGCGTCCGTCCCCGCGCAGCAGCGGCTCGGCAAGCGCTGGTTCGCCGGCTCGGCCGACGCGATCCTGCAGTCGCTCAACCTGCTGCGCGACGAACGCCCCGACATCGTCGTCGTCGTCGGTGCGGACCACGTGTACCGGATGGACTTCCACCAGATGGTCGAGGCGCACATCGCCTCCGGCCGCAGTGCCACGGTGGCGGCGATCCGTCAGCCGATCGGGCTCGCCGACCAGTTCGGCGTGATCCAGGTGGCCGACGACGACCCCACGAAGATCGAGGCGTTCCTCGAGAAGCCGAAGGACGCCGTCGGTCTGGCCGACTCCCCCGGCGAGATCCTGGCCTCGATGGGCAACTACGTGTTCAACGCGGACGCCCTCGTCGACGCGGTCCTGCGGGACGGCCAGCTCGAGACCTCGGCCCACGACATGGGCGGCGACATCGTCCCCGACTTCGTGGACCGCGGCGACGCCGGCGTGTACGACCTGCAGCGCAACGAGGTCCCCGGTTCCACCGACCGCGACAAGTACTACTGGCGTGACGTGGGCACCATCGACTCGTTCTTCGATGCCCACATGGACCTCATCGCCCCGGTCCCGGTCTTCAACCTGTACAACCAGGACTGGCCGATCTTCAACCAGCAGACGAACCTGCCGCCGGCGAAGTTCGTCCGCGACGCGAACGGCAACACCGGGTCCACGGTGGACTCGCTCGTGTCGCTCGGCTGCCTGGTGTCGGGTGCGCAGGTCGAGCGCAGCATGATCGGGCCCTGGTGCTCGATCGACTCCGGCGCGAAGGTCCTCGACTCGATCGTGTTCGAGCGCGCCACCATCGGCGCCGGGGCGGTCGTCAACCGCGCCATCCTCGACAAGGACGTCGTCCTCGCACCGGGTGCGCAGGTCGGCGTCGACCGGGAGGCCGACGAGGCGCGCGGCTTCACCGTCACCGAGTCCGGCATCACCGTGGTCGGCAAGGGCGTCCGCGTCGACGCGTAGGGCAAAGCATCCGGGGCGCAGCCCCGGACGGACGGCCTGGAGGCACGGCTCGCGTCACGGACGCGGCCGTGCCTTTGGTCTGTCGGTACCGTTGGTGCGTGCCCCGCTTCCTCGTCGTCCTCGATGCCGATTCCACCCTCCTCGAGGACGAGGTGATCGAACTGCTCGCCGACAGCGCCGGGACCCGGCCACAGGTGGCGGCGATCACGGAGCGCGCCATGCGCGGGGAACTCGACTTCGCCGAGAGCCTCCGGGAGCGTGTCGCGACCCTGGCGGGCCTCCAGGCAGACGTCTTCGCCCGGGCACAGCAGGCGGTCCGTGTGACGCGGGGCGCTTACCAGCTCGTCCGTGGGGTGCACGCCGCCGGCGGCACCGTCGGCGTGGTGTCCGGCGGGTTCCACGAGGTGCTCGACCCGTTCGCCGAGCAGCTGGGCCTCGATCACTGCCGGGCGAACCGCCTCGAGGTCACCGACGGCGTGCTCACCGGCCGCGTGCTCGGTGACGTGGTCGACGCGCACGCCAAGGCCGTCGCGCTCCGCGAGTGGGCGGATGCGGACGGGGTGGACCCGGCACGGACGATCGCGATCGGCGACGGCGCGAACGACCTCGAGATGATGCGCGTCGCGGCGCTGTCGGTGGCGTTCGACGCGAAGCCGCGCGTGCGGGAGCAGGCGGACGTCGCGGTCGTCGAACGTGACCTGTCCGCCGTGCTCGCGACGCTCGGCCTGCGCGGCTGAGCCGTCCGGGGGCTCGACGCGTCCGGTTCTTCGCGCTCAGCGACAGTTCACGCTCACGACGGCCCGTGAGCTGTCGCTGCGCGCGAAACGACGTCCCGCGTCGGGCTAGTGCCCCATCCCGAGGCCGCCGTCGACGGGGATGATCGCTCCGGAGACGTACCCGGCGCCGTCGCTCGCCAGGAACAGCGTGGCGTCCGCGACGTCGTCGACCGTGCCGTAGCGGGCGGCCGGGATCGCCTTCTTGAACTCGGCCTGCAGCTCGTCGGAGAGCGCGGCGGTCATGTCCGTCTGGATGAAGCCGGGCGCGACGACGTTGGCGGTGATGCCGCGCGAGCCGAGCTCACGCGTGATGGACCGGGCCATGCCGACCAGAGCGGCCTTCGAGGACGCGTAGTTGACCTGGCCGATCTGGCCGTAGGCGCCCACGACGCTCGACATCAGCACGATGCGGCCGAACTTGGCCTTCATCATGCCCTTCGTGGCGCGCTTGACGACGCGGAAGGTGCCCGTGAGGTTCGTGTCGACCACGCTGGTGAAGTCGTCCTCGGACATGCGGAGGAGCAGCTGGTCGTTCGTGATGCCGGCGTTCGCGACGAGGACCTCGATCGGACCGAGCTCGGCCTCGACCTGCGTGAACGCGGCGTCGACGGAGGCCGTGTCGGTGATGTCGGCCTGCACCGTCAGCGCGCCCTCGGGACCACCCTGACCGCTGCGTGACGTCACGGCGACCCGGTGGCCGGCTGCGACGAACCGCTCGGCCAGCGCGTGTCCGATACCGCGGTTGCCGCCGGTGATGAGGACGGTACGGGGGGTGCTCATGGTCGCTCCGTTCGGTGGGATCTGCTCGGCACGCGGTGCCGGGGACCCGGCGGACACGCCCGGACGAGCGTACCGGAGCGGACGACCCCGCCGGTTCGCGCGCGGCGCACCCACGATCGGTCCGGCGGGATTAGGCTTGACCCCGGGTAGACGGAGACCATCTGTATGAAGAGCACGCACACGAGCATCACGTCGCTGCCGGACACACCGGAGCAGGACCGGGCGCACCGCCTGTCCCGCTACGTCTGGCAGATGGCCATCCGAGTGGTCCTCTTCATCTCCGCAGTGCTCGTGTACTCGATCTGGCACTCGTGGTTGGCGGTCATCCCGATCGTCCTGGCCGCGGTGATCCCCTGGGTCGCCGTCGTCATCGCGAACGCCGGCAGCCGGACCGAGAGCGACATGATCTCCCCCGCCGGGTCCATCGAGCTCTACGACGCCGTCGACCCGCGTCTCCGCGAACAGCAGGAGGACGCCCGGGCGCAGGCCTACCGTGACGAGCAGGACCGCCTCCGCCAGCAGGCGCAGCACGCGCAGGACGAGTGGCAGCGCAACGGCGACCGATCGAAGATGTGGGGACCCCGCTGATGGGTGCGACGTTCGACCTGCAGACGGAACCCGGATCCACCCCGGTCTGCTCACGCGCCGGTTGCGTGTCGACGGCCGGGTGGCGTGTGAACTGGCGCAACCCCCGGATCCACGCGATCGACCGCGTGAAGATCTGGGCCGCGTGTGAAGAACACCGCGACTTCCTCGCCGACTACCTGCGGTCCCGCTCGTTCCCGGTGCGGGTCACCGGCATGCACGAGGACGTCGACCACCTCGACGACGAGCGCGAGTCGACCGCGGCGCCGAAGAACGACGTCGGGGTGCGCTCCACCGGCACCTCGCGATGACCGACGGCTTCGACCCGCAGTCCCGGTACGGCCGTAAGCACGCCGCCAAGCTGCAGCGCGCGTCCGCCCAGTCGGGTGCCCCGGCGCAGCAGCACGACCCCCGCGAACCGTTCGTCGGCTGGCGCTTCGTCCGGAGCCGCCGCTGGCTCGGCTACTTCGCGATCGCCGTCGCCTTCGCCGTCGTGTGCGCACTGTTCGGCATGTGGCAGTGGGACCGCCGCAACGAGGCCGTCCGGCAGAACGAGCAGGTCGCGCAGAACTACGACCACACCCCCGTCCCCCTCGACCGGGCGCTGCCGGAGGCCTCGAGCTGGCAGGACGAGCAGGAGTGGCTCCGGGTCGCCGTGACCGGCCGCTACGACGTCGACTCGCAGCTGCTCGTGCGCAACCGCGTGCACAACGGGCAGCCCGGGTTCGAGGTCCTGACGCCCCTGGTCACGGCCGAGGGTCGCGCCTTCATCGTCGACCGTGGGTGGGTGCCGACCGGCAACGCCCAGGACGCCCCCGACCACGTGCCCGCTCCCCCGTCCGGCGAGGTCACCGCGATCGTCCGCCTGCAGCAGAGCGAACCGCGCATTCCCGGCCGGTCCGACCCGAAGGACACCGACCAGGTGCAGTCGGTCACCCTGGCCGACGTGGCGGACAAGGTCGACGACCCGATCTGGACCGGTGCGTACGGGCAGCTCGCCTCCGAATCCCCCGCTCCGGCCGAGGCCCGCCCGCTCGGCTGGGAGCGTCCGAACGCCGACACCGGGCTGCACCTGAGCTACTTCATCCAGTGGTTCATGTTCGCCGCCGGGGGCTTCGGGTTCCTGGCGTACGTGATGGTGCAGGAGTACCGGAACCTCAACCAGGACGACCCGGAGGAGCGCGAGCGCGCCCTCGAGCGCGAACGCCGCAAGAACGCGAAGCCGAAGACCGACGCCGAGATCGAGGACGAGCTCATCGCATCACGTCGCTGACGCGGCGGCTGCGGCTGCGGCTGCGGCTGCGGCAGCGCTACCGGGTACGGACGACGCCGTCGTCTCCCCAGGACGCCGCCGGATTCGGCGGTGTCTCGCCGACAGCGAGGCGTCCCGCCTGCGCGACGGCGTCTCCACGGCCCGACACGGGGCCACGCGGCGAACGGGAGGCCCGGGGCAGCGCCGCCGCGGGCCTCCCGTCCGTCAGCAGCGCACGTCGACGGCCGCTCGCCGCTCCCGACGACCGGTCACGACCTGCCGCAGGTGCGCCCGCGGGCGGTCGCATCTCGTCGAGCGCCAGGTCGCCTGGCGACGGTTGGTGACCACTGCGCGCAACTGAGCGGGGTGTCCTGACCGGGCGGACGCGACGAAGGTCCGCCCGCCCGCCCAGCCGCCCCGGCTACGCGAGCTCGATGAGCTCCGCGTAGTCCTTGTTCCAGTGGTCCTCGGTGCCGTCCGGCAGCAGCAGCACGCGCTCGGGGTTGAGCGCCTCGACCGCGCCGGCGTCGTGGGACACCAGGACGACCGCGCCCTCGAAGCCGGCGAGGGCGTTGAGGATCTCCTCGCGCGAAGCCGGGTCCAGGTTGTTCGTCGGCTCGTCGAGCAGCAGGACGTTCGCGCCGGAGACCACGATCATCGCGAGCGACAGACGCGTCTTCTCACCACCGGACAGGACTCCGGCCTTCTTGTAGCCGTCGTCGCCGGTGAACAGGAACGACCCGAGCACCCGACGGGCCTCGGTCTCGTTGAGGTCGGTCGACGCCGACACCATGTTCTCGATCACCGTGCGGTTGATGTCGATGTTCTCGTGTTCCTGCGCGTAGTAGCCGATGCGCAGACCGTGGCCGGGCTGGATCTCGCCCGTGTCGGGCTGGTCGGCTCCCGCCAGGATGCGCAGCAGCGTCGTCTTGCCCGCACCGTTGAAGCCGAGGATGACCACGCGCGAACCACGGTCGATCGCCAAGTCGACACCCGCGAAGATCTCGAGCGACCCGTAGGACTTCGACAGCCCCTCGGCCATCAACGGGGTGCGGCCGCACGGGGCCGGGGTGGGGAAGCGGATCTTCGCGACCCGGTCGGCGACGCGCTCGTCCTCGAGGCCGGCGAGCAGCTTGTCGGCACGCGCGACCATCTGGTGGGCGGCTGCTGCCTTCGAGGCCTTCGCGCCGAAGCGGGCGGCCTGGTCCTTGAGCGTGGCGGCCTTCTTCTCGGCGCCCGCGCGCTCCTTGCGGCGGCGCTCCTCGTCGGCGACGCGCTGCCGCTGGTACAGCTTCCAACCCATGTTGTAGATGTCGATGGTCTGGCGGTTGGCGTCGAGGTAGAAGACGCGGTTCACGACCTCGTCGACGAGCTCGACGTCGTGGGAGATGATGATGACGCCACCGGGGTAGGTCTTCAGGTGCTCGCGGAGCCACACGACCGAGTCGGCGTCGAGGTGGTTGGTCGGCTCGTCGAGGATCATCGTCTCGGCGTCCGAGAACAGGATCCGGGCGAGCTCGATGCGCCGGCGCTGACCACCGGAGAGCGTCTTGAGCTGCTGGTCGAGGATGCGGTCCGGCAGCTTCAGGTTCGACGCGATCGAGGCAGCCTCGGCCTCGGCCGCGTAGCCACCGAGCGCGTTGAACTGGTCGTCGAGGCGGCTGTAGCGGCGCATCGCCTTCTCGGCCACCGCCGCGTCGTCG
Organism: Curtobacterium sp. MCBD17_026; assembly: GCF_003234895.2. Lineage (NCBI taxonomy): Bacteria > Bacillati > Actinomycetota > Actinomycetes > Micrococcales > Microbacteriaceae > Curtobacterium > Curtobacterium sp. MCBD17_026. The sequence continues at coordinate 1,658,840 of NZ_CP126281.1, read as the reverse complement.
CTCGCCATGTCGAGGGTCGCGAGCCGGATGCCCTCCACGAGCTCGCCGAGCCCACGGGCATCGAGGATGCGCTTCCGCGCGGTCTCCTCCGGGTCGCCCGAGCGGGGGTCCTGCGGCAGGTAGCCGATCTCGCCACCGCGCTCGATCTTGCCGCCGGTGGGCTGCGTCTCGCCCGCGAGGGCCTTGGTCATCGTCGTCTTCCCCGCGCCGTTGCGGCCGACGAGTCCGATCTTGTCGCCCTTCTCGACACGGAAGGACACGTCCTCCATGAGGAGACGAGCTCCGACGCGGATCTCGAGTTCGTGCACGGCAAGCACAGTGGACGTCCAATCAGTTGGTGGGTTTGCACAACGGTGTGTGCGTGAGGTGCACCGCTACGCTGACGGGACCGATGGTTCCGAACGGAACCAGCAGTCCATTCTAGGAGAATCCATGACGAACGCCACCGGGTTCGCTCCCCGCGCAGTCCTCGCCGACCGTCTGCGCATGCACGGTCTGGCCACCGACGCCGCCCTCGTCGCCGGCGGAGCCCTGTTCACCGCCGCGATGGCGCAGCTCCAGGTCCCGATGTGGCCGGTCCCGATCACCGGGCAGACACTCGCCGTCGTGCTCGTCGGCGCGACGCTCGGCGCACGTCGCGGCATGCTCTCGCTGCTCGTCTACGCCGTCGCCGGACTCGCGGGTGCGCCGTTCTTCGCCGACATGCAGGGCGGCCTGCAGGCCCTCGCCCTGCCGAGCTTCGGGTACGTCATCGGCTTCATCCCCGCCGCCGGGCTCGTCGGGTGGCTCGCGCGCCGCAACTGGGACCGCCACGTCGGGCGCGCCGCGGTCGCGATGCTGCTCGCCAGTGCCATCCCGTTCGTGACCGGCCTGCCGTACCTGGCCGTCGCGCTCGGCCAGCTCGGTGCGCCGAACGACGTCCAGTCGGTGCTCGCCGCCGGCCTGTACCCGTTCGTCGTCGGTGGCATCGCCAAGGCCCTCATCGCCGCCGGCATCCTGCCGCTCGCGTGGAAGGCCGTCGGCCGCCGCTGACGCCTGGCACGAGAACGGCCCCGCACCGATCGGTGCGGGGCCGTTCTGCGTCCGGTGCGGGGACGGTCGGTCGGTCGGTCGGTCGGTCGGTCACGACTCCCCGCCAACTGGACGCCGAGTGGTCGCGTTCTGTCGCTTGGCGCGCCGTCAGCCGACAGGACGCGACCGTTCGGCCAACGTGAGCGGGTGGTCTCGACCGCTCGGCGGCGCGCCCCGCGCGTGGCGCGCGCACAGACGGACGGGAGGCGCGGTGCCAGCTGGCACCGCGCCTCCCGTCCGTGGTGGGTCGCGGCTAGATCGCGAACCCGAGGGCGCGCATCATCTCGCGTCCGTCGTCGGTGATCCGTTCCGGACCCCACGGCGGCATCCAGACCCAGTTGATCCGGAAGGCGTCCACGATGCCGTCGAGGGCATTCGCGGTGTCACCCTCGATGACGTCGGTCAGGGGGCAACCGGCGCTGGTGAGCGTCATGCTGATGACGAGCGCGTTGGCGTCGTCGTCCCAGGCGAGGTCGTAGATCAGACCGAGGTCGACGATGTTCACGCCGAGCTCCGGGTCCTGGACCTCCTTCAGTCCCTCGACGACCTCGTCGAACTTGTCGGGAGCGAGTGCGGCGATCATCGGGCCTGCGCCTCGGCGGCAGCGGCCTGCACGTAGCGGTCGTAGCCCTCGTTCTCGAGGCGGTCGGCGAGCTCGGGGCCGCCCTGCTCCGCGACCTTGCCGGCGACGAACACGTGCACGAAGTCCGGCTTGATGTAGCGGAGGATGCGCGTGTAGTGCGTGATGAGCAGCACACCGAGGCCGGTCGCGGCCTTGGCACGGTTGACGCCCTCGGAGACGATCTTCAGCGCGTCGACGTCGAGGCCGGAGTCGGTCTCGTCGAGGACGGCGAACTTCGGCTTGAGGAGCTCGAGCTGCATGATCTCGTGGCGCTTCTTCTCGCCGCCGGAGAAGCCCTCGTTGACGTTGCGCTCGGCGAACGACGAGTCCATCTTCAGGTCGGCCATCGACTGGCGGAGTTCCTTGATCCAGCCACGCAGCGCCGGAGCCTCACCGTCGATCGCCGTCTTGGCGGTGCGGAGGAAGTTCGACACCGTGACGCCGGGGATCTCGACCGGGTACTGCATCGCCAGGAACATGCCGGCACGGGCGCGCTCGTCGACGCTCATCGCGAGGACGTCCTGACCGTCGAGAGTGATCGTGCCACCGACGACGTTGTACCGGGGGTGCCCGGCGATCGTGTACGCCAGGGTGGACTTGCCGGAGCCGTTCGGCCCCATGATCGCGTGGATCTCGCCCTCGTTGATGGTGAGGTCGACACCCTTCAGGATCTCCTTGGTGCCCTGATCGGTGTCGATCGAGACCTTGAGGTCACGGATTTCCAGAGTGGACATTGCGTTCCTTCGGTTGCAGCTGTGGTGCGGCGTCAGCCGCGGGAAGTGGTGGGGGTGCTCAGTCGACCGGGACGACGTCCTGCACGTCGACGTAGACGTCGCCGTCGCGGACCTCGACCCGGAAGACCGGGACGGGCTCGTAGGCCGGGAAGTTCTGCGGCTTGCCGGTGGTCAGCGAGAAGCGAGACCCGTGGGCCCAGCACTCCAGCGAGTCTCCCTCGACGAAGCCCTCGGCCAGCGAGATGTCGCCGTGCGTGCAGGTGTCGCCGATGGCGTGGACCGTGCCGGACGAGTCCTTCACGATCGCGACCGCCGTGCCGCCGACGACCACGCGCATCGGGCTGTCCACCGCGATGTCGGCTTCGGCGCAGACCTTCTCGGCCATCAGGCGTTGGCCTCCGTGGCGCCGGCCTCGGCCGGTGCGGCGATGGCTTCGGCCGGTGCGGCGATGACCGAACGGCCCTCGGCCAGCTCCTGCTCGACCGCCGCGATGAGGCGTTCCTCGAGCTCGGGGGCGCCGATCTTCTGGATGACCTCGACCAGGAAACCGAGCACGACGAGGCGCCGGGCCTCTTCTTCCGGGACTCCGCGGGACTGCAGGTAGAACAGCTGCTCGTCGTCGAAGCGACCGGTCGCACTCGCGTGCCCGGCGCCCTCGATGTTGCCCGTCTCGATCTCGAGGTTCGGGATGCTGTCGGCACGGGTGCCGTCGGTCAGCACGAGGTTGCGGTTCTGCTCGTACGAGTCGGTGCCGTCGCCGGCGCGGCCGATCAGGACGTCACCGATCCAGACGGTGTGCGCGCCCTGGCCCTGCAGCGCCCCCTTGTAGTTGACCCGACCGCGCGTGTTGGGCGCGTCGTGGTTCACGTAGACCTGCTGCTCGATGTACTGGCCGGCGTCGGCGAAGTACACGCCGTACATCTCCGTGTCGGCGCCCTGCGCACCGAGGTGCGTCGACGGGTTGACCCGGATGACGTCGCCGCCGAGCGAGACCACGACGTGCTTGAGGAACGCGTCGCGACCGACCTCGGCGAAGTGCGTCGCGACGTGCACGGCGTCGTCGTCCCAGTCCTGCAGGCTGACGACGGTCAGTCGCGCGTTCTGCTGCGCGACGATCTCGACGTTCTCGCTGAGCAGGGCGCTGCCGCGGTTGTCGAGCACGACGATGCCCTGCGCGTTCGGCTCGGCCGTGATGACCGTGTGTGCGGCGCGGGGCTGCGACCCGAAGTCGGAGCGGGTCACCGTGATGAACTCGTGTGCCTCGGTGGCCTTGATCGTGATCGCCAGCACGGCGTCACGCGCGGTCCAGGCGGCGGCCGAGGCGCGGTCCTCGGGCAGCCCGGCGGAACCGACCCGCGGGTCGTCGCTCCGACCCCACTCGACGTCGGCACCCTCGGACTGGCGGGCGAGGTACGGGTAGGCGGATCCGTCGAGTCCGCCGTCCAGCAGCGGCTGGAGCTTGGCGAGCGGCGCGAACTTCCAGTTGACCTCTCGGCCGGTGACCTTCGGGAACGCCTCGACGTCGCCGGACTGGAACCGCTCGGAGCGGGTCTGGACCGGCACCTTCTTGTCGGGGGCGTCCCAGCCGCCGTCGGAGTGGGCTCCGGCGCCGTGCTGGGTGCCGCCCTGCGCTGCGGCAGCGGGCTCGATCGGCTGGTCGATGTGGGGAGGGGTGGTGCTGGACATCTAGCCGACGGATCCTTCCATGCTCATCTCGATGAGCTTGTTGAGTTCGAGTGCGTACTCCATCGGGAGCTCGCGGGCGATCGGCTCGATGAAGCCACGGACGATCATCGCCATCGCCTCGTCCTCGGCCATGCCGCGGGACATGAGGTAGAAGAGCTGCTCCTCGCTGACACGCGAGACCGTGGCCTCGTGTCCCAGCTGCACGTCGTCGACACGGATGTCGATCGCCGGGTAGGTGTCGCTCCGGCTGATCGTGTCGACCAGCAGGGCGTCGCAGCGCACGGTGTTGGCGGCGTGGTGCGCGGCCGGGTCGACCCGGACCTCACCGCGGTAGCCCGCACGACCGCCACCACGGGCGATCGACTTCGAGACGATCGACGACGTCGTGTACGGCGCCATGTGGATCATCTTCGCGCCGGCGTCCTGGTGCTGACCGGGGCCCGCGAAGGCGACGGAGAGCGTCTCGCCCTTGGCGTGCTCGCCGGCGAGGTAGATCGACGGGTACTTCATCGTGACCTTGGACCCGATGTTGCCGTCGATCCACTCCATCGTCGCGCCCTCGTGTGCGATCGCACGCTTGGTGACGAGGTTGTAGACGTTGTTCGACCAGTTCTGGATCGTCGTGTACCGAACGCGGGCGTTCTTCTTCACGATGATCTCGACGACGGCCGAGTGCAGCGAGTCGGACTTGTAGATCGGGGCGGTGCAGCCCTCGATGTAGTGGACGTACGAGTCCTCGTCCGCGATGATCAGCGTCCGCTCGAACTGACCCATGTTCTCGGTGTTGATCCGGAAGTAGGCCTGCAGCGGGATCTCGACGTGGACGCCCTTGGGGACGTAGACGAACGAGCCACCGGACCAGACGGCCGTGTTCAGCGCGGCGAACTTGTTGTCGCCGGCCGGGATCACGGTGCCGAAGTACTCCTCGAACAGCTCGGGGTGCTCACGGAGCGCCGTGTCGGTGTCCATGAAGATGACGCCCTGCTGCTCCAGGTCCTCGCGGATCTGGTGGTAGACGACCTCGGACTCGTACTGCGCGGCGACGCCGGCGACGAGGCGCTGGCGCTCGGCCTCGGGGATGCCGAGCTTCTCGTAGGTCGCACGGATGTCCTCGGGGAGGTCTTCCCACGACTGCGCCTGCTTCTCCGTGGAACGCACGAAGTACTTGATGTTGTCGAAGTCGATGCCCGTCAGGTCGGCACCCCACGTCGGCATCGGCTTGCGGCCGAAGAGCGACAGCCCCTTGAGGCGGTTCTTCAGCATCCACTCGGGCTCGTTCTTGAGGTTCGAGATGTCGGTGACGACCTCTTCCGAGATCCCACGACGGGCGGAGGACCCTGCCGAGTCGGAGTCGGACCAGCCGAACTCGTATTGGCCGAGCCCTTCGAGCTCGGGACGGTCGATGAGCACGTCGGACATGGTCTCCTCGTTTCCTTCTCGCGGGACAGCGTTACAGGTGTGAACCCGTGGCGTCTGGACGCCATTCCACCGCGGACCGCTGACATGCGGACCCGGTGCTGCTCCCTCGCAACGACAATGGTTCCACGCAGTCCGTGGAGTGATCGGCGATCTCGGCCCATTCGGAGCCGGCGCCTGCCTAGACTTGACTGCTGCTGAACCCTCGAATCCTACAGGTTCACTGCACGGAACAACAGGAAGGCACCACCCTCGTGACACGCGTCGGATCCCCCGTCGAGCAGGATCTCCGGACCGGACGGTGGTGGTCGCTCCCCCGCGTGGTGGACCGTCGCGTCGTCGCACTGGCCTGGGCGTCCTTCGTGGTCGAGGTCGTGCTGATCGGCACCGGGGGCCTGGTACGCCTCACCGCCTCGGGCCTCGGATGCCCCACCTGGCCCAAGTGCACGGCGGATTCGCTGGTCTCCACGCCGGAGATGGGCATCCACGGCATCATCGAGTTCGGCAACCGCCTGCTCACCTTCGTGCTCGTGATCGTGGCCGTCGCGATGTTCCTCGCGGTCGTCCGGATGCTCCGCACGCGCCCCGAACTGTTCTGGCTGGCGTTCGCTCAGGGCGTCGCGATCCCGGTGCAGGCCGTCATCGGCGGCATGAGCGTGTGGACGAACCTGAACCCCTTCGTGGTGGGGTTGCACTTCGTCGTCTCCGCCGCCCTCACCTCGGTGACCGCTGCGCTGGTCTACCGGACGACGCACGGCCCGCGGACCGCCCAGTGCCTCGTCCCCGGCTGGTACACGGGTGTCGTCCGCGGCACCGTCGCCGCCGTCGTCGTGACCGTGCTCGTCGGCATCCTGACCACCGGCAGCGGTCCGCACGCCGGAGCCGACGCCGCGGTCGACGGTGGGCGTCTGCATCGCACCGGGTTCGACCCCGCGGTCATGGAGCACGTGCACGCCTGGCCCGCGTACGCCCTCTTCGCGCTGACCCTGGTGCTCGTCATCGGAGCCGTCCGCCTGGGTCGTCCGAGCAAGTGGCCGCTGCTGCTGCTCGTCGTCGAGTTCCTGCAGATCGCCGTCGGCCTCACGCAGGCGCGCACGGGTCTGCCCGTCGGGCTCGTCGGCACGCACATGGTGCTCGCCGGGCTGCTCGTCGGTGCGGTGACCGCCGTGGTGCTGTCGACGCGGGCCTCGGCCGGTCGAGACGCCGTCCGGGAAACCATCGACGCCTGACGCCCGGGCGCGTCGCGCGCTCGGCACCCGTTCTCCGACACCCCACGAGTCGTTCGACTCGTGGGGTGTCGCGTTGACGGTGGGCATGACCAACGGGCGCACCACGCGCGGTCCGCAGCTGCGCGCGTCCGCCCCGCGGCCGACGCCGGCAGCGCCGGCCTGGAGGCCCGTGGCGGGCCCGCACCGTGCCTCCGGGCCGCCCGTGCCCAGCACAGAGCGCCGGCGTCGTCCGGAGACACCGCGGAGCGCGCGAGACGCCGCCGGATTCGGCGGCGTCCCGGCGGATGGGTGGGTGTCGTGCCGACACGACGGCGTCGTACGAACAGCCGCACACGACGGCGTCAGCCGGACACGACGGCGTCCGGCGGACCGAGCGCGCGCGGGCGCCCGCTCGACCGCCTAGAAGGTGAAGACCTGCGGCAGCAGCGGGTCGATGCCCACGGCGATGAAGAGCAGCGTCAGGTACGTGATCGAGCTGTGGAAGACGCGCATCGGCTGCACGTGCTCGACGTGCTGGATCGCCCGCGAGTAGAGGCGGTGCGACTCGAGGACGAACCAGACACCGCCGGCCAGCGCGACGACCGTGTAGAGCGGCCCCATGTGCCCGACCGGGATGAGCAGGAGCGAGCAGACGAGCGTCGCCCAGGCGTACAGCACGACCTGCAGGCCGACGACGGTTCGGCCGCGAACCACGGCGAGCATCGGCACGTCGGCCGCGTCGTAGTCGTCGCGGTACTTCATCGACAGCGGCCAGTAGTGCGGCGGCGTCCAGAGGAAGATCACCATGAACAGGATGACCGGGGTCCAGGTCAGCGACCCGGTGACGCCCGCCCAGCCGATGAGCACCGGCATGCAGCCGGCCGAGCCGCCCCAGACGATGTTCTGCGGGGTGCGGCGCTTGAGCCACAGCGTGTAGACGAACACGTAGATGAGGATCGCGATGACGCTCAGCGCCGCGGCGAGCCAGTTCACCAGGAACCCGAGCACCGCGGTCGACAGGATGCCGAGCACCCACGAGAACACGAGCGCTTCGCGGTCGGACAGCTCACCGGTGACGAGCGGGCGGGTGCTGGTCCGCTTCATCAGCCGGTCGATGTCGCGGTCGATGTAGCAGTTGAACGCCGACGCCGAACCGGCCGACATCGCTCCGCCGAGCATCGTCCAGAAGACGAGCCACAGGTCGGGGACGCCGCGTTCGGCGAGGAACATCGTCGGCGCCGTGGTGACGAGCAGCAGCTCCATCACGCGCGGCTTCGTCAACGAGACGTACGCACGGACCTTGCGGGACAGCGGCGATCGGGGTCGATCGGTGTCGGGCCGGGTCACGGTGGCAGTCGGCAAGAGAACCTCAGTCTGTTCGCATCAGCTCGCACACTCGGTGGACGACTGCGACGGCGTCCGGGCATGCGCTGACCCGGAATGTCCACGGGTCCCGACCAGTTTACGTGATCGAAGCGCCGCGACGGTGCCCCGCTCCGACATCCCGGCGTGATTCGGAGCGCTCGACACGCCCGGATCGACCGTCGTCGGCCACCCCGGTGTGAACATCGGGGGTCACCTGAACCCCTTCTGAGTACCGGGTCACTATGCTGGACACGCCCTCCCGCAGTGCGCGCCCCGATGACGTCGGCCGCGATGAGCCGGTCGGCCGCCGCTAGACGGCGACACGACTCGGCCCCGGGATGGCCACATGTCCGTGCGATGGCACGAGCCCTCGCACATGTCGCATCAAGAAGGGTCAACATCCAAGTGGCTGAATTCACCTGGGACGCCATCGACCGGAAGGCCGTCGACACGGCCCGCGTTCTCGCCGCCGACTCGGTCGAGGCCGCCGGCAACGGTCACCCCGGCACCGCGATGAGCCTCGCTCCGCTCGCCCACCTGCTCTTCCAGAAGGTGATGCGTCGCGACCCGAGCGACTCCACCTGGATCGGCCGCGACCGCTTCATCCTCTCCGCCGGTCACGCCTCGATCCTGCAGTACGTGCAGTTCTACCTGCACGGCTACGGGCTCGAGATCGAGGACCTGCAGCACCTGCGCAAGTGGGGCTCGAAGACCCCGGGTCACCCGGAGTACGGCCACACCGACGGCGTCGAGATCACCACGGGCCCGCTCGGCCAGGGCCTCGCGTCCTCGGTCGGCTTCGCCTACGCCCAGCGCTTCGAGCGCGGCCTGTTCGACCCGGAGACCCCGGCCGGCCAGTCGCCGTTCGACCACTACACCTACGTGATCGCCGGCGACGGCGACATGCAGGAAGGCGTGACGAACGAGTCCGGCTCGCTCGCCGGCCGTCAGCAGCTCGGCAACCTCATCGCGTTCTACGACTCGAACCAGATCTCGATCGAGGACAACACCGACATCGCGTTCTCCGAGAGCGTCGCCGACCGCTACGAGGCGCTCGGCTGGCACGTCCAGGTCGTCGACTGGAAGAAGACCGGCGAGTACTCCGAGGACGTCGAGGAGCTCCACGCCGCGATCGAGGCCGCCAAGCAGGTCACCGACAAGCCGTCGCTCATCGTCCTCAAGACGATCATCGGCTGGCCGTCGCCGACCAAGCAGAACTCGGGCAAGATCCACGGTTCGGCGCTCGGCGCCGACGAGATCAAGGGCCTCAAGGAGGTCCTCGGCTTCGACACCGACAAGACCTTCGAGGTCGCCCCCGAGGTCCTCGAGTACACCCGCGGCGCCGTCGCCAAGGGCCAGGCCGAGCACGCCGAGTGGCAGAAGACCTTCGACGCGTGGGCCGCGGCCAATGCCGACAAGAAGGCGCTGTTCGACCGTGTCCAGTCGAAGGAGCTCCCGGAGGGCCTCGAGGCAGCGCTCCCGGTGTTCCCGACCGACAAGGCCGTCTCGACCCGTGCCGCCTCCGGCAAGGTCATCAACGCCATCGCGCCGCTGATGCCCGAGTTCTGGGGCGGTTCGGCCGACCTCGCCGAGTCGAACCTCACCACGATCGAGGGCGCCAAGTCCTTCGGTCCGGCCGAGGCCTCGACCTCGACGTGGAGCACCGACCCGTACGGCCGCGTGCTGCACTTCGGCATCCGCGAGCACGCGATGGGCTCGATCCTCAACGGCATCGTCCTGCACGGGAACACCCGCCCCTTCGGTGGCACGTTCCTCATCTTCAGCGACTACATGCGTCCGGCTGTCCGTCTCGCCGCGCTCATGCAGGCGCCGGCGATCTACGTCTGGACCCACGATTCCATCGCCCTCGGCGAGGACGGCCCGACGCACCAGCCGATCGAGCAGGTCTCGTCGCTCCGCGCGATCCCCGGTCTCGACGTCGTCCGCCCGGCCGACGCCAACGAGGTCGCGTACGCGTGGCTCGAGATGCTCAAGCACACCGACCGCCCGGCCGGCATCGCGCTGAGCCGTCAGAACCTCCCCGTGTTCGAGCGTGGCGAGGGTGACGCCTCCGGTGAGGTCTTCGCCTCGGCGAAGAACGTCGCCAAGGGTGCGTACATCCTGGCCGAGGCGCCCAACGGCACCCCGGACGTCATCCTCATCGCGACCGGTTCCGAGGTCCAGATCGCGGTCGAGGCACGCGAGCAGCTCAAGGCCGAGGGCATCAACGCCCGCGTCGTGAGCGCCCCGTCGATCGAGTGGTTCCGCGCCCAGTCCGAGAACTACCAGGACCAGGTGCTCCCGAAGAACGTCACCGCTCGCGTGTCGGTCGAGGCCGGCATCGCCATGAGCTGGCGCGACATCGTCGGCGACAAGGGCCGCAGCGTCTCGATCGAGCACTTCGGTGCATCGGCCGACTACCAGACGCTCTTCAAGGAGTTCGGCTTCACGACGGAGCACGTCGTGGCCGCCGCGAAGGAATCGATCGCAGCTTCCTGACCTGCAAGGGCCGGGTCCGGTTTGCCGGATCCGGCCCTTCTTCCGGGAGGCCCGGCTCGGTTCCGCCACGGGCCTCCCGTCCCCGAAACCCCGACTCACGGTCCTCACGGACCCGTCGATGAAAGAAGAAGAGAAACACATGGCTGAGAACACCCCCACCGCCGCCCTCTCCGCGGTCGGCGTGAGCATCTGGCTCGACGACCTCTCCCGCGAGCTCCTCGAGACCGGCAAGCTCACCGAGCTCATCGAGCAGAAGAACGTCGTCGGCGTGACGACCAACCCGACGATCTTCGCGTCGGCCCTCGCCAAGGGCGAGCGCTACGACTCGCAGGTCAAGGAGCTCGCCGCTGCGGGCACCGACGTCACCGACGCGATCTTCGAGATCACCACGCAGGACGTCGCGAACGCCTCCGACGTCTTCAAGCCGATCTACGACGAGACCAAGGGCTTCGACGGCCGCGTTTCGATCGAGGTCGAGCCGGGCCTCGCGCACGACACCGCCAAGACCATCGAGCAGGCCAAGTTCCTGTTCGAGAAGGTCGGCAAGGAGAACGTCCTCATCAAGATCCCGGCGACGCTCGAGGGCCTCGAGGCGATCACCGAGGTCATCGGCGCCGGCATCTCCGTCAACGTCACCCTGATCTTCTCGCTCGAGCGCTACCGCGCCGTCATCGACGCCTACCTCGGTGGGCTCGAGAAGGCCAAGGCCGCCGGCCACGACCTCTCCAAGATCCACTCGGTCGCGTCCTTCTTCGTGTCGCGCGTCGACTCCGAGATCGACAAGCGCCTGGACGCCGTCGGCACCGACGAGGCCAAGGCCCTCAAGTCGAAGGCCGGCATCGCCAACGCGCAGCTCGCCTACCAGGTCTGGACCGAGGCGTTCGCCTCGGAGCGTGCCCTCGGCCTGCTCGAGTCCGGCGCCAACACGCAGCGTCCGCTCTGGGCCTCGACCGGTGTCAAGGACCCGTCGCTCCCCGACACGCTCTACGTGACCGAGCTCGCCGCCCCGAACACCGTCAACACGATGCCGGGCAAGACGCTCGACGCCACGTTCGACCACGCTGAGATCCACGGCGACGCCATCGCCGGCACGTTCGACCAGGCACAGCAGGTCCTCGACCAGCTCGCCGCACAGGGCGTCGACTACGACGAGGTCGTCGCACTGCTCGAGAAGGAGGGCGTGGACAAGTTCAACGTCTCCTGGGGCGAGCTCGTCGACACCGTCAAGAACGCGCTCGAGGGCGCCAAGTAGTGACGGTTTCCATCGCAGCCAGCGGCGACGCCGCGCGGGCCATCGAACAGGTGGTCCCGCGGCTCGTCGCTGACCTGGTGGCCTCGGGCATCACCGCCCAGGACGCCGATCTGTGGGGAACCGCCGCCGAGGCCGAGGCGTCGAAGCGCCTCGGCTGGGTGGAGGCCGTCTCGGTCTCCCGCCCGCTCGTCGCCGAGGTGACCGCGCTGCGCGAGTCGCTCCGTGCCGAAGGGGTCGACCACGTCGTCCTCGCCGGCATGGGCGGCTCGTCCCTCGCACCCGAGGTCATCACGCGCACCGCTGGCGTGCCCCTCACGGTCCTCGACTCGACCGACCCCGCACAGGTCCGCGCAGCCGTGACGACCGACCTCGAGCGCACCGTGCTCGTGGTCTCGTCGAAGTCCGGTTCGACGCTCGAGACCGATTCGCAGCGTCGTGTCTACGAGCAGGCCTTCCGCGACGCCGGAATCGACCCGGCCCGCCGCATCGTCGTCGTCACCGACCCGGGCTCCGCGCTCGAGGCCGCTGCGATCGACGCCGGCTACCGCGTCTTCACCGCCGACCCCACGGTCGGCGGCCGCTACTCCGCGCTCACCGCCTTCGGCCTCGTGCCGTCCGGGCTCGCGGGAGCGGACATCGCCGAACTCCTCGACGAGGCCGACGCGATCTCCGCGCTGCTCTCGGTCGACCTGGACGAGAACCCCGGGCTCGTGCTCGGTGCGGTCCTCGCCGGAACCGAGCCGCTGCGCGACAAGATCGCCATCGTGCCCGACGGCACGCACATCGTCGGTTTCGGCGACTGGGTCGAACAGCTGATCGCGGAGTCGACCGGCAAGGACGGCCGCGGCCTGCTGCCCGTCGTGCTGCACGCGGACTCCCCCGAGGTCACCGCCGGCCTGCCCGACGTCCAGGTCATCCGCCTGGTCGGTTCGCGCGAGGACGAGCGTCACGTGGCCGAGGGCGAGGTCGAGATCACCGGCACGCTCGGCGGCCAGATCCTCGTCTGGGAGTACGCCGTCGCGGTCGCCGGTCGCCTGCTCGGCATCAACCCGTTCGACCAGCCCGACGTCGAGGCCGCCAAGGTCGCGACCCGCGCGCTGCTCGACGACCGCCCCGCTCCGGCGGAGCCGGCGTTCTCCGAGGACGGCATCGCCGTCCGCGCGACGCCCGGACTCGCGGTCGGTGCGACGCTCTCGGAAGCCGTGTCGGGCCTCCTGTCCGCACTCGACCCGACCGGCTACGTGGCGGTGCAGGCGTACGTCGACCGCACCACGAACAGCGGCCTCGAGTCGCTGCGCGACGCGATCGCGGCGCGTACCGGACGCCCCGTCACCTTCGGGTACGGACCTCGGTTCCTGCACTCGACCGGCCAGTACCACAAGGGCGGCCCCGCCACAGGAGTGTTCCTGCAGATCGTGGCCGACGAAGCGGACGACCTGGCGATCCCGGGTCGGCCGTTCACGTTCGGGCAGCTCCTCCGGGCCCAGGCAGCCGGCGACGCGAGTGTCCTCGCCGAGCACGGCCGGCCGGTCCTCACCCTCACGACGTCGGACGTCCACGCCGCCACCGCGGCGATCGCGTCCGCCGTCTCCCACTGACTCGTAAGGAGTTCACCGACTCATGTCACCGGTGGCAATCACCCCGGAGCACAACCCGCTCCGGCTGCCGACGGATCGTCGACTGAACCGGATCGCGGGACCGAGCACGCTCATCATCTTCGGCGTGACGGGCGACCTGTCACGCAAGAAGCTGATGCCCGCGGTCTACGACCTGGCCAACCGGGGGCTCCTGCCCCCGGGGTTCGCGCTCGTCGGGTTCGCTCGTCGCGACTGGGAGGACCAAGACTTCTCCCAGCTCGTCCACGACGCCGTCAAGGAGCACTCCCGCACCCCGTTCGACGAGGACGTGTGGCGTCAGCTCGAACAGGGCATCCGCTTCGTGCAGGGCTCGTTCGACGACCCCGAGGCGTTCCGCGAGCTCAAGCGCACCGTCGACGACCTCGACGCCGAGCGCGGGACGCTGGGCAACCACGCGTTCTACCTGTCGATCCCGCCGAAGATGTTCCCGGTCGTCACCGAGCAGCTGAAGCTGTCCGGGCTGACCGAGAAGCGCGAGGGCTCCTGGAGCCGCGTGGTCGTCGAGAAGCCGTTCGGCTCCGACCTCCGCACGGCACGCGAGCTCAACGCGATCGTCGAGAGCGTCTTCGCGCCCGACGACGTGTTCCGCATCGACCACTACCTCGGCAAGGAGACCGTCCAGAACCTCCTGACGCTCCGGTTCGCGAACCAGATGTACGAACCCATCTGGAACTCGAACTACGTCGACCACGTGCAGATCACGATGGCCGAGGACATCGGCGTCGCCGGGCGTGCCGCGTACTACGACGGCATCGGCGCAGCGCGCGACGTCATCCAGAACCACCTGCTGCAGCTCCTCGCACTCACCGCGATGGAGGAGCCCGTCTCGTTCAAGGCCGCCGACCTGCGTGCCGAGAAGGAGAAGGTGCTCTCCGCCGTACGTCTGCCCGAGGACCTGTCGACCGCCACCGCCCGCGGGCAGTACGACGGCGGCTGGCAGGGCGGCGAGAAGGTGCTCGGCTTCCTCGAGGAGGCCGGGATGAACCCCGAGTCCGGCACCGAGACGTACGCGGCGATCAAGCTCGACATCGCGACGCGCCGCTGGCAGGGCGTCCCGTTCTACCTGCGCGCCGGCAAGCGCCTGGGCCGTCGTGTGACCGAGATCGCGATCGTGTTCAAGCGTGTCCCCGAGGACGTCTACGGCAACACGCAGTCCCCGCTCGGTCAGAACGCGCTCGTCATCCGTGTCCAGCCGGACGAGGGCGTCACGCTCCGCTTCGGTTCGAAGGTCCCCGGCGTCGGCACCCAGGTGCGCGACGTGACGATGGACTTCGGCTACGGCCACGCGTTCACCGAAGCATCCCCCGAGGCGTACGAGCGACTCATCCTCGACGTGCTCCTCGGTGACCCGCCGCTGTTCCCGCGGCACCAGGAGGTCGAGCTGTCCTGGAAGATCCTCGACCCCATCGAGGAGTTCTGGGCCACGCAGGGCCAGCCCGAGCAGTACCGTCCCGGCACGTGGGGCCCGGCATCCGCCGACGCCCTGCTCGCCCGCGATGGTCGGACCTGGAGGCGTCCGTGAAGATCGACATGCCCGACACCACGGTGTCGAGGATCCAGAAGAAGCTCGTCCGCATCCGCGAGGAGGGCGGCGCCGTCGCCCTCGGTCGCGTGCTGACCCTCATCGTCTCGACGGCCCTCGGCCACGAGGAAGAGGCGATCGAGGCGGCGAACGAGGCGTCCCGCGAGCACCCGATGCGCGTGATCATCGTCTCGAAGAACAGCGGTGACACGAAGTCCCCCGGTCGTCTCGACGCGCAGATCCGTGTCGGCAGCGACGCGGGTGCGAGCGAGGTCATCGTCCTGCGCGCGTACGGCGAGACCGCGACCGACGAGGAGAGCCTGGTCACCGGCCTCCTGCTGCCCGACGCACCCGTCGTGGCCTGGTGGCCGCAGACCGCTCCCGAGCAGCCCGCGGCGTCGGCCCTCGGCCGCATCGCGCAGCGACGGATCACCGACGCGGCCGCGCAGAAGGACCCGAACGGCGCGATCGAGGCCCTCGGGGCGTCTTACGTTCCGGGTGACACCGACTTCGCCTGGACTCGCCTGACCCTGTGGCGCAACCAGCTCGCCGCGGCGCTCGACCAGCCGCCGTACGAGCCGATCACCGCGGTGGAGGTCTCCGGAGCGTCTGACAGCCCGTCGACGATCCTGCTCGCCGCCTGGCTCCAGCTGCAGCTCCGGGTGCCGGTGTCCGTCGTCACGTCACCGCGCGCGACGGGGTCGAGCGGCATCCACGGTGTGAAGCTCGTGCGTGAGTCCGGCACCATCGAGCTCGAACGGTCCCTGGTCGACGTCGCGACGCTGTCGATGCCCGGGCAGCCGACGCACGACCTGTCGCTGCCACGCCGCAACCTGCGCGACTGCCTGGCCGAGGAACTCCGTAGACTCGACCCGGACGTCCTCTTCGGAGACGTCGTCAAGCACGGGGTGCCCCAGCTGCGCGAGACCATCGCCCGCTGATCCACACCCCACACGGTCGGGCCGCCTGTCTGGTGCAGGCGGCCCGACCGGACCGAAGGCGGTCGGACGACCGGTCAGCCGCCACGAACACGGGAGTCACGTGACCAACGAACGGCGGGTGCTCGTGCACCCGGACAAGCAGGCCCTCGGCGCTTCGGTCGCCGCACGCTTCATCACCAAGATCATCGACGTGCTCGACGAGCAGGAGCGTGCCGACATCGCGATCAGCGGTGGCTCGGTGTCCTCCCTGGTCCTCGCCGCGATCGGCCAGTCGCCGGCGCGCGAGAGCGTCGACTGGTCGAAGGTGCACGTCTGGTGGGTCGACGAGCGCTGGGTTCCGGCGGACGACGCCGACCGCAACACGATCGGCACGCAGACCGACTTCTTCGACCACGTCGACATCCCCGCGTCGAACATCCACCCGATGCCGGCGTCGGACGGCGGGCTCGACATCGAGGCCGCTGCGACCCAGTACGAGCGCGAGCTGCAGGACGCCGCACCCGAGGGTGCCGTCGCTCCGCGCTTCGACATCACGCTGCTCGGCGTCGGTCCCGACGGACACACCGCCTCGCTCTTCCCGGAGTTCCCGCAGCTCACCGTCACCGACCGCGCCGTCGTGTCGGTCGACGACTCCCCCAAGCCGCCGCCGCAGCGTCTGACCGTCACCTTCCCGGTGATCAACGCCTCGCAGCGAGTCTGGGTGATCCTCTCCGGTGCCGAGAAGGCCTCGGTCCTCGGGCTGGCCCTCGCCGGTGCGTCGATCGAAGACGTCCCCGTGGGTGGCGTGCAGGGTCGCAAGCGCACGGTCTTCTTCGTGGACCAGGACGCCGCGCGCGACGTCCCCGAGAATCTGATCGCGTCGACGTACTAGACGCGCGTTCCTGACGGACAGGAGGCCCGGTGCCAGCTGGCACCGGGCCTCCTGTCCGTCTGCGGTCGCGCCCATCGCGTGCGTCGAGCGGTCGCGACACCCCGCCGGCGCAACGCCGAGCGGTCTGGAACCGTCGTCTGCGGGCGCCGCAGGCGACACAACGCGCCACCACGGCGCACCGCACGCGGCGTGTCCTGACCACTCGGCGAACCGGAGCTCGGCGCGGCACCCGGCACGTCGAGCGGTCGCGACACCCCGCCGGCGCGGCACCGAGAGGTCAGGAACCGTCGTCTGCGGGCGCCGCAGGAGACACAACGCGCCACAACGGCGCACCGCAGGCGGCGTGTCCTGACCACTCGGCGAACCGGCGCTCGGCGCGGCACTCAGCACTCCACCCCGCGCGGCACACCTGTGCCGAGCGGTCGCGACACCCCGCCGGCCCGGCACCGACGGGTCTGGAACCGTCGTCTGCGGCCGCCGCAGGCGACACAACGCGCCACCTCGGCGCACCGCACGCGGCGTGTCCTGACCACTCGGCAAACCGGTTCTCGGCGCGGCACCCAGCACTCCACCCCGCACTCCACCCCGCACTCCACCCCGCGCGGCACACCTGCGCCGAACGGTCGCGACATCCCGCCGGCGCAACGCCGAGCGGTCACGAAGTGTTGGCCGCGGCCGCCGCAGGTGACACAACGCGCCACCTCGGCGCACCGCCCGCGGCGTGTCCTGACCTCTCGGCGAACCGGCTACCCGCGCGCCGAGCACTGCCGGCAGTCCCCCGGACGCACGAAGGCCCCCGCACCATCGGTGCAAGGGCCTTCGTCAGCGTTGAGCGTTAGCTCTTCTTCGCCGCGGTGCCGCGACGCTCTCGGAGCTGCTGGAGCGCGTCCTCGAGGAGCTGCGCTGCCTCTTCCTCGGTGCGGCGTTCCTTCACGTACGCGAGGTGGGTCTTGTAGGGCTCGGTTTTGGAGACCACGGGAGGGTTCTCCTTGTCGCGCCCGGCCGGCAGACCACTCGACGGCGAGTCCACCGTCTCGGGGATCTCTTCGTCGGGCAGGTTCGCGGCGAAGTACCGCACGACCTCGTTGCCCAGGGCGTCCCAGTACGAGATCGCCACGCGCTCGGCCTGGACCCCGCGGTCCTGTTCGCCCATCGGGCCCGCGCCGACGCGGGACCCTCGGATTGCACTGCCTCCGCTTGCCATGGATCAGACCCCCGCCGTGAACTTGTTGATGAGACCGAGCACGATGATGGAGACGATCCAGACCAGACCGAGGATCACCGTGATGCGGTTGAGGTTGCGCTCGGCCACGCCGGACGCACCGAGGTTGCTCGTGACCCCACCGCCGAACATGTCGGAGAGGCCACCACCGCGGCCCTTGTGCAGCAGGATGAGGAGCGTGAGCAGGAGGCTCGTGATTGCGAGCAGGACCTGCAGCACGACGGAGAGTATCGCCACGACGTACCTTTCGTGTCAGTCAGCCGTACCAGTGTACCGGCCACGCGGAGCACGGCCGGTACCTGGACGGGAGTGGTGCGGACGACTGCCCGCGACGACGTCGCCCGTGGACTACAGCCCGACGTGCTGACGGAACCGCGCGATGGCCGCGAACTCCTGCACGTCGAGCGAAGCGCCACCGACGAGCGCGCCGTCGATGTCGGGCTCGCGGAGGAACCCCGCGATGTTGCCCGACTTGACCGAGCCGCCGTAGAGCACCCGGGTGTCGGCAGCAGCCTGGTCGCCCCAGGCTGCGGCGATGCCACGACGGATGGCCGCGCACTCGTCCTGCGCCTGCTCGGCCGTGGCCGCCCGGCCGGAGCCGATGGCCCAGACGGGCTCGTACGCCACGACGATGTCGGCGGGCTTCACCGCGTCGAGCACGACACGGAGCTGCTCGACCGGCACGACGCCGGCGCCGCGCTCTTCGCGCTGCTCGCCGGTCTCGCCGACGCACACCACGGGGACGAGACCGTGCTTGACGGCCGCTGCGGTCTTCGCCGCGACGACCTCGTCGGTCTCACCGTGCAGCGTGCGCCGCTCGGAGTGGCCGACGATGACGTACTGGGCGTCGAGTGCAGCGAGGAACGCGCCGGAGACGTCACCGGTGTAGGCGCCGGAGTCGAACTGCGACAGGTCCTGCGCACCGAAGTGGATGGGCAGCTTGTCGGCCGAGATGAGCGTCTGCACGCTCCGCAGGTCGGTGAACGGCGGGAACACCGCGACCTCGACGTCGTCGAAGTCGTGCCGGGCGTCCTTGAGCGTCCACGCGAGCTTCTGCACGGTGGCGATGGCCTGGAGGTGGTCCAGGTTCATCTTCCAGTTACCCGCGATCAGCGGAACCCGGCTCATGCTGCGCCTCCCGAGAGCACGGAACGGAGTGACATCCGGGTCATGCGGTCCACCCCAGTGCTTCGAGACCGGGCAGCGACTTGCCCTCGAGGAACTCGAGGCTCGCACCGCCGCCGGTCGAGATGTGGCCGAACTGGTCGTCCGAGAAGCCGAGCGAGCGCACGGCGGCAGCGGAGTCGCCACCACCGACGACGCCGAGGCCGTCGACCTCGGTCAGCGCCTGTGCGACGGTCTTCGTGCCGGCGGCGAAGGCCGGGAACTCGAACACGCCCATCGGGCCGTTCCAGAACACGGTCTTCGAACCCGAGACGGCCGAGGCGAACCGCGCTGCGGTCTCAGGGCCGATGTCGAGGCCGATGCCGTCCGTGCCGAACGACGAGGACTCGATGGCGTCGGCCGCCACGGTCTCGTGGTCGGCGTCGGCCGCGAAGCCGGAGGCCACCACGACGTCGGTCGGCAGGTCGATGGTGACACCGAGCTCCTTCGCCCGCGAGAGGTACTCGCGGACGACGTCGAGCTGGTCGGCCTCGAGCAGCGACTTCGCGACCCCGTGGCCCTGGGCCGCGAGGAACGTGAAGAGCATGCCGCCACCGATGCAGAGGGTGTCGACCTTCGGCAGGATGTGGTCGATGACACCGAGCTTGTCGCTGACCTTCGAACCGCCGAGCACCACGGTGTAGGGGCGCTCCGGGTCCTTGGTCAGTCGCTCGAGCACGCGGAGCTCGGTCTCGATCAGCGAACCGGCTGCGCTGGGCAGTGCGGACGCGAGCTCGTAGACCGAGGCCTGCTTGCGGTGCACGACACCGAAGCCGTCGGAGACGAAGGCGTCACCGAGGGCGGCGATGCGGTCCGCGAAGGCACCGCGCGTGGCGGCGTCCTTCGAGGTCTCCTCCGGGTTGAAGCGGAGGTTCTCGAGCAGCAGGACGTCGCCGTCCTCGAGGGCCTCGGCCGCGGCGGTCGCTTCGTCGCCGACGGTCTCGCCGACGAACGTGAC
Organism: Curtobacterium sp. MCBD17_026; assembly: GCF_003234895.2. Classification (NCBI taxonomy): domain Bacteria; kingdom Bacillati; phylum Actinomycetota; class Actinomycetes; order Micrococcales; family Microbacteriaceae; genus Curtobacterium; species Curtobacterium sp. MCBD17_026. Next base: position 1,638,672 of record NZ_CP126281.1, on the reverse strand, counting down.
CTCTTTGCCGAGCAGCTCCGAGAGCCGCTGGGCCACGGGTGCGAGCGAGAACTCGGGCTTGGGCTCCCCGTCGGGGCGGCCCAGGTGCGAGATCACGATGACGCGTGCGCCGGCGTTGACGAGGGTGTTCAGCGTGGTCAGCGACGCGCGGACGCGGCCGTCGTCCGTGATGGTGCCGTCCTTGAGCGGGACGTTCAGGTCACAACGGACGACGACGCGCTTGCCGGCGAGGTCGCCGAGGTCCTCGAGGGTGCGGAGGGCCATGTGTTACAGACGCTCGCCGACGTACTCGGTGAGGTCGACGAGGCGGTTCGAGTAGCCCCACTCGTTGTCGTACCACGAGGTGATCTTCACGAGGCCGCCGATGACCTTGGTCAGGCCGGAGTCGTAGATCGAGGAGTGCGGGTCCGTGGTGATGTCGGTCGACACCAGCGGGTCCTCGCTGTAGAGCAGGATGCCCTTGAGGGGGCCTTCTGCGGCCTCCTTGTAGGCGGCGTTGATCTCGTCGACGGTGACCTCGGACTTGGTCTCGAGGGTGAGGTCGGTGATCGACCCGGTGGGGACCGGGACACGCAGCGCGAAGCCGTCCAGCTTGCCGGCGAGCTCGGGGAGCACGAGGCCGATGGCCTTCGCCGCACCGGTCGAGGTCGGCACGATGTTCAGCGCGGCGGCACGGGCACGACGGGGGTCCTTGTGCGGGCCATCCTGCAGGTTCTGGTCGGCGGTGTAGGCGTGCACCGTCGTCATGAGCCCACGCTCGATGCCGAACTTGTCGTGGAACACCTTGGCGAGCGGCGCGAGGCTGTTCGTGGTGCAGGACGCGTTCGAGATGATGTGGTGGTTCGCGGGGTCGTACTGACCCTCGTTCACGCCGAGCACGATGGTGACGTCGTCACCCGAGGCCGGAGCGGAGATGATGACCTTCTTGGCACCGGCGTCGATGTGCTTCTGCGCATCGGCGGCCTTGGTGAAGAAACCGGTCGACTCGATGACGATGTCGACACCCAGCTCGCCCCAGGGGAGGTTGGCGGGGTCGCGCTCGGCGAGGACCTTGATGGCCTTGCCGTCGACGACGATGTTGTCGCCGTCGAGCTCGACGGTCGCGGGGAGCTTGCCCGTGATGGAGTCGAACTTCAGCAGGTTGGCGAGCGACGCGTTGTCGGTGAGGTCGTTCACCGCCACGATCTCGAGGTCGGAGCCCTTCGCGAGGGCGGCCCGGAAGAAGTTACGGCCGATGCGGCCGAAGCCGTTGATACCGATCTTGACGGTCAATGGATCTCCTGGTGAGTGTGGAGCGCCCAGGGGGCGCTGCTTTCGGGAGTCGCGCACCCTGGCGGGCCCGCGTGTGGTGGACGATACGCCCCGTAACGTCGCCGTAACGACCCTAGCAGTCGGACACTGCGTGCCCGAGCGTGATGACGGTCCGTCCGGACGGTCGCCGACCAGGCCGGGAACGGGTCCGAGAACGGGCCGTGAAACGGACGGGAGGCGCGGTGCCAGCTGGCACCGCGCCTCCCGTCCGCAGGGTCGACAGACCCGTGTCAGGCCCCTTCGAGCTCCTCGGGAACGCTCGCTTCGGTGCCCGGGATGCCGAGGTCGGAGGCCCGCTTGTCGGCCATCGCCAGCAGGCGACGGATGCGGCCGGCGATGGCGTCCTTGGTCATGGGCGGGTCCGCGTGCTGGCCGAGCTCGTCGAGCGAGGCGTCGCGGTGCTGCAGGCGCAGTGTGCCGGCGTACTGCAGGTGGTCAGGGACCTCGTCGCCGAGGATCTCGAGCGCACGCTCGACCCGGGCGCAGGCGGCCACGGCGGCCTGCGCGGAACGGCGGAGGTTCGCGTCGTCGAAGTTGACCAGGCGGTTCGCGGTCGCACGGACCTCGCGGCGCTGGCGCATCTCCTCCCAGTCGGCGGTGGTGCGCGCGGCCCCCATGACGGTCAGCATCTGACCGATGGCCTCGCCGTCGCGGATGACGACGCGGTGCACCCCGCGGACCTCGCGGCCCTTGGCGGCGACCCCGAGACGCGACGCGGCACCGACGAGGGCCATCGCGGCCTCGTTGCCGGGGCACGTGACCTCGAGCGCGGCAGCCCGACCCGGGTCGGTCAGGGTGCCGGAGGCGAGGAAGGCGCCGCGCCAGATGGCGGCCAGGTCCTCGCGGTTGCCCGTGGTCAGGCGGTTCGGCAGCCCACGGACGGGGCGACGACGGGCGTCCATCAAGCCGGTCTGGCGGGCGAGGGTCTCCCCCGCCTCGAGCACGCGGACCAGGTAGCGGGTGCCACGGCGGGCGGACGCGGACGACCCCACCGACGCCTCGCTGCGCACGCCGTAGAGCTCGGCGAGGTCCTTGCGGACCCGGTGCACGATGATCCGGGTGTCGAGCTCGACCTCGACCGCGATGCGGCCCGAGATGACGTGCAGACCACCTGCGAACCGGAGGATCGTGGCCAGTTCGGCGGCGCGGACCGTGTTGCGGTTCACGGCGACCCTGGCCAGTTCGTCCTTGACCTCGGCAGTCAACGGCACAGCATCATTCCTAACGTTCGTTCAGTGGTTCCCGCAGATCCGGCGGCACGGGCGTGGGAGCGGCCGGAGGGACGGTCACTCCCGGCCGAGATCTCGGTTCTTCACACGCACGGCGACGCCTGGCATCCCGCGGAGGAGGTTCGCCAACTCGGCGACGATGGCGACCGAGCGGTGCTTCCCGCCGGTACAGCCGATGGCGATCGTAGCGTGTCTTTTGTTCTCGCGCTGGTACCCCTCGAACACCGGCTCGAGGACGGAGGCGTAGCGATCGACGAACGGACGGGCTCCGGCCTGGGCCAGCACGTAGTCCGAGACCGGCTGGTCGAGCCCGGTGTGGGGCCGCAGTTCCGGCACCCAGTAGGGGTTCGGGAGGAACCGCACGTCGGCCACCATGTCGGCGTCGGCGGGCAGTCCGTACTTGAACCCGAAGCTCATCAGCGTGACCTGGACACCCACGAAGTGCTCGTCGGCGAAGTGTTCGATCACGGTGTTCGCGAGCTGGTGGATGTTGAGGTCGGAGGTGTCGATCACGACGTCGGACGCCTCGCGCAGGCCGGCGAGACGCGCCCGCTCGCGGGCGATGCCGTCGAGCAGGGTGTCCTCGCCCTGGAGCGGATGGGGTCGACGGACCTGCTCGAAGCGCCGGACCAGCACGGCGTCGGTGGCCTCGAGGAACAGCACCCGGACCCGCGCGGACGTGCTCGAGCGGACCTGCTCGACCGCGTGCTCGGGGTCGGTGAAGAACCGTCCACCACGGACGTCGACCACGGTGGCGATCTTCGGGATCTTCTCCCCCGCGCGGTCGGCCAGCTCGGTCAGCGGGGCCAGCATCTGCGTGGGCAGGTTGTCGACGACGTACCAGCCCAGGTCTTCGAGGGCCTTGCCGACGGTGGACCGCCCGGCCCCGGACATGCCGGTGACGATGAGGATGTCGTGCTGCGACGCGTGGGTGGTCGCGGTGGCGCTGTCGGTCATCTGGGAGTGGGCTCCGTCGTGGCGGCCCGGGCGCGTCGCCCGGGGAGGTCTCGGCTGCCGGACCAGGCTACCGCCCGGTGACGGCCGGGAGGCGCGGGGTTCGTCACGACGGTCGCTGCGGACCGTCGTCGGTCACCTCGGGGACCCGCACCGGGCCTCCGGGATCGGTTCCGGTTCCGGTGTCCGTGATCGCGTCGGCGTCCGGTTCGGGGGCGCTCGACGCGCTCGTGGCGGGTGCGCTCGTCGGCGTCTGGGCCAGCTTCGAGACCACCGCGGCAGCGGTCGCCGGGCCGATCCCGTTCACCTCGCCGATGTCCTCGGCCGTGGCCTCGCGCAGCCGGGCCACCGAGCCGAAGTGCTTCAGCAGGGCGTTGACGCGGCTCGGACCGAGACCGGGGATCTCGGACAGCCGCGACCGGACGTCACGCTTCCGCTTGCTGCGCTGGTGGGTGATCGCGAACCGGTGCGCCTCGTCACGGATGCGCTGGATGAGGAAGAGCGCCTCGGAGTTGCGGGGCAGGATGACCGGGAAGTCGTCGTCGGGCAGCCAGAGCTCCTCGAGCCGCTTCGCGATGCCGACCAGGGCGATGTCGTGCACGCCGGCTTCGTCCATCGCGCGCTTCGCTGCCTGCACCTGGGGCTGGCCACCGTCGACGATGAGCAGCTGCGGGCGGTACGCGAACCGCTTCGTCGGCTTCGACCCCTCGACGATCTCGTCGGTCGTGACGTCCGGGACGTCCGGCAGCTCGGCGTCCTCGTCCAGCCGCGCCAAGCGCCGCGAGAGCACCTGGTACATGCTGTCGGTGTCGTCGGTGGTCTCGGCGATCGAGTACCGGCGGTACTGGTCCTTGCGCGGCAGACCGTCCTCGAACACCACCATCGACGCGACGACGTTGGTGCCTTGCAGGTGCGAGATGTCGTAGCACTCCATGCGGAGCGGCGCCTCGGTCATGCCGAGGGCGTCCTGGATGTCGGCCAGTGCCGCGGCCCGCGTCGTGTAGTCGGCCGAACGCTTGGTCTTGTAGAGCATGAGCGCCTGCCCGGCGTTCTGCGCGGCCGTCCGCGCGAGACCGGCACGATCGCCGCGCTGTGCCGTGCTGAGCTTCGTACCGCGCCCGTTCCGGCGCTTGCTGAGCCACTCCTGGAGCGCGTCCGCGTCCTCCGGCAGCTCGGGGACGACGACCTCGCGCGGGGGCTCGTCGGTGACGTAGACACCCTGCACGATCTGCTCGACGAGGTCGCCCGTGGCGATGTCGAGCTCCTTGTCGACCACCCAGCCGCGGACACCGCGGATGCGACCACCACGGACCGAGAACAGCTGCACGGCCGCGGCGAGCTCGTCCTCCGCGATGCCGAACAGGTCGAGGTCGACCGAGTCGCGGAGCACCACGGCGGACTTCTCGAGCACGGCTTCGAGCGCCTCGACCTGGTCGCGGTACTTCGCGGCCTGCTCGTACTGCATCGCGTCCGCCGAGGCCCCCATGCGCTGCCGGAGCTCGGTGATGACCCGACGGTCGTACGAGTTCATGAAGCGTACGAACTCCTCGACGAGGGCACGGTGCTCCTCGATCGTGACCTTCTGCGAGCAGGGGCCGCCGCACTTGCCGATCTGCCCCGGGAAGCACGGGCGGCCGGTCTGCATCGCCTTCTTGTACGACGAGTCCGAACACGTGCGGATCGGGAACACCTTGATCATCAGGTCGATGGTGTCGTGCACCGCCCAGATCTTCGGGTACGGACCGAAGTACTTCGCACCTTTGATCTTGCGGTTGCGCGTCACCATCACCCGCGGCGCTTCGTCACCCAGGGTGACCGCCATGTACGGGTACGACTTGTCGTCGCGGAACTTGACGTTGAACGGCGGGTCGAACTCCTTGATCCAGGTGTACTCCAGCTGGAGCGCCTCGATCTCGGAGCCGACCGTCGTCCACTCGACACTGCGCGCCGTCAGGACCATGCGCCGGGTGCGCTCGTGCAGCGTCGGCAACGGTGCGAAGTAGTTGCTCAGCCGGGCGCGGAGGTTCTTCGCCTTGCCGACGTAGAGCACCCGACCGGCTTCGTCACGCCAGCGGTAGACGCCCGGGTCGGTCGGGATCTCCCCCGCCTTCGGACGCCACGGGACGGTGTCCGCCACCTACCGAGCACCCGCCTTCTGCTTGCTCGCCTGCTTGGTCGTGCCCTGCTGCTTCTGGGTGGCCTGGCGTGCGCCGACCGCCTGCTGCTTGCCGACCCGGGCGTCCTGCGCGTCGAAGATCTCGCGCAGGAAGACACCGGTGTGGCTCTCCGGCACGGTCGCCACGTGTTCCGGGGTGCCCGTCGCCAGGACCGTGCCACCACCGGAACCGCCCTCGGGTCCCATGTCGATCAGCCAGTCGGCGGACTTGATGACGTCGAGGTTGTGCTCGATCGTGATGACGGTGTTGCCCTTGTCGACCAGGCTCTGCAGCACGAGGAGCAGCTTGCGGACGTCCTCGAAGTGCAGACCGGTGGTCGGCTCGTCGAGCACGTAGACCGTGCGGCCGTTCGAGCGGCGCTGCAACTCGGTGGCGAGCTTGACGCGCTGCGCCTCGCCGCCGGAGAGCGTGGTCGCGCTCTGGCCCAGGCGCACGTAGCCGAGGCCCACGTCGACGAGGGTCGCCATGTACCGGTGGATCGCCGAGATCGGCTCGAAGAACTCGGCCGCCTCACTGATCGGCATGTCGAGGACCTCGGAGATGTTCTTGCCCTTGTAGTGCACCTGGAGCGTCTCGCGGTTGTAGCGCGCACCACCGCAGACCTCGCACGCGACGTAGACGTCGGGCAGGAAGTTCATCTCGATCTTGATCGTGCCGTCGCCCGCGCAGTTCTCGCAGCGGCCGCCCTTGACGTTGAAGCTGAAGCGGCCGGGCTGGTAGCCACGGGTCTTGGCCTCCTGCGTCTCGGCGAACAGCTGACGGATGCGGTCGAACACGCCCGTGTAGGTCGCGGGGTTCGACCGTGGCGTGCGGCCGATCGGTGCCTGGTCGACGTGCACGACCTTGTCGAGCTGGTCGAGGCCCTTCACCCGGGTGTGCTTTCCCGCGATGTGCCGTGCGCCGTTGAGCTGGTTGGCGAGCACCTTGTACAGGATGTCGTTCACCAGCGTCGACTTGCCGGAACCACTCACGCCCGTGACCGCGGTGAACACACCGAGGGGGAAGTCCGCGTCGATCGACTTGAGGTTGTTCGCGCGGGCGCCCTGCACGGTGATGGCGCGCTTCAGGTTGACCTTGCGGCGCTCGGCCGGCACCTCGATCGCGCGTCGGCCGGCGAGGTAGTCACCGGTGATCGACTCACGGTTCTCGATGATGCCCTCGTACGAGCCGGAGTGCACCACGTTGCCGCCGTTCACACCGGCGCCGGGTCCGATGTCGACGACCCAGTCGGCCGTGCGGATCGTGTCCTCGTCGTGCTCGACGACGATGAGCGTGTTGCCGAGGTCCTTGAGCTTGACCAGCGTGTCGATGAGTCGACGGTTGTCGCGCTGGTGCAGGCCGATGCTCGGCTCGTCGAGCACGTAGAGCACTCCGGTCAGCCCGGAGCCGATCTGCGTCGCCAAACGGATGCGCTGCGCCTCACCGCCGGACAGACCACCGGCACCACGTGCCAGCGTGAGGTAGTTCAGACCGACCTCGAGCAGGAACTCGAGGCGTGCACGGATCTCGCGGAGGACCGCGGCGGCGATGTGCGCTTCACGGTCGGTCAGCGTCAGCTCGTCCATGAACGCGTACGCGTTGTCGAGCGACATGTCGGTGACGTCCGCGATGCTGCGGTCGTTGACCGTCACCGCGAGCACCTCGGGCTTGAGACGGGTTCCCTCGCACACCGGGCACGGGACCTCGCGCAGGTAGCCCTGGAAGCGCTGCCGCTGCGAGTCCGACTCGGCCTCGGCGAACTTGCGCTCGATGTAGGGCATGACGCCCTCGAACCCGCTCGTGTACCGCATCTCGCGGCCGAACCGGTTGCGCCAGGAGACCGACACCTGGAAGTCCTTGCCGGTCAGGATCGACGCCTGCACCGCGGGGTCGAGCTGGTTCCACGGGGTGTCGAGGGAGAAGCCGAGCTCCTTGCCGAGGCCGCCGAGCAGCTTGTCGAAGTAGGAGTACAGCCCGCTCGTCCCGGTCCAGGGCAGCAGGACGCCGTCGCGCAACGAGGCCTCGGGGTCGCCGAGCACCAGGTCGGGGTCGACCGACATGCGCGTGCCGAGGCCGGAGCACTCGGGGCACGCACCGAACGGCGCGTTGAACGAGAACGTGCGCGGCTCGATCTCGGTGAGCGCGAGCGGGTGGTTGTTCGGGCACGAGAGGTTCTCGGAGTAGGTCCGGACCGCTCCGGGCCCCTCGTGGTCCACCAGGTCGATGCCGACGGTGCCGTCGGTCAACCGCAGGGCGGTCTCGAGCGAGTCGGTGAGACGACCGAGGATGTCGTCGCTCGCCACCAGGCGGTCGACGATGACCGAGATGTCGTGCTTGACCTGCTTCTTGAGCTTGGGCGGGTCGCTGAGCTGGATGCGCTCCCCGTCCACGATCGCACGGGCGTAGCCGGACGCCGCGAGTTCTTGGAAGAGGTCGACGAACTCGCCCTTCTTCTTGGAGATGACGGGCGCGAGGACCTGGAACCGGGTGCCGGTCTCGAACTGCATGAGCTGGTCGGCGATCTGCTGCACGGTCTGCTTGCTGATCACCTCGCCACACGTCGGGCAGTGCGGGACCCCGATGCGCGCCCAGAGCAGACGCATGTAGTCGTAGACCTCGGTGATCGTGCCGACCGTCGACCGGGGGTTGCGGTTCGTCGACTTCTGGTCGATCGAGACCGCCGGCGAGAGCCCCTCGATGAAGTCGACGTCGGGACGGTCGACCTGGCCGAGGAACTGGCGCGCGTAGGCGGACAGCGACTCGACGTACCGGCGCTGCCCCTCGGCGAAGATCGTGTCGAACGCCAGCGAGGACTTGCCCGACCCGGACAGGCCGGTGAAGACGACGAGCGAGTCGCGCGGGATCTCGAGGTCGACGTCACGGAGGTTGTGCACGCGGGCGCCGCGCACGCTGAGCGTGGAGGTGCTGTGCGGTGCGGTCCCGCCGGGGAGGTGGAGGTCAGCGGGCTCGCCGAAGGCGTTCCGGCCCGACGTCGAGGTACCGGGGTCAGAGGTGATGGTCATCGTCGTCGATTCTACGAAGCGGCACCGACATTCGGCCGGGATGGAGGGTCAGACGAGTGCGTCGAGAGCGAACGCGACACCGGATGCGCGCTCGCTCGCCGCCCAGAGCTGCGCTGCGACCGTACGGTCGTGCGCCCGTGGTTCGGCCGCGACCACCGTGGCCGGACCACGGAGCTGCATCCAGCCCGCCGGGCCCCAGTACTCCCCCGAGCGCACGTCCGCACCGACGGCCACGTGCACGAGCGGCTGGGCGCCGACGTCCTTGCCCTGGGCGACGATGCGCTGCGCCGGGCGGATCCACTCGGGTTCGGGTCGTGTCGGGCTGACGTCCGGGCGGGCCGGTGACAGTCGGTCGAGCGACAGGCCGGGGTGCGCGACGACGCTCGACACGGACGACCCCGAGTCGGCCAGTCGTTCGGCGAGCTCGAAGCCGAACAGCATCACCGCGAGCTTGCTCCTGGCGTACTGGCGGTGGCTCGAGTACCGACCGACCCCGAGTGGATCGATCGTGTCGAGCTGTGCGAACCGGTGGGCGATCGACCCGAGGTGCACGACCCGGCCGGCTCGTCGTTCGAGCAGGGGCAGGACCAGGGCGGTCCACGCGAAGTGTCCCAGGTGGTTCGTGCCGATCTGCAGTTCGGTGCCCTGCGCCGTGCTCCCCGGCGTGGACGCCCCGACGACCCCGGCGTTGTTCACGACCGCGTCGACGCCGTCGGGTTCCAGCGCGGCGAGTTCGTCGGCGGCGGCGTTGACCGAGTCGAGGTCGGCGAGGTCGAGGTGGACGTGGGCGAGCGAGGCTCCGTCGACGTGCCGTCGGATGCTGCGCTCGGCGGCGTCCGCCCGGTCACGGTCGCGCGTGGCCAGCACCACGCGGTGCCCCGCCGCGGCGAGCTGCTCGGCGGCGTGGTACCCGAGCCCGGCACTCGCGCCGGTGACGACGACCGTGCGGGCGCCGTCAGCTGACATGCCCGGCCGACTCCATCTGGCGCAGGGCCTTCTTCAGGTCCTGCACCTCGTCGCGCAGTCGCGCCGCGAGCTCGAACTTCAGCTCGGCCGCAGCCTGCAGCATCTGGTCGTTCAGGTCGGCGATGGTGGCACCGAGCTGCGTCGCGCCCTCGCCCGCGATGCCGCCGCGCTTGAGGTTCGGCGTGGGCGACCGACGGCCGTCGGTGCCGGGGCGACCCTGCAGGAGCGCCTTCGTGTCGTCGTTCTCGCGCTGCAGGACCTCGGTGATGTCCGCGATCTTCTTGCGCAGCGGCTGGGGGTCGATGCCGCGCTCCAGGTTGTAGGCGACCTGCTTCTCACGACGGCGATCGGTCTCCTCGATCGCGGTCTTCATCGAGTCGGTCATCTTGTCGGCGTACATGAGCACCTGGCCCGACACGTTGCGGGCAGCGCGACCGATCGTCTGGATGAGCGACGTCGACGAGCGGAGGAAGCCTTCCTTGTCGGCGTCGAGGATCGCCACGAGCGACACCTCGGGCAGGTCGAGCCCCTCGCGCAGCAGGTTGATGCCGACGAGCACGTCGTAGACACCCTGCCGCAGCTCGGTCAGCAGCTCGACGCGCTTGAGGGTGTCGACGTCGGAGTGCAGGTACCGGACGCGGACACCGGCGTTCCCGAGGAAGTCGGTGAGTTCCTCGGCCATGCGCTTGGTCAGCGTGGTGACGAGGACGCGCTCGTCCTTCTCGACCCGCTGCTTGATCTCCTCGAGCAGGTCGTCGATCTGGCCGTCGCTCGGCTTGACCACGATCTCGGGGTCGATCAGACCCGTCGGGCGGATGATCTGCTCGACCACGCTGTCCGTGATCCCGAGCTCGTACTTGCCGGGCGTCGCCGACAGGAAGACCTTCTGGCCGACGCGGTCGAGGAACTCCTCCCACTTGAGCGGGCGGTTGTCCATAGCGCTCGGCAGACGGAAGCCGTGCTCGACGAGCGTGCGCTTCCGCGAGGCGTCGCCTTCGTACATCGCGCCGATCTGCGGCACGGTGACGTGCGACTCGTCGATGACCAGGAGGAAGTCGTCGGGGAAGTAGTCGATGAGGCAGTGCGGCGCCTCGCCCGGACCACGGCCGTCCATGTGCCGCGAGTAGTTCTCGATGCCGGAGCAGAACCCGATCTGCTCCATCATCTCGATGTCGAACGTGGTGCGCATGCGGAGTCGCTGGGCCTCGAGCAGCTTGCCCTGGCCCTCGAGCTCGGCGAGCCGTTCCGCGAGTTCTTCCTTGATGGAGGCGATCGCGCGGTGCATCACGTCGGTGTCGGCGACGTAGTGCGAAGCCGGGAAGATCGACACGGCAGGCAGGTCGTCGATGACGTTGCCGGTGAGGGGGTGCAGCGACGAGAGCGCCTCGACCTCGTCGCCGAACATCTCGATGCGGATGGCGTGCTCTTCGTACATCGGGATGATCTCGATGGTGTCGCCGCGGACCCGGAACGTGCCACGGGCGAAGTCGACGTCGTTGCGCTGGTACTGCATCGCGACGAACTTGCGCACCAGCTGGTCGCGGGAGATCGTCTGACCCACGTGGAGTGCGACCGACGCGTTCATGTACTGCTCGGGCGTCCCCAGGCCGTAGATGCAGGAGACCGTCGACACCACGACGCTGTCGCGGCGGCTGAGCAGCGAGTTCGTCGTCGAGTGCCGGAGCCGTTCGACCTCGGCGTTGACCGAGGAGTCCTTCTCGATGAAGGTGTCGGTCTGCGGGACGTACGCCTCGGGCTGGTAGTAGTCGTAGTACGAGACGAAGTACTCGACCGCGTTGTTCGGCATCAGGCTGCGGAACTCGTTGGCGAGCTGGGCCGCGAGGGTCTTGTTGTGCGCGAGCACGAGCGTCGGCCGCTGCACCTGCTCGATGAGCCACGCGGTCGTCGCCGACTTGCCGGTACCGGTCGCACCCAGCAGCACGACGTCGGTCTCACCGGCGTTGATCCGTCCGGCGAGTTCCGCGATGGCCGCGGGCTGGTCGCCACTCGGCGAGTACTCGCTGATGACCTCGAACGGACGTACCGCTCGGGTCGGTTCGATCGCAACACCCATGGGGACAACGGTAGTCGGCACCCCTGACATCGAGGACCCCTGCTCGCCCTCGGCGTATTGTCCGCTGCAAGCGGGCTCCAAGTCGACTGATGGCCACCGGGCATACCGTTCGATCCGATCAGCCACCCGACTCCTTCCCACTCCCCCGAAGAGGCCTCATGACCACGGCGACCCCGGCCGCACCGATCAAGGGCACCCCGTTCCGCGGACGCATCCGCGGGCGTGTGCTCGTCCTGCTCTGCTGCATGTACGCGATCTCGTACATCGACCGGACGAACATCTCGACGGCGCTGCCGCACATCACCGAGGAGTTCGGGTTCAACGAGGCGACCGCCGGCCTCATCGTCTCCGCCTTCTCGTTGCCGTACGCCCTGCTGCAGGTGTTCGGCGGCACGATCAGCGAGAAGTTCGGCCCGCGCCGGGCACTCTTCGTCATCACGGTGATCTGGGGCGTCGCGACGCTCTGGACCGGCTTCGCCGTCGGCTTCTGGACCCTGTTCGCTGCTCGTGCGCTGCTCGGCCTGAGCGAGGCCGCCGCGTTCCCGACCGCCACCCAGGCGATGAGCCGCTGGATCCCCCGCGACCGGAACGGCTTCGCCCAGGGCGTGGTCCACTCGGCCGCCCGGCTCGGCAACGCCCTGGCCCCGCTCATCGTCGCGTGGGTGATCGGCGCGACGGGAAGCTGGCGCTGGGCGTTCTTCGCCACCGCGGTGCTGTCCCTGGCGTGGGCCGTCGTCTGGTTCGTCTGGTTCCGCGACAAGCCCGAGTCCGCGAAGGGCATCACGCAGGTCGAGCTCGCCGAGCTCCCGCCGGTCGAGACCCGTGCGACCCGTCCCCCGGTGCCGTGGCGGCAGATGGCGAAGCAGATCCTGCCGGTCACCTTCGTCGACTTCGGGTACGGCTGGACCCTCTGGGTGTTCCTCACGTGGCTCCCGACGTTCCTCAGCTCCACCTACGGCCTGGAGATCGGCGACTTCGCCCTGTTCACCACCCTCATCCTGCTGGCCGGTGTCGTCGGGGACACGGTCGGCGGGATGCTCAGTGACCGCATCATCCACCGCGGCGGGAACACCCGGAACGCCCGCCGGATCATCCTGGTGATCGGACTCGGCGGCTCGCTCCTCTGCCTCATCCCGCTCGTGATCGGGCAGGGCCTGCTCGTCGCGACGATCTCGCTGGCCCTGTCGTTCTTCTTCCTCGAACTCTGCAACGCCAACCTCTGGGCGATCCCGATGGACGTCGCGCCGCAGTGGTCCGGCACGGCCTCGGGCTTCATGAACACCGGGTTCGGCATCGCCGGGGTGGTCTCGCCCATCGTGTTCGGCCTGCTCATCGACGCCTCGGGCTGGCAGGTGCCCTTCGCGCTCTCCTGCGTCCTGCTCGGAGCCGCGGCCGTCGTCGCCTGGTTCATGAAGCCGCAGCGGCTGACCTCCACCGACGGCGTGCTCGAGATCGGCACCCCGAAGGCCGAGCAGCGCCCGGCCTGACGGGCGACGCGCGGAACGTGCGCCGGCCCTGGTGGTCCGCGCGCGACGGCCGGGAGGCACGGGTCGGGCCCGCCCCGCGCCTCCCGGCCGCCCGCCACGCGTCCACCGCCCCGCACGGCTGGTGCGGGGTTCCGGACCCGGTGCGATGGCGCCGCCGTCGCACCACGGACGGGACCTCCCAGAGCTGCGCCGCGCGCGCGGCGCTCAGCGCGCCGCGCGCCGCCCGACGTCGTCGGTCTCGCCGACGAGGGCGTCGTCCGGCTCCACCGGTTCCGGCGACCGCCGGGGCACCGCCGCGCCTGCGGAACGACGCGCCCGCGCCGCTCGCGACGCCCGCGAGGACAACGACGGCCGGCCGGTCAGCGGCACGCTGAGCGGCGTCCACCGGAACAGCTCGGTCACCGCGACGGACATGACCAACACGAGCACGTACGTGACGAGGGTGAGCCACGGCCGTGGCACGACGGCCTCGAGCCAGCTGTCGCCGAAGAGCAGGATCCAGATGACGAACGGGTGGCTCAGGAAGATGCCGAACGAGCGATCGGACGCGTAGTCGACGAAACGGGCGGCCCGGCTGCCGGGTCGCCGGCGGTCCGCCCACGCGGCGCCGATCGCCAGGAACCCGACGAACACCGCGGTGCTCCAGACCACCTGGATCGGCTGCAGCGGTGTCCCCGCGGCGTAGAGGGACTGCCCGAGGCCGACCTGCAGCGCCCACACGCCCAGGGTGAGCCCCCCGACACCGGCGAAGGCCCACAGGACCGAACGGCGGTGGACCCGGATGAACCGCAGGAAGGCGTCCGCGTGGTCGGCGGCGATCGCCCCCGAGACGATGAAGAAGACGTACGAGAAGAAGAACTGCTTCTGGTACCCGTGCATCCACGCGTCGCTCGCCGGGAAGTACTTGTACCCGGCGAACACCACCAGCTGGACCAGGAACGCCACGACCAGCACGGTCACGTGGTGCCCGCGGGTCCGGCGCACCAGCCAGACGATCACCGGCAGGAGCAGGTACACCTGCATCGTCACGAGCAGGAAGTACAGGTGGTACCACGAGGTGCCGGTGACGATGCCCTCGGCCGCGGTGCGCACCAGGTCCGGGACGTCGCCCCGGCGGGTCGGGCTCAGCAGCCACGCCGCCGCGACGTAGAGGAACGACCACGCCAGGTACGGCACGCCCACGAGCAGGAACCGCTTCGGCCAGAACTGCGCCATCGGACGCGGGCGCAACGTGTAGCTGTACACGAGCACGAACGCGGTCAGCGAGAAGAAGACCAACCGGGTGAAGTGCAGCAGGGCGAGCAGCGCGTTCAGCCCGACGTCGTCGGCGGCGGCGGTGTGGCTCGTGGTGTGCACTCCGATCACACACGCGAACGTGAGGATGCGGAGCACGTCGACCTCGTACAGGTGCCGGGGCTTGCCCGCGGCCGTGCGCGTCGGCGTCTGCTCCCCCGGCTCAGCGCCGACCGACGCCGGCGACACGCGTGATGGTCCGTTCACGAGGGTCGCGCCATGGTCCGGACCTTCGCGCGCTGCACCTTGCCGGTGGGCGCACGCGGCAGGTCGGGCACGACGATGACCTCGACAGGTCGGCGGAACCGGGTCAGGTGCGCCTCGGCCCGGGCCACGAGGTCGGCCACGAGGGCTGCGTGGTCGACGGGCTCGTCGGGCTGCGGGATCACGTAGGCGATCGGGACGGCACCGAGCACGTCGTCGGGGCGACCGACGACGACCGCCTCGAGCACACGTGGGTCGCCGAGCAGGACGTCCTCGACCTCGGACGGGTAGACCTTCTCGCCACCGCGGTTGATGACGTCGTCGGAGCGCCCGGCCAGGGACACCCAGCCGTCGGCGCTGACGGACCCGACGTCACCGGTGTGGAGCCAGCCGTCGGCGTCGAACCGCTCGGACGCGCGCCCGCCCAGGTACCCGCGGACGATCCCCGCACCACGCACCCACAGGGCGCCGATCTCGTCGGCGCGCAGGAGCGAGCCGTCCTCGCCGCGGACCTGCACCTCGGACCCGACCGGCACCCCGACGGTACCCGGCCGGGCCGGTTCGTCCAGCGGGGTCGCCGTGATCTGCGAGGCGCCCTCGGTCATGCCCCAGCTCACGACGAGCGGCACGTCGCCGAGGGCGGCGCGCACGGGATCGGGCAGCGGCGCCGACGCGCTGCGCACGAACCGCAGGCCCGACGGGAACTCGAGCGGCCCGGTCTTCGCCAGCACGGCCAGGACGGCCGGGACGGCGTTCAGCCAGGTGATCCGGCGTTCCGCGAGCAGGTCCCAGAACCCGGTGCGACGGAAGCGCCGGTCGAGCACCAGGGTCGCGCCGGCGACGAGCGTCGCGAGCAGCCCGACCACCTCGGCGTTGACGTGGAACAGCGGCAACGAGTTGAACCCGCGGTCTTCCGGCACGAGCCGGTTGTGCCGCGCGACGGCACGGGCGACGAACAGCAGCTGCGTCTCGGGCAGCTCGACGCCCTTCGGTGTGCCGGTCGACCCGGAGGTGAACAGCACGACGGAACCCTGACCCGGCGCGTGCGGGCTGTCGGCGGGCAGGTCGCCGTCACGGACGGCGGTCGGGAGGAACGTGGCGGGGTCGATCCCGCTGGCCGGCGCCCCGGGGACGGTCGCGTCCACCGAGCGGTCGGACACGACGATGGACGCACCCCCGATCAGGTCGGCGAGACGGCCGGGCTCGGTGGCCGGCTGGCCGGTGTCGACGGGGATCGCCCTGAGACCTGCGGCGACGGCGCTCAGGTGCACGACCGCGAACGCGAGCGGGTCACCCACGTCGACCAGGACGGCACCCGACGGGGCGATGCCGATCGCGTCGAAGGTCCGCGACCAGGCGGTGACCGCGTCGTCGAGCGCACGGTACGTCAGGACGCGCTCGGAGCGAGCATCCTCGAGGAAGTGGCGCTCGCCCCCGCCGGCCGCACGGGCACGGATGAGCGAGCGCAGGTCGGGTTCATCGCGAACGGGCTGCACGCAAGAAGGCTATTGCCCGACCCTATGAGCGGTCGGAGGGAACAGCGGGATCTGTGGAGAACCGGTGCAGCATCCACTGCCAGAGCGGGAGCATCCGGGGCACGCCGTCACGGGTGAGCGGTGTCGAGTCCTTGATGATCAGGGAGTGCGCCTTGCCGTCGCCGCGGAGGTCGGTGAGGATCGCGTGCGGGTCCGCGCCGGCGACGGGCGGGGTGGTGTCCGTCTCGAACGGCCCGGACACGCCACTCAGCCCGAGGACGTCCCACGAACCGGTGATGCGGGGGCCGAACGCGTCACGGACGTCGTCGATGGCGTACATCCGGTCGACCGGTGTCCGGCCCGGGCGGTCCATCCACGCTGCGTGCGACGGCCCGCGGGACTCGACGGGCGAGGAGAACATCAACGCACCGTGGACACTGCGGACGTGCGCGATGTACGCCGCCTCTCCGCCGCCCTGCGAGTGCCCGGCCACGACGACGTCGTTCCAGACGATGCGGTCGTCGCCCTGGACGAACCGCCCCCAGCCGCCGTCGGGGTCGTGGTCGTCGAGGTACGCGACGGCGTCACGGAAGCGCGAGACGATGGACCCGGCCGGACTGACCGCGCTGAACTCCGACGGCCGGGTGCCGTCGAAGCGGTTCCGCTGGACCATGCCGTAGCAGCGCGCGTCCGCCTCGCACGTGCCGGACAGGGTGCGACCGAGGTTCCAGTAGTCGAGGCCGAGCACGTGGTAGCCGTCCGCCAGCGCGGCCCCGAGGAACCGCTGGTACTCGGCCGGACGGGACCGGGTCGCGGGCAGGAACAACAGGAGCGGACCGTCGGCCGACGTGCGCGCGGCGAAGTCGTCGCGGTTCGGGGTGAGCCGCTCACCGTTCACCGTTCCGAGCCGGAACCGGTGGAACTCCCCGTGAGGCCCGCGTTCGTCACCCGACGGCCGCTCGTGCACCGCGACCCGGCCGTTGTCCGCCACTCGCTGGGCACCGAGGACGTTCGCGGCGACGAGCGAGCCGGCCCCGATCGCCACGAGGACGATCGCGGCGAGGACCAGCAGCAGACGGTGGCTCATGCCGTGATCCGTGCCCACACCTCGTCAGCGGAGCGGATCGTCTGCTCGAGCGTCCCGGTGGCGTCGACGACGTGGTCGGCGAGGGCGAGACGGTCTGCGTCGCTCGCCTGGGCGGCGACACGACGCTCGGCCTCGTCACGGGGCATCCCGCGGTGCTCGACGAGCCGTTCGATGCGCTGCGCAGCGGGGGCGTCGACCACCACGACCGCGTCGAACCGGAGCGGGCGCGAGCCGCGGGCCTCGGCGAGCAACGGCACGTCGTAGACCACCACGGCGTCGGGGTCGGCGGCCTCGGCGGCGTCGAACGCCTGCTGCGCGAGCCGCCAGACCTCGGGGTGCGTGATGGCTTCGAGGTCCTTCCGCGCCGCGGGGTCCGCGAACACGATCGACCCGAGCGCCGGCCGGTCGAGGGCACCGTCGGCGGCGATCACCGACGGTCCGAACCGCTCGGCGACCTGCGCCAGGCCCGGGCTGCCCGGTGCCACGGCGTCCCGCGCCAGTCGGTCGGCGTCGACGACGACTGCCCCGTGCTCGGTCCAGCGTCGGGAGACGGTCGACTTGCCCGCGGCGATGCCGCCCGTGAGTCCGATGATGTGCACGGCAACAGGGTAACGACCCCGATGCCCGGAAACGCCGGAAGCCCGGCACCCTGTCAGGGGTGCCGGGCTTCCGGTCGGGACGAACCGCTCGATCAGTTGTTGGTCGAGCTGAGCTTCTCGCGGAGTGCAGCGAGCGACGCGTCGTCGGCCAGGGGGCTTGCGCCACCCGTCTCGCCGGCGAACGACGAGGTCGACGACGACGAGGAAGCCGTGGCCGGGAGGTCGAAGCCACCCTGCGCCTCGTCGGCGATGGTCTTCGCGACCTGCGCCTTGTGGGCTTCCCAACGCGCCTGGGCGGCCGCGTACTGGCCCTCCCACTCGGTGCGCTGCGTGTCGTAGCCCTCGAGCCACTCGTTGGTCTCCGGGTCGAAGCCCTCGGGGTACTTGTAGTCACCCTTGTCGTCGTACTCGGTCGGCATGCCGTAGAGCGCCGGGTCGAACTCGTCGCTCTCCGGGTCGACGCCCTCGTTCGCCTGCTTGAGGCTCAGCGAGATGCGGCGACGGTCGAGGTCGATGTCGATGATCTTGACGAAGACCTCGTCGTTGACCGACACGACCTGCTCGGCGAGCTCGACGTGCTTGTTCGAGAGCTCCGAGATGTGCACCAGGCCCTCGATGCCGTCGGCAACGCGGACGAAGGCACCGAACGGGACGAGCTTCGTGACCTTGCCCGGTGCGATCTGACCGATCGCGTGGGTGCGGGCGAAGACCTGCCACGGGTCCTCCTGCGTCGCCTTGAGCGAGAGCGACACGCGCTCGCGGTCCAGGTCGACCTCGAGGATCTCGACGGTGACTTCCTGACCGACCTCGACGACCTCGCTGGCGTGCTCGATGTGCTTCCAGCTGAGCTCGGAGACGTGGACGAGACCGTCGACGCCGCCGAGGTCCACGAACGCACCGAAGTTGACGATCGAGGACACGATGCCCTTGCGGACCTGGCCCTTGTGGAGGTTGTTGAGGAACGTCGTCCGGGACTCGGACTGCGTCTGCTCGAGGAGCGCACGGCGCGACAGGACCACGTTGTTGCGGTTCTTGTCGAGCTCGAGGATCTTGGCCTCGATCTCCTGGCCGAGGTACGGCGTGAGGTCGCGGACACGACGGAGCTCGATGAGCGAGGCGGGGAGGAAGCCACGGAGGCCGATGTCGACGATGAGACCGCCCTTGACGACCTCGATGACCGTCCCGGTCACGACGCCGTCGGACTCCTTGATCTTCTCGACGTCGCCCCACGCACGCTCGTACTGCGCGCGCTTCTTCGACAGGATGAGGCGGCCTTCCTTGTCCTCCTTCTGGAGAACCAGGGCCTCGACCTCGTCGCCGACCTCGACGACCTCGTTGGGGTCGACGTCGTGCTTGATCGAGAGCTCGCGCGAGGGGATGACGCCCTCGGTCTTGTAACCGACGTCGAGGAGGACCTCGTCGCGGTCGATCTTCACGACGGTGCCGGAGATGAGATCACCGTCGTTGAAGAACTTCAGGGTCTTCTCGACCTCGGCCAGGAAGTCATCAGCCGAACCGATGTCGTTGATGGCGACCTGCTTAGGAGCCTTGGTCGTAGTGGTTGTCATGTAGAGATTGCTCCGAACGGACATGAGTCGGGCCATGGCGTGCGGGGACTCGGCCCCCGTGGTGCACCGCCGTGGCGATTGATTGAGTGGCGCGGATTGCGCCGCACAAGTCTAACCGCACCGGCGGAGGCCCCACAACCGGGCGTGTCGACGGCGCGTCACCCGACCAGCGCGGTCCGGAGGGTGTCGAGGCCGATGCTGCCGAGCGAGAGCGCCCGGTGGTGGAACGCCTTCAGGTCGAAGTCGGCTCCCTCGCGCGCGGCGACCTCGTCGCGGATGGACTCCCAGACGCGCTGGCCGACCTTGTACGAGGGTGCCTGCCCCGGCCACCCGAAGTACCGGGCGACCTCGAACCGGACGAACGCCGGGTCCATGTTGACGTTCTGCCCCATGAAGTCGAGCGCGTACTCCCACGTCCAGCCGCCTCCGTCGGGGTTCGTCTTCTGCAGGTGCACGCCGATGTCGAGGACGACGCGGGCCGCACGCATCCGCTGCCCGTCGAGCATGCCGAGCCGGTCGCCGTCGTCGTCGAGGAACCCGAGCTGCTCCATCAGCCGCTCGGCGTACAGGGCCCAGCCCTCGACGTGTCCGGAGGACCCGGACAGCTGCCGGCGCCAGGTGTTCAGCTCACCGCGGTTGTAGACGCCCTGGCTGATCTGCAGGTGGTGTCCGGGGACGCCCTCGTGGTAGACCGTCGTCTTCTCGCGCCAGGTGCCGAACTCGGTGACACCCTCGGGCACGGACCACCACATGCGTCCGGCACGGGAGAAGTCGTCGGAGGGGCCGCTGTAGTAGATGCCGCCCTCCTGCGTGGGGGCGATCCGGCACTCCAGCCGACGGATCGGGTCCGGGATGTCGAAGTAGGTCCCGGCCATCGCGGCGATCGACGCGTCACTCGTCTCCTGCATCCACCGCTGCAACGCGTCGGTTCCGTGCAGGATCCGGGACGGATCGGTGTCGAGCACCTCGATCGCCCGGGCAACGCTCGCGCCGGACTCGATGCGGTCGGCGATGCGCTCCTGCTCGTCCCGCATGCGCGCGAGTTCCTCGAGGCCCCACTCGTACGTCTCGTCGAGGTCGACGACCGCACCGAGGAACCGGCGCGAGTGCAGCTCGTAGGCCTCGCGACCGACGGCGTCCACGGGGGTGGCGAGCGGCAGCAGCTCGTGCTCCAGGAACTGCCCGAGCGAGCGGTACGCGGCCGAGGCGACCTGGGCTCCGCGGGTGAGCTCGGCGCGGAGCGTGTCCGGCACCGGCGAACCGTCGTCGAACGCGGCACCTTCGGCGAGGCGCGCGAAGAAGCCGTCCTCGGCGCCGTTCCGCGCTGCCTGCTCGGCGACCAGGGCGACCTGGCGCTTGGCCGGGGTGACGTCTTCGCGGGTGCCCTCGAGCAGGGTCTCGCGGATGCCCTCGAGGGCGTCCGGCAGCGCGTGCAGCCGGCTCGCGATGTCCTGCCAGTCGCCCTCGGTCGCGGTCGGCATCAGGTCGATGATCTCGCGGACCGACTGCGCCGGGCTCGCGATGACGTTGAGGTCGCGGAGGTGCAGCTTGCGCTCGTACGACTCCTGCACCAGGTCCAGCTCGGCGCCGAGGTCGGCCTTCGTCACCTGGTCCACGGAGTCGACGGCTGGAGCGGCGTCGAGCGCACGCTTCGCACCGCGCGCCGCCTCGGCCATCGCGGCGGCACCGGCGGGCGAGGTGTCGCCGTACTCCCCCGTGCGCCCCGGGACGCCGATGTACGTGGCGGTCGTCGGGTCGAGGTCGACGAGGGTGGTGACCCAGTCCTCGGCGACGCGGTCGACGGCGGACGGCTGGCGGACAGGACGCTCTTCGCTCATGCCCCGACCCTACCGACCCGCGGGTCGACAGGACCCCCGGGCCGCCCGGGTCAGTGGGCGGCGCTCTCCCAGTTCGGCCCCACGCCGACCGAGACGTCGAGCGGGACGCTCAGCTCGGCGGCGCTGCCCATCCGGGTGCGGAGGATCTCCTCCACACGCTCCTGCTCACCGGGCGCGACCTCGAGGATGAGCTCGTCGTGCACCTGGAGCAGCAGGTGGGACTGGAGCTCGCCCTCGCGCAGGTCGTCGGCGACCCCGAGCATCGCGATCTTGATGATGTCGGCGGCCGAACCCTGGATCGGGGCGTTCAGCGCGGCGCGTTCGGCGTTCTCACGCAGGACCCGGTTCGGGCTCTTCAGGTCGGGGAACGGACGACGGCGACCGAAGATCGTCTCGGTGTAGCCGTCCTCGCGTGCCTGCTCGACGACGTTGCGCAGGTAGTCGCGCACCGCACCGAAGCGGGCGAAGTACTCGGTCATCAGGGTGCGGGCCTCGGACTGCTCGATGCGCAGCTGCTTCGACAGACCGAAGGCACTCAACCCGTAGGCCAGGCCGTAGGACATCGCCTTGACCTTCGTGCGCATCTCGTTGGAGACCTCGGACGGGTCGACGCCGAACACCCGGGCGCCGACGAAGCGGTGCAGGTCCTCGCCCTCGTTGAAGGCCTGGATGAGCCCCGGGTCGCCGGAGAGGTGCGCCATGATCCGCATCTCGATCTGCGAGTAGTCGGCGGTCACGAGCGTCGTGTACGGCTCAGCGACCGCGAACGCCGACCGGATCCGGCGACCGACGGCCGTCTTCACCGGGATGTTCTGCAGGTTCGGGTCGGTCGACGAGACCCTGCCCGTGCTCGTACCGGTCTGCTCGTAGCGGGTGTGGATGCGCCCGTCGACCACGGCGGCGTCGAGCGTGTCGACGATCTGCCGGAGCTTCGTGGCGTCGCGGTGCTGCAGCAGGAGCCCGAGGAACGGGTGCGGGTGCTGTTCCTGCAGGTCGGCCAGGCTTGCGGCGTCGGTCGAGAACCCGGTCTTGGTCTTGCGGGTCTTCGGCATCGCGAGCTCGGTGAACAGGACTTCCTGCAGCTGCTTCGGCGACCCGAGGTTGACCTCGTGCCCGATCTCGGCGAAGGCCTGCTGCGCGAGCTCGGCGGCGCGCTCCCCCAGTTCCTTCGACAGGCCGGTGAGCACCGGGCGGTCGATGCCGACACCGATGGTCTCCATGCCGGCCAGCACCGACACGAGCGGCAGCTCGATGTCGTCGAGGACCCGCAGCGAGGACGCGTCGATCCGGGCGCGCAGGGCCGTGGTGACGCGGAGCACGAACCACGCGTGCACCCCGACGTTGACCGGGTCGGTCTCGGGGACCAGCTGGTTGGGGTCAGCCGTCGGCAGTTCTTCGCCGAGCTCCTGGTAGACGAGGTCCGACAGTGGCTGCCCCTGCTTGCCGGGCTGCGCGAGCCACCCCATGATCCGGGCGTCGCCGGCGATGCCGTTCACGACGAAGCCGGCGGTGCCGAGCGCCTTGATCGCCGCCTTGGCGTCGTGGAAGTGCTTCGGGGCGTCGGAGGCGAACCAGGCCGAGAGCTGCTCGTAGTCCTTCGCGCCGCTGCCGCCCGGCACCAGCACGGCGTCGTCGTGCGTCGCGATGCCGATGGCGCTGAGGCGTCCGTCGATGACCTCGACCGCGACGCCGTAGCCGTTCGCCGCCTCGGTCGCGTTGCGGCGCTCGAGCCAGTAGCCGAGCTCTTCGTCGATCAGGGTCTTGACGGGCGGCGGGGTCGGCGCGCCGTCGGTGACGGTGCCCTCGGCCGCCGGCTCGGCGGGATCGCCCGACCCGGCCACCTTGAAGACGCGGTCGAGCAGCGTGCGGAACTGCAACTTGGCGAAGAGCTCGCGCACCGCGGTCTCGTCGACCGGGCGGAGCGCGACGTCGGCGGGACCGACGGGCAGCTCGACGTCGGTGACCAGGCGGTTGAGCCGGCGGTTCCGGATCGCCCGGTCCTGCTGCTCGCGCAGGTTGTTGCCGACGACGCCCTTGATCTCGTCGGCGTGCTCGAGGACGCCGTCGAGCGACCCGTACTGGGTCACCCACTTGACCGCGGTCTTCTCGCCGACCTTGTCGATGCCGATCAGGTTGTCGCTGGTCTCGCCGACGAGGGCGGCGATGTCCGGGTACTGGTGGGGCTCGATGCCGTACCGCTCGTAGACCTTGTCGCGGTCGTAGCGGGTGAGTTCGGAGACACCGCGGACCGACGGGTAGAGCAGGGTGACGTCGTCGTTGACGAGCTGGATCGAGTCGCGGTCGCCGGAGACCACGTAGACCTTGAAGCCCTGGTCGGCACCCTGCTTGGAGAGGGTCGCGAGGATGTCGTCGGCCTCGTAGTCCTCTTTCGTGACGGTGGTTATGCCCATCGCCTCGAGCGCCTGCTGCAGGAGCGGGATCTGTCCCTTGAACTCGGCCGGGGTCTCGGAGCGGGTGCCCTTGTACTCGGCGTACTCACGCGTGCGGAACGAGAACCGGGAGATGTCGAACGCCACCGCCAGGTGGGTGGGCTTCTCGCGCTGCAGGAGCATCAGCAGCATCGAGATGAAGCCGTGGATCGCGTTGGTGTGCTGCCCCTCGCGGTTCACGAAGCTGTCGACCGGCAGCGCGTAGAAGGCCCGGAAGGCGAGCGAGTGGCCGTCGATGACCATGAGGGTAGGCTTTGCGGAGTCCGACACCCGGACAGCCTACCGACGCCCGCTGACACGGAAGGTCGACGCAGACCGTGACCGACGACACCACATCGACCACGATCGATCCCCGCCTCGACGAACGCGGCATGGGCGAGCTGGCCGAGAAGATGGGCATGGTCATCACCGAGCTCTCGGCCGAGCGGGCGGTCGGTTCGATCCCCGTCGAGGGCAACCGCCAGCCGGTCGGCCTGCTGCACGGCGGCGCCTACGTCGTCCTCGCGGAGAGCCTCGGTTCGATGGCCGCCAACGTGCACGCCGGGCCCGGCCGCTACGCCGTCGGCATCGAGCTCAGCGCCTCTCACTCCCGCAGCGCCACGAGCGGCATCGTCACGGGCACGTGCACCGCCATCCACCTGGGCGGCACGCTCACCACCCACGAGATCGTCCTGACCGACGACCAGGGTCGCCGGTGCTCCACCGTCCGGATCACGAACATGATCCGCGAGCGTCGCTGACCGACGGACCGACGGCTCAGTCCTCCGGCGGCCGCTGCAGCAGCAGGCGGGCGTCGCCGAACCCGAGCCGCCGGTAGAGCCGCTCGCCGTCCACGCTCGAGTGCACCGACGTCCGCTCCACGCCGAGTTCGTCGGCGACCTGGAGCAGGGCCGTGACGAGCCGTCCGGCGACGCCGGAACCTCGCAGCTCCGGGTGCACGTAGACCGTCTGCACGTCGGCGGTCAGCCGGCGCCCCGGCCGGTCCGGCAGCGGCGGTCGCGCGACGAGCCCGAGCCACGCCATGCCGAGCACGACACCGTCCCGCTCCGCGACGACGCACCGGTGCGACTCCGCGTGGTCGGCGGCGAACGCCGTCATGGCATCGCGGTACGCCTCCACGCTCACCACCGGATGAGCGCCGCCCTCGTCCACGCTCCACCGCCACCGCAGGTCGGCCACCGGCGGCATGTCGTCAGGCCGGGAGGCCCGGATCACCACGTCGTCCATGCCTCCAGCCTGCCAGGTGGTCGCGACACACGCCCCGCCCCCGGACGCAGGAACGCCGCCGACCCCAGGGGGCCGGCGGCGTTCCGTGAGCGACGGTGGAGCGCTGGACTACTTCTTGGCGCTGAGCTGCTCGATGATCGCCTTCGCGACGTCGTGCATGGTCAGGCGGCGGTCCATCGAGGCCTTCTGGATCCAGCGGAACGCCTCGGGCTCGGTGAGGCCCATCTTCTCGTTCAGCAGGCCCTTGGCGCGGTCGACGAGCTTGCGGGTCTCGAAGCGCTCGACGAGGTCGGCGACCTCGGCCTCGAGCGTGATGATCTGCTGGTACCGCGAGAGGGCGATCTCGATCGCGGGGAGCAGGTCGTTCGGGGTGAAGGGCTTGACCACGTAGGCCAGCGCGCCGGCCTCGGTGGCACGCTCGACGAGGTCCTTCTGGCTGAACGCGGTCAGCAGGACGACGGGCGCGATGTGGTTCTTGGACAGTTTCTCGGCTGCGGAGATGCCGTCGAGCTGGGGCATCTTGACGTCCATCACGACGAGGTCGGGGCGGAGGTCGGTCGCGAGCTGGACGGCGGTCTCACCGTCACCGGCTTCACCGACCACGTCGAACCCGTTGTCGCGGAGGATCTCCACGATGTCGAGGCGGATGAGCGACTCGTCCTCGGCGACGACGACGCGACGGGGTGCTGGTGCTGTTGCTTCTGTGTCACTCACGGGCGAAAGCCTACTAGACGACGGAAGTGCCGTATCCCAGACCACGCAGAACGATGCTTGGTACGAGTGGCGGGACGCGGATCGGTACTGCCCCGCACGCCGTGAGCTTCTTGGGACGAGTGGCGGGACGCGGATCGGTGCTGCCCCGCTCGCCGTGAGCATCTTGGTACGAGTGGCGGGACGCGGATCGGTGCTGCCCCGCTCGCCGTGAGCATCTTGGTACGAGTGGCGGGACGCGGATCGGTACTGCCCCGCTCGCCGTGAGCATCTTGGTACGAGTGGCGGGACGCGGATCGGTGCTGCCCCGCACGCCGTGAGCTTCTTGGTACGAGTGGCGGGACGCGGATCGGTACTGCCCCGCACGCCGTGAGCATCTTGGTACGAGTGGCGGGACGCGAATCGGTGCTGCCCCGCACGCCGTGAGCATCTTGGGACGAGTGGCGGGACGCGGATCGGTGCTGCCCCGCACGCCGTGAGCATCTTGGTACGAGTGGCGGGACGCGGATCGGTGCTGCCCCGCACGCCGTGAGCATCTTGGTACGAGTGGCGGGACTTGAACCCGCACGCCGTGAGGCAGAGCATTTTGAGTGCCCCGTGTCTGCCGATTCCACCACACTCGCGAGGAGGCCAACACTACCAGCCCGACCCGCGCCTCCCGGCCCGTCGTCGACCGTCTCAGGAGCCCTCGAGCGCCTCGATCGCCGCCACCAGACCAGCCCGTCGCGGCGACCGCCGCGGCAGCACCGCGAGCAGCGCGCGGAGCACGAGCGCGTCGGTCGCACCGTCCGGGGTGCGCGCCCACGCGAGCAGGGCGTCGACGCCGCCGTCGGCGACGACCGACTCGCGGAACCGCAGCCGCACCAGGTCACGGACAGCGTCGACGCCGGGTGCGGCGGAGCCCGGCAGGACCGGTCCGGCGTACCGGTCGACGGCCTGGAGGCGCGCCCCGCGTTCGAGCGCGGACAGCACGCCGTCGACGTCGGTCCGGACCCCGGTCACCCGGTACGGCCGCGACGTCACGGTCACGTCCGGGGCGTGCTGCGCGAGGACCCGGCGCAGCCGGACGACCTCGGCGCGCAGGGTGACGACCGAGCCCGGGTCTCCGTAGACGGCGGCGGCGAGGTCGGTCGCCGCGAGGCCGGCGGGGTGCGCGGCGAGCACGACGAGCAGTTCGGAGTGCCGGGCGGACAGCTCGACCCGGCGGTCGGCGATCCGGAGCACGGCGGTGTCGGTACCGAGCACGGTCAGCTCGGCCGACGGCACGCCGGGTGTCCGCACCGGTGGGCGGACCGCGGCCAGGGCGAGCTGGGCCTCGGCGGCGGCGACCGTGGCGGCGAGCAGCGAAAGCGTGTGCCGTTCGACTGCGCGGTCGTCGCCCGTCAGGTCGAGCACCCCGACGGTGGCGCCGCTCGCGTCGTGCACCGGGACGGCCGTGCACGAGAAGGGCTTGACGGCGTTCGCGTAGTGCTCATCGGAGCGGATCTGCACCGCACGGTCCAGGCGCAGTGCCGTGCCGGGCGCACTGGTGCCGATGCGGTCCTCCGACCAGTCGGCTCCGGGGACGAAGCCCATGTCCTCGGCGGCGCGACGCGTGGAGCGGGCACCGTCGACCCAGACGAGACGACCCGCGGCGTCCGCGACGGCGACGACGCACCCGGCCGAGCGGGAGTCGTCGAGCAGCAGCCGACGGACCACCGGCAGCAGGGTGGCGAGGGGGCCGTCGTGCCGGACGGCATCGAGTTCGTCGTCGCCGAGGGCGAGGACCGGGGCGGCGTCGGGGTCGACCCGGGCGGACCGCTGCCACGACGCGGCGACGAGCGGGCGGAGCCGACCGGGTGCGCGCATGCGTCCTCCGATCGACCCCACCCGCCGCTCCGTCGCGACGCGCGCCATCAGCCTACGTCCGGGCCACCCGCGGGACCAGGCCGAGATCGGCGAGCTCGGCGTCGTCGAACATCCGCGAGCGGGTGAGGAACCGTTTGCCCTCGGGGACCTCGACCGAGAACCCGCCGCCCCGGCCGTCGACGACGTCGATCGTCAGGTGCGTGTACTTCCAGTACTGGAACTGCGACACCGACATGTAGACCTCGACCGGGTCCAGCCCGTCGACCTGCAACGCGCCGAGCAGGACGTCCCCCGGGCCGGTCCGGAACATGCCGACGGGGTAGCACATCGGGCTCGAGCCGTCGCAGCAGCCGCCGGACTGGTGGAACATCAGCGGGCCGTGCCGGGTGGTGAGGGTGCGCAGGAGCTCCCCCGCCGCCGGGGTCGCCGCGACGCGTGCCGTGTCGGGCATCAGAAGAAGCCCATCGGCCCGTCGGCGTAGGAGACGAGCAGGTTCTTCGTCTGCTGGTAGTGGTCGAGCATCATCTTGTGGTTCTCGCGCCCGATGCCGGACTGCTTGTAGCCGCCGAAGGCCGCACCCGCCGGGTACTGGTGGTAGGTGTTCGACCACACCCGCCCGGCCTGGATGTCACGTCCGGCGCGGTACAGGGTCGTGACGTCACGGCTCCACACCCCGGCGCCGAGCCCGTACAGGGTGTCGTTGGCCGTGGCGATCGCGTCGTCGTAGCCGCTGAAGGACGTCAGGGCGAGCACGGGCCCGAAGATCTCCTCCTGGAAGATCCGCATCGAGTTGTCGCCCTCGAACACCGTCGGGGTGACGTAGTAGCCGCCCGAGAGTTCACCGCCCAGGTCCGCGCGTTCACCCCCGGTCAGGAGCGTCGCACCCTCCTGCTTGCCGATGTCGATGTAGCTCAGGATCTTCTCGAGCTGGTCGTTCGACGCCTGGGCGCCGATCATCGTGGACAGGTCGAGGGGGTGCCCCTGCTTGACGGCACGGACGCGTTCCAGGCCGTCGGCGACGAACCCGTCGTAGATCTCCTCCGCCACCAGTGCCCGGGACGGACACGTGCAGACCTCGCCCTGGTTCAGGTTGAAGAACGTGAAGCCCTCGAGCGCCTTGTCGTAGAAGGAGTCCTTCTCGGCCGCCACGTCGGGGAAGAACACGTTCGGGCTCTTGCCGCCGAGCTCGAGCGTCACCGGGATGAGGCTCTGCGAGGCGTACTGCATGATCAGCCGCCCGGTGGTGGTCTCCCCCGTGAAGGCGATCTTCCGGATGTCCGGGTGCTGCGCGAGCGGTGCGCCGACCTCGATGCCGAAGCCGTTGACGACGTTGAGCACCCCGGCGGGCAGCAGGTCGCGGATGAGCTCGACGAGCACGTGGATGGACGCCGGGGTCTGCTCGGCGGGCTTCAGCACGACGCAGTTGCCGGCGGCGAGGGCCGGGGCGAGCTTCCAGACCGCCATCAGGATCGGGAAGTTCCACGGGATGATCTGCCCGACGACGCCGAGCGGTTCGTGGAAGTGGTAGGCCACGGTGTCGTGGTCGATCTCGCCGGCGGACCCCTCCTGCGCACGGATCGCCCCGGCGAAGTACCGGAAGTGGTCGATCGCGAGCGGGATGTCCGCGCCGAGGGTCTCGCGGATCGGCTTGCCGTTCTCCCACGTCTCGGCGACGGCGAGCACCTCGAGGTGCTCCTCCATGCGGTCCGCGATCTTGTTGAGAATGACAGCGCGCTCGGCCGCGCTCGTCCGGCCCCAGGCCGGGAACGCCTTCCAGGCGGCGGCGACGGCGCGGTCGACGTCCGTCGAGTCGCCGCGGGCCACCTCGGTGAACACCTTGCCCGTGACGGGCGTCGGGTTCTCGAAGTACTGCCCGCTGGCGGACGGCACGTACTCGCCGCCGATGAAGTGGTCGTACCGGGATCGGTACTCGACCAGGGAGCCGGGCTCGCCGGGTGCGGCGTAGCTGGTGGGCGAGGGTGCGATGGTCATGGTGGTGCCCTTTCGACGACGCTGTCGGGGCGCACGGGTCGCGCGCCTGCTCCGCACGGTACGACCGCGGGGGTTGCAGGTCGTTGCACGGCCCGGGGCTCGGACGGGTAGCGTTCTGGACACCAGCGCTGGCGATCAGGGAGGAGCGCTCGTGGATTCTCGTGCAGTCAGGACGTTCCGGGTGTTCGTCGTCGTCACCGCGGTCGTCGCCATCGCACTGGGCATCGTGGCCATCGTCTGGCCCCGCCCGTCGCTCGTGCTCGTGGCGCTGCTGTTCGGCGTGTACCTCGTCGTGGCCGGGGCACTGCGCGTCTTCGCCGCGGTGCGGGGCCACGGCACCCGGCCGGTGTGGCGGTGGACGTCCGGCATCGTCGGCGGTCTGGTCGCGGTCGCGGGGCTCGTGACGCTGCTCGACCCGGCGATCCCGCTCGTCGTCTACGCCGTGCTCGCCGGGGTCGGGTTCCTGATCGAGGGGGTCGCCGCGATCGTCGGCGGCTTCGTCGGCCACCCGGGATCGTCACGCGTCCCGACGATCGTCAGCGGCGTGCTGTCCATCATCGGGGGCATCGTCGTGCTCGTCGCGCCCGGACTCGCGCTGACCGTCTTCATGGTCTTCGCCGGCATCGCGCTCATCGTCGTCGGGGCCGCGGCCCTGCTGCTCCTGCCGCCGCGCGCTGCCGTCCGCCGCTAGCCGCCGAGCGCCGCCGTCCGCTGCTCGACCGCGGCGCCCCTGCCGTCCGCCGCTAGGCCGACCCGGTGCCGAAGAGCAGCCCGAGTGCGTAGGTGACGATCGCCGCACCGAACCCGATGGCGAGCTGCCGGAAGGCCCGCTTGCCGGGAGACGCTCCGCTCAGCACGCCGACGACGGCACCGGTGCCGAGCAGGGCGATGCCCACCAGCCCGCCGGCCACCGCGATGGCCGGCCACCCCTGCATGCCGAACAGGAACGGCAGCACCGGGATGATCGCGCCCGAGGCGAAGAAGCAGAAGCTCGACACCGCGGCGCTCAGCCCGGTGCCGACCGCCTCGTGGTCGTCGGCGACCGCGGTGGAACCGGTCGCCGGCCGCCGCTCACCGATGCCGGACAGCACCTGCGCAGCGTGCTCGGTCGCCTCGGCCTCGGACATCCCGCGCGCCCGGTAGACCAGGGCGAGCTCGTTCGCGTCGACGTCGAGGTCCGACACCGCCCTGCCGGCCTCGGGATGGGGCGCGGACGCCTCGAGCAGTTCGCGCTGCGACCGGACGGAGACGTACTCCCCCGCCCCCATCGACAACGCACCGGCCAGCAGGCCGGCGATGCCGCTCAGCAGCACGAAGTGCCGGTCGGCCCCCGAGGCGCTGATGCCGATGATGAGCGCCAGGTTGGACACCAGGCCGTCGTTCGCGCCGAACACCGCCGCCCGGAACGTGCCGGACAGCCGCATCCGCCCGCGGTTCGCGAGCCCGCGCACGACCTCGCCGTGGATCCGCTCGTCGGCGGCCATCCGCGCGGTCGCGTCCGAGTCGTCGGCGTACGGCGAGCGGTCCTCGGCGCGCTGCATGAGCGCGAGGACGAAGACCGACCCGAACCGCTTGGCCAGCACGGCGAGCACCCGGGTGCGCAGGCTCCCCCGCTGCGGCCGTCCGACGTCGTCGCCGAGCAGGTCGAGCCAGTGGTCGGCGTGCCGTCCCTCGGCCTCGGCCAGCGCGGCGAGGATCTCGCGCTCCTCGCCGGAACGGCGGGCAGCGAGGTTGCGGTACACGGCCGCCTCGGCACGTTCGTCGGCCAGGTAGCGACGCCAGCGGCGGACGTCGCCGCGCGGCGCCGGGGTGTCGGATCGGAGGCTCACAGCGACCATCCTGCCGCCTGCGGCCGACGTCCGGTCACCACCAGGGCCGTGGAGACGCGGCAGGGCGCGGACCGGAAGCGGTCGGCGCTGCTCGCACCGGGCCTCCAGTCCGCGCCCTGGTGGCGACGGAGCCTCGGGATCAGTCCCGGACGTACGCCGGCGCGGCCTCGGCGTGGGCGTCGCCCACCCGGTGCACGCGCAGGTCGTTCGTCGAGCCCTCGATGCCGGGAGGGGACCCGGCCGTCACGATGACGCGGTCGCCGGGGGCGGCCAGGCCGTTCTCGAGGAGGACGTCGTCCACCTGCGAGAAGAGCTCGTCGGTGTGGGTCTTCCGCTCCACCAGGAACGAACGGACACCCCACGTGAGGGCCATCCGGCGGCGCGTGGCCTCGTTCGGGGTGAAGGCGATGATCGGCAGACCGTGGCGCAGGCGCGACATTCGGCGGGCCGAGTCGCCGGACTCCGTGAAGACGCAGAGGTACGACGCCTCGGTGAACTCGGCGATCTCGACGGCGGCGAGGGTGATCGCTCCGCCGAGGGTGCGCGGCTTGGTGCCGAGCGGGGCGATGCGCTCGAGACCGTGGTCCTCGGTGGACTCGACGATGCGGGCCATGGTGCGGACGGTCTGCACCGGGTACTCACCGACGCTCGTCTCACCGGACAGCATGACCGCGTCGGCACCGTCGAGGACGGCGTTGGCGACGTCGGACGTCTCGGCGCGGGTGGGGATCGGCGACGAGATCATCGACTCGAGCATCTGCGTCGCGACGATGACCGGCTTCGCCATGCGGCGGGACAGCTCGACGGCGCGCTTCTGCACGATCGGGACGGCCTCGAGCGGGAGCTCGACGCCGAGGTCACCGCGGGCGACCATGATGCTGTCGAAGGCGTCGATGATCTCCTCGAGCGCGTCGACGGCCTGGGGCTTCTCGACCTTGGCGATGACCGGCAGGCGCTTGCCCTCTTCGTCCATGATCTCGTGGGCACGCACGACGTCGCTCGCGTTGCGCACGAACGACAGCGCGATGAGGTCGGCGCCCTGGCGGATCGCCCAGCGCAGGTCGGCCTCGTCCTTCTCGCTCAGCGCGGGGACGTTGACGGCGACACCGGGCAGGTTGATGCCCTTGTTGTTGGACACCGTGCCGGGGACGACGACCTCGGTGCGGACCCGCACGCCGTCGGTGTCGAGGACACGGAGGCGGACACGGCCGTCGTCGATGAGCAGCGGGTCGCCGGGCTTGACGTCCTGCGGCAGGCCCTTGAACGTCGTGCCGCAGATCTCCTTCGAGCCCGGGACGTCCTCGGTCGTGATGGTGAAGATGTCACCGACCGCCAGGTCGTGCGGGCCGTCGGCGAACCGTGCCAGACGGATCTTCGGACCCTGCAGGTCGACGAGGATCGCGACGGGCTTGCCGAGTTCTTCGGCGGCACGACGGACGTTGACGTAGTTGGCCTCGTGGACGCTGTAGTCACCGTGGCTGAGGTTGAGGCGGGCGACGTCGACGCCCGCTTCGATGATCTCCTTGACGGTCTCGTAGTCCGACGTTGCCGGTCCGAGCGTCGAAACGATCTTTGCGCGTCTCAATGGATTCCTTCGTGGTGGTGGATGGAGCTTGGGTTTCCGCGCTGTGGGGCCGCGCGGAACGAAGCGAGGCCACCAGCACCCTACCGAGTGCTGGTGGCCTCGCGCTCACGGGAGCGTGAGCATCTGGTGGATCGCCGACATCAGACGGAGATCGCCCGGTCGGTCGCCTTGACCGGTGCCGGCAGGATCGTGGAGCCCTCGAGGTACTCGTCGACCTGGGCGGCCGCGGCACGGCCCTCGGCGATCGCCCACACGATGAGCGACTGCCCACGACCCGCGTCGCCGGCGACGAACACGCCGGCCTCGTTGGTCGCGTAGTCGGCACGGCGGTCGAGCGCCCCGGAGACCGTGGTCGGCAGACCGAGCTGCGGCTCGATCGTGTCCGACTCGGGGCCGGTGAAGCCCATCGCGATGAGGACGAGGTCGGCCGGGATCTCCCGCTCGCTGCCCGCCTTCGGGACCCGTCGGCCGTCGAGGTACTCGGTCTCGGCGACCCGCAGCGCGCGGACCTCGCCGGCGTCGTTCGACAGGAACTCGACGGTGGAGGCGAGGAAGTGCCGCTCGCCGCCCTCTTCGTGGGCGCTCGTGATCTCGAACACGGTCGGGAACATCGGCCACGGCTGGTCGGACGGACGCTCGAGCGGCGGCTGCTTGCCGATCGCCAGGTTCGTCACGCTCAACGCGCCCTGGCGGTGGGCGGTGCCGATGCAGTCCGCGCCGGTGTCGCCGCCGCCGATGACGACGACGTGCTTGCCCTCGGCCGTGATCTGGTTGTCGACCGTCGTGCCCGCGTTCGCCTTGTTCTGCTGGACCAGGTAGTCCATGGCGAAGTGCACGCCCTCGAGGTCGCGCCCCGGGATCGGCAGGTCGCGCGGCACCGTGGCACCGGTGGCGACGACGACCGCGTCGTAGCGTGACTTCAGGTCGTCCCAGGTGATGTCCCTGCCGATCTCGACCCCGGCACGGAACCGGGTGCCCTCGGCCTGCATCTGGGCGAGGCGCGCGTCGATCTGGCGCTTCTCCATCTTGAAGTCCGGGATGCCGTAGCGGAGCAGGCCGCCGATGCGGTCGTCCCGCTCGTAGACGGCGACCGTGTGGCCGGCACGCGTGAGCTGCTGCGCGGCGGCGAGTCCGGCGGGGCCGGAGCCCACGACGGCGACGGTCTTGCCCGTCAGGCGCTCCGGCGGGTGCGGCGTGACCCAGCCGTTCTGGAACGCCTGGTCGATGATCGAGACCTCGACCTGCTTGATCGTCACCGGGGGCTGGTTGATGCCGAGCACGCACGACGACTCGCACGGGGCGGGGCAGAGCCGACCCGTGAACTCCGGGAAGTTGTTCGTCTCGTGCAGGCGCTCGATCGCCTGTCGGCCCTCACCGCGCCAGGTCAGGTCGTTCCACTCCGGGATCAGGTTGCCGAGCGGGCAGCCCTGGTGGCAGAACGGCACGCCGCAGTCCATGCAGCGGCCGGCCTGGCGCTTCAGGACACCGGACTCCTGCTGCTCGTAGACCTCTTTCCAGTCCATGAGCCGCACGGGCACGGGTCGCCGGGGCGGGAGTTCGCGTTCCTGGACCTTCAGGAATCCCTTGGGGTCAGCCACCGGTCACCTCCATGATCCTGTTCCAAACGATGTCACCGTCGGGGTCGAGCCCCTCGTCGACGGCCTGTCTGCGCGTCTCGAGCACCGCCGCGTAGTCGCGCGGCAGCACCTTGACGAAGTCGCTCAGGTCTCCGGACGCCAGCAGGTCGGACGCGAGCGTCGACCCCGTCTCGTCGGCGTGCCGGGTGAGCAGGTCGGTGACGATCTCGACGTCGGCGCTGTCGAGCGCCTCGAGCCGGAGTTCGCCGGACGCCAGGGCGTCGGTGTTCACGTGCTCCTCGCGGAGCCCACGGACGTACGCCGTGCCACCGGACATGCCGGCACCGAGGTTCCGGCCGGTCTCGCCGAGGATGAGCGCGAGCCCGCCCGTCATGTACTCGAGCGCGTGGTCGCCCACGCCCTCGACGACGGCCGTGGCACCGGAGTTCCGCACCAGGAACCGCTCGCCCACGATGCCGCGGATGAACATGCTGCCCTGGGTGGCGCCGTACCCGATGACGTTGCCGGCGATGACGTTCTCGGCGGGGTCGAAGCCCGAGCCGGCGTCGGGGCGGACGACGATCTGGCCGCCGGAGAGCCCCTTGCCGACGTAGTCGTTGCTGTCGCCGATCAGCCGCAGCGTGATGCCCGCCGGCAGGAACGCGCCGAGCGACTGCCCGGCGGAACCGCGCAGCGTCACGTCGATCGAACCGTTCGGCAGACCGTGTTCGCCGTGTCGCAGGGTCACCTGGTGGCCGAGCATGGTGCCGACGGCGCGCTCGGTGTTGCGGATGGGCAGGTCGAGCGCGATCGAACCGCCGTGGTCGAGCACGTCCGCGGTCTGCTGGATGAGCTGCACGTCGAAGTGCTGGTCCAGCTCGTGGTCCTGCTCGCGGTGGTGGCGGCGCGGTTCGGCGTCGTCGAAGTGCGGTCCCTTGAGCACCGGCGCGAGGTCGAGCCCTGAGGCCTTCCAGTGCTCGACGGCACGGTCGACGTCGAGCACGTCGGTCTGCCCGATGGCCTCGTCGAGGCTGCGGAAGCCGAGCTCGGCGAGGAGCTCGCGCACCTCTTGCGCGATGAACTCGAAGAAGTTCACGACGAACTCGGGCTTGCCGGAGAACCGCTTGCGGAGCTCGGGGTTCTGCGTGGCGACGCCGACCGGGCAGGTGTCCAGGTGACAGACCCGCATCAGGATGCAGCCCTCGACCACGAGCGGGGCGGTCGCGAAGCCGTACTCCTCGGCACCGAGCAACGCGGCCACGACGACGTCGCGCCCGGTCTTCATCTGCCCGTCCACCTGCACGACGACGCGGTCGCGCATGCCGTTCAGCATGAGCGTCTGCTGGGTCTCGGCCAGGCCGATCTCCCACGGGGTGCCGGCGTGCTTGAGCGAGTTCAGCGGGCTCGCGCCGGTGCCGCCGTCGTGGCCGGACACGAGCACGACGTCGGCCAGGGCCTTCGTCACGCCGGCCGCGACGGCACCGATGCCGGACTGGCTCACGAGCTTCACGTGGACGCGGGCGGCCGGGTTGGCCCGCTTGACGTCGAAGATCAGCTGCTTGAGGTCCTCGATGGAGTAGATGTCGTGGTGCGGCGGCGGCGAGATGAGGCCGACGCCCGCGGTGGCGTGCCGGGTGCGTGCCACCCACGGGTAGACCTTCGCCGGGGGCAGCTGACCGCCCTCGCCGGGCTTCGCACCCTGCGCCATCTTGAGCTGGATGTCGGTGGCGTGCGTGAGGTACATGCTCGTCACGCCGAAGCGGCCGGAGGCGACCTGCTTGATCGCGCTGCGGCGCTCGGGGTCGAGCAGCCGGTCGACGTCCTCGCCGCCCTCGCCCGTGTTCGAGCGACCGCCGAGTCGGTTCATCGCGATGGCGAGCGTCTCGTGGGCTTCCTTCGAGATGGACCCGTAGGACATCGCACCGGTGTTGAACCGCTTGACGATCGACTCGATCGACTCGACCTCGTCGAGCGCGATGGGCTTCCGCGTGCCCTGCTTGAAGCGGAACAGCCCGCGGAGCGTCATGAGCTGCTCGGACTGGTCGTCCACGGCGCTCGAGTACTCGCGGAAGATGTCGTACCGGCGAGCACGCGTGGCGTGCTGCAGGCGGAACACCGTGTCCGGGTTGAACAGGTGCGGCGGGCCCTGACGGCGCCACTG
This sequence comes from Curtobacterium sp. MCBD17_026, assembly GCF_003234895.2. NCBI lineage: Bacteria > Bacillati > Actinomycetota > Actinomycetes > Micrococcales > Microbacteriaceae > Curtobacterium > Curtobacterium sp. MCBD17_026. The sequence continues at coordinate 1,602,028 of NZ_CP126281.1, read as the reverse complement.
GTACTCGCCGCCGATCTGCAGTCGCTCGTGGGAGAGCACCGCGCCGTCCTGCGGGTACGCCTGGGCGTGCCGCTCGGCGTTCTCCTTGGCGATGACGTCGATGTCGACGCCGCCCAGGATCGACGAGGTGCCCGTGAAGTACTTGTCGACGAACTCCTGGCTGAGCCCGACGGCCTCGAACGCCTGCGCACCGGCGTAGCTGGACACCGTGGAGATGCCCATCTTCGACATGATCTTCAGCACGCCCTTGCCGAGCGCCTTGATGACGTTCTTGACGGCCTGCTCCGGGGTGATCCCGGGGATCATGCCGGCGCGCACCAGGTTCTCGCAGGTCTCCATCGCCAGGTACGGGTTGATCGCCGAGGCGCCGTACCCGATGAGGGTCGCCACGTGGTGGACCTCACGCACGTCGCCGGCCTCGACGATGAGCCCGACCTTCATGCGCTGTTCGGTGCGGATCAGGTGGTGGTGGACCGCGGCGAGGAGCAGGAGGCTCGGCACCGGTGCCTGCTCGGAGTTGCCGTCGCGGTCGGACAGCACGATGAACTGCTTGCCGGACTCGATCGCGGCGTCGACCTCGTCGCACACGGCAGCGATGCGCTTCTGCATCGCCTTCTTGCCGGCGTCGACGCGGTACAGGCCCTTGATCGTGACGGTCAGGTGGCGACCCGACTCGGTCTCGAAGTGCTGCACCTTGGCGAGCTGGTCGTTGTCGATCACCGGGAAGTCGAGCGTGATCTGCTTCGCGTGCTCGGGACCGGCGGAGAGCAGGTTGCGCTCCGGACCGAGCCCCATCCCCATCGAGGTGATGACCTGCTCGCGGATCGAGTCGAGCGGCGGGTTGGTCACCTGCGCGAACTGCTGCGTGAAGTAGTCGAAGAGCAGGCGCGGACGCTCCGACAGCACGGCGATCGGGGTGTCCGAGCCCATCGCACCGAGCGGTTCGGCTCCCGCTGCCGCCATCGGGCGCAGCAGGATCCTGACCTCTTCTTCGGTGTATCCGAACGCGCGCTGACGACGGGTGACCGAGGCCGGGGTGTGCACGATGTGCTCGCGCTCCGGCAGGTCGTTGAGGTTGATGCGGCCGGCTTCGAGCCAGTCGCCCCAGGGACCCGAGGCGGCGAGCTCGCGCTTGACCTCGTCGTCCTCGATGATGCGACCGGCCTCGGTGTCCACCAGGAACATCCGGCCCGGACGCAGACGCCCCTTGCGCACGACCTTGGCGGCCGGCACGTCGATGACCCCGGTCTCGGAGCCCATCACGATGAGGCCGTCGTCCGTGACCAGGAAGCGTCCGGGGCGCAGGCCGTTGCGGTCGAGGGTGGCGCCGACGAGCGAGCCGTCGGTGAAGGTGATCGCGGCGGGGCCGTCCCACGGCTCCATGAGCATCGAGTGGTACTCGTAGAACGCGCGGAGGTCCGGGTCCATCCCGACCTGGTTCTCCCATGCCTCGGGAACCATCATCGACACGGCGTGCGGCAGGGTCCGGCCGGTCAGGGTCAGCAGCTCGAGGACCTCGTCGAACGAGGCCGAGTCGCTCGCCCCCGGGCTCACGATGGGCAGCAGCGGGGCCATGTCGCCGAGCAGTTCGCTCTCGAGCTGCGACTGGCGGGCGCGCATCCAGTTGCGGTTGCCGCGCACCGTGTTGATCTCGCCGTTGTGGGCGATCGTCCGGAACGGCTGCGCGAGCGGCCACGACGGGAACGTGTTGGTGGAGTAGCGCGAGTGCACGATCGCGAGCTTCGAGGCGAAGCGCTCGTCGCTGAGGTCCGGGTAGAACGGTTCGAGCTGCAGCGTCGTGACCATGCCCTTGTAGACCATGGTGCGGCTCGACAGCGACATGAAGTACAGGTCGTTGTCGTGCTCGGCGCGCTTGCGGAGCCGGAAGGCCTGGCGGTCCAGCGCGATGCCGCTCCACGAGGCACCGTGCAGGTCGTGCCGGATGGAGGCGACGAAGAGCTGTTCGAACGCCGGCATCGCGGCACGGGCCAGCGTGCCGAGGACCTCCGGGCGCACCGGGACCTCGCGCCACCCGAGGACCTTCAGGCCCTCTTCGCGGGCGAGCCGCTCGACGGCGCCCTTCACCGCGTGGCGCGCGTCGTCGTCCAGGGGCAGGTAGGCGGTGCCGACGGCGTACTCCCCCGCTGCCGGCAGCTCGAAGGGCACGACGGCCCGCAGGAACTCGTCGGGCACCTGGCACAGGATGCCCGCGCCGTCACCGGTGCCCGCGTCGGAGCCCACGGCACCGCGGTGCTCGAGGTTCCGGAGCGCACCGAGCGCCGCGTCGACGATGTCGTGACCGGGCGTGCCGCGCAGGGTCGCGACCATCGCGAGCCCGCATGCGTCCTTCTCGTTCGCCGGGTCGTACATGCCCGTGGCGTCCGGGATCGCGGAGAAGCGGCGGTGCGGCGGCACGAGGCTCGTCGGTGCCGAGGGCTGGGTTGGCTGGAGCGCCATGGGGAACCGTCCTCACGAGGAAGTGGAACAGGGACAGCGGTGGCCCGGTGGTGCGTTCCGCCCGAGCGGGCGGGACTGGTGCCCGTGCCCGCCGTCAGTGAGTTGCCCTGCCGGCCGGCGAGGTTGCTGGGCCCCGCTTGTGGCGGGGGCCGTCTGGTGCTGCTGGTGGTGCTGCTGCGCGTCACCGGTGGTGGTCGGGAGGGGGTGTCTCCGCGACGCGATCAGCGAGTGGTCGTGACCGGATCGTCGCTCGTGACGCCGTCTGCTGCGTCGTCGTCGTGCTCCGAGAAGGTGTCGTCCGAGTCTACAACGGACCTCGGACGGGGCTCGCGCCCCGGCAGGTACGGGCTCGGCTCCTTGCCGGTGTGCCGACGGCTCTGCACCACGAAGATCAGGATGCCGATGACGACCGCGGCGAGGGCCACCCACACGTTGGTGCGGACACCGAAGAAGGTCTCGCTCGTGTCGACGCGGATGGACTCGAGCACCGAGCGTCCTGCGCCGTACCAGATCAGGTACAGACCGAGGACCTTGCCCCACTGCAGCGTGAACTTGCGCGCCAGGAACAGGATGACGACGACACCGAGGACGTTCCAGATGATCTCGTACAGGAACGTCGGGTGGAACAGCGTGCCCTCGGGCAGGCCCTTCGGGAACGCGGCGTTGCTCGAGTCGATCTCGAGGCCCCAGGGCAGGCTCGTCGGCATGCCGAAGAGCTCCTGGTTGAAGTAGTTGCCCAGGCGGCCGAAGGCCTGCGCGAGCAGGACGCCCGGCACGACGGCGTCGATGAACGACGTGAACCGCAGGCCCACCTGGCGGCAGCCGATCCACGCGCCGACCGACCCGAGGATGAGCGCGCCGAAGATGGCGAGCCCGCCCTCCCAGATGTACAGGAAGGACAGCGGGTCGATGCCGGGGCCGAAGTAGTCGGACACGTGGGTGAACACGTGGAAGAGGCGACCGCCGATGATGCCGGCGGGCACGGCCCAGATCGCGATGTCGATGATGATCCAGCGCTCGACGCCGCGGGCGTTGAGTCGGCGGTTCGCCAGGACGACCGCGGCCACGATCCCGATCAGGATGCAGATCGCGTACGCGTGGATGCGGAAGTCGAGGGGCAGCGACCAGCCGAACGCGTCGCGGAGCCAGGCGGTCAGGTCGAAGTACTGCCAGGCGGTGCTCGGGCTCGGGATGCTCAGGAGGGGCATGGAGGTGCTGTCGCCTTTCGGAACTGACGGGGCGCGGTCGACGTGGCGTCGGCCTCGCTCACTGTAGCGCGGGTCGCGGGCCCGACAGGAACTGGACTAGCGGCGGCGGGCGCCGGTGGAGAGGTCGGCGGCACGGTCGGCCACACCCTGCACACCGAGGTCGGCCAGCGCGCGGACGAACGCGGACCCGACGATGGCACCGTCGGCGTACTCGAGCACCTCGCCGACCTGCTCGGCCGTCGAGATCCCGAGACCCACGCAAGTGCGCTCGACCCCGGCGTCGCGCAGGCGCGACACCACCGTGCGAGCGGCGACGTCGACCCCGGCCCGTGCACCGGTCACACCCATCGTGGAGACGGCGTAGACGAACCCACGGCTGGCCTGGACCGCCTGGCGCATGCGCTCGTCGGACGAGGACGGTGCGGCGAGGAAGACCCGGTCGAGCCCGGTCCGCTCGGAGGCCTCGGTCCACGCGGAGGCCTCGTCGGGGATGAGGTCGGGCGTGATCAGGCCGGCGGCACCGGCGGCGACGAGGTCGTCCGCGAAACGGTCCACGCCGTAGCGCAGCACCGGGTTCCAATAGGTCATGACGAGCACCGGCACGTCGGCCCGCTCGGTGATCTGCTGCACGGCGTCGAAGACCTGTGCGACCCGGAAGCCGTTCGCCAGGCTCTCCTCGGCCGCCCGCTGGATCACGGGGCCGTCCATCACCGGGTCGGAGTACGGCAGGCCGAACTCGATGACGTCCACGCCGTTCTCGGCGAGGGCGACGGCGGCGTCGACGCTGGTCTGCAGGTTCGGGTACCCGGCGGGCAGGTAGCCGACGACGGCTCCGGCGCGCTCGGCGTTGGCGGTGTCGATCGTCGTGGCGACGGTCCGGTTCGTGGTCACAGCTGCACCGCGTTCTCGTCGAGGATGCCGAAGTAGCGACTGGCGGACGCGACGTCCTTGTCACCCCGGCCGGACAGGTTCACGAGCACGACGCCCTCGGGGCCGAGCTCCTTGCCGAGCTTCATCGCACCGGCGAGGGCGTGGGACGACTCGATCGCCGGGATGATGCCCTCGGTCTGGCTCAGCAGTCGGAACGCCTCCATCGCCTCGGTGTCGGTGATCGGCTGGTACTTCGCGCGGCCGATCGACGCCAGGTACGCGTGCTCCGGTCCGACGCTCGGGTAGTCGAGTCCGGCGGAGATGCTGTGGCTCTCGATCGTCTGGCCGTCCTCGTCCTGCATCAGGTACGACTTCGCGCCCTGCAGCACGCCCTCGCGACCGAGCGTGATGCTCGCCGCGTGGCGACCGGTCTCGACGCCGTCGCCGCCGGCCTCGAAGCCGTGCAGCGCGACGGACTCGTCGTCGAGGAACGCCTCGAAGATGCCCATCGCGTTCGAACCGCCGCCGACGCAGGCCGCGACGGCGTCCGGCAGGCGCCCGACGCGGTCGAGGACCTGCTGCCGCGCTTCCTCGCCGATGACCTTGTGGAACTCGCGCACCATCTCGGGGAAGGGGTGCGGACCGGCGACCGTGCCGAGCAGGTAGTGCGTCGACTCGACGTTGGCGACCCAGTCGCGCAGGGCGTCGTTGATGGCGTCCTTCAGGGTGCGCGAACCGGTCTCGACGGGGATCACCTCGGCGCCCAGCAGGCGCATCCGGGCGACGTTGAGGGCCTGTCGCTCCGTGTCGACAGCGCCCATGTAGACGACGCAGTCCATGCCGAACAGTGCGGCAGCGGTCGCGGTGGCGACGCCGTGCTGGCCGGCACCGGTCTCGGCGATCAGGCGGGTCTTGCCGAGCCGACGGGCGACGAGGGCCTGGCCGAGGACGTTGTTGATCTTGTGGGAGCCGGTGTGGTTCAGGTCCTCGCGCTTCAGGATGACCCGGGCACCACCGGCGTGCTTCGCGAACCGCGGCACCTCGGTGATGATCGAGGGGCGCCCGGTGTAGTCACGCTGCAGCTCGTCGAGCTCCGCACGGAACGCCGGGTCCGCCCAGGCCTGACGGAAGGCGGCCTCGAGCTCGTCGAGCGCGAGGACGAGGGACTCGGGGACGAAGCGTCCGCCGAAGTCACCGAAGTAGGGGCCGTGCAGGTCGCGGAGTGAGGTCACGATGTGTCTCCCGGGACGAGTCCGACGCGGCCGGTCGGCCGCGTCGGACGGGTGGAACGTGCGGCCGCGGTCGGCGGCCTCGATGCGTTGGCGGGTCAGGCCGCTCTTCGGCGGCACCGTGGGCGGATCGGGCCACGATTCGGCGGCCCCGTGGGCCGGTCAGGCCTGGTCGGCGGCGTCGACGAACGACGCCAGGGTCGCGGCAGGGTCGTCGCCCGTCACGAGCGCTTCACCGACCAGCACGACGTCGGCGCCCGCTGCACGGTAGTGGGCGACGTCGGCCGGACCGGAGACCGCGGACTCGGCGACCCGCACGACCCCGGCGGGGATGCGGTCGGCGAGCGACCCGAACAGGTCGCGGTCGAGCGAGAAGTCGGTCAGGTCACGGGCGTTGACGCCGAGGATGCGGGCACCGGCGTCGAGGCCACGCGTGACCTCGTCACCGGAGTGCGCCTCGACCAGCACGCGCATGCCGAGTTCTTCGGCCAGGGTGTGCAGTTCGACCAGGCGGGCCTGTTCGAGCGCCGCCACGATGAGCAGCACGACGTCGGCTCCGGACGCCCGGGCCTCGATCACCTGGTACGGGTCTGCGATGAAGTCCTTGCGGAGCACGGGGACCCCGACGCGGGCCTTCACGGCTTCGAGGTCGGCCAGGCTGCCGAGGAACTTGCGGCCCTCGGTCAGGACGCTGATCGTCGAGGCCCCGCCACGCTCGTAGTCGGCGGCGAGGGCGGCCGGGTCGGCGATCGCGGCCATCGACCCGCGGGACGGGCTGGCACGCTTGACCTCGGCGATGATCTTCACCCGATCGCCCGGGCTGAGGAACGCGAGGGCGTCGAGCGGCGACGCCACCCGGTCGAGGTCGCGTTCGACGTCCGAGTACGGACGATCGACACGACGGGCGGCGGCGTCCTCGAGCGCGCCCGCGACGAGGGTCTCGAGCACGTTCGGCATCGGGAGACCCCTACTCGCCGTGGTGCTTGGGGACGAACTTCGGACCGTCGACGCCGTAGCCGGCCTTCTTCATCACGCCACCGGCGATGAGGCCGATGAGGACGACGCCGGCGGAGGCCCAGACGCCCCACGGCTGGTCGAACCAGAAGAACAGCGTGCCTGCCGCGAATCCGATCAGCATGATCACGACGGCGGTCCAGGCGGCCGGCGAGTGGCCTTCGCCGAGTTCTGCGGGCTCAGTGTTGCTCACGGTGCTCCTCGTTCTGCTCCGGCGTCGTCGGTCGAGCGACGCCCTGTCGATCCTACCGTGTCGTCACTCGGCGCCCCCGCGCCCGCGCCGTCGGCGGTGGTCGGGTCCACGCCCGCGCTCAGGTCGTCCCAGTCGACGACCGCGTCGCGCTGGACGGGTGCTGCTGCGCGTGCCGCCGCGGCGGCCCCGGCGGTCGCCGCACCGTACTTCCGGCTCGGGCCGGGCCAGGCGCGCTGGACCACGATGACGACCACGCCGAGCAGCACGGCGAGTACGCCGCCCGCGATCCCGACGGCGGGCCACGGGCTCACGGAGACGCTCGACACGACACCGCGGACGGCGCCGAGGTCGCTGACCCCGGCGACCTCGCCGACGGCACCGCGTGCAGCGGCGATCGGGTCACCGAGTGCGGTGATCCCGCTGACGACCACGCCGAGGCCGAGCAGGATCTCGACGGCGGCGAGCACGATGCGCAACACCCGTCCGGCGATGGTCATCGCCAGGAAGAGTGCGAGGCTGGCGATCGCCAGCGCGGTGTACTGCGGCACGACCGCCGCCCCGTCGGCCGAGACCGTCGAGGTGACGGCGGCACCCGCGTGCAGGCGCACGGTGAACCAGGTCTGGGTCCAGGCGAGCATGATGACGCCGGCGACCAGGAGCCCGGCGACCACGACGATCGGACGCGAGCGCTTCACGAGCGGACCTCGCGCATCCGGTTGGCCGTGGCGACGGCACGCAGCGGCGCGGCGGCCTTGTTGACCGCCTCGACGTGCTCGGTCTCCGGGTCGGAGTCCGCCACGAGCCCGGCACCGGCCTGCACGCGGGCGACGCCGTCCTTGATCAGGGCCGTTCGGATCGCGATCGCCAGGTCGGCGTCACCGGCGAAGTCGAAGTACCCGACGACTCCGGCGTACGCACCGCGCTTCGCCGGCTCGAGCTCGTCGATGATCTCGAGCGCACGCGGCTTCGGCGCACCCGAGAGCGTGCCGGCCGGGAACGTCGCCCGGAACACGTCGATCGCCGAGGCGTCGGGACGCACCCGCCCCTCGACGCTCGACACCAGGTGCATGATGTGGCTGAACCGCTCGACGGTCATGAACTCGGTGACGCTGACGGTGCCCGGCTCGCACACCTTCTGCAGGTCGTTGCGGGCGAGGTCGACGAGCATCAGGTGCTCGGCGCGCTCCTTCGGGTCGCCGAGCAGGTCCTCGCCGAGGCGGACGTCCTCTTCCGGGGTCGCACCGCGCGGGCGGGACCCGGCGATCGGGTGTGTGATCGCGCGGTCACCCTGCACCTTGACCAGGGCCTCTGGCGAGGCCCCGACGATCCAGAACCGCTCGTCGGCGGTGTCCGCGAGGGCGAGGAAGTACATGTACGGACTCGGGTTCAGCGTCCGGAGGACCCGGTAGACGTCGAGCGGGTCGGCCGTGACCTCGTGGTCGAACCGCTGCGAGATGACGACCTGGAACACGTCGCCGTCGCGGATGAAGCCCTTCGAGCGCTCGACGGCCGCCATGTAGTCGGCCGGGCTCGTACGGTGGGTCGGGGTCGGCTCGGCGATCTCGAAGGCCTCGGCGACGGTCGCGACGCTCGGTTGCACCAGGTCGCCCTGCATGCGGTCGAGGCGCTGCTGCGCGTCCGCCCAGAGGGTGTCCGCGTCGTCGGTGCCGTCGTTCAGCACGCTCGCGACGAGCAGCACGAGACCGGTGCGGTGGTCGAGCGCGGCGAGTTCGGAGACGAACGACAGCGCCTGTCCGGGGACGTCGAAGTCGGCTGGCGGCACGTTCGGCAGGTGCTCGAGCTGCCGCACGGCCTCCCACCCGATGAAGCCCACGGTGCCGCCGACGAGCGGCGGCGAGCCGGGCACCCGCGGCGTGGCCCAGCGCTCGTGCAACCGTGCGAGGACCTCGAGGGGGGCGCCTTCGAGCGACCCGACGGCGCGCTCGGCGTCGATGCCGGTGTCGATCCATGCCGCGCGGTCGCCGTCCTGCGTCAGGACGCCGAAGCTCCGGACGCCGACGAACGACCAGCGCGACCACAGGCCGCCCTGGCCGGCGGACTCGAGCAGGAAGGACCCGGGGCGGCCGTCGGCGAGCTTGCGGTAGACGCCGACCGGCGTCTCGCTGTCGCCGTACAGCGCGCGGACGACCGGCAGGACCCGGTGGTCGCCGAGCAGGCCGTCGAACTCAGGTCGGGAGGTCGTGTGCGGGGTGTCGGAGATCGTCGCGGTGGTCATCGCGTCGGCTCCCCGGCCGTGTCCGCCGGGGCGGACATGGTCACGGGCGCGAGCGGGTCGACGTCGAAGCACCGGTGCGCCCCGGTGTGGCACGCCGCCCCGACCTGCTGCACCGTGACGAGGAGCGTGTCGTCGTCGCAGTCCAGCGCAGCGCCCCGGACGTACTGGGCGTGTCCCGACGTGTCGCCCTTCCGCCAGTACTCGTTCCGCGACCGCGACCAGAAGGTCACACGGCCTTCGGTGAGGGTGCGGCGGAGGGCTTCCCGGTCCATGTAGCCGAGCATGAGGACGTCCTTCGACGATTCCTCCTGCACGATGGCGGGGAGCAGGCCGTCCGCTCCGAAGCGTGCGCGGTCGAGGACCGCCTCGGTGTCGGTGCTGGTGCTGTCGGTCATGAGACTCCTAGCCTACGGCGGCGGATCAGCGGACGGCGTGGCCGGTCGCGCGGAGCGCGGCCTTGACGTCCCCCACGGTCATCTCGCCACGGTGGAAGACGCTGGCGGCGAGGACTGCATCCGCACCCGCGTCGACGGCCGGGGCGAAGTGCTCGACGCGACCCGCGCCTCCCGAGGCGATCACCGGGACGGACGAGACGGCGCGCACCGCGGTCACGAGTTCGAGGTCGAACCCGTTCTTCGTGCCGTCGGCGTCGATGGAGTTGACCAGCAGTTCCCCCGCGCCGCGCTCGACGGCCTCGCGTGCCCACGCGATGGCGTCGAGGTCGGACTCGGTCCGCCCGCCGTGGGTGGTCACCACGAAGCCCGAGGGCATCCGGTCGGACCGCTTGACGTCGAGCGACAGCACGACTGCCTGGGCGCCGAACCGGTCGGCGATCTCGCCGATGAGCTCGTGCCGTGCGATGGCTGCGCTGTTCACGCCGATCTTGTCCGCGCCGCACTGCTGCAGCCGCGAGACGTCGTCGACACTGCGCACCCCACCGCCGACGGTGAGCGGGATGAAGACCTGCTCGGCCGTCCGGGTCACGGTGTCGTACATCGTCGCGCGGTTCTCGACCGTGGCGCCGACGTCCAGGAAGGTCAGCTCGTCGGCACCTTGCTCGTAGTAGCGAGCCGCGAGCTCGACGGGGTCACCGGCGTCCTGGAGGTCCAGGAAGTTGACGCCCTTGACGACGCGACCGCCCTTGACGTCGAGGCACGGGATGACCCGCACCGACACGCCACCGGCGGTCACAGGCGTGCGGCGTGGATCGGGCTGACGAGGATCGCCCGGGCGCCGAGGTCGTAGAGCGCGTCCATGATGAGGTTCGCGTCGTCGCGCGGGATCATCACGCGGACCGCGGCCCAGTCGCGGTCGTGCAGCGGCGACACGGTGGGCGACTCGATGCCGGACGCCACCGCGGTCGCCTGCTCGAGCAGGGCCGTGGGGACGTCGTAGTCGAGCATCACGTAGCCACGGGCGACGAGCACGCCCTGCAGACGCCGGCGCAGCACGTCGATGCCGGGGATGGTCTCGTCGGTGGAGACGAGCACCGCGGTCGACTCGAGGATCACCGGGCCGAAGATCTCGAGCCCCGCCTGCCGGAGCGTGCTGCCCGTCGACACGACGTCGGCCACGGCGTCGGCGACCCCGAGCCGCACGGCGCTCTCGACCGCGCCGTCGAGCTTCACGAGCGTCGAGCTGACCCCGTGCTCGGCGAGGAACGCACCGACCAGGCCGGGGTAGCTCGTGGCCACGCGCACGCCGTCGAGGTCCTGCAGCGAGGCGAACCGACCCGGGGTGCCGGCGAACCGGAACGTGGAGTCGGCGAAGCCGAGCGCGTCGACCTCGTGCGCCTCGGACCCGGAGTCGAGCAGCAGGTCACGGCCGGTGACGCCGACGTCCAGCGCGCCGGACCCCACGTACGTGGCGATGTCCCGCGGGCGGAGGAAGAAGAACTCGACGCCGTTGCGCTCGTCGAGCAGGTGCAGCGCCTTCGGGTCGCGGCGGCCGGCGTACCCGGCCTCCCGCAGCATGTCGGACGCGGTCTCGGACAGGGAGCCCTTGTTGGGCACGGCGATGCGGAGCATCAGTGGGTCTGCTTTCTGTGGGGTCGTCGGCGGTCGTCGGTGCGCCGGGCGGCGCTTCCTACAGATGTCGCCAGACGTCCGCCGGGGTGAGCCCCTTGGCGACCATGAGGACCTGGAGGTGGTAGATCAGCTGCGAGATCTCCTCCGAGGTGCGCTCGTCGCCCTCGTACTCGGCCGCCATCCAGACCTCGGCGGCTTCCTCCACGATCTTCTTGCCGATCTGGTGCACGCCGGCGTCCAGTTCGGCGACGGTGCCGGAGCCCTCGGGGCGCGTGCGCGCCTTCTCGGTGAGCTCCTGGAACAGGTCGTCGAACGTCTTCACGGGGTCCAGGCTACCGGTCTCCGCTGACGCTGCCGACGCACCGTCCGGACGGGAGGCAGTGGTCACCTCGGTGACGCCGGTGCGCTCCGGCGCTCCCCCGGTCACGAGCGCGCCCGAGCGGCGGCCTCGCGCAGGTCCGCGATGCGCGCGGCGGGTTCGCCGCCGTAGACCGCGGAGCCCGCCACCAGGGTGTCGGCACCGCTCCGGACGGCCTCGGGCACGGTGTCGACCGCGATCCCGCCGTCCACCTCGAGCCAGACGTCGAGCCCGGACGCGTCGACGGCGGCCCGGGCGTCGGCGAGCTTCGGCATCACGGACGGCATGAAGGACTGTCCGCCGAACCCGGGCTCGACCGTCATCAGCAGGATCATGTCGTAGGCGTCGAGGTGGTGCAGTACCTGCGTGATCGGGGTGCCGGGCTTCACGGCGACGGCCGCGCGGGCACCGTTCGACCGGATCGCGGCGGCGGTGGCCACCGGGTCGTCGGCTGCCTCGAAGTGGAACGTGACGCTCGACGCACCGGTCTCGGCGTACTTCGGCGCGTTGCGGTCGGCGTCGGTGATCATCAGGTGCACGTCGAGCGGCACCGGCGACACCTGCTGCAGGCGCTGCACGATCGGCAGCCCGAGCGTCAGGTTCGGGACGAAGTGGTTGTCCATCACGTCGACGTGCACCAGGTCGGCGGTCTCGATGCGCTGGAGTTCGCGCTCGAGGTTCGCGAAGTCGGCGGACAGGATGCTCGGCGAGATGCGGATCGTCACCGGGCAAGCCTACCGGCGCGCCGTAGGCCGGGGCCTCAGTCGACGCGGCGGAACAGCGCGATGAACATCGCGTCCGTCCCGACGCGGTGCGGCCACAGCTGCGCCGTGGCACCGTCCGCGATCTCGGGGTCGCGCGCCGCGACACCCCGGACGATCGTGGCGGTGTCGAGCTGCTCGAGCCGGTCCCCGTGCCGCCCCATCAGGGCGTCGACCTGCCCGCGGGTCTCGGCCAGGTGCGGCGAGCACGTCACGTACGCCAGGGTCCCGCCCGGTGCGAGCACCCGCACGGCGGCGTCGAGCAGTTCGGTCTGCAGGCCAGCGAGCTCCTCGACGTCCTCGGGGAGCTTCCGCCAGCGTGCCTCCGGCCGGCGACGCAGCGCGCCGAGCCCGGTGCACGGAGCGTCGAGCAGGATGCGGTCGAAGGTCATCCCGGTGCCGTCGCGTCCGTACCGACGGGCGTCGCCCTCGACGACCCGCACGTGGTCACCGAACACGCCGAGGGCGTTCCGCACGAGTCCGGCGCGGGCGGGCACGAGCTCGTTGGCGACCAGGGTCGCCCCGCCCTGCTGCGCCTCGGCGGCGAGCAGCGCGGCCTTGCCGCCGGGCCCGGCGCACATGTCGAGCCACCGCTCCCCCGCACGCACGTCCGACGAGCGGCTCAGCGCCAGCGCGGCGAGCTGCGACCCCTCGTCCTGCACGCGCAGGCGTCCGGCGGCGACGCCCGGCACGCGCGCCGGGTCGCCGCTGATGCCGCGGATGCCGACGGGCGACACCGGCGCGGCATCCGCCTGCACGACGGGCTCGTCGGCCCGGACGGGAGGCACGGTGCCGGTCACGCCGTCGGCCTCCGGTTCGTCGTCGGCCGGCACCAGGGCCGCGGGCACGTCGTCCGCACCGGTCGCGTCGGCGAACGCGGCGTCGGTGTCGTCGTCCGGCGTGGTGCGGGCGGTCGCGGTGGCGATGTCCTCGTCGGTGGCGAGTCCGGGCAGGGCCGCGAGCTGCACCCGGGGTGCTGCGTTGTCGGCGGCGAGCAGGGCGGCGAGCTCGTCGCGCGAGCGTTCGGCGGCCAGGGCGTCGCGGAGCGCCGAGACGACCCAGACCGGGTGCGACCAGCGGGTGGCGAGCAGGGCGTCCCCGGCGCGGCCCTCGGCGATCAGGGCGTCCCACTCCTGATCGGTGCGGGCGGCGATCTTGCGCATCACGGCGTTCACGAACCCGGTGGCGCGGCGGGCGCCGACCTCGCGGGCGAGCTCGACCGTGGCGTCGACGGCCGCGTGCGTCGGCGTGCGCATGGCGAGCAGCTGGTGCGCACCGAGGCGCATCACGTCGAGGACGTCCGCCTCGATGTTCTCGGCCCGGCGACCGGAGGCCAGCGCGATGATCACGTCGTAGCGGCCGAGCATCCGGATCGAGCCGTACGTGAGCTCGGTCGCGAACCCGGCGTCGCGAGCGGTGAGACCGGCGCGGCGGATGCGCGTCGGCAGCAGCAGGTTCGCGTAGGCGTCGTCGACCTGCACGGCGCGGAGCACGTCGAACGCCACGCGGCGGGCGCTGGCCGGACGCGGGCCGCGGCGGGCACCCTGGGGCTTCGTCTGGGGGCTCATGCGAGGACCTTCCCGTCCAGTTCGCCGAGGCCACGGGCCCAGGCGGCGGCGTCCATCGCCTTCTTGCCCGCCGGCTGCACCTCGAGCAGCACGAGCGGGGTGTCGGCGGTCCCGACCAGCAGCCGACCGCCGTGGAGTGCGAGCGCACCCGGCGCGAGCGACGGGGCGGGGTCCTGCGTGCCTCCCGGCTGGAGTGTGCTGCGGAGCAGCTTCACGCGGGTCTCGCCCAGGTGGGCGTACGCGCCGGGCTCGGGCGTGACCCCGCGCAGCCGCGCGTGCACGACGGTGGCGGGCACGGCGAAGTCGATGCGGCCGTCGTCGATCGTGAGCTTCGGGGCGACCGTGGGCTCGCCGGACTGCTCGGTCGCGACGGCGGTGCCGGCGGCGATGGCGTCCACGACGTCCGCCACGACGTCGGCGCCGACCTCGGCCATCGCGGCGAGGACCTCGCCCGAGGTCGCCTCGGGGTCGATCTCGAAGGGCCGCGCAGCGTGGACGGGGCCGGCGTCGAGCGCCTCGACCAGCTGGAAGACCGTCGCGGCGGTCCGGGTGTCGCCGGCCATCACCGCACGCTGCACGGGAGCCGCACCGCGGTACGCCGGCAGGTCGGAGAAGTGCAGGTTGATCCACCCGTGCCGCGGGGCGTCGAGGGCCGGGCGGCGGAGCAGGGCGCCGTACGCGACGATGACGCCGAGGTCGACGTCGAGGTCCGCGATCCGGACGGTGACGGCGTCGTCGACGCGCGAGGCCTCGATGACGGGCAGTCCGAGCTCGGCGGCGACGACGGCCACCGGGGTCGGGGTGAGGACACGCTTGCGGCCCTGCGGGGTGGCCGGCCGCGTGAGCACCGCGACGATCTCGTGGTCGGACGCCGCCAGACGGCGGAGGGTGGGGACGGCCGCAGCGGGGCTGCCGGCGACGACGAGACGCATGGGTTCGATCCTCCCACGCCGACCGGCCCACCCGACCCCGACGCCTGTCCGGGGCACGCGGTGCTCGGCACTGCCTGTGCACCAGCAGAGCGTGGGCTGCGTACGTTGTGGCTGCATCGACGGAAGGAGCACCATGACCGACCGAGACCTGCCCATCCCGGACTTCGACCACGTCCCGCTCGGCAACCTCACGGAGCACCTGACGGCCCTCGACCGCGAGCAGCTCGAGGTGCTGCTCGACCACGAGAACGCCCACGGCGCACGGTTGCCGGTGCTGGAGCGGATCCGTCACCGGATCGAGGCCCTGGACGGCGGTGCGGAGCCGACCGGTTCCGTGCCGGAGCACCTCCCCGAGACGTCGGCGGGGGCCTCGGCACCCGCGGACGTCACGCCGGCCACCGCCGGTCCGACGATCAACCCGCCGTCCCACGGCGTGCCCACCAACCCCGCGCAACCGCGCTGAGATCAGGAGACACCATGAGCGACGTCACCACCGCCACCAACCGCTACGCCGGTTCGTCCGTCCAGAAGGCCGCCCTCGTGGTCGGCATCGTGTTCCTGCTCGTCGGGATCGCCGGGTTCATCCCCGGCATCACGACCGGCGACCTGGCCGGGGCCGGACACGAGTCGATGGGCATGCTGCTCGGCATCTTCCAGGTGTCCGTGCTGCACAACATCGTGCACCTGCTGTTCGGCGTCGTCGGACTGATCGCCGCCAACCGTGCCTCCGGCTCGCGGATGTACCTGGTGATCGGCGGGATCGTCTACTTCGTGCTGTGGATCTACGGCCTCTTCACCGCCGGTCACAGCTCGGGTGCGAACTTCGTCCCGCTGAACAACGCCGACAACTGGCTGCACCTCGTCCTCGCCATCGGCATGGTCGCCCTCGGCGTCGTGCTGCCCCGCGAGCGTCGCCGGCCCGCCAACGCCTGACCGGCCCGCACCAGCCCGTCGCCACTCGGCGGCAGACCCTGAACGACACCGCCGACGTCCGACGACGTCGGCGGTGTCGTTCTGCGTCGGGGCGCTCGCGGTCGGGCCCACGCGGGCCCGGCCGGGTCAGACCTCGGAGAACGGTTCGGCGTCGTCCAACCGCACCCGCAGCGTCGGAGCGGCGCGTCGGCGGTTGCCGCCCTTGAGCACCCGCCTGGTCGACGAGCGCCGGATCACCTCGGCCTTGAGCGTCGCGGCGACCTCGGCCCCGTGCGCGTACGGGAACCGCACGATCGCCCGGACCGTGCCCGGCAGGGCGTCGTCCTCGACCGGGACCGGACCGAGCACCGGACCGACGACGGCGTCGCCGAGCGCTTCGACCGCAGCGGTGACGGCTTCGTCGGTGCCGGTCATCGTCGCGACCCGGACCGCCGGCGGGAAGTGCAGTTCGCGGCGGTCGGTCAGCTCGTCGTGCGCGGGCCCGTCGAGTCGCCACAGGGCCATCGCCGAGGCCAGCCGACCGCCGATCCCGACCAGGTACACCTCGGCACCGGGGGCCGACTTCGCCGCCGCGTTCGTCCAGAAGCGCAGGACGTCCTCCTGCACGCGCAGCCCCTCGCGGGCGAGCATCTTCTCACCGTCCAGCAGCAGCACGCAGGCGTAGCCCCCCGGCACCGACGGCTCGGCCCCACGGGTGGCGACGACGACGGAGGGCCGGGCGGGGACCTCGTCGAGCGGGCGTGAGCCGTCGGCGACGACGATCCGGGTACCGGGGAACGCCCGCCCGAGTTCGTCGGCCGTCCGTTGCGCCCCCTGGCCGACCGGCTTGACGGTGCCGTTGCCGCACGTCGGGCAGCGGAACCCGACGGCCAGCGCGCCGCAGAACCGGCACTGCGGCGTGGCGCCACGGTGCGGGCTGCCGAGCGGCCCGCCGCAGACGCGGCAGTGCGCGCGTTCGCCGCATTCGGCGCAGACCAGCCCGGTGCCGAAGCCCGGGCTCGCGACCTGCACCAGGACGGCACCGTGCTGGCTGGCCTCGCGCGCGGCACGCCAGGCGGAACTCGGGATGCGGGCCTGTGCGGCGAACCCCTCGGCCCCGGTCTGCTGCACGGTGGGGATGACCTTCGGGGTCTTCACGCGGTGGGGCACGACGTCCTGCAGCCAGTGCAGCTCGACCAGTCGCTGCACGTCGGTGCTGCGCGCGTGCGAGACGAACAGCAGGGCGGCACCGGACTGGGCGGCCCGCACCAGGGCGACGTCGCGCGTGTGCACGTAGGGCGCCCGCTGCTCGATGAACGAGGCGTCGCCGTCGTCCCACATGGCGATCAGCCCGAGCTCGGTCGCCGGCGCGTACACGGCCGTGCGGTTGCCGATCGCGACCACCGGGTGCGTGCGGGCCTGCAGCAGGGCCTTCGCGCGCTGCCCGTTCGTCTGCTTGGCGTCGAACCGCACCACCCGCTCCGGTGGCAGCACGGCGAGCAGAGCACGCTCGAGGTCGATGACGTCGCGGAAGTCCGGCACGGCGATCACCGCGGACTGCTCGGCCGCCACCGTGTGCGCGGCCGCCTGGGCGAGCGTCGCGGCCCAGCCCGGGACCCAGACCGGCTCGCCCGCGTCGCCCACCGCCACGGGCTGGGGCACGGCGGCGACCGCGGCGCGTCCGTGCTCCGTCACCACGGCCTCCAGGACGCCGTCGGCGTAGCCGGTTACGGGCGGGGCGCTCACCGGCGGGGGCGACCACGCGGTGTCCCGGGCGAGCCAGGCCTTCTCGGCGCGCACCTGCCGCGGGGGCACGGCGAGGCGCAGGACGTCGGAGGCGACACCCGCGGCCCGGTCGGCGACGGCGCGCGCGAGGGCCCAGATCTCCGGCGCCAGGACGGGCACCGGGGACAGGACGGCCTCGATCTGGCTGAGCTCCCCCGGGTACTCACCTTCGGTGACGATCTCGACCACGTAGCCGTCGGACATCCGTGCCCCGGTGCGCAGCGGCACCTTGACGCGGACCCCCGCGACGCAGTCGTCCTCGAGCTCGGCCGGCACCCGGTAGTCGAACAGACGGTCCAACTGCGGGAGCGGCGAGTCGAGGACGACGCGCGCGACGGTGGTCACGCGGTGCTTCAGACGGTCGCGGCGACGAGTCCTGCGGCGGCGCGGAGTTCCTCGACACGGTCGAGCTGCTCCCACGTGAACCCGGGGAGCTCGCGGCCGAAGTGGCCGTAGGTCGCGGTCTGCGCGTAGATCGGTCGGAGCAGGTCGAGGTCGCGGATGATCGCGGCCGGACGCAGGTCGAACACCTGGCGGATGGCTGCCTCGATCGTGGCGTCGTCGACGTGTCCGGTGCCGAAGGTCTCGACGTAGAGCCCGACGGGCTTCGCGCGGCCGATCGCGTACGCGACCTGCACCTCGAGCCGGTCGGCCAGCCCCGCGGCGACCGCGTTCTTGGCGACCCAGCGCAGCGCGTACGCCGCCGAACGGTCGACCTTCGACGGGTCCTTGCCGCTGAACGCGCCGCCACCGTGACGGGAGGCCCCGCCGTAGGTGTCGACGATCACCTTGCGGCCGGTGAGCCCGGCGTCGCCCTGGGGGCCACCGATCTCGAAGCGACCGGTCGGGTTCACGATGACGTCGACGTGCGACGAGTCGAGGTCGACCAGGTCGAGGACCGGACGGATCACGTGTTCGGTGATCGCCGCGGTGAGCTCGTCGAGCGTGACGCTCGGCGAGTGCTGCGTGGAGAGCACGACGGTCTCGACGGTCTTCGGCACGACGCCGTCGTACCCGATGGTGACCTGGGTCTTGCCGTCGGGGCGGAGGAACGACAGCTCGCCCGACTTGCGGACCGCGGCCAGGCGCTCGGCCAGGCGGTGGGCCAGCCAGATCGCGACCGGCATGTACTCGGGGGTCTCGTTCGTCGCGAAGCCGAACATGATGCCCTGGTCGCCGGCACCCTGGCGGTCGAGCGGGTCGACCGCACCGGTGCGGGAGTCGAGCGACTCGTCGACACCCTGCGCGATGTCCGGCGACTGCGCACCGATCGAGACCTCGACACCGCACGTGGCGCCGTCGAACGAGACGTCCGACGAGTTGTAGCCGATGCCGGTGATGACGTCACGGACGAGCTTGGGGATCTCGACGTAACCGGAGGTCGTGACCTCGCCGGCGACGTGCACGAGCCCGGTGGTCACCATCGTCTCGACGGCGACGCGCGCGTTCGGGTCGACCGTCAGCAGTGCGTCGAGGATGCTGTCCGAGATCTGGTCGCAGATCTTGTCGGGGTGCCCCTCGGTCACCGACTCGGACGTGAAGAGGCGGAGAGCAGCTGCAGTCACCGGGATCAGTCGGTGGGCTGCTGCTGCTTGGTGACGGTGAGCTTGTCCTCGTTGATCTCGTGGAGCGCGACGGACAGCGGCTTGTCGTCGATCGTCGAGTCGACGAGCGGTCCGACGTTGTCGAAGAGCGAGCCCTCGTGCAGGTCGGCGTAGTAGTCGTTGATCTGGCGGGCGCGCTTGGACGCGAAGATGACGAGCGCGTACTTCGACTCGACCTTGCTGAGCAGGTCGTCGATGGGCGGGTCGATGATGCCCTGGGGGTTGGCCATGGTGTCTCCTCGAAGTCAGTGCACCCGTCAGGGCGCAGAGAACAAGTCTACGACCTCACGTGCCGCGGTGCCGACATCGGAGTTCACGATCCGCACGTCGAACTCGTCCTGGGCAGCCAGCTCGACCTTCGCGGTCTCGAGGCGACGCGCCTGTTCCTCCGCGGATTCGGTACCGCGGCCCATGAGCCGGCGCACCAGTTCCTCCCACGTCGGCGGCAGCAGGAACACGAGCACCGCCTCGGGCATGGCGTCGCGGACCTGCCGGGCGCCCTGCAGGTCGATCTCGAGCATGACCTTCTCGCCGGCGTCGAGCGCGCGGTCGATCGGCGGGCGCGGGGTGCCGTAGCGGTACGAGTTGTGGACGGTCGCCCACTCGAGCAGCTCGCGGTCGCGGATCATGCGGTCGAACTCGTCGTCGTCCACGAAGTAGTAGTGCACGCCGTCGACCTCGCCGGGGCGCGGCTTCCGGGTGGTGGCGGAGACGCTGAGGTTGACGTCCGGGTACTGCTCGCGGATGTGGGCGCTGACCGTGCCCTTGCCGACCGCGGTGGGTCCGGCGAGCACGACGAGCTTCGAGGCACCACGCTTGCGACCGCGGGCGGCGAGCCAGTCGGCCAGGGCGGCGCGCTGCCGGGTCCCCAGGCCACCGAGGCGCTTCGACGGCGCGATCCGCAGGGACCCCATGATCGCCTCCGCACGCGCGGGGCCGATGCCCGGCAGGCTCACCAGCAGGTCACGGACCCGCAGCGAGCGTTCCGCCGAAGTCGTCTCGACCAGCGAGTCGTCCCACGCGGCACGGGCGACGTCGAGCGCGGAGCGTTCCCCCGACGCGATCGCGGCCTTCACCGCGGCCCGGGCGCGTCGCGCGGCGACGGCGGCCTTCGCCGCGGCGACGCGGTCGACCTCTGGCGGGGTGCGGTGGGCGGGCAGGCCCTCGTGGTCGTCGGTCACGCTGCCGCCGCCAGTGCGGTGCGGATGCGGTCGGCGCGGTCGGTGACGAGCGCCGCGACGCCGTCCGGACCGTCGGTCAGCAGGCCGCGCGACTCGCTCACGAGCACCTGCTCGGCACGGGCGCCGTACAGCGCACGGAGGTCCTCGATGCGGGCACCCTGGGCACCGAAGCCCGGGGCGAGGACCGGCGCGGAGCCGATCGCGTCCGCGTCGATGCCGAAGTCGTCGAGGTGAAGGGTCGCGCCGAGCACGAGCCCGACGTCGCCGAGGGCCTGATCGCCCACGGACCGGTTGTCGTCTGCCACGTCCAAGACGATACCGGCCGCGACCGTCCGGCCGGTACGCGGCCCCTCCGCGACGACCGCGGTCTGCAGCAACCGGGCCTCGGGGTTGCTCGTCGCCGCGAGCACGAAGACCCCCGCACCGTTCCGGCGCGCGACGTCGACCGTGCCCCGGAGCGAGCCGTACCCGAGGTACGGCGACACCGTCATCGCGTCGGCCGCGAACGGCCCGTCGCGGTCGAGCCACGCGAGCGCGTAGTCGTCACCGGTGGTCCCGATGTCGCCCCGTTTCACGTCGGCGACGACCAGGAGGCCCGCATCGCGTGCCCGGCGGATCGTCGCGTCGAGCGCACGGTAGCCCGCCACCCCCGCCGCCTCGAAGAAGGCGACCTGCGGCTTCACGATCGCCGCGCGGCCGGCGGCCGCGTCGACCAGGGTCGCGCCGAAGGCGGTGAGGCCCTGCTCGTCGCGGGCGAGCCCCCACGCCGCCAGGGTGGCGGCGTGGGGGTCGATCCCGACGCAGAGCGGTGAACGCTCCCCCATGGCGGACGCGAGGCGGACGCCGAAGGAGGCCGGGCCTCCCGACCGGGTCGTGCCCACGCTGGCAGCCGTCACCAGGTCGCGCGCTCGCGCGCGTAGTCCTGCAGGCTGCGGACGTTGAGCGGCGAACCGATCGTCTCGATCGCCGCGACGGCCGCACCGATCTGCGCGATCGTCGTGAACAGCGGCTTGTCCGCCGCCACCGTCGCCGCGCGGATCTCGTACCCGTCCGCACGACCCGCGGCACCGGACGGCGTGTTGATGACGATGTCGACCTCGCCCGTGGCCAGCAGGTCGACGACGCTCTCGCCGCCCTGGCTGTACTTGCCGACGATCCCGACCTCGATGCCGTTGCGGCGGAGGATCTCCGCCGTGCCCTCGGTCGCGATGATCGTGAAGCCGAGCTGCTGCAGGCGGTGCACCGGCAGCACGATCGCGCGCTTGTCGGTGTCGGCGACGCTCACGAAGACCGTGCCGCTGGTCGGCAGGCCGCCGTACGCGGCGTCCTGCGACTTGAGGAACGCCCGCGGGAAGTCGCGGTCGATGCCCATGACCTCGCCGGTGGAGCGCATCTCGGGGCTGAGCACCGAGTCGACGACCTGGCCCTCGCGGGTGCGGAAGCGACGGAAGGGCAGCACGGCCTCCTTCACGGCGACCGGCGACTGCGCGGGCACGAACGCGCCGTCACGCTCGGGCAGCATGCCCTCGGCGACGAGCTCGGCGACCGTGGTGCCGGTCATGATGCGGGACGCGGCCTTGGCCAGCGGGATGCCGAGCGCCTTCGAGACGAAGGGCACCGTGCGGCTGGCGCGCGGGTTCGCCTCGAGGACGTAGAGCACGCCGGCGCCGATGGCGAACTGCACGTTGAGCAGGCCCTGCACGCCGATGCCGCGGGCGATCTTCTCGGTCGCGTCGACGACGCCCTGGATCTCCGCGCGGCCGAGGCCGACCGGGGGCAGGGTGCACGCCGAGTCGCCGGAGTGGATACCGGCCTCTTCGAGGTGCTCCATGATGCCGCCGATGTAGAGCCGCTCCCCGTCGAAGAGCGCGTCGACGTCGATCTCCACGGCGTCGTCCAGGAACCGGTCCACCAGCAGCGGGAGCTCCGGGCCGATGATCGCCTGGTCGGCCATCCGGTCGAAGTAGTCCGCCAGCGACGGGGAGTCGTACAGGATCTCCATGCCGCGGCCGCCGAGCACGAACGACGGGCGGACGAGGACGGGGTACCCGATCTCCTCGGCCACCGTGGTCGCGCTCGCCAGGTCGTGGGCCGTGCCGTTCCGCGGTGCGAGCAGACCGGCGGCGTCGAGGATGGCGGAGAACTGCCCGCGCTCCTCGGCGGAGTCGATCGCGGTCGGGCTGGTGCCGAGGATCGGGATGCCCGCGGCCTCGAGCGGCTTCGCCAGGCCCAGGGCGGTCTGACCACCGAGCTGCACGACGACGCCGACGAGCTCGCCGGACGCCGCCTCGGCCTCGATGACCTCGAGGACGTCCTCGGCGGTCAGCGGTTCGAAGTACAGGCGGTCCGAGGTGTCGTAGTCGGTCGACACGGTCTCGGGGTTGCAGTTGATCATGATCGTCTCGAACCCGGCGGCGCTCAGCGCGAAGGACGCGTGCACGCAGGAGTAGTCGAACTCGACGCCCTGCCCGATGCGGTTCGGGCCGGAGCCGAGGATGACGACCTTCTTGCGGTCGCTCGGGACGACCTCGGTCTCGGTGTCGTACGACGAGTAGTGGTACGGCGTCAGGGCCGGGAACTCACCGGCGCAGGTGTCGACCGTCTTGAAGACGGGCCGGATGCCCTGGGCGTGCCGCTCGTCACGGACCTGCTGCTCGGAGACCGGTGCCGCGTCTGAGCTGCGCAGGCTCGCGATCTGGGTGTCGCTGAAGCCGTGCTCCTTCGCCCACCGCAGGGTGTCCGCGTCGAGGGACTCGGCGGCCCGGACCTCGTCCGCGACCTCGTTGATGAGCACGATCTGGTCGATGAACCAGGGGTCGATCTTCGTGGCCTCGAAGACCTCGTCCGCGGTGGCACCCGCGACCAGGGCCTGCTGGACCGTCACGATGCGACCGTCGGTCGGGATCGACGACTTCGTCAGCAGGGCGTCCTTGTCGAGCTCGGCCGCCGGGGTGTCCCAGTGGAAGCTCGACCCGCGCTTCTCGAGCGAGCGCAGCGACTTCTGCAGTGCGGTGGCGTAGTTCCGGCCGATGGCCATCGCCTCGCCGACGCTCTTCATCGTCGTGGTGAGGGTGGCGTCGGCGGCCGGGAACTTCTCGAACGCGAACCGCGGGGTCTTCACGACCACGTAGTCGAGCGTCGGCTCGAAGCTCGCCGGGGTGACCTTCGTGATGTCGTTCTCGATCTCGTCGAGCCGGTAGCCGATGGCGAGCTTCGCCGCGATCTTGGCGATCGGGAAGCCCGTGGCCTTCGATGCGAGGGCCGACGAGCGGGACACGCGGGGGTTCATCTCGATGACGATGACGCGGCCGTTGGACGGGTCGACGGCGAACTGGATGTTGCAGCCGCCGGTGTCGACACCGACGCGACGGATGATGTCGATGCCGATGTTCCGCATGTTCTGGTACTCGCGGTCGGTCAGGGTCAGCGCGGGGGCGACCGTGATCGAGTCACCGGTGTGGACACCGACCGGGTCGACGTTCTCGATGGAGCAGATGACGACGGTGTTGTCGTAGTTGTCGCGCATCAGCTCGAGTTCGTACTCCTTCCAGCCGAGGATGGACTCCTCGAGCAGGACCTCGGTCGTCGGGCTGGACTGCAGCCCGTCGCCGACGAAGCGGACGAGTTCTGCCTCGTTGTAGGCGAACCCCGAGCCCAGGCCGCCCATGGTGAAGGACGGGCGGACGACCAGCGGGTACCCGAGGTCCTTCGCGAACTCCTTCGCTTCTTCGAGCGTGTGCGCGATGTGGCTGCGGGCGACGTCGGCACCGGACTCGAGGACGAGCTCCTTGAAGAGCTGGCGGTCCTCGCCGCGCTGGATCGCCTCGACCTTGGCACCGATGAGCTCGACGCCGTGCTTGGTGAGGATGCCGGCCTCGTCGAGCGCGATGGCCGCGTTCAGGGCCGTCTGGCCGCCGAGGGTCGGCAGGACGGCGTCCGGCTTCTCGATGCGGATGATCTCCTCGAGCGACGCGTTCGTGATCGGCTCGATGTAGGTCGCGTCGGCGAAGTCGGGGTCGGTCATGATCGTCGCCGGGTTCGGGTTGACCAGGATGACCCGGACGCCCTCGGCGCGGAGGACGCGGCACGCCTGGGTGCCGGAGTAGTCGAACTCGGCGGCCTGACCGATGACGATCGGGCCGGAACCGATGACGAGGACGGAGTTGATGTCTGCGCGCTTGGGCATCAGTTCGCTTCCTTGGTGATGTCTGCTGCGGGGGTCGTGGCGTCTGCGGTGGCCGCGTCGAGCGGCTCCCCGTCGCGACGCTCGCGCACCATGTCCGCGAACCGGTCGAAGAGGTACATGCTGTCGTGCGGTCCGGCGGCGGCCTCGGGGTGGTACTGCACGCTGAACGCCGGCACGTCGAGCGCGCGGAGGCCCTCGACCACGTTGTCGTTCAGCGAGTAGTGCGAGACCTCGACCCGACCGAACCCGGCCGGCGACTCGAGGACCTCGCCGAGGGGCGCGTCGACCGCGAAGCCGTGGTTCTGGCTCGTGATCTCGACCTTGCCCGTGGTCGTGTCGAGCACCGGCTGGTTGATGCCGCGGTGGCCGAAGGGCAGCTTGTAGGTGCCGAAGCCGAGCGCGCGGCCGAGCAGCTGGTTGCCGAAGCAGATGCCGAAGAACGGCCGGCCGGTGCGCAGGCTGTCCTGCAGCAGTTCCACCTGTGCGTCCGACGCGGCGGGGTCGCCGGGGCCGTTCGAGTAGAACAGGGCGTCCGGGTCGAGTGCCGACAGTTCGGCGGCGGAGATGTCCTGCGGCACCACGTGCACCTCGAAGCCGCGGGCGGCGAGGTAGCGGGTGGTCGAGGCCTTCACGCCGAGGTCGAGCACGGCCAGGGTGCCGATCTGCTCGCCCTCGGCGGGGACGACGTAGGTCTCCGGGGTGGACACGACCGACGAGAAGCTCGCCCCGGCCATGCCGGCCTGGTCGCGCACGAGCTGCTCCTGCTCGGACGCCGGCAGTGCCGCGTCCGCACCGCTGAAGACGCCGCCCTTCATGGCGCCGGCGTCACGGATGCGGCGGGTGAGTGCGCGGGTGTCGAGCCCTGCGATGCCGACGATGCCGTCGCGCACCAGGTGGTCGTCGAGCGTGGCGTTCGCGCGGTGGTTCGACACCACGCGGCTGGGGTCGCGCACCACGTACCCGGCGACCCAGATGCGACGGGACTCGGGGTCCTCGTCGTTCACGCCCGTGTTGCCGATGTGCGGCGCGGTCTGCACCACGATCTGTCCGGCGTAGGAGGGGTCGGTCAGCGTCTCCTGGTAGCCGGTCATGCCGGTCGCGAAGACCACCTCACCGAGCGTGCGCCCACGGGCGCCGTAGGCCCAGCCGTCGTACCGGGTGCCGTCTTCGAGGACCAGGACGGCCCGTTCGCGTGTCATGCTTTCTTCCCTTCGCCCGCGGTTCGCGGAGCATCGGCCGCAGTCGCCTGCGGCCCGGTCTCGGTCAGTCCCTGCAGGGCGTGCAGCGCGGCTGCGTCGCCCTCCGGGAACCGGAAGTAGGTGTCGAGGTCCGTCGCACCTGCGGCGCCGGTCGCCGTCCATCGCAGACGGACCAGTCCCCCGGGTTCGACCACTCGGTCGATCGCCCACGTGGACCGGTCGGCGCCGCGGACCGCGTCGCGCGCGATCCAGCGGTCGTCGGTGCCGGCGAGGCGCATCACCACGCCGGTCGCGTGGACCGTCACCCCACCGCGGCCGCGGAACCCGAGGCCGCCTGCGGTGATGCGTTCCAACGGCTGGTCGGCACGGGTGGTCGCGACGGTGAACCCGTCCCACGACCCGACCGCCGGTGCCAGGTCGGCCGGCACCCGGACCGGAGGCACGGCTTCCGCCTGCTTCCTGGTCCGCGTCCGCCAGGTGCGCGCCATCGCGACGAACAGGGCGGCGACCGCGAGCAGGATCACCGCGCCGAGGAGCCAGCGCTGGGCGTCACCGCTCATGCGCGCGCCCCCGTCCGCAGCGCCGCGGCGTGCGCCGCGGCGTGCGCCGCGGTCGTCTCCGCGTCGACGACGCGGCCGTCGAGCACGGTCGCGTACCCCTGGTGGAAGGTGGCGACGACCCGGCCCGGCAGCGTCATGCCGAGGTACGGCGAGTTCTGCGACTGCCCGGCGAGGTCGGTGACCGCGAACTCGCGACTGGCTGACGGGTCGTAGAGGGTGATCTCGGCGGGGGCTCCCTCGGCGATCCGCTGCCCGTGCCCCTCGACCTGGCCGATCCGCGCCGGTGCCTCGGACAGCACCCGGGCGACGTCGGCCCAGTCGAGCCGGCCGTCGTCGACCACCGCGGCCTGCACCACGCTCAGCGCGGATTCGAGGCCGACCATGCCGTTCGCGGCGGCGGGCCACTCGCAGCACTTCGCCTCGGCGGTGTGCGGTGCGTGGTCGGTCGCGACGATGTCGATGGTGCCGTCGGCCAGGGCAGCGCGGAGTGCCTCGACGTCCTCGCGCGCGCGGAGCGGCGGGTTCACCTTGTAGCGGGCGTCGTACCCGGGGGCACCGTCGTGGCCGGCGATGAGGTCCTCGGTGAGCACCAGGTGGTGCGGCGTGACCTCGGCCGTGACGTCGATGCCGCGAGACTTGGCCCACCGGATCACCTCGACGCTGCCGGCCGTCGAGACGTGGCAGACGTGCAGGCGTGCTCCGACGTGGTCGGCGAGCAGGACGTCGCGGGCGATGATCGCCTCTTCGGCGACGGCGGGCCAGCCCGCGAGGCCGAGTTCCGATGACAGTCGGCCCTCGTTCATCTGCGCGCCGATGGTCAGCCGGGGCTCCTGGGCGTGCTGCGCGAGCACCCCGCCGAAGCCCTTGATGTACTCGAGTGCGCGGCGCATGAGCAGCGGGTCGGCCACGCAGGAGCCGTCGTCCGAGAAGACCCGGACCTTCGCCCGGGACGTCGCCATCGCGCCGATCTCGGACAGGTGGGTGCCCTGCAGCCCCTGTGACACGGCGCCGATCGGGCGGACCGTCACGTAGCCGGCGTCGTCACCGAGCGCCTGGACCTGCTCGACGACCCCGGCGGTGTCCGCGACGGGGCTCGAGTTCGCCATGGCGTTGACGGCGGTGAACCCGCCGGCAGCCGCGGCACGCGACCCGGTGAGGACCGTCTCGGACTCCTCGTGGCCGGGCTCGCGCAGGTGCGTGTGGAGGTCCACGAGACCGGGCAGGGCGATGAGGCCGTCCGCGTCCACGGTGGTGGCGCCGGCCGTGTCGAGACCGGTCCCGACCGCGGTGATGCGCCCGCCCTCCGTTCGGATGTCGGCACGCGAGCCGTCGACCAGCTGCGCGCCACGGATCAGGTGAGCGGTCATGCGGCGGACTCCTTCGCATCGGTGCCGTTGCCGGCACTGCCCGTCAGGGCGAGGTAGAGGACGGCCATCCGGACCGAGACGCCGTTCTCGACCTGCTCGACGACGGTCGAGCGGGGGTCGTCGGCGGCGACGCCGGCGATCTCGAGACCGCGGTTCATCGGACCGGGGTGCATGATCAGCGTGCGCTCGGACAGTCGCCCGAAGCGCGCCGCCGTCAGGCCCCAGTGCCGCGTGTACTCGCGCGGGTTCGGGAAGAAGGCGTCGTTCATGCGTTCCTGCTGGATGCGGAGCGTCATGACGACGTCCGGGTCCTCGGCCAGGGCGGTGTCGAGGTCGTGGTGCACCGCGGCGCCGAACGGGGACGGGGTGGCGGGCAGCAGCGTCGGCGGCGCGGCGAAGGTCACGCTCGCCCCGAGGGTGCGGAGCAGCCACGCGTTCGACCGGGCTACCCGGCTGTGCAGCACGTCGCCGATGATCAGGACGCGCACGCCGTCGAGGCCCTGGCCACGCGAACCGGCGCCGTGCAGGCGGCGGCGCATGGTGAAGGCGTCGAGCAGCGCCTGCGTCGGGTGCTCGTGGGTCCCGTCACCGGCGTTGACCACCGGCACGTCGATCCAGTCGGCGTCGGCCAGCACCCGTGGGGCGCCCGATGCTCCGTGGCGCATGACGATGCCGTCGATGCCCATCGCGCCGAGGGTCTGCACGGTGTCCTTCAGGGATTCACCCTTCGAGACGCTCGAGCCCTTCGCGGCGAAGTTCAGGACGTCGGCGGACAGGCGCTTCGCGGCGGCCTCGAAGGAGATGCGGGTGCGCGTGGAGTCCTCGAAGAACAGGTTCACCACGGTCTTGCCGCGCAGGGCCGGGAGCTTCCGGACCTCGCGCGTGTTGACCTCGGCCATCTCCTCGGCGACGTCGAGGATGTGGACGGCCTGGTCGCGGGACAGGTCGGCGGTCGAGAGCAGGTGCCGCATCACGCCACCCCCTGCTCGATGAACACGGTGTCGTCGCCGTCGGTCTCGGCCAGGTGCAGCGTGACCCGCTCGTCGGACGCGGTCGGCAGGTTCTTGCCCACGTGGTCCGCACGGATCGGCAGCTCGCGGTGGCCGCGGTCGACGAGCACGGCGAGCCGGACGGCGCGCGGCCGCCCGATGCCCTGCAGCGCGTCGAGCGCGGCGCGGACGGTGCGGCCGGAGTAGAGCACGTCGTCGACGAGCACGACGACCTTGCCGTCGATGCCGCCGGCGGGGATGACCGTCCGGTGCGGCGCGCGACCGATGCCGTGGCCGAGGTCGTCCCGGTGCATGGTGACGTCGAGCGTGCCGACACGCTCCGTCCCGATGCCGCCGGCGGCCGAGGACCACTCCGGCTCGATGCCTGCCAGGATCCGGCCGAGGCGTTCCGCCAGGACGGCGCCGCGGGTCGGGATGCCGAGGAGCACGAGGTCCGAGCCCCCGTGGTTGGCTTCGAGGATCTCGTGCGCGATGCGTGTCAGGGCACGCGTGATGTCGGGCTGTTGCAGGACCGTTCTGGTTCCCACGTCGACCCCCTTCCCCGCCTCACTGGACGGCATTAAAGGATGCTGACGTGGTCAACCCTACCGGGACTCCTGGTCTCCTGCGACCGTCCGACCGGACGGTGCGCGACCGCCGGCGACCGCCCCGAGCACGCCGTTGACGAAGCCCGCCGAGTCCTCGGTGGACAGCGACTGCGCGAGTTCGACCGCCTCGGCGATGGCGACGGCGTCGGGCACCTCCGGGTTGAACCGGAGCTCCCACACGGCCATCCGCAGGATGCAGCGGTCGAGGACCGGCATCCGGGCGATCGACCAGCCCTGGGCGTGGTCGACGATGACGGAGTCGATCTCGTGACGAGCGTCGTCGACACCGGTGACGATCTGGCGGGCGTAGTCCCAGCTGGAGGCACGCTCCGGCTGGTCCAGGTGCCGGACCGTCTCGGTGGCGAGCACGTCCGCGATCGGCAGCTCGCGCACCTCGGCCACGTACAGCATGTCGAGGGCGCGCTTGCGGGCCTTCGAACGAGCACTCATACGGTCAGCGCCTAGGAGTTGACGCGGCCGAGGAAGCTGCCGTCGCGCGTGTCGATCTTCACCAGGGTGCCGCTCTCCAGGTACAGCGGGACCTGGATGCGGTGGCCGGTCGCGATGATGGTCGCGTCCTTGGTGCCGCCGGAGGAACGGTCGCCCTGCAGGCCGGGCTCGGTCTCGACCTCGGTGACGATCGACGTCGGGAGCTCGACGTACAGCGGGTTGCCCTCGTTCATCGCGATGGTGACCATCGCGGACTCGAGCAGGTAGTTCTTGGCGTCGCCGACCACGGTCGCGGAGACCGGGATCTGGTCGTAGGTGTCGGTGTCCATGAACACGTAGGAGTCGCCGTCCTCGTAGAGGAACTGGTAGTCACGACGGTCGACGGTCGCGGTGTCGATCTTCGCGCCGGCGTTGAACGTGCGGTCGACGACCTTGCCGGAGACGACGTTCTTGAGCTTCGTGCGGACGAACGCGCCGCCCTTGCCCGGCTTGACGTGCTGGAACTCGACGACCGACCACAGCTGGCCGTCGATGATGAGAACGGCGCCGTTCTTGATGTCTGTGGTACTGGCCATGAGTCGTCGGTGTCCCGTTCGGTCGTGTTGTGAAGTGTCCTCGGGCCGCGGACGGCCCCGGACGAGTGTAGCGGACGCCCGCCCGGCGGCCGGAGCGGTGCGCGCCGCGGTCAGCGTCGCCGTCGGGCGAGCCAGGCGTCGATCGCCGCCCAGCCGAGCAGCACCACCGCCGCTCCCCCGAGCAACCCGCCCGCGACCCCGGTGGACAGGGCCGCCGTCGGTCGCGCCGGCAACGACAGGTAGACGATCGCCAGGATCCCCGCCCCCGCGCCGAGCAGCACGAGCAGGATGCGCCGGATCATGCCGGACACGAGCCGCCGGTCGCGGCTGTCCGCGAAGAGCCGGATGTTCACCGTGAAGCGGCCGGTCTCGATCGCCTCGCCGATGCGGTCCACCCGGCGGGGCAGGCGGCGGGCAGCCGACACGACGCCGAGCAGCTCCTTCGCCGCGAGGTCCCGGAGCTTGCCCGGCCGGAGCTGGTCGGTGATCTGCTCCCGGGCGAGTCCTCGGGACTCCTCGAGGAGGTCGAACGACGGTGCGAGCGTGCGGAGCGTGCCCTCGAAGATGGCCAGGGCACGAGCCGCGGCGACGAAGTCCGGCGGCGGCTTCAACCGGTACCGCCCGAAGACCTCGACCGCGTCGTCCACGGTGTCGACACCGATGCGCGCACCCGGGCCGAGCTCGTCCGCGACGAAGCGGGCGATGTCCCGACGGAAGTCGGGCTCGTCGTGCGCATCGCGCACGGGCGCCATCCGCAGGACCGCATCGGCGATCCGCGACGTGTCGTCCTGCAGGTAGGCGGCCAACAGGTCCTGGACCGTGTCCCGGAGACCCGGGTCGAGCCTCCCGACCGATCCGAAGTCGATCAACGCGGGCCGCCCGTCGGGCAGCACCAGGACGTTCCCCGGGTGCAGGTCCGCGTGGTACAGGCCGTCGAAGACGACCTGGCGCAGGAAGGCGCGGAGGATCGCGCGCATCGTCGCGTCGAGGTCGCGCTCGGAACGCTCGGCGCGGATCGCGCTGAGCGTGTCGCCCTCCAGGAACTCCATCACGAGCACACGCCGGCCGGACAGGTCCGGGTAGGGGTCCGGGAACCGGACCTCGTCCGGACGCGCGCTGCGGGCCTGGGCAGCACGCAGCGCCGTGAGGTTCCGGAGCTCCGAGACGAAGTCGACCTGCCGGATCAGGTCGTCCGCGTACTGGCCCGCGATGTCCTGCACGCCGACCTGTCGCGCCTCGGTCGACCACCGGGCCATGAACCGGACGACACGAAGTGCGATGTCGACGTCGCGGCGCACCGCGGCGTCGATCCCCGGCCGCTGCACCTTGACGGCGACCGCGGTGCCGTCGGTCAGCCGGGCTCGGTGCACCTGCGCGATGGACGCCGCTGCGACGGGCACCGGGTCGAAGGTCGCGAAGACCTGGTCGACCGGGGCACCGAGCTCCTGCTCGAGGAGCGCACGGACCTCGTCCGCCGGCGCCGCCGTGACGTTCCGCTGCAGGTGGGCGAGTCCCTCGGTCCATTCCTCGGGCAGCAGGTCGTCGCGGGTGGAGAGCAGCTGGCCCATCTTCACGAACCCGCCACCGGCTTCCTCGAGCGCCCGGCGCAGGTGCTCGGCCTGGTCGCGACGCAGGTCCGAGGTGGCCGGGTCGTGCGAGAAGTCGAGACGACGGAACGGCACCAGGTGGTGGCGGCGGGCGATCGAGAGGAGTTCCGTGAAGCGTCGACCACGGGAGCGCAGGGTGCCGGTGTCGGCATCGCGCGGGCCGGAGAGGTCGCTCAGTCGGGGTGGGGTGGGCACGCCCGCCAGTCTGCTCCCCGGCGCTGGGTCCGCAGCGTGCGGGTGGCCCGGTCCGTCGCGTCGCCCCGT
Source organism: Curtobacterium sp. MCBD17_026 (assembly GCF_003234895.2). NCBI lineage: Bacteria > Bacillati > Actinomycetota > Actinomycetes > Micrococcales > Microbacteriaceae > Curtobacterium > Curtobacterium sp. MCBD17_026. Next base: position 1,569,888 of record NZ_CP126281.1, on the reverse strand, counting down.
CCTCCTCCACAGCCTGGAGGCCCGGCGCGGCTTCCACAGGTCGGCGCGGGCCCGGCGCTGGCCTCGGTCCTGGAGCGGACGCGACGGGTCCTGCGCTGACCGGCGTGGCTAGACGCCGACCTCCTGGTAGGCGGTGAAGAGCAGGTGGTCCTCGGGGCCCTCGAGCACGACGGGCTTGCCGACGCCGTCCAGGATGATGAACCGCAGCATGCCGGCACGGGCCTTCTTGTCGCGACGCATGGTGGCGAGCAGCCCCTGCCACCGCCCGACGCCGTACGAGGTCGGCAGGTCGAGCGACTCGAGGATCGTCCGGTGCCGGTCGACCGTCGCGTCGTCCAGGTGGCCCGTGAGTCGGGCGAGCTCGGCGGCGAACACCATGCCGACCGACACCGCTGCCCCGTGGCGCCACTGGTACCGCTCAGCGTGCTCGATCGCGTGCCCGAGGGTGTGCCCGTAGTTCAGGATCTCGCGTCGGCCCTGCTCGGTGAAGTCGTCCGAGACGACCTCGGCCTTGAGCGCGATGGCGAGCTCGACGACCCGCCGGAACTCCGGCGTCGTCGGGTCGGTCACCCGGTCGACGTCGGCCTCGACGATGTCCAGGATCTCGGGTACGGCGATGAACCCGGCCTTCACGATCTCCGCGAAGCCCGTCAGGATCTCGTTGCGCGGCAGCGTGCGGGCGAGGTCGAGGTCCACGACGACGGCACGCGGGGCGGAGAAGGCGCCGACCAGGTTCTTGCCCTCGTTCGTGTTGATGCCCGTCTTCCCGCCGACGCTGGCGTCCACCATGCCGAGCACGCTGGTCGGGACGGCCACGTACGGCACACCGCGCAGCCAGGTCGCGGCGACGAAGCCGGCCAGGTCGGTGACGGCACCGCCACCGAGGCCGATGACCGCGTCGGTGCGGGTGAAGTCCGCCTGCCCCAGGATCTGCCAGCAGAACGCCGCGACCTCGACGCGCTTGGCGCCCTCGGCGTCGGGGACCTCGGCGATCAGGGCTTCGAGCCCGGCCTCGACCAGCAGCGCACGGAGCTCGTTCGCCCGGGCACCGAGCGTCGGCGAGTGCACGATGAGGACCTTGGCGACGCGCGGGCCCAGGATCGAGGGCAGGGCGCCGAGCAGGTCCGTGCCGACGGCCACCGTGTAGCCGTCGTCACCGCCGACCCGGATCTCGGTGGTCCCGGCGGGCAGGGTCGACTCGGTCACGGTGCTCCTTCGGTGCTGGTGGTGCTGCTGGTCGCGCTGCCGGGCGCGGTGGTGGTGCTGCCGGGCGCGGTGGTGGTGGTGCCGTTGCGCTCGGAGGCGTTTGCGTCGCTGCGCTCGGTGGTGCCGGCGTCGCTGCGCAGCCACGTGACGACCTCGTCGACCACCCGGGACATCGGCCGGCGAGACGTGTCGACCACCACGTGCGCGAGCTCGGCGTAAGTGGCGGCCCGCTCGTCCATGATCGTCTGCCAGGCGTCGATCCCGCCGTTCGCCAGCAGCGGCCGGTCGGACCCGGCGATGCGGTCGGCGACGGCCTCGGGCGACACGGTGAGCAGGACGATGCGCGCCCCGCTCAGGGCCTGCCGGGTGTCCGCGTGGGTGACGGCTCCCCCGCCCACGGCGATCACGCCGCCGATGGCGAGCGCTCCCCGGACGGCCTCGGCTTCGAGTGCGCGGAACGCCGGCTCACCGCGGTCGGCGAAGATCCCGGGGATCGGCCCGTGCTCGCGCACGATGACCCGGTCGGTGTCCGTGAACGGGACGCCGAGCGCCTTCGCGACCCGCTTGCCGACGCTCGACTTGCCGGCGCCCATCGGGCCGATGACGACCACGGGCGCGTCGGCGCGTCCGACGTCGGTACTCACAGGTCGGTCGAGGTCGCCGACGGTTCGGTCCGGCGCGTCCGCAGGGTCTCCGGGATCGCGGCGAGGTAGGCGTCGAGGTTGCGCTTCGTCTCGACGACGTTGTCGCCGCCGAACTTCTCGAGCACCGCGTCGGCGAGCACCAGGGCCACCATCGCCTCGGCGACGACACCCGCCGCGGGCACGGCGCAGACGTCCGAGCGCTGGTGGTGCGCCGAGGCGTCCTCTCCGGAGACGACGTCCACCGTGTGCAGGGCGTGCGGGATGGTCGCGATCGGCTTCATGCCGGCGCGGACCCGCAGCACGGTGCCCGTGGACATCCCGCCCTCGGTCCCACCGGCGCGGTCGCTCGTGCGGTAGATCTCGCCGTCCTCGCGGTACAGCTCGTCGTGGGCGGCGGAGCCCCGGCGCCCGGCGGTCGCGAAGCCGTCGCCGACCTCGACGCCCTTGATGGCCTGGATCCCCATGATCGCCGCGGCGAGGCGGGCATCGAGCCGGCGGTCCCAGTGCACGTGCGAGCCGAGGCCCGGCGGGACGCCGTAGAACAGCACCTCGACGACGCCGCCGAGGGTGTCGCCGTCCTTCTTCGCGGCCTCGACCTCGGTGACCATCCGTGCGGAGGTCTCGGCGTCGAAGCAGCGCAGCTGGTCCTCGTCGAGGCGGTCCACGTCGTCGGGCAGCGGCAGGTCCGTGCCGTCCGGGACCCGGACGGTCCCGACCTGCAGCGTGTGCGCCACCGAGCGGATGCCGAGTTCGGCCAGGAACGACTTCGCGACGGCGCCGAGCGCCACCCGGGCAGCGGTCTCGCGGGCGCTCGCACGCTCCAGGATCGGGCGGGCCTCGTCGAAGCCGTACTTCTGCATGCCGACCAGGTCGGCGTGACCCGGACGCGGTCGGGTCAGCGGGGCGCTCCGACCGCGGGACATCTCGGTGGACTCGATCGGCTCGGGGTTCATGACCTCGACCCACTTCGGCCACTCGGTGTTGCCGATACGGATCGCGATGGGGCTGCCGAGCGAGTAGCCGTGCCGGACGCCGCCGGACACGTGAAGCTCGTCCTGCTCGAACTTCATCCGCGAGCCACGGCCGTAGCCGAGCTTGCGGCGCGCGAGATCGGCACGGATGGACTCGAACGACACCGGGACTCCCGCGGGCAGGCCCTCGAGCATGGCGATCAGTTCGGGTCCGTGGGACTCACCAGCAGTCAACCAACGAAGCATGCCGCAATCCTCCCACAGCGCACCGCCGTGCGACGTCGCCGTCCTACTGGTAGTCGGGGTGCGCCCGCAGCCATGCCTGGAACTGCTTCACCGCGACGAGGTGCTCGTTGTAGGTGTTCGAGAACACCGTCTCGCCGGTCTCCAGGTTCACCGTCACGAAGTACAGCCACTTGCCCGGGGCCTCGTTCGTCACGGCCTTGATCGCGATGTCCCCGGGGTTGGAGATCGGTGCCGGCGGCAGCCCCTCGTGCACGTAGGTGTTGTACGCGTTCGACTCGTCGGCCCGTTCGGCGTCGGTCGTCGTCACGGTGTGCGTGTTGCCCGTGCCGTAGGCGACGGTGGCGTCGGACTGCAGGCGCATGCCCTGGTCGAGGCGGTTCTGGAACACCCGCGCGACCTTGGGGTAGTCGGCCGCGAGGCCGGCTTCCTTCTGCACCAGCGACGCGAAGACGATGGTGCGCTCCTGGTCGGCTTCCTTGACGCCGGCGGCGGACAGGTGCTCCTTCATGGTGTCGACCATCGACTTGAAGTACTGCTCGGCGGTCCAGCCCGGGTTGATCGGGTAGGTCGCGGGGAAGAGCCAGCCCTCGAGCGTCGTGACGCCGGACGGCAGGTCGTAGGCCGACAGGTCCTTCGCGGCCGCGTCGACCTCCTTCGCGGTCAGGCCGGCCTTCGAGACCATCCCGGCCTCGATGTCGGCGAGAGCGGTGCCCTCCGGGATGATGATCGACGCCTGCACGCGGTTCTTCGTGTCCTGCAGTGCCGCGAGCGCGGACTTCGAGCTCATCTGCTTCTTCAGCGCGTACGAACCGGGCTGGAACTGCACGTCCGGCGAGGCCAGCAGGAGCTTGTAGAACACCTTCGAGTCCTTGACGACGCCGCTGCGCTGCAACGTCGCGGCGACGTTCTCGCCGATGTCGCCCTGCTTGATGGTGATGGTCACCTTCGAGGTGCCGTCGCCCGTGTAGTCGTCGGGCTCCTGCGCGCCGCTGATCGCCGCGATGAGCTGCTGGATCTTGGGGGCGGCGAAGGTGTACGCCCCGACGCCGGCGGCGAGCACCACCGCGACGATGACGAGTCCAGCGACGAGCGGTCCGCGCCGGCGCTTCGGCCGTGGCTCCCGGGGCGGCCTGGAGGCACGTCCTCCCCCGCCTCGTCCCCCGCGGCCGCCGCCTCCCGCGGCGCCACCGCCGCCGGTCACGTCACCGTCGTCCGTCCCGTCGGCTCCGGATCCGCCGCCCGCAGCGGTCGTCGCGGGCTCGGTCGGCAGCTCGCCGGTCAGCAGTGCGGCGACCTCGGGGTGCAGGTCTTCGGGACGGGTGGCGATCGGCGCGTCTGCGGGGGACGCCGGGCGTTCGTCGTGTGCGGCTGCCGGCGTATCGGTGGTCCGTTCGGGGACCGGCGGCTCGTCGATCGCTGCGACACGGGCTCGTTCGGCCTCGAGGGCACGGGCTTCGCGTCGGGACATCGGAGGCGCCGGGGGTGGGGTCACCTGACCAGCGTCGTCGCGGTCATCGGTGCCTGTCGTGCGGTCGGAAGTCGCCTTCCGCCGCTCGGCGTCGTTGCCGGGCGCGATGATCGCGTTCCAGTCCAGATCGTCTGCCAACGTCCTCGGTCTCTCGGTCGGGAACTCCACCTGGGCACCGTCGTCCTCGCAGCTGACGACGAGAGCACCCATGTGCGGTATCGGGCAGCCCTGTCAGGGAAGCGTGGTGCCCGGAGGGGCACCGGCACTGCGCTCGTGGTCGAGCGCGTGTTGCAGAATGATAACAGCGGCTGCTTGGTCGATCACGGCCCGGGACTTCTTCGTGTTCTTGCCGGCCTGGTGCAGCCCCCGCTGGGCCGTCACGGTCGACAGTCGTTCGTCGACCAGGCGCACCGGCCGACGCGCCGCGATCCGGGCGGCGAAGACGCGGGCGTCCTCGGTCGAGGCCGTGTCCCCACCCGACATCGACAGGGGCAGCCCGACGACGACCTCGAGCACGTCGTACTCGTCCGCGAGCTCGAGGATCCGCCGGAGGTCCTTCGAGTCGTCACGACGGACGGTCTCGACCGGCGTCGCCAGCAGACCGTCGCGGTCGCACACGGCGACCCCGATCCGGGCGCGCCCGACGTCCACGCCGAGCCGCCGCCCGGACCGGATGCCCACGGTCAGCCCGCGAGCCGTGCGGTCACGGCACGCAGCGCCGCGGGGAGCGCGGCCGCGTCGGTCCCGCCGCCCTGCGCCAGGTCCGGCTTGCCGCCGCCACCGCCACCGAGCACGCCGGCGGCCTCCTTCGCGAGTGGGCCCGCCTGCACGCCCGCAGCACGAGCGGCGTCGTTGGTCGCGACGATCACGATCGGCTTGCCGCCGACGACCGCCCCGAGCACGACGACGGCCGCGCCGTCACCCAGCTGGCCGCGCACGCCGGTGGCGAGCGAGCGCAGGTCGTCGCCGGACTGCAGGCCGTCGACCGTCTCGGCGACCACGGTGGTGGCGCCGACGGTCGTGGCGTTGCGGGCGATGGCGGGCACGCGCTGCTGCAGGTTCGCCGACTCGTACTCGGCGAGCTTCTTCTGGGCGGACCGGAGGTCCTCCATCAGGTTCTGGACCCGGGCCGGCAGGTCGGCACGGGGTGCCTTGAGCGCGCTGGAGAGCTGCGACACGATCGTGCGCTCGACGGCGAGGTCGCGGAACCCCTCGAGGCCGACCAGTGCCTCGACGCGGCGGTTCGTCGAACCGACGCTCGACTCCCCCACCAGGTTGACGAGCCCGATCTGCGCGCTCGAGGCGACGTGCGTGCCACCGCAGAGCTCGCGGGACCACGGGCCGCCGATGTCGACCATGCGGACCTCGGCGCCGTACTTCTCACCGAACAGGGCCTGCGCCCCGAGGGCCTTCGCCTCGTCGATGGGCAGGATGCGCGTGGAGACCTCGAGGTCGGTGCGGATCGCGGTGTTCACGACCTCCTCGATCTCGGAGCGGGTCTCGAGCGAGACCGGCTGGGACCACGAGAAGTCGAGGCGCATGTAGCCGGACTTGTTGTACGAACCGGCCTGCAGCGCCTCCGGGCCGAGGATGTCGCGGAGGGCCGCGTTGACCAGGTGTGTCGCGGAGTGCGCCTGGGTCGCACCGCGGCGGTACTCCGCGTCGACGACGGTGCTCGCGGCGTCGCCGACACCGACCTCGCCGGAGCGGACCTGCACGGTGTGGCTCCACAGCCCGGAGACCGGTCGCTGGACGTCGAGGACCTCGAGGTCGAACCCGTTGCCGACGATCGAGCCCTGGTCGGCGTCCTGGCCACCCGACTCGGCGTACAGGGAGGTCTCGCCGAGGATGACCTCGGCGATGTCACCAGCGACCGCACGGTCGACGCTCACGCCGCCGACGATGATGCCGAGCACGCGCGTCTCGGCCTCGAGCGCGTCGTAGCCGAGGAACGTCGTCTCACCCTTCGCCCGGAAAGCGCTGTAGACGCTCAGGTCGGCGATCGCGGTCTTCTTGCTCTTCGCGTCGGCCTTCGCCCGGGCACGCTGCTCGGACATCAGGGTCTCGAACGCCGTGCGGTCGACGTGCACGCCGGCTTCCTCGGCCATCTCCATCGTCAGGTCGATGGGGAACCCGAACGTGTCGTGCAGCAGGAACGCCGTGTCGCCGCCGATCGACGGGGCGCCGTCCTGCTTCGCGCGCTCGACCGCGACGTCCAGGATGGTCGTGCCCTGCGCCAGGGTGCGGAGGAAGGTCTCCTCTTCCGCGTAGGCGATGCGGGAGATCCGGTCGTAGTCGGACGCCACCTCGGGGTAGGCGTCGCGCATGGCGTCGCGGGACGCCGGGAAGAGCTCGGGGAACGTAGGGGCCTCGACACCGAGCAGGCGCATCGCGCGGACGGTGCGACGGAGCAGCCGACGGAGGATGTACCCGCGGCCCTCGTTCGACGGGCTCACGCCGTCGGCGATGAGCATCAGCGAGGAACGGACGTGGTCGGCGATGACGCGCATCCGCACGTCGTCCTCGTGCACGGCACCGTAGGGCCGGCCGGAGATCTCGGCCGCACGGTCGAGCACCGGGCGCACCTGGTCGATCTCGTACATGTTGTCGACGCCCTGCTTGATGAAGGCGACGCGCTCGAGCCCCATGCCGGTGTCGATGTTCTTGTTCGGCAGCTCGCCGGTGATCTCGAAGTCGTACTTCGACCGCACGTCGGCGATCTGGTACTGCATGAAGACGAGGTTCCAGATCTCGACGTACCGGTCGTCGTCCGTGGCCGGGCCGCCGTCGATGCCGTACTCGGGGCCACGGTCGAAGAAGATCTCCGAGCAGGGACCCGCCGGTCCGGGCTGTCCGGTCGACCAGTAGTTGGTGTCCTTGCCGAGGCGCTGGATCCGCTCGTCGGGCAGCGAGGAGTGCTGCTTCCAGAAGCCAATCGCCTCGTCGTCCTCTTCGTAGACGGTGACCCAGAGGTCGTCGGGTGAGAAGCCGAGCCCACCGTCGGTCTCGGGCTTGGTCAGGAACTCCCAGGCTAACTGGATCGCCTGCTCCTTGAAGTAGTCGCCGAACGAGAAGTTCCCGTTCATCTGGAAGAAGGTGCCGTGGCGAGGGGTCTTGCCGACCTCTTCGATGTCGTTCGTGCGGATGCACTTCTGCACGCTCGTCGCCCGCGGGAACGGCGCCGGGATGAGACCCGTCAGGTACGGGATGAACGGCACCATGCCGGCGACCGTGAAGAGGAGCGACGGGTCGTCGGAGACGAGGGACGCGGACGGGACGACGGTGTGGCCGCGGTCACCGAAGTACTGGAGCCAACGGCGGCGGATCTCTGCGGTCTGCATGGTGCTTCCTGGGTTCAGGTCGTGGGTGGAGGAGGGTCGTGGCTGCTCGGTCGGAGCGCTCAGACGTCGGTACGGAGCTCGGCCTCGCGCGACCGGTAGCCGTCCGCGACGGCACCCGTGAAGGCCTTCGTCTTGGCGTTCACCTCGGCGAAGAGCCGGGCGCCACCGGAGGTCTGGGCGACCCGGTGTGCGACGGCGAACCCGATGACGATGCCGACGGCGACGAAGAACAGCTGTTTCACGGTGCCTCTCCCTCTGTGCACCCGGGCGGTGCATGCCCGGACAAGCTTAGTCGCCGGGCACTTCCACGCGTCCCCGTCTGCAAGACGCCGTCGTGTCGGCGCGACGCCGCCGAAACCGGCGGCGTCTCGCGCACACCGAGGCGCCTCGCCGAGACGGCGGCGTGTTCCGGTGCCGGAACGCCGAACGGCGGGTCGCCCTCGAGAGGACGACCCGCCGTTCGGGTGTGATCAGTGGATCAGCGAGCTGCGTAGTACTCGACGACGAGCTGCACTTCACAGGTCACGGGGACCTCGGCGCGCTTCGGGCGACGCACGAGGCGGGCCTGGAGCTTCTCGATCTCGACCTCGAGGTAGCCCGGGACCTTCGGGAGGACTTCCTGGTGGCCACCGGCAGCGGCGACCTGGAAGGGCTCCATCGACTCGGACTTCGCCTTGACGTGGATCAGCTGGCCCTCCTTGACGCGGAAGGAGGGGCGGTCGACGAGCTTGCCGTCGACCAGGATGTGGCGGTGCACGATCAGCTGACGGGCCTGCGCGGTGGTGCGGGCGAAGCCGGCACGGACCACGAGGGCGTCGAGGCGCTGCTCGAGGAGCTCGACCAGGTTCTCACCGGTCAGGCCCTTCGTCTTGCGGGCCTCTTCGAAGACGATGCGGAGCTGCTTCTCGCGGATGCCGTACTGGGCGCGCAGACGCTGCTTCTCACGGAGGCGGACGGCGTAGTCGCTGTCCGCACGACGGCGCGTACGGCCGTGCTCACCGGGCCCGTAGGGGCGCTTCTCGAGGTAACGGGCAGCCTTCGGCGTCAGCGGGATGCCGAGTGCGCGCGACAGGCGGGTCTTGCTGCGGGTACGTGACTTGGTAGACACAGGGTCCTTTTCTCTGTTCGAACTGAATACTCACCGGAGGCCGGGCACGCGAGTGCCGGTGGCCCCGACGACGGGATCCAGAGGGATGAGCCTGTGGGATCGGACGGCTACAGTCCGAACCTCTGCCCCCGTACCACCGGAGTGGCACTCTGTCCTCGACGCAGCCGTGCTCGAGGACCAGGACGTAGGCCCGGCAATGCTAGCAGCATCGGGGCGAGCGCAGAAGCACCGACGCTAGTGGCCGCGTGTGATCTTCCGGAGTCGTTCGAGCCGCGGCCCGACCTCGCGCTCGTACCCGTTGGCAGTCGGCGTGTAGTACTCGGTGCCCTCGAGTGCGTCCGGCAGGTACTGCTGCTCGGCGACCCCGTGCTCGGCGTCGTGGGAGTAGACGTACCCCTTGCCGTGCCCGAGGCGCTTCGCCCCGGCGTAGTGCGCGTCGCGCAGGTGCATCGGGACCGTGCCCATGCGCCCCGCCTTGACGTCGGCCATCGCCTGGTTGACCCCGTTGTAGGCGGCGTTCGACTTCGGCGCCGTCGCCAGGTAGACGACCGCCTCGGCCAGCGGGATCCGCCCCTCGGGCATCCCGATGAGCTGGACGGCCTGGGCCGCCGCGACGGCGATGGGCAGCGCCTGCGGATCGGCCATGCCGATGTCCTCGGACGCGGAGATGATGATCCGCCTCGCGATGAACCGGGAGTCCTCGCCGGCCTCGATCATCCGGGCGAGGTAGTGCAGGGCGGCGTCGACGTCGCTCCCCCGCACCGACTTGATGAACGCGCTGATGACGTCGTAGTGCTCGTCGCCCTGTCGGTCGTAGCGCAGCAGGGCCCGGTCGACCGCTGCCGCGACGGTGTCGGCATCGACGACGGGCACGGTGTCGTCGTCCTCGTCCTGCGCGGCGCTGGCCGACGCCGCCGCGGCCTCGAGCGCGGTGAGGGCACGTCGGGCGTCACCGGACGCGAGCCGGATGATCGCGCTGCGGGCTTCGTCACCGAGGACGACGGCACCGCCGAGCCCGCGGGGGTCTTCCACCGCGCGGTCGACGAGCATGCCGAGGTCGGGATCGGTGAGCGGTTTGAGCGTCAGGAGCAGCGAACGGGACAGCAGCGGCGAGATGACCGAGAACGACGGGTTCTCGGTGGTGGCCGCGATGAGGATGACCCACCCGTTCTCGACGCCGGGCAGCAGGGCGTCCTGCTGGGCCTTGCTGAACCGGTGGATCTCGTCGAGGAACAGCACCGTGGTCGACCCGTACAGGTCACGGTGGGTCAGCGCCTTCTCCATGACCTCGCGCACGTCCTTCACACCGGCGGTCACGGCCGAGAGCTCGACGAACTCGCGACCGGACTGCCGTGCGATGGCCTGCGCCAGCGTGGTCTTGCCGGTTCCGGGTGGTCCCCACAGGATCACGGAGACCCCGCCGGGGTTCTCACGCGTGCCGGTGGCGAGCTGCACCAGGGGCGAACCCCGGCCGAGCAGGTGCTGCTGACCGGCGACCTCGTCGAGGCTGGTGGGGCGCATCCGGACGGCGAGTGGGACGGAACCCTGCGCGAGACCGGCGCGACCACCCGTGGTGGGCGCGTGCATTCCCGAACGATCCGCTGCCATCCTGCAATCGTAGGCCGGTCCACCGACGCAGGCCGCGCCTCCCGACTGGTGGCGGCGACCGTTCGGCTACGCTCGTTGCACAATGCGACGAGAGGGCAGACCAGCACCGTGGCACCGAAGAACCCAGCGCGTGACAACCGTGAGGCGCGCGAGCGCCTCCGCCTCTACCAGGCCCGCCAGGGCCTCCACGAGCGGCAGCGACGCCGCCGCGTGCGGGACAACCTGATCGGCGCCGGTGCCCTCGTCCTCGTCGCGGCCCTCGCCACCGGGTCGCAGCTCGCCTTCGCAGGATCGCGGGGATCGGACGCCCAGGCCCCGAGCGCCTCCGCGTCGTCGACGGCCACGCCGTCGGCCAGCGCCACGGCCGGCAACACCGGCGACGTGCCGAGCAAGTCGATCGCGAAGGGCACGACCTGGACCGGCACCCTCACGCTCAACGAGGACATCGACCTCGGCATCGAGCTGGACGGCGCGAAGGCGCCGCAGGCCACGAGCGTCGAGATCTCGTTGATCCGTGAGCAGTTCTACAACGGCACCACCTGCCACCGGCTCGCCGACAGCGACGGGCTGAAGTTCCTGCAGTGCGGCTCCGCGAACGGCGACGGCACCGGTGACGCCGGCTTCGAGTACGGCCCGCTCGAGAACGTGCCGGAGGACGGCGTCTACGAGGAGGGCACGATCGCCATCGCACGGTCGGACTCCCCGTACTCGCAGTCGACGCAGTTCTTCATCGTCTACGGGGATACCACGCTCGACGGCTCCACGGGCGGCTACACGGTCGTCGGCAAGGTCACGAGCGGGCTGTCCGAGCTCGAGTCGAAGATCGCCGCGAAGGGCATCGCATCGCCCGGCGGCGACGGCACCGGCGAGCCGAAGGTGGCGACGAAGATCACCGACGCGACCATCGCGGAGCAGAAGTAGTCCACAACCCGGCGCACCGGTCGGGCGGCGGAGCCCGTCCGTGCAATAGGCTGACGACCTGACCGTGCCGACGGTGACGTCGGCGATGCACGACCACGATCGAGGCGAGACCTGTGGGATCTGACGAAGCAACGACCTGGGGGCGGGTCGACGAGAACGGGACCGTGTACGTCCGGTACGAAGAGACCGAACGTGCTGTCGGTGAGTACCCGGACGCCACCCCCGAAGAAGCCCTCGCCTACTTCGCGCGGAAGTACGCCGACCTCGAGGGGCAGGTGAAGATCGCCGAGCAGCGCGTCCAGCGCGGTGCGTCGGCGAACGACGTCGCCCGGACGGTGGAGCACCTGACCGCTCTGGTCGCCGACGCGCGGGTGGTGGGTGACATCAAGTCGCTCGAGACCCGCGTGGGCGCGCTCACCGAGCAGCTCGGCTCGCTCACCAAGGAGCAGGCGGAACAGGCGCAGCAGGCGCTGCAGGACGCCCTGGCGCACCGCACCGCCCTGGTCGAGGAAGCCGAGGCACTCGCCGCGGTGGATCCGGCGCGCGCGCAGTGGAAGCAGATCACGGCGCAGCTCGACGACGTGTTCGCGCGCTGGCAGCAGCACCAGCACGACGGCCCGCGCATCCCCAAGAACGAGGCCAACGACCTCTGGAAGCGGTTCCGCGCAGCGCGGTCCACCGTTGACCAGCACCGTCGTGCCTTCTACTCCGAGCTGGACGCACAGCACCGTGACGCCCGGACCCGCAAGCAGGAGCTCGTGGCGCAGGCCGAGGCCCTCGCGCCCCGCGGTTCCGACGCGATCCCGGACTACCGCCAGCTCCTCGACGACTGGAAGAACGCCGGGCGTGCAGGCAAGCGCCACGACGACGCACTCTGGGCGCGCTTCAAGGCCGCCGGAGACGTGCTGTTCGAGCAGCGCCACGCCGAGAGCGCAGCTGAGAACGAAGAGTTCTCCGCCAACCTCGAGGCGAAGCAGGCCCTGCTGACCGAGGCCGAGCCGCTCCTGCAGGCGACCGACCGGGTGGCCGCGCGCAAGACCCTCACCGGGATCCAGCGCCGGTGGGACGAGATCGGCAAGGTCCCCCGCGGTGACGTCCGTCGGGTCGAGGACCGCCTGCGTGCCGTCGAGGACCACGTGCGTGGGCTCGAGGACGCGCACTGGAAGGAATCGAACCCGGAGCGCAAGGCCCGTCAGAACGGCCTCGCGAGCCAGCTGGAAGACGCGATCGGCAAGCTCCAGTCCGAGCTCGCCGCGGCGCAGGCCACCGGCGACGCCCGGAAGATCAAGGACGCGCAGGAAGCCCTCGACGCCCGCAAGATCTGGCTCGACGCCCTGGGCGGCTGAGCCTCCGCACCACGAACGACGCCCCCGTGACCGATCGGTCACGGGGGCGTCGTTCGTGCCGGGGGAACCAGCGGGCGAGCCGGACCAGCGTGCTGGCCGATCCAGCGTGCTCAGCAGGTCAGACCGGCGCGGGCAGTCCGAGCAGCAGCCGGATGTCGAGGTCGTCCTGCCGCATCTGCGCGGCGAGCTCGTCCATCGACGAGAACTTCACCATGCCGCGCACGTACGACACGAAGAGCACCGAGATGCGATCGCCGTACAGGTCGATGTCGACGTCGAGCAGGTGCGCCTCGATCTGCTTCGCCGGCACGCCCTCGAACGTCGGGTTGTTGCCGACCGACACCGCTGCCGGGTAGACGGTGCCGTCGTGCAGCACCCGGGCGGCGTAGACGCCGTCGGCGGGGACGAAGCCCTCGCACGCCGGGTCGAGGTTCGCGGTGGGGTACCCCATCGCCCGGCCGCGCTGGTTGCCGTGCACCACGACGCTCCGCACGGCGTGTTCCCGCCCGAGGAGTCGTGCGGCCTCGGCCACACGGCCCTGACCCAGGAGCTCCCGGATCCAGGTGGAGGACACCCGGCGCTCACCGTCGGGTCGGACGTCGTCGATCAGGTCCACGTCGTCGATGAGCTCGACCGTGAACCCGTGCTGCTCCCCCATGGCACGCAGCAGCGCGACGTCGCCGGCGCCCTTCGCGCCGAAACGGAAGTCGCTGCCGACGAAGACGAGCCGGGCGTGCAGGGTGTCGACGAGGATCTCGGACACGAACGCCTCGGGCGACTTCGACTGCAGTTCCTGGTCGAACCGGAGCAGCAGGGTGGCGTCCACCCCGGCATCCTCGAGCAGTTCGCGGCGCTGCGCGGTGCTCGTCAGGGCCGGCGGGACGTGCGGCGGGTCGATGACGTTGAGCGGGTGGCGGTCGAACGTGACCACGGTGGCCACGAGGTCGTGCTCGCGAGCGGCACGCTCGAGGTGTGCGATGACGGCACGGTGCCCGACGTGCACGCCGTCGAACTTGCCGATGGTGACCGCACTCGGCCCGAACCCGTCCGCCACGTCGGCGGTGTCCTCGTAGAACTGCACGGCTGCTCCTACTCGCTCGCCGGGGCGGTGGACGAGGACGCAACCGGTGCCGACGACTCGGTGACCGCGGTGCGGTGGTGCTTGCGGAGCCACCAGAGCCCGGCGATCGGCAGCACGAGCGGCGCGAAGGCGTAGCCCATCCCGTAGTACGACCAGATGGTGTCGTCGGGGAACAACTGGCGGTCGAACAGCGACAGGGTGCCGATGACGAGCACGCCGGTCATCTCGAACACGATCGTGACGCAGGCGACCCGGTACCAGAACCGGCCGGGCACGATGAGGGCGATCATCGCGACGATGTAGACGACGGCAGCGATGGCACTGAGCGTGTAGGCGAACGGTGCGAACGAGAACTTCTCGATGATCTGCACGACGCTGCGTCCGGTCGCCGCCAGCGCGAGGATGCCGTACACGGCGATGAGGACGCGGCCGATGCCGGTCGCGAGTGAGGATCTGGTCGCCATTGCACCGATTCTACCGACGCGCGGCTCCGCGCATGACCTCTGGCGTCAGTTCAGCGCGAACCAGATCTGGTACATCCGGTAGACCATCACCGCGACGGTGAAGGCCCCGGCGCCGAGCACCACGGTGCTCCACTTCGTGCGGTCGACCAGTGCCCACACGACCGCGGCCGGTGGGACGAGCAGCACCGACACGGCGTACACCCCGAACTCGAGCGCGTTGCCGTCGGGCGGACTGCCCGTCGCGGGCAGCACGATCGAGATGACGCCCTGCACCAGGAGCAGCAGTTCGATGAGCACGAGGGCGCCGACGGTGTAGTCGTTCGGCTTCCAGCCGATGAACCCCACGACGACTGCGAAGAGCCCCACCACCACGGCGAGCACCAGCTGCACCCACATGTACCACTCGATCACGCGCGGGCTCCGGTCTGCGAGGAGGACGACGCACCGGGCGTCGGGAAGTTCGTGATGACCCGGAGCAGTCCACGGCGGACGGAGACGAGGCCGACCAGCCGGTCGTCGGACGCGGTGACCGCTGCCACCGGACCGTCCGAGTCGGGGTGCTCGGCCGCGACGCGCTTGCCGTCGCTGAGGTCCTTCGCCGAGGCTGCGTCGAGGGTCACGGACGAGAAGAGCCGCCGGGCGATGTCCGCCGGACGTGCGAGCGCGGCGCGGACGTCGACGGTGTCGTCCTCGAGGTCGATCGCGTCCTGCACGTCGAACGGTCCGACGCGGGTCCGCCGGAGCGCGACGAGGTGCGCTCCGGTGCCGAGGGCAGCGCCGACGTCACGCGCGAGCGCGCGGACGTAGGTGCCCGACGAGCAGGTCACGACGACGTCGAGGTCCACCACGGCGACGTCGGTGCCGTCGACGGCGACGGTCCGCTCGTTCCGCGTCGTCACGTCGAACTGCGAGACGGTCACCGTGCGCGACTTGAGCTCCACCGCCTCGCCCTTGCGCGCCAGGTCGTAGGCACGGCGCCCGTCGACCTTGATCGCGCTGACCGTGGACGGGACCTGGTCGATCACACCCCGCTGTGCTGCGACGGCGGTCTCGACGGCGTCGTCCGAGACGTCGGCAGCGATCACACCGACGGCAGCGGTCGGCGTGCCGTCGGCGTCGTCCGAGTCCGTCGAGACACCGAGCCGGATGGTCGCCGTGTAGGTCTTGTCCAGGCCCACCAGGTGCGTCAGCAACCGGGTGGACGGCCCGATGCCGAGCAGCAGCAGCCCGGTGGCCATGGGGTCGAGGGTCCCGGCGTGGCCGACCTTCTTCAGGCCGAGGCGCCGACGGGCGATGGAGACCACCCGGTGGCTGGAGATCCCCTGCGGTTTGTCGACGAGGAGGATGCCGTCCGGCGCGGTTTCGAGCACCAGGCGAGATTACCAGCGCCGGTCAGCAGGCGTCGTTCCACTCGCGACGGGGATGCTCGGGATCGGTGACGTCGAGCACGGCGGAGGCCGCGATCTTCACGTCGGCACGGCGCTCGAGCCGGCCGGACTCCTGCTCCACCCACAGCGACCAGCGCCACAGGGTACGCACCCCCGGGGCCAGGACGCCCCGCCCGTGCACGACCAGGACACCGTCACCGGCTCCGGTCGTGCGGAACGGCGTCACCAGGTCGGACCGGAGCGTGTCCTGGTCGGCGGACGGCGCGGCTGCCGCCATCGCGGAGACCCCGTGCTGCTCGAAACCGGTGACGAGCGCGGCCGCGACCCGTTCGAGGTCGGTGCCGTCCTGCCCGTCGACGCCGATGACGGTGCGGTTCGTGCCGACCTGCGCGATCGCCTCTGCAGCGATCGCAGCCATCGTGTCGGTCTCTTCTGGTGCCCAGCGTGCCATGCGTCCACCGTAGGCTGTCGAGGTGAACGCGCGTCGGGCCTCCAGACCGGATGTGGACGAACCGACCGCGCGACGCGGCGTGCAGGAGCCGGCCACGCCGGAACGGCCCGACATCGCGACCCCGCTGATCGCGTGGTTCCGGCAGCAGGCGCGGGACCTGCCGTGGCGGCGCCCCGGCTTCCCCGCGTGGGGGACGCTCGTCAGCGAGATCATGCTGCAGCAGACGCAGGTCGCGCGCGTGATCCCCCGTCTGGAGGCGTGGCTCACCCGGTGGCCGACGCCTCGCGACCTCGCGGACTCGCCGCCGTCCGAGGCGGTGCGTGCCTGGGACCGGCTCGGCTATCCGAGACGCGCGCTCGCGCTGCACGCGGCGGCGACCGCCATCGCGACCCACCACGGCAACGTCGTGCCGCGCGACGTCGACGCCCTGCTCGCGCTGCCGGGCATCGGCGACTACACCGCGCGGGCCGTCGCGGTCTTCGCGTACGGCGACCGGCACCCGGTCGTGGACGTCAACGTGCGCCGCGTGCTCGCACGTGCGGTCCTCGGCCAGGGCGAACCCGGGCCGGCGAAGGCGAAGCAGGACCTCCCGCTGATGGAGTCCGTGCTGCCGGCGGACCGCGACGACGCAGCCGCCACGAACGCCGCCGTGATGGAGCTCGGCGCGCTCGTGTGCGTGTCCCGCTCCCCCGCGTGCGACGCGTGCCCGATCGCGGACCGCTGCGTGTGGCGTGCGGCGGGGTACCCGGAGCACGACGGGCCGCGAGTTCCGCGGCAGGCGAAGTTCGCCGGCAGTGACCGCCAGGTGCGCGGTCTGATCATGGCCGAGCTGCGCGCCAGCGACGTGCCGGTCACCCGGTCCGAGATCGAACCGGTGTGGCCGGACGCCGACCAGCGCGACCGGGCGCTCGCGTCGCTCCTGCGTGACGGACTGGCCGTCGGCGACGACGCGAGCGGCTACCAGCTGCCCGGGACCTAGGAACGCGGCTCGGCGGAGCCGTCGGTCTCGGCAGCGTCGTCGGCTTCGTCGTCCTCGTCGCGCTTGTACGGGTCGGCGTCGCCGGCGTACGTCGCGCCCACCGAGGCTGCCCGCACCTGCTCGTCACGCACCTGGGCCTGCACGAGCAGGTCCTCCATGTGTGCCGAGGTCTCGGGCAGGGCGTCGGCGATGAACTCGAGCGACGGCGTGAGCCGGGCGGTGATGTTCTTGCCGACCTCGGACCGGAGCATGCCGGTCGCGGCCTTGAGCGCCGCGGCCGAGTCCGCACGCTCCTCGTCGGTGCCGTACACGGTGTAGAAGATCGACGCGTGCTGCAGGTCACCGGTCACACGGACGTCGGTGATCGTGACGAACCCGAGTCGCGGGTCCCGCAGACCCTTGTCGAGCCGACGTGCGACGACTTCCTTGATGCGGTCCGCCATCTTGCGTGCGCGCTGCGGATCGGCCATTGGTGCCTCCTGAGGCAGTGGCGGGACGCTTCCCGCCGGTGGTCCTGCGTGGGAAAGGGGTCGGGCCCCGGCCTCCCGCACGGGGAGGCCGGGGCCCAGAGGAGTCACGCGATCAGTCGCGCGGCTTCTCGACGAGTTCGGTCGTCTCGACCTCGTCGCCGATCTGGATGTCGTTGAACTTGCCCAGACCGATACCGGCTTCGAAGTCCGTGCGGACCTCGGTCACGTCGTCCTTGAAGCGACGCAGCGACTCGATGGCCAGGCCATCGGCGATCACCACACCCTCGCGGATGACGCGCGCCTTGGCGTTGCGCGTGATCGTGCCGGAGCGGACGATGACACCCGCGATGTTGCCGAACTTCGAGGAACGGAACACCTCGCGGATCTCGGCGACGCCCGACTGGACCTCTTCGTACTCGGGCTTGAGCATGCCCTTGAGGGACTGCTCGATGTCGTCGAGTGCGTTGTAGATGACCGAGTAGAAGCGCACGTCGATGCCTTCACGCGCCGCACGCTCACGGGCCTTGACGTCCGGACGGACGTTGAAGCCGATGACGATGGCGTTGTCGATCGTGGCGAGGTCGATGTCCGACTCCGTGATCGCACCGACACCGCGGTGCAGGATGCGGAGCTGGACGCTGTCGTCGACCTCGATGTCCAGGAGCGACTGCTCGAGTGCCTCGACGGCACCGGAGACGTCACCCTTGATGATGAGGTTGAGCGACTCGACCTTGCCCTCTTCGAGAGCACGGGTGAAGTCCTCGAGCGAGATGCGCTTGCGCGACTTCGCCAGCAGGGCGTTGCGCTCGGCGGCTTCACGCTTCTCGGCGATCTGACGAGCCGTGCGGTCCTCTTCGGTGACGAGGAAGGTGTCACCGGCGCGGGGCACCGAGGACAGACCCTGCACCTGGACCGGGCGGCTCGGCGTCGCGGCCTTGACCGCGACCCCGTTCTCGTCCGTCATCGCACGGACTCGGCCGTAGGCCGTGCCCGCCACGATGGCGTCTCCGACGTGGAGCGTGCCGGACTGGATGAGGACCGTGGCGACTGCACCGCGACCCTTGTCGAGCCGGGCCTCGATCGCGACACCACGGGCGTCCTTGTCGGGGTTCGCACGCAGGTCGAGACCGGCGTCCGCGGTGAGCAGCACGGCGTCCAGGAGTTCCTGGATGCCGATGTTCTGCCGCGCCGACACGTCGACGAACATGACGTCGCCGCCGTACTCCTCGGCCACCAGGTTGTACTCGGTGAGCTGCTGGCGGACCTTGGCGGGGTTCGCGCCTTCCTTGTCGATCTTGTTGACCGCGACGACGATCGGCACACCGGCCGACTGCGCGTGGTTCAACGCCTCGATGGTCTGGGGCATGATGCCGTCGTCCGCCGCGACCACGAGGATCGCGATGTCCGTCACCTGGGCACCGCGGGCACGCATGGCCGTGAAGGCCTCGTGACCCGGGGTGTCGATGAAGGTGATCGGGCGGTCGATGCCCTCGTGCTGGGCGACGATCTGGTACGCACCGATGTGCTGGGTGATGCCACCGGCCTCGCCCTCGACGACCTTCGAGTTGCGGATCGCGTCGAGGAGGCGGGTCTTGCCGTGGTCGACGTGACCCATGACGGTGACCACCGGCGGCCGCTGCTGCAGCACGTCGTCGTCTTCGTCCTCGAGTTCTGCGTCGAGGTCGATGTCGAAGCCCTCGAGGAGCTCCTTGTCCTCGTCCTCAGGCGAGACGATCTGGATCTTGTAGCCCAGCTCGTCACCGAGGACCTCGAACGTGGCCTCGTCCAGCGACTCGGTCGCGGTCGCCATCTCACCGAGGTGGAACAGCACCGTCACGAGGTTGCCGGGCATGGCGTCGATCTTGTCCGCGAAGTCCGAGATGCTCGCACCACGACGGAGTCGGACGACCGTGTTGCCGTCGCCGCGAGGGACCTGCACACCGCCGAGCGACGGTGCCTGACGCATCTCGTACTCGGCGCGCTTCGTCCGCTTCGACTTGCGGGCACGGCTCTTGCCGCCACCGCGACCGAACGCACCGGCGGTACCACCACCGGGGCCACGACCACGGCCACCGCCACCGGCGGGACGCGGGCCGCTGAAGGCCGGACGCGGGAAGCCGCCACCGGCACCGCCGCCGGCACCCGGACGGGCACCGGGGCCGCCACGGCCACCACCCTGGCCCGGGCGCTGCCCGAAGCCGTTGGGACGGTTGCCCTGACCGGGGCCACCCGGACGCGGAGCACCCGGACGGGGCGTGCCCGGACGCGGGGGCTGCGGACGCGGGATGCCACCGCCACCGGCTGCGCCGGCGGCCGGGCGCTGGCCCATGCCCTGGTTGGACGAGTACGGGTTGTTGCCGGGGCGCGGCGGGCGCGAGCCCATGCCCTGGTTCGACGAGTACGGGTTGTTACCCGGACGTGCACCGGGCTTGGGGCCACCCGGCTTCGGACCGGCGGCCGCGGGAGCCTTCGGGCTGGTGCCCGGCTTCACGGCGTCGGACTTCGGCGCTGCGTCGGTCGACCCGCCTGCCTCGGCGGCCTGCTTCTCAGCGGCCTGCTTCTCGGCGCGGGCCTTCTGCGCGGCCTCGGCCTCGGCCTGTCGCTGGGCGACGGACTTCGGTGCGGCCGGTGCGGGCACGTCGGCAGGGGGTGCTGCCGGGGCCTCGGGCTCGGGAGCCGGTGCCGGACGAGCCGGGCCCGGACGGGGGCCGCCGGGCTTCGGTGCACTCGACTTCGGCGCGCTTGCCTTGGCGGGTGCGCTCGGCGCGGAGGCCGAGGCGGCGGGCTTCGCCGCGGGGGCGCCGTCTGCCTGGAGGGCGGCACGGAGCTTCCGTGCCACGGGGGGCTCGATGCTCGAGCTGGCACCCCGGACGAACTCGCCGAGCTCCTTGAGCTTCTCGAGTGCGGTCTTGCTGTCGACGCCGAGTTCGCTTGCGATCTCGTGTACGCGTGGTTTAGCCACTGTTCTCCTTCACGGGTCCCACCCCGTGAAGGGGCAGGACTCAATGGATGACGGGTCTCATTTCGAGCCGCTCATCAGTTGTCCATAAGCCGTTCAGCCTGTTCTGTCATGTCCGGGCGCTCGGCCGGTTCCTGTGGGAGACCGACGATGTGGTCGAGCACCGCGGACGTGTCGGGATCGCGATCCAACCGGAGCGCACGGCGGAAAGCCCTGCGCTTGACGGCCAGATCGTAGGCATCGACGGTCGGTGTGAGCCACGCTCCCCGCCCCGGCATGACTGCCTTCGGATCCGCCACGACACGGCCGTCGCTCAGGGCGACGACTCGGAGGAGGGAGGATCGGGAAGCGCGACGACGACTGCCGATGCACGTTCTGACGGGAACCACTCTACTCCTTGCCTCGGACGTGCGCGATCCGGCGCGCCCTCGCAGGGCGCGCCGGGAGCGAAATCGTCCTAGTCCTCGCCGTCCAGGATGGAGTCCGGCTGGATGTCGATGCGGGCACCGGTGAGCTTCGCGGCGAGGCGGGCGTTCTGCCCTTCCTTGCCGATCGCGAGCGACAGCTGGTAGTCCGGCACGAGCGCGCGGACGGCCTTCGTCGAGGCGTCGAGCACGAACGCACTCGTCACCTTGGCCGGCGACAGGGCGCTCGCGACGAACGACGCCAGGTCGGACGAGTAGTCGACGATGTCGATCTTCTCGGCACCGAGCTCGTTCGTGACGGCCCGGACACGTGCGCCGAGCTCGCCGATGCAGGCACCCTTCGCGTTCACACCGGGCTCGTTCGCCTTGACGGCGATCTTCGTGCGGTGCCCGGCCTCGCGGGCGAGCGAGGTGATCTCGACGACACCGGACGCGATCTCCGGGACCTCGAGCGCGAAGAGCTTCCGGACGAGGCCCGGGTGCGTGCGCGACACGATGATCTGCGGGCCCTTGTTGCCACGGGCCACGCTCGTCACGTAGACGCGGATGCGGGAGCCGTGCGTGTAGGACTCCCCCGGCACCTGCTCCTCGGGCGGCAGGATCGCCTCGATCGTGCCGAGGTCGACGTGCACCATCTTCGGGTTCGGGCCCTGCTGGACCACGCCCGCGACGATGTCGCCTTCCTTGCCGCGGAACTCGCCGAGGATCTTGTCGTCGCCGATGTCGCGCAGGCGCTGGTTGATGACCTGCTTCGCCGCGAAGGCCGCGATGCGTCCGAAGTCACTCGGCTGGTCGACGGCTTCACCGATGACGGTGCCCTCGTCGTCGAGCTCGGGGACGTAGACGCTGACCTCGCCGGACTTGCGGTCGAGCTCCACACGCGACTGCGCGTGAGCCGGCTCGCCGTTCTCGTCGGCGTGCTTCTGGTAAGCGGTCAGGATGGCAGATTCGATGATCTGGACGAGCTCGTCGAACGGGATCTCCCGCTCGCGCTCCATGAGTCGCAGGACTGCGAGATCGATCTTCACCGAGGTGCCTCCGTATTCAGATGAGTCGCTCCTGCGGGGTGGAACTGCGCAGAAGTCGGCCACAAGCCTACCCCAGAACCAGGAGACGGACAGGAGGCCCGTGGCGGCGTCGCCACGGGCCTCCTGTTCGTCAGGGGTCGCGTCTAGATCGCCCGGACCGCGTCGAGCAGGCCGGCCACAGGCACGTCGCGGCGGTCGCCGGTCGCGCGGTCCCACAGCTCGACGACGCCCTCGGCGGCGCCGCGGCCGGCGACGACGACGATCGGCATGCCGAGCAGCTCGGCATCGCGGAGCTTCACGCCGGGCGACACCTTCGGGCGGTCGTCGTACAGCACGTCGAACCGCTCGCCCTCGAGCTCCGCGACGACGGAGGCCGCCAGGTCGTAGGCGACCTGGTCACGTCCGGTGGCGACGATGTGCACGTCGAACGGCGCGACGTTCTTCGGCCAGACCAGGCCCTTCTCGTCGTTGTGGGACTCGGCCAGGATCGCGAGGATGCGGGTCACGCCGATGCCGTACGAGCCCATCGTGACCGTGGCGAGCTTGCCGTTCTCGTCCTGCACCTTGAGACCGAGCGCCTCGGCGTACTTCCGACCGAGCTGGAACACGTGCCCGATCTCCATGCCGCGAGCGGTCTCGAGCGGGCCGGAGCCGTCCGGGGACGGGTCACCGGCGCGGACGTCGGAGACCTCGACGACACCGTCGGCCACGAAGTCGCGGCCGGCGACGAGGCCGGAGACGTGCACGCCGCGCTCGTTGGCGCCGGTGATCCAGCTCGTGCCGTCGACCACACGGGGGTCGACGAAGTAGCGGATGCCGGTGGCGCTGTCGGCGCCGAGGACCTGCGGGCCGATGTAGCCCTTCACCAGGCCCCGGTGCTTCTTGAAGTCGTCGTCGCCGGCGGCCTCGACCGCGGCCGGGGCGAACGACACCTCGGCGCGCTTCAGGTCGACGTCGCGGTCACCGGGCAGGCCGACGACCACGACCTCGCGCGTGCCGTCGAGGTGGGTGAGCGCGAGGACGACGTTCTTCAGCGTGTCGGCCGCGGTCCACGGAGCACCATCGCGCGGCGCGACCTGGTTCGCGTGGGCGACGAGCGTGTCGATCGTCGGGGTGTCCGACGTCGGCAGCAGCACGGGCTCCGGCTGGCCCTCGATCGGCAGCGACTCGGGGACGGGGGTGACGTAGGCCTCGACGTTGGCCGCGTAGCCGCCGGCGCTGCGGACGAAGGTGTCCTCGCCGACGCCGATCGGGTGCAGGAACTCCTCGGACTTGGAGCCGCCCATCGCGCCGGCGTCGGCCTTGACGATGACGTAGTCGAGGCCGAGGCGGGCGAAGATCTTCTCGTACGCGTCGCGCATGACCTGGTAGCTGCGCTCGAGGCCCTCGTCGGTGAGGTCGAACGAGTACGCGTCCTTCATGGTGAACTCGCGGCCGCGCAGGAGTCCGGCGCGGGGCCGGGCCTCGTCGCGGTACTTGTCCTGGATCTGGAACAGCGTCACCGGCAGGTCCTTGTAGGACGAGTACAGGTCCTTCACCAGGAGCGCGAACATCTCCTCGTGCGTGGGCGCGAGCAGGTAGTCGGAGCCCTTGCGGTCCTGCAGGCGGAACATGCCGTCGCCGTACTCGGTCCAGCGGTTCGTCGCCTCGTACGGCTCGCGCGGCAGCAGCGCCGGCAGCAGGACCTCCTGCGCACCGGCGGCGACCATCTCGTCGCGGATGATCGCCTCGATCTTGGCGCGCACCCGGAGTCCGAGCGGCAGCCAGGCGAAGATCCCCGGGGACTGGCGACGGACGTACCCGGCGCGGACGAGCAGCTTGTGGCTCGTCACCTCGGCGTCGGAGGGGTCGTCGCGGAGCGTACGGAGGAACAGATGCGAAAGCCGTGTGACCACGGGGCAAGCCTAGTGGCGGTGCCTGCCGGTGCGTGCGGCCCCTCGCACCACGCGCGAGAACGACGCGTCGCGCGCCACGCGCGAGAACGACGCGTCGGGCGCCCACCGCGCGAGAACCGGCGCTAGACGGTCGTGACGACCTGGGGCGTGCCCGTGGCGGCGGCCGGACCCATCTCGTCCGCGATGCGGTTCGCCTCGTCGATGAGGGTCTGGACGATCTCGGCCTCGGGCACGGTCTTGACGACCTGGCCCTTGACGAAGATCTGCCCCTTGCCGTTGCCCGAGGCGACGCCCAGGTCGGCCTCGCGTGCCTCGCCCGGGCCGTTCACGACGCAGCCCATGACGGCGACTCGGAGCGGGACGGTCATGCCCTCGAGCCCCTTGGTGACATCGTTCGCGAGCTGGTACACGTCCACCTGCGCGCGACCGCAGCTCGGGCAGGAGACGATCTCGAGCTTGCGCTCCCGCAGGTTGAGCGACTGCAGGATCTGCAGGCCGACCTTGACCTCTTGCGCGGGCGGGGCGGAGAGCGACACGCGGATGGTGTCGCCGATGCCCTCGGCCAGCAGGATGCCGAACGCGGTGGCGCTCTTGATGGTGCCCTGGAACTCCGGGCCGGCCTCGGTCACGCCGAGGTGCAGCGGCCAGTCGCCGGCGGCGGCGAGCTGGCGGTAGGCCTTGACCATGACGATCGGGTCGTTGTGCTTGACCGAGATCTTGAAGTCGTGGAAGTCGTGCTCCTCGAACAGCGAGGCTTCCCACACGGCGGACTCGACGAGCGCCTCGGGGGTGGCCTTGCCGTACTTCTGCAGCAGGCTCGGCTCGAGCGACCCCGCGTTCACGCCGATGCGGAGCGAGACGCCGGCGTCCTTGGCGGCCTTGGCGATCGCGCCGACCTGGTCGTCGAACTTGCGGATGTTGCCCGGGTTGACGCGGACGGCGGCACAGCCGGCGTCGATCGCCTGGAAGACGTACTTCGGCTGGAAGTGGATGTCGGCGATCACGGGGATCTGCGACTTCTTCGCGATGATCGCCAACGCGTCGGCGTCGTCCTGGGTGGGCACGGCGACCCGGACGATGTCGCAGCCCGAGGCCGTGAGCTCGGCGATCTGCTGCAGCGTGGCGTTGATGTTCGTGGTCTGCGTCGTGGTCATCGACTGCACGGACACCGGGGCGTCGCCGCCCACGAGCACCTTGCCGACCCGGATCTGCCGCGACCTGCGACGCGGAGCGAGGGTTTCGGGGGACTTGGGCATACCGAGGTTGACTGCGGGCACGTGAGCACTCTACGCGCTCGGTCTGACCGTGCCGGGTCCGGTCCCCGTGGGTCCGTTCAGAGGTCCCCGACCGAGTCCACGACGGTGATGAGCGGGGCGTAGAGCCGCATCACCGCGAGCGCACGGTCGTGGTCCTCGTCGGTCCCGCCGGCGCACGCGTCGGCCACGACGGTCACCGTCGCACCGGCGTCGGCCGCCGCCAGCGCGGTCGACAGCACGCAGCAGTCGGTCGAGACCCCCGTCAGCACCAGGTGCGGGTGGTCGCCGACGACGGCCTGGAGGCTCGTCCCCCACTTGCCGAAGGTCGGCTCCGTCACGACGGGGTCGTTCCGGTCCGCGGCGGCCGACGCGAACGGCTCGGTGAGCGCGTACAGCGGGTCGGCGTCCGGGACCAGTGCGAAGGGCCAGTCGCGGTAGTACGGCACCCACGCGCCCTCGGGCTGCGCCGGTGCCACGAAGCGGGTGAACACCGTGCGGCCCGTGAACCGCGGCAGGAGCCGCTCGACGCCGGCGCCGGCGTGGTCGTACCGCGGTGCGGCCCACGGGTTCTCGCCGGTGAAGACCTGCTGCATGTCGATGACGACGAGCCAGGCGTCGTCGCGGATCGCAGCGCTCATCGCAGGCCATCCGGGGTGCCGAGTGCTTCCTGACGGCGGATCGACCCGCGCGCGAACAGCAGCGTGCCGAGGAACCCGACGACCAGGGCGACGAGGACGCCGAGGTTCGCGTACGCCCACGGCCCCTCGCGGCCACCGAGGCCGAACGGGCCGAGCAGGTAGCCCTGCCAGTTGAGCCAGGCGGGGACGCCGTAGGTGTTCGTCACGAGGCCCCACCCGAGCACGGTACCGAGCACGACGAGCGCGATCGGCAGCCATCGGACATCGCCGTAGCGCCCGCGGCGGTCGTCCAGCTCGGCCTCGGCGTAGGAGCGTCGACGGAGCAGCACGTCGGCGACGAAGATCCCGGCCCACGCGGCGATCGGGACGCCGAGGGTCACGAGGAAGGCCTGGAACGGCGAGATGAAGTCCTGCGCGAAGAAGGCGACGTAGACGGCACCGGCGACCATGATCACGCCGTCGACGCCCGCGGCCGCCGGACGCGAGATCTTCACGCCGACGCTCAGCAGTGCGAGGCCCGACGAGTAGATGTCGAGGACGGCTCCCCCGACGAGTCCGAGGATCGCCACGATCGCGAACGGGATGAGGAACCAGACGGGGAGCACCGTCGTGAGCGCGCCGATCGGGTCGGCTCCGATCGCGTCGTTCAGGTCCGGTGACGACCCCGCCAGCATCACGCCGATCACCACGAGGACTGCCGGTGCGAGGGCACCGCCGAACGTCGTCCAGCCGACGACACCGCCCGTCGAGGCGTTCCGTGGCAGGTACCGCGAGTAGTCAGCGGCGGCGTTCACCCAGCCGAGTCCGAACCCGGTCATCACGAGGACGAGCGCCCCGATGACGTTCTGCCCGCTGCCGGACGGGAGGGCACCGAGCGCTGCGAAGTCGATCGTCGGCGCGGCGAGCACGATGTAGACAACGGTCAACACGGCGGTGACGACGGTGATCACGGTCTGCAGGCGCATGATGACGTCGAACCCGGCGATGCCGGCTCCGACGATCAGTGCGGCGACCACGACGAGCGCGACGATCTTCGTCAGCACCCCGCCGTCCCAGCCGAGCTCGGTGAACACCGTCGAGGTCGCCAGGACCGCCAGCGCGGCGAGCGACGTCTCCCACCCGACGGTGAGGACCCAGCTGAGGAACGACGGCACGCGGTTGCCACGGACCCCGAAGGCCGCGCGGCTCAGCACCATCGTCGGCGCGGACCCGCGTTTGCCGGCGATCGCGACGACGCCGCACAGCAGGAACGAGAACACCACCCCGATGACCGAGACGATCGTCGCCTGGGCCAGCGAGATGCCGAAGCCGAGGACGAAGGAGCCGTAGCTCAGGCCGAGGACGGAGATGTTGGCGGCGAACCACGGCCAGAACAACCCCCTCGGGGTGCCCTTCCGGTCGGACTCGGCGATGACGTCGAGCCCCTGGCGTTCGACGGCGCGAACCTCGGGCGGGTTCGTGGCGGCTGTGCTCATGCGCTGAGCGTAGTGGCTCGGCAGCCCTACCCGAAGAGGTTCACCGGTCGAACGATGTCGGCGTAGATGAGCAGGGCGCTCATGCCCGCCAGCAGCACCACGACCACCATCGTCAGCGGCATCGTCTTCGCCAGGTCGATGGGCCCCGGGTCCGCCTTGCCGACGAGCTTGAACGAGCGTCGCTTGATCGCTTCCCAGAGCGCACCCGCGATGTGTCCGCCGTCGAGGGGCAGCAGCGGCACCATGTTCAGCACGAACAGGCCGATGTTGAGCGAGGCCAGCAGCCCGAGGATCGTGTACGCCTTGTCGACCACGGGGACACCGCTCATCGACGAGACCTCGCCGATCGCACGGCCCACGCCCACCACCGACACGGGGCTGTCCTGCGACCGCTCCTGGGCACCGAACGCGGCGTTCCACACCGCGACCAGGCGCTGCGGCAGGTCGATGATCAGGTGCGCCGACGCCGCGATCTGGGCGCCGGTCGCGGGCAGCACCTCGGCCGGGGACTGCCGCACCAGGGACTGCCCGATGCTCACGCCGACCACGCCGACGCGCTGGGTCTTCGTGGTGCCGTCGTCGTTCTCGACGACCTTGCCCTCGGCGTCGTAGACGTCGCGGGTGGCGGTCGTCGGGGTGATCTCGAGGGTCTTGCGGGCGCCGTCGCGCTCGACCACCACGGTGACCTGCTCACCGGCGGACTCCTGGAACACCTCGGAGACGCGGGTGATCGTGGGGTCCTGCTCGCCGTTCACCGAGAGCACGACGTCGCCGGACTCGATACCCGCCTGCTTCGCCGGCGACACGGCGTCGCCGGGCGAGCACTCGGTCGTCCGGCTGTTCGGCAGCACGCACCCGACGCTCGACGTGAAGGTCGTGGTCGGCGCCCCGAACCCGCACAGCAGGACACCGAACAGCACGATGCCGATCACCAGGTTCATGGCCGGGCCCGCGACCATCACGATGATCCGCTTCCACGGCGTCAGGCGGTAGAAGGCACGGGAGTCGTCGCCCCCGGAGTCCGCGATCTGCTCGGCGCTGGCCTGGCGGGCGTCCTGCACGAACGCGCCGTACATGCCGGTGTTCGTGATGGCGTTCGCCCGGCCCGAGGCGCGCGGCTTGAGCATGCCGACCATCGAGATGTACCCACCGAGCAGGATCGGACGGATCCCGTACTCGGTCTCACCCCGCTTGAACGACCACATCGCCTTGCCGAAGCCCAGTGAGTACTGCGTCACCTTGACGTTGAAGAGCTTCGCGAAGGACAGGTGCCCCAGCTCGTGGAGTCCGATCGAGACCAGCAGGCCGATGATGAAGACGACCACGCCGAGGACGAAGAGCAGGACGGATTCGACGGTCACCGGGAAAGAGTACGGGACTGATTCCATGACGGAGCCGAGCGCCGTCTGAGAGGTGATCAGGGCCTCCCGTCCGTCGCCGTCCGCGGTCTGCCGCCTCCGCGTCGGACGGGAGGCGCGACTCGCGTCAGCGGGTCAGCGCGCGGTCCGCAGCGGTGCGCGCCCACTGCTCCGCCGCGAGCACGCCGTCGAGTGACGGCTCCCCCGCGGTGTGCTCCTCGACGATGCGCTCGACCGTGTCGACGATGTCCAGGAAACCGATCGCGCCGGCGTGGAACGCGGCGACGGCCTGCTCGTTCGCGGCGTTGAACACGGCCGGGAACGTCCCGCCCAGCTCGCCCACCCGCTTCGCGAGGGCGACGGCGCCGAAGGCGTCCTGGTCGAGGGGCTCGAACGTCCACGTGCTCGCGGTCGTCCAGTCGAGCGGCACGCCGACACCCGGCACCCGGTCCGGCCAGGCCAGGCCGAGCGCGATCGGCAGGCGCATGTCCGGCGGCGACGCCTGGGCGATGGTGGAACCGTCGACGAACTCGACCATCGAGTGCACGATGGACTGCGCGTGCACGGTGACGTCGATGCGGTCGTACGGCACGTCGAAGAGCAGGTGGGCCTCGATGACCTCGAGCCCCTTGTTCACCAGGGTGGCGGAGTTCGTCGTGACGACGAGCCCCATGTCCCAGGTGGGGTGCGCCAGCGCCTGGGCAGGGGTGACGTCGCGGAGCTGCTCGCGGGTGCGCCCGCGGAACGGGCCCCCGCTCGCGGTGAGGACGAGCCGCTGCACCTCGGTGTCGACGCCGGCGCGGAGCGCTTGCGCGATCGCGGAGTGCTCGCTGTCGACGGGCACGATCTGACCGGGCGCCGCGGCCTGCTGCACGAGGGAGCCGCCGACGATCAGGCTCTCCTTGTTCGCGAGGGCGAGCGTGGCACCGCTCTCGAGTGCGGCCAGCGTCGGACCGAGCCCGACCGAACCGGTGATGCCGTTGAGCACGACGTCGGCCTCGACGCTCCGGACGAGCCGCTCCGAGTCGGCCGCTCCGAACGCGGTGTCGCGCACGCCGAAGCGGGCGGCCTGCTCGGCGACGAGATCGCGGTTGCTGCCGGCGGTGAGGCCGACGACCTCGAACCGGTCGGGGTTGCGGGCGACGACGTCGAGCGCCTGGGTGCCGATCGAGCCGGTGCTGCCGAGGACGACGATGCGTCTGCGGTCCGGACCGGTGCTGCCGGGGCGGCCGTCCGTCACGGTCAGCCCTTGGCGAGGATGTCGACCACGAAGACGAGCGTGGCGTTCTTCGGGATGCCCGAGCCCTCCTGCGGGTTGGCGCCGTAGGCGTCCTCCGGCGTGGCGACGATCAGGACCTGTGAGCCGACCTTCTGCCCGACGAGCCCGGTGACGAAGCCCTTGATGAGTGCGCTCTCCGACACGGTGAAGGTGGTGGGGACGCCCTTCGACCACGAGGAGTCGAACTCCTTGCCGGTGTCGTAGACGACGCCCTTGTACTGCACGAGTGCGGTGTCGCCGTCGGCGATCTCGGTGCCGTCGCCCTGCTTCAGCACCTCGACCGTGGTCTTCGTGGGCGCCTTCACGCCGTCGGGGACCGTGATCTCCGGCTCACCCGAGGCCTTGTCCTCGACCGTGGGCAGGGCCGGGTCCTGGTCCCGCGGGGTGCCGGTCGCCTTGGTCGGCGTCTGCGCGACGACGTCCGCGACCACGACGATCTCGCCGCCGGTGTTGAAACCGAGTGCGGAGGACTGTCCGACCGCGGCGATCCGGTCGCCCACCTTCGAGCAGGCGAGGAGCGCGCCGAAGCCCGACCCGCCGACGGACAGGACCTGCGGGTTGCCCTCGTCGAAGCCGACGGTGCCGAGCTTCTTGGCGTCCGACGTCTCGTACACGCTGTAGGACACCTGCGCGTAGTCGCCCTCGTCGAGCGCCGCGCCCTTCCCCTTCACGAGCCGGGTGGCCTGCGGCGTCTTCGCGGACAGGCCCGAGGCGAACTTCACCGTCGGGGCCTTCGTGCCACCGAACGACCCGGTCGCCTCGACGGCGTCGGAGGACTTCCCCGGGTCGGGGCA
This sequence comes from Curtobacterium sp. MCBD17_026, assembly GCF_003234895.2. Taxonomy (NCBI): domain Bacteria; kingdom Bacillati; phylum Actinomycetota; class Actinomycetes; order Micrococcales; family Microbacteriaceae; genus Curtobacterium; species Curtobacterium sp. MCBD17_026. The sequence goes on along the minus strand of NZ_CP126281.1, from coordinate 1,539,089 downwards.
GGAGGTGATCGCCGAGGCCGTGGCACTGGCCGACGGGGTCGGCGAGGCCGAGGACCCGTCCGAGCCGGAGCCGGAGCAGGCGGCGAGTCCCAGCACGACGGCGGGGACGATGGCGATCGGGAGCAGGCGGAGACGCTTCACGAGGACCTAGTCTGCCCCACCAGTCGAAGAGTCCCCTGCCAATGACGCAGGTCGGACGACCAGCTGCGGCTCGTGGTGCACCGGGAACGCCACGGACCGCGCGATGAAGCAGAGCTGGTTGGCGGTGACGTGTGCGGCTTCGGCGTCCTCGACGCGGTCGGCCTCGAGGATCGTGACGACCGGGTGCAGGGTCGCCTCGCTCAGTTCACCCGAACCGTCACGGTTCAGGCGGAGCGACGCGGTCGCGGTGTCCTGGTAGTCCACGACGGTGAAGCCCTTCGTGACCGCGACGTGCAGGTAGCTGAGCATGTGGCACTGGGCGAGCGCCGCGAGCACCATCTCCTCGGGGTTCCAGCGGTCACGGTCCCCGCGGAACGTCGGGTCGGCGGAGCCGGGGACGTCGGGCTTGCCCGTCGCCGAGACCACGTGTTCGCGGCCGTAGTCGCGGTACCCGGACGTGCCGGTCCCGCGGTCGCCGGTCCAGCTGACGGAGACCTCGTAGGAGTGGTCGTGCACGGGTGCGCCCCTTCGCCTTGGCTAGCATGGCGGCATGACGGTGAGCCCCGAAGTCCGCAGTGATCGCCATCCTCTCACCGCCGACGGTTCCGTCGAGCTGGCGGTGCTCGAACGCTCAGGGTTCGACGAGAGCCGACACGTCGGCGCCGGCGTCGTCGTCGACGCGACCGGCACGGTGATCGACTCCGTGGGCGACGTGACGGCGAGCATCTACCCGCGTTCCACCATGAAGCCGTTCCAGGCCCTGGCGGTCCGACGTGCCGGTGCGCTGTTCTCGGACGAGGAGCTCGTCCTCACCACCGCGAGCCACGCCGGTACCGCGGCGCACCAGGCGCTCGCCCTGCACATGCTCGAGTCCTTCGACCACGTCGAGGCCGACCTCGGCTGCCCGCCCGACATGCCGTTCGACCGCGGCACCGCCCGCACGATGGACGGACCCCGCCGACTGGCGATGAACTGCTCCGGCAAGCACGCCGGCATGCTCGCGGCCTGCCGGGTGAACGGGTGGGACGAGGCCACCTACCTCGACATCGAGCACCCGTTGCAGCAGCGGGTGCGTTCCGTGGTCGAGGAGTACACGCACGAGACCGTCGACCTGGTCGGCACGGACGGCTGCGGCGCCCCCGTGTTCCCGCTGACCCTGACGGGGCTGGCACGCGGGTTCGCCGGCGTCGTGGCACGGGCCGACGACGACTCCGCCGCGCTGACCGACGCGGTCCTGGCGCACCCGTGGGCGATCGACGGCGTCGGGCGCGCGAACACGGTCACCATCGAGCGGCTGCAGGTGCTGGCGAAGCTCGGTGCCGAGGGCGTCATGGTCATGGGGTTGCCCGGCGGCGCCGCGGTGGCGGTGAAGGTGCTCGACGGCTCGCAGCGGGCCGGCACCCTGGCAGCACTTGCCCTGCTCGAGCGGAACGGCCTCGTGGCGTCCGACGGTGTGGCCGAGGTGCTCGAGGCGACCGGTGAGCGGGTGCTCGGTGGTGGCGTCCCCGTCGGTGCGGTGCGCGCCGGCGCCGGGCTGCGCTGATCCGTCGCGAGTGCTGTTCCTCGGTCGGCGCTGATACCCGGGCCGCGCTGGTCATCGGACCGCACTGACGGGGTCGGGGGCGAGGACCGGCAGCGCCGGGGACACGCGGACGACCCCGTGGCCGTCGAGTCGACGGACGGAGCAGCCGTACCGCGAGACCTCGACGGTGACGTCCCGGTGTCGGGGCGCTGCTCCGAGTCCGGGGACGAGCACCACCGTGCCGAGCGGTCGGCCGTCGGCGCCCATCCACACCGCGATCGAGGTCCCCGACGGAAGGGTCTCCGCTGACGGCGTGCTCGGGCTGGTCGGGGCCGGATCGTCGCTGCCGGAGCCCGCTGCGTCGAGGAGTCCTGGCGCGACGGCCCATCGCAGATCGTCGTCGGCGTGGACGGCAGCGGCTCGGAGCTGCTCGGCGAGCCCGCGGAACACCGCGACGGCGAGTGCTCCGGCACCGACGACCACCACGTGGGACCCGGCGTCGACGCGGAGCAGGTCACCGCCCGGCCCGTGCCCGAGGACGAGTGCCGGCAGGCCGTCACCGTCCTCGGGGGTCGGTCCCGTCGGCTGCTCCGGCGAGCCGAGCGGATCGGCCGCGGCGGGTTGGTCCGGCCCGTGCGGCGCAACGACCTGGGCCGGACGGGTTCCGGGATCCGGCGGCGCCGACTGGTGCAGCACCACGTCGACCAGGGCGCAGCACGCACCCGCCCCGAGCAGGACGGTCTGCCCCGCGCCACCGATCGGCGCGAGGACGCCGGCCACGACGAGCGCGACCGCGGCCCCCACGATCACACAGCGGGCGGTGAAGCGGGTCATGTCCCCATCGCACCAGGTACGAAGGGCCCAGCGCTGGTCCGCGACGGGTCTGTGGAGAAGTCGCCTACTGCACGAGGAAGAACTGCTCACCGATGTCGACGCGGGCGCCACGCTCGACGCGGTACCGCCGACCGGGCTCGCAGCGGCGGATCGATCCATCGATGTGCCGGACCACCGTGCCGTTGCCGGAGAACCGGTCGGAGACCCACAGATCGTCGCCGTCGCGGCCGAGCTCAAGGTGGGTCTTCGACACGGACTTGCCCGGGTCGTGCACGGTCAGCAGGTCGTCGTACCGCTCCCCCGGCTGCGGTCGCGGCAGGCGTCCGAGCAGGCCGGTGCCGTGCACCCCGAGCCGTTCACCCGTGCTGAAGTGCAGGACGAACGGCGCCCGGGTCGGGGTCTTCGCGACGATGCGGGTCTCGTCGACGTCGTCGTCGTCGGCGGCGTCGTCGTCGGCGGCGTCGTCGTCGTCGAGCGCATCGGCTCCGGCGTTCGACTCCGACCGGCTCGCCGCCGGGAACGGCAGCGCGGGTCCGGTCGCTCCGGGGATCGGGGGCAGCGGTGCAGCCAAGGGCGCACCGGTGGTGGTGGCGGACGGCGCGGAGGACGGGACGGTCGCGGAACCGGGCACCGGCGGGAGTGGGGTGCGCGGCACGGCGGACGCCTCGGGCTCGCCCACCGGGGCAGCGTGCGCCCCTCGGGGGCGACGGCCCGCACCGGACTGCTCGACCCCGGCGCGGAGCGACTCGTCGTCCACCCGGACCTCGTCGTTCGGCTCGTCGCCCTGCTCGTCGCGTGCAGTGATCTCGTCGGAGCTGTTCTCGTCGGAGCCGCTCCCGTCGGACTCGTCCGAGCTCGCGGACTCAGACGATCCACCGGCCGGCTCGTCCGCATCGTCGGTCGTTCCGGACGTCTCGGTGCCGTCAGACCCCTGGGCGCCGTCAGACCCCTGGGTGCCGTCGGATCCCTCTGCTGCCCAGTCGGGTCGGGTCATCGGCAAGGGCATGACGGGGCCGGTGAAGGCCGCGGTGACCGCCGGGCGGACGGCTCCGCACTCGCCGCAGAAGATGTCGTCGGGCTCGAGCCGGTTGCCACAGACGTGGCAGATGGTCGTCTCGTGCATGCCGGGGGTGACGAGCGGGGCCGGACGCGGCGGCCGTCGATCGATGAGCGGCTCGACCACGGCGGTGTCCCCGGGCTGCGGGGGCGACACGACGGCGGGGCGGTCGTCTGCGGCACTCGTCTCCGACGCCGCCACGATCACCTCGTCGCGCTCCGGCTCGGAGCCGGCCTGGGCATCCTGTTCGCGCTGTGCGCCCTGTGGTTCCGACGCAGGAGCCGCGGCGCCTTGCTCGGCGGCCGGTTCGGCAGCTGCTCCTGGCACCGGCGGAACGACCGGCTCGGACGGCGTCTCGGCAGCCGGGGTACCGCGGCCCACCCACCAGGACGGACCGGCGGGTGCCGCTGGGGGTGCGGTGGCGGCTGGCGGCGCCCACACGGGCAGAGCGGGCTCCGCGGGGTGCGGAGGTGCGACGGGCTGCTGCGCCGTCTGCTCAGGAGCGGGCGACGCGGCATCACGCACCGGGGTCGCGGGCGTCGCTGGGCGACCGGGAGCCGGGGCGATGCGGGTGCGCTCGGGATCGTCGGCGTCGAGGGGCTCGGACGGGTAGGCGTCGGGGTCGAGAGCCGGCTCCGGATCCGACTGGCCCGGCGCACCCGACCAGTCCCCGAGTCCGGATCCGGCGCCGTGCACGTGTGAGGGCGCCTGGCGCGGTGCGAAGTCGTCGGGACGCTGCACCGGCACGGGTGCCGGCGGTTCGGTTCCACGGCGGTCGGCACCGGTGAGCCAGGCGCGGGTGGCGGGATCGAGCGTGGCTTCGGGCAACCAGGCGTCGGAGGCCGGGTCGGACCGTCGGCCATGGGCGTCGGGCTGCTGCAACGGTGGCGGCGGTGCCTGTTCGACGGGGGTCGGCGCGACCGGGCGACGGCTCGCCGCGGCGGTGACCGCGCGTCCGCACTCACCGCAGAAGATCGCTCCGTCCGGGAGCATCGATCCGCAGTGTTCGCATCTGATCACGTGGTGCCTCTGTCCTCACTCGGCCGTCCACGACGCTCGTCCGGCCTCTGGACATCGTAGTCGCCGTGCCCCGACGCAGTCTGGCCGTCGGTCACACGACGGGACCGTGGCGTCGGACGACGCCCGGTTCCCCGCAGCGACCGGAGTGACACGGCGGTGCGGAACCGTTCCCGACGGCTCCGCCCGGTCCGGAGCGAAGCGATCGCGTCGTCCGTCGCCGCCCACATGCGATCGGCGGTCGTCTGGTCGGCGTCGCTCGGACCGAACACCGCACGGTCGGCCAGTGCCGCGAGTCCGGCGCCGCCGTCACCCGGTGCACCGACCACGGCTTCACGTCGGGTGGCGGAACGCCGCACGTCGTGCCCGCGGTCGAGCAGCGCGTCGCGGTACTCGTCCCAGGCACCGACGATGCGACCCCGGTGCGTGGTGGCGTTCCGTCGTCGTCGCCGTCGCAGTCGCTTCAGCAGCACGATCACGGCGAACGGCAACAGGACGAGTGCGACCACGCCGAGGGTCCCGAGGGCCCAGGGCAGCACGGCGAGCAGGATCCGGAGCCAGAGCGGCTGCACCGGCGGCGTGTTCCGGTCGCTCTCGGGCGGCGTCTGCTGGTCCTGGTCCTGCTGGTCCACCGGGGGCGGCGGCACGACCGTCTCCGGTCGGGTCACCGGCTGCGGGGTCTGCTGCTGCTCGTCCGGGATCTCACGCACCTCGGGGTTCGGGTTGAGCATCACCCACCCCCACTGCGCGGTGTCCACCTCGATGCGTGCCGTGACGTCGGACCCACGGAAGGTCGTCGTCCCGCCACGCGCTGCGGTGCCGTCGCTGCCCGAGTCACCCCCGGCCGTGAAGCCCATCACGACCCGCGCGGGGAACCCGAGCTGGTCGGCCATCAGCGCGGCCGCCGCGGCGTACTGTTCCTGGTCACCGATCATCAGGGGCGCGGTGAGGAGCTCCTGGACGCGGTCGGCGCCGTGGCCGGACCGACTCATCCGGTCGTCACCGACACCGTGACTGACGTACCCCTTCCGCTGCAGAGCCTGCACCGCGGCGAGGAGCTTCGCGCCGGGTGCCGACACGTCCTCCGTCGTCGACTCCACGGTGTCGCGCACGGCGTCGGGGACGTTCCGGGCGGTGGGAACCGCGGCGCTCCCTGGCCGCGCGGTGGCCAGCTGCCGTTCCGTCGGCTGGTCGGGCAGCACCGCCGTCAGGTCGTAGGACGTGCCGTCCCCCACTCCGCCGACCACGGCGCCGGTGCCGGTCGATCCGTTGTAGAAGAAGGCGCCGCGCTCGTCGTCCGCGTCCTGCCCGGTGAACTCCACGCGCTCCAGGGCGCCGACCGTCGGCAGCCACACACCGCGGTACCCGTCGACCGTCACACCGACGTCGACCGTGGTGCCCCGGACGCCACGGACGTCGACCGCGGTCGGCACGCGTTCGAAGGTGCCCGAGCCCGCCGAGCCGTCGGCGCCGCCGACCCGGTAGACCACGCCGTCGTAGGTGTCGAGCGTCGCGATGCGGACGAACCCGCCCTCGGGCAAACCGGTCACCCGGAGCTGGATCGCGTCCGAGGCAGTGGATTCCTCGTAGGCGCGGAACCCGCTGAGCGGACTGACGTAGTCGCGGGGGTCGAACGGCTTCACGACGTCGGTGCGCGCGACGGTGCGGTCACCGGAGGGCGGTGCGACCAGGCCGAGGCCGGTCGCGACGACCGCCGCGGCCACGATGGTGCCGGTGCCCACGAGCGCGGGTCGGACGATGGACCGTGCGACCGGCACCCGTGAACCGATGGTGGTCGCCACGGCGACCGCACGACGCGCGTGCCGGACCGTCAGCGCCCAGACGAGGGCGAGACCGACCAGGACGACCGCCGTCACGATCGACGTGTCGAGCCGGCTCGGCCCGACGACCACCCCCACCGCGAAGAGCACCAGCGCCGGGATGCTCGCGAGTTCCTGCCGGGAGGCGCGGGTCGCCACGCTCACGGCGGTCACCGTCGCCACGAGCAACGTCACGAAGTAGGGCACGAGGAGCGCTTCGTAGGAGCCCACCGGGAGGCTGATGGTCACCAGCTGCTTCCAGCCGAGGGCGACGCCGGCGAAGAGGTCGAGGAGTCCGTGTCCGGTGGGCAGCAGGCCGTTCGCCTGGCTCGGCACGGCGGCGGGGACGCCGGTCAGCGTGAACGCGGCGACGGTCGCGATCGCCACGACGGCCGTCGGGAGCCTGAGCAGGGTGCCGAGGAGCGCGACGATCGTGCCGATGACGATCGCGGTGACCGCGGCGGTGATCATCGCGCCGTCCCGGTACACCGGCCACCAGGACGTGCTCGCGACGGCCAGCAACAGCCAGACCGCCAGCGTGCCGCCGGCGAGGCGGAACGGGACGAGCCGACGGGCATCGCGACGGTCGGATCGTCGGGTCGAGCGTCTCGCCCGGTCCGCCGCAGGGGCCGTGTTGGTCACGGGTGCGGCGCTCACGCTGCCGACGCCGATCGGTGCAGGGCGTGCCGGAGGTCGTCCAGGTAGCCGATGGTCATCACGGTCAGACCCGCGACACGCAGGAACCGCGGCTGGGCCTCGGGCTCGCAGATCACCGCGACGACCTCCACCCCGACGGGGAACCGCGTGGCGGCGAGTCGGAGCGCGGGCAGGCCGACGGTCGAGCCCACGACGAGGAACGCGACGGAGATGCCGTCGGTGTCGCTCCCGACGATCCGGGAGACCTCGGCGATCGGCAGGCACGCGTCGGCGAGGCCGACCGAGGCGAAGTCGTCGAGCAGGCGCGTCGGCGTGACGGTGGGGAGCGTCCGGACGGCGTACACCGCACGCTTCGCGAACTCCGGCGTGCGCTGGGACACCACGACCGAGACCTCACGGCCGTCGCGGATCGCCCGCGCACCGAGGGACGCGGCGGCGCTCACCGCGAGCTCGAACTCCTCGTCGTCGGCGAACTCACCGCGAGCGATGCCGAGCGCGACGACGAGGTGCGAGCGACGGGTGTCCTCGAACTGCCGGACCATGAGCGCGCCGGACTTCGCGGTCGACTTCCAGTGGATGGTGCGCGGGTCGTCGCCGGGCATGTACTCGCGGATGGCGTGGAAAGCGATGTCCGCGGGCGACAGGTCGGTCGTCGCCTGCCCCTCGAGGTCACGCACCAGGCCTGTGCTCGTCGACGGGATCGCGATGGTGCGCGGGTGCACGATGACCTGCTCGCGGGCGGTCCAGACGAGCTCACGGCGGACGAGTCCCACCGGGTCTGCGCGGACCCCCGTCACGGGCCCGACGTCGAGCACCCCGCGGCGGAGCGTCGGGACCGGGACCTGGCGCTCGAAGGTGCCGTGCGGCCCGATGGCCGGGATCGCGACGTCGACCAGCCCTGATCCGACCGGCACCTCGACGGTGGTCGGCACCGACGGCAGGCGCGTGGGGTTCTCGGCCGTGATGATCACGCCAGCGTCGTCGCCGACCGCCACACGGTGCTGCGGCAGCCGCATCCGGATCGCCAGCCGCGACCGGCCGATCAACGCCACCGCAGCGACCACCGCGAGCACGGCGCCGGCGAACCCGACGACGACGACCTCCCGCAGGCCGAACCGGTAGCCGGCCACGAACGCGACGAGCGTCAGCGCGGCGACCGTCCACCCGAGCCCGGTGACGACGGACGAGACCTCGCCCCGGAGACGCAGGACGAGCCTCCAGGCCGTTGCCCAGAGCCGGACGATCCCGATGACCGCATCCGCTGCGACGCCCTCGCGGTCACCGACGATCCTCGTCCGGACGTTGGTCATGCCGGTGACCGTCCCCGTGCGCTCGTACGCCGCTGTGCCACGACGCGACCGCGTCGAGGACGGACGGCGTGAGCGCGTGGAGACGGGCCGGCGGTCCGTCACGTCGTGACTCGGTCGGCGGGCGGCGGGGTCTCCACCAGGAGCTGCGCGATGACGCTCGGTGCGCTGACGCCGTCGAACTCGGCCTCGGCGTCGAGCACCAGGCGGTGCGCGAGGACCGGGACGGCCAGCGCCTTCACGTCGTCCGGTGTGACGTAGTGGCGACCACTCAGCGCCGCGAGGACACGGGAAGCACGGATCAGACCCATCGCCCCGCGGACGCTGACGCCGAGTCGGACCTCGCTCGCGGAGCGGGTCGCGTCCACCAGGCGGGCGACGTAGTCGGCGATCACGGCGTCGACGTGCACGGTGCGCGCCAGGGCGGCCATCTCGGTGATGGTCGCGGCGGGCACGACGCTCGCCAGCGGGACTGACGCCGACGGAGCCGACGAGGTCTCGAGGATCTTCACCGTCGCGGCGTGGTCGGGGTAGCCGATGGACGTCTTCATGAGGAAGCGGTCGAGCTGCGCCTCGGGCAGGCGGTAGGTGCCGGCCTGCTCGATCGGGTTCTGGGTCGCGATGACCATGAACGGCGCAGCGAGACGGTGGTTGACGCCGTCGACCGTGATCGCGGACTCCTCCATCGCCTCGAGCAGCGCGGACTGGGTCTTCGGGCTCGCTCGGTTGATCTCGTCGGCGAGCACGATGTTCGCGAAGACCGGCCCGCGGTGGAAGTCGAACTCCTGCGTCCGCTGGTCGTAGACGCTGATGCCGGTGATGTCGCCCGGCAGCAGGTCGGGGGTGAACTGGATGCGGTTCGTGGAGCCCTGCACGCTCTGCGCCATCGCTCGGGCGAGGCTCGTCTTGCCCGTGCCGGGGACGTCCTCGAGGAGCAGGTGCCCCTCGCTGAGCATCGCCGTGACCGCGAGACGGATCACGAACGTCTTCCCGAGGAGCACCTGCTCGACGTTGGTCACGATGCGGCCTGCGACGTCGGCGAACCAGGTGGCCTGCTCCGGGGTCATGCTCATGCGGGGTGGTCCTTCGGTCGTGGCGGAGGGCGGCGTGGGCGGGTCCGGGCGGCGGGGGTCAGCCGCCGGGGGCTGGTTCCGGGGCGGGCTGTTCGGGAGCAGGCGCGTCGGCAACCAGGAAGGCCTCGGTGGGCTCACCTTCCTGCGAAAGATCGGACCCGTCAGCTGTCCTGACGGCCGCGCGGACCTTGACGGAGCTGGCACCGACCGGAGGGGTCGGAGCGGTCTCCCCCGCGTTCCAGCTGTCGGTGCCGCGGAACACGTTGCCGCCCTCGTCGAGGAACCAGTCAGCGGTGAACCGGACCGTCCCACCGGTGGGACCCGAGACCACGAGCGGCTGGCCCTGCTGCGCCGCGGTCACGGCCACGCGGGTGTCGAAGGCGGCGGCGGCACCGGTCCAGGACTGGTCGTCCGTCGTGCAGAACGTGCTCCCCGGTCCGCCGCACGCGCGGAGGACCAGCTGCGAGGAGACGTTGCGACCGCCGGTCCCGGGAACGCCCGCCCACGTCTGACCCGGCTGCAGCCTGACCGTCTGTCCGCCGGTGTCGAGCTGGTAGTGGTCCACGCTCCGCGACGGTGCCGTCACGGAGACGTTCCAGAGGTTGGTGCTCGTCTGGATCGTCCCCACGTCCGGCCGGTTCGTCCCCGACGGACGCTCGTAGGTCACGGCGTCGACGTACTCGACGTTGCAGAAGAAGCCGTTGGAGACGGTGACGGCGTACCGCGTCGAGCCGCCACCGACGCCCGAGTCACGCGCCGGGCTCGAGCTGCCGATCGAGTTCGAGGAGGCAGCTGCGCAGTCCACGTTGCCGGATCGGAACACGGCGTACCGGAGACCGGAACCGCCAGCGGAGTCGCCGGCGCTCCAGCTCACGGTCACGGTCGAGCGACCCGACGAATCCGCCTGGTCTCCGGCGACCGCCTGGAGGTTCGTCGGCTTGCCCGGCGTCCCGACCGCGCTCCCGGTGGCGGACGCGGAGTTCCACTGCACGACGGTGCCGTTGCGGTCGGCGGCGTTGCGGGCCGACACGGTGACCGTGTACTGGGCGGCACTCTGGGCTCCAGTGAACGAGGTGCTCGTGGCGGTGCCGGTGTTGCGCGTGTCGGACAACCCCGGACCCTCGATCGTCACGACGTAGTTGTCGACCGCGCTGCCGTTGTTCGGCGCGGACACCTTGCCCCACTTGACGTCGAGCTGGTTCGGCGTCGACTTGCTGGGCGTGACCGTGATGCCCTTCGGCGGTGCCGGCACGAAGTCCGCACTCATCGGACCCGAGCGGGCCGAGGGCTTCGAGTCACCGATCGCGTTGGTCGCCACGACCTGGAACCGGTAGGACTCCTTCGGGTCGAGGCCGGTGACCGTGCACACCGTCGCGGTCCCGCAGTTCTTCGAGACGCCGTTGGTCCCGACGACGCGGTAGCCCGTGATGGGCGAGTTGTTGCCCTGCGGGGTCGCCCACGTCAGCGTGGCCTGGCCACCGTCGTAGGAGCCGGTCCGGGTGGGCGCACCCGGCGCGTCCGGAACGTCCTGCACCGAGATCGTGACGTCGCCCCAGACGTACCGGGCGGGGTCGTTCGTGGCGTCCGCCACCTGGTACTGCAGGTGCGCGTCGCCGGGCTTCGCGGTTCCGGCGACCGCAACCTGCAGACGCGAGCGATCACCGCTCGGTGTGACGGTGACACCCTTCGGGAGTCCGCCGGACAGACCGCGGATGTTCACGACGCGCAGCCGCTCGCCCGGGAACGGGTTGGTCGGCTGGTCGTTCGTCAGGACGTCGATGGTGGTGGTCGCCCCGCGCTTCGTCACCGAGCGGTCGGCGCCCGGCTGGACCACCGGCCGGGTGGAGGCGACGACGCCGACGGTGACTGTGCCGGCGCGACCGGCGTTCGCGTCGTCCGCGACACCGATCCCGATCGACGCGGTGGTGTTCTTCTTCGCGGTGTCAGCAAGCGAGATGGTGAGCTGCTGCTTCGCGATCGACGCGGTCGTCCCGGCGGCGGGCCGGCCGACGATCGAGTACCGGAGCTCCGGCAGGTCCTTCGGGTACGGGTAGTCGGTGAGCTTCGTCAGGTCGATCTTCCGCGTCTCGCCCGGCTGCATCTCGATCGAGGAGCCCGCGAACGCCGGCGGCTGGTTCGACCGGGGCGTGACCGTGATCGGGAGCACGAGGGTGGCGACGCGGCCCTTGCCGCCGTTCGCCGACGACCCGTCGGTGACCTCGAACGAGATCGACGCCTTGCCGTAGTAGAGCTTCGACGACGTGAACTGCAGCGTCGACGAGTCGACCACCAGGGTCTGCCCGTTCGCGTGGGTGGCCTTGACCGTGCCGCGGTCGGTGATCTTCGCGGTCTGGCCGTTCGCCGTCACGACGAAGTCCTGCAGCGGGATGCGAACCGTGGCCTCGCTCTTCACCGTGACCGCGCCGGCGCTGCGGTTGATCTGGGGCAGGGCGTCGTCGAAGCCCGGCACGTTGATGAAGCCGTAGGAGACGATGTCCGGGTGGTCGAGCCGGGCGACCGAGAACGGGATCACCTGCGAATCGTCGGTCAACCGAACGGTGATGCGGCCGTCGTCGGTGGGCGTCGCCGTGTCGCCGTAGCCGGGGACGACCCCGACCCGGAGGTCGGCCGCGGTGCCCTCGGCGAAGAAGACGTTGTCGAGCACGTCGACGGTCACGCTCTGCCGGCGCAGGATGTCCTGCAGGTCGAGGGTCGTGTCGTCGACCTCGGGCCGGAGGGGCTGGGCGTCCGGGTCGACGGTCACCGTGAGGAACGCCGTGCTCGATCCCCCGCTGCTGTTCGCGACGGTGTAGAGCACCGCGAAGTCACCACGCTTCGCCGACTTCGGCGGCGTGACGCGGATCTGCTGCTTCCGGAGGATCTTCGCGGAGACGTCCTCGGCCGTCGGCTGGGCCTGCGCGACGGTCAGCTGCCCACCCTCGGGGTCGGAGTCGTTCTGCAGGACACGCACCGTCACCGACCCACCGGGACGGATCGTGACGTGGTCGGCCTCGGCCACGGGGTTCGAGGCCTGCTCGGCGCGGGGTGCGATGCCCACCCGCACGGTGCCGGTCGCACGGGCACCGAGGGCGTCCACGACCGTGTAGGTGAACTCGTCGGTACCTGCCGAGTAGTCGCCGGCCTCGTAGGTCAGTGCGTCCGAGGCCACGTCGGCGACCGATCCCTTGTCGGGGTTGGAGCCCACGCCGACGAGCTGGACGGAGTCGCCGTCCGGGTCGATCCCGTTCAACGGCACGCTGATCCGCACCGACGACCCGGCGACCACGCGCGCGGTGACGGTCTGCGGGACCGGTGGGTTGTTGGTCGCGGCGTCACGCTCGCGCACCGAGATCGACACGGCGGCATCGGCGTACTGGCCGTCCGGGCCGGCGACCCGGTAGACGGCGGTGTAGTTGCCCGGCGTCTTCGGGGCGAGGTAGCGCAGGTGGTCACCGGAGACGAACAGCAGGCCGCCGTCGCCCGGCACGTTCTGCACCAGCTCGGGCTGGAGCGTCAACGGTTCGCCCTCGGGCTGGGTGTCGTTGCCGAGCACGTCGATGTTCGCGACGTCGCCGACGCGCACGGTGGCGGTGTCCGGCTGGGCGACCGGAGGCTGGATGCGGTCGGGCTTCGGGATCTCGACGACGGTGATCGTGCCCGGGGACGACGCCAACCCGTTCGTCTCCGTGTACCCGAACGACACCGGACCGTCGAGCGGCGCCGTGAGCGTCACACGGACCGTGTGCTGGTCGAGGATGCTCGCCTGCACGCCGCTGCCCCGCGCGGGTCCGTCGAGCGCCGTCACGAGCAGCACGCCGCCCGCCGGGTCGATGTCGGTGGCGGTCACGTCCGTGTCCTTGGTGGACAGCGTGTTGACGAACACCGTCTTCGGCGTGGTGATCGGCGCCGTCGAGGCGTCCGGTGGCGCGAGGACGGTCACGCGGACGATCCCGCTCGACGTCTTCACGCCGTCGGTCACCGTGTACTCGAGCTGGTGGTCGCCCGCCCGCTCCCCCTGCACCCGGAAGGTCCCGGCGTCGTAGCTCGGGGTGACGGTGAGCCCGGACGCCGACGACACGCTCGTCAGCGTCACGGTGCCGTTGCCACCACGGACGTGGTCGAGCGGCTCGACCGTGAAGGCCTTGCCGGCGTACCCGGACACGGGGAACGGATCGGCACGCAGCGGGACGGTGCCCTGCTTGGCCACGCGCACCGTCACGGCACCCCGGCCGTCGGCGCGTCCGTCGCTCACGACCAGCTGCACCGACCGCTCACCGGTCCGGCCGCTGTCGTTCCGGAAGTCGAGCAGGCCGTCCGGTGTGGTGGACACCCGGTCGCCGTTCGACGCGGTCGCCGACTCCAGGTACACCGGGTCGCCGTCCGGGTCGACCCAGTCGCCGAGGACGTCCGAGACGACGTGCCCGTTCTGGACGACGTCAGCCGAGGTGTCACGGACCTGCCGCGGCGCCTCGTTCTGACTGTCGGGGCGCACGCTGATCCGGACGGTCGCTGTGTCCGATCCGCCGTTGCCGTCGGTGATCGTGTACGGGAACGTCACGGTCCCGGAGGCGCGCGACGACAGCGTGACCTGCAGACGTTGGCCGTCGCCGACGATCGCGACGCGGCCGGCGGCCTTCGAGATGGTGCCGACCTCGCTCACGATGATCGGGTCACCGTTCGGGTCGTAGTCGTTCAGCAGGACCGGGAGGCTCGTGGTGCGTCCCGGACGAGCGCCCAGTTCGTCGTCCACCGCCACCGGCGGCTTCTGGTCCTTGTCGACCTCGGGGTCGTCGTCGGAGACCTGCTCCTGCTGCTGCTCGTCGTCCTGCTTGATCAGGTCGGCCCAGTTGTCGATGAGCTGGCCACTCCGGTCGATCGCCCAGGAACGGCCGCTCGTCGGGTCGTTGGCGACGACGGTGTCGCCGTTGTGCAGGATCTGCAGTTCGCTCGCGCCGCCGGTGCTCGCCAGGCGCTGCAACGCGCTGCCGTCACACGTGTCGATCGCCTGTCCGCCCGCCCACGCCGCGTACGTGCAGGACCCGTCGACGTAGGGCCGCGCGGGTCGCCCGGACACCTGGAGCGCGGTGGCGTCCACGGTGCCGGAGGCGCTGACGCGGACCAGGCCCGCCGTGCCCGCGACCGTGACCTCGGCCGTGCTGTCGGAGGACCGCTGGAGGGCCGGCGACGACCCCACCCGGTCGCCGAGCTCGACCGTGCGGCCGTCGACCGACAGGGCACCGCTCGTGCGGTCGAGCACGGCGAGGTGCCCGTCGAACGTGGCGACCTGGAAGTCGTCGCCCCGGTCCATGTCGACCTTCCACCGTTCGGAGACGGTGAGTGTCGCGCCGACGTCGACCAGCGACGCCGTCCCGGTCTTCGCGGAGTAGACCGCGACGTGGCCGTCGGAGGCGTCGAAGACGGTGTCGGCGCCCAGGGTCAGGTCGGCCTTGGCCGACGCGTCGAACTCGCCGAGGTCGCTCGTGGGGGTCGCCCAGAGTTCGCCCGTGTCCGCGTTGCCGATGACCGCGGTGTCGCCCGCGAAGAAGACCTGCGGCGTCCCCGCCGGCAGCGTGATCGCATCACCCACGGTGGCGTCGGCGACGTCGACCCGGGCGACCGTGCCCTTGGTCTCGTCGACGCTGTAGACGGTGGAGCCGCGCTGCAGCACCGACAGGTCGTCGCTGGCCGTCTCGACCGCGGTGTTGAGCTGCAGGATGCCGGTGTTCGCCCGGCCGACCGCGCCGTACTCGGCCGAGGGCACCCAGACGGTGCCGTCGCCGAGGTCGACGCGTTGCGTGTGGTACCCGGTGGAGACGATCGCCGTGGTCGCGACGACGGCGGCGACGAGCACCGAGGCACCCGTGGTCACGGCAGCGGAGCGGTGCTTCGCGAGGAGGGCGCGGATCACCCGGCGCTCCCGATCGTCGCGCACTTCTGCGCGCTCGCAGCACCTGTCCTGCCGTCGCGGTTCACCGCGACGGCGATGCACTCCTCGTCGCCACGTTCACCGGAGACGACGAACGTCGTGCCGGTCTGCTGGCTCGAGGACCCGTTGGACGAGATGACGTACGTGTCGCCGCTGCGCAGCCCGGGGTCGGTCCAGCTGAAGGACACGGACTGCGGCGACGGCTCGGCACGGACCTCGGCCACGACCGGGATGGCCCCGGCGCCGAGCCGACCGACGACGACGACCGTGGCGATCGCGAGGGCGGCGACCACGACGACGGCGAGGGACGTCGCCCACACCAGGGTCGAACGGGTCCGGCGCCGGGAACGGGTCACGGACCCGGTGCGGTGCACGGTGCCGACGCTGTGCGAACCGCCGGCCACGACCCCGCCCTGCACCGCGCGGCGGGTGCGACGACGCCCGCCGACCCGGGTGGGTGGCTGCAGCTCACGGATCACGGTGCGGTCACCGTGCGGGGTCGGCGTCGAGATCGCCCAGGCCTCGACCGCGACGTCGGCGGTCGTCTGCGGGATGCCGAGTTCAGCCTCGACCTGCTGGAACCCGCGCACGAGTTCGATCACCGTCGCGGGGCGTCCCTGCGGCTTGCGGGACAGCGCCGAGGCGAGCAGGCGCTCCAGCGAGGGCGGCACGTCGGTGCGACCAGTGGGCTTCACGCCGCCCTTGTCGATCCGGTGCATCAGGTCGTTCGCGCCGTTCTTGCCGCCGCGGACCTCGAACGGGCTGCGCCCGGCGAGGAGCGAGTACACCGTCGCCGCGAGGGAGTACACCTCGGACTGGATCGTGCCGCGCGACTCGTCGATCAGGACCTCGGGCGCAGACCACGGGATCGACATGCCGATCGGCTCGTCCGGGTCGGTGCCCCCGATCGTCGCGGCGATGCCGAAGTCGGAGAGCACGGGATTGCCGTAGGCCGTCAGCAGGATGTTCGACGGCTTGATGTCGCGGTGCAGCACGCCCTCACGGTGTGCGGTCTCGAGCGCCGACCCGATGCGGATGCCGATCGACAGCACCTCGGACACGGGGATCGGTTCGCGACGGTACCGTTCGCTGAGGGACGAGGAGCAGAGCTCCATGACCAGGTAGGGACGGCCGTCAGCCGCGACGCTGGCCTGGAAGACGGTGAGGATCGACGGGTGCGTGCTGAGCCGGGCCATCAGGTTGGCCTCGGCCTGGAACATCTGCCGGACGCGGTCGTCGACGACCTCGTCCAGCAGCACCTTCACCGCGACCTGTCGTCGGGGCATGTCCTGCTCGTAGAGGAAGACGTCGGCGAAGCCACCGGACCCGAGGACGTGGACGGGACTGAAACCGCCGATCACGGGCGGGGTGGACGGCAGGCGTCTCGCCATGGTCCTCTCCTCCCCCGGCCGAGCGGCCAGCTCTCTCGACGTGGCCATGTCATTGTACGAAGCGTGGGTGACGGACATTCCGCACGTCGATCCCCCACAGCTCGACGTGTTCCCCCAGTTCGGGGGCCAGCTAGTGCCGCGGCAGCGTGTCCTCGAGGTCGCCATCGTCCGGTGCGGCATCGACCTGCAGCACCACCACGGTGACGTTGTCACGACCGCCGGCCACGACGGCGTCGCCCACCAGGCGTTCCGCCAGGTCCTGCGCGCCTGGCTCACGTGCCGCGATGCGCGCGATCCCGGCGTCGCCGAGCTCCTTGGTCAGCCCGTCGGAGCACACGATGTAGCGATCGCCGGCCCGTAGGGGCAGGGTCCACCAGTCCGGCGCCGGCGGTTCGCCGAAGCCGACCGCACGCGTGATGACGTTGCTGTCCGGGTGCTGCTCGGCGTCCTCGGCGCGCAGCAGGCCGGCGTCGACCATCTCCTGCACCACCGAGTGGTCGACGGTGACGCGGCGGAGCACGCCGTCCTCGATGCGGTAGGTGCGGGAGTCACCGACGTTGAACACGAGCGCCGCGGGCTGCCCGAGCGACGCCACGAGCGCGATCCCGGTGACGGTGGTGCCCGCGCCGATGGCGTTGCCGCCGGCTGCACGCTCGATGTCGGCGGTCGCGAGGAGCAGTGCGCGCTGGATGCCCTGGCGCGTGGTGAACGGCTCGGCCGTCACCTGTTCGAGCCGACGCACGACCGCGTCGCTGGCGCGGTCGCCCGCGAGGTGTCCGCCCATGCCGTCGGCGACGACGAAGAACGGCGCCCCCACGATGTAGCTGTCCTCGTTGTGGTCACGCCGTCGACCGACGTCGGTCGCGGCTCCCCACGAGAGCGTCAGGGTGGCGCCGTCGGCACCGGGGACGTCGATGGCGTGCGCAGTGGCTGCTCGGCCGAGTTCGGTCACGTTTCAGGATCGCTCTCTGGTGGGTCGGGGCGTGCCGTGTGCTGTCTGATCGGAGGGCCACGGGGGAACCGGAGGCAGCCCCTCTGCCGTCGGTGCGACCCGGAGGTACGGCGAGAGGACCTCGATGGCGTTGCCGTCACCGATCTCGACTACCGTACCCGTCAGCGCGACGATCGACGCACCCGACGCCATGCGGTAGGCGGGCGCACCGGCCGGGCGGACGACGGTGCCGTTCGTCGACCGGAGGTCCTGCACGACGACGGCTTCGCCCTCGGCGTGGATCCGGACGTGGGACGACGACACCTGCCCGGACGCGGACCGCACGGTCGCGAGTTCGGGCTGCGGACCACGGGTGACCCGGGGCAGCGACGGCCGGCGGCCGATGACCACCGGGTGGTCGAGCCGGAAGGTGCGGCCGTCGATGCGGATCGAGGGCACGCGTGCCGCGGGTGCGGCGGGTACCGACGGGACGGCCGGGAGGCCCGGGGCAGCACCCACGAACGGGCTCGCTCCGGCGCCGGGTCGCGCCGGCACCCGGACGACGGTGTCCTCCGGATCGACGTCGTCCCCCGCTGTCGGTGGCGGGCCGGGTGCGCCGAGCGCGGGCCGGATGACCGTGTCACCGAGGACCCCGTCGTCGGATCCGGGGTCGGAGTCCGGACCGGCGCCGGGGACGACGGGACCTGAGCCGCGGATGACGGTGTCGTCGACGGCGTCCGCCGTCCGGTCGCCCGCCGCCGATCGTCGGGGTCGCCGGATGACGGTGTCCTCGATGTCGTCGTCGCGCAACCGGAGCCCTCCCAGTGTGGTCTCCCCCACCGTAGACGATCCGGTCGACCCCACGTCATCGACGCTCCCACGACGGGCCGCTGCCCGCGACGACCGAGCGCAGGACGAGCCCCGCGAGCGGATCGTCCGCGCGGGTCTCGAGGGCGTACCGGGCACGCGTCTCCGCCCGTGCCCACGACCCGAGCGCCCACGCACACCAGGCTCCGAGCGACAGGGCACCGGCGGCACCCGACGATCCGTCGAACGGGCCGTCCTGCGCCCGCCACACCCGCCACGCGTCGGCGCACCGGTCACCGGCGAGCCGCACGCGGCCCCGATCGGGAGCCGGGCCGAAACCGTGGAGCGCCGGCGGGGTCGGGTCGGCGAAGGGGTCGAACACCCGGATCGACCGGGGGTCCGGAGTGCCCTGCGCCGCGATGAACGGCACCAGGGCCATGCGGGGCGCGAGTGCGCCGCACGCCGTCACCACGGCCGTCGCAGCGGCCTTCGACAGTTCCGCGCGGCCGGGCGCGACGAGCGCGGCCGCTGCGGCTGGGAGGGTGACCGCCGCGGCGATCTCGCGAGGGAAACGCACTGCGGAGCCGGGGCCGGACTGTGCCGTGAGGGGGATCATGCACGCCATCGAAGCGTGCTGCGGGCCTCCAGGCAGGGGCGCCCCGGCCATCTGTGGACCGGAGCGGCCCCGCCCACGCCTGTGGAGGACGAGTCGGCGGAAGCCGCTCAGGCGGCGACGGGCTCCAGGCTCTCGGCGACCAGGTCCCAGCCGCCCTCGTTGCGTTCGACGGCCACGCCGTTCGCGGCCGCCCAGCCGACCAGGTCGTCCATGCTGCCGATGCTCGCACCGGTGCGGGCGAGCAACGCCACCAGGCGGCCCTTCGCGGTCTTGTTCCAGTGGTTCAGTGCACGACGACGACCGGAGCCGTCGACGCTCACCACCCGTGGTGCCACCGCTCCGGACACGGGACCGAGCTGCCGGTACCCCTCGGATCGAAGGTCGAGCACCAGGCCGTCCGCACGGGTCAGCAGGGAACGGGTCGACACCGCGGGCCAGTGCGCTGCCAGTCGGATCGACCCGAGCCGCGAGTCGTGCGACAGCCGGTAGGCCGGGATCGGGTCACCGGCACCGATCGGGCCGAACATCGCGGACTGCACGATCACGTGCTCCGCCCACCACGCACGGGTCGCCGCGTCCGCGTCCTGCGCGCCCAGGGGGTCGTAGAGGACCCCCGTGTACCGCTCGATCGCGGGCATCGTGCCCGAGGTGTCGAGCTCGAGGTTCCGGAGCCGCTCGGCGATCGACTTCGGACCGAGCTTCAGCGCCGTCCTGGCCGAGGACTCCTCGGAACTGACGAAGCGGGCCGCGGTGATCACCGCGGCCCGCTCATCGGCCAGTTCCGGGAACGAGAGTGCACGCAGATCGAGCGTGCGGCTCGTGTCCCCGCCCTCCCGCTTCGTCTCCGAAGGCGGGAGCAGGACGGTCAGTCCGGTCAGGACGCCAGCGCGGCCTGCCGCGCGACGATCGTCACCGTGTCGTGCTCGACCGACAGGAAGCCGTCCTCGGCGTCGACCGCGACGGTCGACCCATCGGCCCGCGTGATGCGGACCTGACCCTGCGCCAGGATCGCGAGCATCGGCTCGTGTCCGGCGAGGATGCCGATCTGGCCCTCTGTCGTCCGTGCGACGACCATGGTGGTGTCGCCCGACCAGACCTCACGGTCGGCCGAGACGACGCTCACGCTGAGACCCGCCATGTCAGCGGTTCTCCTTCTGGATCTGAGCCCACTTCTCTTCCACGTCGTTGATGCCACCGACGTTGAAGAACGCCTGGGTCGCAACGTGGTCGAACTCACCGTCGGCGATGGCGCGGAAGGACTCGATGGTGTCCTTGAGCGGCACCGTGGAGCCCTCGACGCCCGTGAACTTCTTCGCCATGTAGGTGTTCTGCGAGAGGAACTGCTGGATACGACGAGCGCGCTCGACCGTGATCTTGTCCTCTTCGGAGAGCTCGTCGACACCGAGGATGGCGATGATCTCCTGCAGTTCCTTGTTCTTCTGGAGGATCTGCTTGACGCGCGTGGCCGTCTCGTAGTGGTCGGCACCCAGGTAGCGCGGGTCCATGATGCGCGACGTCGACGCCAGCGGGTCGATCGCGGGGTACAGACCCTGCGACGCGATCTCACGGGAGAGCTCGGTCGTCGCGTCGAGGTGCGCGAACGTGGTGGCCGGAGCCGGGTCGGTGTAGTCGTCAGCCGGCACGTAGATCGCCTGCAGCGAGGTGATCGAGTGACCACGCGTCGAGGTGATGCGCTCCTGGAGCACACCCATCTCGTCGGCGAGGTTGGGCTGGTAGCCCACAGCGGACGGCATGCGGCCGAGCAGCGTCGAGACCTCGGAGCCGGCCTGCGTGAAGCGGAAGATGTTGTCGATGAAGAGGAGCACGTCCTGCTTCTGGACATCGCGGAAGTACTCCGCCATCGTCAGCGCCGACAGGGCCACGCGGAGACGCGTTCCCGGCGGCTCGTCCATCTGGCCGAACACGAGGGCCGTCTTGTCGAAGACACCCGCCTCTTCCATCTCACCGATGAGGTCGTTGCCCTCACGGGTGCGCTCACCGACACCGGCGAACACCGACACACCGCCGTGGTCCTGCGCGACGCGCTGGATCATCTCCTGGATGAGGACGGTCTTGCCGACGCCCGCACCACCGAAGAGGCCGATCTTGCCACCCTGCACGTACGGGGTGAGCAGGTCGATGGACTTGATGCCGGTCTCGAACATCGAGGTCTTGGACTCGAGCTGGTCGAAGGCCGGGGCCTTGCGGTGGATCGGCCAGCGCTCGGTGATCTCGAGCTTCTCGTCCGTGTTGAGCACGTTGCCGAGGACGTCGAAGACCTTGCCCTTGGTGACGTCGCCGACGGGGACCGAGATCGGAGCGCCCGAGTCACGGACCTCCTGGCCACGGACCAGGCCGTCGGTCGGCTTCAGGGAGATGGCACGGACGAGGTCGTCGCCGAGGTGCTGCGCGACCTCGAGGCCGATCTCCTGCGACGAGTCACCGATGGTGATGGTCGTGAACAGGAGGTTGTACATCTCCGGGATTGCGTCGTGGGGGAACTCGATGTCGACGACGGGGCCCGTGACACGGGCGATCCGGCCGACACCGGGCGCCGACGACGTCTCGACCGCGGTGGTTGCGGTGTCGGTCATGGCTGGTGCCTTCCTGAGGGTGGGTATCTGTCCGCGAACGACGCGGACTACTTCTTCTTCGACGAGAGGGCGTCGGCGCCGCCGACGATCTCGGAGATCTGCTGGGTGATCTCCGCCTGACGCGCGTTGTTCGCGAGTCGGGTGAAGTCACGGATCAGCGAGTCGGCGTTGTCGCTGGCCGCCTTCATCGCCTTCTGACGCGCGGCGTGCTCGGAAGCAGCCGACTGCAGCATGGCGTTGAAGATGCGGCTCTCGATGTAGACCGGGAGCAGCGAGTCGAGCACCGCATCGGCGTCCGGCTCGAACTCGTAGAGCGGCAGGGGCTCGTTGCCCTCGGGCTCGTCGATGCCCTCGACGACCTCGAGGGGCAGCAGGCGAACGACCTGCGGCTCCTGGGTCGCCAGGCTGATGAACCGGTTGAACACGATGTGGATCTCGTCCACGCCGCCGTCAGCGGTGTCCTGGAGGAACTTCGCCACGACGGCGTCGCCGATCTCCTTGGCCGTCGAGAACTCCGGCTGGTCGGTGTTGCCGACCCACTGCTGCTCGGACGGACGCTCACGGAACGCGAAGTACCCGACGGACTTGCGGCCGACCAGGTAGTAGACGACGTCCTTGCCCTCGCTGCGGAGCAGGGAGGCGAGCTCCTCGCCCTGCTTGAGGACGTTCGTGCTGAACGCGCCGTTCAGGCCGCGGTCCGAGGTGAAGAGCACGACGGCTGCACGGGTCGACGACTCCGGCTCGGTGGTCAGCACGTGGTCGACGTTCGAGAACGTCGCCACGGCCGACACCGCACGCGTGACGGCCCGCGAGTACGGACCGGACGCAGCCATGCGGGCCTGCGCCTTCTGGATCCGCGACGCCGAGATCAGCTCCATGGCGCGGGTGACCTTCTTCGTGGTCTTCGCCGACTTGATCCGCTGGCGGTAGACCCGGACCTGCGCTGCCATCTAGCGACGACCCTTGACGATCTGCTCCTGGTCGACGTCCTCGGCGTCAGCCGCGTCGAACTGCTCGGAGCCGAGGGTCTTGCCGTCGCTCGTCTGGAAGCTCTTCGTGAACTCGTCGATCTGCTTGTCCATCTCGGCGACGGTCTCGTCGCTGAGCTGGTTCGTCTCGCGCAGGGTCGTGAGGACGTCGGAGTTGCGACGCAGGTGGTCGAGCAGTTCGGACTCGAAGCGGAGCACGTCCGGCACCGGGACGGTGTCGAGCTTGCCGTTCGTGCCCGCCCAGATCGAGACGACCTGCTCCTCGACCGGGTACGGCGAGTACTGCGGCTGCTTGAGGAGCTCGGTCAGACGCGCACCGCGCTCCAGCTGACGACGCGACGCCTGGTCGAGGTCGGACGCGAACATCGCGAACGCCTCGAGCGAGCGGTACTGCGCCAGCTCGAGCTTCAGCGTGCCGGAGACCTTCTTGATCGACTTCACCTGGGCGTCACCACCGACGCGGGACACCGAGATGCCCACGTCCACGGCCGGACGCTGGTTCGCGTTGAAGAGGTCCGACTGCAGGAAGATCTGGCCGTCGGTGATGGAGATGACGTTGGTCGGGATGTACGCCGAGACGTCGTTCGCCTTGGTCTCGATGATCGGGAGGCCCGTCATCGAACCGGCGCCGAGCTCGTCGGACAGCTTCGCGCAACGCTCCAGCAGACGGGAGTGCAGGTAGAAGACGTCACCCGGGTAGGCCTCGCGGCCCGGCGGACGACGGAGGAGGAGCGACACCGCACGGTAGGCCTCGGCCTGCTTCGACAGGTCATCGAAGATGATGAGGACGTGCTTGCCCTGGTACATCCAGTGCTGGCCGATGGCCGAACCGGTGTACGGGGCGAGGTACTTGAAGCCGGCCGGGTCGGAAGCCGGGGCGGCGACGATGGTCGTGTACTCCATCGCACCGGCGTCCTCGAGCGCACCCTTGACGGAGGCGATCGTGGAGCCCTTCTGGCCGATGGCGACGTAGATGCAGCGGACCTGCTTCTCCTCGTCGCCGGACTCCCAGTTGGCCTTCTGGTTGATGATCGTGTCGATCGCGATGGCCGTCTTGCCGGTCTGGCGGTCGCCGATGATCAGCTGACGCTGACCACGGCCGACGGGGATCATCGCGTCGATGGCCTTGATGCCGGTCTGCAGGGGCTGGTGGACCGACTTGCGGGCCATGACGCCGGGGGCCTGGAGCTCGAGGGCACGACGGCCCTCTGCGGCGATCTCGCCGAGACCGTCGATCGGCGCGCCGAGCGGGTCGACAACGCGACCGAGGAAGGCGTCGCCGACGGGGGCGGAGAGGACCTCACCCGTGCGGGTGACCTCCATGCCCTCCTCGATGCCGCCGAACTCGCCGAGCACGATGGCGCCGATCTCGTCTTCGTCGAGGTTCTGCGCCAGGCCGAGCGTGCCGTCCTGGAAGCGGATGAGCTCGTTCGCCATGACGCCGGGGAGACCCTCGACGTGGGCGATGCCGTCACCGGCGTCGGTGACGTGCCCGACCTCGGCCGTGGAGGCCTTCGTCGGCTCGTAGTTCGAGACGAAGTCCTTCAGGGCATCACGGATCTCATCGGGGCTGATGGTGATGTCTGCCATGGGATTTTCCTTGTGGTTTTCCGGGGCCCTTCGGCTCCGAGAGGGTGACGCTGCCGGACTCGGCAGTTCCCGTTGTGGACTTGGGGAGGAGCGGCTTCGACCGTACGCCTAGCCGGCGAGCTGGAGCCGGAGCTCCGAGAGTCGCGTGGACACGGTGCCGTCGATGACGTCGCCGCCGATCTGCACCCGGACCCCGCCGACGACCGTGGGGTCGACGACCTGGTTGATGCTGATGTCCTTGCCGTACCGCTCGGACAGACCGCGCGTGACGCGGGCCGACTGGGCGGGGGTCAGTGGCGTCGCCGTGACGACGGTCGCGACGAGCTTGCCGGCCTGCTCGGCCACGATGCGCGAGGCGTCGCGGACGATCTCACCGATGCGGCGGCCGCGGGGCTGCTGCACCAGGGCCGACACGATCGTGATCGTCTGCTCCGATGCCTTGGCACCGAGGAGCCGCTCGACGAGCGCGCCCTTCTGCTCGGGGCTGCCGAGCTTGGTGCCGAGCGCCAGCTCGAGGCCGGCGTCCGAGCGGACCGCGGTCTCGAAGGCGAACAGCTCCGACTCGATCGACGAGTCCGGACCCGCGGTGGCAGCGACGGCGCGGATGCCCGCGTCCTCGATGCCCGCGAGCAGGTCCTGCTGCGAGGACCAGCGCGAGCCGGCCACCGCGGTCAGGACCGCACGCGTCGCGTCCGACTGTCCGGCGAAGACACGGTCGATGAGGACCTTCTTGCCGGCCGCGTCGGCCGTGGGGTCGGACAGCAGCCCGAGCAGCTGCGGCGCACCGGCGATCGCACGCCCGGAGGTGAGGATCTCGGCACCCGCGGCCAGGCCGGCGCTCGGACCGAGGTCCGACAGCACCGCCCTGGTGGACGCGAGTGCTTCTCTGGTAGCGCTGCGCATGCTCAGTGCTCCCCCGTCTTCGTGGCCTGCGAGGCCTCGAGGTCGGCGAGGAAGCGGTCGACCACTGCGGTCGACTTGGCGTCGTCCTTGAGGGACTCACCGATCACACCGGACGCGAGGTCCAGCGCGAGGGTGCCCACTTCGGACCGGAGTGCCTGGACGGCGCTCTGGCGCTCGGCCTCGATCTGCGCCTGGGCGTTGGCCGTGATGCGTGCTGCATCGGCGGCCGCCTGCTCGCGGACCTCGTTGCCGATCGCCGTGGCGTCGGCGCGGGCCTGCTCACGGATGCGCGATGCCTCGGCGCGTGCATCGGCGAGCTGCTTGTTGTACTCGTCGAGCGCAGCGGCAGCCTGCTCCTGAGCGGCCTCGGCCTTCTTGATGCCGCCCTCGATGGCCTCGGTGCGCTCATCGAGCATCTTCGTGATGCGCGGCGTGACGACACGCCACATCACCAGGAAGATGATGACGAAGGCGAGCGCCGACCACACGATGTCGTACACCGGCGGGATCAGCGGATTGTGCGCTTCCTCCGCCGCGATGATGAGTGCGTTCTGCATCGAGGAACCTTAGTTGGTGAAGATGAAGTACGTGGCGATACCGATGAAGGCCAGGGCCTCGGTGAAGGCGATACCGATGTACATGAGGGTCGTCAGGCGGCCCTGGAGCTCGGGCTGGCGAGCGACGGACTCGATCGTCTTACCGACGACGATGCCGACACCGATGGCCGGGCCGATCGCTGCGAGGCCGTAGCCAACCGTCGCGATGTTGCCGTTGATCTCCGCGAGAACGGTCGTTGCGTCCACGTGTTTTCCTTTCGAGGTGCGGGTCCGACGGTCGCCGGTCCCGTAGGGGGTCAGTGAGGAATCAGTGCTCGTCGGCCAGCGCCAGCTGGATGTAGACGGCGGTGAGGAGCATGAAGACGTAGGCCTGCAGCAGCGCGACGAGGACCTCGAAGAAGCTGAACGCGATGCCGAACGCGATGGTCCCGACGCCGAAGGCCTTGAAGCCGAGCGAAGCGTCGAAGAAGAAGAACTGCGTGGCCGAGAAGAACAGCACGAGGAGCAGGTGCCCCACGACCATGTTCATCAGGAGTCGCAGCGTCAGGGTGACGGGACGGAGCACGAAGGTGGAGACGAGCTCGATCGGCGTCACGATGATGTACAGCGGCCACGGAACCCCGGGCGGGAAGAGCGAGTTCTTGAGGAACGTGCCCGGGTGCTTGCGGAGACCGGCGTAGATGAAGGCGAGGTACGCGACGATCGCCAGGATCATCGGCATCGCGATGCGGCTGGTGCCGGCGAGGTTCATGCCCGGGATCAGACCGGTCAGGTTCATGAACAGCACGCCGAAGAAGATCGTCGCCAGGAGCGGCAGGAAACGCTTGCCGTCCTTCTCTCCGAGGTTGTCGAAGGTGTTGCGACGGACGACGTCGAACGCGTACTCGATGAACGCCTGACCGCGGTTCGGCACGAGCTTCAGTGCACGGGTACCCACGAACGCGAACACCAGGAGCACGGCGACGGCGAAGAAGCGGATGAGGACGACCCGATCGATCTCGAACGGCGTCCCGGCGAAGAAGATCGCATCCGGGAAGAACTCGTTGATCGACGGACCATGGAACTCGGCGGCCTTGCTGCTCCCCGCCGCGACGGTGTCAACCGCAGCGGAGAGGGACAGGGGAAGAGCGTGGGATAGCAGCGCTGTCTCCTGTGTCGGCGCGCGCACATCATGGCACGCGATGGTGGACGTTGTGGAGGCTCGCCCGCCCCGAGCGAAAGGCTCCGGTAGCGGACTCCGAGAAGCCTATCAGGTGCGAGAGGCTTCCCGGCTTCTCAGATGCGGGGGGCCGGGTTCCCAGGGTCCGCGGAGTCGTCGAGGCCGTCTCCTGGCA
Source organism: Curtobacterium sp. MCBD17_026 (assembly GCF_003234895.2). NCBI lineage: Bacteria > Bacillati > Actinomycetota > Actinomycetes > Micrococcales > Microbacteriaceae > Curtobacterium > Curtobacterium sp. MCBD17_026. Next base: position 1,512,023 of record NZ_CP126281.1, on the reverse strand, counting down.
GCCGGACGCCGATCGGGATGCGGGCCTTCGCGACGGCGACGACGTCGATCACCAGGGAGCCGACGACCCCCGCGATGATCACGATCGCCAGCACCGGGAAGTCGACCCAGTCGCGGTCCTTGAGCAGGACCAGCAGCACGATGAAGACGATGAACTTGAGCAGCCAGGTCCCCATCACGATGCCGAAGAAGGCACCGGAGATCATCTGGCCCTTCGAGACGCGCAGCGCGACGAGGACACTGACCGCGGTGAGCCCGAGGAACACGACGCTCAGCACCGCGCCGAGCAGTCCCCCGACCAGTCCGGGGCCGTCCGCGACGAGGAACCCGATGAGCCCGCCGACCACCGCGAGGGCGACGGCGAGGACCGCTCCCCAGGTGATGATGCGGCGGAACACCGGCCGGACGTGGTCGAGCGCGTTCGGTGCGGTCACGTGATGTCTCCAGGGATCGTGCGGTCGTTGGCGGCCCGGTCGAGCGGGTCGAGGCTGGCGTCTACCACGGCGGCGGAACGGTTGGCGGTCTGGGCGGCGATCTCGGTGCGTTTCCGGCCGAGCGGCGCGAACGTCGCGACGGCGCAGACGGTGAAGCCGACGGACACGAAGACGACGACCCAGTACCAGTCCACGAAGAGGAACAGCAGGCACCCGAAGGCGACGGTCGCGGTCCACGCGTAGAAGATCAGCACCGCGTGGAAGTGCGAGTGCCCCATGTCGAGCAGGCGGTGGTGCAGGTGCTTCCGGTCGGCCGAGAACGGCGACTTGCCCGCGCTGAGCCGTCGGGTGACCGCGAGACCGAAGTCCAGGATCGGCACGATCAGGATCGCGAACGGCAGCAGGATCGGGATGAACGCCGGCAGCAGCGCCTGGCGTGTCTGCACCGCCGCCGGGTCGATGTTGCCCGTGACCGACACCGCGCTCGTGGCCATCAGGAACCCGACGAGCAGCGCGCCGGCGTCACCCATGAAGAGCTTGGCGGGGTGCCAGTTCAGGATGAGGAAGCCGAAGCAGGCCCCGACGAGCACCGCGGTGAGCAGCGACGGCAGGTTGAAGAAGAACTCGGTCTGCACGACCACGCGGTTGATGAAGAACGTGTAGAGGAAGAAGACCCCGCCGGCGATGATCGCGACGCCGGCCACCAGGCCGTCGAGCCCGTCGATGAAGTTCACCGCGTTCATCACGAGCACCACCGCCAGCACGGTGAAGATCAGGCTCATGTACGACGAGCCGACGCCCAGCGTGTTGCCGATGGGCAGCGAGACGATCGCGACGCCCTGCCAGGCGAGGATGCCCGCCGCGATGATCTGCCCGGCGAGCTTCGTCATCCAGTCGAGGTCCCAGATGTCGTCCGCGACGCCGAGGACCACGATGATGGTCGCTCCCCCGAGCACCGCGAGCACGCGGCCGGGTTCGGAGAACACGAGCCGGAAGTAGTCGGTCCCCGCTATCGACGGGAACAGGAACCAGGCCGCGAGCAGCGAGACGATGACGCCGATGTACATCGCGATGCCGCCGAGCCGCGGCGTCGGGGTGCGGTGCACGTCCCGCTCGCGGACCTGCGGGTACCACTTGTACTTCAGCCCGAGCTTCCAGACGATCAGGCTCATCACGAAGCTCACGACCGCGGCGATGGCCCCGGCGAGCAGGTAGTACTTCATGTGACGAGGTCGGCTCCGACGACCCGGATGATCTCCTCGTCGGGGATCACCCCGTGCCGGACGATGCGGAGCCCGCCGCCGTCCGACAGCCCGGTGGCGTCGACGATGGTCGACCCGGTGCTGGCCTCGAAGCCGTCGTGCACCTCGACGGGTCCGCCGTCCAGGTAGATCGCGACGCTGTCACCGAGCATGCGCTCGGCGTCGTCGGCGTCCATCGCGGCCGGGTCGCCCGTGGAGTTCGCGGACGAGACCGCGAGGGGCCCGACCTCCTGCAACAGCTCGAGGGCGATCCGCGAGTCCGGCATCCGCAGCGCGACCGTGCCACGCGTCTCGCCGAGGTCCCAGTCGAGCGACGGCTGTGCGTGCAGGATGACGGTCAGCCCGCCCGGCCAGAACTCGGCCACCAGGTCGCGCACCGGCTGCGGGACCTCGCTGGCGAGGGCGTCGAGCGTGGGCGGACCGGGGATGAGCACGGGCGGCGGCGACTGCCGCGTGCGGCCCTTCGCGTCGAGCAGCCGCTGCACGGCCGTCGCGCTGAAGGCGTCCGCGGCGAGGCCGTAGACGGTGTCGGTGGGGACCACGACGAGCTCTCCGCGTCCGAGGGCGGCACGTGCGAGCCGCATCCCGGTCAGGAGCCCGTCGGAGTCGGTGCAGTCGTATCGGGATGCCATGACTCGACGATGATAGTGCGACAGAATGGTGGACATCGTGAACGAGACGCCCGCACCCCCGCTCCTGTTCCTCTTCGACATGGACGACGTCCTGGTCCGGTACGACTGGCAGGTGCGCATGGCCGCACTCTCCGAGTTCACCGGACACGAGTTCCAGGAGCTCCGTCGCCGCTGGTGGGACTGCGGCCACGAGATGCGTGCCGAGGCCGGTGGGTTCGCCGACGGCGACGAGTACCTGGCCGCGTTCGAGCGTGCGATGGAGTGCGACGTCCCCGAGGCCGAATGGGCCCGGATCCGCGGCGCGGCCATGACCGAGCTGCCGGAACGCATCGAGGCGGTCCGGATCGCGAGCGAGCACGGGCGTGTCGGGCTGCTCACGAACAACGGTCCGCTCGCCGGCCGCTGGATCCACGAGTGGGCACCGTCCCTGCCCGAGGTCTTCGGCGAGCACCTGGACACGTCGAGCAACTTCGGTGCCCGGAAGCCCGAGCCCGAGGTCTTCCAGCGTGCGGTCGCGCACCACGGGGTCCCCGCGGAGCGCACGTTCTTCGCCGACGACATGCCCGAGAACGTGGCGGGTGCCCGGAGCGTCGGCATCCACGCGGTCCTGGTCGAGCACGACACCGACCTGCGCGAGCACGTCCGCGCCTTCGTCGCGGCACAGCAGCGCGAGGCCTCCCCCGTCGCGTAGCCCGCCACGCCCGTTCCTTCCCATCGCGGTCGCGCTGGAAAGCAAGAACGGGCATACCTGGTCATCCCGTACGACCCGGTACTCCCGATCCCACCAGGTACGCCCGGATCCACCCGGCACATGCACGCGCGGGCGAGCGACGGGAGGCCCGCCCCGCGCCCGCCACGCCCGTTCCTTCCCAGCGCGGTCGCGCTGGAAAGCAAGAACGGGCACACCTGGTCATTCCGAACAGCCCGGTACGCCCGATCCCGCCCGGTACGCCCGGATCCCCCCGGCACACGCACGCACGGCCGAGCGACGGGAGGCCCGCCCCACGCCCGCCACGCCCGCTCCTTCCCATCGCGGTCGCGCTGGAAAGCAAGAACGGGCATACCTGGCCTTCTCGAACAGCCCGGTACGCCCGATCCCACCAGGTACGCCCGGATCCACCCGGCACGCGCGGATCCACCCGGCACACGTACGCACGGCCGAGCGACGGGAGGCCCGCCCCACGCTCAGCGCGTCGCGGTGGTCGTGCGGTCGCGCCCCGTCAGGTCGACGTGCGTCTCCGGGGTGCGGAACCCCCGGCGCGCCAGGACCTGGCGGACGCCGGCGCCCTGCGGCTCGGCGTGCTCGACGACCAGGACTCCCCCGGGCACCAGCAACCGCCAGGCGGTCTCGGCGAGTGCCCGGACGGCGTCGAGGCCGTCCGGCCCGCCGTAGAGCGCCATCGCCGGGTCGTGGTCGCGGACCTCGGGGTCGATCGGGATCGCGTCGTCCGGCACGTACGGCGGGTTCGACACGACGACGGACACCGTGCCGTCGAGTTCCGGCAGTGCGTCGGCGAGGTCGCCCTCGACGAGTCGGACCGTCCCGCCGTGGGCGTCGACGTTGCGCCGGGTCCAGGGCAGGGCCTCTGCTGACCGCTCGACGGCGTAGACCACGGCGTTCGGCACCTCGGTGTCCATCGCGATCGCGATCGCACCGCTGCCGGAGCCCAGGTCCACGGCGATCGGCTCGGGGACCGCGGTCGCCCGCAGCGCGTCGATGCCGAACTGCACGACACCCTCGGTCTCCGGACGGGGTACGAACACGCCCGGTCCGACGGCCAGGGTGAGCGCGCGGAAGTACGCCTGCCCGGTGATGTGCTGGAGCGGCTCACGGGTGGCCCGGCGGGCGACGGCGTGCCGGAAGCGCTCGACGTGCTCCGGCGCGATGCCGCCACCGATGAGCGCACGGGCCTGGACGGCACCGCGCGAGGTGTCGGTCGCCCACGCGAGCAGCAGCTCGGCGTCGACCCGGGGCGTGGGGACGCCGACGGCGACGAGCGCCGCGGTCGCCTGCTCGAGCAGGCGATCCGCGGCGTACGTGAGGGGCGTGTCGGCGGTGATCCGGGCCTCCAGGCTGGGTGTGCGGTTACGCGTCCTGGTCGCCGATGGCGGCCAGACGTGCCTCTTCGTCCGCCTGGATGGCGGACTGGATGACGGGCTCGAGGGCTCCGTTCATCACGCGGTCGAGGTCGTACGCCTTGTAGCCGGTGCGGTGGTCCGCGATCCGGTTCTCCGGGAAGTTGTACGTGCGGATGCGCTCCGAACGGTCCATCCCGCGGATCTGCGACTTTCGCGCGTCCGAGGCGATCGCGTCGAGCTCCTCCTGCTGGCGCGCGAGGATGCGTGCGCGGAGCACGCGCATGCCGGCCTCGCGGTTCTGCAGCTGCGACTTCTCGTTCTGCATCGCCACCGTGATGCCCGTGGGCAGGTGGGTGATGCGGACCGCGGAGTCCGTCGTGTTGACGGACTGTCCGCCCGGGCCGGAGGACCGGTAAACGTCGATCTTGAGGTCGTTCTGGTTGATCTGGACCTCTTCGGGCTCGTCCACCTCGGGGAACACCAGCACGCCGGTGGTCGAGGTGTGGATGCGCCCCTGCGACTCGGTCTGCGGCACACGCTGGACGCGGTGCACACCGCCCTCGTACTTCAGGTGGGCCCAGACGCCCTGGGACGGATCGGTCGTGTTCGACTTGATCGCGACCTGGACGTCCTTGTAGCCACCCAGGTCGGACTCGGTGCGCTCGAGGAGCTCGACCTTCCAGCCCTTGGTCTCGGCGTAGTGCGAGTACATGCGCAGCAGATCGGCCGCGAACAGCGCCGATTCCTCGCCGCCTTCCCCGCCCTTGATCTCCATGATCACGTCACGGCCGTCGTCGGGGTCACGCGGGATCAGCAGCCGGCGGAGACGCTCCTGGCGTTCCGACAGCTGCTCCTCGAGCCCGGGGACCTCGTCCGCGAACGCCGAGTCCTCACGCGCGAGCTCCTGGGCGGCGGCGAGGTCGTCCCCCGCCGCCTGCCAGGCCTCGTACGCGGACTTGATCTGGTTGAGCTCGGCGTACCGCCGGTTCACCTTCTTCGCCCGGGCCGCATCGGCGTGGAGCGCGGGGTCCGACAGCTGCTGCGTCAGGTCCTCGTGTTCCGCCAGCAGCCCTGCCACCGACTCGAACACGCGTTACTCCTGGTGACCGTTGTGGTGGGCGCCGGTCGTGGGGACCGACTTCTGCACCTGCACCAGGAACTCGACGTTCGACTGCGTCTCCTTGAGGTTCCGCAGCACGATCTCGAGGGCCTGCTGCGGGTCGAGCCCGGCGAGGGCCCGGCGCAGACGCCAGGTGATCTTGACCTCGTCGGCGGAGAGCAGCTGCTCCTCGCGACGGGTGCCCGAGGCGTTCACGTCGACGGCGGGGAAGATCCGCTTGTCGGCGAGGTGACGGTTCAGGCGGAGCTCCATGTTGCCGGTGCCCTTGAACTCCTCGAAGATGACCTCGTCCATCTTGGAGCCGGTCTCGACGAGCGCGGTCGCGAGGATGGTCAGCGAGCCGCCGTCCTCGATGTTGCGCGCGGCACCGAAGAAGCGCTTCGGCGGGTACAGCGCCGCCGAGTCGACGCCACCGGACAGCACGCGGCCCGACGGCGGGGTCGACAGGTTGTACGCACGGCCCAGACGGGTGATCGAGTCGAGCAGCAGCACGACGTCGTGGCCCAGCTCCACCAGGCGCTTCGCACGCTCGATGGCGAGCTCGGCGACGGTGGTGTGGTCCTCGGCGGGACGGTCGAAGGTCGAGGCGATGACCTCGCCCTTCACCGTGCGCTGCATGTCGGTGACCTCTTCGGGCCGCTCGTCGACGAGGACGACCATCAGGTGCGCCTCGGGGTTGTTCTTGGCGACGGCGTTCGCGATGGCCTGCAGCACGACGGTCTTGCCGGCCTTCGGCGGGGACACGATGAGACCGCGCTGGCCCTTGCCGATCGGCGACACGAGGTCGATGATGCGGGTCGACAGCTTGCCCGGCTCCGTCTCGAGGCGCAGGCGCTCGTTCGGGTACAGCGGGGTGAGGTCGTTGAAGTCGACGCGGGCCGCGGCCTCGTCGGCGGACTGGCCGTTGATCGACTCGACGGCGACGAGCGCGTTGTACTTCTGGCGGCTCTGCTGCTCGCCGTCACGCGGCTGCTTGATCGAACCGACGACGGCGTCGCCCTTGCGCAGGTGGTACTTCTTCACCTGGCCGAGGGAGACGTAGACGTCGCTCGGGCCCGGCAGGTAACCGGTGGTGCGGACGAACGCGTAGTTGTCGAGGACGTCGAGGATGCCCGCGATCGGGATCAGGACGTCGTCCTCGGTGACCTCGGGCTCGAAGTCGTCGTTCTGGCCGCCACGGCCGCGCTTGCGGTCGCGCTGGCGACGGCTGCGGCCGCTCTCGGCCTCGTCGGCGTGCTGTTGCTGCTGCTGCTTCTGCTGACCGCTGGTCTGCTGCTTCTGCTGACCGGCGTTCTGCTGCTGCTTCTGGTCGGCCTTGTCGTCCTGCTTGGCCTCGGCCTGCTTCGGCTGGTCGTTCTGCTTCTGGCCGCCGTTCTGCTGGCCGTTCTGCTGGCCGTTCTGCTGCTCGCCGCCGTTCTGCTTCGGCTGGTTCTGCTGGTCGGCGCCGTTCTGCTTCTGCTGGCCGGCGTTCTGGCCGCCGTTCTGGCCGCCGCTCTGCTGGTCGGCGCCGTTCTGCTGCTCGCCGTTCTCGGCGTTCTGCCCACGGCCACGACCGCGACCACGGCTGCGACGACCGCGACGCGAGCCGCCCTCGCCCTGCTCGGAGTTCTGGTCGCCCTGGTCGTTCTGGTCGCCGGACTCGTTCTGGTCCTGGTCGGCCTGCACGGCGGACGTCGGGGCCTGCTGGCCCTGCTGGCCCGCCTGGCTCGGCTGCTCGGCCTCGGCGGGCGTCGACGCCTGCTGGCCCTGCTCGGTGCCACGCTGGTCGGTGCCACGCTGCTCGGCGTTCCGCTGGCCACGGCCACGGCGCTGCGAGCCGGACTGCGCGGCCTCCTGGGCGTCCTTCTCGGCGCGGACCTGGTCGAGCCCGGCAAGGAGGTCCTCGGTGCCGGTCTGGCCGTGGTTGGTGTGCTCGGCGGCCGAGGTGGGCGCAGCGTTCACGGTGCCACCGGACGACGCGCGGCGCGAACGACGGGCACGGCTCGGGGCTGCTGACTCGGCGGGTGCCTCGGAGTCGGCGACGGGCGCCTCGGCAGCCGGCTGCGCGGGGGTCTCGGCGGGCTCCGACAGGGTCGGCTGCTCGGTGGCGGCCGGCTCGGCGGGGGTCTCGGCGACGACGGCGGCGGCCGGGGCGGCCGGCGTCTCGTCGACGGGACGCTTGTCCTCGATGGAGGCGATCAGGTCGCCCTTGCGGAGCTTGGAGAGCCCGGTGATGCCGAGCGAGGAGGCGATGCGCTGGAGCTCCGGGAGACGGAGGGCACGCAGGTCGCTGGGGATCTCCACCTGGGCGGAATTGTTGTCGGTCAAGGTCGGTGTTTCCTTTCGAACCGCAGAACGCGGAGAGTTTCCACCGTCCCGGATGCAGGGTGAGCATCGACCGCCGTTCAGACGACGGATCGGGATTCGGTGATCAGAAAGAGATGCACACTCGCGCACCGGACCCTGCGACGTCGCAGGAGCTGTCCTGAGGACGAGCGATCCGTACGGTTACGCGGGTTCGGCTTCGAGCGCCGAGTGCGCTGCCACTGTAGCACCACCGAGATCGACGGCCAGCATGAGCGGCCGCCAGTCGGATTCGGCGTGTCGCTGCACCAGTTCGGCGGCGGTCAGGCGCTGTGCCGGGTCGCTGCCGAGGACGAGCAGGCTCGGCCCGGCACCGGAGACCACCGCGGCGAGGCCGTGCTGTCGGAGCAACCGGATCAGGGCGTCGGTCTCGGGCATGGCGCTGGCACGGTACGCCTGGTGCAGACGGTCCTCGGTCGCGGCGAGCAGCAGCTCGGGGCTCTGGATGAGCGCGGCGACGAGCAGCGCCGAGCGGGAGACGTTGAACGCGGCGTCGGCGTGCGGGACCTGCTCGGGCTGCAGGGAGCGCGCGAGCTTGGTCGAGAGCGTCGAGGTCGGCACGAACACCACCGGGGCGACACCGCGGTGCACCAGGAGCCGCTTGTAGGCCGGGCCCTCAGCGGTCATCCACGCGATCGTCAGGCCGCCGAAGAGCGCCGGCGCGACGTTGTCCGGGTGGCCCTCCATCTCGGTGGCCAGGGTCAGGAGCGTCGAGGCGTCGAGGTCGACGATGCCCTCGAGCAGCCCGCGGGCAGCCATGAGCCCCGCGACGATCGCCGCGGCGGACGAACCGAGGCCGCGGCCGTGCGGGATCGCGTTCGTGGCGTGCAGCTCGAGACCGGGCTGGTCGACACCGGCGTGCTCCAGGCCGCGACGGACCGCACGGACGACGAGGTTCGTGTCGTCCGTGGCGACCTCACCGGCACCGACGCCCTCGACCGTGACGGTCGCGCCGGGTTCGCGGCGGACGCGCACCACGACCTCGTCGTAGAGCGAGAGCGCGAGGCCGAGCGAGTCGAAGCCGGGGCCGAGGTTCGCCGACGTGGCCGGCACCCGGACGCGCACCGCCGATCCGGTCGGCAGCGCACGGACCGCCCGTCCGGCCGGTACAGCGCTGCGGGCGGTGACGCCCTCCCCCGGTCCGGACGAGCGGTCGGAGATCACTGCTCGCTGACCAGACCGAGCACGTCGGCGATCGACTTCGTGTCGACCGGCACGCTCGTCGGGGTGACCTCGCCGCCGTCCGGCGTGCGGAGGGCCCACTGCGGGTCCTTCAGGCCGTGGCCCGTGACCGTGATGACGACCTTCGCGCCCTTCGGCACGACGCCGGCGTCGGCACGCTCGAGCAGCCCGGCGACACCGATGGCCGACGCGGGCTCGACGAAGACGCCGACCTCGGCCGACAGGATGCGGTGTGCCGCGAGGATGGCCTCGTCGGTGATGGCACCGAAGTAGCCGTCGGTCTCCCGCTGCGCCTCGAGCGCGAACTGCCACGAGGCCGGGTTGCCGATGCGGATCGCCGACGCGATGGTGTCGGGGTGCCGGACGACCTCGCCGTGCACGATCGGGGCGGAACCGGCGGCCTGGAACCCGAACATGCGGGGCAGCTTGGTGCTGCGGCCGGCGGCGACGTCCTCGCGGTAGCCGCGCGAGTACGCGGTGTAGTTGCCCGCGTTGCCGACGGGCAGGAAGTGGAAGTCCGGCGCGTCACCGAGGACGTCGACGACCTCGAACGCGGCGGTCTTCTGCCCCTCGATGCGGTCGTTGTTGACGGAGTTGACGAGGTGCACCGGGTAGTTCGCCGCCAGGTCGCGGGCGATGTCGAGGCAGTCGTCGAAGTTGCCCTGCACCTGCAGCAGCTGGGCGTCGTGGGCGACGGCCTGGCTGAGCTTGCCCATGGCGATCTTGCCCTCGGGCACGAGCACCGCGGCCGTGATGCCGGCGTGCGTGGCGTACGCGGCGGCCGAGGCGCTGGTGTTGCCGGTCGAGGCGCAGATGACGGCCTTCGCGCCGTGCTCGACGGCCTTCGAGATCGCCATCGTCATGCCGCGGTCCTTGAACGAACCCGTCGGGTTCATGCCCTCGAACTTCACGTAGACCTCGGCGCCGGTGCGCTCGGAGAGCCGACGAGCCGGGATGAGCGGCGTGCCGCCCTCACCGAGCGTGACGATGGGCGTCGCCTCGGTCACGTCGAGTCGGTCGGCGTACTCGCGCAGGACTCCCTGCCACTGGTGGGCCATCAGGCTTCTCTCTCTGTCCGGTGGGGTGGATCTGGTGGTGGTCGGCTCGGTGAGCCTGCTGGTCGGCCTGGAGGCCCGTGGTCGCGTCAGCGACCGACGACGCGCAGGACGCTGGTGACGTCCAGGACGACGTCCTCGCCACGGAGGGCGACGACGGTGTCCGCCAGGTCGGCCTCACGCGCCAGGTGGGTGCCGATGACGAGCGTCGCGGTCCCCTCGGCTGCGCCGGTGGTGGTCTGCTCGACCGTCTCGACACTGACGCCGTGCTTCGCGAGCACGCCGGCGACGGTCGACAGCACGCCGGGGGCGTCCGTGACGTGCAGGGTGATCTGGTAGCTCGTGCGGACGGTGCCGATCGGGAACACCGGCAGCTCGGACTGCGTCGACTCGGCGACCCCCGGGCCGCCGATGACGTGCCGACGGGCAGCGGAGACCAGGTCGCCGAGGACCGCCGAGGCCGTCTCGACGCCACCGGCGCCCGCGCCGTAGAACATCAGGTCGCCGGCGGCCTCGGCCTCGACGAACACGGCGTTCTTCGCACCGTGCACGCTCGCGAGCGGGTGCGACTCGGGCACGAGGGCCGGGTAGACGCGGGCGCTGACGCCCTCGCGGCCGTCCTCGTCGGTCAGACGCTCCGCGGTCGCCAGGATCTTCACGACGTAGCCGGCCTTGCGGGCGGCGCGGACCTGGTCGATCGTGACGTGGGTGATGCCCTCGCGGTGCACGGCGGCGAGCGGCACCGAGGTGTGGAACGCCAGCGAGGCCAGGATCGCGGCCTTCTGCGCGGCGTCGTAGCCCTCGACGTCTGCGGTCGGGTCGGCCTCGGCGTACCCGAGCTCCGTCGCGGTGGCCAGGGCGTCCTCGAACGTGGATCCCTTGCGGTCCATCAGGTCGAGGATGAAGTTCGTGGTGCCGTTGACGATGCCCATGATCCGGACGATGCGGTCACCGGCGAGCGAGTCGTGCAGCGGACGGATGATCGGGATCGCCCCGGCCACGGCGGCCTCGTAGTAGAGCTGCGCGCCGACCTGCTCGGCCGCGGCGAAGAGCTCCGGGCCGTGGGTCGCGAGCAGCGCCTTGTTGCCGGTGACGACGTCCGCGCCCGACTGCAGGGCCTGGAGCACGAGGGTGCGCGCCGGCTCGATGCCGCCGATGAGCTCGACGACGATGTCCGCGCCGAGGATGAGCGATGCAGCGTCCGTGGTGAAGAGCTCCGCCGGCAGGTCGACGTCGCGCTGGGCGTCCACGTCGCGCACGGCGATCCCGACGAGCTCCAGCCCGGCACCGGCGCGCGAGGCCAGCTCGTCGCCGTGCTCGAGGAGCAGTCGCGCGACCTGGGAACCGACCGAGCCGGCCCCGAGCAGCGCGACACGGACGTTGCGGTATTCGATCATCTGGTAGCGGTTCCTGTCGGTGGGGGCGCGCCCTGCGGGGTGGGCGGACCCGGTCGGGTCGGGGGTCAGCGGCCGGTGCCGTCGGCGGGCACGGCGGTGACCCCGGTGTCACGGGCGAGGAGGTCGTCGATCGTCTCGCCCCGCACGAGGATACGGGCTGCACCGTCCGCGACGGCGACGACCGGCGGGCGGCCCACGTGGTTGTAGTTGCTCGACAGCGCCCAGCAGTAGGCACCCGTGGCCGCGACGGCCAGCAGGTCGCCGCGCTGCACGTCGCCGGGCAGGTACTCGTCGTTCACCACGACGTCGCCGCTCTCGCAGTGCTTGCCGACGACGCGGCTCAGCACCGCGGGGGCGTCGGAGGTGCGGGCGAGCCGGGCCGTGTAGTCGGCGCCGTACAGGGCGGGACGGATGTTGTCGCTCATCCCGCCGTCGACCGAGACGTACGTGCGGGTCGCGCTGCCGCCGTCGTCGGTCTCGAGCGTGACGGGCTTGATCGTGCCGACGCGGTAGAGCGTCACCCCGGGCGGGCCGATGATGTAGCGGCCCGGCTCGACGGCGATGTCCGGCACCGGGATGCCGCGCTCGGTGCAGGCCTCGCCGATGATCGTGGCCAGTGCGTCGGCGACGTCCTCGGGGGCGAAGGCCGAGTCGGCCTCGGTGTAGTCGATGCCCCAGCCGCCGCCGAGGTTCAGCTCGGGCACCGGACCGGAGGCCACGAGCGTCGCGTGCACGTCCATGAGCCGGCGTGCGGCCTCGCGGAAGCCGGCGTCGTCGAAGATCTGCGAACCGATGTGCGAGTGCAGCCCGACGAAGGCGAGCGAGGGCTCGGCGCGGACGGCTGCCGCGGCCTCGACGGCCTCGGACAGCGGGATGCCGAACTTCTGGTCCTCACGAGCGGTCGCCAGGTACTCGTGGGTGGACGCGTGCACGCCGGTGTTGATCCGGATGCGGACACGCTGCACGACCCCGGCGTCGGCAGCGGCACGGGCGACGCGCTGCACCTCTTCGTGGCTGTCGAGCACGATCGTGCCGATGCCGACCTCGACCGCGCGAGCGATCTCGGCGTCGGACTTGTCGTTGCCGTGGAAGCCGAGCCGGCCGGGGTCGATGCCGCCGGCCAGGGCGACCGCGAGTTCGCCGGCGGTGCAGACGTCGACGCGCAGGTCGGCCTCGGCCATCCACGCGACGACCTGCGTCGTCAGGAAGGCCTTGCCGGCGTAGTAGACGTGCGCGTGGCTGCCGATGCGCTCGAACGCCTCGGCGAACGCGTTCCGCACCCGGACGGCGCGCGACTGGACGTCACGCTCGTCGACGACGTACAGGGGCGTGCCGAACTGCGCGACCAGGTCGGTCGCGCTGATGCCGCCGATCGCCAGGGTGCCGTCGTCGGTCCGCGTCGCGGACGCGGGCCAGATGCGGTCCACCAGTTCGGAGGCGTCCGTCGGGAACCGCAGCCGCGGCGGTGCAAGGGGGTTCTCGCTCACGGGACCCGATCCTACCGACGCGAGCCGATCCTCCAGGCCGCGTTACGCACCCGTCCGCTCAGTCGCAGCTGCCGACGGTCCGCAGGCCGTCCTCGTTGAGCGGCAGCGCGTCCGCGGTGATCCGGACCGTGGCGTCCGACCTCGACACGTCGAGTGAGCGCACCCGCAGCGCCTCGGGCAGGAACTGCGCGGTGCAGACCTGTACCGGGACGCCGGTGACGCCCGGGATCGAGTCGACCTTGAGGCCGAGGTCGGAGTTCGTGATCCGGACGCTCTCCGGGGTGATGGTGATGCCGCGGCCGTCGTCCTGCGCGACGACGGCGCCCTTCGCCGCGTAGGTGATGTCGTAGCCGAGCACCGACGACGAGCCCGTCAGTTCGACGCCGCCGTCGACCAGGTTCAGTCGGTCGAACAGCGGGCTGTACTTCGCCAGGTCCTTGACGCTCGACGACGCCAGGGTGACCGTGCCGTCCACGTCGCGGACGTCGCCCTCGCCGTCCACGGGGACGTCCTGCGCGGTGACGTCGGCGGCGAGCGGGATGCCGTCGACCGTGAGCTTCGCCGAGGAGATCTCGACGCGGTCGAGCGTGCCGCTGATGAGCTGCGGGATGACGATGCCCTCGGCGTGGGCGTCGACCTCGCCGGTCGTGCCGTCCGGCAGCGACTGCTCGACCTGCTGGGCGATGATCCGGTCGACGACGCCGCGCAGCACGAACTCGGCGATCACGACGAGGGCGGCGAGCACGACGACGACCACGAGCAGGACGACGGGCCAGCGGCGGCGCGTGGTGGGACGTTCGGTGGCTGCGGGCATGCGTCCCACCCTGCCAGTCCGGTCTGCGGCCCAGCTGCGGCCCGGCTGCGGGCCGGACGCAAAACACCGGTGTTCGCGCTCGACACCGCGGAATGCGGGTGTCCGGTGCGCGAACACCGGTGTCTTGCGGACGGGGCGACCGCTACATGCGGGACGGAGCCGACACGCCGAGCAGGCCGAGACCGTTGCGGACGACCTGCCCGGTGGCGTCGTTCAGCCACAGGCGCGTGCGGTGCAGGTCGGTCACGGGCTCGTCGCCGAGGGGCGTGACACGGCAGGAGTCGTACCAGCGGTGGTACAGGCCGGCGAGCTGCTCGATGTACCGCGCGATGCGGTGCGGCTCGCGCAGCTCGGCGGCGTGCCGGACGACCCGCGGGTACTCGGCGAGGGCTCCGAGGAGGGCGCTCTCGGACTCGTGGGTCAGCAGCGAGGCGTCGAACACCGACCGGTCGACCCCGGCCGCCGCGGCGTTCCGGGCCACCGACTGCGTGCGGGCGTGGGCGTACTGCACGTAGAAGACGGGGTTGTCGTTCGTGCGCTTCGTGAGCAGGTCGAGGTCGATGTCGATCGCGGTGTCGCTGGCGAACCGGACCAGGGCGTACCGGCCGGCGTCGACACCGACGGCGTCGACGAGGTCCTCCATCGTGACGATGGTGCCGTTGCGCTTCGACATGCGCATCGGCTCGCCGTCCTTGAGCAGGTTGACCATCTGCCCGATCAGGATCTCGAGGTTCTTGCCCGGCTCGTCCCCGAACGCGGCGCACATCGCCATCATCCGGCCGACGTAGCCGTGGTGGTCGGCGCCGAGCATGATCAGGTTCCGCTCGAACCCGCGCTCGCGCTTGTCGAGGTAGTACGCCAGGTCGCCGGCGATGTACGCGGGCTCGCCGTCCGACTTGATGACGACGCGGTCGCGGTCGTCGCCGAAGTCGGTCGTGCGGAGCCACTCGGCACCCTCGGCCTCGTACATCACGCCGGCCGACCGCAGTCGGGCGATGGCACGCTCGACGGCCTTCGACTCGTGCAGCGCGTTCTCGTGGAAGTAGACGTCGAAGTCGACGCCGAAGTCGTGCAGCGACGACTTGATGTCGGCGAACATGAAGTCGACGCCCTCGCGACGGAAGAGCTCCTGCGCCTCGTCGCGCGGCAGGTCGCGGACGTCGACGCCCGGCTCGAGGGTCGCGATGACCCGTGCCGCGATCTCGGCGATGTAGGCGCCGCCGTAGCCGTCCTCGGGCGTGGGCTCACCGAGTGCGCTGGCCACGAGGGAACGGGCGAACCGGTCGATCTGCGCGCCGTGGTCGTTGAAGTAGTACTCGCGGGTGACGAGTCCGCCCTGCGCCTGGAACACGCGCGCCAGGCTGTCGCCGACCGCGGCCCAGCGGACGCCGCCCATGTGGATCGGGCCGGTGGGGTTGGCGGAGACGAACTCCAGGTTGATCCGGACGCCGTCGTACAGGTCGCCGGTGCCGAAGGACTCGCCGCCGTCCACGATGGTGCGGGCGATCTCACCCGCGGCAGCCGCCTCGAGCGTGATGTTGATGAAGCCGGGGCCGGCGACGTCGACCGAGTCCACGCCGTCGAGCTCGGTCAGCTCGCCGGCGATCTCGGTCGCGAGCTCGCGCGGGTTCGTGCCGAGCCGCTTCGCGAGCTGCATGGCGGCGTTCGAGGCCCAGTCGCCGTGGGCGCGGTTCTTCGGACGCTCGAGCACCACGTGGGACTCCTCGATCGTCACGGTCTCGGACGCGCCTCGGCGCTCGACGATCCCGGTCAGGATCGACAGGTACGCGGCGGAGAGTTCGGCAGGAGTCACGAGGATCGATCCTACCGGGACGCCCAGGTCCGCACCGATCGATGCAGCATCATGTCGGGATGACCCCCCGCAGCCGTGCCCGGGCGCTCACCGTCGCCACCCTCACCACCGCAGCAGCCCTCGTGCTCGCCGGGTGCTCGGGCGGCGGGGACAGCACCCCGTCGGCCACTGCGACCCCGGCGGGCAAGCCGGTGTCGCAGACCTGCGCGGAGCTCCTGCCCGCGAGCGCACTGTCGGTGTACGGGCAGACCTTCGAGCTCGACGACTCCTTCACCCCGGCGAAGGGTTCCCCCGCCGCGACCATCGCGAAGCAGCAGGGTCGCGTGTGCCGGTTCGTCAGCACCGACGCGGACGCCACGGCGATCACGCTCGCGGTCGCCGACCTGCCTGAGAAGTCGCTCACCAACCTGAAGGACGCCCTGTACGAGCGGGGCGGGTCCGTCCCCACCTACCGGGTGGAGGGGTACTTCGCCCTGAGCGGCGACGTCGGCCGCGCGGACGCCTTCGCCGACCCGTACTGGATCACCGCGCAGTCGACCTTGTTCACCGAGCCGGGTGGGGCGCAGCCCGTCGTCGACGCGGTGCGGGCCGCGCTGCAGCCGTCCGCGTCGGCGACGGCCACGCCCGCGGGCTGACGCGGCACTGCGGCCGCGCACCGTGCGGCCTGGAGGCCCGGGGCGGGCCCGCACCGCGCCTCCCGGGCACCCGTCGTGACGTCCACGGCGCGACACGCGCTGTCCAGGAGCACCCGCCGGACCTGCTACGGTTGTTGACACCCCTTGGCCCCCATAGCTCAGGGGATAGAGCACTGCCCTCCGGAGGCAGGGGCGGAGGTTCGAATCCTCCTGGGGGCACTGGAAATCGCCGGCCAAGGTGACGTCTCCGCTCCGCGGAGTCGGCACCGGCCGATGTCGCCTGCGGCGGCCTTCCCCCGTTGAGACTCCTCCGGGTGCGTCGCCGGCCTCGTGGCTGGGTGCTCCTCGACGGTGAGCAGCAGGACGAACCCCGTGCTCCTCGACCGTGAGCAGCAGGACGAACTGCGCGGCGCGCAGCGGGTCCGCCCGGTAGCGTTCGGGCATGACGATGACGTTCCCGGAGCCCGGAGTCCACGCACTGCGGGGCGGACCCGTGCTCCGGTGGGGTGTGATCGGCCCCGGGGAGATCGCGAACGACTTCACGACGACGCTGCACGCGAACTCCGACCAGCGCGTCGTCGCCGTGGGCTCCCGCTCCCCCGAGCGTGCTGCGGCCTTCGCCGCCCGCCACGGCGTGCCCGGCGTGCACGGGTCGTACGAGGCCCTCGTGGCGGACCCCGCCGTCGACGTGGTCTACGTCGCCTCGCCGCACCCGCAGCACCTCGGGCACGCACTGCTCGCGATCGCCGCCGGCAAGCACGTGCTCGTCGAGAAGCCGATGACGACCTCGGCGGCGGACACCCGCACCCTCGCCGACGCCGCACGGGCCGCGGGCGTCCTCGCGATGGAGGCGATGTGGACCCGGTACCTGCCGGGCACCACCGTCGTCGCCCGTCTGCTCGCGGACGGGGTCCTGGGCGACGTCCGGCTCGCGACGGTCGACGTCGGGTGGCCGCACGACCCGGACCCGGCCGACCGGATGTTCGACCCCGCCGCCGGTGGGGGTGCGCTCCTCGACGCCGGTGTGTACGGGCACTGGTTCGCACGGTTCGCCACCGGCGCCGCGGTGACCAGCAGCACGACGGGGGCGGTCTCGGATCGCGGGGTGGACCTCCAGTCCGTCACCGTGTCGACGGCGGAGGGTGGCGCGCAGTCGGTGGTGACCACGTCGATGACGGCGTGGACGCCGGGGCTGGCGGTGATCGCCGGGAGCCGGGCCACGGTCCGGTACACCGACCACTTCGTGTTCCCGGCGTCGTTCGCGGTGCACCACGGGGGCGGGGAGGACCACTGGGAGGAGCCGACGGGGCTGCGTGGTCGGCAGGGACTCGTGTGGCAGGCGGCGGCGCTCGCGCAGTACGTGGCGGACGGCCGCACGGAGTCCCCGGTGCACACGCTGGACGACTCCGTCGGGATCGCGGCGGCGCTCGACGCGGCACGTGCGGCACTCGACCCGACCGGTGCGGCACCGTCCGTTGCGGCACCGTCCGTTCCCGAGCAGGACACCTCGACCCTCTAGGATCACGGGCCGGTCGTCCCGCACGCGACCGGGAAGAGGCCTCGATGACCATCGGCACCGGGAACGCGCAGCTCGAACTCGCCCGCGGCGGCGACGCACCCGCCCCACGGACCCTGTTCGACGTCCTGGTGGCGACCGCGGCGACCCACCCGGACGCGACAGCCCTCGAGGACCCCGCCGGCAGCGTCGACTACGCCGCCCTGCTCGACCTCGTGCGCGCGCAGGCCGACGACCTGGCCCGCCGCGGTGTCCGACGGGGTGACCGGGTCGGGGTGCGGATCCCCTCCGGTGGGCGTGACCTGTACCTGTCGATCCTCGCCGTGCTCGCCGCCGGAGCCGCGTACGTGCCGGTCGACGCCGACGACCCCGAGGAGCGCGCCACCCTGGTGTTCGGCGAGGCCGGTGTCGTCGGGGTGATCGGCGCGGGCGGTGTCCTGCGCGACCGCGACGGCACAGAGCTGCCGGTGACGGACCCTGCGGCGAGCGCCGAGCTCCCGCGCGAGACCGACGACGCGTGGATCATCTTCACGTCCGGGTCGACCGGGGTGCCGAAGGGTGTGGCGGTCACTCACCGCAGTGCTGCGGCGTTCGTGGACGCCGAGGCTCGGATGTTCCTGCAGGCGGCGCCGATCGGTCCGGGTGACCGGGTGCTGGCTGGTCTGAGCGTGGCGTTCGACGCGTCGTGCGAGGAGATGTGGTTGGCGTGGGGGCACGGTGCCGCGTTGGTGCCGGCGCCCCGGTCGTTGGTGCGGACGGGGGTGGACCTGGGGCCGTGGCTCATCGCGCACACGATCACGGTGGTGTCGACGGTGCCGACGTTGGCGGCGTTGTGGCCGGACGATGCGCTGGAGCAGGTGCGGCTGGTGATCTTCGGTGGTGAGGCGTGCCCCCCGGAGCTGGCGGCGCGCATCGCGAGTCGTGACCGTGAGGTGTGGAACACGTACGGGCCGACCGAGGCGACGGTGGTGGCGTGCGGGTCCCTGCTCGACGGGAGCCAGCCGATCCGGATCGGGTTGCCGCTGGACGGGTGGGACCTGGCGGTCGTCGACGCGTCGGGGTCCCGTGTGGCGCCCGGAGGTGTCGGGGAGCTGGTGATCGGCGGGGTCGGGCTGGGGCGGTACCTCGACCCGGCGAAGGACGCGGAGAAGTACGCGCCGTTCCCGGAGCTCGGGTGGGAGCGGGCGTACCGGAGCGGGGACCTGGTGCGGTACGAGCCCGAGGGGCTGGTGTTCCAGGGGCGTGCGGACGACCAGGTGAAGCTCGGTGGCCGGCGGATCGAGCTCGGGGAGATCGATGCGGCGCTGCAGGCCCTGGACGACGTGGCGGGTGGTGCTGCGGTGGTGCAGCGGACCCCGGCGGGCAACCAGGTGCTGGTCGGGTACGTGGCCCCGGTGGCCGGGGCGACGGTGGACGTGGCTGCGGCGAACGCCCGGTTGCGGCAGGAGCTGCCGGCGGCGCTGGTGCCGTTGGTGGCCGTGGTGGGGTCGCTGCCGACGCGGACGTCGGGCAAGGTCGACCGTGCGGCGCTGCCGTGGCCGTTGCCGGGTGCCTCGGACGCGACGATGCTGCCGGACACGGTGGCGTGGATCGCCGAGCGGTGGTCGGCGATCCTCGGGGTGCCGGTGGCGAGCGTCGACGACGACTTCTTCGCGCACGGCGGTGGGTCGTTGACGGCGGCGCAGCTGGTGTCGGCCATCCGCGAGCGGTTCCCGACGACGACGGTGGCGGACGTGTACGACCACCCGCGGATCGGGGCGTTGGCGGCGGCGTTGGACGAGTCCGGCCCGGTCGAGGCGTCGTCGCGTGACGTCACGCCGGTGCCTCCGGCGACCGGGTTGCTGATGACGCTGCTCGGGCTGCCGGTGCAGGTGCTCCGGGGGTTGCGGGTGCTGACGTGGACGGCCCTGGTGGCTGCGGTGCTGCACGCGACGACGCTGCCGTTCCTGCCGGTGCTGCCCTGGCCGGTGCTGGTGCTGGTGCTCCTGGTGTTCGTGACGCCGATCGGCAAGATGGCGCTGACGGTGGTGCTGGCGCGGCTGCTGCTCGCCGGGGTCCGGCCGGGGTCGTACCCCCGTGGTGGTTCGGTGCACCTGCGGGTGTGGCTGGCCGAGCGCATCGCCGAGGCGGTCGACGGCCCGTCGACGGCGGGTGCCCCGTGGATCAGCTACTACGCCCGGGCGCTCGGTGCGCGGATCGGCAGGGACGTCGACCTGCACACGCTGCCGCCGGTGACGGGGATGCTCACGATCGGCAAGCGTGCGTCGATCGAGCCCGAGGTCGACCTGGCCGGGCACTGGCTGGACGGCGACGTGTTCCACCTGGGGCACGTCCGTGTCGACGAGGACGCCGTGGTGCGCAGCCGGACGACGCTGCTGCCGGGGGCGCACGTCGGCGCGGGTGCCGAGATCACGGCGGGTTCCGCCGTCGGCGGCCCGGTGCCCGCGGGCGAACGCTGGGCGGGGGCGCCGGCGGAGCGCACCGGGTCGGCTCGTGACGACCGGGAGGCCCGTCCCGCGACCCGCCGACGCTGGCTGCTCGCGTACGGGGCCGGGTCCCTGGCCGTTGCCGGGTTGCCGGTCGTCGGTGTCGCGGTCGGACTGCTGGTCGCCCTCGCCCTGGTCGGGCGGGCGTCGACCCTGGGCGAGGCGGTGCTCCGTGCGCTGGTGACGGTCCCCCTGGTGACGGTCGTCGCCGGTGCGGTGTACGCGCTGCTCGTGGTGGTCGCGGTGCGGCTGCTCGGCATCGGCCTGCACGAGGGGCGGCACCCGGTGCGCTCCCGGATCGGCTGGCAGGTGTGGTCGACCGAGCGGGTGCTCGACGCGGCGCGCACCCTGCTGTTCCCGCTGTACGCCTCGCTCGTGACGCCGGTGTGGCTGCGGCTGCTCGGTGCCCGGGTCGGTCGGGACACCGAGATCTCGACGGTGCTGCTCATCCCGGCGTTGACGCAGATCGCGTCGGGGGCGTTCCTGGCCGACGACACGATGGTGGCCACGTACGAGCTCGGCGGCGGTCGGGCGCGGATCGGTCGCTCGAAGGTCGGCCGGCGGGCGTTCCTCGGCAACAGCGGGATGACGGGTGCCGGACGCTCGGTGCCGCGCGAGGCACTGGTGGCGGTGCTGTCCGCGGTGCCGAAGAAGGCCAAGCGCGGGTCGTCGTGGCTCGGGTCGCCCCCGGTGCGGCTGCGGCGTGCGGCGACGGAGTTCGACGAGGCGCGCACGTTCCGTCCGTCCGGGAGGCTCAAGGTCGCCCGCGGCTGCTGGGAGCTGCTGCGCCTGGTCGCCCCGATGGTCTCCGCCGCCATCGCGCTCGGCGTGGCCGGAGCACTGCTGGCGCTGTGGTCGGCCGTCGGGATCGGGTGGACGGTGCTGCTCGCCGGGCCGGTGCTCATCGCCGCCGGTGCCGTCGCCGCCGTGGTGTCGACGATCGCGAAGTGGGCGTTCGTCGGCCGGATCACCGCTCGGGAGCACCCGCTGTGGTCGTCGTTCGTGTGGCGCAACGAGGTGCAGGACACCTTCGTCGAGACCGTCGCGCGCCCCTGGTTCGCCGAGCAGGCCACCGGGACCCCCGCGCTGGCCGTCTGGCTGCGGAGCCTCGGTGCGACGATCGGCCGCGGCACCTGGCTCGAGACCTACTGGCTGCCCGAGGCCGACCTGGTCACCATCGGCTCCGGGGCATCGGTGGCGCGGGGGACGGTCGTGCAGACGCACCTGTTCCACGACCGCGTGATGCAGCTCGACACCGTCCGACTCGACGCGGGTGCCACGCTCGGGCCGCACAGCGTGGTTCTCCCAGCGGCCGGCATCGGTGCCGGGGCGACGGTCGGGCCGTCCTCGCTCGTCATGCGCGGTGAGCAGGTACCGACGGGCTCCCGCTGGTCCGGCAACCCGATCGCTCCGTGGACATCGGCCGCACCGTCGGTGACAGCCCCACCGACGCCATGAGGTTGACTGTCCCCGTGCCCTCCGATCCCGCCGCAGACCCGTACACCCCGCACAGCGGCGACCGACGGTGGAGCGCCGAGCACTACGAGCTCCGTCTCGACTACCGCGTCGCCACGAACCGCCTGGACGGCACCGCCACGATCACCGCGCGCGCCCTCGAGCCCCTCGACAGGGTCGTGATCGACCTGCACGGGCTCACGGTCGACCGGGTCGACGTCGACGGACGCCGGGCCAAGAAGGTCTCGACCGCGACGCACAAGGTGACGGTCACCCCGGCCGACCCCATCGCCGCCGACACCGTGTTCTCCGTGCACCTGCGGTACCGCGGCACCCCGCACCCCGTGCGGAGCGCGTGGGGGCAGCTCGGCTGGGAAGAACTGTCCGACGGCGTCATCGTCGCCGCGCAGCCCACGGGAGCGCCGTCGTGGTTCCCGTGCAACGACCGACCCGACGACAAGGCCACGTACCGGATCGAGATCGCGGCCGAGACGGCGTACGACGTCCTGGCGAACGGAGAGCTGCTCGCCAAGGAGCGCGACCGCGTCGGCACCCGCTGGACCTACGCCACCACCGAGCCGATGGCGACCTACCTGGCGACCGTGCAGATCGGCCGGTACCGCACCACGAAGGTGCGCACGAGCGGGGTCCCCGTCACGCTGCACCACCCCGCCGACCTCGCCGCCGCCGCGAAGACCGACTTCGGCCAGGTGCCGGAGATGCTCGCGCTGTTCGGCGACCGGTTCGGCCCGTACCCGTTCGCGGCGTACGGCGTCGTGGTGACCGACGACGACCTCGAGATCCCGCTCGAGGCCCACGGCCTGGCGGTGTTCGGCCGGAACCACGTCGACGGCGAGCACGGCAACGACCGCCTCATCGCCCACGAGCTCGCCCACCAGTGGTTCGGCAACTCCGTGACGGTCACCCGGTGGCAGGACATCTGGCTGCACGAGGGGTTCGCCTGCTACGCCGAGTGGCTGTGGTCCGAGGACCGCGGCGACGACACCGCCGACCAGCTGGCCGAACGGTACCGGCAGGGACTGCTCGAGCAGCCGGAGGACCTGGTGGTCGGTGACCCGGGCGCGAAGGACATGTTCGACGACCGTGTCTACAAGCGCGGTGCCCTCGCCCTGCACGCCGTCCGCCGCACGATCGGCGACGACGCCTTCTTCACCGGGCTGCGGAGCATCACCGAGCGGCACCGGCACGGATCCGTCACCGTGCCCGACGTGCTCGGTGCGTTCGCGGACGCCACCGGCCGCTCCGTCGCGGACGTCCGTGCGGTGACCGGGCCCTGGATCGACGAGGCGTCGGTGCCGGCACTGCCCGCGCCGCGCGCACGCTAGCAGGCTCCGCCGCCGCGTCGGCTAGCCAGCCAGCTCGCCGTCGGCCGGGTCGCAGCCGACCTCGGACCAGACGGCGTCGAGCGACAGCCCGACCACGCCCGCGACCGACGCGATCGTCGAGAACGCCGGCGTCGCGATGCGGCCGGTCTCGATCTTCCGGAGCGTCTCCGGCGAGATCCCCGCGGCCAGGGCGGTGTCCACGATCGATCGCGGACCACGGGCACGACGGAGCAGCGCACCGAGGCGACGTCCGCGGGCGACCTCGTCGGGGCGGAGTGGGAGACGGACCATGACCACATAGTAATACCGGTATGATCATCCGCGTGATCGAGATCCTGACCCCCGCCGAGGTCGACAAGGGCCGCGCCACCGGAGCCCTCGTCGGCACGATCCTGCAGACCCTGCGCGAACGCACCCGCGTCGGCACGAACCTGCTCGAGATCGACCGGTGGGCGAAGCAGATGATCGAGGCCGCTGGCGCCGACTCCTGCTACGTCGACTACGCGCCCTCGTTCGGCCGCGGTCCGTTCGGCCACCACATCTGCACGGCTGTGAACGACGCCGTGCTGCACGGGCTGCCGCACGACCAGGTGCTGCGCGACGGGGACCTGCTCACCCTCGACCTCGCGGTGTCCCTGGACGGAATCGCCGCCGACGCCGCGATCAGCTTCGTCGTCGGCAACCCGCGCCCCGAGGACCTCGCACTCATCGACGCCACCGAACGGGCACTGGCCGCGGGCATCGCCGCCGCCGGACCGGGTGCCCGCATCGGTGACCTGTCCCACGCGATCGGCACCGTCCTCGAAGCCGCGGGCTACCCGGTGAACGTCGAGTTCGGCGGGCACGGCATCGGCTCGACCATGCACCAGGACCCGCACGTGTCGAACACCGGTCGCCCCGGTCGCGGCTACACGCTCCGACCCGGGCTCCTGCTCGCGCTCGAACCGTGGGTCATGGCGGACACCGACGTCCTGGTCACCGACGCCGACGGCTGGACGCTGCGGAGTGCCACCGGAGCGCGGACCGCCCACACCGAGCACACCATCGCCATCACCGAGGACGGCGCCGAGGTGCTCACGCTCCCCCGCTGACCGTCCCGACCACCTCGACGGACAGCCCACCCGCCGCGACGACGAGCACCACGTCCGGCGCGGGGTACAGCACGGTGAGCGGTTGTTCGACACCCTCGAACCTGGCGGTGCCGGCGGCCACGTCGACCTCGACCGCGAGCGGGTCGACGCGCAGCCCGCGTCCGTCGCGTTTCAGCACGGCCTCCTTGGCCGCCCACGCGGCGGCGAGGAGCGCCGGGTCCCCGTCGGCTCGACGGAGTTCGTCCGGGGTGAACGCGTCGAGCGGCGCGGTAGCGACCCGCGACACCCGTTCGATGTCGACGCCGAGCGCCGGAGCGCCGACCGCGAGGGCAACGACCCCCGGTGCGCGCGACAGGCTCACGCCGACCGTGGTGGCCGCGGCGGTCGCCCACGGACGACCGTGGTCGGTCCCCGCGCAGTACGGGCAGACGCGCCCCGCGCGCACCGCGACCGTCTCGACGCCGGTCGCCGAAGCGACGGCGGCGACCAGCGCCTCCCGGTCGTCCGCGCGGTCAGAAGCCGGCGTCCGGAGCGTCACCGTGACGGTCTGGAGGCGCGACCCAACGACCGGGGCAGCGCCCGTCGGTCGTGTGGTCGCGCCCAGAGCGGATCAGGCGTGCGTCAGCGCGATGAGCGCGACGTTCATGGTGCTGTACTGACCCTCGGAGCGGGTCGCCTGGCGGACTCGTCCGCGCAGGACCTCGTAGCGGCCGTCGTGCTCGCGCACGAAACCGATCACACCCGTCGCCGGCGTCGACACCCGGTGGTAGCCGTCCTCGAGCGGGACGACCTCGGTGCTCGTGGTGCGTTCCATCGTTCTTCCCCTTCCGTTCATCCTCGAACAGTGGCGCCAGTCTACCCCGTCCGGGGGACAAGACGTCCACAGGAAGCACGGTCCGGAGCGTTCCCCCAGAGTCTGTCCGTGCCCCTGCGTGGCCTGGATAGACTCCGGGCGACAGCGCACTCGTGGCGCGGTCCGGTGCGGTGCCACGGGGTACCGACCGGCGACGGACGGAGGACGGATGCGAGCGGTCCAGCACGGATCGGGCACGGACGGATCGAGCGGGCACAGGGGGACAACGCGGCTGTGGAGCCGTGTGACGGCGGCCCTGGTCGCGATGCTCATCGTCCTGGCTCCGGCAGCGACCGCCCACGCCACGGCGCCCGTCGACCTGGGCGGCGCGTACGTCCTCGACGAGGCCGACGCGCTCACCGCATCCCAGCAGGCGCGGGTCGAGCAGGCCGTGCAGGACCTGTACTCCGAGACCCAGACGCAGCTGTTCGTCGTGTTCGTGCCGTCCTTCACCGATCCCACCGACCACACCGAGTGGGGCCGGGCCGTGCTCGAGCAGAACCAGATCGACACCGACGGCATCCTGCTCTCGGTCGCGGTCGACGAACGCAACTACGACGTCCAGCAGACGAACGAGACCGCGATCTCCTCGTCCGACGTGGAGAACGCCGTCAACGACTCGCTGCTCCCCCGGCTCAAGCAGGGCGACTGGTCCGGCGCCGCCGTGGCCTTCGCCGACGGGCTGACCCAGTCGCAGGCCCCGGTGGACCTCACCTGGCTGTGGGTCCTGCTGCTCGCCGTGGTCGTCGGGCTCATCGTCGTGGTCCTGGTCATCCGGACCCGGAACAAGCGCCGCACCGCCGCGGCGACCAAGGCGCAGGAAGCCTCGCTCGCCGACCTCGAACGCACCGCCGGCGGCGCGCTGGTCACCATCGACGACGAACTCCGCACCGCCGAGCAAGAGGTCGGGTTCGCGAGCGCGCAGTTCGGCCCCGACGCCGCCAAGCCCTTCGCCGACGCCGTGCAGGCCGCTCAGCGCGAGGTCCGCAAGGCCTTCACGATCCGGCAGCAGCTCGACGACGAGATCCCCGACACCCCCCAGCAGCGCGCCGAGTGGGCGAACCAGATCATCGTGATCTGCGAACGGGCGCACGCCGCCATCGAGGAGCAGACCGAGGCGTTCGACCAGCTCCGGTCGCTCGAGGACGGCATCGAGGACGCGGCCGCGTCGCTCGCCCAGGCCGTGGCCGCCGCACCGGCCTCGGTCGGAGCCGCCGCCGCTGCACTCGACCGCGTCCGCGCCCGCTACACCGGACGCACCCTCGCGACCGTGGCGAACAACGTCGACCAGGCTCACCAGGTGCTCGCCTTCGCCACCGAACGCTCGAACGCGGCCACCGCCTCGATCGCCGCCGGTGACAAGGGCGAGGCCGTCGTCGCCGTCCGTGACGCCCAGCACGCGCTCGCCCAGGTGCAGCAACTCACCGACGGCGCACTCGCCGCCGAGCAGTCCTTCGACGAGGCCACCGCCCGCGCCGAGGCGATGCGCATCGACATCCAGGGGGACGTCGCCGCCGCCCGCAGCCTGCGCTCGGGCGGGCCGGACCTCGCCGCCGCGGTCACCCGCGCCGAGGCCGTGCTCCGCCAGGGGCTCGACCCGAAGGACCCCGTGGCGGCCGTCGACGCGCTGACCCGGGCGAACACGGAGATCGACCAGGCCATCGCCGCGGCCCGCGGTGCCGAGGAACAGCGCCAGCGCGCCACCCAGGCGCTCGACGCGGCCCTGCGCGACGCCCGGAACCGGATCAGCCAGGCCCGCGACTACGTCTCCCTGCACCGCGGCGGCATCGGCCCCACCGCCCGGACCCGGCTGTCCGAGGCCCAGCGCGCCTACGACGACGCCCTTGAGCTCGCACCGAACAACCCGGGCCAGGCGCTCAACGCCGCCCGCGCGGCCGAGCAGTACGCCGCTGCAGCGATGGACGCCGCCAACGACGACCTCGGCGGCTGGGGTGGCGGCCAGGGCGGTGGCGGTGGTGGTGCCCAGCTCGGTGGACTCGTCACCGGACTCGTCCTCGGCGGCCTGCTCGGCGGTCGCGGCGGCAGCTACGGCGGCGGCTCCTTCGGGGGCGGTGGCTTCGGCGGCGGCGGGGGCTTCAGCGGCGGTGGCGGCTTCGGCGGAGGCGGCGGTGGGGGCGGCGGCTTCTCCGGCGGCGGCCGCTTCTGACGGGCACGCTCTCCCGCTCCCGACACGACCGGACCCGACCCGACCTCCGGCACCCCAGAACCAGACACGACCCGACAACACCGTCCACAGGACTTCCACGAAAGGGAACAGCAATGGCCAAGCAGACCATCTTCGGACGCATCTCCACCCTCGTGCGCGCGAACATCAACCAGATCATCGACGACGCCGAGGACCCGCAGAAGATGCTGGACCAGCTCGTCCGCGACTACACGAACAACATCGCCGACGCGAAGACCGCGATCGCGCAGACCATCGGCAACGTGCGCCTGCTCGAGCAGGACCACGAAGAGGACAAGAAGGCCGCGGTCGAGTGGGGCCAGAAGGCCGCCAACGCCTCGGCCGCCGCCGACAAGTACCGCTCCGAGGGCAAGTCGGCCGAGGCGGACAAGTTCGACAACCTCGCCAAGATCGCGATCGGCAAGCAGATCGCCGCCGAACAAGAGGTCAAGGACGCGGAGCCGAACCTGGCGTCGCAGAACGAGGCCGTCGAGAAGCTCAAGACCGGCCTCGCCGGCATGGAGCAGAAGCTCGAGCAGCTCCGCGCGAAGCGGGACAACCTCGTCGCCCGCTCGAAGACCGCCGAGGCGCAGTCCCGCGTCAACGACGCACTCGGCAACATCGACGTGCTCGACCCGACGAGCGACCTCGGCCGCTTCGAGGAGAA
The DNA here is from genome assembly GCF_003234895.2 of Curtobacterium sp. MCBD17_026. Taxonomy (NCBI): domain Bacteria; kingdom Bacillati; phylum Actinomycetota; class Actinomycetes; order Micrococcales; family Microbacteriaceae; genus Curtobacterium; species Curtobacterium sp. MCBD17_026. The sequence continues at coordinate 1,484,172 of NZ_CP126281.1, read as the reverse complement.
GGTCCGCCGCGAAGAGGCGAAGGTGCTCGGCCAGCAGGAGCTGCAGTCGTCCAGCCTCGACGCCCAGTTCGAGAGCCTCGAGGACGTCGGCAAGGACGCCGAGGTCGAGGCACGGCTCGCCGCGCTGAAGTCCGGCGGATCCTCGAGCATCTGACGAACGCCCTGACGACGCCGGACCCCAGCTGACAGACTGAGACGATGCACTTCCTCGTGGTCGGTCAGTGGCAGGGTTCGGCGTCGTCGCGCGCGATGCGGCTCGGGGACGGCGCGTCGGCGATCGCGGCCGACCTCCCCCGGGCGTCCACCACCGTGGTCGACGTCCCGGCCGGAGCGGGTGACCGCCTCGAGACCGCCGTCGCCCGCTACACCTCGGTGCTCGCCGTCGCCGAACGCGTCGCCGAGGAAACCGCCGTCGCCACCGAACCGGTGCTCGTCGTCGGCGGCGACGGCGCCAGTGTCCTCGGCGCGACCGCCGCCCTCGCACCGGACACCGCGTTCGTCCGCATCTCCGGGTCCAGCGGGTACCGCGCGCTCAATCGAGCCCAGCCCGTCGCCGCCGAGACCGCCGCCCTGCGCCTGCTGGTCGACCGCCCCGACGACCTGTTCCCCGGCCTGCCCGTGGTGCCGGCGTCCTCGGTCGTCGTCGCCGGGGTCCGCGGGGTCGAGGACGCCGAACGGGCCGCCCTCGACAAGGCCGGGATCGTGCACCTCGACGTCGACGCCGCCACCTCGGACGCCCTCGCCGCAGCGGTCGAGCGGACCGGTGCCGCATCGGTCTTCGTGCACGTCGACCTCGACGTCCTCGACCCGTCCGAGGTCGACGGACTCCTCGAACCCGTCCCGTTCGGCCTCGACGGCGCAGCGCTCGTCGAGCGCATCCAGGCCGCGACGCGCGGCCGCCGCCTCGTCGGCGCCGCGCTCACCGGCTTCGCCCCCGTCGACCCGGACCGGGCGGTGGACGACCTCGGCGTGATCCTGCGCGTCGTCGGAGCGGTGACCAGCGCCTCCCGGGTGGGCTGAGCACGGGCACGACGCGACCGGCGGACCCCCTGCCGGCCCGCGTACGCTCGGCAGCATGACGGACTACGACCTCATCGTGATCGGAGCCGGCGCTGTCGGCGAGAACGTGGCGGACTACGCCAGGAAGCGCGACCTGTCGGTCGCGATCGTGGAGGCCGAGCTCGTCGGCGGCGAGTGCTCCTACTGGGCGTGCATGCCCTCGAAGGCGCTCCTGCGCAGCGGACACGCCCTCGCCGCCGCCAAGCGGCTCGACGGTGCGAAGCAGGCCGTGACCGGCACGCTCGACGCCGCACACGTGCTCGCCCGCCGCAACTCGTTCACCTCCGACTGGAAGGACGATAGCCAGGTCGCGTGGCTCGAGTCCGCCGGCATCGACCTGATCCGCGGGCACGCCCGCATCACCGGCCCGAAGACCATCGACGTCGACGGCGAGACGCACACCGCGCGCGCCGCCGTCGCGGTCGTCACCGGTTCGCTGCACACGCTGCCCCCGGTGCCCGGTCTCGCCGAGGCGAAGCCGTGGGGCACCCGCGAGGGCACCAGCGCCCAGCAGGTCCCCAAGAGCCTGCTCGTCATCGGCGGCGGCGTCTCCGGCTCGGAACTCGCGACCGCGTGGGCGTCCCTCGGCGCGAAGGTCACCCTCGTCGCCCGGCACGGTCTGCTCGGCGGCATGGAGCCCTTCGCCGGGGAACTCGTCGCCGACTCCCTGCGCGAACTCGGCGTCGACGTCCGCACCGGCGTCAACCCGGTCCGGGTCGACCGCGACGAGCACGGTCTCGTCACCACGGAGCTCGACGACGGCACCACGGTCATCACGAGCGAGGTGCTCGCCGCCACCGGCCGCGCCGCGCACACGCGTGACCTCGGGCTCGAGACCGTCGGCCTGACCGCGGGCGACTGGCTCGACGTCGACGACACCATGCTCGTGCACGGCACCGACTGGCTGTACGCCGTGGGTGACGTCAACCACCGCGTCCTGCTCACCCACCAGGGCAAGTACCAGGCCCGTGCCGCCGGCGAGGCGATCGCGGCCCGGTACCAGGGCACGCCGCTGCACACCGAGCCGTGGGGTGCACACGTCGCCACCGCCGACCACGCCGCCTCGCCGCAGGTCACCTTCACCGACCCCGAGGTCGCGAGCGTCGGCCTGACCGAGGCGAAGGCCCGCGAGCAGGGGCTGAACGTCCGCGCGGTCGAGTACGACCTCGGTGCGATCGCCGGGTCCTCCCTGCAGGCCGACGGCTACACGGGCCGCGCGAAGATGGTCGTCGACGAGGACCGCGGGGTCGTCGTGGGCGTCACGTTCGTCGGCCAGGACGTCGCCGAGATGCTGCACGGCGCCACCGTCGCCGTCGTGGGCGAGGTCCCGATCGACCGCCTGTGGCACGCGGTGCCGGCCTACCCGACGATGAACGAGATCTGGCTCCGCCTGCTCGAGACGTACGGCCGCCCGGCCTGAGCGTGCGCAACCCGCTGCTCGACTCCCCCGTGTCCCGTGCGGGGTGGGTGTTCGCGACGGCCGTCGGGCTCGCCGTGGGCGTCCCCCTGTCGACCGGGCGGATCCGGGTGGAGGACGGGCTCGTGGTCTGCACGGGGCTGCCGCGCTGGGTCTTCCGGCGCGGAGGCACCTGCGTCGGGTCCGTGTACCTGACCCGCGACAACGACGGCCCGCGGGTGCTCCGGCACGAGCGGGTGCACGTCGAGCAGTGGCGCCGGTACGGCATGCTCATGCCGCTGCTGTACGCCGTCGCCGGGAGGGATCCCCTGCGGAACCGCTTCGAGGTCGAGGCCGGCCTGGAGGACGGCGGCTACCGCTGACGGATGCGGCGGGCGCTGCGTCCTGCGTCCCGCCGAGGTCGCTTGCGGTCGCCTGCGGTGGCCTGCGGTGGCTTGCGGTGGCACGACACGCCGTGTGCGCGTCGTCGTGGTCGCGCGAACTGTCGTCCCGACGCCGGTCGGGCGGCAGTTCGTGCCACCTCGGCGGGCGTGCCGACCGGCGGCTCGGTCGGTCGCGACACCCCGCCGGGTGCGCTGCGAGCGGTCACAGACCGTCGCCCGCGGCGCCCCCAGCCGACGGTTCGTGACCACTCGGCGCCCGGCCCACGACGTGTCCTGACCACTCGGCCGCGGGCCGGCCAGGCGACGAAACGCGACCGGCCCACTGCCTGGAGGCGCGTGGCGCCGCCGCCCCGGCCTCCAGGCCGCCGCGCCCCACGCCCACTGCACCCGCCTGCCGGTCACAACACCCCGCCGGGTGCGCTGCGAGCGGTCGCAGACCGTCGCCTGCGGCGCCGCCAGCCGACGGTTCGTGACCGCTCGGCGCCCGGCCCACGACGTGTCCTGACCACTCGGCAGCAGGCCGGCCAGGCGACGAAACGCGACCGGCCCACTGCCTAGAGGCGCGTGGCGGCGCCGCCCCGGGCCTCCAGGCCGCCGCGCCCAACGCCCACTGCACCCGCCTGCCGGTCACAACACCCCGCCTGGTGCGCGGCGAGCGGTCGCAGACCGTCGCCTGCGGCGCCCCCAGCCGACGGTTCGTGACCGCTCGGCGCCCGGCCCACGACGTGTCCTGACCACTCGGCCGCGGGCCGGCCAGGCGACGAAACGCGACCGATCGACGGCCTGGAGGCGCGTGGCGGCGCCGGAACAGGGTCACGGCCGGTCACAACACCCCGCCGGGTGCGCGGCGAGCGGTCGCAGACCGTCGCCTGCGGCACCCCCAGCCGACGATTCGTGACCGCTCGGCGCCCGGCCCACGACGTGTCGTGACCACTCGGCGGCGAGCCGGCCAGGCGGCAGCAGCGGCAGCGCCGCAAGCGCGTCAGGCCGCGCGCCGCCGGGGCACCACGAGGGGTGTGCCGGTCTCGGGGTCGGGGACGACGACGCACGGCAGGCCGAAGACGTCCTCGACGAGGTCCGCGGTGAGCACCGACGCCGGCTCCCCCGCCGAGACGATCGCCCCGTCGCGCATCGCGATGACGTGGGTGGCGTAGCGCGCAGCCTGGTTCAGGTCGTGCAGCACCGCGACGACCGTGCGACCGGCGGCGTGCAGCGTGGAGGCCAGTTCGAGCACGTCGTACTGGTGCGCGATGTCGAGGAAGGTCGTCGGCTCGTCGAGCAGCACGATGTCGGTCTGCTGCGCGAGCACCATCGCGATCCACACCCGCTGCCGCTGCCCGCCGGAGAGCTCGTCGACACTGCGGTCGGCGAGTGACACGGTCTCGGTCTGCTCGAGTGCGGCCTGCACGGCCTGCCGGTCGGACCCGGACGACGGGTGCAGCAGGTCCTGGTGCGGGAACCGGCCCCGGGACACGAGGTCGCGCACGGTGATGCCGTCAGGGGCGATCGGGGTCTGCGGGAGCATCCCGACCCGCCGGGCGACGGCCTTCGGGCGGTACGAGTCGATCGGCGCCCCGTCGAGGAACACCGTGCCGGCTCGCGGCTTCAGGGTGCGGGCGAAGGACTTCAGCAGCGTCGACTTGCCGCAGGCGTTCGGCCCGACGATGACCGTGAGCTCGCCGTCGGGGATGTCGACGTCGAGCGTGTCCACCACGACCCGGTCGTCGTAGGCCAGGGTCAGCCCTCGGGCCCCCAGCGCGGTGGTCGGGACCGGACCGAGGGCGGTGCCCGCGGCCGGCATCAGTGCTCGGCCCTGCCGTGCCGCCAGTACCCCATGAACGCGACCTGCTTGCGGTCGATGCCGACACCGCGCACCAGGTGGCGGCGGAGTTCCTTGACGCAGCCGGCCTCGCCAGCGATCCAGGCGTACACGGGGCGCTCGTCGACCGGGGCGGGGACGTCCCACAGCACCTGCTCGTCGACGTCCACGTCGGTGAGCTCGACAGCGGGACCGCGGCCGACGGACGTCGGCGCGACGGTGGAGGCCCAGGCGTGCACCTGGTCGGTCATCCGGACCCCGTGGGTGGCGCCGTTGCGGGCGATCCAGCGGACCTCGACCCCGGCGGGCGCGGTGACCGGCAACCGGTCGGCGTCGGTGGGCACCTCGATGAAGACGTGGCCGACGGCCGAGACGTCGAGGGCTTCGAGGATGGCGCAGATGGCCGGTGCGGCGGTCTCGTCCCCGGCGAGCAGGATCCGGTTCGCGTGCCCGGGAGCGAACTCGGCGGCCCCGGTCGGCAGGTCCTCCGGCGACTCGGGGACCCGCGGCCCGACGATGCGCAGCTCGTCACCGACGCAGCAGGCCGACACCCAGCGCGACGCCGGACCGGTGTCGCCGTGCGCGACGAAGTCGATGTCGAGCTCGCGGGCGTCCGGTCGGAACGAGCGGACGGTGTACGTGCGGAGCGGGTTGCGGGTCTCGTCCGGCAGAGCACGCCACGCGGCGTACCAGTCCTCGTCCTCCGGCAATTCGGAGAAGCCGATGCCGGGCAGGGGCAGCACGATCTTGATCCGCTGGTCGAGACCGACCGAGGAGAAGTCGGCGAGCGCCTCGCCCGTCAGGGTCACCCGGACGAAGTTGGGGGTGAGCGACGTGACGGCGGCCACGCGGACGGAGAAGACGCGATACCGGGTTGCCACGGAATCGAGTATGGCATGCCTTACCTCACGTCTCCAGGCCCCGGAACGGTGCGAGGATCGTCCCCGTGTCCGAAGCCCCCGACGACGAATTCGCCGACCTGCCCGCCCTCGCCAGCGCGAGCGGCGTGCATGCGCCGCTCCGCGCCTCCAGGCAGGTGGTCCGCACCACGGACGGCCAGGAGATCTCCGCGATCAGGTGGGGCGACGACGGCCAGGAGGCCCGGATCACCTACCTGCACGGGCTCGGCATCGACGCCCACAGCTTCGACACCACGGCACTCGCCGTGGGCGAGCCGGCGGTCGCCCTCGACCTGCCCGGCCACGGCCGGTCGTCGTGGCGGGAGGACGCGGACTACGCGGCGGCCGCGACGGCGCCCAGCGTGCTCGACGCGCTCGACGCGCTCGCGGTGCCGCCCGGGATCGTCGTCGGCCACTCGCTCGGCGCCATCCTGTCCGCTCGACTCGCGGCCACCGCGCCGGAGCGGGTCACCGGACTCGTGCTCGTCGACATGTCGCCGGACTTCGCGCAGCGTGCGGTCGACCGGATCGCCCGCGCGCTCGAGGCCGAGGAGCCGTTCGAGTCCCTCGATCAGGTCGTCGACCGGGCGATCGAGGCACGGGTCGGCGACGACCGGCAGGTGCTGCTCCGTGAGGCCCGGCACACGACGGCCCTCGGTGCGGACGGGCGACTCGTGCGCCGTCACCACTTCCCGCACCTGCCCGCCGGGCGGACGTCGTCGGTGGGGCGCTTCGCTGATGCGTGGCCGGACCTCGAGGCCCTGCGCGTGCCGATCCTGCTCGTCCGGGGTGACCGCGGGTACGTCTCCCCGAAGCTGCACGCCGGCTTCGCCGAACGCCTGCCGGACGCCGAGATCGTGACGGTGACCTCGCGGCACGCGGTGCAGAACCAGGCACCCCTCGAACTGGCTTCGGCGATCCGGGCATGGGCGGAGCGGCACGGATTGTTGCACCCGATCGAAGAACCGTCGCCGGACGGCACCAGCCGCCGGTACCCTCGTGCGAGCGCGAGGCCCGATCCCAGCCCTCGCGCCCGGAAGGAACCCACAACCCCATGAGTCCGCTCCTGCCCCGTCGCACCGCGCGCACCTCGCGCATCGGGCGTGCTGCCCTCGCCGCCACTGCGATCGCCGTCGTCTCCGCCCTGGCGTTGACCGGCTGCTCCGGCTCATCCGACACCACCGGGGGCAAGGACGCCACGGTGCGCGTCGGGCTGGTGCTCGAGCCGACGAGCCTCGACATCCGCACCCAGTCCGGGGCGGCGCTCGACCAGGTGCTCATCGACAACGTGTACCAGGGGCTCGTCGGCCGGACCGCCGAGGGCGACGTCCGCGACGTGCTGGCCTCGTCACACGAGGTCTCGGACGACGGCCTGACCTACACGTTCACGCTGCGCGACGGCACGACGTTCCAGGACGGCAAGCCGGTCACCGCGGCCGACGTCGTGTGGTCGCTCGAGCAGGTCAAGTCGAACGACTCGTACGTCGACTCCGCCAAGCTCGCGGGCGTCACGTCGATCACCTCGCCGTCGGAGGACTCCGTCGTGCTGCAGCTGGCGAAGCCGGACTCCGACCTGCTCTGGAACCTCACCGGTCGCTCGGGCCTGGTGCTCGAGAAGGCCGCGGGGAACGACCTCTCCGACAGCGCCAACGGCACCGGCCCGTTCGAGGTGACCGACTGGAAGCAGGGCGACTCGCTCACCTTCGACCGCAACGAGGACTACTGGGGCACGAAGGCGAAGGTCGCGAAGATCGTCTTCCGGTACATCACGGACCCGTCGACCGCCGTCAACGCGATGGCGAACGGTGACCTCGACGTCCTGAACCCGGTCGACGGCACGCTGCAGAGCCAGCTGCAGGGCAACGCCGACATCGCGCTGCACAGCGGCAAGACGACCGACAAGTACACGCTGGCGTTCAACAACCGCAAGGAACCGTTCACGGACGAGCGCGTGCGCCGGGCCATCCGGCAGGCGATCGACGCGAAGGCGCTCATCAAGGCGATCGGCGGCACCGGCGTGGAGCAGGGCGGCCCGATCCCGGAGCTCGACCCCGGCTACGAGGACCTGACCGACATCGACGCGTACGACCCCGCGAACGCGAAGAAGCTCCTGGCCGCCGCCGGTCAGCGGGACCTGAAGCTGACGCTCACCTACGCGAACATCTACCCGACCACGATCGGCGACGTGCTGAAGTCGCAGCTCGCCGACGTCGGGATCACCCTGACGGTCAAGCGTGTCGACTTCGCCACCTGGCTGTCCTCGGTGTTCCAGGCACCGAAGTCCGGCGAGCGGGACTTCGACCTGTCGATGGTCGACCACGTCGAGGCCCGTGACTTCGGCAACTGGGCGAACCCGGACTACTACTTCGGGTACGACAACGCGACGGTGCAGGCGCTCTACGCCCAGTCGATCGCGGCGACCGACGAGGCCACGAAGACCGAGGCACTCCGGAAGGCGGCGCGCATCGTCAGCGAGGACGCGGCCGGCGAGTGGCTCTACACGGCGACCGAGATCACCGCGGTGCGCTCCGGCGTGACGGGCTTCCCGGTCGACGGCGGGAACTCGCGCCTCGACCTGGCGAAGCTCGCGGTCAAGTGAACCGGAGCGGCCGCGGCGCGGGGTGCGTCCCCGTAGCATCGGTGTCGTGACCCGGTTCCTCATCGGGCGGGTGCTCCTGCTCGTCGTCGGCCTGCTCGTGGCGAGCGTCATCATCTTCGCCACGCTCCGCGTGCTGCCCGGTGACGTCGCCCAGGTCGTCGCCGGCACGCAGTCGACCCCCGCGCAAGTGGAACAGCTCCGGCAGCAGCTCGGACTCGACCGGCCCGTCGTGGTGCAGTACCTCGACTGGATCGGTGGCGTGTTCCGCGGTGACCTCGGCCGCTCCCTGGTGACGAACGGTGCCGTCGCGCCGGAGATCGCGCAGAAGCTCGCGATCACCCTGCCGCTCGCCGCGATGTCCCTGGCGACCGCGCTGGTGATCGGCGTCCCGCTCGGGGTGATCGCCGCGGTGCTCCGTCGCCGCCCGGGTGGCGCGGTGATCGGGTTCGCGGCGCAGGCGGTCGCCGCCGTGCCCGTCGTGTGGGCCGGCATGCTCCTCGTCGCCCTGTTCGCGGTGACGCTGCACTGGCTGCCGACGCAGGGCTTCCCGCTCGACGGCTGGTCGGAACCCGGGCGGGCGTTCGCGTCGCTCGTGCTGCCCGCGCTCACGATCGGTGCGGTCGAGGGCGCCGTGATCCTCCGGTTCACCCGATCCGCCACGCTCTCCGTCCTCGACGCCGACCACCTGCGCACCGCCGCCGCCGTCGGCCTCACCCGCACGCAGGCGCTGCTCCGCCACGGTCTGCCGAGCGTCGCCCTCACGGTGCTCGCCGTGCTCGGCGTCCAGATCGCCGGGCTGCTCGTCGGAGCCGTCGTCGTCGAGCAGCTGTTCTCCCTGCCCGGGGTGGGCCGGATGCTCGTGACCGACGTCGGCCGCCGCGACATCACGAAGGTGCAGTCGGAACTGCTCGTGCTCACCGGACTCGTGCTGCTCGTCGGGTTCGCCGTCGACGTCGTGCACCGCACCCTCGACCCCCGACAGCGCGAGGTGCAGGGATGATCCGCCGCCTGGTGTCCCGGCCGACCGGGGTCTTCGCCGTCGTCGTGCTCGGCCTGCTGCTCGTGCTCGCCGCCGTGTCACTCGTCTGGACACCGCAGAACCCGTTCCGCGCCGACCCGTTCCACCAGTGGGAGGGGCCGAGCGCCGCGCACTGGTTCGGCACCGACGCCGCCGGCCGGGACATCGCGAGCTACCTGCTCGCCGGCACCCGCACCACCGTGCTCGTCGCGGTCGGTTCCGGGGTGATCGCGAGCGTCGTCGGCATCGTCCTCACCGCGATCGGGTCGCTCACCGCCCGCTGGGTGCGCGAGGGCACCGCGGTCCTGCTCGACATCCTGGTGGCGTTCCCGACCCTGCTCACCGCGATGCTCCTGACCGCGGTGTTCGGCGGGTCGCTCGGCGTCGTGATCGTCAGCGTCGGGCTGTCCTTCGGCGTGACGATCGCCCGCGTGGCCCGCGGTGAGATCCGCCGGATCGCCCGGAGCGACTACGTCACGGCGGCCCGGGCGTCCGGCGTCGGCGGTGCCGGGGTGCTCTTCCGTCACCTGGTGCCGAACGCGGCGCCGCTGTTCACCGTGCAGCTTTCGCTCGCGATGGCCACGGCCGTGCTCGCCGAGGCCGGGCTGTCCTACCTGGGCTACGGCGCCGGATCGGACACCGCTTCGTGGGGCAGCCTGCTGTCCGACCTGCAGACCTACATCGGGGTCCACCCGTGGAGTGCGACCTGGCCGGGAGCCGCCATCGCCCTCGTCGTCGCGGCACTGTCGTTGCTCGGCGACGCGGTGCGTGACGCCTCGGACCCGCGGCTGACGACGAGCGACCGGACCGATCCCGGCACGACCACGCCGGGGGTGACCGCATGACCGACCACGCAGCCAACACCGACGCAGCCGGCACCGCCCACGCCACCGCAGCCTCCGGGCTCGAGGTGCGCGGGTTGTCGGTCCGCATCACGGGGCGGACGATCCTCGACGACGTCAGCTTCACCGTGCCTCCCGGCCAGCGCGTCGGCGTGATCGGCGCGAGCGGATCCGGAAAGTCGATGACCTCGCTCGCCCTGATGGGCCTGGAGCCCACCGGCGCCGTCGTGACCGGCAGCGTCCGCCTGGACGGCACCGAACTCGTCGGCCTGCCCGACCGCGAGCGCGCGCGACACCGCGGATCGGGCATCGCGATGGTGTTCCAGGAGCCGGGCACAGCGCTCGACCCGCTGCGACGGGTCGGCGCGCAGATCGCGGAGCCGCTCCGGCTGCACCGCGGGCTCGACCGGCGTGCGGCCCGCGCGGCAGCGGTCGACCTGGCGGCGTCCGTGGGCCTCCCCGACCCGGAGTCGCTGCTGCGGCAGTACCCGCACCAGCTGTCCGGCGGGCAGCGGCAGCGGATCTGCATCGCGATGGCGATGGCGGGCGAGCCGTCGTACCTGGTGGCCGACGAACCGACCACGGCGCTCGACGTCACCACGGAGGCCCGCATCCTCGACCTGTTCGAGCACCTGCCGGCGGGCATGGTGTTCGTCACCCACGACCTCGCCGTGCTCGCGCGCATCGCCGACACCGCGGTCGTCCTCGACGCCGGTCGGGTGGTCGAGCAGGGCCGCGTCGCGGACCTGCTCGCCGCACCGCAGCACCCCGCCACCGCCGCGCTCGTCGACGCCGCACGTGCCACCGCCAGGAGGACCGCCCCGTGACCCTCCCCGTCCTCGAGGCCTCCGGTCTCCACCGCACCTACCGACTCCCCCGCCGCGGCCCGTTCGAGCCCGGTCCGGTCCGCACCGCCGTCGACGGCGTCGACCTGACGGTCGCTCCCGGCGCACGGCTCGGCATCGTCGGCGAATCGGGATCCGGCAAGTCCACGCTGGTCCGGTTGCTCGCCGGCCTGGAGGCCCCTTCCGCCGGCACCGTCGCCGCCTCCGGCCGTCCGGTGGTCGCGTCCCGGTCCGCGCGGGCGTTGCGCTGGTTCCGTCGCGAGACCGGGGTGGTGTTCCAGGACCCGTACGCGTCCCTCGACCCGCGGATGCGCGTCGGGGCGATCATGGCCGAGCCGTTGCGGGCGCTGCAGGTCCCGGGGTCGCACGACGACCTGGTGCGTGCCGTGCTGGAGCGAGTCGACCTGCCCGCCGACACGGTCGACCGGTACCCGCACGAGTTCTCCGGCGGGCAGCGACAGCGGATCGCGATCGCCCGGGCCGTGGTGCACTCGCCCCGGATCCTGTTCGGCGACGAGCCGATGAGCGCCCTCGACGTGGTGGTCCGTGCCCGGGTGATCGAGCTGTTCCGGTCGCTCGCCGACGACCTCGGGCTGACGCTCGTGCTGGTGTCGCACGACATCGGCGTCGTGCAGCGGCTGTGCGACACGGTCGCGGTGATGTCCGACGGCCGCATCGTCGAGCACGGACCGGTGTCGCTCCTCGACGATCCGCAGCACCCGGTGACGCGGGCGTTGGTGGCGGCGGCACCGACGCTGCCGTAGGGCGGCCGGCGCGGCCCGGGGCGAACGTGGGGGTACCGACGCGGAGCGACACCGTCGACGTCGTACGACGACGACTCCGTCGCACCTCCCGCCGCGCCCACCGAGTCCGGCGTCCTGAGCCGACGGTGCACGCCGCCCGGGTAGACGGGATCCATGAGCGGCGACCTCGACCAGACCCAGGCACCCTTCCTCGACGCGCTCCGGGACTACCACGCCCGAGACCGCTACGGCTTCTCGCCACCGGGCCACCGGCAGGGCCGCGGCGTCGACGCCGACACCCTGGCCGTGCTCGGCAAGGACCCGTTCCGCGCCGACGTGCTCGCCAGCGGCGGACTCGACGACCGGAAGTCCTCGAACGGGTACCTGACCACCGCGGAGTCCCTGATGGCCGAGGCCGTCGGTGCCGACACGGTCTTCTTCTCGACGTGCGGGAGCTCCCTGTCGGTGAAGGCGGCGATGCTCGCGGTCGCCGGCGTCGAGGGCGGGATCCTGGTCAGCCGTGACGCGCACAAGTCGGTGACCGCCGGCCTGGTGTTCTCCGGGCTGCAGCCGTACTGGGTGGAGCCGCGACTCGACCGTGACCAGGGGATCTCCCACCCGCCGTCGCCCGCCGACTACGCCGCGGTGTGGGACGAGCACCCGGACGCCGCCGCCGCACTCGTGGTCAGCCCGACCCCGTACGGCACCTGCGCGGACATCGCCGGCATCGCGGCGGTGTGCCACGAGCGCGGCAAGCCCCTCATCGTCGACGAGGCCTGGGGTGCGCACCTGCCCTTCTCCGAGCAGCTGCCCTCGTGGGCGATGGACGCCGGCGCCGACGTCTGCGTGACGAGCGTGCACAAGATGGGCCTCGGCTTCGAGCAGGGGTCCGTGCTGCACCTCCGTGGCGACCTCGTCGACCACGACCACCTGTGGTCCTGCGCGGACATGCTCATGACGACGAGCCCGAACGTGCTCGTCTACGCGGGCATGGACGGCTGGCGTCGGCACATGATGCGCGACGGCGCTGGGCTGATCGCGCAGACCATCGCGCTCGCCGAGCAGACCCGGCAGCGCATCGAGGCGATCGACGGCATCCACGTCCTGCACGACGAGCTGCTCGGGGCGGAGGCATCGCACCAGCTCGACCCGATGCGCATGCTGCTCGACGTCGAAGCGCTCGGGATCACCGGGTACCAGGCGCACGACTGGGTCCGCGAACACCACCGGCTCGACCTCGGTCTCTCCGACCACCGGCACCTCGGCATCGACGTGTCGCTGGCTGACGACGACTTCACGACCGACCGGCTCGTGCACGCCCTGCAGTCGCTCGCCGTGGCGGCACCGGACCTGCCGCAGACGCCGCCGGTCCGCATCCCGGAACCGTCGGGCCTGCTGCTCGAGTCGGTGATGACACCCCGCGACGCCTTCTTCGGCGCGGTCGAGCTCGTGCCCGCCGACCAGGCAGCGGGGCGGATCGCGGCCGAGCAGGCGACCCCGTACCCGCCCGGGATCCCGGCGTACGTGCCCGGAGAGCGGCTGACGGCCGAGGTGATCGACTACCTGCGCAGCGGGCTCGACGCCGGGATGGTCATGCCGGACCCCACCGACGGGAGCCTCGGCGTGATCCGGGTGGTGCAGGAGACGAGCTGAGCGGGCGCACGAGCCCTGCGACATTCCACGCGTCGTTCGACTGGTGGTCTGTCGGAGAACGCGTGTTTGTGGGACCCGGCCCCGGGCCTCCCGTCAGGCGGTCCAGGCGGCCGGGTGCCGCCGCTGCCAGCGCAACCGGCGCTCGAGCTGCGCGCCGATCGCGAGCAGGACGCGCTCACCGCCGGGGCGTCCGATCAGCTGCACGCCCATCGGCAGCCCGCCACCGTCAGGGTGGTCGTCGTCGGTCACGCCGACGGGCAGGGTGATCGCGGGGAGCCCGGACACGTTCGCCATCGACGTCCACGGCGAGTAGGCGCACTGGCGGCGGAAGTCCTCGTCCGGGTCGTCGCCGTACCAGCCGAGGGGCCGCGGCGTCATCGCGAGGGTCGGCGTGAGCACCGCGTCGAACCGGTCGAAGGCGCCGATGAGCGTCGTCGAGAAGGCGTCGAGCGTCGTCATCGCGTCGAGGACCTGCGTGCCGGACAGTGCCTGTCCGCGGGCCACGAGCCACGCCACGAGCGGGGTCAGCGACGTCGGGTCGATGCCGGGCACCTGCGGCAGGCGGGCGGCGGAGCTCTCCCACGCCACCCGGAACGCGTCGGCGTACGGCACCCGGGGCATCCGGACGTCCTCGACGCCGTGCCCGACCTCGCCGAGCACCCGCACGGCGGTCTCCACGGTGGCCCGGGCCGCGGGGTCGACGACCACGTCGACGGTGTCGTCCCACGGCGACCCCTCGAGCACCCCGACGACGAACCGGCCCTCGCCGCGGACGGCTGCCGCGGTGAACGGCCCCTCGCCGACGTCGGGGGTGACGAGGGCGTAGGGCGACGGCTCCGGCAGCCCGGTCGGCGCGACCAGCGCGTCGAGCAGCATGCCCGCGTCGGCGACGGAGCGGGTGAGCGGCCCGGCCACGGACAGGCCGCCGACGCCGGAGCGGCCGGGCATCGACGGCACGCGGCCGCGGCTCGGCTTCAGCCCGACGAGTCCGGTCGCCGCGGCGGGGATCCGCACCGATCCGCCGCCGTCCGACCCGACCGCGGCCGGCAGCAGTCCGGCGGCGACGGCGACGGCCGCACCGCTCGACGACCCGCCCGGCGCGCGCGCGGTGTCGTAGGGGTTCCGCGTCACGCCGAGCCGGGTCTCGGACGACGAGGACATGCCGAACTCCGGTGACGCGGTCTTACCGAGGCTGACGGTGCCGGCCGCGTCGAGCGCGGCGACGAGCGGGTGGTCGGCCGACGCGGGCCGCTCCGGCAGGCTCGCGGTGCCGTTCCGCGTGGGGACCCCGGCGCGGTCGTACAGGTCCTTGTCGGCCGACGGGAGGCCCCACAACGGTCTCGACGTCGGCAGCAGGTGACCGAGGCGATCGGCTCGGGCCCGGGCAGCGTCCGCGGTGACCGTCACGAAGGCGCCGAGTCCGGCGTCCAGGCGTTCCACGCGGGCCAGGTAGTGCTCGGTGACCTCGAGGGCGGTCGCCTCGCCCCGGCGGATCCAGTCCCAGAGTTCCTGTGCGGAGAGGTGGTGGAGTTCGAACACGGCTCCGAGCCTAGGCGGCGGTGGCCCGTGCGTGCCCGGCCGGTGCTCCGGTGCCCCGTATCCTTCGACGGTGGACACCACTCTCCCCTCCGGCACGACGAAGCGCCGGATCGAACTCCGGCTCGTCCGGCCCCTGTTCGCCTGGTTCGCCCGGCCGACCGTCACCGTCGACGGGGTGGGGCACCCGGCCCAGTGGGGCACCGGCACGTGGGCGGTGCCGGACGACGGCGACACGGTGATCGGCGTGTACCTGTTCAACCGAGCGTGGCGGTTCGGGGCGGCATCGGTGTCGGTCGGCGGCGCGACGGCGCTCGAGTACCGGAGCGGGCTGCTGCCGGTGGGTGCGGGTCGACTGGCGCCCAGGGGCTGAGGGTCACGCCGGGGGTGCCGCTTCCGCGTGGGACGATGGGCGCATGACCGCCACGCTCGTCGCCAAGGGCCTGTCCGGCGGGTACGCCGCTCGCACGCTGTTCGACTCCCTCGACCTGACGGTGGCGCCGGGCGACGTGATCGGGGTCGTCGGCGTGAACGGTGCCGGCAAGTCCACGCTGCTCCGGCTGCTGGCCGGGGTCGACGAGCCGCTCGCCGGCACGGTGTCCCTGGCGCCGACGGACGCGTTCGTGGGGTGGCTCCCCCAGGAGCACGAGCGCATCGCGGGCGAGACCGTCGCGGCGTACCTCGGGCGGCGGACCGGCTGCACCGAGGCGACCGTGACGATGGACGCGGCGGCGGCGGCGCTCGGGGACCCCGATGCCGGCGACGCAGCGGCCGACCGGTACTCGACGGCGCTCGACCGCTGGCTCGCCGCGGGGGCCGCCGATCTGGAGGACCGGATCCCGGCGGTGCTCGCCGACCTCGGGCTCGAACCCGGCACCGGCGACTCCGGTGCGGACGGCGTCGGCCCGGACTCGCTGATGACCGCGCTGTCCGGTGGGCAGGTCGCCCGCGTCGGGCTCGCTGCGCTGCTGCTCTCGCGGTTCGACATCGTCCTGCTCGACGAGCCGACCAACGACCTCGACCTGGACGGCCTCGACCGGCTCGAGGCGTTCGTGCGCGGGCTGCGCGGCGGGGTGGTGCTCGTCAGCCACGACCGTGAGTTCCTGGCGCGCTCGGTGACCTCGGTGCTCGAGCTCGACCTGGCGCAGTCGTCGAACCGGCTGTTCGGCGGCGGGTACGACTCGTTCCTCGAGGAGCGCGAGATCGCCCGGCAGCACAAGCGTGACGCGTACGACGAGTTCGCGTCGACGAAGGCCGACCTGGTCTCGCGGGCACGGACGCAGCGCGAGTGGTCGAGCCAGGGTGTCCGGAACGCCATGAAGAAGAACCCGGACAACGACAAGATCCGCCGCCGTGCCGCCTCGGAGTCGAGCGAGAAGCAGGCGCAGAAGGTCCGGCAGATGGAGTCTCGCATCGCCCGGCTCGACGAGGTCGAGGAGCCACGCAAGGAGTGGCAGCTCGAGTTCACGATCGGCAGCGCACCCAGGTCGTCGGCCGTCGTCGCGACGCTGTCGGACGCCACGTTCACCCAGGGCGACTTCACCCTCGGCCCGGTCTCGCTGCAGGTCGACGGCGGTGACCGGATCGGCATCACCGGTCCGAACGGCGCCGGCAAGTCCACCCTGCTGCGGGCACTGCTCGGCAAGCAGGCGCCGACGACGGGCACGGCCTCGCTCGGCTCGAGCGTCGCGGTCGGCGAGGTCGACCAGGCGCGTGCGGCGTTCACCGGTGACCAGCCCCTGGCAGCGGCGTTCGAGGCGATCGTGCCCGAGTACACCACCGCCGACGTCCGGACGCTGCTCGCGAAGTTCGGGCTGAAGGCGGACCACGTCGGCCGACCGGCCTCGGCGCTCTCCCCTGGCGAACGCACCCGGGCCGGGCTCGCGCTGCTGCAGGCCCGCGGGGTGAACGTGCTCGTGCTCGACGAGCCGACCAACCACCTCGACCTGACCGCGATCGAGCAGCTCGAGCAGGCGCTGGAGTCCTACGACGGGACCCTGCTGCTCGTCACACACGACCGGCGCATGCTGGAGACCGTCCGACTCGACCGGCAGTGGCGGGTCGAGGGCGGAACCGTCACCGAACGCTGACGGATCGACCGAGGGGGACGCACCATGCGACGCAGCACCTGGATCGCGACGACCGCCGGGGTGGTGGTGCTCGCCGTCGCCGCCGTCGTGGTGGGGGCGACCGTCGGGTCACCGGCGCCGGAGCCGACCCGGGCGGCACGGGCGACGACGACACCGACCCCGAGCGCCACGCCGACGCCGACGCTCGCGGCCGTCCCCGCTGCACCGTCCGACGCGACCCTGGCCGCGCTGCCGTTGGCGTTCCACGACGCCGTCGTGCCGCAGTTGCTCGACGGCGGGGACGTGGAGCCCGAGGACACCTGGCAGATCGCGACCCCGCGCACGCCGCTCGTCGCCCTGTACGCGAGCCCGTCCAGCCGCGCCCGACCGGTGGCGACCCTGTCCCACCTGGTGTCGACGATCAACCGACCCGCGGCGACCGCGGTGTGGGGTCGCTCCCCCGGCCGGGACGGCGGGATGCTCCTGGTGTCGACGCCGTCCCGGAACCGCACCCCCGGTGACGGCGGCGACCCGGACGCTCCGAGTGCGACGTTCGCCTGGGCCCGGGCGGCCGACTTCACCGTGACGCGGACCGACCGGATGATCCGGGTCGACGTCGCCGCCAGCACGGTGTCCGTCGTCACCCGGACTGGCGAGGTCACCGCGACCGAGGCCGGCCGGCTCGGGACGCCCGAGGACCCCACACCGGTCGACATCGCCACCTACGTCGAGGCGGCGTACGTCGACACCCGCGTCGCGTACACGCAGGGCAACCCGATCATCCTGACCGGGGCGCACTCGTCCCGGATCCCGTCGTACGGCGGCAACGCCGCACTGACCGCGTTGCACTACTACCCGGACCCGACCGGCAGCTCGCACGGCTGCGTCCGGATCTCGGCGGAGATGACCCGGACCCTCGCCGCGCTGCCCGTCGGCACGCCGATCCGGTTCAGCTGAGACCGGGTCAGTGGAAGGGGCAGCGGCCCCGGACCTCGCCACCCGAGGCCGGCTTCGTCGGCAGCCGGCGGCGGTCCACCTGCAGCCCGTCGTCGAGGATCGTCAGCCGTGGGTCGCTCAGCACCGAGACCGCGGCCGCGAGCGCGGCGACGGCGACCTTCTCGCCGGGGCACCGGTGTCCCGTGGCGACGTCGGCGCCGCCGTGCGGGACGAACGTCGTGATCGCCTCGGAGTCGTCCACGCCGAGGAACCGCGACGGGTCGAAGTCGCCCGCACGGTCCCACGAGCGCTCGTCGGTGTCGGTCCCGGTGATGTCGAGCACCACGCGCCCGCCGGCGGGCAGGTGCTCGCCGTCGAGCTCGACGTCCGTGGTGGCCCAGGCGGGCAGCATCGGCACGAACGGCGCCGTCCGGCGGATCTCCTGCGCGAAGGCGACGGCGAGCGGGCCGTCGACGCGCGGCCCGTCGACGCGCGG
Organism: Curtobacterium sp. MCBD17_026; assembly: GCF_003234895.2. Lineage (NCBI taxonomy): Bacteria > Bacillati > Actinomycetota > Actinomycetes > Micrococcales > Microbacteriaceae > Curtobacterium > Curtobacterium sp. MCBD17_026. The sequence goes on along the minus strand of NZ_CP126281.1, from coordinate 1,465,858 downwards.
CCCGTCCGCGGTGTCGGCCGCCCCGCTCTCGGCGGCGATCCGTGCCCGCCACTCCGGCCGGTCGTGCAGCTCCTTCGCCGCGAACGCCACGAACCGGGCCACCGCGATGGCCGGCCGGATGCTGTTCTGCAGTTCGATGCCGGCCAGCCGCGCCGGCAGCAGCGCCCCGGAGGGGTCCCGGTGCCACGCCCACTCGTGCAGGGCGGTGTGCGGCTCGGGGGCCAACCGGCCACCACGCACGGCCTCGACCAGCCGCCGGGCGTGTCGGTCCGACCAGTGCCGGTTCAGGACGGCCTGCAGGTACTCCGGTGAGTAGGGCACCCCGAAGCCGTCGACGACCTGGGCGAGCCGTGCCGCCCACCGGGTCTTCGCCGCCGGCGTCCCCGGCAGTCCGGCCCACCGCATGACCGCACGGCCGATCGCGCCGACGGCAGCGTCGTACGCCGACCGGGTGCCGCCGGCGAGCCACGCGTCGCGTTCGGTCGCCCACTCCCGGGTCAGCAGGGGTGCGAGCCGCCGGACCTGCTCGTCCTCGTACGCGACGTCGACGAAGGTCGCCTTGCGGTGGTGGTGCTCCGCCCCGTCGAGGCTGTGCACCGACCCGACACCGAACAGCGTCCGCTGCACGATCGCCGGCATCGCGCCGTGGCGTGCCGTGCGGTCGCCGTCGTAGAACAGCCCGACGCCCTCGGCGCCACGCACGAGCAGCGCCGGACGTCCGAGCAGTCGGAAGCCCACCGCTCGCGCCCCCGGACGGGTCCGGCGCCACAGGTGGGCACCGAACCCGTAGCCGCGGGTCAGGAGCGAGAGGGAGTCGTCGATCGCCATGCCGCCATGCTGCCGAGCGCCACCCGATCAGGCTCTCGGGATCCGGACCAGTCCGAGCCGCGCCACGACCTCGGCGCTCTCCGCTTCGGGGGTGCGGTCGGCGGCGATCGTCACGTGGGCCTCGTCGGGTTGCGGCGGCTCGAGCGTGGCGAGCTGCGACTGCAGCAGCGACGTCGGCATGAAGTGCCCGGAACGCTCGGACATCCGCTCCTCGATGAGCGCACCGTCACCGGCCACGTGCACGAACACCACCCCGGGGGCCCGCAGCACGTCGCGGTACGAGCGCTTCAGGGCCGAGCAGGTCACGACGCCGTTCGTGCCGGCGTCCAGGTGTCCGCGGATCCAGCCGGCGACGACGTCGAGCCACGGCCAGCGGTCCTCGTCGGTGAGCGGGGTGCCCGCGTGCATCTTGTCGACGTTCGCCTGTGGGTGCATCGCGTCGCCCTCGGCGAACTCCCACCCGATCTGCTCCGCCACCATGGCGGCGACGGTCGACTTGCCGGACCCGGAGACCCCCATCACCACCAGGACACGTGCGTCCAGCCCGGTGTCGGCCGCCCCGGCAGCATCGGCCGCACCGAGGTCTGCTGCGCCGCTCATCGGATGAACACCCCGGCCAGCAGGACCCCGACCAGACCGAACACCGAGATGAGGCACTCGAGCACCGTCCACGTCTTGAACGTCTGCCCCACCGTGGTGCCGAGGTACCCCTTCACCAGCCAGAACCCGGCGTCGTTGACGTGCGACAGGAACACCGAGCCGGCTCCGATCGCGAGCACGAGCAGCGACGTCATCGGCGTCGACAGGTCGGCGGCGATCGGCGCCATGATGCCGGCGGCGGTCACGGTGGCGACCGTGGCGGACCCGGTCGCCACGCGGACCAGGGCCGAGACGACCCAGGCGACGAGCAGCACCGAGACGCCGGAGTCCTTGACGGCGTCGGCGATCACGCCGCCGATCCCGGTGTCGATGAGCACCTGCTTGAAGCCACCGCCGGCGCCGACGATGAGCAGCACCCCGGCGATCGGGGGCAGCGCGCTCTCGAGCGACTTCGACACCGCCGAGCGGTCCATGCCACCGCCGATCGCGAAGAAGACCATCGCGTAGACGGCCGCGATGCCGATGGCGATCATCGGCGAACCGAGGAAGTCGAGCAGGCTCACCCACGAGCCGGCGGCGTCGGGGGCGGTGGCCTCACGGATCGCCTGGGCGAGCATGAGCACGACCGGCAGCAGGATGCCGACCAGGGCGACGGTGAACGACGGGCTGCGCGGTTCGCTGATGACGCGCGTGAAGTCGCTCTTGCCGTTGGGCAGGGACGCGGTGTCCTGCGTGACGGGGCCGCGCCGGGCCTGGCGTCCGGGGTGTGCCGGGTCGTCCACGAATGCGGCGGACCCGGAACCCGACCCCGAGCCCGGGCCGGCGGTGGCGACCGCCCCGCGCGACCCGAACATGTCGGGGACGGGGATGTCGACCCAGCGGGCCGCGAACCGGGCGAAGAGCGGCCCGGCCAGGATGATCACCGGGATCGCCAGCACGATGCCGAAGGCGAGCGTGGTGCCGAGGTTCGCGCCGACGGTGGAGATCGCGACGAGCGGGCCGGGGTGCGGCGGGACGAACGCGTGCATCGTCGACAGGCCGACCAGGGCGGGGACGGCGATCTTCATGATCGGCACCTCGCTCCGCTTGGCGACCAGCACGATGATGGGGATGAGCAGGACGAGGCCGACCTCGAAGAACATCGGCAGCCCGATGAGCGCCCCGATCAGGGCCATCGTCCACGGCAGCGCCGCCTTCGACGACTTCCGCACCAGGGTGTCCACGACACGGTCCGCTGCGCCCGAGTCGACGAGCATCTTGCCGAACATCGCCCCCAGCCCGACCAGGATGCCGACGCTCGTCATGGTCGCGCCGAAGCCGTCGCCGAAGCTCGTGACCGCCTTGTCCGGCGCGAGGCCTGCGCCGATCCCGACGCCGAGCGCACCGATCGTGAGCGCGATGAACGGGTGCACCTTGAGCCAGGTGATGAGCACGATGATCACCACGATGCCGACGAGCGCCGCGATGATCAGCTGCGGGATGGAACCGGACGGGTCGACCGTCTCGGTGGTGCCACCCGCGGCGAGCAGGTGGTCCGGGAGAGCGTGAGGCATCAGCGCCCCTTCCTGGAGTCGCTGCTGCGCGGCTCCGTCGCCTTCGTGTCGAGGGTGGACTGGCGCGACGAACGCCGACCCTCAATAATCTGATTAATCAGACTATACGACGTCGTCCCGCGCGCCGACCGCCCGTCTCCGGAGTCTGCCGCTTCGATGGGACCGGCGTCACGGCGACCGCGTGACCCGTACTGCACGGAGGAAACGATGCCCACCGCACGCGGACTGCACGCCCACGTGCTCGACACCCTGGGCCAGCGGATCGTCGACGGCGACCTGGCCGCGGGCGCCGTCGTCCGACCCGAACTGGTGGCCGACGAGTTCGGGGTGTCCCGCTCGGTCGTCCGCGAGGCCCTGCGCGTCCTGCAGTCCCTCGGCCTGGTCGAGCCCCGGCAGCGGGTCGGCACGCTCGTCCGCGACATCACCGCGTGGGAGCTGCTCGCCCCCACGGTGATCCGGTGGCGCGGCGGATCACCGGCGTACTTCGTGCAGCAGCGGGAGCTCGTCGAACTCCGACTCGGCGTCGAACCGGTCGCGGCGTCCCTGACCGCCGGCTCCGAGGGCGCGGACGCCGTGCTCGCCGCCGCCGAGGACATGCTCGACGCCTGCGGGCGCGAGGACAGCCGCGCTTACCTGGAGGCCGACGTCCGCTTCCACCGTGCACTGCTCACCGGCTCGGGGAACGCCGTGTTCGCGCACTTCGCCGGGACGGTCGAGGCCCTCCTGCGCACCCGCACGTCGGAGTCGCGCGACCCCATCACGCGCTGGACGCGCGAGGCGGCGCTCCGGCACGAGGCCGTCGGGCGCGCAGCGGTCGACGGTGACGCGGACGCCGCGGCGGCGGCGGCCACCGCGCTGCTCCGCGTGACGCGCGACGAGTTCATCACCGAGGCCCCGGCGGGCTGACCCGGCCACGGCGGTCCGGCGCGACCCGGAGACGGCCTGGAGGCGCGTGCCGGGCCCGCCACGGGCCTCCCGTCCGCACCGCCCACGTTCTCGTGCGTGACGCCCGTCGACCGCGTCGGGTCCGTCAGCGTCGTCGTGCGAACAGCCGCGGGCCGCGCAGGCGGAGCCGCATCGTGACGGTGCCGAGCCAGCGGTCGTACTTGTAGCCGACCTTGCCCATCCGGCCGACCTCCTCGAAGCCGAGCCGCTCGTGCAGCCGGATCGACGCCTCGGCCTGGCGGTCCGCGATGACGGCGACGACCTCGCGCACGCCGGCCGACCGGCACTCGTCGAGCAGCGCCTCCATCAGTGCGCGGCCGAGCCCCTTGCCACCGGACGCGGCGCCGAGGTAGATCGAGTCCTCGACGACGTGGTTCGAGCGGTCCCGGGGGTTCCACGCGTCGACCAGGGCGTACCCGAGGATCTGTCCGGCAGGGTTCTCCGCCACCAGGAACGGCAGGCGGCGCTTCCGGATGTCGTCGTAGCGCTTCTTCCACGCGGCGTAGGTGAACGCCGCCGGGTCGAAGGTCACCGACGAGTTGCGGACGTAATGCGTGTGGATCTCGCGCACGTGGGGCAGGTCCCCCACCTCGGCCGCACGGATGCGGTACTCGAAGGCCGTCTCGGTCGCCACGGGGGCACGCAGGTGTCGCGGCAGGACCCGCCGTCGCTGGTATTCCTCCTCGAGCACGTGCCGAGCCTACTGAGCGGGCAGCGTCCAGTCGACGGGCGGTGCGCCCTGCGACTCGAGCAGGGCGTTCACCTGCGAGAACGGGCGGCTGCCGAAGAACCCGCGCGACGCGCTGAGCGGGCTCGGGTGGGCCGACGCGACGACCGGGGTGTCACCGAGGAGCGGTCGCACCGACCCGGCCTGGGCGCCCCAGAGCACGGCGACGAGCGGGCCGCCACGGGCGACGAGGGCACGGACGGCCTGGTCGGTCACCGCCTCCCAGCCCTTGCCGCGGTGACTGCCGGCCTCGCCCGCCTGCACGGTGAGCACCCGGTTGAGCAGCAGGACGCCCTGGTCGGACCAGGCCCGCAGGTCACCGTGCTGCGGCGGCGTCACCCCGAGGTCGTCGGCGAGCTCGCGGTAGATGTTCGCCAGGCTGCGCGGCACCGGACGGACGGCCGGGTCGACCGCGAACGACAGGCCGATCGGGTGGCCGGGCGTCGGGTACGGGTCCTGCCCGACGACCAGCACCCTGACGGCGTCGAACGGGGTCGTGAAGGCACGCAGGACGTCGCCGCCAGCGGGCAGGTAGTGACGGCCCGCAGTGGTCTCGTCCCGCAGCCATGCGCCGATCCGGTGCACGTCGGGCTCCACGGGTGCGAGCGCCGACGCCCAGCCGGGGTCGACCAGGTCGGCGAGCGGCCGGGGTTCCACGTCGGCTACGCGCCCATGGTGGCGACGGCCACCGACTCCTCGCCGGCCATCACGCGCCAGACGCTGCCGGTCCCGCGGACCTCGAGCGCGCCCTCGCCGACGACGAGCGTGGTGTCCTCGTCGATCGCGAGTCCGGCGGTGACGAACTCGGCCTCGGCGCTGGCGATGAGCCGCGCGAGCGTGCCGGCCTGCACCGCGTGCACGTCGATGGTCAGGTCGACCAGGCCGAGGCCCTCGCGGAGCTCGACCTCGTCCAGGCCCTCGGACGCCGCTTCGGGGCAGATCTCGACGCCGCCGATGCGCCAGCCGCCCACCAGGGCACGGTCGGCGGCGATCATCGCACCGGCCGAGTAGCCGAGGTAGGGCAGACCGTCGGAGACGAGCAGCCGGAGCTGGTCGACGAGCGGGGCGATCGCCGCCAGGTAGTCGGGGGTGACGCCGCCGCCGACCACCAGGGCGTCGACGTCGCTCAGGACGGTGGTGTCGAAGACCTGACCGGCTGCGACCTCGGTGACGAGCACCTCGGCCGTGCGCGGGCCGCCGAGGACCTCGGCGATGTCGGCGGTCGACGACGGGCTGCCGCCGTCCGGGCCCGCCACGGAGAGCAGGGCGATGCGCGGGGTGCTCCGGCCGACCGCTGCCGAACGGGCGGTGGCCTCGGCGAGGAACGGCGCTGCGGCGTCCGAGGCGGCGAACAGACCGCCGCCGACCAGGTGGATGCTCACGACTCGGCCGTCACGGGGGCGAGGGCGCTCCACGGGAACGTGATCCAGCCGTCGACCCGACGCCACACGTGGTCGGGTTCGAGGACGGTGCCGGGCTTCGAGTACAGGCAGGCGCTCCGGACGTCGGCACCGGCGTTCCGGATGATGTCGACCACCAGGCGCAGGGTGCGGCCGGAGTCCGACACGTCGTCGACGACGAGGACCCGCTTGCCCGCCAGGCTCGGGGCGTCGAGGGCGGGGGCGAGCACGACCGGCTCCTCCAGCCGCTGCTCGACGTCGGTGTAGAACTCGACGTTGATCGAGCCGCACTCCTTGGTGCCGAGCGCGTACGCCACGGCGCCGGCGATGATCAGTCCGCCGCGGGCGACGGCGACGACGACCTCGGGCTCGAAGCCGCTGGACAGGACGTCCTTGGCGAGCAGGCGTGCGGCGTCACCGAACTCGAGCCAGCCGAGTACCTCGGGCCCGCTCGTCACGGTCACGGTGGACGGAGCCGCGGGCTCGGGTTCGCTGCTGATCGGCATCCGACCACGGTACCGGCAGGGAGCCCACGCCCGCGACCCGCGCCCGCCGCCCGGGCGCTGCGTGGGGCCGGCGCGGGTCCGGCGCGGGTTGGGCGCGGGTCGGGCGCCGTCCGCTCAGCGGGGCGTCAGCGGGCCGCGGGCCAGCTTGTGCTGCGCCGACTGCGCCACCGGCCGGATCGTCACGAGGTCGAGGTTCACGTGGGCCGGCAGCTCCACGGCGTGCACGATCGCCTCGGCGACGTCGTCGGCCACGAGCGGCTCCGGCACGTCGTCGTACACCGCGGCGGCCTTCTGCTCGTCCCCGCGGAACCGGGTGAGCGCGAACTCGTCGGTCTTCACCATGCCCGGCGCGATCTCGACGACCCGGATCGGCTCCCCGTTCAGCTCGAGCCGGAGTGCGCCGACCAGGGCGTGCTCGGCGAACTTCGCGGCGTTGTAGCCGCCACCGTTCTCGTACGCGACGAACCCGGCGGTGCTGGTGACCGTGACGATGTCCGCTCCCCCGGACGCGCGAGCGCGATCGCGCAGGTGCGGCAGCAGCGCGGAGACGACACGCTTCGTGCCGATCACGTTGACCTCGAACATGGCGCGCCAGTCGTCGACGTCGGACTCCTCGACACTCGCCGAACCGAACGCCCCACCGGCGTTGTTCACGAGCACGTCGGCGCCGCCGAGGTCCGCCACCCGCGCGGCGAGCGCCGCCACGTCGTCGGCGTCCGTGATGTCGGCGACCAGGGTCTCGGCCCCGGTCTCCGCGGCGAGCGCCTCGAGCTTCGCGGCGCGGCGGGCCACGGCGAGCACGTCCCAGCCCCGCGACCGGAACAGCCGAACGGTGGCCGCCCCGATGCCCGAGCTCGCTCCGGTGACGACTGCGCGCCGTGCTGCCATGTGATCTGCCTCCTGCGTCGGTGACCGGGGCACGTCGTGGCCCGGTCCGTCCACCGTACCGAGCGGGACGGTTCCGGCACCGCACCGGGCCGTCCAGGTCACGATCCGGTAACGTGACCGGCGATGACGACGGATGCCGCCCCTCCCGCCCCCTCGGCCCCGGCGACGCAGCTCGAACCCGGTCGAGCCCCGCGCCGGATCCCGATGTGGGACACCGCGCGGTTCGTCGCGGTCACGCTCGTGGTCATCGGGCACGCGATCCAGCGGCAGACGCCGGCGAGCGAGCACGCCCTGGCCCTCTACACGTTCATCTACGCGTTCCACATGCCGGCGTTCGGCGTGATCAGCGGCTACTTCTCGTCGGCGGACACCCCGACCGCGAAGCGGATGCGCCGGACGATCACGGACATCGTCGTGCCGTACATCATCATGCAGACGATCTGGACCGTGGTGCAGGGCCTCGTCGAGGGCGGCAAGGACTTCAACCCGACGAAGCCGACGTGGACCCTGTGGTTCCTGCTGGCCCTGGGCATCTTCAAGCTGATCCTGCCGTACCTGGCGCAGCTGCGGTGGCCACTGTTCTGGGCGGTCGTGTTCAGCATCGGCGTCGGCTACTTCGACAACGTCGACTCGACGCTCTCGCTGTCCCGCGCGATCAGCCTGCTGCCGTTCTTCCTGCTCGGGTGGCAGGTCAAGCAGTGGGGCGTCTTCGACCGCTGGTACGAGGCGTCCCGTCGCACGGTCGTCCGGGTGCGGATCGCCGCCGTCGTGGTGTTCGCCGCCTGGGCGGTGTCGTGCGCGGTCTGGATCCCGCAGTTCAAGGAGTTCGACCTGCACCACTGGTTCTTCTACGACGACTCCTACTCGGGGCTCGGCGAGGACGCCTGGTGGGCGGGTGCGGTGCGGTTCGGCCTGATGCTGCTCGCGACCCTGCTGACGGCGTCGTTCCTGGTGCTCATCCCCCGTCGGAACATCTGGATCACGCAGTTCGGCGCCGCGACGATGTACGTCTACCTGCTCCACACGTTCGTCCTCTACCCGATCCGGGAGTCCGGCGTCCTGGCCGGCGAGCACTCGGCCTGGCCGTTCGTGCTCCTCATGGTCGTCATCGCGTGCGTCGTCAGCCTCTTCCTGGCGCAGCCCTTCGTGCGGCGCGGGATGCGGTGGCTGCTCGAGCCGAAGGTCGACTGGCTGTTCCGCCGCGACGCGTGACATTGCCGCGCAAGCAGTCGTCTTCGCTGCGCTCAGTCGGCAGCGCGCGACGTCGCGGCAGGCCGCGACCGATCCCCGTGGTCGCCGCCGTCAGCCCCGGGCACCATCCTGGCCTGGAGGCGCGGGGCGGGCCCGGCGGGTGCGTTACGTCCCGAGGCGGGTGCGGTGGTGCGGGCCCGGCCACCTGCGTACCGTGACACCCGACGCACAGCAGCGCCGAGCCTCCGGGCCGAGCGCAAGGCGACCCGACGACCAGCCGCACCGGACAGGAGCACCAAGATGACCGAGCACGACGCCGCGCAGTGGCAGTTCGAGACCACCCAGGTCCACGCCGGCGCACAGCCGGACCCGACCACGGGCGCCCGAGCGACGCCGATCTACAAGACGACCTCGTACGTCTTCGCGAACTCGGACGAAGCGCGCGACCTGTTCGCGCTCGCCAAGCCGGGCAACATCTACTCCCGGATCATGAACCCGACGAACGACGTCGTCGAGCAGCGGATCGCCGCGCTCGAGGGCGGGTCCGGGGCCCTGCTCGTCGCGTCCGGCCAGGCTGCCGAGACCTACGCGGTGCTGAACATCGCGGGGGCGGGTGACCACATCGTGTCGTCGTCGTCGATCTACGGCGGCACGTACAACCTGTTCAAGTACACGCTGGCGAAGCTCGGCATCGAGACGACGTTCGTCGAGGACCAGGACGACCTCGAGGAGTGGCGCCGCGCGGTCCGCCCGAACACGAAGCTGTTCTTCGCCGAGACCATCGGCAACCCGAAGATCAACGTCCTCGACATCACGGGTGTCAGCGACGTCGCCCACGAGTCCGGCGTCCCGCTGATCGTCGACAACACGATCGCGACGCCGTACCTGATCCGTCCGTTCGAGCACGGCGCCGACATCGTGGTGCACTCGGCCACGAAGTTCCTCGGTGGCCACGGCACGGTCATCGGCGGGATCATCGTCGACGGCGGGAAGTTCGCCTGGTCGCAGCACGCCGACCGGTTCCCGGAGTTCAACACGCCCGACCCGTCGTACCACGGTGCGGTCTTCGCCGAGGCGGTCGGCAACGAGCTCGCCTACATCGTGAAGGCCCGGGTGCAGCTGCTCCGCGACCTCGGTGCGTCGAACTCGGCGGACACGGCGTTCGCACTGCTGCAGGGCATCGAGACCCTGTCGCTCCGCATCGAGCGGCACGTGTCCAACGCGCAGGAGATCGCGGAGTGGCTCGACCAGCACCCCGACGTCGCCACGGTCGCCTACGCCGGTCTGCCGACGTCGCCCTGGTACGCCGCCGCGAACCGGTACGCGCCGAAGGGCGTCGGCGCCGTGCTGTCGTTCGAGCTCAAGGGCGGGGTCACCGCGGGCAAGGCGTTCGTCGACAACCTGCAGCTGTTCTCGCACCTGGCGAACATCGGCGACGTCCGCTCGCTCGTCATCCACCCGGCGTCGACCACGCACTCGCAGCTCACTCCCGAGCAGCAGCTCACCACCGGGGTCACGCCCGGCCTGGTGCGCCTGTCGGTCGGCATCGAGAACATCGCCGACCTGAAGGCCGACCTCGAGGCCGGGCTCGCCGCGGCTCGGGCGATCGCGCAGGAGAGCCAGCGCGCGTAGGGCTTGCACGCCGCCTGTCGATGCGCGTGCATGTTGCGACGTCCCACGTGTCGATCGACGCGTGGGACGTCGCTCGTCGCACACGCATCCGGTACGTGCGCATCGTGCGACGATCCACGAGTCGAACGACGCGCACGATGTCGGAACATGCGTACGCACGCAACGGCCTGCGCGGCCCGGAGCCCGGCCGCGCGACGGGCGTGACGTAACACGGCGGCGGCGACCCGCGCCTCCCGGCAGACTGGACCCACGATGGACTGGCAGACGACCCCCGAGGACTCCGTGCCGTCCACCCTGGTGCCCGGCACCGAACTCGGCACACTCGGCAAGCCGCCCGTGACCGGTGCCTGGCGTCCCGGTGACCACCCGGGTGCACGCCACTTCGAGTCCCTCGGCGAGCAGTGGGTGCGCGGCGGTCGCCTCCCGTCCGTGCGCGTGGCCTACGAGACGTGGGGCACGCTCAACGCCGCCCGCGACAACGCGGTGCTCGTCCTGCACGCACTGACCGGTGACTCGCACGTCGCGGGCGCCCCCGGCCCGGGCCACCGCACAGCCGGCTGGTGGGGTGACGTCGTCGGGCCCGGCCGGGCGATCGACACCGACCGGTGGTTCGTGATCGCGCCGAACATGCTCGGCGGCTGCCAGGGCACCACCGGGCCGTCGTCGGTGTCGCCGACGGGCGCTGAGTGGGGCTCGCGGTTCCCGTTCGTGACGGTGCGCGACCAGGTCGAGGTGCAGGCGCAGCTCGCCGACCGGCTCGGCATCGAGACCTTCGCGGCGGTCGTCGGCGGGTCGATGGGCGGCATGCACGCCCTCGAGTTCGCGGTCTCGCACCCCGCGCGTGTGCAGCGTCTGGCTGTCCTGGCGTCGACGGCGCAGACCACCGCCGACCAGATCGCGGCGAACTCGCTGCAGCGGGCGGCGATCCAGATGGACCCGGCGTTCGCCGGCGGCGACTACTTCGAGGCCGAGGCCGGCGAGGGACCGCACCGGGGACTGTCACTGGCCCGGCGGATGGCGCTCATGACGTACCGCGCGTCGGACGAGCTGAACAGCCGCTTTGCGCGGTCCTGGCAGAGCGACGTCTCCCCGCTCGGCGACGACGGCCGGTTCTCCGTGGAGAGCTACCTCGACTTCCACGGCAACAAGTTCACGCGGCGGTTCGACGCCTCGAGCTACGTCACGCTGACGTACGCGATGGACTCGCACGACGTCGGTGCCGGGCGCGGCGGGGTGTCGGCCGCCCTCGGGCTGGTGACCGCGCGGACCCTGGTCGTGGGGATCTCGAGCGACCGGCTGTTCCCCGTCGAGGACCAGCACCGGATCGCCGCGGGCGTGCCGGACGCGCTCGACGGGGACACCGCAGCGGTGATCGAGAGCGAGTTCGGACACGACGGGTTCCTCATCGAGCACGAGCAGGTCGGGGCGCACCTGCGGCGGTTGCTCGAGCCCTGAGCGGGGCCTGCCGTCACCGCGGCGCGCCGAAGACCCCCCAACGGGTGGCGCGCGTGGAATGATGGCGTGGAGCCCGGCACTGACCGACGCTCGGTTTCCCGCACCACCCAGATCGTCACCAACCAGGACATCGATGGACTTCATCGCACAGGAACGCGACCGCTTGCTGCGGTCGGCGACCCGTGTCGTGGGCATCGTCTGCGCGCTCGTCAGCGTCGTGGGCATCCTCTCCGCGGCCGCCGTGCCCACGGCGTCCCTCATCGGCGCACTCCTCTGCATCGCCGCGATGATCACCGCGCTCGTGTGCTTCGGCCGCGGCGGTGAAGTGTGGTGGACCGCCGCCATCGTCGTCGCCGGGCTCGCCACGATGGTGTTGCTCTTCACCGGCGTCGACGACTCGGCGCGGCCCCTCGTCGCCAGCGCCGTCATGCCCCTGGCTGCCGGCGGGCTCTCGGCACCGCTGATGGCACAGCGCGGGCACCCGGTCGGTCTCGGCATCACCATCGCCGGCGGCGGTGCCGTGGTGGTGCTCATGGTCTGGGGATCGGGCTCGCTCCTGTCGACCCCGGTCAGCGGCGCACTGCTCGGGTGGATCCTGATGGCCGTCGTGGCGATCTGGATCTCGCGCAGCATCCCCCGCGTCGCCCGCCGCATCTACAGCATCGGCACCGCCCACCGCGCCGAACGGCAGGCCAGCGAGACCGAGGCGCAGCGCCGCCAGGGTGCCCGCCTGCTGCACGACACCGTGCTCGCGACCCTGACGCTGCTCGCGCACTCCGGCGTCGGCGTCTCCGAGCAGGCGATGCGCGAGCAGGCCGCCGAGGACGCCCGACTGCTGCGGCACCTGCGCCTCGGTGCGACCCCGCAGCCCTCGCAGTCCGGTGACTACTCGCTCACCCGTGAAGAAGAGTCACCGCTCGGGCAGACCCTCGAGTCGGTCAAGCAGCGCTTCGGCCGGATGGGGCTCGAGGTCAGCTGGCACGGCACCGGGCAGGTCCTGCTGCCGTCGAACGTGCTCGACGCGTTCCTGCTCGCGCTCGGCGAGTGCCTCGAGAACGTCCGTCGGCACGCCGGCGTCGGCGAGGCCCACGTCACGATCGTCCACGACAACGAGGTCGTCCGTGCGATGGTCACCGACTCCGGCGTCGGCTTCGACCTCACCACCGTCAGTGCCGAGCGACTCGGCTTCAAGGAGAGCGTCGTGAACCGCCTGCGCGAGGTCGGCGGCGACGCCAAGCTCTTCTCCGCGCCGGGCTCCGGCACCACCGTCGTCCTGGAGGCACCGCGATGACCCGGGTCCCCGAGGACACCATCGGCCGCCGCCTGCCCGGTGAGACGGCTCCGCCCGCACCCCGCACCCGCCGCGAGGCGCGTGAGCGGTACCGCACGAGCGAACGCCGCCAGGCCAGAGGGCTCCCGTCGACGTCCACCGGCGCCCGGTCCCTGCGGCAGGCCGCGAAGCCCGGCGCCTCGCTCGGTGCGGGGTACCTCGGCCTCGGCGCCGCGGTCCTCACCGCGATCGAGGCCGTCGCCGGCATCGCGTTCTTCCTGGTGCGCTGGAACGAGTACTCCGACCCGTGGCTGCCCGCCGTCGCCTGGGCGCTCTACCTCGTCGCGGCCGTCGGGGTCGGACTCAGCGTCCTGACCTACGGCGAACGCCTGACGGGTCCGGCCTTCGCGCTGATCTGCGTCGTGCTGGCCTGCGTCGTCACGCTCGACTTCATCGGCATCTGGCCCGAGCACGACATCGCACACACCGCCACGGCGTCGATGGCCGCGGGCTTCGCCCTGCTGCCGATCGCCACGCTCCGACCCGCCCGCGAGGTCGCCGCCGCCATCGGCGTGCTCGGCATCGCGTTCATCGTGATGGCCGTCGCGTCGACGCCGATCACGCACGACACCATGCCCGGCATCGTGTCCCTGCTATCACTCGTCGTCGTGCCGCCGGCGCTCGCGCTGTACGTCGTGCAGCGGTTCCGCCAGCTCGTGCAGCGCGAACTCGACCGGGTGCTCGTGCAGAGCAACGTGCAGGCGCCGCAGTTCGCCGTCGGCATGCTCGCCTCGGACGAGCTCGCCCGGCTCGACCTGGCCGCCGAGAAGCTGCTCGACGCCGTCGCGAACGGCACCGACCCCCTGCCGTTGTCCGACGCCTCGAGCTCCGTCGCCGCGTCGCTCGCCACCGAGCTCCGCCTGCACCTGATCGAGGGACGCCGCGAGACCTGGCTCTACCACGCCATCACCGAGTCCGACCGCCTCGGTCGCTCGGTGAGCGTCGCCGACCCGACCGCCCTGGCCGGGCACCTCTCCCCCACGCAGCGCGACGGGTTGCTGCAGGCGATCTGGCAGATGGTCGGCGACGGCCGCACCGCGCAGCCCGGCATGCCCGTCGTCTCCGTCACCCTCGGCCCGATCGGCTCCGACGGTCACCCGGTCAGCGACGACACGATGGACGTGCCCGTCGTGATCGAGTCCCGCGGGGTGCCCCGGCGCAGCCTCGGCCCGACGGCCTGGAGTGCCCTGCAGCGCATCGGCCCGTACACCGAGACCGTCCGCGACGGCACGCTGCACATCGTCGCCCACTGCGTCGTGAACCGACATCCGTCGATGTAGCTGCCGGACACCCGCACGCCTCACCGACTTCCGGCCCGCATCCTCCTAGGATCGGCCGAGCAACCGCACCGAGAAAGGACGCCAGCATGGCGACTCCAGAGGAACCGATCCGACTCGCACTGGTCGACGACCACAGGATGCTCCTCGGCGCGCTCACGGAGTGGATCCGGAACGCCGCCGACGACATCACCCTGGTGGCCGCCGTCACGACCTGGCCCGAGCTCCTGACGAGCCCGGCGTTCCCGGTCGACGTGGTGCTGCTGGACCTGGACCTCAAGGACTCCATCCCGGTGTCGCTGAAGATCTCGACGCTCAAGACCGCGGGCGTCAAGACCGTCGTGATGAGCACGTACTCGGAGCCGAACGTCGTGCGCGAGGCCCTCGGTGCCGGCGCCCTCGGGTACCTCGTCAAGAGCGAGGACGCCGACATGATCGTCGAGGCGATCCGCTCCGCCCAGCGCGGCGAGCAGTACGTCTCGGCCGAACTCGACCTCGCCATCAACAGCGGTGACGTCGGCGGTGTCCCGAAGCTCAGCGCCCAGGAGCGTCGCGTGATGGCCCTGTACGGCGGTGGCGAGCCCGTCAAGAGCGTCGCCTACCAGCTCGGCATCTCCGAGGAGACCGCGAAGAGCTACCTCAAGCGCATCCGCGAGAAGTACCGCGTCGCCGGCTTCGACGTGGGCACGAAGGTGGCGCTCCGGAAGCGTGCGATCACCGACGGCATCATCGTGCAGGACGGCAGCCCCCTGGGCCTGTAGCGCCGCGTGCACGCTGCGCTTCGTGCGCACAGATGGTCGGGTCCCGTCACGGGAACCGACCATTTCTGCTCACCATGGGCGGTCTCCCGCACCCACCGGACGGACGGGAGGCCCGTGGCGGCGTCGCCACGGGCCTCCCGTCCGTCGGTGCGCGCGCGCACCCCGCGTGTCAGGCCGTCGGGACCGGTGCGGTGATCGGACCGGTCGACGGCGACGAGGAGCGCAGCGACGCGCGACGGGTGCTCCGCCGCTCGACGGCGTAGCTCACCATCGTCACCAGCACACCGAGCAGCGCCAGGCCGATGCCCAGCCAGCCCGGTGCGAGGAACCCGAAGCCGGCGGCGATGACGGCGCCGCCCAGGGCCGCACCGATCGAGTTGCCGATGTTGAACGCCGAGTGGTTCAGCGCCGCCGCGATCGTGCGGGCATCCCCCGCGACGTCCATCAGGCGCGACTGCACCGCCGGCGGGATCGCGGACGAGGTCGCCCCGAGCAGGAACGCGCCGAGCAGCATGCCCCAGAGCCACTGCGCCGTGAGGACGGTGAGGAGCAGCGCTCCGATCAGCGCGAACATGCCGACGTAGATGGTGCGCTTCACGCTGTGGTCGGCCAGGTGTCCGCCGAGCACTCCGCCGACGACCATGCCGATGCCCACGACGACGAGCACGATCGGCACGAACGACTCGGGCATGCCGGTGACGTTCTGCACGAGCGGCGAGATGTACGAGTACACCGCGAAGAACCCGCCGAACCCGACGGCGCCGAGACCCATCACGATCCACACCTGCGGCACACGGAACGCCCGGAGCTCACGACCGATCGTTGCGTGCTCGTCGCGGGCGCTCTTCGGCACGAAGGCCGCGACGGCCAGGAACGTCAGGGCGAACAGCGCGGCGACCACGCCGTAGGCGACCCGCCACCCGGCCACCTGTCCGACCCAGGTGATCGCCGGGACCCCGACGACGTTCGCGACCGACAGGCCGAGCAGCACCATGGCGATGCCCTTGCCGCGCTTGCCCGGGCCCATCATGTCGCCGGCGACGATCGACGCGATGCCGAAGTAGGCGCCGTGCGGCAGGCCCGCGACGAAGCGGGCGACGAGCACCAGACCGAACGAGGGCAGCAGCGCGCTCGCGATCGTCGCGACGACGAACCCGACGAGCAGCACGAGGATCAGGCCCTTGCGCGGGAACCGGGCGGACATCGCCGCGATGGTCGGCGCACCGACGACGACCCCGAGGGCGTACGCGCTGACGAGCCAGCCGGCGTGGGCGATCCCGGCGTCGGGGTCGATGCCGTACTGCTCGGGGAGCAGGGCCTGCGCGATGTTCGGCAGCAGTCCCATCGCGACGAACTCGGTCGAGCCGATGGCGAACCCGCCGAGGGCGAGCGAGATGAGCGCGAGGGTGCGACGCGCAGGCGTGAGCTGTGACATGGGGCCTGTTCTCGTGACGGGAGGGTCTGGGCGGCCGTCACAGCGGGACTGCCGTTCGGGCAGCGCGGTCACGGCGGGGAGTGCCGGTCCGGGTTCAGCGGCGAACGGGACTGGCCGGGCGGTGTCGATCACCCGGTCTTCGCAGTGTAGACCGCTCCAAAGCCTCAACGGAAGCCGGACTGCGCCCGGTGGTCGCCGCGCTGGCAGCCGCGCTGCGCACGCCGGAGCGGTCAGCGGGTCGGCGGCGGCGGGTCGGCGGCGGCGGCGGCGGGAGTCTCGGCCAGGCGGACAGTTCTTGCGGTCTGCGACACGTGCAGTGCCCGTCGGCGCGAGACTCGGGTCAAACCCCTCGGCAAGCCCCGGGGGCGAGCACGACCGTCGGCCCGCCAGCGCGTCAGGTCAGGCCGCCTGACGCTCCGCGTGGGCCGGACGTGCGGTGGTGACTGCGGGCTCGGGCAGCTCGTCGCGGTGGACCCATCCGGTGCCGCACTCCGCGCAGGTCGCCCAGGCGTTGTCGCCCTGTTCATCCGTGTCGATGACGACCGTTCGCAGGTCGCAGTCGGGGCACCAGCCGTCGTGCATCATCACGCGCTCCTCGTCGTCTCGCAGGCCACCCGGTGTGGCTCGATGCAGACAATGAGACACCCGACCACCGACATCCGAGGGAGGGCACCGGCGTGTCGTCCGCGCCGAGGACGCAGGATGGCGACGTGCCCACCGTCACGACCGTCCTGGCCTCCTGCGCCGCCGGCGCGCCTGCGAACTGCGAGAACGTCACCGACCCGGTCGGGATCGTCGTCGTCGTGGTGTTCGCGGTCGCCGGCCTCGTCCTGCTGACGGTCGCCGCGGTCTTCGGCACCGACCCTCGTCGCCGTAGGCGTCCGCGTCGGCGCCGCTGACCGCTACTCGCCGAGCGCGGCCTCGAGCCGTTCGAGCTTGCCGTCGATCTCCCCGGTGTGCCCGGGGCGGATGTCGGCCTTGAGGACGAGCGACACCCGCGTGCCGTACTCGCCGACGGCCTCGGTGGCGCGCTTGACGACGTCCATGACCTCGTCCCACTCCCCCTCGATCTCGGTGAACATCGACGAGGTGCGGTTCGGCAGCCCGCTCTCGCGCACCACGCGCACGGCGGCCGCGACGGCGTCGTGCACGGACCCGTCGGACGTTGCAGCGGGACCACCGGACGGAGCGACGGAGAAGGCGACGATCATGCGTCCATCCTGCCCGGCTCGGGCTGGTCGCGCACGGACGGCGACGAGCGCGCCGGCACCCGTGCGGACCCCGCAGCCCGTCCCATCCGCACCAGCACGACCACGCTCCACACCAGGATCGCCACCTCGAGCGCGTTCCGCAGCGTGAGCACCACGAGGATCCACGGCTGCACGGTGAGCACCTGGTCGTAGTACCCCGGGTAGACGAGCTGCGTGAGCAGGGCCATCGGCAGCGCGAGCACCGCGATCGGCACGAACCGACGCGCACTCGGGGTGCCCGCCGCGAGCCCCCACACGATCGGCACCGCGAACCAGCCGATGTACTGCGGCGACCCCACCTTGTTCGTCGCGATGAGCGCCGCGACGAACAGGAGCGCGAGGACCGGTGCGAGCTCGGCCCGACGGGCGCCCAGGTGTGCGGCCCAGAGCGCGAGCACGACCCCGGCCACCACGACGACGGCCATCAGCGGCGTCGACACCGCGGCGGCGGCGGACGTGCCGGCACCGGACACCTCGAACGTCAAGATCTCCTGGTCGTAGAACACCGCTGCGCCCGGGACGCCGAAGGCTGCGGCCCACATGAAGGGCGTCGCGAGCGGTGACTCGATCTGCAGCGCACGGCCGGTCTGCTCACTGACGAAGGACAGCAGGTACGGCGCACCGCCCCACAGCACGTCGACGAGCACGATCAGGGCGCTCAGCACCAGGGCTCCGGCGAGCACACCGCGGCGGTGTCCGCGACGCAGGAGCAGCAGCACCGCGACGAGCGCCGCGGGCCACACCTTCGTCCACGCGCCAGCGGTGAAGAGCGCGGAGGCGACGGCCGGCCTCGAGGCCACGAACGCCACGCCCACCAGCGCGAACACCGTCGCGACGGTGTCGATCCGACCGAGCGCGATCGGCCCGAGCGCGAGCAGGAACAGCAGCCACCACCAGACGACCCGCACGCCGTGCACGCCGAAACGGTCGGACGACCCCACACGCGCCCGGAACCGCCACAGGGACGCGCACGCCACGGCGTCGAGCAAGACCATCAGCAGCAGCCAGCCGGTGCCGATGGACTCGACTCCCCCGAGCGCCGCAGCCGCCATCGGCACGATCGCCAGGATCGGGTACACCCACGCGCCGTCGATGCCGACCCAGAAGTCCGCGGTCCGCCCGGTCTCGATCCAGCGACTGTAGGTGATGGTCACGTCACCGAGCGGCAGGTTCGCCGACACGAGGGTCAGCCACCACAGGAACCCGTGCACGGCGACGAACGCCAGGACGAAGCCGGCGAGTTCGAGCCACCGGGTCGAGGTCCTCTGCACCGGACGAGCGTAGCGGCCGGACCAGGGGCGATCGATGCCACGATCTCAGGCTCTCCCGAGCATGACGTGTCACCGTTCCTTTCGTGACCTCCGACACCCCGCGCAAGCGCCGCAAGGCCGTCATCTGGATCTCCGTCATCGCCGCCGTCGTCGTCCTCGGCGTCGTTGGCGCGGTCGTCTTCACGAACGTCTACACGAGCACCGAGAACGCGAAGGCCTCGGCCGCGCCGTCCGTCGCCGCCACCCGCGAGGCCTCCACCCTCGACGACACGGACCTGTCCGGCGAGTGGACGGTCGGCGGCGACTCCGAGGCCGGGTACCGCGTCCACGAGGTCCTGAACGGCTCCGACGTCACCGTCACCGGCCGCACCGACAGCGTCGCCGGCACCGCGACCGTCGACGGCACGAGCATCACCGCCGCGAAGATCACGGTGCAGGTCGCCGACATCACCACCGACTCCGACCAGCGCGACGCCTACTTCCGCGACTCCGCGATGGACGCGGCGGCGTTCCCCGAGGCCACCTTCGAACTCACCGAACCGATCGCCGACGCGGTCCCGAGCGGCTCCGACACGACGACCGTGACGGCTCCGGGGAAGCTCACCCTGCACGGCGTCACGAAGGACGTCACCGCGAAGCTGCAGGTCGGCCTGAACGGCGACGGCGTCGACATCTCCGGTTCGGTCCCGATCACCTTCTCGGACTACGGCGTGCAGGCCCCGAGCCTGGGGTTCGTCAAGGTCGACGACGCCGGTTCCGTCGAGTTCCTGGTGCACGCGACACCCGCGAGCTGACGTCCGCGACGCGCGTCACGCCCGTGAGGTGACCGCCGACGGCCTGGAGGCACGGTGCCAGCTGGCACCGCGCCTCCAGGCCGTCGGTCGCTTGCGTCCTGGGGCCGCACCCGCTCGCTCATGCGTGCGCATGTTGCGACCTTCCACCTGTCGAACCCGTGGTGTCCTGTCGGAACATGCGCACGAACCTATTGCGTGCGCATCCGGCGACAGAACACGCGTCGATCCCCTCGTGGATCGTCGGAAGGTGCACGCGCACCGACCGCTAGCCGCGCGCGTCCCCGTCCACCACCAGGTCCCGCACGACCCCCGGCAGCTCGGCGATGAGCGTCGTCATCGGGAACGGTCCGCCGCCGGAGGCCCGCCGCGCCGCGAGCCCGTGCACCACCGCGGCCGACGCGGCCAGGTGGGCGAGGTCCGACGGCGCGAGCGACGACCCGGCCGCCTCGACGGAGCCCTGCCGCGCGGCGACGAGCGCACCGAGCAGCCCGCCGAGCACGTCCCCGGCACCGGCCGCCGCGAGCCACGGCGTCGCCGAGGACGCCACGAGCCGCACCGACCCGTCCGGGGTGACCACGTGGGTCCGCTCCCCCTTGAGCAGCACGACGCTGCCGGTCTGCTCGGCCGCACGGAGCGCTGCGGCGGCCGGGTCCTGCTCGATCTCGGCGCGATCGACTCCCAGGAACGAAGCGAGCTCACCGGCGTGCGGGGTGAGCACGGCGAGCGGCCCGAGGTCGACGAGCGGGATCGCCCCGGCATCGACGACGACCGGTACGCCGTCGTCGGACGCATGCGAGAAGCCCGACGCCGTCGTCGCGTCCAACTCTCCGAGCGACGATGCCGAGACACCGGAGCCGACGAGCCAGGCCTGCACCCGGCCGACGCCGGACACGACCTCGGGGCGGCGGGTGAGCACGTGGTCGGTGGCGCGTTCGGGTCCGACGTACCGGACCATGCCGACGCCGGTGTGCACGGCGGCGTCGACGCCCAGCACCGCGGCGCCCGGGTACTGGTCGGAGCCGGTGGCGACGCCGAGCACCCCGCGGCGGTACTTGGTGGACTCCCCCGTCGGCGCGGTGACCCACGCGGCGGCATCGGACGGTCGGACGGGCACGAAGTCGTTCACCGGCCCCACGTTACGGTGGAGCACATGAGCCTGTTCCTGCTCGGTCGCGTGGTGGTCTTCGACTACGGCGAGGTGATCAGCCGGACGCCGCACGCCTCGCGGGACGCACTCGTGGCCGCCACCGGGGTGCCGGCCGACGAGCTGTTCCCGGTGTACCAGGAGCTCCGTCACGACCTGGACCGCGGCGACCTGTCCGTCGTGGCGTACTGGCGTGCCATCGCGGAACGGACCGGACGGACCTGGAGCATCTCCGACATCCACCGGTTCTGGGCGATCGACTTCACCGGGTGGTTCGAGGTCGAGCCGGAGACCCTCGAGATCGTCGAGGAGCTGCACGACGCCGGCACCCGTGTGGCCCTGCTCTCGAACGCGGGCTTCGACTTCGGCGACCCGTACCGCCGGTCCCCGATGGGCTCGTTGTTCGAGACCGTGGTGGTGAGCGCCGAGGAGCACGTCCTGAAGCCCGCGGCATCCATCTACCGCGACACCTGTGCGCGCTTGGGAATCGACCCGGGTCAGATGGTGTTCGTGGACAACAGGGCCGAGAACGCCACCGGTGCGGAAGCGATCGGGGCGGTCGGCCACCACTACACGTCGCCGGCGTCGCTGCGGTCGTTCCTGACGGGACTGGCCGAGGCGCCGGCACCCGTCCTCTGAGGAGCCCGCGTGACGCACGCCCTGTTCGACCCGATCACCGTCCGTGACCTGACCGTCCGCAACCGCATCTGGGTCTCCCCGATGTGCCAGTACTCGGTGGACCAGCAGGACGGCATCCCGACCCCGTGGCACCTCGTGCACCTGGGCGGCTTCGCCAAGGGCGGTGCCGGCGCGGTCGTGGTCGAAGCGACGGGCGTCGTGCCGGAGGGACGGATCACGCCGCAGGACCTCGGGCTCTGGAACGACCAGCAGCGTGACGCCTACAAGCCGATCGTCGACTTCCTGCACGAACAGGGCGCCGCCGCGGGCATCCAGCTCGCACACGCGGGCCGCAAGGCGTCGACCTACCGGCCCTGGGACACCACGCACGGCACCGTCCCCGCCGACCAGGGCGGCTGGACCACGGTCGCACCGTCCGCCGTGGCCTTCGACGGCTACGACGTGCCGCGCGAGCTCGCGGTCGAGGACATCCGCGTCGTCGCCCTCGCCTTCGCGCAGTCCGCCCGCCGCGCGGTGGAGGCCGGGTTCGACCTGGTCGAGATCCACGCCGCGCACGGGTACCTGCTGCACCAGTTCCTCTCGCCCCTGAGCAACCAGCGCACCGACCAGTACGGCGGCTCGCTCGAGAACCGTGCCCGCGCGCTGCTCGAGGTCGTCGACGCCGTGCGCGCCGAGGTCGGCGAGGGCTTCCCGATCGTCGTCCGCTTCTCGGCCACCGACTGGGTCGAGGGCGGACTCACCCTCGACGAGACCACCGTCGTCGCCCGCTGGGCCGCCGAGCACGGTGCCGACCTGGCCGACGTGTCGACCGGCGGCAACGTCGCGAGCGCCCCGATCCCGGTGGGGCCCGGCTACCAGGTGCCGCACGCGGCGGCGATCAAGCGCGACGCCGGCATCCCGACGATCGCCGTGGGCATGATCTCCGAGGCGTTCCAGGCCGAGCAGATCGTCGCGACCGGCCTCGCCGACGTCGTGATGATCGGTCGCGAGATGCTCCGCGACCCGTCGTTCGCGCTCCGTGCCGCCGTCGAGCTCCGCGTGCCGGTGGACTACGAGCCGCAGCAGTACCACCGCGCGCGGATCACGGCCTAGGCGCGGTCGGTTCTGTACGGATTCACGGTTCAGGGACCGCGCAGGCAGTACGATTGGCAGCACTGTGGACGATCCCCCGAATAGTTCTTCGCCTCACTCATCCGCCGCTCACTCGGTGAGCTGCACGTCATCCCTGTGCGCGAACGGGGGTGAATCATGAGTCCGATCGACATCGTCATGCTGATCGGCGGCATCCTGCTGACCCTCGGCACGGGTGTCTTCGTCGCGTCCGAGTTCGCACTGGTCAACCTCGACCGCGCCGACGTCGAAGCGCGGCGCGACCGGGGTGAAGCCGGCCTCGCACCGGTCATCGGCGCGCTGAAGGTCACCTCGACGCACCTGTCCAGCGCGCAGCTCGGCATCACGCTGACCACGCTGCTGACCGGCTACCTGCTCGAACCCTCGATCGCGAAGCTGCTCGAGGCACCGTTCCTGGCGATGAACCTGCCAGAGGGCATCGTCGAGACCGTCGGCTCGATCGTCGCGCTCGTCATCGCGACCCTGCTGTCGATGATCCTCGGCGAGCTCGTGCCGAAGAACTTCGCGCTCGCGCTGCCCCTGCAGACCGCCAGGCTCGTGGTCCCGCTGCAGATCGCGTTCACGACGGTCTTCAAGCCCGCCGTCGCGCTGCTGAACGGCACCGCGAACGCCGTGCTCCGGTCGCTGGGCATCGAGCCGCAGGAGGAACTCTCCGGTGCCCGCAGCGCCGAGGAACTCACCTCGCTGCTGCGCCGGTCGGCGTCCGAGGGCTCGCTCGAACAGGACACCGCGACGCTCCTCGAGCGCACCATCTCGTTCTCCGAGCTGAGCGCCAGCGACGTGATGACCCCGCGCCCGAGGCTCTCCACCATCCGCGTGTCCGAGTCCGCCGAGGACGTCATCGCCCTCGCCCGCAAGACCGGCTTCAGCCGCTTCCCCGTCATCGAGGAGGACGCGGACGACGTCGTCGGCATCGTGCACGTCAAGCAGGCCGTCGCCGTGCCGCGCGAGAAGCGTCCGGAGGTCCCCGTCGGGGCGCTCATGACCGACGCCGAACGCGTGCCGGAGACCATGCCCGGCGACACCCTGCTCGCCGAGGTCCGCGGTCGCGGCTACCAGATGGTCATCGTCGTCGACGAGTACGGCGGTACCGCCGGGGTCGTCACGCTCGAGGACCTGATCGAGGAGATCGTCGGCGAGGTCTCCGATGAGCACGACCGCGCCCGAATCGACGTGGTCCGCTCCCGCGACTGGCTGACCTTCCCCGGTCTGCTGCGTCCCGACGAGCTCGAGGACCGCGCCGGCGTGAAGGTGCCCGAGGAGGGCCCGTACGAGACCGTCGGCGGGTTCGTCATGTCGACGCTGGGCCGTCTGCCCGTCGTCGGCGACGAGGTTCCCCTGGACGGCGGCGTGTTCCGCGTCGAGCGGCTGGACGGCCGTCGGATCGACCGCATCCGCTGGACCCCGACGCGCCCGTCGACCGACACGGCGGCGACCGCGATCATCATCCCGTCCACCGGGAGCACCCCGACCACCACGACGAAGGGCAGCACCCGATGAGCTCCGATTCGGTGATGGGCGCAGCGGGATCTTCTGGCTGCAAGGAGGGACTGCGATGAGCTCCGATTGGTGGGGCATCTTCTGGCTCGTCGTCCTCTTGATGGGCAACGCGTACTTCGTCGCGGCGGAGTTCGCGGTCATCTCCGCACGCCGCTCGCAGATCGAGCCACGCGCCGAAGAGGGCTCGAAGGCCGCGCAGATGACCCTGTGGGCGATGGAGCACGCCACCCGCATGCTCGCGACGACCCAGCTCGGCATCACGGTCTGCTCGCTGCTCATCCTGAACGTGTCCGAGCCGGCGATCCACCACCTGCTCGAGGTCCCGCTGCACCTGACCGACTGGAGCGCCGAGGTGATCGGCACCGTGGCCTTCGTGTTCACGCTGCTGCTGGTGTCGTTCCTGCACGTGGTGTTCGGCGAGATGGTGCCGAAGAACATCTCGTTCTCGATGCCGGACCGCGCCGCGCTGCTGCTGGTCCCGACGCTCTGGTACATCGGTCACGGCCTGCACTGGGTCATCGTCGGCCTGAACGAGGTCGCGAACGCCGTGCTGCGGCTGTTCCGCGTCGAGCCGAAGGACGAAGCGGTGAGCGCGTTCACGGTGGAAGAGGTGCAGACCATCGTGGAGCAGTCCCGCCGCGAGGGCACCCTGACCGACGACGGCAAGCTCGCCCTGGCGTTCGAGTTCACCGAGAAGAAGGTCCGTGACGTCGCCGTGCCGATGGCCGAGCTCGTCACCCTGCCCGACGACGCCACCCCGGCCGACGTCGAGCACGCCGTGGCCCAGCGCGGGTTCTCCCGCTACGTGCTCGTCGGCGAGGACGGCTCCCCCACGGGCTACGTGCACGTCAAGGACGTCATCGACCTGCGGCCGGACGAGTTCGACGATCCGGTGCCGCCGAAGCGCATCCGCCAGCTCATCTCGCTGTACACCGAGATGGACCTCGAGGACGCGCTCGCGACCATGCGGGCCGCGGGGCGCCACGTGGCCCGCGCCTTCGACGCGGACGGCCGCACGATCGGCGTGCTGTTCCTCGAGGACATCCTCGAAGAACTGGTGGGCGAGGTCGAGGACGCGACCCGACGCCGGTAGACGCACCGGCAGGACGGACGGGAGGCACGGGGCCAGCTGGCACCGTGCCTCCCGTCCGTTCGTGGTCGCGACCAGGGCGACGCGCGCCCCGCCCGCGCTACCAGCTGACGGGCAGGGGCTTGCCTTCCTCGTACCCGGCGGCGGACTGGATGCCGACCAGTGCACGCTCGGAGAACTCGGCGAGGGACGACGCACCCGCGTAGGTCGCGGAGCTGCGGACGCCGGTGGTGATCATGTCGAGCAGGTCCTCGACGCTCGGGCGCTCCGGGTCGAGGTAGACCGTCGACGACGAGATCCCCTCGGCGAAGAGCGCCTTGCGGGCACGCTCGTACGGGTCGAGCCGCTCGAACCGCTCACGCACGGCCTTCGCCGACGCCATGCCCCAGCTCTCCTTGTACGCCTTGCCCGCGGCGTCACGACGCAGGACGCCGGGGGCCTCGAGCGTGCCGGCGAACCACGAGCCGATCATGACGGCG
Organism: Curtobacterium sp. MCBD17_026; assembly: GCF_003234895.2. Taxonomy (NCBI): domain Bacteria; kingdom Bacillati; phylum Actinomycetota; class Actinomycetes; order Micrococcales; family Microbacteriaceae; genus Curtobacterium; species Curtobacterium sp. MCBD17_026. The sequence continues at coordinate 1,440,032 of NZ_CP126281.1, read as the reverse complement.
GACGCCCCTGCTGCCAGCGCGAGGGCGACGTCGCGCGGGTAGCGCACCCCGCCGTCCGCCCAGACGTGCGCGCCGAGGGAGCGGGCCGCCGCGGCGGTCTCGAGCACGGCGGAGAACTGCGGACGACCGACGGCCGTCATCATGCGGGTGGTGCACATGGCGCCCGGGCCGACGCCGACCTTGATGATGTCCGCTCCGGCCCCGACCAGGTGCGCGACGGCGTCGGCGGTGACGACGTTGCCGGCGACGAGCGGGATGCCGAGCTGCAGCGACGCGACCGTGCGGAGCGCGCGGAGCATGCCGTCCTGGTGGCCGTGCGCGGTGTCGAGGACCAGGACGTCCACGCCCGCGGCTGCCAGCGCCTTCGCCTTGGCTGCGACGTCGCCGTTGATGCCGAGCGCGGCGGCGACCCGGAGCCGCCCGGAACCATCGACGGCGGGCGTGTAGATGTCGGAGCGGATCGCGCTCGTCTGGCTCGTGGTGCCGACGACCCGGCCGTGCCGCACCACCGGCGCGAAGTCGACCTCGGCGGCCGAGAGCACGTCGTAGACGTGCCGGGGCGTGCCGGCGTCCTCGGCGTCGATCGCGGTCGAGGCGCCGTGCAGCAGGTCGCCGAGGACGGCGTCGGGGCCGGCGGTGCCGAGGCGGGTCGCGGGCACGCAGCCGAGGTACTCCCCGTCGGCGTCGCGGACGACCACACCACGGCCGGCCACCGGCAGGAGCTGCTCGAGGGCCTCGGCGACGGTGGTCTGCGCGCCCATGTCGTAGGCGGTGTCGAAGTCGACCGGCTGGTCCTTCACCCAGCGGATCGCGGCGTCGAGGTCCTGCAGGTGCATGTCCTGCGGCAGCACGCCAAGACCACCGCGGCGGGCCAGGGTGGCGGCGAGCCGGGGGCCGGTGACGGAGTTCATGTTGGCACTGACGATCGGGATCGTGGCACCGCTGCCGTCGTTCGCCGCGAGGTCGACGTCGAAGCGGCTCGTCACGCCGGAACGGCTCGGGACGAGGAAGACGTCGGAGTAGGTCAGGTCGTGCGTCGGCCGCGTCTCGTAGAACCTCATGCGCTCCACTGTACGGCTCCCGTCAGGGCCCCGACCGGGTGCTCGGGGGCTGCCGACTCGCGTCGCGGCTGACACGGAACGGACATGTCAGAGCGGCTAGGCTTGGCACCTGTGCGGCGCAGGGTTGCTCCGCACGACACACACGAGCATCTATCGACGGAGAGTGGGCGATCGGCTGTGTCGAGCCATCTGACCGGAACGGACGAGACCGCGGGCGAATTCGGGGCGAACGAGTGGCTCGTCGACGAGCTCTACGAGCAGTTCGTCGCGGACAAGGAGTCGGTCGACAAGTCCTGGTGGCCGGTCCTCGAGAGCTACCACCGCACGCAGGTCGGTGACGCTCCGGCTCCGGCGGGGTCCCCCGCACAGCAGGCAGCGGCTGGGCAGCAGGCAGCGACTGCACAGCAGGCGCCGACGCAGCAGCAGTCCTCGACGCAGCAGCCGGCCACCGGGGACACCCCCGGCGAGGCGAAGTCGGGTCCGATCCAGGCGAAGACCACCTCGCGCCAGCCGGCACCGCAGCCGATCCCGGCGGAGGCGAACGACGCCGCCGACGACCACGAGGAGACCCACGAGGACGTGGCGACCCCGCTCCGGGGCATGGCGAAGACGCTGGCGTCGAACATGGACGCCTCGCTGACGGTCCCGACCGCGACCAGCGTCCGGACCATCCCGGCGAAGCTGATGATCGACAACCGGATCGTCATCAACAACCACCTGCGACGCGCCCGCGGCGGCAAGATCTCCTTCACGCACCTGATCGGGTGGGCGATGGTGCAGGCGCTCAAGGACTTCCCGAGCCAGAACGTCTTCTACGAGGAGCGCGACGGCAAGCCGTTCGTCGTCGCCCCGGCGCACGTGAACCTCGGCATCGCGATCGACGTCCCGAAGAAGGACGGCACCCGCTCGCTCCTGGTGCCGAGCATCAAGCGCGCGGAGACCCTGACGTTCGGCCAGTTCCTCTCCGCCTACGAAGACCTCGTCAGGCGTGCCCGCGACAACAAACTCACCCCGGCGGACTTCCAGGGCACGACGATCTCGCTCACCAACCCGGGTGGCATCGGCACCGTGCACTCGGTCCCCCGCCTGACGAAGGGGCAGGGCTCGATCATCGGTGCCGGCGCCCTGGAGTACCCGGCGCAGTTCCAGGGCTCGGCGTCGAAGACCCTGGTCGAGCTCGGCATCGGCAAGACCATCACGCTGACGAGCACCTACGACCACCGCGTCATCCAGGGCGCCGGTTCGGGCGAGTACCTCAAGCACGTGCACGAGCGCCTGATCGGCGAGCACGGCTTCTACGACGGCATCTTCGCCGCGCTCCGGATCCCCTACAAGCCGATCCAGTGGGCGAACGACATCAACGTCGACCTGGCGCACCGGGTGAACAAGACCGCCCGCGTGCAGGAGCTCATCAACAGCTTCCGAGTCCGTGGGCACCTGATGGCCGACATCGACCCGCTCGAGTACCGCCAGCGCACGCACCCGGACCTCGAGATCGAGAGCCACGGGCTGACCTTCTGGGACCTCGACCGCGAGTTCGTCACCGGCGGGCTCGCCGGCACCACCTCGGCACCGCTGCGCGACGTCCTCGGGATCCTGCGCGACGCCTACTGCCGCACGGTCGGCATCGAGTACATGCACATCCAGGACCCGGAACAGCGTCGCTGGGTGCAGGAGCGCATCGAGGTGCCGTACTCGAAGCCCTCGAAGGAAGAACAGCTCCGCGTCCTCGGCAAGCTCAACGAGGCCGAGGCGTTCGAGACCTTCCTGCAGACCAAGTACGTCGGCCAGAAGCGCTTCTCGCTCGAGGGCGGCGAGTCCACCATCGCCTTCCTCGACACCTTGATCCAACACGCCGCCGGAGCCGGGCTGGCCGAGGTCGCGATCGGCATGGCCCACCGTGGCCGCCTGAACGTGCTGACGAACATCGCCGGCAAGACCTACGGGCAGATCTTCCGTGAGTTCGAGGGGTCTTCGCTGCCGGGCACGGTGTCCGGTCAGGGCTCCGGCGACGTGAAGTACCACGTCGGCACCGAGGGCGTGTTCCGCACGTCCGACGGCTCGAGCATCCCGGTGACGATCGCCGCGAACCCGTCGCACCTCGAAGCCGTCGACGGCGTGCTCGAGGGCATCGTCCGCGCCAAGCAGGACCGCGAGGCCCCCGGTAGCTTCGGTGTGCTCCCCGTGCTCGTGCACGGCGACGCGGCGATGGCCGGCCAGGGTGTGGTCGTCGAGACGCTGCAGATGTCGCAGCTCCGCGGCTACCGCACCGGCGGCACGGTCCACCTCGTCATCAACAACCAGGTCGGGTTCACCACCCCGCCCGAGTCGGCGCGCAGCTCGGTGTACTCCACCGACGTCGCGAAGACGATCCAGGCGCCGATCTTCCACGTGAACGGTGACGACCCCGAGGCCGTCGCCCGGGTCGCCGAACTCGCCTTCGCGTACCGCGAGGAGTTCCACCGCGACGTCGTGATCGACCTGATCTGCTACCGCCGTCGTGGGCACAACGAGGGCGACGACCCCTCGATGACGCAGCCGCTGATGTACAACCTCATCGAGGCGAAGCGCTCCGTCCGCACGCTGTACACCGAGGCCCTCGTCGGCCGTGGCGACATCACGCAAGAGGAGTACGACGAGGCGCACCGCGACTTCCAGGACCGCCTGGAACGCGCCTTCGCCGAGACGCACGAGGCGCAGACCGGCACCATCCCGGTCATCGAGGTCGACGACGACGGCGCGGTGCAGGGTCTCGAACGCCCGGCCGCGCAGCGCGACGACTCCGAGGTCGAGGTGCACGAGACCGCCGTGTCCGAGGAGCTCGTCCGAGCGATCGGCGACGCGCACAGCAACCCGCCCGCCGGGTTCTCCATCCACCCGAAGCTGCAGCAGCTGTTGACCAAGCGCACCGAGATGACGCGCAACGGCGGCATCGACTGGGCGATGGCCGAGCTCATGGCGATCGGGTCGATCCTGGTCGAGGGCAAGCCCGTCCGCCTCGCCGGACAGGACGCCCGACGTGGCACGTTCGTCCAACGTCAGTCGGTGTTCCACGACCGGGTGAACGGCCAGGAATGGCTGCCGCTGTCGAACCTCACCGAGGACCAGGCCCGGTTCTACGTGTACGACTCGCTGCTGAGCGAGTACGCGGCGATGGCGTTCGAGTACGGCTACTCGGTGGAGCGCCCCGAGTCGCTCGTGCTCTGGGAGGCGCAGTTCGGCGACTTCGCGAACGGCGCCCAGATCGTCATCGACGAGTTCATCTCGTCCGCCGAGCAGAAGTGGGGGCAGCGCTCCGGCCTCGTCCTGCTGCTGCCGCACGGGTACGAGGGCCAGGGGCCAGACCACTCGTCGGCGCGCATCGAGCGCTACCTGCAGCTGTGCGCCGAGGACAACATGATCGTCGCGCGCCCGTCGACCCCGGCGTCGTACTTCCACCTGCTCCGCCGTCAGGCCTGGGCCCGTCCGCAGAAGCCGCTCATCGTGTTCTCGCCGAAGGCGATGCTCCGGCTCCGCCAGGCGACGAGCGCGGTCGAGGACTTCACGACCGGTACCTTCGAGCCCGTGCTGGACGACGCACGGATCACCGACAAGGGTGCCGTGCGCCGCGTCGTGCTGCACTCCGGCAAGGTGCACCACGACCTGCGCGCCGAGGTCGACAAGCGCGGCATCACCGACGTCGCACTGGTCCGCCTCGAGCAGCTCGCCCCGCTCCCCCTCGACCGCATCCTCGAGGTTCTGGCGGGCTACCCGGACGCCGACGTCGTGTGGGCGCAGGAGGAACCGGAGAACCAGGGCGCCTGGCCGTTCGTCTGCATGAACCTGTCGCCGCACCTGGGCGGCCGGCAGCTGTCTGTGGCGGCCCGCTCGGCGAGTGCCGCACCGGCCACGGGTTCCTCGAAGCGCTCCGCGCAAGAGGCCACCGAGGTCATCAACACCGCGTTGAGCGCATCGGCCTAGCCACGAGGAAGCGCCCCGTGCAGGAGTCCGAGGGACTCCGGCACGGGGCGCTTCGACGTTCGCGCGGAAGGCGGCGGCGCTACGCGATCTTCGTGTACCGCACCCCGGCGTCGTGGTACCCGCGCTTCTGGTAGAAGCGGTGCGCGCTGTCGGTGGCGGCCGCACTGACGGCGCTGAGGCGACGCGCTCCCTGCTCGACCGCCCATGCCTCGAACGTGCCGATGAGCGCCGAACCGGTGCCGAGCCTCCTGGCCGTGTCGTCGACGACCAGCAGCAGCAGCTGCGCCGTCGGCTCGTCGCTCGCGTACGCCCAGGTGACCTGGGCACCGGCGACGGCGACCACGCGACCGTCGTCACCCCGCACCACCCAGGTCCGGTGGCCGGCTTCGGGTGTGAGTCGAGCGAGGCGCGCACGCATCGACGCATCGTCGACGTCGTGACCGAGCAGACGGACGAGGGCGGCGACGTCGGCGACGTCCGTGTCGGACCAGGTGGAGGTCGACTCGACGGAGAGGGTCATGTCGGCCAACCTACCCGTGCGTTCGGTCGTGTTGCGACGGGGTTCCGTTGCAACTGATATTCATATACCCTGTTTGCATATCACCCGCCGGGTGATCCCGACCGACAGGACAGCCATGCACATCACCTCCCGCCACGGCCGCACCGCAGCCTGGATCGCGTTCCCGCTCGCCGTCGTCGCCAGCGGCGCACTCATCGCCACGGCCTCGTACGCCGCCTTCTCGAGCAGCACCGACAACGCCGCGAACAGCTGGCGCACCGGTGCCGTCTCGCTCACCGACGACGACCAGGGCCTCGCGATGTTCGACGTCGACGACCTGGTGCCCGGGTCCGCCGGCTCCAACTGCATCACCGTCACGGCGAACACCACCAACGCCTCGACCGTGAAGCTCTACGCCGCAGACGCGGCCGACGCCGACTCCCTCGCTGAGCACGTCGGGCTGACCGTCGAGCGCGGCAGCCTCGGCACCGCGGGCGACTGCAGCACCTTCACCACGGGGACGACCGTGCACGACGGCACGCTCGCCGGTCTGATGGAACTCGAGTCGTTCGGCACCGGGGTCGATGCGTGGCAGCCCACCACGGGGACGACGAGCACGACCTACCGCTTCAGCTACGACCTGGGCGAGGGCGCGCCGAACACGGTTCAGTCGTCCGAGGCCGGCACCACGTTCGTGTGGGAAGCGCAGACCGACTGATCCCCGTCCCCATCCCGATCCCTCCCGCCCGACCCGACCGAACCGAGGAGCAGCCGATGTCCACCGCCACCCACCGACACGTCCGGTGCACCGGCGACGTACCACGGCTGCTCCTCGCGGTCGCGTCGCGCACGGTCCTGTGGTCCGTGCTGCTGCTCGCCGTCTGGGCCGCACTGCCGGCATCCCTCGGCTGGCACGTCACGACGGTGGTCTCGGATTCGATGGCCCCGGGCATCCGGACCGGTGACGTCGTCGCCGCCATGCCCGCCGGTCCCGATGCCGTCGATCCCGGTCGCGTGCTGCTCGTCGACGACCCCGATCACGCCGAGCGGCTCCGGCTCCACCGGCTGGAGCGCATCGAGCAGGACGGCCGCCTGCGGCTCCGGGGTGACGCGAACCCGACCGCGGACCGGACGGCGGTCATGCCCGAGGCCGTCCTCGGCGTCGGCGTGCTGCGCTTCCCCGGCATCGGGCTCCCGACCGTGTGGTCACGGCAGCAGTCCTGGGTGCCGATCGGCATCGCCGTCGTGGCGGCGCTCGCGCTCGTGCGGGCGGCACGGGCCGATCGCGACATCACCGCTGGCCGACCCTGTCGACGGTGTGGGACGCCGCGTTGGGACCTCGGCACGGCTGCCCTGACGCCCGGCACCGGAGCACCCGTGTCCGGAGCAGGGGGTACCGGCGCTCCGGACGTCGCGGCGAGCCTTTCGCTGTCCGTCGTCGCCGCGGTCACCGTCCTGACCATCGCACTCGCCGCCGGCTCTGCAGGGGCGGGGTTCAGCGGCACCACGGCGACCGCCACGACCCTCGGCACCGGTACGTTCCCGTGCTTCCACGAACCCGCTCCCGCCGGCAGCCAGCTGGCGTGGGACTTCGCCGAGAAACAGGGCGACATCGTGCAGGACAGCAGCGGACACGGCGCGGACGGACGCTTCGTCGGCGACGCGTCACGTGTCGACGGAAGCTGCGCGGCGAACCCGTGGAGCACCTACCCGGGCGCGGGCACCGACGACTACGCCGTCACCGACCGGCCCACCACCGGACCGCAGGTCTTCTCACTCGAGGTGTGGTTCCGGTCCGCCGATCCCGCGGGCGGCCGGGTGTTCGGCTTCACGTCCGACACCGCCCCCGCATCGACCTACCGCGACCGGCACCTGTACATCGACTCCGGCGGCGGCCTGCGCTTCGGCGTGCAGGGCGCCGGCAACCTCTTCAACTTCACGGTCGGCGGCGGTGACGTCGCGGACGGCGAGTGGCACCACGCCGTGGCGACGTTCGAGTCACGATCGATGACCCTCTACGTCGACGGCCAGCGCAAGGAGCGACGAACCGATGCCGTCGCCGCTCGGCAGTACGACGGACACTGGCGCACCGGCCGCGGAACCCTGGTCGGCTGGCCCGACTCGGGGAACTTCGGGTTCACGGGCGACATCGACTCGGCAACCGTCTACGACCGTGTCCTCGACGCCGAGACCGTCGCAGCCCGGTTCACCGCCGGCCGCTGACACCGGTCAGTGCGTCGCCTGCTCCACCCGGATGCGCGCAAGGATCTCGCTGCGCAGCTGGTCGGGAGCGGTCTCCTTGCAGGCGCGACGCACGGTCTCCATGAGCACGACGCCGACGCGGTGCTCGGTCTGGCAGTCCTCGCACCCGTCCATGTGCTCGCGGATGTCCGCGGCGTCCTCGTGCCGGAGCTCGTCGTGCAGGAACTCCTCGAGCTCGGCCTTCGCCTTCGAGCAGTCGCAGCCGCTCATCGTGCGTCCTTCCGTCCGGTGCGACCCGTGGCCGCGGTTGCCTTCGTCGTCTGTGCCGCGCCTCGGCCCCGTCCACGCATCGTCGCCGTCGACGCTGCGTCCGGGACGATGCCGGTCTCACGGGCGTGGTCCGCCAGGAGCCCACGGAGGAGCCGGCGGCCACGGTGGAGGCGGCTCATGACCGTCCCCACGGGGGTCTTCATGATGTCGGCGATCTCCTGGTACGAGAAGCCTTCGACATCGGCGAAGTACACGGCCATCCGGAAGTCCTCCGGGATGGCCTGCAGTGCGTCCTTCACGGCGGAGGACGGCAGGTGGTCGATCGCGTCGGCCTCGGCGGACCGGGCGGAGATCGACTGAGTGACGCTCTCCGCGCCGCCGAGCTGCCAGTCCTCGAGCTCGTCGATGGTGCCCTGGTACGGGTTCCGCTGGTTCTTGCGGTACGTGTTGATGAACGTGTTCGTGAGGATCCGGTACAGCCAGGCCTTCAGGTTCGTGCCCTGCTTGAACTGGCGGAACGCGGCGAAGGCCTTGACGAACGTCTCCTGCACCAGGTCCGACGCGTCGGCCGGGTTGCGGGTCATCCGCATGGCCGCACCGTAGAGCTGGTCCATGAAGGGCAGCGCCTGGTCCTCGAACAGGGACCGCAGCTCCCCCTCGGAGACGGTCTTCGCGTCCACCGGCTCGTCTGCGGCGTCGTCGAGGGCTTCGTGCTCCTCTTCGACGGCGTCGAGCTGCACCTCGGTCTCGTCGACCAGGTGGTGCGGAGCTGCCTGCGGTTCGTCGGTCGTCATCGCCGCCAAGTCTAGGCCGAGCGTGCCGAGCGTCGTCGGCACCGCGGTCAGCACGGTTGCCGTGCCGGTCCGCTCTCGTGCGAGTGTTGCTGTCGCCACTGATCCTCCCGGTGCGTTCAGTACCCTGGTGAACCGATGGCAGACACGACGCATTCCCACAGCGGGCTCCGGCCCGCCGACCCCTGGATCGCCCCGGTCGCAGGGGGTCCGCTGCGCGGTGACGTCGCGCTGCCCGGGTCGAAGTCGCTGACGAACCGGGAGCTCGTGCTCGCGGCCCTCGCGGACGGCCCCTCGACGATCCGGCTCCCGCTGCACTCCCGTGACTCGGCGCTGATGATCGCGGGCCTCCGTGCGCTCGGCGTCGGCATCGAGGAGCTCGAGCCGGCGACCGGCACCGCCCCGAACCCCTACGGTCCGGACCTCCGGATCACGCCCGCCCCGATGCACGGCGACGTCCGCTTGGACTGCGGGCTGGCCGGCACCGTGATGCGCTTCCTGCCACCGCTCGCCGCCCTGGCCGTCGGGCCCGTCACGGTCGACGGCGACCCCTACGCCCGCAAGCGACCGATGCACGCCATCGTGCAGGGACTCGTGGACCTCGGTGTCGACGTCACGGACGACGGCGGGGGTTCCATGCCGTTTTCGTTCACCGGCACCGGCTCGGTCCGCGGTGGGGCCCTGACGATCGACGCGTCGGCGTCCTCGCAGTTCGTCTCCGGGCTGCTGCTGTCGGCGCCCCGCTTCGACGAGGGCCTGCACCTCACCCACGTGGGCGAACGCCTGCCGAGCATGCCGCACATCGAGATGACCGTCGCGGCGCTCCGTGCCCGCGGCGTCCGGGTCGACGAGCCGTCGGTCGGCGAGTGGGTCGTGCACCCCGGCCCGATCGGCGCGCGTGACGTCACGATCGAGCCCGATCTGTCGAACGCGGCGCCGTTCGCCGTCGCCGCGCTCGTCGCCGGCGGCACGGTGCGCATCCGCACCTGGCCCACCGAGACGACGCAGGTCGGTGCCGACCTCGAGACGCTCCTGCCCCTGTGGGGGGCGAGCGTGGTCCGTGACGGTGACGACCTGGTCGTCGACGGCGGCGTCGGGATCCGGGGTGGGGCCTCCTTGCCGGGTCTCGAACTCGACCTGAGCCGCGGCGGCGAACTCGCCCCGGCGCTCGTCGCGCTGGCCGCGCTGGCGGACGGCCCGAGCGAGATCACCGGGATCGGCCACCTGCGGGGGCACGAAACGGACCGCCTGGCCGCGCTGGCGGCGGACCTCAACCGGTCTGGAGGCGCGGTGCACGAACTCGACGACGGCCTGCGGATCGAGCCGGCGCCGCTCCACGGCAGCGCCTGGGGCGCGTACGACGACCACCGGATGGCGACCGCGGGGGCGATCGTGGGCCTCGTCGTCGACGGCGTCGCCGTCGACGACATCGGGTCGACCGCGAAGACGCTGCCGCAGTTCCCGGAGCTGTGGGCGGCGCTCGTGGCGTCCTCGGTGGCCGCGGCACCGGTGAGTGGGGACTGACGCATGAGCTGGTGGGACGACACCGACGGTGACGACTCCGACGCGGACGAGCCGTACGGGCAGTACGACGAGTCGAGCGTGCGGGTGCGGCCGAACCCGAAGGGCAACCGACCGCGCACGAAGACCAGGCCGACGTACGACGACGCCCCGGTCGGCTGGGTGACGAACGTCGACCGCGGGCGGTTCGGCGTGCTGATCGACGACCACGTCATCACCGCGACGAAGGCCCGCGAGCTCGGCAAGAAGTCCGTCGTCACGGGCGACCACGTGTCGCTCGTCGGGGACGTCTCCGGTGACCCGGGCTCGCTGGCACGCATCGTGAAGGTCGCCGAGCGCACCACACTGCTGCGGCGGAGTGCCGACGACTCCGACGAGGTCGAGCGCGTCATCGTGGCGAACGCCGACCAGATGCTCATCGTGGTGGCCGCCGCCGACCCCGAGCCGCGCACCCGCCTGATCGACCGGTACCTGGTGGCCGCGTTCGACGCCGGCCTCGACCCGATCCTCTGCATCACGAAGACCGACCTCGCCGACCCCGCTGCGTTCCTGGCGCACTTCGCGTGCCTCTCCTTACGGATCGTGACGAGCCGCTCGGACGACGTCCCGTTCGAGGCGCTGCACGAGCTGCTCGACGACAAGGTGACCGTGACCGTCGGGCACTCCGGTGTGGGCAAGTCGACCCTGGTGAACGCCCTGACCGGGTCGACGCGCGCGATCGGCGTCGTGAACTCGGTGACCGGTCGGGGGCGGCACACGTCGTCGTCGTCGATCGCGCTGCGGGTCCGTGACGGCGGGTGGATCATCGACACGCCGGGCGTGCGGTCGTTCGGCCTCGGGCACGTCGACCCCGCGAACGTCTTCCGGGCGTTCGCGTCGCACGCCGTGCCGGTGCTGCCCGCGCGGGACGGCATCCCGCTGGCGCAGGCGCACGACTGGGAGATCGTCGACCGGGTGCAGGACGGGGAGCTGGGGCCGACCGGTGTCGAGCGGCTCGACTCGTTCCGGGCGCTGCTGACCGGGATGGGTGCGTCCGACCCCGGTTCCGAGTAGCGCGCGGCGCGGTGGCGCCGGCCGGTCGACTGCTGGTCGGCAGCCGGTCGGCGGCCGGTCGGCGGCCGGTCGCAACAGCCCGCGGTGCGTGCGGCGAGTGGTCACGAACTGTCGGCTGGAGGTGCGGCAACCGACAGTTCGTGACCACTCGAGCGCCGGCGCGCGGTGAGTCGTGACCACTCTGGTTCCCGCGCAACCTCGCACCGGACGGCGCCTCGGCACCGGCCGCCGTCGACAAGCACGCATCGGGGTTGTACAGTTGCGGTCGTGTCTGAAGTTGCAAAGTACAACTTTGCGCCGACCCCCGCTGTCGACGCCCCGTCCCCGAGCACGACGACGACGTCGCACGCGCACCACTCCCCCACCCACAAGTCCCCACGGGCCACGAAGCCGCAGCGCTCCGACAGCGTCCTGCGCCCCGCCGGCCTCGGTCGCGTGCTGCTGACCTTCGCCTCGCACATCCTCGTGCCGCTGTTCCTGGCCGCCGGCATGGGCCTGGCGTACCTCGGCGCCTTCCACGCCCCGGCACCGCAGGAACTGCCCGTCGGCATCGTCGGCCAGGGCGCGGCCACCCAGGTGTTCGCCCAGACCGTGACCGACCAGTCCGACGGGGCCCTCGTGGCCCACGTCGTCGCCTCGACGAAGGCGGCCGAGCAGCAGGTGCGCGACCGCGACCTCGCCGCGGTGTACGCGCCGACGGCGACGGGTGCCACGCTCTACGTCTCGACCGCCGCGTCGGAGACGACCGCGAGCGCCGCGCAGAAGGTGTTCCTGCCGATCGCCTACGACCAGCACGTGCCGTTCCGGGTCGTCGACGTCGTGCCCACGGGCGACCAGGACACCACCGGCCAGGGGCTGTTCTTCCTGCTCGTCGCCCTGAGCGTCGGCGGGTACGCGTCCGCGATCGCCGTGGCCTCGGTCGCGACGAAGCTCCGTGCCGTGTGGACCGCGGTCATCGGGCTCGCCACCGCGGGGGTCGTCGCCGGCATCGGCGTGATCGTCGCCGGACCGATCTACGGCGTCATCACCACCCACCACTGGCAGGTGTTCCTGTTCGCCTGGCTCTACGACGCGACCATCGTCGCGCTCGGCGTCGGGCTGCACCCCGTGCTCGGACGGTGGACCACCCCGATCCTCACGATGCTGTTCGTGATGCTGAACTTCACGTCGTCCGGCGGGATCTTCCAGCCGGCCTTCCAGCCCGGGTTCTTCGCCGCCCTGCACACCTTCTGGAGCGGTGCCGCGTGGCTGCAGGCCGCACAGGACCTGCAGTACTTCCCGGACGCCTCGCTCGGCCGGTCGTCGCTCGTGCTCGCCCTCTGGCTGGCCGCCGCGCTCCTGCTCTGCGTCGTCGTGCACGGGCTCGTCGCCCGCCGGACCCGCATCGCCCGCGAGCGCGAGGTCACCCGGCTCGAGGAAGAAGAGGTCGTCGCCGCGTAGCGACGGTAGGTTGGGCGACGTGGACCTCAGCGCCGACCTGGACTTCGCCCGCTCCCTCGCCGACACCGCCGACGCGATCAGCCTCGAGCGCTTCCGTGCCGCCGACCTGCACGTGACGAAGAAGGCCGACAGCACCCACGTCACCGACGCCGACCAGGCCGTCGAACGGGCCCTGCGCGAGCGACTCGCCGCCGAGCGACCGGACGACGCGTTCCTCGGCGAGGAGACGACGGCGGACACCGGGGCCGAGGCCGTCAGCGAAGGGCACCGCCAGTGGGTGGTCGACCCGATCGACGGCACCGCCAACTACCTGCGTGGTGTGCCGGTGTGGGCGACCCTCATCGCACTCGCGGTCGACGGCCGCCCGGTGCTCGGCGTCGTCAGCGCTCCCGCCCTCGGCAAGCGCTGGTGGGCGGCCGAGGGCTCCGGCGCGTTCTCGCTGGACGGGCCGCTCCGGGTCTCCGGGGTGTCCGAGCTCGCCGACGCGAGCCTCAGCTACAACAGCATCCAGCAGTGGGACGACGACGACCGCCTCGAGCCGCTCGTCGACCTGTCGCGCCGGGTCTGGCGAACCCGGGCCTACGGCGACATGTGGTCGTACATGATGGTGGCCGAGGGCGTCCTCGACGTCGCCGGCGAACCGGACCTGAAGCCGTGGGACATCGCGGCCCTCGTCCCCATCGTGGAAGAGGCCGGTGGCCGCTTCACCTCGCTCGACGGTGACCCCGGGCCGTGGCACGGCAGCGCCCTCGCCTCGAACGGCCTGGTCCACGACGCCGTCGTCGAGGTCATCCGCCGCGACGCCTGAGCACGGTCGGCGGGCGATCAGCCGCGCTCGGCGGGACCCGACGCCTCGGTCTGCTCGGCGGACCCCGCAGCCGAGCTGGAGTGCTCGGCCTCACCGTCGGAACGCCGCGCCGCGCGCCGACGCGCCACCAGGTCCGCACCGGCCAGCACCAGCGCCAACGCCATCAGCGACACCGTGAACGTCGTGCCACTGCGGAACGCGTCGTGGTACGCGTCGAGACGCCCGCCCGACCCGCCGGATCCCGACCCCGCCGCCTCGCTCCGCACGATGCCGTAGAAGATGCTCGTCGCGACCGCGGTGCCGATCGCGGTGCCGACACGCTGTCCGAGCTGCTGCATCGAACCCGCCACCCCGGACTGCTCGACCGGGATCTCGGCCAGGGTCAGGGTCTGGTTCGGCGACACCACGAACCCGCCACCCAGTCCGCCCACCAGGAACGCACCGGCCATCGCCCACGGCGTGACCTCCGGAGGGGTGGCGACGGCGGCGACCATGAGCAGCAGGAAGCCGACGACGACCATCCCGAGCCCGGCGACGACCAGCGCCCGCCCGACCCGGTCGACGATCCGTCCGCCGATGTAGGAACCAACGGCACTCGTCGCGGCGAAGGGGATGCTCACCATGCCGGCGAACAGCGGTGCGAGCCCGAGGCCCTCCTGCAGGTACAGCGTGACCATGAGGAACGACGCCGGCAGCGCCGCGAAGTAGACGGCGACGATCGACAGCCCGTTGCGGTAGGACGACAGCCGGAACAACTCGAAGTGCACCACGGGCGACTTGCCCTGCCGCTTGAACCGCTGCTCCCAGAGCACGAACAGCACGAGGAACACCGCGAAGCCGACGAGCCAGAACCAGCGGGTCGCGGAACCGCCGCCGCCGCTGGTCAGCACGAACGGCAGCATCAGGGTGATGATGGCTGCGCCGAGCAGCAGGATGCCGACGACGTCCAGTTCGCGGTCCTGCGCCTTCCCCTGCGCGCCCTTCGGCAGCAGGCGGACGGCGAAGAGCAGTGCGGCGATCCCGAGGGGCACGTTCATCCAGAACAGCAGCCGCCAGCCGGACTCCTCGCCGCCGATCGCGATGAGGCCACCGCCGATGGTCGGCCCGAGGGCGGTGGAGATGCCGATCATCGCCCCGAACAGTCCGAACGCGCGGCCCCGCTCCGGCCCGCGGAACAGCTGCTGCACCAGTCCGATGACCTGGGGCATCTGGATCCCGGCGGCGAAGCCCTGCAGGATCCGGGTGACGATCAGGACCTGGATGTTCGGTGCGACGGCGCACAGCAGGCTCGATCCGGTGAACGCGCTGAGCCCCACGATGAACATGACGCGCCGGCTCTTCAGGTCCCCGAGCCGACCCGCGGGCACGAGGGCGAGGCCGAACGCCAGCGCGTACCCCGCCACGATGAGCTGGAGCGACGAGCTGGTGGCCCCGAGCGACTGCTCGATCGAGGGCAGCCCGACGTTCACCTTGGACAGGTCGAGGATCGTCAGGGCCGCGACCGCCACGCACACGGCGAAGGCACGCCACCGGGTGCGGTCATCGAGGCGGGCGTCGGTCGGTTCGGCGTTGGACATCCCGTCCGTGCTACACCTGCGACGACGAACGAGGTCCGGACAGACCTGTACCCCGGTTCCGTCCGGCGGACCCGGATCGGGGTGCAGAGGGCGGGTGTCACACCCCCTCGTGGCCCCCCCGTACTGGGGGCACCGTTCTGGACATCTGCTCGCCGGAGTCCGCTCGGCGGGCCGGTACCTGAGTTATCGTGCTCCAGACGGCAGGTCACGTGATGCTCTCGGATTCCCTAGATCCGGACGGCGGAACAGACCGGTCGTGTTCGTCCGAAGACCCTAACCCGAGGGGTGATACAGACGATGACATCATCGTTCCCGAGCGGAACCGAGTGCACCCACACTCGTCGACCGCATCCAATCCACGACAGTTCCGGCGCGCGCTCAGTCGCCGCCGCTCGTCCGCACTCCGCCACGGTCACCCGCCGTGCAGCAGTCCGGTCCGCCTCCGTGCGCCCCGTCGCAGCGACCCCCGTGTTCGCCGACGCCCTCCTCGCAGCATCCACCTCCGGACCCGGAGGCCGGTGAGTCATGGCACTCACCGGTCGACGTCTCGAGGTCGACCGGATCGCGACCCTCGCAGTGCTCCCACGGGAGTCCGCGATGGTCGTGGTCGGCGACCCTGGTTCCGGACGCAGCAGCGTCCTCGACGCGGTCTCGAACCGCGTTTCCCTCCCCGTCGTCCGGGTCGGTGTCAACGGGAGTGAATCCCGCTGGCCACTGGCCGGGGTGACCTCCCTGTTCACCGCGCTCGACGACCCCCGAGCGACCGCGCACATCGCCCACCTGCTGCAGGCAGGCGGGACCGCGGCCGCCGTGACGGCCGGGCTGGCGGCGGCGCACGACTTCCTCGACGCCGTGCACGCCCTGACCCTCCCGCCGACGCTCGTCCTCATCGACGACCTCGACCGGATGGACACGGAGAGCCAGGAACTCATCGCGTTCCTCGCCGGACGACTCGCGGGCACCGCCCTGCGCGTGGTGGCGACGGTCCGCTCGGTGCCGTCGGACGGTCCGCTCGCGGCCCTGCCGACCCTGCGCATCGAACCGCTGCCGTCGGACGAGGCCCTGGTCCTCGCCCGGGCCATGGCACCGGCCGAGGCGAACGACGGCGTCCTCGCCGTCCTCGCCGAGGAGACCGGTGGCAACCCCGGCGCGCTCCGCGAACAGCTCGCGGTGCTCACCCGGGAGCAACTCACCGGTGCGGAGCCGATCGTGCTCCCGCTCCGACCCACTCCGATGACCGAGGCCATCGCGGCGCTCGCACTCGGGCCCGCCGCGGGACGCGATCTGGACGTCCTCGCGAAGCTCGCCCTGGTTCCCGTCGCGAAGACCACGGCGTGGGACCGGGACGAGCTGGACGACCTGGTCGGGGCCGGTCTCGCGACCGTCCGCGGACAGAGCGTCACCGTCCGGCACCCGCTGGTCCGTTCCGCGCTCTACTGGCGGATGCCCGCCCGTGACCGTCGTGCGGCACACGCCGAGCTGGCCACGGCGAGCGCGGAGAGCGACCCGCGGTCGGCCGCGTGGCACCGGAGCTTCGTCGACGACGTCCCCGACGTGGTCGCACTGCTCCAGGCTGCACGGTCGTACGTCGTGGACGGCAACGTGCACGCAGCGATCGCGCTGACCGAGCGTGCCCTGCACATCGGTGGCGGGACCGAGGACGAGCACGTCGCGCTCCTCGGGGTCGCGGAGGCCATGCTCGGCAAGCGTCTGCTCGGCTTCGCCGCGCGGTACCTCGCGGCGCTCCGTCCGTTCCGGACGACGCCGGACGAGGTCCGCCGGCTCCGCCTGCAGTACTCGGCCGAGTACCTCAGCGGTGACGCCGTGCACGCGGACGAGCTGCTCGTCCCCGTCGACGCGACCGACCCGGCGGAGGTGGACGCCGTCGCCGGGCTGATGGCCATGGTGGCGTGCTTCCGTGCCGAGGCGTGGGAGCTCGACCAGGCGAAGGACCTGCTGCACCGGATCGAACCGCTCGAGGGGTCGGCGTCCGCGCACACCCTCGAGATCGCGACGACCGCGCGGGAGCTCATCGCTGCCGTGGACGGCGTGCTGCCGCCCGACACGGAGCTGCACGACGGGCTCGCGACGTCGGAGCTCGTGGCGATGTCCGACCCGGCCCTGCTGCTCCTCGCCCACGCGCTGAGCATCGGCGAGCGCTACCGGAGCGCGCGACGGGTGTTCGCACTCGTGCTCGCCCGGGGGCAGGAGACCGCGGCGGTGTGGACCGAGGCGGCGCGCTACCTGACGGCCGAGAACGAGGTGCGCTCCGGCAACTTCCGCCAGGCGCTCCGCGCGATCGACGTCTGGGAGTCCGGTTCGTCCGTCGCCGAGCGGTTGCGTGAACCCTCCCGCGCGATCGCCGTCGCGTGGCGGCACTTCGCCGAGGGGCGTTCCGCCGAGGCGCTCGACGTCGTGGACCGGTGCCTCGAGCACCGTTCGACGAGTCGGCTCTGGGGTGCGACGGCGAAGCTACACGCGCTCCGCGGCAAGGTCCTGCTGCTCGACGGCCGCCTCGACGAGGCAGCCACCGCGCTCGAGGCCGCCGACGCAATCGGTCGGTCGCTCCGGAACCCCGCGGTGCTCCGGCACCTCGGTGACCTGGTCGAGGCGTACGTGCGTCTCGGACGGATCGACGACGCGCGGACGATCACGGCCCGTCTGGCGGCGGACCACCATGCCCGTCCCGGGCGCTGGGGTGCCCTCGTGCTGGCGCGGAGCCTCGCACTCGTCGCCGACGACACCACCCGCGAGACGGCTCGTCGCCGTGCGCTGGAGCTGTTCCAGCCGCACGACTCGCAGTACGAGCGGGCTCGCACGTTCGCGGCGCTGGCCGCGGTCGGCAACCCGGCTGAGCGTCCGCGCCTCGGTGCGGCGGCCGCAGCGGCGTACGAGGCGGCCGGCCTGCGTCGACCGCTGGTGACGCCGGCGCCGGCTGCGGCGATGCCGCAGTTCGGCACGGGCTCGTCATCGATCCGGTCCGCACCGGTGCTCTCGCCGGCGTTCCCGGGGACGCCGCGCAGCGCCCCCGACGCGTCGGCGGTGCTCACGTCGCTGACCGCCGAGGAGCGTGCGGTGGTGCAGAAGGTCACCGAGGGCTACCGCAACCGCGAGATCGCCTCGTCGCTGTTCATGTCGCAGCGCACGGTGGAGCTGCGGCTCACGCAGATCTACCGCAAGGTCGGCGCGCGGTCGCGATCGCACTTGGTCGCGCTCCTCACGTAGGAGACGCACCACAGGACGGAGGGGAGGCCCGGTACCAGCTGGTACCGGGCCTCCCGTCCGTCGTCCCTCGCTTGGTGCGCCGGCGGTTGCGGGAGTCCGCACGCGACCGCAGCGCGGTGTGCCCCCGCACGCGGGGAACCGCAAGAGCGTCCGACGGGTGTTGCCGTGTGGTCGGCGGCGGGTGAGGCTTCTCCTGCACCGACCGCCGTGCCCCTCCCCCGGGGGCCAGCCCGCGGTACCTCGTCCGGTACCCGAACCCCTCGGCCCAACGACACCGACGTCCGTCCTCGCCTGATCCGAGGACGGGCGTCGGTTCCCGGGCCGGGAGGCCCCGGACGCGCGGAAGACCCGACGGCGGTCGGTGCCGCACCAGTCCCACCTCCCCGTTCCACCCACCCTCGTTCCCCCGAAGGGACAGCCGATGTGCGGCATCATCGCGGCCCGCGTGTCTGACGACGCGACCCCCTACCTGCTCGACGGACTCGAACGACTCGAGTACCGCGGGTACGACTCCGCCGGCATCGCCGTCCGGACGGCCGCCGGCCGCACCGAGACGATCCGCTCGGTCTCCCGCGTCGGCGACCTGCGCACCCTCGTCGCTGCATGCTCCGGTGACGCGCTCACCGGCGTCGGCATCGGCCACACCCGCTGGGCCACGCACGGTGCCGTGCGCGAGGCGAACGCGCACCCGCACGCCGACTGCACCGGCCGGATCTCGATCGTGCACAACGGCATCATCGAGAACGCGGACCGGCTGCGGCAGACGCTCGAGGCGCAGGGCCACCGCTTCCGGTCCGACGTCGACTCCGAGGTCATCGCGCACCTGGTCGAGCGGGCCCTGGCGGTCGACCCGGACCTGATGCTCGCAATGCAGATCGCGACGGCGCAGCTCGAGGGCTCCTGGGCGATCGTGGTCCTGGACGCCCGGGACGGCCGCATGGTCGTGGCGGCGGACCGTTCGCCGCTCGTCGTCGCCCGCTCCGGCCGTGGTGACTTCGTGGCGAGCGACATCGGCGCGATCGCCGAGTGGTGTGAGACGTTCGTGGCGCTGCGCGACGGCGACGTCGTCGAGCTCGGTGAGGCCTGGACGTGGTCGTCCGACGGCATCACGGTGCCCGTGCCGTTCCCCACGCCGTCCCCGTTCGCCGCCGCTGCGCTCGACCTCGGCGACCACACCGACCACATGGCGAAGGAGATCGACGAGCAGGCCGACGTCGTCGCCACGATCCTGGACCGGGTGGCCCGGCGCACCGCCGACGGCAGCATGTGGGTGGGTCTCGGCCTGGCTGGCTTCCACCGGCTGGCGATCGTCGCCTGCGGCACGTCGTTGAACGCCGGTCAGGTGATCGCGACCGCACTGCGCGGGATCGGCGGGGTGCCGACCGACATCGTCGTCGCGAGCGAGGCCGAACAGGCCGTGCTCGGTCCGGGCACCCTGGTCGTCGCGATCAGCCAGTCCGGTGAGACCGCGGACGTGCTCCGCGCCCTGGACCGGTTCGAGGACCGCCACCCGGTGCTCGCACTGACGAACAACATGCACTCCTCGCTCGCCCGACGGGCCGACGCCGTGCTCGACTGCCACGCCGGCCCGGAGATCGGGGTCGCCGCCACGAAGACGTTCACGGCGCAGGTCGTCGTCGGCGTCGCGGCGATGATCTCCGCGATGGTGGCCTCCGGCCGCATCGAACCGTCACGCGCGCAGGTGCTCGTCGACGAGCTGCTCGACCTGCCGGCCCGGATCGAGCACGCTGCGCGGGTGTCCGCCGAACGGATGCCGCTGCTGGTGTCGAGCGTCAAGGAGGCGACGGGCTTCCTGTTCCTCGGCCGCGGCGCCGGGTTGCCGTACGCCGCCGAGGGCGCCCTGAAGCTCAAGGAGCTCAGCTACCGTTGGGCCGAGGCGTACCCCGCCGGCGAACTCAAGCACGGGCCGCTCGCGCTGGTGGACGACGGCACCCCGGTGGTCGTCATCGACCACGGCGAGCCGAAGATCCAGTCGGCGATCGCCGAGGTCCGGGCCCGCGGTGGCTTCGTCATCACGATCGGCGGCGAGACCGCGGACATCCCCGCGCTCGGCCGCCGTGGCACCGGCGACCTGGCCTGGGGCGCGATGACCGCGCCCTGGGGGCCGCTCGAGGCCGTCGTGCCGCTGCAGATGCTCGCGCGGGAACTGGCCCTGCAGCTCGGGTGCGACGTCGACAAACCCCGGAACCTCGCGAAGTCGGTGACGGTCGAATAGCCGGGCGCCGACGCGTGAACCGTCTGACGGTGTTCCTCGCCGTCCTCACCGCCCTGGCGATCACCGGCACCGTGGTCCTGGTCACGGTGGTGCTGACGACGCCCGTGCTCCCCTGACGCCGGTCCCGCAGGGTCTTCCTGGGCGGGGCTGCGATGCTGGTCACTTGACCACCGCAGCCCCGCCCCTCGTCTTCGTCGCGCTCCTCGTCGGCGCCGTCCTGCCGTTCGTGCCGTTCGTCGGCCGGGTGGCCCGCATCGCCGCGACCATCGCGCACGAGGTCGGGCACGCGATCGTCGTCGTGCCGTTCGGCGGGCGGATCCAGCGGATCGAGCTGCACCCGGACGGGTCCGGCGAGGCCTGGGTCCAGCTCAGCCGGGTGCCCGGCGGCATCCGGTGGCTCGTCCGGATCCTGAACCTGTACGCCGGGTACAGCGCACCCCTCTGGGCGGGGGTGCTCCTGGTGACCGGGGTGCTGCACGGCTCCCGCTGGCTGCCCGTGGTGGTGCTCGCGGTCATCGGGCTCGTCGCGCTGGCGTTCGTCCGGAACTGGTTCGGCCTGCTCGTCGTGCTCGGCTTCGACGCGCTCGCCCTCTGGGTGGCCGTGCGCCCGTCCGAGACGACCGTCCTGGTGGTCGCCGCCGTCGGGGCCTTCTTCGTCGTCGACGGCCTGCGCTCGGTGGTGCAGGTCGGGCGCTGGCTGGTCACCGGCGCCAGGGTGCAGACCGACTTCCACATCGCCGCGGCCGAGATGCGGGTGCCGGCGTCCCTGTGGTTCGTGCTGTTCGTCGCCGTGAACGCCGTCGCGGTGTGGCTGGCGCGCGAGCCGCTGCTCCAGGTCTGGGACACCGTCGTCACCGGGGTCCGCGCGCTCGTCTGAGGCTGCGCTCGCGTAACCGGGGGCCGCAATCGCCTGTCCGCGCCGAGGGGCTGCGAGGCTACCGCCAGACAACCCCCGGAGGTGTCCCATGGCGACCGACGACCACGGCTTCGCGACCGAGCAGGTACACGGCGGCTTCGTGCCCGACGCCGGGCACGGCGCCCGGGTCCCCGCGATCCACATGTCCTCCGGGTTCCTGTTCGACGACTTCGACCAGGCCCGCGACCGCTTCGCCGACACCGACGACGGCTACACCTACACGCGCCTCGGCAACCCCACGAACGCCGACGTCGAGCGTCGCGTGGCGCTGCTCGAACGCGGTGTCCAGGCGATCCTGGTCGGCAGCGGTCAGGCGGCGGCGACCGTGGCGTTCCTCGGCCTGCTGCAGGCCGGCGACCACGTCGTCAGCGCCCGGAGCATCTACGAGGGCACCCGCGGCCTGCTGCTGCAGAACCTCGGCCGACTCGGCATCGAGGTCGACTTCGTCACCGACGCCCGCGACCTCGACGCCTGGGCCGGCGCGGTCCGACCGAACACGAAGGCGTTCTTCGCCGAGACGATCCCGAACCCGAAGAACGACGTCCTCGACATCACCGGCGTCGCCGAGACCGCGCACCGCGCCGGCGTCCCGCTGATCGTCGACAACACCCTCGCCACGCCGTACCTGGTGCGCCCGGTCGAGCACGGTGCGGACATCGTCGTGCACTCGGCGTCGAAGTTCCTGTCCGGCCACGGAGCCGGACTCGGCGGTGTGGTCGTGGACGGCGGCCGGTTCGACTGGACCGTCGCCCCCGAGCGCTGGACCCACCTGACCACTCCCGAGCGGTCCCTCGGCGGCGAGAGCTACGTCGAGCGGTACGGCAACCGGGCGTTCGCCGTGTTCGCCCGCGACGTCGTCGCCGCACGCATCGGCCCGGCGCCGTCCCCGTTCAACGCGTTCCTGCTCCGCCAGGGCATCGAGACGCTGTCGCTGCGGGTGGAACGCCACTGCGCGAACGCGCTGGCCGTCGCGTCCTGGCTGGACCAGCAGCCGGAGGTGACGAGCGTCGATCACGCTGGCCTGGCCTCCAGTCCGTTCCACGACCTCGCCCAGCGCTACCTGCCCCGCGGGGCCGGCTCCGTCTTCGCCTTCACGCTCGCCGGTGGCGAAGCCGCCGCGCGGGCGTTCATCGACGCCGTGCAGCTGTTCAGCCGGATGACCCACCTGGGCGACGTGCGCTCGCTGATCCTGCACCCGGCCACCACCACGCACGCCGGCCGCACGGCGGAAGAGCGAGCCGAGCAGGGCATCAGCGACGGCCTGATCCGCCTGTCGGTCGGCATCGAGGACGTCGCGGACCTGCTCCGCGACCTGGGACGCGGGTTCGCCGCGGTGCGGTCCGCAGACGCCGCCGCCGGCCTGGAGGCACGTGGAGCGTCGGACGCGCAACGCACGGCCGCCGGTGGGTCGGCACTCGACCGGCAGGAGCGCTGAATGGCCGAGCTGCAGCACTTCGGGTACTTCTTCTCGCGCGGCTTCGGCCCGCAGGCGTGGGGACGGTCCGACTGGGACTGGGGCCACGACTGGACGAAGCCGGAGCTGTACCAGCAGTCCGTCCGGACGCTCGAGCAGGCCGGCATGGACCTGGTCATCGCCGAGGACGCCGTCTCGCTCGGCTCCCCCGCGACCCTCGACCTGCGCATCCGGCAGGCGTACGGCGGCCCGAAGCACGACCCGCTGCTGCTCGCCCCGTACCTGTTCGCCGCCACCTCGCACATCGGCATCGCACCGACCGTCAACGCCGGCATCACTCCGCCGTACCTGGCGGCACGGCAGTTCGCGACCCTGGCGCACCTGTCCTCGGACCGCCTGGGCATCAACGTCGTCACCGACGTCGGCAGCGCACGCCACGCCGGCCTGCCGCCGCTGCCGCACGACCAGGCGTACGACCGCGCCGAGGAGTGGATCACCCTGCTCCGCCGGCTCTGGCACTCGTGGGGCGACGCGTACGTCGGCGCACCCGACTCGTGGCACTTCGCGGACGGGGACGCCCTCGACGCGTTCCACCACGAGGGCGCCCACTTCACCGCCGACGGTCCGCTCAACGCCCTGCCGCTGGCGTCGGACCCCGTGGTCGTCTCCCCCGGTGGCTCGGGCCGCGGGCTCGCGTTCGCCGGCACCCACTCGGACGTCCAACTCGCCCTCGCGCCGCTGTCCGCCGCCGCCGTGACGGACTACCGCGCCCGGGTGATCGCGGCAGCCGAGGCCGCAGGGAGGTCCACCGCGGACCTGCGGATCCTGTTCGTGCTCAAGCCCGTGATCGTGTCCTCGCCGGAGGAGGCCGACCGCATCGTCGCGGCGTCCGAACACCCCACCGACGAGGCCCTGCGTACGGCGGCGATCGCCTGGTCGAGCGACTCCGAGACCGACCTGCTCGCGCTCGACCTGGACGCCCCGGTGCCCGACGGCACCTTCGGCGAGCACGTCTCGGCCGGCACGATCCGCGGGCTGCTCGGGGACACCCCGGACGCGCCGCTGCGGGAGCTGCTCACCCGCAAGGCACGGCAGGGGCGGATCGCATCGGGCTCGGGGTCCGGATCGCGGTCCGGGTTCGTCGGGACCGCGGACGAGTTCGCGGACTTCATCGAGGAACTCGGCAGCGACGCCGACAACGACGGGATCATCTTCTCGGGTGACCTGCACCCGGTGCAGATCCACCGGATGTTCGGCGACCTGGTGCCCGTGCTGCGGCGCCGCGGGCTGCTGCGACGGGAGTACGGCGCCGGAGGGATCCGGGGAAACCTGTTCGACTTCTAGCGGGAGCGGCTGCGAGCTACTTCTTCTTCTTGGACTTCTTCTTGTCGTCGTCCTTCTTCTTGGACTTCTTCTTGTCGTCGTCCTTCTTCTTGGACTTCTTCTTGTCGTCGTCCTTCTTCTTGGACTTCTTCTTGTCGTCGTCCTTCTTCTTGGACTTCTCCTTCTTCCCGTCGCCGTCCTGCTTCGACGTCGCCTTGCTCGCACCCGCCGGCAGCGGCAGGACGGCCGACACAGCCTCCGGCTCCGCCTGCGCGGCGTCGGCGTCAGCGTCAGCGTCAGCGTCAGCGTCAGCGGACGCAGGCTCGTTCTCGGGCGACTCCACCCCGTCGATCGGCTCGACGACCACGGCCGACCCGGTGTCCAGCTCGACGTCGACCGCGTGCTCCTCGAGCACCGGCGCCAGGGCGTCGGCGACCCGTTCGACCGTCAGCACCGCGTCCGCCTCGGCGAGCCGGAGCAGGGCCTGCGCGGCCCGCACCCGGGTGGTCGCCTTGCGCGCGAGGACGTCCGACCGCGCCCCCTCGAGGAACGTGCGCAGCTCGCGTTCCACGGCGGAGCGTCCGCGCGGGGCAGCGCGGTCGAGCCGATCGAGTTCCCCGGCGACCCCGGAGACGTCGTCGGCGACGTGCTCGTGGCGGACCGACTCGACGAGCGCGGCGATGGCGGACGCGGCACGTTCGACCCCGGCCGAACGCTGGTCGAGCACGACGAGCATCTCGACCACCGAGCCGTACGTGACGGTCTCGAGCCGCACCGGTTCGGCACCGCGACCGCGCACGACCAGGCGGGCGTCGGGGTTCGGCAGCCAGGCCGCGAGGGCCGCGACCGTGGCGACGGAGCCCACGATCCGCTCGTACTCGCTGAGCACCACTCGTTCCTGCTCCCGCAGACGGACACGGATCGCGATCTCCTGCACCACGTGCTGACCTCTCGTTCGGGTTCGACGCGAGCGTGTTCTGCGCGCCTGCTCCGGAGCGTAGTCCTCGGACGTGGCGGAACAGCGAACGCCCCGGCACTGTCCAGGGACGGTGCCGGGGCGTTCAGGTGGCGCAGCGTGACAGCGGTTCGTCGTTCGGCGAATGGTGGAGATGGGGGGAATCGAACCCCCGTCCATCGCTGCAATTCGACGTCTTCTACGGGCGTATCCGGATAGTTCGTTCTGCTCGGCCCCGTCCTTTGCTACCGGCTTCTAGGACGACGGGCCCAGTCTCAGTGCAAGTCCCGCACGGCCCTGAGGCGCAACCGTGCAGCAAGTCCTCTGGATGACGCCGGTATCAGGTTAGAAGACGATCACCTGGCCGACGGACTTCATGTGCTGGGCTGCTTACGCAGCGAGAGCGAAGTCAGTGCGCTTGGAATTGGCACTTGTTGTTTTCCACGGATCGTTAACGAGATAACCGTGGGTCCTCGGCCCGCTTCCCGTCGGCACACAGGCAATGTCGAAACCGATCATCCCCATGCGGGCCGGACGTGCGAGCCGCTGTCACGCTGTTGAGTTGCCAATGCCCCTGTCGGAGCAGTCCCTCAGTCTAGCCGAGGAGATACGTCGGCGCTACTCGCTGACGCGGTTCCGGGTGCGCATGGCCCGCTCGGCCTCACGCTTGTCGGTCTTCTCGCGCAGCGCCTGGCGCTTGTCGAACTCGCGCTTGCCCTTCGCGACGGCGATCTCGATCTTGGCCCGACCGTCGTGGAAGTAGATCTGCAGCGGCACGAGGGTGTAGCCGCCCTGGGCCGTCTTGTGCGAGATCTTCACGATCTGCTGCTTGTGCAGGAGCAGCTTGCGCTTCCGCCGGGGCGAGTGGTTGTTCCACGTGCCCTCGGTGTACTCCGGGATGTGCACGGCGTCGATCCACGCTTCGCCACCGTCGATGTAGGCGTACCCGTCCACCAGGGACGCCCGCCCCATGCGCAGGGACTTCACCTCGGTGCCGGACAGGACCATGCCCGCTTCGTACGTGTCCTCGATGAGGTAGTCGTGCCGGGCGCGACGGTTCGTCGCGACGATCTTCTCCCCGCGTTCCTTCGCCATGACGACTCCTCTCGATGGTGACCGGTGCAGTGTGCTGCGTGGGTCTTCCCGCGCAGCCCTACAGACTACTCAACACGAAGCGGGCGGCGCACCTTCCCGGCGCGCCGCCCGTTCGCGGATGCTGTGCTGGGTCAGACCTTCAGGTACCGGCGGATGGCGATCGACGCCGACGCCGCGGCGAGGAGCACGCCGATCACGATCACCGCCGGGACCACGATGGCCGCGTCCCCCATGCCGATGAACGCCGTGCCGGTGAAGCGCTCCGCCAGGAAGTTCCGGACGAAGAACCAGACCACGGCGGTGATCGCGCCACCGGCCAGGACGGCTCCGATGGCGGCGGCGATCACCCCCTCGAGCACGAACGGTGTCTGGATGAACCGGTTCGACGCGCCGACGAGCCGCATGATGCCGAGCTCTCGCCGTCGGCTGAACGCCGACAGGCGGATCGTCGTCGCGATGAGCAGCACCGCCGCCACGAGCATGAGCGCCGCGATGCCGATCGCCGTGTACGACGAGGCGTTGAGCAGGTTGAAGATCGGCTGCAGGTACCCGCGTTGGTCGACGACGCTCTGCACACCGGCGACCTTCGACAGGCTCTCCACCAGGACATCGGCCTGCGAAGGGTTCTTCAGGTTCACCCAGAAGGTCTCGTTCAGGTACTCCGGCTTGACGAACTCCGTCGCGGCCGAGTCCTTGAACTGCTCCTTGAACCGGGTGAAGGCCTGGTCCTGGTTCTCGTAGTAGGTCTTCTCGATGTACGGCTTGAGCGTCGACGAGTCGAGCTGCGCCTGGACCTGCTCACGCTGGTCCGCGGTGGCCTTCGCGCCGGTGCAGTTGCCCGTGGTGTCGGTGTCGGTGCACAGGTAGACGGCGACCTGCGCCCGGTCGTACCAGTACCCCTTCATCTGGTTGATCTGCATCTGGAGCAGGATCGCCGTGCCGACGAAGGTCAGGGAGATGAAGGTCACGAGGACGACGGAGACGACCATCGACGCATTGCGTCGCAGGCCCGAGCCGACCTCGGACATGACGAGCCCGAGCCTCATCGGATGAGCCCCGGGATCGTCTGGATGCCGGTGGTGTTGGACACGGTGCCTCGCTGGATCGGGACGGCCTGGGTCTGGTAGCCGCCGGACTGCTCGTCGCGCAGGACGGTGCCGTTCGAGAGCTCGATGACCCGACGCTGCATCTGGTTCACGATGCTGGCGTCGTGCGTCGCCATCAGCACGGTGGTGCCTCCCTGGTTGATGCGTTCGAGGAGCGCCATGATGCCGGCGGACGTGGTGGGGTCCAGGTTCCCGGTGGGCTCGTCGGCCAGCAGGATCGCCGGCTTGTTCACGACGGCGCGGGCGATGGCCACGCGCTGCTGCTCACCACCGGAGAGTTCGTGCGGCATGCGGGTGGCCTTGCCGGCGAGCCCGACGAGCTTCAGCACGTCGGTCACGGCCTCGCTGATGAAGCCCTTGCTCTTGCCGATGACCTGCAGCGAGAACGCCACGTTGTCGAACACGTTCTTGTTCGGCAGCAGACGGAAGTCCTGGAAGACCACACCGAGGTTGCGGCGGAAGTACGGGACCTTCCGCGATGCCAGGGACCCGAGGCGCTGCCCGAGCACGTGGATCTGCCCACTGGTGGGCTTCTCCTCCTTGAGCACGAGGCGCAGGAAGCTGGACTTGCCGGAACCGGACGCGCCCACGAGGAACACGAACTCGCCCTTGAGGATCTCGAGGGTGAGGTTGTCGAGCGCCGGACTCGGGTTGCCCGAGTAGACCTTGGTGACCTGGTCGAATTTGATCATGACCGGATCAGGGTAGGTCGCCCCGCTTGGAAAGCAAGCGAGGCGCGCGGCTCACGAACCCCTACTCGGCGGCGGATTGCTTGCGCCAGCGGATGCCCGCGTTGATGAAGCCGTCCAGATCACCGTCGAAAACGGCTGAGGGGTTGTTCACCTCGTGCTCCGTCCGGAGGTCCTTGACCATCTGGTACGGCGCCAGCACGTAGGAGCGGATCTGGTCGCCCCAGCTCGCCGTGATGTTGCCGGCGAGTTCCTTCTTCTTCGCGTTCTCCTCTTCCTTCTTCAGGAGGAGCAGGCGCGACTGCAGCACGCGCATGGCGGCAGCACGGTTCTGGATCTGCGACTTCTCGTTCTGCATCGAGACGACGGTGCCGGTCGGGATGTGCGTCAGGCGCACCGCGGAGTCGGTCGTGTTGACGGACTGCCCACCGGGGCCCGACGAGCGGAACACGTCGACGCGGATGTCGTTCTCGGGGATGTCGATGACGGCGGTCTCCGGCATGAGCGGGATGACCTCGACCGCGGCGAAGGACGTCTGGCGCTTGCCTGCGGCACCGAACGGCGACATCCGCACCAGGCGGTGGGTGCCGGCCTCGACCGACAGCGTGCCGAACGCGTGCGGGGCGTCGATCTCGAACGTCGCGGACTTGATGCCCGCTTCTTCGGCGTACGAGGTGTCCATCACGGTGGTCTTGAAGTTGTGCTGCTCGGCGTACCGCAGGTACATGCGGAGGAGCATCTCGGCGAAGTCCGCCGCGTCGACACCGCCCGCGCCGGCACGGATCGTGATGACCGCGGGCCGGTCGTCGTACTCGCCGTCCAGGAGCGTCTGCACCTCGAAGTCGCCGATCATCTTCTGGATCGCCTTGAGCTCGGCGAGGGCTTCGTCGGCGGACTCCTGGTCGTCGCCCTCGTTCGCCATCTCGACCAGCACCTCGAGGTCGTCGATGCGCTGCTCGGTGTCGGTGATCTTCTTCAGCTCCGACTGGCGGTGCGAGAGCGCGCTCGTCACCTGCTGCGCGTGGTCGACGTCGTCCCAGAGGTCCTGGGCCCCGGCCTGCTCGCTGAGGTCGGCGATCTCACGCTGCAGGCGGTCGACGTCGACCACCGAGCGGATGTTGCCGAAGGTCTCGCGAAGGGCGGAGAGCTGCTCGGTGAAGTCCAGTTCGACCATGGTCATCGATCCTACCGGCGCGAGTCCGACTCGGCCGACCGGGAGGCCCGGTGTCGGTCCGTCCCGCCGGTCGCGGTCTTCCTCCACGCGCCCTGCACCCCCGCCCCGGCCCCGCAGCACCGGGTGACCGGCGCTTGGTCATCCGGGCCTCCGGTGCGACCTGGCGATGGCGTACCGTCGCAGCCGCACGCCCCCGCGGCGCTCGGTCGACAGCAGGACGGCGTCGTAGTGCTCCAACACCCCGATGGAGCCGTCGTTGTCATCGCGGCAGACGGCGATCACCGGGTCGATCCCGACGCGCGATGCGTGCGCGAGCACCTGGCCCAGCGCCCACGTCGCCACGCCTCGGCCCCTCGCCGACGGGCGGATCCCGTACCCGACGTGGCCGAACCGCTGCACGCCGTCCGCGTCTCCCGGAGCCCGGAGTGCGATCCCGCCCAGGACGCGGCCGTCCTCGACGATCCACCAGAGCGCTCCGGGTCTGGCGTGCAGTCGTCCGACCCAGGTGCGGAACCCGTCCTCGTCGCCGACGTCGTCGTGGGCGGTGATCCCGAAACCGTCCTCGTGCACGCCCGGCCCCCACTCGGCATGCGCTTCGGCCCACGCCTCGTACAACGCCGTCTGCGGTCTCACCAACTCGAGCATGTCCAAGTATCACAACGAAGCGGGTCGGTGGCGATCCCCTCGTGCGGGTCCGACGGCAGTCGCTTCCGGAGTCGCCCACGCGACCCGAGCCGACTGCGGCCCGTAGACCCGAGAGACCCTCGACGTCAGGACCAGAACCATGACCAGCCCCGCAACCGACCCAGCCGGAGCCGATCGATGGGCAGCCGCCGCCCGGCTCGCCGACGGCCAGAGCGACGACGGGTTCCACCGTCGCCGGACGCGCGTGTTCGTGTGGGTGGGGGCACTCGTCCTGGTCTCGTGGGCGGTCGGGGTGGTCCTGGCGCTGGTGCTGGTGCCGGCCACCGGGAGCAACCACGCGAGTGGCGGCGGTGGCGTGCAGCTGCTCCTCCAGCTCCTGCTGTTGCTGCTCGGGCTGGTCGTCGGCATCGTCGGTTTCGTGTGGGCGTACCGCTCCGGTCACTACGTCACTCGCTGGCGATCGGTGAGCAGCCCGCTCTCGCGCGCTGAGCAGCGGTCGGTGCGGCGTCAGATCGCCGGCAAGGAGCCGGTCGACGACGAGCACGCGGACATCGTCACCGCGGTCGCCGTGCAGAACCGTCGAGCCACGCTCGGCATCCTGCCGATCTTCGGGGCCCTGATGCTGTTCGCCGCGTCGACAGCGGTGAGCACGGACAGCGTGGCCATAAAGCTGCTCGAGCTCGTCGCGTCGCTCGCGTTCGTGGTCGGGCTCGTGCAACTCGCCTTCCAGTACCGGCGTGCCGGTCGCTTTCTCTCGGAGCGGCCGCTCAGCTGACGCCGCCCGCAACGCTCGGCCGTCGGCGGCGTCGGCGCCTCAGGGCCAGCAGGAGAATGACCAACGACGCGGCTCCCCCGAGGAAGACCCCCGCTCCGACCCACGTCGTGACGAACGTGCCGTGCCCGAAGAGCGCGTTGATGAGCATGCCGAGCCCCACTGCCACAGCCGTGAGCAAGCCCGCGCAGGTCGGTTCGAGCCACGGAGGCGACAGGAGCGACCGTCGGTCGACCGGCAGGCCGCGGTCCAGTCGAGCGCGCGCAGCTTTCTCGCGGTCCTGGATCGCGATCCCGATCGTCGGTCCCCAGAACGCCACCGTCGCCTGGCTGCCGTCGGGATCGACCAGGATCAGGATCGCCATCGTCGCCACCGCGCCGCTGAGGTACCACCAGGGGAAGACCCGACGGATCGGGACGGCCCAGCGGCTGTCCGGCCGGGTGCCGTTCCGAGGGTGGCGCTCACCGCTGTTGGTGGCCATGGTCAGCGCTCCCGGCGCAGCCCTCGGATGAGCAGAGCGGTGCACACCAGCATCGTGCCGGAGAGGAGCACCGCGGCCCCGAGGACGGCAGTCGGTGTGCTTCCTGCGGACACGAGCAGCACGATCCCGATGAGCGCGAACGGAGCACCGACGAGCAGGCCCACCAGGTCGGCGCTGCCCTCTGGTCTCGGAGTCGTCACGAGATCAAGCTACTGGCGCGCACGTGCGAGCTTCGCTTCGAACGCCGCAGCGATCTCGTCGTTCCACTCGGTCGAGCGGTACAAGTTGTCGTCCCGCGGCGGTCTGACGCGCGCTGGACGGCGGACGTCCCCTGCGTCGTGTACGTCGTCCTGCCCCAGCACCACGAGCAGCAGTATGCCCTGGAAGGGGACCGGCGTCAGCGCCGCAGCCGAGATCGCCGGTGTCCCACCCAGGCACTCGCCAGGACGACGACCGCGCAGACGAGGGTGACGAACCCGAAGGGCCGGGATCCCGCCTGGGCGAACAGCGCGACCGAGACCCCGAAGAACACGATGCCGAGCAGGGCGAAGACGACCCACACGGCGGACGAGCGAAGCATGCCCGGAGTCAACCACTACCGCCCGAGCAGCGGCTCCCTCGACGCCATCCCCGCGGCACCGGCCCGTGCGACGGCATCCGGCAGCGCCGCCAGGAACGCGTCGACGTCGGCATCGGTGGTCGTGTGGCCGAGCGTGATCCGGAGCGCACCACGGGCGTCCTGCTCCGACAGCCCCATCGCGAGCAGCACGTGCGACGCCTCGGGCACACCGGCCTGGCACGCCGATCCGGTCGAGACCGCGACCCCGGCGGCGTCGAGCAGGAACAGGAGCGAGTCGCCCTCGCACCCGGGGAACGTGAAGTGCGCGTTGCCCGGCAGCCGGTCGACGGGGTCCCCCATCAGCACCGCTGACGGCACGGCTGCACGGACCCCGGCGATCAGCCGGTCCCGCAGGGCGACGAGCGACGGGTGCGGCATCGGCTCGGCGACGACCGCGCTGGCCGCCACGCCGAAGGCCGCAGCCGCCGGGGCGTCCTGCGTGCCGCTCCGCACCTGCCGCTGCTGCCCACCACCGTGGATGAGGGGCTCGACGGTGGCCTTCCGTCCGAGCACGAGCGCACCGATCCCGACGGGCCCACCGACCTTGTGCGCGGAGACGCTGAGCGCGTCGAGGCCGGACCCGGCGAACGACACCGGCACCTGCCCGTAGGCGGCGACCGCGTCGCTGTGCACGGGCACGCCGGAGGCGTGCGCGAGCTCGACGATCCGTGACACGGGCTGGATGGTGCCCACCTCGTTGTTCGCCCACAGGAACGTGACCAGGGCGACGTCTGAGGCGTCGGCGAGCCGCGCCTCCAGTCCGGCGAGGTCGACGCGACCCTGCGCGTCCAACGGGACCACGTCGATGACGGCGCCCTCGTGCGTCTCCAGCCAGGTCAAGGTGTCGACGGTGGCGTGGTGCTCGCCACCCGGGACGACGATGCGGGGCCGCCGGCGGTCGCGCTGGCGAGCCCAGAACAGGCCCTTCACGGCGAGGTTGATGCTCTCGGTGCCGCCGGAGGTGAACACGACCTCCACCGGGTCGGCGTCGAGCGAGCGGGCGACGGCGGCGCGGCCGTCCTCGAGCAGCATCTTGGCGCGCTGACCGGCGCTGTGGATGGACGACGGGTTGCCGACGGTGCCCAGGGCATCGGTGAAGGCGGCGAGCGCCTCCGGCAGGATCGGCGTCGTCGCGGCGTGGTCGAGGTAGACCGACAAATGCACCCCCTGGATCGAGCAGTGTCCAGGATACGCGCCGGTCCTCGTACCCTTGTCGCGTGCACGAGACAGCGATCGACCTCACACCGGGGTTCTCCCTGGGCGGGACCGTCCCCCGGTTCACCCTGCGGTCCGCGACGGCGACGGGCGTCGTCCTGGTCGTGGCGAGCGCGGGAAGCGCCGACGGCGCGGACGGTGCCGACCGCACCGACGGCGGGCCGACCCGGCACCCGCTCGAGCGGGTGCCGGACACGGACGTGTGGACCGGCGAGGTCCCTGGGATCATGCCCGGCGACCGCTACCACCTGCTCGTCGACGGGCCGGTCGGGCCGCGACACGAGTTCGACCCGACGCGTCCGCTGCTCGACCCGTACGCGCGGGGCATCCTGCCGACCGGCGACGAAGAAGCGGCCGGTCCCCGCTGGACCAGCGTGGTCGTCGACGACGCCTTCGACTGGGGCGGCGTCGTGAAGCCGCAGGTCCCGCTCGACCGCGCTGTCGTGTACGAGGCGAACGTCCGCACCCTGACGGCAGCGAACCCGCACCTGCCGCAGCACCTGCGCGGCACGTACGCCGGGGTCGCCCACGAGACCACGATCGCGCACCTGCACCGCATCGGCGTCACCACGCTCGAGCTGCTGCCCGTGCAGGCGTTCGACACCGAGCGGTGGCTCCGCGACGCCGGTCGTCAGAACGCCTGGGGCTACAACACGCTCGGTTTCTTCGCCCCGCACGCCGCGCACGCCTCGGCGCCTGCGCAGCAGGAGGGCGCCGACGCCGTCCTGCGCGAGTTCAAGGGCATGGTCCGGCTGCTGCACGAGGCCGGCATCCAGGTCGTCCTGGACGTCGTCTACAACCACACCGCGGAAGAGGGCCTGGGTGGTCCGACGACGAGCCTGCGTGGCATCGACGGTGCGAACCGCTACCGCTGGGCGCAGACCGACCCGCCCCGCCGGGACACGTACTACGACACCACCGGGTGCGGGAACACGCTCGACACCTCGGTCGAGGCGACGGCGGACCTCGTCGTCGACAGCCTGGTGTACTGGGCGCGCGAGGTGCAGGTCGACGGGTTCCGCTTCGACCTGATGGCCGCCCTCGCCCGCGACGGCGAGCACCGTTTCGACCCGTCGCACCCACTGCTCGAGCGCATCCGGAACCACCCCGACCTGCAGGACACCCTGATGATCGCCGAGCCGTGGGACGTCGGCCCGGACGGCTGGAAGACCGGGGCGTTCGGCGCGGCCGGCCAGCGCACGAGCGAGTGGAACGACGGGTTCCGCAACACGGTCCGCCAGTTCTGGCTCACCGACATCGCCGAGGAGCGCCGCACCGGCCTGCCGCAGACCGGGATCGGCGCGCTCGCCGGAGCCCTGACCGGCTCGCGTCACGTCTTCGGCGCCGACCGCGGCCCGCTGGCGAGCGTCAACTTCGTCACCGCGCACGACGGCTTCACCCTGCTCGACCTGGTTTCGTACGACGGCAAGCACAACGAGGCCAACGGCGAGGACAACCGTGACGGCTCGAACGACAACCGCTCGTTCAACCACGGCATCGAGGGTGACACCGCCGACCGCGGGGTCCGCGCCGCGCGTGGTCGGTCGATGCGCAACCTGGTGGCGACCCTGATGCTGTCCGCCGGGGTGCCGATGCTCACCGCCGGTGACGAGCGGAGCCGCACGCAGCACGGCAACAACAACGCCTACGTGGTGTCCGACGACCTGACCCCGGTGGACTGGTCCGACGACGAGGACGCCGAGGCGATGACCGAGGCCGTCGCCGCGCTGGCCCGGTTCCGGCAGGCGCACCCGTCGCTCCGACCCACCCGCTTCGGCGTCGAGGGGCAGGAGACCCCGGGGGCCTCGCGGATGTCCTGGTACGGACCCGACGGGCACCCGATGACGATCGAGGGCTGGGACCAGCCGGTGCACCGCGCCCTGCAGTACTTCGTCGAGTCGACGCCCGAACACGAGCCCTTCGACCGCGTCCTGGTGGTGGTGCACGGCAGCGGCCGCACCCGCGACCTGACCCTGCCGGTGCGCGAGGACGTCCTCGGGTACCGGCTGGCCTGGTCGAGCGAGAAGCACCGCGACCACGAGCGCCTCCGACCTGCCGGGCAGGTCTTCACCGCCTACGGCCCCGGCATCCACCTGTTCGAGGTGGCGTAGCGCCGAGCAGTCGGGTGCGGCCCGGCGTCGCGACCGGCCGCGGGACGCCAGGCCCGTGGCGGCTCCGCCACGGGCCCGGCGTCCGGTCCTCCACAGGCTCCACGGCGCGCCCGGCCCGCCACAGCGGGCCGATTCCGGGGAACGCGGAGCCGCCCGCCGGGTAGCGTCGCTTCCGTGGCCACCGCAGACCGACCCCGCCGCCCGAAGATCGGGCGCATCCCGATCACCGAGCTCGCCCCGAGGACGCCGAACGGCTTCCCCGGCAAGGCATTCGACGGCGAGGTGATCACGTTCGGTGCAACCGTCTTCCGAGAAGGACACGGCATCATCGGCGCAGACCTCGTCCTCGAACGCCCAGACGGTGGAACCCGCACCGTCCCCATGACCCTCGGTGCCCCCGGCACCGACCGCTACGAAGCCACGGTGCAGGTCGACCACGTCGGCGTCTGGACCTGGCACGTCGAGTCGTACTCCGACGACTGGGCGAGCTGGCTGCACGGCGCACGCCTGAAGATCGCGGCCGGCGTCGACACTGAGGCGACCCTGCTCGACGGCGCCGTGCTGCTCGACCGGCTGGCCGAGGAGACCGACTCCCCCGCCGCCACCCGTGCCGCCGCGCGCGTCCGTGACACCGACCTCGACCCGGCCGAACGCCTGGCCGCCGTCGACGACCCGCGCATCGTCGCCGAGGTCGAGGAAGCACCGCTCACCTCGCTCCGCACGCACTCCGCCACCCAGCTGCTCGACGTCGAACGCACCCGCGCCGGCGTCGGTGCCTGGTACGAGTTCTTCCCCCGCTCCGAAGGCGCGAAGAAGAACCCCGACGGCTCCTGGAAGAGCGGCGACTTCCGCACCGCGGCCCGCCGTCTGCCCGCCGTCGCCCGGATGGGCTTCGACGTCATCTACCTGCCGCCGATCCACCCCATCGGCACCACCGCCCGCAAGGGGCCGAACAACACCCTCACGCCCGGGCCGAACGACCCCGGCAGTCCCTGGGCGATCGGCTCTCCCGAGGGCGGGCACGACGCGATCCACCCCGACCTCGGCACCGAGG
The DNA here is from genome assembly GCF_003234895.2 of Curtobacterium sp. MCBD17_026. Lineage (NCBI taxonomy): Bacteria > Bacillati > Actinomycetota > Actinomycetes > Micrococcales > Microbacteriaceae > Curtobacterium > Curtobacterium sp. MCBD17_026. Next base: position 1,403,820 of record NZ_CP126281.1, on the reverse strand, counting down.
ACGACTTCCGCGGCTTCGTCGAGACGGCGAAGAACACCGGCATGGAAGTGGCGCTCGACTTCGCACTGCAGTGCTCCCCCGACCACCCCTGGGTCACCCAGCACCCGGAGTGGTTCACACAGCGTGCCGACGGCTCCATCGCGACCGCCGAGAACCCGCCGAAGCGCTACCAGGACATCTACCCGATCCAGTTCGACACCGACCCCGAGGGCCTGGTCACCGAGGTCGAGCGCGTGCTGCGCCACTGGATCGACTTCGGCATCCGGATCTTCCGCGTCGACAACCCGCACACCAAGCCGCTCTGGTTCTGGGAGCGGGTCATCCGTGAGATCCGCGACGAGCACCCCGACACCGTGTTCCTCGCCGAGGCGTTCACCCGCCCGGCGATGATGCGCGCGCTCGCCGAAGCCGGGTTCCAGCAGTCGTACTCGTACTTCACCTGGCGCAACACCAAGGACGAGATCGAGGACTACTTCACGGAGCTCTCCCACGAGACGAGCGACTACCTGCGCCCGAACCTCTTCGTGAACACCCCCGACATCCTCACCGAGTACCTGCAGTTCGGCGGCCGTGCCGGCTACAAGGTGCGCGCGGCGCTCGCCGCCACCGGTGCACCGACGTGGGGCATGTACGCCGGCTACGAGCTCTTCGAGGACGTCGCCCGACCGGGCTCCGAAGAGAACATCGACAACGAGAAGTACGAGTACAAGCCGCGTGACTTCGCCCTGGCCGAGGCCGAAGGTGCGTCGCTCGCGCCGTACGTCACGATGCTCAACCGCTTCCGGCAGGCGCACCCCGCACTCCGACAGCTGCGGAACCTGCACGTGCACGCCGCCGAGGACCCGGCGATCGTCGTCTACTCGAAGCACCTGTCGGGCGAGTACATCCGGTCAGGACGCCCCGACACCGTGATCGTGGTCGCCAACGTCGACCCGCACTCCGCCCGTGAGACCACCGTGCACCTGGACCTCGCCGCACTCGGTCTGCCGACCGAGGGCCTGTTCGACGTCCGTGACGTCGTGACCGGTCAGCGCTGGACCTGGGGCGCGTCGAACTACGTCCGCCTGGATGCGTTCCAGGAGCCCGTGCACCTGCTCGTCGTGGAAGGACCCCACCGATGACCAACGACCCGACCGACCCCACGAAGCGCGGACCGGCCGTCCCGCCGGTGCCGCCTCCGCCGCCGGCCGTGCCGCGGTACGAACCGAAGGTGTCCGCGCCCGACGAGGACCTGCCCGGCGCCCCGCCGGCGCAGCGCGAGGCGCCCGACCGCGGGGTGGCGGAGTCCGCCACGCTCGCCGGGCACCCCGCCGATCCGACGCACCCGCGGCAGCCGTCCGTCGCAGCCGCCTCGGCGTCCGACACCCCGACGGCCCCGACCGGGGGCGCCGCGCCCGTCGTCCGGCCGGCCTCCGTCGAGGCTCCGGTCGCCCCCACCGCTGCTGCCTCGGCTCCGGCCGCCGCCGGTACGTCCACGGATCCGCGTCCGGCTCCGATCGAGGACTGGCTGCGTCTGCAGGTGGCCGAGGGCCGCTGGTCCCAGCCGCACGACGTGCTCGGCCCGCACCCGGTCGACGGCGGCACCAGCGTCCGCGTCGTCCGGCACCTGGCCCGTGCGGTACGGATCGTCCGCCCCGACGGCGACGACATCGAGCTCACGCACGAGGGTGACGGGCTCTGGGCCGGCGCCACCGCCGGCCCGCTCGGTCGCTACCGCGTCGAGTCGGAGTACGACTACGACGAGTCCACGGACGAGGACGACGCCACGTGGACCACCGACGACGCGTACCGGTTCGCCCCGACGCTCGGCGAGCTCGACCTGCACCTGTTCGGCGAGGGCCGTGACGAGCAGCTCTGGCACCACCTCGGCGCACACGCCCGCACCGTCGACGGGGTCGACGGCGTCGCGTTCGCCGTCTGGGCACCTCGGGCGACCGCCGTCCGCGTGATCGGCGACTTCGAGGGCTGGGAAGGCCGCACCACCGCGATGCGCCGTCTGAGCGACCTCGGCGTCTGGGAGCTGTTCTGGCCCGGCGCCGTCGTCGGCCAGCGCTACAAGTTCCAGATCCTCACCGACTCCGGGTGGGTGGAACGCGCCGACCCGTTCGCCCGCGAAGCCGAGATCGCCCCGGCGACGGCTTCGGTCGTCACCGAGTCCACGTACACGTGGTCCGAGGGCGACGCCGCCTGGATGGAGCGCCGCGCCCAGACCACCACGCACGACGCTCCGATGAGCGTCTACGAGGTGCACCTCGGCTCCTGGCGCCCCGGCCTGTCGTACCGCGAGGTCGCCGACCAGCTCATCGGCCACATGGAGTACACCGGCTTCACCCACGTGGAGTTCCTGCCGCTCGCCGAGCACCCGTTCGGCGGCTCGTGGGGCTACCAGGTCACCGGGTACTACGCACCGACCGCGCGCTTCGGTTCGCCGGACGACCTGCGCTACCTGATCGACCGTCTGCACTCCGCGGGCATCGGCGTGATCATGGACTGGGTCCCCGGACACTTCCCGAAGGACGAGTGGGCCCTCGGGCGCTTCGACGGCTACGCGCTGTTCGAGCACCCGGACCCCCGCCGCGGCGAGCAGCTCGACTGGGGCACCTACGTGTTCGACTTCGGACAGCCGCAGGTGCGCAACTTCCTGGTCGCGAACGCGCTGTACTGGTTCGAGGAGTTCCACATCGACGGCCTGCGGGTCGACGCGGTGGCCTCGATGCTGTACCTCGACTACTCCCGCACCGACTGGCTGCCGAACATCCACGGCGGCCGCGAGAACCTCGACGCGATCTCGTTCCTGCAGGAGACGAACGCGACGGCGTACAAGCGCTACCCCGGCATCGTGATGATCGCGGAGGAGAGCACCTCGTGGCCGGGCGTGACGCAGCCGACGAGCGCCGGCGGGCTCGGCTTCGGGCAGAAGTGGAACATGGGCTGGATGCACGACTCGCTCGAGTACGTGCAGCGCGACCCCGCGTACCGCAGCTACCACCACGACGAGATCACGTTCTCGTTCGTCTACGCCTTCAGCGAGCAGTTCACCCTGCCGATCAGCCACGACGAGGTCGTGCACGGCAAGGGTTCCCTGTACGGCAAGATGCCCGGCGACGAGTGGCAGAAGCTCGCCAACGTGCGCGCCTACCTGGCGTTCATGTGGGCGCACCCCGGCAAGCAGCTGCTCTTCATGGGCCAGGAGTTCGCGCAGCCCTCCGAGTGGTCCGAGGCGAAGGGCCTCGACTGGTGGCTCCTCGACCAGCCCGGCCACCGCGGTGTGCAGGACCTCGTCGCGGAGCTCAACCGCGTGTACAAGGACTCCCCGGCGCTCTGGACGCACGACTCGACGGCCGACGGCTTCGAGTGGCTCGAGGGCGGCGACGCACCGCACTCGACCCTCGGGTTCCTGCGGAAGGACGGCGACGACCGGGTCGCGGTGTTCGTGAACTTCTCCGGCGTGCCGGTGGAGCGCCGCTTCGGGCTGCCGACCGCTGGCGAGTGGCACGAGGTGCTCAACACCGACGCGGGCGAGTACGGCGGCTCCGGGGTCGGCAACCTCGGCGTCGTCACGGCGGAGGACACCCCGTGGGCGGGCCGCCCGGCCTCAGCGCACCTCGTGGTCCCGCCGCTCGGCGCCGTCTGGCTGAAGCTGGCCCAGTAGCCCGGCCAGCGTCCGCGACGCGACCGACCGACGGACGGGAGGCCCGGTGCCAGCTGGCACCGGGCCTCCCGTCTGTCCGTTGCCGCGTCCGCCGCGATGCGCGAGACGCCGTCGTGTCCTCGAGATGCCCCGGACACACCGAGACGCCGCCGGATCCGGCGGCGTCTCGGTGTGACGACGGCGTCTTCTCCGCCGCGAGGACCCTACGGGTCTAGTACAGGGCGTTCGCCAGGCGACGACGCGCCGCGACGACGCGCGGGTCCTCGCTACCGATGAGCTCGAAGTACTCGACGAGCCGGACACGCAGGGCCTCGCGGTCATCGCCGAACACCGTCGGCACGAGGTCGAGCAGACGCCCGAAGGCGTCGTCGACGTGCCCGCCCGAGATGTCGAGGTCGGCGACCGCCAGCTGCGCCTGGACGTCCTGCGGGCCGGCGGCCGCTGCCGCACGGATCTCGTCGGCCGTCCGGCCGTTGAGCCGATCGAGCAGCGACACCTGTGCGAGGCCGGCGACGGCCATCTGGTCGTGCGGGTCCTGCAGGATCGCGGTCTTGTACTCCTCGATCGCGGTGGCGAAGTCGCCCCGCTCGATCGCGTCGTACGCGGCCTGGTGGTGCGGCGGGAGCGGCTCCGGCTCCGGCTCGCCCTGCTCGGCGTCGGTGGGGGCCGCTCCGCCGTCGACGGTGACGCGACCGGTCACGCCGTTCTGCTCGGCCGCCTGGAGCACCTGCTCGTAGACGTCGCGGACCTGCGCCTCGGGCAGTGCCCCGACGAAGAGCCCGAGCGGGCGTCCGCCGATCACGGCGGCCACGGTCGGGATCGACTGCGCCTGGAACGCCTGCACGAGCTGCGGGTTCGTGTCGGCATCCACCTTGGCGAGCACCACGCGGCCGTCGTACTCCGCGGTGAGCTGCTCGAGGATCGGCGAGAGCTGCTTGCACGGCCCACACCACTCGGCCCAGATGTCCACGATGACCGGGACGATGGTCGACAGCTGCAGGACGTCCTGGAACGTCGCATCGGTGACGTCGATCACGAGCGACGGCACCGTCAGGTCGGCGCCGTTCGCGGTGTCGGCTTCGGTACCGGGCACGGCACCGCCAGTGGAACCCGCCGGGGCCGGAGCACCGGACGGCTGGGGCGGCCGCTGTGCGCGGTCGACGAGGGACGACAGGTCCACGGCTCCGCGGAGCCCGGACGGGGTCGGGGGGATGTTGCTCATTGCACCTCACTCGCTGCGGTCAGGCCCTGTGTGAACCCGAGCAGGACCACTTTGCCATCCGAGGCGACCGGCGGCACGTAGAAGAGCAGCTGGACGCTGTAGGTCGCGCTGATGCCCTTCTTGCTCGTGTCCACGCCGGACAGTGCCTTGACGGCACCCTCGGTGTTCACCTCGGCGCCCGAGGCGGTCGGGGTCACCTTCTCGACCTCGTCCAGGTCGGCGGAGACCAGGGCACCGGCGTCGTCGGTCGCGATGGCGACGGCGGAGTCGGCCGGGACCTCGGACGAGTACTCGATCTTCGCCGTGTCCGGCAGGGCCTTGGCCTTCTTGTCCTTGTACGCCTTGCCGATGGTGGTGCGGAGCGCATCACCCTCGCTCGCGAACAGGTCGGCGTACTCGCTGGCGGTGTCCTTCGACAGGATGTCGCCGTACGCGGTCGCGACCTGGTCGGGCTGGATCGTCAGGAGCTTCGACTCCGGCGCGAGCAGTGCGGCACCGATCGTCGTCGGCGCGAGGCTCGGGATCTTCGCGTCGGCCTCGAGCGAGACGTCGTACGCCACCTTGTACGGATCGCGAGCGGTGTCCTGCACCAGGGTCAGGGCCTGCGGGGCCGACTTGGCGTCGCAGTCCTCGGCGACGATCGTGAAGACCGTGCGCGGCCAGCTGTCGGTCTGCTGCGGCAGCGCGACGCACACCTGCGCGGCCGAGATCGCCGGCGGCGCCTTGACGTCCGTGTCCTTCGCGCGGATCGCGTAGTTCGCCTCGCGCAGCTCGAGCGCGGCGCCCGTGAAACGGGTCCCGGCGAGCCTGCTGTCGCGGGTCTCGTCGGCCTGCTTCGCCACGGCGGCGGTGCGCTGCACGACGCGGGTGATCTGCTGCTTGGTCGCAGCCGTCGGCTCGGTCGTCTCCGCAGCCCCCGTGGCAGTGGCCGTCGGGGTCGGCGTGGCGAGCGACGGGTCGCCGCCCTGCGGCCAGTAGTCCGAGGAACAGCCGGCCAGGGTCAGGGCACCGACGAGCAGCACCGGCACGCCGACGAAGGCGCGCGTGCCGCGGCGACCAGGACGCGGCACCTGCGCACCGGCTGCGGCAGCACGGCGCGAGGCGCGCACCCGCGGCGGCCGGCTGCCCCCACTACGGCGACGGGGACCGCGGCCGCGGCGCTGGTGCAGGAACGCGAGGACGAGCAGCACGAGGCCTCCGACGACGAACACGCCACCGGCCACGAGCAGCGGACCGACCGCCGGGGTCGCGGTGTCCTGCGGCCAGGTGACGGACACGTCGCTCGGGGCCGCGGCCTTGCCGTCGCTGACGACCAGCACCGAGACGTCCTGCGGCAGACGCACGGTGAACTGCCCGGCGCCGTCGTACTCCTGGTACCAGAGGTCGCTGCCCCCGGGCGAGGGGACGCTGGTCTCGCTGCCCGTGGTCGACCCGACGAGCGAACCCTTCTCGGCGTCGAAGCGGAGCGTGGTGTGCTCGGCGTCACCGATCCAGGCGTCGACGTCGGCGGTCTTGCCGTAGGCCGCGAAGACCTTGCCGGAGCCGGACACGTTGATGCGCTGGTAGCCGGGGTTGGCGTTGAGGGTCGTCCCCGGGATCACCGTCACCGGGGCGGAACTGGTCGTCGAGCTCTCGGCCACGAGCGAGGACGGCGGCGCGAACACGGTCCGCTGTCCCACCGCCAGCGCCACGAGCAGCAGACCGATGACGAAACTGACGATCGCCAGGACGAATCGCACGAACTCTCTCCCTACCGCGCCGGGGTGGGGATGTCGGCGCGCGAATCAGCGACTCAGGATAGCGAGCAACGCTGGACAGTGCATCAATCCGCGCTGTCGCCGGACTCAGACGCCCCGCTCCGGCCCCCACTACAATCGGCAGCGGGCCGAACCTGGCCCGCTGCCGACCCCAGGAGCGACACGTGGCGAACGACGAGGCCGAGTTCGGAACCGAGCTGCGCGGGTACCGCCGCGACGAGGTGGAACGCGCACTGAACGACCTGCGCCGCGAGCTCATCAAGTCGAACAACGACCGCGCCGACGCCGCGAAGGAGATCCGTCTCCTGCAGGCCCGGGTCTCCGAGCTGCAGGGCGAGCTCGACGAAGCCGGCACCCCCACGTACAGCGGACTCGGCACCCGCCTCGAGTCCACCCTGCGCGTGGCCGAGGAGCAGTCGACCCGGCTCATCAGCCAGGCGGACATCGACGCCCAGCGGCTCCGTGCCTCGAGCCGCACCGAAGCCGAGCGCACCGTCCGCGAAGCACAGGAAGAAGCGCGCGACACCCTCGAGGACGCCCGTACCCGCGCCACCAACGAGCTCACCCGCGCCCGCGCCGAGGCAGCCGACACCGTCGAGCGCGCCCGCGCCGAGGCCGGCCTGCTCACGCAGGACGCCCGGAACGAAGCGGCCGCGATCCGCGGTGCCGCCGTGACCGAGGCCGCCGAGGTCCGCTCCATCGCCATCCGCGAGACGAACGCCCTGCGCGCCCAGGTCGAGCACGAGGTCGCAGAACTGCGCGAGATCGCCCAGCGGGAGTCCGCCGAGGCCCGCACCGCCGCCGCCGAGCTCGACCGCGAGACCGAGCACCGCCGGACGGTCTTCGAAGCCGACCACACCCGCCGTACCGAGGACCTCGACCGTGAGGAGACGACCCGGCGCGAGGCCCTCGAGCGCGAGGTCACCGAGGGTCGTGCCGCCTGGCACCGTGAGCGTGACGAGGAGCAGCAGGCACACGCGCTGGCACTCGAGACCGGTCGCGCCGAACTCGAGTCCGAGGTCACCCGCCGTCGCGCCGAACTCGACAGCGAGGTCGCCGACCGCCGCCGCGAGCTCGACGAGGAACTCGCCGCCGCCCGCGCCCAGTGGGACCGCGAACTCGCCGCCGCCCGCACCGCACTGGAGCAGGAGGTCGAAGCGGCCCGCGCGCAGCTCCGCGTCGACGAGGAACAGACGCGCGTCGAGAACGCGCGCCTGGTGCAGGAGACCGCCGACCGGATCGCCCGTGAGCTCGAGGAGCACGACGCCCGGATCGCGCAGGAGCGCGCGGAGGCCGTTGCGGCAGCCGAGCGCGCGCTCCGTGAGCACGAGAACGCCATCGCCGCCCGACGCGAGCGCGAGCACGCCGAGGTCGACACCGAGATCGCCGACCGCCGCACCGCCGAGCTCGGGGTGCTCGAGGCCGAGCGCACCGCCCTGCGGCAGGAGATCGACACCGCCCGCGCCGCCCTGGTGAAGGAGCGCGACGAGGTCCGCGCCGAGATCGCCCGGGAGCGCGACGAAGCCCGCACGACGCTCGAGTCGGAGCTCGCTTCCCGACGTGACGACGCCGAGCAGGACTACCTGCGGAAGCACCACGAGACGGTGACCGAGACGCAGAAGTACCTGGACGAGGCGAACCTGCAGCTCGCCGAGGCCACGCGTCGCGCGACCGAGGCCCGGGAGCGCGCCGAGCGCCTGCAGCAGGAGGCCGACGACCTCGAGCGCACGAGCACGGCCGAGGCCCAGGAGCACGCGCGCACCATCGTCGCCGACGCGCAGGACCGCGTGCACCGGATGGTCGCCGACGCCGAGGAGCGCACCGCCGGCGTCATCGCCGAGGCCGAGGACCGCCTGGCGGCGATCCGGACCGAACGCGAAGCCGTCGCGGGGTACCTCGAGAACCTCCGCGGCGTCCTCACGAACGCCACGGGCCTGCTCGGCACGGCGCCGGCCGCAGCGTCGGATGCGGACGCTGACGACGACGTGGACGCGACCGAACGCTGACGGTCCACTGCCCGGAGGCGCGACCCGCGCCTCCAGGCAGTCCCACCTGGTGCAGGTGGCGGGCCGCAGGGCGCCTTCCGGGCGTCGTCAGACGGGCCAGCGGGTCGGCAGCGGCGCGCTGCCCGGCACGACGAGGTCGGCGATCGCGTCGAGGACGATCCGCACGTACCGCTCCCCCACCCACAGGTGCTTCGCGCCCGCGACCGCCACGACCCGGACGTTCGGGGCGAGCGCGAACCGTGCCGCCGCGGCCTCGGGCTGCAGGAAGTCGTCGTGCTCCGGGACGAGCGCCACGACCGGGACCCCGACGGCAGCCCAGCGGACGAGTTCCTCGTCCGAGGTGCGGTGCAGCGGCGGGGACAGCAGGACGACCCCGGCGACCGTGCCTGCCTCGACGTGTTCGAGCGCGTGCTTGAGGATCACCTCGGTGCCGAACGACCAGCCGACCAGCCACGGGGTCGGCAGGCCGCGGTCGATGACCTCGGCGACGGCGGCTCGCAGGTCGAAGCCCTCGGACACACCCTCGCCGAAGACGCCCTCGGAGGTGCCGCGCGGCGACGTGACGGACCGGAAGTTGAACCGCAGCACCGCGATGTCGGCGAGGGCGGGCAACCGTGCGGCAGCCTTCTTGAGCACGTGCGAGTCCATGAACCCGTGCGCGGTCGGCAGGGGATGGAGCGTGACGATGGTTCCGCGAGCCGAGGTGTCGGCAGGCTCGGCGAGCTCACCGACGAGCGTCAGGTGGTCGTCCGTGACGAGCTCGACCTCGGTGCGACGGGCCGGCAACTCGGTGGCGGATCGGATCTCGGTGTCGTGCTCGATCATGCGATGCTCCAGCAGTGGTTGTGCCAGTGCCGGCGCGACGCCAGGTCGGCGGCGTCACCGAGCACGCCGTCCGCGCGCCAGACGACCACGTGGGCGGTGCCGGGCAGGACCGTTCCGCCGCACCCCGGGCAGATGTACTCCTTCTGCGCCGACGCGGCCGAGATCGGCTGCACCTGGTACTCGCGACCGTGACGGACCTCGGTGCGCTTCCACGAGCTCATCAGCCGGTCGAGGGTGGTCTCCTCGTCAGGCTCGACGTCGCGACCACGGGGACGCCGCGGTCGGTTGCTGCGCGGCACCCGAGCAGCCGATCAGTACCAGTTGTTGGCCTGGCTGTGACCCCAGGCACCACAGGGGGTGCCGTAGACGCCGGCGATGTAGTTGAGACCCCAGGTGATCTGCGTCGCCGGGTTGGTCTGCCAGTCGGCGCCGGCCGTGGCCATCTTGCTGCCGGGGAGGGCCTGCGGGATGCCGTACGCACCGCTCGGGTTGTAGGCGTTCACCCGCCAGCCGGACTCCTTGTTCCACAGCGAGACCAGGCAGTTGTACTGGTCGGTCCCCCAGCCACGAGCCGTGACCTGCTGCAGGGCGATCGCCTGCGCGCTGCCCGGGTCGGGCGTCGCGGCGGTGGCGGCGAGCGTGTTGGCGGCCGAGACCGGCTGGGTCTCGGTGGCCGCGGTGTCGTCGGTGGTCTCGGCGTCGGCCTCGTCCTCTTCGACGACGGGCTTGACGACCTTCGGGGCCGGGACGGTGACGTCGTAGCCGTCACGGTCGGCGGCGGCCACGGCGTAGGTGCCGTGCGCGGTGTACTGCTGCGGTGCCGGCGGCGTCTTCACGAGCACCGGGGTGTCGACGGCGGCCTGTGCGACGTCGGCCTGCAGCGGGTTGAACAGCGAGCCGCCGACGAACAGGAACACGCCGACGAAGGACATCATCGGGGCGGTCGCGCGCTTGCGGGCCACGGCGTTCACCGACGATGCGGCGGGCTTGACGAGCTTCGGCGTCGCACGGCGCTGCACCGTCGCGGTGCGCTGCTTCGCGGGACGCTGGTCGGCGTCGACGAGGGCATCGTGGGCGAAGGACGCCACACGCTCGTCGGAGACGCGGTTCGCCGCCACCGACTTCGGCGTGGCGACCGGACCCGTCGTCGCGGGCGCTGCCTGCGGGGTCACCCCGAACGCCGACGTCTCCGTCGTGCGGGTTCGCTGCATTGCCGCGCGGCGCTCACCGGAAGCCTGGAGGCTGAGGTGCTCGCGGGTATCGCGGTCGGAGCTTGAGTCTGCCGTGTGCCTGCCCATGAGTAGGACCAGGGTAACGGAACGATCACGGAAAGCGAAGCACCTGGGGACAGCGCGTCGTCACCGGACAGCGAGCATCACTTCGACGACGGCGTCGAGCAGCGCGTCGACCTGCGCCTCGCGGTACCCGCCGTGCTTCGGGCGGAAGACGATCGAACGGACCTCGGTGAGGCTGAGCGGCTTGCCCTCGCGGAAGTACCCGGCGAGCCGGGCGGCGAACGCGTCGACGTCCTTCGGGTGGTAGCCGGTGCCGAGCACGCTGACCCGGCTGAACCGCTGACCGTCCGGCCGCTCGAGCCGCGCCACGACGTCGGATGCCTTCGTCCGTGCTTCTGCGTACCAGGCCTTCTTGCCGACCTCGCTCATCTCCCGCTCACGCTCACGGGCCGCGAAGGCGTCCTCGAGCCGCTCGAGCGCAGCGTCGACGTGCGACGTGGAGTACCCGCCCTTGCGCATCGAGAAGGCCGTGGCGCGGATCTTCGCGGCCTCGATGCCGGGGGCGCTGTCGTCGGCGGAGTACGCGCGCCGGGCGTCCTCGAGGAAACGCTCGACTTCGTCGACGTCGTAACCGAGAGCGGAACGGGCTGCGGTCGGGAAGGTGGTGGCCACGGCGTCATTCTGCCAGTCCGGACCCGTGGCACAACCTGGACGCGCTGAGTGCGGCGTTCAGCCGACCCGACCGCGGTCAGTGGTTGACGATGAGGTACAGCACGTAGGCGACCGCGGCGGACGGCAGGATGCTGTCGATGCGGTCGAGCAGGCCGCCGTGTCCGGGCAGGAACGACGAGATGTCCTTGATGCCGAGGTCGCGCTTGATCATCGACTCGGTCAGGTCACCCAGCGTGGCCGAACCGGAGATGAGCACACCGAGCAGGACACCCGTCCACCAGGGCAGCCCGAGCATGAACAGGGCCACCAGGATGCCGACGACGATGCTCGCCGCCACGGACCCGGCGAAACCCTCCCACGTCTTCTTGGGGCTGATGCGAGGTGCCATCGGGTGCTTGCCGAGGTTCAGCCCGGTGGCGTACGCGCCGGTGTCGACCGCGACGACGACGAGGATGAAACCGATCACCCAGAGGTTGCCGTCGAGCTGAGCGGAGAGCAGCACGACGCAGGCGCCGAGCAGCGAGATGTAGGCCTGGACGAACAACCCGTTGGTGAGGTCACGGGCGACGTTGCCGGCCGGGGGCTTCTGCCGCGCGACGGCGACCTCGACCAGTCGCCAGACGCTGATCAGGACGATGCCGCCGAGCAGGGTGAACAGCGCCGCCACCTGCCCGAGCAGGAACGCCGCCGGAACGATCGCGACCGCGACCGCGACGCTCGGGATCCGCGGGACGTCGCGACCGGCGAACCGCATCGCGCTCGTCAACTCGTAGACGCCGACGCCCAGCAGGAACGCCGCGACCACCATGAAGGACGGCGGCCAGAGGAGCAGCGTGCCGAGCATCACGACCGCGAACGCGAGCGCGATCCCGATCGCCGCCGGCAGATTGCGCCCGGTCCGCGCGGTCAGCGCTTCGTTGCGCGCGCCGAATTCGGCCTTGCGCTGGCGGAGCTGCGCCTCGAAGTCGGAGCGCGCCGCTCGTGCACGCGCATCGAAGTCCTGACGGAGCCCCTTCTTCACGGGCCCGCTCGACGCGGGCCCGTGCTCTGCTGTGGGGCGGTCATCGCCCTGGTCGGAGCGACGCATCAGACCTCGAGGAGTTCGGCTTCCTTCTTCTTCAGCGCGTCGTCGATCTGGTCGACGTGCTTCTTCGTCAGGGCCTCGAGGTCCTTGTCGCCACGCGAGATCTCGTCGTCGGAGATCTCACCCTTGAGCGCGTCGAGGTCGTCCTTGGCCTTGCGGCGGATGTTGCGGATGACGACCTTGTGGTCCTCGCCCTTGCCGCGGACGAGCTTGACGAACTCCTTGCGGCGGTCCTGCGTGAGCTCCGGGATCGTCACGCGGACGATCTCGCCGTCGTTCGACGGGCTGGCGCCGAGGTTCGGGAACGTCGCGATGGAGCGTTCGATCTCCTTGAGCGCCGACTTGTCGTACGGCGTGACGATGAGCGTGCGGGCCTCGGGCGTCTGCAGGGACGCGAGCTGCGCGAGCGGCGTCGGCGTGCCGTAGTAGTCGACCGGGATCTTCTGGAAGAGCGCGGCGTTGATCCGGCCGGTACGGACGGTCGAGAAGTCGTCCTTGGCGACCTCCACGGCCTTCGCCATCTTCTCGGTGGCTTCGGTCAGGACATCACTGATCACGGTGTTACTCCTTCGGTACTGGCGTCGAGTCTAGTCAGCGCGGGGGTCAGTTGCTGACGACGGTGCCGATGCGCTCGCCACGGATCGCGGCCTGGACGTTGCCCTCGCCCTCCATGCCGAAGACGTGCATCGGCATGCCGTTGTCCATGCAGAGCGAGAACGCGGTGGCATCGACGACCTTGAGGCCCTTCAGCAGCGCGTCCTGGTAGGTCACGTGGTGCAGCTTCTCGGCCGTCGCGTCCTTCTTCGGGTCGGCGGTGTACACGCCGTCGACGCCGTTCTTGGCGACGAGGACCTCGTCCGCCTTGATCTCGAGCGCACGCTGCGCCGCGACCGTGTCGGTCGAGAAGTACGGCAGCCCGGCACCGGCGCCGAAGATGACAACCCGGCCCTTCTCGAGGTGCCGCTCGGCGCGCCGCGGGATGTACGGCTCGGCGACCTGGGTCATCGCGATGGCGGACTGCACGCGCGTTGCAGCTCCCGCCTGCTCGAGGAAGTCCTGCAGCGCGAGTGCGTTCATCACCGTGCCGAGCATGCCCATGTAGTCGGCGCGGCCGCGGTCCATGCCGCGCTGCGAGAGCTCGGCACCCCGGAAGAAGTTGCCCCCGCCGACGACGATCGCGATCTCGACCTCGCGCGCGGCGACGGCGATCTCCTTGGCGATGGTGCCGATCACGTCGGGGTTCACCCCGAGGGAGCCGGCGCCGAACGCCTCTCCCGACAGCTTCAGCAGAACGCGGCGTCGTCCGGTCTTCTCGTCGGTCATCTGGTCCGCACCCTTCGTCGTGGTCTCGTGGAAATGTACTCGCGGATGTGTCGCGCGCGTGCCGTGCCCGTGCGCGCGAAAAACGGGGCCAGGAACCTGGTTGGTTCCTGACCCCGTCACGGGTTCGTTACGCGCCGACCTTGACGCGGGCGAAGCCCTGGATCGTGATGCCGGCGTTCTCGGCGGCCTTCGCGACGGAGATCTTGTTGTCCTTCGCGTAGTCCTGGTCGAGGAGCGACACCTGCTTGATGTAGGCGTTCACCCGGCCCTCGACGATCTTCGGGAGCGCAGCCTCGGGCTTGCCCTCTTCGCGCGTGATCGCCTCGACGGTCGCACGCTCCTTCTCGATGGCCTCGGCCGGGACCTCGTCGCGGGTCAGGTACGTCGGGTTCGCGAACGCGACGTGCTGCGCGATCGAACGTGCCTCGGCGGCGTTGTCACCCTCGTACGCGATGACGACGGCGATCTGCGGCGGCAGGTCCTGGCTGGTCTTGTGCAGGTAGATCTCGAAGGCCGAACCCTCGACACGGCGGACCGTGCGGACCTCGAGCTTCTCGCCCAGCGCGGCAGCGGCCTCGTTGACGACCTCGAGGACGGTCTTGCCGTCCAGCGGCGCGGCGTTGGCGGCAGCGACGTCGGCGGCACCGGCAGCGGCGACCGCGCCCAGCACCTTGTCTGCGAGGGTGGTGAACTTCTCGTTCTTCGCGACGAAGTCGGTCTCGCTCGCGAGCTCGACGACCGTGGCGGCGCCGTTCTCGGAGGTCGCGACGACGACGCCTTCGGAGGTGGCACGGTCGTCGCGCTTGGCGACGGCCTTGGCACCCTTGATGCGGAGCAGCTCGACGGCCTTGTCGTAGTCGCCGTCGGCCTCGACGAGCGCGTTCTTCGCGTCCATCATGCCGGCGCCGAGGTCCTCGCGGAGCTTCTTCACGTCAGCAGCGGTGAAGTTTGCCATTGACTGGAGTCCTTTCTGGACTGTACGTGTGTGGAGAGTGGAGTGCAGTCGGGGCGCCGGACCCGGTGGGTCCGGCGCCCCGGCGACTCACTCGGCGGGGGTGGTCTCCGCGGCTGCCTCGGCCTCGGCCGTCGGCTCCGCGTTCTTCGCCTCGTCGGCGATCGGCTCGCCGATCTCCTTCGCGGCGACCTGCGCGTCAGCGTCGTTCTCCTCGACGGGGGCGGCGGGCGCCTCGGTCGTGGCGGCGGTCTCGCCACCGAGGAGCTCCTGCTCCCACTCGGCGAGGGGCTCGCTGGCCTCGTCCTCGTCGCCACCGTTGTGGCGGGTCTTCAGGCCCTCGGCCGCGGCGTCGGCGACGATGCGGGTCAGGAGACCGACGGAGCGGATCGCGTCGTCGTTGCCCGGGATCGGGTACGTGATCTCGTCGGGGTCGCAGTTGGTGTCGAGGATGCCGATGATCGGGATACCGAGCTTCTGCGCCTCGTCGACGGCGAGGTGCTCCTTCTTGGTGTCGACGATCCAGAGCGCGCTCGGGGTCCGCGTGAGGTTGCGGATACCACCGAGGGTCTTGTGGAGCTTGTCCAGCTCGCGCTTCTTGATGAGGAGCTCCTTCTTGGTGAAGCCCTTCGTCGTGTCGTCGAAGTCGATCTCCTCGAGCTCCTTCATGCGCGCGAGGCGCTTGGAGACCGTCTGGAAGTTCGTGAGCAGACCGCCGAGCCAACGCTGGTTGACGTACGGCTGGCCGACGCGGGTCGCCTGCTCGGCGATGGAGCCCTGGGCCTGCTTCTTGGTGCCCACGAAGAGGATCGTGCCACCGTGCGCGACCGTCTCCTTGACGAAGTCGTACGCGCGGTCGATGAAGGCCAGCGACTGCTGCAGGTCGATGATGTGGATGCCCGAGCGCTCGGCGAGGATGAAGCGCTTCACCTTCGGGTTCCACCGACGGGTCTGGTGTCCGAAGTGGACGCCGCTGTCGAGCAGCTGGCGGATGGTGACGACGGCCATGTGCCGTCCTCCTTCTGTGTTCTCGGCGCGCAGCCGTGCTCTCGCACGTCCCTGCGGACCTGTTGCGGTTGTGTCGATCACGACCGTCGGTCGTGGTCCCTGGTGTCCTGGCACGCGACCGCCCGCTCGTGGGAGCGGGACCGGTGGTCGGGTACCGAGCCGGTGAGGGCCTGGTGGACACGCGAAGTCAGCGCGCATCAGCACGCTGCTGGATAGATGCTAACAGAAGGGAGGCCCGGATCACGCGCGCCTCGCGGCTGACGTGATCCGGGCCTCCCTTCCGGCGATCCGTGCGGAACTGACGCGGTGCGCGACCGGCCGATCAGGCCTTGGCGTCCACCGTTTCGCCGTCGGCGGAGATGCCCATCTCCTCGAGCGAGCGGCCCTTGGTCTCCGGGATCTTGGCGATGACGAAGAACAGCGACAGCAGTGCGAACAGCGCGTAGATGCCGTAGGTGACCGTCAGGTTGAAGCCCGAGAGCACCGGGAACGAGATCGTCACGATGAAGTTCGCGATCCAGTTGGCGGCCGAGCCGATGCCCAGCGCCGTGGCCCGGATGCGGTTCGGGAACATCTCGCCGAGCAGCACCCACATGAGCGGGCCCCACGTGGCGCCGAAGGACACCACGAAGAGGTTCGCGAAGATCAGCGCGATGACGCCCCACGAGCCGGGGAGGCTCGGGCTGCCGTCGACGATCGTCGCCTGCGAGAACGCGATGGCGACCATGGTCAGCGAGACGAACATGCCCGCCGAACCGGCGACGAGCAGCGGCTTACGACCGACCTTGTCGACCAGGAAGATCGCCACGAAGGTGACGGCGACGTTGACCACCGAGGTGATCGTGGAGATGAGGAACGAGTCCTCCTCCTTGAAGCCGACGGCCTGCCAGAGCGTCGTCGAGTAGTAGAAGATCACGTTGATGCCGACGAACTGCTGCAGCACGGCGAGGATGATGCCCACCCAGACGATCGGCTGGAGCCCGAAGCGGTTGCCCCGGATGGAGCCCTTCTTCTCGTTCGCTTCCTTCTTGATGCCGTCCTGGATCTCCTCCAGGCTCGTGTTCACGGTGTCGCGCGGGACGATCTTGCCCATCACCACGCGCGCGTCGTCAGCACGACCCTTGGTGAGGAGGTAGCGCGGGGACTCCGGCAGCGTGATCGCCAGGACGCCGTAGACGACCGAGGGGATCACCCCGACCAGGAACATCCAGCGCCAGGCCGCCAGGCCCCAGACCTCGGCCGAGGCGCTGCCCGCGGTGACGGCGAAGAGCTGGTCGGACAGGAGCGCGGCGAAGATACCGAGCGTGATCGCCAGCTGCTGGAACGAGGCCAGCCGCCCGCGGATCGCCTTCGGGGACACCTCGGAGATGTACGCCGGTGCGATGACCGAGGCAGTACCGATGCCGAGACCGCCGACCAGACGCCAGATCACGAGGTCCCACGTCGCGAACGCGAACGCCGACCCGATCGACGAGACGAAGAACAGCACGGCGGCCCAGAACATGATCCGGGTGCGGCCGTAGCGGTCGGCGAGGCGGCCTGCGAAGTAGGCGCCGAACGCGCAGCCGATCAGGGCCGAGGCGACCGCGAACCCGCTCGCCGCGTCGGAGAGGTCGAACTCGCCCTTGATCGCGTCGACGGCGCCGTTGATGACGGACGAGTCGAAGCCGAACAGGAAGCCACCGACCGCCGCCGCGATGGCGAACAGGGTGACCTTCCCCTTGAACGCACGGTCTTCGCCGTGCCCGGTGGTCGTGGTGGACACGATGCTCCTGGGTTCTGCCGCCGTGCCGGTGTGCAGCACGGTGCCCCGGCGGTCGGCTGGTTCGCCGTCCGAGCGGCGTTGCGTGTTCCGGAGCGGCCCCGACTGTACTCCTCGCTCGGGATCTGGTCATAACCGGGGCGTGATCGACACGACTCGCTCCCGTGCGGAGGCGGATCGACGGTGTCGTTGTCGTACGACGTCGGTTCCGTCGCGCCCGTCGCGCCCGTCGCGCCCGTCGCTGCATGGTTCCTCCCCAGGGCCTGGAGGCGGGACTCACCCTCCACGGATCACCTCGGCTCCGCCCCGGGGCCGGTTCCACGGCCGAGGCTGGGAACATGCGATCGACTGCACGTTCCGTCTTGCTGTCCGTGGTGTGCGCGGCGGTGCTGAGCGGGACGGCGGTGCTCGGTGCATCGCCGTCGACGGGCGCCGGGGCGTTGGCGGGTGCTGCGACCGACTCGGGCCGGGTCGAGGCCCGCTGGGTCTGGCCCACCGGATCGCGGGTCGTCGAGCGCGCGTGGGAACCAGCGTCCTCGGACTACGCCGCCGGCCACCGGGGCCTCGACGTCCCGGCCGTCCTCGGGAGCACCGCCTCGGCGGTGGACGACGGCACCGTGGCGTTCGCCGGCGCGGTGGGCGGCCGCTCCGTCGTGACCATCGACCACGGCGACGGGCTGGTCAGCACGCTCGACTCGGTGACGCCCCTGGTCGCCGCGGGAGACGACGTCGTGCGGGGTGCGGCGGTCGGACGCGTCTCGGTCGGACACTGTCCGGCGTCGGCGCCGTGCCTGCACCTCGGTGCTCGCGTCGACGGTCGCTACGTCGACCCGATGGCGTACCTGCCACCGGCCGAGTGGCCGGTGCTGCTGCCCGAGTCGGCCTGGCCCGGGTGAGCGGAACCGACCGGGACGCACGTCGGCGCAGCGTCAGGCGCGCGGGTGCGCTGTCCGGTAGACCTCGCGCAGCCGGGCCGACGACACGTGCGTGTAGATCTGCGTCGTCCCGAGGCTGGCGTGACCGAGGAGTTCCTGCACCGCACGCAGGTCCGCTCCCCCGTCGAGCAGGTGCGTCGCCGCGGTGTGCCGGAAGGTGTGCGGGCCACTCGGGCCCTCGCCCGGCAGGTCACCGAGCAGCCGCGCCACCACGCGGTAGGCACTTCGGACGCCGAGTCGGGTGCCTCGGTCGCCGAGGAACAGCGCCGTGCCGGCCGGTCCCTCCGCCCGTGCCGCGAGGGCGGGCCGTCCGCGCTCGAGCCACGCCTCGAGTGCGTCCCGCGCCGGCACCCCGAACGGCACCACGCGTTCCTTGCCGCCCTTGCCGAGCACCCGCACGGTCAAGCGTCCGCGATCGACGTCGGTCACGTTCGTCCCGACGAGTTCGCTGACCCGGATGGCCGCCGCGTACAGGAGCTCGACGAGGGCCAGGTCCCGCAGCGCCGTCGGGTCCTCCGTCGCCGCACGGGCACCGAGTCCGTCGAGCAGGGCGCGCACCTGGTCGGCCGACACCACGCGAGGCAGGTGCGACCCACCCTTCGGCGCGCGGAGCCGGACCCCGGCGTCGGTCGTCGTCACCCCGGTCTCGCTCGCCCAACGCGTGAACGCCCGCACGGACGAAGACCGCCGGGCGATGGTCGACCGGGCGAGCCCGCGGTGATCGGCGTCCCACAGCCAGTCACGCAGGAGCTCGAGCTCGACGTCGGCGACGCGGTCGATGCCGCGACCGTCCGCGAACGCGACGAGCTGCTCGAGGTCGTTGGCGTACGCGCGGAGGGTCTGCTCGCTGAGGCCACGCGCGTGCCGGGCGTGCCCGAGGAAGGCGTCCACCGCCACCACGAGTCGACTGTCCGTCCGCGCAACCACGACGCCAGCGTACGGCGACCGGACGTCATGCCCGACCCCACCCGCCGCCGCTGGCGACGACGAGTCCCTGCAGCTGTGCGAGCGCGAGCGCGTCGGCGACGTCGGCCGTCGACATCCCGGCCCGGCGGGCGATCTCGGCCTCGGGCAGGGCGCGACGGCCGAGCGCGTCGAGCACCCGGAGCACCTCGGGATCCTGCCTGCCGGACAGGAGCGGTTCGTCGCGCACCGCTCCCCCGCTCGTCCCGGTCGCGGGCCTCACCGCCGCGACCGGATCCCCGGGGTGCACGACGATCTGTGCCCGCCCCTGTGCGATGAGTCGATGGCACCCGACCGACGCCGAGGACGCGAACGCTCCCGGCACCGCGAACACGGGCCGGCCGAGCTGTGCGGCGTGGTGGGCGGTGTTGAGGGCCCCGGACCGGGCGCCTGCTTCGACCACGACCGTGACGTCGGCCAGCGCGGCGATCAGTCGGTTCCGGGCGAGGAAGCGCCACCGCGTCGGTCGCGTCCCCGGTGCCGACTCGGCGAGCAACGCCCCTTGCCGGGCCACGTTGTGGAGCAACTGCGCGTTCCCCACCGGGTAGAGCTGGTCGATGCCACCGGCCAGGACCGCGATCGTGGGCGTCCCGGCGGCGACTGCGACACGGTGCGCCACCGCGTCGATGCCGTAGGCACCCCCGCTCACGATGCGGCACCCGGCGTCCGCCGCCGTCGACGTGATCTCCGCCGCGGCCTCGGCCCCGGCCACCGTGTTCGCCCGGGACCCCACGACGCCGAGCGCCGGCCTCCCGTCGCCGAGGCACACGCCCGAGCTGCGCGTCCAGAGGACCACCGGGGCGTGCGGACCGAGGTCGTCCATCGCCGACGGCCACCCGTCGCTCGCGGGGACCAGCAGACCGGCTCCGACCGCTCCCGCCGCCGCCAGCACGTCGCCCACCTCGACGGCGGCCAGCCGGGGCCGCCAGCGTTCCACCGCGGTCTGCAGCACACCGAGCAGCACCGCGGGGTCCTCGGCGCCCGGTACCTCGGCGTCGACGCAACATCCCAGCAGCGGATCGAAGTCCTTGTCAGCGGCGAGCAGCACCGCACCGAGCGCGCGCTCCGGTCCGAGTCCGGCGAGGAGCTCTCCGGCGACGGAGTCCCCCGGCTCGACGATGGCCGACCACGCGACGCGGGCCGCGGCCTGCACCGGGTCGACCGCCGCACCGCTCGGCCCGAGCAGGCGCGCCACCGTGTCGAGGAGCTCGGTGCCCGCCGCGATCACAGGGCGCTCCGCAGCGCGAGGGCTCCGCGGACGTGCGCACCCGTGGGCCGCTCCACCGCGTCGAGGTCGGCCAGCGTCCACGCCAGTCGCATCACGCGGTCCCAGCCGCGCATCGTCAGGGTGCCGAGGTCGAGTGCGCGGTCGAGGTCTGCCGTCGACCCGGGTTCGATGCGCCCCTCGGCCCGGAGCCACGTCCCGGTGACCTCGGCGTTGCGGGACCATCCCGTCCCGTGCAGTCGCTCCGCCATCCGGGCGCGGGCTGCCGCGACCGCGGCACGCGCGACCGCCGTCGTCGGGGTGCTGCCGTCCGCGTCCCGCATCCGACCCGTCGTCACCCGGGGCACCAGCACCCGGATGTCCATCCGGTCGAGCAGTGGCCCCGACATCCGGCCGAGGTACCGGCGGACGGTGCTCGGCGAGCACTCGCACGGCTGCCCGTGCGCACCACCGGCGTTGCCGCACGGGCAGGGGTTCGCCGCCAGGACGACCTGGCAGCGTGCGGGGAACTCGGCCGCGCCCGCCGCACGGTGGATCGTGATCCGACCGGACTCGAGCGGCTGCCGGAGCGCGTCGAGCACGGCCCGCGGGAACTCCGGCGCCTCGTCGAGGAACAGGATGCCCCCGGTGGCGCGCGACACGGCGCCGGGGCGCAGGACCCCCGAGCCGCCGCCGATGAGCGAGACCGCCGACGCGGAGTGGTGCGGGGCTTCCCACGGCGGCTTCGTGCTCCACGAGGCGGGACCCAGCCCGGCGACGGACCGGACCGCGGCGACCTCGAGCGCGGTCTCGTCGTCGAGGTCGGGCAGCAGCCCGGGCAGCCGCTCGGCGAGCATGGTCTTGCCCGCGCCCGGTGGCCCGAGCAGCAGTGCGTGGTGTCCCCCGGCCGCCGCGGCGATGAGTGCTCGGACGCCGACCGGGTTCCCCACGACGTCCGACAGTTCGGCCACGGGACGCGGCACCGACGTGACCGGGACCGGCAGCACCGGATCGACCTCGACCGCCGGCAGGAGCGCCCCGGCGTCGATCGCCGCCGCCCGTAACGAGTCCACGCCCCGGATCCGCACCCCGCCGACCACGCGGGCCTCGGTCAGGTTGCCGACGGGCAGCACGACGCGGTCCGCACCGGCGTCGCGCGCGGCGACCAGCATCGGGATCACCCCGGGGACCGGACGCACCCGCCCGTCGAGGCCGAGCTCGCCGATGTAGACGATGCGCTCCGAGACGTCCGGCGCGAGACCGGCACCCGCGAGCACGGCCATCGCGATGGCGAGGTCGAACCCCGAACCGCGCTTCGGGATCGCCGCCGGGGTCAGGTTCACGGTGATCCGACGTGCGGGCAGCGGGCACCCCGCGTTCGCCGCCGCGGATCGCACGCGTTCCCGTGCCTCACCCAGCGAGGTGTCGGGCAGACCGATGATGCTGAACGCCGGGAGCTGACTGGTCAGGTGCGCTTCGACCTCGATGCGACGACCGGTGACCCCGAGGAGCGCGACCGCGGCAGCGCGCCCGATGCCGGTCACAACACACCCGCCAGATGCTCGACGACGGTGCGGGGACCGTCGACGTGGACCGCGACGACGTCCACCCGGACCGCGCGCGCCGAGACCTCGGGATGCGCGTCGAACCACTCGGGCACGAGTCGCCGCATCCGGGTGAGCTTCGCGGCGGTGATCGCCTCGAACGGGTGGCCGGTCGCGGCCCCGGAACGGGTCTTCACCTCGATGAACGCGAGCGTGCAGGAATCCCACGCGACGATGTCGATCTCGCCGCGGGCACATCGCCAGTTCCGCTCGAGCACGCGGAATCCCCGCGCTTCGAGCCAGACCACCGCTCGTTCTTCACCGAATCGTCCGAGTCGACCATTCCGGAGCGACCGCCCCGGTGGACGTTGCACGTCTTGTTCCATGTCGTTGCCTCCACGACAACGATCTCCGGAACGAACACCCCGATCGGCGGAGTCGGAGAGTCTGTGGAATCAGCGCCCGCGAATTGCCCCTGTGGAGGAAAGAAGAAGGACCCGGGCGATCGAGATCACCCGGGTCCTGCTGCGACGAGCGTCAGTGCGCTGCTGCGTAGGCTTCCTGCACCTGCGTCGAGATGCGGCCGCGGGACGAGACTTCGTACCCGTTCTCCTTGGCCCACTCGCGGATCTTGCCGAGCTCTTCCGAGTTGCCGCGCTTCGGCGCGGACTTCGGGGCGGAACCGCCGCCGGTTCGGCGACCGGACACCTTGCGCGCTGCGGCGATGTAGTCGGAGATCGCCTCGCGGAACTTGTCGACGTTGTCGTTCGACAGGTCGATCTCGTACGACGAGCCGTCGAACGCGAATTCGACCGTCCGACCTTCACCGGTGGTGATAGGGGAATCGTCGAGGTCGTCGACGAGCTGGACGG
Organism: Curtobacterium sp. MCBD17_026; assembly: GCF_003234895.2. NCBI lineage: Bacteria > Bacillati > Actinomycetota > Actinomycetes > Micrococcales > Microbacteriaceae > Curtobacterium > Curtobacterium sp. MCBD17_026. The sequence goes on along the minus strand of NZ_CP126281.1, from coordinate 1,380,804 downwards.
TGACCTTCTGTGCCATGGGGTGCTCCTGTTCGTGGGGCGGTTGAATCCCCATCAGAATAGCGCGAACAATTCACCGCCGGTTCGGATCAGCGGCGATTCACCGAGAAAGAAGCAGGGGAAAGCAAATTGACGATCACTCGTCGAGTGCGAGTTCCTTCGGCAGTTCGAGTTCCCGCGTCGTGAGTTCCTCGACATTCACGTCCTTGAACGTGAGTACCCGGACACCCTTGACGAACCGGTCGGAACGGTAGACGTCCCAGACCCAGACGTCGTTCATCGTCAGTTCGAAGTAGAAGTCGTGCTCCGTGTCACGGCGCACGAGTTCGACCTCGTTCGCCAGGTAGAAACGGCGCTCCGTCTCGACCACGTAACGGAACTGCGACACCACGTCTCGGTACTCGCGGTACAGGGCCAGCTCGACCTCGCGGTCGTAGTCGTCGAATTCGTCCTCATCCATTGCGCCCACAGTCTACGGCGACGGAGGGCCGAGCGGACGACGGGCTCAACCCGCGACGGCGTCGAGTTCGTCGAACCCGTCCAGTGCGACGCTCGAGGCCTGGTGCAGCCAGGACTTCCGGTGCAGTGCGTGCGCACCGATCGTCCGGATCGCGTCGTAGTGCGCCGTCGACCCGTAGCCCTTGTTCGACACCCACCCGTAGTGCGGAGCCTCGTCGTGCGCCGAGATCATGAGCGCGTCACGAGCGACCTTCGCCACCACCGACGCAGCAGCCACCGAGGCACAGTCGCGGTCGGCCTTGACCCGGACGACGACCTCGAGCGGATCGGCGGCCGGACGGAGCGCCTCGGGCAGGGCGCGGCTCAACCAGTCGAACGAGCCGTCGAGCACCACCACCGCGCCGTCGAGCGACACCCCGTCGGCGACCAGGGAGCCGAGCGCCTGCGCACCGGCCGCGCCGAGGGCCGGGACGATGCCCTGCTGGTCGACGAACTCCGCCGATGCCATGCCGACCGCCGTGCGTGCCCAGCGCTGCACGACGGGCACGAGGTCGGTCCGGCGCGCTTCGGAGAGCAGCTTGGAATCGGCGAGTCCCTGGGGCACACGACCGATGTCGAGCGTCACCGCGGCCACACCGACGCCGACCGGACCGGCGATGGCGCCACGGCCGACCTCGTCCATGCCGATGACCGTCACGCGGCCCTCGGCGAGCAGACGCTTCTCGACCCGGAGCGACGGACGGACGGCGGTCACTCGTCGCGCTCCTCCACGCCGGCGAACACCTCGGGGTGGTCGTCGAGCCACGTCCAGCGGCTCGCCGGCCAGGAGATGACGAACGCGCGGCCCGTGACGTCGGACATCGGGACGAAGCCCTTCGACGGGGTGTCGCCGTTGTACCGGGAGTCCTTCGAGTCGTTCCGGTTGTCGCCCATCACCCAGATGGTGCCCTTTGGTACGGTGACCGAGAAGTCGGTGGCCGAGGCCGGGGCGCCGGCGGGGAGCTTCAGGTACGGCTCCTTGATCGGCACACCGTTGACCGACATCTGTCCGAGGTCGTTGCAGCAGGACACCTTGTCGCCCGGCAGCCCGATGACGCGCTTGATCAGGTGGTCGTCGCTGTCACCGGTGCCGAGCCCGACCTGCGTGAGGAGCCAGTCGATGGCCTTGGCGGGCTGGGTGTCCGGCGTGACGCTCGGCACCTCGGACCCGGTGAGCCAGCCGCCCGGGTCCTTGAAGACGACGACGTCCCCCCGCTTCAGGGCCACGGCGCCGGGGACGAGCTCGTTGACGATCACCCGGTCGTTGATCTGCAGCGTGTTCTCCATCGACGCCGACGGGATGTAGAACGACCGGATCAGGAACGTCTTGACCAGGAACGACACGAGCAGTGCCGCGATGAAGATGATGACGAGGTCGCGGAGGAATGTGAGGACTCCGTTCCGTTGCTTCTCAGCACGTGGCCTGCGCCCGGAATCCTCTGTCGTGTCCGTCATTTCCGCTCTCGTTCGAACCACTGACTCCCCGCAATGGGAAGAGCCCCCCGTCGATGCACAACCGTACATGGACGAGGGGCTCGCAGCGCCGTCCGGCTCGCGGACGTTCACTGTGAAGGCGATCAGGCGTCGCGCTTCTCCTTGATCTTGCGGCGGGCCGCCTTGCCGCGGAGCTCGCGCAGGTAGTAGAGCTTCGCACGACGGACGTCACCCTTCGTGACGATCTCGATGTGGTCGATGATCGGCGAGTGCACGGGGAACCAGCGCTCGACGCCGACCTGGAAGCTCACCTTGCGGACCTTGAAGGTCTCGCCGATGCCGTGGCCCTGACGGCCGATGACGACTCCCTGGAAGACCTGGATACGCGAGCGCGTGCCTTCGATGATGTTGACGTGCACCTTGATGGTGTCGCCGGGGCGGAAGTCCGGGACGTCGGTACGCAGCGATGCTGCGTCGACGTTGTCGAGGAGCTGGCTCATGGTGGGTTTCACTCTCTGCGGACGCGCACGGGTCGCCGCGGATCGAAGGTTCGGAAAGTGGTGGTGCGTGCCCGGTGTCGGCGACTCCCCCGTGGCAGAGTCCAGCCAGGGCACAGCGTTCAATACTGCCACAGAGAGCGCGGGAGACAAAACGACGAGGATGGACCCATGATCGAACTCCGCACCCCCGCCGAGCTGGACGGACTGCGCGTCGCCGGCCGGTTCGTGGCCGACGTCCTCGACGAGCTGCTCGAGACCGTCGACGTCGGCGTCAACCTGCTCGACCTCGACCGCGTCGCGGCCAGGATGATCGCCGAACGCGGGGCGGAGAGCTGCTACGTCGACTACCACCCGTCGTTCGGCATGTCGCCGTTCGGCAAGAACCTCTGCACCTCGGTGAACGACGCCGCCCTGCACGGGCTGCCGCACGACCACACCCTGCAGGACGGCGACCTGGTGAGCCTGGACTTCGCCGCGAGCGTCGGCGGCTGGGTCGCGGACTCCGCCGTGAGCGTCCAGGTCGGCACGCCGCGCGACGAGGACCAGGCCCTGATCGCCACGGTCGAGCGAGCGCTGGCCGCCGGCATCGCCCAGGCGGCTCCCGGCAACAGGCTCGGCGACGTCTCGCACGCCATCGGTCACGTCGCGCACGAGGCCGGTCACGACGTGAACCTGCAGTTCGGCGGGCACGGCGTCGGTCGCACGATGCACGGGGATCCGCACGTGCCGAACGACGGCCGTCCGGGTCGCGGCCTGAAGCTCCGACCGGGGCTGGTCGTCGCGATCGAGCCGTGGCTCATGCAGACGACCGACGAGCTCTACCAGGACGATGACGGCTGGACCCTGCGCAGCGTCGACGGCTCACGTGCCGCGCACGTCGAACACACGGTCGCGGTCACCGAGGCCGGCCCCGAGGTCCTGACCCTGCGTCGCGCTCAGCGCGCCGACCCGACCGTCTGACGGACGGGAGGCACGGTGCGGGCCCGCCCCGTGCCTCCAGGCAGACCCGGCGGGGCCGGGTTTCGTGCTCAGCGACAGTTCACGCGGAACGAACCGCGAGGAGTGTCGCTCAGCCCGAAACGCGTTCAGCAGGCAGACGCGCCAGCCGATCACGCAGGCGGCAGCAGGTCCGGACGGACGCGCCGCGTCCGCTCCAGCTGCTGCTCGTGCCGCCAGGCACCGACGCGGGCGTGGTGCCCGCTGAGCAGGACGTCGGGGACGTCCAGGCCGCGCCACGACGCGGGCTTGGTGTACGAGGGGTACTCGAGCAGGCCGTCCTCGTGGGACTCCTCGACCAGCGACTCGGGGTTGCCGACGACCCCGGGGACGAGTCGACCGACGGCCTCGATCATCGCCATCGCGGCGACCTCGCCGCCGTTCAGCACGTAGTCCCCGAGCGAGAGCTCCACGACGGTGGCGTGCGTCGACGCCCACTCGAAGACGCGGGCGTCGATGCCCTCGTACCGCCCGCAGGCGAACACGAGGTGCTCCGACGTCGACGCGAGCGACCGCGCGATGGACTGCGTGAAGGGCGTGCCGGCCGGCGTCGGGACCACCAGGGTCGACGAGCCGTCGGGCCGGAAGAGCGCCTCGAGCGCCTGCGCCCACGGCTCCGGCTTCATCACCATGCCGGCACCACCGCCGTACGGGGTGTCGTCGACGGTGCGGTGCCGGTCGGTGGTCCACGACCGCAGGTCGTGCACGTGCAGGTCGAGCAGACCGCCGGAGCGGGCCTTGCCCAGCAGGGACACGTCGAGCACGGAGAAGAACTCCGGGAAGATCGTGACGATGTCGATCCGCACGGGGACTAGTCCGTGACCGTCTCGGGGCGCGAGGTGTCCTCGGGGTCCTCGAACAGCCCCTGCGGCGGCGTGACCGTGACGGTGCCGGCCGCGATGTCGACCGCCGGCACGATGGCCGAGACGAACGGCACGAGGACCTCGCCGCGGGACGGCGTGTCGATCGCGAGCAGGTCCTGGGCGGGCATGTGGTCCACACGGGCGACCGTGCCGACCTCGACGCCGTCACGCAGGACCTTGAGCCCGACGAGCTGGTGGTCGTACCAGGCGTCGTCCTCACCGGTCTCGGCGTCGGCGTCCTGCTCGACCCAGAGGATGATGCGCGCCAGGGACTCGGCCGCGGTGCGGTCGTCGATCCCGGCGAAGAACGCGACGGGGTGACCGTTGTACCAGCGCAGTTCGTCCAGCTCGAGGGTCTTGCCCGACCACGGTGAGTCGTCGGGGACCTGGAGCGTGAACGTGGCGCCCGGGGTGAACCGACGATCCGGGTCGTCCGTGTAGAGCTCGAGCTTGATGCCGCCCTTGAGCCCGTGCGCCTTCGTGATTCGACCCACCCGGAGCTGGGTCGTCTCCCTAGGAATCGGTGTCCACCACGTCGACCCGCACGCGCTTGCCGTCGGCCAGGGCCGTGACGAGGGTGCGGAGCGCCTTGGCGGTGCGCCCGGCGCGACCGATCACGCGGCCGAGGTCCTCGGGGTGCACGCGCACCTCGAGGACCTCGCCGCGTGGGGAGGTGGAGCTGGCGACGCGCACGTCGTCAGGGTGATCGACGATCCCCTTGACGAGGTGCGTCAGCGCGGATTCGAGCAAGGACTACGCCTCGGTCGTCTCGTCGGCGGTCTCGGCGTCGTCGGCCTTGGCGGCGGGAGCCGTCTTCTCCGACTTCGGCTTGAGCACGGCCTTCTTCGAGGAGTCGACCTGGAAGGCCGGCTTCGGCTCGGCGACCTTGACCTTGGACTCGGTGTCCTTCTCGCCCTTGAACTTGGCCCAGTCGCCGGTCAGCTTGAGGAGGGCCGCGACCTGCTCGGTCGGCTGCGCGCCGACGCCGAGCCAGTAGAGCGCACGCTCGGACTCGATCTTGATGACCGAGGGCTCCTCGGTCGGGTGGTACTGACCGATCTCCTCGAGGACACGACCATCGCGCTTGGTGCGCGAGTCGGCGACGACGATGCGGTAGTAGGGCGCACGGATCTTACCGAGACGCTTCAGACGGATCTTGACAGCCACAATTGCTCCTGTTTGCTTTCGTTGTGGTTGAACTGGAACCGCGGGCGTGGGGGCACACACGGCGAAAGCTCGAGAGAGATCGCTCACAGCTGGATAGAGGGTCGAGCTGCGGCGATTCGACCGTTCATTCTTGCAGATTCCCGGCCGTGATGCGAGCCGACTCGCTACGGCGCGAGGCGCCGCACCGCTTCGAGGGCCTCGGACGTCGCCCGGACCGCGTCCACGCTCCGTGCGTCCCGCGCGCCGCCGACGACGGCGTACGGCACGCCGGCGGCCTGGAGGCCCGTGGCGAGTCCGTCAGGCGCGTCGCCCTCGGCGTCGGTCGCGCGCTCCTGCCCGGCGCAGACCACGACGGTGTCCGCCGGTACGCCGACCTCGTCCCCGTGCTCGTCGCGGATCCAGAGCACCCCGGGTTCGATGCGCAGGTACTCCTGCACGCCGCCGACCATCCGAACCCCGGCGTCCCGCAGCCGACCGATCGCGACCCAGCGCGAGGTGATGCCGATCCCCTGGCCGAACTTGCCCGAACGCCGGAGCACCGTCACCTGCGACCCCGGCCTCGTGGTGCGCTGTGCCGCGGGGAGCCGCTGCGGCACGTCGCCGACGAGCTCCTCGGACACGTCGAGGTCCCAGCGGGCCGCGAACTCGGCGGCCCGGACGACCTCGTCGGGCGACTCGGTCAGGAACGCCGCGGTGTCCACGCCGATGCCGCCGCCACCGATGATCGCGACGGTGCCCTCGCCGACCCCCTCGCGGAGTGCCTGCTCGTAGGACAGCACGTGCGGCAGGTCGCTGCCGGGGACGTCGATGCTCCGCGGGACCACCCCGGCCGCGAGCACGACGGCGTCGCTGTCGACGAGGTCCCGAGCCGTGGCCGGGCGTCCGAGGTGGATCGTGGCGCCCCGCTCGGCGAGCTCGGCACGGGCGGACCGCACCGTGGCGGCGTAGTCCTCCTTCCCCGGGACGAGTGCGGCGAGGCCGAACTGGCCGCCGAGGCGGTCGGACGCCTCCCAGACGGTGACGTCGTGGCCCCGGCGAGCGGCGTCCACCGCGGCGGCGAGCCCTGCCGGTCCGCCACCGACGACGTCGACGCGCTTCGGGTCCGCGGTCGGCCGTGCGGGGAAGGCCACTTCGCGGGCCGCCCGCGGGTTCACGAGGCACGACACCGGTGCGCCGATGATCGAACGGTCGAGGCATGCCTGGTTGCAGCCGATGCAGGTGTTCACCAGTGCGAACCCGCCCGCGAGCGAGCGCGACACGATTGCGGGATCGGCGAGGAACGGCCGGGCGAGGGCGACGGCGTCGATCAGGCCGTCGCTGAGCACGGCCTCGCCGTCGCGCAGGTCCGTCATCCGGTTCGAGGCGATCACACGGACGTCCGGGTACGCGGACGAGCGCACCACCGCGGCGATCCGTGCCGCGTACGCCAGCCAGGCCCCGTGCGGCACCGAGGCCTGCACGGTCGGGGTGCGGGACTCGTGCCAGCCGATGCCGACCGAGATGCCGTCGAGCCCGAGCGGCAGCAGGTCGTGCACGAGCGCGTCGACCTCGTCATCGGTCGACGAGCCGGGCATCAGGTCCGCGCCGGACAGCCGGATCGTCACGGCGAGCTCGGGCACCGCGGCGCGCACGGCCCGGACGACCTCGATCGCGAAGCGCCGACGCCGTTCCGCATCGCCGCCCCACTCGTCGTCGCGCAGGTTCGTCAGCGGCGACTGGAACTGGTTGATCAGGTACCCCTCGGACGCCATGATCTCGACGCCGTCGAACCCGATCGCGCGGGCGGTGCGGGCAGCGGCGGCGAAGTCCTCGATGGTCCGCTCGACCTCGGCCGACGTCAGCTCGGTCGGAACCACGCCGCGGGCGGCCGCCCACGGCAGGGCCGAGGGTGCCACGACGCGCTGCGGGTCGCCGTGCCGGTCGACCATGCCCGACGCGAGCGCGTACCGCCCGGCGTGGAACAGCTGCGCCAGGATAGTCCCGCCCTCGTCGTGCACGGCGTCGGCCGCCACCCGGAACCGCTCGTCGGCTCCCCCGACGCCGAACACCGCGAAGTCCGGACCGCCGCGCGCCTCGTCGTTCACCGCGATGCCGCCGGTGATGATGCACGCCGCCCCGCCTGCCGCCCGTTCGCGGTAGAAGGCGGCCATGCCGGCTCCGCCGTCGTCGTGCACCTCGAGCCCGGTGTGCATCGACCCCATCACCACCCGGTTCGCCAGGTGCAGGGGGCCGAGGGTCCATGGTGACGCGACGGTCCGGAGGGACTCCGGCACGACGGGGGCGGAAGCGACGCTGCTCATGCGCCTATTCTGCGGTGTCCGCGCCCGGAGCGTCGGCCGGCAGCACCGCGTCGCGGAGGGGCGACGTGGTGTCCGACCAGTACGGCGGGGCGATGACCGTCAGACCGCCGTCCACCGAGAGCACCTGCCCGGTGATGTACCCGGCCTTGTCCGACAGCAGGAAGTCGACGGCGTCGGCCATGTCGTCGGCCGTCCCGGGGCGCTGCAGCGGGAGCTTCTCGAGCACGGTGTCCATCGGCGCCTGGCCGGGGACCTTCGTGTAGAAGTACTCGAGCGAGTCGGTGTCGATGAGGCCGCCGTTCACCGCGTTGACGGTGATCTGGCGCGGACCGAACTCCACCGCCATGTACTTCATGTACGCCTCGCTCATGGCCTTGGCGGCACCGAGTGCGGCGTAGGTCGGGAACGCCCGGAGCGATCCGTACGACGTCACGACGACGATGCGGCCGCCGCGGTCCATGAGTTCAGCGGCGCGCTGGGCCCCGAGCACGAACGAGCGGGCGTTCGTGGCGTAGCTGCGGTCGAGGTGGTGCAGCTTGAGGTCGGCGACGGGCTTGAACGCGCTGGCGGCGGCGTTCGCCACGAACATGTCGAGGCGTCCGTAGGTGTCGCGCACCAGGTCGAACAGGGCGTCGATCGACTCCGGCTGCTCGATGTCGACCTGCGCCGTGATGCCGTCGCCGCCGGCCGCCTTGACGTCGGCCAGGGACTCCTCGGCCAGGTCGGCGTTGCCCTTGTACGTCACGACGACGGTGACGCCGCGCTGGCCCAGCTTCTGGGCGAGCAGGCGGCCGATGCCGCGCGAGGCACCCGTGATGAGTGCGATGGGAGCGTTGGTGGAGTCGGTCACTGCAGTCCTTTGCTGACGGTGGTGGGTGACGGACGGGAGGCGCGGGGCGGGCCCGCACCGCGCCTCCCGTCCGGTACTGGGTTGCGGTCTAGAACCCGGCCTGGCCGGTCACGACGGCGCGGCCGACGATCAGTTTCTGGATCTCGTTGGTGCCCTCTTCGAAGCGCTGCGCGCGTGCGTCGCGGTAGACACGCTCGATGGCGTTGCGCTTCCAGTAGCCCTGACCGCCGTGCACCTGCAGGGCCTTGTCGGTGACGCGGGCGAGCATGTCGACGGCGATCATCTTCGACGCGCTGGAGAGGGTGCCGGCGTCGGGACGGTCCTCCTCGTACGCGCGCGCGGCCTCGAGCACCAGGGCGCGTGCCGCGGCGATGTCGGCGTAGTTCTCGGCCAGGTAGAACTGGATCGCCTGGCGGCTGGAGAGGCGCTTGCCGAACGTCTCGCGCTTGTTCGCGTACTCGACGGCGAGCTCGTTCGCCCGCTCGGCGAGACCGACGGCGCTCATCGCGACGGACACCCGGCTCGGCAGCAGGAAGCCGCCGAGCGCGACCTCGAGGCCCTGGCCTTCGGCGCCCAGGCGGGCACTGGCGGGGATCGGGGTCTCGGTGAACCGCAGGATCGCGTGGTCGGTGCCACGGATGCCCATGGTGTCCGAGTCGTCGATCACCTCGGCACCCGGCAGCCCGCTGTTCGGCATCAGGAACGCGACCGTGCCGTCCTGGCCGGTGGTGCCCTCCAGCCGAGCGGCGATGAGCCAGTGGTCGGCCTTGACCCCGAAGGTGATGAGGTGCTTCTCGCCGTTCATCACGTAGGTGTCGCCCTCGCGTCGGACCGTCGTGCGGATGTCCGCTCCGGTGCCCGCGGTGGCCTCGGTCAGGGTGAACGCGACGAGCGTGTCACCGGCGACGGAAGGCTTGACGACCTGCTCGATCTGCTCCGGCGTCGCGTAGGGGGCCATCGCGCGCCAGGTGCCGTTGATGACGTGCACGAGCATGCGGATGGAAGCGTGCGAGCGGGAGATGACCTCCATGATCTCGAGGTACCGCGAGAAGGGGATCGCCCGTCCGCCGAGCTCCGTCGGGGCGGCGAGGCTGAGCCACCCGTTCTCCTTGAGCTCCTGGAACAGCTCCGGGGCGACCCGGCCGGTGCGCTCGATCTCGTCCGCCCACTCCTCGCCGGGGCCGCGGACCCACTCGGTGACCTCGGCCTTGAGCTGCTGGAAGGCGGCTTCGTCGAAGCCCGTGCTCGTCTGCTCGACGGTCGTCATCGTGTCTCGTTCTCCTTCGTCGCGACGAGCGCGGCCGCCTGCTCGCGCAGGATGTTCTTCTGGACCTTGCCGACCGCGTTGCGCGGCAGCTCGGTGGTGTACTCGAGTCGTTCCGGCCAGTAGTACTTGCTCACGCCGGCCGTGTCGAGGTACTGCTGCATCCCGGCGAAGTCGAGCGGCTCGTCCGCGCGGGCGTTCACGACCCAGGCGCAGGCACGCTCACCGAGCCGCTCGTCCGGCATCGCCACGATCGCGACGTCCGTGACCAGCGGGTGCTGGTACAGCAGGTTCTCGATCTCGACGACGGGGATCTTCTCGCCGCCGCGGTTGATGACGTCCTTCACGCGTCCGGTGATCGACAGGAAGCCCTTCTCGTCGACCTTCGCCAGGTCGCCGGTGCGGTACCAGCCGTCCGCGGTGAACACGTCGTCGGTCAGGTCCGGGCGGTCGAGGTAGCCCGCGAACATCGTCGGCGAGTGCAGCTCGAAGTTGCCCTCGGTACCGGCGGGCAGCTCGATCCCCGCGTCGTCGACGATGCGGATCGCGATGCCCGGCAGCGCCTGGCCGTCGTGGCCGTACGCGTCGGCGGGATCGTCGCTCGGGCTGGACAGGGCCCCGAGACACGTCTCGCTCGTGCCGAAGGCGCCGAGGATCGCACTGCCGAGCACCGTGCTCGCTCGCTGGGCCAGTGCACGGGGCACCGCGGCGCCCGTCGGCACGAAGATCCGGAGCGACTCGGGCTGCGGAGCACCGGCCTCGACCAGGTCGACGAGGTCGGTCAGGAACGGCGTCGCGCACTGCGCGAAGGACGCCCGGGCGACGCCGAACGCCTGCTCGAGTGCGACCCGGCCGTCCCACACCGGCTGGATGACCTGCGGCGCACCGAGCCGGAACGCCAGCAGCATGCCGTACAGGAACCCGGTCTGGTGGGCGAGCGGGGACGGGATGTAGATGCGGTCGGCGCTGGTCAGACCGGACTGCGCCACGTGCATGGCGGTCGCGAGCCCGAGCGTGCGGTGCGGGTGCTGCACGCCCTTCGGCTCCCCCGTGGTGCCGGAGGTGAAGAGCAGCTGGCAGACGTCGTCCGGCCCGGGAGCGTGCGACGCGATCTCGTCGACGTCGACGTGCACGGCAGCGAGGGCGTTCTCGAAGTAGCGCCAGTGCCAGTCGCTCGCCACGACCCGCTCCAGGGCGTCGGCGGGCAGCGGCGGCTGGTTCGTCGGGGTGTCCCCCTGCCCGCGGGCCTCGGCGCGGAGCACGATGACGTGCTCGAGCGCCAGGCGGCGGTCCTGCGCGGCGGCCTCGTCGATCACGTCGAGGAGTTCGAGCGCGGGACGGCGCTTCCGGAACACGTTCGGCAGGAACACCACGCGGGCCTTCGAACGAGCCAGCGTCATCGTGGTCTCGCGGGGACCGAACACCGGCATGATCGGGGTCGCGACGGCACCGATCTGGATCGCACCGAGGGTGATCGACACGAACTCACGCCAGTTCGGCAACTGCATGGCGACGGATTCACCGGTGCGCACGCCGAGTTCGAGCAACAGGGCGGAGACCCGGTCGGCCTCGTCCTGCAGCTCCTTCCACGTGGTGTTCGCGGGGGTCGCACCGCCGACCTCGATCACGGCCAGGCCGTCGGGGTCGGTCTGCGACAGCGCGCGGACCCGCTCGCTCAGGACGAGCGGGTCGGCGTCGACGCCGGCGAGCTCGGGCACGGCGACGGCGGGCCGCGGGGCGGTGGGCTGCGCGGCGGCAGGCTGCGCGGTGCCCTGGGCAACCGGCTGGCCGACCGGCTGGCCGCCCAGTCGGTCGGCGGGCTCCGGCACGGCCGACGTCTCGACGTCCGCGGTGGCCGTGCCGACCGGAGGCGTGCCCAGGTGCGTGCGGACCCCGTCGGCCTCGGCAGCGTCGATCCGGTCGTCGTGCGCCACCTGGGCTGCGAGCCGGTCGCCGACGGACATGTCGAGCCCGACGGAGTTCATCGCCTCGAGGAACGTCGGGTAGGAGATCCGGTAGGCACGCGGGTAGGTCAGGCCGGACACCCCGTCGGCACCCGACGCCGCGACCGCGAGGGACATCAGCACGCGGTGGTCGTTGAACGAGGACATCGGCGCACCGTGCAACCCGGCCGCGCCGACGCCGGTGACCCGCAGCTCGTCCGCGCCCTGCTCGGCGCGGCCGCCCATCCGGTTCAGCTGGAGCATCGCCGCGACCCGGTCGGATTCCTTCAGCCGGATGTGGGCCACGTTCCACAGTCGGCTGGTCCCCTCGGCGAAGGTGGCCATCGTCGACAGCACGGGCAGCAGGTCCGGGATCGGACGGCAGTCGACGTCGAGCGGCCGGAGCGGGGACCCGTCGTGCTCGATCCGGACGAAGCCGGTCTCCTCGTCGATCCGCATCGGGACACCCATCGCGGTCGCGAGGTCCAGGAACTCGCTCTCCGGGTGGTCCGTCTCGGCCGTCGTCGTGGCCGTCATGCCGCGCAGCAGCACGTTCGACTGGCGGGTGACGGCCGCCGCGATGCCGAACGCTGCGGAGCCGATGTCGGGCGGGATCACGTAGTCGTGCGGGGTGGCCTGCTGGCCCGCCGGGATCCGGTACTCGAGCCAGTCGTCGGAGACCTCCACCGTCAGGCCGAACTGCCGCATCATCCGCACGGTGAGCTCGACGTAGGGCTGCTCGTTGAGCCGCCCGCCGGTGATGTGGATCCGGGTCTCGTGCTCGGCGAACGGTGCCACCAGCAGCAGCCCGGACACCCACTGCGACAGGGTGCCGGCGATCGTCACGTCGCCGCCACGCGGACGCCTCGGCTGCACCGTGACGGGCGGGCAGTCGTTCGTCGCCTCGAGTTCCACCCCCATCTGCGTCAGCGAGGTGAGCAGCGCCTTGATCGGGCGGCGCTGGAAGTACTTCATGCCGGACAGGGTCATCGGGCGGTCGGCCAGCGAGGCGAGCCCGGTCATGAAGTAGAGCGTGGTGCCCGAGGAACCCATGTTGAGCAGTCCGTCGGCACCCCGTGACCCGTGGTCCACGACGTCGGTCGCCTGGTACCGGCCGCCCAGTCCGGTCACGTGGTACGCGTTCCCACGACGCTTGACGTCGACGCCGAGCGCGCGGAGCGTGCCCACGGTCCACTCCACCTGTCGCGTCGCGCTGACCCCGGAGACGACACTCGTCCCCTTCGCGAGCGACGCGAGCACCAGCGCGCGGTGCGCGTGGTACTTCGAGACCGGGATGTCGAGTTCTCCGACGAGCGGGGCGTTCGTCCCGCGCACCACCAACTGCATGCGTACCTCTTCCCTCTAGGAACATTTCAACGGTACGCCCGGAGTGGAACTAGTTGCAGGACGATCCGCACGATCGGGACACCGCTTCGTTGTGCGTGTCCGACAAGGACCCGGGCAGGATGGACGGCATGGACATCCGCTTCACCGAGTCCCGCCCGTCGACCATCGGCGTCGAGTGGGAACTCCCCCTGGTCGACCGGGCGACCGGCGACCTCGCGCCCCGTGCCCCCGCCGTCATCGCCGCCGTGCACGAGCGGCTCGGTGACCACGACCGCGTCACCGAGGAGCTGCTGACCAACACGGTCGAGGTCGTCTCGAGCGTCCACGACCGCGTGGGGGCTGCGACGAGCGAGCTGTCCGGCATCATCGGCGAGGTCATCGACGCCGCCGAACCGCTCGACGCCCAGGTGATGTGCTCGGGAACGCACCCGTTCGCGGTGTGGGACCAGCAGGAGATCACCCCGGACAGCGAGCACTACACGACCCTGATCGACCGCACCCGCTGGTGGGGACGCCAGATGCTCATCTGGGGCGTGCACGTGCACGTCGGCATCGAGGACCGCGACAAGGCGGTCCCGATCATGAACGCGATGCTCGCCTACGTCCCGCACCTGCAGGCGTTCACCGCGTCGAGCCCGTTCTGGGGTGGCACCGACACCGGGTACGCCTCGAACCGCGCCCTCATGTTCCAGCAGCTCCCGACCGGCGGACTCCCGCCGCAGCTCGGCGCCTGGGCGAACTTCGAAGAGGTCGTCGGCGACCTCACGCACACCGGCGTCATCGACGGCGTGAAGGACCTGCGCTGGGACATCCGACCGTCACCGGGCTGGGGCACCCTCGAGAACCGGGTGTCCGACGGCATCTCGACCCTGCACGAGGTCGGCGCCGTCACCGCGCTCGTGCAGTGCCTGGTCACCGCCTGCTCGGACCGGCTCGACGCCGGTGAGACCCTGCCCACCATGCAGCCGTGGTTCATCCGCGAGAACAAGTGGCGCGCGGCCCGCTACGGCATGGAGGCCGAGATCATCACGAACGTCGCCGGCGACGAGCGGCTCGTGACCGACGAGGTGCACGACCTGGTGCAGCGGCTCGACCCGATCGCCGAACGGCTCGGCTGCCTCGACGAGCTCCACCACCTCGACACGATGATCGAGCGCGGCGCCTCGTACCAGCGGCAGCTGCGGGTCGCGCAGGAGAACGGCGGCGACCTGCGCGCCGTGGTCCGCCACCTGGTCACCGAGTTCCGCGACGCGCTCTAGCCGCGACCGGCCCGGATCGGGCGTACCCGGCCGAATCGGGCGTACCCGGCCGAATCGGGCGTACCGGGTCGAATCGGGCGTACCTCGTCGTTTCTTTCGACCAGGTACGCCCGATTTCACTTTCCATCGCGCGTGCGATGGGAAGGAACGTCGCGACGCGACCGGACGACGGACGGGAGGCCCGGTGCCAGCTGGCACCGGGCCTCCCGTCCTGGGGGCACCGGCAGTCCACGGCGAACGCTACAGTTCCCCTGTGGCGGGGGAGGCAGCACAGCGCGGACCGGCGACGGTGATCCGTGCCGGCGCGCTCGTCGACGCCGGCCGGCCGGAACAGGCACTCGCCGAGGTCACGGCGGCGGAACACGACGAAGGCGAATCGATCGCCGGACAGCGCGTGCGTGCCCTGGCGCTGCTCGCGCTCGACCAGCCGGACGCGGCGTGCGACGCTGCTCGACGAGCGGTCGCTCTCGCGCCGGGTGACAGCACCTCCCTCCGTGTGCTGTCGACCGCCCTGCTCCGCTCTGGGGACCGGATCGGAGCCGTCGAGGCCGCCCGCCGTTCGGTCGCCGCCGACCCGGACTCGTGGCAGGCGCACGCTGCGCGAGTCGATGCCCTCTGGCTCGGCGAGCAGAACCGCCTGGAGGCGATGCGGGCGAGCTTCGAGGCCGTCCGCTTGGCTCCCACCGAACCGTTCGTGCACCGCCAGCACGGCGACCTCCTGCTCGCCGTCGGCCGGCAACGGGAAGCGCAGGACGCGTACCGCCGGGGGCTCGCGCTCGCTCCGGAGGACCGAGGGGCACGGCACAACCTGGCGGTGTCACGGCTCCGGCGTGGCCACGAGAGCGAGTCCGCGCTGGTCTTCGCGGGCATCCTGTCGACGAACCCGACGGACGCCACAGCACTGCGGAACCTCATGGTCGGCGTCGTCAACCCACTCGGCCGGATCGGGGTGGCCCTCGGCGGCGCCGCAGTGTTCACCGGCTTCGAGTTCCTGGCGACGATCGACAGCGGGGATCCGGCGATGGAGCGCTGGGCGACCACCTTCCCGCCGGTGATCGCCCTCGCCGTGATCGCCTTCATCGCCCTCCGGTTCACCTCCGAGGCACGGCCTCGCCTCGCCTTCCTCCTCTCGGTCGCTCGACGAGCGGTACCGGGTTGGGGACTCGTGGCGCTGGTGCTCGGTGTCGCGACCGCGATCTCCGTGACCGGGCTGTTCCTCCCACCGGTCGTCGCCCTCGTCGCACAGGGTCTCGTGCTCGTCGGGGTCGTCATCGCCTCCGTGCTGATCAAGCGCATCCTGCGCGCCTTCCCGAGGACCCGCCCACCGGTGCACGAGGACGACGATGACGACGGGTGACGGGCTCGCCGTGGCGACCGAACTGCGCCCGGCCGGACGTCCGCGCGACGCGCTCACCTCCACGACCGAACCGCACCACCGCCGCGTCGCGCGACACCACCGAACCGACCGCTGCGAGAGGACTCCCGATGAACGATGACCCGGTTCACGACGACCCGGTGATCGACGCGCTCCGACGCGCGGTCGACAGCGCGCCCCACGACGTCGCACTGCGTGTCCACCTCGGTCGTCTGCTCCTCGAAGCCGGACGTCCGGCCGAGGCGACCGCCGAAGCGGCGGCCGCACTCGCCATCGCACCGACCGACGATGCGGCGGGCGCCCTCATGCTCGCGGTGCTGCGCCCGCGCGCCGGCACGGCACTCCCCGCGGACGCACCGACCGACGCTCCCACCGCTGGTGTGCCGTCCGACTTCGACTGGCACGCGGCGGAACAGCAGGTCGAGCACATCGTAGAACCGTCCTTCGTCGAGGACTCGACTCCCGACCCGGACCTGCCGTCGGCGTTCTCGGTCGAGCCGTCGGAGGTCCGGTTCGGGGACGTGGGCGGGATGGAGGCCGTGAAGCAGCGGCTCACCGTCGCGTTCCTCGCCCCACTCGCGAACCCCGAGCTCCGAGCGTTGTACGGCAAGAGCCTCCGTGGCGGTCTGCTGTTGTACGGCCCTCCGGGGTGCGGGAAGACGTTCATCGCCCGTGCCGTCGCCGGCGAGCTCGGCGCACGCTTCATGAGCGTCTCCATCACCGACGTCCTCGACCCCTACCTCGGCGCGAGCGAGCAGAACATCAGGGCTGTCTTCGAGGCCGCACGCGCTGCGGCACCGTGCGTGGTGTTCTTCGACGAGATCGACGCGCTCGGCCAGCGACGGAGCCAGACCCGCAGCTCGCACGTGCGCGGGATGGTGAACCAGCTGCTCACCGAACTCGACGGCGTCGACGGCGGGAACGAGGGCGTGTTCGTGCTGGCTGCGACGAACCAGCCGTGGGACGTCGACCCCGCGCTCCGTCGTCCGGGTCGGCTGGACCGGACGGTGCTCGTCCTGCCGCCGGACACCCCGGCACGTGAAGCGATCTTCCGCGGGCACCTCCGCGACCGACCGGTCGAGGGCATCGACCCCGCAGCGCTCGCGAAGCGGACCGAGGGATTCTCCGGTGCGGACATCGCCTACGTGTGCGAGGTCGCCGCCGAGCACGCGCTCATGGACAGCATCACGACGGGCACTGCACGGCTCATCGGGATGCCGGATCTGCTCGCCGCCCTGAGTGAGGTCCGGCCCTCCACGAGCGCCTGGCTCGAGACGGCTCGGAGCGTCGTCCTGTTCGGCGAGGACGACGGGACGTACGCCGACCTGCGGGCGTACCTCAAGAAGTCCAAGCGCTGAGTGGCGGACGGGAGGCCCGGTGCCAGCTGGCACCGGGCCTCCCGTCCGTCAGGTGGTCGCGTTCGCGAGCCGCGTCAGCGACCCAGGAACTTCTGCAGCGACGCGAGCTCTTCCTCGGTCGGTGCCTTGCCGCCCTTGGCGCCCCCGAGGCCGAGGCCGGACCCCTGCGGGGCCTGCTGCGGCGCAGCCGCCGCGCCGGCAGCCAAGGCCGCGCGCTTCGCCGGGTTGCCCACCTTCGACTTCTTCTTGCCGCCCTGCTGCTGCTTCTTGCCGCCGTGCATGCCCGGGATCGGACCCATGCCCGGCATCTGCGGCACGCCACCGCGGGCGACGGTCTTCATCATCTTGGCGGCCTGCTCGAAGCGGTTGACCAGGGCGTTGACCTCGGTGACCGTCGATCCGGCACCGCGCGCGATGCGCAGACGACGCGAACCGTTCAGGAGCTTCGGGAGCTCGCGCTCCTGGGGCGTCATCGACTGGATGATCGCCTCGGTACGGACGATCTCGCGCTCGTCGAAGTTGTCGAGCGCCTCGCGCATGCCCTTGGCTCCCGGGAGCATGCCGAGCATGCCCTTGATGGAGCCGGCCTTGCGGAGCTGCTGCATCTGCTGCAGGAAGTCGTTCAGCGTGAAGTTGTCGGTCGCGATCTTGTCCGCGACCTTGCGTGCCTCTTCCTCGTCGAAGGCGCCCTGCGCCTGCTCGATGAGCGACAGGATGTCACCGAGGTCGAGGATGCGGCTCGCCATGCGGTCCGGGTGGAACGGCTCGAAGTCGTCGAGCGACTCACCCGTCGACGCGAACATGATCGGGCGGCCGGTCACGCTGGCCACCGACAGGGCAGCACCACCACGGGCGTCACCGTCGAGCTTCGAGAGCACGACACCGGTGAAGTCGACGCCTTCCTGGAACGCACGGGCCGTGTTGACGGCGTCCTGACCGATCATCGCGTCGATGACGAACAGGACCTCGTCCGGGTCGACGGCCTTGCGGATGTTCGCGGCCTGCTTCATCAGCTCGGCGTCGACACCGAGTCGACCGGCGGTGTCGACGATGACGGTGTCGTACTGCTGGTCGATCGCGGCCTTGATGGCGTTCTTGGCGACCTTGACCGGGTCGCCGACACCGTTGCCGGGCTCGGGCGCGAAGACGTGCACGCCGGCCTGCTCGCCGACGACCTGCAGCTGCTGCACGGCGTTCGGACGCTGGAGGTCCGCCGCGACGAGCATCGGGGTGTGGCCGTCCTTCTTGAGCCACTTGCCGAGCTTGCCGGCCAGGGTCGTCTTACCGGCACCCTGCAGACCCGCGAGCATGATGACCGTCGGCGGCTTCTTCGCGAACTCGAGCCGCCGCTGCTGCCCGCCCAGGATGCCGACGAGTTCCTCGTTGACGATCTGGACGACCTGCTGCGCCGGGTTGAGCGCCTTGTTGACCTCGTCGGAGAGGGCACGCTCGCGCACCGATGCGGTGAACGCCTTGACGACCTCGAGCGCGACGTCGGCGTCGAGGAGCGCCCGCCGGATCTCGCGGACGGTGCCGTCGACGTCGGACGGAGTCAGCCGACCCTTGCTCCGCAGATTGCGGAAGGTCTCGGTCAGCCGATCGGAGAGTGAACCGAATTGCGCCATGATCCGTCGATTCTACAAGGCTCCCGCCGCCACCACCGGTCCGTTCACCGCAGGAGGACGCCCTCGGTCAGTCAGACCGGTGCGCCGAGCCCCACCGTCGCAACCGTTGTGGAGGTCGAGCACAACGTTGTTGGACCCAGTCCAGAAACTGTCGTACGCTCGCCGCATGCCGGAACTCGCGATCGTCCGCCACCACGGCCTGCTCGACTACGCGGACGGCCTCGCCCTGCAGCGGGACCTGCACGCCGACGTCGTCGCCGGCCGTTTCCCAGGGGCCCTCGTGCTGTGCGAGCACCCGTCCGTGTACACCGCCGGCCGCCGCACCGAACGCTCCGACCTGCCGACGAACGGCGCCCCGGTCGTCGACACCGACCGCGGCGGACGCATCACCTGGCACGGCCCGGGGCAGCTGGTCGCCTACCCGATCGTCCGGCTCGCCGAACCACTCGACGTCGTCGCGTGGGTGCGCGACCTGGAGCAGGTGGTCATCGACGCCGCGGCCGCCGTCGGGGTGCACGCCGAACGGGTCGAGGGTCGCAGCGGCGCATGGGTGCCGGGCACGAACGGCTCGCCCGCCGCCAAGGTCGGGGCCATCGGGCTGCACGTCGCCGAGGGCGTGACGAGCCACGGCATCGCGATCAACTGCGACAACGCCCTCGACGCCTACGCCGCGATCGTCCCGTGCGGCATCGCGGACGCCGGGGTCACGACGCTGAGCGCCGCGGCGGCGCACGCGGGGCTCGCTCCCGTGACCGTCGACGTCCTCGCACCCGTGGTCGCGCACGGCGTCCAGCAGGCCGTCGACGGCATGCACAGCGGCCGCCGGATCAGCACGACGGCCCCCAGCACCAGCACGAGCACCAGCACCGCGACCGCCCGACAGGAGACCCTCGTATGACCCTCGCCCCCGAAGGCCGCCGCATGCTCCGGGTCGAGGCCCGGAACGCCGAGACCCCGATCGAGACGAAGCCCGCGTGGATCAAGACCCGTGCCACGCAGGGCCCGGAGTTCCGCGAGCTGTCCGGACTGGTGCGTGACAAGCAGCTGCACACCGTCTGTCAGGAGGCCGGCTGCCCGAACATCTTCGAGTGCTGGGAGGACCGCGAAGCCACCTTCCTGATCGGCGGCTCGCAGTGCACCCGACGCTGCGACTTCTGCCAGATCGACACCGGCAAGCCGGAGCCGCTCGACCGCGACGAGCCCCGCCGGGTCGCGGACTCCGTCGCGGAGATGGGCCTGAAGTACGCGACCGTGACCGGCGTCGCGCGCGACGACCTGCCCGACGGCGGATCGTGGCTCTACGCCGAGACCATCCGAGCGATCCACGAGCACTCCCCCGGCACCGGCGTCGAGATCCTGGTGCCGGACTTCAACGGTCGGCCCGACCAGCTCGGCCAGGTGTTCGACGCCCGCCCCGAGGTCTTCGCGCACAACGTCGAGACCGTTCCGCGGATCTTCAAGCGCATCCGCCCGGCCTTCACGTTCGAACGGTCCCTCGACGTCATCACCCAGGGCCGCGACGCCGGGCTCGTGACGAAGTCGAACCTGATCCTCGGCATGGGCGAGGAACGCATCGAGATCGAGGACGCCCTGCAGCGCCTGTTCGACGCGGGCACGGACATCATCACGCTGACGCAGTACCTCCGCCCGTCGCCGCGGCACCTGCCGGTCGCGCGATGGGTCAGCCCTGCGGAGTTCGTCGAGCTCCGCGAGGTCGCCGAGCAGATGGGCTTCGCCGGGGTGCTCGCCGGACCGCTGGTCCGGTCGTCCTACCGGGCGGGCCGACTGTGGGCGCGGGCGACGGTGGCTCGCGGCGGCTCGGTGCCCGAGCACCTGGCCCACCTGCTCGACGCGACCCCTGGTCGCCAGGCCGTCTGACCCGCGCCGCGCGCGCCGCGCGCGCGGCGCGGCCGGCGCGGCCGGCGTTTCGCGCTGGGCGACAGTTCACGGGCTGCGGAGCACGTGAACTGTCGCTCAGGCCGAAACTCCGTGCGTCCGGCCGACACGGAGACAGACGGGAGGCGCGGTGCCAGCTGGCACCGCGCCTCCGGTCCGTCAGGTGGTGACGGCTACTTCGCGTCGGCCTCGACCGACTCCTTCGGCTGACCGGTCGGGGTGAGCCCGCGCTCCTGGCGGCGCTTCGAGACCACCAGCGACGCGGTCGTGGCGACCGCGATCGTCAGCGCGATGAAGCCCAGCGAGAACCAGATCGGGATCTCCGGCGCCCACTCGATGTGCTCGCCACCGTTGATGAAGGGCAGCTCGTTGACGTGCATGGCGTGGAAGACGAGCTTCACACCGATGAACGCCAGGATGACGGCCAGGCCCTGACCCAGGTAGATGAGGCGCTCGAGCAGACCGGCGATCAGGAAGTACAGCTGCCGGAGGCCGAGCAGCGAGAACGCGTTCGCCGTGAACACGATGAAGGCGTCCTGCGTCAGCCCGAAGATCGCGGGGATCGAGTCGAGCGCGAAGAGCACGTCGGTCAGGCCGATGGCGACCATGACGAGCAGCATCGGGGTGAACAGGCGCTTGCCGTCGACACGGGTGGTCAGGCGGTCGCCGTCGTAGTGGTCCGAGGTCGGGATGATGCGCTTGAGGATCCGGATGAGCCGGGATTCGCCCTCGCTGCCGTGGTCGTTGCCGCTGCGGGCCTGCGACCAGGCGAGCCAGAACAGCAGCGCACCGAACAGGTAGAAGACCCACGAGAAGTTCTCGATGATGGTGACGCCGAGGGCGATGAAGACACCGCGGGCGACGAGCGCGATCGCGACGCCGACCAGCAGGACCTTCTGCTGGAACTCCTTCGGCACGGCGAAGCTCGACATGATGATGAGGAAGACGAAGAGGTTGTCGACCGACAACGCCTTCTCGGTCAGCCAGCCGGCGAAGTACTCACCACCGGCCTGTCCGCCGCCGAAGACCAGGATCCCGATGCCGAACAGGATCGCCAGCCCGATGTAGAAGGCCGACCAGAACGCGGATTCGCGGATGTGGGGCACGTGCGGGGTGCGCACGTGCGAGTAGAAGTCGAACACCAGCAGCGCGAGGATGCCGGCGATGGTGATGAGCCAGACGAAGAGTGGGACGTCCACGGTTTCCTTCAGGTAGGGCGCGCCGCTGATGTGCGGGTACGCCGAGGCCTGAAGGTCTCTTCCGTCGCACCGCACCGGAACCGGTGTCGCACGACCGGCGCCCCGGGGCCGGATCGTTCCGGACCGTACTGACGGGGTCACCGAGAGGGAATACTCCCCTTCGTGTTCCCGAGCATACCGGGCACAGCGGACATGCGCCGCGCTCTAAGCTGGGAGCATGGCGAGTTCCTGGTCACTGTCCTCACGGCTGCGCGGCCTCTTCCAGCGCAAGACGATCGACGAGACCACGTGGGAGGACCTCGAGACCGCCCTCATCGGGGCCGACTTCGGGCCCGACATCTCCGAGGAGATCATCGAGGACCTGCACGCCCGCGTCGACCGGTACGGCACGACCGACCCCGCCGACCTGCAGCGCATGCTCCGCGAGGTCCTCGAGGAACGGCTCTCGAAGCTCGACACCACCCTGAAGCTCAGCGCGCGGCCCGCCGTCGTGCTCGTCGTCGGGGTGAACGGCGTCGGCAAGACCACGACGATCGGCAAGTTCGCCAAGTTCCTGAAGACCTACGACCGCACGGTGCTCGTCGGCGCGGCGGACACGTTCCGCGCCGCGGCGGTCGAGCAGGTCGCCACCTGGGCCCAGCGTGCCGGGGTCGACGTCGTCCGTCCGTCGCAGCCCGGGCAGGACCCGGCGTCGGTGGCGTACCAGACCGTCGAGAAGGCGATCCGCGACCAGACCGAGATCGTCGTCATCGACACCGCCGGGCGCCTGCACACCAAGGCCGGGCTGATGGACGAGCTCACCAAGATCAAGCGCGTGGTCGAGAAGCAGACCGAGATCAGCGAGGTCCTGCTCGTCCTCGACGCGACGACGGGCCAGAACGGCCTCGCACAGGCCCAAGCCTTCATCGAGGGCGCCGGCGTGACCGGCCTCGTCATCACGAAGCTCGACGGCTCGGCCAAGGCCGGCTTCGTGCTGAGCGTGCAGGAGAAGACCGGCATCCCGATCAAGCTCATCGGGCAGGGCGAGGGCATCAACGACCTCACCGGCTTCACGCCGCACGTGTTCGTGCAGAACCTCGTCGGCTGAGCGAACGCGTCGGCACGCCGAGGAGTAGCGTCCCTGACGGTCCGGGCATCTGCTCGGTCTCGTTCCAGGGATAGGAGACCCTCATGCCCGCACTGCTGATCATCGCGATCATCGTCGGCCTCGTCCTGCTCTTCAGCGGCATCTTCGTCGGTGCGCTGAAGTTCCTGCTCTGGGTGGGCATCGTGCTCATCCTGCTGGCGGTCATCGGCTGGCTGCTCCGGACGATCCGCGGTCGCGCGTAGCGACCCGGCGTCCTGTCCGGACGCACCTGACACAACGGGAGGCGCGGTGCCAGCTGGCACCGCGCCTCCCGTCTGTACTCAGGTCGTGACCAGGACGCCTACGCGACCGCGTCCGCCGGCTCGCGCTTCTGCACCCGCTGGCCGACGACTGCGGAGACGCCGTCCTGCCGCATCGACACGCCGTACAGGGCGTCGGCGATCTCCATCGTCCGCTTCTGGTGCGTGATGACGATGAGCTGAGACGACTCGCGCAGACGCTCGAACACGGTCAGCAGGCGGCCCAGGTTGGCGTCGTCGAGTGCCGCCTCGACCTCGTCCATGATGTAGAACGGCGACGGCCGGGCGGTGAAGATCGCGACGAGGAGCGCCACCGCCGCCAGGGACCGCTCGCCGCCGGACAGCAGGGTCAGGCGGTCGATCTTCTTGCCGGCGGGCTTCACCTGCACGTCGATCCCGGTGCCGAGCAGGTCGGTCGGGTCGGTCAGGTTGATGGACCCCGAGCCGCCCGGGAACAGGATCGGGAAGATGACGTCGAACGCTTCCTTCGTGTCGTTGAACGCGGACTCGAAGATCGTCTGCATCTTCGTGTCGAGCTCGTCGATGATCGTCAGCAGGTCCGTCCGCGTCTTCTGCAGGTCCTCGAGCTGCTCGGCGAGGAACGCGTGCCGCTGCTCGAGCGCCTGGAACTCCTCGAGCGCGAGCGGGTTGACCTTGCCGAGCTGTCCGAGGTCGCGCTCGGCAGCCTTGAGCCGGCGCTCCTGCTCGGCGCGGACGTAGGGCACGGTCTCGACGTCGGCGGGGTCGACCTCGTCGGTCGTGTCGAACTCGGGCAGCGCGGGGCCGCCGGGCAGGGTGGACTCGGCGTCGACGAGGGCCTCGTCGTCGGTGTCGGTACCCGCTTCTGCCGCTGCGTCCTCCGGCTCGGTCGCGCCCGCGGCCTCGGCGGCGGCGGCTGCCGCCGCGCGCTCCGCCTCGCGGTGCTTCCGCGCGCGCACCCGCGGGTCCACGAGCACGTCGACCGGCACCGGCACGTGCGGCCCGTACTCGGCCACCAGGACGGCCTCGGTCAGCCCGAGCTCGCTCTGCGCCCGGTCGAGGACGCCGGACACGTGCAGCTTCTTCTCGTAGATCTCCATCTCGAGCGAGTGCACGCCGTCGGTGATGGTCTGCAGGCGGTCCCGGAGCTCGCGCTCCTCGTTGCGGATCGTCTGCAGCTCGGTGTTGCGCTTCGACCGCTCGGCTTCTTCCGTCGCCAGCTGCACGCGGGCTTCGGCCAGCGAACGATCGACCGCACCGAGCACCCCGGGCAGATCGGCGAGGACGGCT
Source organism: Curtobacterium sp. MCBD17_026 (assembly GCF_003234895.2). Lineage (NCBI taxonomy): Bacteria > Bacillati > Actinomycetota > Actinomycetes > Micrococcales > Microbacteriaceae > Curtobacterium > Curtobacterium sp. MCBD17_026. The sequence goes on along the minus strand of NZ_CP126281.1, from coordinate 1,356,278 downwards.
TCGGCGGTCCGGATCTGGCCGCGTCGGACGACGGCGAGCCGTGCGGCTTCCTCGGCAGCGGCGCGCTCGGCCTCGAGCTGGCGGTCGAGCTGGTCGGCGCGGTCCCGTTCGGCGCGCACCCGCTCGCGCACGGTCTCGACCTGGATCCGCTGCTCGACCTCGGCGGCGCGTGCGGACTCGAGCGCGTCCTGCAGCGCGGGACGCTCGGAGGCGTCGACCACGGGACGCTCCTGCTCGGTGAAGGCACGGTGCGCCGACTCGGCCTCGGCCAGCACCGCCTCGGCGGTCTCGACGGCGCCGTCGGTCTCGGCCAGCGCGGCACGCAGCCGTTCGACCTCGGCCGCGGCGTTCTCCGCCTTCGCCCGCGTCGATGCGCTCGTGCGGTCGTACTCGGCCTTCGCCCGCGTGTAGGCGCGGGATGCTGCGTCGGCCTCGTCCGCACGGCGGCGTGCGTCCTCGACGGCGCTGCGCGCGGCCTGGAGGCCCGTGGCCGCGTCCTCGGCGTCGGTCGCGATCGCGTCGCGTCGCGTCACGGCGTCGTCGCGCTCCGCGACGAGCTCGATGCGCGAGGTCACGCGCTCCCCGCCGCCGGTCACGCGGACCGCACGGACGAGGTCGCCGGACCGCGTGACCACCGTGGCGTGCGGGGCGGCCGTGAGCACGGCCTCCAGGTCGAGGTCGTCGGTCTCCGCGACCAGGGTGTCCCGCAGGATCGACGCGAGCGCCGGCGGTCCCTGCACCAGGTCCGTGGCACGGCGGACGCCGGCGGGCAGGGTCTCGGGCAGGGCCGCGGGGACGGACGCGGCGTCCGCGACGACGACGTCGATCCGGCCGAGGTCAGCAACGCGGGCGTGGTCGACGGCGTCGAGCGCGGCACCGCGGTCATCGGCGAGGACGGCGTCGGCGAGTCCCTCGAGGGCGGTGGCGATCGCGGCCTCGAACCCGGGCGACACCGTCAGGCTGTCGGCCAGGCGACCGACGACGCCCGCGCGACCGGCGTCGATCAGTGCCTGCGAACCGTCGCGGACCTCGATCGACATGCCGAGCGCGGTGACCCGGGCGTCGAGGGCGTCCCGCTCGCGTTCGAGGGCGTGGAGGCGGTCGCGCTGCTCGTCGCGCGTGGTCTGGGCCCGTTCCAGCTCGGCGCGCGCCTGCTCCAGTGTCTGCGCGAGCGCGGTCTCGTCGACCCCCTCGGACGGGTCGACACCGAGTTCGGCGAGGGCCGCCGCGGCACGCTCGGCACGCTCCCCGGCCTCGGCCAGTGCCCGCTCCCGCCGCTCGCGGTCGGCGACGGCGGAACCGCGCTTCGACCGGGCGACGTCGACGGCGCTGGCGAGCCGCTGCGCCTCGAGGTCGTGCTGCGAGACCCGGGCTGCCTGGGCGGCGATGCGTTCGTTCAGGGCGTCCAGCGCGGCGCGGGCGTCCTGCACCGCGCGGGCGGTCGTCGCCGAGCCGCCCTGCATCTCGTCGGCGCGAGCGGCGAGGCGGTCGGCCTCGGCTCGGACCCCGGCGACCTGCTCCTGGGTGACGGTCGGGCCCTGCTGTGGAGCGTCGGCCTGCTGCGCGAGGAACATCAGGCGCTGGTTCGCCAGGCTCGACAGGCCGCGGAGGCGCTCCTGCACGCTCTCGAGCCGGTGCACGACGGTGCGGGCGCGGTCGACGTCGTCGCCGACCATGCTCTGCTCGACGTGCTGCTGGCGCACCCGGGTCTGGTCGAGCCGCTCGGTCAGGACGATGCGCTCGGACTTGCGGCCGGCCTCGACCTCCTGGTGCTCGTGCAGCTCGCGGCGCAGGCGCACCACGTCGTCGGCGAGGATGCGGGCCTTGGCGTCGCGGAAGACCGCGGCGACCGACTGGGCCTTGCGTGCGACCTCGGCCTGACGTCCGAGGGGTTTCAGCTGCCGTCGGATCTCACCGGCCAGGTCGGACAGGCGGGTCAGGTTCGTCTGCATCGCGTCGAGCTTGCGGAGGGTCTTCTCCTTGCGGCGACGGTGCTTCAGGATCCCCGCGGCCTCCTCGATGAAGCCGCGGCGGTCCTCCGGGGTGGCGTGCAGCACCTTGTCGAGCTGCCCCTGCCCGACGATCACGTGCATCTCACGGCCGAGGCCGGTGTCGCTCAGCAGTTCCTGCACGTCGAGCAGCCGGCAGTTCTCGCCGTTGATGGCGTACTCGCTGCCACCGTTGCGGAACAGCGTGCGAGCGATCGTCACCTCGGAGTACTCGATCGGCAGCAGGCCGTCGGTGTTGTCGATGGTCAACAGCACCTGGGCGCGACCGAGCGGACCGCGGGTCGAGGTGCCGGCGAAGATGACGTCCTCCATCTTGCCGCCGCGCAGGGTCTTCGCCCCCTGCTCCCCCATCACCCAGGCCAGGGCGTCCACCACGTTCGACTTGCCGGAGCCGTTCGGGCCGACGATGCACGTCACGCCCGGCTCGAACGCGAACGTCGTCGGCTGCGCGAAGGACTTGAACCCCTTGATGGTCAGGCTCTTCAAGTACATGCGGTCTCCGGATGCTCTGGTTGGCGTCAGGCTAACGCGTGCGGGCGCGGGGACGGGGTTGGCACACGGGGCAGATGTGGCTCGACCGGTTCATGAAGGCCTCGCGCACGATCGTCGTGCCGCAGCGCGGACACGGCTTCCCCTGCTGCCCGTAGACGTTCAGGCGCTGCGAGAAGTACCCGGACTGCCCGTTCACGTTGACGTACTGGGCGTCGAAGCTCGTGCCGCCGTCCTCGAGCGCCCGGCGCAGGATGGCGCGCACCTCGTCGAGCAACCGTCGCAGGTCGGCACGGGTGAGGCGGTCGGCGGCGCGGTCGTAGTGCAGCTTCGCGGCCCAGAGCGACTCGTCGGCGTAGATGTTGCCGATGCCGCTCACGACGCCCTGGTCGAGCAGCACCCGCTTGATGCCGCTCGAACGCTTCCGCGCCATCGCGGCGAACCGGTCGTCGTCGAACGCGGGGTCGAGCGGGTCACGGGCGATGTGCGACACCTGCCCGGGCACCCACCGGCGCCACACGGCGTCGGGGTCGATCGCGTCGACCTGCCCGCCGAACCCGGCGGGAGCACCGTCGATCGTCGGCACCATCGCGTCGATCGCCATCGAGCCGAACGTGCGCTGGTCGACGAACTCGAGTTCCACGGCGGGCTCCGCGGCACCAGAGCGGTCGGTGCCCGCGGGCTGCACGTCGATGAGGATCCGCCGGTGCTTGGCCGCCGGTCGACCACGGCCGAGCAGGATCTGCCCGCTCATGCCGAGGTGAGCGACGAGTGCCTCGGGGCGATCCCCGTCGTGCTCGGGCTGCAGCGGCATCCAGAGGAACTTGCCCCGGCGGACGGCAGCGGCGATCGTGCGACCGGTCAGTCGGTCGGCGAAGTCCTCCGAGGGGCCGTCGTGCCGGGTGAGCGCACGGTCGTCGACCACGTCGACGTGCAGGACCCGCGCACCGCTGACGGCGGGTTCGAGGCCGGCGCGGACGACCTCGACCTCGGGGAGTTCGGGCACGCGGTCAGGCCGCTCGACCGGACAGCCGGGTCCAGGCGTCGAGCGCGGCGGCCATCTCGGCGGCCTTCTTGCTCGACCCGGTGCCGGTGGCGATGTCCTCGCCCTGCAGGACGACCGTCGCCATGAAGGTCTTGTCGTGGTCCGGGCCGGTCTCGGTGACGCGGTAGGCCGGGTTGCCGAGCGAACGACTCGAGGCGAGCTCCTGCAGGCTCGTCTTCGGGTCCATCGCGGCGCCGAAGCGGTCCGGGTCGATCATGAGCGGCTCGACCAGGCGGAGCACGAGCTCGGTGGCCGGGTCGGGGCCGGCGGACAGGTACGTCGCGCCGATGACGGCTTCGACGGTGTCGGCCAGGATCGACGACTTGTCGCGCCCGCCGGTCTGTTCCTCGCCCTTGCCGAGGCGCAGGTAGCGGCCGAGCCCGATCATCCGGGCGATCTCGGCCAGCGCCACGGTCGACACCAGGCTCGCCCGACGCTTGGCGAGGTCACCCTCGTCGAGGTCGGGGAACGACCGGTAGAGCTTTACGGTCACGGCCTGGCCGAGGATCGAGTCCCCGAGGAACTCGAGGCGCTCGTTGTGCTTGATACCCCCGTGCTCGTAGGCGTAGGAGCGGTGCGTCAGGGCGAGCTGGAGCAGCTCGAGGTCGATGTCGGCCCCGAGGATGCCCTGCAGACGAACGACGTCCGGCCCCGCGGGGCGAGACCCCGCAGCGCCGGACGTTGTCGTCATGCGTTCGGTCCGATCAGACGTCGGCGACCTTGCGGCCCTTGTACTCCATGTACAGGGGCGTGCCGGCCGAGTCCTCGACGACCTTCGCGCGGTGCGGGAGGCTGTAGGTGACCTGACCGTTCTCGATCGTCTTCACGAGCTGGATCGGCGTGGCCTTCCACTGCGAACGACGGGCGTGCGTGTTCGCACGGGACTGCTTGCGCTTGGGAACGGCCATGGTGAATCTCTTTCGGTTGGTCGGTGGTCGGTACGGGGGCTGGCGGTGTCGGGACCTACTCGGTCTCGGACCGCTCCTCGCCCTCGGTGGTCTTCGGTGCGGTGGTGTCACCGTCGGTGCTGTCGTCGAGCTCGATCGCGCTGAGCGCTGCCCAACGAGGATCCAGCACTTGACGAGCGGGCTGCTCGCCGAGGTCGGCCAGACGCTCGCCCGTCACCGGGTCGAGTCCTGGGCAGTCCGGTCGGCAGACCGGCTGGAACGGCAGCGACAGCACCACCGCATCTCGAACGACCTGTTCGGTGTCCACGTGGTCATCGCGAACGAAGAAGTCGAAATCCTCCGAGGCATCATACGCGAACAGCTCGGCGAAATCGACCTCGATCGGTTCGCTGATGTCGATGAGGCAGCGCGAGCACTCCCCCGTGGCGTCGGCCGAAGCGTGTCCGGACACGAGGACACCCTCGTGCAGGCCTTCGAGTTTGACGTCGATGTGCAGTTCGGCACCCTGTCGGACGCCGATCAGACCGGCCCCCATCGCGTCGGGCACCTCGATGTCGAGCGAGTGCTCGCGCATCTCACCCGGCCGGTGCGCGAGGTCGCGCACGCGCAGGGCGTAGGGGCTGTTCACGGGGGAAGACACGATCGACAAGCCTAGCGCGATCGGGGCCGAGAGTCGAGGTGGCGACAGGCGTGTCCGGACGCGGTGGGTTCAGTGAGCGTGCTGGGTGTGCTGGGCGGGCGTGCTCAGCGGGCCGCGAGCGCGTCGGCAACCGCCTTCGGCACGTACGGCGTGACGTCACCGCCGAGGGACGACACCTGGCGGATCAGCGAGCTCGACACGTGCGCCCGTGACGCCTCCGGCAGCAGGAACACCGTCTCGACGTCGGCCAGGTGGCGGTTCATGATGGCCATGGGGGTCTCGTACGCGACGTCCTCGCCGGACCGCACGCCCTTCACCAGGACCTTCGCCCCGACCTGCCGGCAGTAGTCCACCAGCAGACCGGACGTCCACTCGCCCACCGTGACCGTGTCCGGCGCGCCGACCTCGACCAGCGACTCGCGGATGAGCCGCACCCGGTCGACCGCCTCGAACATCGCCGGCTTCTTGTCGGGGTTGTGCACCACGAGGACGTGCACCTCGTCGAAGAGCCCGGCCGCGCGGCCGATGACGTCGAGGTGCCCGAGGGTGACGGGGTCGAAGGAACCGGGGACCACCGCGATCTGCGCCATGGCAGCGACGATACCGCGCGGGCCGTCGTGCTCCGGGGTCAGTTCTTGCCGAGGAACGCCGCGTCGGACTCGTCCAGGCGCCGGGCGAGGGCGTCACGGAGGGCCGGGGACCCCTCGAGTTCGGGATCGGGTTCGAGCACGCGCTCCGCTTCTTCGCGCGCGTCGACGATGAGGTCGGCGTGCTCGACCACCCGGAGCAGGTTGAGCGAGGACCGCCCACCGGACTGCCGTTCGCCCAGGACGTCGCCCTCGCGCCGGAGCTCGAGGTCGACCCGCGCGAGCTCGAACCCGTCGTCCGAGGCGGCCACCGCGTCGACGCGCTCGCGCGAGGTGGTCTCGAGCTCGGCCGAGGTGACCAGCAGACAGACGCCGGCCCACTGCCCACGACCGATGCGGCCGCGGAGCTGATGGAGCTGCGAGACCCCGAACCGGTCGGCGTCGAGGACGGCCATCATCGCCGCGTTCGGGACGTCGACGCCGACCTCGATCACGGTCGTCGCGACGACCACGTCGAGGTCGCCGGCGGCGAAGGACGTCATCACGCGGTCCTTCTCGTCGGCGGTCATCCGACCGTGCAGGACCGCGATCGAGCGCCCTTCGAGCACGGGCATGGTGCGCATCCGCTCGGCCGTGGCGAGCACGGTCGCCGGGGCGCGCTTCGGGGCGTCGTCCTGGCCCTCGGCCGGCTCCGGCTCGCCGTCGTCCTCGGTGTGGGCGTCGTCGATGGCCGGGCAGACGACGAACGCCTGGCGGCCCTTGGCCAGTTCTTCGGCCATGCGGGACCAGATCCGGGGTTCCCACCCGGGGTGCTCCGCCAACGGGACCGTGAAGGTCTCGACGCCGGCGCGCCCCGACGGCATGCCCGTGATGGTCGAGACGTCGAGGTCGCCGAACACCGTCATCGCGACGGTGCGCGGGATCGGCGTCGCCGTGAGCACGAGCACGTGCGGCGGGGTCGTGCCCTTGGTGCGGAGGGCCTCGCGCTGCTCGACACCGAAGCGGTGCTGCTCGTCGACCACCACGAGCCCCAGCTCGGCGAAGTCCACCCGGTCGCCCAGGAGCGCGTGGGTGCCGACGACCAACCGAGAGCTGCCCGACGCCGCGGCGAGCAGGGCACGGCGACGTTCGTCGGTGGACTGCGACCCGGTCAGGATCACGGGTCGGAGCTCGGCGGCCAGGTCCGGCCCGAGGAACTTCACGATGGAGCGCAGGTGCTGGGCCGCCAGCACCTCGGTCGGGGCGATGAGCGCGGACTGGCCACCGGACTCGGCCACCGTGAGCATCGCCCGGATCGCCACGAGGGTCTTGCCGGACCCGACCTCGCCCTGGATCAGCCGGTGCATGGGCCAGGTGCGGGCGAGGTCGTGGTCGATGTCGGCACCGACGGCCCGCTGGTCGTCCGTCAACGTGAAGGGCAGGGTGGCGTCGAAGCGCTCGAGGATGCCACCGGGGGCGGCCACGCGCGGGGTGGCCGCGGTGCGACGGGCCGCGATCCGGCGCTGCACCAGGGCGGTCTGCAGCACGAACGCCTCGCGGTAGCGCAGGGCGTCCTGCGCGCGCTTGAAGTCCGCGACCTTCTCGGGGCGGTGCAGCAGCTCGAGGGCACGGCGGAACGGCACGAGGTCGAGCCGGGACCGCGCGGACGCCGGCACCGGGTCGGGCAGGTCCGGCAGGGTGTCGAGGACGATCCCGATGGACTTCGCGATCTGCCACGACGTGAGTGAGGCCGTCGCCGGGTAGATCGGGATCGGCTGGCGCGACCACCGGATCGCTTCGTCGGAACCGGGCTCCGCCGTGGCGCGGGGGTCGTCGGGGTCGAACAGCTCGTAGTCGGGGTGGGCGAGCTGCCGGGCACCCCGGTAGTCGCTGACCTTGCCGGAGAAGATGCCCCGGGCACCGGGTACGAGGTCCTTCGTGCGCCACCCCTGGTTGAAGAACGTGAGGGTGAGCAGGCCCTTGCCGTCGCCGATCTTCGCTTCGAGGATCGAGCCACGGCGCGCGCGCATGGTGCGTTCACGGACGTCGACCACCTCGGCCACGATGGTGACGGGTTCGCCGATCGCGAGCGAGTCGAGGGCCGTCAGTGCACCACGCTCGGCGTAGCGGCGGGGCGCGTGCTCGAGGAACTCCCCCACCGTGCGGTAGCCGAAGGCCTTCTCGATCGCGGTCGCCGTCCGACCGCCGAGCACGTTCGCGAGCCGCGCGTCGAGCGGCGCCGGACCGAGGTCGGGCGCGGCCGGCGCAGCGGGGGTTCCGGAGGTGACCACGTTCCAACGGTACCGGGCACGACCGACCCCACCCGCGCCTCCCGAGCGGCCAGTGGAGAACATCGGACCGGACCCGCCGGGCCGATACGGTGGCTGCATGACCCGCATCATCGCCGGCGCCGCCGGCTCCCTGACGCTCCGGGTGCCGAAGTCCGGCACCCGCCCGACGAGCGACCGCGTGCGCGAGGCGCTGTTCTCGTCGCTCGAGGCACGGGGGCTCGTCGAGGCCACGTCGGTGGCCGACCTGTACGCGGGCACGGGCGCGCTCGGGCTCGAGGCGGCGTCCCGCGGTGCGGCCGAGGTGGTCCTGGTCGACCGGGCATCCGCCGCCGCGCAGGCCTGCCGGGCGAACGCGAAGGCCGTGCAGCAGCGGGTGCCGGGCGTCCGGATCGACGTGCAGCCACAGCCGGTGCTCGGGTACCTGCGCGGGACCGTCCGCACCTTCGACCTGGTGTTCATCGACCCGCCCTACGACGTCACCGAGCACGAGCTCGCCGAGGTGCTCGAGGCCCTGGCGCCGAAGCTGACGCCGGATGCCGTCGTGGTGGTCGAGCGGAGCAAGCGCTCCCCCGAGCCCACCTGGCCGGCGGGGCTGGAGCCGTTCAGCAAGCGCAGCTACGGCGAGACCGTCGCGTGGGAGGCCGTCGCCGCCGGCTGAGGCGTTCTGGCGCGTGTGCACGCGCTCTGCGACAGTGCACCTGTCGAACGACGCGTGTTCTGTCGCAACACGGTCGTGCACCGACAGGGCCGGGTCAGCCGGCGGCGCCGTCCCAGTCGGCGTAGGGGTCCCAGCCGGTCGTCGGCACCGCGGCACCGGCGCGCAGCAGGTCCGCGTCGCCACGCTCCCGCACGACACCGATGCGCCGGAAGCCCCCGGGCAGGATCACGTCGGCCGGGAACGTGGCCAGCAGTCCGTGGTCTTCGCCACCGTGCAGCGCCACCTCGTCGAGGTCGGTGGCGGCATCGAGTTCGAGCGTCACCCGGCTGGCACGGGCGAGCCGACCGGCGTCGATCGTCAGGCCGTCGGACAGGTCGAGCATCGCGGTGGCCCCGGCTCCGGCCGCGAGCGGCCCGTCGGCGATCGGGGGCACCGGGCGGCGCTGGCGTCCGACGTCGGGGTCGACGTCCGCGCCGCTCGCGACCGTCGCGGCACGGTCCGGCTCGCCCCGGCCGTCGACGCCGTCGCGGAACAGCCGGGACAGCCCGCGGGCGGCACGCCCGAGCTCGCCGGACACCGCGAGCACGTCACCGACGCTCGCGCCCGACCGCAGCACGGGCGCCCGGCCCAGCAGGTCACCGAAGGCGGTGACGGCCACCGTGAACGTCGCCGAGGTGGAGAGGTCTCCCCCGACGACCCCGCACCCCGGCGCGAGTGCGTCGACGGCGAGCCGGAAGCCGTCGGCGATGCCCTCGAGGACGGACACGGGGGTGTCCTGCGGTGCGGCGAGGGCGATCACGAGGCCACTCGGCACGGCACCCATCGCGGCGACGTCGGACAGGTTCGTGGCGGCCGCCTTCCAGCCGATGTCCGACGGCGACGACCACGCCCACCGGAAGTCCGGACCGTGGACCATCATGTCCGTCGTCACGACGAACCGGCCGTCGGGGGCGGCCACGACCGCGCAGTCGTCTCCGGGGCCGAGGATCGGCGTCCCTGCGGGCAGACGGCTCGTGATCCGGTCGAGGACGACGAGTTCGCCGAGCTCCCCCACCGTCGGTCCGGCCCAGGCGTCGTCCGTCGCATCCACACGAGAACGGTAGCCTGGACGGCGATGGACACCGCGCGCCGCACCCCTCGCACCCTCGCGATCCTGGGGGCCGTGATCACCCTCGCCGCCGGGCTGACCGGGTGCACGAACGCCGTGTCGATGTCCGCCGCGCCGTCGGCGAACGCAGCGGCGTGCGCCGCCGTGCAGGTCCGGTTGCCCGCGACCGTGGACTCGAAGTTCGACCTGCGGAACACGAACGCGCAGGCGACCGCTGCCTGGGGCGACCCCGAGGTGGCGATCTACCACTGCGGTGTCGCCGTCCCCACCGTGTCCGACCTGCCGTGCTTCTCGCAGGGCGGCGTGGACTGGATCCGCGACGACCGGGGCGACCAGGTCGTCTTCACGACGTTCGGTCGGTCACCGGCAGCGCAGGTCGTGGTCGACTCGACGAAGACCACGTCGACGGTCGTGCAGGAGCTGTCCGACGCCGTGTCGTCGCTGCCGAAGGACGGTCACGAGTGCCTCGACCCCGACGACGTGCAGGGTTGACCCAGCGGACGGAGCAGCGCCAGCTCAACCAGCGCCTCGACCCCGACGACGTGCAGGGCTGAACCCCGCCTGACGCTCGCGCGCCGACCGGGCCAGCACGGCCTGGTCAGCGGACGGCCGCGCGACCCAGCTCGATGAGCTCGGTGATCAGCTCGCCGTAGGACACCCCCGACGCCGCCCAGCAGCGCGGGTACATCGACAGCGGCGTGAAGCCCGGCATCGTGTTGACCTCGTTCACGACGAAGCCGTCGTCGGTCAGGAAGCAGTCGACACGGGCCAACCCGGAACCACCGATGGCCTCGAACGCGCGGGCACCGATGGAGCGGATCTCGTCGGTCTGGTCGTCGGTCAGCGGGGCCGGGCAGAGCAGCGACTCGTCGCCGCCCAGGTACTTCGAGGCGAAGTCGTAGAAGCCGTCCTCGGCCACCACGATCTCACCCGGCAGGCTCGTGCGCGGCACACCGTCACGCCCCTCGAGCACGGCGACCTCCACCTCGCGGCCGACCACACGGGGCTCGACGATCACCTTGGAGTCGTGCTCGAACGCCAGGTCCATGGCGGCACCCAGCTGCGAGGGCTCGTCGACGCGAGAGACACCCATGCTCGACCCGGCGCGAGCCGGCTTGACGAACAGCGGCCAGCCGTGCGCGGCGATCGTCTCGGCGACGTCCACCGGGTCGGCCGCCCACTGCCGGCGGAGCACGGTGGTCCACGGTGCGACCCGCAGCCCGGCGTGCTCGAGCACGGCCTTGGCGACGTGCTTGTCCATCGCCAGGGCGCTCGCGAGCACGCCGTCGCCGACGTACGGCAGCCCGGCGATCTCGAGCAGGCCCTGGATCGTGCCGTCCTCGCCGAAGGGGCCGTGCAGGATCGGGAACACCACGTCGACCGGGATCGCCGTGACCGTGCCGTCGGGGTGGGACACGACGAGTTCGTTGGTGGCCGGCGAGGTCGGGAACGCGATCCGCGTGCCGTTGTCGGGCACGGTGGGCAGCGCGCCGTCGCGGATGGTCCACTGCGCCGGGTCGTCGGACTGCAGCGTGAAGGCACCGTCCTGGGTGATCCCGATCGGCACGAGGTCGTACTCGGCCCGGTCGACGACGTCCATGATGCCGCCGGCGGTCACGCAGCTGATCTCGTGCTCGCTCGAGCGACCGCCGAAGAGCACGGCGACGGTGGTCCTGGGCATGGGGGTTCCCTCGGGGATCGTGGGCACGGGAGTCCCTTCGTGACTCGGTGCGGGACCGGTCACTCGCCCTGCGGCTCGTCGGTCTCGGTGAGGTGCGGCGCGATGTTGCGCGGATCGAGCCTACCGGCGAGGACCTCGCCGACCTGGCTGACGATGGGCATGTCGACGCCGTTCGCCGCGGCCAGCTCGAGGATCGGGGCGACCGAGGCCAGCCCCTCCGCCGTCTGGTTCATCTGGCGGACGACCTCGTCGAACCGGTAGCCCTGGCCGAGCAACCGCCCGGCGGTGTTGTTCCGCGACAGCGGTGACTGGCACGTGGCGATGAGGTCGCCGAGGCCCGCGAGCCCGGACAGCGTGGACGACTGCGCGCCGAGCGACACCGCGAAGTCGGTCATCTCGGCGAGGCCGCGCGTGATGATCGAGGCCTTGGTGTTCTCGCCGTAGCCGACCCCGTCGACGATGCCGATCGCGACGGCGATGAGGTTCTTCAGCACGCCGCCGAACTCGGTGCCGATGACGTCGGTGTTGATGAACGACCGGAAGTACGGGTTCGTCGCGACTGCGGCGACCTCGGTGGCGGTCTCCAGCGAGGACGACGACACCACGGCAGCTGTCGGCTGCCGTCGGGCGATCTCGAGCGCCAGGTTCGGGCCACTGGCCACCGCGATGCGGTCCTGGTCGATGCCGAGGCCCTGCAGCAGGACCTCGCTCATCCGCAGTCCCGTGCTCTTCTCGACGCCCTTCATCAGGCTGACGACCGGCACGTCCGCGGGCAGCAGCTCGCGGATCGCCGCGAGGTTCGAGCGCAGGGTCTGCGAGGGCACCGAGACGTACACCTGCGAGGCGCCGTCGAGCACGCGCTCGAGGGACGTCGACGCGGTCAGGGTGCGGGGCAGGTTGATGCCGGGCAGGTAGTCCGAGTTGCGCTTGGTCTCGGTGATCTCGCGAGCGACCTCGGGGCGGCGGGCCCACACCACGGTGGACGCACCGCCCTCGGCCAGCACCTTCGCGAACGTGGTGCCCCAGCTGCCGGCACCGATCACGGCCACCCGGGGCTTGTCGGTCGACTGCATGACCACCCGGATCGCGGCGGTGTCGAAGGCCCCCGGAGCCGCGGCGGCGGGGTCGGGTCGGTCGTCGTGGGGTCGGAGGTCACTCAAACCGGCCGGTCTCCTTCTGGTTGTTCGCCGCCGGGTCCCAGCGGGTCGCGGGTGCCCGCTCGCCACGGAGCACCTCGAGCAGCGCGGTGATCTCGCGCATGACGAGTTCGGTGGCCGCGCCGAGCATCTGCTGGTCGATCTGCCGACCGCGGTACGCCGACAGGTCGACCGGGTCACCGATGATCACGTCGACGCGGGACGGCGGGAACAGCCGGAGCTTCTTGCCGTACCGCGCCATGATGTTCTGCGTGCCCCAGTGGGCCATCGGGATGAGCGGCACGTCGTTCTCGAGCGCGATCCGCACCGCACCCGTCTTGCCGCGCATCGGCCACAGGTCGGGGTCGCGGGTGAGCGTGCCCTCGGGGTAGACGATGATCGCCCCGCCCTGCTCGACCAACGAGCGTCCGCCACCGAGCGGGTCGCTCAGGCGCGTCCGGCCGGAGCGTTCGACCGGGATCTGTCCCATGCCGGACATGAGCTTGCCGACCACGGGGACCTTGAACAGCGACGCCTTCGCGAGGAACCGCGGCGCCCGCTTCGAGATGTACACGGCGGTGCCCACGACCAGGGGGTCGATGTTCGTGAAGTGGTTCGGCGCGAGCACGAACGCACCCTCGGCCGGCAGGCGGTTCGGGCCGTGCCAGTGGTAGCGCGCCGAGAACCGGAACGTCGGGATGACGATCGAGGCGACGATCCGGAACGCGGTGTTCAGCTCACCGCGGCGCCACCGGCGCCCACGCACGGGGAGGCCGGTCGTGACCTGCGCGTCGGAGCCGCCACGGGCCTCCAGACCGTCGCCCTTTCCTGCAGCCCGCACTGCGCCTATCCAGCGAAGTCGAAGTCGGCGCCGAGCTTGCGCAGCTTCGGGATGAAGTGCTCGTAGCCGCGACTGATGATGCCGACGTTGGTGATGTGCGACTCGCCGTCGGCGGTCAGCGCCGCGATGAGGTGGCTGAACCCGCCGCGCAGGTCGGGGACACGGACGTTGGCGGCGTGCAGCTTCGTCGGACCGGTGATGACGGCGGCCTGCTCGAACGGGCGGCGGGCGACACGACGGTCGTGGCCGGGCAGCCCCTCCTTGTGCACGACGATGTCGGCACCCATCTCGTTCAGGGCGTCCGTGAAGCCGAAGCGGTTCTCGTAGACGGTCTCGTGCACGATGCTCCGGCCGTCGGCCTGCGTCAGCGCGACGACGAGCGGCTGCTGCCAGTCCGTCATGAAGCCGGGGTGCACGTCGGTCTCGATGACCACGGGCTTCAGGGTGTCCAGCTCGCGGTAGAACCGGATGCCGTCCTCCTGGATGTCGAACCCGCCGCCGACCTTGCGGAAGACGTTGAGGAACGTCATGAGCTCCTGCTGGTTCGCACCCTCGACGAAGATGTCGCCGTTCGTGGCGAGCGCGGCGGAGGCCCAGCTCGCGGCCTCGTTGCGGTCGTTGATCGCGCGGTGCGTGTAGCCGCGGAGCGACTCGACGCCCTCGATGAAGATGACGCGGTTCGGCTCGACCGAGACGATGGCGCCCATCTTCTGCAGGATCGCGATGAGGTCCATGATCTCGGGCTCGATCGCGGCGTTCCGCAGCTCGGTGACGCCCTTGGCGAGGGTCGCCGAGAGCAGGACCTGCTCGGTCGCGCCGACGCTCGGGTACGGCAGCTCGATCGACGCGCCCTTCAGGCCGTCCGGGGCCGTCAGGTGGATGCCGTTGACCTGCTTGTCGACGACCGCACCCATGGCGCGGAGGGCGTCGAGGTGGAAGTCGATCGGGCGGTCGCCGATGCGGCAGCCGCCGAGGTCGGGGATGAACGCCTCGCCGAGCTTGTGCAGCAGCGGACCGCAGAACAGGATCGGGATGCGGCTCGAACCGGCGTGTGCGTCGATCTCGGCGAAGTGCGCCGACTCGACCCGCGACGGGTCGAGGATGAGTTCGCCTCGTGCAGGATCGGTGATGCGCACGCCGTGCACCTCGAGCAGCCCGCGGACCACCTTGACGTCGGAGATGTCCGGCACGTCACGGAGGATCGACGGGGTGTCACCGAGCAGCGACGCCACCATGGCCTTGGTCGCGAGGTTCTTCGCCCCACGGACCTCGATGCGTCCCACGAGCGGCTTGCCCCCGCGGATGACGATCTCGTCCGACTTGAGGCCCACGCGCGCCCCTGCGGCCGCTGCGTCCTGTACGAGAGAGTTCACTACTTCACCGGCAATGTCTTCGGCCGCCAACTGGAGCGGCGGGATTCGAACTCCGTGATCGAGGTCTCGTCACGGAGGGTGAGCCCGATGTCGTCGAGCCCTTCCATCAACCGCCAACGAGTGTAAGCGTCGATCTCGAAGGGGACGTCCACATCCCCCAGCGACACGCGCTGCGTCACGAGGTCGACCGTCGCCTCGATGCCCGGGTTCGCCTCGATGGCGGCCCACAGACGCTCGACCTCCGGTTCGGTCACGATCGCCGTGACCAGGCCCTGCTTGCCGGCGTTGCCCTTGAAGATGTCCGCGAAACGGGGTGAGACGACCACCGTGAAGCCGAAGTCGCGGAGCGCCCAGACGGCGTGCTCGCGGGACGATCCGGTACCGAAGTCCGGCCCGGCGACGAGCACACGGGCACCCTGGTAGCGCTCCTGGTTCAACACGAAGTCGGGGTCCTGCCGCCACCCGGCGAACAGGGCGTCCTCGAAGCCGGTCTTGGTGACGCGCTTCAGGTAGACCGCGGGGATGATCTGGTCGGTGTCGACGTTGGACCGCTTGAGCGGCGCGGCGATGCCGGAGACGGTGGTGATCTTGTCCATCAGAAGGTCCCCTCGGTGGCGGTGGCGGACGTCGCCGCCGCGATCTCGTCGTCGGTCTCCAGGTCCCACGGGCTGGACAGCGTGCCGCGCACCGCGGTGGCCGCGGCGACGAGCGGCGACACCAGGTGCGTGCGGCCGCCCTTGCCCTGGCGACCCTCGAAGTTGCGGTTCGAGGTGCTCGCGCAGCGCTCCCCCGGTGCCAGCTGGTCCGGGTTCATCCCCAGGCACATCGAGCAGCCGGCGAACCGCCACTCGGCACCGAACTCGGTGAACACCTGGTCGAGCCCCTCGGCCTCGGCCTCGAGCCGGACCCGCGCGGAGCCGGGCACGACCATCACCCGGACGCCGTCGGCCTTGGTGCGGCCCTTGATGATCGACGCGAAGGCCCGCAGGTCCTCGATGCGCGAGTTCGTGCAGGACCCCATGAACACCGCGTCGACGGCGATGTCCTTCATCGGGGTGCCGGCGGTGATGTCCATGTACTCCAGCGCGCGGCGAGCAGCGGCCTGGTCGTTGGGGTCGCTGTAGGCGGCCGGGTCCGGCACGCTCTCGGACAGCGAGACGCCCTGGCCGGGGTTCGTGCCCCAGGTGACGAAGGGCTCGAGCTCGTCCGCGTCGATGAACACCTCGGCGTCGAACACGGCGTCGTCGTCGGTGGCGAGGGTCTCCCAGTACGCGACGGCGTCGTCCCAGTCCTGACCGGTGGGCGCGTGGTCGCGGCCCTGCACGTAGTCGTAGGTGGTCTCGTCGGGGGCGACCATGCCGGCGCGGGCACCGGCCTCGATCGACATGTTGCAGATCGTCATGCGGCCCTCCATCGAGAGCGCGCGGATCGCGGAGCCGCGGTACTCCAGCACGTAACCCTGTCCACCGCCGGTGCCGATCTTCGCGATCACGGCCAGGATGATGTCCTTCGCCGTCACCCCCGGGCGCAGCGTGCCCTCGACCGTGATCGCCATCGTCTTGAAGGGCTTGAGCGGCAGGGTCTGCGTCGCGAGGACGTGCTCGACCTCGGACGTGCCGATGCCGAACGCCATCGCGCCGAAGGCCCCGTGGGTGCTGGTGTGCGAGTCGCCGCAGACCACGGTGATGCCGGGCATGGTCAGGCCGAGCTGCGGACCGACCACGTGGACGATGCCCTGCTCCTTGTCGCCCAGGGAGTGCAGCCGGACGCCGAACTCCTCGCAGTTGCGACGGAGGGTCTCGATCTGGATCCGGCTCGTCGGGTCCGCGATGGGGCGGTCGATGGCGAGCGTCGGGGTGTTGTGGTCCTCGGTCGCGATCGTCAGGTCGAGGCGACGCACCGGACGCCCGGCCTGCCGCAGGCCGTCGAACGCCTGCGGACTCGTCACCTCGTGCACGAGGTGGAGGTCGATGTAGAGGAGGTCGGGGTTGCCGTCCTCGCCCTTGACCACGACGTGGTCGTCCCACACCTTCTCGGCGAGCGTCTTTCCCATGAGCTCAGCCCTCCTCGTCCTCGTCGTTGCGCCGCGACCGCGGCCCGATCAGGCGACTCTACCATTGGTATACCAACGCGGGACACCCGGCCCGCCGCAGGCCCGGCACCCCGCCACGGCGTGGCCTGGAGGCCCGTGGCGACTCCCCGAGACGCGTCGCGGTGGGAGGATGGTGACGACATGACGACACCTGCGCACTCGACCCGGACCATCAACCTCGAGGGCGCGGCACGCGCCGCGATCGCCGGTGGCTCGCCGCTCGCGCTGCTCATCGCCCTCGACATGCCGGGGTACGCCGCCTTCGCCATGTTCGCCGGCTTCACCGCCATCTTCGGTGCGACCGAGCCCTACCGGCAGCGTGCCGTCACCACCGGTGTCGCGGGTGCACTGCAGGCGCTGTGCATGTTCGCCGGCATCGGGGTCGGGCTCGTCGGGTCGCCGCTCTGGCTGCAGGCCGTGGGTCTCGTCGTCGTCCTGGTGGTCGCGGTCTGCACCCTCTCCACGCTCCGGGCGATCCCCGCGCAGCCGATCTTCCCGGTGTTCGCGTTCGTCGTGTCCGCACTCGTGCCGATGCGCCCGGCGGACGTCCCGCTCGTCACGACGATCATCGTCTGCTCGGTGGTCTGGGCCTGGCTCGTCGCGATGTCCGGTGCGGTGCTCCGCCGGGTGTTCCACCCGCACGCCCCGCACCGGTTCCGCCCGCTGGCCGACCGCAAGCACCGGTCGCTCGCGGTCCTGCGGACACCGGCGCTGTGGGAGACCGTCGCGCTCAACGTCGTCGGGTCACTCGTCGCCGGTGCCGTCGCGGAGTCGATCCCCGGGCTCGGGCACCCCTATTGGGCGGTCATCGCGGTGGTCTCGACCCTGCCGGCGATCCGCCAGCGGCACACCGTGGTCCGCGCCGGGCAGCGTGTGGTCGGCACGATCGGCGGCACGGTCATCGCGGTCGGCATCCTGCTGCTCGAGCCGTCGGCGTGGTGGATCGTCGTGCTGGCCGTCGTCGGGCAGTTCTTCGCCGAGATCTTCGTCGCCCGGAACTACGCCGTGTGCCTGCTGTTCCTCACCCCGCTCGCCCTGGCGGTGTCGTGGTTGAGCCTGCCCGAGGCACCCCAGCTGTTGGCGCTCGACCGCATCGCGCAGACCGTGCTCGGTGCCGTGGTCAGCGTGGGGCTGCTGCTCGTCGGGCGTGCGATCGAGCGCCGGCGTGGCCGTGCCCTGGGTGCGACGAGCGCGATCCGGACCGTCTGACGCGCCCGGTCGTCCCGGGCGTACCGGGTCGAACCGGGCGTACCTGATCGAACCGGGCGTACCTGATCGTCCCGGGCGTACCGGGTCGAATCGGGCGTACCTGGTCGTTCCTTTCGACCAGGGACGCCCGATTCCGCCTGCCATCGCGCGTGACAGGGGAAGGAACGGGCGCAGACGGCGGACGGGAGGCCCGTGGCGGCGCCGCCACGGGCCTCCCGTTCGTCCGTGGTCGCGATCACCGCGTCCGTCGCGGTCGCGAGCCCGTCCGGCCCACCACGGCGTCAGTCGCGCGGCTGGATGTTCCAGGCGTCGATGACGGGGCGGCCGTGCTCGTAGCCGAGGATGCTGACCGAGGCGGTGCCGAGCTTCAGCACGGCGCCGTCCTGCGGCGCGAGCCGGATCCACGCGGCACCGAGCGCCCGCAGCACGTGGCCGTGGGCGATGAACACGGCGTCGTGGCCCTCGGCGAGCACCGGACGGGCACGGTTCAGGATGCGCTCGACGCGGACCCGCACCTCGGCGGCGTTCTCACCGGGGGTGTCACCGGCGGGGACCCCGTCGGTCCAGAGGTCCCACGGCCCGTGGCGCAGCACCTTGATCTGCGGGGTGGTGAGGCCCTCGTACGCGCCGTAGTCCCACTCGTACAGGTCCTCGTCGAGCTCCGGCTCGACGCCGATCAGGTGCGCGGTGTCGCGGGCGCGCTGCAGCGGGCTCGACAGCGCCAGCGCGAACGACCGGTCCCCGAGGTACCGGCCCGCGCGCTTCGCCTGCTCGACACCGTTGTCGGTGAGCGGGATGTCGGTGCGGCCGGTGTGCTGCCCGCTCTTCGACCACTCCGTCTCTCCGTGACGGACGAGGACGAGTTCGCCGGGGCGTTCCGAGGTCATGAGTTCCTTCCGATCCAGAGGCCGAGCGCAGCTGCGCCGACCGAGACGACGAGCATCCCGAGGCCGTTCAGGACGGCGAGCCGGGTCTTGCCGGATCGGAGGAGCTGTACGGTCTCGACGCTCGCCGTCGAGAACGTCGTGTACCCGCCCATCATGCCCGTCCCGAGCACAGCGACCGTCGAGGCGGGGATGGTGCCGGCCTGCCCGAGGCCCGTCAGGACCCCGAGCACGAGCGATCCGGACACGTTGATGAGCAGGGTCCCGACCGGGAACCCGGCGAACCGCGAACCGGCGACGCGGCCCTTCACGACGCCGTCGAGCACGAAGCGCAGGGCGGCGCCGGCTCCCCCGCCGACGGCGACCAGGACCAGTTCGGCCGGGCTCATCGGGCGTCCTGCAGCGGTTCGGGGCGGGTGCGGGGCCGGGTGGCCGCGGCGACCCACAGACCGAGGACGACAGCGACGAGTCCGAGCACGACCGACAGCAGGGCGAACCCGCTGCCGGCCGTCCAGTGGCCGAGGTCGAGCAGCTGCGCGGTGTCGTCCGCGAGCGTGCTGTAGGTCGTGAAACCGCCGAGGACGCCGGTGCCGACGAACAGCCGGACCGCGCGACGACGACTGACGTCCGGGCCGCGGCGCGCGAGCGCGTCGAGCAGGAACCCGAGGCAGAACGCCCCGACGACGTTGATCACGAGGATGGTCCAGCTGATCCCGTCGTGCGCGGGGAACGCCGTGGCGAGGAGTGCGCGGACGGCCGTCCCGATCGCGCCGCCGAGGGCGACGAGGGCGACGAGCCTCCAGCGCAGGTGCGGTGGGCGTTCGGCGTGCATCGTGCTCCCGTCGCGAGGCGATCGTCCCCCGGACGACGGGGTCGATCCAGGCTAGTCGAGACGACGAAACCCCCGCCGAGCCGGAGCTGGACGGGGGTTTGCGTACTGGTGACCCCAGCGGGATTCGAACCCGCGTTACCGCCGTGAGAGGGCAGCGTACTAGGCCGCTATACGATGGGGCCGCGGCTGTTGTCGGACTCGGAGCATGTCACCTGTGGTGACCCCAGCGGGATTCGAACCCGCGTTACCGCCGTGAGAGGGCAGCGTACTAGGCCGCTATACGATGGGGCCGTTCCGACAACTCGACAAGTATTGCACAAGGCTCGCATCCGCACCAAAACGGGGCGTGTCGCCCGGGTGTGCCGCCGTGTCGGAGCTGGCATACGGTGGATCGATGACGGCCGACCACGACGCGATCGCAGCGCCACGACACGTCGGCGGCAGCCCCTCGGCGACGGTCCGGATCGGCCTGTCCGGGTGGCAGTACGACGGCTGGCGTGGGGACTTCTACCCCGAGGGCCTCGCGAAGCGGCGGTGGCTCGAGCACGTGGCGTCGCGGTTCCCGACGGTGGAGCTGAACGGATCCTTCTACTCGCTGCAGCGTCCGGCACGCTACCGGGCGTGGCGTGCGGCCTCGGGCGGGCAGCCGTTCCGGTTCGCGGTCAAGGGCGGGCGGTACGTCACGCACATGCTGCGGCTGCGGAACGTCGAGACCGCGCTGGCGAACTTCTTCGCCTCGGGTCCGCTGGAGCTCGGGGACACCCTCGGACCGGTGCTCTGGCAGCTGCCCGAGCGCCTGCTGCCGACGCCGGAGGTGCTCGACGCGTTCCTCGGGGTGCTCCCCCGGACGCACGGTGCGGCCGCTGAACTCGCACGCCACCACGACGACAAGGTCACCGAGGAGCCGGACGGTCTCGTGGAGCCCGAGGAACCGGCGTGTCCGATCCACCACGCGCTCGAGGTCCGGGCAGCCGGCTTCGGCGACGAGCACCTCGACGTGCTGCGCCGACACCGCGTCGCCCTCGTCGACTCGCACGCCGGCGACTTCCCCCGCTTCCGGGCGGACACCGGGGCACCGCTCGCGTACCTCCGGCTGCACGGTGCACCCCGGACCTACCACGACGGGTACTCGCCCCGGGCACTCGGCGGGTGGGCGACGACGGTCCTCGAGCACGCCGAGGCCGGCCGTGACGTCTACGTGTACTTCGACAACGACGCCGAGCGGCACGCTCCGTGGGACGCCCTGACGCTCGACCGCCTGGTCGCGGCGCGACTGCGCCGGCGGGCGCCCGACCAGTGAGCAGAAGAAGCCGGGTGCGTGGACGCGACCCGTCGCGTTCTGCTCACTCGGTGACGGACGGGAGGCCCGCGGCGGCGCCGCCACGGGCCTCCAGGCCGCGCAGCGCAGCCCTAGAGCGTGAGCGACTCCCCCGGGCGCAGCACGACGAGCGACCCGGCGGGCTCGACGGCCTCGCGGAGCCGCCCCGTGTGCATGCCGAAGCCGACCTCGGACAGGGTGGCCTCGTGGATCGGGTACGCGCGGGACGGCGCGATCGCGGCGACGTAGTCCATCATCTCGGCGACCTTGAGCCACGGCGCCCCGACGGGTGCCGCGAGGACCTCG
The DNA here is from genome assembly GCF_003234895.2 of Curtobacterium sp. MCBD17_026. NCBI lineage: Bacteria > Bacillati > Actinomycetota > Actinomycetes > Micrococcales > Microbacteriaceae > Curtobacterium > Curtobacterium sp. MCBD17_026. The sequence continues at coordinate 1,334,892 of NZ_CP126281.1, read as the reverse complement.
ACCGGAACGCCCGGGTCCGTGTAGGAGTCGCCCGGGTGGAACAGCCGGCCGTTCACGAGCACGCCGGTGTTGTCGACGATCGGCACCGAGGCGTGGATCAGCTGGTGCCGCGTGCCGTGGAAGGTGAGCGCGAAGGGGCCGACCGTCCGGTGGTCGCCGTCCGTGACGACGTCGACGGTGATGTCCACCTCGGCGAGCGCCGCGCGGACCCCCTCCGGTCCGATGACGACGGCACCGGGGTTCGCGTCGAGGATCCGGCGGACCTGTTCGGGGGTGACGTGGTCCGGGTGCTCGTGCGTGACGACGACGGCGACGACCCCGGACGCGTCGACCGGTCGGGTGAAGTTCCCCGGGTCGAGGACCAGGCGGGCGTCACTCTCGGCGATGACCTGGCAGGCGTGTTCGAGTTTGGTGACCTCCATGCGGGCGACCCTACGCGGCACCGTGCGGGCAGGGCCCCGTGGTCGCGCGGACGACCAGGTGCGCGGGTGCCGCCGCGATCGGGCCGGCGACACCGCCGTCGACCTCGGCGAGCACCGCCCGTGCAGCGGTCCGTCCCTGCGCCACCGGGTCCTGCGCGACGGTGGTGAGTCCGACGGTGGCGCCGTACTCGTGGCCGTCGATCCCCATCACGGACACGTCCTCCGGTACCGCGAGACCGGCTCGGCGCGCGGCCAGCAGGACACCGAGGGCCATCTCGTCCGAGGCGCAGAGCACCGCCGTCGGTCGCTCCGGCGCCGGCTCGGCGAACAGCACGGCCCCGGCGGCGGCACCGCCGGCGAACGAGAAGCGGCCGTCGAGGGACCACCGTTCCGGCACGGCCTGTCCGCCCGACCGCACGGCGTCGAGGAACCCGTCCCGCCGCAGGTGCGGCACTGCGACGTTCATGCCGGCCTCGTCCTGCCCGCCGACGTAGGCGATGCGCCGGTGGCCGAGTCCGTGCAGGTGCTCGACCGCGATCCGGGTGACCTCGCGGTCGTCGACGCCCACGTTGCGCAGACCCGGTGCGGGGCCGCCGATGACGACCATGGGGTGCCGACTGAGTTCGAGCTCGGCCCGTTCGGTGGCGTCGAGTACCAGGGAGAGCAGCACGAGGCCGTCGACCCGGTGCCGCAGCATCGAGCGTCGGAACGCCCGGTCGCGGTCGCCGCCCGGGCCGCCGAGGTTGTAGAGGACCAGGTCGTACCCGGCCTGGCGGAGTTCCGCGTCGACGCCGCCGAGCGCCTTGACGTAGAACCAGCGATCGATGACGGGCACGACCACCCCGACGGCGCGCTGACGACCGGTGGCGAGGCCGGCCGCTGCCGAGCTCGGGACGTACCCGAGTTCGTCGGCGACCCGCTGCACCTGCTCGATCGTGGTGTCGGCCACGTTCGACATGCCGCGGAGCGCCCGCGACACCGTGGACTTCGACAGCCCCGTGACGGTCGCGATCTCCTGGATCCCCATCGGTGCGACCCGGGAGGCCCGTCAGCCGTCCGTGCCGTGCGTCACGTCCGCCGGTGCGTCGGGTCCACCCCGTCGGGCCGCCACCGCGGGCACGCCGCGGTCCGCCCTGCGTTCCGGCACCTCTGCGATGCGCGCCGGCTGTCGTGCAGCCGGTGCGACCTCGTCCCAGCCGGCGTGCTGGTGCACCCGTCCGTCCGCGCCGGGTCGGGGTCGGCGACCGGTGGGGTCGGTGACCGACGTGTGCACCGGGGCCACCGCGGGCGCAGCACCGACACCCCGGGACACGGATCCACCCGTGCCGTCCTGCGCCGTGGTCCGGCGGAGGACGGCGACCCGCCACCGGTCCAGGGCGACGACTCCGAGCACGCACACGAGCAGGGTGAGCGCCCAGCCGAGGGCCGGTCGCCCGGTGAGCTCGCAGAACACCGTGACGCCGAGGAAGAGGACGCCGAACATCCCGACGAAGCCGATGGACTCCTCGATGTGGGCGGTGGGACGGGTGGGTCCGCGCTGGGCCATGGTCGTCAGCCCTTCACGCCGCCGGCGGTGAGCCCCGCCACGATGCGCCGCTGGAAGATCAGGACGAGGACCACGAGCGGGATCGTGACGATCGTGCCGGCGGCCATCACCGCCGTGTAGGGCTCCTGGTGCGGCTGCGACCCGGCGAACGAGGCGATCGCCACGGTCACCGGCTGTGTCGCGTCGCTCGACAGCTGCGACGAGATGAGGTACTCGTTCCAGCTCGAGATGAACGCCAGGATCGCCGTGGTGAACACCGCGGGCGCCGCGAGCGGCAGGATGATCCGCCGGAACGCCTGCACCCGGGTGCACCCGTCGATGCGGGCTGCTTCTTCCAGGTCCCACGGCATCTCGCGGAAGAACGACGCGAGCGTGTACACGGTCAGCGGCAGCACGAACGAGATGCTCGGCAGGATGAGCGCCTGGTACGACCCCATCCACCCGATGTCGGTGAACAGCTGGAACAGCGGCGAGATGAGGGCGACGCCGGGGAACATCGACGCGGCCAGGATCGCGCCGGCGATGAGGGACTTGCCGCGGAACTCGAGCCGGGCGAGCGCGTACGCCGCCGTGGTGCCGACGAGCAGGGCGATGATCGTCACGACCCCACCGATGAGCAGGCTGTTGAGCAGTGCCCGTCCGAGGTGGTTGCCGAGCGAGGTGGAGAACGCCGTCGCGTAGTTGTCGAGCGTCACGTGGGTCGGCCACGGGGTGGCGTCGAACGTGAAGCCGACGTCACGGAAGCTCGTGACCACCATCCAGTAGAACGGCAGGAGGCACCACACGGCGATGACGACGGCCTGCAGGGCGGTGCGGATCCGCGGCCCGGTGTCCCGGCGCACGCGCACCTCGGTGCGGTCGACGGCGCGGTCGCGGCGCACGGCCCCGGACCGCGGACGGTTTGCTGCGAGCGTCACTTGAGTTCACCCTTCTGCTGGGCGGCCTGCGTCTGGACGACGTTGGCGCCGAGGAACCGCACGAACAGGAACGCGACGACGAAGATCACCAGGAAGGTGAGTGTCGACAGCGCCGACGCGGAGTTGAAGCCCTGCCGGATCTGTTCGACGACCAGGATCGACAGGGTCGTGGTGGCGTTGCCGGAACCACCGCCGCCGCCGGTGAGGATCGCTGGCAGGTCGTACATGCGCAGCGCGTCGAGCACGCGGAACAGGATCGCGACCATGAGCGCGGGCTTGATGAGCGGCAGGGTGATGAGCACGAACCGTTGGAAGGTCGAGGCGCCGTCCATCTTCCCGGCTTCGTAGACCTCCTCCGGGATCAGCTGGAGCCCGGCCAGGATGAGCAGCGCCATGAACGGCGTGGTCTTCCAGGTGTCGGCGATGATGACCGCCCACCGGGATGCCCACTCGCCGCTGGTCCAGAGGATCTGGTGGCCGATCACCTGGTTCAGCACGCCGTTCGCGTCGAAGATGAAGTACCAGAGCTTCGCGGTGACGGCCGTCGGGATCGCCCACGGCACCAGGATCGCGGCACGGACGAGGGCGCGGCCCTTGAAGTTGCGGTTCATGATGATGGCCATCCACACGCCGATCACCGTCTCGGCGAGCACGGTGACGACGGTGAAGAAGAACGTGTTGCCCATCGACACCCAGAACTGCGAGCCGAGGCTGCCGGGCGGGCAGGTGACCTCACCGCACCGCTGGCCGAGCCAGTGCACGTAGTTCGTCACGCCGGCGAAGCCGCCCTCGACGAACAGGCCGGTCGCCTTGTCGAGTCCCTGGTCGAGCTGGAACGACTGGATGATCGCGCTGACCACCGGGTACCCGATGACGACCGCCAGGAGCGCGATCGTCGGGCCGATGAGGTAGACGGCCCAGCGGCCGTGCTCGGCGTTGAGCCCGCCCTTGCGCCGCTGGCGCTTCGGTTCGAGCCCGGTCGGGTTCGGGATGGCTGCGGGGATCTCGGTTGCTGCTGACACGTGTCGGCCTCCTTGCCGGGGGTGTCGGAACACAGGTGGGAACGGAGGGGAGGCCCGTGGCGGACCCGCCACGGGCCTCCCCTCCGACGCGGCGTGAGCCGCTGTGTGTCAACTGCTGGTCGCGGCCGTGAGGGCGTCCTGCATGTCCTTCATGGCTTCGTCGACCGACTTCGATCCCTTGAGCGCCGCGTAGGTGTTGTCCTGGATCGCCTTCGTCGCCGCCGGGTAGAACGGCGTGACCGGGCGCGGCTCGGCCGACTCGATCGACTTGAGCAGCGTCGGCAGGTAGGGCAGCTCCTTCGTCAGCTCGGGGTCGGTGTACAGGTCACCGACGACCGGGGCGAGCGAGCCCTGGGTCGCGAAGAACTTCTGCGTCTCGTCCGAGGTCAGGAACTCGAGGAAGTCGTGCGCCGTGGCCTTGTGCTTCGAGTACACGCTGATCGCCGCGTTGTGCCCACCGAGCGTGGAGGCACCGACGCCGTCGGCACCGGGGATCGGCGCGATGCCGAAGGTGTCCTTGACCTTCGACGAGCCGTCGGTCTTGGCGAGGCTGTAGACGTACGGCCAGTTGCGCAGGAACAGGAGCTTGCCGTCCTCGAACGCGGTGCGGCCCTGCTCCTCCTGGTAGGTGATCGCCTCGGCCGGGATGTTCCCGTCCTCGAACGCGTCCACCAGGTTCTGCAGGCCGGCCTTCGCCTTGTCGGTGTCGACGTCGGGTGCACCGTCGTTGCTGAGCACCGAACCGCCGGAGCCGTTGATCGCCTCGGAGGCGTTGACGGTGAGTCCCTCGTACTTCGCGAACTGCCCCGCGTAGCAACCGATGCCGGCGTCCTTCGCGATCTTGCAGTCGTCCATCATCTCCTTCCACGTGGTGGGAGGCGTCTTGACGAGGTCCTTGCGGTAGTAGAGCAGGGCACCGTCCGAGGTCTGCGGTGCGGCGTAGAGGGTGTCGTTGTAGGTGGCGGTCTTCACCGTCGACGGCAGGAGCTTCGAGGTGTCGAGCTTCATGTCGCCGGTGAGCGGGGTGAGCCACTTCTTCGCGGCGAACTCGGCGGTCCAGACGACGTCCACGTCGACGACGTCGTAGTTCTCGTCCTTCGCCTGGAAGTGCTGCACGAGGTCGTCGTGCTGCTGGTCGGCCTGGTCGGACTGTTCCTTGAAGGTGACCTTCTCGTCCGGGTGGGCCTTGTTCCACTTCGCGATGAGCGGACGGACGACGTTCGAGTTGTCCTTGCCCTGAACGTAGGTGATGGGTCCGCGGCTGTCCTGGCCGCTCTTGGCGTCGTCGTCCGCCGAACTGCCGCTCGAGCAGCCGGTCAGCACGAGCCCGATGACCGCGACCCCCGCAACGGACGCGAACCGCACCCTGGCGCGTGTTGTCTTCACAGCGTTGTCTCCTCGTTGAGATCACCAGGACGGCTCGGTCGGATCACGACACCGCTGGCCTGGAGCAGGCGACACTGCCTGCTGGAGGAGGAAGCTACGCCCGGTCCAGCGGGAGCGCAACCGGTTGCATCGGTTCCGTGACCTGAGCGTGACGCATGAGGTTCCCGTGGCTTCCTGGGTGAGCGCTCACCCCCGTCGGGGGCACACGCACCGCACTGCGGAACCCCGCACGAACCCCGCCACTGCTGGTCCGGTCCGTTGTCCGGACACCGCGGGCGGTCGTAGCGTCCCGACCATGACCCTGCAATCCTCCGTCACCGTGCCCGGCCCCCGTCGGGTCGTCAGCGTCGACCTCGACGCACCGCTGCCGCGCCTGGTCGCCGACGAGTCGGGTTCCTCCGCGCTCGTCGTCGGCTACCGCGACGGCTTCCCCGTCACCACCCTCGACGTGCTGCTCACCGCTGACCCGGCCGACGCCGCCCGCGCGATGGAACCCCTGGTGGACGGCCTCGCACGGACCTCCGGTGCGACGGAGACCCCGATCCCCGACCTCGACCTCCCGCTCATCTCGATCGTCGTGTCGACCATCGTCACCCGGGTCGAGGACATCCGGAAGCTGCTCGACTTCCTCGAGCACCTCGACTACCCGCGGTACGAGGTCATCCTCGTCGACAACCGCGTGAAGCTGCCCGAGGTCGACGCCCTGCCGGGGCTGCTCGAGGGCCGCGACGTCCGGCTGGTCACCGAACGCCGTCCGGGCTGCTCCGCCGGTCGCAACGCCGGGGTCGCCGCGGCGCACGGCGAGATCATCGCGTTCACCGACGACGACGTCCGGGTCGACGCACAGTGGCTCCGGTCCATCGGCACGCGCTTCGTCCGCGAGCCCGAGGTCGCCGCGGTCACCGGGATGATCCTGCCCGTCGAGCTCGAGACCCCCGCGCAGATCTGGTACGAGGCGTACTACGGCGGCTTCAGCGGCGAGCGCACCTTCCAGCCGGTGACGATCGTGCCGGACGACGTCCCCGGGGTCATGCGTCACGCGCAGGCCCGGGCCGTCCGCCCCGACGGCTCGGTGCAGAAGCACTTCGCCGTGTACGGCATCGGCGGCTACGGTGCCGGCGCGAACTGGGCGGTCCGACGTTCGGCGTTCGACGCCGTCGGCGGGTTCGACCCCGTGCTGGGTGCCGGTGTGCCCGCCCGCGGTGGCGAGGACCTGGCGATCTTCATCGACATCCTGTGGAGCGGTGGCCGGATCGGCTTCGAACCCCGCGCGGTCGTGCACCACCGGCACCGGCAGGACCTCGCCGGGCTGCACGGGCAGCTCCACTCGAACGGCGTCGGGTTCACGGCGCTGATGTGCGAGCTCATCGCGAAGGACCGCCGGCACGCGCTCGTGCTCGCGCGGCTGATGCCCCGGGCAGGCAAGATCAAGCTGAAGCAGCTGGTGTCACGACTGGCCGGCCGGCGCGACGCCGCGGCCGAGAGCATCACCGAGGCCTCCACGACCCGGATCCCGCGCTCGCTGGCGTACCACGAGTTCCGCGGCTTCCCGGCGGGTCCGGCGGCGTACTTCCGCAGCCGTCGGTTCTGGCGTGAGGTCGAGGAGGGCCGTTTCCGCCCCTAGGCGGCGCGCAGGAGACGTCCGCACCGGGACGGACGGGAGGCCCGTGGCAGCGTCGCCACGGGCCTCCCGTCCGTCTCGGTGCGTGCGGTACGCGCGGTGCGATCGGTGCACGCGAAGTGCGGTCGCCCGCACCGCGGTCACCCGCGCCGCGACCGCCCGACGACGTACCGCCACGGTCCGCCCAGCGCCGCCACGAGCTCGACGCGCTTGAGGCCGGCCGTCGCCTCGCGGAACGCGTCGTCGACCGGCCACCCGCCGACGGCGTCCACCGCGGCGGACACCTCATCGGCGCCGCCGCCGCCCTGTCCGAGCGCCCCGAGCTGCCGCAGCGCCCCGACCGCCCGACGGAGCACGGCCAGTGCGGTGCGCGGTCGCAGCATGAGCTTGGTGACCCACGCACCGAGGCCGGTGCCGTAGCCGAGCGCCTGCGAGCGCAGCGCCGCACGGTCCGGCCGGTGCTTGTGCCAGACGACGGCCGAGGGCTCCACCGCGAGCGCGCCGCCGGAGAACAGCACCCGGGTGAACAGGTCGGGGTCCTCGCCGGCGCGGGCCAGGGTGCCCGGGCCGAGCGCGACGTCGAACCCGCCCAGGGCGAGCGCGGCCGAACGACGGAGCGACATGTTGGCACCGGTGCCGAACGCGCCGACGGAGAACGGGAACAGCGGCAGGTCCGCCGGCGGCGCCGACGTGCGGAACACCCGGCGGTCGGTGTTGCGCGCCCAGGTCACGCGCTCGTCGAAGTACCGCTGCGTGGGGGTCCGGAGTTCGCCGCTGGGCACGAGGCCGGTCACGCAGACGACGTCCGCGTCGCGTGCGTACGCGTCGGCGAGCGCTGCGAGCCAGTGCCGGTCGACGACCACGTCGTCGTCGACGAAGGCGACCACGACCCCGGACGCGAGGGCGAGTCCGGCGTTCCGTGCGCGCGAGACGCCGGGTCGGGCCTCCAGGACGTACCGCAGGCGCGGGTCCGCGAGCGACGTGACCACGTCGCGGGTCGCGGTGGTGGTGGGCGCGTTGTCGACGACCAGCACCTCGAAGTCGTCGTGCTCGGACGCGAGCACCGAGCGCACGCAGCGACGCAGGTCCTCGGGCCGGTCGCGGGTGCCGATGACGACGGAGATGCGTCCGACCGGCGTCCCCGCGGGGGCGGCCGGGAGGCCCGTGGTGCGCAGGGCGCGCAGGGCCGGTCCCAGCTCGGCCGGGTCCACGCCGCCTTCCGCGTCGACGCTGACGTCGACGAACCCTGCGATCTCGCGTCCGTCGCGGACGAGCAGGCGGGCGCGGCGGAAGCCGGTGGCGCCGGCGAGTTCGACGGCGGACGCGGCGAGCGCCTCCTGCCGGTCGACGGCGCCGACCCAGGCCGCGCCGGCCCAGGCGGGCACGTCCGGGGACGGCATCGCGGGCGTGAGCGTGAGCACGCGGGTGGTGGTGGCCTGCTGGTCGGTCATGGTCCGATGCTCCGGTGGGGCTGCTGCAGGGTCAACGGCGGCCGCCCGCGGTTGCGGCGACGGTCGTCCGACTTGCGGTTTGCCGCCAGCACACGCCCCTGGACGGTAGGATCGTGAGGACGACTCGGCGGCAGCACGCCGGGCACGAGGAGGACGCATGTCGATGGGCCCCACCGACGAGCTCGGCGCCGTGCTCCCCTCGGAACAGAGCGTCTTCGTGGTCGACTCCGTGACCTGCGTCTGCGGCCACGTGCAGGACGCCCACGAGCACTACCGTCCGGGCACGGACTGCGCCCTCTGCGACTGCCAGAAGTTCCGCAAGAAGCGCTGATCAGGCGCTCCGAGCACTGATCGATCAGGGGGCGGTGCGGGAAACCGCCGCTTCCCCGCAGACGGGCACGGGTCGCCTTGTCGGCCCCGGAACGCCGCGGTTAGCGTCGCGTCCATGGCCATCTCCCCCGCGGTCCCCGCGTGCATCGTCCTCGCCCACGAGGACCCGGCACACGTGCGCCGACTCGTCGAGGCGCTCGACCCGTTCCCGGTGTTCCTGCACTGCGACGCGCGCACCCCCGAGACGGTGTTCCGCGCCATGACCGACGGACTGCCGGAGCGTGTCCGGCTGCTCCCCCGCATCCGGACCGGCTGGGCGCGCTGGGAGAACGTCGCCGCCGAGGTGTCCGGCTACCGGGCAGCCCTGGCCGAGACCGACGCCTCGCACGTGGCCGTGCTGACCGGCAGCGACTACCCGCTCGCGAACCCCGCCGAGATCACGACCCTGCTCGAGGCGCACCGCGAGGAGTCGTTCATCTCGGTCAACCCGCTGCCGTTCGCGCCGTGGGGCCGTGACGGCGGCATCTCCCGCATCCGGTTCCGGCACTGGGCGTGGCGGAAGCACATGCTCCGGCTGCCGGTCCCCCGCCGCGTGCCGGCGAACGTCTCCTTCGCCGGGGGCTCGCAGCTCAAGGTCCTCGCCCGCCGGCACGCCGCCGCCGTCGTGGACACCGTCGACCAGCGCCCCGACCTGGTCCGGTTCTGGCAGCGCACCTGGGTCGCCGACGAGACCTTCGTGCCGTCGGTGCTCAACTCGCCGTCGCTGACGCCGGGGTTCGCCGACGAGCACGTCTCCCAGCCGCTCTGGTGGATCGGGTGGGACGGCACCGCGCGGAAGAGCCCGCCGTGGTTGACCGTCGCCGACGCGGGGCAGCTGCTCGAGCGTCGGACGGACGCGGACGTCGAGGTGCAGCACCTGTTCGCGCGGAAGTTCTCGACCGACCGGAGCGGTGACCTGCTCGACGTCGTGGACGCCGCCTTCGGGCTGCGCCAGGGCGAGGCGACGGTGACGGCGCGGCAGGGCGCGGCAGGGGTGGTCGCGCCGTGAGCTTCCCCCCGCAGACCCGCCGCGAGGCCCGCGCAGCGCGCGAGGCCGAGGCACCCGAGGCCATCGCGCCGGAGCCCATCGCACCCGTGCCCGAGTCGCTCGACACCGGGTCGGTCGCGGTGCGGAAGGGCGCCTCCGTCCTGTTCGGCCGCGGCCTGCTGTACGTCGTCGTCTGGTCGATGCAGCTCGTCGTCTCGTCGCTCATCTCCCCGGTGCTCGCACACCTCATGCCGCCGGCCGAGTTCGGCGTCCTCGCCTCGGCCATCGCCCTGTACCAGGCGCTCGTCGTCCTGGCCGTCCTCGGCATCGACCAGGCGTCGGTGCTGCAGCGGGCCGAGGACGGCGACGACCGCCGGGCGCGCGGCCTGCTCGCCGTCGGCATGGTCACCGCGATCGTCGTCACCGTCGCGGCGCTCACCACGATCCCGGTCTGGGCCGACGCCGCCGGCTTCGTCGGCAACCACCCGCTGCTCCTCGTCGCGGTGCTCTGGACCGGCCCCGCCGCCATCGTGCAGATCTCCCTGGCGCTGCTCGTCGCCCAGGACCGCATCCGGGTCTTCGCGGTCACGAGCCTGCTGTCCTCGATCGGCGGCTCGGTCATCGGCCTCGGGCTCCTCACCTGGGTGCAGGCCGACGCGACCACCTACGCGTGGGGCGGCGTCGTCGCACAGGGCGTGGCGATGGTCATCGGCGTCGCGGCGACCCGCCCGCGTCTCGCCGGCCTGTTCGACCGCAAGACCACGGCACGGGCGTTCCGCCTCGGCGTGCCGATCGCCCTCGGCAACCTGTCGTACTTCGTGCTGAACGCCGGCGACCGGATCGTCGTCCAGCGGCTGCTCGGCCCGGACGAGGTGGCCCGCTACCAGATCGCCTACGTCGTCGGCTCGGCCGTCATCCTGCTCCTGACCTTCACCAACCAGGCGTGGGCGCCGCACTTCGCCGCCCTCCGCGACCCGGTCGCCCGTCGGCAGCTCGCGATGCACTCCCGCGACGAGCTGTACAAGATGCTCGGACCGGTCCTGCTCGCCGTGACCCTGGTGTCACCCGTCGCGCTGCCGATCCTCGCCCCGGCGTCGTACCGCGTGCAGGAGCTCTCGGTCGTCGTCTTCGTCGTCGCGATCACCGCGTTCCCCGTCGTCGCCAGCGGCGCGACCGGACGCCTGCTCCTGGTCGAACGCCGCGGTGTCGCCGTCGGGGTGATCGCCGCGATCGCGGGCGCCGTGAACATCGGCGCGAACCTCGTGCTCGTGCCCGTGCTCGGCATCGCCGGCGCGGGCCTCGCCACCGTGGTCGCCTACGCGATCCTGGCCGCCATGCAGCTGCTGGCCCTGCCCGACCGCCGTGAGTGGCGCGGGCCCGGGCCCCGGATCGTCCTGACGACCCTCGCCGCGCTCGTCGTGGCCGCCGCGTCCCTGCTCCTGCCGCAGGACGTCCTCTGGAACTGGGTCCGCATCGCCGGGGTGGTCGCCTGCCTCCCCTGGTTCCTCCGCCGACTGAAGACCGCAAGGGGTGGTGTCTCGTGAGACCGCGACAGGCTGCACACGACGGCTCCCGCCGACTCCGCGTCGGCGTCCTGGTGACCGGACTCGCCATCACCGGCGGACTCGAACGCTGTGTGCTCGAGGACACCCGTGAGCTCGTCGCCGCCGGCCACGAGGTCGAGGTCTGGCACCGGAACGCCCAGTCCCCGCGCGCCGCCGAGGGCCCGCCGCCCTACGAGGCGATGGGCGTGAAGCTGGTGGAGGCCACCGACTACCGGTTCGGGATCACGACCGCGCTCCGCGACGCCTGGCGCTTCGCCCGCGAGGGGCTGCGGATCCGACGATCGCACCTCGACGTCCTCTGGTTGAACCGGCCCGAGTACCTGCCGTTCGGCCGGGTCGCATCGCTCGTCTCCGGAGTCCCGCTCGCGGTGCACCTGCACCACGCGCCGAACTACCGGCGGCTCGGACCGATCGCCGGTGGCCGCACCCGCTACTTCGCCGTCTCGCACGCGATGGCGCGCGCCTGGGCGGAGTCCGGCGTGCCGACGGACCGCATCACGATCGTGCCGAACGGCGTCGACACCGACGCGTTCCCGGCCGCGACCCCGGCGTCGGTGCGCGACGCCCGCGCGGCACTCGGCATCGCCGAGGACACCCCGACGGTGCTCTACTACGGTCGGCTCACCCGGTCGAAGGGCGTGCTCGCCCTCCTGGAGGCGTGGGGTCGCGTCCGCACGGCCGCTGCGGCACGCGTACCGGTCACCACTCCCCCCGTGGCCGGTCCCGCGGCGCCCGCGCCGCTCCTCGTGCTGGCCGGTGCGCTCTACGCGGAGGAGGCGGACGCCGTGCACGCCGCGATCGACGCGCTCCCCGCCGGTTCCGTGCTCGTGCTCCCCGAGCGGGACGACGTCGTCCCGCTCCTGCACGCCGCCGACGTCGTGGTGGCGCCGTCCATCGAGCCCGAGGGGTTCGGGCGGGTCGTGGTCGAGGCGATGTCCGCCGGCCGTCCCGTCGTCGCGGCCGCATCGGGCGGCACCGGGGAGATCCTGTCGGGTGACTGGGCGCGGTACACCGTCGACCCGGCGGACCCCGACGCACTGGCGGAGAAGCTGCTCGACACCCTCGACGAAGCCGAACTCGACCCGTCCCTCGCCGCACGGTGCCGCGCGTGGGTTCGTGACCGCTACGGGCGCGAGCCGCACGTGCGAGCGCTGCTGCTGGCACTGCTGGCACACGCCCGGCGCTGACCGGGTCGGCCCGGCGCCGTCCGTGCGCGCCGGGCTCGATGGCGCCGGCGCGCGCCGGTGTGCGCCGAGGCGCTGCGGGCTCGACGGGGTCGGTCCGCGCCGGGCTCGGCGCCGTCAGCCGGCGGTGGGTTCCGTGGACGGCAGCGTGGCCTGGGGGCTCTCGCCGTCCGCGGGCACGTCGATCGTCATCCAGTCGACCAGGAGCGACCCGGCGGCGTCCCGGGGCGGCAGGCCCTCGAGGGACCCCGTCTGCACGACCAGGTGCATGCGTTCCACGGGGATGTCCTGCGTGGTGCTCCCGACGACCTCGTCGTCGACCAGGAACGACATCCGCGAGGGCGTCCACTCGATCGTGTACGTGTGCCAGTCAGCCAGCGACGCGTCGGTCTCGTGGTGGATGCACTTCTCGGCCGGGTCGACCAGGCAGTGCACGTTGAGCCAGGCGGGCGCACCGAGCGCACCCTCGGGGAAGTCGATCTCGCCGTGCGCCCAGACGTTCTCGTCGCTCCAGAGCAGCACCGCCACCCCGTACCCGTCGACCTCGTCGCTCTTCATCCGGATGCTGTAGCGCCCGGAGGTCTGACCGCCCCATCGTCCGTCGACGAGCGGGACGACCCCGCCGGCGAGCGGGGTGCCCGCCTTCGTCGTGCGCAGGTGCATGTCGAGCATCCCGTCGTGGGCGCTCAGCGTGGACGCCTGGTACCGACCGGTCCCCGCGGTGTCCGCGAAGCCGTGGTAGACGGTGAACCGGTCATCGTAGGCCGCCTCGAACCCGCCCGACGGGGTGGTGTCGTCGAAGTCCTCGGAGAACACCCGCTTCCAGCCGTCACCGTCGCCGGTCGGCATCGCGACCCCGCTGGGTCCGGGACCGACGGACGTCGTGCCGGTGGTCGCCGCTGCGACGGCACCGACCGCGACCACCAGGGCCGCGGCCACGATCGCGACCCGTCGTCCTCGTGTCCGGAGCGGGGTGCGGTGGCGGGAGGCGCCGAGGCCGTGCGCGGGTGCGGCACCGTGCGCGGCGGCCGACTGCTCGGCGACCGGGCGGGGGCCGTCCTCGTCCGGGGTCACCCAGCTGCCCATGCGCGGACCTCCGAGAGACCGACGTTGATCGTGCTGTTCGACACCCCGGTCGTGGTGAACCGCACCCAGGTGACGTTCCGGGCGGTGAAGTCGACCGTCCGGGCACTGCCGTCGTTCGGGAGCTCGCCCACGGCGACCTGGCTGCCGTCCGAGAACGTCAGCGTGCCGCTCGTGATCTGGTCGTCGCTGTTCGGACGGTCGTGCAGGACGATGCGCTGGAGCGCGACCGGGGCGGCCCAGTCGAGCTGGATCCAGATGCCGGTCCGTCCCCAGGGCACGGCCCACTCGGCGGTGTGGTCGACCGGGTGGCCGGACACCACGCCGTCGACGGCCTTCGCGACGGTCTGGCCGTCGGCCGGGTTGTCGGCGATCGCCGTCGGGGTCGCCGAGCCGGTGACGTCCCGCAGGCCCGGAGCGGGCGTGGGGGTGGGCGTCGGCGTCGGGGTCGGCGTCGGCGTCGGGGTCGGCGTCGGCGTCGTGTCGGCCGGGGCCAACGCGCGGATCTCGGCGAGGCCCACGTTCTGCGTCCCGCCACTGACCGACGTCACCGTGAACCGCACCCACGTGACACTGCGCGCCGCGAACGTGACCCGCTGCACCGCACCACCGTTGCTCAACGCCGGCACCTGCACACTCGAGCCATCCGAGAACGTCAACGTCCCGCCCAGCACCTGGTCCACCGCGTTCGGCCGATCAGCGAGGTCCACCGCGTCCAACGCCGTCGCCTTCGCCCAACCGAGCTGGATCCACGTCCCCGCACGACCGGACGGCGCGACCCACTCCGCCGTCGGCGCATCCGGGTACCCGCTCACCACACCGTCGACCGCCTTCACGGCCGTCTGACCATCAGCCGGGTTCTCCGCACTCGCCGTCACCGACGCCGAACCCGTCACGTCCGTCCGCGTCGGGGTCGGCGTCGGCGTCGTGTCGGCCGGGGCCAACGCGCGGATCTCGGCGAGGCCCACGTTCTGCGTCCCGCCACTGACCGACGTCACCGTGAACCGCACCCACGTGACACTGCGCGCCGCGAACGTGACCCGCTGCACCGCACCACCGTTGCTCAACGCCGGCACCTGCACACTCGAGCCATCCGAGAACGTCAACGTCCCGCCCAGCACCTGGTCCACCGCGTTCGGCCGATCAGCGAGGTCCACCGCGTCCAACGCCGTCGCCTTCGCCCAACCGAGCTGGATCCACGTCCCCGCACGACCGGACGGCGCGACCCACTCCGCCGTCGGCGCATCCGGGTACCCGCTCACCACACCGTCGACCGCCTTCACGGCCGTCTGACCATCAGCCGGGTTCTCCGCACTCGCCGTCACCGACGCCGAACCCGTCACGTCCGTGTGGGTGGGGGTCGGGTCCGTGGGGTCGGTGGGGTTCGTCGGCACCGGCGAGCCGGCGGTGTACTGCCGGCTGAGCCACGAGGTCTCCGGCCGCGCCGAGCAGGCCTGCCACGACGCGCACGTCTCACCGTCGTGGGCGGCGTAGGTGAAGAACGCGTCGGCCTTCGCCTGCGTCTGGGCCGTCGTCAGGTTCGCCGGACGGTCGGCGATCGGGTATCCCATGTACCCGGTGAAGTCGTGCGCGCCGGTGTACTGCCGCTGCACCTGGTCGGTCAGGTACGCGACCGTGTGGTGGTCGCTGTGGTCCCCGTCGCCGTACTCGCCCTCGTGGTCGAGGGTGTGGATGTCCGTCGGTGCGAAGTCCTGCACGATCCCCTGCAGCGTCGCCCGGAGCTGCGCGAGCGTGTACGTGGCGCTGTGCGGGGCGTCGGCGACGGTCTGCAGGGTGTCCATGTCGCCCGTGTACAGGCGCTGGAGGCTCTCGTACCCGTTCGCCCAGAAGCCGTTGCCCTCGACGTTGCCGTCCGGCAGGTCCATGAAGACCAGGCTGATCCGCGGGTCGGCGGTCAGGGTCTCCGTGAGCAGGGTCCGTCCGGCGACCGTCGTGGAGCCGGTCGTCGACGCCGGGTCGACGCCGGCCATGCTCGCGTAGGCGGCCATCAGCCCGACCTGGCGTTCCTGCCAGTACCAGTCGGGCTTGCCGGCGTCACCGGCGGTGACGATCACGGAGCGCACGCAGCGCCCCGCGTCGATGTCCTTCCGCAGGTCCGTGCCCTGGAAGAGCAGATCGTCGTCGGGGTGGGCGACGACGTTGAGCACCCGCCCCGCGCTGCAGTCCGCGGCCGCAGCCACGGCGGGCTGGACCGCGAGGTTCGGCGCGACCAGCACGGCGAGCACCGTGGCGACCACACCCGCGACGGACGCGACGGTGGCCCGTCGCGTCCGTCGCGGTCTGTCGGAGGTCGGTTCAGTCGGTCGCATGGCGCAGGCCCTCCGTCGTCAGTTCGTACATCGCGGTGGTTCCCGATGACCAGACCCGCTCCCAGTAGGGCGAGGACGCCATGGCGGCGGCGAGCTCCTGGTAGTCGGCGTCGCTCTGGTAGCCGTACCGCTCGTCGTAGGCGCCGAAGGGCTCCGCGACCAGGGCGTAGTAGCCGGTGGCCGACCAGTTCACGACCAGTTCCCGCGTCACGTTCGACAGGTCGGCCTCGGCGTCGTAGCCGCCGGTCGGGTCCGGGTACGGGCCGAGAGCTTCGCGGGACAGGTAGCCCACGTCGAAGTACCGTGCGCCGGTGTTGCTCGGGACGGCGTTGGCCGAACCGGTGAGCAGCATCACGGAGCCCGCGGGGGCCGTGCGGTCGTAGTACTGCGTCGCCGCGGACTGGCTCCGGGTCATCACGCGGTTCCAGTCGAGCGAGGTCTGCCCGAACGCACCGATCGCGACGAGCGCCGCCACCGCTGCTCCGGCGACCGCGAACCGCACGGCGGACGGGCGCATCCCCCGCTGCAGGACCGTCCCGACCGGGGCGAACCGACCGGCGGGCATCGGGAGCGCCGCCGCCAGGATCGCGATCCACGGCGTCGCGAAGAGCACGACGCGGAAGACGCCCTCCTGGCCGTAGTTCGTGGCGACGAGCAGCGAGATCGGGCTCGCGGCGGTGGCGAGGAGCGCCCAGTGCGTCCGGTCGCGTCGCATCAGCACGGTCACCAGGGCGATGAGCCCGAGCACCACGAGCGCGGCTGCCGGGATGTCGAACGCCAGGCGCGTGACGAGCGGCTTCGGCAGGACGGTCATGTCGTGCGCGGGCGGCTGCACGTTGTCGAGCACGCGTCCGACCGCCGCGAGCGACAGGAACCGTCCGAGGATGTCGCCGTTCAGCGCGGCGAAGACCACCGCCGGCACGAGCACGACGACGGGCAACCACCAGGGGCGGAGCATCCGGAACACGATGAGCGTGACGAGTGCGGCGACCGTCAGGTACGGGGAGATCTGGTGCGTCACGGCGAGCACGATGCCGATGAGGGTGATCGCGATGATCCGCGAGAGCCCCACCCGCCGTGCCCGCGGCTTGGCGGCGACGGAGCCGTCGGCGGTGGTGACGGCGGCGTCGCGCAGCGGTCCGGTGGCGAGCACGAGGATCACGATCGACATCAGGATGCCGGTCGACTGCGGCGAGAAGTACGTGGTGTTGAGCGAACCGGTCATCGCGGTCAGCAGCGCTGCGATCCACGGCCGACGGGCGCCGGGCAGCCAGTGCGCCGCCAGGACCCCGACCGCGATGGTCGTGCTGAACGCGAGCAGGACCGGCACCCAGGCGGCGATGAGGATCGTGTTGACGATGCCCCCGACGTCGGCGACCCAGGCAGCGCCGGCGAACAGGCCGGACCAGGTCTGGAAGATGTCGGCCGACGGGTTGGTCCCACCGAACTGGCGGATGTACTCGACGACACCGATGTGCCGCGCGGCGGCGGTCACGGTGGGCACGCCGTACGTGATCGCCTGGGCGAGCTGCACGACACCGCCGAGCACGACGACGGGCACGGCGAGCCCGCGACCGCGCACCAGGGCGATGACCGCGGCGGCGACGACGAGCGCGAGGCCGACGACCAGGCCGGGGCCGAGCGAGCCGAACAGGCCGGCCGGCACCGGGTCGCCCATGTGGGTGAGCGCGGCGACGACCACGACGACGAGCCCGCCGAGCGAGAGCGCCGTCACGGTGGCGGTCGTGCTCCACCGGCGCCGGGCGGTCTCGCGCTGCACGAGGCCGGTGCGACGGAGCTCCACCAGGTCACGCGGTACCGAGACGGCGAGCGCCGCCGCGGTCAGCACGACGACCCCGACGAAGGGGACCGTCGGCGCCCAGACGTGGAAGGTCGCCATGGTGTACCCGATGCCGATCGTGCCGACGAGCGATCCGGTGACGGCGAGGACGGTGAACCTTGCGAGGGACATCGGACGGACGAGCAGCATCGGGGCCACCCCGAGCAGGGCGAACAGGAAGACCGCGACGGCGCTCGCCCGCAGAGTGGGCAGCTCGACGACGCTGCCGACGGCGGCCAGCACGAGCGTCAGCACGACGATCGCGGCGGCACCGAGTCGGGCCGCCGGCCCCATCGCGCCACCCGAGGTCGGTCGTGCCGGACCCGCGGTGTCGAGGCCGCGCTGCAGCTCGTGACGACCGTGCGCCGTGCGGTCGATCGTTCCCGCGCCGCCCATGCGTTCACGGAGCGCCAGGAGCGGAGCGGTGAGCACGGAGCGCCGCTCGACGCGACGCAATCGACGCTTCGTCGCCGCGAACTCCGCGTCGACCGCGTCGACGGCGTCCGCGCCGCGCGCGGCGTCCGTCCCGTGGCCGTTCGCCGGAGCAGCGGCGTCAGCGTCGTCGACCTGCTCGAGGCCGAGGCGAGCGAAGGCGCTGATGGCCTCCGGCGCCGCGTCCACCGAGGCGGTCAGCGTGTCGCGGTCGAGTGCGTTCTTGGTCATCCAGGCTCCGAGTCCGTGGCCGTGCGCGGCAGCGGCGGCGCGGAGCGACGCGACGTCGTCCGCCGATCGCTGCCACGCGATCGCGGCCGGTTCGACGGCGATCGCGGATCCGGCGAACAGCAGTCGTGTGAAGAGGTCGAGGTCGTCGCCGCCGCCGACGCGGGTGCCGGGCCCGAAGGCGGTGTCGAACCCGCCGATCCGGAGCGCGGTCGCGCGGTGCACGGCGAGGTTCGCGCCGGTGCCGTAGGCCGAGGCCGCGAAGGGGTGCAGGGGGAGGTCGTCCACCGGGTCGTCGAGCCGGAACACCCGGCGGCGGACGGTCCGCCCGCCGGGTGTTCGGTCGTCGTGCCAGCGCTGCGCCGGTGTCCGGAGCTCGGCACTCGGCACGAGCCCGGTGACGCAGGCCACGTCCGGGTCGTTCGCGAAGGCACGGGCGATCGCGGCGATCCAGCCGCCGTCCACGACGGCGCCCTCGTCCACGAACGCGACGACGTCGCCGGTCGCGACGAGCAGGCCCGCGTTCCGCGCGGCGGCGAGGCCGCCGTCGGGCGCGGGGATGGTGGTGACGCGGCGTCCGCCGATGTCGACGGTCGCCACACCGCCGTCGTCGGCGCCGTGCGAGACGACGACGACGTCGAAGTCGGGGTGCCCGTTCGCGAGCACCGACCGCATGGTCGTGCCGGCGGCACCGTCCGTGCAGAGCACCACGGTGACGGACGGCAGCACCAGACCTGCTGCCGGCCGACGCTCGGGTGCCGGCATGGGCCGGATCGCGCGCTGCAGCGCACGGACGTCGATGGTGCCGCCGATGCGGCGGCGTTCGGTGATCTCGGCCTCGACGAAGCCGAGCGGCTCGCCGTGGTCGCGGACGAGCAGTCGGGCACGCCCGTACCCGGTCGATCCCTGCAGGGCGATGACGTCCCGGTGGCTCGACGCGTGCACGTCGGCACGGTCGACCTCGCCGACCCAGAGCGCGCCGTCCCAGGTGGGGACGAGCGGCCCGGTCACGACCGGCGAGAGGACCATCGCCAGGGTCGCGCGGGTCACGGTGTGCCCACCGGCTGCGGGAGCGGTGCGGGTACGGGCGGGGTCCGCACGACGACGGTACCGAGGACCCGGCCGACGGCGTAGCCCGCGACCGTCGAGACGACGGAGAGCGCGATGGCGTACGCCCGCAGGCCTCCGCCACGACCGACGTGACGCAGTTCGCGCAGCACGGCGCCCGGGATCACCCGGGTCAGGTAGGTCGACTCGCTGGCGAGCGAGTCGCCGGTGCCGACCCGACGGCTCAGCACGGCCTTCGAGATGCCCTCGTAGTAGCTGCGGCGGCGCAGGTAGCGCATCGTCACACGGTCCGGGGAGACCCGGTGCGAGACGTTCGAGCGCGGTTCGTGCCGGATCCGCGCACCGGGGCGGGCCTGGGCGATGCGGATGCAGAGTTCGGTCTCCTCGCAGCCGAGCGGCTGGTTGCCGACGCGGCCGATGCCGGAGCGGAAGCCGCCGGCGAGCAGGATCGCGTCGCGGCGGAACGCCATGCTCGACCCGATGACGTTGCGGACGTCGCCCGGGGTCTCGGGCAGCCCGCGGTACGAGCACCCGACGATCCAGAGCAGTTCGTCGGCGTACGGGCCGGGGCCGGTCGCGGTCGGCCACGACGGTGTGGCACGACCGCCGACCCCGACGACGTCGGGGTCCTCGAGCGCGGTGAGCATGTGTCCGAGCCAGTCGGGGTCCGCTGTGGCGTCGTCGTCCAGGAACGCGACGACGTCGGCGTCGGTCAGGGCGACACCGGTGTTGCGGGCTCCGGAGAGTCCGCGGTCCTCGGTGTTCGGGACGACCCGGAGTTCCGGCCAGCGTGCGGCGGCGCGGGCCAGGAGCTCGGGCTCGTGGTCGATGACGACGACGACCTCGGGGCGCTCGGGCTGGCGCTTGGCCGACTCGACGCTGTCCTGCAGGTCGCCCCAGCGCTGCTGGGTGTAGGCGCAGATGACGACCGCGACGGTCGTCACGCGACGTCCTCCTCGAGGGCGACGACGGACGCCACGACGGCAGCCCCGGCGACGGCGGACGCAGCGACGGGGGTCGCGACGGACGCAACGACCGGCGTCGCAGCAACCGGCGCAGCAACGACGGGCGCAGCAGTCGGCGCGGCGAGCTGCTCGGCCGGCGGCACGACGCTCATCGCCGCGCGACGGACCTCGGCACGGCCGATGGCGGCGCGACGACGCTCGTGCATGATCGACTTCAGCACGCGGATGCCGTCGGTCACGGCGTTGAGGTTGCTGGAACCGTGCACCCGGAGCTTCTCGTGGCTCGGCACCTCGGTGATCGCGAGCTCGGCGGCCGACCAGCGGCAGGTCAGGACGGTCTCGATCTCGAACCCGTCGCCCCACAGCATCGAACCGTCGGCCGGCTTCGGCAGCTCGGACGACAGCAGACCGATCTCCGGCAGGACGTCCGCCCAGAAGGCGTTGTAGCCGTAGCAGAGGTCGCTGTAGCGGGTGCCGAGGATGATGTTGCAGAGCATGTTCAGGCCGCGGTTGCCCATGTTCCGGACGATCGTGATGTCGTCGCTGCCACCGCCGAGCGAGTACCGGGTGCCCTTCGCGACGTCGGCGCCGTCGACGAGCGCCTGGACGAACCGCGGGATCTCGTCGGGGTCCGCGGAGCAGTCGGCGTCGAACATGACGACGATGTCGCCGGTGACCGCCTCGAAGCCGCAGGCCAGGGCGTTGCCCTTGCCCTTGCGGGTCTGGTGCACGACGCGGATGTCGGGCATCACGCGCTGGGCGGCGGCGATGGTGTCGTCGACGGAGTTGCCGTCGACCAGGATCACCTCGTACACGGGCGGGAGCTTCGGGAGGATGATCTCGAGGTTGCGGGCCTCGTTCCGCGCCGGGATGACGACGGAGACCCTCGGGTCTGCAGGGCGAACGGTACGTACGGGCATGGCGCGGTCCTGTCGGGTCAGGGTTGCTGTCGGGTGGTGGCTCGTCGAGACGAGCGGCGCGTCCTCGGATGACGCATCGACGACGGTGACCGTCGTCGGTCGAGCAGCGGGACGCGGGTACGACGCCGCCTGCTTGCCGCGGGTGAGTGGGTACTCTCCCCCGCGGTTCCAACCATCGCCGTGGCCAGCGGGAGGGTCAATGCGCGGTGCGGTCCCTTGCGGACACCCGGGTGCGGATACGGAAACCCGCAACGGTCGTGCAGGTTGGCGGTCCGGCGCGGCGGCCGGAGGGTGGTGGACGCATGACGAGCGGACGGGAGGCGCGGTGCCAGCCGGCACCGCGCCTCCCGTCCGGTCGTGGGCCGGTCTCAGGCCTGCGGCACGTCCGCCGTCTCGAAGGCGGCCCGCAGCGCGACCGCCAGCTCGGCGACGTGCGGTTCCCGCAGCAGCGACGTGTGCTCGCTCGCGATCCGCACCATCTCGGTGGGCCCGCGAAGCAGGGCGGACCACCCGGCGGCGTCGGGGTTGGCGTCGGCGAGGACGTAGGTGGCGCGCCCGTGGAACGGCGTCGGGTGGTGACGCCTGGTGACGATCTCGGCCTGGTCGAAGAAGGCGTCGAAGTCCTTCTGCCCACCGTGCCGCAGCACGCCGGCGGTGTACGCACGGAGCCGCTTGGCGAACAACGCGCCGTACGGCACACCCGCGGGCAGGACCCGCCTGACCGCGCGGTCGAGCCCCCGCTGCACGGCCCGGACAGCGGTGTTCGGTTGGTCGCGCGGCTCCATCCGGCCGAAGTGCAGGCGGGCCTGTTCGGACTTCGTGCGGGGCAGGTAGGTGTCGAGCAGGACGACGTGCTCCACCTGCTCGCCGCTCTCGGTGAGGAGCCGGGCGATCTCGAGCGCGACGAGTCCGCCGAGCGAGTGCCCGACGAGCAGGTAGGGGCCGCGGGGCTGCACGATGCGCATCAGGGCGAGGTAGCGGCGGGCGCTCCGCTCGATGTTCCAGTCCGGCATCCCACGGCGCTCGAGCGCGTGCTGCTGGAACGCGTACAGGTCGTGCGCGGGCAGGTGCCGCGAGAGCGGCAGGAACGTCAGCGCCAGGGCACCGCCACCGGCGAAGCAGAACACCGGCGGACGGCCGCCCTCGCGCGCCTCGGACACCTTCACGACGTCGGGGTGGCTCGGCAGCGCGCTCGTCCCGCTCCGCACCCGTCGGGCAAAGGCGCGGAGCGTCGGGTGCTCGAGCACGTCCGAGGAGCGCAGGTCGACGCCGAGGCGGTCCTGCACGACGGCGAGCATCTCCTCGGCGGACAGCGAGTCGCCGCCGAGCGCGGAGAAGTCCTCGTCCAGGTGCACGCCCCGGAGCCCGAGCACCTCGGCCCAGATCTGCCCCACGACGAGCTCCCACTGGTCGTACTCGCCCTCGACCATCTCGGTCTCGACACTCGGCGCCCCGGGGAGTTCGGCCCGGTCGACCTTGCCCCGCTCGTTCCGCGGCAGTTCGGTCATCGGCACGATCGACGCCGGCACCATGTACTCGGGCAGCCGGTCGCGGAGCGCCCGTCGGAGCGCACCCGGTGCCGGGGTGCGGTGTCCGGGGCGACCGACCACGTAGGCGACCAGCCGGGTGACGGAGCCGGGGTCGACCTGAGCAGTCACGACCGCGTCGTGCACCTCGGGGACCGCGCGGAGCGCCGCCTCGACCTCACTCGGCTCGACCAGGTAGCCACGGACCTTCACGGCGTCGTCGGAGCGGCCGAGCAGCACGAGCCGGCCGTCGGGGTCGACGCGTGCCAGGTCGCCCTGCCGCCAGCTCGGGGTCCCGACGGGGATGCCGGCGCCGGCCTCGGCCTCGCCGGTGCGTCCGGCCCGTTCGGCGGTCTTCTCCGGCGCGCCCCAGTAGCCCGCGGTCAGGGCGTCGGAGACCACGACGAGCTCGCCGGTCTCCCCCGGGTCGGCGGGGCTGCCGTCCTCACGGAGCACGAGCACCGTCTTGCCGGGCAACGGCCACCCGGCCGGCACGACGCCCACGGGCACCGGCTCGCCCGGGGTCACCGGGCAGTACGCGACGCAGGCGGTCTCGCTCGAGCCGAAGGCGTTCAGGAGCAGCGTGTCCGGGTCCAGGTGGGGTCGAGCCGCGGCGAGGTCGGCGCCGGTGACGGACTCGCCCGTGGTCATCAGGAAACGCAGTCCGCCGAGCACGGGTGCGGTCCCTGCGGCGGTCCCGTGCGACCCGGGGGCGTTCTGCGACCCGATGATCGAGCGCAGCAGGTGCGGGGTGCAGACGAGCACGTTCACGTCGTCGTCCCGGAACCGCCCCAGCAGCCGCTCGACACCCAGTTCACGCGGCTCGAGCAGCACGATGGTGCCGCCGCAGAGCAACGTGTCGAACGAGAACAGGAGCCCGGCCGCGAACGACAGCGGCAGGACGACCCCGAGCCGGTCGCCGGGGCCCAGGCCGAGGGCGACCGCGTCCTGCTCGGCGTCGGCGATCTGCTGCCGGTGCGTCAGGACGACGCCCTTCGGCATGCCGGTCGAGCCGGAGGTGAAGACGATGGCGAAGGGGTCCCGCCCGCCGGGGCGCACGCCGACGGAGTCCGTCGACGGGGCCGCGCCCGGTTCGCCCGCGTCCAGCAGTTCGCCGAGTGCGTGCACCCGGCCGTCCCGCTCCGCGACCACGTCGGCGGCCAGCGCCGCACGTTCGGTGTCGGCGACGATCTCGTCGACGCCGGCGAGCCGGGCCACGTGTGCCAGGCGTGCTGCGGGCAGGTGGTCGTCGAGCACCACCACGGTCCGTCCGGCACGCACCAGCGCGAGGACACCGATCACGGCCTCGGTCGACTGCCCCGCCATCAGCCCGACAGGCTTCGACGCCCCGCCCGGGGTGTCGCCGACGCCGGCGCCGCTGTGGTCGTCGGGTCGGAGCGTCACGGCCAGGGCTGCGGCCAGCGCGCGCGAGGCCCGGTCCGCTTCGGCGTAGGTGTACGGACGGCCGTCCCCCGCGAGCGCGGCGGCGTCGCCCCGGAGTGCCACCACGCGGTCCCAGCGGTCCAGCACGGAGTGGTCGGCCGCCGCGGGCACGGCTGCGGGGTGGTTCCAGGGATCGACGGTCGTCAGCGGGTCGACGGAGGTCACGATGACACCTCGGGTGCTCAGCAGCGGACCGCCACGACTCCCGCGACGGTCTTCTGACCGTAGGTCCGCGCTCCCCCCGCCCGCGAGCAGGCGACGGCCCGGTGCGGGGAACCGCAACCGGCCTGGAGGCGCGGCCTGCGTCCGCCACGGACGGTACGACTCCGGAACGACCGGACCACCGCCGTGGGCGCCTTCCGCACGGCGGCTGCACCGGCTCGGGGATCGTGCGGTTCCGCGCAACCTCCGGATCAGCCGTGGCGTGACCGTGGATGAGCCGTGCATGGCCGATGAGGACGCTCGGACCCACCACGGCCGGGAACGCGAACGGCCCGGGAACGAGAACAGCCCCCGGGAGATCCCGGGGGCTGTTCATCGAGTGCTGGGGTACCTGGACTCGAACCAAGAACGACGGTACCAGAAACCGCTGTGTTGCCAATTACACCATACCCCAAAAGGCCTGTCGGCCTTCTGGCCCGGTCACCCGGGGCACGATCAACTACTGTACAGCATCCCGGAGGTCCGCAAGACCACCCACCAGGTCTCGGTGCACGGCGGCGGCGGTCGCGGCTCCGTGCCCGGCGGCGACGATGAGCTGTTCCGGCCCGGGAGGCGTGACGTCTCCCACGGCGTAGAGCCCCGGGACGGACGTCCGGCCCACCCGGTCGACCACGAGGAGTCCCTGCGTGTCGCGCTGGAGCCCCCCGAGTGCCTCGGGCGTGTCGCCGCCCGCCGCCGTGTTCCCGCTCGTTGCGCTCGTGCTCGTGTTCGTGTTCGTGGTGGCGCTCGTGGTGGCGCTCGTGCGCAGCCAGTCGAGGTCGGCGTGCCACACCGGTCGGACGAACCCACCGGTACGTGGCTCGACGTGGCCGTCGGCGAGCCGGACGCCGGTCATCCCGGAGCGATCGCCCTCGAGGTCCTCGACGACCCGCTCGTCCACGACGACCCCCGCCGACGCCAGCCGAGCGCGGCCCGCGTCGTCGAGCGGCGCCACCCCGTTCGTGTAGACGATCAGGTCGTCGGTCCAGGAGGCGATGAGCAGGGCGCGGTCGACCACGTCGTCGGTCTCGCAGATGAACGCGAGCGGCTGCCCGGCCTTGTCGTACGCATCGCACTCGACGCAGCTGTGCACCGCCGTGCCGTAGAACGCGCGGAGCATCGGCAGCGCCGGGAACTCCTCACGCAACCCCGTCGCCACGACGACCGTCCGGGCGCGGGCCTCGAGCTCGGTGCCGCGCCACGAACCGTGCACCCGCCAGGTGTCCGTGTCGGGGTCCGGGGCCACCAGGTCGACGACGGACTGCACGACCGTCGCTTCCGGGTACCCCTCGACCTCGGTCCGCCCGAGCTTGCGGAGCTCGAGCGGCGAGATGCCGTCCCGCGTCAGGAACCCGTGCGACCGCAGGGTCGCAGCGTTCCGGGGGCGGTTCGCGTCGACGAGCAGCACGGTGCGCTTCGCCCGGACCAGGTTGAGCGCAGCGCTCAGCCCGGCCGGACCAGCGCCGATGATCGCGACGTCGTGCACGACCGGGACGGTGTGCGCCGTGCTGGTCACGGTCGGTCAGCGCGCCGCGAGGGCGCGGAGCCGGGTCAGGGTGGACTCCTTGCCCAGGATCTCCATCGACTCGAACAGCGGCGGGCTGATCCGGCGTCCGGACACCGCCACGCGCAGCGGGCCGAAGGCGACGCGGGGCTTCAGGCCGAGCTCGTCGATGAGGGCCGCACGGAGCGCGCCCTCGACGGCCTCGGTGGTCCAGTCCTGGACGCCCTCGAGTGCCGCGGTGCTCGCCGTCAGGACCGTCGCCGTGTCGCCCTTGAGCGATGCCAGTGCGTCGTCCTCGACCACCAGGTCGGCGTCGGAGGTGAACAGGAACCCGAGCATCGCCGGTGCCTCGCCGAGCAGCTGCATGCGCTCCTGCACGAGCGGAGCCGCCTTGGTCAGGACCGCGAGCTGCTCCGGGGTCGCCGGGTCGCTGATGAACTCCGACAGGTACGGCAGCAGGCGCGACCGGAAGTCCTCCGGCGCCAGCAGACGGATGTGGTCCCCGTTGATCGCCTCGGCCTTCTTGTGGTCGAAGCGGGCCGGGTTCGGGTTCACGTCGGTGACGTCGAACGCCGCGACCATCTCGTCGATCGAGAACACGTCGCGGTCGGGGCCGATCGACCAGCCGAGCAGCGCCAGGTAGTTGACGAGCCCCTCCGGGATCATGCCGGCGGCACGGTGGTGGAACAGGTTCGACTCGGGGTCACGCTTCGAGAGCTTCTTGTTGCCCTCACCCATCACGTACGGCAGGTGCCCGAACACGGGGATGGAGGGCGCGAGGCCGATCTCGTACAGCGCCTCGTACAGGGCGATCTGCCGCGGGGTCGACGACAGCAAGTCCTCGCCCCGGAGCACGTGGGTGATGCCCATCAGGGCGTCGTCCACCGGGTTCGTGAACGTGTACAGCGGCTTGCCGTTCGGACGGACCACCACGAAGTCGGGGAACGTGCCCTGCTTGAAGGTGATCTCGCCGCGCACGAGGTCGTCGAAGCTCAGGTCACGGTCGGGCACTCGCAGGCGGAGTGCCGGCTCGCGGCCCTCGTCGCGGAAGGCCTGGCGTTCGGCGTCGGTCAGGTCACGCTCGTGGTTGTCGTACCCCTGCTTCGGGTCACGACCGGCGGCCTTGTTGCGGGCCTCCATCTCGTCCGGCGTGACGAAGGACTCGTAGACGTGGCCCGATTCCTTGAGCTTCGCGATCACGTCGTCGTAGATCGCCGTGCGCTCGGACTGCCGGTACGGTCCGTGCTCGCCGCCGGCGTCCACCCCTTCGTCCCAGTCGAGCCGGAGCCACCGGAGTGCGTCGAGGATCTGCGCGTACGACTCCTCGCTGTCGCGGGCGGCGTCGGTGTCCTCGATGCGGAACACGAGCTTGCCGCCGGTGTGTCGGGCGTACGCCCAGTTGAAGAGCGCGGTACGGATGAGCCCGACGTGCGGGGTCCCCGTCGGGCTCGGGCAGAAGCGGACGCGGATGTCGGAGCCGGAGGCGGTGGTGAATGGCGCAGTCATGACCCGTCAACCCTACCGCGGCGCCTGTCCCTCCCCCTGCCCTGCGGACGGGCCGCAAATGCAGAAAACCCCTGACCAGTACTGGTCAGGGGTTCCCTGGTGTTTCTACGTTAAGTCCGGCGGCGTCCTACTCTCCCACAAGGTCCCCCTTGCAGTACCATCGGCGCTGAGAGGCTTAGCTTCCGGGTTCGGAATGTGACCGGGCGTTTCCCTCTCGCTATGACCACCGGAACACTCTCGACCAGATCATACTGTTGGCCTCAAAGCTGTCCCAGCTGCTGCCCCCAGTGAAGAGGGCAGAGCGGTGTATTCAGTTTCGATTCCCGATCGTCTGTCGGGAACCACAAAGTGGACGCGAGCCCGTGCAACACGTGCACGGAAATCAGTGTGTTATCAAGTCTTCGGCTTATTAGTACCGGTCAGCTCCACGGGTCGTTAGTCCCCGCTTCCACATCCGGCCTATCAACCCAGTAGTCTGCTGGGAGCCTCTCACACTCAAGGTGCATGGAAATCTCATCTCGAAGACGGCTTCCCGCTTAGATGCTTTCAGCGGTTATCCGGTCCGAACGTAGCTAATCAGCGGTGCCCTTGGCAGAACAACTGACACACCAGAGGTTCGTCCATCCCGGTCCTCTCGTACTAGGGATAGATCTTCTCAAATTTCCAACGCGCGCAGCGGATAGGGACCGAACTGTCTCACGACGTTCTAAACCCAGCTCGCGTACCGCTTTAATGGGCGAACAGCCCAACCCTTGGGACCTACTCCAGCCCCAGGATGCGACGAGCCGACATCGAGGTGCCAAACCATGCCGTCGATATGGACTCTTGGGCAAGATCAGCCTGTTATCCCCGAGGTACCTTTTATCCGTTGAGCGACAGCGCTTCCACAAGCCACTGCCGGATCACTAGTCCCGACTTTCGTCCCTGCTCGACCTGTCAGTCTCACAGTCAAGCTCCCTTGTGCACTTACACTCGCCACCTGATTGCCAACCAGGTTGAGGGAACCTTTGGGCGCCTCCGTTACTCTTTGGGAGGCAACCGCCCCAGTTAAACTACCCATCAGGCACTGTCCATGAACCCGATCAGGGTCCTACGTTAGACATCCAAAGTGACCAGAGTGGTATTTCAACAATGACTCCACGAACACTAGCGTGCCCGCTTCACAGTCTCCCACCTATCCTACACAAGCCACTCCGAACACCAATACCAAACTGTAGTAAAGGTCACGGGGTCTTTCCGTCCTGCTGCGCGTAACGAGCATCTTTACTCGTAGTGCAATTTCGCCGAGTTCGCGGTTGAGACAGCTGGGAAGTCGTTACGCCATTCGTGCAGGTCGGAACTTACCCGACAAGGAATTTCGCTACCTTAGGATGGTTATAGTTACCACCGCCGTTTACTGGGGCTTAAATTCAGAGCTTCGCCCAAAGGCTAACCCTTCCTCTTAACCTTCCAGCACCGGGCAGGCGTCAGTCCGTATACATCGTCTTGCGACTTCGCACGGACCTGTGTTTTTAGTAAACAGTCGCTTCCCACTGGTCTCTGCGGCCTTCAACGCTCACGGAGTAAATCCGGTCACGTGTCCGGCCCCCCTTCTCCCGAAGTTACGGGGGCATTTTGCCGAGTTCCTTAACCACGATTCTCTCGATCTCCTTGGTATTCTCTACCTGACCACCTGAGTCGGTTTCGGGTACGGGCGGCTGCAACCTCGCGTCGATGCTTTTCTCGGCAGCATAGGATCACTGATTTCCCCTTACGGGTACGCGTCGGATCTCAGGCACACAGACGACGGATTTGCCTATCGTCAGCCCTACATCCTTACACCAGGTTCACCTTACGGATACCATCGCCTGGCTCAGCTACCTTCCTGCGTCACACCTGTTCATACGCTAACCGCACCAGCATGGGGTCGAGCGTTAGACCGGCCACCATCACCCCGAAGGGATCCGGTTGTACCGGGTTAGGACTCTTAGCACCACTGGATTAGCTTGGGCGGTTGTTCGCCGGTACGGGAATATCAACCCGTTGTCCATCGACTACGCCTGTCGGCCTCGCCTTAGGTCCCGACTTACCCAGGGCGGATTAACCTGGCCCTGGAACCCTTGGTCTTTCGGAGGACGGGTTTCTCACCCGTCTTTCGCTACTCATGCCTGCATTCTCACTCGTGTAGCGTCCACGGCTGGATCACTCCGCCGCTTCACTCGCCACACGACGCTCTCCTACCACTCCGCACGACTGAACCACGAAGGCTTGTCTATAGTGCGAAATCTACAACTTCGGTGGTGTGCTTGAGCCCCGTTACATTGTCGGCGCGGAATCACTTGACCAGTGAGCTATTACGCACTCTTTCAAGGGTGGCTGCTTCTAAGCCAACCTCCTGGTTGTCTGTGCAACTCCACATCCTTTCCCACTTAGCACACGCTTAGGGACCTTAGTTGGTAGTCTGGGTTGTTTCCCTCTCGACGATGAAGCTTATCCCCCACCGTCTCACTGCTGCGCTCTCACTCACCGGCATTCGGAGTTTGGCTGACGTCAGTAACCTGTTGAGGCCCATCGGCCATCCAGTAGCTCTACCTCCGGCGAGAAACACGCAACGCTGCACCTAAATGCATTTCGGAGAGAACCAGCTATCACGAAGTTTGATTGGCCTTTCACCCCTATCCACAGCTCATCCCCTCCATTTTCAACTGAAGTGGGTTCGGTCCTCCACGACGTCTTACCGTCGCTTCAACCTGGCCATGGATAGATCACTTCGCTTCGGGTCTAGAACATGCGACTCAAACGCCCTATTCAGACTCGCTTTCGCTACGGCTGCCCCTCACGGGTTAACCTCGCCACATATCACTAACTCGCAGGCTCATTCTTCAAAAGGCACGCCGTCACCCCTACTAAGGAGGCTCCGACGGTTTGTAAGCAAACGGTTTCAGGTACTATTTCACTCCCCTCCCGGGGTACTTTTCACCTTTCCCTCACGGTACTTGTCCGCTATCGGTCATCTGGGAGTATTTAGGCTTATCAGGTGGTCCTGACAGATTCACACGGGATTTCTCGGGCCCCGTGCTACTTGGGATACACATCCGGCCATAACACCATTTCGTCTACGGGGCTGGCACCCACTACGGCCCGGCTTTCAAACCGGTTCGACTATGATGCGCTGTAACCGTCCCAGTCCGGCAGAACTGAGTGACGTGTCCCACAACCCCGACCATGCAACGCCCGCCGGCTATCACACATGATCGGTTTAGCCTCATCCGCTTTCGCTCGCCACTACTCACGGAATCACATGTTGTTTTCTCTTCCTGTGGGTACTGAGATGTTTCACTTCCCCACGTTCCCTCTACCCGCCCTATATATTCAGGCGGGAGTCACCAGGTCGCAAAACGCCTGGCGGGGTTTCCCCATTCGGAAATCCTCGGATCGAGGCTCGATTATCAGCTCCCCGAGGCTTATCGCAGATTTCTACGTCCTTCATCGGCTCCAGATGCCAAGGCATCCACCGTTTGCTCTTAGAAACTTGACCACAAAGATTAAAATTGCGATCCAACGTCACCACACCAACCCGAAGGCTGATCATGGATGACGCGAATCAAAGATGCTCGCGTCCACTGTGTAGTTCTCAACATACGATCGGCACCAGCACTCCCCCACCACAACGGTAGGTTCACCCTGGCCCGACGAAGGACCCGTAGGCCCAACCCCCACCAACACTCACGCGTCAGCAGGAAGCCTGGTCCCTCAGGACCCAACAACGTGCACCAGCCAGCAGCTCCACCTTCGACCCGTCCCAACCCTGCAAGCAGAGCGTACTGAGGTCGGAAGCATCACTCCCAACTGCACTGTCAATGTTCCACCCATGAGCTACCCGTCGGACACGTTCGGTCCGAATCAGGCGCCTGGACCAGCAACCAACCACCCATGATGGGCGACCAGCACTGACCAGATGCTCCTTAGAAAGGAGGTGATCCAGCCGCACCTTCCGGTACGGCTACCTTGTTACGACTTAGTCCTAATCACCGATCCCACCTTCGACGGCTCCTTCCACAAGGGTTAGGCCACCGGCTTCGGGTGTTACCGACTTTCATGACTTGACGGGCGGTGTGTACAAGGCCCGGGAACGTATTCACCGCAGCGTTGCTGATCTGCGATTACTAGCGACTCCGACTTCATGAGGTCGAGTTGCAGACCTCAATCCGAACTGAGACCGGCTTTTTGGGATTCGCTCCACCTTACGGTATCGCAGCCCTTTGTACCGGCCATTGTAGCATGCGTGAAGCCCAAGACATAAGGGGCATGATGATTTGACGTCATCCCCACCTTCCTCCGAGTTGACCCCGGCAGTCTCCTATGAGTCCCCGGCATAACCCGCTGGCAACATAGAACGAGGGTTGCGCTCGTTGCGGGACTTAACCCAACATCTCACGACACGAGCTGACGACAACCATGCACCACCTGTACACCGACCACAAGGGGGCGACCATCTCTGGCCGTTTCCGGTGTATGTCAAGCCTTGGTAAGGTTCTTCGCGTTGCATCGAATTAATCCGCATGCTCCGCCGCTTGTGCGGGCCCCCGTCAATTCCTTTGAGTTTTAGCCTTGCGGCCGTACTCCCCAGGCGGGGCGCTTAATGCGTTAGCTACGACACAGAAACCGTGGAAAGGTCCCTACATCTAGCGCCCAACGTTTACGGCATGGACTACCAGGGTATCTAATCCTGTTCGCTCCCCATGCTTTCGCTCCTCAGCGTCAGTTACGGCCCAGAGATCTGCCTTCGCCATCGGTGTTCCTCCTGATATCTGCGCATTCCACCGCTACACCAGGAATTCCAATCTCCCCTACCGCACTCTAGTCTGCCCGTACCCACTGCAAGCCCGAGGTTGAGCCTCGGGATTTCACAGCAGACGCGACAAACCGCCTACGAGCTCTTTACGCCCAATAATTCCGGACAACGCTTGCACCCTACGTATTACCGCGGCTGCTGGCACGTAGTTAGCCGGTGCTTTTTCTGCAGGTACCGTCACTTTCGCTTCTTCCCTACTAAAAGAGGTTTACAACCCGAAGGCCGTCATCCCTCACGCGGCGTTGCTGCATCAGGCTTTCGCCCATTGTGCAATATTCCCCACTGCTGCCTCCCGTAGGAGTCTGGGCCGTGTCTCAGTCCCAGTGTGGCCGGTCACCCTCTCAGGCCGGCTACCCGTCGTCGCCTTGGTGAGCCATTACCTCACCAACAAGCTGATAGGCCGCGAGTCCATCCCCAACCAAAAAATCTTTCCACCACCAGACCATGCGGCCAGTGATCATATCCAGTATTAGACGTCGTTTCCAACGCTTATCCCAGAGTCAGGGGCAGGTTACTCACGTGTTACTCACCCGTTCGCCACTAATCCACCCAGCAAGCTGGGCATCATCGTTCGACTTGCATGTGTTAAGCACGCCGCCAGCGTTCGTCCTGAGCCAGGATCAAACTCTCCGTAAAAAAATACAGACCCAACACCCGAAGGCATCAGACCGAGTTGATTCTGACTGTTGACTGTCTACTGACAATCTTCAATCCAAAAGGAATTGCTTCATGACCCGATCGGCAAACCGACCAGGCACGAGGTCAATCAATAAATTGGCATTGACAATGTGCACGCTGTTGAGTTCTCAAGGACCAGACGCACTCCCCGCTCGACCCGCAAAAGGTTCCGCCAGAGAGGCATTCGTCTTGTACAACATCCCGGGCACACAACCAGAGGTCGTGGTTCCGAGGAGTTGGTTGCCTGAGCGGGACCCCGTCCGGACTGCGCATCCAGGGCTTGCACCCTGTGACCGTCTCGGCCGTTCCGTTCTCCGCCTCAGCGGCAACGAGTGATTACTTTACACACGCCCCGGGGGCCCTGCCAACCGTCGTCCCTCCCGGGCGTGTCGCAGTCGGGTGAACGGCACGTGTCCCCCGGGTTTCCGGGGATCGACGGGGTGAGCGCGATCCCCGGGAACGACGGAAGGCACGGTGCGAACCCGCACCGTGCCTCCCGACTGAACGAACAGACGACCACCAGACCAACCGGACTGGACCGGTCCCGCTGATCCGACCGACCTACTCCGCCGCTGCCAACTGCCCGCACGCCCCGTCGATCTCCTTGCCGCGGGTGTCGCGCAGGGTCGTCGGGATGCCGGCGGCGTTGAGTCGGCGGACGAACTCGTCCTGCACGTGCACCTCGGACGAGGTCCACACGGAGCCCGGTGTCGGGTTGAGCGGGATCGGGTTGACGTGCACCCACCCCTTGCCGCGCTTGTTGAGCTTCTCGGCGAGCAGGTCGGCTCGCCAGGCGTGGTCGTTCATGTCCTTGATGAGCGCGTACTCGATCGAGACACGACGGCCCGTCTTGACGTAGTAGTTGTGGGCGGCGTCGATCGCCTCGTCGGCCTTCCAGCGCGAGTTGACCGGGATGAGCTCGTCGCGGAGCTCGTCGTCGGGGGCGTGCAGGGAGAGCGCGAAGGTGAGCGGGATCCCTTCGTCCGCGAGCTTGATCATCGCCGGCACCAGGCCGACGGTCGACACCGTGATGCCACGGGCACTCATGCCCAGACCGTTCGGCTGCGGTGCGACCATCAACCGCACGGCGTCCATCACCCGCTTGTAGTTCGCGAGCGGCTCCCCCATGCCCATGAACACGATGTTCGTCACGCGCTCGGCGTCGACGCGGTCCTGGCCGCCCTTGCGGGGATCGCCTCCGAGCTCACCGGCGGCGATCGCGGCGTTGGCCCGGACGATCTGCTCGATGATCTCGGCGGTGGACATGTTGCGGGTCAGCCCCGCCTGGCCGGTGGCGCAGAACGGGCAGTTCATGCCGCACCCGGCCTGGGACGAGACGCACAGGGTGATGCGGCCCGGGTAGCGCATGAGGACCGACTCGACCAGGGCGCCGTCGTGCAGCTTCCAGAGGAACTTGATCGTGTCGCCGTTGTCGGTCGCCAGCCGCCGGGTCTCGGTGAGGAGCGGCGGCAGCATCCCGGCGACGAGCTGCTCCCGCTGGGCGGCGGGCAGGTCGGTCATCTTCGCCGGGTCGGACGTGTAGTGCTGGAAGTAGTGGGTCGCGAGCTGCTTGGCGCGGAACCCGGGCAGGCCGAGTTCCTTCACGCGGGCCTCGCGTTCCTCGGCCGTCAGGTCGGCCAGGTGCACGGGCGGCTTGCCACGCTTCGGGGACGCGAACTGCAGGAGCGGGCGACCGTCGGTGTCGGTGGCCTGCTTCCAGCCCTCGGTGCGCGGGCGCACCTGCGGACGAGCAGACTGCTGCTGTTCGAACGGGGTGCGGGTGTCGGAAGCCATCACTCCAGGATACGGGAGGCCCGTGATCGGTGGGGACGCCCCGTCCGGGTGGTCCTGCTGGTCACCACCATGGCCACACCACAGCTGGTCGGGTCAGCCGCCGGCCGGCAGGACGCGCGCGAAGTGGTGCGCCGCCGAGTACATCGGGACGATGTCGACGACCTCGCCCGGGTGCGGTGCCTGCAGCACGAGCCCCTGGCCGAGGTACAGGCCGACGTGGTCCTCGTCGTCGTACACCACGAGATCGCCCGGCAACGCCTCGGACTCCGGGATCGTGGTGGCGACGGCGTCCTGCGTCGGCACGTAGTGCACGAGCTGGATCCCCACCGCCTGGTACGCGACCATCGTGAGCCCGGAGCAGTCGATGCCCTCGTGGCTCGCGCCGCCCTCGACGTACGGGTCCCCCATGTACTGCAGGGCGGTCTGCACGATCGTGGCCCGATCGCCCCCGGCCGAGAGTGCGGCGGACAACGCGGATTGCGCCTGCGCGGTCGTCACGCCGAAGCGGAGGTCGAGCGTCGGGTAGGACACGATCGTCGTCGTGGTGGTCATGCCGTCGGTGGAGACCACGGGGACCTGGACGTCGTGCGCCACCGTGAAGGTCTGGGCGTCCTGCGCCGTGGTCGTGCCGGAACGGGTGTCCGCAGGCAGGGTGTCGGCGTTCGCGGGCAGGGCGAGCGTCAGGCTCGAGGTCACCGCGATGGCGGGGGCGAGCAGGATCGCCGCGCGCTTCGCGTTCGCGGAACGGCGGATGTGCCGCGGGTCGACGGCGCGCTCGGCGCGCAGGGTGGCGGTCCGGCTCAGCACCGCGCTGCCGGCCGACGACGCGACGGAGGCGGGACGCGGCTGCATCCGCACGGTCAGGGCCGGCTTCGGGTGCTCGACGAAGGTGGAACGGGCGGCCGCGGGGCCGAGGGCCGAGCGGCGACCACGGGGACGGGACTGCTGCGTGTCCGGCGTCAGCGGCGCGGGGCCGACCGCGGGGTGCGCATGCGTTCGCGCGGGCTGACGGTCGTCGGCTGCTGCAGGCAGGGTGTGGCGTCCCATGTGTCCTTCCGGGTCGGGACCACTCGGCGGTCCGGAAAGTAACGTATTGGTCACGGCGGTGCTCGCGGCTGGGCAGCGCCGGAGTGTTCCTGCGGCTGGTCACAGGAACGAGCACCGCTCGCAGGCCACTCCGACGGCGCGCACGGGCGTTCCGGAGCCGGCCCGTAGCGGTGGACCCGGGCTCAGACCGGCGTGACCCGCATGACGGCGGCGATCCGGGCCTCCCGGTCGGCCGCCAGGCGGTCGAGGCGAGCCGACAGCGCGACGACCGATGCGTCCACCGGGCTGTCCCCCGAGATGTCCCCCGGGATCGGGACCCCGGCGCGGACCGCGAGTGGCAGGACGCCCGCCCAGACGGTGTGGTCCTCGCCGTCTGCCGGGTCCTCGCCGACACCGTGGGCTCGGACCTTGACGCTCGCGCGGTCGAGGGGCAGCTGGAGGACCTGGGTGGCGCGGACCTCCTTCGCGGTCATCTCGCGCACCTCGGCTCGGCGGCCCGGCATGAGGTGGTCGGCCACCTGCCAGAGGGCTTCGGTGCGGAGGTCGGTCGGCACCACGGTGGCGCGCCCGGCGATCATCGCGCTGCGGTAGTTCGCCGAGCTGTCGTTGGTCGAGCGTGCGAAGACGAGGCCGTCCAGGTGGGTGACGGTGGCGGCGACCGGGACGCCCTCGGCCCCGGCGTCGAGGAACAGACCGCCACCGGTCGAGCCGTGCAGCAGCAGGACGGGGCCGTCGCCGAGGTCCCCGACGGCGCAGAGGAACGGCAGGACGACGGGGTGGCCATCGCGGACGATGCCGACGTGGGCCAGGTGCGCCTCGGCGAGGATCGCGTGCAGGACCGCGGGGTCGTCGGACTGGCGGTCGCGCAGGCGGCGGACACGGAGCGAGGGGCCGTCGGCGGTCGGGTCCGTCGGGTTCGGCTGGGTGTTCGGGGTGGGCATGGGCTCACGCTAGGGTCACCAGTGGTCCGGCATGTGGACCAGATCGGGGCGATCACGGTGGACCAGTCGAGCAAGGTGTCCGGCGTGGTGGCACGGGTGCGCGGGATGGTGCACGACGGCACCCTGCGCGAAGGCGATCCGCTGCCGTCGACGCGGGCGCTCGCGGCGGAACTCGGGGTGGCCCGGGGCACCGTCGTCGCGGCGTACGAGCAGCTCGACGGCGAGGGGTACCTGCGGACGCGGCACGGTGCCCTCGCGCGGGTCGCGGCGGACCTGCACGGGCCGACGACGAGTGCGCCGTCGGCCGTCGGCACGGACACCGCCGGCTCTGGCGCGGTCAGCCTCGCGGCCGCTTCGCCGTCCGCTCCGCTCATCGACTGCCGTCCGGGCATCCCCGCCGTCACGGCCATCCCGCAGCGGGACTGGCAGGCAGCCTGGCGCGCAGCGGCGTCGGCCCCGCTCCGGAACGCGATCGCGGACCCGCTCGGCTCCCCCGACCTGCGGGCACAGGTCGTCGCCCAGCTCGGCCTGACCCGCGGGTTCACGGCGACGGTCGACCGGGTGCTCGTGACCGCGGGGACCTCGGAGGCGCTGTCGCTCGTCACCGAGGCGCTGCGGGGGCTGCTGGGTCGCGCTCCCGTCGTCGCCGTCGAGGACCCCGGCTACCGCACCGGACACCGTGCGATCACGAGCGCGGGCGGGTCCCTGGTGGGCGTCCCGGTCCGGGAGGACGGCCTCGACCTCGACGCGCTCGAGGCCGCCGGACCGGTCGACGCCGTCCTGGTCAGCCCGACGCACCAGTACCCGCTCGGGTCGGTGATGCCCGTCGCCCGGCGCCGGCGGCTGCTCACCTGGGCCGCCACCACCGGCACCGTGGTGGTGGAGGACGACTACGACTCGGAGTTCCGGCACCGCGGCGCGCCCGTGCCCGCGCTGGCCGCACTCGACGCGGAGGGCGTGGTGCTGCACGTCGGCGGCTTCTCGAAGACGCTCGACCCCCGGCTGCGCTGCGCGTACGTCGTGCTGCCGACGGTCGCGGCGACGGGTTCCCCGGTGACGGAGGCGGTGCTCGCCGCCCGTCGGGCACGTGGTGCGGTCGTCGCCGAGCCGGTGCAGGCCGCGCTCGTGCACATGCTGCGGACGGGTGCGCTGCGGCGGCACCTGGGTCGGGTGCGCCGCGACTACACGCACCGCCGGGCCCGGATCGCGGCTCGGCTCGGCGGCGTCGCCGGCCTGGAGGCCCGTGCTCTCAACGGCGGGCTGCACGCGGTGGTCACGTGGTCGGGTCCGACCACCGGGGCGCAGATCGCGCCTCGGCTGGCGGACGCCGGGGTGCTCGTCGCGACGCTCGAGGAGTACGGGCTCGCGCCGGGCAGCACGCCGCCGGGCATCGTGTTCGGCTACGGCGCCGTGACGCTGCCGGAGCTCGACCGCGCGCTCGACGCGCTGGTGGCAGCGGTCACGGGAAGCTGATCAGGGTCGTCAGCCGCCGTACTGGGCGGTGCCCACGACGTTCGACCCGGCCCCCCGGCACGCGGTGATCAGGGTTCGCCCGACGAGTTCCCACCCGGGAGTCATCTCGAGCGCCGGCCCGGACTCCGGTGCGGGGTGCGCGTCGAGGTACTCGTGCGCGTAGTCGATCGCGTCGTCGAGTTCCTCGTCGCTGCTCGACAG
Source organism: Curtobacterium sp. MCBD17_026 (assembly GCF_003234895.2). NCBI lineage: Bacteria > Bacillati > Actinomycetota > Actinomycetes > Micrococcales > Microbacteriaceae > Curtobacterium > Curtobacterium sp. MCBD17_026. The sequence continues at coordinate 1,296,407 of NZ_CP126281.1, read as the reverse complement.
GTGCTCGTAGCCGAAGCGTTCGGCGGCGATCAGTGCCTGGTACTGCGCCTCGGAGAGATCGCCCTGGCTGTGCGCGACCGTCGCGTTCAGCGAGATCGTCGTCAGCGCGCTGATCTGGCCGCAGATCGCCGCAGCACTCCGGTCTTCTTCCATCGGGTCCGTCGCACCGCGCACGGGCTGGGCGTCCGAGGTCTCCGAGGTCGGCGTCGGGGTCGACGTCGACACCGCCGCGGTGCCCGCATCGGCCGAGCACCCGGCGAGCGAACCGGACACGAGGACCGCGCTCACGACGACCAGGGGCAGTGCGGACCGGAAGGAGACCATGAACGTCATCGTGGCAGCACCCTCGTGCTGCTCGCGTCGTCGTGTCCCGATCGAGACCTCGTCGAGACCGGATCGTGAGCTTGCGTCAGCGGGACTCAGCGGTGCCGTTCCCCCGTGCGTTCACGAGGTCGGCCAGGGACGGCTCACCGGCGTCGCCGGGCAGTGCGTGTCCGCGGCGGGCGGCCTTGCGGACCTGTCGGTAGGTGGTGAGGTGCAGGGGGTCCACACCGTCGGCGGACTCGTAGTTCGACGGGGCAGTGGTGGGCGATTCGGTCATCGCGACGGACGGTACGCGTGCCGGGAGCCGCGGAACCACCTGCTGCGTTCCGCGGCCAAATGTCGGGCGTGGGAGGGTCCGGCGGGGCGCACCGGGCCTCCGAGACGGGTCAGAGGCTCGTCATGCCGCCGTCGACGCGGAACTCCGCGCCGGTGGCGTAGGACGACTCCGCGCTGGCCAGGTAGACCATGATCCCGGTGACGTCGTCGGGGGTGCCCGGGCGGCCGAGGGGGGTGCGGGCGACGATCGCGGCTCGGGCCTCGGGGTCGCCGGAGATCGCCGAGACGAGGCCGGTCTCGGTGTAGCCAGGCACGACCGTGTTCACCCGGATGCCGTTCCCCGCGTAGGCCATCGCGGTCGCCCGGACGAGTGCGTGGATGCCGCCCTTGGTCGAGGAGTACGCCGCGAAGTCGGCGCCCTCACCGTTCAAGCCGGTTGGGGACCCGGTGGCGATGACCGACCCGCCGGTGCCGCTCGCGAGCATCGCCCGGACGGCGTGCTTGATCGTCAGGAACGTGCCGGTGAGGTTGACCGCGAGCGTGCGGTCCCAGGTCTCCAGCGACAGGTCCGCGACCTTCGCGTCGTGGCCGAACAGCTGCACCCCGGCGTTCGCGACCACGACGTCCGGGGTCGCACCACGGTCGGCCAGTTCGGCGAACCCCGCGGCCACGCTCGCCTCGTCGGCGATGTCCATCGTCAGGCCGATCGCGGTCGGACCGGCTGCGACGGCGGCACTGTTGGCCGCGTCGGCGTCCCGGTCGGCGTAGACGACCCTCGCCCCCTCGGCCACGAAGCGGTCGGCGATCGCGCGGCCGATGCCGGACCCCGCTCCCGTGACGAGTGCGGTCCGGCCGTCGAGTCGTGCGGTCATGTGGGACTCCGTCCTCGGAGCAGCGCTGCTCCGTCACCCCCATCATTGCCCAACCGGTTGACCGGTGCTAGGCATGCACCATGACTGCGACGTCGAACGACGAGATCGTGTCCGTCGGGCACTGGCGTCTGGCGCTGCGCGGAGCCGAACTCGCCGACGTCGCCTTCCGGGGCGTGCTCGTCCTGCGCGCCGTCCGGTTCGTCGTCCGCGACCACGACTGGCGCACCGCCGACGACACGGTGCTGACACGCGCGGTCGGTGGTGACGACAGGTGCATCCGCATCGAGACCAGCGCACGGTACGACGGCGTCGAGGTCGTCCGCACGGTCCTCGAGGTCACGCTCGACGACGACACCCTTCGGGTCTCCGCGCTCGGGACGGTCACGCGGGCCTTCCGCCGCAATCGCCTCGGGCTCGTCGTCCTGCACCCGCCGACCCTGGCGGGGCAGCCGCTCACGGTGCGGCATCCGTCCGGTGTCAGCACCGCGACGGCGTTCCCGTTCTGGATCGCGCCGCACCAGCCTGCCGTCGACGTCGCCGGGCTCGACTGGGCGGCGGGCCCGGTCGCGCTGGCGCTCGACCTGACCGGCGACGTGTTCGAGACCGAGGACCAGCGGAACTGGACCGACGCCTCGTTCAAGACGTACTCGACGCCGCTCGCCGAGCGGTTCCCGATCGCGATCACGCCTGGGAGGACGGTCCGGCAGGGGCTCACCCTGCGTGCGACGACGGTCGGTTCAGCAGGTGGTCCGGGCACCCGGTCGGGAGGCGCGGCCTCCCCCGCCCCGGACCTCGCAGCGCTCGACGGGCCGGGTCCCGGTGCCGTGGTCACGCCGCCGCCGACGCTCCAGCTGCTCGCGGGTTCGGCGCCGGTCGCTGCGCGCCCGGACGACGCCGACCTGCTCCGCGGGTTCCCAATCCTGGTCGAGCCGACCCTCGGGGCCCCGAACGTCGAGGCGGTGCTCGCCTCGGCCCGACGGGACGCGGGTGGCGCTCCCCTGGACGTCCGGTTCGTCACCGACGACCCGGTGCCGCTGCGCGCGGCGATCGACGCGGTGCTCGAGGGCGGGCCGGTGGCTCGCGTCGGCGCGTTCGACCCGGTGTCGCACGTGACGACGCCGGCGCTGCAGCGGGCGCTGCGCGAAGCGGTGGCAGCGGTCGGCACCCTGGAGGTCGTCGCCGGTACCCGTGCCCACTTCACCGAGCTGAACCGCTCGATCGCGGTGTTCTCGGGCTGGGACGGCCCCCTGACCTGCAGCGTGACGCCGCAGATGCACGACCGGTCGCCCGATCAGGTGACCGAGTCGATCCGGATGCAGCGCTGGGTGGTGCGCAGTGCCTCCAGGCTGGCCGCCGGCAGGGCGCTGCACGTCGGGCCGGTGACGCTGCGGCCACGGTGGAACGCGGTGGCGACGGCGCCGACCCGGGTCGTGACGGACGCGACCGTCGAGCACGGGTACGGGCCGGAGACCGTTCCGGACGCGACCGACCCGGCGCAGCACACGCCGGCCGCCGAGCGGTGGTTCGCCGACTCGGTGCGGGCGCTGACGGTGCCGGGCGTGGCCTCGATCACGCTGGCCGAGGCGTGGGGGCCGCGCGGGTTCGTGGCGGCCGACGGCACGGGGAACGCCCCGCCGGAAGGGGGTCGGCGGGGCGTTCCGGTCCGGGCGCGCTGACGGGTCGGCGCGGTGGGCGGTGGCGGTGCGGCTCAGCGCCGGACGGCGTCGATCTTGAGCATCTTCGCGATGACCGAGTCGAGCTCGCTGTCGTCGAAGACCTGCTTCCAGTCCTCCTTGATGAGCTTCTCGCGGCCGTAGCCCATCGCGATGTGGCAGGCATCGGAGAACGGGTTCGAGCCGCGCAGGCCGTTCGTCAGCGCGATCCAGGTGTGGCCGTAGAGCATGGCGCGGGCGGCCTCGCGGGGCACGCCGACACCGGTGACGGTCTCCTCGAGGGCGTCGTTGAGGAAGTCGCCGATCATGCAGGCGATCGTCTCGACCAGGGTCGGCTCGAGCACGGCCAGCTGCTTCACCGTGACCCAGTGCACCTGGATGACCGGGGCGTACATCGTGGTGATGACGGCCTCGGCGACGGCCTTGGCGCGGTCGCCCTCGTCGCCGAGCGACTCCGAGGCGTCGAAGGCCGCGATGACCTCCTGCGGGGCGGCGATGCCACCGAAGGTGTCGTCCCACTCGGCCTTGGTGGTGCGCTCGAGGAACACCGACGGGTGGCACGGGTGCGCCACGGCGTAGTGGATGTCCTCGCGCTTCGCCAGCAGACCGGCGTAGGCGGCCGCGGGGTCGAGCGTCAGGATCGACGCGCCGGGCTTCATGACGGGGACGAGCTGCTCCGAGATGGTGCCGAGCAGGACGTCCGGGACGGCGAGGACGACGACGTCGGCGGCCTTCGCGGCGTCGAGGCTGTCGGTGATCTCGCGGCCGAGGGCCCGGATGCGCTCCTGGCCGGCGGGCGAGGCCTCGCTGTAGAGGGTGGTGTACTCGCTCTTCGCGAAGTTGTTCGAGACGCGGGTGCCCATCTTGCCGCCGGCACCGATCACGGCGACGGTGACGTCGGCCGTGCCGGATCCGGCAGCGACGGTGTGGGGGGTGGTGACGGTGTCGGTCATGATTCCTTGCTCCTGATGTACTCGATGGTGTGTTCGGTCCACGCCGCTTCGATGCGGGTGGTGGTCTGTGCGGGGGTCTCCCCCGGCAGCGGTTCGGCGCCCGCGTGCTCGTCCTGCCACGGCAGCCAGAACTCGATGACGCGGTTGATCCCCCGGGTGTCGGGCTCGAGCGCGGCGCGGACGGCGTCGTGGTCGAGGATCCCGGTGCCGATCGGGACGCCGGTGTACTGGAAACCGACCCAGCCCGGTGAACGGGTGAAGGCGGAGTCCTTGACGTGCCAGTTCACGACGTGCGGGGCGGTCATCGCCACGACGTCCCTCGGGTGTTCGAGCCGGGCGACGGTGTTCGCCGGGTCGAGGCAGATGCCGAGGCTGTCGGAGCCGATCGCCCGGACGACGGCGACGAGGTCGGCGGTGGCGACGACCTCGTAGGTCTCCAGCGCGAGGGTCACGCCCGCGCGCTCGTAGGCGGGGAGCGCCTGCCGCAGACGTCGTTCGGTCTCGGCCGCGTCGGGCTGGTCGTCGCCGCTCGTCCACATGCTCCGCACGAGGGTCGCGCCGAGCTGCTGCGCGACGTGCAGGTACCGAGCGAGGTGCTCCGGCCGGGTGCCGCGGGTTCCGACCTCGAGCGTGAGACCGAGGTCGGCCGCCAGGGACCGGATCGAGGCCAGGCGCTCGTCGGTCGCGGTGTCGAGCGGCAGATGGTCGCAGATCTGGAACAGGTCGACGCCGTCGTGCGACGCGGCGTCGCGCAGGGCGTCGTCGAGGGACATCGGCGACGGGACGCGGTCGGACATGCGCCAGGAGTAGGCGTAGGTGGAGAGGCCGAGCAGGGAGGTCATGCCCGTGCTCCGTTCTGCATCGCGGCCAGCGCCTCGGCTTCGTCGAGGATCGTGCGGATCGCCTCGGGGTCGTGGGCGAAACGGCCGAGGAACAGGCCGCCGATGCGTCCGGCACCGCGGGTCAGCAGGCCCGGACCGGCACTGCCGCCGTAGATCGCGACGGAACCGGCGAGCTCCGGCCGGGTCGCCAGGTGCTGCTCGATGCCGGCCAGGACCGCGACGATGTGCTCGTCGGGCGCGGGCTGCGGGGCACCGATCGCCCACACCGGCTCGTAGGCGGCGATGAGCGGCCCGGCGAGGCCGTCGGCGGTCGCCGTCGCGGTGAAGCGGTCGAGCTGGGCGGTGACCTCGGCGATCGCGGCCGCGGGGTCGCCGTCGGCGGTGCGCTCGGTCTCGCCGATGCAGACGAGGGGGCGGAGGCCGTTGCGGAAGGCGGCGTGCACCTTGCCGGCGATGTCCTGGTCGGACTCGTGGAACAGGGAGCGGCGCTCGGCGTGCGCGATCTCGACCAGGTCGACGCCGATCTCGGCGAGTTCGGCGCCGGACACCTCACCGGTGAACGCGCCCTCGTCGGCCCAGGCGAGGTCCTGGGCGCCGAGCAGCACCGGGACGCCCGACTCGGTCAGGATCGCCCGGACGGGGACGAGCGACGGGAACGTCGGCACGACGAAGAGCTCGACCGCGCCGGACCGCACCGCCGGGTGGCTCCGGGCGATGTCGGCCACGGCGGCCGCCCACGCGAGCGTCCGGGCGTGCGAGAAGTACATCTTGAGCGACACCCCGATCGTCACGGGGGCGGTCGCCGTGGTCGCGGGCATCAGGCGTCGGTCCCGACCGGGGCAGAACCGTCGTAGGCGCAGATCGCGTCGACCTTCTCGGCACTCGCGCTCGTCTGGTCGAAGGTGTAGCCGAGCCACTCCTTCGCCATCCGGCGCGCGACCTCGACCCCGACGACGCGCTGACCCATGCAGAGGACCTGGGCGTCGTTCGACAGGATCGAGCGCTCGACCGAGAACGAGTCGTGCGCGGTCACGGCGCGGATGCCGGGGACCTTGTTCGCCGCGATCGCGACACCGAGCCCGGTGCCGCAGATCAGGATGGCGCGGTCGGCCTCGCCGTTCGCCACCAGACGAGCGGCGTCGACGGCGACGTGCGGGTAGGCGGTGTGGCCGTCGGCCTCCACGCCCACGTCGACGACGGAGGCCACGCGGGGGTCCTTCGCCAGGTCGGCCTTGATGGCCTCCTTGTAGTCGAAGCCGGCGTCGTCCGAACCGACGACGATGCGGAACTGCTGCTCACTCATGCGGGTGTGCCTTTCGGGGTGGGGGTCAGGCGGGGACGTCGATGGTCGCCAGGACCGCGGCGGTGATGAGGGCGAAGGAGATCGCGCCGGCGTCCGGGGTACCGACGGCGTCCTCGCCGTGGGTGCGGGCACGTCCCATCCGGGGCAACAGGTCCGCCGTGGCGTCCGCCGCGGTCTGTGCTGCGGCCGAGGCGGCCGACCAGGCGTCGACGATCCCGTCGCCCGCGGCGACCCGGGCCGAGAAGACCTGGTCGAACGGTACGAGTGCGTCGACCATCGTCTTGTCGCCGGGGACGGCCCCGAATGCCAGGACGGCTTCGGCGGCGGCGTGCACCGCGCTCTGGACGGTCGCGGGTGTCGAATGGGACTCGTCCCCGAGGACGCGACCCAGGGCCTCCAGGGCGGCGCCCCAGATCGCACCGGACGTCCCACCGGCCTTGTCGGACCAGGCATCTCCGGCGATCGCGAGGACCGAACCGGCGCCGGCGCCACGGGCCGCGGCGTCCTGTGCCGCACGGTCGGCGGCGGTGGAGCCGCGCTGCATGCCGATGCCGTGGTCGCCGTCACCGGCGACGGCGTCGATGCGGCCGAGCTCGTCGGCGTGGTCGTCGATGGTGGCGCGGATCGCGGCGATCGCCCTCGCGACGCGGGCGGCCGAGGCCTGGGACTCCTCGCTGCCCGGCGTCACGGGCACGACCACGCCGGCTTCGAGCACCTCGACCGGCACCGGCTGCTGCGGGACGGCGCCGCCCTTGCGGTACCCGGGGGCGTCGGCGGGGGCGGCCCAGAGCTGCTCGAGTTCGTCGTCGAGCCAGAACAGGGTCAGCGAGACGCCCGCCATGTCGAAGCTCGTGACGAGTTCGCCGACCTCGGGCTCCACGATGACGATGCCGGCGTCGGTGAGCTTCCGCTGGACGGCGCCGAAGACGACGAAGAGCTCCTCGTACTTGACCGAGCCGAGGCCGTTGAGGATCGGGACGACGCGGGGGGTGGCATCCTTCGTGGTGCCGTGTGTTGTGGTGCCGGTGCCGTCGGGTCGCTCGGTGAGCAGCTTGTCGACGAGCAGGTCGGCCAGGCCGTCCGCGGTGGGGACGTCGGCCTCGGCGATGCCGCGTTCGCCGTGGATGCCCATGCCGATGGCCATGCGCCCCGCGGGGACGGTGAAGAGCGGCTCGTCGGCGCCGGGCAGGGAGCAACCCGAGAACGCGACCCCGAAGCTGCGGGTGCGGTCGTTGGCCCGGGCCGCGATCGCGGTGACCGCGTCGAGGTCGTCGCCGCGTTCCGCGGCCGCGCCGGCCACCTTGAACACGCAGAGGTCCCCCGCGATGCCCCGGCGCTTGTGTGCCTGGTCGGCGGGCGCGGACGCGACGTCGTCGGTCACGCGGACCGTGCGGACGTCGATGCCCTGTGCCTCGAGTGCCCGTGCCGCGGCGTCGAAGTTGAGGACGTCACCCGCGTAGTTGCCGTAGCTCAGCAGCACGCCACCGCCGTGCTCGGACGCCTTCGCGACCGCGGTGACCTGCTGGGCACTCGGGCTGGCGAACAGGTTGCCCATCGCGGCACCGGCCGCCAGGCCGTGCCCGACGAGGCCGCCGAAGGCCGGGTAGTGGCCGGAGCCACCGCCGACGACGAGCGCGACGGTGCCCTCGGGGCTGGTGGTGGAGCGGGCGACACCGCCGTGCACCCTGCGGACCCGGGCGCGGTTGGCGGCGACGAAGCCGTCCACCATCTCGTCGGCGAAGTCCGCCGGGTCGTTGAACAGGCGGGTCATGCGCCGGCCTCCTTCGCGATGGCGGTCGGTCCGTCCGTGGCGGCGACCGCGGTGTCGGCTCCGGACGTCGCGGCGGCCGCTTCGTTGCGCTTCGTGTTCCGGCCGAGCACGAACATGAGCACGCTCGACAGCACCATGAAGAACCCGACGATGAACATCGGCACCTGGTACCCGCCGGTCCACTCGCTGACCGCACCGGTGATGTACGGGGCGGCGAACCCGCCGAGGTTGCCGACGGTGTTGATGAGGGCGACCCCCGCGGCCGCGGCGGCACCGGTCAGGAACTGCGTCGGGACCGTCCAGAAGTTCGGCAGGGCCGCGAAGATCGCACACGCGGTGATCGCGATGACGGCGACGGTCGCGGCCGAGCTGTTCATGTAGAGCGCGACCGGGATGCTCAGGCCACCGACAAGGGCCGGGACGGCGATGTGCCAGACCCGGACGCCACGACGGAAGGCGTCACGGGACCAGAAGTACAGGACCACCGCGGCCGGCACGTACGGGATGGCCGTGATGAGGCCCTTCTGGAACAGGTCGAACGTGGTGCCGAACTGCTCCTGGAAGCCGTCGATGATCGTCGGCAGGAAGAAGCTGAGCGCGTAGAGGCCGTAGATGAAGCCGAAGTACACCGCGGCGAGCATCCAGACGCGGCCGGAGCCGAAGGCCGCACGCAGGCCGCCCTTGCCGTGACCGTCGCCGCCGCCCTTCGCCGCGCTCTCGGCAGCGAGCGTCGTCTCCAGCCAGACCTTCTCGTCCTCGTCGAGCCACTTCGCCTGCGACGGCTTGTCCTTGAGCACGAAGAGGCACAGGACGCCGACGATGATCGCCGGGATCGAGACGCACAGGAACATGAAGCGCCATCCGGCCAGGCCGCCGAGGATCCCGTCGTGGGTCATCAGCCAGCCGGCGAGCGGGGAACCGATGACGCTCGTGAGCGGCTGCGCCAGGTAGAACAGCGCGAGCATCTTGCCGCGGTGACGAGCCGGGACCCAGGTCGACAGGAACAGGATCGCGCCGGGGAAGAAGCCGGCCTCGGCGATGCCGAGCAGGAAGCGCAGGCCGACGAGCTGCGGGTAGTTCTGCACCCACGTGAAGAGCAGGGACACGATGCCCCACGTGATCATGATGCGGGCGAGCCAGATCCGAGCGCCGAACCTGTGCAGCGCCAGGTTGGACGGCACCTCGAGCACGAGGTAGCCGATGAAGAACACACCGGACGCGAACCCGAACTGGGCGGCGGTCAGGCCGAGGTCGGCCTCCATGCCGTTGGGGGCGGCGAAGGAGATCGCGGTGCGGTCGAGGAAGTTGATGAAGAACATCAGTGCCACGAACGGCACGATGCGGATCGCGATCTTGCGGATGGCCGTCTTCTCGACGACCGAGGTGGGGATGCCTCGCGTGGCGGGGATGTCCACGATGACTCCTGCTCGGTGGGGGTGGTACGACTCCCGTCCTGGCGGCTGCGCCGGGATGGTCCTGGCGGCTGCGCCGGGATGGTCCTGGCGGCTGGGCCGGGACGGTCCTGGCGGCTGCGCCGGGACGCTCCGTGCTGCTGCGAGGATCGAGAGCGGGCGCATCGGTGCGCCTGGTCCAGTCTGCGTCGCGGTCGGTCAACTTGTCAACCGGTTGACCATTTCACGCGCGCTGCTGCTTCCTCCGCGACGCCGGTCGCCTCGGCGCCGCTCCTGCCGCAACCGGTTGACCGACCGGTACGCTCACTGCATGCCCGCGTTCAGCCCGGACGACCCCCTCAACATCCGACTCGAACTCGAGTCCGTGCCCGTCGGGTCCCCCGCCTCGGTGGTCGCCCGACAGCTCGTCTCGCTGCTCACCGCCGGCGAGCTGGCCCCCGGTTCACGGCTGCCCTCGGAGCGGATCCTGTCCGAGCGGCTCGGCGTCGGACGCTCGGCCGTCCGTGAGGCCCTCGCCGCCCTCGAGATCCTGGGCATCGTGCAGATCCGCCCCGGCTCGGGCACCTACCTGCGAGGAGGCACCTCGGACCTGCTCCCGACGACCCTGTCGTGGGGGCTCATGCTGGCGTCGAACCGCACCCGCGAGCTGCTCGAGATCCGGTCCTCGCTGGAGCGCACGGCCGCGATCCTCGCCGCGCAGCGCGCCACCGACGAGCAGATCACCGAGCTCGGCGAGTACCTGGTCCGGCAGGAGGAGACCCTCGACGACCCGCAGACCTTCATCGACGCCGACGTCCGGTTCCACGTCCTGCTGGCGCGGGCCTCGGGCAACGACGTGCTCGCCGACCTGCTGCAGAGCCTGCGCTCGATGCTGAGCGTCTGGGTCGCGCGGCGCGTGCAGACCCGGCAGGCGACCGAGGCCGCGTTCCACGAGCACCGCGCCGTCTTCGAGGCCTTGCGCGCCCGCGACGTGTCCGCCGTGCAGCGCGCGATGGACGCGCACATGGCCACGGCGAGCGCCCGCATCGAGCACGCCGAGCCACTGCCCGCCGACGAGTAGCGGGCGGCGCGGCGCGGCGCGCGCACGATCGGGGCGGACGGGAGGCCCGGGTCGCGCCCGCCCCGCAGGTTCGGTGTTGCCGGGTCGGCAACACCGCTTGGGTCCGGCCCGGCCGGTGCGCTGGAGTAGGTGCATGCACACCCACCACGACGGCTCCGCCGCCGGATCTGCCACCGATGCCATCGAGGCCACCGAGGCCACCGCCGCACCGTCCGCTCGGGAATGGTGGGAGGCCCGCTACGCCGAGCGCGACGGCATCTGGTCCGGCCGGGTGAACGCCGTGCTCGCCTCGGTGACGTGGGGGCTGCCGGTGGGGCGAGCGCTCGACCTCGGCTGCGGCGAGGGCGGCGACGTGGTGTGGCTCGCCGAGCAGGGGTGGGACGTGACGGGCATCGACCTGTCCGTGACGGCGCTCCAGCGTGGTTCGCGCGCTGCCGTCGCCGCAGGGGCGGAGGACCGGACGGCGTTCGTCGCCGCGGACCTCGACCGGTGGGACACCGCCGCACGGTTCGACCTGGTGACGGCGTCGTTCCTGCAGTCGTGGCCGGTGGAGATCCCCCGAGCCGACATCCTGCGTCGGGCCGCCGGCTTCGTCGACGCCGGTGGGCACCTGCTCGTCACTGCACACGCCGCTCCCCCGCACGACGACCTGCCGCCCGAGCTGCGGGAGTACCGGTTCCCCTCGCCGGCCGACGACCTCGCCGCCCTGCAGCTCGACGACCGGTGGGACGTCCTGGTCGCCGAGGTCCGGCCGCGCACCGCGACGACGCCTGACGGGGACCCGCACGAGGTCCTCGACAGCGTCGTGCTCGCCCGACTGACGCGCGGGTAGCGTCGGTGGTGTGAGCACCGACGACGGCATCCGCGCACTCGTGGTGCACGATGTCGAGGTCGCCGTCGAACGCAACGGCGCCGGCACGATCGCCACGTCGTCCCCTCGGCCGTACCTGCACCCGGTCCGGACCCTCGGTGGCACCGTCGTCAGCGCGCACCACCCCGGCGACCACGACTGGCACTGCGGCGTCGGCGTCGCGATCCCCGACGTCGACGGCGTGAACTGCTGGGGCGGCCGGACCTACGTCCAGGGGCTCGGCTACGTGTGGCGCGACGACCACGGCTCGGTGGAGGTCGTGCACGCCGAGCAGCACGACACGACGTCCACCGAGGAACTCGTCTGGCGGGGCCCGAACCGCACGGTGGTCCTGCGCGAGGACCGCACCCTGCGCTGGCGCGCGGTCGAATCCGGGTGGGAGCTGTCCTGGTCGTCGTCGTTCCGCGCCCCCGGTGACTCCGCCGTGCACCTCGGTGGGCCGGGCAGCAACGGCCGGACCGGAGCGGGCTACGGCGGCTTCTTCTGGCGGTTCCCCGAGTGCACGGGGGTCGTCGTCCGGACCGCCGACGCCGAGGGCGAGACCGCCGCGCACGGCTCGATCGCACCCTGGATCACCTGGTCGGCGGTGTTCGACGGCGGGCCGGCGACGATCCGGATCGAGGCCGTCGACCACCACGACCCCTGGTTCGTCCGCGCCGAGGATTACCCCGCGATCGGCTCGGCCCTGGCGTGGGACACCCCCGCCGTCGTGCAGCCCGGCGCACCGCTGGTCCGCTCGTTCCGCGCGACGATCAGCGACGGCGGTACGCTCGCCGGATGAGCACCGGGGACTGGGAGTCACGCGTCGCGGCGCTGTGGGACGACGACACGATCGACGACCAGCAGCGGATCGAGCGGATGCGCGACCTCGCCGCCGACGCTCCGCATCCCGCACTCGGCGCGTTCGAGCTCGGCGGCGCCTTCGACTCGGGCGGACACGAGGGCGATGCCGACGTGCAGTACGCCGCCGCGACCGCAGCCGGCCTGGACTCCGTCGACCCGGACCGCGCCGCCAGGATGGTCGTCCAGCACGCCTCGACGCTGCGGAACCTCGGCCGGATCGACGCGGCCATCGCGATGCTCCGCGACGCGCCGGGACACCCCGCCACCGGAGCGGCACCGAGGGTGTTCCTCGCGCTCGCACTGCACAGCGCGGGCCGCTCCGCCGAGGCACTGCGCGTCGCGATCGAGGCCGTCGAGCCGACGCTCCCCCGGTACCACCGGTCCGTCCGTGCCTACGCGGCGGCCCTCACCGAGGACTGACGCGCCTCAGGCGATCGCGACCTCACCCCGCGCGAGCAGTTCACGGGCCCGACCGGCGTCGGCAGCCGGTGGCCGGCCGTGCAGGGCGCGGTAGTCGCGCGAGAAGTGCGAGGCGCTCCGGTACCCCACCGCCGCCGCAGCCTGGGCGGCGGTGTCACCGAGCACGATCATCCGCCGCCGGGCCTCTCCGAGCCGCAGCCGCCGCAGGTACTGCACAGGGCTCATGCCGGTGACCTGCCGGAAGCGTGCGAACAGTGTCGACTCGCTCGTCCGGACCGCCGCGGCCAGGCCCGCCACCGACCACGGGTCCGCCAACCGGTCGGTGAGCAGGGCGGTGGCCGCTGCGACGAAGTCGCCGTCCCGGTTGCCGATCGCGGCCAGGATGCGCGGTGCCTGGTCCGTCTGCAGCAGGCGGAGCACGACCTCGCGGGTGACGAGCGGGGCGAGGACGGCCATGTCCTCCGGAGCATCGAGCAGTCCGACGAGTCGGGAGAACGCGTCCGCCAGGGCCGGGGTCCAGCTGCCGAGTCGGGCTGGCGGCGCCTCGTCCTGGTGGGGGCGGGACATCGCCCTCGCGACCTCGGCCACCACCGCGGGGTAGAGCTGCCAGACGACCGCGACGAACCCCGCGGGCGGTTCGACCTCGACCACCCCGGCGATCACCGGCAGGTCGACGGGCGTGATGATGAAGCGGTCGCGACCCCAGAGCTGGTCGTCGTCGCCGACGATCGAGCGCTTCCGTCCGGCGAGGACCATCGACACCGACGGCGCGTAGCGCTGGTACCCGAGGTCGGTCGGACGGTCGACCCTCGCCAGGCGCAGTCCAAGCCGTGCGGCGCGCTCCGTGTCGTCGAGGTGGGCGAGGACGCTCTGCAGGGCACGGTCCAGCCGGTCCGAGGTGACGTCGTCCATGTGCCCATTCTGTCGAGCCATCCGACGCGAGGGGTGCCCGTGCAGGATCCGGCAAGCACTCCGGAGTCCTGGGCAATCACCGCCGGGTCCGTCGGACCGAGCATCGGAGCATGCAGACCAACGAAGCACTCCTCGACTCTCTGACCACGGACGCCCGACTGGCCGGCCGCACCGCGCTGGTGACCGGCGCCTCGAGCGGCATCGGCGAAGCCGTCGCCCGTGTCCTCGCCGCTTCGGGCGCCAACGTCGGCGTCGCTGGCCGGGACCCGGGGCGCACCCAGGCCGTCGTGGACACCATCATCGCGGCTGGTGGAAGCGCGGTCGCCGTCGTCGGCGACCTGGGCGCCCGCCCCGATGTCGTCCGCGACTTCGCCGCCCGCGCCACCGAGGCCCTCGGCGGCCGGGTCGACGTCCTCGTCAACAACGCCGGCGTCTACCCGGTCGGACCGACCGCACTACTCCCTGACGAGGACGCCGAGGCGCTCTGGGCCACGAACGTCCGCGCGCCGCACGTGCTGGTCGGAGCGCTGGCTCCTGCGATGGTCGAGCGCGGCTCGGGCATCATCGTGAACATCGGCTCGTGGATGTCCCGCGTCGGCGTCCCGTTCACGGCGCTCTACCCGGCGACGAAGGCCGCCGTCGAGCAGCTGACCCGTGCCTGGGCAGCCGAGTTCGGACCGCACGGCGTCCGGGTGTCGACCGTGTCGCCCGGGGCCACCGTGACGCCGGGGAACGCCGACTCGCACGACGTCCTCGCGCAGATGACGGCGGGCACCCCTGCCGGAGCACCCGTCCGCCCCGTCGACGTCGCGTTCGCCGTGCGCTGGGTGGCCTCCGACGAGGCGAGCTTCGTGCACGGCGGCACGATCGACGTGGACGGCGGCCTCGCCGCGACCCGCCTCGGCTGAGCCCGCCCCGTACGAGCGGGCGAAACACCCGGGTCGGCACGCGGAGGCACCCCGGCATTCCGCCCGCTCGGCACCGCCAGCCCACGCGAGCAAACCCCCACCACCACGAACGGGCGAAACACCCGCGTCGGCACGCGGAGGCACCCCGGCATTCCGCCCGCTCGGTAGGGGTCGGTCAGTCGGGCACCGGATCCCCGAGCGGTCACGACACACCGCTGGCAGGTGGTCGAGTGGCCAGGGACCGTCGCGCGGGAGCGCGCCAGGCGACCGGTCGTGACCGCTCGGCGGACGGCGTGCGCGCGGCGGTGGTCGCGACCACCGCACGGACGGGAGGCGCGGTGCGGGCTGGCACCGGGCCTCCCGTCAGGCGGTGTGGTCGCCGACCACCCGCGGGACCGGCAGCGAGTCGCTGGTCGTGCGGAGGGACTCCTGGCGGATCTCGAGCTGCGTGACGGCGAGCGCCGCCAGGTCGCGGAGGTTGGCGAGGTCGTCCTCGGTCGCCTGCCGCGGGCGGGTGTCGAGCACGGCGAGGGTCCCGATCGGCGCGCCGTCGTGCTTGACGAGCGGGACGCTGACGTAGAAGCGGATGCCGAGCGGGCCGGTGACCAGGGGGCTGTTGCGCATCTCGGGGTGCGCGGAGCCGTCCGGGATCACGACGGGGACGGGCACCGGCGCGAAGCCGTTGCGGAAGCTGATGCTCCGCGCCGCCTCGTCGACACCCTCGGCGATGTACGACTGGGACCACTCGCGGTCCTCGTCGAGCACCTCGACCAGGGCGATCGGGGCGTCGAAGAGCCGGGCCGCCATCGCCGTGGTGCGCTGCAGCGACTCGTCGGGCAGGGTGTCGAGGGTCGCCGGGCGGTCGGTCTCGGGGCGGGTCGGCACGGGGGCCGTCTCGTCCGTCGGCTCGACGACGTGGTCGGCCGTGGCGGTCTCGGCGATCACGACGTCGCGGAGCATCATGACCAGCTCGGCCCCGAGGGGGCGGGCCGCGGGGTCCTGCGCGGTCATCGCACTGAGCAGGTGCTTCCAGTGCTCGGGCAGGGGCTCGGGCACCACGGGGTCGCGGGAGAGCCGGGCGACGGCGGACTCGACGAGCGAGCCCGGGAACTCGCGGCGGCGGGTGAAGCACTGCAGCAGCACGAGGCCGAGCGAGTAGACGTCGCTCGGCGGGCCCACCTCGCCCCCGCGCGCCTGCTCCGGGCTGAGGTACGCGGCGGTGCCGGTGGTCACGCCGTCGGCGGTCAGGCGTTCGACGCCGGCGGCGAGCGCGATGCCGAAGTCGGTCAGGCGAGCGCGGGCGCGGTCGGAACCGTTGCCGTAGTCGACGAGCAGGATGTTCGACGGCTTGATGTCGCGGTGCACGACGCCGTGAGCGTGGATGTAGTCGAGGGCCTCGGCCATGTCGTAGCCGATCTCGGCGATGTGCCGGGAGGCGAGCGGGCCGACGGCGAGGCGCTCCTCGAGGTCCTGCCCCACAACGAGCGACATCACGATGTAGCGCTGCTGCGTGCCGTCCTGCCCGGTGACGACACCGGCGTCGAGCAGGCTGACGAGGTTGTGGTGCTCGAGCGACGCCAGCACGCCGAGTTCGGCCTCTTGCCGGGCGATGTCGACGATGCCCGCGTGGAAGAGCTTGATCGCGACCGGGCGGTGCAGGCTCTCGTCCACACCCCGGTAGACGACGGACATGCCGCCCTGGCCGATCGCCTGCTCCAAGCGGTACCGACCGTCGAGCAGCGGCGCGCTCGCGTCGTGTTCCTCCGTCGGGATCATCCAACCCTCGTTCTCGGCTCCGGCACCAACGATGCATCTTCGCATCCCGACGGGTATCTCGTTCACCGGCGACGTTCTCCGGCTGAACGCGCGCCGTGCGGCGTGCAAGACACCGGTGTTCGCAGGTCGAACACGCGCGGACCGCGGTTCGACCTGCGAACACCGGTGTCTTCAGCGCAGCCACGCGCGCCCTCAGCGACGCGTCGCGACCGTGCTCACGCGGAGGTCCTCGAAGGTGCTGGTGAAGCCGGAGCCTCCGAGTGAGATGAGCCCGACGCGGGGCGTACCGCCGAGGTCCGCCGTCCAGGTCCCGCCTCGGACGAAGTGCCGCCCGTCCAGACTGGTGTACGCCGTGTACCGGTCCTCACCCCGGACCTCGCGGTGGACGATCCGGAGCGTGGTGGTGTCCCCGACCGGACCGACGACCATGTTCCCGTAGCTCGGCGCTCCGGCCGGTTGCCCGGACACCTGCTTGCCGAACTCGGTCTGGCGCGTGTTGAAGATCGAGTTCGAGGTGAGCCGGACGTAGTTGCCGTCGTCGCCCCAGACGATCAGGCCGCCCTGCACGTAGTTCAGGCCGTCGCCGGTCGTCGGGGTGTCCACACCGACCGTGGTCTGGAGCACGTAGTCCCCACGGGGCGCCGGTTCGGACAGCACCGATGCGAGCGGCGTCGCAGGCGGGTGGATGTCGGCGTCCTGCGTCTGCCAGCGGAACGTGCCGTCGGCGACGGTCCACGTGGACGGGGCCGGCTCACGCGTCCAGGCGAGCCGGGCAGGCAGCGCTCCGGGCTCCGCTCCCGGCTGCGCGGCACCGTCGAACGAGGTCGACAGCGCGCGGATCGTCCGACCGGGCACGTCGACCGGGGCGGTGGACGCCCGGTACGTCGGTCGTTGGCCCGGCTGCGCCACCGGCCCCGGCTGCACCGTGTCGGACGGGCCGGCACCACCGCGGACGACCGGCCAGCCGCCCTGCCAGTCGAGCGGGTCGATCAGCGCCGGCCGCTTCGTGTAGGTCGGCTGCCCCGCGTAGTACGGGTCGTTGCGGTCGGCCGCGTGGTAGATGATCCAGTCCTGGCCGGCGAAGTCGGTGACCACGGTGTTGTGGCCGGTCCCGACCCACCGGTTGCCGTTCTGCGCGAGCAGGGGCGTGCCACCGACCCGGGTGCTCGTGATCGCCACACCGTCGCGGTCCGTGAACGGTCCGAGCGGGCTGCGTGACCGGGCGACGAAGACGCCGTAGCCGGTCAGGGCGCCGTTGCAGCAGTTCGTGGCGGAGCCCATGAAGTACCACCAGCCGCCGTGCCGCATCAGGTACGCGCCTTCGTAGCGGTTGTCGATGGCGATCTGCCGCTCGGTCGACGGGTCGGAGCGCAGGCCGTCCGCGCTGAGCCGCCGGACGTTCACGCCGCCGAAGTAGCTGCCGAAGTACAGGTAGGTCGTGCCGCCGTCCGTGATGACCTCGGGGTCGAACGCCCACCGCGCTCCGTCCCCGTTCGGTGCGGTCTGCGGTGCCACGACGGGGCCGCCGGAGTCCTTCCACGGACCCGTCGGGCTCGAGCTCGTCGCCACCCCGACCGCGGAGCCGCCGCCGGTCGGCCCCGTCGCCGACGGGGTGTCCGAAGCCGCGTAGTACAGGTACCAGGTGCCCGCCCGGCCACGGTCGCCGGCGCGGTACACGACGTCCGGCGCCCAGATCCCGTTCGCGTCGCCCACCCAGTCGGGCTTCGTCGGGAACGCGTCGTTCACGTACGTCCAGTGGGTCAGGTCGGTCGACCGGTAGGTGGGCACCGCGTGCTGCACGAGGGACCCGTCCGGGTTCTGCTCCGTCGCGGTGAGCGCGTCGGTGGTGCAGTACAGGTACCAGTTGCGGTCGCGTCCGGCTCCGTGGATCACGGTCGGGTCCGCGCAGCTCGCCGCCGTCTGCCCGTCGGGCAGGCTGAGCGCGACCGGGTTCTGGTGGCTGGGCGCGGCACGGCCCTGCCGGCTGGCGGCACTCGACGCCACGGTCGTGGTGGTGGTCGCCCGGGTGGTTCCGCCCGGCACCGCGGACGCATCCGCTGGTCCGGCCTGGAGGCCCGTGGTCGCGACGCCGAGGAACGTCACGACGGCGAGGAGTGCGGTGGACGATCGGCGCATGCCTGACCTGCTCTCGTCGTTGAGGGAGGTACTGCTGGAGGGACTGCGGGTGTCGACGGGCGACGTCCGCGAGCGTACGCTCGGCTCGACGAAGGAGTCATGCCATGCCCGCGAGGTTCGTCTACTGGATCAACGCCTCGGTCGACGGTTTCGTCGAACGCGCACCCGGCGAGCACGACGGCCTGGAAGGACCCGACTGGATGCGGATCGACGAGCCGCTGCACCGCGAGTTCAACGCCCGGGCGGCGGCCATGACCCTGTCCGTCGAGGGACGGGTCGTGCGCGACATGATGGACCCGTTCTGGCCCGACGCCCGGCACGACGAGTCGATGCCGCAGTACCTGCGCGAGTACGGCGAGATCTGGACCGCGCAGCCGAAGGTCCTGGTGTCCCGCACCCGGACCACCGCCGACCACGACACCCGGGTCATCGGTGGCGACGGCGACGCGATCGCCGAGCTGGCCGCGATCCGCGCCGCCGGCGAAGGCGACATCGGTGTGGGTGGGCCGAGCATCGCGAGTCAACTGCTCGATGCCGGGCTGCTCGACGAGGTCATGCTCTTCACGCACCCGTCGGTGCTCGGTGCCGGCCGGCCGCTGTTCGATCCGCCGCTCTCGGGGCACCGGCCGCTCGTGCAGCTCGACCTGCTCGAGCAGCAGCGGTACGACAACGGCGTCACCCTGCACCGGTACGACGTCCGGCGGTCCTGAGCGCTCGCTCGGTCAGTCCTCGGCGGGCTCTGCGCCGATCACGCGGACGTTCCAGGCGCTGTCCCGGTCGCTGTCGAACCCGTTGAAGGAGATGCTGTCGACGTCGGCACGCCAGGTTCGCCGCAGGTCGATGCGTTGCTCTCCGTCGCCGCAGGGCATCGACTCGGTGATGTGGTTCCGCGACGTGCTCCCGGAGACGACCATGACGGAACCGCTCATGTGCCCGTCACCGAAGCACGAGAACTCGAGGTGGTCGACCGTTTCCGGGTGCGCGAACGTGATCGTGATGCCACGGTCGATCTCGTCGTCATTCCCCGTCGCGCTCTGCCCGGCGGATTCCGGGGCGTACATCGCACCGAGGTCCCGGTCCGAGTCCGAGTCGGTGGCCATCTGCCGCTTCTCCCAGGCGTGCAGCGCAGCCTCGTCGACGGGCGGCGGCCCGGCGCAGCCGGCCAGCAGGAACACGCCCGCGATCGCGGGCAGGAGCAGGGCGGGAACGGAACGCACGCTGTGAGCCTACTGACGCTGTGGACCCGCACCGCGAACGACGGGAGGCGCGGCGCCGGCTGGCACCGCGCCTCCCGGCCGTGGGGTGGTCGCGTCAGACGTCGCGACGGCGCGCGAGCGTCAGGGCGAGGCCACCGATGACCAGGACCTCGGCGGCGAGGACGCCGAAGCCACCCCAGCCGTTCAGCACGACTCCGCCGTCGTCGGCGGGGCTCGCGCCGTCGTACGAGTAGGCGTAGAGCTGGCCACCGGCCATGTCCGGCAGGAACGCCGCGATGTTCGTCGGCCACTCGACGTTCATCAGCCCGGCCATCAGGTTCAGCACCACCGGCAGGACCAGCAGGATGCCGAGCGTGATCGCGATGCCACCGGCGCTCGACCGGACGAGCAGGCCGATGCCGTAGGCGAGCAGTGCCAGCAGGGTCAGGAAGACCGACGAGCCGAGGATCGGCAGGAACACCGACGGGTCACCGATCTCCGGCTCGACACCGTTGCCCGCCAGCAGCGGGAGCGAGATGAGGACGCCGATCCAGGTGGCGACGGCGCTGACCACGAACGTCGTGACGGCGAGGACGGTGGCCTTCGCCAGGATCACGCCGGTGCGACGCGGGTCGGCCGTGAAGGTCGAGCGGACCTGGCCCGTGCCGTACTCACCGGTGATGATGAGGACGCCGAGCACACCGACGACGAGCGACGAGAGCAGGACGCCGACGGTGTTGGCGTTCACGACGGTGCCGTTGGCGATGTCCGTCGGCAGGTCCTGGCCGCCGCTGTTCGTGTTCGCTCCGACGAGCGCAGCCATGCCGATGGTGACGACGACCAGGATCGCGTAGCACCAGAACGTGGACCGGATGCTGCGGAGCTTGATCCACTCGCTCCGCACCAGGTGCGGGAAGGACAGTTTGGTGGAGCCGTGCATCCGGGTCGACGGCGTGGTGGGCGAGGTGGTGGCGCTCATCGGGTGCCCTCCGATCGGTACTCGACGTCGTCGCGGGTGAGGGCCATGTAGGCCTCTTCCAGGCTCGCGCCGGTCGGGGTGAGTTCGTGCAGGGGGACGCCGGCCTGCGCGGCGATGTTGCCGACCGTCGGCGCGTCGGGGCCGACGACGAGGAACGAGCCGTCCTCGCGCTGGGTGACCGCGGCGTTCGGGCCGATCGCGTTGAACAAGCCGTTCGGGTCCGGGGTGCGGACGATGACGCGGCTGACGGCGGCATCGGTGCCGGCAGCGGCGCCACCACCGGCGACGAACTCGGCGATCGGGGCGTCGGCGAGGACCTTGCCCCGGCCGAGCACGACCACGCGGTCGGCGGTCTGTGCCATCTCGCTCATCAGGTGGCTGGAGAGGAACACCGTGCGGCCGTCGGCGGCCATCCGGCGGGCGAGCTGTCGTACCCACACGACGCCGTCGGGGTCGAGGCCGTTCACCGGCTCGTCGAGGATCAGGGTCTTCGGGTCACCGAGCAGTGCGGCAGCGATTCCCAGGCGCTGCCCCATGCCGAGCGAGAACCCGCCGACGCGCTTCTTCGCGACGGAGTCGAGGCCGGTCATGTCGATGACCTCGTGCACGCGGGACTTCGGGATGCCGTGGGTCGCCGCGAGGGAGAGCAGGTGGTTGTAGGCGCTGCGCCCCGAGTGGACGGCCTTCGCCTCGAGCAGGGCGCCGACCTGCCGGAGCGGGTCGCGGAAGCTCGTGTAGGGCTGGCCGTTCACGGTGGCGCTGCCCGACGTGGGCCGGTCGAGCCCCATGATCATGCGCATCGTGGTGGACTTCCCGGCGCCGTTGGGCCCGAGGAAGCCGGTCACACTGCCGGGACGCACCACGAAGGAGACGTCGTCCACGGCGGTCTTCGGACCGTACTGTTTGGTGAGATGGCTGACTTCGATCACGGCCTCGACGCTACGGGAGGGGCCGTCGGCGCCGCGTCCGCCGTTGGGGGGAGATGCGTGCTCCCACAGGGTGACGCGGGGCTGACGCGGACGCGGGCGGGTCGCGCTGGTTTTCGCGCGTCGCGCGCGGGCTTTCGCGCTGGGCGACAGTTCACGCGCGCGGCGGGCCGTGAACTGTCGCTGGACGCGAAAGGTCGGCGCGCAGATCGGTCCGGACAACCCCCAAAGGCCCGTTTGACGGTACCTCCCGGTCAGGAGAGCATTGCCGCATGTCCAGCCTCCAGTCCCTCCGGGCGACCGCCCACCCGATCCGGCTCCGCCTGCTGTCGCTGGTGACGAGCACCGCGATGAGCGCCGCCGAGGCCGCACGGGAGCTCGGTCTCTCACAGGCCACCGCGAGTTACCACCTGCGCGTGCTCGAACGGGCCGGACTGGTCGCCGTCGTCGAAGTCCTCCGACTCCGGGGCGGTGAGGCGAAGCGGTACCGGCACGAGTCGTCGGCACGACCGTTCGACCCCGACGGCCGATCCGGCGATGGTGGCGACGACGGTGGCGCGGACGACGTCTCGGTCGAGGACCAGCTCGTGTACGTCGAGGCCCAGGTCGAGGAACTCCGTCGACGGGTGCGACAGCGGACCACGGGGCCCGGCGTTTCCACCGACGCCGAACTGTGGGTCGGCCCCGAGACGTGGCGCCGGGTGGTGCACCACGTCGGCCAGGCATCCGCCCTGCTCCACGCAGCGGCGCAGCGCCCCCGCACTCCGGGCACCGTTCCGGTGTCGATGACCGTCTCGATGTTCCCGATGCGGCGGCCGTGAACACGCCGACCACGGGCGTCCTCGGCCACGCACCGTTCCGTTGGCTGCTCGCCGCCCGCACGGTGAGCATCCTCGGCAACGCCGTCGCCCCGATCGCGCTGGCGTTCGCCGTCCTCGACCTCAGCGGCTCGCCCGTCGACCTCGGCCTCGTCGTGGCAGCACGCTCGGTCGCGAACGTCGCCGTCCTGCTGTTCGGCGGGGTCATCGCCGACCGTCTCCCCCGTGACGTCGTGCTCGTCGTCACGTCGCTCGGTGCTGCTCTGACGCAGGGCGCTGTCGCCGTGCTGGTCCTGACGGGCACCGCCACCGTCCCGCTCCTCGTCGTCCTGAGCATCCTGAACGGTGCGGTCGCCGCGGTCAGCCTGCCGACGACCGCTGCCATGGTCCCCGAGACCGTGCCCGAGGCGCTGCTCCGCCCCGCGAACGCCGTGATCCGGTTGAGCATCAACGCCGGCACCATCGTCGGGGCCTCCGCCGGCGCCGGCATGGTGGCGCTCGTCGGCGCCGGGTGGGGTTTGGCGGTGGACGCCGCCGGCTTCGCCGTCGCTGCAGCCCTGTACGCACGGATCCGACTGCCGCGTCGCCCGTCCGTCGCACCGGCCGACCGTCCGTCGGTGATCGCGGACATCCGGGAGGGATGGGTCGAGTTCTCGGGACGACGCTGGGTCTGGACCGTGGTCGCCCAGTTCGCGGTGCTCAATGCCGCCTTCGTCGGCGCGACGACCGTGCTGGGTCCGGTGGTCGCGGACACTTCGTTCGGCAGGGCGGGTTGGGGGCTCGTCGTCGCGGCGCAGACCGTCGGTCTGGCGCTCGGAGCGCTGATCGCGCTGCGGTGGCGGCCACGGCACGCCCTCGGCATCGGCGTCGCCCTGATGGCCGTGACCGCCCTCCCCGTCCTGGCGCTCGCTGTCGCACCGGCCCTGCCGACCCTGCTCGTCGCGTTCGCCCTGGGCGGGGTGGCCATCGAACTGTTCGCGATCGCCTGGGACCACGCGCTGCAGTCGAACGTCCCCCGGGCCGTGCTGTCGCGGGTCTACTCGTACGACATGGTCGGGTCGTTCGTCGCCGTCCCGCTCGGCGAGGCCCTGGTGGGACCGCTGGCGCACGCGGTCGGGACGCCCACGACCCTGATCGGTTGTGCCGTCGTCATCGTCGTCGCCACCGTGGTCGCCGCGTCCACGCAGAGTGTCCGGCGTGTGAGCACCGAGGTGACCCTGCCGGTCTGATCAGCCCGGGGAGGCGTCCGCGGTGACCTCGTACGCCTCGAACCGGGCGTCGGCGAGGACCGCGTCGACGAGCGACCGTGACCCGGCGACGATCGTCGAGTCCCAGTCGATCTCGGTGGCGAGCACCCACTCGCGCCCCTCGGGCCAGAGCATCTGCGGGGTGTGCCCGAAGTCGACGTACGTGCCGACGCGGGCGTCGTCCGTCCAGGACGGGTCGCTGAGCTGCGGCAGGGACATGGAGAGCAGGAAGCACTCGCGGGCCGGCCACAGGAAGCGCGGACTCGCAAGCGACTCCCGGAGCGCAGCCTGCTCCCGCCGGTGCTGCGCCTGCATCCGGGCCATGTGCTCCTGCATCTCGGCGCGCTCGGCTGCCGTCGGTTCGCCCTCGCCCTGCCACCCGAAGCCCATCGTCGAGCTCCCGTTCAGGTCGCCCCACCCGTCCCAGATCGCCCCGACCAGGTCGTCCGGGGTCGACGTCGCCTCGGCGAGGAGCCCGGTGAGCGCGGCGAGTTGCGTCGGCTCGTACCAGCCCGTTTCGGGCGGATGGACGATCCAGCCGTCCTCGAAGGACAGGTCCGACTCGTCGTCCCGACCGCTGAGCGTCTGCCACGACACGAGGGGGTCGATCGTCCGACGGGTGCGCTCGGCGACGTCGGCCCAGCGCCACTCGGCCGACTCGAGGACCGGGTGCTCGTCGTACTCGTCCACGGTCGTGCGGTCTTCGCGATCCGCTCGGAGCGGGTGCAGGATCCGGACGTACGCTTCGAAGCCGGTGCCCGCGACGCCGCCGAAGGTGGCGAACGCGCCGGCCCGGGCCAGCAACCAGTCGCCGCGGGAGACGTCCTTGATCAATTCCACAGGCCGAGCCTAGGGTGCCCGTGCGGGTCAGCTCGCCTGCGGGCGGGGAACGCGGAGGCCGGGGAACTCGTCGTCCCGCCACTCCCCCTCGGCGCGCGTGCCGTTGCTCACCGACTGCTCCTCGCGCTCCCGCAGCTCCACGCGGCGGATCTTACCCGAGATGGTCTTCGGGAGCGCGGCGAACTCGACCCGGCGGACGCGCGCGTAGGCGGGGAGCGCCGTGCGCGCGTACTCCAGGACCTGCCTGGCGGTGTCGGCCGACGCCTCCCATCCGGTGGCCAACGTGACGTACGCCTTGACGACGTTGAGACGGGCGTCGTCAGGGGCCGGGACGACCGCGCTCTCGGCCACGGCCGGGTGCTCCAGCAGCGCACTCTCCACCTCGAACGGCGACACCTTGTAGTCGGAGGACTTGAACACGTCGTCGGTGCGGCCGATGAAGGTCAGCTCGCCGTCGGCGTCGCGGACGGCGATGTCGCCGGTGTGGAAGAAGCCGTCGCGCATCGACGAGGCCGTGCGGTCGGGGTCGCCGAGGTACTCGGCCATCAGGTTGACGGGCCGCTCGGTGAGGTCGAGGCAGACCTCGCCCTCGTCGCCCGGTTCACCGGACACGGGGTCGAGCAGCGTCACGGTCACGCCGGGGAGCGGCTTGCCCATCGCGCCGGGCGTCACGGCGGCACCCGGGGCGTTGCCGATGATCGCGGTGGTCTCGGTCTGCCCGTAGCCGTCGCGGATGGTCAGCCCCCACGCCGTGGCGACACGGTCGATGACCTCGGGGTTGAGCGGCTCGCCGGCCGAGATGAGCTCGCGGAGCGCCCGTGGCCGCGCACCGAGGTCGGACTGCAGCATCATCCGCCACGCGGTCGGCGGCGCGCAGAACGTGTTGACCTCGGCCCGCTCGAGCTGCGCGAGGAGTGCAGCGGGGTCGAAGCGCGCCGTGTTGTGGATGAACACGGTGGCCTCGGCGATCCACGGCGCGAAGAAGCAGCTCCAGGCGTGCTTGCCCCATCCGGGCGAGCTGATCGTCAGGTGCACGTCACCGGGCCGGACGCCGAGCCAGTACATCGTGCTGAGGTGCCCGACCGGGTACGACGTCTGGGTGTGCACGACCATCTTCGGCTTCGACGTCGTGCCGGACGTGAAGTAGACCAGGCACGGGTCGGTCGTGCGGGTGACGACGTCGGGACGGACCTCGTCGGTGGGAGCGGGGTCGCCCAGGTCGCTCGGGTACTCCGTCCACCCGTCAGCGGGACCGCCGATGACGATCCGCGTGAAGGACCCGCGGACGTCGTCGTACTTGTGCGTCTCGCCCCGGTTCGTGACGACGTGCGCCACCGAGCCCCGGTCGACGCGGTCCTGCAGGTCGGCGGTGTCGAGCATCGTCGACGTCGGCAGGATGACCGCACCGAGCTTGATCACGGCGAGCATCGTCTCCCAGAGCTCGAGCTGGTTGCCGAGCATGACGAGGACGTGGTCGCCCTGCTGCACGCCGAATCCGTGCAGGCGCGCGGCGAGCCGATCGGACCGTGCGGCCATCTCCCCGTAGCTCAGCCGCTGCTCACGACCGTCCTCCTCGACGATCCAGAGCGCGGTGCGGCTGTTGTCGGTCGCGATGACGTCGAACCAGTCGGTCGCCCAGTTGAACGTGTCGCCGACGTCCGGCCAGCGGAACCCGGCGCGTGCCGCTTCGGGAGAATCCGCGGCGAGGAGCTGGTCGCGGGCGGCACGGTACGCGGCGGTCGGGTTCACATCAGGCACGGACCGATCATGCCGCATCCCGCTCGGAGCCGATCGATCAGGCGAGTTCCCGGAGCCAGCGGTCGAGCCAGGGAATGATGCGCGAGAGGTCGTCCGCGTCTATCGCGTCACTCGCGGCCGCACGGGCCGCCGGACCCGCGTTGAGCGCCAACGCACTGGGGAGCGCCTGGAAGAGCGGGATGTCCGAGCGGCTGTCGCCGATGGCGCAGCAGTGTCCGAGCGGCACACCGAGGTCGCGAGCGAGCGCGAGCGCCCGGTCCCGCTTGTCGAACTCGTCGAAGTGCTCGGCGACGGTGCCGTCGTGGGCGCCACCGTGCTCCCCCACGCGTGGCCCGCCGTTCGGGACGAACCCGAACCGCCGCGCGAGGGAACGGGTCACGGGCTGCCACGCGAGCGACGCGAGCACGGGTTCGACGTCGTGGGCACGGCACCACGCGACGACGGTCTCGGTTCCGGGTAGCACCGGGAGGTCGTCGAGCCACCGGTCGATCGTCGCCGTGGTCGTGCCGCGCCACCCGAGTGCGTCGACCTCACTGACCTGCTGGTTGGTGAGATCGCCGTCGGCGTAGCGGAGTTCGGCGTCGTCGAGCGCGTCCTGGTGCCCGAACCGGGCGGCCAGGAAGCTGCTGCTGGAGCCGGGGCCGACGAGGGTTCCGTCGACGTCGAAGAACACGATGCCGACGGTCACTGCCGACCGCTCCCCCGCACGACCGCATCGAGCACCCGGATCGTCTCGTCGGTGTCGACGTGCAGGTGCGCCCCGATGCCGAGCGCACGTGCGGCCTCGATGTTCTCGGGCACGTCGTCCACGAAGAACACCTCGTCCGGATCCGCCCCGAGGCGCTCGAGGGTGATCCGGAACGCCTCGGCATCGGGCTTGTTCACACCGATCTCGTGGGAGTAGCAGATCGGGTCGAACACCGCCGAGAACCGGAAGCGCCGCTCTTCTTCCTCTCGGGCGCCGTCGCCCGAGTTCGACAGGATCGCGAGGCCGATCGTGCCCCGGAGTCCGGCGAGGAAGTCGTACAACGGCTGGTTCAGGGTTCCGCAGTAAGCGTCCCAGAAGTCGGCCCGTATGACGGCGAGCTGGTCGGCCGACAACCCGAGCGCCGAGCCGATCGCGCCCCAGTACCGGTCGACGACGCCGGTCTGACGGGAGGCATCGGGCAGGTCGGCCGCGACGAGGCGATCGGAGAAGTCGTCCGTCGTCATCCCGAGACGCTCGGCCCACCGCGCCCGGAAGCGTCCGGGCCAGGCGGCGTCGTCGACGAGTTCGAGCACGCCACCGACATCGAGCAGCAGCCACCGCACGACGGGCCCGGCAGCCCCGGCAGCTCCGTCCGTCCCGCCGCTCACAGCGATCCCCGTAGCTGCCGGATCATCTCGACCTCGAGTTCGCTCGGATCGAGCACGTACGCCTCGGTCGCACCCGTGGGCTCGTAGCCACGCCGGGCGTAGAAGGCCTGCGCACGGGTGTTCGCCTGGTGCACGTGCAGCCGCAGAGCCGATCCGTGCGCTGCCGCCCAGGCCTCGATCTCGTCGAGCAATCCATCGGCGACACCGGCGGCACGCCCTCGGTGCGACGGTGCGACGTAGACGCCGACCAGGAGCGGCCCGACCCGGGGGCCGGGTACGAACACCCCCATCGTCCCGAGCCACCGGCCGTCGGCGCCGATCGCGGCGAGGGTCGTCCCGCCGACGTCGTGCTCACGGCGGCCGCGTCGACGCCAGTCACGCTCCTGCATCCGCTCCGCGTCGGCGAGCCGCTCCCCGTACGCCTTCGGCGTGTCCCGGAGCATCTCCAGCCGCAGTGCCCGGACGGACTCCCAGTCGTCCTCCGTCGTCGGTCGGATCGTCGTTCCCCGCATGACCCGAGCCTAGGGGTGGCAGGCCCGGAGAACTCGTCCCAATCCGACTGGCGGACGACGCCGAATCACCTGCAACGACCGGGAAACACCCGGAGCGCTCACCAGCCGCACATCGCTGGTTCTCCACCCCACCGAGGGTGTGTTCGGCGCGCACGCAGCAGCCGCGCCGAGCGCGACAACAGCAAAGGACTGATCACGATGCGTAAGAGCCTCAAGACCTCCATCACCCTCGCCACGACCGGTGCCCTCGTCCTCGGCGGTGCCGCGTTCGGGATCTCCTCCGCACAGGCCGCCACCCCGAACGTGCACACGGTGTCCTCGTCGTCCGAGTCGAAGATCCCCGCACCCGTCGCCTCGGTCCCCGAGGTCCTCGGCGGCTCCACCGCCGTGAAGCTCGACTCCGGCTTCACCGACGCCCTCACCGCCCTGAAGCTCACCCCCGGCGTCTCCGGCGACGCGACCCTCGCCGACGGGTCGGTGTCGTTCCCGATCACCGCCGGGTCGGTCACCTACTGGTCCCCGGACGGCAACTACCGCCCCTACGTGCAGGGCCTGCTGAACCACGACGACTCGGGTCTGACCCTGAAGGCCGGCGACACCACCGTCACGCTGGAGAACTTCGTCGTGAACCCGGGCTCGTCCAAGCTCTACGGCGACGTCCTGGTCAACGGCAAGGTCGCCGCGGCCGACGCGTTCCTGTTCGAGCTGCACGGCGGCTCGCTCAAGCCCCTCCAGCTCGAGGGCGACAACGCCATCCTGACCGGCACCACCGTCCACGTCAGCGAAGACGCCGCCGGCCTGCTGAACAAGACCTTCGGCACCGACGCCGTCAAGCGCGGCCTCCTCGTCGGCACCGCCACCATCACCGCCCAGATCAAGTAACACCTGCCGCACCACCACAGTCGGCCCGGACCCCGCAGCAGCGCGGTCCGGGCCGTCGTGCGTCGTGCGCCGAGCAGAACCGGGCGTACCTGGCGGAACCGGGCATACCTGGCGGAACCGGGCGTACCTGGCGGAACCGGGCATACCGGGTGGAACCGGGCGTACCTGGTGGAACCGGGCGTACCTGGTGGGTTGTTTCGACCAGGTACGCCCCTTCTTGCGAACCAACGCGCGCGCGATGGGAAAGAACGCGCGCGATGGGAAAGAACGGGCGCACAGACGGACGGGAGGCCCGGTGCCAGCTGGCACCGGGCCTCCCGTCCGTCGTGTCCGCGCGCCGGGCCGGCGGCCCCCTGCCGGGACTCGGCCCCGCGGACAGGTTGCGGGTACCGGGACCCGCAGCCTGTCCGCGGGGCCGAGACTCGGGCTGCCGCGGCCATGCGCGCAACGAGCGACGCCCCGACCGGACCGGTCGGGGCGTCGCTCGTGGTGGTGCCGATCAGCGGATGATCGAGATGTTGTCCGCCTGCGGACCCTTCTTGCCCGGCCCGATCTCGTACTGCACGTGGTCGTCCTGGGCGAGCGGCCGGGAGCCGGTCGCCGCGACGATGCTGGAGAAGTGCGCGAACAGGTCCTGGGACCCGTCGTCGGGGTGGATGAAGCCGTACCCCTTGCTGTGGTCGAACCACTTGACGGTGCCCGTCGGCATGGCGGTCAGCACGGTGTCAGTGGATGCGCAGCTGCGCGACCATCGGGCACGCGAAGGGGTCGCGGGCGGCGAGGCCGACGCGATTGAGGTACCGGACGACGATGCCGTAGGACCGCAGCAGCGTGGTCTCGGTGTAGGGCACGTCGAGGGTGTCGCAGTGGTCACGGACGAGCAGGCGGGCCTGCTTCAGTGCCGGGCGCGGCATCGACGGGAACAGGTGGTGCTCGACCTGGTAGTTCAGGCCGCCCATCAGGAACGACACCCACCAGCCGCCACGGATGTTGCGCGAGGTGCGCACCTGGCGGGAGAAGAAGTCGACCTTCGCGTCGTGCGCGATGGTCGGCATGCCCTTGTGGTTCGGGGCGAACGAGGCGCCCATCATCACGCCGAACACGGCGAGCTGCACCCCGAGGAACGCACACGCCATCCCGAACGGCAGGAACCAGAACACGACGGTCAGGTAGATCGCGAAACGCGCCACGAGCAGGGCACCCTCGATGAGGCGGTGCTTCTTGTCGGCCTTGGTGCCGTTGCCGGTGACGATCGACATCACCGCGTAGCGGTGCAGGTTCAGGCCCTCGAGCGTCAGGAGGGGGAAGAACAGCCACCCCTGGAAGCGCATGAAGGTCTTCATCGCGCCGCCCTTGACGGCCGCGGCGTCCTCCGGCAGGAACCGGATGCCGTCGGGCGCGATGTCGGGGTCCTTGCCGACGGTGTTCGGGTTGCCGTGGTGGCGGGTGTGCTTGTTCATCCACCACGAGTAGCTGAGCCCCACGAGGAACGTGCCGAGCCAGCGGCCCGCGCGGTCGTTCCACTTCTGGGACTCGAACACCTGACGGTGCGCGGCCTCGTGCGACAGGAACGCGAACTGCGTGAACAGCACGCCCAGCGCGCCGGCCACGATCAGCTGGAACCACGAGTCACCGAGGAACGCGAACGCGACCCAGGTGAGGGCAAGACTGCCGACGAGTGCGCCGAACAGTGCCCAGTAGAAACCGGTACGACGGCGGAGCAGGCCGTTCTCCTTCACCTGCGCCAGCAGCGCGGAGTAGGTCGAGGTGCCCTTGCGGGCACCCGTAGCGGGACGAGTGCGGGTGTAACCCTGAGCGAGCGGAGTGGTGGTCATGTGGACCGCCTTCCGGTACGGATCGGTCCTTCAACCGGTTCGAGGGAGTTCACGCGAGTGCGCTTGTGGCGACCCTAGGGGCCGAACTTGCGTGTTCACCGTGGTGTCCGGAACACGTCGCGCGACACACCGGTTCAGCCCGCGTGGCGCTCCGGACCGTCTGCGCACGACCCGGACGATGCACGCAACGTCTGCCCCGGGTACTCCCGGAACCGACGGAAGTACGTCCCCGAGAACCGCCCGAGGTGCCGGAAGCCCCAGGCCATCGCGGCCTCGCTCACGCTGGTCTCGTGCCGGCTGCTGGACTCGAGGACCGCGTGCACCCGGTCGAGCCGCATCCGCAGCAGGAACGTCATCGGCGAGACGCCGTGCTCCCGCATGAAGGACGTCTGCAGGGTCCGCGGGCTCACACCCACGGCGTCGCAGATGTCGGTGAGGCACAAGGGCCGGTCGCAATGGCCCTCGAGGTAGGCCTCGGCGAGTTCGACCGTCGACGGCATCACCGCACGGCGGAGCACCGCGGGCGTCAGCACCCCGAAGGCTCGGAGCACGGCCTCGACCAGCGCGACCTGCGCACCGGTCCGGGCACCCGGGGTGAACCCGTCGCGCGTCGCGGTGACGGCCACCTGCTCGACGCACCGGCGCAGGTGTTCGAGCGCCGCGATGGCGGGCTCGGCTCCCCGGGTCGGCAGTCCCGGCGCTGCTGCTCCCAGCGACGAGCCCACCTGGTCGAGGAGCGACCGGTCGATGCTCACGAGCTGCAGCGTGCCCTTCGGGGCACGCACCGAGAACTCCCCGGACGTCGGCATCAGGACGGGCGTGCCGGGCCTGGTCTCGAGGACGACCCCGCCGTCGACGGCGACGCGGACACCGCCGGTGCTCGACCACCCGACGACGATGCGGTCGTTGGGTTGGAAGATCCCGGAGAAACCGGAGGTCGCCGACACCGTGACGAGGCTCACACAGCCGTCCCGTCGGGTCCGGTAGCGGAACCGGAACGGCAGCCGGAAGGCGTCGTCCTCGAGGTCGAAGCGCACGTCACGGCCGTGCCCGGCCTGGGCGAGCACGCGTGCCGCGAAGGCCCGGTCGGTACCGGAGCGTTCGGTGCGACGTCGGTGAGCGTCGATCCGCGCGGTGACGGTCCGGGCCGTGTCGGTCCCGTGGACCGCGGTCAGCACGGTGCCTCGTCGAGGTGCTGTCCGCAGTGGTGCTCGAACCAGGCGCGGGCGTCCTGCAGGGTGGCCCGTCGGTCGTGCTCGTGCAGCGCCGCCATGAGCGTGCAGTCGAAGCCGTCGACCGTGCGCTCGATGAACCCGAGGAGCATGTCCGGGTCACCCCAGGCGGCAGCTGCGTCGACGACGCGCCAGCACCCGGAGTCGACCGGCTGCACCCGGATGTCGGTCGGGTCCGTGGCGGCGAGCGCCCGGATCCGGTCGGTGTGGACGACCTGCTGCCAGACGACGGCATCGGTCATCCTGGTCGTGGTCGTGAAGCCCTGTCGGTGTCCCATCGCGCCTCCCTGTCGGTTCGATGTGGCGCACCGCCAGAACAGCGGCACACGAGACAGTTTCAGTATCGACAGGACACTTCCCGCAATGTCAGGGGTTGACTTCGGGCCGTACAGGGCTGATCATGCACGGCCTCGCTCGGCCTCGATCGGGCCCTGGGAGCGCACCATCGACGGTTCCCGTACGGTCGGCTCATGACCGACGGGAGCAGTGCGACCCAGGACGTCCCGCCCCGGCTCTCCCGTGCGGTACGTGACGCCCTCCGGTTCGTCCACGAGCACGCGGCGACCCACATCACGGTCGCGGACGTCGCTGCGGCCGTGCAGTTGTCGCCGCGGAGCCTGCAGAAACGGTTCCAGGCCGAGATCGGGCAGACCCCGGGGACGTTCCTCCGGGCGGTCCGGCTCGAGGGGGTGCGGCGTGATCTGCAGGCGGCTTCCGGCGCACCCGACCGGCAGACCATCGCCGAGATCGCCGAGCGCTGGCAGTTCAGCAACGCGGGCCGGATGGCCGCGGCCTTCCGTGCGGCCTACGGGATCGCTCCCTCGTCGGCGTTGCGCTCCTTCGTTCCGGAGGAGGACGAGGACGGCGCACCGAGCCTGTCGGACCGGAACCAGCGGCGCTTCCGCCTGGTGCTCGATTGCGAGGTCGACGTCGACGACCCGAAGGCCGTGCTCACCGGGGCCCTGCAGCGAGCGGGGTCCGGCCCGTGGCGCGACTACCGGCCCGACGGCGGGAGCGAGGACCTGATGGCGTTCCTGCTCGGCAACGCGGTGCGGGCGGTCGTGCGCGAGACGTCCGGCGTGAGCCTGGTCGCCCTGGACGCGATGCTCCGGGTGCAGGACGAGCAGGGGTCGTACCCGCCGGTCGAACTGCCGGCCTGGCGCGCAGGACCGCCGTCCAGCGCGCCTGCGCCGTCCGGATCGTCCGGAACGGGACAGCGCGTAGGATCGGATCACGGCAGGGAAGGCGACCATGGATGACGCATTCGAGCGTGCACTCCGTGCGCTCCGGTCGGCGGACATCGCCGACGACGAACTCAGTCGGCCGATCGCGCTCGCGCTGCCGATGGGCGGCGTCGCGATCTCGACGTTCGGTGAACTCTGCCCCAGCGAGACCGTCTCGGCGACGGACCAGGTCGCCGTCCGCGTCGACGAGATCCAGTTCGACCTGTCCGAGGGCCCGTGCTGGGCCGCCCTGGCGAAGGACGCCCCGGTCCTGGAGACCGACGTCGTCCGTCATCCGAACGCCGCGTGGCCCGCCTTCAACGAGGCCGTCCGGAGCGAACCGGTCGGTGCGGTCTTCGCGTTCCCGGTCGCGTTCGGCCCGTTCCCGCTCGGCGCGGTCGACGTGTACGTGCCGCGGCCCGCCACGATCGAGGACGACACGGTGCGGCAGGCCATGACCCTCGCCTCGGCCGTCAGCCGCCGGGTCCTCCGCAGAGCCCTCCGCTCGATCGCGGACGAGGACGACGCCCTGCTCGACCGGAGTCCCTCGTCGCGTCGCGTGGTGCACCAGGCCACCGGGGTCGTGCTCGCGCAGCTCGACATCAGCCCCGAGGACGCCTACCTGCTGCTGCAGGGCCACGCGTTCGCCCGTCGGAGGACGATGCGGCGGGTGGCGGAGCAGATCCTGGACGGCACGGTCCGGTTCGAGAAACGAGGCGACCTGATCGAGGAGGTCCAGTGACGACGGCAGGCAGAGAAGCACAGATCCTCGAGACGTTCACATCGCTCGCCGACACCCTGGTGGATGCGTACGACGTCCTGGAGCTCCTGCAGACCCTGGTCGAGACCTGCGCCGACGTGCTCGGCATCGACGCCGCGGGCATCCTGCTGGCGAACGACGACCAGGAGCTCGAGGTCGTGGCTTCGACGTCCGAGGCCACCCGGCTCGTCGAGGTCCTGCAGCTCGACGCCGAGGCCGGCCCCTGCATGACCTCGTTCGCGACCGGACGGGCCGTGACGTGTCCGGACATCGAGTCGGCACCGGCGGAGTGGGCGATGTTCCGCACGGGTGCGCTCGCGCTCGGGTTCCGGTCGGTGCACGCCGTCCCGCTGCGGCTGGGGAGCAACGTCATCGGCACGCTCAACCTGTTCGGTGTCGGCCCCGGTTCCCTCGGGGAGACGGACCTGCGCGTCGCCCGGGCCCTGGCCGACGTGGCGACGATCGGCATCCTGCACGAACGGTCCCTGCGCGAGCACGAGGTCGTCCGCGCACAGTTGCAGCGCACGATCGGCTCGCGTGAGGTGATCGAGCAGGCCAAGGGTGTCGTGTCGTACCTGCGGGGCGTCTCGATCGAGGACGCCTTCGCCGTGATCCGGGGGTACGCGCTCGAGCACCACGAAGCACTCTCCGAGGTCGCCCGCGCGATCGTGCAGCGCCGACTCGTCCCCTGACGAGCAGGCCGGAGCGCGCCTGAGCACGCCCCGTCGACACCGCTGGCCCGGTCGGTCCGCCGGACCCCGACCCTCCGCCCGCTACGGTGAGCGGATGGGCAAGGTCACGCTGCAGGACGTCGCCGCGCACGCCGGTGTCTCGATGAAGACCGTGTCCAACGTCGTCCGCGGCTACCAGCACGTCAGCGACCCCATGCGCAGCCGGGTACAGGCCGCCATCGACGAGCTCGGCTACCGGCCGAACGTGTCGGGCCGGTCACTCGCGACCGGGCGGTCGAACATGCTCGCCTTCGCGTTCCCCGACCTGCGTCGCCCCTACTTCGCGGAGCTCGCCCACGTCTTCTCGCGGGTCTGCGCCGACCGCGGCTACCAGCTCCTGCTCGAGGAGACCGCCGGCGACCCGGACGGCGAGCGCTCCGCCGTGCGGGGGCGTGAGGCCGGCGTGGTCGACGGGGTCGTGATCCACCCCCAGGTGCTCACGCCCGAGACGATCGACCGGATCCGCGGGGACACCGCCGTGGTGTTCCTCGGCGAGGACGTCCGGCCGCCGCACGCCGACCAGGTCGTCATCGACAACGCCGGCGCCGCCGCCGAGGCCGTCGCGCACCTCGTCGCGCTCGGTTGTCGCCGCATCGGGTTCTTCGGGCACGAGACCGGGCCGTCCTCGCGCACGTCCGGCCTGCGCCTGGACGGCTACCGCGCCGGACTCGTCGCCGCGGGCCTGCCGCTCGACGACGCGCTGCTGGTCCCCCGCGAGGTCGGCGACGCCGCCGGTGCCGAAGTCGCCTTCGGTGCGGCGCTCGACGCCGGCCTGCAGGTCGACGGGCTGCTCTGCCGCGACGACCTGGCGGCGCTCGGGGCGCTCCGGGCGATGCGCCTGCGCGGCCTGGACGCGCCCCGTGACGTCGCGGTCGTCGGCTGGGACGCGGTCGGCCTCGGGTCGAGCCTGGTGCCGAGTCTGACCTCCGTCGCACCCGACACGGTCGCCCTCGCCGGCACTGCCCTCGACCTGTTGGTCGAGCGGATGGACGGCTCCGAGGTGCCCGGTCGGCTCGTCACGGTCGGCCACCGCCTGCTCGTCGGCGAGAGCGCGCCGTACGCGGACGGCACGTCCGACCGGGCGGCGCACCAGGGCGCCTGACGACGGACAGGAGGCCCGGCGCGCGCCCGGCCACGAGCCTCCAGTCCGCAGTGTGGCCGGTCCCAGGGCACGTGGCGGGCCCGGCCACGGGCCTCCCCTCCGCCTCGTCCCACGTCGCCTGCCGTCAGCGGCCTGCGGGAGTCGACTCCCCCGGGTGCACGCTGCCGAGCAGCTCGACGACGACGTCCCGCAGGGCGTTCGGCAGGCCCACGGTGCCGAGCTCGACGATGCGCTCCGCACGCGGCAGGTCCTTCGCCACGACCTCCCACGCCTCGAGCTTCTCCGGGTTGCCGGCCTGCGCGCCCTCGAGGACCCGCCGGACGGCGTCCCGCGCGTCGACACCGACGACCGGTGCGCCGACCAGCGTGACCGAGCCACCCGACGCGGAGTCGACCGACAAGTCGACCGAGAACCGGTCGGCCGAACGCGCCGACGGCTCCTGGCCGTCGGCAGGTGCGGCGAGGAACGTGATCCGCCACTCGCGGTGGGCGGGGACGACGTCGAGGGCTCCGGTGGTGGCGTGCACCCGGAACTCGGCGTGCTCGGGGTCCCAGCTGAGACGTGTCCGGGCGGTGCGGCTGCCCTCGCCCTCGTGGTCCTCGACCATGGTGAAGGCACCCGGGGCACCTGGGGCGACGAGGACCTCGAACGCCGTCGGGTTGACGGTGGCGTCGAGCTGGTCGGCCGCGGCGAGCGGCAGGATCCCGCCGGCGCGCAGCAGGACCGGCACCGTGTCGAGCGTGCGGTGCAGGTCGACGAACCGGTCGCCCGCGTACACCGTGCCGGTGAAGACGTCGGTCCAGGTGCCCGGCGGCAACCAGGCCCGGGCGACCCCGTGCCGGCTGACCGGGTCGCGGGGTGCGACGATCGGGGCGACGAGCAGCTCCGAGCCGAACGCGTAGGTGTTCGGCACCCGGTACGCCTCGTCGCGGCGCGGCTCCAGGTGGTAGAGCGGCCGGACCAGCGCGGTTCCCTCGGCGGTGCCGTGGTTCATCGTGTGCAGGTACGGCACCAGGCGGTGGCGGAAGCGGAGCGCCTCGCCCATCGCTGCGCGCGCCTCGGCCGGGAACACCCACGGCTCCTTGCGGATGAACGGGTTGTTCGCCGAGTGCAGACGCATGATCGGCGAGAACACCCCGAACTGCACCCAGCGGGTGGCGAGCTCGTCGTCGCGGACGCCGCGGGTGTGGCCGCCGATGTCGTGGCTCCACCAGGGGTAGCCGATGTTCGCGGCGGTGGCGGTGAACTCGGGCTGGAACGCCAGGGACGCCCACGACACGACGGCATCGCCGGAGAACCCGACGGCGTAGCGGTGGCTGCCCGGGCCGGCGTAGCGCGAGAAGGTCATGCCGTCGACCGGGGCTGCAGCTTCGTCTGCGTCTGCGCCTGCGCCTGACGCGGTGTGTCGCGCCGAGTCGAGCAGGTGGAAGTGGTTGAGCAGCCACAGCGGGTCGACCCCGGGCAGCCCGGTCTCGCGGCCCTGCTGCCAGTCGATCCACCAGAAGTCGACGCCCTGCTCCTCGAGCGGGCGGTGCAGCTGTTCGAAGTACGCCTGCAGGAACCGGCGGTCCGTCGGGTCGAACGGGATCGGCTGCTCGGTCTCCGGGTCGACCCCCATCGCGCGCGCCACCGCGGGGTAGGCGTCCTCGAACGCCCGCACGCCGTCGGCCGGGTGCAGGTTCAGCGTCGTGCGCATCCCCCGGCGGTGCAGTTCGGCGAGGAACGCCCGCGGGTCCGGGAACAGCGACGGCTCCCACGAGTACCCCGTCCAGCCGTTGCCGAAGCGCGGCGGGACCGAGTCCACCCGGTGCCAGTCCATGTCGATGACGGCGACCGAGAACGGCAGGTGTTCGTCGGCGAAGCGGTCCAGCAGCTCGAGGTACGAGGTGTCGCTGTACGGGTGGTACCGGCTCCACCAGTTGCCGAGTGCCCACCGCGGCATCCGCGACGGCGGCCCGGAGACCGCGTGGTAGGTGCGCAGCGCGGCGTCGTAGTCGCGGCCGTACGCGAAGACCGTGACGTCGCGGCGCCCGGGGACCCGCGTGCCGATCCAGCCGTCGTCGGCGAACAGGAACGACTCGCTGTCGTCGAGCGCGGTGATGCCGTCGCGGGCCAGGATCCCCGGTTCGAGCGGCATCCGGCCGTCGACGTCGTCGAGGGTGCGGCCGGTGCCGCCGAGGTCGCGCGGCTCCTGCCCCCAGCGCCAGCGGTTGGCGTCCGGGCCGGTGGTCTCGACGACCAGGCCGCTCGGGCTGAACGGGCGGCCGTCGTAGCGCAGTCGGGCGCGGTCGGTGGTGACGACGACGCCGGCGGCGGTGCCGGTGCCGTCGGCGGCGGCCGTCCGCTCCACGGTGAACGCCGGCACGGGCAGGCGGCGGCGCATCGCGAAGGTCGATGCCCGGTCCTCGAACCCGCCGTCGTCGCTCCACTCGATGCGGAACGCCCCGGCGTCGAGCACGGTGATGCGCCAGTGGTCGCCGGTGACGACGGCTGCGGGGTCGGCGACCGGGTCCGAACCGGGGAACGGACGGATGGTGGGAAGGACGGCGCTGGTGGTGCCGGTGGTGGTGGTGCTGGTGCCGGTGGTGCTGCTCACGTGGTGCCTCTCAGCTCTTGACCGCGCCCTGCGTCACGCCGCTGATGACCCAGCGCTGCGCGAACAGGTAGACGATGATCGTGGGCGCCATCGCCATCAGGTACGAGGCGAAGGCGACGTTGTAGTTGGTGCCGAACTGACTCTGGAAGATGTTCTGCACCACGGGCAGGGTCTGCAACCCCGGATCCGCCGTGATGAGCGACGGCATCATGAAGTCGTTCCACGATGCCAGGAACGCGAAGATGCCGACCGTCGCGTTCATCGGGCCGAGGAGCGGCAGGATGATCCGCCAGAAGATCTGCCACGTGGATGCCCCGTCGATGCGAGCGCTCTCCTCCAGCTCCACGGGGATCGACCGCAGGTACGCCGAGTAGAGCAGCACGCTGAACGACAGTTGGAACATGGCGTGCAGGATCCCGACGCCGATCGGGTTGTCGAGGCCGATCTCGGCGGTCAGCTTGATCTGCGGCAGCGCCACCACCGGGAACGGCAGGAACATCGCCGCGAGCAGGTAGACGAACGAGTAGCGGAAGAACCGCTTGTGCCAGTTCCGGACGATCGCGTACGAGGCGAACGAGCTGAGCAGCAGCGTGGCGACGACGGTGAGCGCCGCGACGCCGAGGGACACCGAGAAGGACACCGGGAACCGGGTCAGCTGCCACGCCTCGGCGAAGGAGCCCGGGTTGAACGGGAACGGCAGCGAGAGCGCGTTGCCGTCGACGGACTGCTCGGTCGTCTTGAACGCCATCGAGAGCGTCACGTACAGCGGGATGAGCACGGTCAGCGACGCGAGGCCGAGGACCACGGTCAGGGTCCAGTTCGTACCGCCCAGTCGTCGGCGGTGGCCGCGGCCGGAACGACCGGCGCCGCCGGTGGTCACGGCGCGGGTGTCGGTCGGGGGTCGTGTGTCGATGGCGGTCATGCGAGTCGCAGGTTCCTTCCGCGGGTCGCCGCGAGCTGCAGCACGGAGATGAGGACGGTGATGATGAAGAACACGGTCGCGTTCGCCATCTGGTAGGCGTAGTCGCCGCCGGTGAAGCCGCCGAAGATGGTCATCGCGACGCTGCTCGTCGCGCTGCCGGGGCCGCCGTTGGTCAGACCGACGATCACGTCGTAGGCGCCGAGGTAGCCCTTCACGCCGAGCACGGTGTTGATGACGATGAAGCCACCGAGCAGCGGGAGCGTGATCGAGCGCAGCTGCTTCCAGCCGGTCGCGCCGTCGAGCGCACTGGCCTCGTACAGCTCCTCGGGGATGGATGTGAGACCCGCCGTGTAGATGAGGAGCGCGCCGGGCACGGTCTGCCAGGCGGACACGATCACGATCGCGAGCCAGGCGAGGTTCGGGTCGCCGAGGATGCTCTGCTCGAGCGGGCCGAAACCGACGCTCGTGGCCAGGGCCGGCACGGTGTTCGAGAACAGGAAGTTGAACACGTAGGCGACGATGATCCCGGAGATCACCATCGGGATGACGAACACCGACCGCAACCCGGCGGCGAACCGGATCTTCTTCGCCAGGGCGATCGCCAGGGACAGCGCGACGACCTGCGTGACGACGACGGTGACCGCCGCGAAGCCGAGCGTGAAGCCGTACGACGCCAGGATCGCCGGGTCGGAGACGAGCGCCTTGTAGTTCTCGATGCCGATGAAGTCCCACTGCCCGAACCCGAGGTAGTCGGTGAAGCTGTAGAACACGCCGACGCAGGCGGGGGCGACGACGAACGCCGTGAACAGCACGAGGGCCGGCACGAGGAACAGGTAGTACATGCCCTCGGTGCGGCTGAGTGAACCGACACCGCGCGCGCCCACACGTCGGTGCGTGCGGGCGGCGTCGGTCGCCGGTCCGGAGGTCTCCGGGTCGGTGTCGCGGGA
Organism: Curtobacterium sp. MCBD17_026; assembly: GCF_003234895.2. NCBI lineage: Bacteria > Bacillati > Actinomycetota > Actinomycetes > Micrococcales > Microbacteriaceae > Curtobacterium > Curtobacterium sp. MCBD17_026. The sequence continues at coordinate 1,256,193 of NZ_CP126281.1, read as the reverse complement.
GAGCGGGGTCTGCATGGTCATGGTGGCTCCTGTGTCCTGGTCCGGCTCAGACCGTCGCGGAACGGCCGGCGAGCCGCCGCCAGTCCGAGTCGAGCCGCTGCAGCATCGAGGTGAAGTCCCCGCTCCGGATCGCCGACTGCAGGTAGTTGCCGAGCGGGATCGACGTGGGGATGAAGGTGCCGGCGCCCTGGTAGAACGCCGCGTCGTCGACGTACTGCTGCAGGCCGGCGAGGCGCTCGTCCTGCTGCGGCGGTGCGTCGATGCGGGGCGAGTACGCCAGGTTGTCGCGGTTGTAGGCGTCGATGACCTCGGGCTGCATGAGGAACTCGACGAGCTCCTTCGCCTGCTCCGGGTGCTCGGACGCCGTGGGGATCCAGAGCCCGAGGTCGATGTTGACCCGGGCCTTGCGGTCGGCCGGGTCGTTCGACACCGGCAGGGCGAAGGTGCCGACGGGCAACTTCTCGTCGATGAGCGCGATCTGCCCGAGCGCCCACGGGCCCTGCAGGTACATCGCGGCCTCGCCCTTGCCGAACGCCAGGTTGCCGTCGGCGTAGGCCCGGGTGGCGTGGTCGCGGTTGAAGAACGACGAGATGGTCTTCGCGCGCTCCATCGGCACCGCGAAGTCCTTCTCGAACGACACCTCGGAGTCGGGACCGACGTCGGCGCCGAGGGCCTTCATCCTGCGGAAGAACGAGCCGGTGTCGACGAGGCTGCCCACCGAGTAGTCGAACAGGCCCTGCCAGAGCGTCCAGGTGTCCCGGTCGGTGGCGTAGATCGGCGTGATGCCGGCCTTCTGCAGCGTCCGGCAGACCTCGACGAACTCGTCCCACGTCGTCGGGACCGGCAGGTCGTGCTCGGCGAAGATCCGCTTGTTGTAGATCACCCCGGCCGCCGCGAGCGAGTACGGCAGCACGCTCGTGCGGTCCTCGAACTTCGCGTACTGGTTCGTCAGGGTGTCGATGTCCGGTCGGACCCGCGCTGCCGACGGCAGGTCGCTGAGGTCGCTGAGCACGCCGCGCGAGATGTACCGGGCGAGCTCGAGGTTGTCGTTGAAGCACCCGACGTCGGCCGGTTCGCCGCGCACGAACTGCGGGGCGATGGCCGCCGTGCTGTCGTGCACGACCGACATGCCGGCGTGCTCCCCCTCGAACTTCCGCAGCAGCTTGTCGAAGTAGGCGATGACCTCCTGCTTCTGCTCGTAGAAGCGGAGCGTCGTGGCACCACCGGCGGCACGCCCCGGGGTCGCGCACCCGGCGAGCGCCATCGTGCCGAGTGCGATGCCACCGGCCGCGCCCGCGAGGAACCCCCGCCGGCTCACCGCGGCCTGGAGTGTTGCGGTCCTGCTTCCCACCATCGGGTCTCTCCCTCGTTGCGCATCGTCGCGCAGGCTCCTGTTTACAGCGCTGTAAAGCGCACGTCAACGTTGTAATCGCATGTGGCAGTGGTCGGTGCGCCCCACGGACGGGAGGCACAGTGCCATCCCGCCCCGCGCCTCCCGTCCGCCGAAGCGCGCGTCCACGGCCGCGAGTCGCCGCCTGGTCCACGAGCACGCGGCGCGCTGGGACGGAGACGGCGCGGAGCGCATCGTCGGCCAGGACACGCCTGGTCGAACGTACAGGAACGCGAGCGGGCACCATGGACTGCATGGCAAGCACCACTCCTCCCCTGCCCGGACCCGTGACCACGACACCGCAGTTGCGGCGGTGGGTGTTCTGGCCCGCCGCCGTCATCGTGCTGGGGTTCGTGGCCTTCACCCTGATCTCACCCTCCACCGCCGAGGCGCTGTTCCTCGGTCTGCAGGACGGCATCGTCAAGAACTTCAGCTGGTACTACGTGCTGATCGCCGCGTTCTTCGTCGGCTTCTCGCTGTTCGTCGGCTTCAGCCGCTTCGGTGACATCAAGCTCGGCAAGGACCAGGACGAGCCCGAGTTCTCGACCGGTTCGTGGTTCGCACTGCTCTTCGCCGCCGGCATGGGCATCGGCCTCGTCTTCTACGGCGTCTCCGAGCCCCTCAGCCACTTCGCCTCCCCGCGCCCCGGCGTCACCGGCAACGAGAAGGAGCTCGCGCAGCAGGCCCTCACGCAGACGTTCCTGCACTGGGGCCTGCACGCGTGGGCGATCTACGTCGTCCTCGGCCTCGCCCTGGCGTACGCGATCCACCGCCGGGGTCGCCCGGTGTCGATCCGCTGGGCCCTCGAACCGCTGCTGGGCAACCGCGTGCGCGGCGGCTGGGGCAACCTGATCGACGTGGTCGCCCTGGTCGGCACGCTGTTCGGCGTCGCGACCTCGCTCGGCCTCGGGGTCATCCAGATCGGCGCCGGCCTCGAGAGCGCGGGCATCGCCGACAGCAGCATCGTCAGCCAGATCGCCATCATCGCGGTGATCACCGCCGTCACGATCGTCTCGCTCGTCACCGGCGTGACCAAGGGCATGAAGATCCTGTCGAACTTCAACCTGCTGCTCGCCGCCGCACTGCTGCTGTTCGTGCTCATCGTCGGGCCGACGCAGTTCCTGCTCCGCGACTTCGTGCAGTCGATCGGCTCCTACCTGCAGAACATCGTCGGCCTGTCGTTCAACGTCACCGCGCAGCAGGGCGCCGAGGGCGAGGCCTGGCAGGGCGCCTGGACCACCTTCTACTGGGGCTGGTGGATGTCGTGGGCGCCCTTCGTCGGTGTCTTCATCGCCCGCATCTCCAAGGGCCGCACCGTCCGCCAGTTCGTGTTCGGCGTCCTCCTGGTGCCGACTGCGCTCACGTTCCTGTGGTTCGCCGTCCTCGGCGGCACCGCGATCCACCGCCAGACCGACGGCTCGGGGGGCCTGATCGGCTCGGACGGCTCGGTCGACATCGAGGGGTCGCTGTTCGCGGTCCTCGGCGACCTGCCCGCCGGCATGGTCCTGACCTACGGCGCGATCCTGCTCATCGGCGTGTTCTTCGTGACCTCGTCGGACTCCGGTTCGCTCGTGATGGCGATGATCGCGTCGGGCGGTGACATCGAGCCGAAGAACTGGCTGCGGGTCTTCTTCGCCGGTGTCGCTGCACTGCTCGCCGTCGCCCTGCTGCTCAGCGGTGGACTGAACGCCCTGAAGACCGCGGCGATCACGACCGCGTTGCCGTTCAGCGTCGTCCTGATCCTGACCTGCTGGTCGACGATCATCGCCTTCACGCGCGAGCGCCGCGCCTACGACAAGGCCGAGCGCGAGGTCCTGCTCGAGCACGTCGGCGCCTACTACGGCCTCGAGGTCGAGGCGCCGACCGAGCGTCCGGCACGGTCCGGCCTCGGCCGTCCGTGGGCCGCGGTGAAGAACCGCGTGCGCGGCGGCCGCGGAACCGCGTCCTCGGCGGTGGAGGCCGGTGCGCTCGAGGACTTCCCGGTGCGGCCGTCGTCGGTCTCGGCCGACCCGGCGGTCGACCCGAGCCTCGACGCGCGTCCGACGTCGGCCGACACGTCGGCGACGGAGCACCCCGAGCGCTGACGGGTGGTCGACGCGACCACCTGACGGACGGGAGGCACGGTGCCAGCCGGCGCCGTGCCTCCCGTCCGTCGTCCGTCAGGTGTCGGTCCGTGCGGACGCGACCTCGAGGGTCACGACGACCGCCGCCACGGCGAGCGCCGTGACCGGCAACGACACCGCCGGCACCGCGATCGACGCGAGGACCACGAGCACCAGGGCCACCACGACGGCGTTGGCCCGTGCCGACAGCGACGGCCGGATCGCGAGCGACCAGATCGACAGCACGAACACCGCGACCGGTACCGCGACGGTCGCGGCGACCGAGGCGGAGGACAGCTCGACGTGTCCGGCGTCGGCGCTGACCGCGACCTCGATGCCGGCCGGCAGGGCGCCGGCGGCGGCGAAGACGAAGTAGTGGCCGTAGCCGAACACGAGCGCGGTGGGCAGCGAGCGGATGTGCGCGTGCTGCTCGCGTGAGAAGTAGATCCACCACATGCCGACGGTGATCACCAGCCCGCAGCCCGCGAGCGCCAGCAGGGCTCCGAGGTGTTCGGTGTGCGAGAGGGCGTCGATCACCGCGCCGGCCGAGGCCACCAGCCCCTCGCCCAGGACGATGAGGGTGAACAGGGAGAACCGCTCGGCCAGGTGCCGGGTGTGCCACGGGGCCGTCCCCGTCGAGGTCTGCGCCCAGATCGGCACGGACAGCTCGGCGAGCACGAGGAACGGTGCCGCGTACCCCCAGAAGTCGTCGGGCAGGGCCAGGGAGAGCACCCAGAGCAGCTGCACGACCGTGATGCCGACGGCGTGCAGAGTGGCGGTCCGGCGGTAGCGGGTGGAGGATGCGGCGGCGCGGATCCACTGCCCGACCAGGGCCAGCCGCATGACGACGTACCCGATGATGCCGATCGTGAAGTCGTTCTCGACCATGGCCGCGTGCACCCCGGCGGCGAGGACGAGCACCCCGGCCATCTGCACGAAGGTCATCACCCGGTAGAGCCAGTCGTCGGTGTCGAACGACGTGGCGAACCACGTGAAGTTCATCCAGGCCCACCAGATCGAGAAGAACACCAGCCCGTAGGACAGGACGGCGGAGGTGACGTGTCCCTCGACCTCGATCTCGTGCAGGTTCGTCGCGGCGAAGCCGACCGCGACGACGAACACCAGGTCGAACAGGAGCTCCAGGGGGCTCGCGGCCCGGTGTCGTTGGTCGGGGTCGCGCGGCACCATCCGGCGCAGTCCGATGGTCGTCATCTCCGGCTCCTCAGCGCTGTTCGGAGCGCTGTTCGCGCAGGTAGGTGAGCACCGCACGGACACGACGGTTGGCGTCGTCCGGTGTCAGGTCGAGCTTCGTGAACACGTTGCCGACGTGCTTGGCGACGGCGGCGTCCGACAGGTGGAGCGCCGCGGCGATGTCGGCGTTCGAGGCGCCCTCGGCCATGTGCGTCAGCACGGTCCGTTCGCGGTCGGTCAGGCGGGACAGCGGGCTGGGTGCGGCGCGGCCCCCGGTGAGGTGCCGGACCACTTCGGGGTCGACCACGACGCCACCGTCCGCCACGGTCTCGAGCGACCGGAGGAACGTCGGCACCTTGCCGACGCGGTCCTTCAGCAGGTAGCCGACACCGCCGTCGCCGTCGTCGAGCAGGTCCTGCACGGAGGCGGCCTCCACGTACTGGGACAGCACCACCACGGGCAGCCCGACGTGCTCCCGGCGCAGGGCGATCGCGGCACGCAGCCCGTCGTCGGTGCCGTCGGGGGGCATCCGGACGTCGGTGAGCACGAGGTCGGGGGCCTCCCCCGCCGCGACGAGGGCGGTCACGCCGGACACCAGGCCGACGGCGTCCTCGGCCGTCCCGACGACGGCGTGCCCGAAGCGTTCGAGCAGGCTGACCAGGCCGGCACGCAGGAGGACGGAGTCCTCGGCCACGAAGATCTTCACGAGCGTCATTGGATCACGAGTCGGTGCGGTCACGCTCGCGCAGGGGCACGGCCGCATCGCGCAGGGGCACGGCCACGTCGCGCGGCGGCACCGCCTCGGCGTGCAGCGGCACCGTGAACCGGAGCGCCGTCGGGCCGCCCGCCGGGCTGTCGACCACGAGCGTCCCGCCGAGCACCGCCGCACGTTCACGCAGACCGTCGAGCCCACCGCCGGGCGTGGGTACCGCACCGCCCGTCCCGTCGTCCACCACCTCGAGCCGGAACCATCCGTCCGCTGCCCCGGCGGTCACCGACACCGCATGGGCGGCACCGTGCCGGACGGCGTTCGTGAGCGCCTCGCTCACGACGAAGTACGCCGCCGTCTCGGTCCGCGCCGGCAGCCGCTCCGGCAGGCGGACGTCGACGCGGACGGGCAGCGGCGAGCGCGCGGCCAGCTCGTCGACCGCGGCACCGAACCCGTGGTCGACGAGCACCCGGGGATGGATGCCGCGCACGCTGTCCCGCAGCGCCCGGACGGCGTCGTCGACGTTGTCGGTGATCCGGTCGGCCGTGGTGCGCAGTGCGTCGAGGTCGGGTCGGTCCCGCTCCGCGGCCGCTGCGACGGCCGCGTCGAGTTCGACGACGAGCAGGCCGACGTTCATCGCGAGCACCGTGAGCTGCTGCTGGGCGCCGTCGTGCAGGTCGCGTTCGATGCGCCGGCGTTCGGCGTCGAACCCGTCGAGCAACGCCTGCCGGGAGTACGTGAGCTCCTCGACGCGCTGCTCGAGCACCTCGGCCCGGCCGGAGAGCAGCGTGCGGGCGATCGACACCTCGGCGAGCGCCAGGGCGGCGAACCCGTAGAGCGCGACGACGAGCACCGCCATCGACCCGGCCAGCACGACCGGTGCGGCGAGGTGCAGCCCGGCGACCGCGTTCCCGATGACGTCGTCGGGCCGGGGTGCGCCGCCGATCGACGCGCGTACGGCGAGCACGAGGGCGACCAGCGTCAGCACCAGGAGCGCGAACCCGGCGGCGGCGAAGGCGGCGAACACGACCAGGTGCCCGAGTTCGCGCCAGACCACCTGGTCGCGGAGTCGTTCGCGGATCCCGCCCGGGCGGTTCCGGCGGACAGCACGGGGGTCGGCGATGCGCGGCTCGCCGATCACGACCGGGTGCCACCGCTCGAAGCGGGCGATCAACACGGCCCAGAAGGGGGCGACGAACCAGGTGGCCACCACCGGCGCCGCGAGGACGAGCCCGAGTGCGGCGGTCAGGGCGACGAACAGCACCGACCGCCACGGGGTCGACGAGAGGAGGAACCGCCACGGCGCGATGCGCCAGTGCGGCTGGTCGGGGCGGGTCGCGCTCGGCACGTGCCCACGGTAGGGGCCCGCGCGGCTCGGCACCACCGGCCGTGCCGAGACCCGGCGCGGATACGTCGAGTGACGGATGCCGCCGTCGGCGTCGACGAGCGACCGTTGCTCGGAACCCATCCGGATCGAGGAACAGGAAGCACATGACCACCACCCCCATCGAGACCCTCGGCATCATCGGCGCCGGCAACGTCGGCGCGCAGATCGCCCGCCGCGCGATCGCCGTCGGGCTCGACGTCGTCCTCGCGAACTCCCGCGGGCCCGAGACGCTCGAGTCGCTGATCGACGAGCTCTCCCCCGGTGCCGGAGCAGCCACCGTCGCCGACGCCGCCCGGGCCGGCGACGTGGTCGTCGTCTCGATCCCGATCAACGGCTACCGGGACCTGCCGGCCGAGGCGTTCGCGGGCAAGGTCGTCGTCGACACCGGCAACTACTACCCGGAGTTCTTCGGACCCGTGGACGAGCTCGAGCAGGGCGCGGTGCCGACCACCTCCGAGCTGCTCCAGCGGTCGCTGCCGGACGCCCGGGTCGTCAAGGCGTTCAACAACCTCGGTGCCGCCGACGTCACCACGGACGGGTCCCCCGCGGGCACGCCGGGGCGCCGAGCCCTGACCGTCGCCGGGGACGACGCGGACGCGAAGGCCGTCGTCACCGAGCTGCTCGAGCGGTTCGGGTTCGACGTGGTCGACGTCGGGCCACTCAGCGAGGGCTGGCGGTACGAGCGCGACCAGCCGGCGTACGGGGTCCGGCACGACCGGGCCGGCATGACCGCCGCACTGGCGGCAGCGGCTCGCCGCTAGCCCGGGGGCGACACCTCGGGCGCCGCCCGCGCCTCGGGGTCGTCCCGCACCGCAGCCGCGACGAGCGTGTCGAGCAGCCCTGGCCAGCGCGCGTCGAGCGCGTCCCGGCGCAGCTGCACGGCGTGCTCGCGCCCCGTCACCCGCGTCCGGGTCAGGCCCGACTCGCGCAGCACCTTGAAGTGGTGCGAGAGCGTCGTCTTGTGGATGTCGAGCCGGTAGTCGGTGAGGTTGCACGGGTGGTGGTCGCCGTCCGACAGCCGCTCGATGATCACCAGTCGCGCGGGGTCACCGGCCGCCCGGAGCACCCGCACCAGTTCGAGGTCCTCGACGGCGGGCAGGGGGAAGGGGTCGTGCCCGACCGTCGACTCTTCGTTTGACATGCATCAAACCTATCAGGGATGATCCCAATGGTTTGATGCTTGTCAAACAATGCCGAGGCAACGGCCTCGACGCCGAAGGAGTGACCACCGTGCCTACCACCACCGACCGCCACGTCACCGACAACCGCGCCGCGATCCGCGCCGACCGACCCCCGGTCGGCCGGATCGCGATCGTCACCGCGGACCGCGTCGAGGACGTCGAGTTCTTCTACCCCTACTACCGCTTCGTCGAGGCCGGCTACGACGTCGACGTCCTGACGCCCGACGGCGGGACCCTCACCGGGTACGTCGGCCTGTCGCTGCGGACCGGGCTGCAGCGCGTCGCGGACGCCACCGCCGAGCACTACGACGCGGTCTTCATCCCCGGCGGCCTGGCCCCGGCCGAGGTCCGGACCGTCCCCGAGGCCCTGTCGTTCGTCCGGGACTTCGCCGCCACGGGCCGACTCATCGGCTCCGTGTGCCACGGACCCCAGGTCCTGGCCTCCGCCGGGCTGGTCGACGGACGCAGCCTGACGTCCTGGCACGAGGTCGCCGACGAGGTCCGTGCAGCGGGCGGCACCTGGATCGACGAGCCGGTCGTCGAGGACGGCCAGTTCGTCACCGCCCGGAAACCCGGGGACATGCCGCAGCAGCTGGCCCGGATCCTCGAGCGGCTCGCCACGGCACGGACGGAGCGCGACGATGTCTGACCCCGTCCGCACCCCCTTCTCCGCATCCGCCACCGCGGCCGACGTCCTCGCCGGCGTGGACCTGCACGGCCGCCGGTACCTGGTGACCGGAGGCGCCTCCGGCATCGGCGAGGAGACCGTCCGCGCCCTCGCCGGCGCCGGAGCCGAGGTCGTCGTCGGGGTGCGCGACACGGCCCGCGCCGATGCGGCGTTCGCCGACCTGGAGGCCCGTGGCCGGGTCGTGCCGCGAGCGCTCGACCTCAGCGACCTCGGTTCCGTGCGCCGCTTCACCGGCGCGTGGCAGGGCCCGGTCGACGGGGTGGTCGCCAACGCCGGCGTGATGGCCCTGCCCGAGAAGCAGCTCGCCGCATCGGGCTGGGAGATGCAGCTCGCGACGAACCACCTCGGCCACTTCGCCCTGCTGCTCGGCCTGCGGGAGCACCTGTTCGCGGCCGGGTCCGCGCGGGTGGTGACGGTGAGCTCGACCGCGCACCTGCGCTCCCCGTTCCACTTCGAAGACCCGCACTTCGCGGTGCGTCCGTACGACCGGTGGGCCGCCTACGCGCAGTCGAAGACGGCCGACGTGCTCCTCGCGGTGGGCGTCGCCGACCGCTGGGCGGAGCACGGCGTCACCGCGAACGCCGTGATGCCCGGCTGGATCACGACCCGACTGCAGCGCCACCTCGACGACGCGACGCTCCGGGCGATGGGCGCGCTCGACGACGACGGCAACCGGATCGAGCAGCCGTTCTTCAAGACGCCGGCGCAGGGCGCGGCGACGTCGGCACTGCTGGTCGCCTCCCCGCTGGTCGCCGGCGTGACCGGGCGGTACTTCGAGGACAACCAGGAGTCACCGGTGCTCGACGACGGCACCGGCCACGACCGCGGGGTGGCGCGGTACGCGCTGGACCACGGCGACGCGGAGCGGCTCTGGACGCTGGGTGCCGGATACGTCACCTGACGGATGCTGCCGGGACGGGCCTCCTGTCAGCGTGGAGCACGCCACGCACCATCCGTCACCAGCGACCAACGAGGAGCCCACCATGACCGGAAACCCGAAGCACATCGCCCTGGAGCCCGCCGCCCAGGAGTTCGTCGACGCGACGTCGAACCCGCCGTTCCTGAACGACCTGCCGCCCGCCGAGGGACGCAAGGCGGTCGACTCCGTGCAGGACTCCCCCATCTTCAAGCCCGAGGTCGACGAGGAGTGGCTGGAGATCGAGGGCGGTCCCACCGGCACCGTGAAGATCCGCCTGGTCAAGCCGGCCGGCACCACCGCGAACCTGCCCGTGATCCTGTACGTGCACGGTGCCGGCTGGGTCTTCGGCGACGCCCACACCCACGACCGCCTGGTGCGCGACCTCGCCATCGGGTCGAACGCCGCCGTCGTGTTCCCGGAGTACGACCGCTCGCCCGAGGTCGGCCACCCGGTCGCACTCGAGCAGTCGTACGCCGCGGCCCAGTGGGTCGTCAAGGAGGGTGGCGACAAGGGGCTCGACGCCTCGCGCTTCGCGGTCTCGGGTGACTCGGTCGGCGGCAACATGGCGATCGCCCTGGCACTCCTCGCCGCCGAGCGCGGGGACGTCGAGTTCGTGAAGCTCGTCGCCTTCTACCCGGTGACGAACGCCGCGTTCGACACCGGTTCGTACGAGGAGTTCGCCGAGGGATACTTCCTCACCCGCGCCGGCATGCAGTGGTACTGGGACCAGTACACGACCGACGAGGCCGTGCGTGCCCTGCCCACGGTGTCGCCGCTCCGTGCGCCGCTCGAGGTGCTCGCGACCCTGCCCGAGACCCTCGTCATCACCGGCGAGGCCGACGTGCTCCGCGACGAGGGCGAGGCCTTCGCGGCACGCCTGCGCGAAGCCGGCGTCAAGGCGACGAACGCCCGGTTCGGCGGCATCGTCCACGACTTCGTGATGGTGAACGCGCTGCACGACACCGAGGCCGCGAAGCACGCGCTGATGCTCGCCACCGCGTCGCTCCGCGCAGCCCTTGCCTGAGCAGGAGCACGGCCGCGCGGGCACCCCGGAGACGCTCGAGACGCTCGTCGCGCGCGAGGAGATCCGCACCCTGCTGGCGACCTACGCCCGCGGGGCCGACCGTCGCGACGCGGTGCTCGAGGCGTCCGTGTTCACCGAGGACGGGGTCGTCGTGCTGTACGACGGCGACCCCTCCTCGCACGATCCGGTCGACACGATCCACGGCCGCGAGCACCTGGCCGAGACGTTCGCCGGACTGATCGCGCAGTACGAGGTGACGACGTACCTCAACGGCCAGTCCACGATCCGGTTCACGGGGCCCGACGCCGCCGAGGGCGAGACGTACTGCGTCGCGTTCCACGTGCTGCACGACGGGGACGAGCGGGTGCTGCTGACGATGTCCATCCGCTACCTCGACCGGTTCGTGCGGGCCGAGGGCGCGTGGGCGATCGCGCACCGGGACCTCGTCTTCGACTGGACCGACCGGTCCCCGTCGCACACTTGACGAAGACCGCCACCACCGCACCCCGACACCGACACCGACACCGACACCGACACCCGACGGAGACACCATGTCGCAACCGCTCGAATCGCTCATGCACGCCAACCTGTTCGAGGTGTTCGGGGAACGCGACCCGGACCGCCGCCGCGCCACCATCGAGCGGACGTACGCCCCGGACGTCGAGTTCCTGGACCCCGACGAGGTCGTCACCGGCCACGACGCCCTGCACACCAAGGCGCAGCGCCTGCTCGACGAGGCCCCCGGGTTCGTGTTCTCGCCGGCCGGCCCGGTCTACGAGAACCACGGGATGGGGTACCTCGCCTGGCACTTCGGCCCGGAGGGGCAACCGCCCGTCGTGTCCGGGATGGACATCTGCTTCGTCGAGGGCGACGTGATCGCGAAGGTCTACACGCTGCTGACCAGCTGAACCCACCTGCGGACGCCCGACCCGGCGCAGCGTCACACACCCTGCGATGATGGTCGGGCGTCTGGACGGCGGGCGCGCGGCAGGAGGACACGGGCGATGTCGATGCAGCACGAGGTGCCCCCGGAGTCGCCGTACGCCTACATGAGCGCCGAGCAGGTGCGCACCTGGTACGCGTACATGAAGCTCCAGCTGCGCCTGCGGTACGAGATGAACCGGCAACTGCGGGCGGACAGCGACATCTCGCTCGCCGACTACGACGTCCTCGTCGCGCTCACGAGCGAGCCGGGCGGCGAGATGACGATGTCGGCCCTGGCGACCCGCATCGGGTGGGAGCGCAGCCGTGCCTCCCACCATGCCAAACGCATGGCCGAACGCGGGTTCCTCGAGCTCCGTCGGGCCGAACACGACCGGCGCACCACGGCCGTCGCTCTGACCGAGGCGGGCTGGCGGACGCTCCGCGAAGCGACACCGAGCCACACCGAACTCGTCAAGGACATGTTCTTCAGCGACCTGCGCGAGGACGAGCTGACGGGCTTCGCCGACGTGCTCGAGCGCGTCTACGAGTCGGTGCTCGAGCACGGCACCCTGCCCCGACCGGCCGACCACCCCTAGCCGCGCTTGCCCTCGCGTGCCAGTACGACGTAATTTAGGTGAAAGATCACCTAAATGAGCGAAGGGCAGCGTGTGGACGCCGAACGAACTGTGTCACCGCCGGTCCACGACCGTGCACTGTTCGGCCGCGCAGACGAACTCGCAGCCCTCACGCGCATGCTCGACGATGCCGCGGCGGCGGCGGACGGAACAGCCGAGCGCGGCGCCGCGGTCCTCGTCGAGGGCGAGGCGGGCATCGGCAAGACGACCCTGCTCGCCGCCGTCGAACGGCACGCGCGTCGAGCGGGCTTCCGCGTGCTGACCTGCACCGGCATCCAGGGCGCGAACAGCGTGGGCTTCGACGGCCTGCACGAGCTGCTCCACCCGCTGCTGCCCTTCGCGTCGGCCCTGCCACCCCGGCAGCGGACCGCACTGCTCACGGCCCTCGCGGTCGAGGACGGCCCGAGTCCGGACCGTCTCCTGGTGAGCACCGCGACGCTCGGGCTGCTCGAGGAGGCCGCGTCGCACCGGCCGGTGTTCGTCCGCGCCGAGGACCTGCAGTGGCTCGACCGGTCCACCACCGAGGTGCTCGACTTCGTGGGGCGCAGGCTCTCGAACACCCCGGTCGTCGTCATCGCGGCGGCCCGGACCGGACACGCCCCGAACGCCGTCCCCCCGTGCAGCTTCACGCGGTTCGAGCTCGGGCCGCTCCCCGACGACGCCGCCGAGGCCCTGCTCGACGCACACGCCGGCACCCTGTCCGCCTCGGTCCGCCGACGGGTGCTGGCCGAGGCCGGCGGCAACCCACTCGCCCTGCACGAACTCCCCGTCACCTGGGCCACGGGTGGCCCGGCCACCATCGCGTCCCGGCTCCCCACCACGCGGCGGCTCGAGCAGGCGTTCCTCGAGCAGGTCGCCGCCGTCCCGTCCGGCAGCCGCTCGTTCCTGCTGCTCGCCGCGGCGGCCGACGACGCAGGCCTGCAGGACGTCATGGCGGCGGCCCGGACGATGGACCTCGGGGTCGACGACCTCGAACCGCTCGAGGAACTCGGGCTCCTCCGCACGGACCTCGTCTCCCTGCGTTTCCGCCACCCGCTCCTGCGCTCGGCGGTGATCGGCAACGCCTCGGCCGCCGCACGGTCCGCGGCGCACCGAGCACTCGCGTCGGTGGTCGCCGACGGCATGCGCGCTGCCTGGCACCGGGCCTCGGCGACGTTCGAGCGGGACGAGTCCGTCGCCGCCGACCTCGAGGCCGCCGCCGACCGCGCGGCACAGCGGGGTGCCCGCCCCGAGGCGGTCCGTGCCTACGAGCGTGCGGCCACCCTGTCGCAGGGCGTCACCGGCCGGGCACGTCGGCTGGGCCGCGCCGCCGAGACCGCTCGGGCCGCCGGCATGACGGCCGAGGCGATCGAGCTCCTGGAGCAGGTCGACTCCCTCGCTGCCGACCCCGAGACGGTCACCGAGACCGCCGTCACGCAGACGGTGCTGAGCCTGACCACGGGTGCTGCCGGCCGACCGCGCATCGAACTCCGCCGGATCCGGCCCGTGCTCGCCGGGCCGGAGCACGCGGACCGACTCGTTCGGGTGCTCTGGGCGGCCGCCCTCAACGCCCGCGGCCGCAACCTGCCGCGGTCGGAGTGGCAGGACATCGAGGCGGCACTGCTCTCGGTGCGGTCGGGGAGCCCGCTGAAGCCGGTGGCCCTCGCCGTGCTCGCGCCGCTCGGCTCCGCCCACCACCTGCGCACCGAACTCGCACACCTGGTGCCGCAGCTCACCGAGCAGCCGCTCGCGATGGCGTCCCTCGCGATCGCCGCCGAGTCCCAGCAGGACCTCGAGACCGCGCTGACGTGCTGGGAGCTGGCGTACGAGCGCGCCCACCAGCTCGGCGCCGTCGCCGACGAGACCCAGGCGCTCCGGGGCCGGGCGACGGTGCTCATGCTGCGCGGGCGGGTGCGGGACGGCCTGGCCGACGCCGAGTACGCCGTCCGCATCGCCCGCGACGTGCAGCTCCCGCTCATCGCCGGGATGGCCTACGCCACGCTCGCCCGGGGCCACGCCCTGCTCGGCGACGACGAGGCCGCGCTGGCCGCGCTGCGCGAGGGCTCGGAGTTCGCGCACGGCGGGCGGCTCGCCCTCGCCAGCGCCGACGCGCGGTGGGCAGCGGGACTCGTCGCCCTCGGTCAGCGGCGCCACCGGGACGCCCAGATCGAGTTCACGCACATGACCGTCCACGCGACCCGGTCGCTGTGGGCGATCGCCGACCGCACCGAGGCCGCGGTCCGGGGTGGTCGACCCGAGTCGGTCGTCGAGAACCTCGCCGAGGCCGAGGCGGTCGCCCGCACCACCGGGTCCGCGCACCTGACCGCACTCGTCGTCCGGAGCCGGGCGCTGCTCGCCGAGGGCACGGACGCGGCGGGAACGGGCACGGACGGCGCGGACCCGGAGCCCCTCTACGCCCGCGCGATCGAGGTCGGCCGCCTCGCCGACGCCCCCGTCGAACTGGCGAGGACCCAGCTGCTGTTCGGCGAGTGGCTCCGCCGCGAGCGCCGTGTGGTCGAGGCACGGCTGCACCTGCGCGAGGCGCTCCACGCGTTCGACGCCGCCGGCACCGCGGGCTTCGCCGCTCGCGCCGCGGCGGAACTCCGCGCAGCCGGCGAGGCCCCGGAGCGGGCCGGCAGCACGACGGCGCCGACGCGCGAACAGCTCACGCCCCAGGAGCTGCAGATCGCGCGGCTCGCCGCCGCCGGCATGACGAACCGCGAGATCGCAGACCGCATCTACCTGTCGCACCGCACCGTCAGCACACACCTGTACAAGGTGTTCCCGAAGCTCGGCGTGACGAGTCGAACCGAGCTGGCGGCCGCGCTGGCAGCGTCCGGTCCGACGGACTGACGCACCGGTCGACGGCCTGGAGGCACGGGTTACGTCACGCAACGGATGCACCGTCGGTGGACCAGCTGCGAGCCTCGTGGCGGCGACCCGGCAGCGGGTCGCGACCACGACGACCACCGGGAGGCGCCCATGCCGGAAGGCTCCGCCGACGACACGGCGAGCGGCACGGCCGACGACACCGGCGGTGACGCCGACCACGCGGCCGCGCGGCTGCCGGACGCGCCGAGCGCGTTCTTCACGGCGCTCGTCACCGAGCACTTCGTGCTCCAGACCGCGCGCGGCATCACCGTCTCGGAGTCGTCGACCCGGGCCGCGATCTACCTGACGACGCTGTCGAGCGCCCTGGTGGCGTTCGGGTTCCTGGCCGACACCGACTTCGCCACGGGCTACCTCGCCGTGGTGATCCCGGTCGTCGTGCTGCTCGGCGTCTTGACCTACGAGCGACTCGTCCAGACCTCGTTGGAGGACGTGGTCGCCCTCGCCGCGATGCAGCGGATCCGCCGCTGGTACGGCACGATCCTGCCGGGCGCCCCGCGGTACTTCCCGGTGCCCGAGGACCGGATCGCGCCGAACGAGCTGCTCGACATCGGGCTCCGGCTGTCCTGGCGTGGGGTGTTCTTCACGCTGTCGAGCGCGATCGCGGTCGTGAACTGCATCGTCGCCGGCGCCGGGGCGGCCCTGCTGACCGCGAGCACGTGGGTGCCGTCCGGGTCACTGGCCGCCGGGGTGGTCACGGCCGTCCTGCTCGCCGGGGTGCACGGGGTCTACCAGGAGCGTCGGTACGCGCGGGTCCTCGGGATCCTGCGGTCGGCCGCCCCCGCGACGGACGTCTGACCCTGCCGTGGTGGAGCTGGCTCCACCACGACCCTCCTGCCCGCACCAGTGACCGGCCGCCGAGAACGAGATGGACTGACACCATGACCGCACCCCTCCTGCAGGCACACGACCTGACGAAGTCGTTCCCCGGGCCGGAACAGTCGAGGGTCCCGGTGCTCCGGGGCGTCTCGCTGTCCGTGCTGCCGGGCGAGTTCGTCGCCGTCGTCGGCCCCAGCGGCTCCGGCAAGTCGACGCTGCTGTACTGCCTGTCCGCCCTCGAGCCCTACGACAGCGGATCGGTGTCGATCGCCGGGCAACGCCTGGAGACCCTCCGGCCGAAGCAACTGCAGGCGCTCCGTCGTTCGACGGTCGGCTTCGTGTTCCAGTCGTTCAACCTCATCCCGTCGCTGACCGCGCGGCAGAACATCGCGCTGCCCGCCAGCCTCGCCCACCGGCCGGTCTCCGCGGCCCAGGTCGACGCCGCGCTCGCCTCGGTCGGACTCGCCGACCGCGGGGACCACCGACCGGGCGCGCTGTCCGGCGGGCAGCAGCAGCGGGTCGCGATCGCACGCGTCCTGGCGTCCGAACCGCACGTCGTGTTCGCCGACGAGCCGACCGGCGCCCTCGACACCACCGCCGGTGACGCGGTCCTCGACCTGCTGCGCCGGGTGGCCGACGGTGCCCGCTCGGTGGTGATGGTCACGCACGACCTCGAAGCGGCTGCGCGTGCCGACCGTGTGCTCGTCCTGCGCGACGGCACCGTGCACCGTGAGCTGGCGCACCCGGACGCCGCCCAGGTCCTCGAGGCCCTGACCGCCGCCGCGCAGGAGGCCTGACGTGCTCCGAC
Organism: Curtobacterium sp. MCBD17_026; assembly: GCF_003234895.2. NCBI lineage: Bacteria > Bacillati > Actinomycetota > Actinomycetes > Micrococcales > Microbacteriaceae > Curtobacterium > Curtobacterium sp. MCBD17_026. The sequence goes on along the minus strand of NZ_CP126281.1, from coordinate 1,239,548 downwards.
TCGTCCTGAGCGACCTCCGGCAGAAGGCCGGCATCTGGATCGGCGCCCTCGTCGTCAGCGCGGCCACCGCAGCGGCCGCCGCCATCGCCGCCGGGATGCTCGAGACCGGCTTCGCGATCATCGGGTCCGGCAGACCGACGGACCTGCTCCGAGCCGGGGGCCTCGCCACGCTCGCGTCGCTCGTCGTCGTGCTGACGATCGTCGCCGTCACCGTGGTCCTCGGCAGCGTCACCCGCCTGACGATCGACCTGCAGCGTCGCGGTTACGCGCTCTGGCAGCTGGTGGGGGTGCCGTCCCGCACGGTGACGGTGGTCGTCCGGCTGCAGCTCGCGGTCGTGGGGCTGGTCGGCAGCACGATCGGCTGCCTCGTCGTGGCCCCGTTCGTGCCGGCGTTCCTGCACTTCGGGTTGTCGCAGTCCGACGGGCTCCGGGGTCTCGACGAACGGTTCGGTCCGACCAGCGCCGTCGCGGTCGTGCTCGCCGTGACGATCGTGGTCGTCCTGAGCAGCCTCCGACCGTCGCGCCGAGCCGGCCTCGTCCGCCCGATCGAGGTCCTGCGGGAGCCCGAGTCCGTCCGCACACGGACCACGTGGACCCGGTGGGCCGCGGGTGCCGTGGCGCTGCTGCTCGCCGCGCTGCTGACCAGCTCGATCGTCGACGCCGGCGTCCGGACCGGTGGGCAGGTGCTGCTCATCGGGCCGCTCCTGACGGCCGCCTGCACCGCGATCGGCCCCGTGGTGTTCCCGGCCGCCCTCCGGGCCTGGACGTCGGTGCTGCCCGCGCACCGATCGGCATCGTGGTTCCTCGCCCGCAACGCCGCCGCGTTCTCCGTCGACCGGAGCAGCGCCACGGTGAGCGCGCTCGTCATCACGATCGCCCTGCCCGGCAGCCTCTTCGCCGGCTTCGACACCCTGGGTGACGCCGTGCAACGGACCACGGGGTCGTCGGGTGGTGGACTCGACGTGCAGAGCGTCCTGCTCATGCTCGGCGGGCCGCTGCTCGTGTCGCTCTTCGGCGCGGCCGCCACCGTCCTGATGGCCGGACGCACCCGCGAGCAGGAGGCCGCGCTGGTCGAGGCCGCCGGCGGGTCCCGCGCCACCGTGCTCGCCCGTGCCGCCTGGGAGTCCGTCATCCTCGTCGGCACCGCGGTCCTCGTGGCCGCCGCGGTCCTCGTGCTCACCGCCTGCGGACAAGCCGTCGCGCTCGCGGTCACCGTCCCCGGCACGCAGCCCCAGCTGGGCCTGCAGGCCGCGCTCCCGGCCGCCCTCGTGAGCCTCGTGCTCATGGTGGCCGCCGGCACGATCCCCCTCGTCACCGGACGCCGACGCAGCATCCCGCTCGTCCTCGCCGCCGACTGACCCCGAACCAGGAAGACCCCCCTCTTGCGCATCCTCTTCTCCGGCGTGCCCGCACTCGGACACCTCCTGCCCCTCGTCCCGCTCGCCCGTGCCGCGCAGGCGGCCGGACACGACGTCGCCCTGCTCACCAGTGGTGGGATGCGCGAGCCCATGTCGACCGAACTGCCCACGGTGCCGGTCCTGGCGGCCGGACCCATGCCTCCCGACCTGTTCGCCGAGGTGGCCCGGCGCATCCCCGGCAGCGACCCCGCGAACCGCCCCGAACCGGCGGCCGTCGCCGAGTTCTTCGCCGGCACACGCGTCGACCTGACCGTCGACGACGCCCTGCGGGCAGCGCGCGGGTGGGAACCCGACGTGGTCGTCGCGGACGCCGTCGACCTGGTCGGACCGCTCGTCGCCGCGGAGCTCGGCGTGCCGTACGCGATCGTCGCCTTCGGCCCCGAGGTCCCCGAGGAGTTCCGCCGCCCGATGGCTGAACTCGTGCTCCCCCGCTACGAGCAGCGCGGGGTCGTGCCGACACCGCCGGTGGCCCTGCTCGACCCGACGCCGGTGTCGCTGCAGGCACCCGGGTGGACGCAGCCGCCCGTCACGATCCCGTTCCGCTCCGAGCCGCACAGCCGGCCCGACGTCGCCGCCGAACAGCCGCTCGCACCGTTCCCGGCGAGCGAGTGGCGACCGCGGGTGCTCGTCACCCTCGGCACGGTCTTCGGCGACGCGACGCTGCTGACGGCGATCCTCGACGGGTTCCACCCCGACGAGGTCGACGTGGTGGCGACCGTCGGCGTCATCGGCGAACGCCTCGACGACACCGAGCACGTGCACTTCCTGCCGTTCCGCCCGATGCGCGAGCTGCTCGAGGGCGTGGACCTGGTCGTCGCCGCGGCCGGTGCCGGCACGGTGCTCGCCGCGGCCAGCGTGGGCGTGCCGATGGTGCTGCTCCCGCAGGGCGCGGACCAGTTCATCAACGCGACCCGTGCCGCCGAGGCCGGTGTCGCGGTCGTGGTCGACGAGCCGTCGGCGGTCGGTCCGGCGGTGCACCGGATGCTCGCGGAACGCAGCCACTTCGCCGCGGCACGGCGACTCGGCGAGGAGACCGCACAGCGCCCGAGCGCGACGGACGCCGTCAGGGAGCTCGTCGACCGGGTCGAGCGCATCGCCTGACGACGGCGCTCGTCAGCGGTCGGCCGGCCCGGGTCCTGCTGGGTCCGGGCCGAACACCGTCTGCGTGAACCGCTGCGCGAGCGGGTCGTCCTGGTCCCCCAGCCGCATGCCGAGCAGCGTGTTGATCAGCATCCCCTTGGCAAGGAACGACTCCGCCGCGGACTCCGACAGCCCGGCCTCCTCGACCAGGAAGTGCAGGATCCGGGTGAAGCCGTCACGGGCGACCGGTCCGACGACGGGGTCGGCACCGAGCATGTACGACTGCATGACGATGAGGTGCACGCCGTCCTCGGTCGCGAGCGCACGGTAGGCAGAGCCGAGCCGCGACGCGACGGTGCCCGGCTGCCCGTCGTCGAGCGCCGCCCGGAACGCGTCGAGCACGGCTTCGAGGCACCCGTCGACGACGGCGAGGAACAGGTTCTCCTTCGAGCCGAACATGCGGACGACGTACGGCTGACTGATCCCCGCGGCCTTCGCGATGCGCTCCGTGGTCGCGCCGTGGTAGCCCTCGCGGGCGAAGACGGCGGCCGCCGCGGTGAGCGTGGCTTCGCGCCGCTGGCTGCCGGCCATGCGCTCGGCACTCTTGGGAACCGGACCCCTTGCTGTCGTCATGCGGTGAGGGTATCATCCGATGCCATGAGTAATGAATCGATTACTAACAACGCCTCGAAGTCCGACGGCTTCCCGCCGGTCCGCCGGATCCTGCCCGTCCTCATCACCCAGGTCCTCGTCGCGATGACCGTCGCCGGAGCGTTCGCCGGCCTGTACATCGGACTGCAGAAGGCCCCTTCCCCGCACCACCTGCCCGTCGCCGTCGTCGGCTCGCAGGTCGCCGATGCGGCAGCGGGCGCGCTCGGCGACCGCGCCGACGTCCGCACCGCCGGGTCCCCGTCCGACGCACGCGACCTCGTCCGGTCCCGTGACGCCGTCGCAGCCCTCGTCCCCGGCAACGGCTCCGACGACTGGACCCTGTACACGGCGGGCGCCGAGGGACGGAGCGCGACGACCGCCGCGACCACGATGCTCTCCGGGGTCGCGGCCGGCGCCGGCGCCTCGGTCACCCGCACACAGGACCTCGTCCCGCTCGCGACGAACGACGCCCAGGGCATCGCGGGGTTCTACCTGGTCTTCGGCACGACCCTGGCGGCGTTCATCCTGGCGCAGGTCATGAACTCCCTCGGCACCCTCGCCCGACTGCGCACCCGGATCGTCGTCACGGTGGTCGGGAGCCTGGCCGCGGCCGCGGTGGTCGCCGTCATCGCCGGACCGATCGACGGCGCCGTCCCCGCATCGACCGGCGCCGTGGTCGTGGTGCTCTCGCTCCTCGCCGTCGCCGTCTCGCTGTCCACGACGGCGATCACCTCGATCGTCGGACCGATGGGCGTGATCGTCTCGACGCTCCTCTTCACCACCCTCGGCAACGCGACGAGCGGTGCGACGATCAGCACGCACCTGCTGCCGCCCGTGCTCGCCACCGTCGGACAGGCCCTCCCGCCGGGTGCCGCGTTCGGCGCCGTCACCGGGTTCAGCTACTTCGACGGGGCGGGCGCGACCGGCGCGCTCCTCACGCTGGGTGCGTGGATCCTCGCCGCAGCCGCGGCCCTGTCGGTGGCACACCGGGTGCGGACCGGCGCCGCGCGGCGACGGGACGTCGCGGCGATCGCCGCACCGGTGACGCCGGCTGCCGTCGTGGCGTGAGCGATGCGGTCGCCGCGACCGGCTGACGGACTGGAGGCCCGGTGCCGGCTGGCACCGGGCCTCCAGTCCGCCGATCGGCTGGGTCGGGTCGTTGCAGGATCGAGACACCGGTCCGGGCCGGCGTGCGGCATCGTGGACCCACCGATGGCAGGCAGGACGGAGCGCACGGTGGAGCGAGTGGTGGGGTGGGCCACGGTCGCCGCGGTCGTCGTCGTGACCGTGTCGATGTTGCTGCTGGTCCAGACGACCACCTGTCGCGACGCCGCCCCCGGAGCGGGCACGAGCTCGTGCACGACCACGCCGATGATCGGCGTCGCCGGCACGTGGATCGCCGGCGTCACCGGCGCCGTCGTGCTCGCGGTCTGCGTGTGGCAGATCGTCGGGGCGGCCCGGTCTGGCCGAGTGCCGATCGACTGATGCCGCTCCGGGAATGTGCGGCGGAACGGGCGTGCGAGGATTCCCCAACCGCACGACCGAGGGGAATGACGACCATGACCACAGCCCGGACGCTCCACTGGATCAGTACCGCGATGCTCGCCGTGGGGTTCCTCGGCGTCGGCGCCCTGCTGTACGACGCGTTCTCCGGCCCCGAGGGCGGCGGCGCGAACATCGGGCTCGGCATCATCATGCCCGTGTGCTTGCTCGCCGGCGTCGTCGGGCTCGCCCTGGGGGCCGTCGCCGTGGTGGCGACTTGGTGGGGTGCCCGGGCCGAGCGCTCGCGTGCCTCGGTCCGGTGACGCAGATGTCCCCGTCTTCCACTCCGCGGCCGTGGACGATGATCGCCGTCGTGGTGCTGGTGGGATGGGCGTTGGTGACGGCGCTGCTGTTCCCGGTCACCGGGGCCGACGAGCACGAGGGGCCCGGCGACCAGGTCTGGCGGACCTCGTCGAGCGCGTTCGGCGTGCCGCTCTCGCCCGAGTGGGACGTCCTCGCTTGGCTCGCCGCGCTCGCGCTGGTGCCGGTCGTCGTCGTCGGGCTCACGTTCCTGCTCAGCCGCCGACGACCGCACACCGCGCCCGTCAGTCCGTCGCCGGGTGGCCCTGCCCACTGAGGTGCGCGCGGAGCACGTCACGGACGCTCGTCCACGACTGCAAGCCGTAGCGGTCGTTGTCGACGTGGTGCAGCTGCGCCTGCCCGCTGAACATGCTCACGAAGTACTGCATCCCCTGCCATGCCGGGAACGTCTCGTCGGGGTCCTTCGACAGGCGCCTGCCGACAGCGCTCATCGCGGACAGGGTCCCGGTGGTGCCGGCCCACTGCAGCCGGAAGCGCTCCCCCGTCAGCTCGCTCATGGCGCGTGCGACGTCGCGTGCGGTGACCTGGTCGCCCGCCATCTCGATCACGCGCGGAGCATCGTCGTCCAGGGCGGCGAGGGCCGTGACCCGGGCGACGTCGTCCTTCGTGGTGAAGTCGAGCACCTGGTCCGCCGACGACCAGAACAGCACGAGCCGGCGGCCGAACAGGATCATCGGGGCATCGCCGGTCAGCAGGTCGGTGAACATGCCGGTCAGGATCGACGTCGCCTGCACCGGGGCCGCGTCGAGGTCACCGGCGAACTCGCGCCGCAGCTCGAAGTTGCGGTTGGTGCCGGGTGTGATCCGCCGGTAGTCGGCCGAGTAGTCGGACGGGATGAACCGCCGGACGCCCGCCGCCACGGTCGCCGCGAGCAGCGCGCGCTGGGCGTCGACGATCACCGGACGTGTCCCGCTCACGGCGGAGACCACGACGTCGGAGCCGCTGACGGCCCGGGTGAGGGCGTCGTGGTCGCCGTACTCGGCGGCGACGACGTCGACACGGGCGTCGTCGCCGAAGCGCTCTCCGGCGGTCCTGCTGCCGGGCCGGGTGAGGACCCGGACCCGCACGTCGTGCTGGGTGAGCTCGCGGACGATGCGGTGCCCGAGGTCGCCGGTGGCGCCGGCGACGAGGATGGTGGTGGTCATGGGCGGAGCCTCACTCTGTGGGGGTCGACGAGGTCGTCGTGGTGTGCCGCCGGGATCGTTCCGGGACGGCGAGGGGGTGGTGGAACGTGGGATCGGCAGTGGACGGCCCGGGGGTGGTGGTGCCGGCCGTCAGCGCGACCCGGGCCAGCAGCCGGCGCATCGTCGTCCGCTCGTCGTCGTCGAGGTGCCGCATGAGCACGCCCTCCGCCTCACGCAGGGCCGAACGTGCCCGGGCGAGCAGGGCACGCCCGGCGTCGGTGGGGTGGACCTGCCGCACCCGCCGGTCCGTCGGGGCCGGGCGACGCTCGACGAACCCGCCCGCCTCGAGTGCGTCGACGATGTAGGTCATCTGCGTCTTGTCGATCCCGAGGCGCTGCGCGAGGCCGAGCTGCGACGACGCTTCCTCGGTGGTGATGGCGACGAGCACCTGGTACCCGCGGGGACCGCCGGGGACGTCGGCCACCGCCTCGCTGCCCAGCCGCGTGAAGCCCTGGAACGCCAGCGGCAGTGCCCACCCGAGTTCGGATTCGATGCCCTCGGCACCCCAGTCGATCTCGGGGAGCGCATCGGTCGGCGTCGGACTGTCCATACCGGCGACCGTACCGGAACAAGATCGTCTTGTGCAAAGATCATCTGCGATCAAGACGGACAGCCGCCAGGACGCCGAGCAGCCGAGGACCCCATGTCGGACACCGCAACCATCACCCCGCTCACCCTCGACGTCCCCCAGGTGGAGCTCGACGACCTGCGCCGCCGTCTGCGGGCCACCCGCTGGCCCGATGCCGAGACCGTCGAGGACACCTCGCAAGGACCCCGACTCGAGAAGGTCCGCGCCCTCGTCGAACACTGGACGACGGAGTACGACTGGCGCCGGACCGAGGCGCTGCTGAACGGCTGGGGCCAGCACACGACCCGGATCGACGGGCTCGAGGTCCACTTCCTGCACGTCCGGTCCGCCGTCCCCGGTGCCCGCCCGCTGCTGCTCACCCACGGCTGGCCCGGTTCCGTCCTGGAGTTCCGCCACGCGATCGGTCCGCTCACCGACCCGGTGGCGCACGGCGGCGACGCGGCGGACGCGTTCCACGTCGTGATCCCGAGCCTGCCCGGGTTCGGCTTCTCCGGGAAGCCGACGACGACCGGGTGGAACACCGCCCGGACCGCGAGGGCCTGGTCGGTGCTGATGTCCCGGCTCGGGTACGCGGACTGGTTCGCCCAGGGCGGTGACCTCGGTGCCACCGTCACCGCGGAGCTCGCAGCCCTGCAGGCCGCCGGGGACATCGGACTCGCCGGGATCCACCTCAACATGGCGCTGTTCATGCCGACGGACGACGAGGTGCGGAACGCCTCCCCCGACGAGCAGGTCATGCTGCAGGAGAGCGGCCACTACTGGCGGGACCTGTCGGCCTACTCGCAGCAGATGTCGACCCGCCCACAGACCATCGGGTACTCGTTGGCGGACTCCCCCGTCGGGCTGGCGTCGTGGATCTACGCGATGTTCCAGGACGTCGGCGGCTCGCACGACGAACACGGCGATGCCGAGCGGCTCTTCCCGCTCGACGAGATCCTCGACGACGTCATGCTGTACTGGTTGCCGAACACCGCCGCCTCCTCGGCGCGGACCTACTGGGAGGCGACCCGGACCGGCTGGGCCACCCCGGGCACCGTCGAGGAGCCACTGACCCTGCCCGTCGGCCTGAGCATCATGCCGGGCGAGTACGTCCGCCGGTCGCGCCGCTGGGCAGCGCGCCGGTACACCGACCTGGTGTTCTTCAACGAGGTGGCGCGCGGCGGGCACTTCGCGATGCTCGAACAGCCGGAGCTGCTCGTCAACGACGTCCGTGCGACCTTCCGGAACCTGCGCTGATGCCTTGTGGACAGAGAGTAGATATCGCTACTCTCCGAAAGTGCGAATATCTGAACTTGCCCGAGCTGCGTCCACACCGGTCACCGCCGTCAAGTACTACCAACGCGAAGGCCTCCTGCCCCCCGGCGAGAAGTCGGCGCCGAACCAGACCGCCTACGACCACCGGCACGTCGAACGGGTCCGGCTCGTCCGGGCGCTCCTGGAGACCGGCGGGCTCTCGGTCGCCGTGACGAAGCAGGTCCTGGCCGTGCTCGACGCCGAGACCGCACCGCTGGCCGAGGTCTTCGCCGTCGCCCAGTACGCCATGACCACCCCGCGCTCCCCCGAGTCCGAGGCGACCCCGGAGGCCCGTGCCCGGATCGAGGAACGGGTGTCGGCCGCCCGCTGGTGCGCCACCTCGGACAACCCGGGACTCGAGACCGCGGCCCGGGCGCTCGACGGGCTGCGCACCATCGGGTTCGACGCTCCGGACGACTACCTCGACGCCTACGTGTCGGCAGCGGCGAGCGCGGCACGTGCCGACGTCGCCGCGCTGCAGGACCGCGACGGCCGGACCGCGATGGCAGAGCTGATGGTGATCGGGACAGTCCTCGGCGATCCGCTCTTCGCGGGACTCCGGCGCCTCGCGCAGCAGGACGCCACCCACGACCTGTTCCCCGTTGTCGACACGGACGAGGCCGGCGCGTGATCGCAACCCGCCGGATCGCCGCGGTTCGCCGAGCAGTGGCCTGGCACCCGGCACTCATGGCCGTGGCCGGCCTGATGCTCGCGTCCACCGCCGTCTGCCTCGTCGGACTCGTCGTGGATCCCCGGACCATCCTGGGAGCGCCGGCGTGGATGAAGCCCCTGAAGTTCTCGCTGTCGATCCTGCTCTACGCCGTGACCTGGGCGTGGCTCATAGCCCTCCTGCCGAGGTGGCAGACACTGGCTCGTCGGCTCGGCACCGTGGTCGCCGTCGCCCTGGTGGTCGAACAGGTGCTCATCGTGTGGGCCGCCGCGACCGGCACCACGAGTCACTTCAACGTCTCGAACAGCGTGCACGTCGTCGTGTGGGCCGTGATGGCGACGGCGATCACGACGCTGTACCTCTGCACCTTCGTCACGTCGATCGCGCTGTTCTTCCTGCGCCTCCCCACCCCCGCGCTGACGGTCGCCGTCCGTGCCGGTGCCGTCATCGCACTCGGCGGCATCGGGGTCGCCTTCCTCATGACCGGCCCGACCCCCACCCAGCTCACCGCTCCGGACGGGATCGTCGGCGCTCACACGGTCGGGATCGCGGACGGCGGACCCGGGGTGCCACTGCTCGGGTGGAGCACCGTCGGCGGCGACTACCGGGTCGCCCACTTCGTCGGTATGCACGCACTGCAGGTGCTCCCGCTCGTGGCGCTCCTCGTCGCAGCCGCGGGTCGGGACCTACCGTGGCTGGCACAGCGGACCGCGCAGGTGCGCATCGTCGCGGTCGTCGCCGTCGCGTGGGCAGCGGGCACCGTGCTCCTCACGGTGCAGGCCGCGGTCGGACAGTCGGTCGTCCACCCCGCCGGCGCGGTCGCCACGGCGGGGTGGGTTCTCGTGCTGCTGGCCGCGGCCGCGAGCGCGGCAGTGCTGCTCCGCGCTCGCCGCGCTCCGGTGGCGCGACTTCGCTGACGGTCGACCGCCGGACGGCGACTCCGGGCCCTGGACGCGACCACCCACGGACGGGAGGCACGGTGCCAGCTGGCGCCGTGCCTCCAGTCCGTCACGGCGAGCGTTCCGGACCCGCCCGTTACGCTGTCCCCGTGTCAGAGCCGCGCCGCAGTCCGGGGAACCAAGCTTCACTGCGTGAAGCCAACCGGGGTCGGGTCGTCAGCGCAGTGAAGCGACACGGCGGCCTGACGCAGGTCGAGCTCGCCGGGGTGACCGGGCTCTCCCCCGCGACCGTCTCGAACATCGTCAAGGAACTGGTCGCGACCGGTGCCCTGCACGCGACACCGAGCACCTCGAGCGGTCGGCGGGCGCTCCGCGTGACCCTGCCGCACGGCCTCGGGCTGGTCGCCGGGGTGCACGTCTCGCCGCGGCACCTGCGGCTGGCGTTGTCGGACCTGAACGGCGCCGTGCTGGCCGAGCGGCACATGCCCCTGGCCCGTGACCACCGTGCCGACGCCGAACTCGACAAGACCGCGCTGCTCGTGCTGGACATGGTGGAGTCCATCGAGTCGTCGATGGACGAGGTGCTCGCCGTCGGGCTCGCCGTGGCCGCCCCGATCGACGCCCGCACCGGGATGACGGCGCGCGGCGGGATCCTGCGGGGTTGGGACGGCATCGCGCTCGGCCAGTCGCTCGCCCGGCGGATCGACAAGCCCGTGCAGGTCGACAACTCGGCCAACCTCGCCGCCCTCGCCGAACACCGCAGCGGGGCAGCACGCGGCCGCGACACCGTGGTGACGCTCGACGTCGGCAACGGCATCGGCGCCGGACTCGTCCTCGGCGGGCACCTGTTCCGCGGGCACCACGGCATCGCCGGCGAGTTCGGGCACACGCCCGTCCTGCCGAACGGCCCCCTGTGCCGGTGCGGCAACCGGGGGTGCCTCGAGGCGATCGCCGGAGCCCCCGCGGTGCTCGAGGGCGTCCGCGACGAGGTCGGCACGCTCAAGCTGGCGGACCTGATCCTGCGGGCCATGGGCGGCGATCAGGTCTGCATGCGCGCCGTGGCCGACGCCGGGCGGGCGATCGGTTCGGCGGCGGTGGGGCTCTGCAACGTCCTCGACCCCGAGCGGGTCGTGGTGACGGGCGAGTTCGCGCGCGCCGGGGAGCTCCTGCTCGGCCCGATGCGGCACGCCCTCGAGTCGTCGTTGATCGTCGACGTCGACGGCACGCCGGACGTGGTGCAGGGGCAGCTCGGCGAGAAGGCCTCGGTGACCGGCGCGCTGGCCCTGGCGATCGAGGCCGTGGACGTCACTCGAACCCGGTAGATAACGGTTTCGTCACGGAGCGCGGTCCTTGCGTTCAACTCTTGCAGCCAAGAACGCTCGCTGTCACACTCAGGGCACCGCCGATGGGGGCGGTCCACTGTTGGAGGACGTTTCAATGAAGAAATCCACCACACGAGCGATGCTGGGCGTCAGCGCCCTGCTGCTCGCGATCACCACCCTGGCGGGCTGTTCCAACGGCGCGGACGCCGGGACCGGTTCCGGCGGGGGCGGCGGGGACGCGTCGAAGGCCAAGATCGGCCTGCTCCTGCCCGACTCCGTCACCGCTCGCTACGCCAGCGCCGACCGTCCGCTCTTCACCGCCGAGGTGAAGAAGCAGTGCAGCGGCTGCTCCGTCATCTACGCGAACGCCGACGGCGACGCGTCGAAGCAGCTGCAGCAGGCCCAGTCGATGCTCACGCAGGGCGTCAAGGTCCTGGTCCTCGACCCGTTCGACGGCGAGGCCGCAGCGTCCATCGTCCAGCAGGCGAAGGCCAAGAAGGTGCCGGTGATCTCGTACGACCGGCTCATCAACAGCCCCGACCTGAGCTACTACATCTCGTTCGACAACGAGAAGGTCGGTGAGCTGCAGGGTCAGGCCCTGGTCGACGCCCTCAAGGCGAAGAAGGTCCCGGAGGGCTCGGGCATCATCATGGTGAACGGCTCCCCCACCGACAACAACGCCTCGCAGTTCAAGAAGGGCGCGCACTCGGTCATCGACGACAGCGGCTACAAGGTGCTCGCCGAGTACGACACCCCCGGGTGGGACCCCGCCAAGGCGCAGGACTGGGCAGCCGGCCAGATCAGCAAGCTCGGCAAGGACGAGATCACCGGCGTCTACGCGGCGAACGACGACACCGGCGGCGGCGTCATCGCGGCCCTGAAGTCGGCCGGCGTCACCGAGCTCCCGCCCGTCACCGGGCAGGACGCCTCACTCGCGGGCATCCAGCGGATCCTCGCCGGTGAGCAGTACATGACCGTCTACAAGGCCTTCAAGCCCGAGGCGTCGAAGGCCGCCGACCTGGCGATCCAGTTCGCGAAGGGTGAGACCCCGAAGGGCGACACCACCGTCGACACCGCCGGTGGCGCCAGCGTCCAGTCGACGCTGCTCGACCCGGTCGCCGTCACCACGGACAACGTGCAGTCGACGGTCGTCAAGGACGGCTTGTACGAGGTGTCGAAGATCTGCACCGCGCAGTACAAGGCAGCCTGCGACAGCGCCGGCATCAAGTAGGTCCGACCCCCTCTGCCCGCCCGGTCCGACTGCGGACCGGGCGGGCCTCACCGATCGAGGACGACACCCGTGAGCACGACACCCGTGAGCAACGCGTCACCAGCAGCACACCCCTCCGCCGACCCGGTGATGTCCCTGCGCGGGATCACCAAGCGGTTCGGCGCCGTCCAGGCCCTCAGCGACATCGACTTCGACGTCTACCCGGGCGAGGTGGTCGCCATCGTCGGCGACAACGGCGCCGGCAAGTCGACGTTCGTGAAGATCCTCGCCGGGGTCTACACGCCGGACGGCGGCACGATCACGTTCGGCGGCGACGAGGTCACCGTCCCGAACCCCGCGGCGGCCCAGACCCTCGGCATCGCGACGGTGTTCCAGGACCTCGCCCTTGCCGACAACCTCGACGTGGTCTCGAACCTGTTCCTCGGGCGCGAGATCGCCCACCCGTTCCTCGACGAGGAGGAGATGGAGCGCCGCTCGTGGGAGCTCCTGCAGCAGCTCGCGGCCCGGATCCCGTCGGTACGGATCCCGATCGCGTCGCTGTCCGGTGGGCAGCGACAGACCGTGGCGATCGCCCGCTCGCTGATCGGCGACCCGCAGGTGGTCGTCCTCGACGAGCCCACCGCCGCGCTCGGTGTCGCGCAGACCGCCGAGGTCCTGAACCTCGTCGAACGCCTGCGCGAGCGCGGACTCGGCGTCGTCCTCATCAGCCACAACCTCGCGGACGTGCAGGCCGTCGCCGACCGGGTCGCGGTCCTGCGACTCGGCCGCAACAACGGCACCTTCCGCATCGACGACGTCTCCTACGAGGAGATCATCGCGGCCATCACCGGTGCCACCGACAACGCCGTCACCCGTCGCGCCGCCGCCCGCACCGAGCAGGAGACCTCCGCATGAGCAAGACCGACGAGACCCTCACCGCAGCGACCCCGACGCCCTCGGCCGCCGACCTGCAGGATGAGCGGCTCCTGCGTGACCAGGGGATCGGCGGCGCTGCGAAGGCGTTCGTCCGACGGGTCCGCGGCGGCGACATCGGCTCGCTGCCGGTGGTCGTCGGCCTCATCGTCATCTGGGCGGTGTTCCAGGCGCTCTCCCCCGACTTCCTGTCCCCGGGCAACCTGGTCAACCTCGCCCTGCAGTGCGCCGCGGTCGGCACCATCGCGATCGGCATCGTGCTCGTGCTGCTGCTCGGCGAGATCGACCTGTCCGTCGGCAGCGTCAGCGGGCTCTCCGCCGCGATCCTCGGCCAGGGCCTCACCACACTCGGCTGGCCGCTGTGGCTCGTGCTCACCGTCGCCCTGGCCGTCGGTGCCGCCGCCGGCCTGCTCTACGGCCTGCTGTTCACCCGCTTCGGAGTGCCGAGCTTCGTCATCACGCTCGCCGGTCTGCTCGGGTTCCTCGGGCTGCAGCTGCTCATCCTCGGGCCGAACGGCTCGATCAACCTGCCGTACGATTCGCCGATCGTGCAGTTCGCCTCGGCCTCGTACCTGCCGCCGTGGCTCGCGTACCTGCTCGCCGTCCTGGCCGCCGGCGGACTCTTCTTCACCGAGATCCGTCGCGCTGCCCGCCGCCGCCGTGCCGGGCTGTCGACCGGGGCGATGTCCCTGACCGTCGTGAAGGCCGTCGCCCTGTTCCTCGGTCTCGCGCTGATGGTCTGGTACCTGTCGCGCGACTTCGGCACCGGCACCTCGTTCGTGTTCTTCGTCGTGCTGGTCGTGCTGATGAACTTCGTGCTGAAGCGCACCCGCTGGGGCCGCTCGGTCTTCGCGGTCGGCGGCAACGTCGAGGCCGCACGACGGTCCGGCATCCGGGTGAACCGCATCTACATCTCGGTGTTCATGCTGACCTCGCTCTTCGCCACCGTCGGCGGCATCCTCGCCGCCGCCCGCCTGAACTCGGCGAGCCTGTCGTCCGGCGCCGGTGACACGAACCTCAACGCGATCGCCGCAGCCGTGATCGGCGGGACCAGCCTGTTCGGCGGCCGTGGCAGCGCCTGGTCGGCGCTGCTCGGCATCATCGTGATCCAGTCGATCTCGAACGGGCTCACCCTGTTGAGCCTCGACTCGTCGATCCGCTACATGATCACCGGCGCGGTGCTGCTGCTCGCCGTCATCATCGACTCGCTCTCGCGGCGCAGCCGCGCCAGTCACGGCGCGGCCTGAGCGGGGACCCGGACCCCGTCACACCGACGGACGGGAGGCCCGTTGCCAGCTGGCACCGGGCCTCCCGTCCGTCTCGGCGCGCGTCTCGGATCCGGAAGACGCCGTCGTGTTCCCCCGACGCCGCCCCGTGCGCGAGACGCCTGTCGACAACGGAGGCGTCTCGGCTACTGGCGGTGTCTCGGCGCGCTACTTGCTCTTCGAACCCGAGGTGCCCGGCAGGCTGAGGATGTTGTCCGTGCCCTGCGGCACGACGATCAGCGAGCCGTTGTCGCCGGCGCTCTTGAGGGCCTCGATCTCGCGCTGCTTGAGGGCGGCGTCGGAGAGCGGGTGCTCGTTGAGGACCTCGTTGGCGTCGGCCTGACCCTGCGCCTCGGCGACCTGCTGCTGCGCCTGCACCTTCTTGGCGTCCAGGAGTGCGCGCTCCTTCGTGACCTGGATCTGCGCCTGCTGCGCGGTGGCGTAGGCGTCGATGACGGACTTCGGCGGCGTGATCTCCTGCAGGGCGAAGTTGTCGACGTGTACGCCCGAGCCCTTCCACCGCTTCTCGAGCGCCTGGATCATCGCCTTCTCGACGGTGCCGCGCTTGGTGATCAGCTCGATGGTGGTGAAGTCGTTCGGCACCTGGCGCACGACGCTGCGGACCGAGTTGCCGATGAACTGCGTCTTGAAGTTCTCCTCGGTCTTGTACGACCGGTAGATGTCGGTGACCGACTTCGCGTCGATGCTGTACTGCAGGTTGAGGCTGACGTTCGACGAGACGCCGTCCTGGTCCTGCACCGTGACGTACGGGCCGGAGCGGACGTTGCCGTTGTTGTCCGAGTCGGAGCCGTTCACCGCGTTGATGTAGGTGACGGTCTGGTTCCGGATGTTGAACGTGTGGAGCGTGGCCCACGGCGCCTTGAAGTGGAACCCGGAGTCCGTGCTCTGCCCGACGATGTTGCCGGAGATGTCCACCTGCACCTTCGACTCGCCCGTGTCCTGCGCGTACAGGGTGCTGCCGAGCGTGAGCCCGACGAACAAGACGCCGGCAGCGGCCGCGGTCCACGTCGCGATGAGGTTCGGGCGGCGGGTCGGGACGGCGGGGCGTGCCTCGCGACCGGGTGTGGCCGGTCGTGCGGGGGTGGAGTAGGTGCGTGTTCGGAAGAAGAGCGCGACGAGCGCGATGACGAGGAAGACGATGGCGGCGACGAACATGACGATCACTCCTGGATGCTTGTCCGTGCAGTCTGCCGTACCCGGAGGGGTGCAGGTGACGCGGGGGCGTGCGCGCGCGCCGCATGCGCTAGGCCGGGCCGACGACCTCCTCGATGCGCTCGAGTCCGCTGCGACAGCCTCCGAGGTACTCGTCGTACAGGTCCGGTCGCCGGTCACGCGCCCACCGCGTGACGTCGATCAGGTGCAGCGCGGTCATCGACGCGAGCCGCCGGTGGTCGTCGTCCGAGGCGAGTCCGGCAGCCGCCATGAAGTCGTCGTGGTCCGCGCGGGTGACGGACCCGTCGATGAACGTCCACACGAAGACCCGGCGGGCGTCGGTCCACGGTGCCGGACCGGTCTCCGCGGCGCCCCAGTCGATGAGCACCGGCGGCCGGTCCGGACCGCGGGAGACCAGGTTGCGAGGTGCGAGGTCGCCGTGGGCCAGCCCGAACTCGAACTGCGCGTCCGACAGCGGAGCGAGACGATCACGCACCCGGTCCGGCGACGCGTAGGCACCGTCACGGAGCAGCGGATCGTCGTCGCCGAGCGCATCGAGGTCGTAGTCGAGGTGCGCGGTCCAGGCGAGCCGGAGGTCGTCGCCGAACCGCGAGAACAACGACCGAGGCGCATCGACGAGCGGGATCGTGGCGACGGCTCGGGCGGCGCTACCGAGCCACCGCCACGGGCGGTCGATCGGTCGTGGGTCGGGCGCGACGTACTCCGACACCGAGAAGGGGACACCGCCCTCCGTCCCGTGGGCGAGCGGTTCGGCGACCGGGATGCCGACCCGGCTCGCGCTCCGAGCGGCCCACGACTCGACGGGGTACTCGTCCTGCCGACTGGGGTCGACGGGGAACCGCAGGACCACTGGTGCAGCACCCGCGCGGTCCACCCGGTAGGTGTGGTTCACCGCCCCGCCGTGCAGCCGTTCGACCCGGTCCACCGACCCGCCGACCGAGCGCAGGACGGCTCGGAACCACTCCTGCTCGACAATCTCGTCCGACATGGGACCAGCCTGGCCTCCCCCGGACCTTGACTGTCCATCTCGGCCTCACCGTACCCACGCTGACCGACGCTGGAGGCGGCATACCCGAGGTCAGGAGACCGGCGTCCCTGCCCGGTCCAGCTCGGCCAGGACCCGGCGGCTTCGACGTACGCCGATCACCGTCGCGACCGTGACGAACACCACGACGGCGGCGATGAACACCAGGAACGCCCAACCCCAACCGAACGTCGTGGCCGAGGCACCTCCGAGTCCCAACAGGCTCAGCCCGGTGCCGATCAGGGTCGGGGCCGAGGTCCAGGTGGAGCGTCGCTGCCACGCGAGCATCGCCCGCACGAGCGGCACGGCCCCGGGCGTCACCGGTGCCCGTCCGCTGATCTGTCGGGTGACGGACTTGCGGTCCGCCGGCGTGAGCGCGCCGAGCGGCTGTTCCGGCGTCTCGACGAGATACGGCAGCAGCCTGCGGTGGCGTCGAGCACCGACCCATGCGGTCACGTTCACGACCGCTCCGGCCAGGGCGAACAGGAACCAGATCACCGAGTCGGTGCGGAGCACGGAGGGAAGGCTGATGAACGCCCACAGGATCGACATGCCGGCGAACCCCGCCTGCTGCGACATCACGACCACCGTCGGCCCGTGCTCGACCAGGTGCTCGGCACGACGCGTCGCCTCGGCGAGGTCGCTCGGGTTCACCACCCGGGGACCTCGACGCGCACCGAACTGATCCGACCGGCGCGCGTCGTCGCCGTCACGGCCGGGTCGTAGCTGTCGGCGGTCGCCAGGTAGAGGGTGCGACCGTCCTCGCCACCGAGCGCACAGTCGATCGCGCAGTCCCCGGGGGCGTCGATGCGGTCCGTCACCTCGCCGCCCTCGACGACCCGCAGGAACTCCCCCGTGTCGACCGAGCACACCCAGATCGCGCCGTCACGGTCGACGGTGCTGCCGTCCGGGGTCACGCCGCCGGGCAGGGCCGCCCACTCGCGACGCCCGGTCAGCGAACCGTCGTCCTCGATGTCGAACGCGGTGAGCCGGCCGCCCCACGTCTCGCTGACCACCAGGGTCCGGGTGCCGGGCAGGATGTTGGCGCTGTTCGGGAACACCAGGCCCTCGGCGGCCAGGCGGACGGAGCCGTCGGGGTCGATCACGTAGAGCGGGCCGGGCCGCAGTTCCTCGCCCGCGTACAGGTCGTACCCGAAGGCGCCGATGTACGTCCGGCCAGTCTGGGCGTCGACGACCAGGTCGTTCACGAGCGACGACTCGATCGTGGAGAGGTCGGCGAACACCGAGGTGCTGCCGTCCGGCTCGACGGCGACGACCGTGCGGGACTCCATCGAGCTGATGATCAGACGCCCGTCGGCGAGCCAGCCGAGCCCCGACGACTGCCCGTCGACGGTGGCCTCGAGCCGGGGGCCGTCGGTCGAGGACGGGTCGACCGAGAACACTTGGCCGGTGTGCATGTCGGAGTACCAGAGCCGACCGCCGTGCCAGCGGTTGCCCTCCGGGAAACGGATGCCGGAGATGACGATGTCGGTCGCGGAGTCGAGGGTGATGTGCACGGATCCAGCCTGCCAGCGGGACCGGGGTGCTGCCCGGACGGATGCCGCGATCTCGGCCTAGGGTCGTCCCATGCCGGGTCGTCACCTCATCCACCACCTGGGCGTCTTCGCCAGCGACTTCGCCGCGAGCGCCGCGTTCTACACCGCTGCCCTCGCGCCCCTCGGCATCGGGGCGGGCTACCGCACGGACTCCGTCGCCGAGTTCTGGCAGCACGGGGACGACACCCCGAGCGTCTCGCTCGAGACCGCCCGGACCCCCGAGGCGACGACGCGCGGACTCCACCTGGCGTTCGAGGCCGGTTCACGGAGCGAGGTCGACGCCTTCCACCGCGAGGCCGTCGCCGCCGGCGGGGTGTCACGGCACGAGCCGCGCTACTGGCCGGAGTACGGCGCGTACACGGCATTCGTGTCCGACCCGGACGGCAACAACGTCGAGGCGCTGATCAAGGAGACCCGGCCCTGACCGGCAAGACCGGGGTCTGGGCGACGCACCGGGCACGACGGACCCGGCACGGCGCGTCTGGCACGATCGACCCATGCCCCTCGACGGAACTCCCCTGCACCGGCTCGGCTTCCTGACGATCGGGTCGTTCGACCCCGCCCGACCGTCCGAGGGCCACGAGGACACCCTGCGCGTGATCGAGCGCGCCGAGGCCCTGGGCTTCGACAGCGCCTGGCTGCGCCACCGGCACCTGCAGCACGGCATCTCCTCGCCGGTCGCGGTGCTGGCCGCCGCCTCGCAGCGCACCTCGCGCATCGACCTCGGCACCGCCGTCACCCCGATCGGCGCGGAGAACCCGTTCCGACTGGCGGAGGACCTCAGCACGGTCGACGTGCTCCTCGGTGGCCGCCTGAACCCCGGGTTCTCGGTCGGCACCCCGATGCACTTCGACCTGTACAGCGACGCGATCTACCCCGACACCCTGGAGCACGAGGACCTCGGCAACGGGCGGCTCCTGCGCTTCCGTGACCTGGTGCGCGGCGACCCGGTGACCGAGACCGTCGAACGCCGCGGCATCGAGGAGTTCGCGAGCACCGTCCAGCCGCACAGCGCCGGCCTGGCCGAACGGATCTGGTACGGCACCGGCAGCACGAAGTCGGCCGTGTGGGCGGGCGAGAACGGCTTCCACCTGCTCACCTCGAGCGTCACCCGCAGTGAGAACGGCACCGACTTCGCCACGAACCAGCGCGCCCAGATCGACGCCTACCTCGACGTCCACCCCGACCCCGCTGCCGCCCGCGTCTCGCAGGGCCTGGTCGTCATCCCGACCGACACCGCGACGAGCGAGCAGGAGTCCCGCTACCGCGCCTACGTCGACAGCCGCTCGGGCCGCGTCGGCGTGCCGATGGGACCCGCCGGGATGCTCTTCGCCGCCGACCTGGTGGGCACGTCGGCCGAGATCGCGGACCGGCTGCGTGCCGATGTCGGCTACCAGGCGGTCACCGAGGTCGCCTTCGCGCTCCCGTTCTCGTTCGAGCCCGACGACTACGCCCAGATCACCACGGACATCGCCGAGCGGCTGGGTCCGGAACTCGGCTGGGCACCGAAGCGCGCGGCCTGAGAACGGCGCCAGACCGACGGACTGGAGGTGGGCCCCACCAGCCGGTACCGGCGCACCGCGCCAGCGGGGTGACGGCCGTGCCTGGAGGGACGGTGCCAGATGGTGCCGTGCCTCCCGTCCGCCGTTGACGCGCGCCCAGGGCGCGCTCAGGGCGCCGGATCAGTCCTGCTGGTCCGCCTCCACCGCGTCCCGCAGCCGGTCGAGCACGTCCGGCACCGCCGAGCGCACCCGGCTCCAGCTCGGGATGAACGGCTTGTCGTTCGGCCGCGCCGTGAACGCGCCGCCGGCGTCGAGGATCGCCTTGGTGAAGAGCTCCACCGCGGCTTCTTCCGCGTGCTGGTCGAACGCGAGCCCGC
Organism: Curtobacterium sp. MCBD17_026; assembly: GCF_003234895.2. Taxonomy (NCBI): domain Bacteria; kingdom Bacillati; phylum Actinomycetota; class Actinomycetes; order Micrococcales; family Microbacteriaceae; genus Curtobacterium; species Curtobacterium sp. MCBD17_026. The sequence goes on along the minus strand of NZ_CP126281.1, from coordinate 1,219,518 downwards.
TCATCTCGGCTTCGTGCCGGTAGACCTCGACGATGTCGAGCGCGTTCCGGTAGTACGTCGCCTTGAGCACCCGGAACGAGTCGGCCGTGAGCGGGACGCCCATCGTCGCGAGCTTCCGGAGCAGCGACTGCACGATGTCGTTGCCCATGCGTGCGAGGCCGCCGGTGCCGTCGGCCTCGGCGAGGGGCTGGTGCTTGTGGTCGTACGCGTCGGCGATCTCCACCTGGCACACCTGCCGGGTCGCGTAGTCGCGGTAGACCTCGGAGAGCATGCCGATCTCGAGTCCCCAGTCGCCGGGGATCTTCAGGCCGTTCAGCACGTGGGCACGCATCGCGAACTCGCCGGACAGCGGGTACCGGAAGCTGCTGAGGTACTCCAGGTACTCGGACTCCCCGTAGACCTGGCGGAGCGAGCGGAGCAGGGGCCCGACGAGCAGCCGTGCGGCGCGGCCGTTGATCCGACCGTCGGCGACGCGGGCGTAGTAGCCCTTCGAGAACTCGTAGTCGAACGCGGGGTTCGCGACCGGGTAGAACAGCCGCGCGAGCATGCCCCGCTCGTAGGTGGTGATGTCGCAGTCGTGCAGGGCGATGCAGTCCGCCCGCTCCGACGCCAGGGCGTACCCGGTGCAGTACCAGACGTTCCGGCCCTTGCCGGGCTCCCCCGGTGCCAAGCCCGCGCGCTCCAGTTCGGCGTCGAGCTCGCGCAGCCGCGGCCCGTCGTTCCACAGGATCCGGTGCCGCTGCGGCAGCCGCGAGAAGAACTCGCGGGCGTGCTCGAACTGCGAGCGGTCGGCCCGGTCGAGCCCGATCACGATCTCGCTGAGCCAGTCGGCCTCGGCCAGCTCGTCGACGATCCGCGACAGGGCCGGACGCTGGAGCTCGGAGTACAGCGCCGGCAGGATCAGGCTCATCGGGCGCTTCTCGGCGAAGCCGCGCAGGTCTTCTTCGAGGCTCGCGGTGCTGCGGCGACCGAGGTCGTGGAACGTCGTGATGACGCCGTTCTGGTGGAAGTCGCTCATCGGTGGCTCCTGACGGACGGGGTGGTGAATCGGGTGAGGCCCTCGGTCCACCCCTGCGGGCCGGGGGCGGTCGTGCGGTGGACGCGCTCGGGTCGGTCGTCGGCGAGTGGTCCGGGTGCCGGGCCGTGTCCGCGGACCACGACGGCGAAGTCGACCGCGTCGAGCATCGCCGTGTCGTTCGGGCCGTCACCGAGTCCGATCGTGCGCGGGACCGTCCCCGTCCGGCGCTCGTGGTCGGCGATCAGCGTCCGGACCGCCGCGCCCTTGTCGCGGCTCGCCGGCAGCACGTGCCAGAACCGGCCGCCGCGCACCAGGTCGAGGCCGACCGCGGCGAGCGCCGCGCGGAACGCGTCCGCCCGGTCGTCGTCCTCGGCGTGCCAGAGCAGAACCTCGGACGCTTCGCGGGCCCGGGCAGCACTCGCAGCGGCGACGTCGAGTCCGGTCCAGTCGGCGACGACGACGTCGGTCACACCCGAAAAGGTCGAGAACTGCAGACCCAGCACCGTTCGGATGTCGTCGAGCGCGGCACGCAGGCGTTCGAGCTCACCGTCGACCGGTCCGACCAGCACGTCGCCCGCCGGTCCGACGACGACCGCGCCGTTCTCCGCCACGAACGCGTGCCCGTCGAGCCCGGTGCGTGCCTGCAGCGCCGTGATCTCGGCCCGCGTCTTGCTGCTGCAGAACACCACGGGGACGTCGTCCGCCCGCAGCTGTTCCAGCATCGGCAGGGCCGCGTCGAAGGAGTAGTCGTGGTGGTCGAGGAACGTCCCGTCGAGGTCCGTGACGATCATGAGGTCGGGTGTTGGCATCGTGCTCCGCTGGCGGCTGGCTGGGCTGCGGGCGACGATGCCCCGCACCACCCTGCCACGCGCATGCGTCGGTTGGGTGAACAAGCCTGCGTCGGTCGCGCCACGCGACCAGCGGACGGACGGGAGGCACAGTGCCCGCTGGCACCGCACCTCCAGCCCGTCACGGCACGAGGAGCGTCGCGCGGTCACCAGGGCAGGGTGCCCTCGCGATCCGTGACGGTGCCGGTCGGCGTGTCAGCACCGAGGGTCGCAACGCGGACGGCCGCGTCGGCGCCCTCCTCGACGCTGTGCCCGAGGTTCCCGGTGAACTCCGTCGCGGTCTGGCCGGGGTCCACCGCGTTGAAGCGGACGTCCGGCGTCGTCTTGGCGTACTGCATGGTCAGCATCGTGACCGCGGTCTTCGACGACCCGTACGCCGCGAGCGGGTACCGCGACTCCACGCGTTCGGGGTCGTGGATCATGGTGAACGATCCGAGGCCGCTCGTCACGTTGATCACGGAGGGCTGCGCGGACCGCCGGAGGACCGGCAGGAACGCGTTCGTCACCCGCACGACGCCGAAGACGTTCGTCTCGTAGACGTCGCGCAACTGGTCGACGGTCATGTCCTCGGGCGCGGTGACGTCCCCGAGGATGCCGGCGTTGTTGATCAGGACGTCGAGGTGCCCCGCCTGGTCGAGGATCGTCGCCGCGGCCGCGACGACCGAGGCGTCGTCCGTGACGTCGAGCTGCACGAACGACGCCCCGAGTTCCTCGGCGGCTCGCCGACCGCGATCGGTGTCGCGGGCGCCGATCCACACGGTGTGCCCGGCGGCGATCAGCCGTCGCGCGGTCTCTCGGCCGATGCCCTTGTTGCCGCCGGTGATGAGGGTGTTCGTCATGGATCTCCTTCGAGCTCGTTGCTGGTGGTGAGGTGACCAGCGTGCGGCGCTGCGGGATCTCCAGCCACGGAAGAACAGTCCTACCCAGCGGCGGGTCCCCGCGCGGAGAATGGTGGGGTGTCCGCAGACCAGGTCGAAGCCCTCGGCGATCTCCTCCAATCGTGGCGGGGTCGGCTGACCCCGGAGGACGTCGGGATGGAGTCGTACGGTCGGCGCAGGACGGCAGGCCTCCGCCGTGAGGAACTCGCGCAGCTCGCGGGTGTCAGCGCCGACTACGTGATGCGGCTCGAGCAGGGCCGCTCCCGCACCCCCTCTGCCCAGGTCGTCCAGGCGCTCGCCCGTGCGCTCCAGCTCGACCGAGCCGAGACGGACCTGTTCCACCGCGCCGCCGGACTCGCCTCACCCCGGGCCGGTGTGGTGTCCCGCCACATCCCACCCGGAGTCCAGCGGATGCTCGTCCGGATGGGTGACCTGCCGCTCGCCGTGTTCGCCGCCGACTGGACACTGCTGCACTCCACGCCGCTCTGGCAGGCACTCTTCGACGCGCCGTCGGTGCGCGGGGACCCCGAGCAGAACCTGATCGTGCAGACGTTCCTCGACAACCGCGTCGCCGAGATCGCGACGGCGCACGGTGGGCCGGAACCGTTCGAGCGGGCGCTCGTCGCCGACCTCCGACGCACCGCCGGCAGCCTCGGCGGCGACCCTGCGTTCCGCGCGTTCATCGCCCGGCTCCGGACCGAGAGCGAACGCTTCGCCGGGTACTGGGACGAAGGACGAGCCGCGGCACACCAGTCGCTCGTGAAGACGGTCCACAACCCGGTGGTCGGCGACGTCGTCCTGGACTGCGACGTCGTCACCGTGCCCGACTCCGACATCAAGCTCGTCGTCTACTCCACGCCCGAGAGTGGCCCCGACGCCGACAAGCTCGACTTCCTGCGGGTGCGTGCCGTACGAGCGGCGGAGGTCGTCGAGCGATGACGATCCGCGCCACGGGGTCGACAGCGAAGCTCTAGCCGAGGGCGAGCACGAGCCCGGCGACGATGAGCACGACCGCCGTCGCACCGTGGACGGTGAGTGCCTGGCGGAGCGTCCCGCCGTTCGTGACGACGATGATCGCGTCACCGATCGGGGTGATGGCGGCGGCGAGCAGCACCCAGCCGAACGCGTGCGGACCGGCGACGAGCAGGACCACCAGCGGCACGATGCCGGAGGTGATGTCGCGGACCCCCTTGATGCTCGTGAATGCCCTGCGGCGGTCCTCTGCCACGCCGAACCCGGCTGTGGCGACCGTCGGTGCGAGGAGGAACCGGCCACCGATGAAGAGGATGAAGAGGCATCCGAGGACGGCGACTGCGAGTGCGGCGATGAACATGGGGGAACCTTCCGGTGATTGCCTAACGTCGTTCTGTAACGACGTTGATGCAGACCCTCCCCCTTGTCTACCGTTGTTAGGTAACCTTGTTCTGTTACCCTCTCACCATGTCTCCTCGACCCGCTCCCGACCTCGACGACCGGCGCGCGCAGATCACCCAGGCGGCTCGCGGGGTCGCGGCAGCCGAAGGGTGGGACGCCGTCACCATGCGACGACTCGCGTCCGAGATCGGGGTGACGCAGCCCGTCATCTACTCCGCGTTCGCCGGCGGCCGACAGGCCCTGATCGACGCGGTCGCGCTCGAGGGGTTCAAGGCGATCGCGGTCGCGATGGAAACCGTGCCAGCCGACCCGCAGGCCCGGATGCAGGCGTACCTCGGGTTCGCCGTCGACCAGCCGCGGGTGTACGACGCGATGTTCTCCATGCCGTCCGGGATCGAGTTCGGGTCGGGCACCGCCCCGGACGCGCTCCAGCGCACCTTCGCCGCGATCCACGAGGCGTTCCCTGGGCCCGACGGCACCGAGGCCGAGGTGGCATGGGCGACGCTCCACGGATTGGCGACCCTCGAGATCGGCGGGCGGCTCCCCGCGTCTCGGTCGGCCGCTCGACTCGACTTCGCCCACCGCGCGCTCACCGGGCATTGAGCCGGACGTGAGCCGAGACGGACTGGAGGCACGGTGCCAGCTGGCACCGTGCCTCCAGTCCGTCGTCGTCACCCGTCGAGTGCCGCAGCCCGGCCACCGGGACGCGTCACCAGGGAACCGTGCCGCCGTCGAGATCGAGGAAGCGGAGTCCCGGCTCCTGGAGAGTCCGCAGTGGACACTGTGACCGTGAACGAACGATTCCGCGGCCTCGCCCGCACCAGCACCGGCGTCCTCGTCCTGACAGCGGCGCTGACCATGACCGGCTGTAGCAACACCCCCGGAGGCAAGACCGTGGATCCGTCCGACGCCGAGAAGTCGATCGTTGATGTCGTGAAGGAGTCGACCGACGCGGTCGGTGGCGACTGGACCGTCTACCGCGGCCCCGCTGCCGAGGTCTGCACTCGGTCGGGTGGCCAGGAAGGCGCCCGCTTCGTGTACATCCTGGAGCGGAGCGGCACGGACGGCGGCGGCGATCCGGCAGCCGACATCCGCACCGTCGAGGAACTCTGGAAGGCCAAGGGGATCACCACGGAACGGTTCGAGAGCGGCGGCGCAGACCCGCTCACCGGGATCCGCGGCGTCGACGGCCCCGTCACCTCGATCGGCTTCAACGCCTACCCGCAGCGCTACAGCATCACCGGCGTCTCGAAGTGCTCCGACGGCGACGTGCAGGAGCTGCGCTCCGCGGAGTGAGCACCCGTCACACGAGACGGCGTGGATCGGACGGAAGGTCGACGCGCGAGGGAAGATGACGAGGTGAACCGCACCGACCGGCTCTACGGCCTCGTGGAGGAGTTGCGCGCCGTCTCCCCGCAACCGCGGAGCGCGCGTCGTCTCGCGGAACGGTTCGAGGTGTCGGTGCGGACGATCGAACGGGACATCTCCGCGTTGCAGCAGTCGGGCGTGCCCATCTGGGCGGAGCCCGGCCGGACGGGTGGGTACGTCATCGACGCGTCCGCGACGCTCGGCCCGGCGGGCTTCACGCCGGACGAGGCCCTCGCGGTGCTGATCGGGCTCGGCTCGCTGGGGCGCAGTCCGTTCCGGCACGCCGCGCACACCGCGGCCAGGAAGACGCTCGCGGTCATGCCCGCCGGGGACGCCGCACGAGCCAGCGCGCTGGCGTCCCGCGTGCACTTCCTGGAGAGCGAGGAGGACACGGTCGTCCCGGCCGAGTTCGCGGCGGCCCTGCGCGCGGATCGAGTGGTGAGACTCCGGTACCGGGACGCCGACGGAGCGGAGTCCGTCCGAGACGTCGAACCGCTGGGGTCGATCGGGAAGGACGGTCAGTGGTACCTGATCGCCTGGTGCCGGATGCGCGACGGGGTGCGGGCGTTCCGGGGCGACCGGATGCTGTCGGTCGACGTCACCGACGAGCGGCCCTCGCAGCGCGTCCTGCGATCCGAGGACCTCGCGATCCAGTACGGACGACTCCGGCCGGTCCTCGACGAGTAGCTGCGCCGTCGGTTTCCGGAAACACCGACAGGACGGTGTCGCGACGGCCGGAGAAGCTGGTCACTCCGAGTCAGCAGCACCACCGTGAGGAACCCCATGTCGTTCGCATCCGTCCGCATCATCACCGACGACCTCGAGGGCATGGTCGCCTTCTACGAACGGGTCACCGGCCAGCAGGCCGAGCGCCCCGCACCGGTCTTCGCGCAGTTCAGCGGCCCGGGTGGGACCCTCGCGATCGCCAGCACCGCGACGGTGGCCATGCTCGGCGACGCGCTGACGCCCGCGACGAACCGCTCCGTGCTCATCGAGTTCGAGGTCGCCGACGTCGACGGCGACTTCGCCGAACTGCAGCTCAGCAGCGACGACGTCGTCCTGGAACCGACCACGATGCCGTGGGGCAACCGCTCCGCACTGGTCCGCGACCCGGACGGCAACGTCGTCAACCTGTTCAGCAGGCCCGCCGCCAGCTAGTCGGGGCGCTCAGGCGGCGGCGGCGTTCGCCGACGAGCGGCACTCCTCCGGCGGCCGCCCCGCGACGGACTCCGCCGCGATGTCGCGGAGCCGCGCGAGGCGGTCGTGGGTGGCACCGAGGGCCTCGATCTGGCGTCGGATGCGATCGCTCTCCTCGTCGAAGTGGTCGAGCATCGTCCGCGTCGCGACCCCGGTGTCGAGGAAGGGCAGGAGTTCGACGATCCGACGACTCGGCATGCCCGCCGCGTAGAGCATCTGCATGAAGCGCACCCGCGCGACATCGGGCTCGCGGTACTCCCGGTGTCCGCCCGTGGTCCGCTCGGACTCGAGGAGGCCCTGTTCCTCGTAGTACCGCAGCGACCGGACGCTGACGCCGGCCCGTTCTGCGAGTTCACCGATCCGCATCGTTCTGCCCCTCGGACTTGATTCTGACGTTGACGTCAGGTTCTAGCGTAGCGGGCATGAACCTCTCTGGAGCCACCGCCCTCGTCACCGGCACGAACCGCGGTATCGGACGCCACCTCGCCGCGCAGCTGATCGCCCGTGGGGCGAAGGTCTACGCCACCGCCCGACGCCCTGACCTGATCGACCTCGAGGGCGTCGAGCGCCTCGCCCTCGACATCACCTCCCCCGCGTCCGTCGCAGCGGCGGCCGCGGTCGCGACCGACGTCGATCTCCTGATCAACAACGCCGGGATCGCGACCACGGCGACCCTGCTGGGCGACCTGGACGCAGCACACGCCGACATGGACACGAACGTCTGGGGCACCCTGTCCGTGATCCGCGCGTTCGCGCCGGTCCTGGCGGCGAACGGCGGTGGGAGCATCGTGAACATCGCCTCCGGCGCCTCGTGGCTCGCCATGCCCGGAGCCTCCGCCTACGCGGTGTCGAAGGCGGCCCTGTGGAACATGGGCAACGCGTTGCGTCACGAGCTGGCCAGCCAAGGAACCACGGTGATGTCCGTGCACCTCGGAGTGGCCGACACCGACATGACCGCGGGGATCTCGATGGCCAAGACCGACCCGGCGAACGTGGCGCGCGCGACCCTGGACGGCGTCGAGCGCGACGACTACGAGGTCGTCGTCGACGAGCAGGCCGCGTTGATCAAGCAGATGCTCGCCGGCGACCCCAAGGACCTGTACGCGGTGGTGGCGCAGATGCTCGCGTCGTAGGGGCGGGCCGAGAACTTTCAGCCGGCCGTCTTCGTTCTCCGTCACCCAGGCCGAGCACAGGGGGCGGAACGCGGGAGCGAATGCTTGCAGCAACCCTCCACGAACGGCGCTCGCCAGCGGGGTGACGGCCGAGCCTGGAGGTGGGCCCCACCAGCCGGTACCGGCGCACCGCGCCAGCGGGGTGACGGCCGAGCCTGGAGGCACGGTGCCAGCTGGCACCGGGCCTCCAGTCCGTCAGCGGCTCGAGTCCAGGGCTGCGCATGACGCGACCACGACGCTGACCGGTGCGGCGGGAGCCGCGAAACGAGCCGCCGACGGCTGCCCCTTCCTCGGGCGCCATTCGCGTCGTATGGTTTACAGCGTTGTAAACGGGCCGCCGCAGGGACGGCCCGCAGGTCACGGCCGTTGCACGGCCCGATGGACGACGACGTCCACGAGGAGCACCCACTTGCGCCCCATCTCCTTCCGTTCCCGAGGGCTGCGCCGCGCGCTGTCGTCGGGCATCGTCGCTGCGACCGCCCTCGGCATGCTCGGGATCGCCGCGATCCCGGCAGCCGCGGACCCGACAGCCGACCGCACCGTCGTCTCGGGCCAGGCCCGGTTCGAGGTGCTCTCCCCCACGCTGATCCGCACCGAGTACGCCGGCGACTCCCAGTTCACCGACGGCAGCACCTTCAACGTCATCGGGCGTGACGACTTCGCCCCGACGACGTTCACGAAGACCGAGCGGGACGGCTGGCTGACGCTCGACACGGGCGCGATGACCGTGCGCTACAAGGAGGGCTCGGGGGCGTTCACGCAGGACACCCTGCAGACCACCGTGACCACGGCGTCCGGCCAGCGGGTCACCGGCACCCCGTGGGTGTCGACGCCGACCCCGTCCTGCACGATCGGGTCGCTCTGCGAGGCCGAGACCCTCGGGCTCACCGGCCTGTCCCTCGCCACGGACCACACGGGCTTCACCGGAGCCGGGTTCGCCGCGGGCTTCGAGTCCGTCGGCAACGCGATGACCTTCACGACCACGGCGGAACGTGCCGGCTCGTACGACCTCGCCCTGCGCTACGCGAACTCGCAGGGCGGCGACGGCCAGGTCGCCACCCGCACCCTCAGCGTGACCGTCGACGGCGGAGCCGCCAAGACGATCCGGCTCGCACCCGGCGCGAACTGGGACGACTGGAAGACCACCGCCGCCACGACGCTCGACCTGACGGCGGGCGAGCACCGCGTGCGCATCGAACGCACCGCGGACGACTCCGGCCGGGTGAACGTCGACAGCCTGGCCCTGGTCAGCACCGGTGCCGCCTACCCGGCGCCGTCGACCACGGTCACCGGCGAGGACTGCGCGTTCGGCACCGTGTGCCAGGCCGAGGACTCGGCACGGACAGCCCCTGCGACGCCCGCCACGAACCACAACGGCTTCGCCGGAACCGGCTTCGTCGCCGGGTTCGAGCGTGCCGGGGCGCAGCTGACGACCCACGTCACCGGCGTGCCGGCCGCGGGCGACTACGCCCTGCAGGTCCGCTACGCCAACGGCTCCGCCGGGACGCCGACGCTCACCGCGGCCCCGGCCGGTCAACAGGCGACCACTGCACCGCTCCCGAAGACGAGCGGCTGGGACTACTGGAACACCGCCACCGTGCCGGTGCACCTGGCCGCCGGCAGGAACGACGTCGTGATCGGGTGCCCGACCGTGGCGAACAACTGCAACGTGAACTTCGACACCGTCGCCGTGGTCGACACCGCGTCGCCGGTCCTCGCCGCGCACGCCCCGCTCGGTGGGTACCGACGCGACCTCGACACCGCCAACGGATCCGTGAAGACGAACCCGGGTCTGCTCTACCAGGACGGCTGGTCACTCCTCGACGACAGCGCCTCGGCGTTGTACGACCAGGCGAACGACACCGTCACGCCGGCGGGTGACCACGGCGGCGAGCGCTACCAGGACGGCTACGTCTTCGGGTACGGCTCCGACTACCGCCATGCCCTGCAGGAGCTCGCCGTCCTGACCGGTCCGACGAAGCTGCTCCCCCGCTGGGCGTACGGCGTCTGGTACTCCGAGTACTACGACCGTTCGCAGGCCGACTACCTGGCGATCGCGAAGCAGTTCGAGGACGAGGACGTGCCCGTCGACGTCATGGCGATCGACACCGACTACAAGATCGGCAGCACCACCAACCAGGGCGACAGCAAGTGGAACGGCTGGTCGGTCGACCCGTCCCGGATCCCGGACATGACCGGCCTGCTCGCCGACTGGCACGCCGAGGGCATCCACAACACCCTCAACATCCACCCGTCGATCTCGAGCCAGGACCCGCAGTTCGCGAAGGCCCAGGCCACTGCGAAGGGCAAGCTCACCAAGGGCGACGGCGACCGGTACCTGTTCGACTGGTCCGACCCCGACCAGCTGAAGGCCTACTTCGACCTGCACACCTCGCTGCAGCCGAAGGGCGTCGACATGTGGTGGCTCGACTGGTGCTGCAGCGAGAACTCGAAGTACTCCGCGAACGGCGTCACCCCCGACGCGTTCATCAACCAGCAGTACGCGAAGTACACGGACCAGGCGCTCGGCGGCCGGGGGCTCGCGTTCTCGCGGGCGTACGGCTCGCTGACCGCCGGTGGCTACGGCAACCCACAGGCGGTCCCGACCGGACCGTGGGCGGACAAGCGCACGACCGTGCACTTCACCGGCGACACCACGTCGTCGTGGGACATGCTGCTCGCCGAGGTCGGGTACACCCCGGGTGAGTCCGCTGCGACCGGCCTGGCCTCGGTCAGTCACGACATCGGTGGCCACAACGGCGGGCAGTACGGCATCGAGGGCGCCGAGGAGGGCACGACCCAGCTGCCCGAGGACCTCTACGCCCGCTGGGTGCAACTCGGGACCTTCCAGCCGATCGACCGCCTGCACAGCAACCACAGCGACCGGCTGCCGTGGCAGTACCCGGCCGCCGCCGAGGCCTCGGCCAAGCAGTTCCTGAACCTCCGCGAGGCCCTGGTCCCCCTGACCTACACGCTCGCGGCCCAGGCCACCGAGACCGGCACGCCGATCCTGCAGCCGCTCTACCTGCAGTACCCCGAGGCGCAGGAGTCCTACGCCCAGGCCGGCTCGGAGTACCTGTACGGCCCGAACGTGCTCGTCGCCCCGGTCACCACCGCGAACGACGACTCCGGCAAGGCGACCCGCTCCGTCTGGTTCCCGGCCGGCAGCTCGTGGACCGACTGGTTCACCGGCAAGACGTACGCGGGCGGCACCACCGCCGACGTGACGACCGACCTGAACAGCATGCCGGTGTTCGTGAAGAGCGGCGGGATCGTCCCCACCCGCTCGGAGCAGGTCAAGAACGACGCCGCACCGCTCGACTCCGTCACCCTGACGGTGGCGACCGGAGCGAACGGCTCGTTCGACCTGCACGAAGACGCCGGCGAGGACGGCGCTGCGGACAACGCCGCCGACACCGCGCAGTCGAGCGCGATGACCACGGCAGCCGCGTCCGCGAAGGCCGGGGCGGGCAGCGCTTCCACCGCCGTCCGCTACACCCAGCAGGCGACCGGCGGTTCGCTCGCCATCGCCCCCGCCGACGGCTCCTTCGCCGGCCAGGTGCAGGACCGCTCGTGGACGGCGACGTTCACGAACGCCGACCGCCCCCGCACCGTCACCATCGACGGCCGAGTGATCACGAACACCGCCTGGACCTACGACGCCGCCACCCGCACCATCAGCGTGCCGGTCGACGAACGGTCCGTGACGAAGCGCACGGTCGTCGCCTTCAGCAGCAAGGCGGCGGCGACCCCGGCCCTGCGGGTCGAGTCGCCTCGGGTGGACGCGGGCGACACGCAGACCGTGACCGGCAGCGGGTTCCCGGCCGACACCGATGTGGCGCTGGCGACCGCGCCACGCATCGGCGGGGCCACCGCCCACACCGACGCGAGCGGTGCGTTCTCGGCCGACCTGCGGGTGCCGGGCACGGCGTCCGGTCGGGTGACCGTCACCGCATCGGTCGACGGTGTGGCCCTCGCTCGGGCCGCCTTCACCGTCGTGGCTGCGGCTGTTCCGGCGCCGACCACGTCGCCGAGCGCGGGCACTCCGGGCAGCGGCGCTCCGACGCCGGGTGACAGCGGATCCGGCACACCGGGCGCGGCAGCGCCGGGCAACGGTGGCGCGGATGCGGGCAGCGACCCGGGCGGCGCACTGGCCTGGACGGGCGCGAACCTGCTCCCCCTCGGGCTGCTGGCGGCGGCACTGCTCGCGGCCGGTGGACTGGTGTGGACGCTGCGGAGCCGGCGACGGCGCGCGCGTGCCTGAGCCCGCCTGATCTGTCGCCCTGGGCGGAACTGATCGACGGACGGGAGGCCCGGTGCCAGCTGGCACCGGGCCTCCAGTCCGTCCGCGGTCGCGCTGCAGATCCCCGATCAGGCGTCCGCAGGACGGTTGCGACCGAAAATAAGGTTGCTCGACAAAACGTTCTACGTCTGACATGTTAACGGCTCGTGAGCATGTACACCCGCTGCGGCGTGAGGAGAAGACGTGACGAAGCAACAGATCACGGCAATCGCGGGCCTGCTCCTGCTGGCCACGCTGTTGGCGGTCTTGATCGGGGTGTTCGACGCTCGCCGACGTGTGATCGCCGCGGAAGGCAATGACCTCCGCACGGGCCAGAGCGCGTGGGTGACCGCGACCCTCGACGATCTCGAGCGTGCGCGGAGCGCCTTCGAACCGGGAACCAAGGTGTTCGTGGAACTCGATGATCGTGTCCGCGCCGTTGCGATCCTGTCGGGACGGTGGACAGATGTCCCCCTGCACGAAGGGCATGCCCTGACCAGTGGTCCCGGCGAAGCTCTCGCCGGCGCGGACGTCAGCGTCCACGGTGACGACATCGCGGTCGGTGGCACGACCTACAACGTGGTGGGACGTCTCGGCGTCCGCGCCGACAGTCTGCTGTCCGATGAGGTGGTCATCGCCGATCCGTCGCGGTTCTCCGCGTCACCACAGCGGCTACTCCTGGACGGCCCGAGCAGCGCCCACCACTACAGCGCACAGTTCCCCGACAGGAGCGTCGAGATCATCGACGACGGCACGAACCGCAGGACGAACGTCGACGCTGTGTCGCCAGTTCTGGTCGCGCTGGGCGCACTCGTCGTCGTGCTCGTCGCCGTCGTCGCTGGCTTGCAAGCTGGACGATGGGAACTCCGCGCCGCCGCCGTCCGATTCACCACGGGGATCCGACCACTGAACACCCTTCGCAGCGCGGCCGCCAGAGTGGCTGCGATCGGCACCGCCGCCTCTACGGCTGCCCTCGCGGGCGCGGCGCTCGTCAGGCAGACCACCAGCCTCGACCTCGACGTCACCACCGCAGTCGTCGCGGTCGGAACGGTCATGCTCGCCGTCGCCGTCGCCGTCGCTTCGTTCTGGCAGGGAACCCGACGATGGAACTGCTGAACGACCTCCGGTCCAACTGGACGATCATCGTCGCCAAGATCGTCCTGCTCGTGCTGCTCGCACTCTGCTGGTACAACGTGGCATCGTTCACCCAGTCCACATCGCAGGCCGTGGCCCAGGGCCTGTCCGCCGATGCCGACGTCGACCTCTACACGGTGATCGACGATCTCGACCCGGACGCTTTCGAAGCGATCCGGCGGGACCAGCACGCGCTCGACGCAGTCGCAGCATTCGCCGACCGCATCGACGACGAGCCCGGGTTCGACTTCATCTCCTCGTACGACCAGCCCGTCACCGTCCAGGACTTCCGCGGCGACGACCGCTTCGACGTCGGGTACGGCACCGAGTACACGCTCAACGGGAAGTACCAGGACGAGTCTGGACGGAGCGTTCAGGACATCAAGTCCATCCAGCTCAACGAGACCGCGTACGAGTTCGCGGGGCTCTCCGTGCAGGACGGCAAGCCGATCGAGTGGAGCGCTGTCGACTGGGGATCCGGCCGGATCCCGGTGCTGCTCGGCAACGAGTACCGCGGCGTGTACGAGCTCGGCGAGCGACTCACCGGAGCGGTCATCCTGCAGGAGCAGGAGCTCGAAGTCGTCGGATTCCTCGAACCGAACAGCGCCATGTACTTCCGCGGTGAAGCCAACCACTACCTCGACGACACCGTCATCGTGCCCTACCCGCCGACACTCGCCGGACTCGACCGAGCAGCACTGGACCGGCTGGATCCCGAGCTGTTCGGGCGCCTGGTGTTCCAGATGCTCAACGCCGATCTCGCCGTCGATCACCGCCTCGATTTGGGAGGCGTCGTCGCGCGTCTCGACGCGATCGGAAACGACACCGGCTTCCGGTCGTACACGTTGCTCGGAGTTCCGGCCTACCTCGTGCAGCTCTCCCTCGTCCGCCAGCTCATCCAGGACAACCTGGTGCTCGTCACCGCGCTGCTCGCCGTCCTCACCACGGGCGTGGGCATCATCACGGCGTTCCTCCACCGGCTCCTGCATCACCGTCGAGCGCCAGTGGCACGGGTGCACCATCTCCTCGGGAGGAGCCCGGATGCCACGAACCGACTGTTCCGCGCAAGCCGCCTGACCGAGTACACCGCCGCGCTCGGGCTGTTCCTCGCGACCAGCGCGCTGCTCCCCAACGACAGTGCGATGGCACGACTCGGAGCCGGCACCGCCCTGCTCCTCTGGTGTGTGGCGGACGGCGTACTCGGTCGACGAGCCGTCCGCATCGAACTGACCGCCCAACGCCGAAGAGGTACCCCACGATGATCGTGCTGCGCGACGTTTCGAAGACCATCACCGAGCCCGACGGATCGACCCGAGCACTGTTCGACCGACTCGACTTCGACCTTCATGAAGACGATCACTCGGTCGCGATCACCGGGCGGAGCGGATCCGGCAAGAGCACGCTCCTCCGGATCCTCGCCGGCCTCGACACGGACTTCGGCGGGACCTACGAGCACGACGGGCGCGTGCTCGAGCGCACCGCACGGAGGATGGCGGCGCACCGACTGCGACACATCGGCATCGTCACCCAGGACCACAGCCTCCTCAGCGACCGCAGCGTGCTCGACAACGTCCGGCTCGGCGTTCCTGCTCGCGCTGATTCTGCCGCCCGAGCACATGACGCCCTCGAGGCGGTCGGCATCAGTCACCTCGCTGGCAAGCGCCCACGACGACTGTCAGGAGGAGAAGCGCAGCGCGTCGCGATCGCTCGAGCCATCGCGAAGCGCCCTGCCGTCGTCCTCGCCGATGAGCCCACCGGCGCACTGGACGAGACGACCGAAGACGACGTGCTCGCCCTCTTCGACCGGCTGCAGCAAGCAGGAAGCAAGTTCGTGATCGTCACCCACAGTGAGCGCGTTGCACAGCGATGTGGACGGCAACTCCAGCTCCACCACGAGCAACTCATCGCGCGCGGCACGTGAGGGACTGGAGGTGGGCCCCACCAGCCGGTACCGGCGCACCGCGCCAGCGGGGTGACGGCCGAGCCTGGAGGGACGGTGCCAGCTGGCACCGAGCCTCCGGTCCGTCAGTGGTTGCGCTCCAGATCCCCGATCACGCGCGCGCAGTACGGTCGCGGCTGAAGAACTCGGCGAACATCTCCCGTTTCGCCGCGTGTGAATCGGGCTCGAGCTCGAGTCCCTCCATGTTGAGGTCGGTCCCGAACAGTCGCAGGATTCCCGGGCCACTCGGCTCCGCGGTCTCGAGGGACACCGAGAACAGTGTCGAGCGTGCCGTTTTCGATCGCCTCGAGCATCTGCTCGTAGACGACGTCACGGAGAAGACGGCGGGGACCCTGGCTGGTCGGAGATTTCGGTACAAGCATGCCGGGACACATCCCGCATATCAGTCGCGAGGAAGAGCGGTTACGAACTATGTCAACGCCAGAGGAACGAGAACTCCCTGAACTGCTCGCACGAGTGTCGTTCGAGGTGATGGGGCGACTCGCGAAGCTGTCGGCCGAGGAGGACATGTCGCTGACGCTGTTGCGGATGCTTGCGATCCTCCGGGACCGGCGACTGCGTATGGCTGAGCTGGCGGCGGCGCTCGGAACAGATCGCTCCAGCACGTCGGGCCTGATCGCACGCGCCGAACGACGCGGCCTCGTCGAACGCGAGCCCGCTGCCAACGACAAGCGCGGTTTCACAGTCGCCCTCTCGCAGCGAGGGCACACCTTCGCCGCGGAAGTCGAGGAACGGACTTTCGCAGCGCTTGCACCGCTACTCAATAATGTCCCTGCTGCAGACCGTGACCGGCTCAGTGTCCTTCTGGGGTCCGTCGTCGAAGCGTGACGAGGGGTTCGGCCTGCCGACGCTGCGTATCAGGAGCACGGTTATGTGCCGCAGCAGACCCAGCGTTGATCCCCTCGCAGCCGTGTGTCGCAGGAGCTCGGCAGCGTTTGCGTCGTGCCGGCCGTTTACGAGACAGGGCCGACTGCGAAGTGGATAGCGTCGTCCGGTAAAAGATCGGTGAACGGTCGGCTGCACCGTACTTACACACGAGCTGCCCATCAAGTGGATCGCGCCCTAGGTACGGGGTCGGGCGCCGGGAGGGGAGGCTGCATTAGTCGACCGGACCGGCGGTGTACATCGGTTCGGAACCAGTCACCACCGATGCCCGCACCCCACCGCCGACCAAGCGGACCGTCAACGTCCCGCTGAGCGCCGTCGCCGACAGCGACACCTGCCCGTGCAGCGCCGCCCGCCGCGGGTAGCAAGCACTCGTCCCCTCGAGCTGATCAGCCGACGCGACAAGGCAGATCGTCGACCCGTCCCGCCCAACCCCGGCCCAAACGTTCCACGGCGTCGCCGCATCGTCGCCCGACAGCGAACGATTCGTGAACACCAGCCGGGCGCTCGAGGACTCCATCGACGTCACGATCCCCGCCGGCGGCAGGTCAGCAGCGGTCTGCGGCTGCTCGAGCCGCCGGTCGACCGCCACCGCCCCGGTCGCCGGCGTCACAGTCGACGCCGGCTCGACGGCGCGGCCACCCACGGACACACCGACCGCAGTACCCGCGACGAAGGCGATCACGACGGCTGCTGCGCCAAGGGCCCACATAACCCGGTGGTTGGTACCGCGGAAGCGGCCGCCTCGCCGCCAGACACCCGCCCCACGCTCCTCGGCGGCAGTAGCAATACCCACGCCCCCGACCTCAGACTCCTTGCTGTCAGACACCTCGTGTCCGAGCGCGGTGCGGTCGGCGGCGTCGGGCTCAGCGTTGCTCAGGGCGGCAAGGGCGCTCCGCGCGCGGGCCGCATCCGCAGGTGTCAATGCGGACCCCCACGCGACGCGTTCTAACCGTGCACGTTCAGCGTCGACGCCCTCAATCTGGTTCATCGCGCCCCTCGTCATCGATCCCACCGCGCAGTCTGACACTGGTACACGCGCTCAAGGGTTGCAGGCCCAATAGCCGATCAAGACCCTGTCGCCGACGAATGCGCTCACGACCGGACCGATGGCATGCTCCATCACCACACGTAGCCGCGGCATCCGATAGCCGATCGTCTACCGGTCGCCGTCGGTCTCGGTGGATCGGGTGAGGAGTTCCGTGAGACGTTCGCGGAGCGCTTCTCGGGTGGCGGCGTCGAACGCGAAGCCGGCGGTGGCTTCGTGCATCCACAACCCGTCGGCCGCGAGCCGCACGATGAGGTGGTCGATCGGCATCGCGGCCGCGGTGGCTGCATCGCCGACGGTCCAGCGGTTGAGGACGGTCCGCCAGGATTCCGCGTGCGTCGGGGTGAACGTTGCCTCGAGCAGGAGCATGAGTTCCGCTGTCGAGGCGGACCGCATGGATACTGCCATGTACGCGGCGAGACGCTGCTCCCGTGTCGAGGTGTCGAACGGCACCTCAAGGGCATCGAGGAGCTGCTGTTCCCAGCGAGCGGCTTCGTGTTCGTGGAGCGCTTCGAGGAGGGCTTCCCGGGTCGGGAAGTGGTACAGCAGGCCGCCCTTGGTGAGGCCTGACTCGACGGCAACGGAGTCGAACGTGACCGCAGTGATCCCCGAGGACTCGACGATCCGTGCCGCGGATTCGAGAACGAGGGTGCGTTTGCTCTCGCGCATGAAGAGGCCCTTCCAGGTCAGTGGTCTGCGTCCGGGATGGTCGCGTTCGATCCCGGTCCGTGTCTGCGGAGAAGGATCCCGGTGACGATGGCCCCAACACCGAGTACTGATGCGACGATCACCATCACCACGAAGTAGCCCGTGTCGTACGCGCTGCCGGCGGCAATGAGGATGCTGCGGCCATCGTCCGAAGCTCGTGCGGCTTCCGCCGCGGCGGACAGACTCTCACGCGCTTGATCAGCGTTCACGATGCCGCTCGGGAGCCGCACGAGTGCGGAGTAGATCGCAGTCACGATGCTGCCCAGGATCGCGACAGCGCTGAGGTTCCCCACTTCGTACGACACTTCCTCGATTGAAGAAGCCATGCCGGCACGTCGGGCTGGCACGTTGCCGACGATCGCCGTGGACGCGACCGACATCGTCGCGCCGGAGCCGGCGCCGAGGACGATCAGCCCCAGGAACAGCCAGCCGTTCAGAGAGTGGAAGGACACCGCGATGATCACCACACCGACGGCGCTCAGCGCCAGTCCGCCCGCGATGAGGGGAAGTAGACCGACCCGGTGAAGCACGAAACCGCCAGCGAGCGAGGTGGTGAGGGTCCCCACGGCGATCAGCGCCACGAGCAGACCCGCGTGGAACGGGGTCATACCCTCGAGGAGCTGGAACCGCTGCGTCGTCACGAGTTGAACGCCCGCGAACGCGAACATGCCCAGGCCAGCCCCGAGAAGCCCAGAAGAGAACGCGGGGTTCCGGAAGATGGTGAAGTCGAGCAACGGATACGGCAACCGGGCCTGACGGCGAGTGAACAGCACGGCACCGATGACCGCGGCGGCCAGCGCCCCACCGATCACGAGCGCCGACGGGGGACGATGTGCGATCTCCTTGATCGCAACGACTGCCCCGACGAGCGTGATCATCGCGTACACCGACGAAAGCAAATCCCACTTCTTTGTCGGATCAGGGTCGTTCGGTGGGGCGACGAACAGGGCGGCGACGAGGGCAATGACGGCGACAGGTACGTTGATCAGGAACACTGACCCCCACCAGAACTGTTCGAGCAGCAGACCGCTGACGATCGGCCCCAGCGCACCGCCGAGCACCGCGACGCTACCCCACACCGCGATCGCCACGTTGCGCTCACGGTCGTTCGTGAACGCCACCCGGATCAACGCCAACGTCGCCGGCATCATCGATGCCGCACCAACCGCCAGGATCGCTCGTGCTGCGATCAGGACCTCCGGGTTCGGGGAGAACGCAGCAACCAGTGACGCCATCCCGAAGATGCTCATTCCGGTCAGGAACATCCGCCGGTGCCCGACGCGGTCGCCGAGTGTTCCGGCTCCCAGCAGCAGACCCGCCATGACCAGCGGGTACGCGTTGATGATCCACAGACCCTCGTTCGCGGTGGCGCCGATCTCCTCGGTCAGGGTCGGTAGGGCCGTGTAGAGGATCGAGTTGTCCAGGGAGATCAGAAGCAACGACGCTGTGACCACGGCGAGCAGGGTCCATCTGCGACGGGAGGAGAGATGCATCCTTCAAACTATACCGGATGAAAGGTTTAGTTTGCTATCGCCGTCGAGTGGCTCGTCGACCACCGAACTCTGCCCTCTCCGGTGACCGCCTCGGTAGGGGATCGGCTACCGGTCGTAAGTCACTCCAGGAGCGATTGCACCGCGTTCCAGAGGTCCATCTGCTTCCCGCCGGCGAAGAGCGCTCCAGCCTTCTTGAATCGGTAGGTCGTAGCGCCCGACATGCCCGCCCCGAGCAGACGCACATGACCCACCGGGCGGCGATCCTCTGCGCTGGACACATCCCAGTCCGACGGTGAGCCAACAGGAGGGCCCTGACACACGACGAGGTACCTGTGGCCAGCGTCCGTCTCAACCTCGAACTGTTGCACATGGTCCAGGTCCGCATCGCGGCCCTGCTGCTCGCCATGGACGGTCACCAGCCGGATGTTCGCCTGCATACCGGAAGCATCCCACCAATCCCCATGCGCGCCCGGTCAACGATCGCGGTGCGAGACGAGGCGGACTCGGGAAGTCGGCGGATCCTCGCGCCATGAACGCTCTACTCATCGGGTACGCCCGCGTCTCAACCTACGAACAGGACCTCACCGCCCAGCGCGTCGCGCTGGAACGGCTTGGAGTCCTCCCGCCCAACATCCACACCGATCATGGCCTGACTGGCACGAATAGATCACGACCAGGGCTGCGCGAAGCGCTTGCCTCCTGTCGTGACGGGGACACACTCGTCATCGCCAAGCTCGACCGGCTCGCACGAAGCCTCCGCGATGCGAAGGACATCGTCGACGAACTCACCGCCAAGAACGTCAAGCTCAACATCGGCGGCTCCGTCCACGACCCGAACGACCCCATCGGCCGACTGCTGTTCAACGTCCTCGCGATGGTGGCCGAGTTCGAGTCCGACCTCATCCGCGCCCGAACGCGCGAAGGAATGCAGATCGCGAAAGCGAAAGGCCACCTCCGCGGCCGGCAACCCAAACTCAGCCCCGCGCAACAACGCCACCTCCTCGAGGTCCACGAAGCTGGCACGCACTCGGTCGCCGAACTCGCCGAGCTGTTCGGCATCGGACGCGCAACCGTCTACCGCTGCGTCAACCGACAAGCGCACCCCAACCGCTAAATCCTCAGCTCCGCTCTCAGACGTAGGCGTCCGAGAGCGGAGCCCCACCCGGGACCAGAACCATCGAGGGTCCCCGCCTGGCGGCTTCGAGCAAGCACGTCCGTTGAACGACTCGTCAGCGAGACAGATTGCTACGCCAGCGGTGGCCGGAGTGCGGCTGCTTGGGCCGCGGCGAGACCTTGCTCGGCTGAGGCGAGAAGAGCGGTGTCGTGTCCGCGTCGGAGCTCGACCGCTTGACGGAAGTCCTCGATTGCTCGGTCCGCGCGGCCGGCGGCGAGCAACGCCTTCGCTCGGTGTTGCCGCATGACGGCCTCCCGGGCTGTTCCAGCGCACTCCGCAACGAGTCGGTCATACTCCCGGACCGCGCTGAGGTGATCACCCAGATCACGTTTGCAGTCTGCGATCAGTGCTCGCACGCGCATGCTCTCTGGGAGTCGTTCGAGGCGCTCGAGGGCGTTCTGCGCGTGACCGGTCCACAACAGTTCAATGACTGCAACCAGCGGGTCACCTGCCATGCCGTCACGGAACTTCGCGAGATCGGTGATCGCTGGCCGAAGGTCAGCGCCCCGGATGACCCAGCCAGGTCCGCCCTCGACGTCACTCGTCATTGCAACACCGTAGAACGGATTGCCCGTGATCCCTCATCCGCTCGCCAAGACGACCCCGGCCCGCCGGTAGCCGATCGGTTTCCGGGACGCTGCTCATCGCTACCGTGGCTGCATGGCCCAGCTGTTCCTGATCCGCACCACCACCGAAGATGACTGGGAGCGGGTTCGTGAGCTTCGCATCGAGAATGCGACCGACAATCCGATCTCCTACGGGGCCAGCCTGGAGTACACGCTCCACATGACGGAGAGCGACTGGCGGCTGCGCGCGAAGCGCGGGGACGGCCCCGACTCGACAAGCGTGGCCGCGATCGAGCGCACGTCAGGACGCTGGGTGGGAATGATGAGCGCCCAGCACGGTGATGTCGACGGGATGGCCCCGGTACTCACCGGGGTGTACGTCAGCCCCGACTTCCGAGGCCGTCGTCATGGCATCGCAGACGCGCTCCTGAAAAACGTCGTTGACTGGGCTGCCAGACGCGGCCCAACTCTGCGGCTGTACGTCTACGAGCACGCGGTACCAGCGATGCGCTTCTACTCGCGGCAAGGCTTCCATCCCACCGGCCGATACCGTCCCCTACAGCTCCTCGGCGACCGCCGTCCCGGCAATCAGACGATGCGGCTGCTTGAGATGAGTCGCGCACTGCAGCCCTGACGACGATCGGCGCCCTCAAAGTCGTTCCGAAAGCCGATCGGCTACCGAGACACGTGGGCATCGTCGAGGTGCTCGGCAGCATCGCCAGTCGGCGGCCGCGGGTCGTCTCAGCGAAGGACAGCACCTACGACACGTGGTCGGTGGTTCTCCGGAACCCTGCAGTCCTGCAGGCGGCGCCGTTCACCATCACCGGCGCCGATCACCTCCCTGCCGTCGTGCGAGCCGCAGCCGCCCCGTGGACGCCTCGGGAACAGTCGGACGTCACGGCCGCTCCGGCCCTGCAGCCGTCGTTACCGGCGGACCTGAGGGTGAAGCGCGGCTCGGCGCGGCGTGGGCGGGTCTGGCTGCTTCGTTTGGTTGATGACCTGTGCCGCGACTGTTGTTTTGCGATTGGGCGTTATGCGACTGTGACTTTGCTATGTAGAACGATGGGTCTGTGTTTCGGGTACCTGGACAACGATGTGCAGGTTCCGAATCAAGGGGGATTCATGCGTAAGCATTCGTACGTTCGTGTTGCGGCTCTGGGTGGGGCGATGACGCTCGCGGCTCTTACCATTGGAGCTGCCGCGCCGGCGCAGGCAGACACGACCGCTGCCACTGGGACCCGAGTAATCGACCAGACATCAACCGCGATGCCCGTCGACCACGCAGCAATGTCGGCGCTGAAAGCACGCCTGGACGTGTCGCCGTCATCGACGAGCCCCCGCGTCGCCAGTGCCGCACCGAACAGCATCAAGTCATCCGAAGAGGTTCCGCTCCCCGCAGGTGTCTCCCTCGAGCCGGGACAGACCGTGCAGGTCAACTACGCGGATGGCACCGCGATCCACACGGCAATCAGCGCGGCGTGCACGAGCTCCTCCACCGCGGAGAAGCCCTACAAGGAGTCTGGGTACGCGTGGAGCTACCACTCGCACCACTTGAGTGCCGGGTGCTCCGGGTCCACCTCCGTCAATGGCCTTCTCGAGACACCGGGTCTTCTCGGGTGGAACGCTCAGGACTTCGAGACGGTGACAGTCACGCCGAACTCAACTCTGTACTGGGCAACCGACAAGAAGTGCAAGGGAACGTCAAGCACCAGGTGGCACGGGCTGAACTCGATCGGTTCGTCGGTGACCGCGCAATCCGCCGAAGTGAAGCTGGCCTGCAGCGTCTAAGCTGCAGCCAATCTAGGGAGGCATCATGGCAATCTCCGATCTTCATCCGCCGACCACGGAAGTGCGCCGGCCGGCACGGCACCGGATCGCGTCCGTTGCGCTCGGAGTGGTGTTCGGGCTGGTCGCGTACTACGCCATCGCGGCAGTGTCGACCGCTCCTTCGTCCGGAGGGTTCTTCATCAGCCCTCTGATGCTGGTCCTGATCGGCGTGGTCGCCGCTGCCGCGGTGCTGGTAGCTGATCAGTGGCCGACTCTCGGACTCACCGCGGGGATCGTCATTCTCGCCATCGTTGCGTACGCGGTGTTCCAGCACGTCACGTGGACGTCGAACGATGCAGGTTCCCTGAACCCAGGGGCGCTCCTCGGCGTCGGCGCGGCGACTGGATACCCGATGATGCTCGGAGCGGCGATGATCGCCGCGTCTGCACGGAAACTGGTGAAGAAGCCCGTGGACTAGCCGACGGGGTGTCGTGGGTGGTTCCGCTTCCCTCGAACTCGCCAAATGGCGATGGCCCTCGACTGCTCCGGCGGTCGGGGGCTTTCGTCATCTCCGCTGCAGATCCCACGCAGCGCCGGTGTGACGACGGTCCGAGAGCTCAACGGCGTCCTACCAATTCATCGTGCGCAGCTCGGCATCGTGGTGACAACGGGGACGTTCACCCGGGGAGCGGTCACGACCGCCCGCCAGCTCGGCATCATCGACCCCACCCCGAACCGCACCGACACCGGGCAGGCCAAGCTGCTGGACATGGCGCTCGGCCGCTGCTCCCGGACGCGGTCCCGGTGATAGACCCGTTCCACGTCGTCAAGCTCGCCGGCGACGCGTTGGACCAGTACCAGCGCCGAGTGAAGCAGCACCTCCCCGGCCGCCGTCTACTGCTCGGTAGCCGGTCCTCCCACGCACCTCGGTGTCCAACTCGGACTCAGGCTCGAACCGGACGATCCGCGAGAAGACTCATGTCGCACATAGGTGGTCCGCTGAACGTCGCAATGAGGCAGCCCTGTGCGGACGACCCAACGACAGGCACAGGAACGAAGAAGCCCACCGAGATCCTCGGTGGGCTTCTGTCGTCGTGTCAGACACGTTTCGGTCGGGCTGACAGGATTTGAACCTGCGACCCCTTGACCCCCAGTCAAGTGCGCTACCAAGCTGCGCCACAGCCCGCGAGTTCCGGAGAACTCAGGATCCCGGAGGATCCTCGCCCACGTCCGACCGGAGCGCGAGCGACCGGTCCAGCATAGCGGACGTCAGACCCCCTCCGTGCCACGGCGAGTCGGAGCAACGCGACCCGAACGACACGCTCAGCCCGGCCGCACCACCTCGCGCCGTGCCGCCAACCACGGCAACCCGAGCCCGACGAGCAGCCCGCCGGACCCGTCCGCCGCCAGGTCCCCGATCGTGTCGTCGTACCCGACGAAGATCTTCGAGTCGACGAAGTTGTGCCCGAGCCACTCCCCCATCTCCCAGACCGCCCCGACCGCGAGTCCCGCACACAGCGCGAGCACCGCGACGACCACCCGGCGCTCGGCGTGCGGCGCCGGCACCGCACGCAGGTCCGCACCGATGACGTAGAGCACCGCCGCGAGCAGCCCCGTCAGCACGACGTGCATGAACTTGTCCCACAGGAAGACCGTCGTGTACCACTCGAGCACGCTCGACCACCCGGCGAGGAGCACGAGCACGCACACCGCCACGTCGAACGCCGGCCGCAGCCCGAGCATCCGCGGCACCACGACCCCGAGCAGCGCCAGTGCCATGACCGGGAACGCCGTCCCGCCCCACCCGACACTCGCCACGACGACGCTCACGAGCGTCAGCGCCCGCACCACGTCGGCCACCAGGAACCGCGGCCGCAGGAACGTCGGTCCGAGTGTGGCGATCACGACGCCCACCGCAGGACCGCGTGCACGGCAGCGTGGTCGGACGGCCACACGCCGCCCGGCCGCCGCACGTCGACCGCGACGCGGTCCACCTCCGCCTCGGACGTCACGAGCACCCCGTCGATCCGCCGGCCACCGACGCGCGGGCTCCCGTAGTGCGGGTACGTCCCGTAGGGCTCACCCACCTGCCTGGAGGCCCGTCCCCAGCTGTCCTCGACCCCCGCCTCCGCCAGGGCTCGCCATGGCGCGGAACCGGCGGGGCTGTTCCAGTCGGCCATGACCACGGCGGGCAGGCCGCGCTGCCGGACGATCCGGCCGAGCAGTTCGGCGGACCGCAGCCGGGCCCACGGCGAGGCGACGTCGAGGTGGGTGGCGACGGCCAGGAACCGGACGCCGGTCGCGCGGTCGTCGACGACGGCTCCGACGGCGTGCCGGGGGAAGGACGTGGCCCACGACCGCGAGCCGGGGCGGTGGGGTGTGCGGGAGAGTGCCCAGGTACGGCGCTCGACGACGTCGAGGCGGGAGCGGTCGAGGAACAGGCCGACCTGTTCGCCACCGCCGCGCGTTCCCCGCCCGGCCAGGACGGGCTCCCAACCCGACCCGAGGCCGGACGTCAGGTCGTCTGCCTGCGTGGGCAGGGCCTCCTGGACGGCGAGGACGGTGGGCGCTTCGGACGTGACGAGCGCGAGGACGGCGTCGCGGCGGCGCTCCCAGGCGTCCGGGTGGGTCGGCTGTCGCGGCACGCGGCGACGCACGTTGAGCGTCATGCAGTGCACCTCGGGCGACCGGACCGGTCCGATGAGCGGGCGGTCGTCGGGGTGGTGGGGCATGCCTCCCTTCTACGAGACGACACCCGTCGGATTCCCAGGGACCTCTCCGTCTGACTCGTATGGTGGCTCGATGCGTTCTCGTTCCACCCCTCGTTTCCTGCTCGCGATCGCGGTGTCCGGGCTGCTGCTCGGAGCCGCCGGGTGCACGTCGAGCGGACCGGACACGAGCCGCCCGACCCTGGCGAAGGCCTCGGCCGACACCGTCACGGTGGCCGACGCTGGGGACGCCGCCGCCCGGTCCGTCCGCGTCAGCAAGGCCCTGTTCGCGAGTGCTCCCGGAGCGGTCGTCGCCCGGGCCGGCGACGCCGACGGGATCCGTGGTGCGGCGAAGGCTGCGGCGAGCGCCCACGTCCCGGTGCTGCTGACCGCGAAGGACGACAAGAACACGAGCACCGCCGTCGCCCGCGAGCTCGACCGGCTCGGTGCCGACTGGTACCAGGCCGAGGGCGACGTGTCGGTCGACACGGACGTCGGACAGCGGCAGGCGCCGGACGGCGGTGACGCGCCGGAGCCGACCCGGGCCTCCCGGCAGGCGACCGTGGTGGTGGCGGACGCGAGTGCGGACGCCGCTGCCGTGGCGACCGCGAAGGCCGCCGGTGCCCGCGTCGTGACCATGCCGGAGGGCGTTACCGACCCGGCTGCCGCACCCGACGTGGTGACCGCGCTGCACGAGCGGACGAAGCACCCGACCGTCCTGGTCGGCGCGGCGTTCGACGCCCTGCCAGAGCCGGAGTGGACGGTGCGGGCGGCCGAGGGCGGGTTCCAGCTGCGGAACGGCGGCCAGCGGCCGTTCGACGGGCACCGGTACGTGGCGCTGTACGGGGCTCCGGGGGCGCCGGCGCTGGGCGTGCTCGGCGAGCAGGGGCCGAAGGAGACCGTGCAGCGCGCCGAGCAGGTCGCGAAGCCGTACCGGGCGGAGTCCGACGAGCTCGTGACGCCCGCGATGGAGGTCATCGCGACCGTCGCCGCCGGGGACGCCGGAGCCGACGGCGACTACTCGACGGAGCTGCCGGTGTCGACGCTCGAGCCCTACGTCGACGCCGCGCACGACGCGGACATGCCGGTCATCATCGACCTGCAGCCCGGCCGGTCGGACTTCCTGTCGCAGGCCAAGAAGTACGAGTCGCTGCTGAAGAAGCCGGGCGTCTGGCTGGCCCTCGACCCGGAGTGGCGGCTCACGAAGGACCAGGTGCCGCTCGAGCAGATCGGCAGCGTGTCGGCGTCCGAGGTGAACGAGGTCTCCTCGTGGCTGGCTGCGCTCGTGAAGAAGGAGGGGCTGCCGCCGAAGGCCCTGGTGCTGCACCAGTTCCGGCTGTCGATGATCCAGGACCGCTCCGCACTGAAGACCCACCCGGAGCTCGACATGCTCGTGCACGTCGACGGGCAGGGGTCGCAGCCGGACAAGCAGGCGACCTGGAAGGCACTGCACCAGGGCGCGCCGGAGGGGCTGCACTGGGGCTGGAAGAACTTCTACGACGAGGACACGCCCATGCTGACGCCCGCGCAGACCATGCAGGACGTGCAGCCGACGCCCTCGTTGGTCACGTACCAGTAAGCGCGCCCCGTCGCGTTGTCCACAGTCTGGAGGCGCGGGTCGGGTTTCGTCGGTTGCTCCTGACAGCATGGGGGCATGGACACCCCCACCGCCGCTCCGTCTGCCGCCCCGCCTTCTGCGGACATCGCCGCCGAGGCGCAGCAGGCGCTCGCTGCGCTCACGGGGCGCCCCGACGCGGTGTTCCACCCCGGCCAGCTCGAGGCGATCTCGGCGCTGGTCGAGCACCGGCAGCGCGCCCTCGTGGTGCAGCGCACCGGGTGGGGCAAGTCCGCGGTGTACTTCCTCGCGACGCTGCTGCTGCGCCGACGCGGGGGCGGCCCGACGGTCCTGGTGTCGCCGCTGCTCGCCCTGATGCGCGACCAGGTCGCCGCCGCCGCGCGGGCCGGTGTCCGTGCGGTGTCGATAAACTCCGCGAACGCCCACGAGTGGGGCGAGACCCAGGCCGCCCTCGCCCGTGACGAGGTCGACGTGCTCCTCGTCTCCCCCGAGCGACTGAACAACCCGAAGTTCCGCGACGAGCAGATGCCGACCCTGATCGCCCGGATGGGCATGCTCGTGGTCGACGAAGCGCACTGCATCTCGGACTGGGGCCACGACTTCCGGCCGGACTACCGCCGACTGGCCGAACTCATCCGGTCGCTCCCCCACGGCGTCCCCGTCCTGGCCACCACCGCGACGGCGAACGAGCGCGTGGTCGAGGACGTCGCCGAACAGCTCACCGCCGGCCCGGCCGACCCGGTGTTCACCATCCGCGGGTCCCTGGCTCGCAAGTCCCTGCGCCTCGGCGTGCTCACGCTGCCCGATGCCCGGCAGCGGCTGGGGTGGCTCCTCGCGCACCTCGGCGACCTGCCCGGCAGCGGTATCATCTACACGCTCACGGTCTCGGCGGCCGAGGACATCGCACGACTGCTCCGCGACAACGGGTACGCGGTGCGCGCCTACACGGGGCGCACCGACACCGACGAGCGCGAGCAGCTCGAACAGCAGCTCAAGGGCAACGAGCTGAAGGCCCTGGTCGCCACGAGCGCGCTCGGCATGGGGTTCGACAAGCCCGACCTCGGGTTCGTCGTGCACGTCGGGGCTCCCTCGTCGCCCGTCGCCTACTACCAGCAGATCGGTCGTGCGGGTCGTGCGACCGACAACGCCGACGTCCTGCTCCTGCCCGGGCGCGAGGACCGCGAGATCTGGCAGTACTTCGCCAGTGCCTCGATGCCGACCGAGGCCCGCGCCGCCGCCGTGCTCGGCGCCCTGTCCACCGACGCCGCGATGTCGACCGTGGCGCTCGAGGGCCTGGTCGACATCAAGCGCTCCACCCTCGAACTCCTGCTCAAGGTGCTCGACGTCGACGGCGCCGTCCGACGCGTCACCGGCGGCTGGGTGTCGACCGGGCAGCCGTGGGAGTACGACGCACCCCGGTACGAGCGGGTCGCAGCGGCCCGCGCTGCCGAGGCCGCGTCGATGCTCGACTACGAGTCCACCTCGGCCTGCCGCATGCAGCTGCTGCAGCAGGACCTCGACGACCCCTCGGCCGAGCCCTGCGGCCGGTGCGACAACTGCGCCGGGGCGTGGTTCCCGACCGCCGTGTCCGACACCGACTCCTCCGGAGCCGCGGCCGCGCTCGACAAGGTCGGCGTCGAGATCGCCCCGCGTGCCCAGTGGCCCTCGGGGATGTCGTCGCTCGGGGTCTCGGTGCGGGGCAAGATCGGCGCGGAGGAGCTCGTGCAGCCCGGCCGTGCGGTGGCGCGTCTGACCGACCTCGGCTGGGGAGGTCCCTTGCGTGCGCTGTTCTCACCGTCCACCCCCGATGCCCCGATCTCGCGCGAGCTCGTCGACGGCTGTGTCCGGGCGCTCAAGGACTGGCCGTGGGAGACCCGGCCGACCGGCGTCGTGGCGATGTCGTCACGGTCGCGGCCCGAGCTCGTGGGGTCCCTCGCCCAGGCGCTGTCCACGATCGGGCGACTGCAGTTCCTCGGCACGCTCGGCCGCGACGGCGGGACCCCCCGTGGCGACGGTGCGACGAACAGCGCGTACCGACTGTCCGGCGTGTGGGACACCTTCGTGGTCGATCCATCGCTCGCCGCAGCCCTGCAGGCGCACGAGGGCCCGGTGCTGCTCGTCGACGACCTGGTCGACAGCCGGTGGACGATCACCGTCGCCGGCCGGGAGCTCCGGCGCGCCGGGGCCGCCGCAGTGCTCCCGTTCGCCCTGGCCACGGTCGCGTAGCCCGGTCGCGCCGGTCTCACACCACCGTTGCGACACTCCACCTGTCGATCGACGCGTGTTCTGTCGCAGATCCGGTCCACCGCCTGCCGGAGGCCTACCGCCGCGCGGGCTTCGGGAACGTCGCCCGCATGTGGTCGCTCGTCAGCACGTCGCCGATGCCGACCATGAGCACCGAGAACAGGATCTGCTCGATGACCATCCAGAACGGGTAGAGCCCGGGGATCGCCGCGACGATCAGCGTCACGATCGGGAAGATCCGGCTGAACAACCGCAGCCGCTGGTACGCCCAGTAGTACCCGAGCTGCGCCCGCCAGGCGAACACGTAGAGCGTCAGGGTGATGAGCAGCACCACGGTGGACCGGAACCACACCGCCCATGACAGGGATTCCCCCGCGCGGGTCAGCAGCACGGCGACCACGATGGCGGTGAGCCCGACGACGGTCTCCGCGACGAGCAGCCACCGGATCCAGCGGAACGAGCGGACGGTGTCCGGGTGTTCGAGCATGTCCTCGCGTATCACGTACCCGGACTGTCGACCTCCGGCCAACCGATCGAGGCGCAGACGGCACCACACGCGGTCGGCGAGCACGCCGAGTCCGTCGTTCTGCTGCGTCACCACTCCATCGTGCCCCATCCCGAGGCCCCCGGCGGACGCAGCCCGGGGCACCGACGGCTCAGTCGGACGGGACGAGTGCCGCGCCGCCCAGCACGGTGCCTGTCCCGGCGTCGAGCAGGACCAGGGACCGGACCTCGTCGGGCAGTGACCACGGGTCGCTCAGCACGACGGTCAGCCCCTGTTCGACCCCGGCGGCCTGGAACAGCTCGTAGGACTCCCCGGCGGGCATCCACATCGGCTTCGAACCACCACGCACCGTCCCCGCGGACAGCACGACGTCGACCGGGCCGTCCCCGCCGGTCTCCAGGTGGTCGATCTCCACAGCGAGGGTCTCGTCGCCCGTGTTCGCGGCGATCCGGACGTGCCCGGAGGCAGCGGCTCCGATGCCGACGATGTCGCCGGAGACCGGCGGGACGCGGCGCCACCACGGGTCGATGGGCGAACCGTCGACCGGCCGGACGGGTTCGGGCTCGATCGGTTCCTCGAGGGCGTTGGACGGCTGCAGTCGGACGTCGGGCGACCGCGCCGGCTCGGGGGCCACGGCGTCGGCACGCGTGACCGTGTCGCCGTCGTCGGACGTGTGCGAGACCGCCCACAGGGAGACCGAGCCCACGACGACCACACCGACGAGGACGCCCACCAGGGCGAGCCGACGTCGGTCCGCTGCCCACGGCCCGGTACGCACGCACCCATGATGCCGCACGGGCGCGCCGGACCGGCTCCGGACCTCCAGGCCGGACGCGAACGCAGAACGCGCCCCGACGGATCGGGGCGCGTTCTGCGTGACGGGTGGGAGGGCTCAGCGCTTCCGGCGCTCGCGCACCCGCATGTTGACGTTGATCGGGGTGCCGGAGAAGCCCCAGACCTCGCGGAGGCGACGCGTGATGAAGCGTCGGTACTGCGGGTCGAGGAACGCCGACGTGAAGAGCACGAAGGTCGGCGGCTGGCTCGACGCCTGGGTCCCGAACAGGATGCGGGGCTGCTTGCCGCCGCGCACGGGGTGGGGGTGCTCCTGCACGAGCTCGGCGATGAAGGCGTTGACCTTGCCGGTCGGGATGCGGGTGTCCCACGACTCGAGGGCGGTCTCGAGCGCCGGCACGAGCTTCTCGAGGTGGCGGCCCGTGCGGGCGGAGATGTTCACGCGCGGGGCCCAGGCGACGTGCGCCAGGTCCTGCTCGATCTCGCGCTCCAGGTAGCGGCGTCGCTCGTCGTCGAGCAGGTCCCACTTGTTGTAGGCCAGCACGAGGGCCCGGCCGGACTCCAGGACGAGGTCGATGATGCGGAGGTCCTGCACGGAGACCGGCTCGGTGACGTCGAGGACGACGACGGCGACCTCGGCCTTCTCGAGCGCGGCGGTGGTGCGGAGCGAGGCGTAGAAGTCCGCGCCCTGCTGCAGGTGCACGCGCTTGCGGATGCCGGCGGTGTCGACGAAGCGCCACACCTTGCCGCCGAGCTCGATCTGCTCGTCCACCGGGTCGCGGGTGGTGCCGGCGATGTCGTTCACGACGACCCGCTCTTCACCGGCGGCCTTGTTGAGCAGCGAGCTCTTGCCGACGTTCGGGCGGCCGAGGATGGCCACGCGGCGGGGGCCGCCGACCTCCTGCTTGGCGACGGCCGACGTGTCGGGCAGCGTCTTGATGATCAGGTCGAGCAGGTCCGCGACGCCGCGGCCGTGCAGCGCGGAGACCGGGTGCGGCTCGCCGAGACCGAGGTTCCAGAGCTCGGAGGCGTCGAGGTCGCGGCGCTCGTCGTCGGACTTGTTCGCGACGACGATGACGGGGCGGTCGGTGCCGCGGAGCATCTTCACGACGTGCTCGTCGGTGGCGGTGATGCCGACCGTGACGTCCACGACGAAGAGCACGGCGTCGGCCAGGTCGATCGCGACCTCGGCCTGCGCGGCGACGGAGGCGTTGATGCCCTCGGCGCCGGGCTCCCAACCGCCGGTGTCGACGAGGGTGAAGCGCTTGTCGTTCCAGTCGGCCTTGTAGCTGACACGGTCGCGGGTGACGCCGGGGACGTCCTGCACGACGGCCTCACGACGACCGAGGATGCGGTTCACGAGCGCGGACTTGCCCACGTTCGGGCGGCCGACGATCGCGAGCACCGGGTAGGCGGGCAGGTAGTGGACGCCGTCCTCGCCGACCTGACCGGCCTCGAGCAGGGCAAGGTCTTCGTCCTCGAGGTCGTACTCCTCGAGTCCGGCGCGGAGCGCGGTCGCGCGCTGCTCGGCCTCGGCCTCGTCGAGTCCGGCGAGCCGCTCGCCGAGGGCGTCGTCGTACTGTGGGAAGTCGTCGTTGTCCGGGTTGTCCAGCTGAGCCATCTTGGGTTCCTCGCGAGCGGCCGGGGCCGCGGTGTCGGTGGCCGTTGCCGGCCGGGGCCGGGGGTCCGGCCGTGGTGGACCGTCCCGCCGAGGCGGTCCGGTCTGCGTCAGTGCGTGATCGGCCCGCCGAGGCGGTCCGGTCTGCGTCAGTGCGTGGCCGCGCGGGCCAGGTCGACGACCGCCTGCACGGTCTGGTCGAAGTCGAGGTCGGTGGAGTCGAGCGTCGTGACGCCGTCGGCGGCGTTCATGAAGTCGACGACCTTCGCGTCCGCCGCGTCGCGACGAGCGAGTGCTGCGGAGGTCTCGGCGGCCGACTGGGTCGTGACCTCTGCCGAGCGTCGCGCCATTCTAACGGACTCGTCGGCCGTCAGCAGGATCCGGACCTCGGCGTCCGGCGCGACGACCGTGGTGATGTCCCGGCCCTCGGTGATGATGCCCGGGGCGTCGGTCTTCCGCATCACGTTCCGGAACAGCTGGACCAGGCGCTTCCGGACGTCCGGGAGCTTCGCGATGTGGGCGACCGCGCCGGTGACGTCGGGGGTGCGGATGGCGTCGGTGACGTCGGTCTCCCCCACCTTGACGTAGTAGTCGTCGGGGTCGGTGCCGATGGCGTAGTCGAAGGTGTCCCAGCTCGCCAGGATCGCCGCGGCGTCGTCGAGGTCGACCCGCTGCTGCAGGGCGTGCCACGCGAGTGCACGGTAGGCGGCGCCGGTGTCCTGGTAGCCGTAGCCCAGGGCGCGGGCTGCCGCACGGGAGACGCTCGACTTGCCGCTGCCTGCGGGGCCGTCGACCGCGATGACGATCTTCGCCACGTAGGCGCCGTCGGCCAGGCCGGACGGAATCGGGGCGCTGGTCGAGCCGGGCTCGCCGCCGGGCTGGCCCATGCCGCCAGCCGGACCGCCGAGGGGGCCGCCCTCAGCACCGCCGCGTGCCCCGTCACCGGGCGTCGGCGTCGGCGTCGGCAAGCCGGAGTCGGGCCCGTCGGTCCCGCCAGCCGGAGCGCGCCCGCCGGCCACACCCGAGTCGTTCGTCGCTGCGTTCGTGTCGTCGTTCAGGCCCATGCTGCTGCGATCCTCCATCCGCGCCCCTCGAGTTCCTCGACGAGTCGCTGTTCCTGCTCGGGCAGCACCGACACCTCGACGATGCCGATCTGTGCGCCCGGTGAGTGCTCGAGGCGCATGTCCTCGAGGTTGATGCCGATCTCCCCGATGAACGTCAGGAGTGCGGCGATCTGCCCGGGGGTGTCGTCGACGAGGACGACCACCTGGGCGAAGCGCTTGGTGGTGCCGTGCTTGCCCGGCAGCCGTTCGACCCCACGGTTGCCGTCGGCGATGGTCTCGGCGATGGTGCGCGGCGAACCGGCACCGTCCGGGTCGCCGAGGGCGTCGATCACGCGGGACAGGTCGTCGCGCAGGTCGGTGAGCACCGGCCGGATGTGCCCGGCGTTCGCCCCGATGATCTGCACCCACAGCCCGGGGTCGCTCGCGGCGATCCGGGTGACGTCGCGCACGCCGCCGCCGGCCAGGCCGAGCGACCCGTCCGGGGCGTCCCGCAGGCGCGAGGCCATCAGCGTCGACACGAGTTGCGGTGCGTGCGAGACATACGCCACGGCGAGGTCGTGCGACTCCGGGTCCATCGGCACGACGGTGGCACCGAGGTCGAGCGCGAGGTCCTCGACCGCCGCGGCACGCTGGTACGTGATGCCGTCGTGCCCGGCGATCACCCACGGGCGCCCGAAGAACAGGTCGGCGCGGGCGGCGGTCGGCCCGCTGCGCTCACGCCCCGCCATCGGGTGCGAACCGATGTACCGGGAGACGTCGGCGCCGGCAGCCACCAGGGCAGCGAGCGGCCCGGACTTCACGCTGGCGACGTCGGTCACCACGGCGTCCGGGTAGGCGGCGAGTTCTCGCTCCACCACGGTCGCGACGACGTCAGGCGGCACCGCGACGACGACGAGCTCCGGCTGGTCGCCGGCAGCCGATCGACGCCCGGCACCGTAGTCCACGGCGAGCGCCAGTGCGGCGGGTGAGACGTCGTCGAGGATGACGTCCACGCCCTTCTCACGCAGGGCCAGACCGATCGAGGCACCGAGCAACCCGGCACCGACGACCCGGACCGGGCCACGCAGACGGCGGTCGATGTCGGTCGGGTTCACGTCGGTCACCGGGCAAGCCTACCGATCGGGTCTCGGGCATCGGTCGATGCCCGAGACCCGGCTTGGTCAATCGGCCGACTCGTCCTCGTACTCGTCGTCGTCCTGGTCCAGCGCGACGTCGCGGTCGTCACGAGCGGACGGCTTCGCGTCACGGACGGTGCTGAGCAGCTTGCCGACCTCGACCGTGCCGAGCTCGCGCATCTTGCCCGGCGGCAGGCTGCCCAGGTGCAGCGGTCCGAACGACCGGCGGACGAGTTCGAGGACCGGGTGGTCGACGGCCTCGAGCATGCGGCGGACGATGCGGTTGCGGCCGGAGTGCAGCGTGATCTCGACGAGCGATTCACCCCGCGAGGACTCGAGCAACCGCACCTTGTCGGCCTTGATCGGACCGTCCTCGAGCTCGACGCCCTCGGTCAGGCGCTGCACCACGGCAGGGTTCACGTTGCCGTGGACCTTCGCGATGTACGTCTTCTGCACGCCGAACGACGGGTGCGCCAGCACGTGTGCCAGGTCGCCGTCGTTCGTCAGGACGAGCAGCCCGGAGGTCTCGGTGTCGAGACGGCCGACGTTGAACAGGCGCTCCTCGTAGCGGTCCACGAACTCGGTCAGGTCGCGTCGACCGCGCTCGTCCTGCAGGCTCGAGACGACACCGGTCGGCTTGTTCAGGACGATGTACCGCCGCGACGAGTCGATCTGCACCGGCACGCCGTCGACGCTGATCGCGTCCTTCTCGGGGTCGACGCGACGCCCGAGGGCGTCCACGACCTCGCCGTTGACCGTCACGCGGCCCTCGACGATCAGGTTCTCCGCGACGCGGCGGGATGCCACGCCGGCAGCGGCGATCACCTTCTGCAGGCGCTCACCCTCTGCCTGGAGGCCCGGCTCGGCCCCGGCAGGCGCCGTTCCGTCCGCCGCGTCCCAGTCCTCGATGATCGGCCGTTCGGGCGTGCCCTCGGCCGGGTTGCCCCGGTCGTCGCGCTGCCCGCTCGGCTTCGGCGTGGTGCGGTCGCTGTTGCGGACGCTCGTGGTGCCGCCGACGTAGCGGCGTCCGTTGTGCCAGACGCGGCTCTGCTGGCCGTCGGGGGTGCGGCGGTCGTCGCGGGGAGCGGAACTGCCACGGTCGTCGCGACCCCGGTACCCACCACGATCATCACGCGGAGCCGAAGCCCCACGGTCGTCACGACCCCGGTACCCACCACGATCATCACGCGGAGCCGAAGCCCCACGGTCGTCACGACCCCGGTACCCACCACGATCATCACGCGGAGCCGAGTTGCCGCGGTAGCCGCCACGGTCGCCGCCACGGTCATCACGCGGAGCCGAAGCCCCGCGGTAGCCGCCACCGGAGCGGTCGTCACGACCCCGGTACCCACCACGGTCATCACGCGGAGCCGAAGCCCCACGGTCGTCACGACCCCGGTAGTCACGGGGAGCCGAGTTGCCGCGGTAGCCACCGCGGTCATCACTCGGAGCCGAAGCACCACGGTCGTCACGACCCCGGTACCCACCACGGTCATCACGCGGAGCCGACCCTCGGTAGCCACCCCGGTCGTCACGCGGAGCGGAAGCACCACGGTCGTCGCGACCCCGGTACCCGCCACGGTCGTCACGCGGCGCCGAAGCCCCGCGGTACCCACCGCGATCGCCACCACCGGAACGGTCGTCACGACCCCGGTAGCCACCTCGGTCGTCACGCGGAGCCGGGGCACCACGGTACCCACCGCGGTCGTCACGCGGCGCGGAGCCACCACGGTCGTCACGGCCGCGGTAGCCACCGCGGTCATCGCGCGGCGCCGAACCTCGGTAGCCACCACGCTCATCACGCGGAGCGGAGCCTCGGTAGCCACCGCGGTCTCCACCACGCTCGTCCCGCTGCGCCGAAGCCCCGCGGTACCCACCACGGTCGCCGCCACGATCGTCGCGCGACGGGTACCCGCCGCGCCGGTCGTCGTCACGCGGCGGGCGTGCGCCCCCGCGGTCGTCGCGACCGTACCCGCCGGAGCGGCCACCGGCACCAGAGCCGGCCCCGCCGCGTCCGCCGGCCGGTCGGCCGGAGCGATCCGGGCCTCCTGAGCGTCCGCTGCGGTCGTCTCGGTCTCGGGGCGCGCCGCGCCCCCGGTCGTCAAACCCTGCCATCGGGGATCCCTTCGTTCTGCTCGAAGCCGTCCGCACCGTCGTCCAGGAGGGGCGAGATGAGCGGCAGCTCGTCGAGCGAGTTGATGCCGAGCTGCTGCAGGAGCAGGTCGGACGTGACGTAGTTGATGGCGCCGGTCTCGGCGTCGGTGAACGACTCCTCGATGAGGCCGCGTGCCACCAGGGTCCGGACGACGCCGTCGACGTTGACGGCGCGGATCGCAGCGATCTGCGAGCGGGTGATCGGCTGCTTGTAGGCGACGACAGCCAGGGTCTCGAGCGCGGCCTGGGACAGCCGCGAGGGGCGCTCGGCCTCGACGAACTGCTCGACCACGGGGTCCAGGTCGGCGCGGACGTAGAAGCGCCAGCCGCCACCGACCTCGCGCAGTTCGAAACCGCGGCGGATCGTGCCGTCGACGCCGTCGAAGTCCGCGACGAGACGTTCGATCGCCTGGCGGACGGCGGGGACGGGCGAACCGACCGCAGCGCCGAGCGCGACGAGCGACTGGGGCTGGTCGGCGATCATCAGGATCGCCTCGAGCTGACGGTCGATGGGGATGGTGGGGTGGGCCGGCGACGCGGCGCGTTCGTGGATCTCGTGCTCGATCGCGCGGGCGTCGGCCATCTCGTCGGCGCCGCCGGGTTCGGCGCTGGACGTGTCGTGCACGTCATCCGTCATAGTCGGCTCCCAGGTTCGCGAGGCTCTCGTCGGACCAGTCCTCGGCGGTCCACCGCAGTGTCAGCTCCCCGAGCGGCTCGAGCTGCTCGAACGAGATCGACGCGTTCCGGTACAGCTCGAGGATCGCGAGGAAGCGAGCCACCACGATACCCGTCTGGTCGACGCCCGCGACCAGTTCGCGGAACGAGACGCCCTCACCATCGCGGGTGCGGAGGATCGAGACGACGATCGCGGCTTGTTCGCGGATGCTGATGAGCGGGGCGTGCAGATGGTCGAGGCCGACGGTCGGGATCTCCCGCGGGGCGAAGGCCAACGCGGCCAGTGCGGCGAAGTCCTGCACCGACAGCGTCCAGACGAGTTCGGGTGTGCGGGCGCGGAACCGCTCCTCGAGCCGGACGCTGCGGACGTGCCGGCGCGACTCGACGCCCCAGCGCTCCCCGAACCAGTCGGCGGCCTGCTTGAAGGCCCGGTACTGCAGCAGCCGGGCGAACAGCAGGTCACGGGCCTCGAGCAGGGCGACGTCCTCGGCGTCCACGAGCTCACCCTGGGGCAGCAGCCCGACGATCTTCAGGTCGAGCAGGGTCGCCGCGACGACCAGGAACTCGCTGGCCTCGTCGAGCTCGTCGGCGGACTCGGCCTGCCGGACGTACTGGATGAACTCCCCCGTCACGGCACCGAGCGACACCTCGGTGATGTCGAGCTCGTGCTTCGTGATGAGCGACAGCAGGAGGTCGAACGGTCCGTCGAAGTTGGCGAGCCGGACCCGGAACCCCGCGTCAGGCGACGGCGCCACGCTGGACGAGCTCTCGTGCGAGCTGCCGGTAGGCGTGGGCGGCAGGGTGGTCCGGCGCGGTCTGCGTGATCGGGCGTGCGGACACCGTGGCGTCCGGGAACTTCACGGTGCGGCCGATGACGGTGTCGAGCACGCGGTCGTCGAAGGTGTCGACGACCCGCTCCATGACCTCGCGCGAGTGCAGCGTGCGCGAGTCGTACATGGTCGCCAGGATGCCGTCGAGCTTGAGCGCCGGGTTGAGGCGGTCACGCACCTTGTCGATCGTCTCGATGAGCAGGGCGACACCGCGGAGCGCGAAGAACTCGCACTCGAGCGGGATGAGCACGCCGTGCGCCGCGGTCAGGGCGTTCACGGTGAGCAGGCCGAGCGACGGCTGGCAGTCGACCAGGATCACGTCGTAGTCGTTCGCGACCTTGCGCAGCACGCTCGCCAGGATCTGCTCGCGGGCGACCTCGTTGACCAGGTGCACCTCGGCCGCGGACAGGTCGATGTTCGCCGGGATGACGTCGAGGCCGGGGGTGTTCGTCGGCTGGATGACCTGGTTCGGGTCCTTCACGGCACCCATCAGCAGGTCGTAGACGGTGTGGATGTCGTGCGTCCGGACCCCGAGACCCGCGGACAGCGCGCCCTGCGGGTCGAAGTCGACGGCCAGGACCTTGCGGCCGTACTCCGCGAGCGCGGCGCCCAGGTTGATGGCCGTCGTGGTCTTGCCGACGCCGCCCTTCTGGTTGCAGAGCGCGATGATGCGGGCGGGTCCGGTGCTGTCGAGCTCCTCGGGTACGGGGAAGTCCCGGACGGGACGCCCCGTCGGACCGTGGGTGGTCGCGCCGGTGGGGTTGGTCGTCGGGTTCGGGCTCACCCCGTCATCGTACCGGCGACCTCGGGCTGGGCCGGGCCGCACCGCCGCGGGACCCCTGCGCTGCTGGCTGGCAGCCTGGCCGCGGCCGCTGCTGGCCGGCAGCCTGGCCGCGGCCGCTGCTCGCTGGCAGCCTGGCCGCGGCCGCTGCTGCTCGTCAGGCAGCGCGCAGGGCGACGCGCATGCTGTCGACCCGCTCCGCGATCACGGGGTCGGTCGACCACCGCTGCTGCAGCCGACCGACGAGCTCGCCGACCCGCTCGCGGTCGAGCCCCGGGTGCAGCGCCAGGCCCACCGTCAGCTCCGGCCCGGCGAACCGTCCGAAAGGGTCGCCCGGCGCGAGTTCGACACGGGCGACGTCGGGCTCCCCCTCGACCGAGGCGGCGAAGGCCCGGGCCACCTCGGGGTCCTCGAAGCACGGGGTCCACGGCAGGTCCTGCCCGAGCGCCCACACGGCCGGACGACGCAGCACGAACTCGGTCGGCGACTTCGGGTCGAGCACGACGAGCTGGGTGTCCTCGCTCGCCGCGGCCATCGCCACACGGCGGGATTCCACCGGCACCGGGCGCGCCTCCGGATCCCACGCGTGCACGGCGTCCACCGAGGTGAACGCCGGCATCGCGCTGCGACCGTCCGGACCGGCGACCGTCACGATCGAGAGTTCCTGGGTCTTGTCGACGAGTTTGCCCTCATCGGTCTCCCCCACGTCGCCGGCCTCGGCGATGAGCGGGATGAGCAGGCGCGCGGAGCGGAGTGCCTCGACGATCGCGGCCTGGGAGGCTCCGTCGGCGAGCGCACCGATGGCCGCGACCACCGCGGGGTCGGCGAGCCCGTCGTCATCGGCGAACGCGGTGTCGTGGTGGTCGAACGTGCGACCTTCCCACGAGAAGCCCGCCGAGTCCGCCGCCCCACCCGGGGTGTGCGCGTCGTCGGCGTCGGGCCCGGTGCCGCGGCCGTTCGAGATGCCCGCCACGGCGTTACTCGGAGGCGACGTCGAGTGCGGCCGGCAGCGTGAACGCCCCGGAGTACAGCGCCTTGCCGATGATCGCGCCCTCGAGCCCGTACGGCACGAGTTCGCGGAGCGCACGGAGGTCGTCGAGCGTCGAGATCCCGCCCGAAGCCACCACGGGCTGGTCGGTCCGGTCGCACACCTGGCGGAGCAGTTCGACGTTCGGCCCCTGCAGCGTGCCGTCCTTGGTGACGTCGGTCACCACGTAGCGGGCACAACCGGCGGCTTCCAGCCGGTCGAGCACCTCCCACAGGTCACCGGCGTCCTCGGTCCAGCCGCGGCTCGAGAGCGTGGTGCCGCGGACGTCCAGCCCGACGGCGATCTGCTCGCCGTACTCACCGATCACACGGGCGGCCCAGTCGGGGTTCTCGAGCGCCGCGGTCCCGAGGTTCACGCGTGCCGCACCGGTCGCCAGTGCCGCTTCGAGCGAGGCGTCGTCACGGATGCCGCCGGACAGCTCGACGGAGACGCCCTCGACCTCGCGGACGGCGTGCGCGATCACCCGGCGGTTGTCGCCACGCCCGAAGGCCGCGTCGAGGTCGACGAGGTGGATCCACTCGGCGCCCTGGTCACGCCAGGTCCGGGCAGCGGCGACGGGGTCGCCGTAGCCGGTCTCGCTCCCCGCCTCGCCCTGGGTGAGTCGCACGGCCTGTCCGTCGACGACGTCGACAGCCGGAAGCAAGACGAGGGGCGGGGTGTCGGTGAGGTCGGTCATGGTCCTGTCGGTTTCGTTGCGGTGGAGAAGGGGCTGCGGACGGCCGGGAGGCCCGGTGCGCGTCCGGCACGGCCGTCGCGGCCGGCACGGCCGGGTTCAGAGCGAACGCACCCAGTTGGAGAGCAGGCGGATGCCCGGCTCGCCGGACTTCTCGGGGTGGAACTGCGTGGCGGTGAGCGGCCCGTTCTCGACCGCGGCGATGAACTTCTGGCCGTGCTCGGCCCAGGTCAGACGGGGCGCGCGGAACGGCCCGTACGCCTCGAGCGGGAAGTCGGTCACGCCGTAGGAGTGCACGAAGTAGAAGCGCTCGTCGTGCAGCCCGTCGAACAGCACGGAGTCCTCGGGGGCCTGCACGGTGTTCCAGCCCATGTGCGGCAGCACCTCGGCCTGGATCTCCTGCACCGTGCCGGGCCACTGGCCGAGCCCTTCGACGTCGGCACCACGCTCGATGCCCCGCGAGAACAGGACCTGCATGCCCACGCAGATGCCGAGCACGGGTCGCCCGCCGGCCAGACGGTGGTCGACGATCTCGCCGCCCTGCACGTCCTCGAGCTGGTCGATCACGGCGGCGAACGCGCCGACGCCGGGGACGAGCAGGCCGTCGGCCTTGAGCGCCGCCTGCTTGTCCGAGGTCAGCGTGACATCAGCCCCGGCGCGCTCGAGCGCCTTGGCGGCGGAGTGGACGTTGCCCGACCCGTAATCGAGGACGACGACGTTCGGCTTGGCGGCGGTCACAGTGCGCCCTTCGTGGAGGGGATGCCGTCGACGCGCGGGTCCAGTTCGACCGCCTTGCGCACGGCTCGGGCGAACGCCTTGAACTCGGCTTCGGCGATGTGGTGGGGGTCGCGGCCCTCGAGCACGCGGACGTGGACGGTGATGCCGGCGTTGAACGTGATCGCCTCGAACACGTGGCGGACCATCG
Organism: Curtobacterium sp. MCBD17_026; assembly: GCF_003234895.2. NCBI lineage: Bacteria > Bacillati > Actinomycetota > Actinomycetes > Micrococcales > Microbacteriaceae > Curtobacterium > Curtobacterium sp. MCBD17_026. Next base: position 1,177,938 of record NZ_CP126281.1, on the reverse strand, counting down.
AGCCGGTGAAGTGACCACCGATGCGGTGGAACTCGAAGCCCGCGGGCTCGCCGGAGTGCACGAGGAACGGACGCCCGGAGACGTCGACGACGGCCTGGGCCAGCGCTTCGTCGAGCGGGACCAGGGCGTCACCGTACCGGCCGATGCCGGAGCGGTCGCCGAGCGCCTGCTTGATCGCCTGTCCGAGCACGATGCCGGTGTCCTCGACCGTGTGGTGCACGTCGATCTCGGTGTCACCCGTCGAGCGCACCCGCAGGTCGATCAGGGAGTGCTTGCTGAACGCGGTCAGCATGTGGTCGAAGAACGGGACGGAGGTCGAGATCGACGAGGTCCCGGTGCCGTCCAGGTCGAGCTCGAGTTCGACACTCGATTCGCTCGTCGAACGGCTGATCGAGGCGGTGCGGGCGGTCATGCCTCAACCCTAACCGGCGGCTGCTCGGCGGCGACCTGCCGCATGGCGTCGAGGAACGCGGTCGTCTCGGCCTCGGTCCCCGCACTCACCCGCAGGTGGTTCGGGATGCCGAGGTCGCGCACGATGACGTCGCGCTCGAGCAGCGCCTCGAACGCGGCGTGCGGGTCGGCCACACCACCGAACAGGACGAAGTTGGACCAGGTCTCGTAGGTGCGGTACCCCATGGCCCGGAGCGCGGTGACCATGCGGTCGCGCTGCCCCTTGATGTCGTCGACCATCGCCAGCATCTCGGGGGCGTGCCGGAGTGCCGCGATGGCCGCCGCCTGGGTCAGCGCGGACAGGTGGTACGGCAGCCGGACCAGCCGGACGGCGTCGACGACGGCGGGGTGCGCGGCCATGTACCCGACCCGGGCACCGGCGAACGCGAACGCCTTGCTCATCGTGCGGGAGACCACGAGGCGCTCACGACCGGGCAGCAGCGTGAGGGCGCTCGGAGCGTCGGACGGCATGAACTCGGCGTACGCCTCGTCCACCATCACGATACCGTCGGTCGCGTCGTAGGCGGCCGCGATCGTCTCGATCTCGAGCGGGGTGCCAGTCGGGTTGTTCGGCCCGCACAGGAACACGATGTCCGGCTGGTGTTCACGGATCGCCGCCACGACCGTCTCGGGCGAGATGCGGAACTCGTCCTCCCGCTGGGCCGGGATCCACGTGGTGCCGGTGCCCGACGCGAGGATCGAGTGCATCGAATAGGTGGGCGGGAACCCGAGCACCGAGCGGCCCGGCCCGCCGAACGCCTGGAGGAGCTGCTGCAACACCTCGTTCGACCCGTTCGCCGCCCAGAGCTGCTCGGCGGTCAGGTCGTGCCCGAGGTAGTCGGCGAGGGACTGTCGGAGCTCGGTGAACTCGCGGTCCGGGTACCGGTTCACCGTGAGCAGGGCTTGCCGGATCGACTCGACGATGTCGGCAGCCACGTCGTCCGGAACGGGATGCGTGTTCTCGTTGACGTTGAGCTGCACGCGGACGTGCTTCTGCGGGGCGCCGTAAGGGCTCTGCCCGCGCAGGTCGTCTCGGATCGGGAGGTCTTCGAGCGTGAATGCCACCGATCCATCGTAGGCTGCTGTCACCGTGCGACGACCAGCCGTCTGGACGGCGCTGCCCGAGTGGCTACTCGCCGTCGGTGTACTTGGTGGGGATGGCGATCTCTTCGCCGGCCTGCAGCGCGGAGCCGTCGAGCGCGTTGAGGCTCACGACGTCCTGCACGAAGTCGCGCGGGTCGGAGTCGGGGGCCGTCTGCTCGGCCAGCTGCCAGAGGGTCTCGCCCGGCTGGATCGTCACGGTCTCGAACTGGGTGCGGGCGCCGCCGGCGGTGGCGTCACCGGCGGAGGCCTGTCCACCGTTCAGCACACCGAGGGCGACGACGATGAGGAGCGGGAGCGCGGCGAGCGTCGTGAAGACGATGCGGCCGCGACGCGTCAGACGCAGGCGGGTACGCACGGCGGGCGCCGCGGTGCGCTGGATGTCAGCGATGGCGATGGTGCTCATGTCGTTCTTGCCTTCCCGTTCGGTGGAACCGAAGTCGTGTACCGAACATAGTTTCGAATCAGATGACGCACAAGTCCTGGGAGGGGATTTCTGCGGGGTTTTCTTGCGACACGCTCGAACAGGTGTTTGTCCGGCCCTGGCTGGTCGGATACTGTTTCGATCGACTGGGACAAGCCTGGCGGGGACCACCGACATTCCCGCCGCGGCCGGACCGGCACCGACGAAAGCGAGACGACGTGGTGGACGAACTGCGGGGCCAGAAGCCGCTGACGCCGAAGCAGCAGGCGATCTTCGACGCGATCCGTGCGTCGATCGCCTCACGGGGCTACCCGCCGAGCATGCGCGAGATCGGCGACGCCGCCGGGCTCTCCTCGCTCTCCAGCGTCTCCCACCAGCTCGGCCAGCTCGAGCTCGGGGGCTGGATCCGCCGCGACCCGAACCGCCCGCGTGCGCTCGAGGTCCTGGTCGACGAGCCGTCGTCCGACGTCGGGGGCCCGGACATCGACGCCACCACGCTCGTGCCGCTCGTCGGCCGGATCGCCGCAGGTGTCCCGATCACTGCCGAGCAGCACGTCGACGAGATCATCCCGCTCCCCCGACAGCTCGTCGGCACCGGCGAGCTCTTCATGCTCAAGGTCGTCGGTGAGTCGATGATCGACGCCGCGATCTGCGACGGCGACTGGGTCGTCGTCCGGTCGCAGCAGACCGCCGAGAACGGTGACATCGTCGCGGCCATGCTCGACGAAGAGGCCACGGTCAAGGTCTTCCGCCAGCGCGACGGTCACACGTGGCTGCTGCCGCGCAACTCCGCCTTCGAGCCGATCCTCGGCGACGCGGCCTCGGTCCTCGGCAAGGTCGTCGCGGTCCTCCGCTCCCTCTGACCGCCTCCCGCGCTGTACCGGCGCGAGACGCCGTCGTCACCGTACGACGCCCCCTGCACGACGAAACGCCGCCGGATCCGGCGGCGTTTCGTGTGTTCCGGGGCGTCTCGGTGACAGGACGGCGTCCGGCGGACCCGTGACGGGCCTCCAGGCCGCGCGGCAGCGCTCGCCAGCGCCAGCGCCCACCGGAGCCGGCCGTCAGACGGTCGGGACCGGCGTGACCACGTAGGGCTCGAGCTCGGCGACCTGCCGCTGGAAGACGCGCACCCGCAGGCGTGTGCCGTCCTCGACGTAGTCGACCGACTCGACCGAGCCGGTGTCGTGCAGCGACGACACCAGGTCGCCGCGGTCGTACGGCACCACGATCGTCAGGTCGACGTCGGGCTCGGGCAGGCGGTCCTCGATGACGCTGAGGAGCTCCGGGATGCCCTCGCCGGTGCGCGCCGACACGAACACCGCGTCCGGTACGAGTCCGATGAGCACGAGGCGCTGCGCGTCGTCGATCAGGTCGGCCTTGTTGAAGACGACGATCTCCGGGATGTCGCCGGCACCGACGTCGCCGATGACCTCGCGCACGGTGGACAGCTGCGCCCCGGGGTCGGGGTGCGAGCCGTCGACCACGTGCACGATGACGTCCGCGTCGCCGACCTCCTCGAGGGTGGAGCGGAAGGCCTCCACCAGCTGGTGCGGCAGGTTGCGCACGAAGCCGACGGTGTCGGCGAACGTGTACTCACGGCCCTTGGTGCTCTCGGTCCGGCGGACCGTGGCGTCCAGCGTCGCGAACAGCTGGTTCTGCACCAGCACGCCCGCGCTCGTGAGCCGGTTGAGCAGCGACGACTTGCCGGCGTTGGTGTAGCCCGCGATCGCGACGCTGGGCACCTCGTTGCGGTTGCGCTCGGCACGCTTGGCCTCGCGCGCGGGGCGGAACCCGGCGATCTGGCGGCGGAGCTTGGCCATCCGGGTGTGGATGCGACGCCGGTCGAGTTCGATCTTGGTCTCACCGGGGCCACGCGAACCCATGCCCGCGCCGCCGGAGACCTGACCACCGGCCTGCCGGGACATCGAGTCACCCCAACCACGCAGTCGCGGCAGCAGGTACTCGAGCTGGGCGAGTTCGACCTGCGCCTTGCCCTCGCGGCTCTTGGCGTGCTGGCTGAAGATGTCGAGGATCACGGCCGTGCGGTCGATCACCTTGACCTTCACGACGTCCTCGAGCGCACGGCGCTGCGAGGGAGCGAGCTCGGTGTCCGCGATCACGGTGTCGGCGCCGGTGGCCTTCACGATCATCGCGAGCTCTTCGGCCTTGCCCTTGCCGAGGTAGGTCGAGGCGTCCGGGTGGGGCCGGCGCTGCAGGAGCCCGTCGAGCACGACCGCGCCGGCCGTCTCGGCAAGGGCGGACAGCTCGCGCAGGGAGTTCTCGGCGTCCTGCGCGTCGCCCTGGGGGTACACGCCGATGAGGACGACCTGCTCGAGCCGCAGCTGGCGGTACTCGACCTCGGTGACGTCCTCGAGTTCGGTGGAGAGGCCGGCGACACGGCGCAGCGCCGCTCGGTCCTCACGGTCGTACTGGTCGCCGTCGCCGGTCCAGCTGCGGTCGTCGACCGACTGCGTCTGGATGGCCTGGGCGGGTGCGAAGATGGACGATGCTGCGCGGTGGTCTGCGTTGCGCAGCACCCTCTCGACGACACCGTCTGCGCTGTCGTCGTTGGTCTGGTTGTTCTGCTGATGGGTATCCGTCATCCTGTGCACAGGCTACCTCCGGAGGCCCTCCGACACACTCGGTTGCCGGTACGGTTCATCCATGGCGAACGACCACTACTTCTCGGCCACCCCCGAGAGCGAACTCCGGCCGCGCCAGGTGCACGTCACGCTCGCCGGTCAGCCCCTCACCCTGTCGACCGCTGCGGGGGTCTTCAGCCCCGACGGCGTCGACCGCGGCACGAAGGTCCTGCTCGGTTCGGTGCCGGCACCCGCTGCCGACGGCGCCCTGCTCGACATCGGCTGCGGCTGGGGCCCGATCGCGATCACCATGGCCCTGCAGTCCCCCGATGCCCACGTGTGGGGCGTCGACGTCAACGAGCGGGTGCTCGGCCTCGCGCGCGCCAATGCCGCTGCTGCAGGGACGTCGAACGTCACGATCGCGCTGCCCGACGACGTCCCGGCCGACCTGCGCTTCCGCACGATCTGGTCGAACCCGCCGATCCGTGTCGGCAAGGACGAGCTGCACCAGATCCTGCTGACGTGGCTGCCCCGGCTCGAGGTCGGGGGCGACGCCTGGCTCGTCGTGTCGAAGGACCTCGGGGGCGACTCGCTGCAGAAGTGGCTCGTCGGGGCACTCGGCGAGGGGTTCTCGGTCACCCGGGAGTCGACGGCCAAGGGCTTCCGCGTCATCCGGGTGCGCCGCAGCGCGGAGGCTCGCAGTTCGTGAGCAGGAATGGTCGGGTCGCCCCTGGGCAGCCGACCATTTCTGCTCACGAAGCGCGCGCCGCGCGACCGCCTCGCCGCGCGACCGCCGCGCCCGCCTCAGACCGTCAGGTCGCCCGAGAACACGAGCTCGGCTGGCCCGGACAACGACACGTGTTCGCCATCCTCGGTCGCCGTCATCCGCACCGTCAGCAGCCCGCCCGGCACCCGCACCCGCCAGGTGTCCGGCGCCCCGGCACCGACCCAGTAGCGGGTGGCGAGGGCAGCCGCGACGGCCCCGGTGCCGCACGAGAGCGTCTCTCCGCTCCCCCGCTCGTGCACCCGCATCGTGATCTCGCCGACGCCGTCCTTGATGAGGGGGTCGCCGGGCAGCACGAACTCGACGTTCGCACCGTGCTCCGGCGCCGGGTCGAGCACCGGCAGGAAGGTCAGGTCGAGGTCGGCCAGTTCGTCCTCGGTCTCGACGGCGACGACCACGTGCGGGTTGCCCACGTCGATGCCGATGCCGGGCCGCGCCCCGTCGAGGTTCTTGGCCCGCACGAGCACGTCGTCAGAGCCCCCGCCCTCGATGCCCAGGCCCCAGCGGCCGAGGTCGGCGGCGAACCCGTTCGTGGTGCGCTGGATGTCGACCAGCCCCTTGCGGCTGCCGACGGTGAGCGTCTCGCCGGGAGCGAGCTCGACCAGGCCGGACTCGGTCAGGAACCGGGCGAACACGCGGATGCCGTTGCCGCACATCTCCGCGATCGTGCCGTCGGCGTTGTGGTAGTCCATGAACCACGTCGCCTCGGGCTCGACGGCCACGAGCGCACGCCCCTCGGGGATCGCCTCGGACCGCACCGCGCGGATCACACCGTCGCCGCCCACGCCGAAGCGTCGGTCCGCGATCGCGCGGATCCGCTCGGGGGTCAGGTCGACGGTGGCGTCGGGGTCGGCGAACAGGACGAAGTCGTTGCCGGTCCCCTGGCCCTTGGTGAAGTGCAGCTCGGTCACGGCACGATCCTACGGGCCAGTTCCGACAGGTCGCCGCGGTCCGCCCCTGTGACGTCGAGCGTCTCGGCATCGGCGTACCGGCGGAACCAGGACACCTGCCGCCGGGCGTACTTCCGGGTCGCGATGCCGGTCGCCTCGACCGCGTGCTCGCGCGTGGCTGTGCCGGCGAGCACCTCGAGCGCCTGCGAGTAGCCGATGGCGCCGCGCGCGGTCCTGCCCTGCTCGAGTCCCTGCTCGCGGAGCGCCGCGACCTCGTCGACGAGTCCGGCCTCGAACATCCGCGCGGCCCGCTCGTGCAACGCCGACACGAGCTGCTCGCGGTCACGCCGCAGGTGCAGGATCCGGGACGGTCGCCAGGCGCGGGGCGAGGCCGGGAGGCTCGGGGTCACGACCTCGGATCGGCTCGCGATCTCGAGTGCACGGATCAACCGCCGTGGGTTGCGTGCGTCGATCGTCGCGGCGGCCGCCGGGTCGAGGGCGCGGAGTCGCTCGAGCAGGATGCCCGGGCCGAGCTCCTCGTGCTCGCGCTCGAGCTGCGCGCGGAGCGCGGGGTCGGTGCCCGGGAACGCCAGGTCGAACAGCACCGCGGAGACGTAGAGGCCACTGCCGCCGACGAGGACGGCCACGCCACCGTCGGCTTGGATCCGGTCGACGTCGGCTCGGGCGGCGACCTGGTACGCCGCGACGCTCGCCTCGTCGGTGACGTCGAGCACGTCGAGCTCGTGGTGCGGGATGCCGTGCCGTTCGGCCGGGGGGAGCTTCGCGGTACCGATGTCCATGCCCCGGTACAGCTGCATGGCGTCCGCGTTGATGATCTCCGCGGGGCGACCGGCAGCACGCAGTCGCTCTGCGATCGCGATGCCGAGGTCGGACTTCCCGGTGCCCGTCGCCCCGACGACCGCGATCAGGTCGGCAGTGGCAGCGGCACCGGCACCGGCACCGGACAGCGTTCCGGAGGCGACGGGCGGAACACCCGACGGTCCGGCGGTCGGCAGGTCAGCGCCCGACACGGAGCGTGGGCAGCCCGAGCGAGACCGGACGGGGCCCGTCTCCCGCGGCGGCAGCGGGTGTGGGCACGCCGCAGCTCTCGGCCTGCGCGCGGTCCCAGGCGTCACCGGCCCGGGTGCGTCGGATGCGCAGCGGAGCGTCGTCGTCGGCGAGCAGGAAGTGCGGCGCGGCACGGGTGACGTCGACGGTGACCACGTCGCCGGGGCGCGGGACCTCGGAGCCGGCGGGCACGGCGAAGTGCACGAGCCGGGAGTCCTCCGCGCGACCGGAGAGCCGGCGGGTGGCGTCGTCCTTGCGTCCTTCGCCCGAGGCGACGAGCACCTCGACGCTCCGGCCGACCTGCAGCGCGTTCTCTTCCGCGGTGATGCGTTCCTGCAGGGCGACGAGTCGCTCGTAGCGCTCCTGCACGATGTGCTTCGGCAGCTGGTCGTCCATCGTCGCCGCCGGGGTGCCCGGACGGATCGAGTACTGGAACGTGAACGCCGAGGCGAACCGCGCCTGCTCGACGACGCGCAGGGTGTCCTCGAAGTCGGCGTCGGTCTCACCGGGGAACCCGACGATGATGTCGGTGGAGATCGCCGCGTGCGGGATCTTCGCGCGGACGCGGTCGAGGATGCCGAGGAACCGCTCGCTGCGGTAGCTCCGGCGCATGGCCTTGAGCACGCGATCGGAACCCGACTGCAGCGGCATGTGCAGCTGGGGCATCACGTTCGGGGTCTCCGCCATCGCGTCGATGACGTCGTCGGTGAAGGCCGCCGGGTGCGGGCTCGTGAAGCGGACGCGCTCGAGCCCCTCGATGGCGCCGGTGGCCCGCAGCAGCTTGCCGAACGCCTGTCGGTCGCCGAACTCGACCCCGTAGGAGTTCACGTTCTGCCCGAGCAGCGTGACCTCGATCGCGCCGTCGTCGACGAGCGCCTGGACCTCGGCCAGGACGTCACCGGGACGGCGGTCCTTCTCCTTGCCGCGGAGCGACGGGACGATGCAGAACGTGCAGGTGTTGTTGCAGCCGACCGAGATCGAGACCCACCCGCTGTGCGTCGAGTCGCGCTTGGTGGGCAGCGTCGACGGGAAGACGTCGAGTGCCTCGAGGATCTCGATCTGCGCCTCGTCGTTGTGCCGCGCCCGCTCGAGCAGGGTCGGCAGCGACCCCATGTTGTGCGTACCGAAGACGACGTCGACCCACGGCGCCTTCTCGAGGATGACGTTCTTGTCCTTCTGCGCCAGGCACCCGCCGACGGCGATCTGCATGCCGGGGTGCTCGCGCTTGATGCCCGCGAGCTGCCCGAGGTTGCCGTACAGCCGGTTGTCCGCGTTCTCGCGCACCGCACAGGTGTTGATGACGACGACGTCGGCCTGCGCACCGTCCGCCGCGGTGTAGCCCGCGGCCTGCAGGGATCCGCTCAACCGCTCGGAGTCGTGCACGTTCATCTGGCACCCGTAGGTGCGGACTTCGTAGGTGCGGGGGCGCGCTTCGACGGTGGCCATGGTCGTTCCAGTGTAGGTCGGGGCGACTACTCGAACCGTACGGTCCCGCGGCCGGGTTGCGGCCGTTTCCCACCGCCGTCGAGGGCACGTGCAACAGCGATCCGGACAACCCCGGAGCTGTAGCCCTTGCGCATCAGGAAGCCGGACAGACGGCGTTCCGCAGTGGCCCGGTCGAGCCCGCGCATCTGCGGCGCCCGCTTGTCGGCGAGTTCCTGCGCGCGGAGGAACTCGTCGTCCTCGTCATCGGCGGCTTCGTCGAGCGCGGTGTCGATCGCCACCTGGTCGATCCCCCGGCGACGGAGCTCCGTCACGACACCCTGTCGACCGAGGCCCTTGCGGGCGTGCAGTCGATCCACCAGGTCGGTGGCGAGGGCGACGTCATCGAGGAGCCCGACACGGGTCAAGCGTTCGATCTCGTGCTCGACCACGTCGGGGTCGAGGTCCTGCTGCAGCAGCAGGGTCCGCATCTCGGACTCGCTCACGCCCTTGCGCCCGAGAGCGCGCAGGCTGATCCGTTCGGCATCCGCCCGCTGTTCGTCGAGCGGACGCGGTGCGTCGGCCGGGTCGATCTCCTCGCCGCCGGCGATGGAAAACACCGACGCGGTGCTGGCATCAGCCGTCTCGGAGTCGTAGCCGTCCTGCTCCGCACGGCTCGAGCGCCCGCTGCCGTCGCCGATCACGGGCGACACCCACGCTGCCGGCCCGCGGGCACCGTGCAGCGGCACCGGCGAATCGGCGTCGAACGATGCGGGGAACTCGTCCACCCGGCTTTCGTCCGACTCGGGCAGCGCCCAACCATCGGTGTCGCGCGGTTCGTCCGGTGACACCGGAGGCTCGGGGATCGCGGGCGTCACCGGGGTGACGGGGGCACGACGACGCGACCTCGCACCGAACAGGTCGGTGACCGGTGCGAGGCCGTCGTCGTCGTGGTCGGTGCTCACGCGCCCTTGCGCTCCGCGAGCTTCGGCGCGATCGACTCGACCGGGGCATCTTCGGCCTTGGCGCCACCGACGCCGAGCTTGGCGAGGATCTTGCCTTCGATGTCGGCAGCGATCTCGGGGTTCTGGATCAGGAAGGAACGCGAGTTCTCCTTTCCCTGCCCGAGCTGGTCGCCGTCGTAGGTGTACCAGGCACCCGACTTCTTGACGATGCCGTGGTCGACACCGAAGTCCAGCAGCGAGCCTTCGCGCGAGATGCCGACGCCGTACAGGATGTCGAACTCGGCCTGCTTGAAGGGCGGCGCCATCTTGTTCTTGACGACCTTGACGCGTGTGCGGTTGCCCACCGCGTCGGTGCCGCTCTTGAGCGTCTCGATGCGACGGATGTCGAGGCGGACGGACGCGTAGAACTTCAGCGCCTTACCGCCCGAGGTGGTCTCGGGCGAACCGAAGAACACGCCGATCTTCTCGCGCAGCTGGTTGATGAAGATCATCGTGGTCTGCGTCTGGTTCAGGCCACCGGCGAGCTTTCGCAGGGCCTGGGACATGAGGCGGGCCTGCAGACCGACGTGCGAGTCGCCCATCTCGCCCTCGATCTCGGCGCGCGGCACGAGGGCCGCGACGGAGTCGATGACGATGAGGTCGATGGAGCCGGAGCGGACCAGCATGTCCGCGATCTCGAGCGCCTGCTCGGCGGTGTCGGGCTGCGACACGAGCAGGGCGTCGATGTCGACACCGAGCTTCTTGGCGTACTCGGGGTCGAGCGCGTGCTCGGCGTCGATGAAGGCCGCGATGCCACCGGCGCGCTGGGCGTTGGCGATGGCGTGGATGGTGAGGGTCGTCTTACCCGACGACTCCGGGCCGTAGATCTCGACGATGCGGCCACGGGGCAGGCCACCGATGCCGAGCGCGACGTCCAGCGCCACCGACCCGGTCTGGATGACGTTGACGGGGGCGCGTTCGTCCGAACCGAGGCGCATGATCGCACCCTTGCCGAACTGCCTGTCGATCTGTGCGAGTGCGGTCTCGAGGGCCTTCTCGCGGTCTGCCGGTGATGGCATGGGGTGCTCCTTCGTGCTCGTGTTCGGCCGCCTGTAGGCTGTCGCGTCCACGCCGGCCGATGGTGCAAGGCCGATGGTTCTGCGACAAGGCTTCGGGCTGTTCCCGATGTCCATCAACCTATGGCGAGCCACCGACATCACTGCCGACGGTCACGCGATCTGTGGATGGAACACCCGGGCGACGCCGCTGTGGAGGAAGCTACCACCGATCGAACACGCGTTCGAGCAACACGCCGAACACAGTTTCGGGTACCCGGCCTCGCGGAACCGCCTCAGTCCTGGGGTTCGGCCAGGCCCTTGCCGTGCCGACGGTCCATCGGGACGTCCTGCGAGTCGCAGAGCGCGTCCCACACCCGGCGGGCATCGACACCGGCGGCGAGGGCGTCCACGGCGGAGCGACCGCCGAGCCCTTCGAGCACGACGTCACGGGTGACCACGGAACCGTAGGCCTCACCGAACACCTGGTCGACGGCTCGCCAGAACTCACTCACGCGCATCCGACCAGCCTAGGCGCGTGGTCGTGGGCCGGAACGCAGAACGCCCCCGCCGGGAAGGACCGGCGGGGGCGTTCGGTGCGATGCGCTCAGCGCACCGCGAGGTCGTTGTCGAACTCGGCGACGAGGTCGTCCGGGAGCGTGTCGGGGACGGGGGTCAGCCCCTCGACGATCGCGAGGCGGTCGCCCACTTCGCGCATGATGGTCGAGATGGGCGTGTCCAGAGCATCCGCGACGGACGCGAGGATCTCCGAGCTGGCTTCCTTCTGCCCACGCTCGACCTCACTGAGGTACCCGAGCGCGACACTGGCCTTGGACGCGACCTGACGGAGGGTCCGGCCCTTCTGCAAGCGGAAGTCCCGGAGCACATCGCCGATTTCCTGACGAACGAGAACCATGAGAACTCCTCCTCTCTGTCGTCTCCGCGCCCGCTCGGTCCGGTGGATCGAGTTCGGGTTCAGCAACAATAGCGTTGCCGGTTGCAGCATGTTAGCCAGGCTGGCTGCCGTACTGCTGGAGATTTCGTGAGATGTAACCCAGTGGAAACGGGACCTATTCCCGACCCCGGACCTCGGACGACATCCGTGCAAGGAGTTCGGAGACGGTGGCGTGCCGGATTGCTCCCCGGTCACCGTCGAGGTGCAGCTCGAAGGCCTCTGCCCCCGCGGCGGAGGCGATCCCCACGTACACGGTGCCGACGGGCTTGCCGTCCTGCGGATCCGGGCCGGCGACGCCCGTCGTGCTGATCCCCCACGTCGCGGGTTCCCCATCGACGGACAGCGCGATCCGGACACCGGCGGCCATCTGCCGGGCGACCTCCGGGTGCACGGCACCCTCGGCATCGAGCAGCTCCGCCGAGACCCCGAGCACGGAGTGCTTCACGGCCGTCGCGTAGGCCACGACGCCGCCGCGGACGACGGCGCTCGCCCCCGGCACGTCGACGAGGGTCGCGACCACGAGGCCGCCGGTCAGCGACTCCGCCACGGCGAGGGTCTCGCCCCGCGCCGTCAGTTCGGCGATGAGTCCCGGTGCGACCGGGACGGGAGGGGCGGCCTGCGTCGAGCGCTCGGGTCCGGTCAGGCGGGGGTGCGGTTGTGCTTCCATGCCTGCCAGAGGTAGTCGATCCCGCTCAGGATCGTTGCCAGGAACGCGGCCGTCATCAGGATGCCGTTGACCCAGTGCGCCCAGTCGCCGACCAGGTTCCACCACGGGAACAGCGCGGCCGTCAGGGCGACGGCCTGCAGCACGGTCTTGATCTTGCCGCCGCGGCTGGCCGGGATCACCCGGTCGGAGAGCACCGCGAACCGGAAGACCGTGATGCCGATCTCGCGCACCATGATCAGCAAGGTCACGTACCAGGGCAGCTCGGCCAGGATCGACAGCGCCACCAGCGCACCCCCGATGAGGACCTTGTCGGCGATCGGGTCGACGAGCTTGCCGAAGTCCGTGACCAGGTTCTGCCGACGGGCGATGATGCCGTCGGCGCTGTCCGTGACGATCGCCACGACGAAGACGACCGCCGCCCAGATGCGCAGGGGTCCGTCGTCGCCGGCGTCGGCGAGCAGCAGGACGAAGAACAGCGGCGCCATCAGGATCCGCACCACCGTGATGATGTTCGCGACGTTCGCGGTCGACGCCGGGCCGGGGCCCTTGCGCAGCAGCCGCCCGCGCCACGGGAACCGTGCGCCGTGCGTGGTGTTCGTGCTGTCCGAGGCGGTCATCGCCGTCACTCCCTGCCCGTCAGTCCCCACGCGTCCTCATCGGGCTCGTCGTGGACTTCATCGTACCCGCGGGTCATGTCCCCGACCGGGTCTGCTCCGTAGCGGTCACCGTCGCCGGACGGCGTCGGCGCCGGCGCTGCCGGAGCGGCCGCGGCGGGCGGCTCCTCGCCGCGGAGCTTCGCGAGCACCGCGGGCAGCTGGTCGGCGGTCACCAGGACGTCGCGGGCCTTCGAGCCCTCGGACGGCCCGACGATGTCACGCGACTCCATCAGGTCCATCAGGCGACCGGCCTTGGCGAAACCGACGCGGAGCTTGCGCTGCAGCATCGACGTCGAACCGAACTGGGTCGACACGACCTGTTCGACGGCCGCGAGCAGCAGTTCGAGGTCGTCGCCGATGTCGGCGTCGATCTCCTTGCGCTCGACCACGGCCTGGACGTCCTGGCGGTACTCGGGCTGCGCCTGCCGCGTGACGTGCTGGACGACCTCGGCGACCTCGCCCTCCTGCACCCAGGCGCCCTGCACGCGGAGCGACTTGGACGAACCCATCGGCAGGAAGAGCGCGTCGCCCTGACCGATGAGCTTGTCGGCACCGGGCTGGTCGAGGATGACGCGGGAGTCCGTGACGCTCGTCACCGCGAAGGCGATGCGCGACGGCACGTTCGCCTTGATCAGCCCGGTGATGACGTCGACCGAGGGGCGCTGCGTCGCGAGCACCAGGTGGATACCGGCGGCTCGCGCGAGCTGGGTGATGCGGACGATCGACTCCTCGACGTCACGCGGCGCCACGAGCATGAGGTCGGCGAGCTCGTCGACGACGACGAGCAGGTACGGGTACGGCTTGAGCTTCCGCTCGCTGCCCGCGGGCAGGACGATCTCGTTGTTCTCGATCGCCTTGTTGAAGTCGTCGACGTGGCGGAACCCGAACGACGCCAGGTCGTCGTACCGCATGTCCATCTCCTTCACGACCCACTGCAGCGCTTCGGCCGCCTTCTTCGGGTTCGTGATGATGGGCGTGATGAGGTGCGGGACACCGGCGTAGATCGAGAGCTCGACGCGCTTCGGGTCGACCAGGACCATGCGGACCTCGGACGGCTTCGCGCGCATCAGCAGCGACGTGATCATCGAGTTGATGAACACCGACTTGCCGGAACCGGTGGAGCCGGCGACGAGCAGGTGCGGCATCTTCGCCAGGTTCGCGACGACGAAACCGCCCTCGACGTCCTTGCCGACGCCGATCGTCATCGGGTGCTTCGACTTGCGGGCGGCGTTCGAGCGCAGCACGTCGCCGAGCGAGACGATCTCGCGGTCGGTGTTCGGGATCTCGACGCCGATGGCGCTCTTGCCCGGGATCGGCGACAGGATGCGGACCTCGTTCGAGGCGACCGCGTACGACAGGTTCTTCGACAGGGCCGTGACGCGCTCGACCTTGACGCCGGGGCCGAGCTCGATCTCGTACCGGGTCACCGTCGGCCCGCGGGAGAACCCGGTGACCTTCGCGTCGACCTTGAACTCGGTGAGCACCCCGGTGATGGCGGCGACGATGTCGTCGTTCGCCTGGCTGCGCGCGACCGAGGGCGTTCCGGAGCTCAGCGTGGTGGCAGCGGGCAGTCGGTAGGGCTTCGACGGGTCCTCGTCGGACCCGGCGGCGGCCGCGCTGAGCTCGGCGTCGGCGTCGATGTCTTCCGGCTCGTCGACGATCTCGGGCTCGGACAGCACCTCGGGCACCGCGGGACGGATGTCGGCCGTCGGCTCCGGCGGCGCGGGGACGTCGGTGCCGAACGCGCGGAGCGCCTGCTCGGCATCCTGCAGGTCCTGTTCGACGGAGTCGTTGAGGTTGACCGACGCGGGCTCGGCCGGCGTGAGGTCGACGAGCCCGGCGGCGGCACCGGCGTTCGGACACGCAGCGGGCACGACGGGCGCAGCAGGCGCAGCAGGCGCAGCAGGCGCGACGGCAGCGGCAGCCGGGGCGACCCCGGTGGCCGGGGGCAGCACCGGGCTGTCGTACGCCGGGTCCTCTTCGCGCCCGGACTTGTTCCGGCGCCACCACGGCACGTTGTCGCCATCGGCTTCGGCGGCGGCAGCGGCCTGCTCGTCACCGAACCCGAGGTCGTCGAACAGCTGGAAGTCGGCGTCGCCCTTCTTGCCGCGCTTGGACGTGCGGGCGCGGGCGGCGGGCTCCGCCACGGCGGCGGCGTCGGCCTCGGGTTCGGCCGCGGGGGCCGGTGCGCCGAACAGGTAGGCGTAGAGCTCGTGCAGTCGGCGACCGAGCTTGTTCGGCGGCGTCTTGGTGATGATGAAGAGCGAGAGCACCAGCAGCACGATCGCCACGGGCACGGCCACCCAGGCGGTCGCGATCGTGACGAGCCAGCCGATGACCACCCAGCCGAGCACCCCGCCGGCGGCGGCCAGCGCGGGCATGCCGTCGGCCGCGCTCGGTCGGCCACCGAAGACGTGGCAGAGCGAGGCGATCGACACGATCAGGATGCCCAGGCCGATGCCGATCCGGGTGTTGTCGTGCACGGAGGCCGGGTGCCGGAACAGCCACCCGGCGAACACGATCATGATGACGGGCAGGGCGAACGCCAGGCGGCCGAACAGCCCACCGAACGTGTACGCGTCGAGTGCGACGGAGACGCTGTTGGTCGGGTTGAGCCACTCGACGACCCCGCCGGCGATGGCCAGCAGGAACAGCAGGAACGGGAACCCGTCGCGCCGCTGGTCCTTCTCGAGGGTCTCCTTGCCGAGCAGCCGGAACATCGCGCCGACGCCGTGCGCCATCGCGAGCCAGAAGGTCACGAGCGGGTTCTGCTCGCGGAACACCGGCGTGGGCGCGGCCTGCGGCAGCTTCTTCGTCGTGGCCTGGGTGCGCGACGAACCGCGCGTCCCGTTGCCACGGGACGACGTGGACGCGCGCGAGCGCGTGGTCGACTTGGTGCCTCCGGCCATGGGCAGAACCCTAACGCCCGCTCAGGACAAACGCAGGAAGGCCCGCCGCAGCGTCCGTGACGGACGCTGGACGGGCCTCCAGGGCGGGAACGGACGCTACGCCTCGATGACCACCGGGACGATCATCGGACGACGACGGTGCTTCGTGTTCACCCAGCGGCCGACCGTGCGGCGGACGACCTGCGCGAAGGCGTGCGAATCGCGCGTGCCGTTGGCGGCAGCCTCGGAGATCGCCTTGGCGATCTGCGGGCGGACGTCGTCGAACACGGAGTCGTCCTCGGCGAAGCCACGCGACTGGATCTCCGGGCCGATCACGCACTGCCCGGTGGTGAAGTCCACCGCGGCGAAGATCGAGATGAAACCCTCTTCCGCCAGGACGCGGCGGTCCTTCAGGTCGGCGTCGGTGATCTCGCCGACGGTGGAGCCGTCCACGTAGACGTAGCCGATGTCGAGCTGGCCGGCAACCGTCGCGACGCCGTCCTTCAGGTCGACGACGATGCCGTCCTGCCCGAGGATCACGTTGCGCGGCGGGACACCCGTCTGGATCGCCAGGTCGGCGTTCGCGTACAGGTGGCGGTGCTCGCCGTGGACGGGGAGCACGTTGCGCGGCCGCAGGATGTTGTAGCAGTAGAGCAGTTCGCCGGCGGAGGCGTGTCCGGAGACGTGCACCTTCGCGTTGCCCTTGTGCACGACCTTCGCACCGAGCTTGGTCAGCCCGTCGATGACGCGGTACACGGCGTTCTCGTTGCCCGGGATGAGCGACGACGCGAGGATGACGGTGTCGCCCTCGCCGATCTCGATCTGGTGCTCGAGGTTCGCCATGCGGGCCAGGACGGCCATCGGCTCGCCCTGCGACCCGGTCGACATGTAGACGATCTGGTCGTCCGGGACGTTCTTCGCCTTCTTCGTGTCGATGAGCACGTTCTCCGGCACCCGCAGGTACCCGAGGTCGGCGGCGATCGTCATGTTGCGGATCATCGAGCGCCCCATGAACGCGACCTTGCGGTTCGCGGCTGCGGCGGCGTCGAGGACCTGCTGCACACGGTGCACGTGCGACGAGAAGCTCGCCACGACGACCTTCTTGCGGGCGCGCATGATGATGTTCTCGAGCACCGGGCCGATGTCGCGCTCCGGAGCGGTGAAGCCCGGCACGTCGGCGTTCGTGGAGTCCGGCAGGAACAGGTCCACGCCGGCCTCGCCCAGACGGGCGAACGCACGGAGGTCGGTGATGCGGTCGTCCAGCGGGAGCTGGTCCATCTTGAAGTCACCCGTGTGCAGCACACGACCGGCTGGGGTCGTGATCGCGACGGCGAGGGCGTCCGGGATGGAGTGGTTCACGGCGACGAACTCGAGGTGGAACGGGCCGATCTGCTCGGTCTGGTCCTCGGCCACGACGAGCGCGTACGGCTTGATCCGGTGTTCCTTGAGCTTCGCCTCGACCAGCGCGAGGGTGAGCGTGGAGCCGATCAGCGGGATGTCGTCGCGGAGCTTGAGCAGGTACGGGACGGCGCCGATGTGGTCTTCGTGGCCGTGCGTGAGCACGACGCCGAGGACGTCGTCGAGGCGGTCACGGATCGGCGAGAAGTCCGGCAGGATCAGGTCGACACCGGGCTGGTGCTCCTCGGGGAACAGCACGCCGGCGTCGACGATGAGCAGCTTGCCCTCGTACTCGTAGACGGTCATGTTGCGACCGATCTCGCCGAGGCCCCCGATGGGGACGACGCGGAGGGTGCCGGCTTCGAGCGGCTGCGGTTCGGAGATCTGTGTGGGCATTCGGTCCTACGGATTCGGGCGACGCGCGTGCTGCGCGCCGCGGTGTTCGCTAGCGGGTGGTGCCTGGCACCTTCGGTAGTGCACCGCCGGCCGCCGCGTTGCGGTCGGGGCGGAAGTTCGAGAAGTCGGCGCCGGGCACGTCACGCACGGCTTCGAGGGAGGTCTCGATGGCGTACGCCTCGGAGTCCTCGGGGCCGACGAGCGGCAGTCGGACGCGCGGGCTGCCGATGCGGCCGAGCCCGTGCAGGATGTACTTCGCGGCCACGGTACCGGGAACGTGCGTCATCACGGCGCGGACGAGCGGCTCGAGTCGCTTGTGCTCGGCCGTCGCAGTGGCCAGGTCGCCCCGGTTCACGGCGTCGACGATGGTGCGGTACGGCGCCGACGTGATGTTCGCGGTCACGCCGATCAGGCCGGTGGCGCCGATCGACAGGTGCGGGAGCACGTTCGTGTCGTCGCCGGAGAAGTACATGAGGTCGGTGTTGTTCAGCACCCGCGAGACCTCGGCGAAGTCGCCCTTGGCGTCCTTCACGGCGAGGATGTTCGGGTGCTTCGACGCGCGCAGGATCGTGTCGTACGTGATCGGGATGCCGGTGCGGCCCGGGATGTCGTACAGGATCACCGGCAGGTCGGTCGCGTCCGCGATCATCCGGAAGTGGGTGAGGACACCCGACTGCGTCGGCTTGTTGTAGTACGGCGTGACGATCATCACGCCGTCCGCGCCGGCCTTCTCGCTCTGCTTGTACAGGTGGATCGCGTGCGCGGTCTCGTTCGAGCCACCGCCCGTGATGATCTTCGCGCGACCGGCGGCGACGGACTTGCCGACCTCGACCAGACGGAGCTTCTCCGGGTCGGTCAGCGTCGACGTCTCGCCGGTCGTGCCGGTGACGACGATGCCGTCGGCACCGGCGGTGATGCAGTCGTCGATGTGCTGCTCGACGCCGGGCCAGTCGACCTCGCCGTCGGCCGTGAACGGGGTCACGAGGGCGACGAGGACCTGACCGAAGGGATTCTCACGCGGGGACACGGGCACCAGCGTACCGGGGATGCGCGCGAGGACCGCCGTCCGTGTGGACGGTGGACCGCCTGCGGCGCGACCGGGAGGCCCGGATCACGTCCGTCCCGCCGGTCACGCCCGGTGGGAACCAGGTTCCGGACACCGCACCACGGGACAGCGCGGTGCTGTGTCCGGAACCTGGTTCCGAGTGGTCACGCGCTGCGGTGCCACTCGAGGAACCGGTAGCGGGTGCCGCCGTTCCGGGACTCCTGCCAGGGGCCCTCGTCGGCGAGCGTCCAACCGGTCGCCTCGCCGAGCGTGGGTGCGACGGTGTCGCCGGGGACGTCGACGTCGATCAGGGTCTCGGAGACGTGGTCGGCCGCGTCGAGTGCGGCGTCGTACACCTGGCCGCCGCCGATGACCCAGACGGTCTCGTCGGTGTCGAGCGCGGCCTGCAGGTCGTGCACGACCTCGGCGCCGTCGGCCGTCCACGTCGTGTCACGGGTGAGCACGACGTTGCGACGACCGGGCAGCGGCCGGAAGCGCTCGGGCAGGGACTCCCAGGTGCGTCGGCCCATCAGCACGGTCGCATCGCCGGTGACCTGCTTGAAGTGCGCCAGGTCCTCGGGCACGTGCCAGGGCATGCCGCCGTCGGCACCGATGACACCGGTGGTCGAACGGGCCCAGACCATGCCGATCATCAGACGGCGACCGCTGCCTTGATCGCCGGGTGGTGCTCGTAGCCCACGACGGTGAAGTCCTCGTACTCGTAGTCGTCGATCGAGTCGCGCGGTGCGAGTTCGAGCGTCGGCATCGGGTACGCCGTGCGGGACAGCTGCTCCTCGACCTGTTCGACGTGGTTGTCGTAGATGTGGCAGTCGCCGCCGGTCCAGACGAAGTCGCCGACCTCGAGCCCGGTCTGCGCCGCGATCATGTGGGTCAGCAGCGCGTACGAGGCGATGTTGAACGGGACGCCGAGGAACATGTCGGCGCTCCGCTGGTAGAGCTGGCACGAGAGCTTGCCGTCGTTGACGTAGAACTGGAAGAACGCGTGGCACGGGGCGAGCGCCATGTCCGGCACGTCGGCGACGTTCCACGCCGAGACGATGAGCCGACGGCTGTCCGGGTTGGTCGTGATCTGCTCGATGACCTGGGCGATCTGGTCGACGTGCTCACCCGAGGGGGTGGGCCACGAGCGCCACTGCACGCCGTACACCGGGCCGAGGTCGCCGTCGGCGTCCGCCCACTCGTTCCAGATCCGGACACCGTGCTCCTGCAGCCAGGTCGCGTTGCCCTCGCCGCGCAGGAACCAGAGGAGCTCGTACGCGACCGACTTGAAGTGCACGCGCTTCGTGCTGACGAGGGGGAACCCCTTCGACAGGTCGTAGCGGAGCTGCGCGCCGAACAGGCTGCGGGTGCCGGTGCCGGTGCGGTCACCCTTCGGCGATCCCTCGGTCAGGACCCGGCGGAGCAGGTCTTCGTAGGGGGTCGGGACGGAGGCGTCGGGCTGTACGGTCTCGCTGTCGGTCACACACAGAAGCCTACGTCGGTGTGAGTAGCGTTGCGGGCATGCCCGACACGACGGAACAACCGCTCTCGATCCTGGTGGCCGGCTCGTCCGGGTTCATCGGAACGCCCCTCGTCCGCGCCCTGCGCGAGGCGGGGCACCACGTCACCACGCTCGTCCGCCGCGAAGCGCGCACCGCCACCGAGTTCCGCTGGGCGCCGGGGCGGCGTCCGCTCGACCCGGCGATCCTCGACGGCGCCGACGTGGTGATCAACCTGGCCGGCGCGAACATCGGCAAGCTGCCGTGGACGGACGCCTACCGCAAGGAGATCCGCAGCTCGCGCATCGACGCCACCGACACCCTGGTCGAGGCGATGCGGCACGCCGCCACTCCCCCGGCGCTGTTCCTGTCGGGCTCGGCCTCGGGCGTGTACGGCGACCGCCCGGCCGACGTGCTGCAGGACGACGCCGCCCCGGGCACGGGCTTCCTCGCCGACGTCTGCACCGCGTGGGAAGCAGCCGCGAACGCCGCTCCCGCCGGGGTCCGCGTCGTCACGCTCCGCACCGGCATCGTCATCGGCAAGGGCGGTGGTGCACTCGCGCCGCTCGTGCCGCTGACCAAGCTCGGCGTCGGCAGCCGGCTGGGCACCGGTGGCCAGCACTGGCCCTGGATCGCGCTCGAGGACGAGGTGGGCGCGATCGTGCACCTGGCGACCGCGGCCCCGGACGTCTCCGGCCCGGTGAACTTGGCGGGTCCTGAGCCCGTCGTCGCCGACCGCATCACGAAGCACGTCGCCGAGGTCCTGCACCGCCCGTACCTCTTCCGGATCCCCGAGTTCGCCCTGCGCCTGGCACTGCGGGACGCCGCCGACGACATGCTCCTGTCGAGCCAGCGGATGGTCCCCACGAAGCTGATCGAGTCCGGCTACACGTTCCGGTACACGCAGGCTGCGGACGCGATCGACGCCGTCTTCTGATCCGACGCCGGGCGGTCGGTCAGCGGTCGGCGGCGCGCGCCAGGGCGGTGCGCATCGCCGATCGCGCACGCTTGCGGTCACCGGCGGCGTCGTAGACCACACCGAGCCGGTACCAGGCACGCCAGTCGGCCGGGTCCTGCTCGACCGCGTCGCGGTACCGCGGGAACAGCTCGTCGGCGGCGTCGCGGATCGGTCGGCCCGACGGCCGCACCGGGACGACGTCGTCCGGGGTGCCGCCCTCGGCCTCGAGCCGTCCGCCGAGCCGGGTGATGCGGATGCCGAAGCGGAACTCGAGCACGAGCAGGAGCGCCCCGATCGCGGCCACGACGAACAGCGCGACGCCGATGCCGATGCCGATCGGGATCCCGGTCGCGATGAAGGCGACGGCGCGCTGCCCGACCAGCACGATGTACAGGGCGAGCAGCACCGCCATCAGCGCCGCACCCCAGAACGGCGAGCGGATCGTGCGTCCGGCCCGCTCCATCCGACCCATGACGCCTCAGCCGATGCCGAGGACGCTGCCGAGGCCCACGGTGAGGCCCCGCGCCGCGACGACGTTCGCCAGCGCCGCACGGATGCCCGCGACGTAGGCGACGTCGTCGTTGGTGTCGTGCCGGATCGTCAGCGTCTCGCCGGGGCCGCTCAGCACGACGTCCTGCACGGCCTTCACCCCGGGGAGCCGGAGCGAGTGGACGGGCACGCTGGCGACCTGCTGGCCGCGGGCGCGCTGGTCGACGTGCGGGGCGTCCACGGGACCGACCTCGCGCCGGGCGTCGGCCATCAGCTCGGCGGTGCGCACCGCGGTGCCCGAGGGCGAGTCGATCTTGCCGGCGTGGTGGGTCTCGACGATCTCGGCGGCGGGGAACCACGGGGCCGCGATCGTCGCCAGGTGCGTGCCGAGCACGGAGCCGATCGAGAAGTTCGGGACCACGAGCACCCCCTGGTCCGGGCGTTCCTGCAGCCCGGTGCGGAGCTTCGCGAGCCGGTCGAGCGACCAGCCGGAGGTGCCGACGAGCACGTTCGCGCCGCTCGAGAGCGCGTTCTCCACGATCGCCGGGCTGAGCGACGGCACCGTCACGTCGACCACGAGGGCCGCGCCGCCGAAGACCGACGGCGGCGCCTCGTGCGCGCCGTCCTTCGACGACAGGCGGGTGACGAGCTCGAACTCCGGGAGTTCCTCGACGACGGACGCCACGAGGCCCCCGAGACGACCGGTGGCGCCGACGACGGCGACGGGAGTGACCATGCGGTCCATCCTAGGATCGACGCATGTCAGTCGAGGTCAGGACCATGCCGGCCGATCTGCCCGAGGTCGACGCGCTGCTCGATGCGTACCTGGACGAACGGGAGGCGACGTTCCCGAGCGCGCAGGGCACGTACTCGCGGAAGCGCACCCCCGCGGCCGAGTTCACGCCGCCGAACGGGGTGTTCGCGGTGGCGTACGACGACGGCGTCGCGGTCGGATGCGGCGGCCTCCGTCGGATCGCGGACGGGGTCGACGCGACCGGTGCCGTCGACGTCCGGTTCGAGGTCAAGCACGTCTTCGTGGTGCCGGCCGGGCGCGGCACGGGCGTGGCGACGGCCGTGATGGACCTGCTCGAGCGGGCCGGGGCCGACCTCGGTGCGACGAGCATCGTCCTCGACACGAACGACTCGCTCGTGGCGGCCGGCGCGATGTACCGCGGTCGCGGGTACCAGCGGGTCGAGCCGTTCAACGACAACCCGAACGCCACCGCTTGGTACCGCAGGGCGGTGGACCGCACGGAGACGGGCCGCGAGCCGATCGCCTGAGCCGCCACGGGCCTCCCGGCCGCGTCGCCGCGTACCGGACGGGCAGCCGCTAGACGGGCTGGTCGACCGGCAGACCGGTGCGCAGCTCCACGGGCAGGTGGGCCAGGTCGTTCAGCGTGACGACCTCGGCGGGCTTCGCCGACCGGATCCGGATGATCGTGAGCGCGGTGTGGGCGACGTTCGTGCCCATCCAGCGCCACTCCGGGGCCTGGAACGCCTCGCGCACGAACCAGCCGATCACGGCGTTGTGGGTGATCAGCAGGTCGTGCCGGTCCTCGCGCGCCGGGGTGAACCACTCCGACACGGCGTCGCCCATCTGGGCCTGCCCGGCGACGATCTCCTCTTCGGTGATGCCGCCGTACCAGCCCTGGTAGGCGTGCGGCATGTCCGGGGTCGGGCCGGAGGGGATGCAGTCGAACAGCAGCGTCGAGGGCTCGGGCTGGATCGACGGCAGGCGCTGCGACAGGAACGCGGCGGTCTCGCTCGGGGCCTCGAGCGGCGAGTGGTACACGCCGTCGAAGGGCACACCGCCGAGACGGTCAGCGATCAGGGTCGCCTGACGCTTGCCGCGTTCGGAGAGCTTGCCGTCCCGCAGGCCGTGTTCGGCGTCCTGGTGTTCGCCGTGTCGGACGAGGTACAGGTAGTGCGACATGTCCGTGCTCAGCTGCCGATCCCGATGGCCGCGGCGAGTTCGTCCTGCTGCACGGCACCGACGACCGAGGTGATCGTCGGCCGGGTCAGCAGGTCGCGCGCGAGTTCGAGCACGCCGTCGGTCGTGACGCGGTCGACACGCTCGAGCGCCGTCGACAGGTCGGTGTACTCGCCCGTGCCGAGCTCGGAGCGGCCGAGGCGGGTCATGCGGGCGTCGGAGTCCTCGAGCGAGAGCGTCAGCGCGCCCTCGATCTGGCCCTTGGCACGTCGGAGCTCGTCGTCGGTGATGCCGTGGTCGACCATCCGGCGGAACTCGGCGTCGACGATGTCGATGACACCGGCCACGTTGTCCGGCGCGCAGCCCGCGTAGACACCGAAGGCGCCGTTGTCCAGGTAGGCCGGGGCGAACGACGACACCGCGTAGGCCAGACCGCGGCGCTCGCGCACTTCCTGGAACAGGCGCGAGCTCATGCCCCCACCGAGCACGGCGTTCAGGACGCTGAGGGAGGGACGGCGGTCGTCGCGCAGGTCGAGGCCCTGCGAGCCGCGGAGCATGCTCACCTGTTCGGTGGGGCGGTGCACCACGGACAGCTTCGCCTCGACCGGGTCGGCCACGGTCTCGGGCGTCCGGCGCGGCAGCGGCTCGGCGTCGGGGGCGTCGTGGAAGACGCCGGCGACGAGTTCGCAGAACCGGTCGTGGTCGACGGCACCGGCGGCGGTCACGACGATGCCGTTCGGTGCGTAGTGCTCGCGGTAGTGGGCCAGCACGTCGTCGCGCTGGACCGCCCGGATGCTGTCCGGGGTCCCCCCGATCGGACGGCCGAGGGGGTGTCCGCCGAAGGCCGCGGCGAAGAAGGCCTCGCCCGCGACGTCGGCCGGGTCGTCAGCGGCCATCGCGAGTTCCTCGAGGATGACCCCGCGCTCGACGGCGAAGGCGTCCGGTTCGAGCACCGAACGGGTGACCATGTCACCGATGACGTTCACGGCCATCGGGACGTCGGTGTCCCGGACCCGTGCGTAGTAGCAGGTGTACTCCTTGGCGGTCGCAGCGTTGTGCTCACCGCCGACCGAGTCGAACGCGATGGCGATGTCGAGCGCCGATCGGGTCTCGGTGCCCTTGAAGAGCAGGTGTTCGAGGAAGTGGGTCGACCCGAACTGCCCGTCGCGCTCGTCACGCGAACCGACGCCGACCCAGAACCCGATGCTCGTCGACGCGGCACCCGGCACCGCCTCGGTCAGCACACGGACACCCGAGGGCAGCACGGTGCGACGGACGAAGGCCCCGCCGGACGTCAGGAACGACGTGTCCGGGGCCCCGAGCGGCAGTGGCACTGGCTGGTTCATCGCAGACGAGCCTACTGATCCGTCGATGCCTCCCGCCCAGTTTCCCGGTCTCGGTCGCGTGCCACTCGAAGTGGGGTACAGAAAGTGTGGACAGACCGACTCGTCTGTCTGTCCTCCTTGTGCTACTGTTGGCCACGCCGGATCGAAAGCCCCCCTAAGTTCCGATCCGGCGGCTCGGGACATCAGTCCTGCGCGACCACCGAGTCCCCCCACTCCGGTCGCGGAGCCGATGAGTCCGAGGAGTACACGCTGTGACGGTCGATTCCCCCCAACCGGCCGTCCAGCGTCTCCCCGGCCCGAGCACGAACCTCGCGTCGCCGGACGGGTCGAGCGTCCCCCCGACTCCCCGCTCCGGCGGCGCGAAGGTCCGTGTCCTCGAGACCGCCACGCGACTCTTCTACGAAGAGGGCATCCACAGCGTCGGCGTCGACCGCCTCATCTCCGAGGCGAGCGTCACGAAGGCGACGTTCTACAAGCACTACGGGTCGAAGGACAACCTGATCCTCGCCTACATCCGCACCCAGCACGAGCGCGTGCAGGAGCGGATGGAGCAGCTGATCGCGGACGCCGGCTCCCCCGACCGGGCCGTCCGTGCGTGGGTCGCCGCACTGGCCGACGACGTCAACGACCCGGCGTTCCGCGGCTGTGCGTTCCTGCACGCCGCCGCCGAGTACCACGACCCGCGCGACCCGGTCCGCCAGGTCGTCGCCGTGCACCGCGACTGGTACACCGAGCGACTCGCGACCCTGCTGCAGGAGGCCGGACACCCCCTGCCCGGCGACGGTGCCGACGAGCTCATGCTCGCGCGTGACGGTGCGATGGCCGGGGCGTACGCCGGTGACGCGATCGCCGCCACCGCTGCGCTCAACCGAGTGGTCGACCGGGTGCTCGCGGGCTGACGCCCGGCTGTCGCCAGATCTGTCGCTCTGGCGGGGCGGTCGAGGCGACCGCGGGCGGACGGGAGGCCCGTGGCGGGCCCGTACCGTGCCTCTAGGCCGTCGCGTGCGAACTCCCACAGCCCAGCGCGCGCACCGAGCGCAGCCCGAGCCGGCGGGTGTTGGCTTGGGTCATGGCCAACGACCCCAACTGGAACCTGCCCGACGTCCCGTCCTTCACCCTGACGAGCCCCGAGTTCACCGACGGAGGCGAGCTGCCCACCTCGGCACGCGGCTCCGACGTCGGCGGTGAGGACCGTTCCCCCGCACTCGAGTGGTCGGACGCGCCCGAGGGCACGAAGAGCTTCGTCCTGACCGTCTACGACCCCGATGCCCCGACCGGCTCCGGCTTCTGGCACTGGAGCCTGACCGACATCCCGGGCTCGGCGACCTCGCTCCCCGCAGGCGCCGGCACCGACGACGCCCTGCTGCCCGCCGAGGCACTCCGCCGCCGCAACGAGTTCGGCACGGACACGTTCCTCGGGGCAGCACCGCCCGCGGGCCACGGTGTGCACCGCTACTTCTTCACGCTGAGCGCCCTCGACGTCCCCGTGCTCGAGGTCCCCGCCGACGCGACCCCCGCGGTCGTGGGCTTCATGCTCCGCGGGCACCTGCTCGGGCGCGCGCAGCTCATGGGCACGCAGGAGACCCCCGCGGCCTGACCGGCACGCGGCACCGCGCCGCGATCTTTCGCGGCCAACGACAGTTCACGCGGCGCCGTGCCCGTGAGGTGTCGTTGGCCGCGAAAGCACGCACGCGGCCAACGCACGCACGCGGCCAAGGCACGCACGCCCCCGCAACGGCGAACGGCCGCCGCCCCGGAAGGGACGGCGGCCGTTCGTGCGTCAGGACGCGAAAGCGGATCAGCCCTCGGCCGGGTCCTCGGCGTGGGCGCGGACCGTCTCGGCCGAGGTGGAGTCACCCTCGGTCTCGTCGGCCACGACCGGCGCGAGCGACAGCTTGCCGCGGTCGTCCACCTTGGTGACCTCGACCAGGACCTTCTGGCCGACGCCGAGCACGTCCTCGACGTTCTCCACACGCTTGCCACCGGCGAGCTTGCGCACCTCGGAGACGTGGAGCAGACCGTCACGGCCCGGGAGCAGCGACACGAAGGCGCCGAAGGTGGCGATCTTCACGACGGTGCCGAGGAACTGGTCCCCGATCTCCGGGTTCGTCGGGTTGGCGATCGCGTTGACCTGGGCACGAGCAGCCTCGGCCGACGGACCGTCGACGGCGCCGATGTAGACGGTGCCGTTGTCCTCGATCGAGATGTCGGCACCGGTGGTGTCCTGGATGCCGTTGATCGTCTTGCCCTTCGGGCCGATCAGCTCGCCGATCTTGTCGACGGGGATCTGCACCGAGATGACGCGAGGAGCGGTGTCCGCCATCTCGTCGGGGGCGTCGATGGCCTCGTTCAGCACACCGAGGATGGCCGAGCGGGCCTCCTTGGCCTGCTTGAGCGCCGCGTCGAGCACCGTCGACGGGATGCCGTCGAGCTTGGTGTCGAGCTGGATCGCGGTGACGAACTCCGAGGTACCGGCGACCTTGAAGTCCATGTCGCCGAGGGCGTCTTCCGCGCCGAGGATGTCGGTCAGGGCCGCGTAGCGGGTCTGACCGTCGACGGTGTCGGAGACCAGGCCCATCGCGATGCCGGCGACCGGGGCCTTGAGGGGCACACCGGCGTTGAGCAGCGACAGGGTCGAGGCGCAGACGGAACCCATCGAGGTCGAGCCGTTGGAGCTGAGCGCCTCGGAGACCTGACGGATGGCGTAGGGGAACTCGTCACGCGAGGGCAGCACCGGCACGAGGGCGCGCTCGGCGAGGAAGCCGTGCCCGATCTCGCGACGCTTCGGCGAACCGACACGGCCGGTCTCACCGGTCGAGTAGGGCGGGAAGTTGTAGTGGTGCAGGTAGCGCTTCTTCGTGACGGGCGACAGCGAGTCGATCTGCTGCTCCATCTTGAGCATGTTCAGCGTGGTGACGCCGAGGATCTGCGTCTCGCCGCGCTGGAAGATCGCCGAACCGTGGACACGCGGGATCACGGCGACCTCGGCGTCGAGCGGACGGATGTCGGCGAGGCCGCGACCGTCCATGCGGACCTGCTCGGTCAGGATGCGGCCGCGGACGACCTTCTTCGTGACCGACTTGTACGCGGCGCTGACCTGGCCGTTGGCCTCGGTCGGCAGCTCGCCGGCCTCGACCTTGGCGGCGATGGCCTCCTTGACGCGCGACTTGAGCGCGTCGTCGGCGTCCTGACGCTCGGTCTTGGCGGCGATCTTGTAGACGTCACCGAGCTCGGAGAGCGCGAGGGCCTCGACGGCCGAGTAGACCTCGGGCGCGTAGGGCGGGAAGACCGGGTAGTCCTGGATCTCCTTGGCCGACTGCGCGGCGAGCTTGGCCTGGGCGTCGACGAGGGACTTGAGGAACGGCTTCGCCGCCTCGAGGCCCTGGGCGACGATGGCCTCGTCGGGCTTGGTGGCGCCGCCCTGGATGAGGTCCCAGGCGTACTCGGTGGCTTCGGCCTCGACCATCATGATCGCGACGTCCTCGTTGCCGGCCTCGTCCGTGACGACACGACCGGCGACGGTCAGGTCGAACACGGCGTCGGCGAGCTGCGAGGCCTTCGGGAACGCGACCCACTGGTCACCGATGAGCGCGAGGCGCACACCGGCGATCGGGCCGGAGAACGGCAGACCGGAGATCTGCGTCGACGCGGACGCGGCGTTGATCGCCAGCGCGTCGTAGAACTCGTCCGGAGCGATGCTCAGGACGGTGATGACGATCTGCACCTCGTTGCGCAGGCCGTCGACGAACGACGGACGCAGCGGCCGGTCGATGAGACGGCACACGAGGATGGCCTCGGTCGACGGACGGCCTTCGCGGCGGAAGAACGAACCGGGGATCTTGCCGGCGGCGTAGGAGCGCTCCTCGACGTCGACGGTCAGCGGGAAGAAGTCGAAGCCCTCACGCGGGTGCTTGCCGGCGCTGGTGGCCGAGAGGAGCATCGTTTCCTCGTCCAGGTACGCGGCGACCGCGCCCTGGGCCTGCTGTGCGAGCCGACCGGTCTCGAACCGGACGGTGCGCTTGCCGTACTTGCCGTTGTCGATGACGGCTTCGGCGAACTTGATCTCGGGACCCTCCAAAAGGGCGCCTCCTTGATGTGTTTCCGGCAGGCCATGGCGACGGCACTCGATGGTGCGTGCGCGCCGATCGTTCCGGACGCATGTCTGGCCAGCAGTAGAAGCACTCGGGAAACCGTTCCGGCCCGCGAGCCACCACCGATGACCAGCTCCGTGCCCGGCCTGCGCAGTGTTGTGTGTGACGTCCGGGGAATGAGTCCTCGGACACGATGGACTTTACCAGTCCTCAGGCTGTGGGCGGCGCGGCTCGCTGGACTGCTGGTGAACATCGGTAGCCTGCCGCCATGCGTCTCACCCCCTCACGGGGCGTGCTCGTCGCGGCCGCCGTGGTCGTCGGCGCGCTCGTCGCCCCGGCCCTGACCGCTGCCCCCGCGAACGCCACCGAGTACCCCACGTGGCAGGACGTCCAGCGCGCCAAGGGCAACGAGACCGCGAAGCGCGCCGAGGTGCAGAAGGTGCAGGCTGCGCTCCGGTCGGCGCAGGACGAAGCAGCCGCGAAGTCGCAGGCCGCCCTGGTGGCCTCGTCGAAGGCGGACGCGGCCGAGGCGGAGTCGGTGGCGGCCGCCCAGGCCGCCACGAGCCTCCAGGCCCAGGCGCAGCACGCGAGCGAGACGGCGGACCGTGCCCAGCAGCGGGCCGGCCAACTGGCCGCGAACCTGTACCGCGACGGCAGCACGAACCAGATGACCACCCGCATCGCGACCGCGGAGAACCCCGACCAGCTGCTCTACCAGCTCGGCGCGCTCGACCAGCTGTCGGAGACCTGGTCCGGCGTCATGGACGAGGCGTCCGTCGCGGCCGGCACGGCGTCGTCGCTGCACGAGCAGGCCGAGCGGGCCGAGACGGAACGCGCGACGCGCGCGCAGGCGGCCGAGGAACGCTCGGCCGCGGCGAAGGCGGCGGAACAGGCGGCGGACGCCGCCGTCGAGTCGACGGAGCAGCACAGCGACGAGCTGTACGCGCAGCTCGCGTCGCTCAAGGACAGCACCGCGAAGCAGGAGGCCGGGTACGAGCTCGGCCAGCGGGTCGCCGCGCAGAAGGCGGAGCAGCAGCGCAAGCGGGCCGCAGCGGCGGCGGCCGAGGCTGCGGCGAACACTGCCGCGGCGAACGCCGGCAGCGGCGGCGCGACGAGCGGCGGCACCGGCTCGTCCTACCCGAGCACCGGGGGCGTCGCCGTGGACCCCGCGGCCGCACAGGCCTACGCACGGAGCGCGCTCGGGTCGTACGGGTGGGGCTCCGACCAGTTCTCGTGCCTGGTGTCGCTCTGGACGCAGGAGTCCGGGTGGCGGGCGAACGCCCTGAACGCCTCGAGCGGCGCCTACGGGATCCCGCAGTCGCTGCCGGCCGAGAAGATGGCGGTCGCCGGAGCCGACTGGCGCACCAACGCGAACACGCAGATCGACTGGGGGCTCGCGTACATCAAGAGCGCCTACGGCTCACCCTGCGGGGCGTGGGGCCACGAGATGAGCGTCGACCCGCACTGGTACTGAGCCAGGGGCGGACCGGGGGTCAGTGACCGAGGCCGCCGAGCAGGCTCGCGAAGTCCGCGGTCGCGGGGAGCGCGTCGGCTTCCTGCGGCGCCCGCCTGGAGGCCCGGATCGCCCAGGCCAGATCGGCTCCGGCCCGGCGGATGCGACCGTCCAGGGCGGCCGCGTCACCGTCGGTCCCCCAGTCGTCGGTCGCGGCGAAGACCCCGGTGGGGACGATCGCCGCGCGCAGGTACGCGAAGACCGGCCGGAGGGCGTGGTCGATCGCGAGGGAGTGGCGCGAGGTCCCGCCGGTGGCCCCGAGCAGAACGGGCATGTCGGCCATCGAGTCCTTGTCGAGCACGTCCAGGAACGACTTCGCCAGTCCGCTGACGCCCGCGGTGAAGATCGGCGTGACGAACACGACGGCGTCGGCCTCGACCACGGCGGCCATCGCTGCAGAGAGCGCCGGGGCCGCGAAGCCGGTGAGCATCGCGTCGGTGATCTCGTGCGCGAGCGGCCGGAGCTCGACGTGCACGACGTGTGCCGGGGTGCCCTCGGCGACGAGCGACGCGACGGCGGCCTCCCCGAGACGGTCGGCGAGCAGGCGGGTGGAGCTGGGCTCGGAGAGTCCGGCGGAGACGACGGCGATGGTGGTCATGATGCTTCCCGACTTTCGATGCGTTTGCATGAACATAGCATTCAACCGGGTCGTCGTCGCAACCATTCCCGCGCCGAGCGGCGTGCCGATCGGTCACGACTCCCCGCGTGCTGACTGCGGAGCGGTCGCGAAGTGTCGCGTGAGACCGCGGTAATCGACGAATCGTGACCGCCGCACGAGCGCGGGCGACGTGTCGTGACCGACCGAGGACGGAGCGCGGCCCCCGCCGAGCGTCGAACACCCCGGGAACGAAGAACGCCCCGGTCCTCACGAAGAGGTCCGGGGCGTTCGGTCAAGCGTGTATCGGTCGACTAGCGACGCAGGCCGAGGCGCTCGATGAGCGTGCGGTAGCGGGCGATGTCGACGTCGGAGAGGTAACCGAGGAGACGGCGACGCTGACCGACCATGAGGAGCAGGCCACGACGCGAGTGGTGGTCGTGCTTGTGCTCCTTGAGGTGCTCGTTCAGGTCGTTGATGCGACGCGTCAGAACGGCGACCTGGACCTCGGGGGATCCGGTGTCGCCCGGGTGGGTCGCGTACTCTTCGATGATCTCCTGCTTGACCTGTGCGTCAAGTGCCATGGTGATCCCCTTCCTGTCCGTTGCGCGGTGCCCGTGCCTGATGCACGAGCGCTCTTTGTCCGCGGCCGTTCGACGGCAACCGCACAAGACTACCAGAGTCCTAGGCGGTCCTGGGGCGCAGACGGCGTCGTCGGCGACGCTCCGGCAGCAGACTGCGGACGAGTCCGACCAGCGTCGCGCCGAGCAGTCCGCCGAGGCCGTTCGACAGCACGTCGCGCGGGTCCGCGACGCGGTACGGCAGGTAGGTGGCCTGCGCGAACTCGATGCCCGTGGACAGCGCGACCGCGACGAGCGCGCCGAGGATCCACCAGCGCCGGGGCAGCCACAGCGCCGCGAGCACCCCCACCGGCACGAACATCGCGATGTTGGCGAGGAACTCGGTGCGCTCGTACGTGAACCACGCACCGTGCGGCAGCTGCTGCACCCAGGCGATCGCATGCAGCACGAGCGAGTTCTGGGCCGAGGTGAAGACCTGCGGGGTCAGCGTCATCCGCCAGATCACCCAGGCGTAGCCCGCGGTCAGGGCGAGGAGGAGGAGTCGACGGAACATCCGGACAGTGTGCTGCACGGTCCTGGCCGGTCGCTGGAGCGCTCCTGTCAGCGGGCGGTACGACTCCTGGGGGATCGCGCATCGGCGCTGGTCAGGACTCCCCCGCACCTGTCAGCATGGGTCGGGGCGCGATCGGTGCCCACACCACCGACACCGCACGGGCAGATCAGGAGCACCGCAGCATGCCGGAGCACGAGGCACCCGACACCCCACGCCGCAACCGCACCGGCGGCCTGCGGCAGTGGGGGTGGATCACCGTCGCCGCCGTCGTCGTCGCCGCGGTCGTCACGACGCTCGTGGTCGTCGGCCCGTGGAGCGGCGGCCAGCCGGACGGCGACGCCACCCCGAGCGGGCGCACCGTCGCCGAGCGGAAGACCGCGGCCGAGGCGTTCCCGGGCGGGCTCGCGCGCCAGCCGACCGCCGTGAACCAGGCCGGCATCCGCGAGCGACAGGCACGGGCCGAGGGCGACGCCGCGACCGCCGAGCAGATCGCCGTGATCGCCGACCAGCCGATCGCGACCTGGCTGACGAACACCTCGCGGGCCGAGACCCGCTCGACGATCCGGTCGGTGGTCAGCACGGCGGAGGAACGTGGCGGCACCCCCGTGTTCGTCCTCTACAACATCCCGGACCGCGACTGCGGCAGCTACTCCAAGGGCGGCACCGAGGACGACGCCTACCTGCCGTGGGTCCGGTCCGCCGTCCGGGCGATGGCCGGCTCGCACGCCGTCGTGCTCGTCGAACCCGACTCGATCGCCCAGATCCAGAACTGCGAGCGACTGCGCGACGCACGCCTGCCCCTGCTGCGGAAGGCCGTCGACGCGCTGACCGGCCACGGGCTCACCGTGTACCTGGACGGTGGCAACGAGAACCGTGTGCCGACCGCCACCATGGCGGACTGGCTGCGGCAGGCCGGCGTCGACGAGGTGCAGGGGTTCTTCACGAACGTATCGAACTTCTACCGCGTCGACCAGGAGCGCGCGTACGCGGACGAGCTCGCCGACGCGATCGGTGGCGACCCGCACTTCGTCGTCGACGTCTCCCGCAACGGGCAGGGGTGGCGGGGAACCTGGTGCAACCCCGAGGGCGCCGGCCTCGGCCAGGAGCCGCACGTCACCGGCGGCAGCACCCGGCTCGACGCCCTGCTCTGGGTGAAGACGCCGGGGCTCAGCGACGGCACCTGCAACGGCGGCCCCGCTGCCGGCCAGTGGTGGGAGTCGTACGCGCTGGCCCTGGTCGAGCACCGCAAGCGCGACTGACCACGTCACGGAGACGGCCCGCGCAGGACCGTGTCGGTGCCCGGTGGTTGCATGTGCGCATGACCGCGACCGACCGCATCCGCTCCGTCGTCCCGCCCTACCTGCTCCGCGCCGTCGCCGACGCCCAGGCATTCCCCCGGGCGGCCTCGGCGGCACGCACCGCACTGGCCTCGCTCGACGCCGTGCAGGCGCCGAAGCACGAGCACCTGCTCGCACCGCGCGGCGTCAGCGGTGCCGTCGACCGCTCCCCGCAGCGGACGATCACCGACGCGCACGGCACCACGACGCTGCCCGGCACCGTCGTCCGGCTCGAGGGCGACGCCGACTCCGGTGACGCCGCGGTCGACGAGGCCTACGCGGGCCTGGGCGCCACGCACGCCTTCTGGCTCGAGGTCTTCGACCGGGTGTCGATCGACGGTGCCGGACTCCCCCTCGACGCGACCGTGCACTACGGCCAGGACTACGACAACGCCTACTGGGACGGCAGCCGGATGGTGTTCGGCGACGGCGACGACGAGGTGTTCCGCCGCTTCACCGTCGCGCTCGACGTCATCGGCCACGAGCTCGCGCACGGCGTCACGCAGTACACCGCCGACCTGACCTACCAGGGCCAGTCGGGCGCCCTCAACGAGTCGATCAGCGACGTCTTCGGCTCCCTGGTCGCCCAGTACGCGGCGGGGCAGACGGCGGAGCAGGCGAGCTGGCTCATCGGCGAGGGGCTGTTCACCGACGCCGTGCAGGGCGACGCGCTCCGGTCGATGCGCGCCCCCGGTACCGCGTACGACGACCCGGTGCTCGGGAAGGACCCGCAACCGGCGACCATGGACGGGTTCGTCGTCACCACCGACGACGCCGGCGGCGTCCACACGAACTCCGGCATCCCGAACCACGCGTTCTTCCTGGTGGCCACGGCCATCGGCGGCCCCGCCTGGCTGGGCGCCGGTGCCGTCTGGTGGGACGCCCTGACGTCGCCCGAGGTGACTGCCTCGGTCGACTTCGCGGGCTTCGCCACCGTCACCGTCGACGCGGCCGGGCGACGGTTCGGGGACGGCTCCGCCGAGCAGACCGCGGTGCGTCAGGCCTGGCAGCGGGTGGGCGTGCTCGACTGATCGCGCCACCCGGGCGTAGCGTCGGGGGCATGCGCATCGAGGTCCGCCGCTCCGGTGGCTTCGCCGGCACCACACGGCGCTGGCGGGTCGACACCGACACGAGCGGCGACCCCACGGCGTGGTCCGACGTCGTCGATGCGCTGCAGCGCACCCCGGCGCCGACGGCACCGCCCGTCCCCGACGACTTCAACTGGACGATCACCGTCGAGCGCACCACCGTGACGATCCCGGGTCGCCGCCTCGACGGTCCGTGGGCCGACCTGGTCGCGCGTGTGCGCTCCGAGGGCGACCCGACCTGAGCCGGGAGGCCCGTGGCGGGCCCGCACCGGGCCTCCTGTCCGCCCCGCGGTGACGCCACCACCCATCGATCGTGCGCAGGAACGGTCGCGTGGGACCGGCGGGCCCGACCGTTCCTGCTCACGAAGCGCGCGGGGACGCGCACACGACCGTCAGTCGACGTCGATGACCGTCAGGCGACGGGTCGGACGCGTCATCGCGACGTACACCGCGGCGGCGGCACGGGCGGCATCGGCCCCCACGCCGTCCGGGTCGACGAGCAGCACGCCGTCGAACTCCAGGCCCTTGGCGTCCGCACCCGTCAGCACCGTGAGCGAGCCGGCGTTCGGCGAGGCGAGCCCCCGGACGTCCGCCTCGGTGCGGGCGAGCCGCTGCCGGATCGTGTCGACCTGGGACTCGGGGACGATGACGCCGATGGTGCCGGAGCCGATCCGGGCACGCTCGGCGTCGGCGACCGCCACGACGGTGTCGAGTAGGTCGGCCCGGGCGACGCGGACGCGCTCGACGGGGTCGCCGTCGCGCACGGCCTCGTTGCGGGTGACCGTGAGGCCGGCGCTGTCCGCGAAGGCCCCGGCGGCCTCGACGATGGAGCGGGGGGTGCGGTAGTTCACCGTGAGCTGCTCGATGCGGTGGTCGAGCGGCACCTGCGGCGCACGGCCGCGGCGGCGACGCGCGAGCGCTCCGATGACGTCGTCCCAGGTGCGTGCGGCACCCGGCGAGGAACCCTGCGCCATGTCGCCGACGATCGTGAACGAGCGCAGCGGGTTGCGGCGGGCGAGCACGCGCCACTGCATCGGCGACAGCTCCTGCGCCTCGTCGACGACGATGTGCCCGTAGGTCCACTCGCGGTCGTCGGCGGCGCGCTCGGCCGTGGAGCGGGGGTCGCCGCCCTCGGCGAACGAGCCGGCGACCTGCTCGGCGCTGACGATGCCCTCGACACCCATGTTCTCGATGGCCTGGCGGGCGTTCTCGATGTCGCGGTTCCGGCTGGCCTTCGCCGCGCGCTTGGCGGCGCCGCCGGTCGGGTCGAACGGGCCGAGCAGTTCGGCGGCCTCGTCGAGCAGGGGGACGTCCTCGACGGTCCAGGCCGTGCCGCGGGCGCGCTGCAGCAGGGCACGGCGTTCCGGGGTCCAGTCGGGGGTGAGCGAGGCGAGCCAGTTCGGCCGGGCGTAGAGGTCCTCGAGGAACTTCTCCGGCGGCAACGGCAACCACGCGGTGTTGAGCAGCACCCGGGCGTCGTACGAACTCCGGATGTCCTCGCGCAGGACCTTCTCGTCGGCCTCGTCCACCGTGGTACCGCGCTCCCGCAGCTGCTCGGCGAGCAGGCGGGTCATCGCGTCGAGGGCGATCTTGTTGAACGTGACGCGGGCGGCGTTGTGCGGCTTGCCGCGGTCCTGCGCACGCTTCATCGCGTCGGCGACGAGCTGCGGCGGGACGACGAGCCGCTCGCCCTCGATGTCGAGCGTGACCGACTCGGTCGGCACGACCTGGCGCGAGCGCACCGCGCGGCGCAGGAGCGACGCCGTCTGCGCGGCACCCTTCACGGCGGCGACGTCGCGGGTGTCGTGCGTCGTCGCGTGCACGCCCGGGTAGAGCGAGCCGAGCGACGCCATCACGACACCGGTCTCGCCGAGCGACGGGAGCACTTGCTCGATGTACGTCAGGAACGCCGGAGACGGACCGACCATGAGCACGCCGGATCCCCGCAGCCGCTCGCGGTACGAGTAGAGCAGGTAGGCGGCCCGGTGCAGCGCCACGGCGGTCTTGCCGGTGCCGGGGCCGCCCTGCACGATGAGCACGCCCTCGAGCGGGGAGCGGATGATGCGGTCCTGCTCGCCCTGGATCGTCGCGACGATGTCGGTCATCCGGCCGGTGCGCTCGGCGGTGACCGCGGCGAGCAGCGCTCCCTCGCCCTGCAGGTGGGTGCGCTCGTCGTCGTAGAGCGAGGCGTCGAACACCTCGTCCTCGACGCCGACCACCCGTCGACCCTGCAGGGACAGGTGCCGGCGGGACCGCATGCCCATCGGGTGCGCGGCGGTGGCCTGGTAGAAGGCACTGGCGCCGGGGACGCGCCAGTCGAGCAGCAGCGGCCGGTGCTCGGCGTCGCGCAGTCCCACGCGGCCGATGTACCGGAAGGTGTCGTCGGTGCTCTCGGGTTCGGCGACCTCGAGCCGGCCGAAGACCAGACGGTCGCCCACCCGCTCGAGCGTCGCGACGGTGTCCTCGTAGAGCCGCGCGTACGCGTCGCGCTCGCTGCGGCTCTGGTGGTTCCCGCCGACCGCCTGTCGGCGGGTCTCGGCGAGGCGCTGCTCGGCCTCGGCGGTCAGCTCGTCGAGACGACGGAAGAGGCCGTCGACGTAGCCGCGTTCACGGTCGATCTCGGTCGGTTCGGACACACGCAACCCTTCGGGAAGAGGGGGAACCAGTGTACTGCCCACCGGGAGCCCCGCTGTCCCCGAAGGGTCGCGTCGGAGTCACATCTCTTCGTGCGTGTCCGGGTCGCCGTCCCACAGGCGACCGCGCTCGAGCGCGGAGATCGCCTGCACCTCGTCGTCGGTCAGCTCGAAGCCGAAGACGTCGAGGTTCTCCTTCTGGCGGGCGGCGTCTCCCGACTTCGGCACCGGCACGGCACCGAGCTGGACGTGCCAGCGCAGCACGACCTGGCCGGGGGCCACACCGTGCGCGGCGGCGGCGTCGACGATCGGCTGCTCGGTGAGCAGTTCCGACCGCTTCGCGAGCGGGCTCCAGCTCTCGGTCACGATGCCGAGCTCCTGGTGCACCTTCCGCAGTTCCGCCTGGGGGAAGTACGGGTGCAGCTCCACCTGGTTGACGGCCGGGGCGACCCCGGTGGCGTCGACGATCCGGCGGAGGTGCTCCGGCGTGAAGTTCGAGACGCCGATCGAGCGGACCTTGCCGCTGTCACGGAGGTCGACGAACGCCTTCCAGGTGTCGACGAACTTGTCCACCGACGGGTTCGGCCAGTGGATCAGGTACAGGTCGACGTGGTCGAGCCCCAGGTTGCCGAGGGTCTCGTCGATCGAGCGGTGTGCCTCGTCGTAGCCGTGGTGCCGGCCGGGCAGCTTCGACGTGACGACGAGGTCCTCGCGTGCCACCTCGGACTCGCGGACGGCGCGGCCGACGGCGTCCTCGTTGCCGTAGTTCAGCGCCGTGTCGAGCAGCCGGTAGCCGCTCGTGATCGCGGTGCCGACCGCCGCCGCGCCCTCGTCGCCGTTGAGGCCGTAGGTGCCGAGGCCGAGCTCCGGAAAACGGTGGCCGTCGTTCAGCTCGATCGTCGGGGCGCCGACCTGCATCAGCGGACCCCGAGCAGGTCGATCACGAAGATGAGGGTCTTGCCGGACAGGAAGTGGCCACCGCCGGCGGGTCCGTAGGCGAGCTCCGGCGGGACGACGAGCTTGCGTCGGCCGCCGACCTTCATGCCGGGGATGCCCTCCTGCCAGCCGCGCACCAGGGCCGCGAGCGGGAAGTCGATGGGCTCGCCGCGGTTCCAGGAGCTGTCGAACTCCTCGCCGGTCTCGTACTCGACGCCGGCGTAGTGGACCTTGACGGTCGAGCCGGACGACGCTTCCTCGCCGGAACCCTCGACGATGTCGGTGATGACGAGCTCGGTGGGGGCGGGACCCTCGGGGGCGTCGAACTCGGGCTTGCTGTTCAGGTCAGTCATGCCGATCAGTCAACCAGAGCGCGCACCGGGAACGCGCAACGAGCGTCCAGCCCGCAGAATGGTTCCACCGTGACACCATCGACTCCCGCACCGCCGCGCCGCCGCCTGCTCGCCGACCTCACCCCGCTCCGCCGCTCCCCCGCCTTCGCCCGCCTCTGGGCCGGCACCGCGATCGCCGGCATCGGTACCCAGATGACCACCGTCGCCGTCGGGCTCGAGGTCTACGAGATCACCCGCTCGACCTTCGCCGTGGCCCTGGTGGGTGTCATCGCGCTCGTGCCGATGATCGTCGCCGGCCTGTACGGCGGCATGCTCGCGGACGCCTTCGACCGACGCCTCGTCGCGCTCGTGTCGTCGATCATCGCGTGGGTCGCCGTCGCCCTGATCGCCACGCACGCCTGGCTCGACCTGCACAGCGTCGCACTGCTCTACGTGCTCGCGACGGTCAACGCCGTGGCCGCCACCGTCAGTAATGCCTCCCGCTCCGCCATCGTCCCGCGGCTCGTCGGCACCGACCTGCTGCCCGCGGCGAGCGCCCTGGGCGGGATCGCGTCGGGGTTCCAGGTCACCGTCGGTCCGGCGATAGCGGGCGTGCTCATCGCGAGCGTCGGGTTCGCGCCGACCTACACGATCGACGTCGTGCTCTTCACGTTCGCGTTCCTCGGGGTGTTCACGCTGCCCCGGATGGCCGCCGACCACGACGCACTGCGGCCCGGGCTCGGCTCGCTCATCGAGGGCGCGAAGTTCCTGCGGCGGTCACGCAACATCACGATGACGTTCGTGCTCGACATCGTCGCGATGACCTTCGGGCAGCCGCGTGTGCTGTTCCCCGCGATCGGCGCGCTCGTCATCGGCGGTGGGTCGATCACCGTCGGGACCCTGACCGCCGCGTACGCGATCGGGGCGCTGCTGTCGAGCGTGTTCTCCGGGCCGCTCGGGCACGTCCGACGCCAGGGTGAGGCCGTCGGCTGGGCCATCACCGCGTACGGCGGCGCGATCGCGGCGTTCGGTGTGGTCATCGCGCTGGCGCACGTGCTCGGCGGCCGCTCGGGCGAAGCGTTCGGCGTCGAGATCCTGCCGGCACTCGGGCTCGCGGCGCTGTTCCTGGCGATGGCCGGCGGCGCGGACAACGTCAGCTCGGTGTTCCGGAACACGATCCTGCAGGCGGCATCGCCGGACGGCATGCGCGGTCGGCTGCAGGGCATCTTCATCGTGGTGGTCACGGGCGGCCCGCGGCTCGGCGACCTGTACGCCGGCCTGGTCGTCGCGGCCGGCATCGCGTACCCGCCGGTCATCGGCGGCGTGCTCATCATCGGCCTCGTCGCGCTGCTCCTCCGGGTGGTCCCGTCGTTCCGCCGCTACGACGCGCTGCACCCCCACGCCAATTGACGGGCGGTGCGGTGCGGTCGGGTCGCCTCGACTCGCCTCGCCGAGACTCGGCTACGCGGACAGTTCCGCGGCCGAACGCGCGGGAGACTGTCCGCCGGGGCGAGACTCGGCTACGCGGGCTGCGGGTGGGACGCGACCACCCCAGGACCGGAGGCGCGAGGCGGGCCCGCACCGCGCCTCCAGGACCGCACGTGTCGGGTACCGTACGACACATGCCGGACAGCGCATCGCGCGACCTCCAGCGGACCGGAGTCCGTGCCGTCGTCCGGCGCACCTACCACTCGGTCATCCGGCACCGCGTCGTCGACGCGGCCGCGTCGCTGACGTTCTTCGCCCTGCTCACGGTCTTCCCGACCGCATTGGCGGTCGTGTCGGCGCTGTCGATCGTCGACCGCAAGGGCGACAGCCTGACGGACATCGTCCAGGTCCTCGGGTTCATCGTCAGGCCGGAGACCGCCGAGCACCTCGAGGGGCCGCTCCGGCAGCTGCTGACCCTGGACAACCCCTGGCTCGGGTTCACGATCGGCGTCGTGCTGACGCTCTGGTCACTGTCCGGCTACGCGACGGCGTTCGGACGGGCGATGAACACCGCCTACGAGGTCGAGGAGGGCCGGCGGATCTGGAAGTTCCGCAGCATGATGCTCCTCGTCACGCTGCTCGTCATGGTCGGCGGCGCCGTCGCCATCGTCATCCTGCTCGGCACGCCGACCATCTCCGAGGCCGTCATCCGACAGCTCGGGTGGGCGCCCTGGATCGACGACGTGTGGAACGTGGTGAAGTGGCCGGTGCTCGCGGCCGACCTCGTCGTCATGGTGGCGGTGCTCTACTACGCGACGCCGAACGTGAAGACCCCGCAGCTGCGGTGGGTGTCGGCCGGTGCCGCGTTCGCGATCGTGACCTGGGCCGTCGCCACGGTGGGGTTCGCGCTCTACGTGGAGACCCTCGGTGGCGGGAACCGCGCCTACGGGTGGCTCGGTGGCGCGATCCTGCTGCTCGTGTACCTGTACATCTCGAACTTCGTGCTCGTGGTCGGCGGGGAGCTCGACTCCGAGGTGATCCGGATGCGGCAACTGCTCGCAGGCATCGAGGCGGACGAGTCGATCCGGCTGCCGCTGCGGGACGTCACGCGGAACTTCACGCTCGCGCGCTGGCGGGACCAGGACATCGCGGCCGCGCAGCACGTCCGGGCCGAGGCCGCGCGGGTGGCCGAGGAAGAGGACGCCGAGCCGACCCCGGGCGAGGAGCACCTGCGGGCGCTGGCGCAGCAGGTGCGGGTGGGCGAGCGGCCGCTGCCCTGACCGGTGGGTGCGTGGGCGCGCGGACGCCCCGTGTCAGCGCTTGCGCGCCTCGGCGTCCAGCATCTCCTCGGTGATGATCGGGATCGCGCCCGTCGCCAGCTCGATGCCCGACAGCCGCGCTGGGCTGAGCACCCGCATGACCTGGTCCTCCTCCATCAGCCCCGCGGCCACGACGAGCGTCGAGATCGGCGTCGAGGTGGTCAGCGCCGTGTGCGCGATCGACGCCGCCGCCGCGTACCCGATGTACGGCGTGAGCGCGGTGACGACGCCGACGTTCGTGTCGACCTGGGCCGCGAGCTTCGCCTCGTTCGCCTCGATGCCGACGACGCAGTGCTCACGCAGGGTCGCGCAGCCGCGGGACATCCACTGCAGCGACTGCAGGATCGAGTGGGCGATGATCGGCTCGAAGGCGTTGAGCTGCAGCTGCCCGCTCTCCGCCGCCATCGTCACGGTGGTGTCGGCCCCGGCGACCGCGTAGGCGATCTGGTTCACGACCTCGGGGATCACCGGGTTGACCTTGCCCGGCATGATCGACGAGCCGGCCTGGCGAGCCGGCAGGGTGATCTCGCCGAGACCCGCCTGCGGACCGGACGACAGCAGCCGCAGGTCGTTGCAGATCTTCGAGAGCTTCGCGGCGCTGCGCTTCACGGTGCCGGACAGGGTCATGAACGCACCGGCGTCGCTCGTCGCCTCGATGAGGTCGGGGGCGGTGACGACGTCGATGCCGCTCGCCTCCTGCAGCTGCCGACGGACCTCGTCACGGTAGAGCGGGTCCGCGGTGATCCCGGTGCCGATCGCCGTCGCGCCCAGGTTCATCTCGGCGAGCAGCGGCATCACCTTGCGGAGCAGGTCCGCGTCCTCCTGGATCGTGTGCGAGAAGCCGGTGAACTCCTGCCCGAGGGTCATCGGCACCGCGTCCTGCAACTGCGTCCGGCCCACCTTCAGCACGTCGGCGAAGGCGCGGCCCCGCTCGGCGAACGCCGCGGAGAGCTCTTCGAGCTGCACGATCAGACGGCGGACGCCGAAGATCATCGCGATCTTGATGCTCGTCGGGTACGTGTCGTTCGTCGACTGGCTGCGGTTCACGTGGTCGATCGGGTGCAGGTACGCGTAGTCGCCCCGCTCCCGACCGAGGAGTTCGAGCGCCCGGTTCGCGAGCACCTCGTTCGTGTTCATGTTCGTGCTCGTCCCCGCACCGCCCTGCACGACGTCGACGACGAACTGCTCGCGGAGGGCCCCGTCGCGGACCTCCTGCGCCGCGCGGTCGATCGCATCGGCGCGCTCCTCGTCGAGGACACCGATCGCCCGGTTCGCCCGCGCCGCAGCCTGCTTCACCGTGACG
This sequence comes from Curtobacterium sp. MCBD17_026, assembly GCF_003234895.2. Taxonomy (NCBI): domain Bacteria; kingdom Bacillati; phylum Actinomycetota; class Actinomycetes; order Micrococcales; family Microbacteriaceae; genus Curtobacterium; species Curtobacterium sp. MCBD17_026. The sequence continues at coordinate 1,135,282 of NZ_CP126281.1, read as the reverse complement.
AGCGCCTCGATGAGGTCCGGGTACACGGCGATCGGAACGGAGGTGATCGGGAAGTTCTCCAGTGCCCGCAACGTGTTGATGCCCCAGTACGCGTCGTTCGGGACCTCCCGTGATCCCAGCGAGTCGCTCTCGGTCCGCGTCGTCGTCGTCACAGGTGCCTCCTCGTTGCCGGTCACACGTCGAGGCTAGTCCCGTCCGTCCGGCCGGTCCGGGAACGCGCCGGGGCTGGTGGGACCGGCGGCGTTCCTGCGCGAGCGGGCGGAATACCGGGGTCGCCTCGGCACCGCACGCGGGCGTTTCGCCCGCTCGCCACGCGACGGCCTGGAGGCCCGGTGCCAGGCCGCCACGGGCCTCCCGTCGCTTCGTGAGCAGAAGATGTCGGGTCCCAGACGGCGACCCGACATCTTCTGCTCACCGAACGCGCCGCCTGCGCGAGCGGGCGGAACACCGGGGTCGCCTCCGCAACGCACGCGGGCATTTCGCCCGCTCGCCACGCGACGGCCTGGAGGCCCGGTGCCAACCCGCCACGGGCCTCCCGTCCGACCCGCGGTCACGCCCGGCCGCGAGCGGGCGAAAGACCGGGGTGCCCGCGCGCGAAGACGCGGGCATTTCGCCCGCTCGCGCCAGGGGCGCACGCCCGAGGTGGGCGCCCTCACACTTCGTGAGCGGAACGGGTCGGGCCGCCGACCGCGACCCGACATCTCCTGCTCACCAAGAACGCCCCGCCCGCGCGAGCGGGCGGAATACCGGGGTTGCCTCCGCAGCGCACCGCGGCATTTCGCCCGCTCGCCACGCGACGGCCTGGAGGCCCGGTGCCAAGCCGCCACGGGCCTCCCGTCCGACCCGCGGTCACGCCCCGCCGCGAGCGGGCGAAAGACCGGGGTGCAAGCGCGCGAAGGCGCGGGCATTTCGCCCGCTCGCACCGTGCTCACGCCTGGGCGCCCTCGCGCACACGTCGTGAGCAGAACGGGTCGGCTCGCAGACCGCGACCCGGCCGCTTCTGCTCCCGAAGTGCGCAGTTCGAGCAGCGGACGCAGAAGACGCCGGGTCGCGAGGGGCGACCCGGCGTCTTCTGCTCACCCGGTGAGCGTGCCCGTCAGTGGAACTGCGGGACGATGAGGTAGATGCCGTAGAGCACGACGGCGCCGCACACGACGAAGCACGCGATGGCCGCGGCACGGAGCGCACGTGCGGCCGCCGAGGCTCCGGCCGGGTTCGGGAAGCCGGCGGTGGCCGGGCCGATCGTGCCGTCGTCCTTCACGGTGAACTTGCCTTCGCGGGTGTCGGCGGCGCTCCAGAAACGGAGGCCGACCGAGTACACGGCGACGACGAAGCACGACGAGACCACGGCGACGAGCGCCACGGTGAGGAATGCGAACCAGTCGATGCCCATCAGCGACGGCCTCCCTTGCGGGCCGCCATGCGACGGAGCGTGCGCTCGCGGCTCAGTTCGGCGCGACGCTGGGCGACCGCGTCGGCACGCTTCTTGCGCTGCATGTCACGCAGCTCCTTGCGGGTCAGGACCGCGTTCGCGGCGACGTCGACCTCGATCGCGGAGGCCTGCTCGTGCGGCTTGCGGAGCGACCACAGGTACAGGCCGAGGATGACGACGGCTCCGATCACGGCGTCGAGCACGAGCCCGATGACGCCGAGGCGGGCGATGCCCGAGGCGACCGCACCGACCGCGGCGGCCGCGGGCAGGGTGATGAACCAGGCGATGACGATCTTGCCGGCGGTCGACCACTGGATCTTCGAGCCACGACGGCCGAGCCCGGCACCGATGATGGACCCCGAGGACACCTGCGTGGTCGACAGCGCGAAGCCGAGGTGGCTGGAGGCGAGGATCGTCGCGGCGGTCGAGGCCTCGGCGGCGAAGCCCTGCGTCGCACGGATCTCGGTGATGCCCGAGCCGAGGGTGCGGATGATGCGCCAACCGCCGGTGTAGGTACCGAGGGCGATCGCGAGGGCACAGGCGACGACGACCCAGAACTGCACGCCCTGGTTCGACGACTGCGCGCCCGAGGCGATGAGGGTCAGCGTGATGACACCCATCGTCTTCTGCGCGTCGTTGGTGCCGTGTGCCAGGGACACCATCGAGCTGGTGAAGACCTGCCCGATGCGGAACCCGCCGCGCTCGTTCGGGAACACCGGACGCTTCGTGATCCGGTACGCGATGCGCGTCGACAGGAACGACACGAGCGCGGCAATCACGGGCGAGGCGAACGCCGGGATGATCACGACCGTCAGCAGCGCGACGTAGTTGACCGACTGGAACCCGGCGCCGACGATCGCGGCACCGATCAGCCCGCCGAACAGTGCGTGCGACGACGACGACGGCAGCCCACGGAGCCACGTGATCATGTTCCAGACGACTGCCCCGATCAGGCCCGCGAAGATCATCTCCGGGCTGATGGCGACGCCACCGGGCCCCTCGTTGATCAACCCGTGCGAGATCGACGTCGCCACGGCGGTGCTGAGGAACGCACCGACCAGGTTGAGCACCGCAGCGACGGTGACCGCCACCTTGGGCTTCATGGCGCCGGTCGCGATCGGGGTCGCCATCGCGTTGGCGGTGTCGTGAAAACCGTTTGTGAAGTCGAAGAAGAGGGCCAACGCGATGACCAGGACGACTATGAGTGTGATGTCCACCGCGGGCAAGTGTCCCAGGCGTCGGCCCTTCGAGCAAACCTGATCGGCAACCTGTCGTTCACCGCAGCTTCACGCTCGTTCAGCTTCGGAACCATGCCGATGGGAGAATGCGTCCATGGACACCGCTGAGCTCCTCATCCTGCTGATCGGATCGCTCGCGGTGACGGGGTTCGCCCGGGCCAAGGGACTCCCCGCTCCACTGCTCGTCACGGCGGTCGCCCTGGCCGCCTCGTTCCTGCCCGGGCTGCCGCCGATGGAGATCGACTCCGAGGTCATCCTCACGGTGATCCTGCCGCCGCTGCTCTACTCGGCCGCCCTCGACGTGTCGTGGCAGAGCTTCCGCGGCTCGATCAAGCAGATCCGACGGCTCGGCATCTTCCTGGTGATCGTCACCGCCCTGGTCGTCGGCGGGGTGGCGTACCTGCTCATCCCGGACATGACCCTGCCTGCGGCGATCCTGCTCGGCGCGATCGTCGCGCCGCCGGACGCCGTGTCCGCCGCCGCGATCGGTCGGAAGCTCGGACTGCCCCGGCGCGTCATGACCGTGCTGTCCGGCGAGAGCCTGATCAACGATGCGGCCTCGCTGACCCTGGTGCGGGTGTTCACGCTCATCATCGCGGGCACGTCACTGACGATCTGGCAGGACCTCGGCATCTTCGGCTTGGCGATCGGCGTCGGTCTGGTCGTCGGCATCGTGCTCGGCGTCGTCGTGCACTGGATCCGGATGCGCATCAACGACCCCGTGGTCGAGACGATCATGAGCATCCTGCTGCCCTTCGTCGCCTACATCCTCGCCGAGGACCTGTCCGGCTCCGGGGTCATCGCGGTCGTCACGGCCGGCCTGTACATCGGCTACAACTCGCCCAAGGAGGGCTACGCCACCCGCCTGCAGGAGCGTCCGCTCTGGACGAGCATCGACGTCATCCTCGAGGGCTTCGTGTTCGCGCTCATCGGCCTGCAGCTCAACACCGTCGTGCAGGACCTGGTCGAGAGCGAGCGGAGTCTCGGGCAGACGCTCACCGCTGCGGCCGTCGTGCTCGTCGTCGTGATCCTGGTGCGGCCGCTGTTCGTGTTCGAGTCCTACGCGCGCAACCGCATCAACGGGAAGTGGCTCCGGCCGCTGCGGATCAAGCTGTCCCGCGGACACCCGTCGCTGCGGTGGATGCGCGGTTCCGCCGAGCCGAAGCTCAACTGGCGGGAGCTCACCGTCATCTCGTGGACGGGCATGCGCGGTGTGGTGACCCTGGCGGCTGCGGTGTCCGTCGTCGCGAGCCCCACGCAGATCCCGGCGCAGGACACGATCTTCATCATCGCCTTCTTCGTCACCGTCGGCACCCTGCTGCTGCAGGGACTCACCCTGCCGTTCGTCATCCGCGCGCTCAAGGTGCAGGACCCGGCCGAGGGCGAGGAGGACGTGCGCAGCGAGATGCGGCTCAACCAGCGCACCACCGAGGCCGCGATCGAGCTGCTCGAGAAGCGGCGTCCGGCGTGGGCGAAGCAGTACGGCTCGGAAGCCGTCGACTCGGTGGTGAACCGGCTGAAGGCGCGACTCGAGCGTCAGGCCGAGACGTTCCGTCAGGACGCCGAGGAAGAAGAGGACGAGGGGCGGAACGTCGCACTGCGCCTGCGTGGCTCGCAGATCCAGGACATCCGGCGCGAGCTCCTCGACCGCCGCCGCGAGATCGTGCTCGAGGAGCGGGAGAAGGGGAACCTCGACGAGGAGGTCATGCGCCGCGTGCTCGTGACCCTCGACGCCGAGGAACTCGCGATGGACTCGGCGCAGGCATCGCGCAGTCGCTCCTGATCACCCCGGGCGTATCCTGGCGCTCCGATCGAGAGCAGGAGCAGAGCGCCGAGTGAGCACGCCGCGGAACGACGTCCCCAGGAACGACGACGGACCGGAGCGCCCCGGCAGTTCCCGTCCCACGCCGCCGAAGCCGCGCGGGACCCGCCCCTCGGCACGTGGGACCAAGCCGCGTCGTGGTGGCAAGGTCGCCGGGCACACGCGTTCGGTACCCCGACGACAGGCTCCGGTGCCCGCGCCCCAGCAGCACGGCGCCTACCGCCGGTGGTACTCGACCCTGCACCCGTCGCTGCAGTTGATCGGCCTGCAGCTCTGGATGCCGCTGTTCTTCATCGTCGGGTTCTGCCTGTGCTACGTCTTCGCGTTCCACGCCCCGCATCCGCACGACGTCCCGATCGCCCTGATCGGCAGCGACCCGGCGTTCGTCCAGGCGGTGCAGCAGGCGTTGCCCGGCGAGTTCGTGTTCCACTCGTACGACTCGCTCGCGCAGGCGAAGCGCGACGTGGTGGGCGGCTCGATGGCGGTCGCGTACGACCCCGCTGCGAACGAGTTCTTCAAGGCGAGCGCGCACCAGTTCCAGGTCGCGAGCCTCGTACCGGCCACCCTCACCGCGGTGCTGACCGGCCTGGGCGTCGCGACCCCGAAGGTCACCGAGCTCGCGCCCCTGCCGGCGTGGGACGAGTACGGCACCGTCGCGATGTACGTCATGCTCGCGTGGTGCATCGGCGGCTACATGGTCGCGATGTTCATCGGCATCATGGGCGGCCCGCTCCGGCACCGCACACGGATGACGGTCATCGTGGTCGGCGGCCTCGTCATCTCGCTCATCACGAACACGCTCGCCGGGCCGGTGCTCGGTGCCATCCACGGGCACTGGATCCAGCTCGTGCTCATCGCGTGGGGCTGGATCGTGGCGATCGGCCTGGCGGTGAACGGCCTGAGCTACTTCGTCGGCCGGTTCATCGCCGCGCCCGCGATGATCTGTTTCGTCTTCCTGTCCATGCCCTCGTCCGGCGGCGCCTACCCGAAGTGGTTCATGCCCGAGCCCTTCGCCTGGCTGAACAACGTCGTCGTCGGCTCGAGCATGGTCGACATGATCAAGCACCAGGTCTACGGCGTCGGCCCCGGCCCGGCCCGCGGCCTGATCACGATGGCCTGCTACGCCACGGCCGGCCTGGTGCTGATGTACTTCGGCAAGAAGTGGTGGGAGCGCCGACGGATCCGGGCGATCGTCACCGGCAGGACCACGATGTTCCAGGACGCCAACACCGCCAACCGCGAGTTCCTCGGTGGGCAGCGCGACGCCGAGCTCGAGCGCCACGGCCTGACCTCCACCGAGACCGGCACCCTGAGCGTGCTGCGCGACGACGACTGGGAGGACGACCGCACCGGCGGCGACGTCTTCACCGGCGGTCGCGACGGCCTGGAGCCGGACGCGACACCGACCGGTCGCATCGCCGTGCAGCGCCCCGGGGACCGCACCGGCCCGGTGCAACGGCCAGGAGGCGCGGGGACCGGACCGCGCACGCGTCCCGTCCCACGCACCGAGGGCTCCAGGGCGTCGGCTCGGTCCGACACGTCGGACGAGCCGCCGCACGGCCGGCACGCGGACCGGTAGCTCGTTCCTGACGGTCGCACCGCTCGCGCAGACCGACTGCTTGCGCATGTTCCGACAGTGCACCAGTCGAACGACGCGAGTTCTGTCGCATGATGCGCGTGCATCATCCGTGCCGGCACGCGGATCGGTGAGGTGCCGCTGACGCGTATCCTGATCGGATGAACCCGCGCATCACCTGGCACCGCGTCCTCATCACCGTCGTCGTCGTGTTCCTCGTGCTGACGGTCGGCTTCTACGCCGCGAGCGTCCTGCTCGCGCCCGCCGACGGCCGCGGCACCGCCGGGCTGTTCGTCGGGTGGGCGATGTTCTCGATGATCGGCGCGATCGTCGTCGGCATCATCGACTTCTTCGTGCGACCCCTGGGTGGCCGGAGCGGCGACGCCGACGTCATGGCCGCCGCCGAGGAAGCGCGCACCGGCAGCACCCGCACCCAGCAGCCGCGCTAGCCGCTGGCCGCTGGCCGCTGGCCGCTGGCCGCTGGCCGCTAGTCTCCCGCGTCGACGCCGACGCCCGTCCCGGTGAACCCGGCGACCGTCGCGTCGTCCTCGGCGAACGTGAACCGCGCGCGGACGCTGCCGCCGGCGAGCACCCCCGGCAGCCAGTAGCGGGCGTCGTCCCACATCGCGTCGTAGGGCACGGTGTCGACGGGGATCCACCGCGGCTCCAGTTCGTCCGAGCCCGACGGGTCGCCCTGCCAGCGGCGGCAGACGAAGACGTCCGAGACCTGGGACCAGGACGGTCGGTACGGGAACCGGTAGTCCAACGTGCCACGGGCCTCCAGGTCGACCGCGTCGAGCCGCAGGCCGACCTCTTCTCGCACCTCGCGCACGGCGGTCTCGACCGCCGACTCACCGGGCTCGCGCTTGCCGCCGGGGCCGACCAGACGGCCCGTGCCGAGGCCGCGGCGCTTCTCCCCCAGCAGCACCTCGGGGCCTGACTCGCCGTCGCGCAGCAGGTACACGACCACCACCCGGGGATGCTGGGACTTGCTCTCGTCGCGAAGGGTCACGCGTCCAGTGTGACCGATGGAGTGTCGTACGCTTTCCCCATGGCAGGCGTGCTGCGGGGGCACCATGGCTGAGCCCCGCAGGACCGGGCGCAGCCTCGAAGTGCTGCGCGCCGAGGCCGCCGAGGAGATCTCGATGCTCGTCGAGCACCGGAGCCGTCAGGGCGAGGACCCGTGGGAGTTCATGCCGACGCTCCCCACCGTCGACGAGCAGGTCGTGCTGATCCTGCGCGCGGACGCCGTCGACCTGGACGAGGCGATCGGCAAGCGGCACGCGCAGTGGTCGAGCCACCCGGCGTCCGGGCAGGGCACCAGGCTCGGCGAGGAGTACCACCGGCTGCGCCGGATCGCGCTGCAGCACCCCGAGCTGACGCCCGCCGTGTGGAAGCTGCTCGGCGCCCTGCCCGAAGCGGGCTGACGCGCGCGCCGGCGCACGCACGCGCGCACACCGCGGCACCGCGCACGCACGCACCCGCGTGGGGTTGGATGGACGCATGACCGAAACCGTGCTCGCCGTCCTCAACCAGCCCTCCCGCGACGCCGCGCCGCACGACCCCGCGGCCGATGCCTTCACCTGGGCGAAGCCGCTCGAGGAGCACGTGCAGGTGCAGGACCTCGGCGTCACGCGCGGCGACGGCGTGTTCGAGACGATCACGGTGATCGACGGCCGGCCCCAGGCCCTCGAGGCGCACCTCGCCCGCTTCGGCCGCTCCGCCGCGATGCTCGACCTGCCCGCCCCCGACCCGGAGGCCTGGCGCCAGGCCATCGAGGCCGTCTGCGCCCGCCTCGACCCGGTGCGCGAGGCCTTCGCCAAGACCGTCCTGACCCGCGGCGTCGAGGGCACCGACCGCCCGACCGGGTGGGTCTACGCCGCGCCGTCGGGCGACTCCACGGCCGCACGCACCGAGGGCATCTCCGTCGTCGTCCTGGACCGCGGGTACCGGCACGACGTCGAGCGCACCTCGCCGTGGCTGCTGCAGGGCGCGAAGACGCTGTCGTACGGCGTCAACATGGCCGCCCTGCGCGAGGCCGTCCGCCGCGGCGCCGACGACGCCCTGTTCGTCTCGAGCGACGGCTACGTGCTCGAGGGCACGCGCGCCAACCTGATCATGAAGGTCGGCGACCGGCTCGTCACGCCCCGCACCGACATCGGGATCCTGGCCGGCACGACGCAGGCCGACGTGTTCCGTTTCGCCGAGGAAGCCGGCATCGAGACCGCCTACGAACTCGTCACGCTCGCCGACCTGGCGGCGGCGGACGCGCTCTGGCTCGTGTCGAGTGTGCGGCAGGCTGCGCCGATCCGTTCGGTGAACGGCGACGCACGTCCGATCGACGCCGAGCTCACGACGCGCATCAACGACTTCCTGCTGGCACGCGAGGTCTGAGCACGCGGCGCCCCCGGCGCGTGCTCCGCGCGCGTTTCGTGCTGAGCGACACGTCACGGGGCGGCGTGCGCGTGAGGTGTCGCGCACCGCGAAATGCGGCGTGGGTCCACGACGGACTGGAGGCGCGGTGCCAGCTGGCACCGCGCCTCCAGTTGCGTGTCGTGCTCGCTACCAGCGCGGCGTGGTGACGCCGGCTCCGTCGGCCCACGTGAAGACGGGCTCGCCGTCGATCCAGACGCGCGTCGCGCGGCTGGTCGCGTCGAGCGGGTCGCCGTCCCAGAGCACGAGGTCGGCGTCGTAGCCCTCGGCCAGGCGACCGACGCGGTCCCCGAACCCGAGGAACTCGGCCGGGTTGACCGTGAGCGCCTCGAGTGCGGTCTGGGCGGGCAGGCCCTCCTTCACGGCGGCGGTCGCCTGGTCGACGAGCATGTTGATCGGCACGACCGGCGCGTCCGTCGTGATGGCGACCCGGACACCGGCCGCCGCGATCGTGGCGAGGTTCGGGATGCCGCGGTCGCGGAGCTCGACCTTCGAGCGGCTGGTGAAGAGCGGGCCGTAGATGACCGGGATGTCCTTGGCGGCCAGCACGTCGGCGATCTTGTGCGCCTCGGTGCCGTGGTTCACGACGAGCCGGTAGCCGAACTCCTCGGACAGGCGGATCGCGGTGGCGATGTCGTCGTGGCGGTGGGTGTGCTGGTCCCAGACGAGCTCGCCGTCGAGCACCCGGACGAGCGTCTCCTTCGTCAGGTCGCGGGCGAACGGCTCGTCCTTCGCGGCGGCGGCGTCACGGGCGGCCCGGTAGTTCTGCGCCTCGACGAAGGCGTCGCGGATGACCTTCGCGACGCCGAGCCGGGTCGAGGGCGTCTGGCCCTTGCCGCCGTAGACGCGCTTCGGGTTCTCGCCGAGGGCGCTCTTCACGCTCACCGAGTCGGAGATGAGCTGCTCGTCGATCGTGCGGCCGCCCCAGGTCTTGATGGCGACGCTCTGACCACCGATCGGGTTGCCGGAGCCGGGCTTGACGACGATGCTCGTGATCCCGCCGGCGAGCGCGTCCCGGAAGCCCTCGTCGTCGATGTCGATCGCGTCGATCGCGCGGACGCCGGCCGTGTTCGGGGCGGTCATCTCGTTCGTGTCGTTGCCCGCCTCACCGTTGGCCTCCTCGTGGATGCCGACGTGGCCGTGCGCCTCGACGAACCCGGGCACCAACCACGAACCGGCTGCGTCGACCACGGGCATCCCCTCGGGCGGGGTCACGTCCGGACCGATCGCGGTGATCCGGCCGTCCTCGACGACGACCGCGCCGCCGTCGAAGGCGGGGGCGGAGACGGGGACGACGTGGGCACCGGTGATCGCGAAGGAGTTGCTCATGGCACCAACGGTACGCGGAGGGCGCGGTCGGGCTCCGGGCGGGCCTGAGGGCGAGCGGGCGAAACACCGATTCCTGGCGTCGAGCGTCCGGGCGGCCCTACCGTCGCGGGATGGCACACCACAGCGAGACCCGGCCTCCGCACGAGTGGCCCGTCCACCAGCATGCGGAGCGCCCGTGGCGGAGCGCAGTCCGCGGGTGCCGCGACGACCGTTTGGTGACCACCGTGCGGGTGTCGCTGCCCCCGTCCATCGCGAGGGCTCGGTGGACACCCGACGACGAGACCGTCGCGCTGCTCGACCGGAGCGCCACGGCCCTGCGCACCCTCGACGTCCGCCACGGCTCGCGGCTCGCACCGCTCGGGTCCGTGCTCGGCCGGACCGAAGCCGTCGCGTCGTCGCGGATCGAGGACGAGTCCGCGACGATCGACGACCTGGCACGGGCCCTCGTCGGCATCCGGGCGAACGCTGGTGCCACCGCGGTCGTCCGGGCCGGCGGCGCCGTCGAGCACCTGGTGTCCGGAGCGGACTCGGGCACCGTCACCGAGGCCTCCCTGCTCGAGGCACACCGCCTGCTGATGCGCGACGATCCGGTCGACGGACGGTACGCCGGCCGGTACCGCGAGGTGCAGAACTGGATCGGCGGCGGCGCCACACCCCGCGACGCCGTCCACGTGCCACCGCCGCCCGAGCTCGTGGCACCGCTGATGGCCGACCTGTTCGCGTTCGTGCACCGCGTGGACCTGCACCCGATCGCCCAGGCGGCGATCGCCCATGCGCAGTTCGAGTCGATCCACCCGTTCACCGACGGCAACGGTCGGATCGGGAGGGCACTGATCGGGGCCGTCCTGCGGCGACGCGGGGTGACGACGACGCTCACGGCACCGGTCGCCACCGCGCTCGCGGCGGACCGGCTGCGGTACTTCCGGCACCTGGAGCAGTTCCGCGACGGCCGGGTCACCGGGTTCGTGGTCGACCTGGCCCTCGCGATCGGGACGGTGTGCGACGAGGCGACGCTGAGCGCCCTGCTGCTCGCCGAGCACGACGCCGACCGGTCCGCCGGCCCCTGTGCCTCGGGCCCGCACGCCGTGGTCGGCCGGGCACTCGCCGACGACCCCGTCCTGACCGAAGCGCACCTGGACACCCTGCTCACCGCCGACGAGGTCGAGCGCGTCACGCACGACCTGGTGCTGGCGGGAGTGCTCCGTCCGGTCACCGGTCGACGCCGCGACCGCGCGTGGGTCGCACCCGCCGTGGTCGCCGAGCTCGAGGCGTTCGAGCAGCGGGTGCACGCCGCTGTGGGCGGGCGCGAGCGCACGGCGGCCTGACCGGGGGTGCGGGCGAATAGGGTGGGACGGTGAGCAACGAGCACACCGCATCCACCCCGCCCAGCGCCGCCAAGCGGCCCGTGACACGGACCCACCACGGCATCGACTTCGTCGACGACTACGAGTGGCTGCGGGACAAGGAATCCCCCGACACCCTGGCGTACCTCGAAGCCGAGAACGCCCACACCGACGCCGCGACCGCGCACCTCGCGCCGCTGCGGGACCGCATCTTCGCCGAGGTGAAGAGCCGCGTGCAGGAGACCGACCTCTCGGTGCCGGTCCGCATGGGCGACTGGTGGTACTTCACCCGCACCGCCGAGGGCAGCCAGTACGGCGTGCACTGCCGCACACCCATCGCCGGCCGCGACGACTGGACACCGCCCGCCGTCGTCGAGGGCGAGTCGACGCTCCCCGGCGAGCAGGTGGTCCTCGACGGCAACGCGCTGGCCGACGGCCACGAGTTCTTCTCCCTCGGCACCTACGACATCAGCGACGACGGCACCCGCCTGGTCTACGGCATCGACGTCGAGGGTGACGAGCGGTACACCCTGCACGTGCGGGACCTGGCCTCGGGGACCGACCTCGGCGACGCCATCCCGAACACCGGGGCCGGCGCCACCTTCGACCCGGCCGGACGCTACGTGTTCTACCCCACGGTCGACGAGTCCTGGCGTCCGGACAAGATCTGGCGGCACACGGTCGGCACCGCGGCGTCCGAGGACGTCCTGGTGTTCGAGGAGCCCGACGACCGCTACTGGGTCGGTGTCGGTGTCACCCGCTCCTCGCAGTACATCGTCATCGAGCTCGGCTCGAAGATCACGTCCGAGGCGCACGTCCTCGACGCCGCGGACCCGACGGGTGAGTTCCAGGTCGTCTGGCCCCGTCGCGAGGGCGTCGAGTACGAGATCGAGCACGCCATCGTCGGCGGCAGCGACCGGTTCCTGGTGCTGCACAACGACGGCGCCGAGAACTTCGAGCTCGTCGACGTCCCCGCCGACGACCCGACGTCCGAGCGTGACCGCCGCGTCGTCGTGGCACACCACACCGAGCGCCGCATCGAGTCGGTCGACGCCTTCGCCGGACACCTCGCCCTGGAATACCGGTCCGAGGCGCTCCCCCGCGTCGCGATCATCCCGATCGAGGGCGACGGCTACGGCGACGCGCACGAGGTCCCCTTCGACGAAGCACTGTTCTCGGCGGGTCTCGGCGGCAACCCGGAGTGGGAGCAGCCGACCCTCCGCATCGGGTACACGTCGTTCGTGACCCCCTCCGAGGTCAGCGACCTCGACCTGGCCACCGGCGAGGTCACCGTCCTGAAGCGCCAGCCCGTGCTCGGCGGCTACGACCCGGCCGACTACGTGCAGGAACGTGACTGGGCGACCGCGTCGGACGGCATCCGGGTGCCGATCTCGCTCGTCTGGCGTCGTGACGCCGTCGAGGACGGCACCACGGCACCGCTGCACCTGTACGGCTACGGCTCGTACGAGCACTCGATCGACCCCGGTTTCAGCGTCATGCGCCTGTCGATGCTCGACCGCGGTGTCGTCTTCGCCGTCGCGCACGTCCGTGGTGGCGGTGAGCTCGGCCGGCACTGGTACGAGAACGGCAAGACCCTGACGAAGAAGAACACGTTCACCGACTTCGTCGCGGTCGCCGAGCACCTGATCGAGTCCGGCCGGACGAGCGCCGACCGGCTCGTGGCCGAGGGCGGCAGCGCGGGCGGGCTCCTGATGGGTGCGGTCGCCAACCTCGCACCCGAGCGGTTCGCCGGCATCCTGGCCGCCGTGCCGTTCGTCGACGCGCTGACGAGCATCCTCGACCCGGACCTGCCCCTCACCGTCATCGAGTGGGACGAGTGGGGCGACCCGCTGCACGACGCCGAGGTCTACCGCTACATGAGCGAGTACACCCCGTACGAGAACGTTCGCGACGACGTGCAGTACCCGCGGATCCTCGCCGTGACCTCGATCAACGACACCCGCGTGCTCTACGTCGAGCCCGCGAAGTGGACCGCGAAGCTCCGCGAGGTCGGCGCGCCCGTGCTGCTGAAGACCGAGATGTCCGCCGGCCACGGTGGTGTCAGCGGTCGCTACGCATCGTGGAAGGAGCGGGCGTTCGAACTCGCCTGGCTGCTCGACGTGCTCGGGCTCGCCGACGAGACGCCCGCCGCCGCGACCGCCAACCCGATCGCCGCGGGCTGAGCCGCTCCGCGCACTCCGTGAGCAGAAGAGGTCGGGTCCGAACGCGGGACCCGACCTCTTCTGCTCACGAAGCAAACAGCGGCGAACAGCGGCGCAGGCGGCGCACGCAGCGCCCGCACCGCGCTCACACGCGGTTGAGCGCGTGCACCGCCTCGTCGTAGGACTCCTCGGCCAGGCGCACCCGGTCCCCCGCGAGCACCCCGTACCCGAACGTGCCCTCACCCCCGCGCTCCGCGATCGCCGCGTTCGCCCGCAGGATGTCGAGGGCGTGCAGGGACCGCACCCGTTCGGTCAGCACGTCGGCCGCGGTGCCGATCCGCTTCCACAGCGCGTGCGGGAACGCGTCGTCGCCGAGCACGTCCATCGCCATCCGGGCGCGCATCGTCTCCTGCCACGCGGCCTCGGTGGTGGTCCGGTCAGCGGCCTCGCGCTCGGCGGCGGTGTCCGAGGTGTCGTCGGCGACGGCGGCCCGGACGAGCTCGCGCACGCGCGGCTTCACGTCGGCGCCGACGTCCTGCGCGACCTGCTTCGGTGCGCGGAGCGACCACGCCGTCGGCGCCGGGCGCTCGGCAGCGTCGTCGAGGGCGTCGAGCAGTTCGAGGAACGGCTCGCCGTGCAGGAACGCGACGACGTCCCGCACCGCCTGGTCGCGACGTTCCCGGGTCGAGGCGAGGATGCGCTCACGGGTCATCGCGTCGACCAGGTCGTCCTGCGCCGGCGACGACGCCCGCGGCAGCCGGTCGATCAGGTACTCGGCCAGCGCCGCACGCGCGGTGACGCCCGCCAGGCCGTCCGCCGCCTCGGCGGCGCGGTCGACGGCCTCGCCGTCGGGGAACGCCGGGCGGTAGGCGCCCAGGATCGCGGCGATCTCGAGGGTGGTGTCGGCCGCCTGCCGGAGGTCGGCCGTGTCGCCGGAGCGGAGCCGGGCCTCCTGACCGAGCAGCGCGACACGCAGCTTGCGCACCCGCTTCGCCAGGATGCGTGCGGTCGTGCCCTTGGCCGGCTTCTCCTCGGTCTGGAGGCGCGGTGCCGGTGCTCCTGCCAGCCCACGTGCCAGCTTGGACGCGACGGCGGCGGGGCCGGCGCCGACGGCCGCGAAGCGCCCGTCGAGGGCCGCGAACAGCTCGTGGGCGATCTGCGGGTCGACGCCGTCGACGGTCTCGACCTCGACCTCGCGCCAGGTGCGCGGGGTCTCCGGAGCGTCGTCGTCGAGGCGCTGGGCGGTGACCTGGTCGTCGGCGAGCTCGGCGATCTGGTCGCCGTCCTCGTCGAGCAGTCGTGTGACGGTGCGGGTGGTGGTGATCCGGACGACGGGACGCAGCCCGCGGCCACGACGCTCCGTGAAGAGCGCGGCGAGGACCTCGTCGGGCACCGTGTCGGCGTCGTCGGTCAGGGGGAACTGCTGCTCGTGGCGGACCGTGTCCGACTCGGAGCGCTTGATGTGCCAGCCGGCGTCGGGGCCACCGGTGCGGCGGCGGACGGTCACCCGCGCGGCCACCAGGTCGTACCGCTCGGTGTCCCAGTAGGTCGCGTCCAGTTCGAACGGCTCCTGGTGCTCGGTGCGGAGGATGCCGCCCGCGCCGACGAGGTCGGGGAGGGCGCCGCCCTCGGGCAGGTCGTAGGTGCGCTCGATCTCGAGGTGCGTGTGGCTCACACGCTCTTGTCTACCAGGCACTGCGGGGTTTCCCCGCACCCGGGGTTAGCCTGCAGGGATGAGCGACACGATCACCCGCGAGCAGTTCACGCCCGGAGCCGGCGGCGTCACGATGTTCACCACCACGTGGTGCGGCTACTGCGCCCGGCTGAAGAACCAGATGTCGAAGGCCGGGGTGCCCTTCACCGAGGTCGACATCGAGCAGACCCCGGGCACGGCCGAGCTCGTCGCCGAGGTCAACGGCGGCAACCAGACCGTGCCGACGCTGGTGTTCCCCGACGGCTCGACGGCGACCAACCCGTCCCTGGCCGAGGTGCAGTCCCGCATCTGAGCGGTCGCGCCGCGGCACCCCTTCGCAGAACACCGGTGTTCACGCTCCGAACACGCGCATGACGCGGTTCAGTGCACGAACACCGGTGTTTTGTTGTCAGCGCCGCGCGCCGGACGCGCCGCGCGCCGGCCCTAGCCGCCGAGCGCCTCGGTCAGCAGCGCAGCCATCGCGTCGAGCTGGATGTCACCGGAGTCGACGACCTCTTCGTCCGAACCGTCGAGCGCGCGGGCGGCCAGGGACGCCTTCGAGTCGATGAGCTCGGCGATCTTGGTGTCGATCGTCTGCGCGGCGATGATGCGCCACGCGGTGACGGGCTCTTCCTGTCCGATGCGGTGCACACGGTCGATCGCCTGGGTCTGCTCGGCGCTCGTCCACGACAGCTCGGCGAGCACGACGTTCGACGACACCTGCAGGTTCAGGCCGACACCGGCGGCGGTCAGCGAGCAGACGATGACGGCGACGTCGGGGTCGTTCACGAACGAGTCGATCTCGGCCGTGCGCTGCGTCGGGGTCTGGTCGCCGCGGATCGTGGCGGTGCGCAGGCCGCGACGGGCGAACACCTCTTCGGCCTGGTCCATCACGTCGAGGTGCTTCGCGAAGAACACGACCTTGCCGACGTTCGAGGCGAGCTGCGCTGCGTAGTCGGCCGCGAGCTGGGCCTTGGCCCGGCCGATGCGGCGGACCATCGAGAACACGTTCTCGCCGGTCGACGAAGCGTCCTGGTCCTCGAGCTCCCAGCGTGCGACCTGGCGGACCAGCTTGTGGTCGATGCCGACGACCGGGTCCTGCCCGGTGCGGGCGTCGAGCGCCTGGTGGTAGCGGCGGACGAGCTTCGCGGTGAGCTCGCGCTCGGCGTCGCGGATGGAGCGACCCTCGTCACCGTCGAGCTCGACGGGGATGTCGGCGATCCGGCGGGCGGGGATGTCCGCGGCGACGTCGACCTTGCGGCGTCGGACGATGCCCTGGTCGATGACGGCACGGCGGGCCTCGACGAAGAACCCGGGGTCGGCCGGCGTCAGGCCGATCTCCTCGAGCTCGTTCATGAGCTTCGCGCGCGGCTTCTTGTCGTCGATCCAGCCGAGGTACTCCCAGATGGTGCGGAAGTCCTCGACCGAGTTGATCAGCGGGGTACCGGTCAGCGCCATGAGCAGCGGCGCGGCGGTGCGCTGCCGGATGCGCTCGGCGATCTGCAGCACGAACCGGGCGCGCTGCGAGTCCTTGTTCTTGATGAAGTGCGCCTCGTCGACCACCATCCCCTTGAACCCGAAGTTGCCGAGCCACCCGGCGTGCCGGTCGAGGATCTCGTAGTTCACGATGACGATGTCGGCGAACCCGTCGAGGTCGTTGCCGTCCCCGTGGATCACCGTGGCGCGGTGGTTCGGCACCCAGCGCTCGGCTTCACGCGCCCAGTTCGTCTTGACGACGTTCGGCACGACGACGAGCAGCGGGAACGCGTTCGCGGCATCGGCGGCGAGCAGCGACTGTGCGGTCTTGCCGAGGCCGGGCTCGTCGGCGAGCAGGAACGTGCGGTGCCCCTGCGCCGCGGCGGCGACGAGTTCCGCCTGGTGCTTCATGAGCGTGGTGCCCGAGCGCGAGTGCAGCGTCGTGGGTTCCGGCAGCGGCATCGACGCCGCTCCCCCGCCCGCGCCGTACTCGAACGACTTGAACAGCGGTCCGAACAGTTCCCAGTTCGCCAGGCGACGCGGGTGCGCGACGGGCTGGTCGGCGAGGGCGAAGTCCGGCGGCATGAACGGGTTCGCGAGCTGGCGCTGCACGACCGCCTGCGGCACGACGGCCCGCACCGGGGTCTCGACCACCGCGGCGGGCTCGGACGCGATGACGAGGTCCTCCGGCTGCAGTTCCATGCCGCCGGCGATCATCATGTCGCGCTTGACCGCACGCGTCGCCTCGGACACCTGCACCTCTTCGGCGAGGAGCTGGATGACGCTGGTGTCGCGCGCCGCCGTCTTCGCCAGGATCGTGGCCACGCCGTCGAGCCGCTTGAGCTGCTCGGCGCGCTGCGCGTCGGTGAGCTCCGTGTCGGCCTTCACCCGCGCACGCTCTTCGCGCATGAGCAGGGCGACCGCCTGGAACTTCGTCCGGTTCGATGCCTTGAGCGGTCCGCGCTGCGCCGCGGCCTCGACCTCGCGCACAGCGCGGGCGAGGACGGGGATGACGCCGTCGTTGTCCAGCGGCCTGGTGCGACGTGACGCGGTCCGCGTCCCGCCGGCAGCTCGCCGGGTGCCTGATCGAGCCAACGCTCCTCCTGTTCCGCCCACACGTCGGGGCGATCCGCCCGTGGGGCGGGAAGTCCTGCACCGGGGCCTGGCGCGGCTCCGGTTCGGCTGCGGGCCACCGTGGCCCACCGCATCGCCGGTCCCCGCATCGGGACGTCCGGTGGACTCCCGCGAGCCGTTCCACACGAGCACCTGCCGGGAGCAGGTTCGGACGGTCCGCGCCGGGATCCGGCGTCGTCACACGCACGTGATGCCCCCTCGGGGCGGTCACGGCCCGGTCCCCGCGTCGATCAAGCGATCGACGGCTGCGTCCGGAATCGACGCGGCACGCGGGAACGCGGTGCGTGCGCGCTCAGTTTACTCCGGGACGACCGACAGAGGCGACCGGCGCGTTGCCCGCGCGCGTCGCGACGGCGGACGGGAGGCGCGATGCGGGCCCGACCCGCGCCTCCGGTCCGTCCTCCGGTCGTCTCTCAGACCTGCGGTGCGGACCGCGGGCGGGTCGAGCCACCGGTCGGGAGGCTCGGGGCCGCGTCCGCCAGGGCGGCCTGCGTCGCGGCGAGGAGCTGCTGGGCGGTCTGGATCCCGTTGGCGGAGCCGGTGGTCGCCTGGCCGCCGGCGTGGGCGAGCAGCTGGGCGCCGATGGCGGGTCCGATGCGGTCGGCCTCGCGCGGGTTGCGCGTGACCCAGTCGCGGGCGATCGCGTCGGCGAGGCGCTCGGCGGCGGCACCGCGCTCGGCGTCCCCGCGGGACCGGTGCCAGAGCCCGGTGACCACGAGGTGGGCGACGACGGCGCCGACGTCACGGACGGGGAAGCCCCAGCCCGCGGTGTCGATGTCGAGGAGGCCGGAGATGCGCCACGGCTCGTCCTCGTCGACGAACACCTGCTCCAGGTGCAGGTCGCCGTGCACGACCTGCTTGGTCGAACTCGACCAGCCGATGGAGCGGCGGCCGATGGCGTCGTACAGGCGGTCGATCTCCTCGGCGTCGCGCGGAAGCGCGGCGATGAGCGTGCGACGGTGCCAGTCGGCGTGGTCCATCGCGTCGGCGCGCGCCTGCTGGGTCATCGGGACGGTGGCGACCCGACCGCTCAGCGCGGCGAGCGACGCCACGAAACGCGGGTCGTCGGCGATGTCGAGGATGCGGCTGCCCGCGGGCACGCCGCGGATGCGCTCGAGCACGAGCAGGCCGTCGCCGCGGCTGGACAGCACGCGCGGCACCGGCAGACCGGCCGCGACGAACTGCTCGTGCGACTGCACGATCGGCGCGACCCGGTGCGGACGGACGATCTTCAGGAACAGGGTGCGCTCGGGGGCGTCGACGCGCACGACCGCGCGCTTGCCGGGCCGGTAGGCCGCCACGGTGAGCACCGGCTCCGTGACGGGCATGCCGAGCGTGGTCAGCAGCTCGGCGACGGCGTCGCGGTAAGTGACCTGCGGCAGCACCGGCAGGCCGGGATCGTTCGGGTACGCCCACACCGACACCGGGTCGCCCGTCGCCGGGTCGGTGACGATCGCGCTGTTCTGGTCGTGGGTGCCGCCGGTGTCGACGTAGGTCAGGACCGTGGCGCGCTGGCCGTTGCGGTCCACCGTGTCGACCTCGTAGCCGTACAGGTAACCGTTGCCCGAGGGCTCGACGGAGTGCGCCCGCGCGGCCACGACAGAGGTCCCGGAGCCGGCGAAGGCCTGCGGGATGACGCGCTCATGGTTGGGCCACACGAGATCAGTCAACAGTGTCGCGCGGGTTTCGTCGCGTTCGTGCACGGCTCGGCGCGGGGCCGGTGGCTACCGTGGTCGGTGTGAACCCGGTCGCGCGCCTCCGCAGCTCCAGTCGCACGCCGTTCCTGCAGGTCGTGAAGACCGCCGTCGCGGTGGTCGCCGCCGTGCTCCTCTGCCGCCTGGTCATCCAGGGGCCGTTCCCCACCTTCGCGGCGATCGCTGCCCTGCTCGTGGTCCAGCCGAGCATCAACCAGTCGTTCGTGAAGGGGCTCGAGCGGAGCGCCGGCGTGGTGATCGGCGTCGTGCTGGCCACCGGGTTCCACCTGCTGCTCGGCGACGGCGTCTTCGTCGTGCTGCTCGTCATCGTGCTCGCGATCCTCATCGCGTGGGCGCTCCGGCTCACCCCGACCTCGGCCACCCAGGTGGGGATCAGCGGGATGCTCGTGCTCACCG
Organism: Curtobacterium sp. MCBD17_026; assembly: GCF_003234895.2. Taxonomy (NCBI): domain Bacteria; kingdom Bacillati; phylum Actinomycetota; class Actinomycetes; order Micrococcales; family Microbacteriaceae; genus Curtobacterium; species Curtobacterium sp. MCBD17_026. Next base: position 1,115,533 of record NZ_CP126281.1, on the reverse strand, counting down.
CCGGGGTCGTGACGCCGAACTACTCCGCCGACCGGGTCCTCGAGACCGTGATCGGTGCGATCGTCGCCCTCGTCGTGAACGCGCTCATCGTGCCGCCCGTGCTGCTCGAACCGGCGCACCTCGCCGTCGCCCGGCTCGCCCGCGACACCGCGGTGGCGTTCGAGCGGATCGCGATCGGCCTGACCGAAGGGTGGGACCGCGAGCGCTGGGACGAGGCGCTCGTCGCCGCCCGTGCACTGCGGCAGCAGCACGCCAAGGCCGAGGCGTCCCTGGGGTCGGCGCGCGAGTCCCTGACGATGAACCCGCGCGGCGGCCGGCACCGGACGATCCTCGACCGCGACGTGGCGATCACCGACCACCTGCGCGTCCTGGTGACCCGGGTCACCGGGATGACCCGGGCGATCCGCGACAACACCGCACCGGACCTGCGCGACGACCCGGTGGTGCACGGCATCGCCACCGAGGTGGCACGGATCGGTGCGGACGTCCGAGCACTCAGTGCGCGGGTCGAATCGACACGGCTCGACCCGGTGGACGGGCTCGGCCGGACGGACGCCAGCGCCTTCGGACCGGACGCCGAGCCGTGGGCCGAGGCCTCGGAGCCGGCGCTCACCGCGCCGCTCGAGGTGGTGCGCCCGAACTCCCGGCACTGGGTGCTCATCGGGGCGCTGCTCGAGGACATCCGACGGGTGCGTGGCGAGCTGCTCGGCGAGGACGACTAGTCGGTCCGCTTCAGCGCGCTGCGCAGGCCGCTTCCGACGCTGTCCGGACGACGTCCGACCAGATCACCGCGGTCGGCACGACGTCGGTCGCGGTCGCACCCGGGATGCCGGCGTCGGCGTACCGGCTGATCTCGGCGACGACGGCCTCGGTGCCGACCTCGCGTGCAGCACGGCTCGCCACGTCCGGCACCGCCGTCCGCAGCTCCGCGACCACGCGGTCGCGCGGAGCGTCCTCCAGCTGCGCGAGCGCGCCGATGCCCTTCCACGCGGCGTCCAGTTCGACGCGCAGGCGCACGATGGCCGGGTGGTCGATCGAGTCGTTCATGATCCCCCAGTGCGGGCGGCGCATCGGGTCGCGCTGTCCGCTGCCGGAGCCTAGCAACGAAGCAAGCCGCGCTCACGTCCCCAGGACGTGGGACAGACCGTTCTGCTCCGTCCTGTGACGAGATTCAGCGAGTCGGCCCCGGAGAACGGCCCTCCGCGCCGGTTCGATGCCACGATGGGTCCGAGGAGGTCCACTATGCGGCTGTTGGTGGTCGAGGACGACGACGAGATGCGTGCCCTGATGGAACGCGGACTCGCGGCCGAGGGGTACCGGGTCACGGCCGTCGAGAACGGTGTCGAGGCGCTCATCGCCCTCGGCGAGCAGGCGTTCGACCTGGCGGTCGTGGACGTGATGATGCCCGGCATGTCCGGCTTCGAGCTCGCCCGACGGATCCGTGAGCGCGAGGACCCCGTGCGGATCCTGCTCGTGACCGCGCGCGACGCCGTCGACGACCGCGTGTTCGGGCTCGACGCCGGTGCGGACGACTACCTCACCAAGCCCTTCGCCTTCGCCGAGCTCACCGCCCGGCTGCGTGCCCTCGGCCGTCGCGAGTCCGCCGGGGCGCCCCGCACGATCGAGGTCGGGGACGTGTCGATCGACTCCGAGGCGCGCCGCATCTCGATCAAGGGGCAGCGCGTCGCCGTGAGCCCCACCGAGTTCGCCCTGCTCCGACTGCTCGCCCGCTCCGCAGGCAGTGTCGTCGACCGCCCGAAGATCCTCGAAGAGGTCTGGGACGGTTCGCAGCACGTCGACCCGAACGTGGTCGAGCAGTACATCTCGTACCTCCGCAAGAAGCTCACCGCGCACGAGGCCACCGTCGCCATCGCCACGGTCCGCGGTCGCGGGTACCGCCTGGATCTGCTCGGGGCGTGAGCGGGGCCGACGACGCCCCACGATCGGACCGCCGACGCGGCGGTCCGATCCGGCCGCTGCGTCGGCTGTCGCTGCGTGCCCGGATCACGATCGGCTCGACGGCGATCGCCGCGATCGTCATCCTGCTGCTCGTCCTGGTGATGCGGTTCCAGGTGGTGAGCGTCGTCGCGAGTGCGACGCGCACGCTGCTCGACGCCGACGCCGACCCGTACGTCGCGACTCTCGAGGTCGACAGCGACCCCGACCTGTCGCCGCCGGGCAACGCGCAGCTCGTCGCCGTCGTGTCCCCGTCCGGCGAGATCGTGCTGTCGACGATGCCCGATCGTGTCGAGCAGGCGCTCGGCAGCCTGCGGTCCACCCCTGCCGGCACCTCGATCATCACCGTCTCCGGCTCGGAGTACCGCGTCGTGGTGGAGCACCCCGTCAACGAGGCCGGCCGCTGGACGGTTGTAGCCGCCCGCAACTCGCAGGCCGAGGCCATCGTCGTCGACGACCTCACGACCACCCTGTCGTTGACCGGTCTGGCCATCCTGCTCGCCTTCGGCGTGGCGTCCTGGGTGCTCGCGACCACCGCGCTGCGCCCGGTGAACCGGATGCGCCGCGAGGCCGAACGGCTCTCCGTCGCCCCGGAGCGTGCCGAACTGCCGGTGGGCCCTGCCCAGGACGAGCTGGCATCCCTGGCGACCACGCTCAACGCCTTCCTCGCCCGGACCCGGCAGGCGACCGAGCGCGAACGCCAGATGGTGTCGGACGCCAGCCACGAGCTCCGGACACCCCTGGCGATCCTGACGACCCAGCTCGACCTCGCCTCGCTCGACGGGAACGACGCCGCCGCCCTCGCCGCCCACATCGAACGCGCCAAGCACAGCGTCGCGCGGTTGTCGCGGCTGGCGAACGACCTGCTCGCGCTGTCGCGGATCGAGGAGTCGGAGCGCCGTGAACAGGACGGCGACCGGCGCCCCGAGACCGCGTGGTCGGACCTCGGCGACGAGGTGATGGCCGCGGTCGACCGCGTCCGGCTCATCGCCTCGGCGAAGGACGTCACCGTCGACTTCGACCTCGAGCCGCCCGTCGCCGTCGGCGGTTCCGGCCCGGGCATCGGCGGCGGCACCGTCGAACCGCGGTACCGGATCGACACCGGCGGGATGGCCCAGCTCGTGACGAACATCGCGGGCAACGCCGTGTCCGCACTCCCCCGCGGCGGCGGCATCTTCGTGTCCTGGCGGAGCACCGGCGGCGAGGGCGTGCTGCAGATCACCGACGACGGCCCCGGCGTGCCCGAGTCCTTCATCCCGGTGGCGTTCGACCGCTTCACCCGTCCGGACGAAGCCCGGACGTCCCGCCCGAACCCGGACCCGTCGACCGGTGTCGGAGCCCTGCCCGGCGGCTCCGGGCTGGGACTCGCGATCGTGCGTGCGGTGGCGGAACGAGCGGGAGGCACGGCGTCCCTCCGCAACGTGCCCGCCGGTGGGCTCGAGGTCACGGTCCGCCTGCCCGAGGTGCGCTGAGCACGACCGTTCACTCGGGCACGACCGCTCACTCGAGTGCGACCGCTCACCTGCGCACGACCGCTCACTGGAAGTCCCGCGAGCGGGTGCGGACGGACAGCGACAGGTGCTCGATGCGGTCCGCCACCAGGTTGACCACCCCGTCGGGTGAGCGCTCGAGGATGCCCCGGACGATCACCGCCGGGGACTCCCGCGCCACCCGGCGGAAGCGCCCCCAGACCCCGACGCTGCAGATGACGTTGACCAGCCCGGTCTCGTCCTCCACGTTCAGGAACGTGATGCCGGAGGCCGTCGCCGGACGCTGCCGGTGCGTCACGATCCCGCCGACCTCGACCCGTCGTCCGGTCTCGGCGGTCGCGGTGTCCTGCACGCTGAGCACCCGGCGGGCGACGAGCCGGTCGCGCACGTGCCGGACGGGGTGGTCGTCGGTCGTCATGCCCGTCGACCACATGTCGGCGATGAGCACGTCCCCGCTCGTCATCTGACCGAACAGCGGCGGCTGCACGAACACCTGTGTGTCCGGCAACTGGTCCGGACGCTCGGCGGCCGCCTGGGCAGCCGACCACATCGCACCGCGGCGGTCGATGTCGAACGGAGCGAAGGCGTCGGCCGCGGCGAGGGCCTCGAGCTGCGGCGTGGTGAGCCCGACCCGCCGAGCCAGGTCCGACATGTCGCGGAAGGGACCGTTCGCGTCCCGCTCCGCGACGATCTTCTCGGCGCTCTTCCGGCTGAGCGACGCGACCTCGGCGAGCCCGAGCCGCACGGCGAAGGCACCGTCGCGACGGTGGCTCGCGGTGTCGTCGGGGAGCGCCTTGTCGAAGGGCAGCACCGGGGGCTGCTCGGTGGCCAGGCAGGCGTCGTCACCGACCGGGGCGTCCCCGTCCGGCAGCGGTTCGAGCGTGGCGTCGACCCCGGACCGCAGGATGTCCGGTCGCAGCACGCGGACGCCGTGCCGTCGGGCGTCGGCCACCAGGGTCTGCGGTGAGTAGAACCCCATCGGCTGCGCCCGGAGCAGCGCCGCCAGGAACGCCCCCGGGTAGTGCAGCCGCATCCACGCGCTCGCGTAGACGATGAGGGCGAAGCTGATCGAGTGGCTCTCCGCGAAGCCGAAGTTCGCGAAGGCCTGGATCTTCGCGTAGATCGCGTCGGCGTCCGCACCGTGGATGCCGTTGTCCGCCATCCCCGTGTAGAGCTTGTCCCGCAACCGGTCGATCTTCTCGTGCCCGCGCTTCGACCCCATCGCCCGTCGCAGCAGGTCGGCGTCGTCACCGGAGCAGTTGCCGACCGCGATCGCCATCTGCATGAGCTGTTCCTGGAACAGCGGGACCCCGAGGGTGCGTTCGAGCACGGGTTCGAGCGCAGGGTGCATGTAGGTGATCGGTTCCTCGCCCGTGCGCCGGCGGATGTACGGGTGCACCGCGCCGCCCTGGATGGGCCCGGGTCGGACGAGTGCGACCTCGATCACCAGGTCGTAGAACCGCCGCGGGAGCAGTCGGGGCAGGGTGCCCATCTGCGCGCGGGACTCCACCTGGAACACCCCGATCGTGTCCGCGCGGCAGAGCTGGTCGTAGACCCCCTGTTCTTCCTTCGGGATGGAGTGCATCTCCCAGCGCTCCCCGCAGTGCTCTGCCGCCAGGTCGAACGAGTACTGCAGGGCCGCGAGCATGCCGAGCCCGAGCATGTCGAACTTCACGAGCCCCATGTAGGCGCAGTCGTCCTTGTCCCACTGCAGCACGGTGCGGCCGTCCATCCGGGCGTGCTCGATCGGCACGACCTCGCCCACCGGACGGTCGGTCAGCACCATGCCGCCGGAGTGGATGCCGAGGTGCCGCGGGAACCCGAGGACGTCGCTCGCGAGCCCGACGACCGCCGGCGGGATGTCGTGGTCCTGGCTCTCGGTCACCGAGCCCCACCGCTCGACCTGCTTCGACCAGGCGTCCTGCTGCCCGGGGCTGTGGCCGAGCGCCTTCGCCATGTCACGCACCGCACCCTTGGGCCGGTAGGTGATGACGTTCGCGACCTGGGCGGCGTTGTGCCGGCCGTACTTGGCGTACACGTACTGGATCACCTCTTCGCGGCGATCCGAGTCGAAGTCGACGTCGATGTCGGGTTCCTCGTCGCGCATCGCCGACAGGAACCGCTCGAACGGCAGCCCGTACCGGATCGAGTCCACCGCGGTGATCTCGAGCAGGTAGCAGACCGCCGAGTTCGCCGCCGAGCCCCGCCCCTGGCAGAGGATGCCCCGACCGCGGGCGTACTGCACCATGTCGCGCACGATCAGGAAGTACCCCGGGAAGTTCTTCTCCTCGATCACGGACAGCTCACGCTCGATGCGCTCCCGCTTGCGGGGGTCGACGCCGTCGGCGCTGCCGGGGTAGAACCGCCGGGCACCCGTCCACGTGAGCTCGCGGAGCCACGACATCGCGGTGTGTCCGTCCGGGACGTCGAGGTCGGGCAGTCCGGGCTGCACGGTCTTCAGCCGGAACCCGAGCTCGTCGGCGAGCTCCACGGTCCGCTCGATCGCGCCGGGGTAGCGCCCGAACCGTCTGGCCATCTCGGCGCCGGAGCGCAGGTGGGCGGTGTCGGCGGCCGGCAGCCAGCCGTCGATCTCGTCGAGGCTGCGGCGGGCGCGCACCGCCGCGAGTGCGGTCGCCACCGGGAACCGGTCGGGGGTGGCGTAGTGCACGTTGCCGGTGGCGACCAGGGGCAGCGCGTGCTTCGCGGCGAGGGCGGCCAGGGCGTCGTTGCGGGCGCTGTCGAGCGGGTCGCCGTGGTCGAGCAGCTCCACGACGACGTTGCGGCTGCCGAACCGGTCGAGCAGCACCCGGAGCGCGGTCTCGGCGGCGGACTCGCCACCCTGCTCGAGGGCCTGCCGCACGGAGCCCTTCCGGCACCCCGTGAGGACGCGCCAGTGCCCGTTCGCCCGCGCGGCGAGGTCGTCGAGGTCGTACTGCGGGCTGCCCTTCTCGGACCCGGCGGCCAGGTGTGCGCTCGTCACCGCGCCGGCGAGCCGGTGGTAGCCGTCCTGGCCGTCGGCGAGCAGGAGCAGGTGCGAGCCCTCGGGGTCGGGCACACCGTTCTGCGGTTCGGTCAACCCCAGGGACAGCTCGGTGCCGAAGACGGTGCCGACCTGCGGGTACGACTCGGCGACCTCGGCCATCCGGGCGGCCCCGTAGAAGCCGTCGTGGTCGGTGAGCGCGAGGGCGTGCAGTCGGAGCCGAGCAGCTTCTTCGAACAGGTGCTCGGGCTGACTGGCGCCGTCGAGGAAGCTGAAGGCCGAGTGCGCGTGCAGTTCGGCGTACGGCACCACGGGTCCGCCGTCGGTGTCGAGCGGTGACGGGACGTACGGCTCGCGCTTCCGCGACCACGCCGGGCTGTCGCCGCCGTCGCCGTCGTGCGCCGTGCCCGGGCTCCGCTTGTCGGACAGCGCGCGCTCGAACTGCGACCACGGGATGGGTGGGTTGCTGTAGCCCATCAGGTCACGCTCCTGTTGGTGGTGGTGGTCGGGGTCACGTCGCGATCGCCTCGGCCCACCAGCGGTGGTCCGCCAGCACCAGGTACCAGGCACGCCCCTCGGCGTCGACGAGCTGCAACCGGTGCAGGCGTCGGCCGCCGGACTCCCACCACCGCACGACGAGCGGCCACGGACCCGCCCAGGCCGTCACGGCCGAGAAGCCGCCGCCCCGGTCGCCCTCGGCACGGAACCGTTCGGGTGCGCCGGACAGCACGCCGCGCTCGTCGACGTCGACGCTCACACCACCGACGGCGACGACGTCGACCGGTCGGGGGCGCTCGAGCACGGTGGCGGGGGGCGGGCCGGGTAGCTTGCCGGGCCACGGGCGGTCGCGCACGGTCGCCAGGGCTCGCTCACCACCGGCTGGCGCGTCGCCCCACGGCACGAGCACCACGCGCTCGGACAGGGTGCGGCCACCACCGATGCGCGGACTCACCACACCGTCGTGGCCGACCATGCCCTGGATCCGGGCGAGGCCGTGGTGCACGCGCTCGTCCGGGCCGGAGCCCCACAGCCCGCGCTCGTGGTTCGCCATGTCGTCGACGGCGACCGGCTCGAGCACGACCGAGGTGACCGGCGCCTCGAGCCCGCTGGGGTCCACCCCGCCGGCGAGCTGCCACCGCACCCGGTCGACCACGTCGGCGGCGTCGAACCAGCGCGGGTGCGCCCAGGTCCGTTCGAGCAGGATGTCGCGCTCGTCGACGATCCCCACGCGGATGGTCGTCGCCACGAGCCCCGCGGCCCGGAGTCGCTCGGCGAAGTCGTCGGCGGAACGCCGGAACGCGAACGCGATCTGGTCGGCACGGTCCAGCGGGGGTTCGAACGACGCCTCGACCCGGAGTTCCGGCGGGATCTCCCGCGCCGCGATCTCGCGGGGGTCGCGGCCCCCGGCCAACCGGTGCAGGAACGCCCCGGCCACGCCGAAGCGGTCCCGCACCTGTTCGTCGCCGAGTGCCGCGAAGTCGCCGAGCGTGGTGATGCCGAGCCGGTCGAGCACCGTCGTGAGGTCGGGGTCGCCGAGCACACCGAGCGGCAGGTGCGCGAGGAAGTCGGCCGATCCCCCGACGGGCACGAGCCGCACCCGTTCACCGGGACGCACCGGACGGGCCCGGGCGGCCTGGTCCGCCGCGAACGGGGTGTCGGCCACCCCGGCCCGTACCGCGGGGGCGCCGTGGTCGGCCGCGATGCCGGCAAGGGTCGCCGCCGCCGCGCGCTCACCGCCGTAGTACCGGGCCGGCCCGCGGGCGCGGAGCGCGAGGGTGCCCGGCCGCAGCACCTCGACCCCGGGGACCGCTGCCTCGACCGCCCGGATGACGGGCTCGAACGCGCGGTGGTCGAGGGCGTCGTCGTAGGGCTGCACGAGGAGCTCGGGGCACCGCGCCTGCGCCTCACGCACGCGGAGCCCCCGCACGACACCCTGCTCACGCGCGGACGCGGAACTCGCGAACACGAGCCCCTTCGCGGTCAGGGCGAGTGGCTGCTCCGGCGGGGTGCCACCGGCCCGAGCCGCAGCGATGACCGGCCAGTCCGGGCACCAGAGCACGATCGTCCGGGTCGGGGGTGGTTCGGGCAGTGCCGCTCCCCGCGTGATCGCGTCGGTCCGGACGCGCCCGGAGGCGATCACGACGCCACCGCCACGGGCCGCAGCACGCGGGTGTCCCCGGAGCCCACCGTCGGCACCGCTGTGGCGGCCCGGACCGCACCGTCGGCCGCGGGCAGGAGCAGCTCGGCGGTCGCCGGACGCACCGCGCCGGCACGCCCGGTCGCGGTCACGGTGGCCCGGCGCTCCGTCAGGTGGCCGTGGCCCTGACCGATGCCGCTCCACGTCGAGGACGTGACCCGCAGCGTGACGTCCGCCCCGGGCCAGGAGCCGAGCGCGACGAGTGCGCCACCGCGCTGTCGCAGCCGAGCCGACAGCCGTGCCACGTCGCCCGGCACGACCCGGCCGAGCGGTCGGGTGAGGACGATCTGGGCGACGTCGGCCATCGCCGCCGTCACGGCGAGCCACTGGTCACCGGGATCGGGGACGAGCACGAGCCGTTCGAGGTCGATCCCCGCGGCGGCGGCGGCTTCGATCCCGAAGGACGGCACCCCGACGACCGCACACCACGCCCCGGCCGCCGAGGCCGCCTGCAGCATCGTGATCGCGAGCAGCACCGACTCGGGGACGGCGTAGGTGCCACCGACCCGGATCGCGCCGCCGGGCAGCAGGGGTTCGAGCGCCGGGGCCGTGGGGAGCCCGGCGGTGTCGACCCGCGTGGACTCCATGTCGGCCACCCGGGACCGCAGGGACGTGATGCGGTCGAGCGCGGCCCGGGCATCGCTCAGGTGGTCCGTCCCACGGCGCGCACCGCCACCGCCCGCGCCGCTGCCGCGTGCAGCACCGCTCCGCCCGCCCCGGTCCGGGGTGGGCGACCGGAGTGCCGCCGCCGTCTGCATGCCCTCATATTCGAACATGTGTTCGATGATGTCAATCGCGTCCGACATCTGTGGACAGTCCTGATGAACACGTGTTCGGATCAGGGCATCAGCTCACCAGCTGGCCACCGCCCCGACTCCGCCGAGCACCGACCGCGTCTTGGTCTCGACCTCGTCCGCCTCGTCCGCGGGCACCGACGACCAGGTCACCGCTCCCCCGGCTCCGAGGGTCCGGGAACGCACCGCCCCCGACTCGTCGAGCACGGTCACGAGGCTACGGATCGCCACCGACAGGTCGACCGCCCCGCTGGCCGAGAAGTACCCGATCGCGCCCGAGTACACCCCGCGCGGCGCCCCCTCGAGCCGGTCCGCGATCGCCGTGGCACTGCTCTTCGGTGCCCCGGTCATCGACCCCGGCGGGAACGCCGCGTGCACCACGTCGGCCCGCGACGTCCCCGGCGGCAGCACCGCCCCGATCGTCGAGACCAGCTGGTGCACGCTGGCGTACGTCTCGACGGCGCACAGCCGCTCGACGTGCACCGACCCGGGCACCGCGGTCCGCAGCAGGTCGTTCCGCAGCAGGTCGACGATCATCACGTTCTCGGCGCGGTCCTTCGGGCTCGCCGCCAGGTCGTCCCGCGCGGCCGCGTCCGCCACCGCGTCGGCGAGCCGCCGCCGCGTGCCCTTGATGGGTTCCGCGAGCACCGCTCCGGCCGCGTCGATCCGCAGGAACCGCTCCGGTGACCGGCTCGCCACGCGCAGCGGGCCGAGCCGCAGGAACGCGCCGAACGGGACGGGGTCGGACGCCCGCATCCGCAGGTACTCGCCCAGGTGGGGGTCCGTACCGGGGCCGCCACGGGCCTCCTGTCCGACCGCGAAGGCGGTGGTGAGGCAGACCTGGAACGCGTTCCCCTCGCGGATCTCCGCGCGGCACACGTCGACCGCCCGCTCGTAGGCGGCGCGCGTCACGCGTCCGGTCGCCGCGGACACCCCGGCCGGGAGGCCCGTGGCCGCGTCCACGACGCCGGCCGACGTCGTGGGGGTGCTCAGCTCCTCGAGCCACGCGCGGTTGCGCGCACTGGCCGCCGGTTCCGCCTCGGCGACGAGCGCGAGCGCCCAGGCGCCACCGGTGTGGTCGACGACGACGGCTCGGTCGACGAACCGCAGGTCGGCGTCGGCGTGCCCGTCGGCGGTGCGGTCCGGGCCGCCGGACTCGCGGCCGAGCTCGTAGCCGAGGAACCCGACCCAGCCCAGCGCGAACCCGCACCCGACGACCGGTTCGGGCAGGCGGGGCGTGCGTCGGAGCAGGTCCGCCAGCACCGCGAAGGCTGGACGCTCCTCGGATCGGGCAGACCCGAACCACTCCTCGGCGGGCGCGGCGACGGTCAGGTGCGCACGACGGTCCTGGTGCCGGAACCGGGCGGCGAACGGCCCGTCCGTCCACGCCAGCACGGACCAGCGCGCCCGGGGCCGAGCCGTGGCGGGAGCACCGTCCGGCAGGCCGGAGTCGAGCCACACCAGGTCCCCGGCGACCTGCGCCGCCAGGGCCGCGAGGTCGGGGGCCGGGTCGAGTCGGCGGATCTCGACGCGGACGACGGGGCCGGGGGTGGTCAGATCGCGGCGATCGTCCATGCGGCGGCGTGCGAGGCACCGGGCGCGAGCACCACGAGGCCGCGGTCCTCGCCGTCGTTGAAGGCGTCGGGGGCGCACGTCATCGGCTCGACGGCGAGACCGGCGCGGTGGTACTCGGGGACGACGTGGTCGGCGGTGTGCACCTGTGCCCAGCCGCACTCCGGCCCGAAGGTCGCACGGACCCCGTGACCGTCCGCAGCCGTGACCGCGATGGTGGCGAGGCCGGCGGTGTCGCGGTCGAAGCCGGTGAAGGCGTGGTCGATGAACCGGTCACCGATCAGCGTGGGCGTGCGCAGGTCGAACTCGTCGTGCACGGGGACCAGGTCGGTCGGGACGAGCCGGTCCGGCGTCACCTCGAGCACCTGGGCGGCGGGGAGCGTCAGGGTCCAGTCGTCGACGGTGCCGGCACCCGCGACGAGGTACGGGTGCGGGCCGGTCCCCCACGGCGCGGCCTCGGCCCCGGTGTTCGTCCCGGTGATCGTGGTGTGCAGCCCCTCGGCGTCGAGCCGGTACTCCACGGTGACCTCGACGCGGTACGGGTAGCCCTGCTGCGCCTGGACGGTCGTGGCGAGCACCACGCGGTCGTCCGCCTGCTCCTGCACGCGGAAGTCCGTCCACGCGACGAGTCCGTGCAGGGCGTGGTGCCGTGCGGGCTCGGTGAGGGCCAGCTCGTGGTCGACGCCGCCGAAGGAGTACTCGCCGTCGACGATCCGGTTCGGCCACGGGGCCAGGACGGCACCGCGGAAGACCGGGCGGACCTCGTCGGCGTCGAACGGGACGACCAGGTCTCGGCCCTCGTGCCGCAGGGTCCGCAGTGTCGCTCCGACGGTGGCGACGTCGGCCGTGTACCCGGCGGAGGCGATCGTCAGCGGGGACCCGGACAGCGGCGCGTCGTTGCTCATGCGCTCAGCGTATCGGGCCACCGAGCACTGTCGGACGCACGAGAAAACCCCCACCGTTCCGAGGAACGATGGGGGTTCTGGGTGGATCTGAGGGGACTCGAACCCCTGACCCCCTGCATGCCATGCAGGTGCGCTACCAGCTGCGCCACAGACCCAGATCGTGTTGCTTTGCACCAACCGGTTCCCCGGAGGCACCATAGAAGCGTACACCATGCGAACGCCGGGCGACGAAATCGAAGCCGTCACCCGGGCGCGTCGCTGATCAGGCGGTGTGGTCCACCGGAAGCTCGAGCGGGATCGTCGGGCAGTCGGCCCAGAGACGCTCGAGCGAGTAGTACTGGCGGTCTTCGTCGTGGAAGACGTGCACGATGATCTCGCCGAAGTCGATGAGGACCCAGCGGCCCTCGGTGCGACCTTCGCGGCGGAGCGTCTTGGCGCCGAGCTCGAGGAGGCGTTCCTCGACGGCATCGGCGATGGACTGCACGTTGCGCTCGTTCCGACCGGTTGCGAGCAGGAACACGTCCGTGAGCTGCAACGGCCCGGTCACGTCGAGAGCGACGAGGTCCTCGGCCTGCTTGGCGTCGGCCGCGAGTGCTGCGGCCTGCACGAGTTCCAGTGCGCGAGTGGAGGCGGTCACGGATTCCTTCCGGTCGTCGAACCGACGGACAGCCGGTTCGCTTGATGGGTCACGATCATAAGCCACCCCGCCGACAGCGGCCAGGCCAGGGTCGGCGGGGTGGTGGAGAACGGACGTCGGGGACGGCAGCGGTCAGCCGCCGAACGCGTGGGTGGTGAGCAGTGCGGTGATGATGACACCGGCCGCAGCCAGCCCGACCGCGCCGACCGTCACACCGAGGATCAGCGGCGTGCGCGACTCCTTCGGCTTGGCGGCGGCGAGCACGACCTGGCGGGTCGAGGTGTGGCTGGACACCGCGCGACTGGCCCGGACCGGGCTGGCATCGGTGTCGGGCTGCTCGTCCTGCTGCTCGAGCAGGCGGTCCACCTCGGCGCCGTCGATCGGCCGGTGCGACCCCGTCGACGACAGCGACGCCGGCAGGTCGATCGACCCGGTCAGGATCACCTCGCCCGTCGCGTTGAGTGCGCCGGTGGGGTCGGCCAGGGCCGAGTTCGGCAGGATGATCGCGTTCGTGTTCGTCACCGCGACGCGGCGGGTGCCGGTCTCGGCGTCGTGCACCTCGGAGTCGTTCGAGTCGTGCGCCTGCTGGGACCAGTGGCCGGCGGGCGGCGCGAAGGCCGTGGTCACCGGCTTCGGCTCGGTCGGACGCTGGAACGCGGCGGGGACCTTCGGGGCCTCGGTCGCGGGCTCGGGCAACGGCACCTCGTTGGTGTCGTCGTCCTCGGCGTCGAGCGAGAGCGGGAACACCGCGGGGGTCGCTGCGGCGGCGTTCGTCGGGATCGGCACCGGCGTGACGGCGGGCTGCGACCCGGCAGCGGGAGCCGGAGCGTCGTGGGCTGAGCGGGCCGGAGCGTCCTCGGACGTCTCGTCCGCCGGGGCGACGTCGGTCGCCTCGTCCGAAGGGGCGTCGGTCGCCGACGCGTCGGACTCGGTGACGTCGGCGGGCGGCGACCACGTCGACCGGTGGCGGCGGGGCTCCTCGGCGTGCGCGGCGGCTTCATCGAGGGGCTCGAGCGCGTCCGGTGACCCGTCCGCCTCGGTGGCCTGGGCAACAGCGGCCTGGTCGAGGACCGTCGGGGCAGCGGGCTGCTCCTCGTGCGCGGCCTCGGCGTCCGGAGCGCTCTGCGGCGCGGCGGTGGGGTCGATCGTGTCCACCGACCCGAGGACGTCCTCGACGGTGCGGTCGGACGACTGGGGCGTGGGGTTCTGCAGCGGGACCGGCAGGACCGCCTGGCGCTCGGCGGCACGGAGCTGCCGGATCTGCCGACGGGTGAGCCCACCACTGCCGGGGACGATCTCGGTCGCGGAGGCCGGCGGGAACGGCGGCACACCGGCGGCGGGCGCCGACGCCGGGACGGACGGGGCGGACCCGGGCGCGGTCTGCGCCGATGCCGGCGCGGACGACTGGGCGGGGCCACCGGGGGCCGGGGCGACGTGCGACCCGGGACGGCGGCGGGACTCGGGGGTCTCGGCGGCGGGTGCGGCGACGGTCGGGGGCGGCGTCGCGGGCTGCGAACCGGCCGCGGCGGCACGCTCCCGCTCGCGCGCCTGGCGCCGCGACAGGGGCGGCTGCGCGTCGGACGAACTCATGCAACGCTCCGATACAGATGGTGCTTGGAGATGTACTGGACGACACCGTCGGGAACCAAGTACCAGACGGGGAAACCCCGTCGAACCCGGTCACGGCAATCCGTCGAGGATATGGCCAGTGCAGGGACTTCGAGCAAGCTTACGTCCCGCTCGGGCAATCCGGTGATGCTCAAGGCGTGTCCCGGACGCGTCACGGCCACGAAGTGCGCGAGGTCCCAGAGACCATCATGGTCTTTCCAGTCGACGATCTGCTGAACGGCGTCTGCGCCCGAGATGAAGACGAGCTGGGCATCCGGTCGCTGTTCGTGCAGGTCCCGCAGGGTGTCGACGGTGTACGTCGGCCCGGGGCGGTCGATGTCCACGCGGCTGACGGTGAACATCGGGTTCGACGCGGTGGCGATCACGGTCATCAGGTACCGGTGCTCGGCGTCGGTGACGTCGGACTTCATGTACGGCTGTCCGGTGGGGACGAAGACGACCTCGTCGAGGTCGAACGCCCGCGCCACCTCGGACGCCGCGACCAGGTGCCCGTGGTGGATGGGGTCGAACGTGCCACCCATCACGCCGATGCGTGGCCGTCCGGTGGTCTCGAGCATCGAGTGGTCGGTCAGATCTTGGTGTGGCCGAACTCGTCGACACCCGTCTCGTGGTGGCGGGTGGCCTCGAACTTCTGGGAGTGGCGGTAGGCCACGTCGCGGAAGCTCCAGGTCACGAAGCCGAGGAAGATGAAGAAGAGGGCGCCGACCATCGGGAACACGAACGCGGGCGCCCCGGAGGCGTGCTCAGCAGCTTCTGCGAGGAAGGTCATCGTTCGTGCTCCGTTCGGTCGGGGAAAGACGCCGTTCAGTCTAGCCGCGGATCTGCCCGGAGCCGCGCACGATCCACTTCGTGCTCGTGAGCTCCGGCAGGCCCATCGGACCACGCGCGTGCAGCTTCTGCGTCGAGATGCCGACCTCGGCCCCGAAACCGAACTCGCCACCGTCGGTGAACCGGGTCGAGGCGTTCACCATGACGACCGCCGAGTCGACGGTCGCCAGGAACCGCTCGGCGGTGTCGACGTCGTTCGTGACGATCGACTCCGTGTGGTGCGTCGACCATCGGGCGATGTGCGCCATCGCCGCGTCGACGTCGGGCACGACGCGGATCGACAGGTCGAGGTCCATCGACTCGGTCGCCCAGTCGTCCTCGGTGGCTCGGAGCACCCCGGGCACGATCGCCCGCGCGGCGTCGTCGCCGCGCAGCGTGACACCGGACGCCCGCAGCCGGTCGGCCAGCACCGGCAGGAGTCGTTCGGCCGCGGCCTCGTGCACCAGGAGGGTCTCGAGGGCGTTGCACACGCTCGGCCGCTGCACCTTGCTGTTCAGGACGATGTCGACCGCACGCTGCTCCGGCGCGGACGCGTCGAGGAACACGTGCACGACGCCCGCACCGGTCTCGATGACGGGTACCTGCGACTCGGTGACGACGGTCTGGATGAGCGTGGCGCTCCCCCGCGGGATCAGCACGTCGACCAGGCCACGTGCGCGCATGAGCTCGGTTGCACCGGCGCGCCCGAACTCGTCGATGGTCTGCACCAGGTCGCGGGGCAGGCCGACCGACTCGACCGCGTCCTGGATCCGGGCGACGAGCACGGCGTTCGTGTGCTGGGCCGCCGACCCACCACGGAGCACGACGGCGTTGCCCGACTTGAGCGCGAGCGAGGCGATGTCGACGGTGACGTTCGGGCGTGCCTCGTAGATGGCCCCGACGACACCGAACGGCACGCGCACCTGGGTGAGCTGGAGTCCGTTCGGCAGCTGCGACCCGCGCACGTGCTCCCCCACGGGGTCGGTCAGCCCGACGACGTGCTCGACCGCGGCGGCGAGGGCTTCGATCCGGACGGGGTCGAGTCGCAGCCGGTCGAGCAGCCCGGACGAGAGTCCGCCGTCCTCGCCGGCAACGAGGTCGTCGTGGTTCGCGGCGACGATCTCGTCCGTCGCGGCACGCACCGCCGAGGCGATCGCGCCGAGGGCCGCGTCCTTGACGGCGGTCGTCGCGGTCGCGAGCGCCGACGAGGCGGCCCGTGCCGCCACGAGCTTGTCGGTCAGGGTCGGGGCGGGCGCGATCGACGACATGGACCGATTGTAGGTCCGTCCCCCGGTTCGTGACGGGCGTGCCGGACGCTCGCCGTGCCTCCAGGCCCGGTCCGCCGCGCCGACCGGTCACGACATGTCGTCCCCCGCCCGCCGAGCGGTCGCAGATCGTCGCTCCGCGCCGCCCGCAGCGACGACTCCCGACCACACGACCACGACCCAACGGGGAGTCGCGACCGCCTGGAGGCCCGCCACCGGTCCCCGGACACGCACCGGGCCTCCAGGCGGTCGCGTCCACCCCGTCGACCGGCCGCGCCGACCAGTCACGACATGTCGTCCCCCGCCCGCCGAGCGGTCGCAGATCGACGCTCCGCGCCGCCCGCGGCGACGGCTCCCGACCACACGACCGCGACCCAACGGGGAGTCGCGACCGCCTGGAGGCCCGCCACCGGTCCCCGGACACGCACCGGGCCTCCAGGCGGTCGCGTCCACCCCGTCGACCGGCCGCGCCGACCAGTCACGACACGTCGTCCCCCGCCCGCCGAGCGGTCGCAGATCGTCGCTCCGCGCCGCCCGCAGCGACGACTCCCGACCACACGACCACGACCCAACGGGGAGTCGCGACCGCCTGGAGGCCCGCCACCGGTCCCCGGACACGCACCGGGCCTCCAGGCGGTCGCGTCCACCCCGTCGACCGGCCGCGCCGACCAGTCACGACACGTCGTCCCCCGCCCGCCGAGCGGTCGCAGATCGTCGCTCCGCGCCGCCCGCAGCGACGACTCCCGACCACACGACCACGACCCAACGGGGAGTCGCGACCGCCTGGAGGCCCGCCACCGGTCCCCGGACACGCACCGGGCCTCCAGGCGGTCGCGTCCACCCCGTCGACCGGTCGCGCCGAGCGGTCACGACACGTCGTCCCCCGCCCGCCGAGCGGTCGCAGATCGACGCTCCGCGCCGCCCGCGGCGACGGTTCCCGACCACACGACCGCGACCCAACGGGGAGTCGTGACCACTCGGTGCCACCCGCGAGGCGCGGCGCGGCGCGGCGCGGCGTGGCGCACTGCGGGCCGTGTCAGGGACGCGGCGCGGCGTGGAACCAGGTGCCGAGGTGTTCGCCCGCCAGCGCGCGGTCGACCAGCGCCGTGTCGGTCACGAGCACCGCGGTGCCCGCCTCGGCCGCGAGCCGCGCGGCGGCGACCTTGGTCCCTGCTCCCCCGGTGCCGACGCCCGCGGTGCCGATCGAGCCGAAGGTGACCCCGGCCAGCTCGTCGCCGAACGGCACCTCGTCGATGCGGGTCGCGCCCGGCTGCTCCGGGGGTGCCGTGTAGAGCGCCTCGACGTCGGAGAGCAGGACGAGGGCGTCGGCGCCGAGCAGCCGGGCCACCAGGGCCGCGAGCCGGTCGTTGTCGCCGAAGCGGATCTCGTGCGTGGCGACGGTGTCGTTCTCGTTCACGATCGGGAGCACGCGCAGGGCGAGCAACCGGTCGATGGCCCGCTGGGCGTTCACACGGTGCGTGGGGTTCTGCAGGTCACCGGCGGTGAGCAGGATCTGCGCCGCGACGACACCGTGCCGGTCGAGTTCCTTCTGGTACCGGAACATCAGGACGTTCTGCCCGGTTGCGGCCGCCGCCTGCTGCGTGGCGAGGTCGTCCGGTCGGCCCTCGAGCCCGAGGAACGGGAACCCGGTCGCGATCGCACCGGACGACACGAGCACGACCTCGGTCCCTCGACCGTAGGCGGCGGCCAGAGCGTCCACCAGGGGGCCGATCTGGCCGGCGGCGTCACCGCTGACCGAGGACGAGCCGACCTTGACCACGATCCGCCGCGCACGCGGGATGTCCTCGCGCCGTGTGACGGGTCCGAGGTCGGTGCGGGCGGTCGTGTCGGTCATGCCGCGGTCAGTCCTTCTGGTCGCTGGTCTCGACCTGGTCGCTGGTGCCGAGCTGGTCGCTGGTCACCACGTCGTCGTCCACCCAGAGCCCGGAGACGCGCTCCTGCTCGAGCTCGGCACGGGCGGCCGCCTTGGCGTCCATCCGCTCGAAGTACTCCTCGCGCCGCTCGTTGCGGGTCGGACGCGAGGTCGCACCGATGCGGGCGTCGGTGCCGCGGGCACTCGTGATGAGCTCCGCGGTCGACGTGAGCGTGGGCTCCCAGTCGAACACCATGCCGCCGTCGCCACCGATGACGACGGTCGAGCCGGCGACGGCTCCGGCCTTGAACAGGCCGTCCTCGACGCCGAGCTTCGCGAGCCGGTCGGCCAGGTAGCCGATCGCCTCTTCGTTCGTGAAGTCGGTCTGCTGGACCCAGCGCTCCGGCTTGGCGCCGCGGACGCGGTAGAAGCGGTGCTCCTCGCCGCCTTCGGCGCGCACGGTGAAGGGCTTCTCGTTGACCGAGCGGGGGCGGAGCACGATGCGCTCCGGCACGGGCTCGGCAGCACGGGCGGCGCGGGCCTGCTCGACGATGTCGGCCAGGGCGAACGTCAGCTCGCGGAGCCCCTTGCGGGACGCCGTGGAGATCGGGAAGACGCGGTAGCCGCGGCCCTCGAGCTCGGCGGTGACGAACTCGGCGAGCTCCTGCGCCTCGGGCACGTCGATCTTGTTCAGGGCGATGAGCTGCGGGCGCTCGAGCAGCGGCACCTGGCCCTCGGGGACCGGGTAGCGCTCGAGCTCGCCGAGGATGACGTCGAGGTCGCTGATCGGGTCGCGGCCCGGGTCGAGCGTGGCGCAGTCGATGACGTGGAGCAGCGCCTCGCACCGCTCGACGTGGCGCAGGAACTCGAGGCCCAGGCCCTTGCCCTCGGACGCGCCCTCGATCAGACCGGGGACGTCGGCGACGGTGAACCGGGTGTCACCGGACTCGACGACGCCGAGGTTCGGGGTGAGGGTCGTGAACGGGTAGTCCGCGATCTTCGGCTTGGCGGCGGAGACGGCCGCGATGAGCGAGGACTTGCCGGCGCTCGGGAACCCGACGAGGGCCACGTCGGCGATGGTCTTCAGCTCGAGGCTGATGTCCCCCGCCCAGCCCTCGGTGCCGAGCAGCGCGAAGCCGGGGGCCTTGCGCTTCGTGGTGGAGAGCGCCGCGTTGCCGAGGCCGCCCTGTCCACCGGGAGCCACGACGACGCGCATGCCGGGCTCGGTGAGGTCGGCGATGACTTCGCCGGACTCGTCGTACACCACGGTGCCGACGGGCATCGGGAGCTCGAGGACCTCGCCGCTGAGACCGCTGCGGTGGTCGCCCATGCCGGGCTGGCCGTTCTTCGACGAGCGGTGCGGGGAACGGTGGTAGCCGAGCAGCGTCGTCACCTGGGGGTCGGCCACGAGCACGATGTCGCCGCCGTCACCGCCGTTGCCGCCGTCGGGCCCGGCGAGGGGCTTGAACTTCTCACGGCGGACCGACACGCAGCCGTTGCCGCCGTGCCCCGCGCTGAGGTGCAGGGTCACGCGGTCGACGAAGGTCGCCATGGGTCCACTCCTGGTGTTTCGTTGTGCCGACGGGATCGTCGGCGGGAAAAGCGAAGGAGGGGCGGGCACTCGGCCCGCCCCTCCAGCTGCAGTCGTTCGAACGACTACGCGTTGACGATGTTGATGACCTTGCGGCCACCCTTGGTGCCGAACTCGACCGAACCGGACGAGAGGGCGAACAGCGTGTCGTCGCCACCGCGGCCGACGTTGGCGCCCGGGTGGAAGTGGGTTCCGCGCTGGCGGACGATGATCTCGCCGGCGTTGACGACCTCGCCACCGAAGCGCTTCACGCCGAGGCGCTGTGCGTTCGAGTCACGACCGTTGCGAGTGGAACTCGCACCCTTCTTGTGTGCCATGAGTTGACTCCCTTACGCGATCTTGGTGATCTTGACGCGGGTCAGCTCAGCGCGGAAACCCTGGCGCTTCTTGTACCCGGTCTTGTTCTTGAACTTCTGGATGATGACCTTGGGACCACGGAGGTCGTCGAGCACCTCGGCGGTGACGGTCACGTTCGCGAGCTCGGAAGCCGCCGACGTGATCTTGTCACCGTCCACGAGGAGCACGGGGGCGAGGTCGATGTTGCCCTTGTCGTCCGCCTTGGCACGGTCGATGGTCAGGATGGTGCCGACCTCGACCTTCTCCTGACGGCCGCCGGCGCGCACTACTGCGTAAACCACGTGGAAATCCTTACGTAACTCTGCTTGAGGGAAGTCTCGGGTGCCCACTTCTGCACGAGCGGCTCCCGGGAAGGCCGGGCCCGATCGGCGACGCAGGCAGAACGGCCCGCTGACACCAGGGACCGAGAATACTCGATCACCCTGGGTCCGGTCAAACGGCGACACCCGTACGATTGCACGGTGACCGTGTTGATCGACCCACCGACGTGGCCCGCCCACGACACACTGTGGTCGCACCTCGTCAGTGATGAATCCTACGCGGAACTCCACGCGTTCGCTGCGCGGGCAGGTGTGCCGCGCCGTGCGTTCGACCACGACCACTACGACGTCCCGCTCGCGCGCTACGACGAACTCGTGGCCGCGGGCGCCTCGGCGGTGACCGGTCGCGAGCTCGTACTGCGGTTGATCCGCAGTGGGCTGCGCGTGGCGCAGCGCGACAAGCGCGGCCTCTGACAGCGCCTCAGGACGGCCGGGAGGCCCGGTGCGGGTCCGCCCCACGCGGCACCTCGCACGGCGCGCCGCCGGCTCGCAGGGCTGCGCGTGCGAGGGGCCGGGAACGGGCTCAGCGGGGCGCTGGTCCGCCCCAGGGGTTCGCCGGGGGCTGCTGCGGAGGCTGCTGCTGCTGCGGCTGGATCGTCGACGGCGGGACCGCGTCGGCGGGTCGGACGGTGCCCGGCATCCCCGGGGTCGTCGACGGGCCTCGTCCGCGGCGCGGTCGGCCGAGCCAGAGCCAGGCCGCGGTGGCGGTCGCCAGGAGCATCACCGTGAACGGCAGACCGTTCTGCAGCGGCCGCGTGACCACGTCGATGACGAGCTGGGAGGC
This sequence comes from Curtobacterium sp. MCBD17_026, assembly GCF_003234895.2. NCBI lineage: Bacteria > Bacillati > Actinomycetota > Actinomycetes > Micrococcales > Microbacteriaceae > Curtobacterium > Curtobacterium sp. MCBD17_026. The sequence goes on along the minus strand of NZ_CP126281.1, from coordinate 1,094,376 downwards.
GCCTGCGGTGGTCGCTCCGAGCGACCCGGTGAAGACCCCGACGAGCATCAGGGCCACCGTGCCAGCGGCGCCGGCGAGGACCACGCGGAGCAGGAGCCTCGGCAGCGGGCTGCGACGGTCGATCGGCGTCAGGAACGCCAGGGCCAGGAACGCGCCGACGTAGTACGGGAACGGCGCCACGAAGACCCCGGTCGTGAAGCTGCCGAGCAGGCTCGTGCCGGCGCCGTAGTGCCGGAACGGACTGACCACGAGCGAGGTGCCGAGCAGCCCGAAGAGCCCGGACACGAACTCGACGAGCACCAGGGCCACCACGGCGATGAGCGCACCGGCCGTGTTCGTCACCGAGGCCCCGGGCGCGAAGGCCCGACGCGGGTCTGCCGGGGCACGGGGCGGCCGCGGCGGGGCGTACGGCGCGCCGGCACCGGGCTGACGCCCGTACTGCGGCACACCGCCCTGCTGCGGCGGCACGGGGCCACCGGGCTGCTGGGCACCCGGGCCGGGCGGTGCGGGCTGGGACCAGCCCGCACCGTAGTACCCACGCTGCTGCTGCGGGTCGCCCGGGTTCGTCACGTCAGTTCCCCAGGATCACTGCGCCGTCGGAGCCGTCGGCGTCGTCGGTCGGCTCCTCCGTCGGCGTGGCCGGAGCGCTGATGCTCGGCGACGAGACCCGGCGCGAGCGCGAGCGCCCCTGTCCGGGCTGCTTCGGTTCCGGGAGCGCCTGGAGCACCGAGTCGAGCAGGGACTCGGCGTCCGGGGCGACCGCGCGGGGCTCGCGCTTGGGCGCCGCGGCGATCGGGATGTCCAGGATCGCGACGGTGTTGTCGGTCGGGGTCACGGTGGCGCTCGAGCTCACGCGACGGCGGGCCGGGGCCTTCGCCTTCGGTGCGGCCGCGGTCTCCGTGACGGCCGGAGCAGCGCCCTTCGGCGCACGCGCCTCGGGCTCGACGACCACGGTGGGCTCGGCGGTGGCCGAGGACTCCGGTGCGTCCGACTGCTCGGCGGCAGGTGCCTGCGGCGCCTCGGTGGCCCCAGCCGGTGCAGCGGCCTGCTGGTCGCCGTTCTGCTGGTCTCCGGTCTGCTGGTCAGCCCCGCGGCCTCCACGGCCACGACGACGACGCTTCGAGCCGGTCGGCTGTTCGCCACCCGTGCTGTCCGTGCCGGTCGACGCGTCGGCCGACGACGGTGCCGCGGCCTCCGTGGCGGTCACGGCAGCAGCTGCCGCCTCTTGCTCGTCGTGCGACAGGGTCGAGGCGGCGATCCGCGACAGCGCGTTCTTCACGTCGTCGGTGATCTGGTGCGCCTGGCTGGACGCCCCGTTCGACGACCCCGACGAACCGGAGTTCCCGTTGCCGCCGTTCCCGCCGTTGCCGGACCGGCCGTTCTCGTTGCCGTTCCCGCCACGGCCCTTGCGACGACCCTTGCTCGGGCCCGGGTCGGCGTTGTTGTCGTTGATCTTGGCGTTGACCTCGTCGAGGGACTCGCGCAGACCGACGCCGATCTTCTTGCGGGTCATCTGCACGAGGCCGAGCGAGGTGATCTCGGCGACCTGGTGCTTCGTCCGGTCACGGCTCAGGCACTCCACCAGACGGCGGAGCACGAGGTCGCGGTTCTCCTCGAGCACCATGTCGATGAAGTCGACGACGATGATGCCGCCGATGTCCCGCAGGCGGAGCTGCCGGACGATCTCCTCGGCGGCCTCGAGGTTGTTCTTCGTGACCGTCTCCTCGAGGTTGCCGCCGGAGCCGACGAACTTGCCCGTGTTGACGTCGACGACCGTCATGGCCTCGGTCCGGTCGATGACGAGCGAACCGCCGGAGGGCAGCCAGACCTTGCGGTCGAGCGCCTTGTCGATCTGCTCGTTGAGGCGGAACTCCTCGAACGAGTCGGGGCCCTCGTACCGGACGACGCGGTCCTTGAGGTCCGGGGCGACGGCCGACAGGTACTCGTCGATGGTGCCGCCGGCGGCCTCGCCGTCGATGATCAGCTTCGTGAAGTCCTCGTTGAAGACGTCGCGGACGATCTTGATGAGCAGGTCGGGCTCGGAGTGCAGCATCACCGGGGCGTGACCGCCGGCGACCTTCTTCTGGATGGCCTCCCACTGGCTGGTCAGGCGCTGCACGTCGCGGGTGAGCTGCTCCTCGGTCGCGCCCTCGGCAGCGGTGCGGACGATGACGCCCGCGTGCTCCGGCAGGACCTCCTTCAGGATCTTCTTCAGTCGGGCACGCTCGGTGTCCGGCAGCTTGCGCGAGATCCCGTTCATCGAGCCGTTCGGCACGTAGACCAGGTAGCGACCCGGCAGCGAGATCTGGCTGGTGAGGCGGGCACCCTTGTGGCCGACCGGGTCCTTCGTGACCTGCACGAGGACCTTGTCGCCCGGCTTGAGCGCTGCTTCGATGCGGCGACCGTGGTTGCCGGTCTCGACGGAGTTCCAGTCGACCTCACCGGCGTAGAGCACGGCGTTCCGGCCACGACCGATGTCGACGAACGCCGCCTCCATCGAGGGCAGGACGTTCTGCACCTTGCCGAGGTAGACGTTGCCGATGAGCGACACGTTCTCGGACTTGGTGATGTAGTGCTCGGCGAGGATGCCGTCCTCGAGCACGCCGATCTCGATCGTCGACGAGCTGGAGCGGACGATCATCTGGCGGTCGACGCTCTCGCGGCGGGCGAGGAACTCGTCCTCGCTGACCACCTGACGGCGGCGTCCGGCGTCGCGGCCGTCACGACGGCGCTGCTTCTTCGCCTCGAGTCGGGTCGAGCCCTTGATGCGCTGCGGCTCGGTGATGAGCTCCGGCTCGCGGCGGCGCGGCTCCTGGTGGTCGCGCGGCTCGCGGGCCTCGCGGTCCGCGCTCGAACCACGGCGACGCGAGCGACGGCGCGAGCCGCCCTGGTCGTCGCGGTCGTCACGGTCCCGATCGCGGTCGAAGCGGTCCTCGCGGTCGTAGCGGTCGTCCTCGTCGCGGTCACGGTCGCGGTCGCGGTCGCGATCGAACCGGGGCGCGCGCTGCGGCAGCTCCGGCAGCACCGGCGCGTGGAAGATCAGGCTGAGCGTGCTCGTGGCCTTCGGCACGAACGGCTCGTCGGCGGGTGCGGCGTCGTCGTTCGCCTCGGCCGTCGGTGCGGCGTCGGCCGGACGGGAGGCGCGGTCCGCGTCCGCCCCGTCGCTCGCGGTGCCCGACTGGTCGCCCGTCACGACCGGCAGGTCACCGGTCAGCGTGCTCACGTCGTGCGGCTCGGCACCGCTGTCGGCCACGGCCTCGACCGCGACGGAGACCGCCCCGGTGTCGGTCGGCTCGACGGGCGATGCCGGGGAGTCCGGCGAATCGGGAGAATCCGGCGAATCGGGAGACCCGACGCTGGCCGCGGGACGGGCGTCAGCGCCGCCCGTCAGCGCGAGGGTCTCGTCGGCGTGGGGTGCCTGCTCGGCGCCCCCACGGGCCTCCTGGCCGGACGACCGGGCGCGGCGACCGCCGAACAGGCGGCTCCGGCGCTTCGGCGCGTTCTCGTCGTTGGTCGTGTTGTCGTTGTTCTGCTCCACCATGGACTGGTGCACTCCTCGGCCCCACTCGCACCCTTTCGGGCGGCGGGAATTCTGTAGTTGTGGCGGGCGGCGTCGACGCCCCCGCGCTCGCTGTCTCGTGACCGGTCTGCGTCAACTTCGCTTGCGTCCGCGCCCGTTCCGGTCCGGGCACCCGGCCCGGGTCGGCTCGGCGTCGGAGTGACGCTGTCCCGACCACAGTGCGCTCTCACCGCACCGGATCGTCCGGGTTCAGCCCGGTGGGGCGTCACTCGGAAAGCTCTCTTCGGTGTGCGGTTGGCCGCACGACCTCCAGGCATTATCGCATGCCACACCCCGAAAGCACCGGAACCCGCATGCGATGATGACCGCGTGACCGCGTCTGCACCTGCCCCCCGTCGTCCGATCGCGATGGCGGTCTTCCTGCTCGTCACCGGGATCGTCGGCCTGTTCGGCTCGTTCCGGCTCGTCCTGGACGAGTTCACGAAGTACCAGAACCCGAAGGCCGTCCTGAGCTGTGACGTGAACCCCTTCATCAACTGCTCCGACGTGATGGCCAGCTGGCAGGGGCACCTGTTCGGGTTCCCGAACCCGCTGCTCGGCGTCATGGGGTTCGTCGCGCCGATCGCCGTCGCCGTGCTGCTGCTCGCCGGGTTCCGGAACGGTTCGCGCTGGTTCTGGATCGCGTTCAACGCCGGTGTCTTCCTGGCGTGGGTGTTCGTGACCTGGCTGTTCACGCAGACCGTCTTCGTCATCGGTGCCCTGTGCCCGTGGTGCATGCTCGTCTGGTCGATGACCATCCCGATGTTCTGGGTGTTCACGATCTGGAACGCCGCCCAGGGTCGCTTCGGCGCCGGAGCGCAGCGTGTCGGGCGGTCGCTCCTGCCCTTCAGCTGGGCGTTCGCGCTGGCGAACTACCTGGTCATCATCGTCACGATCATCATCAAGTTCCCCGCGGTCCTCACCAGCTTCTGAGCCGTCCCCGCTGCCCCTACGCTCGGGATCGATGAACGAGAACGAGAGCAGCAGGGCGCGCCGGGACGCCGCACGTGAACGCGCGCGAGCGGCACGGGCGGCGGAGCAGTCGCGCCGACGCCGCCTCCGCACACTCGGCATCAGCGGGATCATCGTCGGCGGCCTCGCGGTGATCGCGGTGGTGGTCCTGGTGATCGCGAACTCCGTGCAGCCCGCCGGTCCGGGGCCGCGCAACACGGCGAGCGACGGCGTCCTGCTCACCGGGGTCAACGGCAGGATCGTGCCCGTCGAGACGCGGGCGGTGCCCGACGGCGGGACCCCGACGCCGACCGAGCAGGACGGCTCCGAGACCGCGATCACGATCTACGCGGACTACATGTGCCCGTACTGCAACCAGTTCGAGACGGCCCAGATGTCCCGGATCCGGCAGTGGGTCGAGGACGGCACCGCGACCCTCGAGCTGCATCCGCTCGGGCTGCTCGACCGCGTGTCGCTCGGATCCCGGTACTCCACCCGCTCGGCTGCGGCTGCCGCCTGCGTGGCGGACCACGACCCGGACGCGTTCCTGGCGTTCAACAGCTCGCTGTACGAACACCAGCCCTCGGAGAGCACGCGCGGACTCACGAACGACGAGCTGGCGTCCCTCGCGCGCGGAGCGGGGGCGACGGACCCGGCCGTGACACCGTGCATCACCCGGCAGGACTTCGCCGGGTGGGTCGCCGACGCGACCAACCGGGCGATGAACGACCCGGTGCCGAACTCGTCGCTCGACGGGATCACGAGCACGCCGACGATCATCGTCGACGGCGAGCAGTACAACGCGGACGGCGCGGCGTCCCTCGCTGACGTCGACGCGTTCGCGGCCTTCGTCCGGAAGCACGGCAGGGCGTCCTAGCCGCGCGCACCGTCCCGCCGCGTCCTCGCCGTGCGACCGCCCGCCCGCCCGCCCGCCGCACGACGAACGGCCCCCGCTCCCGGATGGGAGCGAGGGCCGTCGGTCGTTCGGGGAGTGTTACTTCGCCGCGGCGTCGATCGCGGTGATGACGGTGCTCAGGTCGTCCAGGCGCTTGCCGTCGACGACGATCGTCGGCGTGCCGAAGCCCTGCGTGCCCGCGAGCGCCTCGTTCGTGGTGACGGCCTGCGTGGACTTCGTCACCCAGCCCTTGAACTGCTCGGACGACAGGCACTCGGACAGGTCCGAACCGGTCGCGCCGCCCGCCTTGACGAGCTTCGCGATCTCGGAGTTGGTCAGGCCCTTGGTGCCCTCGGCCGGCTGGTTCTCGAAGAACTGCGTCTGCACGTCGAGGAACTTGTCCGGCGCGTAGTTCGCCACGCACATGGCGGCGTTCGCGGCACGGCTGGCGTAGCGGGAGCCCGCGTAGCTGCGGTCGAGGATCGACACCGGCTGGATCGCCAGGGTCGCGTCGCCCGACTTCACCTTGTCGAGGATCTGGTCGGAGTAGGCCGCCTCGAACTGCTTGCAGACCGGGCAGGCCCAGTCGACGTACTCGGTGACCGTCACGGCACCGTCGCTGTTCGCTGTGGGGACCGGCGAGGCCGAGCCCGTCGCGGAGACGGCCGGCGTGGTCACCGGGGTGACCTTGCCGTCCTGGCCGGTGAACTGGATGGCCCCGGTGGCCATGTTCTTCGGCCCCGCTGCGGACACCACGGGCGCGTTGTTCACGTTCACCACGACGATCGCGATGATCGCGGCGATCGCCACGATGCCCAGGCCGATGCCGCCCTGCAGGAACCACTTGTTGCGGCGCTTGCGGCGCTTCTCGGCGTCGGCTCGCTGGCGTGCGACCTCTCGGGCGTGCTGACGCCGCTCGTTCTTGGTGGGTCGGTCGTTGTTCGTCACGTCGTGCCCGCCGCTCAGGCGAACCAGAGCGCGAGCTCGCGCGCGGCCGACTCGGGGCTGTCCGAACCGTGGACCAGGTTCTGCTGCACCTTGAGGCCCCAGTCGCGGCCGAGGTCACCACGGATGGTGCCGGGCGCGGCCGAGGTCGGGTCGGTGGTGCCGGCGAGCGAGCGGAAGCCCGCGATCGCACCGTTTCCGGCGACGCGGACGGCGACGACCGGACCGGACTGCATGAACTCGACGAGCGGCTCGAAGAACGGCTTGCCCTGGTGCTCCTCGTAGTGCGCGTCGAGCAGGTCGCGCGGTGCGGTGAGCATCTTCAGGTCGACGAGCTCGTAGCCCTTCGCCTCGATCCGGCGGAGGATCTCACCGGTCAGCTGGCGGGCGACGCCGTCGGGCTTGACGAGGACGAGGGTCTCTTCGAAGTCGGACACGCAGTACTCCCTGTGTTCGGGGTCGAATGTGGTGGTCAGTCCTCGCCCATGGCCGCTCGGCGCGCGGCGTTCTGGCGGTCCAGTTGACCGCCCTTGACGAAGCAGAAGACCCACAGCGCCAGGAACACCACGGCGACCGCGAACATGAACGGTTCGATGAACCCGGTGGCGAGGATGGCCGCCTGCAGCAGCCACCCGAACCATACACCGGCCGGGTTGCCCGTCAGACGTGAGGCAGCTGCGAGGACGATGATCGCGCCGATGCCGCCGCCGAAGGCCGCTGCGGGCGGAAGCGTGCCCTTGCCGAACACGACGAGCATGGGGAAGAAGAACATGATCGCCTCGAGCACCAGGGTGATCGAGAGCAGGCTCTCCTGCGCCCCGCGTTCGCGGCGCGGCTTCCGGGTGCGCGGTGCGCGGCCCGGCCGGGAGGCCCCTGGTGCGTCCGTCACTTCGCCTCGCCTTCGCGGTGCACGAGGTCCATGACCGCGCCCACCATCACGATGGAGCCCGCGACGAGCACGAGGGCGTCCTCGGCGTCCGCCTCGTCGGCCAGGCTGCGCGCTTCCTGCAGTGCGGACGCCAGGGACGGCTCGACGACGACGCGGTCCTCGCCGACCTCGTCGACGACGACCCGGGCGAACTCGTCCGCGTCGAGCGCTCGCTCCCCCGGCGGCTGCGTCACGACGAACGTGGCGACGGTGTCCTTGAGCGCGCGGACGAACCCGCGGGCGTCCTTGTCTCCGAGGATCCCGACGACGCCGACGACGTGCTCGGACGGGAACGCGACCGGCAGCGCCTCGGCCAGGGCCTTCGCACCGTGCGGGTTGTGCGCGGCGTCGACGACGACGGTCGGGTCGGTCGCGATGGGCTGCAGGCGACCGGGGCTCGTCGTGCCGGCGATGCCCTCGGACAGGACGTCCTCGTCGAGGGCCTGGGCCCCGCGGCCGAGGAACGACTCGACCGCCGCGATCGCCACGGCGGCGTTCTCGGCCTGGTGCCGGCCGAACAGCGGCAGGAACAGGTCGTCGTAGCGGCCGGCGATGCCCTGCACGGTGATGAGCTGTCCGCCCACGGCCGGGGTGACGTCGACGACGCTGAATCCCTGCGAGCTCGGCCTGCCCGCCGCTTCGCGACGGTCAGGTACCGGCTCGAAGGGGCCCACGGCGCCCTCGACGGCCAGCGTGGACTCGGTGAGTTCGGCGGCGCGCTCGAGTTCGGCGAGGGCCTCGGGGACCTGCCGGCTCGACACCACGGCGGACGACGGCTTGACGATGCCCGACTTGGTGCGGGCGATCTCGGCCACCGTGGCACCGAGCTGCTTCGCGTGGTCGATGGCGATCGGCGTGAACACCGACACCTGGCTCTGCACGACGTTGGTGGAGTCCCACTCGCCGCCCATGCCGACCTCGATCACGGCGACGTCCACCGGCGCCTCGGCGAAGCACGCCAGGGCGAGCACGGTGAGCGCCTCGAAGAAGGTCAGCGGGAGTTCGCCCTTGTCGGCGAGCTCGCGGTCGGTGATCTCGAGCACCGGGGCGATGTCGTCCCAGTTCTCGACGAACCGGTCCGCCGCGATCGGCTGACCGTCGATCACGATGCGTTCCCGGATCGACACCAGGTGCGGGCTCGTCATCAGGCCGGTGCGCAGACCGTGGGCCCGGACGATGCTCTCGATGGTGCGCGCGGTCGACGTCTTGCCGTTCGTGCCCGTCACGTGGATCACCGGGTACGCCAGGTGCGGGTCGCCGAGCAGCTCGACGGCGCGGCGGGTGGCGGTCAGCCGGCGCTCGGGGGCCTGTTCACCGATGCGGGCGTACAGGGCGGCCTCGACGCGGCGGACCTCGTCGTCGTCGCCCCCGTAGGGCACGGCGTCGGCTGGAGCGTCTCCGGAGGGGCCGACCGGGATCCGGATGCCGTCCTCGTCGCGGCCGTCGAACTCGTCGTGTCCGACGAACTCCTCGTTCGCCTCGTGGCCGTCGTACTGGTCGTCGTCACTCATGCGCGTGCTACCTCCACGGATACCTTCGCACCGTCACCGACGTCGGTGGTGGTGTCGTCCGCCCCGAGGGGCTCGATCTCGACGCTCGTCGCGAGGGTCTCCCCCGCGATGAGCTCCTGGTGCGCGCGGACCGCGCCGTCGGCCGTGTCGTCCACCCGGAGGGTCAGGGCGATGCGGTCGCTGACGTCGAGGTCGGCGTCGCGGCGGGCCTGCTGGACGGCGCGGACGACGTCGCGGGCGAGCCCCTCGGCCTCGAGTTCGGGCGTGGTCACGGTGTCGAGCACCACGAAGCCGCCCTCGTCGAGGAACGCCACGGCCACCGAGGCGTCGGCCACGGTGAGGTCGAGCGAGTACTCGCCCTCGATCAGGTCGACGCCGCCGACGGTCACGCCGGAGTCGGTCGCGGTCCAGTCGCCCTTCTTGGCTGCCGGGATCACCTGCTGCACCTGCTTGCCGATGCGGGGGCCGGCGACGCGGGCGTTCACGGTGAGCTTCCGCTCGATGCCGTACTGCGCCAGCGACTCCTCGGCCTGCTCCTCGAGCACGACGCGCTTCACGTTGAGCTCGTCGCGCAGGATGTCGGCGAACGGTTCGACCGCCGCCGGGTCCGGCACCACCAGGGTCAGCGTGGCGAGGGGCAGCCGGACGCGCTTGCCGGTGGCCTTGCGGAGCGCCAAGCCCTTCGAGGCGACGTCGCGCACACGGTCCATCGCGTCGACGAGGGCGTCGTCGGCGGGGAACTCGTCGGGGTCCGGGAAGTCCGTCAGGTGGACGCTGCGCCCGCCGGTCAGGCCCTTCCAGATCTCCTCGGTGACGAGCGGCGCGAGCGGGGCGGCGACCCGGGTCAGGGTCTCGAGCACGGTGTACAGCGTGTCGAACGCCGCACGGGTCTCGGCGCCGGCATCCGCGTCGGCCCCGGTCCAGAACTTGTCGCGCGAGCGGCGGACGTACCAGTTCGTCAGCACGTCGGCGAAGTCGCGGACGGCCTGGGCAGCGAGCGGGGTGTCGAGCGCGTCGAGGTGCGTCCGGACGTCGGTGACGAGGACCCGGGTCTTCGCGAGCAGGTACCGGTCGAGCACGTCGGTCGAGTCGGTCCGGCGCTGGGCCCGGTACCCGTCGGGACCCGAGGCGTTCGCGTACAGGGTGAAGAAGTAGTACGTCGACCACAGCGGCAGCATGAACTCGCGGACACCCTGGCGGATGCCCTCTTCCGTGACGACGAGGTTGCCGCCGCGGATCACCGACGAGGACATCAGGAACCAGCGCATGGCGTCGGCGCCGTCGCGGTCGAAGACCTCGGAGACGTCCGGGTAGTTCCGGAGCGACTTCGACATCTTCTGGCCGTCCGAGCCGAGGACGATGCCGTGGCTGATGACGTTCCGGAACGCCGGACGGTCGAACAGCGCGGTGGAGAGCACGTGCATGACGTAGAACCAGCCGCGCGTCTGCCCGATGTACTCGACGATGAAGTCGGCCGGGCTGTGCGACTCGAACCACTCCCGGTTCTCGAACGGGTAGTGCACCTGGGCGTACGGCATCGACCCGGAGTCGAACCACACGTCGAACACGTCGGTGATCCGGCGCATCGTCGAGTTGCCCGTGGGGTCGTCGGGGTTCGGCCGCGTCAGATCGTCGATGAACGGGCGGTGCAGGTCGACCTCGCCCTCGGCGTTCACCGGCAGGCGGCCGAAGTCGCGCTCGATGTCGGCGAGCGAGCCGTACACGTCGGTGCGCGGGTACTCGGGGTCGTCGGACTGCCACACCGGGATCGGCGTGCCGAAGTAGCGGTTGCGCGAGACCGACCAGTCGATGGCGTTGCCGACCCACTTGCCGAACTGGCCGTCCTTGACGTTGTCCGGCACCCAGTTGATGTCCTGGTTGAGCTGGCCCATGCGGTCGCGGAGTTCGGTGACGCGGACGAACCACGACGAGACGGCCTTGTAGATGAGGGGCTTCCGGCACCGCCAGCAGTGCGGGTAGCTGTGCTCGTAGGACGCCTGGCGGAGCAGTCGCCCGGCGTCGCGGACGGCCTTCGTCAGCGGCTTGTTCGCGTCCGACCAGAGCATCCCGGCGACCTCGCCGAACTGGGACGTGAAGACGCCGCCCTCGTCCAGCGACAGCACGACGGGGATGCCGGCTGCTGCGCAGACCTCTTGGTCGTCGGCACCGTAGGCCGGGGCCTGGTGGACGATGCCGGTGCCCTCCCCGGTCTCGACGTACTCGGCGACCAGGATGCGCCAGGCGTTGTCGTACCCCTCCTGCTCGGCCAGGAAGTCGAACAGGCGCTCGTACTCGACGCCATCGAGCTCGGCGCCCGTCAGCGTGAGCGCGACGGCGGCGAGCGCCTCGTCGCCCGAGGCGTAGCCGAGCTCCTTCGCGTGCGCGGCCACGGTGTCGGACGCGAGGAGGTACGAGGCGGAACCCGCTTCGCCACCGTCAGCCGCGCCTCCAGGGCCCGCCGGGACGACCGCGTACGCGATGTCCGGGCCGACCGCGAGGGCGGCGTTCGTCGGGAGGGTCCAGGGGGTCGTCGTCCAGGCGAGCGCACGCACACCGGTCAGGTCGAGCGCGGAAGCGCGGTCGCCGTGCAGCGGGAACGAGACCGTGACGGACTGGTCCTGGCGCATCTTGTAGACGTCGTCGTCCATGCGCAGCTCGTGGTTGGAGAGCGGCGTCTGGTCGTTCCAGCAGTACGGCAGGACCCGGAAGCCCTCGTACGCCAGGCCCTTGTCCCAGAGCTGCTTCCACGCCCAGAGCACGCTCTCCATGAAGGTGACGTCGAGGGTCTTGTAGTCGTCCTCGAAGTCGACCCAGCGCGCCTGGCGGGTGACGTACTCCTGCCACTCGTCGGTGTACTGCAGCACGGACTTCTTGGCGGCGGCGTTGAAGACGTCGATGCCCATGGCGTCGATCTCGTGCTTCTCGGTGATGCCGAGCTGGCGCATCGCCTCGAGCTCGGCGGGCAGGCCGTGGGTGTCCCAGCCGAAGCGGCGGTGCACCTGCTTGCCGCGCATGGTCTGGTAGCGCGGGAAGACGTCCTTGGCGTAGCCCGTCAGCAGGTGCCCGTAGTGCGGCAGGCCGTTGGCGAAGGGCGGGCCGTCGTAGAAGGTCCACTCCGGGCAGCCCTGTCGCGCGTCGATGGACGCCTGGAACGTGTCGTCGCGCTTCCAGAAGGCGAGGATGCCCCGCTCGACGGCGGGGAAGCTCGGCGAGGGGACGACGCCATCGGCATCGGCGTTCAACGGGTACGGCACCGGGACTCCTTGTGGGTTCGCTCGATCTCCACGAGGACGGAAGCAGGTTCCGCGGTACCACCTCGTTTGCCGCCCAACGTGCGCTGTGCGACCACTCTGTGTCGGGGGTGGTGACGGTCCCGAACCCGCCCGGTTCTACTGACGGAGGCGCTGATGCGCTCCGCGTTCTTCCGGAAGCTCCCCGGTGATGGCCGGATCGACGCTCTTGGAACACGACTTTACCGGACGGGAGCATGCTTGAGTGATGCCCGCAGAAGAACGCCCCGAGTCACTCGTCACCGTCCTGATCGCGTTCGGGGCGAACCTGCTCGTCGCGATCGCGAAGACGATCGCCTCGCTCGTCTCGGGTTCGGCCTCGATGGTGGCCGAAGCGGCGCACTCCTGGGCGGACACCGGCAACGAGGTGTTCCTGCTCGTCGCGGAACGACGCGGCGGCAAGAAGCGGGACACCGCGCACCCGCTCGGGTACGGACGCGAGACCTACATCTGGTCGATGTTCGCCGCGTTCGGCCTGTTCACGGCCGGTGCGATCGTCTCGATCTACCACGGCATCTCGGAGTTCGGGGACACCGGGCCGGCCGAGGACGTCGTGCTCAACTACGTCGTGCTCGGGGTCGCGTTCCTGCTCGAAGGCACGAGCTTCCTGCAGGCCTACCGGCAGGCGCACGGTGCCGCGACCAAGCGCAAGGTCCCGGTGCTGCGGCACGTGCTGCAGTCGTCGAACCCGACGCTCCGTGCGGTGTTCGCCGAGGACGCGGCGGCGCTGATCGGCCTGGTCGTGGCGTTCCTCGGGGTGTTCCTGCACCAGGTCACCGGGCTGGCGGTCTTCGACGCGCTCGGCTCCATCGCGATCGGTGTGCTGCTGGGGGTCGTCGCGATCGTCCTGATCGACCGCAACCGCCGGTTCCTGCTCGGCGAGAGCACGTCCCCCGAGCTCGAGAACGCGGTGCTCGTCGAGCTGCTGGGCCGGCCGCAGGTCGAGCGGGTCACCTACCTGCACCTGGAGTTCGTGGGGCCGTCGCGGGTGTACCTCGTCGCGGCCGTCGACCTGACGGGCAACGAGACCGAGGAGCACGTGGCGGTGCGGTTGCGTGACGTGGAGAAGTCGCTCGAGGACAGCCCGTACATCGAGGAGGCCGTCCTCACCCTGAGCTACCCGGGCGACGAGTCGCTGGTGCCGACCGACGGCGACGTGCCCGAGGTCGTCCGGGACGGCACGGCTTCGGACGTGGCGTCCGGTGGCGCGGGGACCCTGCGCACGGAGTGACGCGTCCGAGGCCGGACGGGTGGGTGTCGGGCGACCTTCGGGCGGTCGGGAGGGTCGTGGCTTGTCCGAGAAACGCCGTCGTGTTCCGCTGACGCCGCCAGGTCGCCAACACACCGCCGAACGTGGCGGCGTCTCGCGAGTTGCGCGGCGTCTTGCGAGGACGCCGGCGTGTTGCGCGCACGAGAACGCGGCCCACCACCGGACTGGAGGCGCGGCACCAGCCCGCAACGAGCCTCCCGGCCCGCCACCGGCTGCGCCCACCGCACCACGCCGGCGTCTGCGCATCACGCCGGCGTCACCGCGAGACGCCGCCACGTGCGCGAGACGCCGCCGAATTCGGCGGCGTCTCGCGGGGAACGGGGCGTGGTGCCGACACGACGGCGTCTTGCGTCAGGACTTTCGCGCTACACGATCGCGTCTCGTCGCGGCGAGACGCCGGCGTGTCAGCGGGCGTCGAGGCCCGCGACCACCGGGGTGAGCGCCGCCGCGACGTACTCGACGAGCGCACGGCGGCCGACCCCGTCGGTGGCCCACACCCCGAACGCAGCGGCGGCGGCCCCGAGCATCGCGCCGGACACCGTCTGCGGCCAGAGCGAGCGCGACTGCTCCCCCGTGCGGCCCGCGACGAAGGCGGCGACGGCCTCGTGCTGCGCCGTCACCCGGACCGCGACGCCCGCCACCAGCTCGGGCCCGATGCCCATCACCTCGGCCTGCGCGACGGCCCACGGAACCCGCTCGGGGTCGTGGGCACGGGCTGCGGCGAGGAGCGCCTGCTCGACGGCCCGGACGACGCTCGGCTCGGTCGACGCTGCGAGGTACCCGGGCAGGCCGGCGACGGCGGCGTCGAGCTCGAGCCACATCACGTCGGCCTTCGCCGGGAAGTAGTTGAAGAACGTCGCGCGGCTGACCCCGGCGCGGGCGGCGATCTGGTCGACCGTGGTGCGTCCGTACCCCTGCTCGAGGAAGAGCTCGGCAGCGGCGTCCGCGAGCACCTCGGCGCTCGATCGTCGGGGGCGGCCACCGCGGCGGATCGGTTCGTCCATGGGCCCCAGTAAACCGCTAGACTCGATCCGCCATGATCTTGGACTCAGTACAGAAAACCCTCACCGCAGTCGCGGGCGCCTCGGCGGTCCTGCTCGTCCTGGCTGCCTGCAGCGGGCCGGGCACGAGCACCGGGAGCAGCACCCCGGTTGCGGGCGGCACGCTCACCTACGCCTCAGGCGACGCCGAACCGACCTGCCTCGACCCGCACGTCGGCGGCAACTACCCGCAGGCGCTCCTGGCGACGCAGTACATCGAGGAGCTCGTCGGGCTCGAGGACGGCAAGCCGACACCCGAGCTCGCGACGAAGTGGACCACGAGCGACGACGGGAAGACCCTGGCGTTCACCCTGCGTGACGACGTCTCCTTCACCGACGGCACCCCGTTCGACGCCGCTGCGGTCGTGGCGAACATCGAGCACGTGCAGGACCCGGCCACCGCCTCGAGCACCGGCTACCTGGCACTGCAGTCCATCACGAAGGCGACCGCCACGGACGAGCACACCGTCACGCTGACGCTGAGCCGGCCGGACAGCGCGCTGCTCGAGTCCTTCTCGCAGCCCTGGGTGGGCATGGAGTCCCCGAAGGCGCTCGAGCGCGAGCAGGCGACGAACTGCGAGTCCCCCGTCGGCACCGGCCCGTTCCGGGTCACCGGCTGGAAGCACGGCGACCGCGTCACCCTGACGAAGAACACCGACTACTGGGGGGCGACGAAGCCGCGCCTGTCCGGCATCACGTGGCGGTTCCTGCCGGACTCGACCTCGCGCTACGCCGCGCTGCAGTCCGGCCAGGTCGACGTGATCGACAACGCCCAGCCCGACCAGCTCAAGGCCGCGTCGGCGAAGGGAGCGATCCGCGACCTCGACGCCCCGCGCCCCGGTGCCTCGAACCGGCTCGAGCTGAACTCCGGTCACGGGGTCTTCCGCGACGAAGCGGTGCGCCAGGCCTTCATCGCCGGTGCCGAGATCGACCCCGGCCTGCAGTCGCTGTTCCTCGGCACCGCGAAGCGCTCGTACTCGGTGCTCTCGAGCGCTGAGCCGCTCGCGTACTCGGAGAAGAGCCGGTTCGACCACTCTCCGTCCAAGGCGAAGCAGCTCCTCGACGACGCCGGGTGGAAGGTCGGCTCGGACGGCATCCGCGAGAAGGACGGCCAGCAGCTCACCGTGACGTTCCCCGTCTCGACGAACCAGTCGGTGCCGGCCGAGCGCAGCCTGTTCCAGCAGATCCAGGCGTCCGAGAAGGCCGTCGGGTTCAAGGTCGTGCTCGACGAACTCGACCTGTCCAGCTGGTACGCCGCCCTCGCAGCGAACGAGTACGACCTCGTCAGCGCCCCGTACACGAAGGTCGGCCCCGACGTCCTGCGCATCCTGTACGAGAGCGCGAGCATCGAACCGGCACCGTCCGGCTACTTCGCGAACCTCGCCCAGCTCGACGACCCCGCGCTCGACCGGCTGCTCGAGCGGGCCGCCCGCACCTCGGACGCCGACGAGCGCGCCGACCTGTACGAGCAGGCCCAGAAAGCGATCCTGGCGAGCGGCACGGTGCTCCCCCTGTACGACCAGCAGAACCACTTCCTGGTGCGCTCGGCCGTGCACGGCATCCAGACGACCCCGGTCTCGACGCCCTGGTTCGGCACCGCCTGGATCGACCGCTGACCCGGATGCGATGGGTCTGGTGGGCCGTCCGGCGGCTCGCCGGGGGCATCGGCGTGCTCTGGGCCGTCGCGACGATCGTCTTCGTCGCGATCCGGCTCATCCCCGGTGACCCGGCGCTCGCGATCCTCGGCGGACCGGGCTCGCAGGCCTCGGCCGAGGCCGTCGCCCAGGTCCGCCACGAGTACGGCCTCGACCAGCCGGTCCTGGTGCAGTACGCGGTGTTCCTCGGACGCCTGGTGACCGGCCAGCTCGGGGACTCGTACGCCTTCCGCACCCCGGTCGCGACGCTCCTCGCCCAGCAGCTGCCCGTCACGCTGACGCTCGCGGTCGCCGGCCTCGTCGTCGCCTGGGTGCTGGCGATCATCGCCGCGTGGGCCTCGACGCAGCGCGGCCGGATCGCCGCCGGGCTCACCAGCGCCCTGAGCGTCACCGCGAGCGTGATGCCGCACTTCTGGCTCGGCAGCGTGCTCATCGTGGTGTTCGCCACTTCCCTGGGGTGGGTGCCGGCGGTCAGTGACGGCACCGCGCGCGGGTGGGTGCTCCCGGTGCTGACCGTGGCCGTGCCGGTCGCCGGGTACCTGGCCGAGACCGTGCGCGACGGCGTGGTCGACGCGCAGCGCTCGGCCTTCGCACTCGCCGCCCGGGGCCGGGGCGAGACCCGCGTCGGACTGTTCGGACGCCACCTGCTCCGGCACGCAGCGCTGCCCGGGATCGCGCTGTCCGCGTGGGCCTTCGGGTCGCTCGTCTCCGGAGCCGTGGTCGTCGAGTCCGTGTTCGCCCTGCCCGGCATCGGCCGTGCCCTCGTCACCGCCGTCACCCAGCGGGACATGCCGCTCGTCGCCGGCATCGCGATGGTGTCGGCGGCAGCGTACGTCGTCGTACTCGCCGTGGCCGACCTGGTCGAGCGTGCCGTCGACCCGCGCAGCACCGCACGGAACGCGACCTCCCGCCCTGGCGACGCGCGACGCCGTGGACCCGGCCGTCCGGCGGGCGCGCGGTGAGCGGGATCGCCGACCCGGGCCTCCAGACCGGAGCGCCCGGCCACCAGACCGCCGCCGGCACCGAGCGCGTCCGTGGGGGGACGCTCGGCGCCGGCGGCATCGCCGCGGGGGTGGTCGTCCTGGTCGCCGTCGTGGCGGCGGCGTGGCCCGCCCTGCTCGGCGGCGGGGACCCGCTCGCGGTGCACCCCGCAGACGCCCTGGCTGCGCCCAGCGGCGCGCACCCGTTCGGCACCGACGAGTCCGGCCGCGACGTCCTGGCACGGGTGGTCGCGGGGACCCGGGCATCGCTCGTCGTCGGCGTCGCCGCGACCCTGATCGGCGGCGGCGTGGGCGTCCTGCTCGGCGTCGTCGCCGGACTCGGTGCCGGGGCCGGACGACCCGGACGCCTGCTCGACGCCGTCATCGGCCGCGTCACCGAGGTCGCGTTCGCCCTGCCGCTGCTGCTCGTCGCCCTGGTCGTCATCGCCGTGACCGGTCCGGGTCCGGTGCCGGCGGTGCTCGCGGTCGGGTTCGCGACCGCTCCCGGCTACGCCCGGATCGTGCGCGGCCTGGTCCGGACCGCCCGGAGTTCGCAGGTGGTCGAGACGGCGGTGCTGCTCGGCCGCTCCCCCGCCCGCACCGTGGTCCGGCACGTGCTGCCGACGGCGCTCTGGCCCGTCGTCGCCGTCGCCACGCTCGGCGTCGGGCAGGCGGTCGTGTGGGCCTCGGCGCTGAGCTACCTCGGCGTCGGCACGCCCCCGCCCGCGCCGGAGTGGGGCGCGATGCTCGCCGACGGTCGCACCTACCTGCAGACCGCGCCGTGGATGAGCACCTTCCCCGGACTCGCGATCGTGGTGCTCGCGACCGCCGTCACCGTGCTCGGCCGGGCGATCCGACGGACCGGGGCCACGCGGTGAGCGCCGTCCTCGACGTCCGCGGGCTCACCGTCGCCATCGGTGGCACCCCGATCCTGCACGGTGTCGACCTGCGCGTCGACGCCGGCGAGTGCGTCGCCCTGGTCGGGGCGTCCGGCTCCGGCAAGACCGTCACCGCCCGCGCCGTGCTCGGCCTGTCCGTGCCCGGCGCCGCCGTGCAGGCCGACGTGTTCGCGGTCGACGGTGTCGACGTCGACGGGTACACGGACCGGCGGTGGCGCCGGCTGCGGGGATCACGGGTCGGCTACGTCGGCCAGGAGGCCCTGGGCGCGTTGGACCCGCTGCGCCCCGTCGGGCGCGAGGTCGCCGACAGCCTCCGCCTGCACACCGAGATGCGTGCGGCCGAGCGCGTGGACGCCGTGCGCGACGCCCTGACCGCGGTGGGCCTCGACCCGGACATCGCGACCGACGGTCGGCTCGCCGGAACGCTGTCGGGCGGGATGCGACAGCGGGCCCTCATCGCCGCGGCCACCGTCGGGTCCCCCGCGCTGCTGGTCGCCGACGAACCGACGACCGCGCTCGACGCCGGGGTCGCCGTCACCGTGATGGAGCAGCTGCGGGCGGCGCAGACACGGGGCGCCGGACTGCTCGTCATCACGCACGACCTGGGGCTCGTCGCGGGGTGGGCCGACCGGGTCGCCGTCGTGCACGAGGGCCGGATCGTCGAGGAGGGCGCGGTCGCCGAGGTCTTCGCGGCACCGACGCACCCCGCGACCCGGGCGCTGGTGCGCGCGGCCGGTGCTGCGGCGGCGCCCGCTGCCGTTCCGCCCTCGCACGGTTCGGAGCCGACCTCGCACGGTGCGAGGGGGGTGCTCGCGGCGCAGGGACTCTCGCGGGGGTACGGCGAGCTGCTCGCGGTCGACGACGTGTCGTTCGGGCTCGAGCGGGGACGGGTGCTCGGGGTGATCGGCGCCTCGGGCTCGGGCAAGACGACGCTGGCGCGGATGCTCCTCGGGCTCGAGACGCCCGACGCCGGCACGGTGACGCTCGACGACGAGCCCTGGGTCCCGCTGCCCGAGCGCGAGCGACGCCCACGACGGCACCGGCTCGCGGCCGTCGTGCAGGACCCCGGCGCGACGTTCGACGAACGGTGGAGCGTGGAGCGGGTCCTCGCCGACGCGTTCTCGCGCGGTGACGAACGGCGGGCTCGCGATGCGCTCGGCGAACGGGTCGACGCGGCACTGCGGCAGGTCGACCTCGACCCCGTGCTGCGGTCCCGCTCCCCCCGCACCCTGTCCGGCGGGCAACGGCAGCGGCTCGCGATCGCCCGCGCCCTGGCGACCGACCCCGAGGTGATCGTGCTCGACGAGCCGGTGACCGCCCTCGACGCCACGGTGCAGGACGCCGTGCTGCGGCTGCTCGAACGGCTCCGCGACGAGACCGGGGTGGCGATGGTGTTCGTGTCGCACGACCTGCGAGCGGTCCGTCGGATGGCGGACGACGTCCTCGTGGTGCACCGCGGCGCGGTCGTCGAGCACGGACCGGCCGCCGAGGTCTTCGCGCACCCCGCCCACCCGGTGACCACACGGCTGCTGCACGCCGCCGAGCGGCTGGCAGCGGGCCCCGCCGCCGACGGGTCCGCCACCGACCTCACGGGCTGAGCGACAGTCCACGCGCGCTCGCGCCCGTGGACTGTCGCTGCGCGCGTGACGTCACCGCGGCCCCGTGGTCAGGAACCGGAGGGTTCCTTCTGCGCCGCGTCGGCCGAGATGATCGGGATCTCGCTCGTCGAGAAGTCCTTCGCCCAGTCGGACTTCGCGAGCTCCGACGTCGGGTCGTTGTAGTCCTCGATGACGCCGGCGATCTCGTCCTCGGAGCCGACCGTCGGGCCGGAGCCCATGAGCGGGCTCGCGGCGGTCTCCTTGGTGAAGTACACCGCGACCAGGCCGATCACGGCGGCGAGCATCAGGTAGAACGCGGGGATGTCCTCGGCCCAGCCGTACCCGGCGTCCTTCGCGGCGTTGATGAGCGCGGCGGTCGCGAGCGGGGTGGTCCCGCCGAAGAGCGACACCGACACGTTGAACGCGATCGCCAGGGCGCCGTAGCGGATGATCGTCGGGAACAGCGCGGGCAACGTCGACGGCATGGTCGAGGTGAACGTGACCAGCACGACGCCGAGGATCAGCAGGCCGGCGAAGACGCCGACGCCGGTGCCGGTCTGGACCAGCTTGAGGGCCGGCCAGGACAGCAGGATGAAGCCGATGCAGCCGGCGGCGAGCACCGGACGGCGCCCGAACCTGTCGGACAGTCGGCCACCGAAGGTGATGACGACCATCATGAGCAGCATCACGATGACGATGAGGATCAGGCCGAACGTGGCGTTCTGGCCGAGGTTCTGCTCGAGGTAGGTCGGCATGTACGACAGCAGCATGTAGTCGGTCACGTTGAAGACCAGGACCAGGCCGATGCAGATGATGAGCGAGCGCCAGTTCTCGGCGAAGAGCTTGAGGAACGGGGTCTTCTGGCCCTCGCGCTCGGCGGCCTGCTCCTGCTGCTTCTGGAACGCCGGGGTCTCCTCGAGCTTGAGACGCAGGTAGAGGCCGATCAGGCCGAGGGGCCCCGCGATGATGAACGGGATGCGCCAGCCCCAGCTGAGCAGGGCGTCCTCGGACAGGCCGAACTGCAGGCCGGTGACGATCGAGGCGCCGAGCACGTAGCCGGCGAGGGTGCCGAACTCGAGCCACGAGCCCATGAAGCCGCGGCGCTTGTCGGGCGAGTACTCGGCGATGAAGGTCGCGGCGCCGCCGTACTCACCACCGGTCGAGAAGCCCTGCACGAAGCGGGCGACGAGCAGCAGGACCGGGGCCCAGAAGCCGATCGTGTCGTACGACGGGATCAGGCCGATCATGAGCGTGCCGGCGGCCATCAGGATCATCGTCAGCGCGAGGACCTTCTGGCGGCCGATCTTGTCGCCGATCGGGCCGAACACGGCACCGCCGATCGGGCGCACGATGAACGCGGCGGCGAAGAAGCCGAACGTGGCGACGATGTTCGCCGCCGGGTCGCCCTGCGGCAGGAACACCTGCGAGATGGTGACCGTCAGGTACGCGAAGATGCCGAAGTCGAACCACTCCATGGCGTTGCCGAGCGCGGCAGCCGCGACGGCACGCTTGAGCAGCGACTCCTCGACGACGGTGACGTCGTCCTTCGTCAGATCGCGACGAGCGCGCTTCGCGGCGCCCTTCGTGCGCAACGGCCGATCGCCGTGCTGGTGGGGTGCGTTGTTCGGTGCCAAGTCGTTCCTCCGGGGTGCGGTGCTTCCTTCGGGCGTCCGGCGGACGGCGACGTTGCAGCTCCTGCGAACCCTGCGCTCGCCGGACAAACCCAGGAAGACTAGCAGGCTCCGGGCGTGTCCGACAGTTCGGTGTGCTAGGCGCCGATCGGCGATGGCCGCGAGCCGCCCGTCGTCCGGCTGCGCGCCCGTGCGCGGCCGCTACGATTGGGGCACCGCGCGTCAGGCGCGGAACACTCAGGCACCTCATCACGGACTCGGTGCCGCACACACGGACGGAAGGTGCACCATGACCAAGCCCATGCCCGAGAAGCCGAGCGTCGACGGACTGGAGCAGGTCTGGGGGCCCGTCTGGGAACAGGACGGCACCTACCGCTTCGACCGCGACGCCGCCGGTCACCGCGACGCCGTGTGGTCGATCGACACCCCGCCGCCCACCGCCTCCGGCTCGCTGCACATCGGCCACGTGTTCTCGTACACGCACACCGACCTCAAGGCCCGGTTCGAGCGCATGCGCGGCAAGCACGTGTTCTACCCGATGGGCTGGGACGACAACGGCCTGCCCACCGAGCGTCGCGTGCAGAACTACTACGGGGTCCGCTGCGACCCGACCCTGCCGTACGACCCCGAGTTCACGCCGCCGTTCGAGGGCGGGGACGGCAAGTCCTCGAAGGCCGCCGACCAGCTGCCCGTGTCGCGCCGCAACTTCATCGAGCTGTGCGAGCGCCTGACCGTGCAGGACGAGCAGCAGTTCGAGGAGCTCTTCCGCACGCTCGGCCTGTCGGTCGACTGGACCCAGTCGTACCGCACCATCGACGACACCTCGCGGGCCAGCGCCCAGCGCGCGTTCCTGCGCAACCTCGAGCGTGGCGAGGCCTACCAGGCCGACGCCCCGACCCTGTGGGACGTCACGTTCCGCACCGCGGTCGCGCAGGCCGAGCTCGAGGACAAGGAGATGCCCGGCGCGTACCACGGCATCGCCTTCCACCGCACCGACGGCGGCGACGACGTCGTCATCCAGACCACCCGCCCGGAGCTCCTGCCCGCCTGCGTCGCCCTGGTGGCACACCCGGACGACGAGCGGTTCCAGGACCTCTTCGGCACCACGGTCCGCTCCCCCCTGTTCGACGTCGAGGTCCCGGTGCTGGCACACCACCTGGCGCAGAAGGACAAGGGCGCCGGAATCGCGATGGTCTGCACCTTCGGTGACACCACCGACGTCGTGTGGTGGCGCGAGCTGCAGCTGCCGAACCGCGCGATCATCGGCTTCGACGGCCGCGTGCGTTCCGACGAGCCCGCCTGGATCGAGTCGGCGACGGGCCGGGAGCTCTACGCCGAGATGGCCGGCAAGACCGTGTTCTCGGCCAAGAAGGTCGTCGTCGACGCCCTGACCGAGTCCGGCGAGCTGATCGGTGACGTCAAGACCATCCAGCACCCGGTGAAGTTCTTCGAGAAGGGCGACAAGCCCCTCGAGATCGTGTCGACCCGCCAGTGGTACATCGTGAACGGTGCGCGCGACGAGCAGCTGAAGAGCACGCTGCGCCAGCGCGGCGAGGAGATCGCGTTCCACCCGGACTTCATGCGCGTCCGCTACGACAACTGGGTCGGTGGCCTCTCCGGCGACTGGCTCATCTCGCGCCAGCGCTTCTTCGGCGTGCCGCTGCCGGTCTGGTACCCGCTCGACGCCGACGGCAACCCGGTGTTCGACCAGCCGATCGTGCCGACCGAGGCGCAGCTGCCCGTCGACCCGGCCTCCGAGCCCGCCCCCGGCTTCGCCGAGGACCAGCGCGGCGTGCCCGGCGGGTTCCAGGGCGAGCTCGACGTCATGGACACCTGGGCCACCTCGTCGCTCACCCCGCAGCTCGCGGGCAAGTGGGAGACCGACCCGGCGCTCTACGACCTGGTGTACCCGTACGACGTCCGCCCCCAGGCGCAGGACATCATCCGCACCTGGCTGTTCACCACCGTGCTCCGCAGCCAGCTCGAGGCCGACGTGGTCCCGTGGAAGCACGCCTCGATCTCCGGCTTCATCGTCGACCCCGACCGCAAGAAGATGTCGAAGTCGAAGGGCAACGTCGTCACGCCGCTGTCCATCCTCGAGCAGCACGGCGCCGACGCGGTCCGCTACTGGGCGGCCTCGTCGAAGCTCGGCACCGACGCGGCGTTCGACCCGCAGAACCCGAAGCAGATCAAGGTGGGCCGCCGTCTGGCGATCAAGGTGCTCAACGCGGCGAAGTTCGTCTACGGCTTCCCGCTGCCCGAGGGCGCCACCAGCGTCACCGAGGCACTCGACGTCGACATGCTCGCCGAGCTCGGCGCGGTCGTCGAGCAGGCCACCGCGGCGTTCGACGGCTTCGACCACGCCCGTGCCCTCGAGATCACCGAGCGCTTCTTCTGGACGTTCTGCGACGACTACCTGGAGCTCGTGAAGGAGCGCGCCTACGGCACCGCGTCCGACGCGACGCACGAGACGCAGGCGAGTGCGGTCCTGGCGCTGCGCGGCGCGATCGACGTGCTGCTCCGGCTGCTGGCACCGTTCCTCCCGTACGCGACGGAAGAGGTGTGGGCCTGGACCCACGACACCAGCGTGCACCGGGCCTCCTGGCCGACCGCGGCCGACCTGCCGACCGACACGGCCCCCACCGGGCTGCTCGCGGCCGTCGGACAGGCGCTCATCGGCATCCGCGGTGCGAAGACGGCGGCGAAGGCGTCCCAGAAGACGCCCGTAACACGTGCGGTCGTCGCGGCACCCGCCGAGACGCGGGTGCTCATCGAGCGCGCAGCGGTGGACCTGGCGGCCGTGGGCCGGATCGAGAACCTGTCGTTCGTCGACGGCGACGAGCTCGCCGTCACCGAGATCGAGCTCGCGGAGCAGCCGGCGTCGTAGGCTCGCGCACGACGCATGGTGAGCAGGAATGGTCGGGTCCGTCAGGCGGACCCGACCATTCCTGCTCACGAAACGAACGGACTGGAGGCACGGATGCAGTTGGGCACACGCTGGAACGTGGGTGGGGAGCCGCCTGCGCGACTGCCCGAGGTGATGGTCGTCGCCGTGCGCGAGGTCGAGGACGAGCTCGCGGCGGAGTCCGTCGACACGGCGACGTGGGGCTGGACCCTGACGTTCCTCGAGGGCAAGCCGATCGTCGAGCTCGACGACGGGACCTCGATCCACCTCGACGCGCTCGGGCACGCCCAGGTGACGAACCCCGACGACGCGGGCGAAGAGGACTAGCGCGCGGCGCGCTGCGCGTGGTTCGCTGCGCGGACCTCGCTCGGTGTGCACGAATGGTCGGGTCCCCGGTGGGGACCCGACCATTCCTGCTCACGCTGCGGACGCGCCCTCCGGGGAGCGCCCGCGTGATCGCCGAGGGATCAGGACTCGGCGAGCCAGGTGCGCAGGACCTCGTTCACCTCGGCGGTGTGCGTGGTGAGCAGGCCGTGCGGGGCGCCCTCGATCTCGACGTACTCCGCCGCGGGCAGGGCCTGGGTGAAGCGTCGGCCGGTGGCGTCGATCGGCAGGATGTTGTCCGACGTGCCGTGCACGATCAGGGCGGGGACCGTGACCTTCGGGATGTCCTGGCGGAAGTCGGTCGGCCAGGTCAGGGGTGCTGCAGCGGACGCGATCGAGCCGGAGCCGGCCGCGATGTTCCAGGCGTTGCGGACCTGCTCCTCGGAGATGCGGGAGCCGAGGTTCTCCGACAGGTTGAAGAAGTCCTGGTAGAAGTTCGTGAAGTACGCGTAGCGGTCCTTCGCCACGTCGGCGGCGACGCCCTCGAAGAACGACATCGGGCCGGCGCCGTCGGGGTTGTCGTCGGTGATGGCGAGGAACGGCTCGAGCGAGGCCAGGAACGCGACCTTCGCGATCCGGTCCTCACCGTGGCGGCCGATGTAGCGGGCGATCTCACCGGTGCCCATCGAGAAGCCGACGAGGATCACGTCGCGCAGGTCGAGGGTCTCGAGGACCGTGTGCAGGTCGTCGGCGAAGGTGTCGTAGTCGTAGCCGGTGGACGGCTGCGAGGACTGGCCGAAGCCACGGCGGTCGTACGTGATGACGCGGTAGCCGGCCTCGAGGAGCATCGGGACCTGCCCCTCCCACGAGTTGCCGTCGAGGGGGAAGCCGTGGATCAGCACGATCGGCTGCCCCTGGCCCTTGTCCTCGTAGTGGAGTTCGATGTCGACGCTGTTCTCGGTTCCGACGGTGATGGCACCCATGATCGTTCCTTCCCTGGGTATCGCGGAGAACGATCGTTCTCCGCCGATGTGGACTACAGTAGAGAACGCCCGTTCCCGGCGCAAGTCGAGAACGGTGAACACTCAGGGAACGGGGTACACACATGGCCACCAGCACCGTCGAGCCGGACGTCCGAGCACACATCGTCGAGGTCGCGGACCAGCTGTTCTACACGCGCGGGATCCAGTCCGTGGGGATGGACGAGATCCGGACGGGCGCAGGGGTCTCCCTCAAGAAGCTGTACGCGGCGTTCCCCGGCAAGGAGCAGCTCATCGCCGCGGTGCTCGCCGGCCGCCACGACATGTGGGAGCAGGGCGTGCACGGCGCGGTCGAGGCTGCGGCCAGCCCGCGCGACAAGCTCCTGGCGGTCTACGACTTCCTCGAGTCGTGGTTCGGCGACGACACGTTCCGCGGCTGCGGGTTCATCAACGCGTTCGGCGAGCTCGGCGCGACCTCGCCCGCGGTCGCCGAGATCGCGCGCGAGCACAAGGACTCGTTCCAGCGGTTCGTGCAGCGGCTCACCGCCGAGGTCGTCACCGACCCCGAGCACGCCGAAGAGCTCGCCGCGCAGCTCGCACTGCTCGCCGAGGGCGCGCAGACCACCGCGGCCATCGCCGGCACCACGGCGCCGGCCGCGCACGCGCGCCGAGCCGCGGTGACCCTGATCGACGCCGCGATGCGCTGACACGCGACCACGATGCGGACGGGAGGCCCGTGGCGAGACCGCCACGGGCCTCCCGTCCGCTCACTGGTCGCGCCGGGCGCGGGTGCGCTCCCCGGGTCGTTCCGGGCGTACCTGTTGTTTCCGGGCGTACCGGGTGTTTCCGGGCGTACCGGGTCGTTCCGGGCGTACCTGTTGTTTCCGGGCGTACCTGGTGTTTCCGGGCGTACCGGGTGGGTTGTTTCGACCAGGTACGCCCGAATCCGCTTCCCAGTCCGGGCGTCATGGGAAGGAACGCACTCCAGCACCCGTGCATAGGGTGGGCAGATGGCAACCCCGTTCGACGTCCCGAGCACCCTCCCCTACGCCCTGCCGCCCTTCAACGACGTGCGACTCGAGCACTACCGACCGGCGTTCGAGGCCGGCATGGCCGAGCAGCGCGCCGAGGTCGAGGCCATCGCCACCGACCCGCACGCCCCGACGGTCGAGAACACCCTGGTCGCACTCGAGCGATCCGGGCAGCTGCTGACCCGCGTCAGCCACGTGTTCTTCACGCTGTCGTCGGCCGACTCGACCCCGGAGTTGCACGACCTCGAGGCCGAGGTCTCCCCGCTCCTCGCCGCCCACCGCGACGCGATCACGCTCGACTCCCGCCTGTACGCCCGCGTGCAGGCGGTGCTCGACGGTGCCGAGGCCGCCGGACTGGCGGGCGAGGCGCTGCGACTGGTCGAGCGGACGCACGCCGAGATGACCCTGGCGGGCGCGGGCCTCGACGACGCGGGCAAGGAGCGTCTGACCGCGATCAACCAGGAGCTCTCGACCCTCACGACGACCTTCGAGCGGAACCTGCTCGAGGACACCAACGACTCCGCCGTGCACGTGACCAGCGAGGACGAGCTCGAGGGGCTCGACGACGGTGCGAAGTCCGCCGCGGCCGCCGCCGCTGCCGACCGGGGCCTGGACGGCTGGCTCATCACGCTGCCGCTCTACACAGGACACCCGTGGCTGTCCTCGCTGGCGAACCGGGACCTGCGCGAGCGGATCATGCGCGCCTCGCTCGCCCGCGGTCGTCGCGGCAACGAGTACGACAACCGCGACGTGCTGCTCCGCATCGTCCGGCTCCGCGCGGAGCGCGCCGAGCTGCTCGGGTTCCCGAACCACGCCGCTGTGGTCACCGCCGACGAGACGGCGAAGACCCCCGAGGCCGTCGACGGGCTGCTGTCCTCGCTCGTCGGCGCTGCTGCACGGAACGCCGACGACGAACGCGCGGTCCGGTCGCGCACGGTCGGCTTCGACATCGAGTCGTGGGACTGGGCGTACGCCACCGAGATCCTGCGAGGCGAGCAGTTCGCCGCGGACAGCACCGCGCTCCGCCCGTACTTCGAGGCCGACCGGGTCCTGCACGACGGGGTCTTCCACGCCGCGGGCGCCCTGTACGGTCTGACCTTCACCGAGCGCCCGGACCTGCACGGCTACAACGACGAGGTGCGGGTCTTCGAGGTCACCGGCGACGACGACGAGCCCGTCGGACTGTACCTGCTCGACCTCTACACGCGCGACGGCAAGCGCGGCGGCGCGTGGATGAACCCCGTCGTCGAGCAGTCCGAGCTGCTCGGCACCCTGCCCGTCGTGGTCAACAACCTCAACGTCGCGAAGCCGTCCGCCGGCTCCCCCACCCTGCTCATCCAGGACGAGGTCGAGACGCTCTTCCACGAGTTCGGGCATGCCCTGCACGGCCTCGTCGCCCGCACCACCTACCCGCGGTTCTCCGGCACGAACGTCGAGCGGGACTTCGTCGAGTTCCCGAGCCAGGTGAACGAGATGTGGCTGTCGTGGCCGTCCGTGCTGGCGAACTACGCGAAGCACCACGAGACCGGCGCGCCCCTGCCGCCCGAGCTCGTCCTGGGGCTCAGCGAGTCCGAGGGGTTCAACGAGGGCTTCGGCACCACCGAGTACCTCGCCGCAGCACTGCTCGACCAGGCGTGGCACCGGCTCTCGGCAGCCGACGCCGCGGCGGTGACGTCCGTCGCGGACTTCGAGCGAGACGCCCTCGCCGCCGCCGGCATCGCGGTCGAGGCCGTGCCGCCGCGCTACTCGTCGACGTACTTCGCGCACACGTTCTCGGGCGGGTACGACGCCGGGTACTACGGGTACATCTGGTCCGAGGTGCTCGACGCCGACACGGTGGAGTGGTTCCGCGACAACGGCGGGCTGGACCGCGGGGCTGGCAAGCGGTTCGCCGAGCGGCTGCTCGGGGTCGGCGGGGCGAAGGACCCGCTGGAGGCGTACCGGGACTTCCGCGGCCGCGACGCCGAGGTCGGCCCGCTGCTGCGGCGCCGCGGGCTGGAGTAGGCCCGGCGGCGACACCGGCACCGTCCCCGGCGGCGACACCGGCACGGGCACCGGCCCCGGCTCGCACCAAGAAACGGACACAGCACCACGGAATTCCGAGGTGCTGTGTCCGTTTCGTGGTTCCGGAGGGCTACGCCGACTTCTCGACGCGCTTGGCCCGGGGTCGCGGCACGATCGTCGGCGCCGCGTTCTCGAGCACGGACTCACGGGTGATCACCACGCGGGCGACGTCGTCGTCGGACGGGACGTCGAACATCACCGGGCCGAGGACCTCTTCGAGGATCGCCCGGAGCCCGCGGGCGCCCGTCTGGCGCAGCACCGCGAGGTCCGCGATGGCCTCGAGCGCACCCTGGTCGAACTCGAGCTCGACGCCGTCGATCTGGAACATCCGCTGGTACTGCTTGACCAGCGCGTTCTTCGGCTCGGTGAGGATCTGCATGAGCGCCGCCTGGTCGAGCTGCGACACCGTGGTGACGACGGGCAGACGGCCGATGAACTCGGGGATGAGACCGAACTTGTGCAGGTCTTCCGGCAGCACCTCGGAGTAGAGGTCCTGGTGGTCGGTCGCACTGTGCAGAGGCGCCCCGAAGCCGATCCCACGCTTGCCGACGCGCGAGGACACGATGTCCTCGAGCCCGGCGAACGCACCCGCCACGATGAACAGCACGTTCGTCGTGTCGATCTGGATGAACTCCTGGTGGGGGTGCTTGCGGCCACCCTGCGGCGGGACCGAGGCGACCGTGCCCTCGAGGATCTTGAGCAGCGCCTGCTGCACGCCCTCGCCGGAGACGTCGCGCGTGATCGACGGGTTCTCGGCCTTGCGGGCGATCTTGTCGACCTCGTCGATGTAGATGATGCCGGTCTCGGCGCGCTTCACGTCGTAGTCGGCGGCCTGGATGAGCTTGAGGAGGATGTTCTCGACGTCCTCGCCGACGTAGCCGGCCTCGGTCAGGGCGGTGGCGTCCGCGACGGCGAACGGCACGTTGAGGCGCTTGGCCAGCGTCTGCGCCAGGTACGTCTTGCCGCAGCCGGTCGGGCCGATGAGCAGGATGTTCGACTTGGCGATCTCGATGTCGTCGCGGTCTTCGGCGGCGGTGATCTGCCCCTGCGCCCGGATGCGCTTGTAGTGGTTGTAGACGGCCACGGCGAGGGCGCGCTTCGCCGGGTCCTGCCCGATGACGTACTCCTGCAGGAAGTCGAAGATCTCCCGCGGCTTGGGCAGTTCGAAGTCCCCGCTCGAGGTGTCCTCGCCGGCTTCGGCCAGACGTTCCTCGATGATCTCGTTGCAGAGCTCGACGCACTCGTCGCAGATGTAGACGCCCGGTCCGGCGATGAGCTGCTGGACCTGCTTCTGGCTCTTGCCGCAGAACGAGCACTTGAGGAGATCGCCGCTCTCTCCGATGCGTGCCATTCCCGTGCCTCCCTGATTGGACATGTCGGCCGCGCTGTCGCACCACCGCTGGTGCACCGCTGCTGGTGGGCACCTCGTCGTGGACACGAGCCTAACCGCAACCGGTGACACCGACCGCGATGCCCCTCCGGAATCCGCCCGCGCGTTCGCCCTGGGCGTGCGACCCTGCTACGGTGATCCGGACTTCTCTACATCTTGTAGAACAGCAGGTGCAGAACCACCCCGGAAGGAACCCCATGCAGAAGCGTCTCGCCGCCGGCGGCGCCGTCACCCTCGGTGTCGCGGCCGTCATC
Source organism: Curtobacterium sp. MCBD17_026 (assembly GCF_003234895.2). Taxonomy (NCBI): domain Bacteria; kingdom Bacillati; phylum Actinomycetota; class Actinomycetes; order Micrococcales; family Microbacteriaceae; genus Curtobacterium; species Curtobacterium sp. MCBD17_026. The sequence goes on along the minus strand of NZ_CP126281.1, from coordinate 1,064,276 downwards.
GTCCTCGGTAGCGCCACGACGGCCAGCGCGCACGTGTCCGCCACGGCCACGTCGACCGCAGCGAACTCGTACACCACGGCGACCTTCTCGGTCCCGCACGGCTGCGACGGCTCCCCCACCACCAAGATCGAGTTCCAGGTGCCGGAGTCCGTCATCGAGGTCACGCCCACCGTGAACCCGAACTGGACGATCACGAAGGCGACCGAGCCCTACACCGACCCGTCGGCCTCGGCATCGGACGAGGACCACGCCGAGACGGCCGCCGAGCGTGTCACCAGCGTCACGTACACCGCGAAGACCCCCCTGCCCGCCGACGAGCGCGACACCTTCGCACTCTCGTTCTCGCTGCCGGACGGCAAGGCCGGTGACCTCGTCGAGTTCCCCGCGATCCAGACCTGCGAGAAGGGCAGCGTCGAGTGGAACCAGGAGCAGCAGGCCGGCGAAGCCGAGCCCGAGCACCCGGCACCCTCGATCACGCTGACCGCCGCCGAGGCGACGGACGACGACGGTGACCCGATCGCCGCGACCCCGACGGCCGAGGCCGCCGGCACGACCGCCTCGAGCGACCCCGACCTGGTCGGTCGCTTCCTCGGCCTCGGCGGCCTGGTGCTCGGTGCCGTCGCACTGGTCGTCGCCGTCGCCGGCACGCGTCGTCGGAGCTCCGCCAAGTGACGCGGCGCGGCTCGCGTCGGTCCCACCCGCGGCCCTCTGCCTGGAGGCTCGTGGCCGGGACCGCCGCGGCCGTCGCGATCGCCGGTGGTGCGGTCCTCGGGCTCGCCGGTCCGGCCAGCGCGCACAACTACCTGGTCTCGTCCGACCCCGAGGTCGGCGGCACCCTGACCGAACTGCCGGAGACGTTCGACATCACGACGAACGACAAGCTGCTCGACATCGGCGACTCGGGGTCGGGCTTCGCGTTCCGCATCGTCGGCCCCGACGGCAGGTACTACGAGGACGGCTGCGTCGACGTCGAGGGGCCGTCGATGACCACGACCGCCGCACTCGGCGACTCGGGCGGGTACACCGTCGAGTGGCAGATCGTCTCAGCCGACGGGCACACCGTGTCCGACGAGTACCCCTTCACCTGGAAGGCACCGTCGGGCTTCACTCCGGCCTCGGGTGCGGCGAAGCCCCCGACCTGCGCCACTGCGGGTGACGACGACACCGGCTCGGACACCGCCACCGGCACGGCCTCGGGGTCGAGCGACTCGGCGGCGTCCGACGCGATCTGGATCGGCGCCGGTGGCATCGTGCTGGTCGGCGTGGTCGTCGCGGTGCTGCTGCTCCTGCGTCGCAAGCCGGCCCCGGAGTCCGACGACACCGACGACTGACCACCGCGCAACGACGAAGGCCCCGCACCGTTCGGTGCGGGGCCTTCGTCGTTCGTGCTGGTGCTACTTGACGAGCGCCGGCAGGTTCTTGCGGCTGGTGAGGACCTGGTCGATCAGGCCGTACTCCACGGCTTCCTGCGCGGACATGATCTTGTCGCGCTCGATGTCGTGGTTGATCTCCTCCGGCGTCTTGTTGGAGTGCTTCGACAGCGTCTCCTCGAGCCAGGTGCGCATGCGGAGGATCTCCGCCGCCTGGATCTCGATGTCGGACGCCTGACCGCCACCCTGCTGGGTCGCGGGCTGGTGGATCAGCACACGGGCGTTCGGCAGCGCGAGGCGCTTGCCGGGGGTGCCACCGGCGAGGAGCACCGACGCGGCCGAGGCAGCCTGGCCGAGGCAGACCGTCTGGATCTGCGGACGGATGTACTGCATCGTGTCGTAGATCGCCGTCATCGCGGTGAACGAGCCACCGGGCGAGTTGATGTACATCACGATGTCGCGGTCGGGGTCCATCGACTCGAGCACGAGCAGCTGGGCCATGACGTCGTCAGCCGACGCGTCGTCGACCTGCACGCCGAGGAACACGATGCGGTCCTCGAACAGCTTGGCGTACGGGTCCTGGCGCTTGTAGCCGTAGGCCGTGCGCTCTTCGAAGCTCGGCAGGATGTACCGATTGGACGGAGCCGGGACGTTCTGCGCGCCACCGAGCATGGGGAGATGCATTCTCGTTTCCTTTTCTTCGGTGGTGATCAGGACTGGGCGTCGGGCTCGGCTGCGCTGGTGGGCGTCTCGCCGTCGCCGACGGTGCCACCACCGCCGATGACCTCGGCGCTCGAGGCGCGGAGGTGGTCGACGAAGCCGTACTCGAGCGCTTCCTGCGCCGTGAACCAGTTGTCGCGGTCGTTGTCCTTGAGGATCTGCTCGACCGACTTGCCGGTCTGCTCGGCCGTGAGCTCCGCCATGCGCTGCTTCATGTCGAGGATGACCTTGGCTTGCGTCTGGATGTCGGCGGCGGTACCGCCGAAGCCACCGGACGGCTGGTGGAGCAGCACGCGCGCGTTCGGCGTGATGTAGCGCTTGCCGGGCGTGCCGGAGGACAGCAGGAACTGTCCCATCGACGCGGCGAGGCCGATGCCCACGGTGACGATGTCGTTCGGGACGAACTGCATCGTGTCGTAGATCGCCATGCCGGCGGTGATCGAACCACCGGGCGAGTTGATGTAGAGGTAGATGTCCTTCTCAGGGTCCTCGGCGGCGAGCAGCAGCAGCTTGGCTGCGATCTCGTTCGAGTTGTCGTCGCGGACCTCGGAGCCGAGCCACACGATCCGGTCTCTCAGAAGGCGGTCAAAAACACTGGGGTTCAGTGTTGCTTCGGCCATGGAAAAGCTCCCGTTCAGTTGTCGCTTGTTGTCGAACTTATCGGGTGCAACGCACCAGTTCTCGTCTGTTCGCTGTCGGCAATGCGAAGGTGCGGAAACGACGGACGGGAGGCACGGTGCCAGCTGGCACCGTGCCTCCCGTCAAGTCGTGCTGGTGGCGTCGAGATCGTTACTCGGCGTCCCCTGCCGGCTCCTGCGCGACGCCCGCCGTGAAGGCGGACAGGTCGACGGCGTCGCCGTTGGTGTCCTTGACGGTCACCTTCGACAGGACGGTCGCGACCGCCTTCGAACGGGCGACCTCGCCGACCATGCCGGGGATCTGGCCGTTCTGGTCGATGACCTTGATGAACTCGGCCGGCTCCATGCCGTACTGCGCGGCGGCCTGGATGAGGTACTGGGTCAGTTCCTCCTGCGAGACCTGGATCTCTTCCTTCTCGGCGATCGCGTCGAGGAGGATCTGCGAGCGGAAGGCGGTCTCGCTGGACTCGGAGACCTCCTTGCGGTGCTCCTCGTCCTCGAGGCGGTTCTCCTGCTCGAGGTGACGGTGCACCTCGTCGGCGATGAGCTGCTCCGAGATCGGGATGTTGACGTCCTCGGTGAGCTTCTCGACGAGCTTGTCGCGAGCCGCGGCGCCCTGACCGAAGGTCTTGGACTTCGCGATCTGCTCCTTGAGGTCCGCCTTGAGCTCGTCGATGGTGTCGAACTGGCTGGCGATCTGGGCGAACTCGTCGTCGGCCTCGGGGAGCTCGCGCTCCTTGACGGCGGTGACGGTGACGGCGATCTGGGCGGTCTCGCCCTCGCGGTCGCCACCGACGAGCTTCGACTCGAAGGTCGTCGACTCACCGGCGGTCAGGGACTCGAGCGCCTCGTCGATGCCCTCGAGCAGGTCGCCGGAGCCGATCTCGTAGGAGACGCCGGTGGCCGAGTCGACCTCGTCGTCACCGATGCTGGCGGTGAGGTCGATCTGCGCGAAGTCGCCGGTCTTCGCCGGACGGTCGACCGTCACGAGCGTGCCGAAGCGGGTGCGGAGGTTCTGCAGTTCCTCTTCGATCTCGTCGTCCGACACCTCGACGGCGTCGACGGTGAGCTCGTACGAGGAGTAGTCCGGCAGGTCGAACTCAGGGCGGACGTCGACCTCGAAGGTGAGGACGAGGTCGCCGGTGAAGTCCGCGACGTTCGGCAGCTCGGCGACGTCGGCCTCGGCACGGCCGAGGATGCGCAGCTCCTGCTCTTCGACCGCCTGGCGGTAGAAGTTGTCGATGGCGTCACCGACGGCGTGGTTCAGGACCTCGCCGCGGCCGACGCGCTGGTCGACGATCGCCGGCGGGACCTTGCCCTTGCGGAAGCCGGGGATGTTGATCTGCTCGGCGATGTGCTTGTAGGCGTGGTCGATGCTCGGCTTGAGATCGTCCGGCGTCACGTTCACGGTGAGCTTGACGCGGGTGTCGCTCACCTTGTCGACGGTGCTGGTGGCCAAGGGATGTTCTCCTGTTGGTTGACGTTCGTGTGGTCGGTGGTGCTCGAAGGACCTGGTCGGGGCGACAGGATTTGAACCTGCGACCTCCCGCTCCCAAAGCGGGCGCTCTACCAAGCTGAGCTACGCCCCGTTGGTGTGTGCCAGGGATCGGCCGCGCACGCGCAGGGCGCATGCGACCCCGGTGAGTCTAGCGGTCCGACGCCGCGCTGTTCCCGGACGTTGTTCAGTCGTCGTCAGCGGCACGTCGCAGTCCGCGTCGCCAACGGATCCCGACGGCCACCTGGACCCCGAGTGCGGCGACCGCGAGCAGCAGTCCGACGACGATCCGCCAGACGTGCAGCAGTGCGTGCGCGGGCTGCGACTGCGGATCGCCGAACAGGTCGGGGCGCAGGGACAGGACCGCGGCGGCGAGGACCACCAGCACGTACGAGACCACCCGCGACCAGCGGATGGTCCGCGCGGCGCCGGGGTCTGGCTTCGGGATGACGCGCGTCGGCATGTCGGTGCTCGTTCGTCCGCTACGATGGTCGGGCTGCGCCTGGTGCGCAGGCGCGGGGATGTAGCTCAATGGTAGAGCCCCAGTCTTCCAAACTGGCTACGCGGGTTCGATTCCCGTCATCCCCTCCACAACCTCACCTCTCCCGTCAGGGGTCGGCGAACTCGAGGGTGATCTCCGGGGAGTCACCGAGATCGACACGGGCACGCTTCCGCTCCGCCGCCCGCAACGGCACGAGGTACCCGCCGTCCTTCGGGAACAGCGACGTCGTCCACGTCACCGGGCCGATCGTCACGCGGGCCGGGATCACACCCCACCCGTAGGTGAGCACCGGCGCGAGGTCCGCGATGACCTCGGCGGCGTCCGGCGGCACGACGACGAAGAAGAAGGGTGACGGGCCGCGCCACTCGATCACCTCGCCGCGGAACTCGAGCTCCATGCGGCGATCGTACGACCGCGGCGTCGAGCGCGCCGGGCCGGGATTCGTTTTCGGTGGATGACGGTTCCGGTTCACGATCGCCGGGGTCTGCGAACCGGAACCGTCATTCGCGAGGAGGAACTGGTGCCTCCCCCGGACCAGCGGGACCGGACGACGGACGCGCCCCGCGCCTCCAGGCCGGAGCCGGGGAGCACGGGGCGCGAGCCTCCGTCAGGATGCGAGCGTCAGCGGTACGACGCGGCCTGGCCGTAGAGCACGTTCGTGAACGACGACACGTACGCCGACTCGTCGCCTCCCGGCAGGTTGTACGTCATGAAGACGCCGTACCCGTCGGCCTTCGTGCGCTGTGCGAGCGACACTGCGGTGGCCTGCGGGGTGTTCTGGATGTCGACCGCGGCGGCGGACAGCTTCGACTTCGGCAGGCCCGGGATCGTCGGCGCCGTGTAGGTGCCGTAGTAGGGGTTCCAGGCGTAGTCGAGCTTCCCACCGATCGACGGGTTCGCCGTCTTCAGGGCGTCGGACGACGGGCCGATGTCGTAGAACGAGATGATCTTGCCCGGCATGTCCGCACGCAGGGCACTGATGAGCCAGCCGATGGACTGCTGGTTCGGCTGCGGGGTACCGTTCACGCCGTAGTCGGAGTACTCGTCGTCCAGGTCCACCCCGTCGAGTCCGTACTGCTTCACCGTCGCCGACACCTGCGCCGCGAAGTCCCGCGCCGCGGCCTTCGTCGGGAAGTTCGCGAGGCCGGCGCCCTGGTGGTTGCCGAGCACCGAGAGCGTGACCTTGATGCCCTTGGCCTGCAGCGGGCGAATCTGCGTGGCGGCCTGGTCGAGGGTGCGCTGCACGTTCTCGTTGTTGTACAGGACCGCCTTGCCGTCCTCGTAGTTGATGTTCGCGGCGAAGATGATCGCCACGTCGAACGCGTTCGCGCCGTTCGCCAGCGTGTACCGACCGACGTTGGCGAGCTCGTCGTTGTTCACCTCGACGTAGGCGATGCTCGTCGGCCCCGACTTGGTGGGCGCAGCGTGGTGCCCGTGACCGTGACCGCCGCCGTGGGACGGACCGTGCCCGTGCCCGTGGCTGGACCCGGACGAGGAGGGCGCCGCGGATGCTGCGGCGGGCACCAGTGGTGCCGCGAGCATGGCGACCAGTACGGTCGCGATGCTGAACTTCGTGGACTTCTTCATGGCGTTCCTCCTTGTGTGGATGGATCGATCACTCGCGTGGGAAGCGGAAGGTGCGGACCTCGTAGGCGTCGACGGCGAACGAGGACGCGTCGACCACCCCGGCCGGGGTCAGCGGCTCTTCGAGCAGCGTCACCTCGGCAGCCGGGCCGAACTCCGCGCCGTCGGCCTCGATGCCCCCGGTCCCCCGCTGCCCCGACGGCTCGTAGACGCGCACGACCAGGTCGCCGGACCGGTCGTCGGCGAGCTTCACGCTCGACAGCACGACGTCGCCGGAGACCTGCACCAGCGGGTCGAAGCCGTGCGCCCCGGTGATCGTCCGCGCGCCCGCGTTCATCCGCACGCCGGCTGACGTGGCTCCGAGCTGGTCGGTGCCGATGACGATGCCGTACCGGTGCGTCTGCACGCCCTGGTCGGTCTCGGGGTCCGGGAACCGCGGTGCCCGCAGCAGCGACAGCCGCACGGTGGTGGTGACGTGCCCGTCGACGGCGTCACGCGTGGTGTCGAAGCCGTGGATCGAGTCGTTCACGAGCGCGACGCCGAAGCCCGGCTCGGACACCAGCACGTAGCGATGCATCGAGGTCTCGAACTTCGCGGCCTCCCACGAGGTGTTCGTGTGCGTCACCCGCTTCTGCGCGCCGAACTGCGTCTCCGCGACGGTGTGCTCGGCACGGACGTCGAGCGGGAACGCCACCTTGAGGAACTTCTCGGTCTCGTGCCAGTCGGTCACCTGGTCGAACTCGACCGTGCGGGACCCCGGCGCCAGGACGATCTCCTGCGTCACCGTCGAGTCACCGAAGACCCGCGAGACGACGACCCGTGCGACCCCGGCCTCGTCGACGGATGCGTCGAGGGCCGACAGCGACACCAGGTCCTCGACGCGGTTCCGGTAGTACCGGTCGACGTCCCACGCGTCCCACATGTTCGGGAAGTCCTGGTGGAGCTGCAGCAGGTTCGCCGCCTGTGCGGACGCGATCGCCTCGCGCCCGCTCGCCAGGTCGACGGCGCTCGTCACGAGCCCCCGCGCGTCGACGACGACCCGCACCAGGTCGTTCGCCAGCACGTACCCGCCGTCCTGCTCGGTCAGCGACACCGCGGTCGCCGCCGCCACGTCGGTCGCCAGGACCGCTCCCTGCGCTGGTGCACCGGCCTGGAGGAACGGGGCCGGGTTCACGACGACGGCTGCGTCTCCGGTGCCGGCGAGCGCCGAGAGCGCCTGGTCGATGATCGCGGTCAGCGCCGCGGCCGTCTCGGCGTAGCGCTCGACCGCTTCGCGGTGCACCCACGCGATCGAGGTGCCCGGCAGGATGTCGTGGAACTGCTGGAGCAGGACCTGCTGCCACAGGGCGTCGAGTTCGTCGTACGGGTAGGCGAAGTCGGTGCGGGCGGCGGCGGTCGCGGCCCAGAGCTCGGCCTCGATGAGCAGCTGCTCGCAGCGGCGGTTGCCCTGCTTCGTGCCGTGCTGCGACGTGAGCGTCGCGCGGTGCAGCTCGAGGTACAGCTCACCCACCCACACCGGGGGGTCGGTCAGCTCGGACTTCGCCCGGTCGAAGAACGCGTCCGGGTGCTCCCAGCGGACCTTCGCGCTGCCCTCGAGGTCGGCCAGCCGTGCCGCGGTGCCGGTCATCTCGCGGGTCGTCCCACCGCCGCCGTCACCCCAGCCGACCGGGGCGATCGAGCCGGTGGCGAGTCGGTTCTCGCGGAACTGGCGGGAGGCCTTCGCGACCTCGCTGCCGGACAACCGCGAGTTGTAGGTGTCCATCGACGGGAAGTGCGAGAACACCCGCGACCCGTCGATGCCCTCCCACAGGAACGTGTGGTGCGGGAACTTGTTCACCTGGTTCCACGAGATCTTCTGCGTGAAGAACCACTCGAAGCCCGCACGACGCATGAGCTGCGGCAGCGCCGGCGAGTACCCGAAGCTGTCGGGCAGCCAGACGCCCTTGGGCCGGATGCCGAACTCGCGCTCGAAGAACCGCTGGCCCTGCGAGAACTGCCGGACGATGCTCTCGCCGGTCGGCATCACGGTGTCGGACTCGACCCACATGCCGCCGATCGGCAGGAACCGGCCGGCCTCGACCGCAGCCTTGACGCGGGCGTAGACCTCGGGACGGTGCTCCTTGATCCACGCGTACTGCTGCGCGCTCGACATGCCGTACAGGAAGTCGTCGGTCTGGTCGATGAGCTCAGTCATGGTCGAGGTGGTGCGGGCGACCTTGCGGATGGTCTCGCGCACGGGCCAGAGCCAGGCGGAGTCGATGTGGGCGTGCCCGACGGCCGAGATCGTGTGCGCCGAGGCCTCGGCGGGAGCGGCGAGCACCTCGGCGAGCGCTGCACGGGCGTCACCGGCGGTCTCCGGGATGTGCTGCAGGTCGAGCGCGTCGAGGGCGTCGTCGAGGGCCTGCAGGATCCGCATGCGTCGGGGTCCGGCGGGCAGCTCGGCCTGCAGTTCGAGCAGGACGTCGACGTCGAGGGCGAGTTCGTGCACCTCGGACTCGAACACGGCGAGCTCCATCCGGCGGGTGGCGTACAGGCGCTTCGACGACGAGGTCTGCACGTCGCCCTCCTGCGTCGGCAGGAAGGGGTGGTAGTCGAGCAGGACGGGGTTCGACGCGGCCTCGACGAAGAGTTCGACGGTCTCCCCGCCCTCGGCCCGCTCGGTGACCAGGACCCACTGGTTGCGTGGGTTGATCGACTTCACGGGTGTGCCGTCGGCCAGGTAGACGAGTCCCTCGCACTGGAACCCGGGCATGTTCTTGTCGAAGCCGAGGTCGATCACGGCCTCCACCCGGCGTCCGGCCCACTCGGTCGGCACAGTCCCGGTCAGCCGGAACCACGTCGTGCCCCAGGCCGCACCCCACGGCGTGCCGACCTCGTAGGGTTCGAACGTGAGCGCGAGCCCCTCGGTCGGGGGGATCGGCTCCCCCGGCAGCTCGTGCCAGGCGGTCTCGAGGGCCGTCGTGGTCGCGTGCACCGCGGGGGTGATCCGCTCGTCGAGCACCCGGCGGGCGCGTCCGGTGGTGAGGGGGATGTCGTCGTGCATGGGGCCTTCCGGGGTCAGGGCGTGGTCGCCGGGTGGGCGACGCGGACGGTGGTGGTGTCGAGGTCGGACGGCACGTCGACGCAGCGGTCGATGCCGCGGGCGGCCAGCAGCGCGGTGTCCGACAGTCGGGAGCGCAGGACGACCTGCGGGCCGCGGCCGTCCGGCGCGGCCTCGGCCAGGGCGAGCCAGGCGGCGGCGAACCGACCGCCGGGGGCGCAGTCGGCCCGGGTGCCGCGCCGGTCGGTGCCGTCGGACAGCACGTCGTCGAGGACGAGCGCGGTGGCCGGCGGTGCGGCGCGGGCGTCGCGGGTGTGCTCGGCGCGGGCGAGGGCGGCGAACGCCTCGCCGGCGGGCTTCAGTCGTCCGTCGTTCGTGAACAGCCCGAGGTCGTACTCGAGCTCCGGGAAGTCCGCGAGCGACCGGGCGACGTCGTGGGAGCACCACCACGTCACCCCGAGCACCTGCTGCGCGTCGAGGACGTGCCGGATGGTCTGCTCGGTGAACGCGGCGGCGTCGGCGGGGTCGACGACGTTGGTGGGGGCCCCGACCTCCTGCAGCCAGTTCGGACGGGCGGCGTCGCGGTTCCAGGCCGCGGCGAGCTGGAGCAGGTACTCCCCGTGCCGCACCGACCCGGCCCCGAGGGCGCCGTGCAGGGCCGCCGAGCCGTTGAACACCCACGAGTGTGTGACCGTGGCGTCACCGTGGTCCGCCGCGTGCTCCGGGCCGAAGGGCTGGGCGTCGTCGTACCACGCCGCGTCGTACTGCGCGACGGTGACCAGCGGCCCGGGGCGCAACCCGATGGCGGACGGGACCGACGAGGCGGGGTCGAGCCGTGCCTCCAGGCCGACCGACACGGACGACGCGGCTGACCCCGACGACCCGGCCGACCCCGACGACCCGTCCGACAGCCCCGCTCGCGCCGCCGCGACCATCGCCGCCGCCCACGCGTGCCCCTGCTCCGCCGTGATCGCGTGCGGTGCGGGGTGCGGCGCGTGTGCGAACTGGTTGACCTCGTTGCCGATGGTGATCCCGAGCAGGTTCGGCCTGTCGGCGACCGCTCCGGCGAGCGCCCGGACGTAGGCGGCGGTCGACGCGACCACGTCCGGGTCGGTGAACATGTTGCGGCGGTGCCAGCTGTCCAGCCAGGACGGCACGAAGTCGAAGCTCGACAGGTGCCCCTGCAGGGCGTCCACGTTGACGTCGAGCCCGAACGAGTCGGCGAGGTCGACGACCGTCGCGACGTCGTCGAGGGCCTGCTGCCGGATGAGTGTCCGATTCGGCTGGACGACCGGCCAGAGCGGGAAGATGCGCACGTGGTCGGCGCCGATCGACGCGATGGCCTCGAGGTCCCTGGCGGTGTCCGACCGCGAGAAGTCGAGCCACGAGTGGAACCAGCCGACCGAGGGCGTGTAGTTGACCCCGAAGCGCATCAGCCCTTCACACCGCCCTCTTCGACGCCCTTGAAGAAGAAGCGCTGCAGGACGGCGAAGATCACGGCGATCGGGATGAAGGCGATCATGGTGCCGGCCGCGATCATCCGCTGGTCGGTGGCGAACGTGCCCTGCAGGTACTGCAACCCGACGGTCAGGGTGAGGTTCTCGGGCGACTGCAGCACGATGAGCGGCCAGAGGAAGTCGTCCCACGCACCGATGAACGAGAAGATCGCGATGACGGCGATGGTCCCCTGCACGGCGGGCAGCGAGATGTAGCGCAGGCGCTGCAGGGCGTTCGCACCGTCCATCACCGCGGCCTGGTCGATCTCCTCGGGGATCTGCCGGAACGCGTTGAACATCAGCAGGACGTTGAGCGCCGCGATCATGCCGGGCAGGGCGACGCCGACCAGGTTGTCGGCGAGGCCGAGGTCCTTCACGGTGACGAACTGCGAGATGATCGTCGCCTCGCCGGGCAGCACGAGGGTGCCGAGGAACAGGCCGAGCACGAGCTTCCGGTGTCGCCACTGCAGACGGGCGAGGGCGAAGCCGGCGAGGGTCGCGAACACGATGTTGCCGAGCACGTCGATCGCGGCGACGAGCAGTGAGTTGCCGATGTACCGCCACACCGGGATCGCGGCGGCGACCTTCAGGTAGTTCTCGATGGTCGGCTCGGACGGGATGAACGACGGGTTCGCCGTGTAGATGTCCTCGCCAGCGCCCTTGAGCGACGTGGACAGCTGCCACAGGAACGGGCCGATCGTGATGAAGAGCACCACGATGAGCAGGACGTAGCGGACGACCTTCTCGCGGGTGGACATGACGCCCCAGACCGCGCGGCGCCGCTTGCGTCCGTCGCGTCCGTTCTGCCTGGAGGCCCGCCCCGCGCCCGTCGCGCCGGTCACGTCCGGCGTCGGGCTGGCTGCGCCCTGCGCGCCGCCGATGACGGGTTCGGTCGTGCTGGTCGTGTTCGTCACTTGTCCGCCTTGCTGTTCATCCGGGCGAGGGCGAGCATCGGCACGAGCGTCACGACGAAGAGCAGGAGGCTCAGGGCGGACGCGTAGCCGAGGTTGCCGGTGAAGCCGCGGGCGTACTGCTGGATGAGCATGACGAGCGAGTTGTCCTGCCCGCCGGGCCCGCCGGTGCCGTTGGTGAGGATGTAGAGCTCGCTGAACACCCGGAGCGCGGAGACGCACACCAGGATCCCGACGAGCGTCATGGTGCCGCGGACCCCGGGCATCGTGACCGACCAGAAGCGCCGGACCGCGCCGGCGCCGTCGAGCGCGGCGGCCTCGTGCAGGTCCTTGCCGACGTTCCCGAGGGCGGCCAGGAAGATGATCATGTAGTAGCCGAGCCCCTTCCACACCGTCAGGCTGATGGCGCTGAGGAGCAGCAGCCACCGGTCGGTCAGGAACGGGACGCTGCCCTGCACGACGCCGAGGGCCTGCGCCATCTCGTTGATGACGCCGCGGTCGTCGAGGATCCACGTCCAGATGAGCCCGACGACCACCGCGGACGCGATGACCGGCGTGTAGAACGCGGTGCGGAAGAACGCGATCCCGGGCAGCTTCTGCTGCACGAGCACCGCGATGAGGAGCGGGAGGACCGTCAGCAGCGGCAGGCACACCGCCATGTAGATGACGCTGTTGAGCAGCGCTTCCCACACCTGCGGGTCGGCGAGCAGGGTCTCGAAGTTCTCGACCCCGACCCACTGGCTGACGCCGCCGAGCGGGCTGGCGTTCGTGAACGACAACCGGACCGTGTTGATCGAGGGCCACAGGCTGAACGCGACGAGCCAGATCAGTGCCGGCAGGACGAGCAACCAGGGCGTGTACCAACGGTTGGCACGCATGACGATCCTCCCTCTTCCTTCTTCGGGGCTGGATCAGCCGTTGGCCAGCAGGCTGTTCATCTTGGTCTGGGCGGTCTGCAGCGCCTTCTCGGGCGCCACCTGGCCCTTCATCGCGAGGGCGATCTGCTGGTCGAGGAAGTCCGTCATCGCGGAGTTCGCCTCGACCGGGTTGATGACCTTCGCCGTCTTCAGGGCCTCGTTCGCCAGGACCCGGGCCTCGCCGTTCACGGTGCCGTCGTCCTTCGAGAAGTACGGGTCGGACTGCGACGACGTGGTGGACGGGAAGATGTTGACCTCGTGGGCGAACGCCTCCTGGTTCTTCGCGTTCGTCATGAACTTCGCGAAGGCCTCGGCGGTGGCGAGGTGCTTCGACTTGCTCGAGACCGACAGGCCCTGGACGTAGAGCGGCGGGGTGTCGAGTGCGGGGCTGACGGTGACCTTGCCCTTGAGCGACGGGTTGTTCTTCTCGAAGTCGGCGAGCGAGGTGGCGCCACCGGTGGTCCAGGCGACCTTGGCCTGCGTGAACAGGGTGGAGTTGCCGAGGTAGTCGCTGTTCAGCACGTTGGAGGGCATGTAGCCGTCCTGGTACGCGTCCTTGTAGCGGTCGATCAGGTCGGCGGCCTTCGACGAGTCGGCGAAGGTGAACTTCGTGCCGTCGGCGTTGAGCACCTTGACCCCGGCGAGCGTGAAGTCACCGAGGCCCGGCTTGCGGCTCATCAGGTAGTCGGTCGGGCAGTTGTCGTGCATGGTCTTCGCCTGCGTGAACAGCTCGTCGGTGGTCTTCGGCGGGTTCTTCGCGTCGAGGCCGCACTTGGCGAACATCGTCGAGTTCCAGTAGTTCACGTCGGTGTTGAGGTACCAGGGGTACCCGAACGTGCCGTCGACGCCCTTGTACTCGTACGAGTCCAGTGCCCCGGCGACGTACGTGCTGTCGAGCTTCGAGTCATCCTTCGCGACGTCCTGCAGGAACCCGCGCTTCGCGAGCGGCAGGGCGATGTCCGGCGGCAGGTTGATCACGTCGGGCAGGCTGTTCGACGAAGCCTGGCTGAGCACCTTGTCGGCGTACCCGTCGCCGGGCTGGTCCTGCAGCTTGACCTTCGCGTCCGGGTGGGCCTGCTCGAAGTCCTCGATGACCCCGTTGAGGTAGCCCGTGTAGGTCGGCGTGAGCGCCCAGGTCTGCAGGGTGATGGTGCCGCTGATCTCGCCGTCGCCGCCGTCGGCCGCGTTCCCGCCGCTCGAGCAGCCGGTCAGGACGAGCGCCGTCGCGGCGGCCGTCGCGAGCAGCGCGGTGGCGCGGCCCCTCGTCATGCGTGTGGTGGTCCTCATGGCGTCTGACTCCCTCGTCATAGCTGAACCGGTTCAGCAACAGTCACCGAACCCGTGTGTGGCAGCCACTGTGAATGACTAAAGCGCTATAGTCAACCCCGTGGCCACCAAGCGTCGAACGACGATCGCCGACATCGCCGCGCGGGCCGGCGTGTCCATCAGCGCGGTGTCGTTCGCGTTGAACGACCGCCCCGGTGTCTCCGACGAGACCCGCCGCCGCGTGCGCGAGATCGCCCTCGAGCTCGACTGGCAGCCGCACACCGCAGCCCGGGCACTCGGCGGTGCGAAGGCCGGTTCCATCGGGTTCGTGCTGAACCGCCCCGCCCGGACCCTGGGCACGGAATCGTTCTTCGGCGACCTGATCTCCGGCATCCAGCTCGGGCTCGCCGGCACCCACGTCGGCATGAACCTGCTCGTCGCGCGTGACGCGGACGAGGAACTCGAGACCTACCGGGACTGGTGGCGCGGACACCGTGTCGACGGCGTCATCGTGATCGACCCCCGTCGCGACGACGCCCGGCTCGCCCTGCTCGCCGACCTCGGCATGCCGACCGTCGTCGTCGGCTCGCACCCCTCCCCCGACGGCGCCGCACCCACCGTCTGGATCGACGACTCGGACGCCACCGACACGGTTCTGCGGTACCTGCACGCCCTCGGGCACCGACGCATCGCGCACGTCGCCGGCAGGCCCGAGTTCGAGCACACCGCCATGCGCATGGACCGGCTCCGGGCGTTCGCGGCCGACGAGGGGCTCGACGACGCGGTCTCGGTACCGACGGACTACTCGGCCGAGGCCGGCGCGAGCGCCACCCGCACCCTGCTGTCGAGGAGCGTCCGACCGACCGCGATCGTCTACGACAACGACGTGCTCGCCGTCGCCGGGCTGGGCGTGGCGAGCGAGATGGGCGTCGCGGTGCCCGGCGACGTCTCGATCGTGTCCTTCGACGACTCGGCGATGATCCGGCTCGTCCGGCCGGCGATCACCTCGCTCACCCGCGACACGGTCGAGCTCGGGCAGCGTGCGGCGACCCTGCTGCGCGCGCAGATCGACGCCAGCACCCCGCTCCCGTCACGCGCGGGCCCCTCGCTCACCCTGAGCGTCCGCGAGTCCACCGGCCGCGCCCCCGTCTGACCGCTCCGGAGGTCGGCGCCGACGACTCACTCGTGCTGCCGCCGCGACCGGCGCGCCACACCGCACCTGCGACGGCGCGGGACGACGTGGTCTTCTCCGCGCCGTGACGGTTCTGGCTCACGAAACCCGAGGATCGTGAACCAGAACCGTCATCGATGCGAAGCGGAACTGCCTTCCCCCGCGGTCGACGGTCACCGGCGGTTCGTCGGGGGTCGGACCCGCTCGAGGGCCCGCCGCATGGACGACGTCGTGCTGAAGCCGAAGCGGGTCGCGACGTCGGACGGGCGGTCTCCACGACTGAGCGCGCTCCGGACGGCGAGACTGCGGTACCAGCGGCCGAGCTGCGCGGGCGAGCATCCCGTCGCTGCGACGCACCGGCGCTCGAGGGTGCGCTCCGACATGTCGATGCCGACGAGGAGCTCCCGCACGGATGGTTGACCGGCGGGATCGAACAGGCGGTCGAGGACTCGCGCGAGACCGTTGTCGCCGAGCATCGGGGGCGGGTTGTCGCGGAGCACCGTCGTGACGACGAGTCGGGCGAGGGCCTGCTGCTGCGCGCCGTGCCACCTCCCGCCGTCCAGGTGCCCGACATGGCGGAGCGCGAGGCCGACATCGGGTGAGGGAGCCCCTGGGCGGACCGGTCGTCGCGATGGCCGGGAGTGCGAGGACCTCGTCGGCGAGGGGTCCGAGCGTTGCGGCACCGACGAGGACACCGGTCAGCGCGAAGAGTGCTTCGTGCGGGAACGCGTACGTCGCAGCGGCATCGGGCGGGCCGGAGCGCTCCGGGCCCGTGCTGATCGTGATCGTCGCGTGCCCTTCGACGAAGGCAGCGGTGCCGGCGTCGACGATCGCGATGTCGTCTCCGCGCCGGATCCACACGGAGCGGGACCGCGTCGCCACCCAGACGCGGGTGCCCGTCGGTTCGACGTCGAGCGTCCACGCCTCGTCGTCGGACCGGACCTCGGTGCCCGGCCCGACCTGGAGCCCGACGGCGTCGATCAGTGCGCGGAGCGCATCACCCATCCGACGAGCGTGATCCACGGGCAGGACGCGCGGGCGTGGATCGGACGGTCTGTGGAAGAGGGGGGATAACCCCACCCGGGGTGGGGAGAGGGCAGGATGGGGGAACGGCTCCGCGATCGCGAGGCTGGATGCATGACCGACACCGACCGCCTCGACCAGGCGCGAACCGTCCCGCTGGACGACGTCACGCCTTCGCCCGACCAGGCCCAGACCGTCCCGCTGGGCGACTCCGTGCCCCCTGGAGCCACCACGCCGATGCCCCAGTACCCGCGCCAGCACCACCAGGACCCCCAGGACTCCCAGGACGCCGCGCAGTCCCCTCCGGCGTCGTGGAGCGCCACCCCGCGGGTCGGGTCCGGTCCGGTCGGTGGTTCCGGTCGCGGGTCCGGCATGACCGCCGGGCAGTTCTACCGCGACGCGTGGAAGCGCCTGCCGCGGGACTTCGGCTACATGGCGCTCACCGCCGTGCTGCTCTGCACGCTGTACTTCGCGTTCCCGACGGCGATCTTCGGTGGCGGGTTCCGGGACCTGTTCAACCCCTTCGTCCTGCTCATGTTCTTCATCGCGCTGTTCGTGGCGCGGTGGCTCGGACAGTTCGAGAAGCTCCGCATGAGCTGGGCGGACCCGAGGCCGATCCGCCCGGTGGACTGGACGCCCCGCTGGCAGCAGAACTGGTGGACCCGCACGGGGTCGGCCGTCGCCAACCCGCACTACTGGCTCTACCTGCTGCACGCCGCGGTCGTGTACCCGCTCGTCGCGGTCGTGACCGTCGGGGCCGGCGCACTGCTGATCCTCGGTTTCACCTGGCCGGTCGTCGTGGCGGGCGCATGGGCGTTCGGCGGCGTGGGTGGGTTGTCGTACCCGAGCTGGGACTACGGCGTGGTGGCCGGCATCGGCGTCGCCGGGCTGCTGTCGATGGCCGCCTCGGTCGTGCTCTTCCCGCTCTGGGCCCGCGGGTCCGTCCTGGCGCACTACTGGGTCGACTTCGGCCTGCTGGGCGGCTTCCGGGCCGAGCAACTCGAGCAGCGCGTCGCCGGCCTGCAGGCCTCCCGCGCCGGTGCCGTCACCGCCGAAGGGCAGGCACTCCGCCAGATCGAGCGCGACCTGCACGACGGCCCGCAACAGCGGCTGGTGCGACTCCGCATGGACCTGTCCGCCGCCGAGCGCGCCTTCGACAAGGACCCCGAGAAGGCCAAGCAGCTCATCGGCGAGGCTTCCGAGCACGCCCAGGACGCCCTCGACGAACTGCGCGCACTGTCACGCGGCTTCGCCCCGCCGATCCTGCTCGACCGCGGACTCGTCGCGGCGCTCGAGGCACTGGTCGCCCGCACCCCGATCCCGGTGGGCCTGGACGTCCGGCTGCCCGAGGGCCTGGAGCTCGCCACGGAAATCCAGCGCAACGTGTACTTCACGGTGAGCGAGCTCCTGACGAACACCATGAAGCACGCCGGCGCCACCACCGCCGGGGTGTACCTCGGCCTGGTCGTCGACGCCTCGGGCCTCTGGTACCTGACCGTCAGCGTCACCGACGACGGCCGGGGTGGTGCCCGGCCGCAGCAGGGCCACGGGATCGAGGGCCTGATCGGCCGGATGCGGGCCCTCGACGGCGACCTGGTCGTCTCGAGCCCCGAGGGCGGCCCGACCGAGGCCACCGCCCGGATCCCCCTCGGGGCCCTGAACGGCGTGCCGACGGCGGCGAACCAGCGGTCGTGACCCCACGGGGGCGCCCGCGCTCCCACTAGGCTGGTCGGCATGACAGACGGCCCGGATGCAGCACGCATCCGGGCCGTCGTCGTCGATGACGCCGTCCTGCTGCGCGAGGGCCTGGCCCGCGTGCTCGACGAGGCCGGCATCGACGTCATCGGGCAGTACTCCGACGCCCGGGCCTTCCTGGCGACCCTGCCCGAGGGTGCACCCGACGTCGTGGTGATGGACGTGCGGATGCCGCCCACCTTCACCGACGAGGGCGTCCGCGCCGCCGTCGAGACCCGCCGGATCGCTCCACGGACAGGTGTGCTCCTGCTCTCCCAGTACGTCGAGGCCACCTACGCCGAGGACGTCCTCGCCGCCGGCGCGACCGGCATCGGCTACCTGCTCAAGGACCGCGTCACCCGGCTCGAGGAGATCGACGACGCCGTCCGCCGCATCGCCGCCGGCGGCACCGTGCTCGACCCCGAGGTCGTCACGCAGCTGATGAGCCGCCGTCGCGACCCGCTCGCAGCCCTGACCCCGCGCGAGCGTGACGTGCTCGGGCTGATGGCCGAGGGCCGCACGAACGCCGCCATCGCCCGCGCCCTGGTGATCGGCACCGGCGCCGTCGAGAAGCACGTGTCGAGCATCTTCGGCAAGCTCGCACTCGAGGACACCGGAGAGGACCACCGCCGTGTCCTCGCCGTCCTCGCCTACCTGGGATGAACCGGGTCCCCGCGCCCCTGCTGGCCCTCACCGCGATGGTGTCCGTCCAGCTCGGCGCCGCGATCGCGAAGACCCACTTCGACGACGTCGGCGCGGTCGGGGCGGCCACGCTCCGGCTCGTCATCGGTGCCGTCGTGCTCGCCCTGGTGATCCGCCCGCGGATCCGGCACTGGACGCGGGCGCAGTGGCTCGGTGCGATCGGGCTCGGCCTGGCGCTCGGCGGCATGAACGTCTTCATCTACCTGTCGTTCGCGAGCATCCCCATCGGTGTCGCCGTGACGATCGAGTTCCTCGGGCCGCTCGCCCTGTCGCTCGTGCACACCCGGCGCTGGCGCGATGCGCTGTGGGCCGTGCTGGCGCTCGCCGGGGTCGTGCTGCTCGGCGTGGGCCCGACCGCGGTGACCGAGGTGGGCGGTGTCGTCTGGGCGGTCCTGGCCGCCGGGTGCTGGGCGGGCTACATCGTGATGAACCGGCACGTCGGCGCCGCTATCCCCGGCGTCGACGGGCTCGTCGTGTCGATGGTGGTCGCGATGCTCGTGTCGTTGCCGTTCGGGCTCCGGTCCGCGGTCGACGGCGTCCTGCACGAACCGACGCTCCTGCTCGTCTTCGGTGCGGTCGCCGTGCTGTCGAGCGTGCTGCCGTACGCCCTCGAGATGCTCGCGCTCCGCCGGATGCCGACGCGGGTGTTCGGCGTGCTGCAGAGCCTCGGCCCGGCGATCGCCGCCCTGGCCGGCCTGGTGGTGCTGGCCGAGGGGTTGACGGTGCTCGAGACGGTCGCCCTGGCGTGCGTCACCGCCGCGAGCGTCGGCGTGACGCTGTCGGCGCGTCGCCGACGCGGCGGACCGGTGGGGTGAACGAAGAGGAGGCCCGGATCACGTCCGCCGACAGCGGTGCGTGATCCGGGCCTCCTGGGAGAAGACCGTCTACTCGTCGCGCAGGAAGTCTGCGTACGTGGGTTCCGACTGCTCGCCCGACAGGAGGGACGGATCGTTGATCCGACGCTCGATGTAGGCGCTGATGACCTCGGGCGGGGTGAGCACGTGGGCGACCCAGGACGGCACCGCTGCGTTCTTCATGGTGCCTCCTTCTGGAACAGGGGTCCGGACCGGATGCCTCGATCAGTGAGTTACTTGCTGAACCCGTGTTCGCTAAACCATCCTCGGGGTGCGGGCGGAAGTCAACGCAGTGCGCTCTGCGGACTCCGGTTCGCGCTGTCCCGGTCGGCACGGAGCGTGCGGTGCTTCACCGCGGAGCGCCAAACCCACGCCTCGGCCTGCTGCCCGAACTGCGCCCACTCCACCAGCACGGCGTCGCGGGTCCAGCTCTTCGCGAAGGCCTTCACCCGGACGTGGAAGGTCGGGAACTGGACCCACGCCCAGACCGGCTTCGGGGTGACGGCGTGGCAGACGTCACCGCCGCGGGCGTCCTCGGACAGGGAGTACGCGCGCGGACGCTCGACCTCCGGGTGTTCCGGGGGCTGCCACCGGTTCTCACGACGCCGTCCCACGACGGTATTCGAACGTGTGTTCGAACGACAGTCAAGTCGACCGCGTCGTCTGGACGAGCACCCGGGGCCGGACGGGCGTGTCGTCGGGGCGCCGAACGGTGGGGAGCGTGTTCCCCTGGCGGGGTGCCGGGGCATAGGGTGCGGGCATGCAGAGCAGCACGGGGGTACGGGTGGTGTCGGCGGCCGCGGTGGTGGCGGCGCTGGTGTTCGGGGCGGCCGGACTGGTCGGGACGGTCTGGTTGGCGCCCTGGGACCTGCCCCGCGGGCTGCTCCTCGGCGCCACGGTCGTCGCCGGCATCGCCGCCGTCGTCGTGCTCGTCGCCGCGGTGCGTGCTCGGGACCGCCGGGCGCTCACGTTCGCGGTGTCCGTGCTCGCGTTCGCGCTCGTGTCGCTGGTTCCCGGCCTGTTGATCGACGTGTTCCTCGTCGTCGCGCAGGCGGCGCTCGTGGCCTTCGGCGTCGTCACCGTCCGGAGTGCACCGGGTGTGCAGCGGGCCTTCGGCTGGATCGTCACGGTGGCGGCTGCGGCGTGGTTCGTCACCGCACTGCTGTCGGAGACCGTGCTCCTCACGGCGCTCCCGCAGGAGTCGCTCGGCGTGGCCTTCGCGGTCCCGGGGCTGCTGCAGGCCGTCGCGTACCTGGCTGCCGCGGTGCTCGTCGCGGTGCCGCTGCTGCGCCCGGTGGGCCGCGGCGTCGGCGTGCTGTGGGCCTCGGCCGAGGTGCGCTGACCCGGACTCTCTCCCCCCCTCAGCCCGCGTGGGCGGCCAGGCGCTCGGAGCGTCGGCGTGCCTGCTCCCCGGGGTCCGGCACGGGGGCGGCCTGGATGAGCCGACGTGTGTACGGGTCCTGCGGCGAGCGCAGGATGGCGTCGCGCGTCCCGTGTTCGGCGACCCGGCCGCCGTGCAGCACGACGACCCGGTCGCACAGGGTGTCGACCACGGCGAGGTCGTGCGTGACGAACAGGCACGCGAACCCGAGGCGCTCCTGCAGCTCGCGGAACACGTCGAGCACGCGGGCCTGCACCGACACGTCGAGCGCACTCGTCGGCTCGTCGGCGATCAGGAGCGCGGGGTCGAGGGCCACCGCGCGGGCGATCGCGACGCGTTGCCGTTGGCCGCCGGAGAGTTCGTGCGGGTAGCGCTCGGCGTACCCACCGTCGAGACCGACGTCGGCGAGGAGTCGCTCGACACGCTCCTCGACCTGCACCGCCGGCAGCCGGAGGATCTGGCGGAGCGGCTCGGCGACGGTCTGCCCGACGGTGTACCGGGGGTTGAGCGACCGGAGCGGGTTCTGGAACACCACGCCGACGTGCTGGCGCATCTGCCGGCGGGCGGCTCGTCGCGCGCCGGCGACGTCGGTGCCGTCGACGACCACCGAACCCGAGGTGATCGGCGCGAGGCCGACCGCGGCCCGGCCGATGGTGGTCTTGCCGCTGCCGGACTCCCCCACCAGGCCGACGATCTCGCCACGGCCGACGGTGAACGACACGTCGTCGACGGCGCGGAAGCGCCCCCGCAGGGCGCCGCCGTACTCGACCACGAGGTGCCGGACGTCCAACACGGCGGCCGGGGGTGCCGTGGCGGGGCCGAGCCGAGCCTCCTGTCCGGACCCGGTGCCCATGCGCGGGACCGCAGCGAGGAGTTCCCGCGTGGAGTCGGCGGACGGTGCGGCGAAGACCGCGTCGGCGGTGCCGGTCTCGACGACGCGTCCGCGGCGCATCACGACCACGCGGTCGGCGAGGTCCGTGACGACGCCCATGTCGTGGGTGATGAGCAGGATCGCGGTGCCGGTGCGCTCGCGCAGCGCGCGGAGGACGTCGAGCACCTCGGCCTGCACGGTGACGTCGAGGGCGGTCGTCGGCTCGTCCGCGATGAGCAGGTCCGGGTCGGCGGCGAGCGCCATCGCGATCATCACGCGCTGGGCCTGCCCGCCGGAGAGCTCGTGCGGGTACTGGCCCAGGCGGCGTTCGGGTTCGGGGACCTCCACCGCACGGAGCAGCTCGAGCGAGCGTTCCCGGACGGCGGCGCGGTCGTGCGGGCCGTCGGTGCGTCGGACGGCCTCGGCGAGCTGGAACCCGATGGTGAACACCGGGTTCAGGGCCGCGGACGGGTCCTGGAAGATCATCGACACGCTGCGGCCCCGGACAGACCGGAGGGTGCGCTCGTCGGTGCCGATGACCTCGAGGTCGCCGAGTCGGATGCTCCCCGAGGCGTGCGCACCGTCGGGGGCGATGCCCATCGCGGTCATCGCGGTCATGCTCTTGCCGGAGCCGGACTCCCCCACGACCGCGACGACCTCGCCCCGGGCGACGGTGAACGAGGCGTCGTCGACGGCGCGGACGACCTCGCCGTCGACGTCGAAGGTGACGGTGAGGTGCTCGACGGTCAGGACGTCGGTGGTGCCGCTCATGGGGTCTCCGGGGGGTCGGTGTCGTCGCGGGCGGCCTTGAAGGCCTCCCACTCCTCGAGCATCTTGCGGTGGTAGCCCTGCAGCCACTGCATGTAGTCGCGGCCGTTGAGCAGGCGCTCGCGGACCTCGGCGTCCACGTCGCCCGTGCCGGTCCGGCCGGCACCCTCGACGACGGCGAGTCCGCGGCCGATGATGTCGCGCTGCCGGTCGAGGTACTTCCGTTCGCTGGCGAGCCAGGAGCCCCAGACGTCGGCCTCGGCGCGGAAGTAGTGGCTGCGCTCGCCGGGGACGATGTGGCGCTTCACGAACCCGGAGTCGACGAGCCGCCGGGTGGCCATCGACACCGACCCCGAGCTGGCGCCGAGCGCTGCCTGCAGGTCGGACGACGACGAGTGCGGTGCGCGGGTCATCATCAGGTAGCCGAGCACCCGGGCGTCGGTGAGGGGCATGCCCGCGCCGTCGTTGAGCATCAGGGCGAACTCCTCGACGAACGCCTGGCGCTCCGGTCCGAGCAGCCGGTCGTCGTCGGGGGCCCCGTCGCCGGTGCCCCTGTCGTCGGTCACGAGGCGAGCCCGGCGGCCACCTCGGGTCGCTCCTCCGGGATCGACCACGGCTCCTGCGACATGCCGCCGCCGCCGCGGATCGCCCGGACGGTGCCGTCGTCGTCACGCGTGTAGGTGATGTCCTCGTCGACCGAGCCGAAGCGGTTGCCGTGGGTCATCCGCAGGGTGTCGGCGTCGACGACCTCGAGCCGGGTGGGGGTGTCCATCGGTTCGGGGCCGGACGGGTCGACCTCGACGAGCCGGTCACCGATCCGGGCGACGTCGGTGACGCCCCACGGGTTGGCGAAGCGCCCGGTGAAGGCGGCGGTGTCCACGTCGTCGGGCACCGGGGTCCCCGGGGCATCGGCGTCGGCTGCCGCGTCGAGCATGGCGATGACCGCGGTGGCGATGAGCGTGGCGGGTCCGGCGGCGGCACTCGTCAGCACGGACACGACGAGCCCGGACGCCGGGTCGAACATCGACTGGGTGATGTGCCCCGGGAACCCGCCCGAGTGGCCGCGGATCTCCCGTCCGCCGATCCGGTCGACGATGAAGCCGGCGCCGTAGCCCCGGGCGGCGGGGTCGTCGGTGGCGCTCCAGGCCTTCCGCTGCGCGAGGCGCTTGGAGTGGTCGTCGAGCAGGGTGCCCTGCCCGATCACGTGCTGCGAGAAGTAGCGGACCAGGTCGGACGCGGTGCCGTGGAACCCGGTGGCGGCGGCCATCGCGCGGGTGTCGACGTGGTCGATGCGCTGCCGGTGCCGCGCGGTGTGGAAGCCGGTGTACCCGACCACGAAGTCGTCGGCGCGTGCGGGGTCCCAGTCGGGGCCGGTGTTCCGCAAGCCCAGGGGTTCGGTGATCGACTCCCGCACGAAGTCGTTGTACGACCGCCCGGACACCGCGGCGATGACCAGGCCGAGCAGGGAGTAGCCGAGGTTCGAGTAGTTGAACGACGAGCCGGTCGGCACCTTCTGGCCCCGGTCGAGGACGAGCGCCAGGAGTTCCTGCTCGTCGGGGAACGGCCGGAGCAGGGACCAGTAGTCGCCGTCGTGCCCGTCGCGGATGACGCCGGCACCCATCTCCATGAGCTCGCGCAGGGTGGCGTCGGCGAGCGGGGAGCCGCCGTCGACCAGCGCCGGGACGTACGTGCCGAGGGTGTCGTCGAGCCGGAGCGACCCGCGCTCGGCGAGCTGCAGCAGGGCCGTCGCGGTGAAGGTCTTCGAGTGCGAGGCGATGCGGAACAGGTCGGTGGTGGTCAGCCGGCGTCCGGCCTCGACGTCGGCGTAGCCCCAGGCCTCGTCGAACAGGACCTCGCCGCCGTACCCGACGGCGACCTGCACGCCGGGCACCCGCAGCTGCCACACCTTGTACGACACCCACTCACGGATGTAGGGCAGGGTCTTCCGGTACGCGGAGAGGGTGTCGGTCACGGTGGTCCTTTCGAGAACGGTTCTGCAGCGAGTCTGGCGTGTCAGCGCCGACGTGGGTCGAGTGCGGCGCGCAGCGTGTCGCCGAGCGCGATGACGGCGAGCACGGTCACGGCGAGGAACGCCGCCGGCGCGATGAGCATGTGCGGGGCCCGGAGGAACTGCGACGTCGCCGCGGACAGCTGCAGCCCCCACGAGATCGCCGGACGTTCCAGCCCGATGCCGAGGTAGGTCAGCGACGACTCGGACACGACGACCCCGCCGACGGTGATGGTGGCGAGCACGAGCAGCGGCGAGATCGACGACGGCAGCACGTACCGGGTGGTGATCCGCCACGTCGACAACCCCATCGTCCGGGCGGCGAGCACGAACTCGGCGCCCCGGACGCTGCGGACGCTCGACCGCACGAGCCGGGCCATCGTCGGCCACCCGAACAGGGCGAGCACGAGCGACACCGTGAGCACCGACCGCTCCCCCACGCTGTTCAGCACGACGACGGCGCCCAGCAGGAACGGGAAGCCGAGGAACACGTCGGTGAGCCGGGCGAGGACGGCGTCGACCCACCCGCCGACCATGCCCGCGACGGTCCCGACGACGACCGCGACCATGCCGGCGAGCAGGGTCGTGAGCACCGCGACGGCGATCGACGACCGCGTGCCCCAGACGACGTTCGCGTACACGTCGCAGCCCTGCAGGTCGAAGCCGAACGGGTGCCCGGCGGTCGGTGACGCCCCGCTCCGGCCGAGGTCGCACACCCGGGGGTCGCCGTGGCCGAACAGCCCGGCGAACAGCTGCGGGAACGCCGCGATGAGCAGGACCACCACGAGCACCGACCCGGGCACCCAGAACCCCGGCGTCCGTGCGGCGGCGAGCAGTGGCCGGCGCCGGACTCCGACGACGGGTTCGACGGTGGCGCCGAGGGCTTCGGTGGTCATCGGGAGGCTCCTGTCCGGACGCGCGGGTCGAGGGCGGCGTGCAGCAGGTCGACGAGCACGCTCGTGACGAGGAACACCAGGATGAGGGCGGTCGAGATGCCGACGACGACGGCGCCCTCGTGCGAACGGATGCCCTGGAACAGCAGGTTGCCGACACCCGGCAGGTTGAAGATGCCCTCGATGATGACGGTGCCGCCCATCAGGTACCCGAGGTCGGTCGCCAGGTAGGTGGCGGTGGGGATGAGCGAGTTCCGCAGCACGTGCACGCCGACGATCCGGCCCGGCGCGAGCCCCTTGGCACGGGCCGTCCGCACGTAGTCGGCGTCGAGCGTCTCGATCATCGACGTCCGGGTGAGTCGGGACACCGCGGCCAGGCCGAACAGGGCGATCACGAACGCCGGCAGGACGTACGCGGTCGGCCACCCGGCGGTGACGCCCGCGACGGGGAACCAGTGCAGCCGCACCGAGAACACCAGCTGCAGCGCCACGCCGAGCACGAACACGGGCACGGCGCCGACGACGATGGTGCCGACGAGCACCGTCTTGTCGAGCACGGTGCCGCGCCTGAGCGCCGAGACCACGCCGAGCCCGATGCCGAGGACGATCTCGAGCGCCCATGCGCTCAGCGCCAGCGTGATCGTCACGGGCCACCGCGAGGCCATCTGCTCGCCGACGGACTGCCCGTTGAAGTCGGTGCCGAAGTCACCCCGGAACAGGCCGCCCAGGTACTGCACGTACTGCAGCCACAGCGGCTGGTCCAGGTGGTACTCCGCCCGCAGCGCCCGCACGACCGAGTCGGTGAGGGGGCGCTCGCCGCCGAGCGCCTTGATCGGGTCGCCGGGCAGCGCGAACGTCATCGCGTAGATCAGGAAGGTCACCCCGAGGAACACGATGACCAGGCCGCCGAGTCGGCGACCGACGGCGAGCGTCGGACGCATCACGCGCCTCTCCCCACCGGCACGGCCGGCCCGCCGCTGGCGCGTCGGTCCGGAACCGGCGGCGTGGGCCCAGGCTCTCCCGGGGTGACCAGTGACGGTCGGGAGGCGCGGGTCGGGTTCGCCACGTGCGCCGCGCAGGCGAGGATCGCCCCGTACTGCACGCCCACGAGCTTCCCCACCGGGATCGGCTGCGCACCCGTCGACGCGTCCGCCTGCCAGTGCGCGTACCGCTCGGCCAGGCGGTCGCGGAGCCGCCGGAGCGGCGCGGACGCCGTGCCGGCGGTCGTCTCCGCCTCGACGGCCCGCAGGAGCATGCCGCCGTAACGCAGGCGGAAGCAGCGGACGAGGTCCTCGCAGCCGAAGCGCTCCGCGACGGTGGCCGTCCGGTCGGCCGGTTCCCGCTCGGCCCGGCGGCGGTCGGTGTCCGCGATCCCGACGAGCATCGGGACGAACGCCCGGGAGGCCTCGACGAACGGGGACGGGATCGAGAGCATCGGCGACGCCTCGTCGAGGAACGCCTGCAGTTCCGCACCCGAGGCACCGAGCTCGTCCGCGCACCGGCGCAGCAGGTCGGCGTACGACTCGTCGGTCGGGGTCTGGTCGTCGGCGTCGGGGTGGCTCCAGTACGGCAGCTCGGCCACCACGCAGAGGGCGCCGTGGCGCATCGCCCACGCCGCGCTCGACCCGCCGTGGATGTGCTCGCCGGGATCCACGCCGAGCTCCTCGAGGTAGGCGTACGCCGTCTCGATGCCGTCCATCGCGAACACCGCCGGGCCGATCTCCCGCAGGTACGGGGACTCCGGCTCCCCGGTGTCGAGCGGCAGCCCGAGTGCGGCCGGCACCGCGTGCAGGGTGTCGACGACGTCGGGCAGGTCCTCGGACAGGTAGTAGTAGACCCCGCCCATCTCGCCGTTGTGCAGGCTCACGAGCAGGTCCGGCTCGGTGTCGTCGATGAGCCGCATGAACGCGAGCGTCTCGGGCAGCACCTGGTCGAAGTACACCGACTTGTAGCTGTTCGGGAACGTCCACTCGACCTGGCTGTCCGGGGCGGGCCGGTAGAAGTGCCGCGAGTAGAAGACCCGGTCGTGCGGGTCGTGGAACCAGGCCTCGTTGAGCCGCATGCCGTCCGGGTCGATCGTCGGGACGATGTGCCAGGTGACGTCGAGCCCGGCCACCCGCTCGTCGCCGAGGGCCGTCTCGGCGAGGTGCAGCGCCGTCCACGAACCGATCGGCTCGTTCGGGTGCACCCCGCCGACCACGACGGCCACGTGCGACCCGGTGCCGATGCGGTAGCTGTGCAGGGGTTCACCGAGGCGGCTCGTTCCGATCCGGGTGACCGTGACCCGGTCGGGGTGTGCCGCGGCGAGCGCGGCGAACCGTGCGTGCAGGTCGTCGACGAGCGGGAAGCCGTCGCGGTCGGGGACGTCGCGGACCAGGTCGAGGACGGTGTGCTGCTCCATGCCCGCCCTACTTCACGGCGATCTGCGCGATCACGGGGCTGCCCGCCACCGCCGGCAGCTTCGCGATCTTGTCGCTCGTGACGTACGAGTACTTGTCGAAGAAGGTCGGGACGATCGGGAAGTCCTCGAGGACCGCCTCCTGCGCCTTCGTGTAGTACCCGTTCGCCTCGTCCTGGGACCCGGCGGAGTCGGCCTTCGCGAGCAGCAAGTCGACGTCGTCGGACTGGTAGTAGCCGGTGCACGGGGAGCAGCCGCCGGCCGTGGTGAACAGCGCGCGGAGCGTGTTCTGCTGGCTGATGTACAGCGCGCCCCAGTGGCCGAAGTGCGGGCCGGCGACGGTCTTGTCGGTGAGCTCCGAGTAGTAGGACGCCCAGTCGGTGGTGGCCTTCGCCTCGGCGTCGACGCCCAGGTTCTGCCGGATCTGGTTGGCGTACGCCTCGTACAGGGAGTCGAGGCCGGTGCCGCCCGGGTAGACGAGCGTCATGGTGCCGTCGAACCCACCCGCGCTGGCGAGGAGCTTCTTCGCCGCTGCCGGGTCGAACTCGCAGGCGTCGCCGCAGATGCCCTCTTCGGTGCCGGACATCGACGGTGGGGTAAGCGCGGTGGCCGGGTCGTACAGGCCGCCGTAGATCGCGTCGTTGACCTCGTCACGGTCGATCGACATCGAGATCGCCCGACGCACGTCGGGGTCGGAGTACCGGTCGTCCCACAGCGGGAACCCGAGGTAGTCGATGCCGGGGGCGTCGAAGGAGTGCAGGCGGTCGCCGAAGTCGGCCTTCGCGCTCGTCATCTTGTCGGTCGGCAGGAACAGCACGTCGGCGTTGCCGGCCAGGACGTCCGTGTAGGCGGTGTTCATGTCGGAGTAGCTGCGGAAGGTCACCTCGTCGGTGGCGGGCTTCGTCCCCTCGTAGTCCTCCC
This sequence comes from Curtobacterium sp. MCBD17_026, assembly GCF_003234895.2. Lineage (NCBI taxonomy): Bacteria > Bacillati > Actinomycetota > Actinomycetes > Micrococcales > Microbacteriaceae > Curtobacterium > Curtobacterium sp. MCBD17_026. The sequence continues at coordinate 1,035,613 of NZ_CP126281.1, read as the reverse complement.
AGGCCGTGACGGTGAACTCCTGGTCCGCCTTCCACGCCTTCCTCATCTCGTACGGGCCGTTGCCGATCGGCTTCTCGTCGTACGCCTCCAGGTCGTCGTAGGCGGCCTCGGGCATGGGGTAGAACGCCGTCTGGGCCTGGCTGAGCTGCAGGGGGAACTGGCTGTCCGCGTGGGTGAGCGTGACCGTGAAGGTGTCCTTGCCGGTGACCTCGAGCCCCGACATCTCCTTGGTCTTCGGGGTGCCCTTCGCCGGGTTGAGGTCGGTGTACCCGACGATCCCGGCGAGCTGACCGCTGTTCTCCCACGCGTTCGGGCCGTAGGCGACGTGGTTCCAGGCCTTCACGTAGCTCTCGGGTGTGACGGCCTCGCCGTTCTGGAACGTCCATCCGTCCCGCAGCGTGATCGTCCAGGTGGTGGCGTCATCGCTCTCGACGCTCTTCGCCGCGACGTACTGCAGGTCGCCGTCGGCGTCGGTCTGGGTCAGCGGCGCGAAGACGCTCATCACCTGGTCGAAGGCCACGGTCTGCCGGCCCGGGGTCAGGTGGTCGGGCTCGCCGGTCGCGTAGACCAGGCTCGAGGGAGCGTCGTCGTCGGCCGCGCCACCCGCCGAACAGCCGGTCGCCAGCAGTGCCAAGGTTGCCGCCGCGGCCAGCGCGGCGATCGTCCTGCGTCGCATGATCTCTCCTCGATCGGGTGCGGCCGGATCCCTGCCCGGTCGTCGTGGTGGGAAAGCTAGGACGGTTCGAATCCCGACCACAAGACTTCTTTCAATGCGCTCTGAGAGTTTTACCGCGCAGAAACACTGACGAAACGACACCCGTCGCGCGACCGGGCCCGTTGTGCCACGCTCGGAGCATGCGCCACACACCGCACTTCCTGATGACCGACGTCGACGAGGTCCGACGCCTCATCACCGGGAACCCGTGGGCGACGATCGTGTCGCACACCGCGGCCGGGCTGGTCGCCTCGCACTACCCGGTGCTGCTCGAGACCCCCGGTCCCGACGACGACCCGGACGCCCTCGTCCTGGTGTCCCACGTCGGCCGACCCGACGAGGTCGCCCACGAACTCGGACAGCACGAGGTCCTCGTCGTGTTCCAGGGCCCGCACGGCTACGTCTCCCCCGCCTGGTACCCGCCGGAGCAGTTCGTGCCGACCTGGAACCACGTCACCGCCCACGTCTGGGGCACCCCCGAGATCCTGTCCGACGACGAGAACTTCCGGGTGCTCGGCGAACTCGTCGACCACTTCGAGCGGGTCATGCCGTCGCCCGTGTCGTTGCAGATCGACGAGGAGACGGCCCGCCGGATGGCGAAGGGCACCGTCGGCATCCGGATCCGCATCACCCGGTTCGACGCCCGCGCCAAGCTGTCCCAGAACAAGGCCCCCGAGGTGATCGACCGCATCGTCGCCGGCCTTCGGGGCGACGGCCCCTACGCGTCGCCGGCGCTCGCCGACGAGGTCGAGCGGGTCCGGCCGGTCCCGTCCCCGGCGAACAGCCCGGAGGGACGGCGGGGATGAGCGAGATCCTGCTGCGCACCGTCCGCAGGGTGGGCACCTCCGGGGCCCCTGCCGACGTCCGCGTCGTCGACGGGCGGGTCACCGAGATCGCGCCGGCCGACACGCTCGACCCCACGAGCGTCGACACCGACGTGGTCGAGGCTGCCGGCGCCTGGCTCGGCCCGGGGCTCCGCGACCACCACACGCACTTCGACCAGTGGGCGCTCGTCCGCCGCCGTGTCGACGTCACCGGCTGCGACTCCGCCGAGGCGACCGCCGACCTGCTCGCCGCCGTCGCGCGGGCGGGCGTGGCGGACCGCGTCCTGGTCGGACACGGCTACCGCGACGGGATGTGGCCGCGCCGTGCACGACGCGAGCTGCTCGACCGTGCCGCACCGGGCCTCCCGGTCGTCGTGATCAGCGCGGACCTGCACGCGGTGTGGTGCAACGCGCTGGCGCTCGCGCACTTCTCGGCTGCTGTCGGCCGACCGCTCGACACGGGCGAGGACGGGGTCCTGCGCGAGCAGGACGCGTTCGACGTGACCGGCGCACTGTCGCAGGTGCCGGACGACCTGCTCGACGCCTACGCGGCAGATGCTGCCGAGGCCGCGGCGGTCCGCGGGGTGACGGGCGTGGTCGACCTCGAGATGCGCTTCGGGCTCGACCGCTGGCGCCGCCGGATCCACGCCGGGACCGACGCGATCCGGGTCGCGTCCGGTGTGTACGCGGCCGAGCTCGACGACGTGATCGCCCGGGGCCTGCGCACCGGCGACGTGGTCGACGGCACGCGGGGGCTGCTCACGATGGGGCCCTTCAAGGTGATCACCGACGGGTCGCTGGGCACCCGCACCGCCGCGATGACGGACGGCTCCGGCGTGCTCGCGTGGGCCTTCGAGGACCTCGTCGCGATCACCCGCCAAGCCGTCGACGCCGGACTCGTCCCCGCGATCCACGCGATCGGCGACCGTGCGAACACCCTGGCGCTCGACGTCTTCGAAGCCGTCGGGGCCCGCGGCACGATCGAGCACGCGCAGTTGCTCGTCGACACCGACGTCGACCGGTTCGCCCGGCTCGGGGTCGCCGCGTCGGTGCAGCCCGAGCACGCCATGGACGACCGGGACATCGCCGACCGGCACTGGGCGGGGCACACCGACCGGGCCTTCGCCTTCGCGTCGCTCGCACGGGCCGGAGCGCGCCTGCTGCTCGGGTCGGACGCCCCGGTGGCGCCGCTCGACCCGTGGGTGTCGATGGCTGCGGCCGTCGGGCGGGACCGCGACGGGCGAGCGCCGTGGCACCCGGCCGAACGGCTCTCGGCACTCGTCGCGTGGCAGGGATCGACCGACGGGCGGGTCGGGGTGTCCGTCGGCGACGTGGCTGACCTGGTGCTCGTCGAGTCCGATCCGCTGGCGGCACCGTCCGCCGCGCTGCGCAGCATGCGGGTGCTCGGGACGGCGGTCGCCGGACGGTTCACCCACCGGGAGGTGTGAGCGGGCGGGCGTACTTGTTCCCCGTGCGCTACTTCTGGTCCTTCGGGCACCAGTAGAGCTTCCGGCCGGCCATGTCGGCCATCCGGATCTCGGTGCCGCACACCCGGCACGGCTCGCCCTGTCGGTGGTAGACCCAGTGCCGGTCCTTGCGTGAACGCAGGGCCTTCTTGTGGTCGGCTTCGGACAGGTCGTCCATCGTCATCATCAGGCCGTCGCGGACGCCGTCGTGCAGCAGCTTCGACCAGTCGGCCCAGAGCGCCTTGGCCTGCTTGACCGTGATCTTCTTGCCGGGCTTGTACGGGTCGATGCGCTGCCGGAACAGCAGCTCGGCGCGGTAGATGTTGCCGATGCCGGCCACGACGGACTGGTCCATGAGCAGCTGCCCGATCGCGACGTTCCGACGGCGGACGTTGTCCACGAAGGTCTTCTCGGCCTCGGGCCCGTCGTCGTTCATCGGGTCGGGGCCGAGCTTGTCGAGCGCGCGCTGCACCTCGGCCGGGGTCTCCACCACGCAGGCGGTCGGGCCGCGCAGGTCGGCGACGGTGTCCTCGGTGAGGATCCGCACCCGGACCTGGCCGACCGGGTCCGGCGGGAAGGACTCGATCGGGTCCTCCGCCTGCTCCTGCTCGGCCATCCGGTAGCGGGCGAGCCGCGGTGCGCCGATCGAGCTGAGCGACTCTTCGCGGTCGTCGTCGTCGGACAGCGCCTCGGCGGTGGAGATCACGCCCGCGAAGTCCCACGCGCCGTACAGCCCGAGGTGGACGCGGAGGAACAGGTCGCCCTCGAACTCCAGGAACATCTGCTTCGCCACCGCACGCGCGGCGATCATGCGCTTGCCGTCGAGCTGCGCGGCCCCGGCGGCGAAGCGACCCTGGGGGCTCGACACCTCGCAGCGCTTGCCGACGAAGTGCCGGGTGAACTGGTTGGCGATGCGGTGGACGGAGTGACCCTCGGGCATGACTACCGTTCTACCCGGTACCCCTGACGGGCCGGACTACGCGTCGATCTGGCGGCCGGCGATCAGCCCGGTGGTCTCGTACTCGGCGAGCTGGGCGATGCGACGGGCGTGGCGCTCCTCGCCGGAGAACGGCTCGGCGATGAACAGGTCGACGAACCGGATCGCCTCGTCCTCGGTGTGCTGGCGCGCGCCGATGGAGATGACGTTGGCGTCGTTGTGCTGACGGGCGAGCAGGGCGGTCGACTCGTTCCACACGAGCGCGGCGCGGATGCCCTCGACCTTGTTGGCGGCGATCTGCTCACCGTTGCCGGAACCGCCGAAGACGACACCGAGGGCCTGGACACCGGCACGCTGGTCCTGCACCACGGCGTGCGCGGCGTTGATGCAGAAGGAGGGGTAGTCGTCGAGCGCGTCGTACTCGGTCGGACCGTGGTCCACCACCTCGTGCCCGGCTTCGGTCAGGTGGGTTGCGAGGGTCTTGTTGAACTCGAGGCCGGCGTGGTCCGTTCCGAGGTGGATGCGCATGGAACCGATCATATTCCTGCGGCTCCGGGGCCCGGACCACCACTGCTTTCGGCGCGCGGACCACCACTGCCTACGGCGCGCGGACCACCACGACGAGGTACCGGGTGGGGTCCTCGCCGGGGTTGCGGTAGACGACGTCGGCGGGTTCGCCGAGCTCGATCCGGTCCCCCGCGGCCAGGCGCGTCGGCTCGCCGCCGACGACCACCTCGAGCACGCCGTCGACGACCCAGATGCAGTGCCGCAGGAACGCGTAGGCGGACGCCGGGTAGGCCACTTCGCGGCCGGCCGGGAGGCGCACCTCGGTGACGTCGGCGGGGAACGTCGCGCTCGAGACCGGACGGCGACGGTACCCGGTGTCGGGATCGGTCCAGGAATCGGCGGTCGCGCCGCGCTGGACCCCGCGCGCCTCATCGGGGTCCGTCACCCTGGGCACCTCGTGCTCCAGGGCATCGTCGAGGAGCTGCGAGATGGTCAGGCCGAAGGCACCGGACAGGCGACCGAGGATCGTCGCGGTGGGGCTGGAGACCCCGCGTTCGACGCGGTTGATCATCGCGCGGGAGACGCCGGACTCCTCGGCGAGCTCGGTGAGGCTCCACTTCCGCTCCGTGCGGAGGCGCTGGAGGCGTTCACCGAGCGCCCGCTGCTCGGCGACCGAGGCGTCGTCGGCGTCGGTTGCGGGATCAGCGTGCGAGTCGTCTACGATGTGAGACATGACGACAGCATATGCGACGAACGGGGTCGTGATCCGCGACTGCACACCGGCCGACCTGGACGTCGTGCACGCCCTGCACGTCGACGCCGTGCTGCACTCCACCGCCATCTGGCAGGAGACACCGCACCCGCGCGCGTACTTCGACGGGTGGCTCGCCGAGCGACAGGGTGACGGCTTCCCGGTGCTCGTGGCCGAGGTCGACGGGGTCGTCGCTGGCTACGCCACGTACTCGCAGTGGCGGCCGCACCAGGGGTACCGGCTGACGGTCGAGCACAGCGTCTACGTGGTGGAGGCGTTCCGCGGCCGGGGCATCGCCACGACCCTGATGCAGGCGCTGGTCACACGGGCCACCGCCGAGGGCCGGCACGTCATGATCGCCGGGATCTGCAGCACCAACACGGGGTCGATCGCCCTGCACGAACGCCTGGGGTTCACCACGGTCGCGGTCGTGCCCGAGGTCGGACGCAAGTTCGACCGCTGGCTCGACCTGACGATGATGCGGCTGCCGCTCGTCTGACCGTCGCCGGTCAGTCCGTGCCCGGCATCGGGACGTCCAGGGGCGGTGGCGACCTTCGGAACGGCGGCGCGATGTCACCGTGCGCAATCGGACGGTGGTCGGCGAACCAGGAGTACGCGACCGCTTCGTCGGCCTCGGCCGGACTCTCGTCGAGGCAGTCGTTGCACCGTGTGTGCCACCCGTCCGCGTCGTGCCACCGGTGCGGGTACCCCTTCGCGACCCAGTTCGGCGACCACTTCACGTCGAAGGCGTCGACGATCTCCGCGGCGATGCCCCAGGCGATGCTCTTGAGTGCATCGTCGCCGATGCCCGTGTCCCACGAGAGTGGGCCGTTCCGGAGCTCCTCGAACACGTTGCCGGCGAGCAGTTCGTGGTGCTTGTCGTCCCACGCGTCGCCCTGCGAACGGACGACCACCGCCGGCTTGCTCGCGGGGACGCTCGAGCGTGCCTCGCTCGGTTCGGCGGTCCCGTCCGCCTCGGCGCCGTGCGTCCGTGCGAACCGCTCGCCGTCCGTCGTGTTCATCAGCCACACGGAGTTCGCCAGGTCACCGTCGGACTCGCCGGCGACGGGCGCGCTGGCGTAGCGACCCCGGACGGTCGCGATCTGCTCGTCAGCAGTCCGCTCGGGTTCGACGAACGCGAGTTCGGATCCTGCTCGGACGAACATCCCGCTCGCCAGGAGCCCCCGCCGGATGCCGAACTCGACGCACCGCAACGCCATCGCGCGGGCTCGGGTGCCGTCGGGTTCGTGGTCGGTCCGCGCCATACGGTGCAGGGCGCGGAGGTCGGTCGCGCACCCGTTCCGGTTGAACTCAGTGAGGTCGAGCAGCAGCTGCTCTTCGGGCGTCCGCGGCGCTGGCTCCGGGCTCGGCGCGAGGCCGACGTCGTGCCGGACACTGCGCCGCTGCACCCGGGGGTCCTCGGCGTCAGCGGGCGGGATGACGTCGATGTAGGCCTCGTGCCCGGGGAGGGGTTCACGCATCGCGGCGACGGAGCCGTCCGGCATGGAGCGGACTTCCTCTGCAGGGAAGGGGACGTACTCGAGGCCGGCGTCAGACGACGATCTCGTCTCCGTGTTCTTCGATGACGTTGCCGTCCTCGTCCCAGATGCCGTCATCCCGTGCGAAAGGGTCCAGGCCGGCGGCGATCCGTCGGGCACGCTCGGCTTCGAACAGGGCATCTCCCTTCGGCGTGTCCATGATGTAGCAATCCCAGAACGGGACCTCGACGTCGCCCGGCTCGAGTGTGTAGACAGCAGCGACTCGTTCGACGATCTCGTCAGGCGGGCCCTGCCACTCGTCCCAGCCGGCACGTCCGGGCCCGTCCCGCGCGGACGTGCCGACGGACACGAGCCCCTCGGCGAGGAGATGGCGAAGGTTGTCGAGTACCCAATCGCGCGTCTCCTCGCGGGGACGATGTCGTTCGATCTCGAACGTCGCTGCCCAGCCCCAGAGGTTCTCGCCCGTTCCGTTGTAGGTCGTCGCGAGGACGTAGTAGGTCAGTTCGTTCATTCGAATCCCTCTGGTCATGCGTCATCGGGCAGATCGTGGGCGTCGGCTCCCTTGGGCATGTGCAGCTTGACCGGCTTCGCACCGTTGCTCTGCACTTCGACGACCGGAGCACCGGATTTGCTGCCTCGTCGGTACTGGACGCCAGTTCCGTCCGGAAGCACCACAGCGATGCGTTCAGGAGGGGACGCACTCAAGGCCGGCGTCAGACGACGATCTCGTCTCCGTGTTCTTCGATGACGTTGCCGTCCTCGTCCCAGACCGCACGAAGTCGCGGGACCGGGTCCTCATCGGCGAGCTCTCGCCTCGATCGCTCTCGTCCGTAGAGCTGCGCGCCTGCCTCCGTCCGCATCAGGTAGCACGGCCAGTACTGCACCTCGTCAGCAGCAAGGTCGACCGTGTAGATCGACGCGACTCTGTCGACGACGGCCTCGACGCTCCCTGTCCAGGTCTCCCAACCGGCACGCCCAGTGCCGTTCTCCTCGAAGTTGCCGACGCACACCAGATCACGCTCGAGCAAACGACCGAGCACGCCGAGGAGCCATTCACGAGTCTCCCCCAACGGCCGACGGCGTCGCTTCTCGATGTTGCCGGTCCAGGCCCAGAGGTTCTCGCCGGTCCCGTCCTGAACAGACGCCAGACAGTAGTAGGTGAACTCGTTCATCGACATCATCCTTCCGGCATCGCGTCGTCGGGCAGGTCATGCGGCGCCGACCCCTCGGGAAGATGCACCTTCACGTTCTCCCATTCCGACGTCTTCGAGTTGTGTACTTCGACCACTGGCCCTCCCGAGCCGCTGTCGCGTCGGTACTGGACGCGTGTTCCGTCAGGGAGGACGACTTGGATGCGATCGCGTGTCGATCCCGGAGCGAGTGTGCCGCCTCGGCTGAGCTCACGCCATGCCTTGACGACCTCCTCGGGAGTGTCGACCTCGCGGTGCGGCTCGGTCTTCCCCGGGCGTCCGATGGAGCGGACCCGCTCGTTGGCCTCGTTGCCGGTCATCGGCCCGACGACGTCGGTCATGATCCCGGCGCCGCCCGCGACCTCACGGGGCTCGCCGGTGAGCGGGTCGTGCGTCCACGCCCACGCGTCCCGGTCAGCCTGGGCCATCCGTTGCCGCATGGCATCGGCCGGGGTCTGCTGCTTCGTGTCCCCGCTGAGGCCGAACAGGATGCCCAGCACGCCGAGCGCCGACAGGCCACCGACCGCGCTGCCGGTGCCTGCAGCGGTCCCGCCGGCAGCACCGAGCCACGGCCACGGGAACTGGAAGGGCGCGGACGGGAAGCCGGGCAGCGGCATCGGTGCCACGAGACTCGCGGTGTGCACGTCGGTGTCGTCCTCGGCGAGACCCGCGGTCGAGTCACCGCCGCTGACGGCGCGGATCTGCGAGGCGAGTCGCTGCTGCCAGTCACGCCACTGTTCGTTCCACGCCGAGACTGCCGCCCGGAGCGCCGCGTCCTCGGCTGCGAGGCTGGGGATCCGGTCCCACGACGTGCTCGTATCGGGCGGCTCGGGCAGCGCTGCGTCGTGACGCTCGACGGCGGCGTGGACCCCGCCGGTGAACGACGAGATCCGCTCGACCAACGCGACGCGGCGTGTCCGGAGTTCGGCGAAGTCGAACGACGCCCGATCGACGAGCGCGTGAAGGTGGTCGACGCTCTCTGCGAGTTCGGTCGCGACGGCGGTGGACCGGTGCGTCATGACGGGCCTCGCGGCGCTCACACCGGGCATCTCGAACGCCGTCGGCATGGTGGACCAGGAGTGCTCGCCGTCCGATGCTGCGGTCCGCACGTCGTCGGATGCGGCACGGAGCGTCGCGGCTGCGTCCACCACGGCGCTCATGTCGAGACGGATCTCGTCGAGCGACGCGACCGAGACCATGCCGCTCATCGCTCTGCCGCGTGGTCGGCGGTGCGCGCCATCTGCTCGTCCGCCTCGTCGACGGCGGCGAGTGCGATCGCACCGACCGCGCTGACCGCCTGGAGGTGGGTCCCGATCCGCATCGCGGTCCCCGTGCGCGCCGACGCGAACGATCGAAGCGCCGCCGCGATCACCGGCGTTCCGCTCGCCGCTCCGGCGAGTCCGTCGAGCGCTCGCTCGAACTCCTCCGCGTGTCGACTGACGCCGGACGCGGTGGATCCCCATCCCCCTGATACTTCACCGACGGAACCCACCACAGTGCCGTCTGGAGGCGCGTGGCGGCGCCGCCACGTGCCTCCAGTCCGTCAGTCGGTGGTGTCGAAGACCGGACCGACCGTGCGCGAGCGCTTGAGCTCGAAGAAGCCGGGGTACTTCGCGACGGCGACGACGCCGTCCCACAGGTCGAGCGCTTCCTGGCCCTTGGGCGCCGGGGAGATGACCGGTCCGAAGAACGCGGTGCCCTCGACCGCGATCACCGGCGTGCCGACGTCCTGGCCGACGCGGTCGATGCCGTCCTGGTGGCTGACGCGCACGGCGGCGTCGACCTCGTCCGTCCAGGCGTACTCGAGCAGGTCGGCGTCGAGGCCGAGCTCGGCGAGCACGGCGGGGACGACCTGCTCCGGGTCGGACTCCTGGCGGTGGTGGATGTGCTCGCCGAGGGCGTCGTAGAGCGGCTTGACGACGTCCTGTCCGAGCCGGAGCCTCGCCGCCGTGACGATGCGCGGGTAGACCTGGCCGGCGTGCAGGCGCTCCTTGTAGGTGTCCGGGACGTCCTGGTCCTCGTTGAGGACGAACAGGCTCATCACGTTCCAGGTCACGTCGAGGTCGCGGTGCTCGGCGACCTCACCCACCCAGCGGCTCGTCATCCAGGCCCAGGGGCAGTTCGGGTCGAACCAGAACTCCACGGCGGTGCGCTCGGTGGTGGCGTCGGTCGGGTTGTCCACAGTCGTCTCGGTCACGGTGCGAGCGTACGCGGCGTCGCTAGGCTGGAACCCATCGTCCCGCCGGCGCACGACGCCGTCCGGGGCCCCGTACGCGGACACCGATCGTCCGCGTCCCCAGCGAAGATGGAGCGTTGCGTGCCCGGAGAGAACCTCACCCGAATCGAAGCCCAGGAGCGTGCGGCCGTCGTCGCCGTGCAGACGTACGACGTCGAGCTCGACCTGACCCGCGGTGCCGAGGCCTTCGGCAGCACCACGCGGGTGCGCTTCACCGCCACCGCCGGCGCGTCGACCTTCATCGACGCCATCACGAAGACCGTGCACTCCATCACGCTGAACGGCACGGCGCTCGACGTCGCCGCGGTGAACGACGGCGTGCGCATCCAGCTCGACGACCTGCAGGAGCAGAACGAGCTCGTGGTCGTCAGCGACGCGCTGTACACGAACACCGGTGAAGGCCTGCACCGCTTCGTCGACCCGGTGGACGACGAGGTGTACCTGTACTCCCAGTTCGAGGTCCCCGACTCCCGACGGATGTTCGCGGTGTTCGAGCAGCCCGACCTGAAGGCCGAGTTCTCCTTCACCGTGACGGCGCCGTCGCGGTGGCAGGTCGTCTCGAACTCCCCCACGCCGGAGCCGCACGTCGACGGCGACGTCGCGACCTGGTCCTTCCCGCCCACCGCGCGCATCTCGAGCTACATCACCGCGCTCGTCGCCGGCCCGTACGAGGTCGTGCGCGACGAGCTGACCAGCCGCGACGGCCGGACGATCCCGCTCGGCGTGTTCGCGCGCAAGTCGCTCGCCTCGTACCTCGACCCCGAGTACGTGTTCGACATCACGAGGAAGGGCTTCGCGTACTTCGAGGAGAAGTTCGACGTCGCCTACCCCTTCGACAAGTACGACCAGCTCTTCGTGCCGGAGTTCAACGCCGGCGCGATGGAGAACGCCGGGGCCGTCACCTTCACCGAGACCTACGTGTTCCGGTCGAAGGTCACCGACGCCATCAAGGAGCGCCGGGTCGTCACGATCCTGCACGAGCTCGCCCACATGTGGTTCGGCGACCTCGTCACGATGAAGTGGTGGAACGACCTGTGGCTCAACGAGTCGTTCGCCGAGTGGGCCTCGACGATCGCCACGGCCGAGGCCACCGAGTGGACCGAGGCCTGGACCACGTTCCAGGCGATGGAGAAGTCCTGGGCCTACCGCCAGGACCAGCTCCCCTCGACGCACCCGATCGTCGCGACGATCAACGACCTCGAAGACGTCCAGGTCAACTTCGACGGCATCACCTACGCGAAGGGCGGCTCGGTCCTCAAGCAGCTCGTCGCCTGGGTCGGCATCGATGCGTTCTTCGCCGGTGTCTCCGCCTACTTCAAGAAGCACCACCACTCGAACACCGAGCTCCGCGACCTGCTCGTCGAGCTCGAGGCGACGAGCGGCCGTGAGCTGACCGAGTGGTCGAAGCTCTGGCTCGAGACCGCGGGCGTCAACACGCTCCGCCCGGAGATCGTGACCGACGAGTCCGGCGTCATCACGTCGTTCACCGTCCTGCAGGAAGCCCCCGCCGACCACCCGACGCTGCGCCCGCACCGTCTGGCGATCGGCGTCTACGCCTTCCGGAACGACGAGTCCGCGCCGTTCGGGGCCGACACGGCCTCCGCCGGCGGCAAGCTCGAGCGGGTCCACCGCGTCGAGATCGACGTCGACGGCGCCCGCACCGAGGTGCCCGAGCTCGTCGGTGTCCAGCGCGGCGACCTCGTGCTGCTGAACGACGACGACCTGGCCTACGCCAAGATCCGTCTCGACGAGCACTCCCGGCGCACCGCGATCGAGCACCTGGCCTCGATCGCGAACCCGCTCGCCCGCTCGATCGTCTGGGGTTCGGTGTGGGACGCCACGCGCGACGCCGAGTCCCCGGCGAGCGACTACGTCCGCCTCGTGCTCGGCAACATCGCGACCGAGACCGAGTCGACGACCATCCGCACGACGCTCTCGCAGCTGCTGCTCACCGCACGCAACTACGTGGCACCGGGCTCGGTCGAGGCCACGGTCCGCACCGTCGGCGACACGCTCTGGCAGCTCGCGTCCTCGGCCGAGGCCGGTTCGGACGCGCAGTTCCAGTTCGTGAAGTTCTTCGCGCAGATCCCGTCCACGCCCGAGCACGTCGCGACCCTGCAGGGTCTCCGCGACGGATCGGTCACGCTGCAGGGCCTCGAGATCGACACGGACCTGCGCTGGGAACTGCTCGAGGGCCTCGTGCTCGCGGGTGCTGCGGACAACGCCGAGATCGACGCCGAGCTCGCCGCGGACAAGACCGCGTCGGGCGAGCAGGCCGCGGCACGCGCCCGGGCGACGATCCCCACGGCCGAGGGCAAGCTGGCGGCGTTCTCGTCGCTGGTCGACTCGTCCGAGCTGCCGAACGCCATCGTGCGCCAGACCACGGTCGGGTTCCAGCACGTGAACAGCCCGGTGCTGCTCGAGGGGCTCGTGCCGAAGTACTTCGAGGTGCTCACGCGCATCTGGGCCGAGCGTAGCTACCACATGGCGGACACCATCGTCTCGGGCCTCTACCCGGCGCCGCTCGCGTCGGCCGAGCTCCGTGACGCCGCAGCCGCGTGGCTCGAGGAGCACCCGGAGACGCCGGCGCTGCGCCGCATCGTGTCCGAGAGCCTCGCGGGCACCGAGCGCGCGCTCCGGGTCCAGGCCGCCGACGCCTGACCCCTGCTCTGATCCGGCGGGGTCTTGGTGTTCCTCCAGGGATGCCGAGGCCCCGCCGCTTAGCATCGACCGGATATGAACTTGGCTGCAACGACCGAAGACACGTCCAAACTGCTCTCGAACGCGTTCACGGACTTCGTCGACACCTGGCAGGCGCCGATCACGATCGTCATCACGATCATCGCCGCGATCATCCTCCGACTGATCCTGCGCCGGATGATCAAGCAGGTCGTCGACCGGATCGTGAACGGCGTCAAGAAGCGCCAAGGAGCCGCTGACACCCAGGCCCTCATCGCGTCGCCCGTGCAGACGGCTCGGGTCGTCCAGCGCACCCGGACGCTCGGCAGCGTCCTCGAGAACCTCGCCACCGTGGTCGTGGTCGCGATCGCACTCGTCATCATCGCCACTGCCGTGTGGAAGGGCGCCGCGGTCGGCATCGTCGGCGGTGCGTCCCTCGTCGCCGCCGGCCTCGCCGTCGGCGCCCAGTCGATCGTCAAGGACCTGCTGTCCGGCGTCTTCATGATCCTCGAGGACCAGGCCGGCGTCGGTGACGTCGTCGACACCGGTCAGGCCACGGGCGTCGTCGAGAACGTCGGGCTGCGCGTCATGCAGATCCGCGACGTGAACGGGATCCTGTGGTTCGTGCCGAACGGCCAGATCCTGCGCGTCGGCAACCTGTCGCAGGGCTGGTCGCGCGTGCTCGTCGACATCACCGTGCCCTACGACACCGACATCGACGCCGTGCAGGACGCCCTGCTTAAGGCTGCCGTCACGATGTCGCAGGAGTCCCGCTGGCGGCAGCGGGTCGTCGAGAAGCCCGAGATCTGGGGCCTGCAGTCCATCACCGACGCCGGCATGGTCTTCCGCCTGGTCGTGAAGACCCGCGCGTCCGAGCTCGACGTCGTCGGCCGGGAGCTCCGCACCCGACTGAAGCACGCCGTCGACGAACTCGGCATCACCCTGCCCGCGATGGCGATGATCATGCCCGAGGGCTGGGAGAACGCCACCTCGATCAACGGCCTGCGCACCGTCCGGACCCAGCCGACGCCGGCACCCACCAAGCCCCGGCGGACCAAGCGCAACATCCTCGGGCAGCCGATCCGCACGGACGACCCCGACAGCGGGAAGGACCCCCGATGATCGACCCCACACCCCCGAGCGGCACGGGCGGGCCCGGAGCACGCGGCTCGCTCGGCATGCCCGGCTCGTCCAGCGCCGTCGGCGTCCCGGCCCAGCCGATCACTCTGCGCGTCGGGGAGCACGGCGCCTCGGCCACGGGGTCGCTGTACGAGCGGATCGGCGGCGCCCCCACCTTCGACCGGCTCGTCCGTCGCTTCTACGAGGGCGTGCAGCAGGACGAGGTCATCTGGCCGATGTACCCGGCCGACGACCTCGAGGGTGCGATCTGGCGCCTCTCCGCCTTCCTGCAGCAGTACTGGGGCGGCCCGGGCACCTACAGCGAGCAGCGCGGGCACCCCCGCCTGCGGATGCGGCACAACCCGTTCCGCATCACGTCCGAGGCCCGGGAACGCTGGCTCCACCACATGCACGAAGCGGTCGAGTCGCTCGAGCTCGCGCCCCTGGACGAAGCCGAGCTCTGGGGCTACCTCGACCGCGCTGCCCACGCGATGACGAACACCTTCGACTGACGCGCGCCGGGCGCGACACCGGCGCGGTGGACGCCGCCCGTGGCGGACGGGAGGCCCGTGGCGGCGTCGCCACGGGCCTCCCGTCCGCCGGTCCCCGCGTTCTCGTGCCCGCGGGACGCCGGCGTCTTCGGACAGCGCGTCTCAGCGCACGTACGAGCCGGAGGCGAGGTCCTCGACCAGGGACGGCCGTGACGGACGCCAGCCGAAGGTCGACCGGGCGTGTGCGCCGGACGCCTCCTGGTGCAGCAGCAGGGCGTCGGCGTACTCCCGCCCGAGTCGTTCGCGGCTCGCGTCGACGCTCTCGGGGACGACCGGTGCACCGTGGGACCCGGCCTCGGCTACCTCTCGGACGGTCAGATTGTCCCCGGTCGCGGCGACGATGTACCCGTCGGGCTCGCCGCGGTGCAGCGCGAGGACGTAGAGCTCGCCGAGGTCGTCGACGTGCACCGTCGTCCACCGCTGGGAGCCGTCGCCCACCAGCCGCACCGGCTGCTCGCCGTCGCTGACGAACATCGCCGGGATGCCGGCGCCGCGCCCGTACACGATGCCGGGCGCGACGATGGTGCTCCGCACGTCGCTCTCCCGCAGCAGGGCCTCGTTCGGCCCGCGCCAGGCGGTCAACGCCGGCGGGTCGATCGGCGACTGCTCGGAGATGTCCGTCGAGTCGCCGAAGGTGAAGATCCCACCGGTGTGCACGAACGGCTTCGGCGTGCCGCCCAGGGCACCGATCGCGGTGCGGATGAAGCCCGGGTCGACGCCCGGCGCCGATGCCGTGTGGACCACACCGTCGCTCTCGTGCAGCAGCCGTTCGACGACGTCGGTGTCGGTGACGTCGCCCACCAGGGCACGGCCACCGGCGTCACGGACGTGCTGGGCCTTCTCGTCGGACCGGACGAGCGCTGTGACCTCGTCGCCGCGGGCCACGAGGGAGCGGAGGACGGAGGAGCCGATGTAGCCGGACGCACCGGTGAGGAAGACGTGCATGCGGCCAGCCAACCACGGTGGCCCGGCGGCGTCGCGGTCGTCGTCGCCGTCGTCGTCGTCGTCGTCCCTAGGAGCTCAGGGTCCAGGCGCGGCGCTTGACGAGCACGTGGCCGCGCGAGGTCGTGAGTCGGCTCCACGGACCCGTCTCGAACAGACGGACCGGGTCGTGCCCGAGGAACCCGAGGCTCTCGCCCGCGAAGCCGGCACCGGCGGGCAGGTGTTCGACGCCGGGGACCGGTCGGCCCCAGACCTCGGCACGGATCCGTCGGACGATGGCCTCGCCCGCGTTGGACGGCACGGCGTCGGCGACCTCGGCGATGCCGTCGCGGGTGGCTCGGCGGAGGAGTTCCGGTGAGACGTCCGGCAGCGGGACCCAGCCACCGCGGGGCGGGGAGATGGCCGCCCACGTCACGGTGTGCACCTCGTGCGGCAGCTCGACCTCGATCGGGGTGGCCCGCGTCGGGTCGGCACCCTCGGCGCGCTCGGCGTCCTGCGCCTCGGCCAGCAGGCGGAGGCGCTCGAGGAGCGACTGCAGCGGGACCACGGTGTCGATCGACGCGGGCTCGGTGAGCGAGAACGTGCGGAGACCGAGCACCGTCGGCAGTTCGTCGAGCAGCCCGAGCGGGTAGAGGATCGCCGTGTAGACGGCCAGGACGCCGGAGTCGGCGATGAGCCGGACCGAGCCGTCCTCGATCCGAGCGGCACGCCCGAGGTACGTGCGGAGGTCACCGAGTGAGGCGGCGTCGGGAAGCGTGAACGAGTTGCCCATGTCGTCCCCGATCCTACCGGCCATCGGGACCGCGCAGCCTGGGCGCGACGACCTGCGACGGCGGCGGGCAGCCGTTCGTAGACTGCACAGCGTGAACGGCGAACCCGACTTCCTGCGGACCCTGCGACTCGAGGACACCGGCGCGAGCACGGGCGAGACGATCCTGACCGGCGCCAGCCACTGGTCACCCGGCGGACGGGTGTTCGGCGGCCAGGTCCTGGCACAGTGCATCGTCGCCGCGCAGCGCACGATCGAGGGACGCGACGTCCACTCGATGCACGGCTACTTCCTGCGGCCCGGCGACATCGACGTGCCGATCACCTTCGGCGTCGAGCGCATCCACGACGGCCGGTCGTTCGCGGCCCGACGCGTGCAGGCGTACCAGCGCGGTGTCCCGATCTTCTCGATGATCGCGTCGTTCCAGGTGCCCGACACCGGCATCGAGCACCAGGACCCGTACCCGGTGGACACCCCGGACCCGGAGTCCCTGCCGTCGGCCGCGTCGATCCTGTCCGCGATCGACCACCCGGTCGCACGTGCCTGGGCCGCTCGGTCCATCGACCTGCGACACGTCGAGGGACCGGTGTTCGTCGATGTGCAGGGCGAGCACGTGCCGCACCAGGCGGTCTGGTTCCGGGTGCAGGGCGACCTGCCGGAGGACCCGGCGCTCCACCGTGCGGTGCTCGGGTACGCGAGCGACCTGTCCATCCTCGAGCCGATCATGCGGCGGCACGGCGTCGCGTGGGGCACCAAGGGGGTCAAGAGCGCGAGCCTCGACCACGCCATGTGGTGGCACCGCGACGGTCGCGCCGATGAGTGGATCCTGTACACGCAGGAGTCCCCGAGCGCGCAGGGCGGCCGGGGACTCGCGTTCGGCCGGATGTTCTCCCGTGACGGCAAGCTGCTGGCCACCGTCGCCCAGGAGGGCATGATGCGGGTGCCTACGGCCGGCTGAACTGCACCGGTTCCTCGAGGTAGCGCTCGCACGCAGCGCGCTCGGTGTCGGTCAGCCGACGCGGACGGTTCGTCGCCGCGTCGACCATCACGAGTGCGGTCGTCGCCCGTGTGTACAGGACGGCAGGGTGATGCCCCGCCGGCGACCAGACCTCGTACGAGACGTCGATGCTCGCACCCCCGAGCCGCCCGATCCACATCTGGATGTCGAGCGGCTGACGGAGGTACGGGATCGACGCCAGGTACTCGAGGCGCTGGCCCGCGATCACCGTCATGGTGCCCGAACCGGGCCGACCGTCGATGATCGGCTCGGGCAGGCCGCCGTCCGGGTCCTCACCCGGGTCCGCACCCCAGAACCCCACGATGCGCGCTTCTTCGAGCAGGCGCAGCATCGCGGAGTTGTTGACGTGACCGTAGGCGTCGATGTCGCTCCACCGCATGCGGATGGGAGCGTGCAGTCTCGCCACGAGGGTCAGTCGCGGGTGAGCTTGCGGTACGTCGCGCGCCCGGGCTTCGCGGCATCGGCGCCGAGGCGCTCGATCTTGTTCTCCTCGTAGGCCTCGAAGTTGCCCTCGAACCAGTACCAGTTCGGCGTGCCGTCCTCGTTGAGGCCCTCCCACGCCAGGATGTGCGTGGCGATGCGGTCGAGGAACCACCGGTCGTGGGTGATGACCACGGCGCAACCGGGGTACTCGAGCAGGGCGTTCTCGAGGCTGCCGAGCGTCTCGACGTCCAGGTCGTTGGTCGGCTCGTCGAGGAGCAGCAGGTTGCCGCCCTGCTTGAGCGTCAGCGCCAGGTTCAGACGGTTGCGCTCACCACCGGACAGGATGCCGGCGCGCTTCTGCTGGTCCGGGCCCTTGAACCCGAACTGCGACACGTAGGCGCGGGACGGGATCTCGGTCTTGCCGACCTGGATGTAGTCGAGTCCGTCCGACACGACCTCCCACAGGTTCTTGTTCGGGTCGATGCCGCCGCGGGTCTGGTCGACGTAGGAGATCTGGACGGTGTCACCGATCTTCAGCGTGCCGCCGTCCAGGGGCTCGAGGCCGACGATCGTCTTGAAGAGCGTGGTCTTGCCGACACCGTTCGGGCCGATGACGCCGACGATGCCGTTGCGGGGCAGCGTGAACGACAGGTCGCCGATGATGACGCGCTCACCGAACTGCTTGCGCAGGTGCTCGGCGTCGATGACCTGCGAACCCAGACGCGGGCCGACCGGGATCACGATCTCCTCGAAGTCGAGCTTGCGGGTGCGCTCGGCCTCGGTGACCATCTCCTCGTAGCGGGCGAGACGGGCCTTCGACTTCGCCTGGCGGCCCTTCGTGTTGCTCCGGACCCAGTCGAGCTCCGAGGACAGGCGCTTCGCGAGCTTGGCGTCCTTCTTGCCCTGGACCTCGAGGCGAGCGCGCTTCTTCTCGAGGTAGGTCGAGTAGTTGCCCTCGTACGGGTACAGGCGGCCGCGGTCGACCTCGGCGATCCACTGGGCGACGTGGTCCAGGAAGTACCGGTCGTGGGTCACGGCGAGGACGGCACCGTGGTACTGCTGCAGGTGCTGCTCGAGCCAGAGCACGCTCTCGGCGTCGAGGTGGTTGGTGGGCTCGTCGAGGAGGAGCAGGTCGGGCTTCTGGAGCAGCAGCTTGCAGAGCGCGACGCGGCGCTTCTCACCACCGGACAGGTGCGTGACGAGTTCGTCCCCCGGGGGGCACTGCAGCGCGGCCATCGCCTGCTCGAGCTGGGAGTCGAGGTCCCACGCGTCGGCGGCGTCGATGTCTTCCTGCAGCGTGCCCATCTCGGCCAAGAGCGCGTCGAAGTCGGCGTCCGGCTCGGCCATGAGCGCCGAGATCTCGTTGAAGCGCGCGAGCTTGCCGTGGATCTCGCCCACGCCTTCCTGCACGTTCTCGAGCACGGTCTTGCTCTCGTCGAGCTCCGGCTCCTGCATGAGGATGCCGACGCTGAAGCCCGGCGTGAGCTTCGCCTCGCCGTTGGACGGCTGGTCGAGACCCGCCATGATCTTCAGGATCGTCGACTTGCCAGCACCGTTCGGTCCGACGACGCCGATCTTGGCACCGGGGAGGAACGACATCGTGACGTCGTCGAGGATCAGCTTGTCGCCGACCGCCTTGCGGGCGCGGACCATCTGGTAGATGTACTCAGCCATATCCCGATGAGTCTACTGAACCCGGCCCCCTGCCGGAACGCGCACAAGGGGTGTTGCATCGGCGCACTTCGACGTACCGTTGCCTCGCCTTCCACCAGAGGCCTCGTCGTCCACACGGAGATCAGGATCAGGGACATGCCCACAACACGAATCCGCCGGCTCGCGCTCCCCCTCGTCGGAGCGGTCGCACTCGCAGTCGGCCTCGTCGCACCCACCGGCGCGACGGCCTCGGCAGCCACCGTCGCCCCGCACGGCACACCGTTGGTCGAGTACACCGCCGACATCACCGAGGGCGGGGCCGGGACCGGGTACTCGTCGTACATCAACGTGCACGACGCGTACAACAACGCGTTCTCCGTGGGGATCCAGTCCGACAAGGGGTCCACCGTGAGCAAGGGGGCGCCGCGGTTCATCTGGGAGCGCGTGCAGAACGGCAAGTTCACGTACGGCTACCTCGGCCCGGCGACCCACAACGTGACCCCGGTCGGACTCCGCTTCTACCCGAACAACGTCGGGACCTTCTTCGCGAACGGCCACACGATCGCGGCGGTCGGCCTGAACCTGAAGGGGCGCCTGTTCTTCAACGTCGAGGGGAACGGCCGCCTGAACGGCGACGTCGTCCACTCGTCGATGCGCAACGTGAAGATCACGGTGCGCAACAAGCCCGGCGTGAGCGGCCTGCAGGGCAAGTGGAACACGAACTTCTCGTTCCACGGTCTGAAGGCACGCCAGGTCAACTCGCCGGCGGTCCAGGGAGCGACGTTCTGGGTGGACGGCCGTGTGAGTGGCCTGCCGAAGGGCGGCAACTGGGACACGACCGAAGTGGCGGGCATCGGCATGATCACCCAGCGCTGGTGACCGTCGGACACTGATCCGCGGGACGGGCATCACGCGGCCGGACGTTCGTGCTCCTCGGGTACGTCCAAGTCACGCAGGCCGTCGACCGGCCCGGCGTCGTCGAGATCGTGGTCGTGTTCGTCGTCCCGATCGACGTGGTCGGGCTCGACGTGATCGACCGGCTCCTCGCCGTCTGCCCGGGCCTGGTCGTGCCCAGGAGCGGACCCGGGTTCGTCCGGGGTCGGGCCGCGTACCTCCCCGGTCCGGGGGTCGACGTCCGCGGTGGCACCCGGCGTCACCGCCGAGTCCGAGGTGTGTCGAGGCACCTTGACCCAGTTGCTGATCCCCCACGCCAGGTCGTGCCCGATGCCGTCGGCGTCGATCTCGACCGAGGTCCCACCCCGACCGTCGCGTTCCCACGTGCGGATGCGGACCCGGCCGGCGACGACGATCCGGTCACCCTTCTTCAGGGACTTGAACACGTTCGACGCGAGCGACCGGAACGCGGTGACGGTGTACCAGTTGGTCGCGCCGTTGACCCAGGCGGCGGTGGCCCGGTCCCAACGGCGTGAGGGCGACGCGAGTCGGAGACTCGTGATGGCGATGCCGGTCTCGGTGACGAGGTGCCGGGGCTCGGTGGCGACGATTCCGCAGACGGTGATGATGTCGTTCATGCGTCGATCGTCACGGAGCCCGGGGCCGCGTCAGCGGCCCCGGGCTCGATCTGTGGCGTGTGGATCCGATCAGGCAACCTGTGGAGGACGAGTCCCCCGGGCCTCCTGGACAGACCCGCTCAGTGTGCTCGGAACTCGGGCCGGGCAGCCAACGGTCCGAGCGCGGCGTGGACCGCACCCTTCGCGGACTCGAGGGACGGGTAGGGCCCGCCCGCCCGTCGGCGTCCGTAGAGCTCGACCTCGAAGCCGTCCGCCGCACGGTGGATGCTGCCCACCGCTCCGGCCGGACCGATGGCGACCCAGGTTCCCGTGTTGTCCGTCATGTTCGAACCACCTCCTTGTGGCCCTGCCGCCCCGGGGTCAGGACGCCAGGATGTACTGACTGTAGGCCTTCCGGACCTTGTTCACCTTGGGCAGCGCGACTGCGAGGCAGTAGCCCTGGCCGGGGTTCTTCGCGAAGAAGTCCTGGTGGTACTCCTCGGCGCGGTAGAACGTCGAGAGCGGCTCGATGGTGGTGACGATGCCGCCGTCCCAGATGTCGGATGCTCGCTCGACGGCCCGTTCGAACACCTCGCGCTGCGCGTCGTCGGCCGGGAACATCGCCGAGCGGTACTGCGTGCCGACGTCGGCGCCCTGACGGTTCAGCTGGCGGGGGTCGTGCAGCGTGAAGAAGACGTCCAGGATCACGTCGGCCGGGATCACCGACTCGTCGAACGTCACGGCGACCGCCTCGGCGTGCCCCGTCGTGCCGGTGCACACCAGTTCGTAGGAGGGCTCTTCGACCTGTCCGCCGACGTAGCCGGACACCACGTCCTGCACACCCTGGAGCGTGCGGTACACGGCGTCGAGACACCAGAAACATCCACCTGCGAGCACGAACGTGGTCATGGCCACTCCCTCTCTCCGGGCCGCCGGTGCAGCAGCCTCGTTCCTCCACAACAGTGTGCGCGGAGACCCTGTTCCCCAGATCTGCTGGCACCCCTCGGCGTGTCGGTGGTCCCCCGTAGCGTCGGCACCACACCGACCAGGAGGCCAGCGATGCAGACCATCACCGAACCCGCACTGCGGATCCGCACCGTCCCGCTGGCCCGCGCCCGGGGCGACTACCGCATCCTCGACGTCCGCGACGACCTGAGCCGGGTCACCCGGGCCAACGGCGAGATCGTCGGGTACGTCGACCGCATCGACGTCGCCGGTGACACCGCGTACCGTGCCCGCCGGTACGTCGCGACCGAGCGCCGGTTCGTCGAGCTGCCGAGCGTGTGGTCCGCCGACGACGCCGTGGACACCCTGCGCTGGTCATGATGTTCCAGATTGGAATCATCTGCGATGGGATGCACGGAACGCCGTCCGGCGTCCCCGACGCCTGACCGTTCCGTGGGTATGGTGCGCGCATGGACTGGTGGAACGACCTGACCGACTGGACTTCGTCCGACACGGGTTGGCGGGTGCTCTCGGGCGCTGTGATCCCCTTCGTCGCCATCGTCGTGGCGGGCGTCATCGCGGCGCTCATCGGGCGCAGCGCGACCAAGCGGGTCGTGGCGCTGCAGGAGCGCGAATCGAAGAACGCGGCCGTGGCCGCGATCCTGACGGCTGCGCGCAAGGCAGCTGCGTGGGGATCGCTCGGGCACGACGAGCGGGCCTACGCCGACCACCTCGCCGAGGACGCCGACATCCGGCTGCGCCTGCTCCCCGTGCAGGGTGCGCCACTGGCCGCCAACTGGGCACAGCACGAGATCGCCGACATCAAGAAGAACTCGTCGACGTTCAGCTTCCAGGCCGACCAGTCCCTCGCCGAGTTCCGTGACCGCCTGCTCGACTGGCAGTCGCGACCGAACCGTGCGCGCAAGCTCTTCAAGGCCGACCTCGAGCGCTGGAAGTTCGAGTCGCCGGACCCCGACGCCGACCTGATCAAGCGGCAGCAGGACTGGAACGCCGACCAGGCCGAGGCCCCACGCACGCAGGCGCAGGCAAAGGCCCCGGCCGCTCCCGCCGAGCGTCCCACCCCGACGACGACCTCGCTGCGTCCGGCGCAGCGCCCCACGTCCGCGCCGTCGACCCCTCCGGCGCCGGCCGCTGCTGCGCCCGGCGCTGCTGCACCCGGTGCGGCGTCAGCCGGTGCTGCGTCAGTCGGTGCTGCCGGCGGGACGACCCCGTCGTTCTCGGTGAACCGCGGTGCGGGCACGAACCCGAACCGCGGCAACGCCGACCCGAACGCCACACGCTCGTTCGGTGACAACACCACCCGCGTCTACGGCGACGACGAGGCTGCACCACCGGTCCGTCCGGCGCTCGGTACCCCGACCTCGCCCTTCCGCTCCGCCCAGGGCCGCGGCACGGACGACACCGAGGTCGTGGACGACGACAGCGCCACCCGAGCCTTCGGCGACTCCGACCGCGCACCGCGGAACGGCCGTCCGACCTCGTCCGACCGCCCCGTCGCGACGCCCACCGCAGCCGACGCACACGTCAATCGAGCACCCGCGAACGACGTCCCGCCCGCCTCGGCACCCCGGGTCGACACCCCCGGCGCGACGAACACCACGTCCGTCCCGACCCGCCTGAACCAGGCCCCCGCAGAGCCGGCCGACGCGAACGAGACGTCAGAGGCGCCGTACACGCAGCCGATCAGCGCCGCCGAACTCCGGCGCCGCGCCGCGGACGACGACGAGTAGTAGCCAGCACGACGAGTAACAGCCACCACGACCAGAACAGGGCCGCCATCCGGAGAGGATGGCGGCCCTGTTCGTCTTCGGCGCCCCCGGCAGGAATCGAACCCGCGGCACGGTGGGTAGAAACCACCTGCTCTATCCACTGAGCTACGGAGGCGAGCAGCGTCGATTGTAGCGGCGAGCGGCCCTCAGACGCTCGATGCACACCCCGCCGCGTCGCCGTGACCGGGCTCGGCGGTCGCCCAACGGTCGGCCGCCGTCTGCTCCCCGTTCCCCTCCGCGACACCCACACTTCGTAGCGTCCGGAGCATGCGCACCACCGGTTCCGTCCTCGCCGTCGTGCCCGCACGTGCCGGGTCGAAGGGGATCCCCGGCAAGAACCTCCGCACGGTCGCGGGTCGTTCGCTGGTCCGTCGAGCGGTCGAATCGGCACGACGTGCCACGCGCATCGACGAGGTGGTCGTCACGACCGACGGCGACGCCATCGCCGCCGAGGCGGTCGCCGCCGGTGCCGCCGTGGTCCGCCGTCCGGCCGAGCTCGCGGGGGACGAGGCGTCATCGGAATCTGCCCTGCTGCACGTCCTCGACGCGATCAGCACCCCGCTGCCCGAAGTCCTCGTCTTCCTGCAGGCGACCTCGCCGTTCATCGACCCGGCGGACCTCGACGCCGCCGTCGCGCGCGTGATCGACGGGCACGCCGACGCGGTGTTCGCCGCCGCCCCGTCGCACGCGTTCCTGTGGGGGACCGCCCCGGACGGCACGGCGGTCGCGGTGAACCACGACGCTGCGACCAGGCCCCGTCGGCAGGACCGCGAGCCCGAATACCGCGAGACCGGCGCCTTCTACGTGATGCGGACGGCGGGGTTCCTCGAGAACCGGCACCGGTTCCACGGCCGCGTCGAGCTGGCCGTCGTCGACGGTGCCGGCGCGATCGACGTCGACGACGAGGCCGACCTGGCCCTCGCCGAAGCGCTGGCCGGCGCGCTGACCGACGTCACGGCAGACGAACGCGTCGGCGCCGCGGCCCCAGCACCCACCACGACCCGAGACCCATCCCCGACGCGGGCCACCCCCGCACCGAACGGAGCACCATGACCGTCACCATCGGTACGTCCACGATCGGCGCGGGCCACCCCGCGTACCTCATCGGCGAGATCGGCCTCAACCACAACGGCGACGTCGACATCGCGAAGCAGCTCGTCGACGTCGCTGCCGACGCGGGCCTGCAGGCCGTGAAGTTCCAGAAGCGCACCCCCGCGATCTCCACGCCGGAGCACATGAAGAACACCCCGCGCAGCACCCCGTGGGGCGACATGACCTACCTGGAGTACCGCTACCGCGTCGAGTTCGACCGCGACCAGTACATCGAGATCGGCGACCACGCGACCCTCCGCGGTCTCGACTGGTTCGCGTCGCCGTGGGACGAGCCGTCGGTCGACTTCCTCGAGGACCTCAACGTCGTCGCCTACAAGATCGCCTCGGCGTCGGTCACCGACCTCGGCTTGCTCGCCGCCGTCGCCGCGACCGGCAAGCCCGTCATCCTGTCGACGGGCATGTCCACGCTCGAGCAGATCGACGCCGCCGTCGAGGCCCTCGGCACCGACCGACTCGTCCTCATGCACGCGACGTCGACCTACCCGCTGCCGGCCGAAGAGGCGAACCTCCGCATGATCGACACCCTCGCCCACCGGTACGCGGGCGTCCCTGTCGGGTACTCCGGCCACGAGCCCGGCCTGCAGATCTCCATCGCCGCCGTCGCCCTCGGTGCCACGGCCGTCGAACGGCACATCACGCTCGACCGCACGATGTGGGGCTCCGACCACGCCGCATCGCTCGAGCCGCACGGCCTGAAGACGCTCGCCCGCGACCTCCGCATCATCGAGACCGCCCTCGGCGACGGCGTGAAGCGCATCTTCCCCGGCGAGCAGGCACCGCTCGCCAAGCTGCGTCGCGTCGGCGCGTGAGCGCATGCAGTCCCCATCCGACCGCCGGCGAGCAGGCACCGCTCGCCAAGCTGCGTCGCGTCGGCGCGTGAGCGCATGCAGTCCCCATCCGACCGCCGGCGAGCAGGCACCGCTCGCCAAGCTGCGTCGCGTCGGCGCGTGAGCGGCCCGGTCGACGGGACCAGCGCCCTGAGCGGGCCGGGTGACGGCGGCGGGCCGACAGACGGACTGGAGGCGCGCCTCCCGTCCGACGCGTCACCACGCGTCCGACGCGTGGTCGGTCTGGTCGACACCGACTCGTTCGCGAAGTGGGGCGCACACCTGCTGGCGAGCGCCCCGGCGGACTGGGACCTGGAGCTGCGCACCGTGGCGACCCCGCGGTCGGCGAGTCCGAAGCAGCTGCAGTCGGCGTTCCGCGGGCTCGACCGGCGACTCGCCCACCTGCACCGCGAACCGCCCGCGCCGAAGGACGTCGACGCCGTCGTCGAGGAGCTCCGACAGGACCCGCCGGACGCCGTCCTGGTGTCGTTGATCGGACCGGTGGCCGAACTCGTGATCGACGAGGTGTACCGGCGGATCCCGGACCGGCCGGTGCTGGTGTCGGGGCTGCCGGGGATCTCGTTCCCGTCGAAGTGGAAGGGCGTCTTCTTCCGTGCCCGGGCCGACCTGTTCGTGCTGCACAGCCACCGTGAGGTCCGCGCGTACGAGGAGACGGCGCGCGACGGCGGCGTCGAGCCGCACTTCGCGCTCGCCACGTTGCCGTTCGCCCGGGGTGCCGGCGCCACCGGTGGTGCCGGCGCGACCGACGCTGTCGACGGTGTCGGCCCGACCGTCCGCGACTCCGTCGTCTTCGCGGCGCAGCCGAGTGTGCCGTTCGAGCGGGCTGATCGGGCGATCATCGTGCGGTGGCTCGTCGAGACGGCACGGGCGCACCCGGAGTGGCGCGTCGTCATCAAGACGCGCGCGGCGGCCGGCGAGCACCAGACGCACCGCGAGGAGCACCCCTACCCGGACCTGGTACCGGCGGACGCGCCGACCAACCTCGTGGTGGAGAGCGGGCCGATGGCCGAGCACCTCGACCGCGCGGTGGCACTCGTGACGATCAGCTCGACCGCGGTGCTCGAGGCGGCGGCGCGGGGCGTCCCGGCTCTCACGCTGACCGACTTCGGCATCGGGCGGCACCTGATCAACGAGGTGTTCGTGGGGAGCGGCCTCGAGGGCGACGCCGTCGACCTGGTCGACGGACGGTTCGGTGTCGTCCGGCCGGAGTGGATGCGGGACAACTACTTCCACCCGGCCTCGGAGGACGACTGGCAGCACCGGCTGGTGGAGCTCATGGCCCGACGGGATGCCGGGGCCCTGGTGGACCGGGCGCCGGCTCGGCGGAGTCGCGGTGGGCTGCTGCGCCGCGCGTGGGAGCGGAAGAACGCCCTCGGCGGGGCAGACCGCAGCCCGCTCGGGCTGGTGGCGCTGGGCATCGGGGCGCCGATCCGGGGCGCGAAGCGTCTGGCGCGACGTGTGCGGGCGGTTGTCGATCCGCCGGCGCCCGTCGTGGTCTCAGCGCCGACGTCGCAGCGCGCGGGGGCGCGCGCCGCTGTGCCTGCGCCGGGGGCCGTCGCTGGGACGGCTGCGGCGGCGGCTGCGGCGACCGCTCGTTCAGAGCGCCCTGGCCACCGCGAGCAGGAGTTGGTCGCGGGTCGGGACGCCGGGTGAACGGAAGACCTCGGTGCCGTCGTCCTGCCGCACGATGATCGTGGGCGTGGACCGGATACCGAGGTCCTCCGCGTCGTCGGGGTGTGCCGCCACGTCGCGTTCGGTCACGGTGAGCCCGGGAACGAGCGCCGAGGCCTCGGCCGACACCCGGCGGGCGGCG
Organism: Curtobacterium sp. MCBD17_026; assembly: GCF_003234895.2. NCBI lineage: Bacteria > Bacillati > Actinomycetota > Actinomycetes > Micrococcales > Microbacteriaceae > Curtobacterium > Curtobacterium sp. MCBD17_026. The sequence goes on along the minus strand of NZ_CP126281.1, from coordinate 1,008,314 downwards.
GCGCACGGCGCACAGAAGGCGGACGTCCAGAGGTCGAGCTGCATGTGGTCCTGCAACGCGGCGGGTGGGGGTTCTACTCCCGGTCGAACTCGCCGCTGCGGTCGCCGCGGTCCTGCAGGTCGTCCACCGGGTCGGACTCCTCCGGCTCGTAGGTGAACTCGACCGAGATCTGGTCGAGGACCTGGCGGGACTTGGTGGCGCGGTAGGTGAAGGCCGTCTGCAGGCCCTCGACGTCGGCGAACACCGTGACCTCGTCGTCCAGCGCGTCGCTCGTGGCGGTGCGGGTGTCGGTCGTGCCGTCGAAGGGGCCGCCGTGGAAGATCGCGGTGTACTCGTCGCCTTCGTGGATGGTGATGTCGCTCATGCCTCCCTTCTACCAGGCGGCGGCTGGTGCAGTCTGTTCGGGGTCGTCGTCGCTCGACTGCACCGCCGTTGCATTTTGCATAGCATAGCTATATAGTTCAACTATGGAAACACCGCGTGAGCAGACGATCGAGACCCTCCTCGTCTCCGTCAACCGCCTGATCCGCAGCGCCGTCCAGTCGACGGGCAACACCACGTCCGCCGCGGTCTGGCGCACCCTCGGCATCCTCGAGACCGACGAGCCACTGCGACTCGGCGAACTGGCCACCGCCTCCCGTGTGGCGCAGCCCACGATGACCCGACTCGTCGCCGGCATGCTCGCCGACGGCCTCGTCAGCCGCAGCGTCGACCCGGACGACTCCCGCGGGCAACTCATCGAACTCACCGAGGCCGGACGCGAACGGCTCGCTTCCTGGCGCTCCACCCTCACCAGCACGGTCGGCCCGTTGTTCGCCGACCTGACCGACGACGACTGGGACGTCCTGCACCACGCGGCGAACCTGATCGCCCAGCGCACCCGGACAACCCCCAACGGAACGGAGATCCCCGCGTGAACGCCCACGCACCCGCCGGCCAGTCCGGCTCCATCCTCAAGCAGTCGTCCGCGGTCTGGGCGATCGCCTTCGCCTGCGTCGTCGCGTTCATGGGCATCGGCCTCGTCGACCCGATCCTCCCGGCGATCGCGGCGTCCCTGAAGGCGACGCCGGCGCAGACCGAGTTGCTCTTCACGAGCTACCTCGCCGTCACCGGTGTCGCGATGTTCTTCACCAGCTGGGTCTCCAGCCGCATCGGCGCGAAGCGCACCCTGCTCATCGGACTCGCCCTGATCGTGGTGTTCTCGGTGCTCGCGGCGACGTCGAACAGCGTGTGGAGCATCATCGACTTCCGTGCCGGCTGGGGCCTCGGCAACGCGCTCTTCATCTCCACCGCGCTCGCGACCATCGTCGGGGCGGCGTCGGGCGGCACCGCCTCGGCGATCATCCTGTACGAGGCAGCGCTCGGGCTCGGCATCGCCGTCGGCCCCCTCGTCGGAGGTCTGCTCGGCTCGGTGAGCTGGCGCGGCCCGTTCTTCGGCGTCACAACCCTGATGGCCGTCGCGTTCATCGCCATCGTCGCCCTGCTGAAGACCGGCAGCCTCGAGAAGCCCACGCCGACGAAGCTCTCCGCCCCCTTCCGCGCCCTGACCCGTCCGGCACTCGCAGCCCTCGCCGCGACCGCGCTGTTCTACAACATCGGCTTCTTCGTCCTGCTGGCGTACACGCCGTTCCCGCTCGGCTTCGGCGCGCTCGGGATCGGGTTCACGTTCTTCGGCTGGGGTGTCGGTCTCGCGATCACGTCGGTGTGGGTCGCCCCGATGCTCACCGCTCGGATGCGCCGGACGACCGTGCTGAAGGTCGCGCTGCCCCTGCTCGCGCTCGACCTGTTCGCCGCGGCCCTCGTCGTGCGCTCCCAGGTCGGCCTGATCATCTGCGTCGTCATCGGTGGTCTGGTGCTCGGTGTCCTGAACACCGTGCTCACCGAGTGCGTCATGGAGGCCACCGACCTCCCCCGCTCGGTCGCCTCGAGCGCCTACTCCGCCGTCCGGTTCGTCGGCGGCGCCATCGCCCCGCCCGTCGCGACCCTGCTCGCCGACGCGTACTCGCCCTCGGCGGCGTACGTCTTCGCGGGCGCGTCCGTCGCGGTCGCCTTCGTCGTGATCCTCTGCACCACGAGGGTCCTGCGCCGCGTCGACGACGGTGCCGAGCCGGAGCGCGTCGAGGCCGAGGCGATCACCGCCGGCGACATGGCCTAGCCACCGGGCACCGGCGAACCCCACTCGCACCCCGCTTCCCCACTTCCCCACGAACGGGCGAAATGCCGGAGTGTCCCCCTCGGGCACGCCGGCCTTTCGCCCGTTCGTGCGTCCGCCCGCTTCCCCCGCGCGGGTTCTCTCCCCCTCGCCCCTCCCCCTCGCCCCTCCCCCTCGCCCCTCCTCCTTCCCCTCGCGAGCGGGCGAAATGCCCGGCTTCGTCCGCAGGGCGACTCGGGTATTTTGCCCGCTCGCGCGGTCGGCTCACGGTCGGCAGGAGCGGTGCGGCAGGCGGGGTGGAAGCGACGACCTGGAGGCGCGGGGCGGCCTGCCGGGTCGCGGCGAGCCTCCAGGCGGTCGCCTGCGGTGCTCGCGGCTCACGTGGCCGACGAGCGGGCGGAACATCCGGGTGTGTCCGCAGGGCGACCGCAACATTTCGCCCGCTCGGCTGGACGCCGGCGTGCGAAGGCGCAACCGGGGCGCCGCCGTCGGCGAGCGGGCGGAACACCACGGTCCGTCCGCCGGGTGACACTGCATTTCGCCCGCTCGCGGTGACGAAGCGGAGCCGGGTGGGATCGGTGCGGCAGACGGGGTGGAAGCGACAGCCTGGAGGCGCGGGGCGGCCTGCCGGGGTCGCGATGAGCCTCCAGGCGGTCGCCTGCACCGCATGCGGCTCACGTCCTGGACGAGCGGGCAGAACATCCGGGTGCGTCCGCAGGGCGACCGCGGCATTTCGCCCGCTCGCGGATCGGACGCGCGGATCGGCCTCGCGGAACTCACGGAACGGGCGGAACGCGCGGAACTCGCGGAACGGGCGACCGAGCACGACCGAGCACGGGCGAGCACGCGCGGGCGCGGTCAGCGCGGGCGCAACGGCACGTACGGGAGGCACGCAGCGCGGGAATAGGATCGAGGACATGGCAACCGCGAATGACCGCCTCGTCTGGATCGACTGCGAGATGACCGGCCTCGACCTCGAGGTCGACGAACTCGTCGAGGTGGCCGTGGTCATCACCGACTTCGACCTCGAGCCCGTGCACCCCGGATTCGACATCGTCATCAAGCCGGACCAGTCGGCGCTCGACAACATGAACGAGTTCGTGACGAACATGCACGTCACCTCGGGGCTCATCGAGGAGATCCCGAACGGCGTGAGCCTGGCGGACGCCGAGTACCAGGTGCTCGAGTACATCCTCCAGCACGTCCCCGCCGAGGGCTCCGCCCCACTGGCCGGCAACACCATCGGCACCGACCGCGCGTTCCTGTCGAAGTACATGCCGCGGGTCGACGGGCACCTGCACTACCGCAGCGTCGACGTGTCGAGCATCAAGGAGCTCTGCCGCCGCTGGTTCCCCCGCGTGTACTTCAACGCGCCGGAGAAGCACGGTGGGCACCGGGCCCTCGCGGACATCCTCGAGTCGATCCGGGAGCTCGAGTACTACCGCCGCGCCGGCTTCGTCGCCGAGCCCGGCCCGAGCACGGACGACGTACGCGCCGTGCAGGCCGACGTCGTGGCGAAGTGGGAGTCACGGCTGGCGCAGCCCGCGGCCGAGTAGCGACACGGGTGGTCCGCGCCCCGTCCCGCATGTACTACTATTGAGTGGTCGCGCCGGTCAGCCGGTTCGAACATGGTGGATATAGCTCAGTTGGTAGAGCGCCTGGTTGTGGTCTAGGAGGTCGCGGGTTCGAGACCCGTTATTCACCCCGGTCGAGGGAGAGTCCTGTTGCGTGTGGCGCAACCGGGGCTCTCCCTCCGTGTTTGTCTGGGCACCTCCGGCGCCGTGCGGCTTCGCCGCGAGTGGTCAGCCGCGAGTGGTCAGCGCGGTGTGGGACGATCCCTGCGTGATGGAGATGTCCGCCGAAGCGTTCGAGCAACTCGTGACCGACGAACTCGACCTGCTACCCGACGAGATGGTCGACGGGCTCGACAACGTGGTGTTCGTCGTCGAGGACGAACCCGAGAACGGCGAAGAGCTGTTCGGCGTGTACGACGGCATCGCGGCCACCGAGCGCGGGCAGTACGGCTTCGGCGAGCTGCCCGACCGCATCGTGGTGTTCCGGAAGCAGCACCTCGCCGAGTGCGACACCGTCGAGGAGCTCAAGGACGAGGTGCACACCACCCTCGTGCACGAGATCGGCCACTTCTACGGCATCGACGACGAGCGGCTGCACGAGCTCGGCTGGGCGTAGCGAACCGAGTCTCGGCCAGCCGGACAGCACGCGGGCATCGGCGCCCACGAACTGTCCGCAGGGCCGAGACTCGGCACCACCCCCGAGCCGCCGCGCCCCTCAGAACCGGGTCGGCCCCACCTCGTGGTACTTCTCCCACGCTCCCACCGGCCCCCGCCCGTGCAGCGCGTACTCCCCCACCATCCGCTCCTTGTAGACCGCCGGGTTGTGCGACGCCACCACCCGGGCGTTCCGCCAGTGCCGGTCCAGCGCACGCGTCCGCTCGGCCGCGGACGCCCCGCCGACCTCGAACAGCTCGGACGCCGACCGCATCACCCGCGACCCGATCTCGATCTGCGCCTGGTACACGGCGTTCTCGGCAGCGTCGAGCACCACGCGGTCGACGCCGACCCCGGGCTCGTTCGTGGCGACGACCCCGTCGAGCAGTCCCGCGGCGGTGACGACGAGTGACCGGGCGGTGAACGCCCCGGCCGACAGTCGCCCGAGCACCGCCAGCACCTGCGGGTCCTCCCCCGGCACGGCCGCGTTGGCGTGGATGTAGGTGCGGGTCCGTGGTCGCACGAAGGCCACGGCGTCGTCGGACACCGCCTGCCCGATCCCGGCGAGGACCGCCAGCAGGTACAGCTGGTAGAAGGCCTGGATGTGCGACAGCGGGGCGTCCCGGTACGCCGACACCACCGAAGGGTCGACCGACACCCCGTCGAACACGGTGGTGCCGGACGCGGTCAACCGCTGCCCGAACCCGTCCCAGTCGTCGATGCTCCTGACGCCCGGTGCGGAGGCGTCGACGGCGAACGTCACGCGCTCCCCGTCGCGGTCCGCCGCCAGGTAGATCCAGTCCGCGTAGAGCGTGCCGGTCGAGTAGAACTTCCGCCCGTCGAGGCGGAGGGAATCACCAGCAGGCGTCACCGTCGTCGAGATGTCAGCCAGGGTCGTCCCGGTCCGCTCCGAGGTCGCGTTCCCGACGATCGCGCCGCCGACGATCCGGTCGAGCCACTCGTCGCGTGACGCGGAGTGCGGCCGCAGCAGCACCAGTTCGGTGTACCCGAAGTGTCCGCGCCACAGGTGCGCGATGTTCGAGTCCGCCGCCGCCAGGTCCGCCACCAGGTGCGCGAGTTCGACCAGCGTCACCCCGAAGCCGCCGCGGTCCTCCGGCACGCGCAGCCGCCCGAACCCCGCGTCGGCGAGCGCCCGGACCTCGGCGTGCGGCAGCGGCCGGTCGCCGGGCCTCCCGGACGCGAGCTCACGCTCGACCGCGCCGTCGCGGATGGTGGCGAACACGGGCGCGAAGCGTTCGCGCAGGGTCGCCAGACGGTCGGCCGGGAGGCCCGTCACGGCTCCGTCGGTCGTCGTCGCCGGCGTCACGCGGGCACCTCCACCGCACGGGTCGCGTCGTCCGGGACGGTCGCCGGCGCGGTGGCGCCAGAGCCCCCCGAGAACGCCCCGCGCCACCGCCTGGCCGGGTGCGATCCCGGCAGCTGTGCGTGGCCGAAGAGCTTCTCGCGCAGGGTCCCCTCGCGGTACTCGGACTGCATCAGCCCGCGCTCCTGCAGGGTCGGCGCGATGTGGTCGACGAACTCCTCGTAGGAGCCGGGCAGCGTCCAGTTGATGACGTTGACGCCGTCGACGCCCACGCGCTGCCAGCCGGCGAGCTCGTCGGCGATCTGCTCCGGCGTCCCGACGACCCGGGCGCGGAGCTTCGCTGACAGGCGAGCCAGGTCGGCGATCGTCGGTTCGCGGTCCCCGGCGGCCTCGCGGAGCCACTGCAGGTGCGACTGCCCGGCGTGGGTGCGGACCTCGGAGAGCGGGGTGTCCGGGTCGAGGGGCTCGCCGGTGTCCGGGTCGAAGCCGAGGTTCGAGTGCACCAGGAACCCGTCGGCGGCCAGGTACTCGTCGATCTCCGCTTCCTTGGCCTTCGCCTCGGCCTCGGTGGAGCCGGTGACGAAGGTGAGGCCGAGGAAGAACGCGATGTCGTCCCGCTGCCGGCCGGCGGCCTCGGCCAGGTCACGGGTCTCGCGGATGAGCTGCTCGGTGGCGTCCCGGTTCGAGGTCAGGATGAACTGCGCCTCGGCGTTCCGGGCCGCGAAGGCCCGGCCGGCGGGGGACGACCCCGCCTGGAACAGCACCGGGGTCCGCTGCGGCGACGGTGCCGACAGGTGCGGGCCCTGCACGTCGTAGCGGGTGCCGTGGTGGTCGATGCGGTGCACCTTGTCGGGGTCGGCGTAGCCGCGGACGGGGTCCTTCAGCACGGCGCCGTCCTCCCACGAGCCCTCCCAGAGCTTCGCGCAGACCTCGAGGTACTCCTCGGCCCAGACGTAGCGCTCGTCGTGCTCCTCGAGCCGGTCGGCCCCGAAGTTCCGGGCGGCGCTGTCGAGGGCGCTCGTGACGACGTTCCAGCCGATGCGGCCCCGGGTGATGTGGTCGAGCGTGGAGACCTTGCGGGCGAAGTCGAACGGGTGCGCCTGGATGACGCTCGAGGTGAACGCGAGCCCGAGGTGCTCGGTCGACACGGCGAGCGCGGACAGCAGCACGGAGGGGTCGTTCGAGGGGATCTGCAGCCCCTCGCGCAGGTTGGTCGAGTAGTCGCCGCGACCGGGGCCGTAGGTACCGACGACGTCGGCGAAGAACATCGCGTCGAACTTGCCGCGCTCGAGGGTCCTCGCCAGGTCGGTCCACAGCGTCACGTCGTCGAAGTCCACCTGCCGGGCGTCGGGGTGCCGCCACAGGCCGTGCTGGATGTGCGAGGTCGTGTTCATGACGAAGGCCGCGAAGCGCAGCGGGCGGTTCGGTGCATCGCTCATGCGTCCCATCGTGGTCGGCGGGCACCATCCGACGACAGCGACGTGACCTCCCGTTACGCGCGGTGTTCCCCGCGGCCCTGGACGCGACCATGCTCCTGAGGCATGCCGAGCCAGACCACCGTCACCGCGCCTCCAGGCCGTCCCGCCGCACCGTCGACCACCGCGACCCGTCGTCGGGTCGCCCTCGCGTCGTTCGTCGGGACGACCGTCGAGTACTACGACTTCTACCTCTACGCGACGGCCTCGGCGCTGGTGTTCGCACCGACGTTCTTCCCGTCCGTGACGCCGGCCGTCGGGGTCATCGCGTCGTTCGCGACCTACGGCGTCGGGTTCGTGGCGCGGCCGCTCGGCGGCGTGATCGCCGGCCACCTGGGCGACCGGATCGGGCGGAAGAAGCTGCTCGTCGCCTCGCTGGTGCTGATGGGCATCGCGTCCACGCTGATCGGGGTGATCCCGTCCGCCGCGACCATCGGGGTCGGTGCCGTCGTGGCGCTCGTGTTCCTGCGGTTGCTGCAGGGCGTCGCGGCCGGTGCCGAGTGGGGTGGCTCGGCGCTGCTGTCCGTCGAGCACGCGCCGGAGCGGCACCGGGGGCTGTTCGGGGCGTTCACGCAGATGGGGTCGGCCGGTGGGATGCTCCTGGCGACCGGGGTCTTCACGCTCGTGCGGTCGCTGCTCGGCACCGAGGCGTTCCTGGCCTGGGGCTGGCGGCTGCCGTTCCTGTTCTCGGCGGTGATCGTGGCGGTCGGGCTCGTCATCCGACTCGGCGTGCAGGACGCCCCGGTGTTCCAGGAGCTGCGCGCCTCGGGTGGGGTCGAACGGTTCCCGGTGTGGCAGGCGATCCGGCAGCACCCGCGGTCGATCCTGGTGACGGCGGGCCTGCGCCTCGTGCAGCCGGCGCTGTACTCGATCCTGACGACGTACTCGCTGACCTACCTCGGCAACGTGCGCGGACCGGAGGGCTCGGACGCCGGGCTGCAGGCCGTGCTCGTGATCTCGGCGGTGTCGCTCGTGTCGACGCCGTTCTGGGGGTGGCTGTCGGACCGGGTCGGGCGGCGGGTGCTGACGATCTGGTCGGCGGTGGGCATCGCGGTGCTCATCTGGCCGTTCTTCGCGTTCCTCGACGCCGGGCCGCTCGTGCTGCTGCCGCTCGTGGCGCTGATCGGGATGTGCGTGTTCCACGACAGCATCTACGGGCCGCAGGCGGCGTGGTTCGCCGAGCAGTTCCCGACCGGGCGGCGGTACTCGGGGATGTCGCTCGGGTACCAGATCGGGTCGATCTTCTCGGTGGGGCTGACACCGCTGCTGGCCGCGGTGTTCGTGCAGCTCGGGGGCGGGTCGCCGTGGATCCTGTGCGGGTACCTCGGGGTGTACGCGGTGCTGACGATCGTGGCGGCGGTGTTCGCGGTGGATCCGCGGGCGGTGGCGCGGCGGGAGGCGCGTGCGGGCGCGGGCGCGGGGGCGGGCGCGGGCGTGGGCGCGGGCGCGGGGGCTGACGTTTCGCGCTGAGCGACAGTTCTCGCCTTCCGGAGGCCGTGAGGTGTCGCTGAGCGCGAATCCTCGGGGCGCGGCGAGCCGCGCGCGGGCCCACGCGCGCTACGTCCGCAGGACCACGTCGGCCAGGGCGGCCGAGTCCTCGGCGGCGATGAAGGCCTGCTCCTGCGCGGCCCAGCGGTCCCACTCGCGCGCGAAGACCTCGCCGTCGCGTCCGATCGCCCGGTCCCACCGCACGGCATCGTCGGCCTCGAGCCACACCCGCAGCGACGCCAGCGGCGCCGACGCGCGGGACAACGCACCGCACCCCTCGACCACGATCGGCAGGTCGGGGTCCACCGACGCCCAGTCGACGGGCGCATCGGCCACCCAGTCCCAGCGTCGGTACCCGCTCGGCGCTCCGAGGACGTCGGTCACCACGGCATCGGCAGCCGCACGCAGGCCGTCCCACCCCGGGTACAGGTCGTCCAGGTGCACGAGCTGCGCGCCGAGCTGCTCCGCGACCTGTGCTCCGAGGGTGGTCTTGCCCGTGCCGGACCGGCCGTCGATGAGCACGACGGCGCGCCGGCCCGTGGCAGCGGCGACACCGGCGGCAGCAGCGGCGAGGCCGGGGGCGAGGTCACCGGCGGTCGTGCCCGTCGCGCGCTCGCCGCCCGTCGTGCCGTCTGCAGGCGTCGGGTCAGGCACGCCACGTCCCGACGCTCACCGCAACGGCGATCGACACCACGCCGATGCCGATCAGCACCGCCACCATCGCCCACTCCGGCCCGGCGAACCGTGCGACCCGCGCCCAGGTCCGCCGTCCGGGAGCACCGAACCCCCGTGACTCCATCGCCACCGCCAACGTCGTCGCCCGGCGCAGCGCGAGCACGAGCAGCGCGAACGCCATGGTCGCTCCGCGGCGGAGCCGTCCGGAGTCGGCGAGTCCTCGGGCGCGCCGGGCCATCGCCAGCTGTCGCCAGTCGTCGACGAGCAAGGTCATCATGCGGACGGCGGCGAGCGCCCCGAGCACGAACCGCGCGGGCAGCCGGAGCACCTGCGCGAGCCCGTCGGCCAGGTCGGTCGGGTCGACCCGTACGAAGAGCGCGATGGCGGGCACTCCCACCGCGAGGACCCGGAGCGCCGTCGCCAGGGCGAGTGTCAGCGACCCGTCGGTGACGTGCGCGAACCCGAGGTCGAACCACTCCCGACCCGAGGGCCTGCCGTACAGCGCGATGCTCACCGCCGTCAGCGGCACCGCGACGAGCACCGGTGCGAGTCGGAGCAGCAGTGTCCGGACCGGCAGGCGCAGGAGCGGCAGGAGCGCGAGTTCGAGCGCCAGGGCGACGGCGGCGGAGACGACGTCGAGACTGAGCACCAGGCAGACGCCGAGGGCGAGCACACCGATCAGCGACGCGACCGGCTGGACGCCGGGGATGCCGGTCGCTCGCGCGGGCAGCGGTCGCAGCGCCGGGTTCGGCCGGTCGGTTCCGTCCGCCACGTCCGCCGCGTCCGCCGCGTCCGCCGCGTCCGCCGCGTCCGTCCCATCGTCCGTGTCGGTCCGGTCTGGAGGCCCGGGGCGGCTCCCGGCTGTCGGTCCCGTCTCCGGGACGGTCGCGACCGACGGCCCCTGGTCGCGCCCGACGGTCCGGGCGCCGTCAGGCCCGAGCACGACCTCGTCGGCGTCGAGTGCCCGGACGAGATCGCGGTCGTGGGTGACCGCCACCACCGAGGTGCCGGCGTCAGCCAGGGCTCCGAGCCGCCCGACGACGGCCTGCCACGTGGCTCGGTCCTGCCCGGAGGTCGGTTCGTCGAGCACGACCACCGGCGGCCGGGCGGCGATGACCGAGGCGATCGCGAGTCGTCGTTGTTCGCCCCCGGACAGGGTGAAGGGGTTGGCGTCGGCCAGGTGTGCGAGCCCGAACTCGTCGAGCAGCGCGGTGGCTCGTTCGGCGGCGTCAGGCGCGTCGAGTGCTCGGGGGCCGGCCTCGACCTCCTCACGGACGGAGCGGGCGACGAACTGGTGCTCGGGGTCCTGGAACACCGTGCCGATCCGGGCGGCGAGTTCGCGGCTCGTCCAGGTGTGCGGCGCCGCACCGATGCCGCCGGCGAGGGTGTCGGTGACGCCGAGCTCGCCGGCGGCCGGTGCCAGCAGGCCCGCGAGGGTCAGCCCGAGCGTCGACTTGCCGACGCCGTTCGGTCCGGTGACCGCGAGGACCTGTCCGGCCCGGAGCACGAGGTCGATACCGTTCCCGACCGATTGCTTCGCCCGTGCCGTGCCGAGTCCCCGGGCTTCGAGCAGCACCGCCGCCGCCGCCTCGCCGCGCTCCGCGGCGCCGGGCTCCCCCTCGCGGAGCTCCCCCTCGCGGAGCTCCCCCTCGCCGAGCGGGCGGAATGCCGCGGTCGCCCCACCCGACAACCCGGGCATTTCGCCCGCTCGTCCGCGCGACGTCATCTCACGCGCTCCGTCGCCGAGCTCCCCCTCGCCGAGCGGGCGGAATGCCGCGGTCGCCCCACCCGACAACCCGGGCATTTCGCCCGCTCGTCCGCGCGACGTCATCTCACGCGCTCCGTCGCCGGGCTCCCCATCGCCGAGCGGGCGGAATGCCGCGGTCGCCCCGCCCGACAACCCGGGCATTTCGCCCGCTCGTCCGCGCGCAGGCCGTCGCCGGGCGGAACCACGCGCCGGCTCGGCACCGGGAACCCAGACCCCGGCCGCGGTGAGCGCCTCGCCGTGGTCCGCCAGCACCTGCGCCGGCGGACCGTCCGCGACCACGCCGCCGGCCGGTTCGAGCAGCACGAGCCGATCGACCAGGTCCAGCCAGGTGCCGATCCGGTGCTCCACCACGAGCAGCGTCGCCCCGGTCTCGTCGAGCAGTGCCCGGACGGCGTCGTGCACCTGCGCCACGCCGTCCGGGTCGAGGTTCGCGCAGGGTTCGTCGAGCACGAGCGCACCCGGCCGCATCGCGAGCACGCCCGCGAGCGCCAACCGCTGCCGCTGCCCACCGGACAGCTGCGCGGTGGAGCGGTCGAGCGGCAGGTCGAGGCCGACGACATCGAGCGCCGTCCGCACCCGGTCCCAAATCTCGTCACGGGGGACGCCGGCGTTCTCGCAGCCGAAGGCCACGTCGTCGCCGACGCGGGACATCACGGTGTGTGCCTCGGGGTCCTGCATGACGAGACCGACACGCCCGCGGACCGCGCGGGGGTCGGCCTCGTCGACCAGGAGTGTTCCCCGCACCGAAGCAGCCGTGTCATCGGTGGCGTCGGGTTCGTCCGGCAGCACGCCGGCGACCGCTCGCAGGAGCGTCGACTTGCCGGCACCGGACGACCCGACGACGGCGACCCGCTCCCCTGGCTCGACGGTCAGGTCGACGTCACTGACGGCCCAGGCGTCTCGCTCCGGGTACCGCCAGCCCCAGCCGCGGAACACGATGCGCGCCCCGCGGACGCCGGCACCTGCGCCGGCGTCGCCGCCGGCGGAAGGGGACGTCGCCGACGGAGCGGGCACGGTCACACCAGGGCGCGGGGTTCGCGGCGGCTGTGCTCGCGGCCGGCCGCGAAGGACGAGAGCACCCCGGTGCGGGCGAGTGCCCGGACGATGAGCCAGGAGCCCGCCCCCGCGATCACGGCACCGGAGATCACCGCACAGATCACGTAGACGACCTTGAAGGCGACGTCGAGTCCCGGGTACCAGAGGACGGTGTCGTTGATGCCGAGCGCGAGTCCGGCCGCGGCACCGGCGAGCACGACGACCGGCAGGCGGTAGACGCGGTACAGGAACAGCGCGAGGACGATCTCGGCGCCGAGGCCCTGGACGAGTCCGGCCTCGAGCGTGAGCCACCCCCACTGGGTGCCGAACAACGCCTCGACCGAGGCGGCGACCATCTCGCCGTAGAGCGCGGCGCCGGGCTTGCGGACGACGATCGCGACGATCGGGCCGGCGAGCAGCCAGACCCCGCCGAACAGGGCCTTCGTGCCGGGGAGCACGAGGTCCATGACGGCGCTGATGGGTTCGTAGCCGAACTCCCAGAGCCGGAAGACGACTCCGAGGGCCACCGCGAGGACACTCGCGACGACGATGTCGACGACCCGCCAACGCAGCGATCGCCGTGGAGCGGTGGTGACGGTTGTGGACGTGCCTGAAGGCATGCTGCTGACTCCTCCCTGCGCCGGCATTATCCGGATCAGGTTCGACGGTCGGAGCGCCGATCGCTCCCTCTCAGCCCGGCGGTCCCGGACTCCCGTGTGTGTGCCAGCAGTCTAGACGCGGTCGCGACCGCGTGACGGACTGGAGGCCCGTGGCGGCGTCGCCACGGGCCTCCGGTTGCGTCAGGTGGTCACTTCTTGAGCGCGCGCACCAGCTTGCGGAGGACACGCCCGGCCACCCACACGAAGGGGATGCCGACGACGATCAGCGAGATCGGGTTCGGCTCGAACACGAGGTCCTTGCCCGGGCGACGGACGTACGCGCCGACGGGGGCCGACAGGCCGCCGCCACCGCCGCCACCGTTCTCGTCGTCCCCGCCGCCACCGAAGCCGAACCAGCTGACGGACACGGGGATGAGGGTCTGGTCACCGACCTCGACGGGTTCTCCGTAGTTCGTGGAGACCCCGAGCGGGCGGACCTGGTCTGCGATCTTCGAGACGATGTTGGCCATGCGCGCGACGCTACTCGTCCGTTCCTCCACAGGCCGCGGGGCGCAGTGGGCATCCACAGCTGGGCTTGTCTGCGGACGCGGACGAGCGCCGCCGATATGTTGGCCGCACCCACACCTGGAGGACCGTTTGCACACCTGGCCCGGAAACCCGTACCCGCTCGGGGCGACCTACGACGGGAGCGGCACGAACTTCGCGCTGTTCTCCGAGGTCGCCGAGCGCGTCGAACTCTGTCTGTTCGATTCCGACGGCAACGAAGAATGCGTCCGCCTGCTCGAGGTGGACGCCTACGTCTGGCACGCGTACCTCCCCAACATCGGCCCCGGGCAGCAGTACGGCTTCCGGGTCCACGGCCCGTACGACCCCGAGAACGGCGCGCGCTGCAACCCGTCGAAGCTCCTGCTCGACCCGTACGCCAAGGCGACCAGCGGCGAGATCGACTGGGACCAGTCGCTCTTCTCGTACACGTTCGGCGACCCGGACTCGACCAACGACGAGGACTCCGCGTCGCACATGATGAAGGGCGTCGTGATCAACCCCTTCTTCGACTGGCAGGGGGACCGTCCGCCGCGCACGCCGTACGGCGAGACCGTCATCTACGAAGCGCACGTCAAGGGACTCACCGAGACCCACCCCGACGTGCCGGAAGAGCAGCGCGGCACCTACGCCGGCGTCGCCCACCCGGCGGTCATCGAGCACCTGCAGCGCCTCGGCGTCACCACGCTCGAGCTCATGCCGGTGCACCAGTTCGTGAACGACTCGACCCTGCAGGACAAGGGGCTGTCGAACTACTGGGGCTACAACACCATCGGTTTCTTCGCGCCGCACTCGGCGTACTCGTCATCGGGCGACCAGGGCCAGCAGGTCCAGGAGTTCAAGACGATGGTGCGCGAGTTGCACCGCGCCGGCATCGAGGTCGTCCTCGACGTCGTCTACAACCACACCGCCGAGGGCAACCACCTCGGCCCGACGCTGTCGTTCCGCGGCATCGACAACGCGGCCTACTACCGCCTGGTCGACGACGACAAGAAGTTCTACATGGACTACACGGGCACGGGGAACTCGCTCAACGTCGGGCACCCGCACTCGCTGCAGCTCATCCTCGACTCGCTCCGCTACTGGGTGACCGAGATGCACGTCGACGGCTTCCGCTTCGACCTCGCCTCGGCACTGGCCCGCGAGTTCTACGAGGTCGACCGGCTGTCGGCCTTCTTCGAACTGGTGCAGCAGGACCCGATCGTGTCGCAGGTCAAGCTCATCGCCGAGCCGTGGGACGTCGGCCCCGGTGGCTACCAGGTCGGCAACTTCCCGCCCCAGTGGTCCGAGTGGAACGGCAAGTACCGCGACACCGTCCGTGACTTCTGGCGCGGCGAGTCGTCGACGCTCGGCGAGTTCGCCTCGCGGATCTCCGGCTCGGCCGACCTGTACGAGCACGACGGCCGCACCCCCAAGGCGAGCATCAACTTCATCACCGCGCACGACGGCTTCACTCTGTACGACCTGGTGGCCTACAACGAGAAGCACAACGAGGCCAACGGCGAGGACAACAACGACGGCGAGAGCCACAACCGGTCGTGGAACTCCGGGGCCGAGGGCCCGACCGACGACGAGGCGGTGAACGCCCTGCGGCTGCAGCGTCGCCGGAACTTCCTGGCGACCCTGCTCCTGAGCCAGGGTGTGCCGATGATCGCGCACGGCGACGAGCTCGGCCGGTCGCAGGCCGGCAACAACAACGTGTACGCGCAGGACTCCGAGCTCAGCTGGATCGACTGGGACAGTGCGGACGAGGACCTCATCCAGTTCACCGCCGACGTGGTGAAGCTGCGGCACGACCACCCCACGTTCCGCCGGACCCGGTACTTCAACGGCCGTCCGGTCCGACGTGGTGAGGGCGAACCGCTGCCCGACGTGGTGTGGCTGACCCCCTCGGGCGACGCCATGGACCCCGAGGACTGGGACTCCGGCTTCGGCAAGAGCGTCGGCATGTACCTGAACGGCGAGGGCATCCGAGGTCGCGACGCCCGCGGTGAGCGCATCACCGACGTCGGCTTCATCACGTACTTCAACGCCCACGACGACGTCGTGACCTTCACGCTCCCACCCGAGGAGTACTCCCCCGGCTGGACCGTCCGGATCGACACCGCCGACCCCGGCGCCCGCGACGAGGTGCTCGACGCGGGTACCCCGCTCGACGTCCCCGCCCGGTCGATGATCGTGCTGCGTGCCGAGCCCGACCACGAGGTCACGAGCACCCCGGTCGACGCCGAGCAGGACGGCGCCCCCGGACCAGACGCCCCGCAGGACACCGTCACCCCGGCCAACCCGGCCGGGTCCACCGCACCGAGCGGAGCCACCCGATGACCGCCGGAACGCCCGGCGCCGCGAACCGCGTCCCCGCGTCGACCTACCGGCTGCAGGTCTCGGCCGACTTCGACCTCGACGCCGCCCGCGACCTGGTCGACTACGTGCACGACCTCGGCGCCGACTGGCTGTACCTGTCGCCGGTGCTGCAGGCCGAGTCCGGGTCGAACCACGGCTACGACGTGGTCGACCACACGCGGGTCGACACCGACCGCGGTGGCGACCAGGCGATGCGGGCGTTGGCCGAGGCCGCGCACGCCGTCGGCCTCGGGGTCATCGTCGACGTGGTGCCGAATCACGTCGGCGTCGCGACCCCCGAGTCGAACCCGTGGTGGTGGTCCCTGCTCGAACTCGGGCAGGGCTCCCCCGTGGCCTGGGCCTTCGACGTGGACTGGGAAGCCGGCGACGGCAAGGTCCGCGTCCCCGTGCTCGACGACCGGCTGCTCGACGCGGTCACGCTCGACACGTCCGACGCCGAGCGTCCGGTGCTGCGCGTCGGCGAGACCGCCTACCCCACCGCCCCCGGAACGGTGCACGACGGCGACACCGTCGAGACCGTGCACGCCCGCCAGCACTACGCGTTCGTGCACTGGAAGCGCGCCGACCACGACCTGAACTACCGCCGGTTCTTCGCCGTGAACACCCTCGCGGCGATCCGCGTCGAGGAGCCCGAGGTCTTCGCGGCCTCGCACGGGGTCATCGGAGGCTGGTTCCGCGACGGACTCGTCGACGGCCTACGCATCGACCACCCGGACGGGCTGTACGACCCGGCGGGCTACCTGCAGGACCTGGCGGAGCTGACCGGCGGGGCCTACACCCTCGTCGAGAAGATCCTCGAGCCCGGCGAGCAGCTGCCGAGTTCGTGGCCGGTCGACGGCACCACCGGGTACGACGCCCTCGGGGTGATCGACCGCGTGTTCGTCGACCCCGCGGGTGAGCAGGCGCTGACCGCGGCGTCGGGGGCCGAACCGACCGACTGGCAGCAGCTCACGCACGACACCCGACGGGGCATCGCGGACGGCATCCTCGGCAGCGAGGTCGAGCGGCTCGCACGCCTGCTCGCACCGAGCGCCGTGACGGAGACGATCACGCACGAGCGGATCGTCGACGCGGTCGCCGAGATCGTGGCCTCGTTCGACGTGTACCGCACGTACCTGCCCGAGGGCGCCCACCACCTCATCACGGCGCTCGAGCGCGCCGCCGAGGCCCGCCCGGACCTCGACGACGTCATCGACCGGATCGCACCGGCACTCGTCGACCCGACGAACGCCGCGGCGGTCCGACTGCAGCAGACCAGCGGCATGGTGATGGCGAAGGGCGTCGAGGACACGGCGTTCTACCGCACCTCGCGCCTGTCGTCCCTGAGCGAGGTCGGCGGCGACCCGAGCGTCTTCGCGGTCTCGGTGGCGAACTTCCACCAGGCCCAGCGCGAACGGCTCGGCAGCTGGCCGCACACCATGACGACGCTCACCACGCACGACACGAAGCGCAGCGAGGACACCCGCGCGCGCATCGCGGTGCTGGCCGAGCTCGGCGACGAGTGGGCCGCCACGCTCGAGCGCCTGCAGTCGCTCGTGCCGTTGCAGGACCGCGTGTTCGCCGACCTGCTCTGGCAGGCGATCGTCGGCGCTCGGCCCGCGAGCCGCGAGCGTCTGCACGCGTACGCCGAGAAGGCCTCCCGCGAAGCCGGAGACAGCACCACGTGGACCGAGCCCGACGAGGCGTTCGAGCAGCAGATGCACGCGATCGTCGACGCTGCGTTCGACAACCCGGACGTGGTCGCCGTGCTCGACGCCCTCGACGAGCAGATCGACGCCGCCGGGTGGTCGAACGGTCTCGCCCAGAAGCTCGTCCAGCTCACCGCCCCGGGCGTCCCCGACGTCTACCAGGGCACCGAGTTCTGGGACCGCTCGCTCGTCGACCCCGACAACCGTCGTCCGGTCGACTACGCCGAGCGGCGTCACGTGCTCGCCGAGCTCGACGGCCCGGACGACGACGGCCCCGAGGACCTGCCGTCGATCGGCATCGACGGCGCCGCGAAGCTCCTGGTCACGACCCGCGCACTGCGCATCCGTCGGGACCACCCGGAGCTGTTCACCCGGTACCTGGAGCTCGAGGCCACCGGCAGCGCGGCCGACCACGTCATCGCGTTCGACCGCGGCGGTGCCGTGACGATCGCGACGCGTCTGCCGATCGGTCTCGGCCGGGTCGGCGGTTGGGGCGACACGCTGGTGCACGCCGTCCCCGTCGAGCGCATCGACCTGCTCACCGGCCGACGCGTCCCCGCCGACCGCGGGATCGCGTTGGCCGACCTGCTCACCACCTACCCGGTCGCGCTGCTCGTGCCCGCCGACGCAGTCGGTGCAGCCGGCCACGCCGACGCGGTGCCCGCCGTGTCCGACGCGAGCGGCGCCTCCCGGCCCGCCGCCGACCGCACGACGGACGCCACCGAGAACGACGCGCAGGCCGAGATCGAAATCCTGGAGGGTCACGCATGACCGCACCTGACCGTTACGCCGTCTGGGCGCCCGAGCCGGACCGGGTCCGGCTCGTCGTCGACGACGTCGAGTACCCGCTCACCAAGGGCGACGACGACTGGTGGTCCACCGACGCCGTGATGCCGGTCGTCGGCGCCCGGTACGGGTTCCGCATCGGCGACGACGACGCGGTCCGACCGGACCCGCGCAGCCGGCACCAGCCCGAGGGCGTGCACGGCCCGTCCGAGGTCGTCGACCCCGCACGGTTCGCGTGGACCGACGAGTCGTGGACCGGACGCCCGGCCCGCGGCGCCGTCATCTACGAGATGCACATCGGCACCTACACACCCGAGGGCACGCTCGACGCCGCTGCCCAGAAGCTGGACCACCTGGTCGAGCTCGGGGTCGAGTTCGTCGAGCTGCTCCCCGTCAACGCCGTCAACGGCGAGTGGAACTGGGGCTACGACGGGGTCGGCTGGTTCTCCGTGCACGCCCCGTACGGCGGCCCGGACGCCTACGACCGGTTCGTCGACACCGCACATGCGCTGGGGCTCGGGGTCATCCAGGACGTCGTCTACAACCACCTCGGCCCGAGCGGCAACTACCTGCCGCTCTACGGCCCGTACCTGCTGGCCGGGCTCGGCAACACCTGGGGTGACTCGGTGAACGTCGAGCACCCCGAGGTCCGCCGGTACGTGCTCGACAACGTGCGCATGTGGTTCCGCGACCATCACGTCGACGGGCTCCGGCTCGACGCCGTGCACGCGATCCGCGACACCACCCGCCCGCACGTGTTGGCATCGATGGCCGACGAGACCGACGCCTACTCGTCGTTCATCGGTCGTCCGCTGTCGCTCATCGCGGAGTCCGACCTCAACGACCCGGTGATGTTCCGGCCGCGCGAGGCCGCCGGGTACGGCCTCGCGGGGCAGTGGTCGGACGACTTCCACCACGCCGTGCACGTGGCGCTCACCGGTGAGACGAACGGCTACTACGCCGACTTCGCTCCGCTGTCGGCGCTGGCGAAGGTGCTCGAGGACGGTTTCTTCCACGACGGCACGTGGTCGTCGTTCCGCGGCAAGCGGCACGGTCGGCCGATCGACCGCGGGACCTCCCCCGCGACGGCCCTGGTCGTCGCGAACCAGAACCACGACCAGATCGGCAACCGCGCCGCCGGCGACCGGCTCGCCGCGACGCTCGACGACGAGGGGCTCGTGATCGCCGCGGCCCTGACACTGCTCGGGCCGTTCACGCCGATGCTGTTCATGGGCGAGGAGTTCGCGGCCTCCACGCCGTGGCAGTTCTTCACCTCGCACCCGGAACCCGAGCTCGGCAAGGCGACCGCCGAGGGGCGCATCGCCGAGTTCGCCGAGCACGGGTGGGACGAGTCAGCGGTGCCGGATCCGCAGGACCCGACGACGTTCACCAACTCCAAGCTCGACTGGGCCGACGTCAGCTCGGAGCGCGGTGCGGCGATCCTGCGTGCCTACCGGGTGCTCATCGCCCTGCGGCGCACCGACCAGGCGTTCGTCGACCACCGCTACGAGGCGAACGCCGTCCGCTTCAGCGAGGACCGTCGTTGGCTGGTGCTCACCCGCGGGCTGCTCGGCCCCGACGTGGCGCCGGTGCACGTCGTGGTGAACCTCGCCGACGACGCAGCCGAGGTCCCGGTCCCCGACGCCGTGGGCGAGGAGCTCTACGGCTTCGGCGCGACCGAGGTGGATGCCGGCGTCGTCCGGTTCCGCGGCCGCGGCGTGGTCGTGCTGCGCTAGCCACCCGCGAGCTGCGCTAGCCACCCGCGTGCTGCGCGAGCCGCAGTTCCGCACGCGCGAACGGCGACGAACCCACCTGGTCCGTCGCCGTTCGTGCGTTCGTGTGTCCGCGGCCTCAGGCGGCGTGGTCGGAGACCGCGTGCGCGTTCTTCCGCACGGAGGGCAGCTTGCGGTGGTCCTTCACGAGCGAACGGGTCTCGCGGATGCGGCGGTCGATGCCCCACTTCGTCACGAGCGCCAGGCTCTCGCGGACGATGTTGCCGCTCATCTTCGAGACACCGAACTCCCGCTCGGTGAAGGTGATCGGCGTCTCCACGACCCGCAGACCCGCCTCGAGGGAGCGCCAGCACAGGTCCACCTGGAAGCAGTACCCCTTCGACGCCACACCGGCGAGGTCGATCCGCTCGAACGCCCGCGAGGTGAAGACCCGGAAGCCGCCGGTGGCGTCGCGCACCGCGATGCCCAGGGCGAGACGCGTGTACAGGTTGCCGCCGCGGGAGAGCAGGAGCCGGTACCAGGGCCAGTTCTCGACCTTGCCGCCCTTGATCCACCGGGAGCCGAGCACCAGGTCGTGCGAGTCCGCGAGCTCGAGCATCCAGGGCAGGTACTCGGGGTGGTGGGAGCCGTCGGCGTCCATCTCGACGAGCTTGGCGTAGCCGTGTTCCAGACCCCACGCGAACCCGGACAGGTACGCGCCGCCCAGGCCGTCCTTGACGGTGCGGTGCATGACGTGCACCCGGTCGGTCTCGCGGGCGATGGCGTCCGCGATGTCGCCGGTGCCGTCGGGTGAGTTGTCGTCGACGACGAGCACGTGCACGGAGTCGTCGGTCGCGGCCAACGTGCGCTCGACGATCGGCCGGACGTTCTCGGCTTCGTCGTAGGTCGGGATGATGACCAGGGTCTCGCTCATGGTGCTCCTCGTGCTCTCGGTCGAATGTATCGCTGGCTTGGTGGGTCAATCCGACGAGAGGTCTGCGAACACGATCAGATTGTCCGTGTAGTGCCCGGTGGCGGTGTCGAACGTGCCGTCGCAGGTGATGAGTCGGAGTTGCGGGGTGGGGGTGGGGCCGTAGACGTCGCTCGTCGGGAACGCCGACTTGGCGGCGCGTTCGGCACGGTCGACGATGAAGGTGCGGGTGCTGCCGTCGGACATCCGGACGTGGACCTCGTCGCCGGCGACCAGTTCGTCGAGCCGGAAGAACACCGCGGCGCTCGTGGGGCTGTCGACGTGACCGGCGATGACGGCGGGGCCGACCTCGCCGGGGACGATCCCGTCGCTGAACCAGCCCGCGCTGTCCCAGTCGACGGGCGGGTCGAGTTCTCCGGCAGCGCCGCGGTGCAGGTCCTCGAGCGAGGACCGCACGCCGATGGCCGGGATCGACACACTGACCGGGGTGGCCGTCGAGCGGGCCTCGGGCGCGGCCGGGTCCTGGAACCCGTCGGTGCCGGAACCCGAGGACGACGAGGAGGACGACGGGGACGCGGACGAGGACGACGCGGCGCGCTCCTCCGCTCCGCCGCCCACCGTCGACGCGACCGCCACCCCGGCCACGCCCCCGACCACCACGACTGCGGCGACCACGGCACCGATCACCACGCCTCGGTTCCGGACAGCCGAGACGCGCCCGGCGCTCCGACGGCCGCTCACGAGCCGCCTCCCACGTCGCTGGCACAGCCTCCGAGCACGTCGGAGGTCAGCATGGTCGAACCGATGGCCAACCAGGCGTCCCCGTAGTAGGTCGGAGTGGTCGCCGCAGTCCGGTCGGCCCGCTCGAGGTCGTCGGCAGCCGCACGGGAGGAACCGGCGGCCTGCTCGGCCGCGGCCCGCGCGGTGTAGGCCAGCGCGTTCGTGTCCCGTGTCACCGGGGTGCCACCGAGGTCGAGCTGCGAGGCGAGCCGCGTCGTCCGTCCGAGCGTGGGTGCGAGCGCCGCCGCGAGCTCCCGGTCGGGCGCCGAACACGCCTCGGCGTACCGGAGCGGCGTCCGCATCGCGTCGTACCCGTAGAGCACGCGCCCGTCCCCACCGACGGCCGGCATCGGGTCCACCGATCCGTCGGCGTGCACCTGGGACCAGTCGCTGGGCAGGTCGGAGGCGTCGAGCACGGCGCCCGTCACGGCGCGCGAACCCCGGTTCAGCGCGTTCCAGCGGTCGTCCCCGGTGGCGTCCGCCAGCACCGAGAAGGCCGCGGGCGAGGCGTACGAGGCGTTGTACCGGTAGGGCTCCTGCTCCGCCCACGGTCCGGGCAGCAGGATCGTACCGAGGTCCGTCCGGGCCGTCTCGTGCTCGAGGATCGCCACCGCGATGCGCTTGCCCGCGGCGGTGTACCGGTCGTCGTCCCAGGCCTTCCCCGCGAGCACGAGGGCCCGGGCGGCGTCGAGGTCGGCATCGCTCGCGGACTGCTCGTCGGCGACGCCCTCGTCGGACGTCCACCGCCACGCCAGCAGGTCGTCGTCGGTGAGCATGTGGTCCTTCGTCCACTGCCAGATCGCGTCGAAGCGCGCACGGTCGTCGTTCGCGTAGGCGATGAGCAAGCCGTACGCCTGCCCCTCGCTGACGGTGTCACCGCCCTGGTCGGTGCGGACGACGCGACCGCCCTCGACGTAGCGGTCCAGGAACGCCGACCGCAGCTGCTGCGGCGAGCGCGCCGCGTCGGGTGCGGTGGTCGAGGTCGGGGTCGCCGTGCCGCGAGCGGCGGTCATGGTGCTCGACGACCAGGGGCGGACCGCGACGACCGCGACCACGATGGCGACGATGACGGCCGCCGCGGCGGCGACCGGTATCCAGGTCCTGCGGGTCATGCTGGCCTGCCTCTCCGGGGATGGTGGGGTGGGGTCGAAGGGGAGGCGCGGACCACGTGGGCCGTTCAGCGCCCGTGATCCGCGCCTCCAGTCCGGGGCGTCAGCGGAACAGCGAGCGGAGCATCGCGACGACCGCGTGGACCGCCTCGGTCACCGGCCGGTCAGCGGCTGCGCCGCCACCGCCGGTCTGCACACCGCCGGACGGGGTTGCGGCGGTCGCCGCGGCGTCCGTCACGGGCACGACCGTCAGGTTGCCCTCGCTGTCGTCGAGGACGAACAGGGTCGAGACCGTGTTGCCGGCGAGGTCGACCTCGGCGGTACCACGCTGTCCGCTGCCGGAGACGTCGAGCGACCACTTGCCGGCGTCGACCGTTGCGTACTCGGTGGCGGTGCCGAAGGTGGCGTCCTCGGCGATCGCGGTGCCGTCGGAGGTCTGCACGTCGACGCGCTTCGCGGTGGTGGCGGCCTGCACGAGCCGGAGCTTCGCCTTGCCGTCGCCCGGCTGCTGCAGATCGTCGGTGAACGCGGTCGTCTTCAGCCCGTCGTTCTTGCCGTAGGCGACGACGGTGCTGGCGTCGCCCTCCTGCACGGTGACGTCGGTGGATATGACCGGGGTGGAACCCGGCGCGTCGGCGGCGCGCATCGACAGGACGTAGGTGCCGACCGGCAGCTTCTCGTACGGGCTGACCTGGCCGTAGGTGACGTCGTCGAGTTCGAAGACGGTCTTGCCCCCCGCGAGGCTGGACAGTTCGACGTCGACGCCCTTCGTGTCCGGCGACAGGTGTCCGACGCGGAGCCAGCCCTGCTCGGTCGTCGCGGCGGAGGCGTTCTGCGGGGCTGCGAGGCCGACCGTCGCGGCGACGAGTGTGGCGGCGAGCGCTCCGACGACGACGGTGCGGCGGCGGTTCGTGGTGCGTGCGGTCATGATGGTGCTCCTTCGGGTCGAGGTGCGGTTGGCGGTGCGGTCGTCGTGTCGAGGGGTGGTTCGTGGGGTTGTCGTCCAGGCCGCCGGGCGAGCGGGCGAGCGGGCGGAATGCCCGGGTCAGGGCCGGAGCCCTCCGGGCATTTCGCCCGCTCGCGCAGCGGGTGTTCCGCCCCGACGCGTTCGCGGTGAACGGTTCCGCGGCCGATCCGGCGAGCGGGCGGAATGCCCGGGTCAGCGCCGGAGCCCTCCGGGCATTTCGCCCGCTCGCGCAGCGGGTGTTCCGCCCCGACGCGTTGGCGGTGAACGGTTCCGCGGCCGATCCGGCGAGCGGGTGGAATGCCCGGGTCAGCGCCGGAGCCCTCCGGGCATTTCGCCCGCTCGCGGAACGCCCGCTCGCGGAACGCTCGCTCGCGAGACGCCCGCTCGGCCAGCGCCCGCTCGGCCAGCGCGGCCGGGCGATCGGGGGTCACGAGGCGCTCGTCGCGGTCGTCGTCGGGTCGGCCGGGGCGTACGTCACCGTGAGCCGTGCTCCCTCGCGCTCGACCGAGTCCGGCCGGAACGCCTGGGACATGGCGTCGAAGGTCCGAGTGACCCGGGCTGCCGAGGCGTCGTCACTCGTGTGCAGGACGACGGTGCGGAACGGCTGGCCGGTCTCCCCGGTGCGCGGGGTGAACCGGTCGACCCGCACGTCCTGGTCGGCGAGCACCTGTCCGAGCGCGATCATCGCCCGCGAGTCGACCTGTCCGGCGCGGAACTGCGACTTCGTGCCCTCGTCCGCACGCAGAGCCGGGTTCGAGGCGAGCTCGGTCCCCAGGGTCTTCCGTACGTCGGTGGCCCGGGTGATCGCGGTCTCGGCGGCACTGGCTCCCTCGGCGTGGATCCGGCGGACCTCGACCTGCTGGTCACCGGTGCCGAAGGTCGCGACGGCCGTGGAGTTCTCGATCGCCTGCCGCACGTCGGTGGACGAGTTGCCGCCGGTGCGCATGGAGTCCGTCGTGATGACGTAGTCCGAGTCCTTCCAACCGTTCGGGGACTGCCGTTCCACCGCTCCGTCGGTGTCGAGCTTGTAGTACCAGACGACGTTGTTCCGGGCGAAGCCGTCGTCCACGAGGTCGACCCACATGGCGTCGTCGACCAGCAGACGCGAGGACTTCGGCACGTTGTCGCCCACCCACTGCTCGGCCTGCTGCATGGGCAGGTCGAGGTTGCCGAGCAGGAAACCCCGCAGCTGCGTCCCCCACAGCGGCACCGCGACGACGAGCGCCGCAGCCGTCACGACGGCCCAGGTGATGCCGAGGCCGCGCCGTGCCCTCGGGCCGAACCGGCCCCGGATGTGGACTCGACCGGCGATCGTCAGGACGGCACGCTCGACGGTGTACGCGACGAGGAGCGCTGCGAACGGGATGAGCATGATGACGTAGGGCACCGGCAGGTACCCGTTCGGCCGGAACATCACCGCGAGCAGGAACACGAGCATCGCGGCGATCGGTCGGACCCGGCGCAGGAACAGCCCCACGACGGCCGCGGCCGAGCCGAGCACGATGAACACCGGGTCGAGCGCCCACCACTGCGCGGCGGCCTCGTTCGCCAGGCTGCCCCCGTCGAACACTGATCCGGAAGCGGTCCGCGACCCGAGCTGGTAGGTGACGCCTTCCCACAGGCTGACTCGCCCGTTGCCCGGCACGAGTTCACCCTTCACCGCGGCGAGCAGCAGGTACCCGCCGCCGATCAGCACGAGCACGGCCCCGGCGACGCTGAGGGTGTACCGGCGGGTGCTCGTGTCGGCGCGACGTACGGCCATCCAGATCAGGAACGGCAGCGCGAGCAGGTAGGTCTCCTTGGACAGCACGGCGATGCCGAGGCACGCAGCGGCGCCGGCGAACCCGGCGAGCTGCTGGCGACGGCTCAGCACGAGGACGAACGCGGCGAGCAGCCACGGCGTCGCGACGTTGTCGATGTACACCGTGCGGTGGTACTGCAGCGCGAGCGGTGACAGCGCGAAGACGAGTCCGGCCGCGGCTGCCGTGATCCGTCCGGCGCCGAGACGTCGGGCCAGGACGAACAGCAGGATGCTCGAGACGGCGGAGAAGAACACCATGGCCTCGCGCCCGGCCTCCACCGCGAAGGGGTACCGCGCGAACGCCCCGGTCAACCCGGTGTACCCGGCGATCTGGATCCATCCGAGCGGCGGGTGGTCGTACCAGTACGTGTAGTGGGTGAGCTCGCCGAGGTTCGTGATCGCCCACGCCTGTGCGGTGTAGGTCCCCTCGTCGTCGATGCGCTGCGGTGTGCCCGACATGTTCCAGGCCTGGATGAGCACGGTCACCGCGACGACGGGCAGCAACCACGTCAGGCTGGCTGCGTGCCGGCGGAACCACGCCCCGACACCGGCCCGGTGTGCGGTGGTGCCACCACGGATCGGGATGCCCGTGGTGTCGGTGATGCTGGCGGTCATCGGGTGCCTCCCGTGGTGGTGCCGGCGAACTCACGGTCGGACGAGGCTGCGCCCGATCCGGCACCCGCGGACGACGCTGCGCCCGATCCGGCACCCGCGGACGACGCTGCGCCCGATCCGGCACCCGCGGACGACGCTGCGCCCGATCCGTCCAGGTCCGAGGCGAAGCCGACCACCTGTCCGCTGCGGTGCTGGCCGGTGTGCTCGGTCTTCTCCCACCCGTTCTGGCCCTTGGCGTGCCGGACGACTGCCCGGACCGCCGCGGCGGCGAGGAACACCTGGTACGGCACCAGGCCGAGCACGAGCCGCACGTAGTCGCGGAGCCGGACCTTCTCGCCGTACAGGCGGCCGAACTCGTTCAGCCCGACGATCTCCACGGCGAGCAGCATGAGCGTCGGTGCCACCGGCACGAACGACACGAGGGCGATCGCCGTCGGCACCTTGACGAACAGGATCATCAGGACGCTCAGCGGGATGAGCAGCCCGGTGGCCGCCTGGATGAACGGCATCGTGAGCATGTAGCGGGCGAAGAACCGCTGCCGGAACGACGGCAGCTTCTTCCACTCCCCCTTGCCCAACACCTGCAGGAAGCCCTGGTTCCACCGCGTGCGCTGCTTGAGCAGCGAGGCGAAGGTCGGCGGGGTCTCCTCGCGGGTGACGGCCTCGGGACTGTAGGCGACGACGACCTTCGCCCCGTCGGCGGAGAGTCGCACGCCGAGTTCGCAGTCCTCGGCGAGGCAGTGCGCGTCCCAGCCGTTCGACCACTCCAGGCGGGAGCGCGTCACGAAGACGGTGTTGCCCCCGAGCGGGATGAACTTGGACCCGGCGTGGAAGTGCAGGCGCGAGCGGAACCAGAAGTAGTACTCCAGGACGTTCCGGAGCGACCACCAGCTCGACTTGAAGTTCATCAGCTGGACGCCGCCCTGCACCACGTCGGCGTCGGTCTCCTGGAACCGCGAGTCGACGAGGGAGAGCAGCCGCGGGTAGACCTCGTCCTCGGCGTCGAACACCCCGACGATGTCGCCCGTCGCGTGCTGGAGCGCCAGGTTCATCGCCTTCGGCTTGTTCTTCGGCAGGGTGTCGTCCACCACGACCTTGATCAGGGAGGGGTGCCGAGCCGCCGCAGCACGCACGACGGCGTCGGTCTCCGGGTCGTCCTCCCCGACGATCGCGATGATCTCGAAGTCGGGGTGGTCCTGGGTCGCGAGCATGTCGAGCGTCTGCCCCATCACGTCCTGCTCGTGCCGACCGGGCACCAGGAGCGTGAACCGGTGCGCCGCCGGTCGCGGGGTCTGGCTGAAGCTGGTGGACTTCAGCGCGTCCCGGGAGCGCCAGGCGTGCAGCATCCACCAGAGGGTGGTCAACGCGATGATCGTGAGCAGCACGGACAGGGCGATGAGGGTCGAGTAGCCGAGCCACTCGCCCAGCGACCAGGCGGCCTGTGGGAGCTGCCCCGAGTCTCCCGTCGGCACGTCCGTGGTCCCGCGGTTCGGGACGTCCCCCGTCGTCCCGGTGTCGTCGTCGGGTCGGAGCAGCGGCCCTGCGGCCGTCAGCAACACGGCTGAGATGGTCATTCGGGGAACCCCTTCGGACGTGTGTCGGTGGACCGGAAGACGAGGGCCTTGTACGCGGCGAACCGGAACGCGGTGCCGAGGACGAGGCCGACGCCGTTGCCGGCGACGTTGTCGGCGAGGGTGGACGTGAAGCCGAGGACGTAGTGCGAGACGAACAGGCAGGCGGCGGCGATGCCGAGGCCGACGAGGTTCGTGGCTGCGAAGAGCAACCCCTCGCGGACGGTCGCGCGGCGGCCGGTCTGGCGCTGGGCACGGAAGGTGATGAAGCGGTTGCCGATCCACGCGACCGAGGTCGCCACGACGGCCGACACGATCTTCGCGGCGATGGGACCGTCCGGCATGACGGTGGCGCGGAGCAGGTTGTAGACGCCCAGGTCGATGACGAAGCAGACGGCACCGATGGTGCCGAACGACGCGAGTTGCCTCGCGGTGGCGAGCAGGCGCGGGATCGTGCCGGGGCGCACGGTCCGCACCGCACCGGTGTCGGGTGACACCAGAACGGGGGTATCGGTTCGGGTCATGCCCCCGATTCGGGGGGCTTCCCCGGGTGGTTTGGGTGGGGTACGCGCTTTGCCAGGCGCCTGCCAGAGGCGCGACACATGCCGTTCATGTTGACCATCCGTCAGCTGCGGTGGGCAGAGGCGCGCGGACGACGGACGGGAGGCCCGGTGCCAGCTGGCACCGGGCCTCCCGTCCGTCGGTCGGTTGCGTCTACGCGGGGCGCGACGACGGGGACACGTTCTTGGACGCGTCCCGTTCCGGGATGTCGCCGAGTGCCTCGTCGATCGCCGCGAGGGCGTCCGCGTCGAGCTTCACGCCGGCGGCCTTGACGTTGTCGGTGACCTGCTGCGGACGCGAGGCGCCGACGATCGCCGAGGCGACGTTCTCGTTCTGCAGGGTCCACGCAATGGCGAGCTGCGCCAGCGTGAGGCCGGCCTGGTCGGCGACGGGCTGCAGGCGCTGCACGGCTTCGAGGACCTCGTCGCGCATGAACCGCTTGATCATGTCCGCGCCGCCCTTCTCGTCCGTGGCACGCGAACCCTCGGGCAGGGGCTGACCCGGCTTGTACTTGCCGGTCAGGACGCCCTGCGCGATGGGCGACCAGACGATCTGCGACAGGCCGAGCTGCTTCGAAGCGGGGACGACCTCGCCCTCGATGACCCGCCACAGCATCGAGTACTGCGGCTGGTTCGAGATGAGCTGGAAGCCGAGCTCCTTGGCCAGTGCGGCACCGGCACGGATCTGCTCGGCCGACCACTCGCTGACGCCGATGTAGAGGGCCTTGCCCTGGCGGACGACGTCGGCGAAGGCCTGCATCGTCTCTTCGAGGGGGGTCTCGTAGTCGTAGCGGTGTGCCTGGTAGAGGTCGACGTAGTCGGTCTGCAGTCGCTCGAGCGAGCCGTCGATCGACTCCATGATGTGCTTGCGGCTGAGACCGACGTCGTTGTGCCCCTTCGGGCCGGTCGGCCAGTAGACCTTCGTGAAGACCTCGAGGGACTGGCGCCGCTCGCCCTTGAGCGCCTCACCGAGGACGGTCTCGGCGGCGGTGTTGGCGTACGTGTCCGCGGTGTCGAACGTGGTGATGCCGGCGTCGAGCGCTGCCCGCACGCACTGGGTGGCGACGTCGTTCTCGACCTGCGAGCCGTGCGTCAGCCAGTTGCCGTAGGTGATCTCGGAGATCTTGAGTCCGGAGTTGCCCAGGTACCTGAATTCCATGGTCCCGACGCTACTGGAGTGAGCGCGCACGTGAGGGGTCCCGCGAGTGCCTGTCGGGGTGGGGGTGCGGGCGCGGGGTGGGGGCGCGGGGCAGGGGCGCGTGAGCGGGCGAAATGCCAGAGTGCTCCCGACGGCACACCCGGACATGTCGCCCGCTCGCCCGCTCGCCTGCTCGCCTCGGGCGCGACCCCGGCGGCGGCTTCCGCGCAGCGGGTCCCGAGCAGCGGGTCCCGAGCTGTCGGCGAGCGGGCCGCGCGAACGGGCGAAACACCGCCGTTCGGTCAGGCGGCAAGCACGGCGTTTCGCCCGCTCGCGGAAGCAACCGTCCCTCCACAGCGGCGAGAGCGGGCCAGCCGTCCACAAAGGAGGCCCGACTCCCGTCCGCAAGACCGGCTCGCCGTCACGCTGTGGAGATGACCGCGAGACGGCGACTCCCGATGGCACTCCGCGACGCTTCGTTCCGAGTACGCGATGCGCTGCACCGCGGCGTTTCGCGTGGCCGACTCGACGCTCGCGATCTCATCCGCCCGTTCCACGGCATCCGATCAGCGTTCCCACCGGAGTCCGTGGATGACCGTGCGAGAGCACTCGCTCCTCGGCTCCGCCCCGATCAGGTGTTCAGCCATGTCACTGCAGCAGCGATCATCGGCGTCCCGCTGCCCCGTCGCCTCGAACGCGACCAGCGGTTGCACGTCACGACGATCGGGACCGACCAAGCGCTCCGGGTTCGCGGCGCGGTCGGCCACCGGGCCCGGTACGGGTCAGTCCGCGCGACGATCGCACGAGGAGTGCCACTGACCACTCCGGCCGATACGTTCGTCGCACTGGGCTCGATGCTGACACTCGACGAACTCATCGTCGCGGGCGATGCGCTCGTGGGGTGGCTCGGCTGGACGACACTCGACGAACTCGCCCAGGCCGTCCGACGACGACGCGGCATCCGCGGCATCGTGAAGCTCCGCCTCGCGCTCGATGAGATCCGGAGGGGATCTCGGTCTCCCGGAGAAACCCGGACACGGCTGGCACTCGTCCGCCGCGGACTCCCGGAACCGGCGCTCAACCACGATGTCGTCGTCGACGGGCGGTGGATCGCATGTGTGGACCTCGCCTACCCCGATGCCAGGGTCGCGATCAAGTACGAGAGCGATCTGCACCGCACCGATCCAGCCAGCTTCCGAAAGGACCTCACGCGCGGCGAGCACCTCAAGGACGTCGACTGGTGGCTCGTCAGAGCAACAGCAGACGACCTCGATCACGGGGTCGAGCGTTTCGTGCACCGCATCCGTCGGCTGCTCGAAGCCGGCGCCAGAGGAGCCCACGACACGCGGTTTGCGACACTTGGGTGAACAATGGTTGACGCTTCAACCAAAACCGTGCACACTGTCGTAGTATCAACTCGATGCAGGCGCATGGAATGCGTCGCACCGCAGACTCTCGTTCGGAAGAAGGACCACCATGACGCTCACCGCTGACACCGTTCCCGGCTACAAGACCGGCACCTGGAAGATCGACCCGACCCACTCCGAGGTCACCTTCTCGGTCCGCCACCTCGCCATCAGCAAGGTCAAGGGCAAGTTCGAGACCTTCGACGCCACCGTCGTCACCGCCGAGAACCCGCTCGAGTCGACCGTCGAGGCCAACATCGACGTCGCGTCGATCAACACCGGCCAGGAGCAGCGCGACCAGCACCTCAAGACGAGCGACTTCTTCCTGACCGAGGAGCACCCGCAGCTGACCTTCCGTTCCACGAGCATCGAGGCGAAGGGCGACGACCTGCACATCGCGGGCGACCTGACCCTGCGCGGCGTCACCAAGCCGGTCGTCCTCAAGGCCGAGCTCGGCGGGTTCACCACGGACGGCTACGGCCAGGTCAAGTTCGGCGCCGAGGCAACCACGAAGATCGACCGCACCGAGTTCGGTGTGAACTGGAACGCGGCGCTCGAGGCCGGCGGCTTCACGCTCGGCAACGACGTCACGATCAACCTCGACGTTCAGTTCGTCCTCCAGGCAGCCTGAGCCACCTCTGACTCGACGCCTGACTGAGGGCACCGAGCGGCACTCCCCGAACCCGAGAAGAACGCCCCGACTCCGCACGGAGTCGGGGCGTTCTCCGTTGCCCGCGCCGGTCCCCCGACCACGAGCGGGCGAAATACCCCGGAGCTTCGTCCTGGTTCGTCAGGCATTCCGCCCGCTCGCCGATGCCGGCACCGAAGTCGACACCGATCCTCGCAATCACGCCCACCCCCACGCCCACGCCACGAGCGGGCGAAACACCAGGCCGGTCCCCGTGGCGCGCCGGACATTTCGCCCGCTCGCCCAAGGACTTGAGCGGAGGGTGCGAGCGACCCCGGCCGAGATCGGAAGCGCGGCCGAGCGGGCGGAATGCCCGGGACACGGCGGCGACAAGTGCGGCATTTCGCCCGCTCGCGCAAGAAGGCACGAGGAAGCGCAGGGCAGGGGCAGAGGCAGGGCGCGAGGAAGCGCAAAGGCAGGGGCAGGGCAGGGGGCAGGGGGGCAGGGGGCAGGGGGAGGGGGCAGGGGCAGCGCAGGCGCAGGGGCAGGCGCAGGCGCAGGGGGCAGGGGGCAGGGGCAGCGCAGGGGCAAGGGCAGAGGCAGAGGCAAGGGCAAGGGAGACAGCGGGAACGAGCGGAAGAGCGACGGCCACGCGCCGCCCCCGCGTAACGTTGGCCTGTACGACAGCAGCGAGGGGAATCCGCACTCCGGACCCCGAGTTGCACCGAGAGCACACGCCCGCACGACGAACAGGAGCACCACCATGGCCACCGACTGGATCGCGATGCAGGCCCTCGCGGCAGCCGAGTTCGGCCGCCGCGTCGCCGCCGTCACCGACTGGGACGCCCCCACCCCCGACTCCGAGTGGACCACCCGCGACCTCGTCGCCCACGTCGTCGACGAGCAGCGCTGGATCCCGAAGCTCCTGACCGGGTGCGACTACGCCCAGGCCCAGGCCGACCTCGAGCCGATCGGCGACGACCTGGTGGCCGAGTGGCACCGTTTCGCCACCGCCGCGACCGACGCCTGGCGGAACGCCCCGCAGGACACCCCCGTGCACCTCAGCACCGACGTCGTGCCCGCCGCGCAGTACCTCACCGAGCAGACGAGCGACATCACGATCCACACGTGGGACCTCGCCCGGGCGACCGGCGCCGAGGAGTCCCTGCCCGACGAGCTCGTCCGCGCCGTGTGGGAGTACTTCGAGCCGCAGATCGAGGACCTCGCCGCCACCGGCCTCTACGCACCCCCGGTCGACGTCACCGAGGACTCCCCGCTCCAGGTCCGCCTGCTGGCCGTCACAGGCCGCGATGCCAGAGTGACTGCATGACCACCGACACGAAGCGCCTCGGCAACTCGGGGCTCGAGATCAGCAGCGTCGTCCTCGGCATGATGTCGTACGGCGACCCGGACCGGGGCTCACACGCCTGGAGCGTCGGCATCGACGAGGCCCGCCCGTTCGTCCGCCGCGCGTTCGAGGCCGGCATCACGACCTTCGACACCGCGAACGTCTACTCGGACGGCAGCAGCGAGGAGATCACCGGCACGCTCCTGGCCGAGCTGGCTCCGCGCGAGGACGTCCAGGTCTTCACGAAGGTCTTCAACCGGATGCGTCCCGGCCGGAACGGAGCCGGGCTGTCCCGCGCGGCGATCATGCACGAGATCGACGCCTCCCTGACCCGGCTGGGCACGGACTACGTCGACCTGTACCAGATCCACCGCTTCGACCCGGTGACGCCGGTCGAGGAGACCATGGAGGCCCTGCACGACGTCGTGAAGGCCGGCAAGGCGCGCTACATCGGCGCGAGCAGCATGTGGACGTGGCAGTTCGCCGAGATGCAGCACACCGCGGAACGCCACGGCTGGACGAAGTTCGTCAGCATGCAGGACCAGTACAACCTGCTCGAACGCGAGGAGGAGCGCGAGATGCTCCCCTTCTGCGAGCACACCGGCGTCGGCGTGATCCCGTGGAGCCCCCTCGCCCGCGGCCGCGTCACCCGCCCCTGGGACGCCTCCGGGTCGGGTTCCCGTGCGCAGACCGACGAGTTCGGCAAGACCCTCTACAAGCAGGACGAGGACGCCAACCGTGCGATCGTCGACGCGGTCGAGGCCGTCGCCACCGAGCGCGGCGTCCCGATGGCGCAGGTCGCCCTGGCCTGGGTCGCTGGCAAGTCCGCGGTCTCCGCGCCCATCGTCGGCGCGACGAAGGAGCACCACATCGACGACGCGGTGGCCGCAGCGTCGCTGACGCTCACCGACGACGAGGTCACGCGACTCGAGTCCACCTACACGCCCCGGGTGCCGTCGGGTTTCTGACGCCCCCACGAGCGGACGGGAGGCACGGTGCCAGCTGGCACCGTGCCTCCCGTCCGTCAGGTTGTCGCGGTGACCGCCGTGGTCAGGCGACCGCGCTGCCGTCAGCGCGCTGCAGCCGCGCGATGCGCCGCCGCGCGGCCCGTTCGGAACCGGTCTGGTCGTCGAGCACCGCGCCGATCCCGTCGAGCACGAGCTTCGTGGTCCGCACGACCGGCAGCTCCACCGGGCCGACGACCGGCGCTCGGAGTCCGAGCAGCGACCGGTGCCGCGGGTCGAGCGTGGACACGGCACCCTGGAACACCGCCCGGTAGCCGGGGCGCAGCAGGCGGGACAGCGGCGGGTCCTTGATGAACCGGACGACGTCCCGGGTGCGCGAGTCCACCAGGAGTTCGCCGCGGTCCAGGTACCCGTTCATCTGGGCACGGAGCTCCGCCTCGGACTCGGGCGGGTCGACGATGCGCATGAGGCGCCCGGCCTCCGCCCACTCGCGGACGTAGGCGTCGGCGCCCCCGGGGATCGGGCCGCCCCAGCGCTGGGCGGCGCGGAGGAACGCGTCGGTGAAGGCGAGGTGTACCCAGCGCGCCAGGTCCGGGTCGTTGGCCGCGTAGGGGCGGGTCGTGCCGTGCGCGTCGACGTACTGCCCACGGACCCGCTCGTGCAGGCGGAGCACCCAGTCGCTGCCGCTGCGGGCGGTCTGCCGGTCGCCGTACGTGACGGTGGCGATCCACCGGCTGGTGCCCGCGAGGCGACCGAACGGGTCCTCGCGGTACCGGGAGTGGTCGGCGACACCGGCGAGCGCGCCGGGGTGCAGCGCCTGGACGAGCAGTGCCCGCACGCCGGCGACGATGCCGTGGCTGCCGCCGTGCACCGCCCACGTGGCGGAGCCCGGACCGAAGAAGCCCGCGTCGGTTCCGTGTTCCAGGTCGTCCATCCAGGCTTCCGTCCCGGTCGAACCGCCCGTGAACGTCTGGTTGAGGCGGGACCGGAAGACGTCGGAGACAGCGGACATGTCGTCATGTTCCGTCCGTCACCTGGGCGTGGGGGTGACATCGCGCAATGTGGCCCTCCCAGCGTGCACGGGGGTCGCCCACTAGGTTGGGTCGGGTGAGCATCGACACGCCTCGTCCCTGGCTTGCCTCGTACGCCCCGGGGGTCCCGCACGACATCGAGGAACAGAGTGGTTCCCTGTACGACCTGGTCGAGCAGTCGGCCCGGAAGTTCCCCGGGCAGGTCGCCCTCGAGTTCTTCAAGCGCACGACGAGCTACGCCGACCTCGAGGAGCAGATCCTCCGCGCGGCGAACGGCCTGCGGAAGCTCGGCGTGGGAGCGGGTGACCGCGTCGCCATCGTCCTGCCGAACTGCCCGCAGCACATCGTGGCGTTCTACGCGGTGCTGCGGCTCGGTGCCATCGTGGTCGAACACAACCCGCTGTACACGCCACGCGAGCTCCGTCACCAGTTCGAGGACCACGGGGCCAAGGTCGCCATCGCGTGGGACAAGTCCGTCGCGACGCTGCAGGACTTCCCGGCCGACGTGCACCTCGACGCGATCGTCTCGGTGGACATCACCCGTGCCATGCCCCGGAGCACCCGGCTCGCCCTGGCCCTGCCGGTCGCGAAGGCCCGCGAGTCCCGCGCGAAGCTGACGGCGAAGGTGCGTGGCACGGTCAAGTGGGACGACCTCGCCGACACCCGCAAGCTGTCGAAGCGGCACCCGCGCCCGGCCACCGACGACGTGGCGCTGATCCAGTACACGTCCGGCACCACCGGGACGCCGAAGGGTGCGGTCCTGAGCCACCGGAACCTGCTGGCGAACGCCGCCCAGGCCCGCGCGTGGGTGCCGCAGATCCGCCGCGGCGACAACGTCGTGTACGCGGTGCTGCCGATGTTCCACGCCTACGGCCTGACGCTCTGCCTGACCTTCGCGATGAGCATGGCCTCGCGGCTCGTGCTCTTCCCCGCGTTCGACCCGGCGCTCGTCCTGACCGCCATCAAGCGCCACCCGCCGACGTTCCTGCCGGCCGTGCCGCCGATCTACGCCCGGCTGCAGCACGCGGCCGACTCGGCGAAGGTGTCGCTCAAGGGCATCGAGATCGGCATCTCCGGCGCCATGCCGCTGTCGCAGGACATCGTCGAGCCGTGGGAAGCCCGGACCGACGGCTACCTGGTCGAGGGGTACGGCCTGTCCGAGTGCTCCCCGGTCCTGATGGCCAACCCGGTCTCCCCCGAGCGTCGACTCGGATCGATCGGCCTGCCGCTGGCCTCCACCGAGGCGCGCGTGGTCGACCCCGACGACGACACGAAGGTGCTCGGCATCGACGAGCCCGGCGAACTGCAGGTCCGTGGCCCGCAGGTGTTCCGCGGCTACTGGGGCAAGGCCGAGGCCACCGACGAGGTCTTCACCGCCGACGGCTGGTTCCGCACCGGCGACATCGTGGCCATCGACGCCGACGGGTACGTCCGGATCGTCGACCGCCTCAAGGAACTCATCATCACCGGCGGCTTCAACGTGTCGCCGTCCGAGGTCGAGGACACCCTGCTGAAGCACCCAAGCGTCAAGGAGGTCGCGGTCGTCGGCATCACGCAGGGCGGCAACGAGCAGGTCGTCGCCGCGGTCGTGCCCAAGGACCCCGCGACGTTCGACGGGGCCGCGCTCCGGGCCTGGTCGCGCGAGCACCTGGCGGCGTACAAGGTGCCGCGCCGGGTCGTCGTGGTCGAGGACCTGCCGCGTTCGATGATCGGCAAGGTGCTGCGGCGGAAGGTGCGGGACCAGATCCTGGAGGGCTGACGGGCGGCCTCGGGGCGGCGCCGGTCCGGCCGATGCGCGGGTACCGCCGCTGGTCAGGTCGCGCGCCGCGCGGGCAGCGCCAGCACGGACAGCCCGGCCACCACCAGCACGATGCCGGCCCATCCGCCGAGCCCCAGGCGCTCCCCCACCACGAGCACCGCCAGCACCGCGGCCACGACGGGCTCGAGCAGGGACAGCAGCGTCGCGACCGACGCCGTCACCGTCCGGAGCCCGAGCGCGTACAGCGAGTGGCCGATCACCGTCGGCACCAGCGCCAGGTACAGGAACACCGGCCAGTTGCCGGCGTCGGTAAGGAACGGCCCGCCCGCCGCCACGGCGAGCACGACGAGCGGCACCGCGGCCACCCCGAACACCGCGCCGACGAGCCCGCGTTCGTTCGGCCCGCGGGCAGCCCGTGCGGCGGCGACCCCGACGTCCCCGCCGACGCGCATGCTGTCGGACTCCGCGCGACCGACGGCGATCGGCATCCGGCTCGTCGCGGCGTGCATCCCCCGCGCCACCGCCCACGAGTACAGCGCGTACGTCAGACCGGCGACCAGGGCGCTGCCGACGCCGACCGCGAGTGACCGCCCGCCGCCGTCGTGCTCGGAGCGCGCGAGGGTGACGACGACCATGCCGACCAGGCTCACCAGGGTGGCGAGGACCCACCGGCGGGTGACGGGTCTGCGGTCGGCGACCCACTCGACCAGCCCGGCGAAGACGGGCGACGAGCCGATGGCCAGGGTCGTGCCGAGCGCGACCCCGGCGTCGGCGAGGGCCGCGTAGAAGGCGACCGCGTAGACCACGAGTGAAGCGGCACCGAGCAGTGCCCAGCCGCGGGTCCGGCGCTGCGTGACGGCACGCAGCGTGCCCCGGCCCGCGGTCGCGGCGAGCACGAGGCCGCCGAGCCCGAAGGTGACCGCACCGAACACGAACGCCGGCACACCGGGCGCGAAGTGCGTCGCGGTCCCGGTGGTGCCCCACACCGCCGCGGCGACCGCGATCGCGGCCAGGCCGCCGACGGGCCTGGAGGCACGCCCCGCGCCCGGTGTGCGGCTCACGAGACGTGGACGCTCGGCCGTCGGTTGACCTCGGGTTCCGCTTCGCGCAGGACTTCGCGCGTCACCGGGGCGACGTCGCCGGCGCCGGTGAACACGAAGCGCAGGGCGTTCCGGATCGGGCTGCCCTCGTTCCACTCGAAGTAGATGCTCGGCACCACCCCGGCGATGTCGCGGATGGCGAGGAGCGTCGACGCGATGGTGTTCGGGACGTTGCCGGAACGGACCTTGAGCACGCGGAACCCGTGGATGACGTGGCCTTCGACCACCAGGTCCTCTTCGAAGTCGGAGGAGTCGGCGGGCAGGACCTCGAGGAACATCGTCGGCACGCGGGCCGGGATGCCGGAGTCGCGGCGTTCCTCGCGCCCCTTCGCCCGGTACGCCTCGGCCGTGCCGGCACCGGGTTCGTTCGCGATGATGCAGACCGAACTGAACTGGTCGGCATCGGCCTCGACGAACTGCCGGGCGGTCGCGTCGAGCTCGATCGACGACGCTCGGAGCTCGAACGAACGCCGCACGCGCGAGACGAGCGACACCACGACGATCGCGATGATGAAGATCGCGGCGATCCGGACGCCGTCGGGCCGCTCGATGACGTTGGCGACCGTGGTGTAGACGAACACGACCGAGATCACACCGAACGCGATGGTGCGCTTGCGCTGCTGCTTGCGGCGCGCGGACAGCGTCACCGCGACCGCGGCACTCGTGATGAGCACCAGCACGCCGGTGGCGTAGGCGCCGCCCTGGGCGTCGACGTCGGCCTGGAAGATGATCGTGATGACGAACGCGATGAGCGTGAAGATG
Organism: Curtobacterium sp. MCBD17_026; assembly: GCF_003234895.2. NCBI lineage: Bacteria > Bacillati > Actinomycetota > Actinomycetes > Micrococcales > Microbacteriaceae > Curtobacterium > Curtobacterium sp. MCBD17_026. The sequence goes on along the minus strand of NZ_CP126281.1, from coordinate 969,985 downwards.
ATCACGAGGGGACGCACCGCACGCGCCCACTGCGGCGCCATGCCGTAGCGGGGCAGGAACCGCGGCACCAGGTTGAGGAGCCCCGCCATCGCGCTCGCGCCCGCGAACCACAGGATGGCGACGGTCGAGAAGTCGTAGATCGACCCGAAGACCCCGCCCATGTACTCGTGCGCCAGGTACGCCAGGGCACGCCCGTTCGCACCACCGCCCGGCTGGAACTCGTGCTGCGGGATGAGGAACGTCGTCACGATCGACGACGTGATGAGGAACGAGCTCATGATGAGCGCCGCGACGGTCAGCAGTCGCTTGGTGCCGCGGATCCGACCCTCGGGTCGGTCGCTGGTGTCGTCGCTGGCGTCGCCGCGGACCTGCGGCATCACCGCGACGCCGGTCTCGAAGCCGGAGAGCCCGAGCGCGAGCTTCGGGAACACGATCAGGGCGATGCCGACCATCACGAGCGGGTTGCTGTGCTGTGCCGTCAGCCCGGACCACCAGTCGCTCGCCACCATCGGGTTCTCGAACACGTGCCAGAGCGAGACCATGATGACGACGGCGTTCAGGGCGAGGAACACCGCGACGAGGCCGACCGCGATGCCGATGGCCTCCTTGAACCCGCGCAGGAACACGATGCCGAGCAGGAGCAGCAGCGCCAGGGTGAGCGGCACCGGGATCTCGGTGAACCAGTGCGGCGTGTACGGGTTCTCGGCGATGTGCGCCGTGGCGTCAGCCGCCGAAAGGGTCATCGTGATCATGAAGTCCGTCACGGCGAACCCGAGCAACACCAGCACGAGGAGCTTGCCCGCCCACCACGGCAGGAGCTTCTCGAGCATCATGATCGACCCGGCGCCCCGGAAGCTGTCGTGGGCGATCCGGCGGTAGACCGGCAGCGCCCCGAACAGCGTGACGAGCACGAGGACGATCGTCGCGATCGGCGACAGCAGACCCGCGGCGAGCGCGGCGATGGCGGGTTGGTACCCGAGGGTGGAGAAGTAGTCGACGCCGGTCAGGCACATGACCCGCCACCACGGGTGGGTCTTCTCGACCTCGACCTGGTGCGGGCCCTGGTGGGAGGCACCCTGGTCGGCCCCGTGCAGCATCCACCGGCGCAGGCGGGTGCTGCGGTCGAGGGGCTGCTCGGTGGCGTCGCGCTGGGCGGCCCGCTCGGCGTCTGTCGCGGTCACGTGGATGATGCTAAGCCGTCCGGGTGACCCCCGTGCACACCCGGACAGCCCTGTGCACCGAGCGGTCCGACTAGCGCTGTGTGCGGGACAGGGCCGCCACGATCCCCGCCACGACCAGCAGCACACCGGCGGCGATGCAGGCGGCCAACAGCAGGGTCGTGGTGTCCACTGAGAACATCGGCAGCGCACTCACGGCCATCGCTCCGGCGAACACCAGGAGCAGCACGCCCCAGAGGATCGTGCCGAAGCGTGCGCCACCGCGTCGGGGCCGGCAGGCGGGCCCGTCCGGGGCCACCGGGGAGGCCACCGGTGCCGTCGCCTCGTCGTTCGTCGTGCCGTCGTTCGTCGGGTTGTCGTTGGTCGTGCTGTCCGTCGTCATCGTCCCGCTCCTCACTCGCCGACCGTGAACGCCCGCGGCACCTCGACGCCACCGCCGAGTACCCACAGGTGCACCGTCGTCGTCTCGTCCGCATCGGCCGTGCGTGCCGCCCGGTTCTCGAGCGTGGTGGTCCGGAGCACCCCGCCGGCGCCGTCGTCGTCGCCTCCGCCGGTGTCGATCCCGTAGCCGACACCGCTCACCTCGACCCGCACCGGCAGGTCGGTCGGCAGCAGCACCTCGGCTCCGCCGGCACCCAACCACAGGTGCACGTCGCCCCCGACCGCCGACGGCTCGAGTCCGCGGAGGTCCAGCGTGGGACCGCCGGCCAGCATCGCGAAGTCCCGTTCGGTCCCCGACGCGGCGCGTTCGACCTGCCACGTGGTGCCGCCGATGAGCGAGACCTGGGTGCCGGCGGGCAGGACCCCGGTGACCACCAGGGCCACCGCGGCGACCGTCGAGAACAGTCCGAGCACGCCGTCGTCACGGCCGCGGATCCCGGCGACGATCGTCGCGACCGCCAGCACCGCGAGCGCGGCCGCGATCCCGAGGACCGGGACGGACCACCCGACCTGCTGCGCCCAGACCGCCACACCGGCTCCGGCGACGAGCGCGAGTCCGAGGGACACCGCCACGTACGCCGCCCCGGGGCGTCGCTCCGACCGCACGGCACGCCACTCGGCCGTCCGCTCCCGTTCCGCGCGCAGCCGCTCCTCGTTCCGCCGTCGCCGGTCCTCGGGGCTCGCCGGCACGTCCCACTGCCAGGAGGCCCGTCCCGCGTCCGTCGCACCGGTCGCCTCCGCGGTCCACGCGGCTCGTGCCGGGCGCGGCCGGTCGGGGCTGGTCCAGAAGTCGCCCCGCGGTGCAGCGGTCGGGTCGGTGCCGGTGCTCGTGGTCCGGTCGCCGTCCACCCCGCGTCGGGCCAGGACCACGATGAGCCACACGATCCCGCCGACGAGCACGATGCTCCAAGCCGTGGCCAGGGTCGCCTCGAGCCACCCGGGCATCCCCCAGGCGTCCGGGACCCCCTGCCACCAGAGACCCCGGGCCGCGGGCACGAAGGTCAGTGCCGCGAGCGCGCCGATCGCGATGAGCGCCGGGTCGAGGACCCCGCGGATCATCCGTTCGACGTGGATGCGTCCGGCGGTGTCGGGCAGCAGCGCCCAGCCGACGGCGTAGGCGAGGAAGACCGGCCCGCCCAGCAGCGCGACGACGATCGTCACGCCGCGGACCACGAGGGGGTCGAGCCCGGTGCGGCGGGCGACGGCACCGCACACGCCGGCGAGCCAGCGGTCGTCGGTGCGCGCGATGCCGAGGCCGCGGACCCAGTCGAAGAACCGGGTCGTCGAGTCGGCGCTGCCGGCGGCGGCGCCGGGAGCGGAGTCGTGCTGGTGATCGGTCATGGCCACCAGCATCCCGGCAGTGCTGCGCCGACACCATCGGGGTTCCCCCTGACCGGTCCCTGATCCCGGCCCCGGACCCTGCTGCGACCGCCGTCCGGGTGCCAGGATTGCCCCATGGCCACCGCGACGATGACGCGCCCGACCCCCAGGGTCGTCGGCGGGGTCTGCAGCGGGTTCGCAGCGCACACCGGGCTGCCGGTCGGGGCCGTCCGACTCGCCACCGTGGTCCTGGTGGTCTGCGGCGGCGCCGGGCTGCTGCTCTACGCCTGGCTCTGGGCGACCGTGCCGAGCGCTGCCGCCGGGGCAACCGCCGGGAGCGCACCGCTCAAGTCCGTGCTGACTCCTGCCGCCGACGTCGACCAGGACGAGGCCACCGCGTCCGCCCGGCGCGCCCCGGTCGTCGAGATCCTGCTCGGCGTGGCCCTGCTCGTGGCCGCCGGCGCCGTCGTCGCGGCACGGATGGGCGCGGCGGTCCCCCTCGAGGTCGTCGTGCCCGCCGTCGTGGTCGTCACCGGCGCCGCACTCGCCTGGCGGCAGTTCGACGCGCTCCGCAACGTCCGCACCGCCGGGTCGTCCGCCCTGGTCGTCCGGGCGCTCGGAGCCCTGGTGCTCGTCGTCCTCGGCATCCTGTTGTTCTTCACGACGAGCAGCCGCCCGAACGTCTGGACGGTCCTCACCGCCGCGGTGGCCGTCCTGGTCGGGGTCGCGGTCGTCGTCGCCCCGTGGGTGGTCCGACTCGTCCGCGACCTCGCCGAGGAACGCGCCGCCCGCGTCCGCGACCTCGAGCGGGCCGAGTTCGCGGCGCACCTGCACGACTCGGTGCTGCAGACCCTCGCCCTCATCCAGCAGAAGGCCGAGCCGGGTTCGGACGCGGCGCGGTTGGCGCGGGCGCAGGAGCGCGAGCTACGGTCCTGGCTCTTCACCGAGCAGGCGGAACCGGCGCGCGACCTCGGCACGCAGCTGCGGGACGCGGCCGTGGACATCGAGGCCGAGTACCCCGCCCGCATCGAGGTCATCGCGGTCGGACCCGCCCGCAGCGACCTGCCGGACGGGCTCGTCGCCGCCGCCCGCGAGGCGATGCTCAACGCCGCCCGGCACGCCGGCGGGACCGTGAGCGTGTACGCCGAGACCGCCGGCGACCGGGTCGAGCTCAGCATCCGTGACCGCGGCCCGGGCTTCGACGTCGACTCGGTGCCGGCGGGCCGGTACGGCGTCCGCGAGTCGATCATCGGCCGGATGCAGCGCCTCGGCGGCCACGCGACCATCGCGCCGGGGCCGGGCCGCACCGGCACCGAGGTCCGGCTGACCCTGCCGCTCGCACCCGCGGCCCACGACGAGGAGCACGCATGACCGAGCCCGCCCCGTTGACGCTCGCGATCGTCGACGACCACTCCATCTTCCGAGCCGGCGTGCGCGCCGGGCTGCCACCGGGCCTCCAGGTCGTGGGTGAGGCGGCGACCGTCGACGAAGCCGTGACGCTCGTCGCGGCCACGCGCCCGCGCGTCGTCCTGCTCGACGTGCACCTGCCGGGCGGCGCCGGCGGCGGCGGCGCCGAGGTGATCACGCGGTCGGCACCGGAGAACCCGGACACCCGGTTCCTCGCGTTGAGCGTGTCGGACGCCGCCGACGACGTGGTGCGGGTCATCCGCGCCGGCGCCCGCGGGTACATCACGAAGAGCTCGTCGAGTGCCGAGGTCGCCGAGGCCGTGGCCCGTGTGGCGGACGGGGACGCGGTGTTCTCGCCGCGCCTGGCCGGCTTCGTGCTCGACGCCTTCGGAGCGGTCAGCGGCGAGACGGCGCAGCACGACGCCGAGCTGGACCGCCTGTCTGCCCGCGAGCAGGAGGTCATGCGGCTCATCGCGCGTGGGTACGCCTACAAGGAGGTCGCGACGGAGCTGTTCATCTCGGTGATGACCGTCGAGACACACGTGTCGAAGGTCCTGCGGAAGCTCCAGCTGTCGAACCGGCACGAGCTGACCGCGTGGGCGCTGCAGCGCAAGCTGCTCTGAGCGCCCACGCCGGCCTCACTTCGCGCTGATGCGGGTGTATTTGTTGACCGCCCACGGGACGAACACCACGAGCATCACGGCGATGCCGATCAGCACCGTCAGCACGGGGTGCTGCATCGTCCAGATGTCCGGCACCGGCGCGGATCCGACGTTGCCGAACAGCTCCCGCGCGGCCTGCACGAGCGACGACACCGGGTTCCACTCCGCGAACACGCGCAGCACCAGCGGCAGGGTGTCGCTCGGCACGAACGCGTTCGAGATGAACGTCAGCGGGAACAGGATCATGAACGAGGCGTTGTTGATGACCTCGGGCGTCTTGACGCTCATGCCGAGCAGCGCCATGACCCAGCTGAACGCGTAGCTGAACAGCAGCAGCAGGGCGATGCCGGCCAGGAACTCGAGCGGCGACGAGTTCACCCGCCACCCGACCGCCAGGCCGGTGAGCATCATGATCGCCATCGAGATCGAGTTGAGGACGAGGTCGGAGTTGGTGCGCCCGACCAGTACCGCGGACGCCGACATCGGCAGCGTGCGGAACCGGTCGATCAGCCCTTCCTTCAGGTCCTGCGCCATCGCCGACCCGGAGAACGTCGCACCGAACACCACGGTCTGCGCGAAGATCCCCGCCATCAGGAACTGCGTGTAGTCGGTGCCCTGCACCTGGATGGCGCCGCCGTACACCTGGCTGAACAGCAACACGAACATGATCGGCTGCAGCACGGCGAACACGAGCATGTCCGGCGACCGCTTGAGCTTGATGAGGTTCCGCTTGGTGACGGTCCAGCCGTCCTCGACCCAGACGGCGAGCGGCGAGGTGACGACGACGGGCAGCTGGCGGCCCGGCGCGAGGGACGTGGTGGTCATCGTGCCGTCTCCTTCTGCTTGGTGGCCGCGGGTTCGTCGGCGGCGTCGTCCGTCGCCGCGTGTCCGGTCAGGCGGAGGAAGACGTCGTCGAGGGTCGGGCGTCGCATGCCGGCGTCGTGGAGCTCGATGCCGGCCTCGCCCAGGTCGGCGAGCACGCGCTGCAGGGCTGCCGGACCGGCCTCCACCGCGATGGCACGGGTGCGGCCGTCGCCCGAGGCCTCGACCTCGCCGACCCCGTAGCGGAGCAGCACCGTGGTCGCCGCGTCGCCGTCGGCCTCGTCGACCAGGGTCACGACCACCCGGTGCCCGCCGACCTGCGCCTTGAGCTGGTCCGCGGTGCCCTCGGCGATGACCGCCCCGTCGTCGATGACCGCGATGTCGTCGGCGAGCCGGTCGGCTTCTTCCAGGTACTGGGTGGTGAGGAGCACCGTCGCGCCCTCGGCCACGAGGTCCTCGATGATGCCCCAGAGCGCCAGCCGGCTGCGGGGGTCGAGGCCCGTCGTCGGCTCGTCGAGGAACAGCACGCGCGGGTTCATCACCAGCGCCCCGGCGAGGTCGATGCGTCGCCGCATGCCGCCGGAGAAGCCCTTCACCGGACGGTCCCCCGCCTCGGACAGGTCGAAGACGTCGATGAGCTCGCGGGCACGATCGCGCGCCGTCCTGCGGCCCAGGTGGTAGAGCCGCCCGATCATCTCGAGGTTCTCGAACCCGGTCAGGTTCTCGTCGACCGCCGCGTACTGCCCGGACACCCCGATGGACCGCCGAGTGGCCTGCGGGTCGGCGATCACGTCGATGCCGTCGATCGTCGCGGTGCCCGAGTCCGGCGTGATGAGGGTGGTGAGCACCTTCACCACCGTGGTCTTGCCCGCGCCGTTCGGCCCGAGCAGTGCCTTCACGGTGCCCTGCGGCACCGACAGGTCGAGTCCGGCCAGCGCGTGCACCGGCCCGGACTTCGACTTGTAGGTCTTGGTCAGCCCGGAGGCTTCGATGATGGCCATGTCGCTCCTTCGTCAGACACGGTGGGTACCCGGGGGTCCGGCGGAGCGACGGACGTCACTCAGACGTCGAAGTCACCACCACCGAAGTCGCTGAAGCCACCGCCGAAGTCGGATCCGCTGTCGCCCCAGCCCGCATTGTCGAAGCCGCCGCCGTCGGATGCGCCGCCGTCGGACGCCCCGGCATCGCCGGATTCAGCACCAGTGTCCTCCGAACCACCGTCACCCGCAGCGTCGGTACCGCCATCGAACGATCCGGGGTCGGGCAGGAACGCGCTCATGATCGCCGAACCGATGACGTAGCCGGCCACCGTCCCGAGGATCGAGGCACCGATCATGCTGCCGAAGGACGGGCCGCCGCGCTGGCCGCCGAAGCGTCCGCCGCCACCGCCGACGCCGCCGAGCGAGCGCTCCATGAACCCCGGCTGGCGGATCTCGGAGCGGGTCGCCGACTGGGCGAGCGAGCGGGGGTCGTCGCCACGGGGCGCCTCACCGGGAGGCGCGGTCCGGGTGAACTCGTCGTAGACCATGCGGCGCTGCTCGTCGGTCAGCTTGGCGAAGGCCTCGGCGTGGACCTCTTCGATGCGCTCCGGCGGTGCCGTGCGGAGCAGGTAGCGGTAGCGCTCGACAGCACGCTCGTCGTCGGTCGTCGCGCCCTGCTGCTGCGTCGGTGCACCGCCCCACTGCGGGACGCCGTACTGGCCGCCCTGCTGTGCGGACGGTGCCGGCTGCTGGTAGGACTGCTGGCCGTACCGGTAGCCCTGCTGCTGCTGCGGCTGCCCCCACTGGTTCTGCTGTCCGTCAGCGGATCGGTCACGCTCCGGACGTCCGAGCAGGCGGTCGAGGAATCCCATGGTCGATGCTCCTTCGGGTGCACGGTGGGTCCGGTCGGACCCGTCGTGGACTGCAACACTACGAACCCCCGGCGTCGGATGACTGAGCGCCCGCTCAGAGTCGGCCGGGAGCGCCGCGGCTCACCCAGCAGCGAGCGCCGCCGTCCACACCGCGTGCAGCTCGTCCGCGGCCCCCGGGTGCGCCACGAGGAACGGCTCCCCCACGGGCGGGAAACCCTCCACGGGGCCGGACGGCGTCAGCACGACGCCCCCGGCCTCGTGCACGAGCAGCACCGCGGCGCCGTGGTCGACCGGGTCGAACGCCGAGACGCAGCCGCCGATCCCCCGCCCGGCCGCGACCTGGGCGATCGTCAACGTGCCCGATCCCTGGACCCGGAGCGTGCACGACCGGTCGGCCAGGGCGTCGAGGAACGCCCCGAACCCCGGCCACGGGCGGTGTCCGTCGAGCTCGGTGCCGACGACGGCGCCGGCGAGCGGCCGGGGTGTGTCGTCGAGTCGGAGCTGGCGGTCGCGCAGGGTGGCGCCCCGGCCACGTCGGGCCTCGAGCACCTCGCCGCGCCAGGGGTCCGCGACGACGCCGACGAGCGGACGGCCGCCACGGGTCAGACAGAGCGACATCGAGGTTGAGGGCACGCCGTTCGCCAGGTTGGTGGTGCCGTCGACCGGGTCGAGGAACCAGCGGTGCCGGTCGCCGGGGGCCTCGCCGTACTCCTCGCCGGTGAACCCGTGCGTCGGGAACACCATCCGCACGCGGGAGCGGACGTGCTGCTCCACCAGGCGGTCGACGTCGGTGACCAGGTCGGCGGGGTTCGCCTTGGTGTGGACCTCGCTGACCGGGTGTTCGCGCGTGTAGGCGATGACCTCGTGGGCGATGCGGTGGGCCAGGGCCTGGGCGCGCGAGGCGACCTCGGTCTCGGTGGGCTCGCGGTCGCGCTCGGGCCAGCCGTCGCGCTCGGCCGCCGACAGGGCCGCTCCGATGGACCCGACGTCGTTCGTGGTGATCGAGTCGACACCGAGCCGGGCTGCCCAGACGGCGGGCTCGACGTCGTCGATGGTCCAGACGGCGACGCGCAGGCCCAGGGCGTGCGCGACCTCGACGGTCTGCGGGGTGAGGAACGCGACGTCGAGGTTGAGCGTCGACGGGTCGAGCGCCTCGAGGTCCGCCGACACGGGCGGGTCGAGCGACTCCCACGCCAGCCAGACGTCGGCGTCGGGCAGCACGGAGCGGACCGTCGCCATCGCCGCCGGCGCCCCGCACCAGGCCACCGCGGTGGAGCCGGTGAATCCCGCGACGGTGCGGGCGGCGACCAGGGCGTCCTCGGCGTCGGTCAGGTCGACGAGCAGGGTCGACCGACACCCGTCGAGCCGTTCGAGCGCACCGTCGAGCCGCGGGATCCGGTCGAGGCCATTGCCGAGCCGGGCGACGTCGCACCAGTCTACGTCGGACACCCGGCGGGCGTCGCCCCACATCCGGCCGAGGGTCTCGTCGTGCAGCAAGACGGCGACGCCGTCGGCGGTGCGGCGGACGTCGACCTCGATCACCTCGGCGCCGAGCGCCTCGGCGACCGCGATGGCGGGCAGGGTGTTCTCACGCCGGACACGCGGTGCACCGCGATGGGCGACGAGGCGTGGCGGACGCACGCCGGGCCTCCCGTCCGGGCTGGCCGGGACCACCTGCGTGACGGGGACCGGCGGACTCGTCGTCATCCGCGCATGTTCCCGGACCAGGGCGAACCGCAGGTGACGCCCCCGTGAACGGTGAGAGCCGCAGCGCGGGCTGTGCCCGCGGGGTGCGAGGTTCCGCGCAGCGTGGTGGCCTCGCGGCCCTGCACGGTGGTGGGAACCTCGCACACTCCGCCCGAGCACCTCGTGCGGTGCGAGCTTCAGCGCCGCATCGGAACGTTGGCCCTGCGCAACTCCTGCCGGAACGCGACCTCGTTCCACAGGTCGCTCCAGCCGAGCCGGACGACGCCTCGCACCACGTCGAACGACCGCTACCGGTTCTCGCGGTGCTTCTCGGCGATCACGGCATGGGCAGCCGTGCCCCCGCGTAGCATCGACGGGTCGCGGTACTTCACCTCGCCGTCGAACTCGATGACGTGGTCCCGTTCGGGCCAAGGGGACCAGGGACAGTCCGGAGCAGTGGGGAACGGTGGAAGTGCACGCATCCATCGACCGTCGCGGCAGCGGGGCACCGTGCGAGTCGGTGCGACCAGTCCGTGCACGGAACCGATCTCTCCACAGGTCCGACGGGCGCGATGGCCGAGGCTCGTCGGCTGCGAGAATGGAGCCGTGACACTTCGCACCTGGGGCTGGCTCGCAGCCGTGATCGACATCGTGCTGATCGTCCTGTTCGCACTCATCGGCCGTTCCTCGCACGGTGAATCGAACTCGGTGCTCTCGTTGTGGACGACGGTCTACCCGTTCCTGGCCGGGTGGGCGATCGCCTACGTCACGAGCGGCGCCTGGTCACGACCGCTGCGCTTCTGGCCGACCGGCGTCGTGGTGTGGGTGCTCACGGTGTTCGTCGGACTGGCGATCCGGGTCGCGACCGGTCAGGGAGACGTCGACGGCAATCCGCTGCCGATCTCGTTCGTGATCGTCGCGACGATCGTGCTCGGGGTGTTCCTGCTCGGGTGGCGCGGGATCGCTCGTCTGGTCCTGCGCGCTGCCGCACGTCGGTCGGACCGAAACGCGACCGTCGCCGGGCGCTGAACACCGCTCAGAACAGGCCCGAACGCGCCCCTTCGTCCGGCCCGTCGAACCCGCGGAACATGTCCGACACCAGCGCCTCGATCTGCGGCTCCACGAGCCGTTCGACGGCTTCGGCGATCCGCGGCCGGTGGTCGATGAGCGCCAGGCACACCGCGGTACCGGTCGACCGCGCACACTCGTCGGACAGCGCGATCTCGTGCCGGAGCGCAGCCTTCGCCTCGTCGGACAACGGCTCGCGCGGCGTCTGCTCTCCCGCACCGGTGCCGGCCAGCTCGCCCAGCGTGAACAGGAACGGCGACCCCGGCGACGGCTCGGGGTCCACGTCCAGGCCCTGGAACTCCGGCGACAACCCCTCGGCCGGCTGGTACCCCGCGTGCCGCTTCCGGGCCGCCGCCCGCTCGAGTTCACGCTGCAGCAGCGGCAGGTTCTTCGCCGTGTAGTCGTCGACGGCGTCCTCGACGATCGTCGAGATCCGCCCGATCAGCGCGTGCTGGACGGCGTGCGGCACGTCGGGTCCGAACCCGGCGGCCGCGGCGATCGGGGACCCGGTGCACTTCCGGCAGATGCGTGTGCGCGGGCGGGCGGTACCGATCTGCCAGCGCGGCAGCCAGCGCAGCCACAGGTCGACCGCGCCCCGCACGCGACCGTCGATGCCGTCCATCCCTCAACAGTAGGCCTGGAGGCGCGGATCACCCCCGGCACACCGCGCCGGTCGGGCAATCCGCCGGTTCTCAGGCCTGTGGTTCCGTCACGAAGTCGATCAGCTCCTCGACACGGCCGAGCAGCTCCGGCTCGAGGTCCGCGAAGGTGCGCACCTGCCCGAGGATCCGCTGCCACGCCCGGGCGATGTCGGCCTGCTCGGCGTGTGGCCAGCCGAGCGCCTGGCAGATGCCCGCCTTCCACTCGATCGAGCGCGGGATCGTCGGCCACGCCCGCAGCCCGACCCGCGCCGGCTTGACCGACTGCCAGACATCGACGAACGGGTGCCCGACGACGAGCACGTGCGCTCCCCACCTGCCACGCATCACGGCGTCGGCGAAGCGGGACTCCTTCGACCCGGGCACCAGGTGGTCGACCAGAACCCCGACCCGGCGCTCCCGCGTCGGCTGGAACTCCTCGAGCACGGCGGCCAGGTTGTCGACGCCGGAGAGCTCCTCGACCACGACGCCCTCGACGCGCAGGTCGGCGCCCCAGACCTTCTCGACGAGTTCCGCGTCGTGCTTGCCCTCGACCATGATGCGGCTGGGGAGCGCCACCCGAGCACGCTGCGACTCCACGGCGAACGATCCGGACGCGGTGCGGAGGCGACCACCGTCGGACGCCTGTCGCACTGCGGGCGCGCCCCCGGGCCTCCAGTCCGCATGCACGGCACCGACGGAACGAGCAGCGCCAGCACGGCCAGCGGAACCAGCAGCGCCAGCCCCAGCAGCACCCGCAGCCGACCGCCCGACCGGCGCCGACGGCCGCCCCAGCGTGACCAGCTCACCCTCGAGCAGGAACTGCCCGGTGAAGGGGAAGGAGCGCGTGCGGCCCTTCCAGTCCTCGAGCGCGATGTTGCCCGCCTCGAGCCCCACCACGGCACCGGCCCACCCGGAGTCCGGGTCCTCGAGCACCATGTCCCGTTCGAGCGGCACCTGCCGCACCTTCTTCACCCCGCGCGAGCGCCAGTCCCCCGAGAGCACATCGCCGCCGTACCGGTCGTCGTCCACCCGCACGAGGGTACTGTCGACGACGGCCCGGACGACGTCGACCGCGCCGGTTCCCCATCATCTCGACGGAAGGCCCGCCCGTGCGCGCAGCGATCATCCACGCCCCGAACGACATCCGCGTCGAGGAGCGCGACCGACCCGGGCTCCTGTCCGGCAAGGACGTCGTCGTCAAGGTCCTCGCGGCCTGCGTCTGCGGATCCGACCTCTGGCCGTACCGCGGCGTCACCGAGAGGAAGCGGCCGCGGCCGATCGGCCACGAGCTCGTCGGCGAGGTCGTCGCCGTCGGTGACGACGTCACCGGCCTGCACGAGGGCGACTTCGTCATCTCCCCCTTCACCATGAACGACGGCACCTGCCAGGCCTGCCGCCACGGCATGACCACCGGCTGCGAGCACCTGTCCGGCTTCGGCGGCACGGACGCCTACGGTGACCCCGTCGGTGGCGCACAGGCCGAGTACGTGCGGATCCCGGACGCGGACGCCACGCTCGTCGTCGTCCCCGGCCCGGTCGACCCGGCCCTGGTGCCGTCGCTGCTCACCCTGTCCGACGTCTTCTCGACGGGGCACCACGCCGCCGTGTCCGCAGCGGTCGGCCCCGGCAAGACCGTCGTCGTGGTCGGCGACGGCGCGGTCGGCCTGTCCGCCGTGCTCGCCTCGAAGCGGCTCGGCGCGGACCGCATCATCGCGATGAGCCGGCACGCCGACCGCCAGGCGCTCGCCCGCGAGTTCGGAGCGACCGACATCGTGGCCGCCCGTGGTGCCGAGGGCGTCGACGCCGTCCGGGAGCTGCTGGGTGGCGATCTGGCCGACTGCGCCGTCGAGGCCGTCGGCACCGAGGAGAGCATGGACCAGGCGCTGCACTCGGTGCGCCCCGGTGGCAACGTCGGCTTCGTCGGGGTCCCGCACGGGGTGCCGACGATCGGCACGCGCTACCTGTTCGACACGAACATCGCCATCGCGGGCGGCATGGCCCCGGCCCGGAAGTACATCCCCGAGCTGCTGCCCGACGTGCTGTCCGGCGCGATCGACCCCGGTCGCGTCTTCGACCTGGAGCTGCCGCTCGACCAGGCCGCCGAGGCCTACCGCGCGATGGACGAGCGCCGGGCCATCAAGGTGCTGCTGCGGCCGTAGCGGCGCGCGTCGCCACCGGCTGGCCGTTCGCGCTCAGCGACAGTTCACGCCTCCGCACGCCCGTGATCTGTCGCTGAGCACGAAAGGTCCGGTCGGCCCGCCCGCTCACGCGTCGCGGATCGCGAGCACCCGGTGCGGTGCGGCCGCCTCGGCCCGCCACCCGCCGGGCAGCACGTCGCGGAGTTCCGGCACGGTGAAGCTCCGGCGGATCGACCGCAGGCCGTCGACGCGGATGAACGTCCCCGCCGCCACGAGCGGCGACGCGAGCGCGTACGCCCGGTAGGCCGCCGTCGACCGCCGGATGTCCGAGTGCAGGCTGCGTCCGCTCGCGAGCTGCTCCGAGTCGGCGAGGAACCCCCGCCGCTCCTCGTCGCCCAGGTGGTGCAGCACGTGGTTCGACACGACGACGTCGAACCGCTCACCCGCCGCGACCAGGTCACCGCTCGACTGCTGCCGGAACGTCACACCGGTCGGGGACGACCGTCGTGCCGCGGCGATGGCGCGTTCGTCCGGGTCGACCCCGACGACCTCGAGGTCGAAGCCGTCGCTCGCCGCCCACCGCACCAGCGAGCGGGCCAGGTCGCCGCCGCCGCACCCCAGGTCGAGCACCCGCCCACGGCCGTTCGCCGGCAACGCGGGCACGACGTGCGAGCGCCAGGCTGCACGCCAGCCGCTCACGAGCGCGTTCACGACGGCGAAACGCCGGAACGTGCGGGCGAGCGCGCGCGGGTCGCAGTCCGGGTCGTCCATCAGTTCGGTCAGGTCGAGCGCGCGGGTGCGCAGGTCGACGGCCGGGAGGCCCGGGTCGTCTCCGGTGCGACGGCTCACGCCACGCCCGTGGTCGCGACCGGCACGCGCGCGGGCTCGACGGCCGGCACGCGCGCGGGTTCGACGGCCGGCGACGCCTCGGTCCGGACGGCGGTGAGCCGGGCGCTCTCCACCGTGAGGCCGGGGCCGAAGGCCAGCGCGACGACGGGGCTGCCGTCCTCGAGACCGGCGTCGACGGCGTCGCGCAGCACGAAGAGCACGGTGGCGCTCGACATGTTGCCGTGTTCGCGCAGCACCCGCCGGCTCGACTCCATCGCAGTGTCCGGCAGGCCGAGCGACTCCTGGGTGCGGTCGAGGATGGCCCGGCCGCCCGGGTGGACCGCCCACACCGGCACGTCCGAGGCGGGCCCGCCGTCGAGCAGCGGTTGCACGGCGCTCGGGACGTGCAGGCCGACGAGCTTCGGCACGGCGGTGGACAGGACCATCTCGAAGCCCTCGTCCCCGATGTTCCACGCCATCTCGGACGCTCCCTCGGGCACCACGGCCGTCGTGAAGTCGTCGAAGCGCAGACCGGCTCCGTCGCGGGCGACCACCGCGGCGGCCGCACCGTCGCCGAAGACGCTGTTCGCGACTATCTGGTCGGGGTCGTTCGAGGCGCGGACGTGCAGGGTGCAGAGTTCACCGCAGACCACGAGCACGACGGCGTCCGGGTCCTGGTCGACGAACGCCGCGGCGATCCGGAGCGCGGGGAACGCGGCGCAGCACCCCATGAAGCCGATGTGGTGCCGGAAGACGCCACCGGGGAGCCCGAGCTGCTCGACGACGTCGATGTCGGGCCCGGGCTGCGTGAACCCGGTGCACGACACGGTGACCAGGTGCGTGACGGACTCCGGTGCGATGCCGGCGCGTTCGACGGCGTCACGGGCGGCGGCGACGAACAGCGGCGGGGCGAGTTCGCGGTACCGGTCGTTACGGGAGCCGGTGGACGGCGAGCGCAGGGTGCCGTCGTCGTCACGGAAGGCACCACCGGCACGTGCGGAGTCGAGTTCCTCGAGCACGGTGTGCCGCTGGTCGACCGCCGACCCGTCGAACGCGGCGGGGACGAGCCGTTGACCGAGCCGCCCGAGGTCGGGTTGGGCGGAGAAGAGGTCACGCACCCGGGGCTGGTCGAGGGTCGTCTCGGGGACGGCGGTTCCGATGGCGCGGATCGTTGCGGACACGACTCATCCTGTCACCCGATCGCTGACGCGTCCCCAGGATGCACACGGCGACCGGGACGCACGGAGGGCACGGCACCGACCGGTGACGTGCCCTCCGTGGTGGGACTGCCTACGACTGCTGCGCGCGCTCCAGCACGAGTTCCCGCACGCGGGCGGCGTCGGCCTGGCCCTTCATGGCCTTCATGACCGCACCGATGATCGCGCCGGCCGCCTGGACCTTGCCGTCCTGGATCTTCGCCAGCACGTCGGGCTGCGCCTCGAGTGCTTCGTCGACCGCAGCCGTCAGGGCGGAGTCGTCCGAGACGACCTTGAGCCCGCGGGCCTCGACGACCTGGGCAGGCGAACCCTCGCCCGCGATGACGCCCTCGAGCACCTGGCGTGCCAGGCGGTCGGTCAGGTCACCGGACTCGACGAGCGCGATGACCTCGGCGACGTGCTTCGGCGACACCAGGTCACCGGGAGCGGCGTCCTGCGCGTTGGCGACGCGGCTGATCTCACCGGTCCACCACTTGCGGGCGGCCTGTGGTGCGGCGCCGGCGGCGACGGTGCCCTCGACCTCGTCGAGGAGACCGCCGTTGACGACGTCCTGGAACTCCAGGTCGGCGAAGCCCCAGTCACCCTTCAGGCGACGGCGACGTGCGACCGGGGCCTCGGGCAGCGAAGCACGGAGCTCCGCGACGACGGCCGGGTCCGGCACGACGGGCAGCAGGTCGGGTTCCGGGAAGTACCGGTAGTCGTCGGCGTCCGACTTCGGACGACCGGCCGAGGTGCGGCCGGTGTCCTCGTGCCAGTGGCGGGTCTCCTGCGTGATCGTGCCACCGGCGGCGAGGATCGCGGCCTGGCGCTGGATCTCGTAGCGGATCGCACGCTCGACGGCGCGGAACGAGTTGACGTTCTTGGTCTCGGTGCGGGTGCCGAGCTTCTCCTGCCCGCGGGGGCGCAGCGAGATGTTCGCGTCGCACCGCAGGTTGCCGCGCTCCATGCGGGCCTCGGAGACACCGAGCGCCCGGACGAGGTCGCGGATGACCTGCACGTAGGCGGCACCGAGCTCGGGGGCACGGTGCTCGGCGCCGAAGATCGGCTTCGTGACGATCTCGACCAGGGGCACACCGGCACGGTTGTAGTCGACGAGCGAGTACTCGGCGCCCTGGATGCGGCCGGTGGCACCACCGACGTGCGTCAGCTTGCCGGCGTCCTCTTCCATGTGGGCGCGCTCGATCGGGATGTTGTAGATCGTGCCGTCGGCGAGCTCGACCTCGACCTCGCCCTCGTAGGCGATGGGCTCGTCGTACTGCGAGACCTGGTAGTTCTTCGGGTTGTCCGGGTAGAAGTAGTTCTTCCGGGCGAACCGCGAGGACTCGGCGATCGAGCAGCCGAGCGCGAGCCCGAGCTGGATCGAGTACCGCACGGCCTGTGCGTTCACGACCGGCAGCGACCCGGGCAGCCCGAGGTCGACCGGGGTGACGTTCGTGTTGGGCTCGCCGCCGAAGAAGTTCGGGGCGTCCGAGAACATCTTGG
This sequence comes from Curtobacterium sp. MCBD17_026, assembly GCF_003234895.2. Taxonomy (NCBI): domain Bacteria; kingdom Bacillati; phylum Actinomycetota; class Actinomycetes; order Micrococcales; family Microbacteriaceae; genus Curtobacterium; species Curtobacterium sp. MCBD17_026. The sequence continues at coordinate 953,243 of NZ_CP126281.1, read as the reverse complement.
TCTTCGTCGCGAGTTCGACGTGGACCTCGAAGCCGAGCACCGGCTCGTAGCGCTCGAGCGCCTCGTCGAAGTCCATCAGCGCGTCCTTCTGCGCCATCAGATCACACCTTCCTGCGCAGCGGACTGCTGACTCTGGTCGAGGTCCGGGACGGACGCGATGAGCGGCGCGCCCCACTGCTGTTCGAGCAGACGCTCGAGGGCGGCACCGTAGCGGTACAGCCGGGCGTCCTCACGCTGGGGCGCCATCAGCTGCACGCCGACGGGCAGGCCGTCCTCGGGCGCGAGGCCGTTCGGGATGCTCATGCCGGGGACGCCGGCGAGGTTCGCCGGGATCGTCGTGAGGTCGTTGAGGTACATCGCCAGCGGGTCGTCGATGCGCTCACCGATCGGGAACGCGGTCGTCGGCGCCGACGGGCTGACGAGCAGGTCGACCTGCTCGAATGCGGCCTGGAAGTCCCGCTGCACGAGCGTGCGGACCTTCTGCGCCGAGCCGTAGTACGCGTCGTAGTAGCCGGCGCTCAGGGCGTAGGTGCCGAGGATGATGCGCCGCTTGACCTCGGGCCCGAAGCCGGCTTCACGCGTGGCGGCCATGACGTCCTCGACGGTGGCACCGTTCTCGGGCGTGACCCGGAGGCCGAAGCGCACCGAGTCGAACTTGGCGAGGTTCGACGACGCCTCGGCCGGGAGGATCAGGTAGTACGCGCTGATGGCGTACGCGAACGACGGGGCGTCGATCTCGACGACGACCGCACCGGCCGACTCGAGCAGCGCGACCGTCTCCTGGAAGCGCTGGGTGACACCGGCCTGGAACCCGTCGCCCCCGGCGAGCTCCTTCACCACGCCGACGCGCAGGCCGCGGAGCGTGTCCGCCTGCAGCCCTTCGCGTGCGGCGGCGGCCATCGAGGGCCAGGCGTCCGGGATGGACGTGGAGTCCTTCGGGTCGTGCCCGCCGATGACGTCGTGCAGGAGCGCGGCGTCGAGGACGGTGCGGGACACCGGGCCGATCTGGTCGAGGCTGGACGCCAGGGCGATGGCGCCGTAGCGGCTCACCCCGCCGTAGGTCGGCTTCACGCCGACCGTGCCCGTCACGGCACCGGGCTGGCGGATGGAGCCACCCGTGTCCGAACCGAGGGCGAAGGGTGCTTCGTGCGCGGCGACCGCAGCGGCCGAGCCACCGCCGGACCCGCCGGGGATCCGGTCGAGGTCCCACGGGTTGCGGGTCGGACCGTAGGCCGAGAACTCGGTGGTCGAGCCCATCGCGAACTCGTCCATGTTGGTCTTGCCGAGCGGCACGAGGCCGGCGGCGCGGAGCTTCGCGACGGGGGTGGCGTCGTACGGCGGCACCCAGCCCTCGAGGATCTTGGACCCGGCGGTCGTGGGCATGTCCTGCGTGCACAGGACGTCCTTGACGGCGATCGGCACACCGGCGAGGGGCCCGAGGTCGTCGCCGGCGGCACGGCGGGAGTCGATCGACTTCGCCACGGCCAGGGCGTTCTCGTTGACGTGCAGGAACGCGTGCACGTCGCCGTCGACGGCGGCGATCCGGTCGAGGTGGGCCTGGGTGGCCTCGACGCTCGAGACGTCGCGCGCCACGAGGGCGTCGGCGAGCGCCGCGGCGCTCAGCTTCGTGATGTCGTCAGTCACTGTTCTTCGCCCTACTGTTCTTCGCCGAGGATGGCGGTCACGCGGAACCGTTCGCCGTCGGAGTCGGGCGCCCCGGAGAGCGCCTGCTCCTGCGTCAGCGTCGTGCCGACCACGTCGGGTCGGGTGACGTTGCCGAGCGGCACGGGGTGGCTCGTCGCCGGGACGTCGTCGGTCGCGACCTCGGCGACCTTGGCGACGCTCTCGACGATGTGCGACAGCTCCCCGGTCAGCTTCTCGATCTCGTCGGGCGTGAGTGCGATACGTGCGAGGTTCGCCAGGTGCGCGACCTGCTCGCTCGTGATGTCAGGCATGGTGCTCCGTCGATCGGTTCGTGGAATGCCCCACAGTCTATTGGCTGCGTCGGGCGCGCAGGCGCGGCTGTGGACAACGCCCCGCAAGGCCCGGTGCCGGTCCGCCGGACCGGCACCGGGCCTCCAGAGGATCACTTCCCGTTCTGGTCCCCCGCAGCCGGCACCGCCGGAGCCACCGTCGCGACGGGCGCTGGCGAAGCCGGAGCAGCCGGAGCGGCAGGCGCAGCCGTCGGCGTCGTCTGGTCGTCCTGCGCCGTCCTCTGCCCGGACGAGGACCCCGACGACGAAGAAGACGACGAAGACGACTTGCTCGCCTGTCCGATCATCGCCTGGCTCGGTGCGGGCAGCGCTCCCCCGCCGACGGTCTGGTCCAGGTACGCCATCATCGACTTCCCGACCCCGAACTTCGCGCTGTACCCGGTGGTGCCCTGCAGGAACGGCCAGTTCGCCAGGCTCACGCTCCCCTGCACGTTGCCGACCCAGGTGGCGTTCGTGTACTTCGTCGACGACGCGACCAGCCAGTTCTGCACGTCACCGTCGGTGGTGCCGGTCTTCGCGAACTTCGCCACGCTGTCCCCGGGGTTCGCACTCGCGGCCGTCCCCGACCCGGACAGCACGCCCTGCAGCGCGTAGTCGACCGTGCCCGCGACGTCCGCCGAGACACCCTGCGTGCAGGACGACGGCGTCGGGGTGATCTTCGTGCCGTCCGCATCGGTCACCGAGTCGATCGCGGTGGGCGTGCACACGATGCCGCCGTCGGCGAAGCCCGCGTAGGCCTCGGCCAGGTCGATCGGCGAGAGCTCGTTCACGCCGAGGATCGAGGACGGCGTCTGTGTCAGGTCACCGCCGTCGGCGCGGTGGATGCCCATCGACTGCGCGAGCTGGGCGATCTTGCACAGGTCGAGCTGCTTCCCCATCTGGGCGTACGCGGTGTTGATCGACTCGACCGTCGCCGCCTCGACCGACATCGACGACGGCACGCTCTCGGCGTTGGCGACGTTCCAGGTGCCGCCCGCGACGTTCTGGCAGGTGTTGGTGAACTCGGCGTTCTCGAACTGGTGCTCCGAGGTGGTGACCGAGTCGGACAGGGTGTGCCCACTGGCGAGCCACTCGGCCAGGGTGAACACCTTGTAGGTCGAGCCGGTCTGGAACCCGCCCGAGTTGCCGTACCCGGAGTCGGCGCTGTAGTTCACCGCCGTGGCGCCGGCCGCGGCGTTGTCCCCCTGCGTGTACGTGGTGTTCTGGACCATCGACATGATCCGGCCGGTGCCGGGCTCCACGGTGACGTTCGAGCCGCCGACGTCGACGCCGGCCATCGTGGCCGGCACGTAGGTGGACAGGGCGGACTGTGCCTGTCCCTGCAGGTCGAGGTCGAGCGAGGTGTGGATCTGCAGCCCCTTGGTGTCGAGCGTGGCGATGCGTGCCGCCGCGGTCTTGCCGAACGCGGGGTCCTGCAGCACCTGGTCGCGGACGTAGTCGCAGAAGTAGCCGGCGTCGTAGTTCGTCGCGGCGGTCGAGCACCCGTTCGCGGTCTCGGTGATCTTCGGCGTGACCGGCGTCGCGATCGCCTCCGTCATCTGTGCCTTCGTGATCGAGCCGTGCGCCTGCATCCGGCGGAGCACGTAGTCGCGGCGTTCCTTCGTCAGCTCGTACCCGTTGGCCGTGCCGTTGTCCTTGTCGCTCGGCACGTCGATGCGCAGGTTCGACGGGTTGTTGAGGATCGCGACGAGCGTGGCCGACTGCACGAGCGACAGGTCCTTCGCGTGCACGCCGAAGTAGTGCTCGGCCCCGGCCTCGGCACCGTAGACCCGCCCGCCGAGCCCGACGATGTTGAGGTACCCGGTCAGGATCTCGTCCTTCGAGTACTTCTTGTTCACCGCGATGGCGTACCGCATCTCCTGCAGCTTGCGCTGCGGCGTGATGCCGGCCGCGTCCTCGTAGCAGGCTTCGACCTTCTTCTCGGTGGCGGCCTGGTCCGTGCCCGTGAGCTCCTCGCACTGCTGCACCAGGACGTTCTTGACGTACTGCTGCGTGATGCTCGAGCCGCCCTGCACGTCCCCGCCGACGACGGTCGCGGCGACACCGCGGAGCGTGCCGAGCACGTCGATGCCGCCCTCGTCGTGGTAGCGCGGGTCCTCGGTGTCGATCGCCGCCTGCTTGAGCGGGTCCGCCATCTGGTCGGCCGTCACGTTCGTACGGTTCTCAGCGTAGAACGAGGCGATCTTGACCTGCTTCCCGCCCTTCTCCGCGTACACGGACGACACCTGCTGCGGGGTCTGCACGTCGAGGTAGGTCGGCAGGTCCTCGAAGAACGAGACCGCCCCGGAGGTCCCCTCTCCCACGACGGCGACCGCCGGGGTCACCGCGACGGCGACGAGCATGCCGGCGAGCACGGACATCACCACGAACATCAGGAGAGCACCAGGCCATCGCACCACACGCATGACGGCACCGTAGGCAGCAGGGCTGTACTGGTTCTGCCCTGGAACGAGTGCAGGCTGCGGTCGCGTTCAGGTTGCCCCCAGCCCGTTCCGGGGACGGGTCGCATGCGCACGCGCGTACCGATCCGGCCGGGAGGCCCGCGACGGCTCCGGCACGTCGGCCGCCGGTCACGATCGGGTCACGCCCACCGCGTCGCCACGACCGGCGGGTCCGCCCGGTCGGTCAGGGCCGCTCAGTCACGGGGCTGCAGGTCCTGCGGGCGCACGAGGTACATGTCCGGCGAGGCGCCGACGATGTCGTCACCACCCGACTTCCCGCGTCGGACCTGCTCGCGCACCAGGTCGCCGCGCCCGATGCCGATCAGGGCGACGTCGTGCAGCGATGCCGTGCCCGGCTTGAGGTAGTCGTTGTGCCCCACGGGTCGCCGGAACACGTCACCGGCCGACAGCGCGTCGGCGCCCCCGGCCAGGTCGAGCACGGTCGACCCGAACGACGCCCCACCCGGGTCGGTGCCGAAGTACCCGGAGCCCGCGATGGGGTCGCTGTGCGCACCGCCGACGAAGACCTGCCCGGTGGCGACGGCGAGGTCGGCCGCCGTCCGGACGTCGCTGCCCGGCGACCCGAGCACGGTCAGGGTGTCGGCGGTCATCCGCCCCGACGCCAGGGCCGTCATCGCCGTGGTCGACCCGTACGAGTGCGCGACGATGTTCACCCGCGGTTGGTCGCCCGCGCGGATCACGCGCAGCCCTGCGACGGTCCGTTCGAGCCGCTCCGCCCCGGTCCGTGCGAGCCCGAGCGACAGGATGTTCGACAGGTCCGGCGTCCGGTACCCCATCCACGCGACGACGGCGGCACCCGACCCGTTGCCGGTGGCGGCGAGCGGCGCCAGGGTGGCCTGCTCGCGGGACAGGTCGTTGGCGGTGTTCGTGAAGTCGGTCATCTGCCCGGTCACCGTGAAGAACATGCCCGGCACCACGACGGTGACGTCGGCCGCGGTGTCGAGGTCGCCGATGCTGATCGCCGCACGCCCGGAACCCCGGGTGTCGAGCGCCACCAGGAAGCGCCGCGGGTCGCCCGGCTCCTGCACCAGGGAGTCCCGGACCTGCCCGAGCATCGCGGCCCGGGCAGCACCGAGGTCGGCGTCGGCGAGGCCGGACGTCAGCGTCGCGCGGTTGGCCTGGTCACGGACGGCGTACGGCACGCCCTCGAGGTTCCCCACCAGGGCGGGTGCGTGCACCCGGAGCCGGTCCTGCTCGTCGGCCGGCAGGTGCGACCACCACTGCGCGACGGTCTGCGCGGGCGGCGGGTCGTCCTGCACCGTCGCCACGACACGACGGTCGGTGGCTGCGCTTCGCAGGTCGGCGGCGCCGAGTGCGCCGAGGTCCTCGACGAAGGCTCGTCCGTGCGCGGCGGCGAGGTCGTCGACCCCCACCCCCACCCCCGACGTCGACGCCGACGCCGCCGCTGGTGCCGCCGGTGCCGCCGCCGGTGCCGCCGCTGGTGCCGCCGCTGGTGCCGCCGCTGGTGCCGCCGAGAGCGTGGCGACGACGGGGTCCGCGACTGGGACGATGCGGGTCGCGGCGGTGCTGGTGACCGTGACCTGGTGCGCCGGGGGCATGCCTGGGGCCTCGATCACTCCGAGCGAGTGCACCGAGGCGGTGAGCAGAGCCGCAGCGATGAGCAGCAATCGGGTCTCCCCCGGGAAGGCCGTCCCGACGTCCCCCTGCAGACGACGGGTGATGCTCGGTCGAGTCTATGGAGATGTCCGTCGATCATCCATGCGCGATGCAACTTGTCCCCCGAACTGGGCACGTCCGACGGCGCGCGGCGCTCAGCGGATGCGACCGGGCGTGCTGTGCTTCCCGCTCAGTCCTCGGTCGTCGGCGCTTCCGGTTCGGTGAGCGCCGCCGGCCCCTCGGTCACGAGCAGGTGGAACTGCTCGGCGTCGATGATCCGGACGCCCAGCTGCTCGGCCTTCGTGAGCTTCGAACCGGCACCCGGACCGGCGGCCACGAAGTCGGTCTTCTTGCTCACGCTCGAGGCCGCCTTGCCGCCGGCGGTGATGATCGCCTCTTGTGCACCTTCTCGCGTGTAGCCCTCGAGTGACCCGGTCGCGACGACGGTGACGCCGCTCAGCACGCCGCCCTCGACGTCGGCACTGCCCGGGCCGGGGTGGCCCGGGGTGGCGAACTGCACGCCGGCCGCGGTCCAGCGGTCGATGATCTCGCGGTGCCAGTCGACGTCGAACCAGGCGAGCAGGGCGTCGGCGATGATGCCACCCACCCCGTCGACGGCCGCGAGGTCCTCGCGCGAGGCCGACCGGATCGCGTCGAGGGAGCCGAAGTGGTTCGCCAGGGCTCGGGCGGCGACGGGTCCGACGTGGCGGATGCTCAGGCCGACCAGGATCCGCCACAGGGGCTTCGTCTTCGCGGCGTCGATGTTCGCGAGCATCTCGAACGCGTTCTTCGACGGGTAGCGACTTGGCTCACCGGTGTAGTCGGCGCCCCGCGCCTCGGGGTCGAACGGCGGGTCGGTCTTCTTGCGCGCCCGGCTGAACGGTGTGACGCGCTTCGGGGTGCCGTCGTCGTCGACCTTCTCCATGCCCGTCTCGGCGTCGCGGACGATGACCTCGATCGGGACGATGTCCTGCATGGTCAGGTCGAACAGTCCGGCCTCGGTGACGAGCGGCGGGGTCTCCGGGCGGAGCGGCTGCGTGAGCGCCGCGGCCGCGACCTCGCCGAGCCCCTCGATGTCGAGTGACCCGCGCGAGGCGATGTGCTCGACCCGACCGCGCACCTGTGCCGGGCAACTCTTCGCGTTCGGGCAGCGCAGGTCGATGTCGCCTTCCTTCGCGGGGGCGAGCTCGGTGCCGCATTCCGGGCAGTTCGTCGGCATCACGAACTCGCGCTCGGAGCCGTCCCGGAGCTCGACCACCGGGCCGAGCACCTCGGGGATGACGTCGCCGGCCTTCCGCAGCACGACGGTGTCGCCGATCAGCACACCCTTCGCCTTGACGACCTGCTGGTTGTGCAGCGTGGCCTGGCGGACGACGGACCCGGCGACCTCGGCCGGGGCCATCACCGCGAACGGGGTGGCACGGCCGGTGCGGCCGACGCTGACCACGATGTCCGTGAGCGTCGTGTGCACTTCTTCCGGCGGGTACTTGTAGGCGATCGCCCATCGCGGCGCCCGTGATGTCGACCCGAGTTCCTCGTGCAGGGCGAGGTCGTCGACCTTCACGACGACACCGTCGATCTGGTGCTCGACGGCCGAGCGGCGCTCCCCCGTGGTCCGGACGAAGCCGTTGACCTCGTCGATGGTGTCGAACACCCGGTAGTGGCTGCTCGTCGGGAGCCCCCAGGTCTGCAGCAGCTCGTACACCTCGGACTGGCTGCGGACGTCGGTGCCCTGCTCGAGTTCACGCACGGGCCACGCGCCGATGCCGTGCACGAGCATCCGCAGACGTCGCAGCCGGTCGACCATCAGGGCACGCTTCGCCTCGGACTTGCCCTCTTCCTTCTGGCGGAGGGACCCGGCGGCGGCGTTGCGCGGGTTGGCGAACACACGCTCCCCCGCCTCGCGCTGGTTCGCGTTGAGCTCGTCGAACTCGGCGACCGGGAAGAAGATCTCGCCCCGGACCTCGACCAGGGGCGGGTGCCCGGTGCCCGACAGGCGGTCCGGGATCGTGCCCATCGTGCGGACGTTGCCGGTGACGTCCTCGCCGACCACGCCGTCACCGCGGGTGGCGGCCGAGACGAGCCGACCGTGCTGGTACCGCAGGTTGATCGCCAGGCCGTCGATCTTCAGCTCGGTCAGGAACCGCACCCGCTCGGCGCCGGCGTCCCGCTGCACCTTGAGGGCCCACTCGGTGAGCTCGTCGGGGCTGAAGACGTTGTCGAGCGAGAGCATGCGCTCGGCGTGCTCGACCGGTGCGAACTGCGTCGTCTGCGCCTGCCCGCCCACGGTCTGCGTCGGGCTGTCGGGCGTCAGGAGTTCCGGGAACCGCCGTTCGATCGCGTCGAGGCGGTGCACCAGGGCGTCGTAGTCGGCGTCCGACAGGGGCGAGGCGTTGCCCTCGTAGTAGTCGTGGCGCAGCTCGTTGACGCGGGCGCGCAACCGGTCGACCTCGCGCGCGGCCTGGGCGGCGTCGAGCCCGTCGGGGGCGATGGTCTCGAACGTCGCGTCGGTCTCGCTCATGGCATCAGTTCTACCGTGCACCACCGACGCGGCGTGCAGCGAGCGTGCGCCCCGGGAGCGGCGGGGTCAGGCGTCGACGGGGACGGCGCTGACCGTGGTGTCGATCGTGCACTGGCCGAGCACCCGCGTACCGACGTAGACCACGGCGGTCTGCCCGGGAGCGACACCGTGCAGCGGCTCGTCGACGTCGATGACGAGCACGTCGTCCTGCACCCGGGCGGTCGCGGGCACCGGGTCGGCGTGCGCGCGGATCTGCACGTCGCAGGCGAACGGCGTCGCGGGGTCGGCGGGGGCCGTGCCCGCCCAGGTGAACCGCGAGCCGGACATCGAGGTGACGGCGAGGGCTTCTTTCGGGCCGACGACGACGGTGTTGTCCTTCGGACGGATCTCGAGCACGAACCGGGGCTTGCCGTCGGGTGCCGGGCGGCCGAGGGCCAGGCCGCGGCGCTGTCCGACGGTGTAGCCGGTCGCGCCCTCGTGCGAACCGACGACCGTGCCGTCGCGCTCGACCACGTCCCCGGGGGCGGTGCCGACGCGGTCCGCCAGCCAGCCACGGGTGTCGCCGTCCGGGATGAAGCAGATGTCGTAGGAGTCCGGCTTCTGGGCGACCGTCAGCCCGCGCTCGGCGGCCTCGGCCCGGACCTCGTCCTTCGACGGGGTGGCTCCGAGCGGGAACATCGCGTGCTGCAGCTGCTCGGCGGTCAGGACCCCGAGCACGTACGACTGGTCCTTCGCCCACGCGGCCGACCGGTGCAGTTCACGGGAGCCGTCGGGACCGGTGACGATCGAGGCGTAGTGCCCGGTCGCGACGGCGTCGAACCCCAGGGCGAGCGCCTTCTCGAGCAGCGCCGCGAACTTGATCCGCTCGTTGCAGCGCATGCAGGGGTTCGGGGTGCGGCCGGCCTGGTACTCGGCCACGAAGTCGTCGACGACGTCCTCCTTGAACCGGGCCGAGAAGTCCCACACGTAGTAGGGGATCCCGAGCGCCGACGCGGCGCGCTGGGCGTCCATCGAGTCCTCGATGGTGCAGCACCCGCGGCTGCCGGTGCGCAGGGTGCCGGGCATCCGGCTCAGGGCCAGGTGCACGCCCACCACGTCGTGGCCGGCGTCGACCGCCCGGGCTGCGGCCACCGCCGAGTCGACACCACCGCTCATCGCCGCAAGAACACGCATGCCTCCAGGGTAACCCGCCGACGAAGCGGTACCGCTGGCGTACCGTTGGTCGGGCGATGGCCACGACGGGGAACGACTCATTCGACTTCCGGTCCGTCCTGCTGTCCGGGTTCCTGCCCGCCGCGCTGTTCGCGATCGGCGAGGGTGCGATCATCCCGATCATCCCGATCGCGGCCGACTCCCTCGGCGCCAGCCTGGCGTTCGCGGGCTTCGTCGCCTCGCTCATCCTGGTCGGGGAGCTCATCGGCGACGTGCCGTCCGGCATCGTCGTCGCCCGCATCGGTGAGCGGAACGCGATGATCGGCGCCGCGCTCGTCTCGGTGGTCGGGCTCGTCGTCGCCACGACGGCCGCGAACGCCTGGGTCCTGGCGCTCGGGGTGTTCCTGGTCGGCGTCTCCACCGCGGTGTTCGCACTCGCCCGGCACGCCTACATGACCACCGCGATCCCCCTGCGGATCCGGGCACGGGCGCTGTCGAGCCTGGGCGGCGTCTTCCGCTTCGGCTACTTCGTCGGACCGTTCATCGCCGCCGGCGTCATCCACCTGACCGGGACCACCAGCAGCGCCTTCTGGATCCACGTCGTCTGCTGCCTGGCGGCGGCGACCGTGCTCCTGGTGCTGCGCGACCCGGCGACGGGCACACGCGGCCTGCGGTTGCCACCACGGGCCTCCCGGCTGTCGGCCGACCACGCGACGGACGCGAGCCACCAGGCGACCGAACCGCCCGCCGACACCGGCGCGCAGTTCGTCCAGCAGGAGGCGCAGGGCCTCTTCCGCACCATCCGCGCGAACGGGGCGGTCCTGCTGCGGCTCGGCAGCGGAGCAGGCCTGATCGGCGCCATGCGCGCCGGGCGGCAGGTGATCCTGCCGCTCTGGGCGGTGAGCGTCGGCCTCGACGACTCGACCGCGGCGCTCGTGATCGGCATCGCCGGAGCCGTCGACTTCGCGCTCTTCTACACGAGCGGGCAGATCATGGACCGGTGGGGACGGCTCGCGAGCGCGCTGCCCTGCATGCTCGGCCTGAGCATCAGCTACTTCCTGCTCGCCTGGAGCGGCCACCTGGACGCCCGGGTCGGCTGGTTCGTCGCGATCGCGATGGGCATGTCCCTGGCCAACGGGGTCGGTTCCGGCATCCTCATGACGCTCGGCGCGGACCTCGCACCGCGCGACGCCCCGGCACCGTTCCTGGGAGCCTGGCGGTTCACCGGCGACTTCGGGTCGGCGGCGGCACCGCTCCTCATCTCCGGCGTGACCGCCGTCGCGTCCATCGCGGTCGCCAGCGGGGTGATGGGCGTGCTCGGCCTGGTCGGCGCGGGCATCCTGCTCCGGTACGTCCCCCGGTACCTGCCGCGCCCGCTGCGCTGACACACGGCGGCGCCTGCGTACCGCGCACGGTCCGCACCACGGCCTGGAGGCCCGGCGCACGTCCGCCCCGTACCCCGCGCTCGGTAGACTGCCGCTGCTCGCGGGAGTGGTGGAATCGGTAGACACGCAGGATTTAGGTTCCTGTGCCCCAGGCGTGAGGGTTCGAGTCCCTCCTTCCGCACCGAGTCCCTCCTGCCGCACCGTTGCGGTCATCCGCACGCCTCGAGCGGGTCAGCCCTGCGAGGGATGGCCCGGTCACTTCCGGGCGGTACCCTCGTCCCGCGGGAGTCCTCCCCGTGACCCCCGCCTCCACGACCGGAAGAACCATGCACTCCGTCGCACTCGCTCTGATCCCGTGGCTCGATCCGCAGTACATCCTCGACCACTTCGGGGCCATCGCCGTGCTCGTGGTCTGCGGGATCGTGTTCGCCGAGACCGGTCTGCTCATCGGCTTCATCTTCCCGGGCGACAGCCTGCTGGTCATCACCGGCCTGTTCGCTTTCGACCGCGGCGGCGAGATCGGCGGCATCCCGGTGTGGGTCGCGGCGCTGATGATCGGCGCCGCCGCGTTCCTCGGCGGTGAGCTCGGCTACTACATCGGCAAGAAGGCCGGGCCACCGATCTTCGAGCGCAAGGACAGCGGGCTCTTCTCGAAGGCGAACGTCGAGCGCACCAACGCGTTCTTCCACCGCTTCGGCCCCCTCGCCGTGATCCTGGCGCGCTTCGTGCCGGTCGTCCGCACCTTCGCCCCGATCGCCGCGGGCGTCGGCCGGATGGACTACAAGAAGTACTCGCTCTACAACGCGATCGGCGCCGTGGTCTGGGGCGTCGGCGTGACGTTCCTCGGGTACTTCATCGGCCACATCCCCTTCGTGGCGCACATCGTCCGCGAGTACATCGACATCATCCTGCTGGCCGCGGTCGTCGTGACCGTCGTGCCGATGGCGCTGACGTACCTGCGCAACGCCCGCAAGGCGAAGCACACGAACGAGGCCGAGGCCACCACGGCCCCGACGATCGACCCGACGCTCTAGCCGCAGCACCGGCTGTACCGGCGCTCCCGCGCTCCAGCGCACGACCGAAGTCGCCCCGAACCACGTGATCACGTGGTCCGGGGCGACTCCGGTTGTGCGGAACGGAAAGAGCGCTGGCGCTCAGACGCCGAAGTGCTCCCGAACTATCGGCGCGATCCCCCGGAACGCCTTGCTGCGGTGCGACAGGGCGTTCTTCTCGTCGCGGGTGAGTTCCGCCGACGAGCGGTCGGCGTCGTCCGGTCGGAACACCGGGTCGTAGCCGTGCCCGCCGTCGCCGACGGGCTCGGTCAGCACCTCGCCGTTCCAGACCGCCTCGACCACGTGCTCCTGACCGTCGGGCGTCACGAAGGCTGCTGCGCACACGAACGCGGCGGTCCGCTCGACGACACCCTGCAGGTTCGTGAGCAGCAGCGCGATGTTGTCGGCGTCCGAGCGGGTGCCGGCGTACCGGGCCGAGTGGATGCCCGGTGCGCCCCCGAGGGCGTCGACCGCGATCCCGGAGTCGTCGGCGAGCGCCGGCAGCCCCGTGTGCGCGACGGCGGCACGCGCCTTGATCAGGGCGTTCGCCGCGTAGCTGTCGCCGTCCTCGACAGGCTCGGGGCCGTCGTACCCGACGAGTTCGACACCCTCGCCCAGCGCCGACCCGAGGATCTCGCGCAGTTCGACGACCTTGCCCTGGTTGTGGGTGGCCAGCACCACCTCGCGGGACGTCACGCCAGACCCAGGACCGAACGCTGGATCGCTGCGAGCGACTGGTTGCCGGCCAGGCCGAGGTCGAGCAGGACGTTCAGCTCGTCACGGTCGAACGGCGCGTGCTCGGCGGTGCCCTGCACCTCGATGAACTTGCCCGACCCCGTCGTGACGATGTTCATGTCGGTGTCCGCGGCGGAGTCCTCGGTGTAGGCCAGGTCGAGCATCGGCTCCCCCTTGACGATGCCGACCGAGATCGCCTGCACGCTGTCGGTGAGCGGCGTGGCCTTCTTCGCGATGAAGCCCTTGGCGCGGCCCCACTCGATCGCGTCGGCCATCGCCACGTACGCACCCGTGATCGACGCCGTGCGGGTGCCGCCGTCGGCCTGCAGCACGTCGCAGTCGATGACGAGGGTGTTCTCGCCCAGGGCCTTCGTGTCGACGACCGCGCGGAGCGAACGCCCGATCAGGCGGGAGATCTCGTGCGTGCGACCGCCGACCTTGCCCTTGATGGACTCGCGCTGCATGCGCTCGTTGGTCGACCGCGGCAGCATCGAGTACTCGGCGGTGACCCACCCGGTGCCCTTGCCGGCGAGCCAGCGGGGCACGCCGTTGGTGAACGACGCGGTGCAGAGCACCTTGGTGTTGCCGAAGGAGATGAGCGCGCTGCCCTCGGCCTGCGTGCTCCACCCCCGCTCGATGGTGACGGGACGGTGGTCGGTGGCGGTGCGGCCGTCGACGCGGAGGTTGTCGGTCATGGGGTCCTTTCGGTGCGGGGCAGCGTGATGGCCCCCGTCTGGAGGTGGCCGACGCTCGAGACCTCGGGGCCGAGGAAGCGCCGGGCGAGCCGGATGAAGCCGTTCTTGTCGTCGCCCGTCGCCTCGAACGAGTACGTCGGGGCGGTGGTCGCGGTGCGCTCGAGCCCGTGCTCCACGAGCCGGCGGTAGACGTCGTTCGCGGTCTCCTCGGCGCTGGAGACGAGCGTGACCTCCGGACCCATGACGAACTGGATCGCGGCGGACATGAGCGGGTAGTGGGTGCAGCCGAGCACGAGGGTGTCGACGTCGGCGGCACGGATCGGGTCGAGGTACCCGGCCGCGATCTCGCGCAGCGACGGCGACGAGGTGTCCCCCGCCTCGACGAACTCGACGAACCGGGGGCACGCGGCGGTGGTCAGCGTGACGTCGGCGGCGACCGCGAAGGCGTCCTCGTAGGCGCGCGACGCGATGGTGCCGACGGTGCCGATGACCCCGATGCGGCCCGTGCGGGTCTGCTTGACGGCGGCGCGGGCCGCGGGCTGGATGACCTCGACCACGGGGATGCCGTACGCCTGCTCGTACCGTTCGCGGGCGTCGCGGAGCACGGCGGACGAGGCGGTGTTGCACGCGATCACCAGGGCCTTCACGCCCTGCTCGACCAGGTCGTCCATGACCTCGAGCGCGTAGCGGCGGACGTCAGCGATGGGCTTCGGGCCGTAGGGCGAGTGCACGGTGTCGCCGACGTACCGGATGCTCTCGCGCGGGAGCTGGTCGATGATGGCGCGGGCCACGGTGAGGCCGCCGACCCCGCTGTCGAAGACTCCGATCGGTGCATCCGTCACGGCACCAGCGTACCGACGCTCGCCGACGAGCCCGGACGCGACCACGCGCGCCACCCAGGCCGGGCGCCCGAGGTGATCCGGCCCTCCCGAGGGTCACGTCACTAGTGTCGGAGACGTGACCAGCGCGCTCCTCACCGACCAGTACGAGCTCACCATGGTGGACGCCGCCCTGAAGGACGGCACCGCCGACCGCCGATGCGTCTTCGAGGTGTTCGCTCGGCGGCTGCCGGACGGCCGCCGCTACGGTGTCGCGGCCGGACTCGGACGCTTCCTCACCGCCCTCGGCGACTTCCGCTTCGGCGACGAGGAGATCGGGTTCCTGCGCGACCGCGGCGTCATCGACGCCGGCACCGCCTCGTGGCTCGCCGACTACCGGTTCAGCGGCGACGTCCGCGCCTACCGGGAGGGCGAGGTCTACTTCCCGAACTCGCCCATCCTGCAGATCGAGGGCACCTTCGCCGAGGCCGTCGTGCTCGAGACCCTCGCCCTGAGCATCTTCAACGCGGACTCCGCGATCGCCTCGGCCGCCGCCCGCATGGTGTCCGCCGCCGACGGCCGCCCGCTCGCCGAGATGGGCTCCCGCCGCACCGGTGAGTGGAACGCGGTCGCCGCTGCCCGTGCCGCGTACATCGCCGGCTTCGGTGCGACGAGCAACCTCGAGGCCGGCCGCACCTGGGGCATCCCCACGATGGGCACCGCCGCGCACGCCTTCACGCTGCTGCACGACTCCGAGGAGCAGGCGTTCCGGTCGCAGCTCGACGCGCTCGGCAGCGGCACGACCCTGCTCGTCGACACCTACGACATCGAGGCCGCGGTCGAGACGGCCGTCCGGCTCACCGACGGCAAGCTCGGCGGCGTCCGGATCGACAGCGGCGACCTGCCGTCCGTCGTCGCCGCGGTGCGCGCCCAGCTCGACCGCCTCGGCGCGACGGGCACGAAGATCACGGTGACGAACGACCTCGACGAGTACACGATCGCCGCGCTCCGAGCTGCCCCGGTCGACTCGTACGGCGTCGGCACCTCGGTCGTCTCCGGCTCGGGGCACCCCGCCGCCGGCATGGTGTTCAAGCTCGTCGCGCACCGGGACGCCGACGGCGGCGAATGGGTCCCCGTCGCCAAGAAGTCGGCCGACAAGGCGTCGATCGGCGGCCGGAAGGAGGCGGGCCGACGACTCCGCAACGGCGTCGCGACCGCCGAGATCGTGCTCACGGGTGCGCAGGTCGGCCCGGACGAGCGGCCGCTGCTGGTCCCCGTCGTCACCGGCGGCGAGGTCGACCCGGCGTTCCTCGGCACGCAGGGCGTCGAGGCCGCACGCGCGCACCACAAGCGCGCGAAGGCGGAGCTGCCAGCCGACGCGGCGCGCATCGGGCGCGGCGACCCCGCCATCCCCACCCTGGTGGTCTAGGGCACGCGCGCACGTGCGTCGCGTCGCGTCGCCGCTTCGTGAGCAGCGATGGTCGGGTGTCCGAGGGTGACCCGACCTCTTCTGCTCACGATGTCCGGCCAGCTGACGCAGACGACGGACGGGAGGCCCGTGGCGGCGTCGCCACGGGCCTCCTGTCCGTCTGCTGGTCGCGTCTACTCGGCCTTCATCTTCTCGTAGATGGCCTTGCAGTCCGGGCAGACCGGGAACTTCTCCGGGTCGCGACCCGGGATCCACTTCTTGCCGCACAGGGCCTTGACCGGCTTTCCGGACAGCGCCGACTGCAGGATCTTGTCCTTCTTCACGTAGTGCGAGAACCGCTCGTGGTCACCGGGTTCGATCGCTTCGTCTTCGAGGAGCTTCTCGAGCTCCCGGTCCATCACGTCGAGGCCGCCGCCTGGTTCCGTCATGCTCATGGGTCCAGGGTACGACGGTCCGCCCTCGGGTGCGCCGCTCGTTCGTTGCGCTGTGCCGTCAGTTGCGCTTCGCCGCTCGCTGCGGTGCGGTGCGGTGCGGTGCGCCCCTAGTTGCGCTGGGCCGCGGCGAGCAGGTCCGGGCCACGGCGGTCGAACAGGCGTCCACCCGCGGACACACCGATGACGAGCACGACGGCACCGATCCCGACGCCCACCAGGAGCGTCAGCACCGACCAGGGCTCCGGTCCCTGCACGGCGGCGAGCACCGCGAGGCAGACAGCGGGGACCGTGCAGAGCACGATGCCGATCACCATGGTCGCCTGCGCGACCGTGGCGGTGACGCCGGCGGCCTGCGGCTGCTGGAAGGGGTGGTCGCCCGGGCGCACCGTCGGGTAGGGCATGAGCACGGACACGACGCTCGACAACCCGAGCCCGGACAGCAGCGCACTCGCACTGACGCCGATGAGCAGCGGGAAGGCAGCCCGGTCACCGAACAGCCACGCGGACAGCGCGGCCCCGGCGACGATCGCGGGTGCCCCCACGACCAGCACGGGCACGACCCGACCGAGCCGGTCGCTCCACCCGGGTGCACCGGAGGCGACGTGCAGCCACACGGCGGTGTTGTCGTACGAGACGTCGTTGTGCGGCAGGAACCCGGCGATCAGGGCCATCAGCGGCAGCGGCACGAGGGCGGTCCACTGCCACGGCACCCCGGCGACACCGAGCGGGATGACGACGATCGGCACGAGCAGGATGATCAGGTACGACGTGCGGTACCGCGGGTCGCGGACCCAGTAGGTGAGTGCCCGGGCGGCGACGGCCGACACCGGGGCGGAACCGAACCGGTCGAACCAGCCCAGGCCCTGGTAGCGGCGGGTGCGGGCGCGGTCGTCGACGGTCTCGAGCGCACGGCTGACGAGTGCCCACCACGCCCAGGCGAGGAGCGCGACGACGGCGACCGCGACGAGGAGCTTCACGACACCGGTGCCGACGTGGCCGCTCGCGACCTCGGCGGGCACGGCCCACGCGGCACCCCACGGGGTCCAGCCGGCGACGTCCGCGACGCGCTGCATCTCGGCGCCCTGCGGGTCGAGCCAGTCGACCCGCAGCAGCAGCGCCACCGTCGGGATCGAGAGCGCGATGATGACGAGGGCCACCAGCCACCCGGCGTCGCGGGAGCGGTCCGGCCCGATCAGCCGGGAGCCGACGGTGCAGCAGACGCGGATCAGGAGCGCGCAGGTCACGACGCCGAGCACCCCGCCGAGCACGGCGAGCAGGCCGAGACCGGGATTGCGCGCCCAGGCGACGACCTGGCCGACGGCGACGATGACGACGCCGATCACCGGGATGCCGACGAGTCCGGCGACGACGAGCCCGATCGCCAGGCGACGGCGCTCGATGCCGAACACCGCGAAGCGCCGCGGGTCGAGCTGGTCGCTCCGGCCGACGACGAGCGGCACGACCGTGAACCCGAAGGTGATCAGGGTGCCGACGGGCACGATGACCGCGCGTGCGACGTCCGGGTCGGCGTCACCGAGGGCGATGGTCTGCGACGCGACGAACACGGCGGCGAGGAGTCCGACGAGGCTGGCGAGCACGACGGCGACGGACCGGCGGGCGGTGCCGCGGACCTCGCCCGCGAGCAGGTCCGCCCTCAGCCGGAGAAGCTGTGCAACCATTCCATGCTCTCCGCGACGACACGACCGCCGGCGAGTTCGACGAACTTGTCCTCGAGGCTCTTGCGCCCGCGGACCTGGGCCATCGTGCCGGACGCCAGGACCCTGCCGCCGACGATGATGGCGACCGAGTCGCAGGTGCGCTGCACGAGCTCCATCGAGTGGCTCGACAGCACGACCGTGCCGCCGCCCCGGGTGTACCGGCGCAGGATGTCCGTGATCGTCGCCGCGCTCACCGGGTCGACCGACTCGAACGGCTCGTCGAGCACGAGCACGCGCGGCGAGTGGATCAGGGTCGCGGCCAGGGCGATCTTCTTCGCCATGCCGACGGAGTAGTCGGCGACCTGGCGGCCGAGCGCCTCGCCCAGCCCGAAGGCCTCGGCGAGGTCGGCGCTGCGCTTCCGTGCGGTGGCACCGTCGAGGCCGCGGAGCGTGGCCGAGTAGTAGAGGAGCTGCGCACCGGTCAGCCGGTCGAACAGACGGAGCCGGTCCGGCAGGACGCCGAGACTGCGCTTCGCCGCCGTCGGGTCGGCCCAGACGTCGTGGTCGAGCACGGTCACCGAGCCGGCGTCGGGTCGCAGCAGTCCGGTGACCATCGACAGGGTCGTCGTCTTGCCGGCGCCGTTCGGGCCCACCACGCCGAAGATCGAGCCCTGCCGGATCTCGAGGTCGACCTCGTCGACGGCCAGGGTCTGCCCGTACCGCTTGACCAGGCCACTCGCTGCGAGCACGACGGGCTGGAGCGTCTGCGGCTGCTTCGGTGCGGCGGAGCGGGGCGCGCGCTTCTTGGTCGCGGGCGGGGCGGCGGCGGTCGCCCGGCCGGCGTCGTCCGTCGCGTCGTCCGCGTCGGTCGGGACGGGAGGCTCGGCGCCGGTCCGCGGGGCGGCCTTCGTCGGGCGCTTGGTGCGTCCCTTGCCGTTGCGCGCCTTCGCGGGGCGCGGCGCTGCGGCCGTCATCGCGTCGTCGGTGCGGTCGTCCGTCGTCGCGTCGGAGCGGGCATCCGTCGTCGCGTCCGTACGGGTGTCCGTCGCGTCCGTGCGGGTGTCCGTCGTGGCGTCGGTCATGGCGTCATCAGTGGCGGCGTCGTCCGCATCGGTGTCCCCCGTGTCGTCGTCGGCTGCGTCGTCCTCAGCAGCCGCGGCGGTGTCCGCGTCGTCGACGTCCCCCGCCTCGGTCATCCAGGCAGCGTCGGCCGTGGCGTACACGTCCTCGTTCTCTGCTCGCGCTGGCATCGACCCACCGTACCAACGCTCTCCGACCGTCGGGAACCGTCGCGGCCAGGGTCACGAATTGAGTACGAAGCGCGCAGACCCGTACCCCGCGAGGGGGTGTTTCCGTATCATTCACCAGGGCACGAAGGAGTGTTCACCACTTGGAAACCTGCTCCAGCAGGCGATCCCGGCGGCCTCTTCGCAGCGACGACCCCGTCGACACGAACGGTTCTCGGGCAACTCGGACGTTGGAAGCGCAGACTCGACGAGGCCCGCCCGTACCCCAGGGTGCGCGGGCGGACACCAGAAGGGACCAGCATGACCACGCAGATCGTGATCCTCGCAGCGGGGATGGGCAGCCGTCTCGGCCGCAGCCTGCCGAAGCCGCTCACGGAGCTCAGTGACGGCCGCACCATCATGCAGCAGCAGTTCGACAACATCCGCGCCGCGTTCGGTTCGAGCGCCCGTGTGACGATCGTCGTCGGCTACAAGTCGGAGCACATCGTCGAGGCGTTCCCCGACGCGAACTTCGTCTACAACGAGTCGTACGACTCCACCAACACCTCGAAGAGCCTGCTGCGCGCCCTCAAGGCCACCGGCAAGAGCGGTGTGCTCTGGATGAACGGTGACGTGGTGTTCGACCCGATGGCGCTCGTCCGTGCTGCCGACATGATCGACGAGGGCCGTTCCTTCGTCAGCGTCAACACCGACAAGGTCTCCGACGAAGAGGTCAAGTACACCGTCGACGCCGAGGGCTTCATCCACAAGCTCTCCAAGCAGGTCGTCGGGGGTCTCGGCGAAGCCGTCGGGATCAACTACGTCTCCGCCGCCGACAAGCAGGCCCTCATCCGGCAGCTCGGTCGCGTCGACGACCAGGAGTACTTCGAGGGCGGCATCGAGGCTGCCATCGCCGAGGACGGACTACGCTGGACGCCGATCGACATCTCCGACCTGTACGCGGTCGAGATCGACTTCGCCGAGGACCTCGAGCGCGCGAACAACCTGTTCGCCTGAACCACCCTCAGGATCCCTCGGCGGTTCCGCCCGAAGGGAAATCGTGACCACAGCGAGTGCGCCGACCGCGCCCGTGGCTCCCGCACCCGCGAAGGCCCGGAGCGCCGGTCGGCGCTATCGTCAGGCCCTCTGGCTGCTGACCGTCCGCGACCTCCGCGTCCGCTACTCGACGTCGGCGCTCGGCTACCTGTGGTCGATCCTCGACCCGCTCGTGATGTCGGGGATATACTGGTTCGTCTTCACGCAGGTCTTCCACCGCGGCTCGGTCGGTGAAGATCCGTACATCGTGTTCCTGCTGTCCGCGCTGCTGCCGTGGATGTGGTTCACCGGTGGCGTCTCGGACTCCACCCGGGCGTTCATCAAGGAATCGAAGCTCATCCGTTCGACCACCATCCCCCGCACGATCTGGGTGGCACGGATCGACGCGTCGAAGGGCATCGAGTTCCTGCTGAGCCTGCCGGTCCTGGCCGCCTTCGCCATCGCGACGGGTGCGCACCTGCACTGGCAGGTCGTGTTCTTCCCGCTGGCGATCGTGCTGCAGTGCGCGCTGGTCTACGGCCTGGGGCTCATCGTCGCCCCGCTCGTGGTCTTCTTCCGTGACCTCGAGCGCGCCACCAAGCTCGTGCTTCGGTTCCTGTTCTACGCGTCCCCGATCATCTACGGCACGCACGCGCTGCCGCCCGCCCTGCGGGACATCGCCGCGATCAACCCGCTCACCGGCATCTTCGGCATGTACCGTGCGGCGTTCTTCCCCGGCCAGCTCGATTGGCTCGAGGTCGGCGCCTCGGTGGTCGTGACCGGCATCGTCCTGGTGGTCGGCTTCGCGGTGTTCCGCCGCAGCGAGCACCGTGTGCTGAAGGAGCTGTGATGACCGCGACCGACCAGACCCGACGCACCGAGACCGTCTCCCCGGTCATCTCGGTGCGCGACGCCGGCATCTGCTTCAAGCGCAACCGTCGCGCGAGCCGGAACTTCAAGGACCTGTTCGCAGGACGCGGGCGCCGCAAGCGTGCGGATGAGTTCTGGGCGCTCCGCAACGTGTCGTTCGACGTCCGCCCGGGCGAGGCGATCGGCGTCGTGGGGCGGAACGGACAGGGCAAGTCGACCCTGCTGAAGCTCGTGGCCCAGGTCATGCTGCCCGACGAGGGCCGTGTCGACGTGGGTGCCGGCGTCGCCCCGCTCATCGAGATCACGGGTGGTTTCGTCGGTGACCTCACCGTGCGCGACAACGTGTACCTGACGGCGGGCCTGCACGGCATGTCGCGGGCCGAGATCCGCGATGCCTTCGACGAGATCATCGACTTCGCCGAGATCGCCGACTTCGTGGACACCCCCTACAAGCACCTGTCGAGCGGCATGAAGGTCCGCATCGCGTTCGCCGTGATCTCGCGGCTCGACGAGCCGGTCATCCTGGTCGACGAGGTGCTGGCGGTGGGCGACAAGGCCTTCCGCGAGAAGTGCTACAAGCGGATCGAGCAGCTCCTGGCCGGCGGCCGGACGCTGTTCTTCGTCTCCCACAGCGACAAGGACCTCCGCCGCTTCTGCGACCGGGGGCTCTACCTCGACAAGGGTCGTCTGCAGCTCGACGGCACCATCGAGGCCGCGCTGGCCCGGTACGCGGCCGACTACGGCTCCTGACCGGCCGAGGTACTCCCCCTGCACCAACACGGGTGTCACTGGCTCCCTCCACAGCCCCGGCCCTCGTGGGCGCCCCGGGGTCCCGCCGTCGGACCCTCCCCTAGCGTTCCCCCCATGCACCACCCACCAACCGCGTACGCCGTCCCGTTCGCCGTCGACCGATCGCACGCACCGCGTCGGTACGACCTCGTCAACACCGGCCCCGAGCCGGTCGACGGGCTCTCCCTCACCCACCTGGGCAACGGCTACTGCCCGCCGCTCGCGGTGCGCCGCCTCGACCCGGGTCGATCGTTGTCCCTGGCGGTCTTCGGCGCCGACCCCGAGGACACGGGGGTCGTCATCGTCCGGTGGCGTCGACCCGACCGGTCCGAGTACCTCTGGCGGATGTCACTCGTCGGGCCGGGGATGCAGCCGTGACGCCGCACCGGCCTCCGGCACGGAGCACCCGGGGTGACGATCGACCGTCAGCGCCCGTCGCGTTCGGCGGCGACGGTCCGCCACCGCTCCAGCAGCCACTCCACGGCCGCGTGGAACCGCTCCGTGGCGGCGCCCGGCGTCGTGTCGCCGAAGTACCGGGCGACCCAGTGCTGCAGGCGCGCGAGCTCCTCGGCGTCGCTCGCGGCCGCGTCGACACGGGCCAGCACCGACGGGGCGTCGGCCGCGGTCAGCCAGTTCGCGGCGCTCAGGTAGCCCCGCTCGTCGACGTCGGCCTCGGGCGACACCGGCCGCGTGACGATGAGCGGCTTGCCCACCGCCAGCCGGTCGTAGATCATCGCGCTGATGTCGGTGATCGCCACGTCCGCGTCCGCCAGCTGCCAGCCGAGGTCACCGCCGTCGTCGTACAGGTGGTGCGCGGCCGGGTCGGCGGCGTTGGCCGTGCTGATCGCCGCGACGATCCGCTCGTGCGCCGCGCGGTAGGCGGGGTCGAGCACACCGCTGCGCGGGTGAGGGCGGTACACCAGACGGTGGCGGGGCGATGCGAGCACCTGCTCGGCGATGACCGTGCCGTGCGACGCGATCGACCCGTACGCCGCGGCACCGCGGTCGCCCTCCCACGTCGGGGCGTAGAGCACGACGGTCCGGTCGTCGTCGGGGTACGGGGCCGCTCCGGCGAAGTGGTCGGCCTGCGGGCGTCCGATCGCGATGGTCCGGACGTCCAGGTCGTAGTCCCACAGCGCCTCGGCCAGACGGTCACGTGCGGCGTCCCCCGCGATCAGGGCGTAGTCGTACGCCTTGAACTGGTTCGTCGTCATGTACATCTTGTCGCTCTCGCCGTGGTTGACGAAGACGTGCCACATCCGCCCGTACCGCATCATCTGGAAGTTGCGGGCGTTCTGGTTGACGTACAGCACCACCTTCGGCGCCTGTGTGTCGACGAAGTGTTCGAGGTCGACCACTTGCCGGGCGTAGACCGCGGGCACGGGCGACTCGTCGAGCAGGGTCAGCATGGTGCCCGGGCTCCGCGAGATGATCGCCACCGGGTGCGTCTTCGCGAGTTCGGCCAGCGGCGCGTACCACTGGCGCACCTGGTACATGTTGACCGGACCGTCGGCGAAGTACACGGCGATCTCGACCGAACCGGGCGCCGGCTTCGGCGCGGACGGCAGTCGCTGTGCGAGCTGCCGTCGGCTCCGGCGGGACGTCAGGAGTCGGTCGACGAGCCGCAGCGCGGTTCGCAGGTCGCTGATGATCGACATGGTCCTTCTCCGGGTCTGCTCTGGTGGGACGAGGCGTGCGGGTCAGACGACCGGCGGCCGCCCTGCGATGGTCATCCGTGCGACTGTGAGCCAGCCCATCGGGCGGACCGGACCGCAGTCGGTCGTCCATCCTTCACGGATCCCACCGAACCAGGTGGCCAGTCGGCGGGGGTGACGCCACCAACGCGCGATCTGGATCGCGGCCCACGACCCCACGTACACCGGGCGCAGCACCGGGGGCAGGTTGCGCCGAGCCAGCCACACCCGGTTCCGGGCGTTCAACCGGTAGTACTCGGTGTGCCGCGCCGGGTCGATCGCGGGGTGGTGCGCGACGAGGTCGCCGGCGTACCAGGTCCGACGGCCGGCGTCCCACACGCGCCAGGCGAGCTCGATGCCCTCGTGGGCGTAGAAGTACTCGGCCCCCCAGCCGCCGACGGCCCGGTAGACGTCCATCGGCAGCACGACGGCGCCTTCCCAGACCGAGAAGACCGGCGACGAGTGGTCCGGCTCGCCCTTCCGGATCCGCGGCACCCATCGGCGGGGGTTCGCGGCACCCGTGGGGTCGACGACCCGGGGCTGCACGAGGCCGAGCGACGGATCGTGCTCGAACATCGCGATCGCGTCGCGCAGGAACGTCGGCGACGGCACCGACGCATCATCGTCGAGGAAGAACACGTAGTCGCCGTCGACGACCTCGGCCCCGGCGTTCCGACCGGCCGGGATCCCGATGTTCTCGGGCAGGGCCAGGGCTCGCACGCCGTCCGGCAGGCCCGTGGGTTCCCAGCCGTTGCCGACGCAGGCGACGTCGAGCTCGACGTCCTGCTGGGCGAGCACGCTGTCCAGACCGCGGCGCAGGTCGTCCGGCCGGGTGCCCTGCGACAGGCTCACCACGGCGACGCGTGGTCGTCCGTGGTGCACCACCGCGTGACGGCGCAGGGTTCCGGGCACGGTCGTGTCGTCGGTCACGCCTTGACTCGCTTCGAGGCGATGATCGCCAGGAAGTGCCCGATCGTCGCGAGCACGGCGAGCGGCAACAGCGCACCGACCAGGATCCGGCTGGCGAGCGGGTCGCCGATCACCAGGGCGAGCAGGGCGAAGACGAACGCGAGCATGCTCAGCTCGACCGAGTGGTACAGGCGGTGGAACGGCAGGAACCGTGCCACGCGGCGGAGCGAGGCGAGCTTCCGACCGGACGGGGCGGTGGAGGCATCCCGCCGGTCGACCAGCTTGTCGAGCCCGGCGTTCGCGCGGGCCACGTGCACCATGTCGTTCAGGGCCTTGTTCAGCACGATGACCAGGCCGAGCGCGCACCCGATCGTGGTCCACATCCAGTCGGCGCCGTGGATCGGCCAGGTGGCTGCGCGGACGCCGAGCGCGACCGGGATCAGCCCCTCGGTCGTGTAGTGCCCCACCTTGTCCAGGAACACCCCGGCGGGCGACTTGGTGCCGCGCCACCGGGCGACCTCGCCGTCGGAGCAGTCGACGAGCATCTGCAGCTGGCCGAGGACCAGCGCCAGCGCGGCGCCCCAGATGCCGGGGATGAGCAGGGCGGCGGCGACGCTCCAGCCGACCAGGATCATCAGGCCGGTGACCTGGTTCGCGCTGACGCGGGTCTTCAGGAGCACCCACGTCAGGTACGGCGAGACGTCGCGCAGGTACAGCGAGGCCGTCCAGTGCTCGGCGTTGGCGCGCGCACGGACCTCGTCCGGCTGGGCGACGGCCCGGAGTTCGGCGATCGAGGTCGGCCGTGCGGATCCGCGGCCGGTCGTGGGGTGGTCGGTCATTCGGTCACCGTCCCGTGTGGGTGGTCAGCTCGGACGTGCGGGTCAGGAACCCGATGATGAACCCGAGCCCCCAGCCCACGTGGATGCAGGGCAGCACGACGAGCAGCCAGAGGAGCGTCGGCAGCCCGGAGCGGCGCGCCACCGCGATCGACCCCAGGACGACGAAGAGCAGGTAGACGACGGGCACCACGAACCCGAGCAGCGCCCAGGCGAGCGGGGTGCCGAGCGCGGCGCCGACGATGCCGACGAGTCCGGCGACGATGCCCAGCGCCATCGCCGCGACCATCGCTGGCGGCACGAAGTAGCGCAGGCCGTTGTTCGCCGGGAACCGACGCGCGAGCTCACCGCGCCAGAGCCCGGTGGCGACGAACTGCCGCACCAGGCGCTTCAGGCTCGGTCGCGGGCGGTAGGTGACGACGAGTTCCGGCGTGAACCAGACGGTCCCACCGGTCTGGCGCAGCCGCCGGTTGAGTTCCCAGTCCTGGCCGCGCTTGATGCCCTCGTCGAAGAGTCCGACGTCGAACAGCCGCTCGCGTCGGAACACGCCGAGGTAGGCGGTCTCGGCCGGGCCGGCGGTGCCGCCCACGTGGTGCGGCGTGCCGCCGAGGCCGACACGGCTGCCGTAGGCCAGGGCAACGGCACGCTCGAAGGGGGTCCGGCCCTCGGCGCGCATGATGCCGCCGACGTTGTCCGCCCCGGATTCCAGGAGCGTGCGCACCGCGATGCGCGTGTAGTCGGTGGGCAGGACCGAGTGCGCGTCGACGCGGATGACGACGGGGTGCACGGACGCACGGATCGCGACGTTCAGCCCGGCGGGCGTCGAGCCGACGGGGTTGTCGATCGCGCGGATCCGGGGGTCGGCAGCGCTCATCTCGGCGACGAGTTCGTTCGTGCCGTCGATCGACGGCCCGAGCGCGAGGATGACCTCGAACGGGCCCGTGTAGTCCTGGTCGAGCAGACTGCCGACGGCGGCCCGGACCTCGGTGACCTCGTTCAGCACGGGCATCACGTACGAGACGCCCGGCAGGGGCTGTCCGTCTGACTGCATGCGTACCTCGGGGTGCTGGCTGGCGGCACGGGACGCACCGGGGCGGTGCCGCCCCGCAGAGCGACCATGAGCCTATCAAGAGGCCGAACCGCCCACCTGCGACGGCGCGGGACGCGCCCCCGGGACGGACTGGAGGCCCGGCGCACGTCGTGCCCCGGGCCTCCTGTCCGTCCTGTGGTGGCGTCAGCCCTTGCTGTCGTACGTTCCGAGCTTCACGTCGGCCTGACGGGTCTGGCCGTCGCGCAGGTAGCTGATCGTCGTGGACGCGCCGCCCGCGAAGTAGCGCACCTGCGCGGTGAGGTCGGTGGCGTCGGAGACCGTCGCCGAACCGATCTTCGTGACGACGTCACCCTTCTGCAGACCGGCCTTCGCCGCGGCTCCGCCGGACGAGACCGACTTGATGAGCGCGCCCATCTGGGTGGCGTTGGCGTCCTCGGAGGCATCGCCGACGGTCGCGCCGAGCAGCCCGTGCGTGGCCGACCCCTTCTCCTTGATCTCGTTCGCGACCCGCTTCACCAGGTTCGACGGGATCGAGAAGCCGACGCCGATGCTGCCGGCGGCCGACTCGGACGACGAGGAGCTGCCGGCGGACGCGATCGCCACGTTGATGCCGATGAGCTTGCCGTCGGAGTCGAGCAGCGCACCGCCGGAGTTGCCGGGGTTGATCGATGCGTCGGTCTGGATGACCGGGAGCGACACGGTGGTGTTCGCGGACGAGCTGCTGCCGTTGTCCCCGTTGCCCCAGAAGTCGAAGGGACCCGAGCCGCCGTTGCCGCCCTCGTTCGAGTCGCCACCCTCGCTGGGGGCGCTCGAGGTGACCTGGATGCTGCGGTTCAGGGTCGAGACGATGCCGTCGGTGACGGTGTTCGACAGGCCCAGCGGCGCACCGATCGCTACCGCGGTGTCCCCGACGTTGAGCTTGGACGAGTCCGCGAACTCCATCGGCTTGAGGTCGGTCGCATCGATCTTGATGACCGCGAGGTCGACCGTCGGGTCGGTGCCGATGAGCTTGCCCGCGTAGATCTTGCCGTTCGAGGTCGTCACCGTGATCCGGCCGTTCGAGCTGTCGCCGTCGAGGGTGACCACGTGGGTGTTCGTGACGATGTAGCCGTCCTTGCTCATCACGACACCGGAACCGGTGCCGGCCTCGTTGCTCGCCGACACGTTGATGGTGACGACGGACGGGGTCGCCTGTGCCGCGACCGCGGTGACGACGGTGGCGGAGTCGTAGTCGTTGACGGTCAGGTTGCCGCCCTGCGACGAACCTGAGGACACCACGCTGCCACCGTCGTTCGCCGCCGACGATGCGAGCCATCCAGCACCGCCACCCACGAGCCCGGCCACGACGAGACCGGCGATGATCGGCAGGAGCAGCCTGTTGCGGCCCGAGCGCTCCTTGGTCGTCGTGGTCGCCGCGGCACCCGAGGCGTCGTCGCTGAAGTAGTGCCCGTTGCGCTGGTTCGCGCCGTCGACGTCGCCGAAGGCGCTCGTGGCGGACTGCGGGGCCTGCGCGGATGCGTTCGCGTACTCGGAGGACGAGCTCGGAGCGGACGAGGACGTCGGCTGGGCGTACTCGCCGTAGCGGGGGCGTTCGGCGCCCGGCTGGCCGTACTGGGACTGCTGGCCGTACGGGTTCTGGGACTGCTGGCCGTACGGGTTCTGGGCCTGCGGCGCCTGCTGGCCGTACTGCGACTGCTGGCCGTACGGGTTCTGGCTCGGCTGGGACTGTTGGCCGTACTGCGACTGCTGGCCGTACGGGTTCTGACTCTGCTGGGACTGCTGGCCGTACGGGTTCTGACTCTGCTGGGACTGCTGGCCGTACGGCGACGTCTGCTGGCCGTAGCCGCCCTGCTGCACGCCCGAGGACTCGCCGGAGACGGCGGGGTACGGCGCGGTGTAGCGGTCGGTCGGGTGGTCCGTCGACGACGGGATCACATCCGTGTGGTCCGGGGTCGTCTCGTCGTTCTGGTTCGGGCGAGGGGTCTCGTCCGGCTGGTCGGAGTCGTTCGGCATCGACGTGTTCCCTCTCGTGGCCGCTGCTGCGGCGTCCTCACTGGCGGCAGGCGGAGCCGCATCGTCCGGACGGCGGTCGTCGCCCTGCCCGTCGGGCGTGGTGTCGGTCATGCTGGACGTGCTCCTTTCAAGCTCGTGCAGTCTGTCGCAAGCACCTGAGCGGTCCTTCTGGCGAGGCTGCGAGCCACCCCTGGCGATCTTATGCGTGCGCTGCACACGGCGACCCGGTCCGCCGCGGGACGGACAGCTAGGTTGGGGTCCGTTCAGCGCGACACGTCGTCGCCCGCACGGGAGGGAACCACATGCGCCAGGCAGGACCGTGGCTGCGAGCCGCCGACGGAGCGATGCTGCTCGGAGCCGACGGGGTCCCCGCACCGACGGTGTTCGCCGAGATGAGCGCCCTCGCCGCCAGCACCGGCGCGGTCAACCTGGGGCAGGGGTTCCCCGACGAGGACGGGCCGGCCGAGGTGCTCGAGGCCGCCGTGCAGGCGATCCGCGACGGCGTGAACCAGTACCCGCCAGGCCGCGGCACCCCCGACCTGCGGGCGGCGGTCGCCGAGCACCAGCAACGGTGGTACGGGCTCGACGTCGACCCCGACCGCGAGGTCCTCGTCACCGCCGGCGCCACCGAGGGGTTGGCCGCGACGATCCTCGCGCTGGTCGAACCCGGCGACGAGGTGATCACCTTCGAGCCGTTCTACGACGCCTACGGGGCGCTCATCCGGCTGGCCGGCGGCGTGCACGTCACGGTCCCGCTCACCGCGCCCGACTTCCTGCCCGACGAGCGAACGCTCCGTGCCGCCTTCACCGACCGAACCCGCGCCGTGCTCGTGAACACCCCGCACAACCCGACGGGCCGGGTCCTGCCCACCGAGGTCCTGCAGGCGATCGTCGACCTGGCCACCGAGCGCGACGCGGTGATCATCACGGACGAGGTCTACGAGCACCTGACGTTCGACGTCCCGCACACGCCCATCGCGACCCTGCCGGGTGCCGCGGAGCGGACGGTGTCGGTGTCGAGCGCCGGCAAGACCTTCAACACCACCGGGTGGAAGGTCGGCTGGCTCACCGCTCCCCCGGCGCTCGTCGACGCGATCACGACGGTCAAGCAGTACCTGACGTTCGTGAACGGCGCGCCCTTCCAACCGGCCGTCGCCGTGGGACTCCGCCTGCCCGACGCGGTGTTCACCGGCATCGCCGCCGACCTGCGCGCGAAGCACGAGCTGCTCGCGAACGGGCTGACGGCAGCGGGCTTCGACGTGATGCGACCCGACGGCGGGTACTTCGTGCTCGCCGACGCCGCGCCGCTCGGGTACGACGACGCCCGCGCGTTCTGCCTCGAACTCCCGGCGCTGGCCGGAGTCGCCGGCGTGCCCGTCTCGGCGTTCGTCCGACCGGACCGTGTCGCCGGCTACCGGTCCCTGGTGCGCTTCGCGTTCTGCAAGCGCCGGAGTGTCCTGGAGGACGCCGCCGCGCGCCTGGCGACCCTCGGAGCGCGTCCCCGCGCCTGAGACGCGACCGCATCGGGGACGCGACGGACGCGTCAGCGCTGCCCCGGGCCTCCAGGCGGGGTGCGCAGTGCGACGTCGTACCGCCGCAACGACAACGACGGGTTCACCCGACGGACGGCGTCCGTGACGGTGGTGTCGATCGTGGCTGTGAGCGTGCCCGGCGAGGCACCCGCCGAGGCGACCGCGACGCCGGACGGGTCGAGGACGACCGAGCCGCCGATCCCGACGGGCGGCGTCTGGCCGACCCCGACGACCCAGACGGTGTTCTCGATCGCGCGGGCGGTGAGGAGCGTGCGCCAGTGGTGCTCCTTGCCGGGCCCGCGCACCCACTCCGCGGGGAGGACGACGACGTCGGCCGCGCCGGTCTCAGGAGCGGCGAGGCGCCGGGTGACCTCGGGGAAGCGCAGGTCGTAGCAGGTCTCGAGCCCGATGCGGACTCCGCCGAGCTCGAAGACCGGCAGCTGCTCCGGGTCGCCGGACTCGATGCGGTCCGACTCCCGCGAGCCGAAGGCGTCGTAGAGGTGGACCTTCCGGTACGTCGCCGCCACGTCGCCCGACGGGAGCACTGCGACCAGGGTGTTCCGGAAGCGCTCCGGCGTGTCCGCCGACTCGGCGACCCCGACGACCAGGGCGATGCCGGACACGCGGGCGACGTCGCGGAGGCCCGAGACGAACGGACCGTCCAGGGGCTGCGCCGCGGCGACGAACCGATCGTCGATGTCGGCGGTGAAGTACGAGGTGTACTCCGGCGTGACGAGGAGGTCCGCGCCCCGGGCCGCCGCGTCGACGGCGGCGGTGCGCACGGTGTCGAGGTTGGCGACGGGGTCGTCCACGGGGGCGAACTGCGCCGCCGCGATCGTGAGGGTG
The DNA here is from genome assembly GCF_003234895.2 of Curtobacterium sp. MCBD17_026. Taxonomy (NCBI): domain Bacteria; kingdom Bacillati; phylum Actinomycetota; class Actinomycetes; order Micrococcales; family Microbacteriaceae; genus Curtobacterium; species Curtobacterium sp. MCBD17_026. The sequence continues at coordinate 922,490 of NZ_CP126281.1, read as the reverse complement.
GCCATGCGGTGAGCGTACCCGGGGGTCCGTGGCGGGCGGGCCTGCGTTCGGTCGTCCTGCGGCCGGTCGTCCTGCGGCCGGACGTCCTGCGACCGGACGTCCTGCGACCGGTCGTCCTGCGGCCGGGGGCACGAAGAAGGCCCCGGTCCTGATGGACCGGGGCCTTCATGTGACGCTTGGTTGCGGGGGCAGGATTTGAACCTACGACCTCTGGGTTATGAGCCCAGCGAGCTACCGAACTGCTCCACCCCGCGGCACGTTTAGAAGCCTACACGGGGCCGTGGCGGGACACAAATCGAGTGCCCCGCCACGGTGTGTCAGTTGCCGTTCTCGGCTGCCGTGGCGGCCTCGATCGCGTCCTGGAGGCGCTGGTCGGCTTCCGCCGCAGCGACCAGGTCGTTGTCGGCGTAGGCCTCCTGGCGGTCCTGCAGAGCTGCCTTGGCGTCGGCCAGGGCCGCCTGCAGGGCGTCGTTGTCGGCCGAGCCGGAACCCGTCGAGCCGGTCGAGCCGGAGCCCGTGTCGGAGTCGGAACCCGTGTCCGAGCCAGACCCGCTGTCGGAACCGGAACCGGAACCGCTGTCGCTCTCGCCGCTGCCGTCGCCGCTCGCGCCGGAATCGCCGGCGGCCGCACCGGAGTCGCCGCCGAACAGCGAGTTCAGGGCCTCGTCGAGGGTGTCCTCGAACGCGATCTTGTCCCCGAAGGCCACGAGGACCTTCTGCAGCAGCGGGTACGAACCACTCGAGGTCGACTGGACGTAGACGGGCTGCACGTAGAGGAACCCGCCGCCGACCGGGAGCGTGAGCAGGTTGCCCTGCTTCACGGTCGAGTTGCCCCGCTTCAGGATGTTCAGCTCCTGCGACACGGTCGAGTCACCGTTGAAGAGGCTCTGCACCTGTCCGGGGCCCGGGATGTTGTCGGTCTTCGGCATCGTCAACAGCGTGAGTTTGCCGTAGCCCGACGCCTTCTCGCCCTTGCCGGCACCACCCGCGTCGGAGTTCACCGCAAGGTAGCCGGTCAGCACGTTGCGGTTGTTCGCCCCGGCCGACTGCTGCGGGATGTAGGTCGTGTACAGCGAGTACGCGGTCCCCTGGCCCGGCACCTTCATCGTCAGGTAGTACGGGTCCTGCAGGTTCGCCCTGTTGGCCGTCGTCGTCGTCTGCGCACCGAGCGCGTTCGTCGACGTCGCCGCGGTGTCGGCGTCGCTGTCCGACGTCGCCGTGCTCGTCGGTTCCTGCGGGGTGTTCCACGCGTCGTCACCCGAGTAGAACGAGTTGGCGTTGGTCACGTGGTACGTGCCGAGGATCGAGCGCTGCACCTTGAACAGGTCGGTGGGGTACCGCACGTGGTCGAGGAGCTCGGCGCTCATGCTCGAAACCGGCTTCATCGACGTCGGGAAGATCTTCTGCCACGTCTTCAGGACCGGGTCCTTCGTGTCCCACGTGTACAGCGTCACCTTGCCCGTGTACGCGTCGACCGTGGCCTTCACCGAGTTCCGGATGTAGTTCACCTGGTCGGTACGGTACGTCGAGGACTCGGCGCCGGCGATGCTGTCCGACAGGCTCTGGCTCTGCGAGTACGGGTACGCGTCGCTCGTGGTGTAGCCGTCCACCACCCACTGGATGCGGTGGTCGACGATCGCCGGGTACGCGTCGCTGTCGACGGTCAGGTACGGCGCGGCCTTCTGCACGCGGGTGATCGGGTCGCGGTCGTAGAGGATCTGCGAGTCCTTGTTCACCGCGTTCGAGAGCAGGATCTGCTCCGACTGGAACTTCGCGGCGTAGACGAGCCGGTTGAAGAAGTTGCCGAGGCTCGGACCGCCGTCGCCGGCGTACGTGGTGGTCGCGTTGCCACCGTTGTCGTCGTCGGAGCCGGACGGGTAGTCGAGCTCGACGTCCTTCGTGCCCTTCGGTGCACCCACGATCGAGTAGGGCGGCGAGGTCTCACCGAAGTACACGCGCTGCTGGAAGTCGCCCAGGGCACCGTTCGACGGGATTCCGGACTCGAGGAACACCGGCTTGCCGTCGCTCGCGCGCTGGTTGCCGTAGGCCGCGGTGACGCCGTAGCCGTGGGTGTAGACGAACGCCCGGTTGTACTGCGTGTTCGCGGCCGAGCTGAGCCCGGCGAGGTCGATGTCGCGGACCGCGATCACGGTGTCCTCGGTCTCGCCCTTGACGTCGTAGCGGTCGACGTCCAGCTCCTTCGGGAACTGGTAGTACTGCCGGTACTGCTGCAGCTGGCTGAACGTGTCGGAGACGATCTTCGGGTCGATGAGACGGATGTTGGCCGTGGTCTGCGCGTCCTTCGCGAGCGCACCCGAGCTCGTCTCGGTCGTGGCGTCGTAGTTCTGCTCCTCGACGCCGGCGACGCCGTAGGCGTCACGCGTGGCCTTGATGTTCCGCTCGATGTAGGCGGACTCGAAGGTGCGCTCCGAGGGCTTCACCTGCAGTCGCTGGACGACCCACGGGTAGATGCCGCCGACGACGATCGCGGCGACGAGCAGCAGGCCCGTGCCGACGATCGAGATGCGCCAGCGGCCGATGACCGCCGTGACGATGAAGAGCAACGCGACGATCGCCGCGATGCCGGCCATGATCTCGCGGCCCGGGATCACCGCGTTGACGTCGGTGTACTGGGCACCGGTGATGAGCGAGTTCGACTTCGTCAGGGCCGCGTACTGGTCGAGCCAGAGGCTGACGGCCTGCAGCGCGATGTAGAGCGCCGCCGTGACCGCGAGCTGGATGCGCGCGGCGCGGGAGATCCGGACCTCACGACCACCGAAGCGGAGCGCGCCGTAGAGGTAGCTCGCCGCGAGTGCGGCGAGACCGGCGATGAGGACGACGGCCGACGAGTACGCCACGATCGAGCGCCAGAACGGCAGCTCGAACACGTAGAACCCGATGTCCAGTCCGAACTGCGGGTCGGTCTTGCCGAACGGCGTGCGGTTGAAGTACTCGAGGACCATGCTCCAGCGCCCCGCCGTCGAGAGCCCGGCGAAGATGCCGAGGACCACGGGGATGCCGATCATCACGGCGCGCCGCAGGGGCTCGATGACCTGCTGGTAGCGGTCGAGCTGCGAGTTGAGCTTCGCGTAGACCGGCCGGAACCGGAACGCGAGCGCGATGCTCACGAAGACCGGGACCGCCATGCCGAGGAAGCCCGCCAGGAACATCAGGGTCCCGGCGATCCACCGGGTCGTGAGGACCTGCTGGAACCCGAGCTGCGCGAACCACGCGTAGTCGGTGTACAGGCTGGCGAAGATGAAGAAGGCGATCACCAGTGCGGCCAGCACGATGATCGTGACCACGATCGGGACCCGCGGCGAACGCCGCCCCGAGGTGGACGAGGTTGTCGTCACTTGATGTGCTCCAGACGTGTCGGACCGGCGGGCCCGGCTCGCGGCGGGCCGTCAGTGACACTGATCCTATGGGACCGGACCGGACGTGAAGCTGTACGGGGGCTCAGGACCGGGTCAGGAACCGCAGCGGGCGAGCTTCGCGGTACTCGTGCCGTCGGCGATCGTCTGCAGGTCGGTGACGGCCTGGTCGAGCGTGGAGACGCTGTAGACGTCGAGTCCGTCCGGCACGTGCCCGACGACCTCGTCGCAGTTGTCCGCGGGGGCGAGGAACACCGTGGCACCCGCGTCCGCGGCCCCGTAGAGCTTCTGCCGGATCCCGCCGATGGGGCCGACCTCGCCGTCTGCCGTGATCGTGCCGGTGCCGGCGACGTGCTTGCCGCCGTTGAGCTCGCCCGGCGTGATCTCGTCGATGATCCCGAGCGCGAACATCATGCCGGCCGACGGACCGCCGACGTCCTGCAGTCGGATCGACACCTTGAAGGGGAACTCGTAGCGCTCGGTGACGCCGACCCCGAGCAGCGCCGTGCCCTGCTCGCTGCGCGGTGTCACACGGATGTCCTTGGTCGCGCCGTCCCGTTCGACGGTGACGGTCGCGGGGCGCGAGGTGCCGTGCTTCGCGACGAGCTCCCGGAGGCTCGAGGCATCGGCGTTGGTCGTGAGCGACTCGCCGTCGAACGCCGTGATGACGTCGCCCTCCTCGATCACGCCGTCGGCCGCCGAGCCTTCCTGCACCGTGCCGACCTCGAGCTCCGTGGGCAGGTCGTTGCCCTGCTGGATGAGCGCCGCCGCGACGGCCGACTGCTGCGACGCCTGCATGTCGGCGGAGTCCCGCTCGTTCACCTGCTCGGTCGTGGTGCCGCTCGGGTAGATCGCCTCGACCGGGATGACCGCCTGTGACCTGGTGAAGATCGCGCGGATCACGCTGGTCCAGGACGGACGGTTCGTGGCGTCGCCCTGGATGCCGACCGTGAGCATGTCGAGGGCACCGGCCGTCGGGTACGTCTCGTGGCCGGACACCTGGATGAGCTTGACGTCCTTCGCGTCCTTGCCCGTCCCCTGCTTCTGCGTGCCGATGGTGTTGTAGACCGGCCCGGGGACCTCGATGAGGTACGGGCTGGGCAGCAGGCTCGCCAACAGGCCCAGTACGACCGCGCCGATCAGGAACGCCCACCCGATGGTCCGGGCACGCGAGCGACGACGGGGCGCGGGGGCGAAGAGGGTCACGCGGGGTCCTTCCGAGGTGGGCACCCGCGCCTGGCGGCAGGGTGGTCGCCCACGTCTCGCGACGGGGCTGTTCGCCCTGGGCGCAGCGCTTCGGGCGTTCCCACGGGGGCATCCCAGGTGCGGCCCCGTGAGCAGCGATTAGCGTAGTCGGCATGCCTGATGAACCACAGCCGGGGCCGGACGACGACTTCCAGGAGATGCTGCGCAAGCTGCTCTCGGGCGAGGGGCAGATCGACCCGTCGCAGCTCGCCGGTGCCGCCGGTCTGCCGAACGACCCGGCCTCCGTGGCGAACCTGATGAGCCAGCTCCAGCGCGCCGCCCAGTCCGGCGGTGACGGCATCGACTTCTCGGCCACCGCCGAACGCGCCACCGCGATCGCTCGCGACGGCGGCCACCCCGTCGACCCGGCCACCTCGCAGGCGGCCGACCAGGCGTTCCAGGTCGCCGCACTGTGGCTCGACGAGGTCACGACGGTCGCCGAACTGACCGCGACCCCGAGTCTCTACACACGTGAGCAGTGGGCCCGGGCGACCGTCCCGGTGTGGACGCAGATCGCCGAGCCGGTGGCCTTCAGCATCGCCGATGCCCTGACCGAGGCGATCGACCAGCGTGCTCCCGAGCAGCTCAAGGCGATGCTCGGCGACGTCTCGAAGGCGATGCGCGGCATCGGCGGTGCGCTGTTCGCGATCCAGCTCGGCCAGGTCGTCGGGCAGCTGTCGAAGGAGGTCGTGTCCGGCGGTGACGTCGGCGTGCCGCTCCTCGACGAGCAGGTCGCAGCGCTCCTGCCCCAGAACGTCGCCGAGTTCGCCGAGGGCCTCGACGTCTCCGAGGACGAGGTCCGCATCTACCTCGCGGTCCGCGAACTCGCCCACGCCCGGCTCTTCCGGTCGGCACGGTGGCTCCGGCTGCACATCATCTCGTCGATCACGGACTACGCACGGGGCATCCACATCCCCTTCGACCGCGTCGAGGAACTCGCGGCCGACATCGACCCGACCAACCAGGAGCAGCTGCGCGACGCACTCGCGTCGGGTGCCCTCATCCCGCCGCGCACCGCCGAGCAGGACGCCGCACTCGCCCGGCTCGAGACGATGCTCGCGCTGGTCGAGGGCTGGGTGGACACGGTCACCGCTGCTGCCACCGTCCGTCTCCCCAAGGCCGGGGCGATCGCCGAGATGGTGCGCCGTCGCCGTGCCGCCGGTGGCCCCGCCGAGTCGGCCTTCGCCACACTCGTCGGCCTCGAGCTGCGGCCGCGTCGTCTGCGTGAGGCCGCGGCGATGTGGCAGCGGGTGACCGACGAGCTCGGTGCCGAGCAGCGCGACGCCCTCTGGTCGCACTTCGACCTCGTGCCGACCTCGGACGACGTCGACGCACCCGATGCCCTCGTCGCACGGCTGCGGAACCCGTCCCAGACCGACGAGGACGACGCGTTCGACAAGGCGCTCGAGGACCTGCTGAACGACTCGACCGGTGCGCGCCCGCACGAGGACGAGTCCGGCCGCGTGGCCGACGACCCCGAGGGTGGAGCGGGCGACGAGCCCGGGAACGACACGGGCGACCAGCCCCGCTGAGTTCTCCACAGATCTCCCTGGTGACCCCACGCGTGCCGCGCACTCCGGCACCGTGGGGTCATGGGCATCCGCATCGATCCGACGCTCGAGTTCGTCTGGCGTGACCCCGCCACCGTCCAGCTCGGGGTCGATCCCCCGCGCGCGGTCGTCGCGGTACCCACCACGGGGGAAGAACGGTTCCTCAACGGGCTCCGACGAGAGACCGGACACGACGTGCTGTCCGGCCTCGCGGCCGCGTCGGGGTGTTCCCCGGAACGTGCTGCCGGGGTGCTCGGTGCCGCGTCGCCCGCGGTGGTCGAGGTCCTGCCCGAGCCGCTCGAACGCATCGAGGTGCACGGCGCCGGTGCCGTCGCCGACACCGTCGCGACGTTCCTGTCCGGCGAGGGCGTGACGGTCAGCCGCACCAACGCGCCCGCCGGAGGGCCGATCGTGCTGCCCGAGCCCGAACCGCGCCTCGCCGTGGTGGTGGCCGACCACGTCGTCGACCCGGCGCTCCGCGCCGCGTGGACCCGCCGGGGCGTGCCGCACCTGGCGGTCGTCGTCGGGGACGGACGTGTCCGTCTCGGTCCGTTCGTCGTGCCGGGAGCCGGGCCGTGCCTCCAGTGCGCTGAGTACGCACGCGTCGACGACGACCCTGCGTGGCCGGCCATCGCTGCCCAGGTGTGGGGGCGGCATCCGTCACCGCTGTCGCCGTGGCGGGCGGCGGCGGTGGCCGCCGCCACGACGCGGATGCTGCTGGAACGGCTCCCGCTCCGGACGCAACGGGCCGAGCCCGACCAGCTCGTCTTCGAGCGCGACGACCTGTCGGTCAGCCGTTCGCCGGTCCGACCCCATCCGCGGTGCGCGTGCCGAGCGCTGCCAGGAACCGACTCGGAGCCCGGGCTCCCCCACGCGTGGAGCCCTGTTGCGACCACGTGATCGTGACGGATCGGCGGGCTCGGGTCAGCCCGACGTAGAACAGGCGTCGTTCCTCGTCCACCTCGGTGTCGGTCGACGCGTGCGAGATCGGCAGGAGACCCTCGGCGGCGCCGGCGATGACCACGTGCGGCCACTCCAGACCCTTCGACGAGTGCAGCGTCGCGAGCGTGACGGCGTCGACCTCGGGCTCGTGGTGCGTCGCCGCACGGTCAACCAGGTCCTGGGTGAATTGCTGCATCGTCGTGCCGGCGGGGGCGTCCTCGGCCAGGCCCATGATCGCCTGCAGCGCTTCCCACTGCTCGCGCACTGCACCGGTGCCCTCCGGCGGCGTCTCCGTCCAGCCGCTGACCTGCAGCACCAGCCGGACCCGTCGGGTCAGCTCGTCGTCGGTCTGCCGGATCGCCTCGCCGCGCATGTGGTGGACGGCGAGCTTGACCTCCGGACGGTTGAAGAACCGGGTGCCTCCCTGCACGCGGTACGGGATTCCGTTCCGGCCGAGTGCGGACTCGAGCGCGGCGGACTGCGCCCCGACGCGGAAGAGCACGGCGCAATCCCCGTGAGATGCTCCGGCCCCGACGAGCTCGGCGATCCGACGGGCGATGGTCTGCGCCTCGTCGCCGTCGTGGACGCAGGCCAGCACGACCGGTTCTGGGCCCGGTTCCTGGCTCTGGGCCACCAGGTCGAGTGCCCCGGGCTGGCCGCGCATCAGCGTGTTGGCCGCGGACACGACCTCGCGGGTGGAGCGGTAGTTCCGCTCGAGGCGCAGGACCGACCCGCGCGGGAACTCCGACCCGAACCCGAGCAGGTAGTCGCTCGAGGCGCCGGCGAACGAGTAGATGGTCTGACTGGCGTCGCCGACGACGCACAGGTCGTCACGGCCACCCAGCCAGGCCCGCAGCAGGTCGTGCTGCACCGGCGAGACGTCCTGGTACTCGTCGACCACGAAGAACCGGTACTGCTGCCGCACGTACGACGCCACGCGGGGCTCGGACTCGACCATGCCGAGGGTCGCCAGCAGGACGTCCTCGAAGTCGAGTTGCCGCCGGTCGTCCTTCAGCCGCTCGTACGCCTTCATCAGGTCGATGACCCGGCGCGGTGTGGTGTCGCGCGGCATCACCCGGTCCGCGGCGGCGGCCTCGTACTCGTCGAGCGAGAGCATCTGCACCTTGCGCCACTCGACCTCGGCGGCCAGGTCGCGGAGCACCGGGGTGTCGACGTGCATGCCGACCGTATCCGCAGCGTGGGCGATCATCCGCCCCTTGGACTCGACGATCTTGGGGGCGTGCCCGCCGACGGTGTCCGGCCAGAAGTAGCTGAGCTGCGCCATCGCGGCGGCGTGGAAGGTGCGCGCCTGGACCGTCCCGGCACCGAGCGCGCGCAGGCGCGACCGCAGTTCGCCGGCGGCACGGGTCGTGAAGGTCAGCGCGAGGACGTGGTTCGGGGCGTAGGTCCCGGTGGCGACCCCGTAGGCGATCCGGTGCGTGATCGCACGGGTCTTGCCCGTCCCGGCACCGGCCAGCACCGCGACCGGACCGAGCAGGGTACGGGCGACCGTCCGCTGCTCCGCGTCGAGCGCGGCGAGCAGTTCGTCGGGCGACGGTGGCCGGGGCTCGACTGCCCCTGTGCCCGTTGCGCCGCGGGGACCGGTGACGCTCACGGCAGGCCCAGCGGCCCGCCGTACCACTCCTCGATGATGGCGCGGGCGATCGAGGTGCGTCCCGGCAGCAGCAGGGTGTCGCCGGCGCGCTCACGGATCTCGTCGCGCGAGAACCACCGGACGTCCAGGATCTCCACGCCGTCGGGGCGGGCGGTCGTCGGGTCACCGCCGGCTGCACGGGCACGGAAGCCCACCATCAGCGACGCGGGGAACGGCCACGGCTGCGAGCCCAGGTACTCGGGCTCCTCGACGCGGACGCCGGACTCCTCCCAGACCTCGCGGCGGACGGCGTCCTCCAGCGACTCCCCCGGCTCGACGAACCCGGCCAGCAGCGAGTACCGGTCGGCGTCCCACGCGGCGTTGGAACCGAGCAGGATCCGGTCGTCGGCGTCGACGACCCCGACGATGATCGCCGCGTCGGTGCGCGGGAAGAGGTCGTGTCCCTCGGGGTCGCGGCGGACCCATCCGCCGCTCACGACGGCCGTGGGTGAGCCGGTCCGCGGCGAGAAGCCGTGCACGGCGTGCCAGTTGGCCATCGCGACGGCTTCGACCGCCAGGCCCTGGTCGCGTGGCGAGAGCTCGGTGCCGAACATGCGGAGGCTCTGCCAGGCGTCGTCGTCGGGTTCGATGGCGGTGGCCGTCACGCTGTCGATCAGGGCGGCGACGAAGCGGGTACCCGCCGGGGCGTCCGCGGCGTCCGACACCGCACGGCCGAGGTACAGGGTCACGGTCTCGACCGGGATCTCCGTCGCGGCCACGAAGCGCAGGGTGCCGTCGGCGTTCCGGAGCATCTCAGCACCCCGCACCGGCAGGTACCGGGTGTGCTCGTCCTCGCGCAGGACGCGCTCGACGTCGTCGGTCGTGCGGAACTCGGCGTCGCGGTCGAGTTCGTTGCGGGAGAGCGGGAGCCGGGCGGCGAACTCGACGGTCACGGCGGGAGAGCTCCTCGGATCGGGTGCGGACGTGCAGGAGACGTGCGGTGGGCGTGCGGGCCGCCCGACAGCGTGGCGTGCAGCCGTGCACGCTTCACGCGCCTACCCTGAGGGGCATGGCGGGATCCCAGTTCACTCTAGCCGCGTTGGCGACGACGGCCGTTCCAGGTCTCCTCGTCACGGGCACGCGCACGCTCGGCTCGGCCGCGGCCGGCGACTACGAGTCGGCGCTCCTCCGCGACGCCGACGGCACCGAGATCGTCATCCGCCGCCCCCGGAACCAGCGCGCCGAGGCCCGGCAGTCAGCCGACCTCGTCGCCATCCGTGCGCTGAGCGCCGGCATCCGCACGCGGCTGCCGTTCGGCGTCGCCGAGTACCGCGGCCAGGCGCCGATCGGGTCGACGCGCGCCATCGTCACGACCCGACTGGCCGGGACCCACCCGACCCTCGCGTCGCTCGTCGAGCGCCCCGACCTCGCCACGAGTGTCGGCCGTGCCGTCGCCTCGATCCACCAGCTGCCGACGAGCTTCGTCTCCGACGCCGGTCTGCCCTCGCTCACGCCGTTCGAGGTGCTCCGGTCCGCAGTCTCGGTGATGGACCGCGCCGTGGCGACCAAGCTCGTCCCCGCCGCGCTCGTCGAACGCTGGGAGGGTGCCGCTCGCGACCAGCAGTTGTGGCAGTTCACACCGACCGTCGTGCACGGCTCGCTCGGCACCGGCGCCCTGCTCGTCGACGGCGATGCGGTGACCGGGGTCCTCGACTGGGGCGAACTGCGGCTCGGCGACCCGGCGAAGGACCTCGCCTGGGTGCTCGCCGGCCGCCGAGACGCCTTCGACACCGTCCTCAGCGCCTACGAGGCGAACGGCGGCGGACGCGACCGCCAGCTCGCACAGCGTGCACGCGTGCACCACGAACTCGAGACGGCGCACTGGCTGCTGCACGGCGTGCAGGCGAAGAGCACCGAGGTCGTCGACGACGCCGTCTCGATGATGCACCGCCTGGTCGACGCGGTGCACGCCCCGAGCGCGGAACCGCTGCAGTCCGTGTCACCCGAGACGATGGAGATCGGCGAGGTGGAGCAGCTGCTGTCCTCCACCGAACGCCGCCACGGCTGACGCCGCCGCGTTCCGCAGCGCCGCACGGCGGTCACGACTTCCCGCTCAGTTCCGCCGAGCGGTCACGACCCGTCGGTCGCAGCGCGGCCGCCCGACGGTCTGTGACCACTCGTGGTGCATCCTGCGGGGTGTGGTGACCGGTCCCGGCCGCCGACCAGGCAGCTGACGCGACCGTCTGGAGGCCCGATGCCGGCCCGACGGACCGGCACCGCGCCTCCAGGGCGGAGCACGACACGGGCCCAGCGCGACACGGGCGTGGTGCGCGACCGGCGTGGTGCGCGACCGGCGCAGCGCGCGACCGGCGCAGTGCGCGACGGGCGCGGCGCGCCTTCCGCACGACCGCGGGACGTCAGCTGCCGATGGCCTCGGACCACGCACGCTCGAGTCCAGCGCGGTCGAGCAGCTCGGTCGGACGGACCTCGAGGTCGTCGGCGACGAAGTAGAACACCGCGTCGACCTGGTCGAGCGGTCGCCCGGTGAACTCGGCGTAGGCGACGCGGTACAGAGCGAGCTGCAGCGTGCGGCGGGCCAGGTCGTCCGCACCGGACGGCGCCTTGCCCGTCTTCCAGTCGACCACCTCGGCACGCCCGTCGATCTCGTACACGGCGTCGAGCTTGCAGACCACACTGTGCCCGAGGAACGGGATGTGGATCTCCCGCTCGACCTCGATCGGTGTCAGCCCGGCCCACCGGGAGCGGGCGAACGTCGCTTGGAAGTCCGCCAGTCGACGGGCGTCGTCGTCGGTGACCACGGCGTCCGGCGACGCGTCGGCGAGGTCGTCGGCATCGAGGTCGAGCTCCCCGTCCCACACGTCGAGCGTCTCGAGCGCGCCACCGCTCCGCGCACGCTGTTCCACCCACTGGTGGAAGAGCGTGCCGAGCCGGGTGGCGCGGTACGGTCGCTCCGGCATCGGCCGGCGGAGCCGCTCGGCGACGGAGTCGGGTTCGGTCAGGTAGTCCTTGAAACCCGAGGCCGGCACCCGGTGCGGGACGGCGACCGCGTGCTTCGCGTTCCGGGTGGCGTGCCGTTCGGCGAGCAGCAGGTCGATGTCGGCGGCGAAGCGCCCCGCCGCTCCGGGATTCGCGTTCCGCACCCGCTCCGCGGCGGCCAGGACGCGCGGCGCACGCTGCCCGAACGGCACGTGCGGCCAGGTCTGGGTCGCGCCGCTCTCCCCCATCGGGTTCTCGTCGTGCACCGTCGTCTCCGGGATCGCCGCACCGTCGATGACGCCGGCGTCCGCCAGGTCGCGCAGGTAGCGGCTCGGCTCCGTGGGTCGGACCCCGCCGGCCCAGAACGAGCCGGACACCAGCAGGTCGTGCTTGGCACGGGTCAGGGCGACGTAGGTGAGCCGGCGTTCCTCGTCCTCGTTGCGGGCCTTCACCTGTTCCTTGAAGGCGTCGATCGCCGTGGTGACGTCCTTCTGGGTCTCCTGCCCGCGCCATGCGAGTCGTGGCAGCTCGGCGGCGTCCCCGCGGAACTCGTACGGCAGCCGGCCGAACCCGAGCCAGCCGGACGAGCCCTCCTGCGGGCGTGCCGGCAGGCCGCCCTCGACCATCCGGGGCACCGCGACGGCGTCCCACTCCAGCCCCTTGGACCCGTGGATCGTCAGGATCTGCACGGTGCCGGCCTCGGGCTCCTCGGAACGCGGTCCCATGTCGTCACGCCGGGCTGCGGCGTCGATCCACCCGAGGAACGAACCGAGGTCGGCGCGGTCGTCCGTCGAGACGAAGCCGGCGAGTTCGTCGATGAAGGCGTCGAGGTAGGCGCCGCTCCCCTGTTCGTGCGCGGCGACCTCGATGTCGAGCCGCATCTCCTGCACGACGAGCGTCACGAAGTCGACCAGGTCGCTCCCCGCGCGTGACCGGAGCATCGCGAGCTGCCCACCGAGCGCACGCATCCGGCTGCGACCCGCGGCGGTGATGCCCTCGAGCGCGCCGTGCTCGTCGGGCGCGGTCGCGACGAAGTCGAGCGCGTCGACGATCGACCCGTGCTCCCCGGCGGCCACGGAGGCCCGGAACGCCGCGGTCAGGTCGTCGTCGAGCCGCTGCTGGGTGTGGTCGCGCTGGAACAGCCACCGGGCGAGCTGGTGCAGGGCGACGATGTCCGCCGCCCCGACCCGCCACCGGGCACCCGCGAGCAGCCGGATCAGGTCGTTGCCGGCCGCCGGGTCGTGCAGCACCCGCAGGCACGCCACCAGGTCGACGATCTCCGGGCGCTGGAGCAGTCCGCCGGTGCCGAGCACGTGGTACGGCACCCCGCGGGCACCGAGCGCCGCCGTGAACGCCGCGAGGTCCTTCCGCGCGCGCAGCAGCAGCGCCATCGAGCGCGTCGGGTCCTGGCGGCGGTGGTCCTGGAACCACGCCGCGACCTCGTCGGCCTCTTCCGGCAGGGTCTCGGGGAACACCACCCGCACGGTGCCGGCGTCGGCGCCCGGCCGCGGCGAGAGCCGTTCGACGTCGACCTCGGACGCCGCGGACAGCGGCGACACGATCGCGTTCGCCCCCGCGAGCACGTCCACCGGGTTCCGCCAGCTGGTCGACAGCGCGAAGGTGACGGGTTCGGCCACGCCGGGTTCGTCGCCGCCGAAGTCGTGCGGGAACCGGGCGAGGTTCGCGGCACTCGCACCGCGGAACCCGTAGATCGACTGGTGCGGGTCGCCGACCGCCATCACCGAGTGCCCGCGGAACAGCCGGGCGAGGAACCGGGTCTGCACCACCGAGGTGTCCTGGTACTCGTCGAGGAGCACCACCCCGTACCGGCTCCGCAGGTCCGCGACGACGCGTGGGGCCGACTCGGCCGCGGCGAGCGCGAGGGCGATCTGGTCGGAGAACTCCACGAACCCGCGGTCCACCTTCTGACGCCGGAACTCGGCGACCAGGTCGGCCAGGGGTTCGAGGGCGCCGATCGCGGCGACCGCGTCGGTGATCGCCTTGTACGGCTTGCCGCGGTTGCCCGGGAGTTCGAGCAGCTCGGAGAACTCGATCGCGAACCGGCGGAGGTCCTCCGGCTCGACGAGGTGTTCGGAGGTGGCTCCGGCGAGCGCGACCACGGCGGCGGTCAGGGTGTCGACGTCGCGGTCGAGTCCGGCGAGCCGGTCGTCGCGGGCGGCCACCACGACCCGACGGGCGAGCTGCCAGGCCGAGGGTTCGGTCAGCACCTGGGACTCGCCGTCACGGCCGACGAGCAGGGCGTTCTCGCGGAAGACCGCGTTGGCGAAGGCGTTGTACGTCGAGACGGTGGGCGCTTCGAAGGCGTCCCCGGGGGCGATCAGCCCGACGTCCTCGAGCGCGCGGATGCGGTCGTTGATGCGGACGGAGAGTTCACCGGCGGCCTTGCGGGTGAAGGTCAGTCCGAGGACCTCGTCGGGTCGGACGAGTCCGTTGGCCAGCAGCCAGACGACGCGTGACGCCATCGTCTCGGTCTTCCCGCTGCCTGCACCGGCGACGACCAGCGCCGGCACGAGCGGCGACTCGATGACGGCGCGCTGCTGGGCGGTGGGACGGGGGCGGCCGAGGGCGTCGGCGATGGCGTCGGCGCCGTGCCGGATGACGGGCGGAGCAGCGGCAGCCGTGCCGGCCGCGTCAGCCGCAGCAGCCGTGCCGGCCGCGTCAGCCGTGCCGATCGTGTCCGCCGTGTCGGTCGTGTCCGCCGTGTCGCTCACCAGGTCACCTCCGCCACCACGTGGATCCGGCACTCGACCCCGGTCCGGGCCTTCTCGCAGTGGTCGTCCACGTTCGCCACGAACGTCCGGCCGGCCATGCCCCGCGCCACCCCGTGCAACCGCTCGCGGTAGGCCTCCCGCGCCTCGGCGTCGAACGCGTGCTGCGTCCGCTCGGAGAACGCCTGTCCACCGCGGGGGTTCTGGACGAACACCAGCCGGGCGTCGGTCATCGGGGACCCCGCCGGCACACCCTCGACCGCGCCGTCCTCGACCGCGAGTTGGTAGGCGCCGAGCTGCGGGTGTTCCGGCATGTCGTTCTTCTCGCTGGGCATCGAACGGCCGGTCTTCAGGTCGACGACGCTGACCCGGCCCTCGGGGTCGACCTCGATGCGGTCGATGCTCCCCCGGATCCGGGCTGGCCCGGTCACGAGCGCGAACGAGGTCTCGGCGCCGAGCAGTCGGCGCCCGGCGCCGGCGAAGGTGCGGAGGTAGTCGCTCAGCCCCTCGATCATGCGCCGGGTCCGGGCGCGTTCGCGGTCGGCGACCCAGGGCGACTCGAACGTCAGCTCGTCCCACCGCGCCTCGATCCGCTCCCACAACGACTCGACGTCGATCTCGGTGGCGTGCTCCATCGCTTCGTGCACGATCGTGCCGATGCCCATCGCCGGGCTCGGTGCCCCGCCGCCGAAGGTCTGCGCGAACCAGTGCACCGGGCACTCCTCGAAGGTGCCGATGCGCGATGGCGACACCGACACGGCCGGAGCGACGGGCTCGCCGCCCTCGACCTCGGGCGCGGGCTCGGCGTCGAGGTCGACCAGGGGGTCGTCCGTGGTCGGTTCGGCGAGCCCGTACCACTCGTCCGGAGCCGCCCCGGGTACCTCGGCCTCGGCCAGGCGGGCCAGCGCGGACGCGGCCTCGTGGTCGCCCGAGCCCACCACCCGGCGGCGCAGCGACCCGGCGAGCCCACGCAGGGACAGCGGGTGGACGGTCGGCTGCCGGTCCGGCAGCACCGGGACGAGTCGGACGAAGGGTGAGGGCGACTCGTCGTCGTTCGCGACCGTGCCGATGACGACCTGGGTGGTGGCCCGCGACACGGCCCGGGCGAACAGCCGGAGTTCGTCGGCGACCACGGCGGCACGGTCGTCGATGGGCGAACGCTCGACCCCCGCAGCAGCGCGGACCAGGCCGTCCGGGTCGAGCAGACTGCCGCGCACCCGGGTGTTCGGCCAGACGCCGTCCTGCAGACCGAGCACCACGACCACGTCGCACTCGAGTCCGATCGTCGCCGAGGGCGTCAGCACCCGCACCCGGCCGGCGGTCCGGTCGGGGCCGATCGAGTCCTCAGGCAGGTCTGCGCCGAGCAGGTCGTCGACGAAGACCCGCGCGGGGGCGTCCGGCGTGCGCTCGACGAAGCGCTTGGCCGCGGTGAACAGGCCGACGACGGCGTCCAGGTGCCGGTCGGCTTCCCCGGCGCCGACCCCACCGGCGGCGGACTGGGCGCCCCACGACTTCGCGAGACCGCTGCGTTCCCAGAGGCCCCAGAGGATCTCCTCGATGCTCGATCCCGCCTGGGCGTCAGCACGCGCCTGCACCAGGCTCCGGGCCAGCCGGGTCGCCCGTCGTGCGAACCCGGCGTCCACCGTCGCCAGGCGCTCCGGTGCGCCCAGGGCATCGACCAGCAGTTCGTCGGCGGTGCGGCTACCGTCACCCGCGAGTTCCTCGCGCCGCAGTGCGAGCCGGAGCCGGCGCATCGCCAGGGTGTCGAGGCCGCCGAGGGGCCCGGTGGCGAACGCGGTGGCCAGGGCGGCGTCGAGCGGCAGGACGTCGAGCGCCACCGCGGCCGCGTCGAGCAGCGCCCGCGCCGCGGAGTCGTCGCGCGGACGGACGGGCGCGGCACCGGCGGTCGCCGGGACCTCGGCCACGGAGAGCGCCCGGACGAGTTCGGGGATGGCAGCACCGCTGCGGGTGACCACGGCCATCCGGTGCCACGGCACACCGTCGAGCAGGCGGTGTTCGCGCAGTCGACGGGCGATCGCCACGACGAGTGCGGACCGGCTGGCGGCCTCGAGGTGCACGACGGCGTCGGACCGCGCATCCTGGTCGCCCGCCGACGCGCTGCGCTGCCGACCGGCCGCCGCGGTGCCGATGCGACCCGTGACGCCGGTGACCAGGGCGCGGATAGGGGCGGGGTGCCGGTGCACCGCGCCGAGGAACAGCTCGTCGACGCGGTCCACCCCGAGTCGCACGGCCAGTCGACCGAGCACGTCCGGTTCGGCGCCGCGGAACGCCGAGGCGGCGATGTCCGGGTCGCCGAAGGCCACGACCTGCACGCCGGAGCGCGCGAGCGCCCCGAGCAGGGCGATCTCGCCCTCCACCAGCTCCTGCGTGTCGTCGACCACGACCAGGCGAAGGGAGGCGATGCCGGCGGGGAGCTCGTGCCGCAGCACAGCGGCGGTGGCGTACGCCACGAGTTCACCGGAGTCGAGCCCGGTCGGCCGGAACGCGGTGACCGATGCCCGGTAGTCGTCCACGAAGTCGCCGACGGCCCGCCACTCGGGCCGTCCGAACTCGTCGCCGAGTTCCCGCATGTCGTCGGGCTCGACGCCGGCGGCCACCGCACGCATCATGACGTCGCGCAGGGCGGTGCGGAACCCCGCTCGCTCACGGACGACGGCGGTGATCGGGTCGGGCCAGGCCGGTCCGGCTCCGTCGAGTTCGTGCCCGGCGAGCAGGTCGGCGATGATCCGGTCCTGCTCCCCGCCGGTCAGCAGCGTCGGGGGTTCCTGCCCCTGCACCGACGCCGCGTGGGTGACGATCTGGAACGCCAGTGAGTTCACGGTGCGTGCGAGAGCACCCGGCACGACCCGGTCGACCGCCCGTGCGAGCCGGTCACGCAGGGCGGTCGCGGCCGTCCGCGCCGAGGTCAGGGCGAGGACCGTCGCGTGGCCGTCGGGGGTGATCGCGTCGGGTCGGGCCAGCCGGTCGGCGACGAGCCGTGCGAGCGTGGTCGTCTTGCCGCTGCCCGGTGCACCGATCACCGCAGCGTGACGGCCGTCCGGCAGCGCGAGTACCGCGGCCTGCGAGGGGTCGTCGACCAGAGCGCGCGCGAACCCGGTGTCCTCGGGAGCGGGCATCAGCGTGGTCTGCGGCACGCTCGTACGGTACCCAGGACCGCCGACAGCACCGCTGCGGACGCGCGGTGCACCGGTCGTCACGCCGTCGAGTGCGCCCGCGGCGAACGCCCGTTACCGCACGGGACCGCTCGGATACGCTGTGCTCGTGGACATCAAGATCGGCATCATCAACAGCCCCCGCGAGATCGCCTTCGAGACCGCCCAGACCGCGGACGAGGTCGAGAAGGCCGTGTCCGAGGCGCTCACCGCGCAGTCGACGCACCTGTCGCTGCAGGACGACAAGGGCCGTCGCTTCATCGTGCCCGTCTCGGCCCTGGCGTACGTCGAGGTCGGCGCGGAAGAGGCACGGCGCATCGGCTTCGTCGCCTGACGACGTGGAACTGCTCTTCGCCGTCCTCGGCGGCGTCATCATCGGCGCGGTCGCGCACGTGATCGTGCCGTGGCGGTCGAACCGTGGCGTGCTCGTCGGCCCCGCGGTCGGCGGCATCGCTGCAGCCGTCCTCTGGGAAGCGCTGACCTGGACCGGGTGGCGGTACGACGGCACCTGGATCTGGGTCGTGGCCCTCGTGGGGTCCGGCGTGGTCGCCATCACCGTCGAGTGGCTCCTCGGCACGCAGCGCGAAAAGCACGACGCCGAGTACTACGAGCAGCTCAAGACGCGCGGCGCCTGACCCTCGAGCAATCCTGACGCTCGAGCAGCCTGACCGCTCAGGCCGTCAGACCGAGCGCGTCCATCCGTCGGGTGTGCGCGGCGATGAGTTCGGTCCAGACCGGCTCGAGCCGCTCCTGGTCCTCGCGGGCGTGCGACGCCAGCGCCGACCGGGCGACCAGCAGGGTGTCGCCCACCAGGCGCCGTCCCCACATCGCCAGGCGTGAACCGATCCGCGGGTCGTTCTCGATGTGGGCCGTCAGTTCTTCGACGACCGCTGCTTCCTCGCGCGCGTCGAACACCGAACGCAGCCGCTGCCGCACGTCCGTCGGCAGGGAGCGGAGCAGGTTGCCGAACAGGTCGTTCAGGATGCCGGCCGTCACGTAGCCGGTCAGCATCGACTCGTACCAGTCGGCACCGCTCGTCCGTTCGAGGAACAGGTCGATCGCCTCGCGGTGCGGGGCCATCAGCGCCGCCGGGTCTCCGCCGCTGCGTTCGATCTCGGCCACGATCGTGCGGTGCCGCTCGAGCGCCGTGGTCGCGAGGACCCCGGTGACCAGACGGCCGGAGAGCGTCGGTGCCGAAGCACCGGCTCGTCCCATCGTCTCGTAGACGGAGAGCTGCAGGTACGCGGCCTGCCCCAGGTAGACGTCGAGCTCCGGGGTGACGTCGTCGAGCGCGAGCCGCTTGACCTGCGCGGCTCCGCGCGGGTTCCGCGACGCGAGCCATGCTGCAGCGAGCTGCGCCGCGCGCTTCCGGTTCCACCACGAGACCACCCGACCAGCATAGAGGGCGACTCCCGTGGCACCCGCCGGTCGCCCGCCGGGACGCCCCGACGCACCCCGGAGCGCCCCGGACCACGCGCCCGTCGGTAGACTGGCCGGGACTTCCACCAGAACTAAGGTGATTCTTTGACTTTCTCAGACCTCAACATCGACCAGGACATCGTCGATGCACTGGCCGGCAAGGGCATCATCGAGCCCTTCCCGATCCAGGAACAGACCATCCCGCTCGGCCTGACCGGCCAGGACATCATCGGCCAGGCCAAGACGGGTACCGGCAAGACGCTCGGCTTCGGCCTGCCGCTGATCCAGCGACTCGGTGCCGACCCGGCGCACGGCGTGAAGGCGCTCGTCGTCGTCCCGACCCGTGAACTCGCGGTCCAGGTCACCGAGGACCTCGAGCTCGCGGCCTCGAACCGCCCGACCACGGTCGTCTCGATCTACGGCGGCAAGGCCTACGAGGGCCAGGTGGAGCAGCTCAAGGCCGGTGCCCAGATCGTCGTCGGCACGCCCGGGCGGCTCATCGACCTGCAGCGGCAGCGTCTGCTCGACCTCTCCCACGTGCAAGAGGTCGTGCTCGACGAAGCTGACCGCATGCTCGACCTCGGGTTCCTGTCGGACATCGAGCGCATCTTCCAGGCCGTCCCCGAGGTGCGGCACACGATGCTGTTCTCGGCGACGATGCCCGCGCCGATCGTCGCCCTCGCCCGCCGGTTCATGAGCCGTCCGGTGCACATCCGGGCGACCGACCCGGACGAGGGCCTCATGCAGGCCAACATCAAGCACCTCATCTACCGCGCGCACTCCCTGGACAAGGACGAGGTCATCGCCCGCATCCTCCAGGCCGAGGGTCGCGGCAAGACCGTGATTTTCACCCGCACCAAGCGTGCCGCGGCGAAGCTCGTCGAGGAGCTGAAGGACCGCGGGTTCAACGCCGCAGCGGTGCACGGCGACCTCAACCAGGAGCAGCGCGAGCGCGCGATGGCGGCGTTCAAGGCCGGTAAGCGTGACGTGCTCATCGCCACCGACGTCGCTGCCCGCGGCATCGACGTGGACGACGTCACGCACGTGATCAACCACACGATCCCGGACGACCCGGACACGTACCTGCACCGTGCCGGCCGCACGGGCCGCGCCGGCAAGACCGGCATCGCGGTCACGTTCGTCGACTGGGACGACCTGCACAAGTGGACGCTGATCGACAAGGCCCTCGAGTTCGGCATCCCCGAGCCCGTCGAGACCTACTCGTCGTCGCCCCACCTGTTCGAGGAACTCGACATCCCCAAGGGCACCAAGGGCCGCCTGCCCGGCTCGTCGTCGCACGCCGCCTCGGCGGGCGCTCCCGTCGAGAAGCGCAGCAGCGACCGCCCGGCGTCGGGTTCGCGTGACGCGTCGCGTTCGCGGTCGCGCAGCCGCACCCGGTCAGGAGGCTCGGAGCAGTCCGCCCCGCAGGCTCCGGCCACCGAGTCGGTCGCCCCCACCGCCGCGGCGGGCACCGAGGACGGCTCGGCCGTCGAAGGTGGTTCCACCACCGACGGCGCCGCGAAGCGTCGCCGTCGTCGCCGCCGTCGCGGAGCCGGCACCGGCGATGCCTCGGCGACCGCCTCGGCACCGCAGGGTACGTCGGACGGCGAGTAGCGCCTCCAGACCGAAGGGCCCGTCGCTGACGCGACGGGCCCTTCGTCGTCTCCACCCGCGGACTGGCATCGCGCGCAGCGACAGTTCACGTGGACGCCGACGCGTGGACTGTCGGCCAGGCCGAAGACGCAGTGGCCAGTCGTTCGGTCGGCCGTCAGGCCAGACGCGAACCGGGGCCGACGACCGGGGCGCTGCCGGTGGCCTCGGACACGATCGCGTCGAACGAGACGCGTGCGGTGCGGTGCTCCCCCAGCCGGTTCGGCTTGCCGGTGCCGTGGTAGTCGCTCGAACCGGTGACGAACAGGCCGTAGCGCGTCGCCCAGTCGAGCAGGGTGCGCTTGCCGTGTGCCAGGTTCTCGCGGTGGTCGACCTCGAGCCCGCCGAGCCCGGCGTCGACCAGGTCGCGGAGCATCGGCTCGTCGATGACGATCCCGCGCGAGGACGCCGCGGGGTGCGCGATGACGGGCACGCCGCCCGCCTGCCGGATGAGTTCGACGCCGCGCAGGGGCGATGGTGCCTCGTGGGGTTCGTAGTAGCCGGATGCCGGGTGCAGGATGCCGCGGAACGCCGCGGACCGGTCGGACTCGAGCCCGCGGGCGACCAGGGCGTCGGCGATGTGCGGACGGCCGATCGTGGCACCGGGGCTGGACTGGGCCAGGACGTCCGCCCAGGTGATCGGGTGGTCCTCGGCGATGCGGTCGACCATGCGGTGCGCGCGGGAGAGCCGGCCGTCACGGATCCGGGTCGTCTCCTCGACCAGTCCGGGGTGCTCGGGGTCCACCAGGTAGCCGAGCACGTGCACGCTGCGGTAGCCGATCCGGGTGCTCAGCTCGAGGCCCGGCAGCAGGGTCAGGGGCAGCTCGTGTGCCGCGGCCGCGGCATCCGCCCATCCCGCGGTCGTGTCGTGGTCGGTCAGCGCGACGGCGTCGAGTCCGGCGGCCGCGGCCGCTCGGACGAGCTCCGCGGGACGCTCGGTGCCGTCGGAGACACTGGAGTGCGCGTGCAGGTCGATGAACGGGTCTGGCACGTGGACAATGCTATCCACAGGTGAGCAGCCGCACAGGCCGGGTGTCCCCGGGCGGTGCGATGATGGACGCATGGCCGACACGACTCCCCGCGCGACGAGCAACCGATCCACGACCCCCGGGTCCTCGACCTTCAAGGACTTCATCGGGTCGCAGTGGGCCGACCGTGGTGAGGAGCAGCCCGAACCCCGCGAGCAGGCCGCGTTCGCCGCCGAGCGTCGCGCGCGCATCTCCGAGCTGCACCCGGGCCGCACGATCGTGGTGCCGGCCGGGCAGGCCAAGGTCCGCTCGAACGACTGCGACTACCCGTTCCGCCCGCACTCCACCTTCGCGCACCTGACCGGCTGGGGCACCGACACCGTCGTCGGCTCCGTGCTCGTGATGACGCCGAACGGCTCCGGGCACGACGCCACGCTGTACTTCCGCGCCACCGCCGGCCGCGACTCGGAAGAGTTCTACGCCAACCCCGAGATCGGGGAGTTCTGGGTCGGTCCGCGCCCCTCGCTCGACGCCGTCGCCGCCGACCTCGGGCTGGCCACGGCCGACCTCGGCGCGTTCACGGCCGTCGCCGATGCAATCGACGCGTCGGCGCTGCTCGTGCGCGAAGCCGATGACGACCTGACCCGTTCCCTCGACGCCCGCATCGGCGCGGCGATCGGTGGCACGGACGAGACCGAGGGGTCGCCGGCCACCGACGACCTGCTCTCCCGCGACCTGTCCGAGCTGCGACTGGTCAAGGACGCGTACGAGGTCCGCGAGCTCCGCAAGGCCGTCGACGCCACGAAGCACGGGTTCGACGACGTCATCGCCGACTTCGACGCCGTGCTCGCGCACCCGCGCGGTGAGCGCATCGTCGAGGGCACGTTCAACCGCCGAGCGCGCGCCGACGGGAACACCGTGGGCTACGACACCATCGCCGCCTCGGGCCACCACGCCTGCATCCTGCACTGGACCCGCAACGACGGCGCCGTGCAGCCGGGCGACCTCATCCTCATCGACGCCGGGGTCGAGGTCGACTCGTTCTACACCGCCGACATCACCCGCACGCTCCCGGTGAGCGGCACGTTCTCGCCCGTGCAGCGCATGGTCTACGAAGCAGTGCTCGAAGCCGCCGATGCCGCGTTCGCGATCGTCAAGCCAGGCATCACGTTCCGCCAGGTGCACGCCACCGCGATGGAGGTCATCGCGCGAAAGACCGCCGAGTGGGGCTTCCTGCCGGTCTCGGCCGCCGAGTCGCTCGAGCCGGACAACCAGTTCCACCGCCGTTACATGGTGCACGGCACGAGCCACCACCTCGGGCTCGACGTGCACGACTGCGCCAAGGCCCGCCGCGAGATGTACCTCGACGGCACCGTGCAGGCCGGCATGGTCTTCACGATCGAGCCCGGGCTGTACTTCCAGCAGGACGACCTGACCGTGCCGGAGGAGTTCCGTGGCATCGGTGTCCGCATCGAAGACGACATCCTGGTGACCGAGGACGGAGCCGAGAACCTGTCCGTCGGCATCCCCCGGACCCCCTCGGAAGTGGAGGGGTGGATCGCCCGCTCGGGCCGCTAGCCTGATCGGGTGACCATGCCCGAGGCCTCCCCGAACACCTTCTCGATCGAGGTCGAGCACTTCGACTCGCCCGACGCCCAGCGACTCCGCGCTGCTCAGCGCCTGGAGATCGACCGGGCGCACGGCGGCGACACCGAACCGGGTGAGAAGCCGACCGCCGAGTCGATCGCGGTGTTCTTCGTCGCGCGGGACGAATCCGGTACTCCCCTGGGGTGCGGCGGCCTGCGCATCGTCGACGACGGCATCGCCGAGATCAAGCGGATGTACGTCCGACCGGAATCCCGCGGGACCGGCGTCGCGGCCGCGTTGCTGCGACGGCTGGAAGAGGCCGCACTCGACCTCGGGTCTCCGGCGCTCGTCCTCGAGACGGGCACGGAGCAGCAGCGCGCCGTCGGCTTCTACCAGCGCGAGGGGTTCCGGCGGATCGCGAACTTCGGACCCTACGTCGGGGCGCCCCTGTCGGTCTGCTACTCGAAGGTCCTCTAGTCGTACCGAACCTGCCCGGCGAGTCCGTGCCGTGTGGCGCCGTGCGCTGCCGTGCGGTGAAGTGCCGTGCGATTCCGTGCCGTGCCGTGCCGTGCGATTCCGTGCCGTGCCGTGCGGTGTGACGCGGTGCTCGCGGTGCCGCGCCCGGGACCCGCACCGCGCCCGGCCATGACGTGCCGTCTGCCCGAGGCCGAGCGGTCACGAGCCGTCGTCTGGGCCGACGCCGAACGACGATCTCCGACCGGTCGACGCCGTGCGCGCGGGGTGTTGCGACCGCCCGGACCACCCCGACCGCCCGGATCTCCCGGACCGCGCCGCTGAGGTCGCACGACGTGCCGCCCGCGGTGGTCGGCGGCGACAGTCCGCGTGACCTCGGCAGACGTGAACGGCGTGTCGAACGACCTGGCGCCCGACCGGGTCCCCGACCACGGAGCACTCCCGTCGAAGCCCGATCGCGCCAGCCGAAGCGCCGCTAGCGGCGGTCGCTGACCCCGTCCCCGTCACCGTCGCGCTGTGGGTCCGGCGAGGACGAGGGCTCCGGCGGCGTGGCACCGGCGACCCGCTCACCGTAGCGCGGCGGCTCCTCGGGCCGGCGCTCCGGCACCGGCGAGGCCGCGGGGGCGGCAGCCGTCTCCGGGGTCTCCCCGTACCGGGGTCCGTCGTTCGTGCCGTAGCGCGGCGGGCCCGAAGGCGCACCGGTCTGCGCGCCGGGGGCCGACGTGCCGGGGTTCTGCGGGCCTCCCGGCTGCTGGTGCGGCGTGGCGTGTCCGCCGTACGGCGACTGCTGCTGCGGCGGGACCCCACCGGGGCCCGGACGCCACGGCTGCTGCTGCTGCTGCTGCTGCTGCTGCTGCTGCTGCTGCTGCTGAGGAGCGTCGTTCCAGTGCGTGGACGGGGTCGCCCCGTGCTCGCCGAGGATCCGCTGCGCCTGCCCGGTCAGCTGCGGGTTGACGACGATCTGGTAGTTCGTGGCGAGCACCTGGTGCACGCTCGTGAAGTCGCGCTGCCGCTTCGTGATCGCGAACGAGACGATGCCGTAGAGCATGCCGAACGCGGCACCGATGATCGCGGCGGCCAGGATCAGGCCGCCGGCGCTCGGCGAGAACAGCGTGAGCACGATGCCGAAGAAGATGCCGAGCCACAGCCCGGACAGCGCGCCGGCGATGGCGGCACGGCCGTAGGTCATCTTGCCGGTGACCCGTTCGACCGTCTTCAGGTCGTTGCCGACGATCGAGAGCTGGTTGACGGGGAAGTCGGCCTCGGCCAACTTCGCCACCACGCGCTGCGCGTCGGGGTAGCTGTCGTACGTTCCCAGGACGTCGCCCTTGGGCAGCGTCGGGAACGCCTGGGCGGTCCTGCCGGCGAAGGGGCTCTGATTGCTCACACAGCCATCATTCACCGCACACCTTGCAATCGCACGTGCACTCTCAGGGAAGCCGCCGACCGGTCGGCGCCGACGGCGCCGTTGACCGCGCGAGCGAAACGCCCACACCCGAGCGACTACGCTGGGTCGGGTGAGCGCCACGAAGGTCTTCGTCGCCCGCCTCGCCGGGTGCTCCGTCTTCGACCCCGCGGGCGACCGCGTCGGCAGGGTCCGGGACGTCCTGGTCGTCTACCGCCGGGCCGATCCCCCGCACGTCGTCGGGCTCATCGTCGAGGTGCCCGGCAAGCGCCGCATCTTCGTGAGCATCGGCCGCATCACCTCCATCGGTGCCGGGCAGGTCATCACGACCGGTCTGGTCAACATGCGCCGCTTCGAGCAGCGCGGCGGCGAGGTCCGCGTCATCGCCGAGATGCTCGGCCGCAAGGTGCTCATCAAGAACCAGCGGATCCGCGCCACGATCGAGGACGTCGCGATCGAGGACCGCGGGCAGGGCGACTGGGAGGTTGCGCAGCTCTTCCTCCGCAAGCCGAAGACCACGCCGTCGCCGTTCGGCAAGGGCCCCACGACGTTCGCGACGTGGAACGAGGTCACCGAGGACGAGCTCCCCGGCGAGGCCCAGTCCGCCGAGCACGTGATCGCCGCCTACTCCGACCTGCTGCCGGCCGACCTGGCGTCGACGCTGCTCGACCTGCCCGCCGAGCGCCGGTTCGAGGTCGCCGAGGAACTTCCCGACGACCGCCTCGCCGACGTGCTCGAGGAGATGCCCGACCAGGAGCGCATCGAGATCCTCACCCGGCTGGTGGACGCCCGTGCCGCCGACGTCCTCGACCAGATGCAGCCGGACGACGCGGCCGACGTCCTCGCCCAGTTCTCCGACGAGCGGAGCGAAGCCCTCCTGCAGCTCATGGAGCCGGAGGAGGCACAGGACGTCCGCATGCTCCTGGAGTACGAGCCGGACACCGCCGGTGGTCTGATGACCACCGAACCGGTGATCGTCTCGGCCGACGCCACCGTGGCCGAGGGCCTCGCGCTGGTCCGCCGCCACGAGCTCGCGCCGGTGCTCGGCGCCGCCGTCTGCGTCACCCTGCCGCCGTACGAGCCGCCGACCGGTCGGTTCCTCGGGCTCGTGCACTTCCAGCGGATGCTCCGCTACCCGCCGAACGAGCGGCTCGGCACGCTCATCGACCAGCAGACCGAACCGGTCCGGGTCGACGCAAGCGCCGCCGAGGTCACCCGCATCATGGCGACCTACAACCTGCTGTCCGTCCCCGTGGTCGACGACGCCCACCGTCTCGTCGGGGTGGTGACGATCGACGATGTCCTCGACCACGTCCTGCCGGACGACTGGCGAAGTCAGGGCGAGGGGGAACCCTCACCGCTTCCACGCCAACGCCCGCGCAGGACACCCGTGACGACGGGAAGGAGGACCACCCGTGGCCCGAACGGATGACAACCGTCGCGACCGTGACCGGCAAGAGGTCCGGCTCGACTCCCCGAAGGGCATGCGCACGCGTGTGCTCCCCAGCCGCCGCCGTGGTCGCGGGGACACCTTCGGTCGCGCGACCGAGGGCATCGCCCGCGGCATGGGCACGCCCTGGTTCCTCATCGGGCTCACGCTGTTCTGCGTGGTCTGGATGGGCTACAACACCCTGGCGCCGAAGCCGTGGCAGTTCGACTCGGCGGCCATCGGCTTCACGGCTCTGACGCTCGTGCTCTCGCTGCAGGCCTCGTACGCCGCCCCGCTGATCCTGCTCGCGCAGAACCGGCAAGACGACCGCGACCGCGTGCAGTTCGAGCAGGACCGCCAGCGCGCAGAACGCAACCTGGCCGACACCGAGTACCTGGCCCGCGAGGTCGTGGCCCTGCGCCTGGCGATGCGGGACATGGCGTCGAAGGACTTCATCCGCGCCGAGCTCCGCTCCCTGCTCGAGGAACTCGACCGCCGCGACGCCGACGAGGCCGGCTACGCGGACGAACACGACAGCTCCACCCGTGGCTGACGCCGCCCCCACCGACGAACAGCTCGGCACGGCGGTCCTCGCCGCGCTCGGCCGCGTCATCGACCCCGAGATCCGCCGCCCCGTCACGGAGCTCGACATGATCCGCGGTGTCGACGTGCAGCCAGGAGGCACGGTGCGCGTCGACCTGCAGCTCACGATCGTGGGGTGCCCCGCCGCCGACACCATCGAGCGCGACGTCCGCGTCGCCGCCGGGTCCGTCCCGGGGGTCGCGGCAGTCGATGTCGACGTGTCCGTGATGGCCCCGGCCACACGCGCCGCGCTGACCGAGCGGCTGCGAGC
Source organism: Curtobacterium sp. MCBD17_026 (assembly GCF_003234895.2). Classification (NCBI taxonomy): domain Bacteria; kingdom Bacillati; phylum Actinomycetota; class Actinomycetes; order Micrococcales; family Microbacteriaceae; genus Curtobacterium; species Curtobacterium sp. MCBD17_026. The sequence goes on along the minus strand of NZ_CP126281.1, from coordinate 895,101 downwards.
CGGTCGGCCGAAGGGCGTCCAGTTCACCGCGGACTCGCTCACCCGCGTCATCGCCGTCACGAGCGGCAAGGGCGGCGTCGGCAAGTCCACCGTCACCGTGAACCTCGCCGTCGCGCTCGCCCACCGGGGCTTGCGGGTCGGGGTCGTCGACGTCGACGTGCACGGCTTCAGCGTCCCCGGCCTGATGGGCCTGACCGACGAGCACGGGGTCGCACCCCGCCCGACGCGGGTGGACAGCATGATCCTGCCGCCGGTGGCGCACGACGTGAAGGTCGTCTCGATCGGCATGTTCGTCGACGACGTCTCGACCGCGGTGTCGTGGCGCGGACCGATGCTGCACCGCACCGTGAACCAGTTCCTGACCGATGTGTGGTTCGGTGACCTCGACGTCCTGCTGCTCGACCTGCCTCCGGGCACCGGCGACGTCGCGATCTCGGTGGGGCAGCTGCTGCCGCACGCCGAGGTCCTGGTCGTGACGACCCCGCAGGCCGCCGCCGCCGACGTCGCCGAGCGCAGCGGGATCGTCGCTCGGCAGACCGGGCAGCGGGTCATCGGCGTGATCGAGAACATGGCCGGGCTCGTGCAGCCCGACGGCTCGGTCCTGCACCTGTTCGGCGAGGGCGGTGGCGCCGAGACCGCCGCACGACTCTCCCGCGGGCAGGACACCCCCGTTCCGGTGCTCGGCAGCGTGCCGCTGTCCGTGCCGCTGCGCGAGGGCGGCGACGCAGGCGTCCCGGTGGTGCTCGGCGCCCCGGAGGACCCGTCCGCCGTTGCCCTGACGGCGATCGCCGACCGGATCACCACGATGGGACGCGGGCTCGCCGGCCGGAAGCTCGGGTTGTCGCTGTCCTAGGCTCGTGGTCATGAGCACCGATCACGTCGATGTCGACTGGGACCAGGCACGCGCCACCAACCGCGCGAACTGGGACGACCGGGTGCCGATCCACGAGGGCGCCTACGCGATCGATGCCCTGTCCGACCCCGGCCACCGCTCCGACGTCGTCCGCGAAGACCTGCCGGCCCTGACGCCCTGGTTACCGAACGGCTCGCTCGCGGGCCTCGACGTCTGCCACCTGCAGTGCCACATCGGCACCGACACGGTGTCGCTCGCCCGCGAGGGCGCCCGACTGACCGGCGTCGACTTCTCCCCCGCCGCCCTCGCCTCGGCCGCCGGACTCGCATCACGGCTCGGCCTCGACGTCACCTGGGTCGAGACCGACGTCCTCGATGCCCGGGCCGCCGTCACCGGTGACTTCGACGTCGTGTACACGAGCATCGGCACCATCTGCTGGCTCCCCGACCTCGACCGCTGGGCTGCGCAGGTCGCCGGCCTGCTGCGCCCCGGCGGCGTGTTCTTCATCCGCGACGGCCACCCGGCGATGTACGCCCTCGACGAGGAGGCCGACGAGCTCGTCACCCGGTACCGGTACTTCCCGGACGGCACGGCCCAGCAGTGGGACGACGCCGGTACCTACGCCGGCGACGGCACGGTGGCGAACACCCGCACCTTCGAGTGGCCGCATCCGCTGTCCGAGATCGTGAACGCCCTGCTCGGCGCCGGACTGCGGCTCCGACGGCTCGACGAGGGCCGGACCCTGCCGTGGCGGTTCAGCCCCCGCATGGTCGAGACCGGCACCGGCTCGTGGGCCTGGCCGGAGCACGACCGTGACCGCATCCCGACCACGTACACGATCATCGCGACGCGAGACTGATCTCGACCCCTGGTCCGTTCGACGCATCCTGTGCGTTCGTTCATGGACAGGTCGTTCTACCACGGCGCATTATGCAAGGGCATTACACAATGCCCTTGCGGAATGTCTCGTGAGGGCTCCACCCGCCGGACGACGACGTCCGACCGAGGACAGGAGAACCGTGTGAACCAGAACACCCGCGTGCGATCGGGCCTCGTGGCCGCCATCGCCGCCGTCATCGTCGCAGGGGGCTCGCTCGCTGCGGCACCCGCCCTCGCCGCGACGACCTGCGCGACCGCCTGGAGCGCCGGCACCGCCTACAACGGCGGAGCAACCGTGAGCGAGAACGGCTCGAACTACACCGCGAACTGGTGGACACAGGGCGACGAGCCCGCGACCCACTCCGGGGCGACCGGCAGCGGTCAGCCGTGGACGTCGGCCGGCGCCTGCACCGGCGGCAGCACCGGCGGCGGGACCACGACCCCGGGCGGTGGCGGGACCACCACGCCCGGCAACGGCAGCACCGGCACCGCGAGCGGCCTGGTGTTCAGCCCGTACAAGGACATCACCGTGAACCTCGACTGGAACACGAACGTCATGAACACCGCGGTCACCGGCACCCGGATCCCGGTCGTCGGGTCGAGCAACAGCCTGGTGTCGACGCGGGAACCGGGCCTCAAGGCCATCACGCTCGCCTTCGCGACCGGCACCTGCGGCAGCGAGAACTGGGGCGGAGTCGCTGCCGACGCGTTCGCCAGCGCCAACATCGCGAAGCTCGACGCGGCCGGGGTGAACTACATCGTCAGCACCGGTGGCGCCGCAGGCTCGTTCAAGTGCTCCGGCGCCGCGCTGCAGTCCTTCATCGCCCGCTACGCCTCCCCGCACATGATCGGCGTCGACTTCGACATCGAGAGCGGGCAGTCCGCGGCGGACGTGCAGAACCTGGTGAGCGCTGCGGCCCTGGCGCAGTCGAAGTACCCGGGCCTGCGCTTCTCCTTCACGCTCGCAACCCTGGCCGCGTCCGACGGTTCGTTCGGCGGGCTGAACAGCACCGGCGACGCCACCGTCAAGGCGATCAAGGCGTCGACCCTGTCGAACTACACGATCAACCTCATGACGATGGACTTCGGACGCGCTGCCACGGCCAACTGCGTCATCGTCGGGTCGACGTGTCAGATGGGGCAGTCCACGATCCAGGCGGTGACGAACCTGCAGCACACCTACGGGATCGCCTCGTCGAAGATCGAGGTCACCCCGATGATCGGCGTCAACGACACCACCGACGAGGTCTTCACCCTCGCGGACGCCGACACCGTCGCCGCGTACGCCAAGTCACATGGGCTCGCCGGGGTGCACACCTGGTCGCTCGACCGGGACACCCCCTGCCCGACGGCGCAGAGCACCGCATCGCCGACCTGCAACTCCGTGGCCGGGTCTGCGCCGCTCGCCTGGACGGACCGCTTCCTGGCGGCCCTGAAGTAAGGCAGAGCCCGGCGTACCTGGTCGGATCGGGCGTACCTCGTCGTTCCTTCCGACCAGGTACGCCCGATTCCACTCGCCATCGGGATCGCCACGCGACCCCACGACGGACTGGAGGCCCGGTGCCAGCTGGCACCGGGCCTCCAGTCCGTCGCGTGGGGACGTGACGGGCGTCAGGTCGCTTCGGCGTCGAAGGGTGCCGGTTCACCGGCGGCCAGGGGCACGACGGGAGCCGTTGCGCGCACCTTCGAGGCCGTCACCTGCGCGGTCTGGACGGCTGCGGCACTTGTGCCGGAGTCGAGCAGGGCGTCTCGGATGATGCGGCGCGGGTCGTACTGGCGCGGGTCGAGCTTCTGCCACTCGATGTCATCGAACTCGGGGCCCATCTCGTCGCGCATCCGCTCCTTCGCGGTGTCGGCGAACCGACGGACGGCCTTGACGAACTCGGCCAGCTTCTGGGCGTACATCGGCAGGCGCTGCGGCCCGAGCAAGAGGACGCCGATGACCCCGATGATCAGGATCTTGTCGAGCGGGATGTCCACGCGAGCGAGCCTAACGCGTGCTGCTGCGTTGCACCTCTAGAGTTGTCTCCCGAACGGAGTGTGCGTGTCAGAGAAAGAGTCGAACTGGAAGTTCGCCGAGGACATCGTCTCGGAGACCGAGGCGATCGCCCGTGCTCGTGAGCACTCCCTGGAACTCGGGGTCGAAGCGATCTCGCCCGCGATCGGTGCGCAGATCGGGGTCATCGCCGCAGCCTCGCGAGCCACGAGCATCATCGAGATCGGCACCGGTCTCGGGGTCTCCGGCCTGTACCTGCTCGCCGGCGCCCCGAACGCGACCCTGACGACGATCGACGTCGAGGTCGACCACCAGCAGTTCGCCCGCGACGCGTACATCAGCGCCGGCACCGCTCCCGCACGGATCCGGCTCATCCCCGGTCGGGCGAACCAGGTGCTCCCCCGCATGAACGAGGCCTCGTACGACGTCGTGCTCGTCGACGCCGACCCCGAGCACGTGATCGAGTACGTCGAGCACGGGCTGCGGCTCGCCCGTCTGGGTGGCACCGTCCTGGTGCCGCACGCCCTCTGGCGCGGACGCGTCGCCGACCCGGTGAAGCGCGACCGCGCCACCACGGACTTCCGGCTGCTCCTGACCGAGGTGTCGACCTCGGGTGCGGTGCGCAGCGCGCTGTCGCCCGCCGGTGACGGACTGCTGCAGTTGACGAAGGTCACCAACTAGCGCTCGATTCGCCGGCGTACGCGCAGGTCAGTCCAGGTGCCGCAGGTACCGCTCGGGCGACTCGAGGAACGCACGCTCGTTCCGCACCAGGTCGAGGTCGCGCCATTCTGTGCGCCGCAGGCCCCACTCGCCGACCTCGTGGATCTCGGCCCCGGGGAACGCGGCGAGCACGGGTGAGTGGGTCGAGAGCACGACCTGGCCGACACCCGTCTCGACGATGGACTGCAGGAGCCCGATCAGCGCCAGGCACCCCGAGAACGACAGGGCGGACTCCGGCTCGTCGAGGATCCAGAGCCCGGGCCACTGCGACCGGTGGATCACGAAGTCGAGGAACGACTCACCGTGGCTCCGCTCATGGAACAGCGGCTCGGCTCCCCCGGGGTGCTGTTCGAGGTAGGTGAAGACCCCGTGCATGGTCTCCGCGCGCAGGAAGAAACCGGACCGCACCGCGCCGGGCTCCCGGTGCAGGGCGATGTGCTCCCAGAGCTGCGATTCGCTCGGGCGGGTGCTGTGCCCGGACTTCGTCGAGCCACCCTCCGGCCCCATGCCGAAGGCGAGCGCCATGGCCTCGACCAGGGTGGACTTGCCGGCACCGTTCTCACCGACCAGCACCGTCACCGGAGCGAGGTCGAGCCCGTCGTCGAGCAACTGCCGCACGGGCGCGAGCGTGGCCGGCCAGACGTCGCGCCGCATCGGGTCGGGCGCGTACTCCTCGACACGGCGGATCGGCAGTCTCGTCCTCGGCACGGCCCCATCCTGCCGGAGCCCACCGACAGGGCCGCGGATGCCCCGTCGCGGGGTCGGCAGCGGACAGACGGAAGGCCCGGAGCGTACACGCTCCGGGCCTTCCGTTCTGGTGCTTCGACGTACTAGGCCGAGACGACCTCAGCGAGTGCGTCGTGGAGTTCCTTGGCCTCGGCATCGTTGACCGAGACGACCAGGCGGCCTCCACCTTCGAGCGGAACCCGCACGATGATGAGTCGACCCTCCTTAACAGCCTCCATCGGCCCGTCACCGGTCCTCGGCTTCATGGCTGCCATCAGATGTCCCCTTTCGTGCAGTAAATGCAGCTCCATTATCCCGTACGGAGGGGGCAACTGCGAAACCGCCCAGGTTGGGGGTGTCGGATGTGCCGTCCGGATGCTCCGCAGAACGCGGATCCACGGGCCTCCGGCGCCCCGCATCGATCACGGCGGGGTCCAGTCGTAGCCGTCGATCCACCACGTGGAGTACAGCCAGACCCACTGCAGCCCGACGAACGCGACGACGACGACCACGCGGTACACCCGCGACCGTGGCAGCGCGACGATACCGAGCAACGGCGCGATCGGCACGAGGATGCGCCACGTGCTCGACTGCGGGAAGAACACCGCGAGCAGGTACACGAGGTACGCCACGCCCCAGAGTCGGAGCTCGATGCCGATCGAGCGTGCGGCGGGCATGCACACGAACGCGGCGAACCCGGCGAGCACGACGACGAGCAGCACCGTTCCGGCCGGCTGCCCGAACCACCACCCGAACCCCTGCACCCACGGCGCGAACGGCACGAGTTCCTTCCACCCGATGTACGACGACCGCCAGGCGAGCTCGGTGTCGGTGTAGGCCTTCGGCACCCCGGTGACCGCCCACGCGATCGCCGGCCAGGCCAGACCGACCAGGCCCGACACCGTGGCGACCACCGCGGGCGGTACGAGCCGGCGGAGGCTCAGCGGTTCCGACGAGCGCACCCACGCCGGGCGGATCGCCCACGCGGCCACGAAGAGCACCACCAGGAACGCGAAGGCGAGCCCCGTCGGCCGCGTCATGCCGAGCAGCAGCACGACGGGCAGCATCGCCCACCACCGCCGGTCCACCATGAGCAGCAGCGCGACGAGCAGCAGGAACAGCCCCATCGCCTCCGCGTAGGCCACCTGGAACATCGCCGACACCGGTGCGACGCAGAACAGCACCGTGGCGAACGTCGCCCGTGCGGGGTCGAGGAACCGGCCCATGAGCCGGCGGAACACCAGCGCGGCCCCGAGTCCGGCGAGCAACGACACCGAGACCGCCACGAACTCGAACGACGCTCCGGTGAGCGTCATGAGCGCCCGCACCGTGAACGGGTACGCGGGCATGAACGCCCACGCGTTCTCGGTCACGTGCCCGGCGGCATCGACCGGCAGCGTCGACGGGTACCCGCCGGTGGCGATCACGCGGTACCAGGCGCCGTCCCAGATCGCCGCGAACGACAGGTAGCCCGGGCTCTGCACGGTGAACGAGTTCGCCGCTTGCACACCCGCGAACGCGAGCATCATGGCACCGGTGACGAGCCGCGCCAGCACGTAGACGACCGTGACGCGCACCCACCACGGGACGACCCGGTACCGGGCCCGCCAGCGGCTCCGAGCAGGGGTCCTCCGGGTGGCCCCCGCCGTCGTCAGGCCGTCAGCCACCGACGCAGCCCGGCCTCGACCGCGGTGATCTGCGCGACCGGCACCTGCTCGTCGTCGTGGTGGGCGAAGACCGGCTCGCCGGGGCCGTAGTTGACCGCGGGGACCCCGAGCGCCGAGAAGCGTGCGACGTCGGTCCAGCCGTACTTCGGACGGGGCTCCGGTCCACCGACGGCGGCGACGAAGTCCTGCGCGAGCGGGGCGTCGAGACCGGGGCGGGCACCGGCGGCGAGGTCGACGATCGTGACCTCGTACCCGTCGAACAGCTCGCGGATGTGGGCGACGGCCTCGTCGGCCGAGCGCGAGGGGGCGAACCGGTAGTTCACGTGCACCATCGCCTCGTCCGGGATAATGTTGCCCGCGATGCCGCCGCTGATGCCGACCGCGTTCAGGCCCTCGCGGTACTCGAGCCCGTCGACCGTGACGGTGCGCGGCTCGTACGCGGCCAGGGTGGCCAGGATCGGGGCGGTCTTGTGGATGGCGTTGTCGCCGATCCAGCTCCGGGCGCTGTGCGAGCGCTTGCCGAACGTGCGGATCTCGGCGCGGAGGTTGCCGTTGCACCCGCCCTCGATCTGCGCCCCGGACGGCTCGCCCAGGATGGCGAAGTCGGCGGCGAGGAGTTCGGGTCGCGTCCGGGCCAGGCGGCCGAGGCCGTTCAGGGCGTCGCTCACCTCTTCGTGGTCGTACCAGACCCACGTGACGTCGACCGAGGGGTCGACCAGGTCGTACGCGAGCTTGAGCTGCACCGCGCAGCCCGCCTTCATGTCGACGGTGCCGCGGCCCCAGAGGATCTCGGTGCCGTCCTCGGCGGTCCGGAACTCGGTCGGCAGGTTGTCGTTGAGCGGGACGGTGTCGATGTGACCGGCGATGACGACCCGGCGGTCGCGGCCCAGGTTCGTCCGCGCCACGATCGCGTCGCCGTCACGGATCACCTCGAGGTGCGGAAGCGGTGCGAGCACGGCCTCGATCGCGTCGGCGAGGGCCTGCTCGTTACCGGACACCGACTCGATGTCGCAGATGGCACGGGTGATGTCGATGGACGAGGCGGTGAGGTCGAGGTGCTCCGGCATGCGGGCAGCCTACCGGCCACCCCTCGCACCGCCCCGGCAGTCCGGACGGTCGGCAACCCAACCGCCCCGGCAGTCCGGACGGACGGCAACCCAACCGCCCCGGCAGTCCGGACGGACGGTGCCTGCCGACCGGCGCTCGGTACCCTGGAGCCGTGACCGACACGACTGCCACCGACCGCCCGACCCACGCCTGGGGCCACGGCCTCGCGACGATCGCCGCCGACGGCACGACGCTCGACGCCTGGTACCCCGAGACGCACCTCGGCGCGCTTCCCTCCGACGCCGTGTTCCCCGCCGAGCTGCAGGCGCACGTCGGTGACGACCCCCGCCGCGAGGTCCGGATCGAGGCCGTCACCACCGAGATCACGATCGACGCCGGCCCGACGAGCACCCCGGACGCGTACCTCCGCCTGCACCTGCTGAGCCACCTGCACGTCCGCCCGAACGAGGTCTCCCTCGACGGCGTCTTCGGCCACCTGCCGATCGTCGCGTGGACGAACGCCGGCCCGGTGCACCCCGAGTCCCTGACGCGCCTGCGCCCGTCGCTGCAGCGCGCCGGCATCGCCGTGCACGCGATCGACAAGTTCCCGCGCCTGGTCGACTACGTCGTGCCGGACCGCGTGCGGATCGGCGACGCGAACCGCGTCCGCCTCGGCGCACACCTGGCGCCGGGCACGACCGTCATGCACGAGGGCTTCGTGAACTTCAACGCCGGCACCCTCGGCGACGCCATGATCGAGGGCCGCGTCTCGCAGGGCGTCGTCGTCGGCAACGGCACCGACATCGGCGGCGGCGCCTCGATCATGGGCACCCTGTCCGGCGGTGGCACGCACCGTGTCTCGCTCGGCGAACGCGCGCTGCTCGGCGCGAACGCGGGCCTCGGCATCTCGCTCGGCGACGACTCCGTCATCGAGGCCGGTCTCTACGTCACGGCAGGCACGAAGGTGGTGCTGGTCGGCGCGGCCCCGAACGCCGACGGCACCCCGAAGACCGTCAAGGCCGCCGAGCTCTCCGGAACCCCGAACATCCTGTTCCGCCGCAACAGCGTCAGTGGCGCCGTCGAGGCGCTGCAGCGCAAGGGCGAGGGCATCCAGCTGAACACCGCGCTGCACGCGTAGCGTCCCGCGGCCGACGCACCGGGCCTCCAGACCGTTGCGTTCAGTGCCACGCCCCGCGAGCGGTCACGACACGCCGCCCGCGGGCGCCGAGAGCGCATGAACCGTCGGTTCGACACCCGCCGGACGACAGTTCGCGACCACCCGGCGGAGGCGAGCGGCGCGTCCCGCCGCCTCACGCAGACCGACGCACGCATGGGAGGCCCGGCGCCGGTCCACGAGACCGCCACCGGGCCTCCAGGCCGTTGCGTCCAGTGCCCCACCCCGCCCCGCGAGCGGTCACGACACGCCGCCCGCGGGCGGCGTGGGCGCACGAACCGTCGGTTCGACACCCGCCGGACGACAGTTCGCGACCACTCGGCGGAGGCGAGTGGCGCGTCCCGCCTCCCTGCAAGCGGGCGGAATACCAACCGGCGCACACGCACGAGCGCCCCGCGCCACGGAACCGTGGGGCGGGGCGCTCGGAGTCGGTCAGCGCGTGGGGACGTCGCGCTCGGGCGCGCCCACGTAGAGCTGCTGGGGGCGACCGATCTTGTTCAGCGGGTCGTTGTTCAGCTCGCGCCACTGGGCGATCCAGCCCGGCAGACGACCGATGGCGAACAGGACGGTGAACATCCGCGGCGGGAAGCCCATCGCCTTGTAGATGATGCCGGTGTAGAAGTCGACGTTCGGGTAGAGCTTGCGGCTGACGAAGTACTCGTCCTCGAGCGCGATCTGCTCGAGCTCCATCGCGATGTCGAGCAGGTCGTCCTGCACGCCGAGGGACTCGAGGACCTCGTGCGCGGACTCCTTGACGAGCTTGGCGCGCGGGTCGTAGTTCTTGTAGACGCGGTGTCCGAAGCCCATGAGCTTGACGCCCTGCTCCTTGTTCTTCACCCGCTCGACGAAGCGCGTGACGGGCTCGCCCGAGTCCTTAATCTGCTGGAGCATCTCGAGCACGGCCTCGTTCGCACCGCCGTGCAGCGGGCCGTACAGGGCGTTGATGCCGGCCGAGATCGAGGCGAACATGTTCGCCTTCGTCGAGCCGACCATGCGCACCGTCGAGGTCGAGGCGTTCTGCTCGTGGTCCTCGTGCAGGATGAGGAGCCGCTCGAGCGCCTTCGAGAGCACCGGGTTGGGCTTGTAGGTCTCGGCCATGGTGCCGAAGTTCAGCCGCAGGAAGTTGTCGACGAAGGACAGCGAGTTGTCCGGGTACAGGAACGCCTGCCCGATGGCCTTCTTGTGGGCGTAGGCCGCGATGACCGGGAGCTTGGCGAGGAGCCGGACGGTCTGCAGCTCGACCTTCTCGGGGTCGTCGACGTCCATGTCGTCCTCGTAGTACGTGGACAGGGCGCTCACGGCGCTCGAGAGCACGGACATCGGGTGCGCCGAGTGTGGCAGGGCGTCGAACAGGCGGCGGAGGTCTTCGTGCAGCAGGGTGTGCCGACGGATGCGGGCGTCGAACTGCTCGAGCTCGGTGGGGGTCGGCAGCTCGCCGTAGATCAGGAGCCACGCGACCTCGAGGAAGGTGCAGTTGCCGGCGATCTGGTCGATCGGGTACCCGCGGTAGCGCAGGATGCCCTGGTCGCCGTCGATGTAGGTGATCGCGCTCTTCGTCGCACCGGTGTTCACGAACCCGTAGTCGAGCGTGTTCATCCCGGTCTGCTTCTTGAAGGTCGAGATGTCGATCGCGGACGCGCCGTCGACGCTCTGCAGGATCGGGAACTCCGCCGTGCCACCCGGGAACGTCAGCGTCGCGGTCGCGCCCTGCTGTTCGGCGGCGGGACTCACGGGGACGGGCGTGGTGGGCGGTGTGGCCGTCTTCTGAGCGTCATTGGCAGTGTCAGTCACGAGGACAGCCTAATCGCGGCACCTGTCGGTCGTGCACACATCCCAGGTGACGATTTGGTGGTTCCCACGGATTGCGGGTCCCACCCGGAGTACTCGTGTCCGTGCTACGCGGTGCCGAGGCGACGGCTGCTCGCCAGTCGCTGCGACGCTGCGGCGATGCGTTCGTCGGTCGCGGTCAGGGCCACGCGGACGTGTTCGCCCCCTGCTGCGCCGTAGAACGTGCCCGGTGCGACGAGTATCCCGCGGTCGGCGAGCCAGGCCACGGTGTCGAGTGCGGGTTCGCCACGGGTGGCCCAGAGGTAGAGCCCGGCCTCGCTGTGGTCGATCCGGAACCCGGCGTCCTCGAGTGCTCCCCGGAGCATGTTCCGGCGCGCCCGGTAGCGGGCCTTCTGCTGCTGCACGTGGCTCTCGTCCTGCAGCGCGACGACCATGGCCTGCTGCACGGGCAGCGGCGGCATGAGCCCGGCGTGCTTCCGGACGGCCAGGACGTCGGCCAGGATCGCGGCGTCACCGGCGACGAAGGCCGCACGGTAGCCGGCGAGGTTCGACTGCTTCGACAGCGAGTACACGCTCAGCACGCCGTCGAGCGAGTCACCGACCACCCGGGGGTCCAGGATCGTGGGCGTCGGGGTGGTGGCGTACTCCGGGTCCCACCCGAGCTCGGCGTAGCACTCGTCGCCGACGATGACGGCCCCGAGCTCGCGGGCGCGCACCACGGCGGCACGGAGTTCGTCGAGCGTCAGCACGCGGCCGTCCGGGTTGCCCGGGGAGTTCAGCCACACGAGCTTCGTGGTGGACGGCCACGCCGCGGGGTCGTCCGAGGCGAGGGCATCGGCCCGGACCAGTGCGGCGCCGAGCTCGTACGTCGGGTACGCGGCGGCCGGGAACACCACGGTGTCACCGGGGCCGATGCCGAGCCAGAGCGCCAGGCCCGCGATGAACTCCTTCGAGCCGATCGTCGGCAGCGCGTTCGCCTCGGTCAGGGCGACGCCGTGTCGGCGGCCGTACCAGTCGGCGATGGCCTGCCGCAGCGCCGGGGTGCCGGCGACCTGCGGGTAGGCGTGCGCGTCGGTCGCGGTGGCCAGGGCGGTGCGGACGACCTCGGGCGTGGGGTCGACGGGCGATCCGACGCTGAGGTCGACGATGCCGCCCTCGTACGCCGCGGCGCGCTGCTTGAACGGGACGAGCTGGTCCCAGGGGAAGTCGGGGAGGTCGAGCGCCACGAGGGGTCCGGTCAGCCGCGGACGGGCTCGGCCGCGACGACGGGGTGGTCCTTGTGGATCACGCCGACCTTCGCGGCGCCACCGGGCGACCCGACCTCGTCGAAGAACTCGACGTTGGCCTTGTAGTAGTCGGCCCACTGGTCGGGCAGGTCGTCTTCGTAGTAGATGGCCTCGACGGGGCAGACCGGCTCACACGCACCGCAGTCGACGCACTCGTCGGGGTGGATGTAGAGCGAGCGGTCACCCTCGTAGATGCAGTCGACCGGGCATTCGTCGATGCAGGCTCGGTCCTTGACGTCGACACAGGGCTGGGCGATCACGTAGGTCACGGTTCGGGTGCTCCCTTCGACGAGCGGGTTCGAGTCTACTCGCGGCCCGGGGCCGTCCGGGACCGCAGCCCCGACAGGTCCGGCCACGCGAGGACCAGGGCGGCGATGACCGCGGGGGCGAAGGTCCACACGTACCCGGCCGCGTTGGCGAGGACGAGCGGCGAGCTCTCCCCGCCGACCGACACGAGCACCTGCGTCGCGACGAGGATCCCGATGCCGATCGCGGCCGTCATCGCCCGCGAGCGGTAGACGAGCCGCACGCCCACGGTCAGACCGAGCACGATGAGGGTGGTGACGACGAGTCCGACCGGGAACGCGCCGATCGTCTGCTGGTGCGTGACCGTCCCGAGGCCGCCGGCGAGCATCCCGAGCAGCAGCGAGACGACGACCGCCGCGGCCTTGCCCTGACCGGACATCTCGGCGTAGCTCTGCGGCGCCGCCGGCTGCGGGGCCGCGTCGTGCCGGAACGCCTCGACCGCCGGGGCGTGCTGCCGGACGCCGTGCGGCATCACCCACGACAGGTCCGCGGGGTCGGCGGGGTCCACGGGGTCGACGGCGACCTGGGAGCGGTACTGCTCGACCGCCGCACGCACCTTGGCCCGGACCGGCAGGACGTCGACCGTGACGTCGGCCTGACCGCCGGCGGGGTCGACGATCATCGAGAACGGGACTTCCTCGGCTCGGGCCGCGTACCGCGCCGCGTGGTGCACGCGCACGTGGTCGGGGTGCCCGTAGCCGCCGTCGTCGGCGTAGCTGATCACGGCGTCGGCACCGGTGGAGCGGATCGCGGCGCGGACGTCGTCCACGACTTCGCCCAGGTCGGCCGCGGTCAGCGAGTCGGCCGGGGCGTCGTCCGCGGCGGTGGCCCGCCCGTCCGGTCCCCACTGCATGCCGGAGTCGACGTAGCGACGCTCCGGCAGGTCGGTCGGCCGGGCACCACGCCCGCCGAGCCACAGGTGCTGCGGACCGCCGAGGGCGGCGAGGGCCGCGGCGATCTCGGTCTCCCGGTGCCGTGCCACCCGCGCGGGGTCGCCCGCCAGCGGGGCCAACTGCTCCGTGAGCATCTCGCCGCGCTCACCCCGGGTCGCGGTGAGCACGGTCACCTCGGCGCCGCGCTCGAGCAGGGTCGCGATGGTCCCGCCCGACGAGAGCGTCTCGTCGTCGGGGTGGGCGTGCACGATCAGGACGCGCTCGGGGCGCGTGGCGGGGGCCTTCGACATCGTCCCCCAGGGTACGGGACTAGCGGGGCGTGACGATGTAGGTCGCCGTGACGCCGCCGCTGTCCTTGCTCTCCGAGAAGGTCAGGACGACGCGGTGGGCGTCGCTCCGGAACATGCCGAACGCGCTCGACGAGTCCACACGCTTCGCCGACTCGGTGTACCCGGCCTCGGTGAGCTGTTGCACGGCGGCTTGGAAGTCGTCGACCGAGGCCGCCCGGACCTGCGCCACCCACCCCGAGCCGTTCGGTCCGGCTCCCCCGCCGAGCACGGTGCCGTCGACGAGCGGGACGTCGGCCGACGGGAACCCGTCCGGCACCTTGCCGTCGGAGGTCACGTCCGCGCCCTTGAGCGCCGTGTCGAGCGCGCCGTCGATGCCACCGGCGACCGAGGACATGCCGTCCTGGATCGCCTTGCCGTCGATGCCCGCGACCCCGTCGGCCACGTTCGACGCGACGGAGGACCCGAGGTCGGTGGCCTGCTGCACGGCCTGGGTCGAGCAGCCGGTGAGTCCGGCCAGGGCGATGCCGGCAGCGACCGCGGCGATCAGCGGGGTACGGAGGGAGCGCATGGCGCGACCGTAACGGACGAGCCGGGAGGCCCGGCGCGAGTTGGCTGTGAACGCGCCGTCCCCGCCGCGGTCACGTGCGCGGCGGGGCCGCCCCGGGCCTCCTTCCCGACGAACGGGTCAGGCGACGTACGCGCGCGTCGCCGCGACCAGGGCATCGACGCCGACCGGGATCGCGGTCTCGGCCTGCGGCGCGTAGAACGGCGAGTGGTTGCTCGGGATCTCCTCGCCGCGGCGGAAGCGCTCCGGGTCGGTGATGCCCGTGAACCAGTACACGAGCGGCGCTCCGGCGGCGGTGGCGAGCTGGCCGACGTCCTCCGACGCCATGGCGAGCCCGATCTCCAGGTCGCGGGCTCCCGGCACCTCGGCGCGGATGGCCTCGAGCACGGTGGCAGCGGCCTCGGCGTCGTTCACGGTGACCTCGGCGCCCGGTGCACGCACGATCGTCGGCTCGGACAGGCCGCCGGCCGTGCTCTCGGCACGGACGATGCGCTCGATCGAGGCGATGATGCGCTGGCGGGTCTCCTCGTTGCGGGCCCGGGTCGAGATCTCGATGACGGCCTCGTCGGGGATGATGTTCGCCCGCGTGCCGGCGTGGAAGCTGCCGACGGTGACGACTCCCGCGTCGCTCGGCGAGACCTCGCGGGCGACGACGGTCTGCAGCCGCACGACGGCCGAGGCCGCGGTGACGACCGGGTCGAGCGAGGCCTGCGGGGCCGAACCGTGCGCCCCACGACCGTTGAAGGTCACCGTCAGCCGGTCGCTCGACGCCATCACGGGGCCGGTGCCGACGGCGACGATGCCGACCGGTGCGGGTGCGGAGTGCTGCCCGAGCACGACGTCCGGCTTCGGGAACCGCTCGACCAGGCCGTCCTCGACCATCGCGCGGGCGCCGGAGATGACCTCTTCCGCGGGCTGGAAGACGGCGACGACCGTGCCGCGCCAGTCCCCCGTGGTCGCGACCAGGCGCTCCAGCGTGCCGAGCAGCCACGTGACGTGGATGTCGTGGCCGCAGGCGTGCATGGTCGGGACCTCGCGGCCCTCGTCGTCGGTGCCGACGTGCTCGCTGGCGTAGGCCAGGCCGGTCCGCTCCTGCACGGGCAGGCCGTCCATGTCGGCGCGGAGCCAGACCACGGGGCCCTCGCCGTTCGACACGACACCGACGACGCCGGTGCCGCCGACGCCCGTCGTCACCTCGATCCCACCGATCTCGGCGAGCTTCGCAGTGATGACACCGGCGGTGCGGTGCTCCTGGAAGCCGAGCTCCGGGTGGGCGTGCAGGTCCTGGTAGATCGAGAGCAGGTCGAGAGTCACGGTGCCCACGGTACAACCGCGAACGGCCCGGCCACCTGCTGCAGGTGACCGGGCCGTCGGACGGAGGACGGGCCTCCGCGGGTGTTGCGCGTGCTGGTGCCTACGCGTCCTGACGCTTCAGGCGGGCGTAGGAGCGCTGGCGGGCCTGCGCGTCGAGCTCGACCTTGCGGATGCGGACGGCGTCGGGGGTGACCTCGACGCACTCGTCCTCGCGCGCGAACTCCAGGCACTCCTCGAGGGAGAGCTGGCGCGACGGCGTCATCGACTCGAAGGAGTCGGCGTTCGCCGAGCGCATGTTCGTGAGCTTCTTCTCCTTCGTGATGTTGACGTCCATGTCGTCGGCGCGCGAGTTCTCGCCGATGACCATGCCCTCGTAGACCTCTTCGGTCGGGTTGACGAAGAACGTCATCCGCTCCTGGAGGTTCGTGATGGCGAACGGCGTGACGACACCCGAACGGTCGGACACGATCGAGCCGTTGATGCGGGTCTGGATCGAGCCGGCCCACTCGTCGTAGCCGTGCGAGATCGCGTTGGCGATGCCGGTACCGCGGGTCTCGGTCAGGAACGACGTGCGGAAGCCGATCAGGCCACGCGACGGGACGATGAACTCCATGCGCACCCAGCCGGTGCCGTGGTTCGTCATGTTCTCCATGCGGCCCTTGCGAGCGGCCATGAGCTGCGTGATCGCGCCGAGGTACTCCTCCGGCGTGTCGATCGTCATGTGCTCGTACGGCTCCAGCAGCTTGCCGTTGTCGTCACGCTTCGTGACCACCTGGGGCTTGCCGACGGTGAGCTCGAAGCCCTCACGACGCATCTGCTCGACGAGGATGGCCAGTGCGAGCTCGCCGCGACCCTGGACCTCCCACGCGTCCGGACGACCGATGTCGAGGACCTTGAGCGAGACGTTGCCGATGAGCTCGCGGTCGAGGCGCTCCTTGACCATGCGGGCGGTCAGCTTGTGGCCCTTGACCTTGCCGACGAGCGGGCTGGTGTTCGTGCCGATCGTCATCGAGATCGCCGGGTCGTCGACCGTGATGGTCGGCAGCGGACGGACGTCCTCGGGGTCGGACAGGGTCTCACCGATGGTGATCGTGTCGAAACCGGCGACCGCGACGATGTCACCGGGGCCGGCCGACTCGGCCGGGTAGCGCTCGAGCGCCTTGGTGATGAGGAGCTCGGTGATGCGGGCGTTGACGACGGTGCCGTCGTGCTTGACCCACGCGACCGTCTGACCCTTCTTCATCGTGCCGTGGAAGATGCGCAGCAGCGCGAGGCGACCGAGGAACGGCGACGCGTCGAGGTTGGTGACGTGGGCCTGCAGCGGGTGCTGGTCGTCGTACTTCGGCGCCGGCACGTGCTGCAGGATGGCCTCGAACAGGGGCTCGAGGTCGTCGTTGTCGGGCAGCTCGCCGTCGTTCGGCTTGTTGCGCGACGCGGCACCGTTGCGGCCCGAGGCGTAGACCACGGGGACGTCGAGGATCGCGTCGAGGTCGAGGTCGTCGACCTCGTCCGACAGGTCCGAGGCCAGGCCGAGGAGCAGGTCCTGCGACTCGGAGACGACCTCGTCGATGCGGGAGTCGGGGCGGTCCGTCTTGTTGACGAGCAGGATCACCGGGAGCTTCGCTGCGAGGGCCTTGCGGAGCACGAAGCGGGTCTGGGGCAGCGGGCCCTCGGACGCGTCGACGAGCAGGACGACACCGTCGACCATGGACAGGCCGCGCTCGACCTCGCCACCGAAGTCGGCGTGGCCGGGGGTGTCGATCACGTTGATGGTGATGGGACCGCCCGCGCCGAACTCACTGGCGTGCTTGCCGTTGTAGAGCACCGACGTGTTCTTCGCGAGGATCGTGATGCCCTTCTCGCGCTCGAGGTCGTTCGAGTCCATCATCCGGTCTTCGCCCTCGAAGTGAGCGTCGAACGAGTTGGTCTGCGTGAGCATCGCGTCGACGAGGGTGGTCTTGCCGTGGTCGACGTGTGCCACGATGGCGACGTTGCGCAGGTCGGACCGGGTGGCGAGCGCCATACAGGACATCCTTCAATTTCTGGGAGAGTGTCGGGCCAGTGTTTTCACAGCACCGCACCCGTGGGCAGAACGCCCGACACGCCAGTCTACCGGTAGTTCGCAAGCGACAGGAGTACAGCGCATGAGCCGTCGGCGAACGTGGGTCGAGATCACCATCGTCCTGCTGCTCTCGCTCGGTGCCAGCGCCCTCTACTCGATCCTGCAGATCATCGACGACCTGTCGCAGACGACCCCGCTCGGCGAGCAGTCGACGGCCCTGAACACCTCGTCGACGACGGTGCAGTACGTCGACCTCGCCCGGCAGCTCCTCGGCATCGCGGTGGACCTGGCCCCGGTCGCGCTCGTCTGCTACCTGCTGTGGAGCACGTCGCGGCCGCACCTCGGCCGGCTCGGGATCGACCGGTTCCGGGCGA
This sequence comes from Curtobacterium sp. MCBD17_026, assembly GCF_003234895.2. Classification (NCBI taxonomy): domain Bacteria; kingdom Bacillati; phylum Actinomycetota; class Actinomycetes; order Micrococcales; family Microbacteriaceae; genus Curtobacterium; species Curtobacterium sp. MCBD17_026. Next base: position 877,161 of record NZ_CP126281.1, on the reverse strand, counting down.
AGCCGGACCTGGGTGGCCCGGCGCTCATCGCCCTGTGCATCGGGATCCCGGGGCTGGCGCTGTACTTCACGGGGCGGGCGCTCGGCATCACGGTCGCGGTCGACCCCGCCGCGCTCAACTCCTACTGGTGGACGGTCCCGGTCCTGCTGCTGTCCGCGATCCGCTCGGGCCTGCAGGAAGAGGTGATCGTGATCGGGTACCTCTACGCCCGACTCGGCGACCTCGGCTGGGGCCGCTGGCAGATGATCCTGTCGACCGCCCTGCTGCGCGGCAGCTACCACCTTTACCAGGGGTTCGGGGCGTTCATCGGCAACGCGGTGATGGGCATCGTGTTCGGCTGGATCTACACGAGGTGGGGCCGGCTCCTGCCACTCGTCATCACGCACGCCCTGCTCGACGCGGTGGTCTTCGTCGGGTACCCCTGGGTGGCGCACGCGTTCCCGCAGATGTTCTCGTAGACCACGGCAGCGGCGCGTCGACGCGCCACTGGCCGTTCAGCGCGTCACGGAGCGCATCCACAGCCCCCGCACAGCGCGCCGAGGGGCAACCCCCGCCGGGCCGCCCTACCGTTGGACCCATGAGCATCCCCGCGATCGGCGAGTCCGCCCCGTCGTTCACCCTGCCGGGGATGGTCGTGCGCGGCGGCGTCCGCACCGACGACGAGTACGACCTGTCCGCCGAGATCGGCCGGACCGTGGTGCTGGCCTTCTACCCGGGCGACGCGACGGCGGTCTGCACGGCCCAGCTCTGCAGCTACCAGGCCGAACTCGACGAGTTCACCGACCTCGGCGCGACCGTGTGGGGCATCAGCCCGCAGGCACTCGACTCGCACGAGGGGTTCGCCCGCGGGTCCTCGCTCGCGTTCCCGCTGCTCAGCGACACCGCGGGTTCGGCGATCCGCGCCTACGGGGTGCAGGCACCGGGCATCGGCCTGCGCCGATCGGTCTTCGTGATCGGCCCCGACGGCGTGGTCCGGTGGCGGCACATCGGCCTGGTCGGCCTGCGGTTCCCGAAGGCCGAGACCATCCGCGAACAGATCGAACTGCTCGTTTCGTGACCCTCGGCGTGGGAGTCCGCTGAGTGCGCCGAGACAGGGTATTGACACCCAAACTGGGGGCGACGACCATGGACGGCACGAGGGTCCGTCCAGGATCTGCCTCCCCGGGGAATCGGGTCGTCCGGAGATACGCGCCGGTGTGTCACACCCGCTCCCCGGGCGTCTCCGGGGAGGCATCTCGTACCCTCGTCCGGTGCCCACCACCATCGTCGCCCCCGGCCTGCGCGCCCTCGCCGTCGTCCTCTGGGTCGTGGCCGTCGTGCTCGTCCCGCTGGCCCTGCTCGGCGGCGGCGCCCCCTTGCTCGTGCCGATCCCGAGCATCGCCGTCGCGTTCGTCGCGTGGGCGGCGCTGTGGCGTCCCCGGATCGAGCTGACGCCCGAGCACCTGCGCATCGTGGACGTCCGGCGGACCAGCACCTACACCTGGTCACGCATCGGCGAGGTGCGCACGAAGTACGGCATCGAGGTGGTCACCAGCGAGGGCGTCCGTCGCGTCTGGATCGCGACCCGCCCGACGGCGCGTCTCGCCGCGCACAGCGGCGACCAGCCGGGAGGCCCGGATCGCCTGGACGTCGACGCTGCGGCCGCGCGGATGCTGGCCCACGTGCCCGCCCCGGCCGAGCAGGACGGCCCGCCCCCGTCGATCGTGACGGCTGCGCCGATCACGCACCGCACCCACGGCTGGACGATCCTGGCGATGGTCGTGCTCGGGGTCGCGGCGTCGCTGGCAGCGGCACGGTTCTAGCGGTCGCGCAGCTCTGGTCGCCGTGCCGGTCGGACGGTAGGCCGACGCAGGACGACACCCCCGACGTCGTGCGACGTCGGGGGTGTCGTTCGTGAACGGTGTCGTTCGTGCGCGCTGTCGTTCGTGCGCGCGGTGCCGACTACTTCGTGTAGCCGACGTCCTGCCACTTGACCGAGGACTGCTGGAACTGCGCCGGACCGTAGTTCACCAGGTCCTTGCGCACGCCCCAGGCGTACGGCTCGGCGAACAGCGGGATGGTGCCGGCGACCGCGACGATCTTCTTGTCTATGGCCTGCGCGTCCTTGATGCGGGCATCCGGGTCGAGCTCGCCGTTCGCCTTGTCCCAGGCGGCACCGAGCGAGTCGTCCGTCACGCCGGTGTAGTTCTGGCCGGCGTCGGCGGGGTAGTAGATCGACTTCAGCGACGAGATCGGGAACGGCGTGCCCTGCCACGCGAAGTACGTGGCGTCGAAGTCACGGGTCGTCGTGGTGATGTACTTCGTGAAGAAGTCGTCGGTGGGCACGGTGTCGATGGTCACCTTGAAGCCGGCGAGCTTGGTCTGCTGCTGCACGAGCTGCGCGACGTTCGCCGAGTTCGGGTTGTCCGACGGGATCACGAAGCGGACGTCGAGCTCCTTGCCGCCCTTGGTCGCGTAGCCGTCCGAGCCGATCTTCCAACCGGCGTCCTCGAGCTTCGACTTCGCCTTGTCGGTGCTGTAGCCGTAGACGCTCGACACGTCGTCCTGGTAGCCCTGCTGACCGGGCAGGTACGTCAGGTTGTTGAGCACGTCACCCGGGCTCTTCACCGGGGACAGGATCGCCTGGGCGAGCACCTTGCGGTTGATCGCCTGCGCGAACGCCTGGCGCACGTCCTGGTCCTTGAAGACGTCCGACGTGCCGTTCAGCGTGATCTGCCGCTGCGTGGTGCCGAGCGACCGCTCGATCTTCGAGTCGGAGCGCGAGTTCGCCGTCTTGAGGTTGTCGGCGCTGCCGTTCAGGTTGAAGGCGTCGAGCTCCTTGTTGCCGTACGCCTGGGCGACACCGTCACGGGAGACCGTCTTGAAGACGATCGTGTCGAGCTTGCCCTCGTCGCCCCACCACTTCGGGTTCTTCTCGAAGGTCACGACGCCACCGTTGGCGTCGAAGGACTTCAGGATGTACGGGCCACCGGAGACGTAGGTCGTGCCGTCGGCGGCGTACGGTCCCTTTGCCCAGGCCTTGTTGAAGTGGTCCGGGGTGTCGACGGCCCAGTACGGGTAGATCGCTGTGAAGACCGACGCCCAGTCGGCGTTGGTCTTCGAGAACGTCATGATGACGTCACGCTCGTCGGAGCCCTGCTTGACCGAGTCCACGTCCTCCCACACGTTGGTGGCGAGGGGCGCGAAGGCCTCGTTCGTGCCGTTCAGCGCCTTCCAGTTCGCGATGACGTCCTTCGCGCTGATCGGGGTGCCGTCCGACCACACGGCCTTCGGGTTGATCTTGATCTCGACGGTCTGGGGCGAGTCCTTGGTCAGCTCGATGGAGTCGACGAAGTCCTTGTTCGCCTCCCACTCGCCGTTCTCCTTGAACTGGATGAAGCTCGGCAGGTAGGTCTGCGAGATGGTGGTGTCGTCGACCGTCCCCGAGTCCAGGTTGAGCAGCTGCCAGTTCGCCGGAGCGGTGTCGATCGGCAGGGTGATCGACCCGCCGTCCTTGACGTCAGCGCGGTCCGCGACGGTCCAGCCGGTCGACTTCAGCGACGACTCGGCGACCGCGGAGCTGCTGTTGCCAGCCTGTCCGCCGCCGGAGCAGCCCGCCAGCACGACGGCGGCAGCCGCAGCGGTGGCGAGGACGGCGATGCCCTTGATCCTCTTTCGCATGGCGAGGATTCCCTTTCCTTGTGGTTCGCGCAGATCGCGCTGGACCGCGTACGGCCCCCGCCGTCGCGTCTGTTGGTTGAGAACCCTAGCCACATCCGAAGGCGGCACAAGGGTCTGTGCGACGAATCGAAACACGCTCGTAACGAATGTTGCATAGCGTCACTTCCGTTGTCCCACCCGGTCGCCCGAACGGCTAGCCTGTCGCCACCGACAACGCCGTCCGGTCGGACGGCCGCACCCAGAGGTCATGAACCACATGCTCGCCTTCATCGCAAAGCGGATCGTCAACTACATCGTCCTGACGATCGTGGCGACCACGCTCGGGTACATCCTCGCCAGCACGACGCTCAACCCGGCCGCCCGGTTCCTGGGGCGCAACCCGGCCGTGCCGCAGGGCACCATCGAGGCGTCGCTCCGCAAGCTCGGTGCCGATCCGGGCACCCCGCTCCTCGTCCGCACCTGGGACTGGTGGGTCGGCCTGGTGACGCACGGCTCGCTCGGCATGAGCACCCGCGGCACCGAGGTGACGGCCGACATCATCGCCCGCTCCGGCACGAGCCTGCGGCTGCTCGTGATCGGCACACTGCTCGGCGCGATCCTCGGGGTACTGCTCGGCGTCTGGAACGCGGTCCGGCAGTACCGCACCTCCGACCAGGTGTCGACGTACCTGTCGTTCGCGGTGCTCGCCACCCCGACCTTCGTCATCGCGGTCGTGCTGATGATCCTCGCGACCTCGCTCAACCAGGGCGTCGGGACGCAGGTGATCCGGTTCACCGGCGAGTACACGCCGGGGGTGACCGGGTTCTTCCCGGTGCTCGGCGACCGGCTCGTGCACCTGTTGTTACCGACGATCTCGCTGACCATCGGCGCCGTCGCCACGTACTCGCGCTACCAGCGCTCAGCGATGCTCGACGTGCTGTCGAACGACTTCATCCGCACCGCACGGTCGAAGGGCCGCACCCGAGGGTCGGCGATCATGCGCCACGGTGTGCGGGTCGCCCTCATCCCGATGTCGACCTTCTTCGCGTACTCGTTCGGACTCATCCTGACCGGCGCGAGCATCACCGAGCTGGTCTTCAGTTGGCACGGCATGGGCGAGTACTTCGTCCAGAGCATCAGCAACAACGACATCAACGCGGCATCGGGCACGATCCTCTTCACGGCGATCCTCGTGCTCATCGCAGGGACCCTCGCGGACCTGCTGTACGCCGCGCTCGACCCGCGAGTGAGGGTGTGACCCGTGTCTGTTCTCGACCCCACGACCACGACCACCGCCGGTGACCCCGGCGACGGCGCCGCCGGTACGCCGGCGCACGTCATCGAGGTGAAGGGCGGCCGCACCCCGCTCTGGCGCAAGGTGTTCGGCACCTGGCGCGCGCGCATCGGCGGCAGCGCCCTGCTCCTCATCATCCTCTGGGCGTTCCTCGGCCCGTACCTGTACCACTGGAACGCCGTCGACTCCGACGGGCTGGCGTTCGGCATGCCGCCGAGCGCCGCGCACTGGTTCGGCACGAACGACATCGGCCAGGACATCTACGCGCAGACCCTGGTCGGCCTCCAGAAGTCGCTGCTCATCGGCCTGATCGCCGGTCCGGCAGCGACCCTGATCGCCGGCGTCGTCGGCGCGATCGCAGGGTACTTCGGCGGCGTCACCGACCGGCTGCTCGTGTGGGTCATCGACCTGCTGCTCGTGATCCCGTCGTTCTACGCGCTCGTGCTGCTCAGCCCGGTGTTCAAGAACCTGACGTGGGTGGCCCTCATCGTCGGCCTCGCGGTGTTCAGCTGGATGGTGATGGCCCGGGTGATCCGCGGTCAGACGATGTCGCTGCGCGAACGCGACTACGTCAAGGCCGCCCGGTTCATGGGCGTCCCGGCGTTCACGATCATCCGGCGGCACATCCTGCCGAACGTGGCGTCGCTGCTCATCATCGACGCCACGCTCGGCGTCGGCGCCGCGATCCTGGCGGAGAGCTCGCTGAGCTTCTTCGGCTTCGGCATCCAGATCCCCGACGTCTCGCTCGGCACCCTGCTCGCCGCCGGCAGCCAGTCCGCCGTCACCCGCCCGTGGCTCTTCGTCCTGCCCGCCGCGACGCTGGTCGCGACCGTGCTCTCGACCAGCCTGCTCGGCGACGCCCTGCGCGACGCCATCGACCCCACCTCCGGAGCCAACCGTGACTGAGCCGCTGCTCACCGTGTCCGACCTGTCGGTCACGTTCAACCCGAAGACCAAGCCCGTCTACGCGGTCCGGGGTGTCGACTACTCGGTGGCTCCCGGCGAGTTCCTCGGCATCGTCGGCGAATCGGGTTCCGGCAAGTCGGTGTCCTCGATGGCCGTGATGGGCCTGCTGCCGTCGTCCGCCCAGGTGCAGGGCAGCATCCGGTTCGACGGACAGGAGCTCGTCGGCAGGAACGACCGCGAGATGTCGGCGCTGCGCGGTCGTGACATCGCGATGGTGTTCCAGGACCCGCTGTCCGCCCTGACGCCGGTGTACACGATCGGCCAGCAGATCATCGAGGGCCTGCGCCTGCACGACCGCTCCCTCACCCAGCACGCCGCACGCACCCGCGCCGAGGAACTCCTGCGCATCGTCGGCATCCCGAACCCGGCTCGACGACTCGACGCGTTCCCGCACGAGTTCTCCGGCGGCATGCGACAGCGGGCGATGATCGCCATCGCCATCGCGAACGACCCGAAGCTGATCATCGCGGACGAACCCACCACCGCGCTCGACGTGACGATCCAGGCGCAGATCCTCGACGTGCTGCAGACCGCCAAGGACATGACCGGTGCGGCCGTCGTGCTCATCACGCACGACCTCGGCGTCGTCGCCGGCAACGCCGACCGCGTGGCCGTGATGTACGCCGGCCGGATCGTCGAGACGGCGCCGGTGCTCCCCTTGTTCCGCGAGCCGGTGATGCCGTACACGATCGGGCTGCTCCGCTCGATGCCGAACATGACGTCCGCCCGCACCGAGCGGCTCGTCCCGCTCGACGGCCGCCCGCCCCTGCTCACCCAGAAGCCGACGGGCTGCCCGTTCGCCGACCGCTGCCCCGCCGTCATCGACGCCTGCCGCGACGGCGAGCCCGCCCTCGTCGCTCCGTCGGTGCCGCAGAGCGCCGACAACCCGGTGCTGACCGGCGCCGTCACGACGATCGGCAACGGCACGCTGCTCGACGACCACACCGCCGCGTGCATCCGTCGCGACGAGATCGCCGCGGGCACCCTCGAGCGCTCGGAGATCTTCCCCCGCCCCGAGGACGTCCCCGAGGCGGCCGTCGACCACGGCGACGACGTCGTGCTCGAGCTGCAGGACGTCGTCAAGACGTTCCCGCTCACCAAGGGCGCGCTGTTCCGCCGGCAGATCGGCGAGGTGCACGCGGTCGACGGCATCTCCCTGACGCTCAAGCGCGGGCAGGTGCTCGGCCTGGTCGGCGAGTCCGGCTGCGGCAAGACGACCACCATCATGGAGATCCTCGAGCTCGCCGGTGCCCAGCACGGCACCATCCGGGTGAACGGCGTCGACACCGCCTCGCTGTCCAAGAAGGACCGCCTGGCACTGCGCCGCGACCTCCAGGTCGTGTTCCAGGACCCGATGGCGTCGATCGACCCCCGGCTCGACATCGGCTCGGTGATCGGTGAACCCCTCACCGTGCACGGCGTGGCGAAGGACGAGATCCGCCGGCGGGTGCGCGAGGTGCTCGAGCTGGTCGGGCTCGAGCCGAGCTACATCGACCGGTACCCGCACGAGTTCTCGGGCGGCCAGCGGCAGCGCATCGGCATCGCCCGTGCGCTCATCGTCGAGCCGAAGATCCTGGTGCTCGACGAGCCGGTCTCCGCGCTCGACGTCTCCGTGCAGGCCGGTGTGATCAACCTGCTCGAGGACCTCAAGCACCGCCTCGGGCTGTCGTACCTGTTCGTGGCGCACGACCTGTCCGTGGTCCGGCACATCGCCGACGACGTCGCGGTCATGTACCTCGGCCGCATCGTCGAGTACGGCGACGGCGACGCCGTGTTCTCGGACCCGCAGCACCCGTACACCCGGGCCCTGCTGTCCGCCGTGCCGGTGCCGGACCCGATGGCCGAGGCCGCCCGCGGGCGCATCCTGCTCGACGGCGACCTGCCCTCCCCCACGGAGCGCATCCCCGGTTGCCGGTTCCGCACGCGCTGCCCGCTCTACCAGCTCCTCGACGAGGGCCGGCAGGAGCAGTGCCGCACGATCGACCCGGGTCTCGAGCCCGTGCACGGCCGCGGTGTCGCCTGCATCCAGACCGACCAGGAGCACCTGCTCACCGAGCGGGTCGGCGCGGTCGTCTGACGACGCTGGTCACGCCGTGGACGTGACCAGCAGACGGACGGGAGGCCCGGAGCACGTCGTGCTCCGGGCCTCCCGTCCGTCCTGTGGTCGCGATCGCGAGCCGTATCAGGCTCCCAGCCACAGGCTGAGCAGCGAGGCGGCGAGCAGCGCCAGCGCGGCTGCGCCGACCGCCAGGGCCGGCACGTCCCAGCCACGCACGGCGTCGCCGGCACCGGCGCGCTCGCGGTGCTCGGACCAGCGGTCGAGCAGCACCGTCATCTCGTCGGGCTGTCGCAGGACGGCCCGCTCGCCGCGCCGGGCCGGTTTCGGCCGCGGCAGCGACGGCCCGCCCCAGCACTGCACCTTCCGGCCGGCGACCGTCTCGATCACGATCTGCCAGCGGAGCCGCACGTCGGCGACGGCGTGCCACGGCACCACGGTGCGGCGCAGCGGGTTGACCACGGTGACCGCGCGCTCGTCGATGACGATGCACGGGCGGTAGGTCAGGACCCAGAGCGCCCAGACGAGCACGGCGATCGGGCCGGCGGCGCGGAGGAACACGTCCCAGCTCCCCCGGAACGCCGCATCGCCGAGCAGGAACAGACCCAGGACGGCGACGAGGCCGGACGCCACCGCGCCCCCGCGACCAGCGCGGAGGACGACGGGGCGTCCGGCCTCGTTCGTGTCCAGGTGGATCAGCGTCCGAACTCGAACCCGGCGCCGGGGATGGCGGCCAGGAGGTCCTTCGTGTACTGCTCCTTCGGGGCGGCGAAGACCTCGTCGGTCGTCGCCTTCTCGACGATCTGCCCACGGCGCATGACGCAGACGTTGTCCGCGACGAGGCGGACGACCGCGAGGTCGTGCGTGATGAACAGGTACGTCAATCCGAGCTCGGTCTGCAGCTCGGTGAGCAGATCGAGGATCTGACCCTGCACGAGCACGTCGAGCGCGGAGACGGCCTCGTCGAGGACGATGACCTCCGGCTTGAGCGCCAGCGCGCGAGCGACGGCGATGCGCTGTCGCTGACCACCGGACAGTTCGTTCGGGTAGCGGTTCACCATCGACTTCGGCAGCGCGACCTGGTCGAGCAGCTCGAGCACCCGGGCGCGACGCGAGGCCTTGTCGCCCACCTTGTGCGTGGCGAGCGGCTCGGCGATCGTATTCCCGACGTTGTACATCGGGTCCAGGGAGCCGTACGGGTCCTGGAACACCGGCTGCACGCGGCGGCGGAAGTCGAAGAGGTCCTTGCCCTTCAGCGCGCCGATGTCGATGCCGTCGAACTGCACGGTGCCGCTCGTGATGCTCTCGAGCTGCAGGACGAGCTTCGCGACGGTCGACTTGCCCGAACCGGACTCGCCGACGAGCGCCGTGGTGGTGCCCTTCTGGATCGAGAACGACACGTCGTCGACGGCCTTGAGCTCGCGCGTGGCGCGGTTCTTGCCGCGCAGCTTGTAGACCTTCTCGAGGTTCTTCACCACGATGAGGTCCTCGGTCGGACGGTGCTCGCGCTCCTGGGCCCGGTGGATCAGCTCGGCGTCGTCGTTGCCGGCGTCGGCGATGTCGACCCGCTGGTGCTGCACCTTCGACTGGATGCGGCGGCTGGCCAGCGACGGGGCCGCCGCGACGAGACGCTGCGTGTACGGGTGCTGCGGGTTGGCCAGGATCTCCTTCGAGGGACCGGCCTCGACGACCTGGCCCTTGTACATCACGACGAGCTTCTCGGCACGCTCGGCGGCGAGTCCGAGGTCGTGCGTGATGAACAGCACCGAGGTGCCGAAGTCGCGCGTCAGGGTCTCGAGGTGATCGAGGATGACGCGCTGGACGGTGACGTCGAGCGCACTCGTCGGCTCGTCGGCGATGAGCAGCTGCGGGCGGCTCGACAGGCCGATGCCGATGAGCACGCGCTGCCGCATGCCGCCGGAGAACTCGTGCGGGTACTGCTTCAGACGGGTCGACGCGTCGCCGAGGCCGGCTTCCTGCAGGACCTCGACGGCACGGTCACGGACGGCCTTCTTGCCGGTCGCCATGCCGTTCGCACGGATCGCCTCTTCCACCTGGAAGCCGATCGACCACAGCGGGTTGAGGTTCGACATCGGGTCCTGGGGGACGTAGCCGATCTCCTTCCCGCGGATCTCCGACATCTCCTTGTCGCTCAGACCGACGAGCTCACGCCCGTTGAACTTGATCGAGCCCCCGGTGACCTGACCGGTACCGGGGAGCAGCTTGATGATCGCCTGGGCGCTCGTCGACTTGCCGGAACCGGACTCGCCGACGATGGCCAGGCGCTCGCCCTGCTCGAGGGTGAGGTCGACGCCGCGGACGGCCTGCACGAGGCCACTCTGGGTCTTGAAACCGACCTGCAGGTCGCGGATCTCGAGCAGCGGGGCACCGGAACCGCCGGTGCGGCTGCTGTTCGGCTGGGTCAGTGTCTCGCTCATCGGCGGGCCCTCGCCTTCGGGTCGAGCGCATCGCGCACCACGTCACCGAGGAGCAGGAACGCGAGCACGGTGATGGACAGGGCGGCGGACGGCCAGAAGATCGTCGCCGGGTTGGTCCGGATCGAGGTCTGGGCCGTACCGATGTCGAGGCCCCAGCTGAGCGCCGACGGCGGCAGACCGATACCGAGGAACGACAGCGTGGCCTCGGCGACGATGAACGTGCCGAGGGACACCGTCGCGACGACGATGACCGGAGCCAGCGAGTTCGGGATGACGTGGCGGACCAGTGTCTTGAAGCGGCTGACGCCGAGGGCAGCGGAAGCCATGACGTAGTCCGACTGCTTGGCGCTGAGCACGGCACCACGCATGATGCGGGCGATCTGCGGCCAGGCGAAGGCAGCGAGGACGAGCGCGACGGTGATGGCGTTCCGGGCGGGGATCACCGACATGATCACGATCGCGCCGAGGATGGTCGGGATCGAGAAGAAGATGTCCGCGATCCGGGACACGATCGTGTCGAGCCAGCCGCCGTAGAAGCCGGCCAGCGAACCGATGATGATGCCGACGAGCGACACCAGGACCGTCGCGACGATGCCGACGATGACCGAGTTCTGTGCGCCCCAGATCACGCGGGCGTAGACGTCGTAGCCCTGGCGGGTGTAGCCGAGCGGGTGCCCGGGGCGCGCGCCCTCGTCACTGAAGTCGAGGTTCGACGCCCGCGGGTCGACGTGCGTGAAGAGCCCGGGGAAGATCGCGACGACGACGATGAGCAGGATCAGGACCGAGGAGATCCAGAACGTCGGTCGGGTCCGCATGGACTCCCACGCGTCCGTCCACAGCGATCGGGTCTTCTCGTCCTCGTTGACCTGGTCGACCGCCTGCAGGGGGGTCTCCTCGATCGGGGCGACGTAGTGCGTCGCCGAACGGGGTGCGGCGTTACTTGGCATAGCGGATCCTCGGGTCCAGGACGGCGTAGAGCAGGTCGACCAGGAGGTTGGCGAGCATGAAGATGATGACCATCACGGCGACGAAGGACACGACCGTGGGGCCCTCGCCGAGCTTGACGGCGCGGAACACCGTGCCGCCGACGCCGTTGATGTTGAAGATGCCCTCGGTGACGACCGCGCCGACCATCAGGTTGCCGATGTCGACACCCAGGTAGGTCACCACGGGGATGAGCGAGTTGCGGAAGATGTGCACGCCGACGACACGACGACGCGGCAGGCCCTTCGCGGTGGCGGTCCGCACGAAGTCGGCGCTGGTGTTCTCGGCGACGCTCGCTCGGGTCAGACGAACGATGTAGGCGAACGAGACCGAGGCGAGCACGATCGCCGGCAGCACGAGCTCCGACCACGGTGCGTCACCGGACACCGTGACCCGGAACAGGCCGAGCTTGATGCCGAACACGTACTGCAGGACGAACCCGACGACGAAGGTCGGCACCGAGATGAGCAGCAGCGACACGACGAGTGCGGTGGCGTCGAACAGCTTGCCCTTGCGCAGACCGGCGATGACACCGACGACGATGCCGGCGACGGCCTCGAAGACGAGCGCCAGGATGGCCAGTCGAGCCGTGATCGGGAAGGCCTGGGCGAGCTGCGAGCTGACCGGCTGGCCCGAGTACGTCAGGCCGAGGTCACCGCGGAACACGCCACCGATCCAGAGCAGGTACTGGATGATGAACGGCTTGTCGAGGTTGTACTGCTGTCGCAGCGTCTCGATGACCTGCGGCGACGGCTGGCGGTCGCCGAACAGCGCGGCGATCGGGTCGCCGGGCAGCGAGAAGACCATGAAGTAGATGAGGAACGTGGCCCCGAAGAACACGGGGATGAGTTGCAGGAGGCGCTTGCCGAGGTACCAGAGCATCAGATCACTGCCCGGTCCGGAGCGATGTCGATCAGGTTCATTGTGGTGAGGGGTGGACGGTCCGAGGGTCGGCACGGATGTCCGGTGCGGGCGAGCGCCCGCGGTGTGGGGAAGGTCTTACCGCCGCGGTACGGGGGTTCGGGGACCGTGTGGTCCCCGAACCCCCGTCCGGTGGTCGCGAGGCAGGATACCTGCTCGCGTGGTGGTCTCTACGAGACCAGCGTTACTTCTGGACCTCGATGTCGTAGTACAGCGGCACCGAGTTCCAGCCGAACTTCACGTTCGACACGTTGTCCGCGTTCCAGACACCGGTCACGTTGGAGTACCAGAGCGGGATCTCGGGCAGGTCCTCGAACAGGAGTTCCTGTGCCTGGTCGAAGATCTTGTTGCCCTCTTCGACGGTCGCAGCCGAACGGCCCTCGGCGAGGAGGTCGTTGTACTCCTTGGAGTCGTACCGCGAGTAGTTGTTCGACGAGCCCTCACCCATGGTCGGGCCGAGGAAGTTGTACAGCGACGGGTAGTCGGCCTGCCAACCGGTGCGGCTGCCGCCCGTGAGCTTGTCGTTCGTCTGGAGGTCCAGGGCTTCCTGGAACGTCGGGATCGCGTTGCCCTCGGCCTTGATGCCGAGCGTGTTCGAGATCGAGTTCGTGACCGCGGTCACCCAGGCCTCGTGGCCACCATCGGCGTTGTACGTGATGGTGAGGGTGTCGTCGTACTTCGAGATCTTGTCGGCCTCGGCCCAGAGCTTCTTGGCCTCGGACTTGTTGAACTTGAGGACGTCAGCGCCCTTGAGGTCGTCGCTCCAGCCGTCGATCACCGGGGAGGTGAAGTCCTTGGCCGGGGTGCGGGTGCCGTCGAAGATCTTGTCGGTGATCTGCTTGCGGTTGATCGCCATCGACACGGCCTCGCGGCGGAGCTTGCCCTCTTCACCCTTCCAGTGGTCGAGGTAGTAGGGCAGGTAGATCGCCTGGAAGATCGCAGCGGCCTGGTTGACGTTCGAGTCCGGGAAGTCGGACTTGTAGGTCGCGAAGGCTGCGTCCGGCACTGCGTCGAGGACGTCGAGGTTGCCGCCCTGGGCGTCGGAGTACGCGGTGTCCTGCGAGGTGTAGAACGTGATCGTCAGACCACCGTTCTTCGGCTTGCGCTTGCCCTCGTAGTCCTTGTTGGTGACGAGCTTGATGGACTGGTTGTGGGTCCAGGCGCTCTTGCCGTCGAGCTTGTACGGACCGTTGCCGATCGGGTTCTCGCCGAACGCCTTGGTGTCGTCGTAGAACGCCGAGGGCAGCGGCACGAACGCCGAGTAACCGAGCGACAGCGGGAAGTCCGACTGCGCCGACTTCAGCGTGACGGTGAACTCGTCGTCGTCGACGACCTTGAGACCGGTCAGCTTCGAGTCCTTCTCGGCGTCGTAGCCCTCGATGTTCTCGAAGAAGTAGCTCGCGCCCTGGGCGTTCGACTTCTGCGCAGCCCAGTCCCAAGCCTTGGTGAACGACTCGGCCGTGACCTTCTCGCCGTTGGTGAAGGTGTAGTTCGTGTTGAGCGTGATGTCGAAGGTCTTCGAGTCATCGGTCTTGATGCTCTTCGCGACCTCGTTGACCGGCTTGCCGTCGGCGTCGTACGAGACGAGGCCTTCGAAGAGCGAGTCGATGATCTTGCCGCCACCGGTCTCGGTGGTGTTCGACGGGATCAGCGGGTTCTGCGGCTCGCTGCCGTTCGTGGTGACGATCCCGGACGCGTTCGCCGAACCCGAGTCACCGCCGTTCGACGAGCTGTTGCTGGAGCAGGCGGTCAGGGCGAGTGCTGTGGCCCCGAGCACGGCGAGGGCTGAGAGCCCGGCGCGCTTCTTGATCAAGGTTCCTCCTGGTGCATGGGACGCGCAAGGGCACAGCGGTGTCACCCGGGCGCGTTTGACCTTTGCACTGTAGGCAAGGTGAACAGCGGCGTCCAAACCCTGGGGCGAACGGTTACACGCCGGTAACCAACTTGCACGATCGTTGCGAGAAGATGCAAGATTTGCGCGCCTGTCGATGGAGGGTGCGTTTTTGTTGCATCTGCATGAAATCCGTTGCACTCCGCCACACTTCTGTGCAAGTCGGGGACGGGCGAGCATCGCTCAGGGGTATGGCTGAGGGAGTGCGTCGAGCGGTCGGGACCTGCCGTGGGTGGCGCGCCGAGTGGTCACGATCTGTCGGTGGGAGCGGGCCCGGACGACGGTTCGCGACCACTCGGCGGAACTGAGCGGGGTGTCGTGACCGTCCGACGCTGCGCCGGACGCTCGGACGCTCGGACGCCCGGACGCCCGGACGCCCGGAGGCCCGGACGCGAACGTGCCCCGCCCGGAGAACCGGACGGGGCACGAAGCGTTCGGCGACCGAGCGCGGGGCGACGACGGGGTGTCGGCGCCGGTCGGATCAGGCGAACGCCTCGATCGGCGGGCAGGCGCACACCAGGTTGCGGTCCCCGTACGCCTGGTCGATGCGACGCACCGGCGGCCAGTACTTCCGGCCGCTGATGCCCGGCAGCGGGTAGACGGCCTGCTCCCGGGTGTAGGCGTGCGCCCACTCCCCCGAGATCACCGACGAGGCGGTGTGCGGCGCGTGCACGAGCGGGTTGTCGTCCGCCGGCCACTCCCCGCGCTCCACCGCTGCGGCCTCGGCCCGGATCGCGAGCATGGCGTCGACGAAGCGGTCGAGCTCGGCGAGGTCCTCGCTCTCGGTCGGCTCGACCATGAGCGTGCCCGCCACCGGGAAGGACATCGTCGGCGCGTGGAACCCGTAGTCGACCAGGCGCTTCGCGACGTCGTCGACCGTGATGCCGGTGGTGTCACGCAGCGGACGGAGATCGAGGATGCACTCGTGCGCGACCAGTCCGTCGTCGCCCGTGTACAGCACCGGGAACGCGTCGCGCAGACGAGCCGCGATGTAGTTCGCCCCGAGGACCGCGGCCTCGGTCGCACGCGTGAGGCCCTCGAGCCCCATCATCCGGACGTACGTCCACGTGATGGGCAGGATGCTCGGGCTGCCGTACGGTGCCGCACTGACCGGGCCGCCGGCGTGCGCAAGGCGGCCGTCCGCCTCGGCGGTGATCGCGCCGGAGCGCCGGTCGGCCTGCTGCGCGAACGGGTGGCCGGGCAGGAACGGTGCCAGGTGCGCCTTCGCAGCGACGGGTCCCACGCCGGGACCGCCACCCCCGTGCGGGATGCAGAAGGTCTTGTGCAGGTTGAGGTGCGACACGTCGCCGCCGAAGTCACCGAAGCGGGCGTGGCCGAGCAGCGCGTTGAGGTTCGCGCCGTCGACGTAGACCTGGCCGCCGGCGTCGTGCACGGCGTCGCAGATCTCGCGGATGTCGTGCTCGTAGACGCCGTGGGTGGACGGGTACGTGATCATCAGGGCCGCGAGGGTGTCGGCGTGGGTGGCGACGCGGGCGCGGAGGTCCTCGAGGTCGACGTTGCCGTTCTCGTCGCAGGCCACGACGACGACCTTCATGCCGGCGAGCACCGCGGACGCCGCGTTCGTGCCGTGGGCGCTCGACGGGATCAGGCAGACCGTGCGCTCGCTGTCGCCGTTGGCCTGGTGGTACCCGCGGATGGCCAGCAGGCCGGCGAGTTCGCCCTGGCTGCCGGCGTTCGGCTGCAGGGACACGGTGTCGTACCCGGTGACCTCGGCAAGCCACGACTCGAGGTCGCCGATCATGTCGAGGTACCCCTCGACGTCCTCGCGCGGTGCGAACGGGTGGATGTTCGCGAACTCCGGCCAGGTCACCGCCGCCATCTCGGTCGCCGCGTTGAGCTTCATCGTGCAGCTGCCGAGCGGGATCATGCCGCGGTCGAGCGCGTAGTCCTTGTCGGACAGGTGCTTGAGGTACCGCATCATGCGGGTCTCGCTGCGGTGTGCGCTGAAGACGGGGTGCGTCAGGTAGTCGCTCTCGCGCTGCAGGGCGGCCGGGAGGCCCGTGGCCGCGTCGCGCACGGCGGTCTCGGTCGCGGGGACGGTCACGTCCACCGCCCCGAGCACGCCCGCCAGCGCCACGACGTCGTCGGGCGTGGTCGTCTCGTCGACGGACAGCTGGAACGTGTCGGCGTCCACGACGTGCAGCAGGTAGCCGGCGTCCTGCGCTGCCGCGACGATCGGCTCGGCGCGACCGACGGCCCGCAGGGTGAGCGTGTCGAAGAAGGCGTCGTGCACGACCTCGACCCCGGCGTCACGCGCCACGGCGGCGAGCGCTCCGGTGGTCCGCGCGACCCGGCCGGCGATGAACCGCAGGCCCTCGGGCCCGTGGTAGACGGCGTACATCGAGGCCATCACGGCGAGCAGGACCTGCGCGGTGCAGATGTTGCTCGTCGCCTTCTCGCGGCGGATGTGCTGCTCGCGGGTCTGCAGGCTGAGGCGGTAGGCCATCGCTCCGTCGGCGTCGAAGGACACCCCGACCAGGCGACCGGGGAGCTGGCGCTCGAGGCCGGCGCGCACCGCGAGGTAGCCGGCGTGCGGGCCACCGAAGCCGAGCGGGACGCCGAAGCGCTGGCTCGTCCCGACGGCCACGTCGGCACCCAGGTCGCCGGGGCTGGCGAGCAGGGTCATCGCGAGCAGGTCGGCTGCGACGACGGCGATGCCGCCACCGGCGTGGACCCGCTCGATGACGGACGACGGGTCGACGATCCGGCCCGAGGCACCCGGGTACTGCAGGACGACGCCGAACGCGCCGTCGAGCTGGTCGTCGCTCGGGCCGTCGGCGGCGTCGAACGCGCGCAGCGTGATGCCCACGGCGTCGGCACGGTGGTCGAGCAGCGCACGGGTCTGCGGCAGCAGGTCGGCATCGACGAGGAACGCGTCGCCCTTGACCTTGGACGCGCGGCGGGCGAGGAGCATGCCCTCGACCACCGCGGTGCCCTCGTCGAGCATGGAGGCGCCGGCGGTGGCCATGCCGGTCAGGTCGGACACCATCGTCTGGAAGTTGATGAGTGCTTCGAGGCGGCCCTGCGAGATCTCCGGCTGGTAGGGCGTGTACGCCGTGTACCAGCTCGGGTTCTCGAGCACGTTCCGCTGGATCACCGCGGGCGTGTGGGTGCCGTGGTAGCCGAGGCCGATCATGGCGCGGTGGACGGTGTTGCGGCCGGCCTTCGCGCGGAGCTCGGCGAGCGCCTCGGTCTCGCCGACGGCGGCCGGGATCACCGAGTCGGCGACGGGGCCGACGTGGATGGATTCCGGGATCGCCGCACGGACCAGCGCGTCGAGCGACGGCTGCCCGACGACGTCGAGCATGGCCTGCTGGTCGGCCGGGGTGGTGCCGATGTGGCGGTCGGCGAAGGACGTCTGGAGGTTCTCGAACGCGGTCATGCGATGGAGGCCCGGTACGCGTCGTGGTCCATCAGGTCCTCGGGGAACGAGGTGCCGTCGACCTTGATCTTCACGAGCCAGCCGGCACCGAACGGGTCCTGGTTGACGGTGTCGGGGGTGTCGACGACGGCGTCGTTGACCTCGACGACCTCGCCCTCGATCGGGGCGAAGAGCTCGCCGACGCTCTTGGTCGACTCGATCTCGCCGATCTGCTCACCGGCGGTGGTGGCGGTGCCGACGGCGGGGAGCTCGACGTAGACGACGTCGCCGAGCTGCTCGGCGGCGTGGTCGGTGATGCCGACGGTGACGGTGTCGCCCTCGACGAGCAGCCACTCGTGGTCGGCCGTGTACTGGAGTGCGGTCTGGTCGGTCATGGGGTCAGCCTTTCGAGGCGCGGCGGTAGAAGGGGAACGCGGAGACCGTGCTGGGGACGGCAGTCCCGCGGACATCGATGTGGAGGACCTGTGCCCCGTCGGACACGGCGGCGAGCGCGGCCGGGTCGACGAAGGCCATCGCGACCGGGTGTCCGAGCGTCGGTGAGAGCGCGCCCGAGGTCACGGTGCCGACGACCGTGCCGTCGAGCACGACGTCGTAGCCGGCTCGGGGAGCACGGCGGCCCTCGGTCACCAGGCCGACGAGCACGCGAGCGTCCGCGGACGGGGTGACGCCGGCCGCACCGACGAAGTCGCCGTCCTTCGCGACGACACGGCCGAGGCCTGCCTGGGCCGGACGGACGTCGGTGCCGAGCTCGTGCCCGTACAGGGGCATGCCGGCCTCGAGCCGCAGGGTGTCGCGTGCGGCGAGCCCTGCGGGGACGACCCCGCGGTCGGCACCGGCCTCGAGCAGGGCGTCCCAGAGCACCGGGGCGGTGTCCGGGTCGGTGTAGACCTCGAAGCCGTCCTCGCCGGTGTACCCGGTGCGCGCGACGAGCACGTCGGCACCGTCGAACAGCGCGTGCAGCACCCGGTAGTAGCCGAGTTCGTCGAGCGGGGTCTCGGGCTGCAGGCGGTCGGCGACCACGAGGGCGTCGAGCGTGCCGGCCGCCGCCGGTCCCTGCACGGCGACGAGGGCCGTGGTGTCGGAGTCGTCGGAGACCTCGATGTCGAACCCGTCGGCCCGCGCGGTGAGCGCACTGACGGCGACATCGCGGTTGGAGGCGTTCGCGACGACGAGGAAGACGTCGTCGTCGGTCCGGTACACGACGAGGTCGTCGAGGATCCCGCCGTCCTCGGCGAGCAGCAGCGAGTACTTGGCGCGGCCGATCGGCATCGTGCCGAAGGACCCGGCGAGCGCGTGGTCGAGGAAGGCGACGGCCTCGGTGCCGGTCACCCCGATCTCGGCCATGTGCGACAGGTCGAAGACCCCGGCGGCCTGGCGCACGGCGTGGTGCTCGGCGAGGTCCGACGAGTAGCGCACGGGCATGCGGTACCCGGCGAAGTCGGTGAAGGTCGCTCCGGCGGCTTCGTGCACGGCTTCGAGCGGCGACGAACGCGGACCCGGCGTGGGCAGTGGGGACGGACTCATGGCGGAGTTCTCCTGGCATCGGCAGGACCCGGCGACGATCGCCGGGTGGAACTCCCCCTCTGTCATGGGCCTGAGAGTTTCACCGCGGCCCGTGAGGTCCGGCGGCTTTCACCGTGGGCGAGACGACCGAGCGTCTGCTTTTCAGAGTGGCCTGTCCGCTGCGGTGTGGGACCTGAGAGATTGACGGGGGGATTGCTCCTTCGGTGCCGTGCGTGCGCCCGGGGGCACGACGTACCCGGAGGTACGTGCACGGCGTCTCCCGCGACGGATGAGCGGCCGGTGTGTTCAGTTGTCCGCCCAGAGCATACCGAGACCGCGTTACGAGCGTGTGTCGTGGCCCGGCCTTCGACATCTCGTAGAATTCGGGGATGGCCGGACAACGATCGCGCCCCCGCGGGCAGCTGGAGCAGGCGGTGCTCGACGCACTCCGCTCCGCCGACTCCGGGCTCACCGCACGCCAGGTGCTCGACGCGTTCGCGGAGCCCCGCCCCGCGCTGACGACCGTCCTCACCGTGCTCGACCGGCTCGGCCGGAAGGGCCAGGTGGAACGGGAACAGCACGACGACGCTCCCCTGACGTTCCGCGCGGTGCACAGTCGCGACGAGCAGACCGCGTCCCTGATGTCGAGCGCGCTGGCCGCGTCGTCCGACCGCGAGGCCGCGCTGCTGCAGTTCACCGGCTCGCTCGCCTCGGACGACCTCGAGGCCCTGCGCCGCGCCCTCGACGCCCGCGCCCGCTCCTGACCGGCTGCGCACCGTGGTCGTCGCCGGCATCACGCTCATCGTCCTCGCACTCGCGGTGGTGGTGTTCGCGCCCCGGGTCCTGACCCGTTCCGCCTGGACGATCGACCTGCCCCGCACCGCGCTGGTCTGCTGGTCGGTCGCTGTCCTGCTCGGCGTCGTCGGCTTCGTGGCCGGCATCACCCTCGTGGTGCTCGCGGACCGTCCGGTCACGGAGCTGTTCGGCGGGGACGGCTCCCCCACGCACGGCTTCAACGTCGGCGTCGCGATGCTCGCGGTCGTCGCGTTCGTCGTCGCGGTCCGGGTGCGCCCCGGCCCGGAACACGAGGCCGTCCGGCAGGCGATGCGTTCCGGCGTGGCCCCGCACCGCGAGATCGACGGCACCCCCGTCGCCGTCGTCGAGGCCGACCACGCACTGGCGTGCGCCGTGCCGGGTCGGAGCGGTGGCGTCCTCGTCAGCACCGGCTTGGCAGACCGGTTGCGCACCGACGAACTGGAGGCCGTGGTCGCCCACGAACGCGCTCACCTGACCCAGCACCACGCGGCTGCGGTCGCGGTCGCGGAATCGATCGAACGTGCGGTGCCGTGGGTGCCCGGTGCGCGCGCCATGGCGCGGTCGACGCGTGTGCTCGTGGAGTTCGCCGCGGACGACGCGGCGGCCCGTCGCGTCGGACGCGACGCCCTGCGCCGGGCGGTGCTGGTGGCGGACGGGAGCAGCGCGCTCGGGGTGATCCGCGCCTCCAGGCTGTCGTAGCGCCCTGTCGGAGGCGAGGAATAGGGTGTCAGCACCGTGAAGCCACTGACCGAAGCCGACATCCGATCGTCGTTCGTGAACGCCACCCCCGACGAGCTCGCACAGCTGCCCATCCCCGGCCTGCACGAGACACTCTGGGACGAACGCGAGTTCCTGGGCTGGCGCGATCCACAGGCCGCCCGCCGCGGCTACATCGTGTCCTGGATCGACGAGCGCCCCGTGGGCATCGTCGTCCGGTCCGCCGGTGGCTCGCTGCGCCCCGGCATCGCCGCGATGTGCTCGTTCTGCCACTCGCCGCAGCCCGCGACCCAGGTCCGGCTGTTCTCCGCCGCATGTGCCGGTGAGTCCGGGCGCAACGGCAACACGATCGGCACGTACATCTGCGAAGACCTCGGGTGCCCGATGCTGATCCGCACCGCGCCCCCGCACCTGAACCCGCCGGCGACGATCGCGATGCGTGGCGCCTCCCTGCTGCAGCGCGTGCAGAACTTCACCGCGGACATCACCAAGACGGCGTGAGCCGGTTCGGCACCGCCCGCTGGGCCGTGGTCGAGGAGCTCGGCGACGGCCGGTGGCGGCTGACGCTGCGGGACGAGGCCGACGACGAACTCGGCGCGTTCGGCCTGGGCGTCGAGGGGCCGTGGGACCCCGACGTCGAGCCGCACGTCGGGTTCGTGCTCGTCCAGCTCGGCCTGACGCTGCGCGGGGCTCGGCCGTGGCGCATCGACGAGCTCGGTGACCACCGGGCGCCCGTCCTGTCGCTCGGCTGAGCGAGGATGCGCGACCGGCGTCCGCTCGCGCGCCCGGTCCGCTCGGTCAGTCCGCGGCGACGAAGTTGCGCAGGATCTCGCGGTCGTCGTCGGCGCGCATCGCCCAGGCGAGCTCGCTGCGGTGGTCGCTGCCCTCGAGCGGCAGGAGCGCCACCGTGTCGGGTGCGGCGAGCGCGGCACTCTCCGGCACCACCGTGACACCGAGGCCCACCCCGACCAGGTGCAGCACGGTCGCCCAGGTCGTGGCCTCCTGCACGACGACGGGCCGGCGGCCGCCGGCGGTGACCGGTGCCAGGTTGCGCTCGGTCGCCAGGGCCCCCGCGACCGCCGGGAAGAACACGAACGGCTCGTCGACCAGCTCGGTGCCGCGGATGCGATCCCGATCCGCCAACCGGTGGCCGCGCGGGACAGCGGCGACGAAGGCCTCGGACCGGAACGGCAGCAGTCGCACGGCGGGGTCAGGGTCGGCATCGCGGACGACGGCGAGGTCGAGCTCGCCGCGGACGATCCGGGCGAGCAGGGTCGACGAGTACCCCTCGGTCAGTTCCACCCGGACCAGCGGGTAGCGTTCCCGGAACGCCTGCACGCGTTCGATCGGACCGAGGGGCAGCGCGGAGACGACGAACCCGACGTCGAGCCGACCGACCTCGCCCCGACCGACCCGCACCGTCTCGTCGAGGTCCCGTCGCACCTGCCCGAGCAACGACCGCGCACGCCCCTGCAGCACCCGGCCGGCGGCGGTCAGGGCCACGCTGCGGCTGGTCCGGATGAACAGGTCGACCTCGAGCGCGCGTTCGGTCCGCCGGATCTGCTGGGACAGTGCGGGCTGGGCGATCCGCAGCTGCTCGGCAGCTCGGCCGAAGTGCAGCTCGTCGGCGACGGCCAGGAACGCCCGCAGCTGCCGGAGGTCGACGTCCGGTTCTCGATCCATGCACCCAGCGTATCAATCAGCGCGAACGAGTATTGGACGTGACTGCATCGTCGATCGAGGATGGTTGCATGCCCGAAGCGACCTCCACCGTCACCATCGCCGACCTCGCCACTCCCGCGGACGCCGAAGCGTTCCGCACGCTCAACGAGGCCTGGATCACCCGGTACTTCACCCTCGAGGACGAGGACCGCGTGTTCCTCTCCGATCCCGTCGGCCGGGTCGTGGAGCGGGGCGGGGCCGTCCTGGTCGCCCGGCTCGACGACCAGGTCATCGGGTGCATCGGGGTCGTGCCCACCACCCCCGGCGTGTTCGAGCTCGTGAAGATGGCCGTCTCCCCAGACCACCAGGGGCACGGCACCGGGCGGAAGCTCATCACCGCGGCACTCGACCGGGCACGCGAACTCGGCGCACGCCGCATCGACCTGGAGAGCAACGCACAGCTCACCAGCGCCGTGCACCTGTACGAGGCGTTCGGCTTCCGGCACCTGCGCGAGGACGAGATCGCCCCGAGCCCGTACGTGCGGGCCGACGTGCACATGACCCTCGACCTGCACTGACGTTCGGCCTGCACTGACGTTCGGCCTGCGCTGATGGTCGGCCTGCACTGACGGCGGCCCGGTCCCGGTACGCTCGCGGCATGGCGACGTACGAGGTGCAGGCGGTCCGCGAGGCCGGCGCGTGGCAGGTCTTCATCGACGGCTTCATGGTGACCGAGGTGTCCCGGTGGCCGTCCGTCGGGTTCGTGGCCCGCGAGCTGCTCGCGATGGACCGCGACGACGACCTGCGCATCCGCGTCGTCGGCCGCAACCAGTACGTGGCCTGACCGCAGCGGGAGCCCGATCGCTCGGGCCGTCAGCGAGCGGCGGCGACCAACTGCTGCGCTCGCTGGTGCGAGACGTGGAGCAGCGGTCCGATCTCGCGCACCGTGAGCCCGCACTCGTGCAAGACCAGCGCCGCGGCGGCCGTCTCCTTCGCTGCCTCGACGCGTGCGCGCTCGGACTCCTCGCGGAGCGCTACCGCACGGTCCAGGTGCGCCTGCGCCGCTTCGGGCATCGTCACCTCGACGACGAGTTCGAAGGACTCCGGATCGCGGTCGTCGTTCATCACCGAGAGCCAGTCGCGGGCCATCAGCTCGATCTCTCGTTCGCGCTTCGCCTGCGTCCGGATGACGCCGTCGATCCAGATCACCCAGTACTTCCTGCCACGCTCCGCGCGCACCGTGTGTCGGCTCATCGTCGCCCATCTCCTTGTCGGTCGCAGTCACGGAGGATGCCGCGCGCCGTCAGCTCCTCCACCTCTCGGTGTCTCGGAACGACGACCGTGTTCCGACCGAAGCGGAACAGGTCGTGGCTCCCGCCGTGGCGGTGGAACACGAACTCGACGTCGTTCTCGTCAGCCTTCCGAGCGAGCCGGCGGAGCAACTCCGTGCGCTTCACCGTAGCTGGCCAACCGTGACTAGGCAATCTTGCCTATCTCGATTGGACACTGTGGGATGGGATCTCTGCATGCACCGACCGTGGCGCTCCGCGGAGCACGATCCAGGAGACCCAACGCGATCTGTGAACAGATTTCAGCCAGGGCGAGTTGTGGAGGACGAGCCTTCCAGCCGCATCGCCGGCAAGCACCGGTCAGGCGACGTGCCAGACCAGCCCCTCCTGCGCGCTCGACGGGTACGCCGCGGCGATCCGGAACACGGCCTCGCGCAGGGTCTCCGGCGAGCACGCCAGGTTGAGCCGGACGAACCCGCGCCCCTCGGACCCGAACCCGAGCCCGGAGTTCAGCGCGACGTACGCGTTCTCACGCAGCGGCACCGCGGGGTCGTCACCGAGACCGATGCCGCGGAAGTCGAGCCACGCCAGGTACCCGGCGCGCGGCCGCGTGTAGACGACCCCGGGCAGGTGCTCGGCGAGGAGCTTGGCGAGCAGTCGGTCGTTCGCCACGATGCGCGCCACGACGTCGTCGAGCCAGTCCGTCGCCAGGGTGAACGCCGCCAGGTTCGCGTGCAGCCCGAGGATGCTCGTGCGGCAGGCGACCTCCTCCCACAGGGTGTCGAGGAGCGCGGCGGTGCGAGGATCGCCGGCGACGATGACCGAGCACTTCACACCGGCGAGGTTCCACCCCTTGCTCGCCGAGGTCACGCACACGCTGCGGGCACCGAGCGGCTCGGCGACGGCGGCGAACGGGGTGAACTGCACGCCGGGGTGGGTCAGGGGCGCGTGGATCTCGTCGCTGATGACGAGGACGTCGTACTTCGCGGCCAGTTCGGCGATCGCGACGAGGTCGGCCCGGTCGTGCACGAGTCCGACGGGGTTGTGCGGGTTGCAGAGCAGGAAGACGCCGACCCCACCGGCGAACGCGCGCTCGAGGCCCTCGAGGTCGAGCCGGTACTGCCCCCACTGCTCGAGCAGTGGGACTTCCGCGACCTGACATCGAGCTTCTTCGACGAGCTCGAAGAACGGCGGGTACACCGGCGGCGTGATCGCGACGCGGCCGCCGTCGGGCAGCGCCAGCCGGAGCGACTCGACGATCCCGACGCTGACGTCGGTGGCCAGGTGGATCCGCGACGGGTCGATCTCCCAGCCCCAGCGGTCCAGCGCGAACTGCGCGAAGGCGGGAGCGAGCGGCCCGGGGCCGTCGAGGTACCCGAGGTCGGACTGCGAGACCCGCTCGATCAGGGCCTGCCGGATCGCCGGCGCGACGTCGTGGTCCATCTCGGCGACGAACAGGGGCAGCACGTCGGGCGCGTACCGCGTCCACTTGATGCTCGTCCGGACCCCACGGAGCGTGCCGACCGGGTCCTGCTCGTCGCTCGCCATGCGTCCCAGCATGCCCCTGCCCGGAGGCCCGGCGCGACTCCCGACGTCATCCCACGTCGTCTTGGGGTGGGCTCGCGGCCGGGGGCCGCCCCGTCTCGGGCCCCAGCGCCTAACGCGAGCCGGCTGGGTTCAGGGGCGAGACGGCCAAGCGCCTACTGACTGCAAGTACTCCGTGGCATCGGCATCCTCCCGGAATTCCAAGAGCGCCCCGACCTTCTGCAAGAGGACCTCGCGCACCTCTGCTGGAGTAGCGAAAAAGAACTCCTTGCGGGAATTGGCCTGATTCAGCGCCCGGGCCGCGAAGTGCCGGTGGAGCTGTGTCTCCAGGGTGACGGCGTCCTCGGAGAAGTAGATCGTGTGCACGTCGAATCGGAACGGCACTGAGGCTCCGCTCAGTTCGCTCACACGATCCAGAGGCTCAAGTCGTCGAGTCAAACCGATCTTGACGACGTCCGGACCGAATGCGCCCCTGTTCGAGATCACGTAGACGTAACCCGCACGGATGTTGGCAGCACGGAAGTCGTTTTGAGCGATGGCGTCATCGATGGCGAGCAGTCGATGTTCGAGGTCCGCGTCACTCTGCCCACTGCGGTGTAGCTGCGCGAGAGTCTGTTGAATGAGCGCGCGTTCTTTGTCGAGTCGCTCACGCTCGGCGTCGAGCTCCTGCTGAACGCGCCGCTCCTCACGGAGCTGCGCTCGCTCGTCGCGCTCCCGTTCACGCTCTTCCTGCTTCTTCATCAGCCAGTCAGCCGTGAGTTCGATTTCTTCTTCGCGAAGTGAGTGGAACCCGGGAGCGATCCGCATCTCCATCATCGAACCGAGCTTCGCAATGGCATCGCGTGACTTCTCGAGTCGGCGCTTCGCTGTCTCCGCATTTCCCGCACGAAGTGATCGGATTGAGTTGTCAGCTTCGGCGTTGTACGCGCGGAGCATCAGCTTTGACAGATCATCGGTCATCTTCCGTCCCTTCGCGAGGGAGTTGTCGAAAGTGAACATGTTCGAGCGTTCGATCGCCCGACCGGAGCGGACGAGACCGGCGATTCGTGCCTCGATGTCCTTCAACCGTTCTTTGTAGGCGGCCGCATCTTCGAGGGGATGGTGGTAACGGTAGATACCGACCTCTTGGAGGACCCGCTCATCATCAAGCGGCACAACTTGCTCGTCGGCGCCCGAGTTGAGGGCAGCACGGAGGTCCCGAATCGTGGCTTCGAGCGAATCGATCTTCTCGTCGCGGGAGTCCCCGTCGGCTTTCAGGCGTGCCGAGCGGCGCTCGCGGACAACAGCCGTGCTCGCAGGTTCTGCAGGACTCGGAAGCGAGGGTTGACCGGACGGTGTATGAGCATCTGGCGACGGAGCCGGATCACCTTCTGCGAGCCACAATTCCCACCCCTCAGGAGGGGTGGGCCAGTCGGCGGGAGGGGTCCAAGACGGGGGCGGCGTCCATCCCACCGGCACCGCAGGCCAGCCCGGAGGCGGGTTGAACCGACGTCCAACGTTCACGAGCGGCGCACCCCGCCGGGGTCAACGACGACGAGTCCAGCAGGATTCTTCGAGGTAGCTGCTCCGAGGAGTTCCAGTGTCGCCGACGGCACAACCCCCGTGAGGTCGAACGCCGTGAATTGGTCCCGTGAGGCGCTCACGGCGACGAGCGGGAAGAAGCGATCCAGGCCGGTCGCGGGGTCTTTCGTCGCCGGTCCGACCTGCAGTGCCACCGTCTGAATGATGCCGCGGCGATCTGCTTCGAACACCTCGTGCAGCGTCCGCAGTGCGACCTGCGCCAACGCGTCGCCGTACCGCTCGTTGATGTCTTTCTTCGTTGCGGGGCTGCCGACGATCTCGTCGTTGGCCTTCACCCAGCGATAACTCTTGACGGCCGGGACCGCGTCCGGCGCCGGAGTCACCGCCCGGATGAGCGCCTCGGACGTACTTCCATCGAACTCAGCCTGGTGCGTCACCTCGAAGGCGTCCGGGTACACGGAGTTGGCCAGCACGATGTCGACGTACTCTTCGACAGCCTCCGTCACGCCGTAGCCGAGTCCGGCGATCAGCGCGTCGATCTCACCGTTGTGCTCCGCAACCTCAGCCTCGCGAAGTCGGCATTCAGCGTTGTAGCGCTCTCGCTCAGCGCCGAGGAGTTCCACCCGACGCTCTTCGATCTCGTTGTGCTGCCGGTCCGCTTGAGCCTGCCGTTCAGGCAAGGAGGCACGGAGTGCCTCCCACTCAGCAGACGCGGCCTGGAAACCGGCCCACCACTCTTGCTTCAGCTGATCGTGCTTCTTCTTCTTTCCGAACATCCCCTTCGGGGCCGGCGGTTCCTGCCACACCGGCTGCGGCGGCAGAACAAGGGGAAGCGGACGGGGGCGCGGAATCTCGAGATCTGGGTGCGGGAACGGCGGGTGGTTTGCCGTGCGCTTGAGCTCTTCGAGATCGACGTGGTCGTCAACGTCGAGCGTTGCAGCGAGAAGGTTCGCAATGGCTTCGTTGATCGCTTGGACCTCTGCGTTCAGCTCATCGGCCTCTGCCTTGCGCGCCTCACCGTAGGCAGCCTGCGCCTCGCGTTCGAGGCGCTTTCTTTCCGCGTCAGTGGCGCGAGCGGCAGCAGCATTCGCACGCTCCGCCTGCGCACGAGCGCGCTCCACCGCAGCGACGGCCGCCGCTTGCTGGCGCACTACCGCCGCTTGCTGGCGCTGCGCTCGAGCAGCGTTTGCTTCCGCGACCCGCTGTTGGTGTTGGATCTCCGCGAAGAATCCGCGCTTCCGTGCCACTGGTGGACCTCCCAAGTTGCTGACAACGGAAGCCTATCCATGACTGAAACTTCATCTACGGCATGACGCGAGCTCCTTTCGGCCTCCGCGTTGTCCGGCTGATCGGTCCAGCTTCGCTGACCGCTCGGCACTGCCCGCCCCGTCGGCCTACTGTCGGCAGCATGAGCACGAGCACCGCAGACAAGGCCGTCACCCTCAAGCAGCTGCACGAAGCCCCCGAGATCCTGCGCGTCGTGAACGTGTGGGACGCGATCACCGCCAAGGTCGTCAGCGACCTGCCCGGCACGAAGGCGATCGCCACCGCCGGGCACTCGATCGCCGCGTCGTACGGGTACGAGGACGGCGGCATGCCCCTCGACCTCGCCCTGTCCGGGGCGGCGATCGTCGCGGCCGCCACGGACCTGCCGGTCACCGCGGACCTGGACGACGGCTACGAGGATCCCGCCGAGACGATCCGCCGCGCCATCGGCTCGGGCATCGTGGGCGCCAACGTCGAGGACCGGCTGCGGCCCTTCGACGAGGCGGTCGCCCGCGTCGCCGCGATCACCGCTGCGGCACAGGCCGAGGGCGTCGACTTCCAGCTGAACGCCCGCACCGACGCGATCGTGCGCGGCGGCGAGCGCCCGATCGACGAGAGCATCGAGGACGCGATCGCCCGCGGCAAGGCGTTCCTGGACAACGGCGCCGCCCTGGTCTTCGTGCCCGGGGCGATCGAGCGTTCCGTGGTCGAGCGACTCGTCGCCGGTCTGGGCCGCGGCAAGCTCTCGGTCATCGGCCTGCCCGGCGCACTGGCCGCCGCGGAGTACGAGGCACTCGGCGTCGCCCGCATCTCGTACGGCCCGCTCACGCAGCGGGTCGCGCTGCGCGCGCTCCGTGACCTGGCGACCGACCTGTACGCCGACGGCGTCGTGCCGGAGGACATCCCGGTCCTGAACTGACGGAGCGGACGGACGGGAGGCCCGGTGCCAGCTGGCACCGGGCCTCCCGCGCGTCACGTGGTCGCGATCGCGACCCGCTCAGCTCAACCGAGCGCCGGGTACAGCGCGGGCGCGGTGCGCGCGTGCGTCTCCTGCTCGAAGGCGTAGCCGAGGCCGATGACCGTGCTCTCGTCGAACGAGCGGCCGAGGAACTCCAGGTTCACGCCGGCACCGGTGATCGTGTTGTCGGCAGCGGTCGCCTGACCCATCGGGACGGTGATCGCCGGCATGCCGGTGTTCGGGCTGAGGCGCATGTTCGTCGACTGCGTGCTGTACGGCGTTCCCGACGGGTAGACGAGTGCGTCGAGGTCCTGGTCGTCGAGCATCTGCGTCACGAGCTGCTTGCCGGTGGCGAGCTGCGTCGTGTGCGACCCCGTCGGGCCGGCCCACGCCTGGTACTGCGCGTCGGTGATCAGGTCACGCGACTGGTAGGTGCTCTTGCGGCTCGGCACGTACTCGCCCGAGGCCAGGATGCCCTGCAGCGAGCGTGCGGCGACGTCGGGGTCGAGGTGCTTCGCGACGTACTCGTCCAGGTCGTGCTTGAACTCGTTCGTGCTGCCGCTGCCCTCGGACAGGACCCGGTTGAAGGCCGTCGTCGCGGTGATCGGGACGACGGTGGCACCGGCGGCCTGGAGCTTCGCGACGGAGGCGTCGAACAGGCGCTTCGTCGTGGTGTTCGTGCCGACCATGCTCGTCACGTAGCCGATGCGGGCGCCCTGAAGGGAGTCGGCGTCGAGCGACGATGTGTACGACGTCGGCACCTTGCCGGCCTGCGCACTCGTCGCCGGGTCCGCCGCGTCCACGCCGGTCACGGCGTCGAGCGCGACCGCCGCGTCCGTCACCGAGCGGGTGATGGGGCCACCGGTGTCCTGGGACAGGGCGAGCGGGATGATCCCGTCGCGGCTGGTCAGGCCGACCGTGGGCCGGATGCCGACGAGCTGGTTGTACGTCGACGGCACGCGGATCGAGCCGCCCGTGTCCGTGCCGAAGCCGATCCCGGCGAGGTTCGCGGAGATCGCCGCCCCGGTGCCGCCACTCGAGCCACCGGCCGTCTGCGCCGTGTTGTACGGGCTGGCGACCAGGAGCGACGAGCCGGCGGGCTGGTTCGACGAGAACTCGGAGACGAAGCCGAAGGCGAACTCGTCGAGGCTCGCCTTCGCCAGGATCACGGCGCCGGCGTCGCGCAGGCCGGAGACCATGGCGGCGTCGGTGTCGGTCTGGTTGTCGTCCCAGCAGCCGCAGCCACCGGTGGTCGGCATGTCCTTCGTGTCGTAGTTGTCCTTCACCGCGATCGGCACGCCGAGCAGCATGCTCGTCATCCCGCGCTCGGCGCGCTCGGCGTCCGCGGTCTTCGCGGCGGCCAGGGCGTCGGCGTTCGTGGTGACGATCGAGTTGAGCGCACGCCCGGTCGACGCGGTGTCGACCTTCGTGCGGTCGTACGCGGCGATGCGCTCGAGGTAGTCCTGCGTGATCGCCACCGACGTGGTGACGCCGGCGTTCATCGCGGCCTGCATGTCGATGGTCGACGCCTCGACGAGCTCGAACGGGCCGTCGTCGTAGATCATCCGCTGGGACAACCCGGCCAGGTCGGCGACGGTGATGGTGCCGTCGGCGTCGGTGTCCGCGGCGCTGACCGTCGCCCAGTCGGTGCTCGCGGTCGTCGCACCGAGGTGGTCGGTGAGCACGGCGAGGTCGGCCCGGGTGACCTGGTCGTCGCCGGTCAGGTCGAGGTCCGTGTAGTACGGCGCGAGCATGGCGGCGGGGCTGGCGTCGACGGCCGCGGGTGCTGCAGTGGCCGTGATCGCGGGGGTCGCGGCGAGGACGGTGCCGACGAGGGCGATGAGCGATGCGCCGGCGACGGCGGTGCGCTTCTTACTGGGGGCCTGCATGCGGGAGGCCTGCTTCGTGGCGGCCTGCTTCGTGGCGGTCATGCGGAGGCTCCGGTGCGGTCGCGGCGGGCACGACGGGCCCGCAGGGTGATCAGGGTGCCGCCGGCTGCGAGCAGGGCGATGGACGCGGCGATCCACGGCGCGACGTCGGCGCCGGTCCAGGCGAGGTCGCCTCCGGTCGGACGGTCCCCGCCGGCTCCTGCCACGGCGGTGGCGCCGTCGGTCGGGTCGGCGCCCGGTGCAGTCGGGTCGCCGGGGCCGCCGCCCGTGCCGGTGCCGGGCTGCGTGGTCGCTCCCGGGGTCGGCGTGGCGCTCGGGGCGGGCGTCGGAGTGGCCGTTGCGGCCGCCGCGACCACGACGGTGGTGCTCGCCGGGTCGACAAGGGTCGTCGACGTGCCGTCGGAGCCGACGAGGGTGATGCTCGTGACGTCGAGGTCGACGCTGCCGACGGCCGTCGGGGTCAGCGAGATCGAGGTGGCCAGGTCGCCTTCGAGTGCCGGCGAGGTGCCGAGGCGGGTGTGCACGATCGTCAGGGCGCCGCCGTCCTGCTCGACGCTGTCGAAGCCGCCGTCCGGGCCGGTGACGCTGTCGTCCCGGTACTGCACGGAGTCGGCCTCGAGGGTGATCTCGTACGCGTAGACGTCGGCGGTGTCCGGGATCGTCAGGTCGACGTCGAACACCGTGCCGACGGTCACGGTGGCCGGGGCGTCGATGGTGGCGGTGGTCGCGGTGGGTGCTGCCTGGGCCGGAGCGGCCGTCAGGACGGCGAGGCCGAACGCCCCGGCGGCGACGAGCGTCGAGGAGA
Organism: Curtobacterium sp. MCBD17_026; assembly: GCF_003234895.2. Taxonomy (NCBI): domain Bacteria; kingdom Bacillati; phylum Actinomycetota; class Actinomycetes; order Micrococcales; family Microbacteriaceae; genus Curtobacterium; species Curtobacterium sp. MCBD17_026. The sequence goes on along the minus strand of NZ_CP126281.1, from coordinate 845,598 downwards.
CGATCGTCGCGCGGGGGCGCAGCCGTGGTCCGTGCTGCATGGGCGCAGTTCCTTCGGGTGGGGTGGAGGGGTGCTGAGCGGGTACTCAGTGAACCGAAAGCTAACGTGGCGCTGTTTCCGGTTCTGGCCCGGCACGTTTCCGCCCCGTTACGGCTCGTTCCTGCCGCTACTGTCGTGCCATGTCGCTCGACGTCGAAGCCCTGCTCACCCCGCCCTCCCCCGTCGCTGCGCGCGCACTGGACGTCGTGCGGGCATGGTCTGAACCCGCCCTCGTGCACCACTGCCTGCGCTCGTGGGCCTGGGCCGTCCTGCTCGCCCCGACGGTCGACCTCGAACCGGACCCCGAGCTGCTCTTCGTCGCGACGATGCTGCACGACCTCGGCGTCACCCCGTCGTTCGACGCCCACCGGGTGCCCTTCGAGGACGCCGGCGGCGCCGTGGGTTCGGTCTTCGCGCTCGGTGCCGGGTGGGACGCCGTGCGAGCCCGCCGTGTCGGGGAGATCATCGAGCGGCACATGTGGCGATCCGTCGACCCCGAGGTCGACGCCGAAGGGCACCTGCTCGAGGTGGCGACCTCGCTCGACGTCTCCGGTGTCGGCTTCGACAAGTGGTCGTCGGACGACCTGCGGGACGTCACGGCCGCGCTGCCCCGCTTGGACTTCTCGGCGTCGTTCGACGGGCTGATCCACGAACAGGCCTCGCGCAAGCCTTCCTCGGCCGCGGCCCGCCTCGACGGCTCCGGGAACGTCGCCGCAGGCGGGGACCGCTGGGCAGCTTTCCTGGCGTCCTGACGCTCGTTCCGGTCGCTTGCTGGACTTCTCGGCGGGGTGGGCGTATAGTCTCTGGTTGGTGCACTGCAGCGAACCCATCTGACTCGCGCACACCAATCTCTCGACACCGACTCACCCGAGTCGCATTCCACTCGAGACACCGCTCGATCCGAACGGACGAGCTGCACGTTGAAACTCGACGTGCGCGCCCCGCACTCGATGCGTCGCGCTGGACTGAGACGTCCGCCGACACCGAGTCGCCCTGGCGCCGAATGACCAGGAAGTACAGCACCATGACCAGCAACGAACGAATCACCGTGTTCGGGACCGCACTCGCGGCCCCGACGATCACCCCCGACCGCATCGCCGAGTTCCCGGTGCGCGACGACCGTTCGCAGCGCGAGTACCTCGTCCGCATCGCGGCCGACGACCTGGGGACCTTCGTCACCCGGGGCACCCGGCTCGACGCCGTGGGCGAGGCCGGTTGGACCGTCCCGGGCCGCTCCTGGGCGGGCGAGGCCAGCCGCACCCTGCTGCAGGCACAGTCCGTGCAGGCGGGCGAGATGGCCCTCGCGGCCTAGGTCCCACCAGCACCACCACGAAGCGCCGCCGAGTCCGCTCGGCGGCGCTTCGTCGTTCCCGGGGCAGCCCGGGTGCGACGCGTCAGTACTCGCCCTTGATCACGAAGAACGAGCCGCGGATCGTGCCCGCGAGCTTCGACCGCTGCCGGGCGAACCTGAACTTGTCGGCGAGCTCCTCCGGCACGTCCATGCCGTCGGAGAGCTTGAACCCGACCGCTCGCTTGCCGCCCGGTTCGAGTGTGTAGAGCACGTTGATCGCCAGGCCGGACTCGTGGAAGACGTAGGTCCAGCGGACGCCGTCGACCACTGCTTCGGTGGCCTCGAGTGGCGGGGACGCGATCACGAGCCCCCGCTCCTCCACGAGTACGCGGGCGACGTACTCGACCAGCTCGGGAGCCTCGGCGGCAGGACGTGTGGTGAGGTCGTGGTCGTACTTGTTCTTGAAGTAACGGGCCTCGTTCGCACGGAGGCCGGCGAGCGCATCCACCACCGGCGATGTCTCGAGCCCCACCGTGGACACGTTCACGAAATCGACGACGTACGGCATGGGGGCCTCCTCGGGCACTGGACGAGCCGAATCTAGTCCCCCATGCCACTTCAGCAGCAAGGGCGCGTCCTCTATAGTCGAGAGCTATAGGGGGGTCGCCATGCGGGTCGAACGTGCTGCGGAGCTGATCCGCGCTGCCCGCGAGGACCTCGGTCTCTCGCAGACCGGTCTCGCTGCCGCCGCCGGCATGCAGCAGCCCACCATCTCGGCGTACGAGAGCGGACGGAAGCGGCCGCGCCCGGAGTCGCTCCGGCGGATCCTCGAAGCGGCCCACACCCGCCCGAGCATCCCGCTCGCCATCTACGCCGACGTGATCCTCGACGAGGCGAAGCGCTTCCACCTCGACGACGTCCGCGTCTTCGGCTCCGCGGTCCGCGGGCAGGACACCGAACGCAGTGACATCGACCTGCTGGTCCACCTGACCCCCGCGGCATCGCTGTTCGATCTCGGTGGATTCGCGCACGAGGTCGAGCGCATCACCGGTTTCGAGGTCGACGTCCTCACCGACGACCTCGAGGACGACGAGCACTTCGCCCACGTCCTCGACGAAGCCGTGCCGCTGTGATGCCGGCTCCCCGGTTCACGCCTCGGCCCCGCAACGACCGTGACCCTGCTGCCTTCGAGGAGCGGTGGCCGTCGCTGCAGGCCAGCTTCCTCGACCTGCTCGCCGAGTGCTCCATGATCGTCGAGCACGGGCGGAGCGAGTTCGACGCGGCCCGCAGCCTCACTTACCGAGCAGCCGAAGCGGTCATCATCCGCTTCGACGACCTGCTCGGTCGCATCCCCCAGGACCGGGAGGCACGACTTCCGTCCGACCTGTCACTCGCGGCGGTCCGGAAGACCCGCAACATCCTGTCCCACGACTGCCGGAAGGCACGGAAGGAGATCGTCTGGGACGCGATCGAGCACCGCATCCCCGCGGTGATCCTGGCGCTCGTCGACTGACCCCACCGGGCGTCCCGCCGACTCGGACCGCTCGCCTCAGTTCAGGCGCTCGAAGACCATCGTGGCCTGCACCCGGTCCCCGCCACCGAAGCCAGTGCTCCCCGAGGAAGCCGTCGTGATCGTGTGCAGCCGGTACCCGAACGCAGCCTGCGCGTTGATCGCCTTCTCGAGCTCGGTGAGGTTGCCCGAACCCGTGCCGAAGAACTTCTCCTTGAGCACCACCTGCAGCACGACGTAGCTCATGCCGTTCTGCGCCGGACGCGGCTGACCACCCGAAGCGGCTTCGGCCTGGATCCGGCCGATCACTCCACCGACACCCGACGCCACGGGCGCCTGCTGCTGCACCTGCTCCGTCCACGCGGAACCGTCCCACCACCGCATGGTGCCGGAGCCGTCGTCGTACCACCCTGCCTGTGCATTCGTCATGCGCTCATCCTGGCGCACGACGAACCACGCCGGCAGATCAGTTGTTGAAGCGGAACTCCACCACGTCGCCGTCCTGCATGACGTAGTCCTTGCCCTCGATGCGGGCCTTGCCGGCGGCGCGGGCCTCGGCGATCGAGCCGGCTTCCATCAGGTCGTCGAACGAGATGACCTCGGCCTTGATGAAGCCCTTCTCGAAGTCGGTGTGGATGACGCCGGCAGCCTGGGGAGCCTTCCACCCCTTGCCGATCGTCCACGCACGGGCTTCCTTCGGACCGGCCGTCAGGTAGGTCTGCAGCCCGAGGGTGTCGAACCCGATTCGGGCGAGCTGGTCGAGGCCCGACTCGGTCTGACCGGTCGACTCGAGCAGTTCGGCGGCGTCGGCCGGGTCGAGGTCGATGAGCTCCGACTCGACCTGGGCGTCGAGGAACACGGCCTGCGCCGGGGCGACGAGCGCGGCCAGTTCGGCCTTGCGCGACTCGTCGGTCAGGATTGCCTCGTCGACGTTGAACACGAAGATGAAGGGCTTGGCGCTGAGCAGGCCGAGCTCGGCGATCGGCGACAGGTCGATCTCGGTGGCGGACAGCAGCGTGCCCTGCTCGAGCGCGGCACGGGCCTCGCGAGCGGTCTCGAGCACGATCGGCTCGGCCTGCTTGAGCTTGAGCATCTTCTCGTACCGCGGGAGCGCCTTGTCGATGGTCTCCATGTCGGCGAGGATCAGCTCGGTGTTGATGACCTCGAGGTCGTCCTTCGGGGAGACCTTGTTCGCGACGTGCACGACGTCGTCGTCGGTGAAGCCGCGGACGACCTGCGCGATGGCGTCGGCCTCGCGGATGTTGGCGAGGAACTTGTTGCCCAGGCCTTCGCCCTCGCTCGCGCCCTTGACGATGCCCGCGATGTCGACGAACGACACCGGCGCCGGCACGGTCTTCTCCGAGTGGAAGAGCTCAGCGAGCTGGTCGAGCCGCGAGTCGGGCAGGTTCACCACCCCGACGTTCGGCTCGATCGTCGCGAACGGGTAGTTCGCGGCGAGGACCTGGTTCTTGGTCAGGGCGTTGAACAGGGTCGACTTGCCGACGTTCGGGAGACCGACGATTCCGATGGTGAGAGCCACGGAAGAAGAGCCTACCGGCGGCGGCCTGTCGGAGCCGACCCGGGCCTCCAGTCCGTCGTCAGTACAGGGGACGCGACCCGCCCGTCCGGGGCCGCAGGGTCGTGACGCGCCGCTCGACGACGTCGAAGACGTCGGCCTGCAGCCGCTGCGAGCGCCGCCAGTCGCCGGCCACCTGGAGCGAGTGGTCGGCACGGTCGACGGTCTGGAGGCACGCAGCAGTCCCCGAGACCCGCTCGGGGCGCCACATCGTGTCGTCGCCACCCCCGATCGCGACGTGCACGTCGGTCGCGGCGGCGAGTGCTGCCGCGACGTCATCGTGGGTGAGGACCGGCGTCAGCCAGACGCCGGGCACCTCGTGGCGGATCGCCCACGGCAGGTCGAAGCAGCCGAACGACTTCGCGACGACGAGGTCGGGCAGCCGGTCCGCCAGCGCCGCGGCGACAGCGGTCTCGACGAACCCGACCGGATCGGCACCGGCAGCGTCGTCGACGTGCCAGCGTGGCGCGACGACCTCGCACCCGGCCGCGGCGGCGATCTCGCTCGTCCACCAGAGCAGCGGCGCCTGCTGCCCGTAGCCGGCACCGGCGAGCACCAGGACGAGCGGACGGCGGTCGGCCTCGTTCCCCATGTGGCGAGGGTAGCCACACGCAACGCCGACGGGAACGGAGGGCGATGTCGGCACCCCGTGCGACGATCGGGACCGTGCCGTTGAACTTCACCGCGATCGACTTCGAGACCGCCAACAGCTCGCCCGCCAGCGCCTGCTCCGTCGGGCTCGTGAAGGTCCGCGCCGGCCGGGTCGTCGATCGGGCGTCGTGGTTCATCCGCCCGCCGTTCGGGCACGACGCGTTCCTGGAGTGGAACACGCGGATCCACGGCATCGTCGCCGAGGACGTCACGCACGCCAAGACGTGGGAGCAGCAGTACCCCGACCTGGTGGCCTTCGCCGAGGGCGACGTCCTGGTGGCGCACAACGCCCGCTTCGACATGGGCGTCATCGCCGGTGGGTGCTCCGCGACGGGGATCGACCTGGCCGAGCACCACTCGCTGTGCTCCCTGGCGGTCGCCCGCAAGACCTACACGCTCGACTCGTACCGCCTGCCGGTCGCCGCGATGGCCGCCGGGTTCGAGGGGTTCCAGCACCACGACGCCGCCGCCGACGCCGAGGCCTGCGCCGCGATCGTCGTGCACGCGGCCGGGCACCACGGGGTCGAGACGGTCGAGGCGCTCGGCGCGGTGACCCGGGTGACGATCGCCCCGGTTCGCGCGCGCGCCGAGAAGCCGAAGGCCGCGAACCAGCCGCGACTGTCGAACCGGCCGATGGTGTTCGCCGACTGACGGTCTGCGCTGACTGACGGTGTTCGCCGACTGACGCAACGCCCGCTGCGCGCGGCCGGGGCGCCACATCCCCGGTGGTATTGTCACGACAATGCCGTCGGCACCGACGCCGGCATCTCCGCACGTGTGAAGGACCGCGATGACCAACGAAGGCCAGCTGCCGTCCGACCTGTTCATGGACCTGGACCGGTCGGGTCCCATGCCCCTCTACTTCCAGGTCGCCTCGCGCATCGAGGAGTCGATCCGCTCCGGCGCGATGCCACCAGGGGCCCGGCTCGAGAACGAGATCGCCCTCGGTGAGCGTCTCGGTCTGTCGCGGCCGACGATCCGTCGCGCGATCCAGGACCTCGTCGACAAGGGTCTGCTGGTGCGCCGCCGCGGCATCGGGACCCAGGTCGTGCACGGGCCGGTGACCCGCAAGGTCGAGTTGACGAGCCTGTACGACGACCTGGCGCAGGGTTCGCAGGCTCCGGCGACGAAGCTCCTGCAGCGCAACGACGTCCCCGCGTCCGACGAGGTCGCCGCGGCACTGAGCATCGAGCCCGGCACGACCGTCGCGCACATCCGGCGGGTGCGGTTCGCCGAGGACGTCCCGATGGCGATCCTCGAGAACTACCTGCCGCCGGAGTTCCTCGACCTGACCGACGAGGACCTGCAGGCGTACGGGCTGTACCAGCTGCTGCGCGGCCGAGGTGTCACGATGCGGGTGGCGAAGCAACGGATCGGGGCCCGTGCGGTCACCGACGAAGAGGCCGGCCTGCTCGAGATCGAGGACGGCGACCCGGTGCTCACGATGAGCCGCACCGCGTACGACGCCTCGGGCCGTGCGGTCGAGTACGGCGTGCACTGCTACCGCCCGGACCGGTACTCGTTCGAGGTCACGCTCGTCGACAAGTAGGCCGACCGGTCACTCGGCCGAGCGGTCACGTTCTGTCGCCCGGGGCTGCTCGGCGAGGGGTCACGACACACTGTCGGCGGTGTGCCGAGTGGTCACGACCTGTCGCCCGGAGGCCCGGCAACCGACAGTTCGTGACCACTCGGCGGAACTGAGCGGGGTGTCGTGACCAACCCCGCACCACCCCGCACCGCACCGCGCCCGCCCCCGCACCACCTCAACCGAGCGCGGGCACCCCGAGCTCACCCGTGACGTATTGGGCACGCCCGAAGCCGAAGGACCAGTCCTGCGGCCCGTTCTCGACGTAGCCGATGAAGACGTCCTCGGACGCGACACCGATCGCCGCGAGGGCGTCGTGGATCGCCCGGTACAGCGCCGCCTTCGCCTCGTCGCTCCGCCCGCGCTGCGTGAACACCTGGATGACGATGACGCCCTCGGTGCGCTCGAACCCCAGCCCGGCGTCCTCGGCGATGATCTGCTGCGCGGGGTGCTCGGTGATCACCTGGAACCGGTCCCGCACCGGGATCCCGTACACGTCGACGATGGCCTGGTGGATGGCGTCGGCGATGCCACGGACGGCCTCCGGCGTGCGGCCGGTGGCGAGGTCGATACGGACGAGCGGCATGGTGCCTCCTGGTTGCTCGGACTTTGTCCTTACATACTAACAAGCAAGGACGGCCAGGTGTCTAGAACCTCGGCGTCGGCGCCCCGTACGTCAGCGGCCCGTCGACACGAGCGACGTCGTGCCACGAGCCGTCGACCAGCGAGGCCTCCGCGGCCTCGACGATCGACGCGGCAGCCAGCCCGTCGGCGACCGAGGGCGCGAGCTGTTCCCCGCGCTGCACGCTCGCGATGAACTGCGCCGCCTCGATCGTCTTCAGGTCGTCGTAGCCCATCGCGGTGCCGGCGCCCGGCTGGAACCGGGCGAACTCGCCGTCCCCGGGAGCGACGTAGTGCGTCGCGTACCCGTCGGCCTCTTGGCCGTCCAGGTACACCTCGAGCTCGTTGAGGCGCTGGAAGTCCCACCGGACCGAACCGCGGGTGCCGTAGATCTCGAGCGTGTACTCGGCGTGCGGCCCACGCATGACGCGACTCGAGTCCATCGTGCCGACCGCACCGTCCTCGAACCGGAACAGCAGCGCGGCGTAGTCCTCGTTCTCGACGGCACCGAGCTCACCGGTCGCAGCGGCACTGCGGTCGACGATGCCGGCAGCCGGGCGGGGCCGCGACTCGATGAACGTCTCGGCGAGCGCACTGACCGAGGCGATCCGCCCGACCACGTACTGCGCCAGGTCGAGTCCGTGCGACAGCAGGTCGCCGAGGACACCCGATCCGGCGCGCTCACGCTCGAAGCGCCAGGTCAGCGGGGCCGCCGGGTCGGACGAGTAGTCGGCGAGCAACGATCCGCGCACGTTCGTGATCCGGCCGAGCCGCCCGTTGCGGACGAGTTCCCGGGCGCGCTCGATGGCCGGGGCGTGCCGGTAGTTGAAGCCGACGCTCGTGATGACGCCGGCGCGCTGCACCGCCTGGTGGATGGAGCGCGAGTCGCTGGCGTACCGCCCCATCGGCTTCTCGATCCAGAACGGCTTGCCCGCCTCAGCCGCGGCGACGGCCATCTCGCGGTGCAGGAAGTTCGGCGAACAGATCGACACGACCTCGACCGCCGGGTCGGCGAGGACCTCGTGGTAGTCGGCGACGGCCCGCTCGTACCCGAGCCGCGTCACCGCCTGGTCGCGTGCCGCCTCGATCGGGTCAGCCGCGACGACGAGCCGCGGCTGGACGCCGAGCTCCGGGAAGTGGTCCGGCAACGCTCGGTAGGCACGCGAGTGCAACCGCCCCATCCAACCGACCGAGATCAGCCCGACGCCGATGCTGTCCATGGAGAACTCCTTCGTTCAGGTGACGCGCGTTGGAGCGCGACAACGAGCGTAGCCGATGCGACGGACTTTGTCAGCACATGAACCAACCACCTGGAGGCCCGGTGCCGGTCTCGGGGACCGGCACCGGGCCTCCAGGCTGGTGCGTCAGCGCGCGGGGCGCGACCCGTCATTCCGACCGCGGATCGCGCCGCGCATCAGATCCCGTCTCAGACAGCGGGGACGATGATGTCGCGGACCAGGGCGTCGAGCTTCGCGTCGGCGTCCAGGAACTGCCGGAGCGTCGTCACGGTCGCACCGAAGCGGTCGAACTCGTCGATCGTCATGCCGTCCACGTCGTAGCCGCGGGCGAACTCCGGCGTCGCGGCCCGGAGCGCCTCGATGACGTGCACGGGGACCTCGTCGTCGATGGCGTGCGGACGGAACGGGAACGCGTTGTCGTTGATGTCCTTCGTCCACTGGAACGGCGGCGACACGACCAGGTCGCCGCCCTGGAACTCCGACCACTGCAGTGCGTTGCGGAACGCGGCGACCAGCACCCGCGAGCGGAACCCACGCTCCTGGAAGACGCGGTAGGCGTTCTTCACCGCGGCGACACCGGCCCACTCGAGGATGCCCGGGTCCACCATCACGTGGTCGCGCTTGACGACGGTCTTCAGCCAGTCGTCGAAGCGGCCGGCCATCAGGGTGACGACGTGGCCGAACTCCTGCTCCGGCAGGCCCTCGGCAGCACGGCGGTCGAGTGCCCGCTCGATGGCCTCGCCCACGGCGACGACCTGCGGCACGGTGAAGGACACCGTGGCGTTGATCGAGACCCCGCGGTAGGCGGCTTCCTCGATCGCGGCGATGCCGACCTTGGTGGCGGGGATCTTCACGATGATGTTCGGCGCGAGCTGCGAGAACCGGACGGCCTGCTCGACGAGCGCGTCGGCGTCGCGGTGGAACCGGGGGTCGGTCTGCATGGAAAGTCGACCGTTCCGTCCGCCGGACGCCTCGAACGCGGGCAGCAGCTGCGCCGCGGCGGCGATGGAGAGCGCCTCGACGGCCTTCCAGCCGATCCAGGACTCCCCCGCCGTCGGGTGCTCCTCGGCGATCTCGCGGATGCGCGGGACCCAGGTCTCCGGGTCCTGCTGGATGCAGGTGTACGCGATCACCGGGTTGCAGGTCGCACCGACGGCACCGTACTCGTGGATGGCGGTCGACAGTTCGCGCGGGTCGGCGGAGTCGTTCCACAGGGCGGTCGGGGTCTGCTCCGCGGCCTGCAGGGTGACGGGACGGGAGTCGGCGTCGGTGGACGCCTGCGTTTCGAGGGTGGTGGTCATCGGTAGAGCCCCTTCGTGATCGTGTCGAGCTGGAACCGCGACACCGCGTCGGCGTTCTCGTCCTCGGCGAAGACGCTCGAGACCGCGACGGTGTCCTCGCGCGCCGAGAAACCGACCCGGTCGAGCGCCGCCCAGAAGGCGTCGAAGTCGACGTCCGCCTGGCCGACCGGCAGGTGCTGGTGCACGCGGACCGGATTGCCGGGCGGGTTCGTGATGTAGCGCAGGCCGTGTGAGCGACGGTGGTCGTACGCGTCGGCGACGTGGACCAGCTGCAGCGAGTCCCCGGCAGCGTCGATGATCTCGTCCATGTTGCCGCCGTAGTGGAACGTGTGGCACGCGACGTAGACGAAGCCCACGTGCTTCGAGTTCAGGCCGCGGATCACCCGGAGCGCCTCGAGCCCGTCCTCGACGAAGTCGTCGGGGTGCGGGTCGATGAGCACGCGGATGCCGGCGTCCTCGATGATCGGCAGCAGTTCCTCCATCGACCGGTAGAACTGGTCCTCGGACTCCTCAGCGCGCTCGGGGCGGCCGGAGAACTCCGTGTTGATGGTGTCCACGCCGAGGCGCTTCGTGATCTCGATGACCCGCTTCCACTTCCGCACCGCAGCCTGTCGGGCGTCCTCGTCCGGGCCCGACCAGCGCAGCACCGGCAGCACGCTCGCCACCTGGACCCCGGCGTCACGGCAGGCCGCGGCGAACGCGTCGACCAGGTCGTCGTCGGCCTTGGGGTGCCGGTAGAAGGGGATGAAGTCCTTGTGCGGCGTGAGCTGCAGGTACTCGTAGCCGAGCTCCGCGACCTTGCGCGGGAACTCGAGCAGCGACAGGTCGTGGTGGAACGGGGTGGGGTCGAGCGCGATCTTCGGCATCGATCAGGCCCCGGCGAGCGCGGCCGGCGCAGTCGCGTCGCTCGTCTCGTCGTAGAACGCCGGCTTCGTGACCGCGTACTCGACCACTTCGTGCGCGCCGGACTGCTGGGCCCGGACGGCGACCTCGGCGACGACCGAGGCCGTGTAGCCGTCCCAGGCACTCGGCCCGTCGATGCCGCCGGTCCGGGCCGCGTCGACCCAGCGCTGCACCTCTTCGTCGTAGGCGGCGGCGAACCGCTCCTTGAACGAGGGCGTGACGCCCTGCGAGGTCGCCCCGGCTGCGGCGAGCGAGAGCGAGGTGTCGCGGCCGATGTAGGCGACACCGGACTCGAACACGGCGTCGGTGGTGACCTGGTAGCCGAACTGGGCGTTCACGTTGATCTCGACGATCGCCATGGTGCCGGACTCGGTGGTGAACAGGACGAACTGCGGCTCGGGCAGGTCGGCCGGCGCGAGGGAGTTCTTGCGCGGCTTCTTCACCTCGACGCTCGTGATCGCTTCGCCGGTCAGGAACGGGATGATGTCGATCTCGTGGATCACCGAGTCGTGGATGAGCATCGACTCGCTGAAGTTCGGCGGCGTCGTCGGGTTGCGGTGCGCGTGGTGCAGGGCGAGCAAAGCGCCGTTCGCCCCCGACTCGCGCAGGGCCTTGAGCTCCTGGTAGCCCGTGTCGAACCGGCGCATGAAGCCGACCTGGATGACGGGTCGGGCGGCGTGCTGCTGTTCGAGCTCCACGATGCGCAGCGAGTCCTCGGCGCTGGTCGTCAGCGGCTTCTCGCACAGGACGGTGAGCCCGCGCTCGAGCGCCGTCACCAGGATCGGCTCGTGCAGGAAGCCCGGCGTCGCGATGATGACGGCGTCGATCTCGGTCTGCTCGAGTGCCTCGTCGAAGGACGCGGCGGTGATCGCGCCGGGTGCCAGGGCCGCTGCCGCGGCGGCACGGGCCTGGTCGGGCTCGACGACGGCGACGACGTCGGCGTTCGAGATCTTGGCGGTGATGCGGCGGACGTGGTCCGCGCCCATCATGCCGGCGCCGACGACGGCGACGCGGAGGTTCTGCGTGGTGGTCATGGTGGTGTTCTCCTGGGGTTTGTTGACGCTGCGTGGACGGCGCGTCAGGAGGCGCGGGCGGCCGAGGTCGAGCCGAAGATGTGCTGGAAGGTGCGCTCGGCGATCGGGCCGGGGGCGTCGACGGAGCAGCCGTACATGTCCTGCTCGACGATGCCGAAGACGTCCGGGTTGATCGCGGCGACGGCCTCGATGATCGGGGCGAGTTCCGGGGTGCCGTGCGGCGGCTCGGTCATGATGCCCTGCGACACGGCGGTCGCGAACGGCACGTCGTTCTTGAGCACGTCGAACAGCAGGTCGGTGTCGACCTGCTTGAGGTGCAGGTAGCCGATGCGCTCCGGGTGGGCGGCGATGAGCTTGAGGTTGTCGCCGCCGTAGTAGGCGAAGTGGCCGGTGTCGAGGCAGAGGTTGGTGTACTCGGGGTTCGTGACCTCGAGGAACCGCACGGTCTCCTTGTAGGTGCCGACGTGGCTGTCCGCGTGGGTGTGGAACTGCTGGTGGACGCCGTACTCCTCGAGCAGCGCCTTGCCGAGCTGGTCGTGGCCCTTGCCGAGACGCTCCCACTGCTCGTCGGTGAGCGTGCGTGGCTCGAGCACCTCTTCGGTGGCGTCCGAGCGCCACAGGTCGGGGATCGTCACCAGGTGCTCGGCGCCGAGCTTCGCTGCCAGGCCCGCGACCGCGACGGCCTGGTCCCACGCACGCTGGAACTGGTCCTCGCCCTTGTGGAACCCGGTGAAGACCGTGCCCGCCGACAGCTTGAGCCCGCGGGACTCGAGCTCGTCGGACAGCTGGGACGGGTCGGTCGGCAGGTACCCGTACGGGCCGAGCTCGATCCACTCGTACCCGGCGGCGGACGCTTCGTCGAGGAAGCGCTGCCACGGCACCTGCTTCGGGTCGTCCGGGAACCAGACGCCCCACGAGTCCGGGGCGGTGCCGATGCGGATCGAGGCGGGCGCCGCGTCGGTCGCGGGGCTGCCGATGGGGGTGGCGGTGTCGGTCATGACGTCGCTGTCGCTTTCTGTCTCGTGAACGGTTCAGCCGAGCAGCGGACGCTGCGTGGCGACCTGCTGCTCGTACTCGGCGCGGGCGGCCTGGGTGCTGGGGAGGGTGGAGGTCTGCGCGACCGGCACGTCCCACCAACCGTCGCCCTCGGGGGCGTAGACCAGCGGGTCGGAGTTGATGTGCACCAGGGTGGTGTGGTCGTTCGCCTTCGCCTGACGCAGCGCGGCCTTCAGGTCCTCGATGCTGTCCGGGCCGGGCTGCACCTCGATGACGTCGACGCCGTACGAGCGGGCGTTGGCGGCGAGGTCGACGGGCAGCGGCTCGCCGTTCTCGAACGACTCGGTCTCGTCGAGGTAGCGGTACTTCGTGCCGAAGCGCTCCGAGCCGACGGTCTCGGACAGGTGCCCGATCGACGCGTACCCGTGGTTCTGGATGAGCACGACGATGATCTTGATGCCCTCGGCCACGGCCGTGACGAGCTCGGTGTGCAGCATGAGGTAACTGCCGTCACCGACCATCACGATGGCGTCGCGGTCCGGAGCTCCGCGGCGGACCCCGATGCCACCGGCGATCTCGTAGCCCATGCACGAGAACGCGTACTCGACGTGGTACCCGAGCTCGTCACGCACCCGCCAGAGCTTGTGCAGGTCGCCGGGCAGCGAACCCGCCGCCTGGATGACGACGTCTCGGGGATCGGAGACCGACTGCACGGCGCCGATGATCTCGGGCTGGCCGGGCAGGTCTGCGCCGGACGGCGCGAAGGCACCGTCGACCGCAGCGTCCCACGCCGCCTTCAGCGAGGCGATCTCGGAGGCGTAGCCGGGCTCGACGACGTACGCCGCGTCCGAGGTGAGCGACTCGGTCAGGGCGACCAGCGCCTCCTTTGCGTCGGCAATCAGCGGCAGCTGCGAACCGTGCTTGTAGGCGTCGAACGCGGCCACGTTGACGTTGACGAACGTGACGTCCGGGTTCTGGAACGCGGTTCGGGACGCCGTGGTGAAGTCGCTGTAGCGGGTGCCGATCCCGATGACGACGTCGGCCTGGGCGGCGATCGCGTTGGCCGCCGCGGTGCCCGTCGCGCCGATCCCGCCGAGGTACTGCGGGTGGTCCCAGACCAGGGATCCGCCGCCGGCCTGCGACGTGCCGACCGGGATCCCGGTGGCCTCGACGAAGGCGCGGAGCTCGTCGGCGGCGTCGGAGTACAGCACCCCGCCGCCGGCCACGATGACCGGACGCCGGCCGGCACGGATCGCGGCCACGGCACGCTCGAGCGGGCCGCGCTCGGGCAGCGGGCGGCGGATGTGCCACTCGCGCGGCTGCAGGAACGCGACGGGCACGTCGAGCTCCTCGGCCTGGACGTCCTCGGGCAGCGCGATCGTCACCGCACCGGTCTCGGCCGGATCGGTCAGCACCCGCATCGCGGCGAGGGCGATCGAGAACAGCTGCTCCGGACGCTCCACACGGTCGAAGTAGCGCGACAGCGGACGGAACGCGTCGGTGACCTGCAACGACGTGTCGTGCGGCAGCTCGATCTGCTGGAGCACCGGGTCCGTGGTGCGCGTGGCGAAGGTGTCCGACGGCAGCAGCAGTGCCGGCAGCCGGTTCGTGGTGGCGAGTGCCGCGGCGGTCAGCATGTTGGCGGCGCCCGGGCCGACCGACGCCGTCGACGCGTAGGTCGCGCGGCGGCGGTGCATGCGGGCGAAGCCGACGGCCTCGTGCACCATCGCCTGCTCGTTGCGGGCCTGGTGGTACGGCAGCAGACCGGGCTGCTCGACGTGGAGCTGCTTGATGGCCTGACCGACCCCGGCGACGTTGCCGTGCCCGAAGATGCCGAAGATCCCCGGGATGGTGCGTTCGCGGACGTCGCCGTCGACGGTCCACTGGTTGGCCAGGAACTCGACGAGTGCCTGGCCGACCGTCATCTTCCGCGTGGTGGTGGTCACGCCTGCTTCCTTTCGTAGGGCAGTCGTGGGTCGATCGATTCCGATGCCCACGCCTGCCGGACCCACCCGTGGGCCGGGTCGTCGGTGATGTTCCAGACGCGCTCCGGGTCGGGCCCGGCCATCACGTTCAGGTAGTACATGTCGTAGCCCGGAGCGGCGACCGCCGGACCGTGCCAGCCGTAAGGCACCAGGGCGACGTCGCCGGTCCGGACCTGCCGGAACTCGTCGATGGCGCGGTCGTCCGAGGCGTACGTGCGGTGCAGGGCGAACGGGTCGGCGGCCTCGGGCGCGATCGATTCGAGCCCACGGGACACCGCGGCCTCGTAGTAGTAGATCTCCTCGAGGTTCGACTCTGAACCGGGCACGTTCGTGTCGTGCTTGTGGGGCGGGTACGACGACCAGTTGCCGGCCGGCGTGATCACTTCGCACACGATGAACTTGACGGCGTCGAGCGCCGCCGGGGTGCCGAAGTTGTGCACCTGACGGCTCGACTGCCCGGCGCCGCGGAGCTCCACCGGCACGTCCGGCCGGGCCACGTAGGTGGTCGGCTTGACGGTGTCGGTGGGCGCCTCGGCGACGGCGAACCGGCCGCTGCCGGTGATGGTGGCCGCGGAGCCCGAGCCCAGGTACAGGACGTCGGTGGGGCCGTCGAAGACGCTCCCCCGACCCTGCAGGGCCTGCTCGCCGTCGCCGGGAGCGCCCGAGTGGGTCACGTGGAACGACCCCGCGAGCGGCACGACGATGCGCTCCACGGCGTCGGCCGGGAGGCGCAGCTCGCCCCCGTCGGTCAGCGCGCCGGTCCGGAGTCCGGTGTGCGCCCACCCCTCGATGCGACCGTCGACCACGTCGGTCCAGCCCGCCTCGGGCCGGGAGCCCGCCGGGATGAACCACTGGTCGTGCTGGTGCTGTTCGTTCGCCATGCTGCGGGTCAGTTGTTCGACGGGAAGCCGAGGTTGATGCCGCCGTGCGACGGGTCGAGCCAGCGGCTCGTGATCGCCTTCTGACGGGTGAAGAAGCTCACGCCGTCGGCACCGTACGCCTTGTGGTCGCCGAACAGCGAGTTCTTCCAGCCGCCGAACGAGTAGTAGGCGACGGGCACCGGGATCGGGACGTTGATGCCGATCATGCCGACCTGCACGTCGCGCTGGAACCGTCGGGCGGCGCCACCGTCATTGGTGAAGATGGCGGTGCCGTTGCCGTACGCGCCGGAGTTGATGAGCTCGAGGCCCTCTTCGTAGGTGGCGACCCGGACGACGCTCAGCACCGGACCGAAGATCTCCTCGGTGTAGACGCGGCTGGTGGTGGGCACCTGGTCGATCAGCGTCGGACCCAGCCAGAAGCCGTTCTCGTCGCCGTCGGGTCGGACGGTGCGGCCGTCCACCACAACCACCGCACCGTCCTGCTCTGCGACCTCGATGTACGAGGCGACCTTGTCACGGTGCTGCTTCGTGACGAGCGGCCCCATGTCGCACCCGCGACGACCGTCGCCGATGCGCAGGGTCGCCGCGCGGTCCTTGATCTTCTGGATGAGCTCGTCCGCCACCGGCTCGACGGCGACGACGACCGAGATCGCCATGCAGCGTTCACCGGCCGAACCGAAGCCGGCGTTGATCGCGTTGTCGGCGACCAGGTCGAGGTCGGCGTCGGGCAGGACCAGCATGTGGTTCTTCGCGCCGCCGAGGGCCTGCACGCGCTTGCCGTGCTTCGTGCCGGTCTCGTAGACGTACTGCGCGATGGGCGTGGAGCCGACGAACGAGATCGACTCGACGTCGTCGCTGGTGAGCAGGCCGTCGACGGACAGCTTGTCGCCGTTGAGCACGTTGAAGACGCCGTCGGGCAGCCCGGCCTCCTTGAACTTCTCGGCGAGCCAGATGGCGGCCGACGGGTCCTTCTCGCTCGGCTTCAGCACGACGGTGTTGCCCGCGGCGATCGCGATCGGCAGGAACCAGAGCGGCACCATCGCCGGGAAGTTGAACGGGCTGATGATGCCCACGACGCCGAGCGGCTGGCGGATCGAGTAGACGTCGATGCCGGTCGAGACCTGGTCGGAGAACTCACCCTTCATCAGGCTCGGGATGTTGGTGGCCAGCTCCACGACCTCTTGACCACGGGCGATCTCACCCAGGGCGTCGTCGATGACCTTGCCGTGCTCGCTCGTGATGATCTCGGCCAGCTCGGCCTTGTCGCGGTTCAGGATCTCGCGGAACGAGAACAGGATCGCCTGGCGCTTGGCCAGCGACAGGTTGCTCCAGCCGGGGAACGCCGCCTTCGCGCTGCCGATGGCCGCCTGGATCTCGGACTCGTCGGCCAGCGCGACCTGCTTGGTCGCGACGCCGAGCGCCGGGTCGTACACGGGGGCGGTGTTGCCCGACGCGGATTCGACGCGCTTGCCGTCGATCCAGTGCCCGACGGTCGTGTTGGTCGTGTCGGTGAGCGTCATGCGTTGCTTCCTTCCGAGATGGACGAGTCCATGGTGGTGGCGCCCGCGAGCCGAGCGGCTGGGTCGTGGGCATCTGTGGAGAACCCGCCCCGGGCCTCCTGGCTGTGGACGAGACCGGCGGCCACGTCCACGGCGGCGGCGACGTCGCCGTCCGAGGGGTAGAGCAGGGTGCGTCCGACGACCAGGCCGCGGACGCCGGGCAGGGCCAGGGCGTCAGCCCACTTGGCGTACGTCTCCAGCGGGCGCGAAGCCGGGTCGCCGCCGAGCAGCAGCGTCGGCAGCGTCGTCGCGGCCATCACGCGCTCCATGTCGTCGACGACGGGGATCTTGAGCCAGCTGTAGGCGCTGGACTCGCCGAGTCCCGCAGCGATCGCCATCGAGGTGATCACGGCGTCGGCCGACAGGTCGTTGACGACCCGGCCGTCCCGCCACTCGGACATGAACGGCTCGAGCATGATCGGCAGCTGGAGCGCAGCGGCCTCGCTGACGGCGCGGGCCGTGGCCTCGAGCGTCGGCGCGGTGCCCGAGTCCTCCAGGGCGATGCGCACCAGCAGCTTGGCGAAGTCGAGCCCGGAGTCCTTGATCGCCTGCGCCGAGTACGCCGTGTACCGGTCGTCCATCTCGAACGTGGCGCCGCGCAGCCCGCCGCGGTTCATCGACCCGACGACGACCTTGCCGTCGAGGGCGCCGAGCAGCGCGAGGTCCTCCAGGATGTCGGGGGTGCCGAGCACCCCGTCGACCCCCGGACGGCCGAGGGCCGTGACGAGCCGCTCGAGCAGGTCGTAGCGGTCCGCCATCGCGGACTCGTCGTCGCGCACGGCCAGCGCACCGCGTGCGGGGTGGTCGGCGGCGACGATGAAGAGCTTGCCGTCGTCGGCGAGCAGGGAGCGCTTGCGGCGGGCGTCGAGCGTGGCACGCACCAGGTCGGGCTGGCCGGCACGGATGTCGCGGAGGCGCTGGAAGTCAGCGGGGCTGAGCTCAGGCATGGGTCTTCTCCTCGGTGTGTGTCTCGCCCGTGTGGTTCGTGCCCTCGGCGGGGTTGTCGGTCAGGAACTGCTCGATCTCGTCGCTCGTCGGCATCGCCGTCGAGCACTCGAACCGCGTCGCGACGATCGCGCCGGCTGCGTTGCAGAACGCCAGGATCCGCTCGAGGCTCCAGCCCTGCAGCAGCCCGTGGGTCAGTGCGCCGCCGAAGCCGTCGCCCGAGCCGAGCCCGTTCACGACGTCGATGTGGTGCGGACGGAACTCGACGAACTCGTCGCGGGTCTTCGCCAGCACGCCCTTCGGTCCCTGCTTGACGATCGCGATCTCGACGCCGCGGTCGAGCAGGGCGTCAGCGGCGCGGACCGGGTCGGTCTCCCCCACCGCCACCTCGCACTCCTCGCGGTTGCCGACGGCGACGGTGGCGTGCTCGAGGGCGATCGCGACCTCGCGGGTCGCGGCCTCGGGGCTCGACCAGAACATGGGCCGGTAGTCCAGGTCGAGCACGGTGTGGGTCTTCGTGCTGTTCTGCGCCGCGGACCGTGCTTCGTAGGCGACGTGGTGCGCCTGTCGGCTCGGCTCCTCGCTGAGGCCGGTCACCGTGGTCCAGAAGATCTTCGCGCGCTCGATCTCGTGCAGCGGCAGGGACTTCGCCGTGATCATCAGGTCCGGCGCCTTCGGGGCCCGGTAGAAGTAGAGCGGGAAGTCGTCCGGCGGGAAGATCTCGCAGAAGGCGACGGGGGTGTTCAGCCCCTCCACCGTCTCGACGAAGGCGTTCGCGACGCCGTACTCGGGCAGCGTGCGGGCGATGTACCGGCCGAAGGGGTCGTTGCCCGTCCGGGTGATGACGGCGGCGTCCGCGCCGTGGCGAGCAGCGGCGATGGCGACGTTCGTGGCGCTGCCGCCGACCGACTTCGAGAAGGTCGAGACGTCCTCGAGCGGGCCGGTCTGCTGCGGGTAGATGTCGACGCTGACGCGTCCCATCGTGATCACGTCGTAGGCGTGGGGAGCTTGGTTCGTCATGCGACGCGGTGGACCTTCCGTGCGGCTTCATCGGCGGACGATCACGACTGTACACCCTGTTTGCCCTAATGTCATGACATGGATTCCGAGGTCCGTCACGCTGGTCCGGCGGGTCGCCTCGGGATGCCGGGAGGCGCGGTGTCGGTGGGTTCTGCCAGGGTCGCGACATGCAGATCCTCGCCCTGGTCATCGGTCTCGTGATCGGCATCGCCGTCGGTGCGGTCGTCGCCTGGTCGCTCGCCCGCTCGCGCGCGGGCGTCGACGCCGCGTCGGCCCGCGCCACGGCCGAGGCTCTGCGCGGCCAGCTCGAGGCGGTGCGGCGCGACGCCGAGGAACGCCTCGACGCCCAGGACACGCAGTACCGCCGCCAGGTCGACTCGCTCGAACGGCGCTCCGCCGAGCTCGAGCACCTGGTGCAGCGCATGCACGGCGTCGACGCTGCGCGCAACCAGAACGAGTCGAAGGTGCTCTCCGCGCTCAGCCCCGTGGCGCAGACGCTCGACGTGATGCGCACGAAGATCGCCGAGCTCGAGCAGTCGCGGAGCGAGCAGTACGGCGCGCTGTCGGCGCAGCTCCGGTCGGCCGCCGAGTCGGAAGAGCGCCTGCGCGCCACCGCCGACACCCTGGCCAGCGCCCTGTCGTCGAACAGCACGCGCGGCGTCTGGGGCGAGACGCAGCTGCGCAACGTGGTCGAGGCCGCCGGGCTGCTCGAACGGGTCGACTTCGACGTGCAGTCCTCCGTCACCACCGCCGTCGGCTCCGCCCGGCCGGACATGGTCGTGCACCTGCCCGGCGGCAAGACCATCGCCGTCGACGCCAAGGTGCCGTTCAGCGCCTACCTGCAGGCCGCCGAGATCCCGGCGACCGCCACCGGCGCCGAGGCAGCCCGACGCGACCAGCTCATCGCGCAGCACGTCAAGGCCCTCCGCGCGCACGTCGACGCCCTCGCCGCACGGGAGTACTGGACCGGCTACGACGCCTCACCCGAGCTCACCGTCGCCTTCATCCCGTCCGAGTCGCTCATCTCGAGCGCCCTCGCCGCCGACCCCGGGCTGCTCGACCACGCCTTCCGCAAACGCATCGCCCTCGCCTCACCCGTGACCCTGTGGTCCGTGCTCAAGACCGTGGCGTTCTCGTGGCAGCAGGACGTCGTCTCGCAAGAGGCGCACGAGCTCTTCAAGGTCTCCCGCGAGCTCTACGGCCGGCTGTCCACGATGGCCGGGCACGTCGACAAGCTCGGCAGGTCGATCCGGGGCTCCGTCGTCGACTACAACCGGTTCGTCGGGTCCCTCGAACGCCAGGTGCTGCCGAGCGCCCGTCGGCTGTCGCTGCTCGACGAGTCGAAGGTCATCGCGGACCCGTCCTCGATCGAGGACGAGCCGCGGCTGCTCACGGCGCCGGAGCTCGTCGGGGCGGTCGACGAGGACTGACGGCGGAGCACCGCTCCGCACCGCACCGCTCCGCACCGCACCGCACCGCACCGCACAACGAAAACCCGTCCGAACCACGGGATCACGTGGTTCGGACGGGTTTCAGTGGTTCAGCGCGGATCTGCGCCGATCAGGACCGCCTGGGGCTCAGAACCACTTCTCCGCACGGTGGTCCGCCTGGATGCGGCGGATGGTGTTCGAGCGCGAGCGGAGCACGAGCGAGTCCGTGTGGATGACGCCGCGCGAACGACGCACGCCGTCGACCAGGACCCCGTCGGTGACGCCGGTGGCGACGAAGAACGTGTTGTCGCCGGTGACCAGGTCGTCCTGGTCGAGGACCTTGTCCAGGTCGTGGCCGGCGGCGATGGCGCGCTCGCGCTCCTCGTCGTCCTTCGGCTGGAGCTTGCCGAGGATCACGCCGCCGAGCGCCTTGATCGCGCACGCCGTGATGATGCCCTCGGGGGTGCCGCCGACACCGACGCACATGTCGATCGTCGAGCCGGGCAGGGCGGCGGCGATGCCACCGGCGACGTCACCGTCGAGCAGCAGTCGCGTGCCGGCACCGGTCGCGCGGATGGCGCGGATCAGCTCGTCGTGGCGCGGACGGTCGAGCACGGCGACGACCATGTCCTCGAGGTCCTTGCCCTTGGCCTTCGCCAGCGCACGGATGTTGTCACCGATCGGCTTCTCGAGGTCCAGGACACCGCGACCCTCGGGGCCGGCGGCGATCTTGTCCATGTAGAACACGGCAGACGGGTCGTACATCGAGCCGCGGTCCGAGACGGCCATGACGGAGATGGCGTTCTGGCGGCCGGCGGCGGTGAGCGAGGTGCCGTCGATCGGGTCGACCGCGATGTCGCAGGCCGGACCGTGACCGTTGCCGACGTGCTCGCCGTTGTAGAGCATCGGGGCGTTGTCCTTCTCGCCCTCACCGATGACGACGACACCGTCGAAGTTCACCGTGCCGAGGAACTTGCGCATCGCGTCGACCGCGGCGCCGTCGGCGAGGTTCTTCTCACCACGCCCGACCCACGGCTGCGCACGGATCGCGGCGGCCTCCGTCGCACGCACGAGCTCGAGCGCGAGGTTGCGGTCGGGCTGGAGGAACAGGGAGCCGGTTTCGGTAGTGGGAGTCACGATCCGAGCCTACCGACCGGCGGCCGACCGACGGTCCGGACGCCGGGCCCGTGCACGCATGTGCACGCCGGACGTGAGCCGACCACGTAACCCGGACCGCCCCTCCAGTCCGGCTGACTACGATCGGCGGGGACATCACCGAAGTCGAAGGAGATCCACGTGCCCATCGCAACGCCGGAACAGTACGCCGAGATGATCGAACGCGCGAAGGCGGGCAAGTTCGCGTACCCCGCGGTCAACGTCTCCTCCTCGCAGACCATCAACGCGGTCCTCCAGGGCCTGCAGGAAGCCGGTTCCGACGGCATCCTCCAGGTCACGACGGGCGGTGCCGACTACTTCGCCGGCCACACCATCAAGAACCGCGCAGCGGGTGCCCTCGCGATGGCGAAGTTCGCCCACGAGGTCGCCAAGAACTACGACATCACGGTCGCGCTGCACACCGACCACTGCCCGAAGGACGCCCTCGACGGCTTCGTCCTGCCGCTCATCGCGGCGAGCGAGGAAGAGGTCCGTCAGGGTCGCAACCCGATCTTCCAGTCGCACATGTGGGACGGTTCGGCCGTGCCGCTCGACGAGAACATCGAGATCGCGAAGACCATGATCGAGAAGACGCGGAACATCAACGCGATCCTCGAGGTCGAGATCGGCGTCGTCGGCGGCGAAGAGGACGGCGTCCAGCACGAGGGCACGAACGACGCGCTCTACACCACCCCGAACGACGTCGAGAAGGTCGTCGACGCCCTCGGGCTCGGCGACAAGGGCCGCTGGATCGCGGCGCTCACCTTCGGCAACGTGCACGGCGTCTACAAGCCGGGCAACGTCAAGCTCCGCCCCGAGCTCCTCGGCGAGATCCAGGCGTCGGTCGCCTCGAAGCACGGCACCGGCGAGAACCCCCTCGACCTCGTGTTCCACGGCGGCTCCGGTTCGACCGACGACGAGATCCACGAGGCCGTCCGCAACGGCGTCATCAAGATGAACATCGACACGGACACGCAGTACGCGTTCACCCGCTCGATCGCGGACTCGATGTTCCGCAACTACGAGGGCGTCCTGAAGATCGACGGCGAGGTCGGCAACAAGAAGCAGTACGACCCCCGCGCCTGGGGCAAGGTCGCCGAGACCGCCATGGCGGCCCGCGTCGTCGAGGCCGCGAAGGTCCTCGGCTCGGCCGGTCACGCCAAGGGCTGAGCAGGTCCGTCCGGTCGGGTCCACCGGCCTGGAGGAACGGGGTGCGTCCGACGGACGCGCCCCGTTCTGCGTCGGGTCGCCTCCACCGCGTGCCACGATGGGCGGGTGACCGTCGACGCCATCGCCTCCGAGTTCGCCCAGTTCGTCACCGAGTCGCCCACCGCGTTCCACGCGGCGGCGGCGACCCGTGACCGTCTCGTCGCTGCCGGGTTCACCGAGCTGTCCGAGCTCGACGCCTGGCCGACCGAAGCCGGTGCGTACGTGGTCGTCCGCGACGGCGCCGTCATCGGGTGGCGCCTGCCCGACGGTGCCGGCCCGACGACGCCGTTCCGGATCCTCGGCGCCCACACCGACTCCCCCGGCTTCCGCGTGAAGCCGAACCCCGGCGTCCGCACCGGCGGCTGGGAGCAGCTGGGCGTCGAGGTCTACGGCGGCGCGCTCCTGTCGACCTGGTTCGACCGCGACCTGCGGATCGCCGGCCGGGTCGTCGACGCCGACGGCAGTGTGCGGCTCGTCAGCACCGACGCCGTCGCGCGGATCCCCAACCTGGCGATCCACCTGGACCGCGGGGTCAACGACGGCAAGGAGATCGACCGCCAGCGCCACACCCTGCCGATCGTCGGGGTCGACGGCGACGCCGGTGGGACCTCCGTCGTGGAGTGGCTGCTCGCCCGGCTCGGCGAGGGTGCGGTGTCGTGGGACCTGTTCCTCGCCGACACCCAGGCACCGGCCCGGATCGGCATCGAGCGGGAGTTCCTGGCGTCCGGCCGGATGGACAACCTGACGAGCGTGCACGCCGGGCTCCGGGGCATCGTCGACGCCCCGACCGACGGTGACCACATCCCGGTGTTCGCGGCGTTCGACCACGAGGAGATCGGGTCGTCGACGCCGTCCGGTGCCGGTGGTCCGTTCCTCGAGGACGTCCTCGGCCGTGTGCAGGAGGGCCTCGGCGCCACCCGCTCCGAGGCCGCCCGGGCGTTCCGTGCGTCGTGGCTGCTGTCGAGCGACGCCGGGCACCTGGTGCACCCGAACCAGCCGGAGAAGCACGACCCGACGAACCGTCCGCGCCCCGGAGCCGGACCGCTGCTGAAGATCAGCGCGAACCAGCGCTACATGACCGAGGCGAAGGGCGAGGCCGTCTGGGCAGCCGCGTGCGAGACCGCCGGTGTGCCGTGGCAGCCGTTCGTCAACGTGAACACGATCCCCGGCGGCTCGACCATCGGCCCGATCGCGGCGACCCGGCTCGGGATCCCGACGATCGACATCGGCGTCGGGCTGCTGTCGATGCACTCGATCCGGGAGCTCGTGCACGTCGACGACCTGGCTGCCCTGCACGGAGCGGTCGCCGCCTTCCTGGCCGGCTGACCTCCGGGCGGCGTCGGCGGGCTGGGGTGGGGTGGTCGTGACTCCCCGCATGCACCGGCCGAGGGGTCACGAACTGTCGCTCGCGGCGGTGCCGGACGACACTTTCTGACCGCTCGACGGGGGACCCATGGCGTGTTGCGACCACACCGCAGTTGGGCTGCGCGCGCCCGCGAGGCTGACGACGATCGCCGGAAGGGCTCCCCACCGCGACTGGCCGACGGAAGGGCTGCCGAGAGGTCACAACTCCCCGTACGCGCAGGGCCGAGAGGTCACGAAGCGTCGGTCACGCCGGTGCCGGACGACACCTCGTGACCACTCGACGGCGGGCCCGCGGCGTGTTGCGACCACTCGGCGCCCGGAGGCCGGCGCCGCGGTCAGGCCGTCAGGCCGTCAGGCCGTCAGGCGGTCAGGCGGTCAGGCGGTCAGGCGCCGGACTGTCGCAGCATGAAGTCGACGAAGGCCTGGTCCTGCATGACCACGACGACGAACGCGATCGTGCTGATCGCCGTGGCGACGACGGCTCCGACCAGCGGCACCCAGAACGTCCGCTTGCGTGCGCGGAGCCGACGGATGGACCACCAGGCGACCAGGGCGAAGACGACCACGTTGGTGATCGCGGCGATGGCGGCCGCCGTGCTCAGGGCACTCGGGTCGTTGAGCGCTGTGTACTGGGTCTCGAGGGTGCGCCGTACGGTCGAGGCGACCTCGCCGACCGACAGGGACTGCACCACGGAGACGAGCCCGAAGGCGAGCAGCCCGACGGTGAGCACGAAGTCGGCGGGCGTGCGCCCGAAGCGGCTGCGGGCCATCGACCGCTGCGCCCCAGCAGGGACTGCACCGGAGCGAACATCGGTACCGGCACGGTCGCCGTGGACGCCGTCGTTCGGAGTAGCGTCGCGCACGCCGCTGGCGGAGGCCTGCTCCTGCCGTTCCCGTGCCTGACGCTCACGCTCCTGGCGTTCCTGCTCGACGAGCACCGGGTTCACCCAGCCCTCCGGCGCGTACTCGCCGTACCCGGGGGCGGGACGGCCCTGGGGCCGGCCGCTCGCGGGGCTGGCGGCCGACGTCGAGGACGCGCCCCGGGCCTCCTGGCCGGCACCGGCACCGGCGTCGACGTGGTTCGCCGGGTCGCGACGCGGGACCGAGGACCAGCCGTCCGCGCCGCTCATGCCCGCCGCCCGCCGAGCGCGCGCGTCGGGTTGCCCGAGGCGTCGGTGCGGAGCTCCTTGGGGAGCGAGAACATCAGGTCTTCGTGTGCGGTGACGACCTCTTCGACGGCGGCGTACCCGGCGTCGGCGAGCTGTTCGAGCACCTCGGCCACGAGTTCTTCCGGCACGGACGCACCGCTGGTCACGCCGACCGTCTCGACACCGTCGAGCCACTCCTGCTGGATCTCTTCCGCGTAGTCGACACGGTGGGCGGCCCGCGCACCGTGCTCGAGCGCGACCTCGACCAGACGGACGCTGTTCGACGAGTTCGCGGAGCCGACCACGATCACCAGGTCGGCACCGGGCGCCACCTTCTTGATCGCGACCTGGCGGTTCTGGGTGGCGTAGCAGATGTCGTCCGACGGGGGGTCCTGGATGGCCGGGAACTTCTCGCGCAGCAGCCGCACGGTCTCCATCGTCTCGTCGACGCTGAGCGTGGTCTGCGACAGCCAGACGAGGTTGTCCGGGTCGGGGACCGACAGGGCGGCGACGTCGTCGGGGCCGTTCACCAGGATCGTGCGGTCCGGGGCGTGCCCCATCGTGCCCTCGACCTCTTCGTGGCCGGCGTGCCCGATCAGGATGATGGTGCGCTCGGCCTTGGCGAACCGGGTGGCTTCGCGGTGGACCTTCGTGACGAGGGGGCAGGTGGCATCGATGGCGTGCAGGTCGCGCTCGGCGGCACCCGCGACGACGGCCGGCGACACACCGTGCGCGCTGAAGACGACGTGCGAACCCCGTGGGACCTCGGCCACGTCGTCGACGAAGACGGCACCGCGCTGCTCGAGCGTCGACACCACGTGCACGTTGTGGACGATCTGCTTTCGGACGTAGACGGGCTCGCCGTACTGCTCCAACGCCTTCTCGACCGCGACGACCGCGCGGTCCACCCCGGCGCAGTAGCCACGGGGGGCCGCGAGCAGCACCTTCTTGGGGCCGGCGACCGGTTCGTCACGCAGTCGGCCCCGTGCCGCGTGCACACGCGGCGGGGCGAGCGGGACCGTGTGGCCGTTGGTGATCGTCACGTCCCCGATGATAGGTGAGCAGCACGCACGCGACCTGGGCGCGCGGGGCGCCTGTGGAGAACACGCGGCCGTCCCCTGTCACCGGTCTCGGGCACGATGGACGTCCCAGCAGGACAAGGAGCGACATGGCGATCGAACAGGGCCCGCCGACGGCCGACAACCCGTGGCCGGTCGCGCTCCTCGGCGCGAAGCTCCGCGACTGGATCGACCGGCTCGGCACCGCGTGGGTCGAGGGCGAGATCACGCAGTGGAACGTGGCCGGCGGCAACGTGTACGGCAAGCTCAAGGACGTCGAGGTCGACGCCACCGTGTCGTTCTCCATCTGGTCGAGTGTGCGCTCCCGGGTGCCGGCGGACATCAAGCAGGGCGACCGTGTCGTCGCCGCGCTCAAGCCGAACTACTGGGTCAAGGGCGGCTCGCTGACCATGCAGGTCGTCGAGATGAAGCACGTCGGCCTCGGTGACCTGCTCGAACGCCTCGAGCGCCTTCGTCGCACCCTCGCCGAGGAAGGACTGTTCGACCCGTCCCGCAAGCTGCGTCTGCCGTTCCTGCCGCACCGCATCGGCCTGATCACCGGCAAGGACTCCGACGCCGAGAAGGACGTCAAGCGGAACGCGCAGCTGCGGTGGCCCCAGGTGGAGTTCCGCACCGTGCACACCGCTGTGCAGGGTGAACGGACCGTGGGCGAGGTCACTGCGGCGATCCTCGAGCTCGACGCCGACCCCGAGGTCGACGTCATCATCATCGCCCGCGGCGGCGGTGACTTCCAGAACCTGCTCGGCTTCAGCGACGAGGGACTCGTCCGTGCCGCGGCCTCGGCGTCGACTCCGATCGTCTCGGCGATCGGGCACGAGGCCGACCGCCCGATCCTCGACGAGGTCGCCGACCTGCGCGCCTCGACCCCCACGGACGCGGCCAAGCGGGTCGTGCCCGACGTCGCCGAGGAACTCGCCAACGTCCGGGCGGCCCGCGCCCGGCTCGGGCTGCGGCTCTCGCACACGCTGTCGGTCGAGGCCGACCGGCTCGCCGCGCTGCGGTCTCGGCCGGCCCTGGCGTCGACCGCGTGGCTCGTCGACACGCGTGCGGAAGAGGTCGCGCGCGACCTGTCCCGTGCCCGCGAACTGCTCGACCGCCGGCTCGAGCGCGGGCACTCCGAGGTCGGCCACCTGACCGCCCGCCTCCGCGCACTCTCGCCCCGCGACACCCTGCGCCGCGGGTACGCCATCGTGCAGCGTGCCGACGGGGGTGTCGTCCGCGGCACGGACGACCTGTCCGGAGCGACGCCGGTGCACGTCACGCTCGGTGCCGGCACGGCCACGGGCACGCTCGAACCGGACGGCCCCGGCCCGGACGGCTCCTGACCGCCACGGGTGTTCTCCACAGCCTGGGTCCGGGCGGCGGATCGTCGGTGGACGCTCGGTAGGATCGTCCCGTGCCATCCCAGCAGGAACCCGAGCAGACCGACGTCCAGTCGCTGAGCTACGAAGCGGCCCGCGACGAACTCGTGCGCGTCGTGAGCGAGCTCGAACAGGGCTCCGCGACCCTCGAGCGTTCACTGGCGCTCTGGGAGCGGGGCGAAGCCCTCGCCGCCCGGTGCGAAGAGTGGCTCGTCGGTGCCCGCGCACGGCTCGACGCGGCCCGTGCCGCCAGCGACGCCCAGGACGGCTCCGGGCGATGACCGACCCCAACGGCCGCCCGATCGTCGCCGAGCTCGGTCGCCCCGAGACGGCAGAGGAGACGTGGGCCCGGAAGGACGCCGCCCGCACCGCCCGCCGGCAGCACCAGACCGCGTTCAACCTGGTCATCGCGCTCATCGCCTCGCTCGGCATCGTCCTGTTCCTGGTGGCGGTCGTCGTCCGGCCCGACACCACCGTTGACCGCACCGTCGACTACCAGCAGATCGCGGCGAAGGCGAACGTCGACGACGTCACCCTGGTGGCGCCGCCGCTGCCCGACGGCTACAGCGCCAACCGCGCGGACTTCGCGAGCAAGACCACGGACGGCGTGGACGTCTGGACCGTCGGCTTCGTGACGCCGGACAAGCAGTACCTCGGCCTGCAGCAGGGGATCGACGCCAACGCCTCGTGGGTGTCGAACCAGCTCGACCAGCGCCCGTCCACCGGTGACCGCACGATCGGTGACACTGAGTGGACCGTCTACGACCGCCGCGCCGAGGGCACCGACGCCGGCAACCACGCGTACTCGCTCGTCTCGACGTTCGGCAAGAACACGATCGTGCTCTCCGGTACCGCCGACGACAAGGCCTTCCGGACCGTCGCGACCGCCGTCTCCCGAGAACTGACCGAGTAGACGACGACTGACCGAGTAGACGACGACTGACCGAGTAGACGACGACGGGCATGGTCCCGCCAGTCACCACCCCGTCCCACCCGAACCGAGGAGCCCCATGCCCGACCGCGCCGCCTCCACCCCGTCCGACGCCCTGCGCCTGCTCGTCGACGGCAACGCCCGTTTCGCCGCCGACAAGCGCCGGATGGGCCGCGTGGACCCGGACCGCCGCACCGAGCTCGAAGGATCGCAGTCGCCGTTCGCGACCGTCCTCGGTTGCTCGGACTCGCGGGTGCCGTTCGAGCACGTCTTCGACGCCGGCATCGGTGACCTGTTCGCGATCCGCAACGCCGGCCAGATCGTCGACGACGTCGTGCTGGGCTCGATCGAGTTCGCGGTCGTCGCCCTGGGCACACCGCTGGTCGTCGTGCTCCGGCACACGCGGTGCGGTGCCGTCGCGGCAGCGCGCTCCGGTGAGCCCGTCCCCGCCCCGCACCTGCAGGCCCTCGTGGACGCGATCGCCCCGAGCGTCGAGAAGGTCCGGCTCACCGACGCCGAGCTCCCGCAGGAAGCCGTCGGCGCCGCACACCTCGAAGCCACCCTCCGCCAGGTGATCGAGCGCTCCGGCGCGGTCTCCGATGCCGTGGCCGAGGGTAGATTGGCCGTCGTCGGGGCGACCTACGACCTCGCCACCGGAGAAGTCACCATCGACACCGTCGTCGGCCAGGTCTGACCGGCCCAGACGAAGATCAAGTCAGACGAAGATCGACCCAGACGAAGATCGAGCCAGACAGATATCGAGCCAGACAGATATCGAGCCAGACAGATATCGAGCCAGACGAAGACCGACCCGACGACGACCGCCCCGGCGACCCCGGGGCACGGGCCGGCGCGACCGCGACCGGCGAGCACCCCAGGAAGGACCACGACGACGTGACCGACACCACCCCGACCGAGTTCCGCATCGAGCACGACACCATGGGCGAGGTGCGGGTGCCGAAGTCGGCGCTCTACCGTGCCCAGACCCAGCGCGCCGTCGAGAACTTCCCCATCTCGGGCACCGGGCTCGAGTCGGCACAGATCGTGGCGCTCGCGCGGATCAAGCGTGCGGCGGCCATCGTGAACGGTGAACTCGGCATCGTCGAGCCTGCCGTCGCCGACGCCATCGCCGGCGCGGCCGACCTGATCATCGGCGGCCAGCACCACGACCAGTTCCCGGTCGACGTATACCAGACCGGCAGCGGCACGTCGTCGAACATGAACATGAACGAGGTGCTCGCGACACTGGCGTCCGACATCGCGGGTTCGGCGGTGCACCCGAACGACCACGTCAACGCCTCGCAGTCGTCGAACGACGTCTTCCCCACCTCCGTGCACGTCGCCGTGACCGAGGCACTCCTCCGCACCCTCGTGCCCGCCCTGGAGCACCTCGCCGAGTCCCTCGAAGCGAAGGCCACGCTCTGGGCCGACGCCGTGAAGTCCGGCCGGACGCACCTGATGGACGCCACGCCCGTCACCCTCGGGCAGGAGTTCGGCGGCTACGCACGCCAGATCCGCCTGGGCATCGAGCGTGTCCAGGCGACGCTCCCCCGCGTCGCCGAGGTCCCGCTCGGCGGCACCGCGGTCGGCACCGGCATCAACACCCCCAAGGGCTTCCCGCAGCGGGTCATCGCCCAGCTCGCGAGCGACACCGACCTGCCGATCACCGAGGCCGTCGACCACTTCGAGGCGCAGGGCGCGCGTGACGCCCTGGTCGAGGCTTCCGGTGCGCTCAAGGTGCTCGCCGTCAGCCTGACGAAGATCAACAACGACCTGCGCTGGATGGGTTCGGGTCCGAACACCGGCCTGGGCGAGCTGCACATCCCCGACCTGCAGCCCGGCTCCTCGATCATGCCCGGCAAGGTGAACCCGGTGATCCCCGAGGCCACCCTGATGGTCGGCGCCCGGGTCATCGGCAACGACGCCACCATCGCCTGGGCGGGTGCCTCGGGTGCGTTCGAGCTCAACGTCGCCATCCCGGTGATGGGCACGGCACTGCTCGAGTCGATCCGCCTGCTGGCGAACAGCTCGCGCGTGCTCGCGGACAAGACCATCGACGGGCTGCAGGCGAACCTCGAGCGCGCCCGCGCCTTCGCGGAGTCCTCGCCGTCGATCGTCACCCCGCTCAACCGGGTCATCGGTTACGAGGCGGCGGCGAAGGTCGCGAAGTACGCCGTCGCCGAAGGCCTCACCGTGCGTGAAGCCGTCGTGGCCCTCGGCCACGTCGAGCGCGGCGAGGTCACCGAGGCGCAGCTCGACGAGGCGCTCGACGTCCTCAGCATGACCCACCCGAACTAGCGGGGCGCGCTCCGGTCGCAACCACGGCCAGGAGGCGCGGTGCGGGTCCGACCCGCACCGCGCCTCCTGGCCGTTGCCCGTTCAGAACGCCGCTACACCAGGTCCGGCGAGTCCAGCAGGTCCGTCACCAGGGCGGCGATCGCGGAGCGCTCGGAGCGCGTCAGCGTGACGTGCGCGAACAGCGGGTGCCCCTTGAGCCGCTCGATGACCGACGCGATCCCGTCGTGCCTGCCGACCCGCAGGTTGTCGCGCTGCGCGACGTCGTGGGTGAGCACGACCCGCGAGTTCTGGCCGATGCGCGAGAGCATCGTGAGCAGCACGTTCCGTTCGAGCGACTGCGCCTCGTCGACGATCACGAAGGCGTCGTGCAGGGAGCGGCCGCGGATGTGGGTCAGGGGCAGCACCTCGATCAGGCCGCGCTCGATCACCTCGTCGAGGACGTTGTCCGACACCACCGAGCCGAGGGTGTCGTAGACGGCCTGGGCCCACGGGTTCATCTTCTCGCCGGCATCACCGGGCAGGAAGCCCAGGTCCTGCCCGCCGACGGCGTACAGCGGCCGGAACACCATGATCTTCTTGTGCTGCTGCCGTTCGAGCACCGCCTCCAGTCCGGCGCACAGGGCAAGCGCCGACTTGCCGGTACCGGCGCTGCCGCCGAGCGAGACGATGCCGATCTCGGAGTCGAGCAGGGCGTCGATGGCGAGCCGCTGCTCGGCCGAGCGTCCGCGGAGTCCGAAGACCTCGCGGTCGCCTCGCACCAGGGCGACGGCTCCGGCGACGCGCACGCGGCCGAGGGCCGATCCGCGCTCGGAGTGGATGACGACCCCGGTGTTCACCGGGACGCCGTCGAGCTTCGCGGAGCGGATCTCCTCTTGCTCGTACAGGTCGGACATCTGCTCGCCGGAGACCTGCAGGTCAGCGATGCCGGTGTAGCCCGAGTCGACCGCGAGCTCGGCGCGGTACTCCTCCGCCGCCATGCCGATCGACGACGCCTTGACCCGGAGCGGCAGGTCCTTCGACACGACGACGACGTCGAGCCCGTCGTTCTTCAGGTTCGACGCGACGGCGAGGATACGGGAGTCGTTGTCGCCGAGCTGCAGGCCCGACGGCAGGACGGACTGGTTGGAGTGGTTCAGTTCGACGCGGAACGAGCCGCCGTCGCCGATCGCGATCGGGAAGTCGAGCCGCTCGTGCTCGATGCGCAGTTCGTCGAGCAGCCGGAGGGCCTGCCGGGCGAAGTACCCGATCTCCGGGTCGTTGCGCTTCGACTCGAGTTCGCTGACGACCACCACGGGCAGGACAACGGCGTGCTCGGCGAAGCGGAACAAGGCCCGTGGATCGCTGAGGAGCACCGATGTGTCGAGCACGTACGTGCGCTGGGCGACCGATGTGGACGAGTCCGCGGTGTGCTGCTGCTGTGCTCCGCGAGAGACGTTCTGAGAGGTCACGACCACTCCATCCCCGGGCCGCGACGGGCCCGGTCCTGTCCTCGAACGCGGCCACGGAGCGGGTCCCGAAGCACCGACTGTGGCCGCTTCGATCGGGCGCGGTGCCCGATGGGGACAACGTACGTCCGGCCCCCGACACCCCGACAGCGACACGCGGTTTCCGGAGTTACGGTCGCGTGAACAACGCGAGCGCGCCTCGCGCCGCTCGCTGCGGTGACGCCGGCTGGTCACGAACTGTCGGCTGCGACCGCTCCGGCCGACAGGTGGTGACCACTCGGCGGACGTGAGCGGGGTGTCGTGACCGCTCGCGAGCTTCGGACGGGAGGCCCGTGGCGGCCTGGCACCGCGCCTCCAGTCCGTCCATTGGTCGCGACTCGTCGCGCGGGCGGCCCCGGCTGGTCACGAACTGTCGGCTGCGGCCGCTCCGACCGACAGTTCGTGACCACCCGGCGGACCTGAGCGGGGTGTCCTGACCACTCACGTGCTGCGGACGGGCTCCGGACGGGGGGCAGCAGGCGCGCCGCTGCTACTGCATGGTGGCGTACGAGACGCAGGCGTCCCGGAACATGTCCAGGGTCTCGTCGGTGGTCGACGGGAACACGGACACGCGCGCGACCCCGAGCCGGGTGGTCGCGGTGACGCCGTGGTTGTGCATCGCGGCGGACAGGGCCGTCACGCGACCCTGCGTCGGCCGGAGCACCACGATGCCGGCACGCTCGGCCGGGTCACGGCTGGACTCGACCTCGAGCCCGAACTCGTCGGCGATGGCGAACACGCGCTCGACGCGATCGGTGACACGCTCCTGCACGGCGGCGACGCCGACCGCGGTGAGGCGCTCGAGCGACACCGCGAGCCGGGCCTGCGCGACCGGGTCGATGCGGGACATCTGGAAGCCGGCGGCCCCCGGACGCACCGCCGGGACCTCGGTGGGCCAGCCGGACGTGCCGTGCGGGCCGGACAATCCCGGACGGATCCGGTTCAGGGCACGGTCGCTGAACGCCACGAACCCGGTGCCCCACCCGGCGTGCAACCACTTCTGCCCGCCGGTGGCGACGACGTCGGCGACCTCGTACGGGGCATCGACGACGCCGAAGCCCTGGATCGCGTCGACGATGAGCAGGCGGTCGCCGATGACCTCGCGGATGGCGGCGAGGTCGGTCAGGTAGCCGGTGCGCCAGTCGACCAGGGACACCGCGACGGCGGTCACCTCGTCGGTCAGGCGCTCACGGATCAGCTCGGGGGTCACCCAGCCGGCACCCGACTCGATGACGACGGGCTGCACCCGTCCGCCGGTGGCCGAGGCGGCGCTGGCCAGTGCGAGCGGCAGCGACGGGTACTCGTCGGCGGACACGAGCACACCGCCGGTCAGGCCGAAGGCGGTGTGCAGCAGGCCCGGGGTCGTCGCGGCCTGCGAGACGACCTGGTCCTCGCGGCGGCCGACCAGGCGGGCGGCGACGGTGCGGACGCGGGCGTCCTGCTCGTCGAGGGTCTCCATGGCACCGAAGCGCATGTGTGCCTGGATGGTGCCGAGCACACGCTGCTCCTCGAGCACGGCGGTCTGCACGGGGCCGAACGCAGCGTGGTCGAGGTAACCGGGGTCTTCGGAGAAGCCGGCGGCGTACTCGTCGATGTTCACAGGTGGTGCACCTTTCACGGGTTGAACCCTGAGAGCCTACTGGGACGCGGCTCCGCCGACGAACCCGGTGCGGGAGGTGGCTGCTCAGCCGCCGAAGCGACGCGACCGGAGCCCGAAGTCGCGGACCGCCCGGAGGAAGTCGACCTCGCGCAGGTCCGGGTAGAACGCCTCGACGAAGTAGAACTCGCTGTGCGCGCTCTGCCACAGCATGAAGTCGGACAGGCGCTGCTCGCCCGAGGTCCGGATCACCAGGTCGGGGTCGGGCTGCCCCTGCGTGTACAGGTGGTCGCCGATCAGCTCCGGCGTCAGCACCTCGGCCAGGGTGTCGATGGTCCCGCCACCCGCGCCGTGCGCCTGCACGATGCTCCGCATGGCGTCCGCGATCTCACGACGGCCGCCGTAGCCGACGGCCAGGTTGACGTGCAACCCGGTGCGGCCGGCGGTGCGCTGCTCGGCCTGTTCGAGCGCGGTCACCAGGTTCTCCGGCAGCCCCTCGTTCGAGCCGA
Organism: Curtobacterium sp. MCBD17_026; assembly: GCF_003234895.2. Classification (NCBI taxonomy): domain Bacteria; kingdom Bacillati; phylum Actinomycetota; class Actinomycetes; order Micrococcales; family Microbacteriaceae; genus Curtobacterium; species Curtobacterium sp. MCBD17_026. The sequence continues at coordinate 810,897 of NZ_CP126281.1, read as the reverse complement.
CGTGCTGCACGCGCCAGTCACGGTTGTCGGCCAGGACCCCGGCGAGGTCCGCGATGATCCCCACGAGTTCCTCGAGCTCCTCGCCGCCACGACCCGTCAGGTTGTCGGCCGACAGCAGGTACAGGGTCACGACCTCGATGCCGAGGTCGTCGCACCACGTCAGGAACTCCGGGATCTTCGCGGCACCCGCTCGGTGGCCGTGTGCGGCGGACTCGAGCCCGAGCTGCTTCGCCCAGCGGCGGTTGCCGTCCACGATCATGGCGACGTGCTTGGGCTTCGCTGCACCCTCGAGCTGGCGACGGATCCGGCGCTGGTAGGCGCGGTAGAGGATCCCCCGCCCTGTCCATCCCGCCGTCCCGGTCACGCACCGAGCGTAGTGCACCACCGGCACACGCTCCCTGAGGCGCCCGCTCGGCGGACACGTGGCTGTCGTTCGGGGTCAGGCCCTATGGTCGGGATCATGCAGGACGAGCACGAGACCGGAACACTCCCCCACGTCCCGTTCACGGAAGAGGCGTCGGCGAGTCCGACCACGACCGCTGCCGAACCCCGTCCGGCCTGGCGCGGATGGATCCACCTCGGCGCGTTCCCGTTCGCGATCGCGATGGGGATCGTGCTGATCACCCTCGCCGACAGCACCGCAGCGAAGGTCGGCAGCGCGGTGTTCATGGCGACGTCGCTCGCGATGTTCGGTGTCTCCGCGACCTACCACCGGTTCCCGTGGGGGCCGAAGGTGAAGGCCGTGCTGAAGCGCATCGACCACACCAACATCCTGCTGCTCATCGCGGGTACCTACACGCCCGTCGCGATCTGCGCCCTGCCGCACACGCTCATGGTCGTCGTGCTCTGGGTGATGTGGTCGGGCGCCGCGCTCGGGATCGCGTTCCGGGTGCTCTGGATCAACGCGCCCCGCTGGCTGTACGTACCGATCTACCTGGTGCTCGGGTGCGCTGCCCTCGGGCTGCTGCCGCAGTTCTTCGCCGCGAGCGTCCCCATGACCGTGCTCATCCTGTCCGGCGGCGTCGCGTACATCATCGGCGCGCTGGTCTACGGCTTCAAGCGGCCGAACCCGGTGCCGACGCAGTTCGGGTTCCACGAGGTGTTCCACGCCCTGACCGTGGTGGCCTTCGGTGCGCAGTGGGTCGGCGTGCTCATCGTCGCGCTGGACCCGGTGCGCTGACCGTCGCACGTTCCTTCCCAGAACGCGCGCGATGCCTGGTGGTTCCGGGCGTACTCACCAGGAACTTCTGACCAGGTACGCCCGGTTCGACCAGGTACGCCCGGTTCGACCAGGTACGCCCGGTTCCGGTAGGCGCGTACAAGGCGGACTGGAGGCCCGTGGCGGGATCACCACGGGCCTCCAGTCCGCCTCGGAGTCGCGTCAGCCGCGCTCGGTGTCGTCGCCGACGTCGGCCCGGCCGTCCTCCGCCGCCCGCCGCTCCGGCTCGTCCGTCGCGGCGCCGTCACCCGCGGTGCCGTTCTCCTCAGCCTCGAGCCGCTCGCGCACCTCGGCGCGGTAGCGGGTCCGACGGATGCGTCGGGTCATGTCCACCACGAGCAGGATCGTCACGATCGCGACGAGCGCGATCGCGATGAACCCGACGACGCCCGGGGTGACGTCGACGTCGGGGACGACCGAGGGGCTGGGACTGGGGGTGGCGGCGAGTGCCGCCGCGATGGTGCTCACGAGGTCGGTTCCTTGTCGGCTGGGATCCCGGCGAACAGGTCGGTCTCCGGGAGCTCGGTCGGCACGCGTGCCTCCACGAGCTGGTAGTCCTCGGTCGGCCACACCGTCGCGAGGAGGTCGTTCGGCCAGTAGAAGAAGGCGCTGTCCGGCGCGACCTGGCTGGCGTGCGCGCGGAGTGCGGCGTCACGCTGGTCGAAGTACTCGTGCACGTCGACGTGGGTGGTGGCGAGGTCGGGCCGGTCGGCGAACCGCTCGACCCACTCGCGCAGCTGCTCGATCGCGGGGCTGTCCGGGTCGCGCTCCTGCAGGGCTTCGAAGATCGTGCGGAAGCGGCGCGGGTTCATCGTGCGCTCGTAGTAGAGCTTCGCGATCGACCACGGGGCGCCGGCGGACGGGTACGCCGACGGGTCGGCGGCGGCGGACCACGCGGCCATCGACACCTCGTGCGTGCGGATGTGGTCGGGGTGCGGGTAGCCACCGTTCTCGTCGTAGGTGACGAGCACGTGCGGGCGGAACCGGCGGATCACGCGGACGAGGGCCTCGGTGCTGTACTCGAGCGGCACCGTCGAGAACGTGCCCGGCCGGACCGTCTCGCCCTTCTCGGCGTCGGGCAGCCCCGAGTCGTGGTAGCCGAGCCACACGTGGTCGATGCCGAGCGCCTGCTGCGCGGCGGCCATCTCGGTGCGGCGGTACCCGGCCATGTCACGGTGCGCACGGCTCGTCGCCGGCTCGCCGAGCTGGTCGTTCAGGATGTCGCCGGCCTCGCCGCCGGTGCAGGACACGACGAGCACCTGGTGCCCGTCGGCCACGTACTTCGCGGCGGTCGCGGCTCCCTTGCTCGACTCGTCGTCGGGGTGGGCGTGGACGGCCAGCAGACGGTAGGGCACGTGGGGTTCCTCACTGCGGGTGAGCGGCGTCGGACGCGGGCAGCGCACAGCATCGCGTGAACTACCCTGGGATCAGGATATCCACCCCGGGAGCCCCGAACTGTCCGAACAGCACCAGACCGCCACCCTCGACGAGCGCTACGGCCGCACCCCGGCCCGCAAGCGCCGCAGCCGCCTCTTCGCGATCGTCGCGGCCATCGCGGTCGTCGTGGTCTTCGGCGCGTGGGTGATCTGGGCCGGGCTCGACCAGTCCGACCGCGGCCTCGACCAGGACGTCATCGGGTACGAGGTGCTGTCCGAGCACAGCACCGTCGTCCACTCGCAGGTGTCGGTCGACCCGGGCGTCGAGGCGAAGTGCGCCGTGCAGGTCCTCGACAAGAGCTACTCGATCGTGGGCTGGAAGGAGATCACCGTGCCAGCGTCCGAACAGCGCAGCCGGAGCATCTCCACGCAGGTCACCACGACGACGCGGGGCGTGACCGGCTTGATCCACGACTGCTGGATTCCCTAGACTGTCCTGATTCGCCTCTCGAGACCGACCACTCGGCCGGTCTCGTTTTTTCATGGTCGAAGGGACAGAACATGAGCAACGACACGCAGGTCACCTGGCTGACCCAGGAGGCGCACGACCGTCTCAAGGCGGAGCTCGACGAGCTGAGCGGCGAGGGCCGTGCCGAGATCGCGCGCCGCATCGAGGCCGCTCGCGAAGAGGGCGACCTCAAGGAGAACGGCGGCTACCACGCCGCGAAGGACGAGCAGGGCAAGATCGAGGCCCGCATCCGCGTCCTCACCGAGCTCCTCAAGCACGCCACCGTCAGTGAAGCGGAGTTCGACGGGACGGTCGAACCGGGCACCGTCGTCACGGCGGTCATCGCCGGCGACGAGTCCACCTTCCTGGTCGGCAGCCGCGAGATCGTCGCTGAAGGCTCCGACCTGACGGTCTACAGCCCCGTCAGCCCCGTCGGCGCGGCCATCGTCGGCCTCAAGGCCGGCGACAAGGCCACGTACACGGCGCCGAACGGCAAGGAGATCGCCGTCGAGGTCGTCAAGATCGAGCGCTACGAGCCGTAGACCGGCCCGCCGACAGACAGGAGGCCCGTGGCGACACCGCCACGGGCCTCCTGTCTGTCCGCTGGTCGCGCCCAGGGCGGGCACCGCACTTCCGCCAGTTCACGCGTCGAACGACTCGTGGATCGTCGCGGACTAGTGCTCGAGGAGTTCCGGGCGGAAACCGACCTCGTGCAGGCGCTGGATGACCTCCTGCGCGTGCTCGGGGCCGCGCGCCTCGATCGACAGGTCCAGCGCGACCTCGTTGATGACGAGGCCCTGCCCGTGGCGGGTGTGCAACACCTCGACCACGTTCGCGCCGGCGTCCGAGATGACCTGCGCGACGCGGGCGAGCTGGCCCGGGCGGTCCGGCAGCATGATGCGGATGCCGATGTAGCGCGAGGCCGCCACGAGCCCGCGGGTGATCACGCGCTCCATCATGAGCGGGTCGATGTTGCCGCCGCTCAGCAGCACCACGGTGCGGCCGGTGTCGCGGACGGCACCGGACATGATCGCGGCGACGCCGACGGCCCCCGCTGCCTCGACCACGAGCTTGGCGCGCTCGAGCAGGACGAGCAGTGCGCGGGCGGTGTCGTCGTCCGAGACGGTGACGATGTCGTCGACCAGGTCGCGGATGATCGGGAAGTTCAGGTCGCCGGGGCGCGCCACCGCGATGCCGTCGGAGATTGTCGGCTTCGTGGTGATGGTGACGGGCTCGCCGGCGGTGATCGACGACGGGTAGGCCGCAGCGTTCTCAGCCTGCACGCCGATGACCCGGATCTGCCGTCCGAGCCGCTCGGCCATGCCCTTCACGGCGAGTGCGATGCCGGAGATGACGCCGCCGCCACCGATCGGCACCACGACGGTGTCGACGTCCGGCACCTGGTCGATGATCTCGAGGCCGAGCGTGCCCTGCCCGGCGATCACTGCCGGGTGGTCGAACGGCGGGATGAACACGGCGCCGGTGTGGGCGGCGAAGTCCTTCGCGGCGCTCAGCGCTTCTTCCACGGAGTGGCCGCGCAGCACGACGTCGGCTCCGTAGTGGCGGGTGGCCTGCAGCTTGGGCAGAGCGACCCCGACCGGCGTGAAGATCGTCGCGGGGATGCCGAGCTCGCGGGCGGCGAGGGCAACACCCTGCGCGTGGTTGCCGGCGCTCGCGGCGACGACGCCCTTGGCACGCTGCTCGGCGGACAGGGTCGAGAGGCGGTTGTAGGCGCCGCGCACCTTGTAGGCACCCGTGCGCTGCAGGTTCTCGCACTTCAGGTGCACCGGCGACCCGAGCAGCTCGGCGAGGAACTGCGACGTCTCCATCGGGGTGACGCGTGCGACGCCCTTGATGGTCTCGCGCGCCGCCTCGATGTCCGCGAGCGTCGGGATCGCGGTGAGCGTGTGCGGGGAGGCGCTGGTGTCGGTCACTCCCCCATCATCGTCGTTCCCGGCCCCCGCGGCGAACTCGTGACGCTCAGTTGGTGCTGGCGGTGTCTTCTTCGGCCGAGGGACCCGAGTCGACGCCCGGCGCCGGGACGTCGTCGCCGACCTTGTGCCGACGGCGTCGGAGCAACTGGATCTGCCCGTGCTGTCCGCGCTTCGGCGTCGCTTCGAGGACGTGGTCGGAGTCGAGCCGTCGCCAGCGTCCGCTCGCGATGGTGGTGACCATGGCGTTCAGGGTCGCGATCAGCGGCACGGCGAAGAACGCGCCGGCGATGCCGGCGAGACCGGAGGCCGCGGTGACGCCGAGGACGACCGCCAGCGGGTGGACCTTGACCGCGTTGCCCATGACGAGGGGCTGCAGGATGTGCCCCTCGATCTGCTGGACCAGCAGCACGACGCCGAGCACCAGGACCGCGGCGAGGGGGCCGTTGAAGATCAGCGCGACGAACACCGCCAGGAAGCCCGTGACGATGGCGCCGACGACCGGGATGAAGGCGCCGAGGAACACGAAGGCGGCGATCGGGATCACCAGCGGCATGCCGCCGAAGAAGAGCCCGACGATGAAGGACCCCAGACCGATGCCGACCGCGTCGACGAAGGCGACGAAGATCTGCACCCGGATGAAGCTCGTCAGGGTGATCCAACCGGCGACACCGGCGCCGTCCACCGCCGCGCGCGCCTTCTTCGGGAACAACCGGACGGACCAGCGCCAGACGTTCTTGCCGTCGATCAGCAGGAAGATCGTGGTGAACAGGGTGATGAAGAGCGCCGCGAACACGTGCGTCGCGCCCGACCCCGCGCTGGCGACCCCGGACAGGATCGAGGCGGAGTTGTCCTGCAACCATTTCGTGCCGTCGTCGAGCCAGCCGTTCACGTCGGACTGGTTGATGCCGAACCCGGAGTTCAGCACGAAGTCCTTGATGTTGGCGTACTGGTCGATCGTCCGGTCACGCAGCGACGGGTACGACGCGATGATCTGGTCGACGACGAGCCAGATCAGGCCGCCCAGGGCGGCGACGCCGCCGAGCAGGCTGATGACGACCGCCAACCACTTCGGCACGTGGTGTCGCTGCAGCCAGTTCGAGACCGGCACCAGGAGCGCCGAGACCACGATGCCGATGAGGAACGGGATGAGGATCTCGCTGAAGACCGTGACGAGCCAGATGAAGACGGCGATCACGCCCACGACGACGAGTGCACGCCACGACCAGGCACCGGCGATGCGGACGCCGATCGGGACCGATTCCTCGACCACGGGGTCGGGATGTGTCTGCTTGCTTCCCCATGCCATGGCCCGAGTGTATCGACGTGCTCTCGGCCAGGTGCCAGATACGGCATACGTTCGTGGACGCTCATGTCGGCGGGGTTCGGTAGCGTCGCCGCATGCCCAGGTCGACGCTCTCCGCCGCCGAGGCCCGCCGGGTCGCACTCGCGGCGCAGGGCTTCGGACGGCCACCCGCCGAGCCGGTCTCGACCCGTGCGCTGAACGGCGCGATCGGCCGGCTCGGGCTGCTGCAGATCGACTCCGTCAACGTGTTCGAACGCAGCCACTACCTGCCGCTCTTCGCCCGGCTCGGGGCCTACGACCGGTCGACGCTCGACCGGCTGACGCTCGGACGCTCGGGTCCGTACACCGAGTACTGGGCGCACGAGGCGGCGTTCATCCCCCGCGACGACCTGCGGCTGTTCCGGTGGCGGATGGACGCCCTGCGGGAGCGTGACGCCGGCCCGACCAGGGTCGACGGCGTCACCCGGACCGCTGCCGTCCGGCGCGAACTGCACGCGCTGCTCCGGGCCGAGGGGCCGATGCGGGCGAGCGCGGTGGAACACGAGTCCAACGTGCGACGCGGCCCCTGGTGGGGATGGAGCGACGTGAAGCTCGGGCTCGAGCAGATGTTCCGCTGGGGCGAGGCGGTGAGTGCCGGACGAGCCGGTTTCGAGCGCGTGTACGCCCTGCCGGAGCAGGTGTTGCCCGCAGGCTTCCTCGAGACCGCGCCGCCGCGTGCCGACGCCGTGCTCGAGCTCGTCCGTCGGGCCACGCGGGCGCTCGGCGTCGGCACCCGAGCGGACATCGCGGACTACTACCGGCTGCGCTCCGACGACACGGCCACCGCGATCGCCGAGCTCACCGACGCCGGCGAGCTCCTGCCGGTGCGTGTCGAGGGGTGGGGCGAGCGGGCCTGGCTGCACGTGGGCGCTCGGGTCCCCCGGCAGATGACCGCCGACGCGGTGCTGAGCCCCTTCGACCCGGTCGTCTGGTTCCGGCGGCGGGCCGAGCGGATGTACGGCTTCCACTACCGGATCGAGATCTACACGCCGGCCCCGAAGCGGGTGTTCGGCTACTACGTGCTGCCGGTGCTGCAGGACGACCGGCTCGTCGGCCGGATCGACCTGAAGAGCGACCGGCAGCGCGGGGTGCTCCGCGTCCGGACCGCGTGGCAGGAACCCGGCGAGCACCTGGACCCCGAGCGTCTCGCCGACACACTGCGACGGACTGCGAGCTGGCAGGGCCTCGGCGCGATCGAGGTGACCGACCGCGGCACCGCTGCTGCGGCCGTCGCCGGAGCCCTCGGACTGCCCCTGGTGGCACACGAGTCCGCTGACGACGCGGACGCCCCCGAACCGGTCACGTCGGCTGACGACTCGGCCGCGGACGGCGTCGGCTGACCCCTCAGAACCGGTCGGCGTTCGCGCGCAGCCGCGCGATGCGGTCGGGCAGCGGCGGGTGTGTCGAGAACAGCCGGTCCATCACGCCGGGGCGCATCGGGTCAGCGATCCACAGGTGCGCCATCGAGGAGTTCTGCGTCTGCATCGGTCGACCGTACGCACCGAGCTTCTCGAGTGCCCGCGCCAGGCCCTCCGGGTGACGGGTCGTCATCGCGCCCGTCGCGTCGGCCAGGTACTCGCGCTGCCGGGACACCGCCGCCTGCACCCCGGCCGCGGCGATCGGGGCCACGATGACGGCGGCGATCCCGGCGATGAGCAGCACCGGGTTGGCGCTGCCACCGTTGTCGGAGTTGCGGTTCCGCCCGCCGGACAGACCGCTGAAGATCGAGATGCGGAGCAGGACGTCGGCGATGAGGCCGACGGCCACGACGAGACCGAAGACCATCGTGGACACCCGGATGTCGTAGTTCCGGACGTGTCCGAGCTCGTGCGCCATCACACCCTGCAGCTCCTGGTCGTCCATGAGCTCGAGCAACCCCGTCGTCGCCGCCACCACCGCGTGCTCGGGGTCACGCCCGGTGGCGAAGGCGTTCGGCGAGGGGTCGGGGATGACGAACACCCGGGGCATCGGCATGCCGGTCGCGATGGCGAGGTTCTCGACGGTGCGCCACAGCCGCGGTTCTGAGACGCGGTCGATCTCGACCCCGCCGGCGATCGCGGTGGCCTGCCGCGCCGCCAGGAAGTACTGCAGCACCGCGTACCCGAGCGCGACCACGAGGACGATGAAGCCGATCGAGACGTTGCCGGCGAGGTACCCGCCGAGGAACCCGAGCGCACCGATGATCAGCAGGAACACCAGGACGATGACGACGGTGTTGCGCTTGTTCCGCGCGATGGCGCTGTACACGTCGGCTCCGACGCCGGGGTCAGAACTGGACGCGCGGCGGCTCGGCGATGGCCGCCGGCTCGTTCGTCTCGAAGAACGGTGCCTCGGAGAAGCCGCGGTTCTTCGCGAACGTGGAGTTCGGGAACACCCGGATCTTCGTGTTCAGCTCGCGCACGCCACCGTTGTAGAACCGGCGGGCGGCCTGGATCTTGTCCTCGGTGTCGACGAGTTCGGACTGCAACTGCAGGAAGTTCTGGCTCGACTGCAGCTGCGGGTACCCCTCGGCCACCGCGAACACGCTCTTGAGCGCCTTCTGCATGTGCCCCTCGGCGGTGGACGCCGTGTCGGCGTCACCGGCGGACAGGGTCTCGGCGCGGGCCTTCGTCACGTCGTCGAAGACCGCCTTCTCGTGCGTGGCGTACCCCTTGACCGTGTCCACGATGGTGGGGATGAGGTCGGCGCGGCGCTTCAGTTGCACCGAGATGTCGCTCCAGGCCTCGTCGACCCGGACCTTGAGCGTGACGAGGGAGTTGTACGTCACCCAGAGGTAGATCCCGATGATCACCAGGACGACCACCACCACTCCGACGACGATGAGCGTCGTGACGAGTCCGGTGTCCATGCGGGCGTACTCCTTTGCGCGTCGGGATCCGCGGTGCTGCGTTGGCCTGAACGGCCATCGTGAAGTCTATCGACGCGCTGAGCATGCTCCGTTCCGTGAGCAGTGTTCACGGCCGATTCCCGAGTCACGCACACCGGGCTCCCGGACTGCGGCCCGATACCGAACCTCATCCGCGAGGTGTATTGACCGGAGGCCGCCGATCCCGTGGGATGGGTCCGGTGAACACGAGCGGGGAGAACGTGGACGAGGGGGCTGTCGGGGGCGTCAGCCCTCGTCGTCGTGCCCGCTTCGCCCTGCTCGCAGCGGCGACGACGGTCCTCGTCGCCGCCCTGCTCGGCGCCGCGGCAGCCCCGGCCGTCGCGGTCGCCACGGGCGGCCCGTCGCTCGTCGCGGCCGCTGCAGACGCCCCGGCAGCCCCCGCCGCCGCTCCTCCCACCGCCACGCCCGGAACGAGCGAGATCGCCCCGCCGAGCACCGGCCGTCCGGGCGCTCCGACGCCCGCACCCACCCGACCCGCCGTGCGGCCCACCATCGCCGACCCGGGTGACGTCACGACGGGTACGACACGCTTCCACGGCACCGGCACCCCCGGGCACGCGGTCCGGGTGGCGGGGCCGGGCGCGACGGGTTCGTCCGGGTGCACGACCCGGGTCGACCCGAACGGATCGTGGGCCTGTCTCGGCACCGTCCGCTCCGGTCCGCAACAGGTGTTCACGGTGCGCGACCTCACGGCCGCGCTGCCCGTCGCGAGCGCACCGGCATCGGACGTCATCGTCCCGCCGACCCTCGCGTCCGCCGGGCCCACCGGCGGAACGGTCTCCGGTACGGGGTACCCCGGATCGACGGTGACGCTGTCGGTGTCCGGGTCCTCGGCGCAGCAGACCGCCCGGGTCGGTGCGGACGGCCGGTGGGTCGCCGCCCTGGGGACCCGGGCCGACGGCCGGTTCACCGTCACGGCGTCGCAGACGGCCAGCACGGCCGACGGGTACCGGTCCGACCTGCGGAGCGCGGCCTCCGCTCCCGTGACGGTCACGGTCGACCGCACGGCGCCGGCAGCCCCGCGCATCACGACACCGGACGACGGCCAGCGCATCGGCACCCGCGGGACGACGGTGGCCGGGACCGGTGAGCCCGGCGCCCGCGTGACCGTGTACGTCGACCGTGCGCCGGTGTGCGGCGTGGTGGTCGGGTCGGATGCCGCATGGTCGTGCTCCACCACGGGGTCGACGTTGCGCGCCGGCGGGCACCGGCTCACCGCGACGCAGCACGACGTCGCGGGCAACTACTCCCGGTCGTCGGCCGCCGTGCGGGTCACGGTGCGGTCCACCACCACGGCCCCGACCGCAGCACCGACGCCGGGCGCCACGGACACCCCGGGGACACCGGGCACCTCGACGCCGGGGTCCAGCGCGACGGCGGGCACCCCCGGCACGACCGGCCACGGCAACAGCACGCACCCCGACGGCCCCGGGGGCGGCGACGACGACAGCGCCGCAGCCGGCACGGGCAACGGCAACGGCAACGGGTCCAGCAACGGCACCGGTACCGGCAGCGCCCCGGCCGGCGTCGGCAGCACCGGAGGCCACCCCGACTGGTCCGGCCCCGCGGGCGACTGGACCGCGGCGACCACCTACGACCGCACCGTCCCGACCATCCAGGCGGCGTTCTCGTGGCGGACCGTCCTGGTCGCCACCGCCGTCGCCGCCGGGTTCCTCCTGCTGATCGCCGCGCCGCTCGCCCTCGTGGCCGCAGTCACCCGCGGCCGCCTCCGCTCGCCGTTCGCCGGGCTGCTCGGACGCAACCGCTCGCGGTCGGACCGCGCCCGGGGCGACGACGTCCTGCCGACCTGGGCGTCCATCACCATCGCGGTGTCCGTCGCGGCGCTGTGCACCCTGCTCGGGGTCGGCGTCGAGCTCGAGGCCCGGTACGCCCGTCTGGCGATCGCCGTCCTCGCGGGTACCGGTGTCCTGACCGCCGCCGTCGTGTTCGCCACGCGGTGGGCCGCCGGCAGCGATCACCGCACCGTCGGGTTCCGGGTGTCGCCGTGGCTCGTGCTCGCAGCGCTCGTGGCGTGCGGCGTCACCCGTGCGGCCGACCTCTCCCCCGCCCTCATCGTCGGTGTCGTCCTCGTGCCGTCCGGCCGCCCCGGACTGGGGACCGGCCCACTCCGCCTCGGCACCGGAATCGCTGCGAGCGCCCGGGGTGCGACCTGGCGGGTGCTGGCCCTGCTCGGACTCGCCGCGGCCGGCTGGGTGCTGCACAGCCTGCTCGCCGGCGGGGGTTTCTGGGCGTCGCTCGGGTCGGAGTTCGCCATCACGCTGTGCGTCGGTGGCCTCGGTGCCGTGGTCGCGACCCTGCTGCCCGTCGCGGGTTCCGCCGGCAGCGCGATGCTCGCCGCCTCCCGCGGTCGGTACGTCGCACTCGCGGTGGTCGCCGTGACGCTGACCACGGCGGTCTACTCGGGGGCGACCGGCACGCACGCCGCACCGGCCCTGCTCGTCGGGAGCGCCGCGGCCTGTGTTGCGGCCGCGATCGCGGCCCTGGTCTGGCTGCGCACCGACCGGCGCGCGGCGCGCGTCTGAGCCGGGCCGGGCCTCCAGAGCGGCGCTCCGCACCGGCCGTGGGACAGAAGACGCACATCAGAGCCGGTTCGCGGAGCGCGGGCTAGTGTGACGAGCGGTGCACGTCACACCGCACGGACGACGCACGCCGCACCGGACCAGCGGTGCAGCAGGACGCGCGATCGGTGCCCGCGCGCAGCACCGACGGTGCGCGCCGCACCGCACGACCGCGGCAGGAGCGATGATGACCGACACCCGATCCGACTACGACGCGACACGCTTCCGCGAGGTGTTCGAGGGCAGCTTCACCTACGCGAACGGCTTCGCCCGCAACACCCACCGCTTCGCCGGCCGACCCGCGCTGCGCGAGCCGGAGACGGACCGCTCGTGGACCTACGCCGAGCTCGGCGACGCCGTCGACCGGATCGCCGGATGGCTCGTCCGGCACGGCGGCGGACGGGGATCGATCGTGATGGTCGAGCTGTTCAACACACCCGAGTTCGCGATGCTCTACCTGGCATGCCACCGCATGGGCGCGGTGTTCTCGCCGACGAACTTCCGGCTCGCCCCGGACGAGGTCGCGTTCATCATCGAGGACTCCGCACCCGCCGTCCTGGTGCACGACACCGAGCGGACGAGTGCGATCGCCGCCGCGCTCGGGTCGTCGCCGCACCGGCCGGACCAGGTCGTCCCGGTCGGAGGCGACCACGACCGGTTCGCCGAGCTGCTCGCGTCCGAGCCCCTCTCCCCCGAGGAACTCGCGGCGATCGGCCCGCGCAGCACCTACGACGAATCGACCCGGCTCTACACCTCGGGCACCACCGGTCGCCCGAAGCCCGTCCCGCTGCCGAGCCTCGTCGAGGTGCTCAGCGCGCACGACGTGGTCATGCACTTCCCGCTCAGCCCGTTCGACAAGACGCTCAACATGTCGCCGCTGTTCCACCGTGGCGGCTTGTTCTCCGGCGGCCCGAACCCGGTGTTCTACGTCGGCGCCGAGCTCACCACGTTGCGCCACTTCGACGCCGACCGCGTGCTCGACCTGGTCGAGTCCGAGCACCTGACGTTCCTGATCGGAGCACCACCGAACCTGGTGCAGCTCGCCGATGCGCAGGAACGTCGGGCGAGGGACCTGTCGAGCCTCAGCGGCATCGTGACGATGGGAGCGCCGCTCGACCGCGCCGCGGCCCTGCGCTACCAGGAGCTGCTCTCGCCACGCATCTTCAACGGCTACGGCACGACCGAGACCTTCTGGAACACGTTCCTGCGCCCCGAGGACTTCCCGGACGGCGCCGGCTCCACCGGCCGCGCGTCGACCGACGACGACGTCGCTGTCGTCCGCGTCCACGAGGACCGGCTGGCCGACCCGACCGACACGGTGGCGAAGGACGGCACCGACATCGGTGAGTTCGCCGTGCGCACCGTGAAGTCCGGCTACTCGTACCGGAACCCCGGGCTCGAGGCCGAGAAGTTCGCGAACGGTTGGTTCTACCCGGGCGACCTCGCCACGTGGGACGAGCACGAGCGGGTGACGATCGTGGGCCGCAAGGACGACATGATCATCTCCGGTGGCGAGAACGTGCACCCCGTCCAGGTCGAGGCCGTGCTGCAGGAGCACCCCGGGGTCGCCGACTCCGTCGTGGTCGGCGTGCCGGACGCGCAGTGGGGCGAGGTCGTCACGGCGTACGTCGTCCGCGCCGGCGACCGGCTGCCGACCGACGACGCCGAGGCCGCCGCCGTCCTCGAGGAGTGGACCGGCTCCCACCCCGGCCTCGCCCGGTACAAGCGCCCACGGCGGTACCGCTTCGTCGCGGACGTCCCCTACAACGCCACCGGCAAGAAGGTGCACTACCTGGCGAAGGCAACGGCCGCGGCGGACCAGGCAGCAGGCCGGCTGATCGAGCCGTAGCGGGCCCCATACCCGGCCGGTGACGGACTGGAGGCCCGTGGCGGCGCCGCCACGGGCCTCCGGGCCGTCAGCTGGTCGCGTCCACCGCGCGCCGGGGCGCGTTGCGGGCGAAGAGGCCGGGCAGGAGCCCGCCGATCTTCGTCCCGATGCACAGGCTGACGAAGGTCGCGAGCGGGGTCGCGAGCGCCTCCGGATCGAAGGTGGCGACCGCCACCAGCCCGACCGTCCCCGGCACGAGCAGCAGGAACGCCGGGAAGAACGAGACCGTCGCCGGGATCGCCGGCACGAGCCGCTCCAGCAAACGGGTCGCGACGAACAGCAGCGCCGCTGCGGCACCGGTCGCGACCACGCTGCCCCAGAGCGGCGTCGTCGTGCTCACCACCGCGTACGCGGTGACCATGACCGCCACCGACACGAGCGTCAGGCGCCATCCGGACCGGAACACCAGGCCGAGGCCGACCGCCAACACGACGACGGCGACCCACGACACCCAGTACACGGGGACGGACTCCCAGCCGGCGAGGTCCGTGCCGACCCCCGCGACCTCGCCGACGAGCGCGGCCGACGACGGATCGACGTGCAATCCGGTCAGGGCGCTGCCGGACGCGATGCCGGCGGCCATGAAGCCGAGCATGATGAGCCCCTGCACCAGCCGCGACGACCCGGTGACGATGTCCGCGGCGGTGAGTTCGAGCAACGCGTTGGTGATGAGGGCGCCGGGGACGAACACCGCCACCGGGGCGCAGACCGCGAAGAGCGGGACCTGCTCGAACCCGGTGCCCGCGGCGACCAGGCCGACGATCGCCGTCGACACGAACGCGGCCAGGAACGGGATGATCGCCACGGCTTCGCGGAAGCGCCGGAGGACCAGTCCGATCACGCCCACCAGTCCACCGACGACGAGCGCCAGCACGATCGCCCACCAGGGGCAGCGGAAGACGACGGCCAGGCCGGCGGAGGTCAAGGCGTTGCCGAGGATCCACGGCAGGGCGGGCGGCGGGACGGTCCCGGCGCGGATGGCCCGGACGCGGGCGGGGATCTCGGCGAGGGCGATGGAGCCGCTCTCGAGCCCGAGCACGACGCGGTTGGCGCGGGCGGCCTGGCGGGAGGACAGTTCGACGCCCTCGGCGTTGACGATGGTGGCGGCGCCCGTCGAGACCTCGCTCACCATCACCAGGGCGGGCAGGACCCCGATCGCGAGCGTCGGTCCGACCCCGGCGGCGTCCCGGGCCTTCTCGAGCGCCGACCGGACGTCGGTGACGGAGCTGCCCGCGTCCAGGAGCAGGGCTCCGAGGGTGCCGAGGAGCATGCCGACCGGGACGCTCTCGCCGTCGACGACCTCGACGTGGGCCTCCGGTCGGCGGATGGCGTTCTGCAGGTTGGCGAGTGCGCTTCCGAGTCCGACCACGATCGTCGATGCTACTGGGCGTGCGGCGTTCGGTACCCCCGGTGGGACTCGAACCCACAACTCGGCGATTGTAAGTCGCGTGTCGGTTCACGAAGTCGGTACCCCCGGTGGGACTCGAACCCACAACTCGGCGATTTTAAGTCGCATGCCTCTACCGATTGGGCCACGGGGGCGGGCCGCAACAGCCTACCGATGCACGAAGGCGGCCACCCTTCGCAGGTGACCGCCTTCGTGACGAGTGTTGCTACTTGGCGTCGGCCTCGGCCTTCACCGGCTCGGCGGCGTTGGAGACGTCCTTCGCGGGCTCGCCGTAGACGGGGCCGGCGGCACCGGCGACCTTGCCCTCTTCCGGAGCCGGGGCTGCGGCGGGCGCGGCCGGGGCCTCGGCAGCGGGCTTCGGACGGGACGCGAACGCCTCGAACGCGGCACGCGGGGTCTCGCGGTCGTCGAGCGACACGATGTCGCGGCCCAGGAAGAAGCCACCGACCCAGTCACCGATGACGCGCCACTTGCGCTCCCACGACGGCATGGCCAGGCCGTGGTAGCCGCGGTGCGCGCCCCAGGCCAGGAAGCCCTTCATGGCGAACTTGCCGGACTGGAACACACCGGTGCCCAGGCCGAGGCCCGCGACGGCACCGAGGTTCTCGTGCTTGTAGTCGGTCGTCGCCTCGCCACGGATGGTCGCGACGACGTTCTTCGCCAGCTGCTTGGCCTGGCGCACGGCGTGCTGTGCGTTCGGCACGCAGAACCCGCCGACACCGCCACCGGTCAGGTCCGGCACGGCTGCGACGTCGCCGCAGGCCCATGCGTCGGCGATCACGCCGTTGTCGTCGACCACGCGCAGGTCGGGCTGCACGCGGATGCGGCCACGCTGCTCGAGCGGGAAGTCGGTGCCCTTGACCATCGGGTTCGCCATGACACCGGCGGTCCAGATGATGAGGTCGGACGGGATGGTCTCGATCGCGCCGTCGCTCGTCTTGAGCTCGCAGACGCCACCCACGGCCGAGGCCAGCTGGGTCTCGAGGTGCACGGTCGCGCCCCGCTCGGCGAGGTTCTTGAGCACCCAGTGCGACGTCTCGAGCGAGACCTCGGGCATGATGCGGCCCATCGCCTCGACCAGGTGGAAGTGCGTGTCGTCGAAGGACAGCTGCGGGTGGCTCTTCAGCAGGTCGGTGACGAAGGAGCGGAGCTCGGCGAACACCTCGATGCCGGCGAAGCCGCCACCGACGACGACGACGGTGAGCAGGCGGTCGCGCTCGGGACCGGCCGGCAGGTTCGCCGCCTTGTGGAAGTTGCTGAGGATGCGGTCACGGATCGACGCGGCTTCCTCGATGGTCTTCAGACCGATGGCCTCGTCCGCGACGCCCGGGATCGGGAACGTGCGGGACACCGCGCCGGCGGTCATCACGATCTGGTCGTAGGACTCCTCCCACGCCTCGCCCTCGGTCGGGGTGATCGTCGCCGTCTTGGTGGCGTGGTCGACCTTGGTGACCTTCGCCGTGACGACGCGGGTCTTCTTGAGGTGACGACGGTGCGCGACGACCGCGTGACGCGGCTCGATGGAACCGGCGGCGACCTCGGGCAGGAACGGCTGGTACGTCATGTACGGCAGCGGGTCCACCATGACGACCTCGGCTTCGCCCTGGCGAAGGTGCTTCTCGAGCTTCCATGCGGTGTAGAAACCGGCGTAACCGCCGCCGACGACGAGGATCTTGGGCACGGGGGATGATCTCCTTGGATGGGGGTGTGCGGGAGTCGAGTCAGACTTCGCCGCCACCCGCCCCGACTCCAGCGTCTGCACCGTCATCATACGCCCGGCACTCACACCGGGAGGGCGACCAGTCCGCGCGCTCGAGCGCGAGGTCGCCGATGGGGTTGACGCCGGGTCCGGCGGCGAGGGCGTGGCCGACGAGGGCGTGCAGGCACTTCACGCGGGTGGGCATGCCACCGGCGCTGATGCCGTCGATCTCGTCGACGTGTTCGATCGACTCGCGATCGGCCAGGTAGGACTCGTGGGCCGTGCGGTACTGCGCGGCGACTTCGGGGTCCTCGAGCAGGGCTGCCAGCTCGGGCATCACCTGGTTGGCCTCGAGGGTGCTGACCGCAGCGGTGGCCGCGGGGTGGCACAGGTAGTAGAACGTCGGGAACGGGGTGCCGTTCGACAGCCGGGGCTTCGTGGAGACGACGGTGGGGTTGCCACAGACGCAGCGTGCCGCGATCCCGATGACGTCACGTGCCGGTCGGCCGAGCTGCGCCGACACGACCTGGACGTCGCGGTCGGAGGGCGGGTCGAAGGGAGGGGTCGTCACGGGAACGTGAGCCTACCGGAGAAGCGGAACCCCTCGCACCGTCGGGCCGGACGGCTCCGCGCCCTGCGGTCCGGGACTACTTGCTCTCGCCCGTCCCGGAGACGTCGGGCGCGACGAGGTCGGCTGCCCGCTCGTCGGTGAGCCCGGACTGCAGCACCGACGAGAGCATCGCCTGCACCCAGTCGACCTTGGGCGTCTGCACCTTCGCGCTCACGGGGGTGCCGGAGTCGGTGGTGGGGGTCGTGTCGGCGGCCCCGCCCTCGGTGCCCATCACGAGGTAGCTCTCCTCGCCGGGGTACACGTAGAGCAGTCGGTCGCGGGCCTGTGCCTCGATGTACGCCGGGTCGTCCCAGCGCGCGACGTCCTGCTTCTTCTGCGCGACGTCGGCCTTCTGGCTCGCGACCTCCTGCTGCTGCTGGGCGATCTGCTCCTGCTGCTGGATGAGCGTCCGGAGCGACGGCGCGAGCACCACCACGAAGAGCACGATGATCGCGAGCATGAGCAGGCTGAACCCGGAGAAGTGGATCGAGCGGTACCAGGGCTGCGCGGGCGTGCTGCCGTCGGGCATCGCCACGGGGACGCGGCGGACGCGGGGCTTCTGGCTGGGCACGGTCCGACGATAACCCGGCACGGTCGGTCCGGCCGCCCGGCACGCGGCCGTTCGGCGCCCTCCCAGCGTCTCGCGTCGTCACGTCTCTGCCCAGCCGAAGACGCCGTCGTCTCGTCGAGACGCCTCCGGATTCGGCGGCGTCTCACGGACTTCGCGGCGTCAGCCTGACACGACGGCGTCTTGCAGACGGCGGACGGGTCCGGGTCCGATCGAGGCAGCCGGGAGGCACGGCTTCGGCCCGCCCCTGAAGTCCCGCACCTGGAGTGGTCACCACACACCGCCCGACGCACGTCCGGTGGTCACGTCCTGTCGGTCAGGCCCGGGCCAGCCGACGACTCGTGACCACTGGACGCAGCGCGCGCGGCACGTCCTGACCGCTCGACTCTTCGGGGCCGCACACACGACGAGACGCCGTCCTCGCGGAGGAGGACGGCGTCTCGGTGGTGCGGGTACTGCTGGCCGGGCCGGCTACAGCGACGCGGCGCGCGGGAAGGCCGAGCGCCCGGCGTACACCGCGGCGTCGCCGAGCTCTTCCTCGATGCGGAGCAGCTGGTTGTACTTCGCGACGCGGTCCGAGCGGGCCGGGGCGCCGGTCTTGATCTGGCCACCGTCGACCGCGACCGCGATGTCCGCGATCGTGGTGTCCTCGGTCTCGCCGGAGCGGTGCGACAGGATCGAGGTCAGGCCGTGACGGTGCGCGAGCGCGACCGCGTCGAGCGTCTCGGTGAGCGTGCCGATCTGGTTGACCTTGACGAGGATCGAGTTCGCGGCCTTCTCGTCGATGCCCCGCTGCAGACGCTTCGGGTTGGTGACGAACAGGTCGTCGCCGACGATTTGGACCTTGTCGCCGAGCTCGGCGGTCAGGTGCGACCAGCCTTCCCAGTCGTCCTCGGCCAGCGGGTCCTCGATGGTGACGAGGGGGTAGTTCGCGACGAGCTCGGCGAAGTAGGAGGTGAACTCCTGGCTCGAGAGCTGCTTGCCCTCGAACTGGTACTTGCCGTCCGAGAAGAACTCGGTGGACGCGACGTCGAGGCCGACGGCGATGTCCTTACCGGGCGTGTAGCCGGCCTTCTCGATCGCGGTGAGCAGGAAGTCGAGCGCCGCGCGGTTCGACGCGAGCTCCGGCGCGAAGCCGCCCTCGTCGCCGAGGCCGGTGGCCAGGCCCTGCTTCTTCAGCTCGCCCTTGAGGGCGTGGTAGGTCTCGACGCCCCAGCGGAGTGCCTCGGAGAAGGACTCGGCGCCGTAGGGAACCAGGAAGAATTCCTGGATGTCGACGTTGGTGTCCGCGTGGGCACCACCGTTGACGACGTTCATCAGCGGGACGGGCAGCGTGTGCGCGTTCGGGCCGCCCAGGTAGCGGAAGAGCGGCAGGTCGACCGAGTCGGCTGCGGCACGGGCGACGGCGAGCGAGGCACCGAGGATCGCGTTCGCGCCGAGGCGGGACTTGTTCTCGGTGCCGTCGAGCTCGATGAGCGCGGCGTCGACGAGGCGCTGGTCGGTGGCGTCGAAGCCCTCGAGCGCCGGGCCGATCTCGTCGAGGACGGCGTCGACGGCCTTGAGCACGCCCTTGCCGCCGTAGCGCGAGGCGTCGCCGTCGCGCAGCTCGTACGCCTCGAACGCGCCGGTGGATGCACCGGACGGGACGAGCGCGCGGGACACGACGCCGTCGTCGAGGAGGACCTCGACCTCGACCGTCGGGTTGCCTCGGGAATCGAGGACTTCGCGTGCGCCTACGGCATCGATCAGGGCCACGGGGTACTCCCTACACATTGGTTGTGGTGATTGCGGTGTCGATCCTAGCGAGCGAAGGTGAACACGACGTCGGCCGTGACGCCGGGCTGTGGACGAGTCCGTGCTGGAACGAGGACTGGGTGCTCAGTCGAGCGGGCGGAACTCGACGCCCTCGAGCGACGCGGTGTCCGCCGAGACGGTCGCGAACGCCGTGAAGCCCTGGGCGGCGAGGCCGGCGAGCAGGTTCTTCGTGTTCTTCGTGCGGCGCTCGAGCCGGACGCGTCGGTGGGACGCCAGCGCCTCGGTCTTCAGCGCGGCGAGCCGGACCGGGTCGACGTCCTTGTCGTACACGAGCACGACGGCGTCGGCTTCGGCGGAGTCCGGGAGGGTCACGAGGTCGACGAGCCGCTCGAACCCGAGCGAGAACCCGACCGCGGGGACGTCCTGCCCGAGGAACCGGCCGATCATCCCGTCGTACCGGCCGCCGCCACCGAGGCTGTAGCCGAAGTCGGGGTGCGCGACCTCGAAGATCGTGCCCGTGTAGTAGCCCATGCCGCGTACGAGCGTCGGGTCGAAGCGCAGGTCGACCCCGGGCAGCGCCTCGCGCAGGCGGAGCAGGTCGGCGAAGGCCTCGGCGTCGAGCCACGGCGCCCCCTCGACCGACGCCCAGTCGGCGGCCTCGAGCGCGCGGATGGTGTCCTCGAGCCCGGGCAGGTCGGCGCCCACGGTGCTGCGGAGTTCCGCCGCGACGCCGTCCGCACCGATCTTGTCGAGCTTGTCGATCGTGATGAGCGCGCGGTCGGCGGCGGCGGGCTCGGTGATCCCCCAAGACGCGAGGAGCGCCAGCAGGATCCGGCGGTCGTTGATCCGGATCGTCGTGCCGCTGACCCCGAGGGCGTCGAGGGCCGCGGTCGTCGCGCGGATGAGCTCGATCTCGGCGAGCTGCCCGGGCTCTCCCAGGATGTCGATGTCGCACTGCACGAACTGGCGGTAGCGGCCCTTCTGCGGGCGCTCGGCACGCCAGACCGGCGCGATCTGCACGGATCGGAACACCGACGGCAGCTCCGCACGGTGCGAGGCGTAGAACCGGGCCAGCGGGACCGTCAGGTCGAACCGGAGACCGAGGTCGGCGAGGTCCAGCGGTGCTTCGGCTGCCCGCAGGTCCTCCGTGGTGAGCCCGCGCTTCATCACCGCGAACGCCAGCTTCTCGTTGTCGCCGCCGAGCCCGGAGTGCAGCCGCGCAGCGTCCTCCACCACCGGGGTCTCGATCTCGTCGAAACCGTGCCGCGAGTAGACGTCCCGCACGACACCGAGCACGTGCTCGCGCCGGGCCTTGTCCGCCGGGAGGAAGTCACGCATGCCACGGGGTGCCGTCACGGTCGTTGCCATGCGGTCAATTCTGGCAGACGGGCGCTTTCGACTTGCGCGCCTGCCGACCTACTGGCATACTGCATGCAGAACCTCGGTCCAGAGCGTGCCTGATCCACGCTCCGGACCGTTCGCGGGGCGACGTGCTGCAGTGCGTCCCGCGGTTCGAGCGGGCTTCCCTGTCGGCCCCTCTCCCTGGTGGAGCCGACGCCCGCTCACGGGCGCCCTCTCTTTTTCGGGTTGGGAGGGCGCCCGTTCTCCCCTGCCCGGATTCTCCGAGCCCGGACCGACGTCGCGCACCAGGGATCACTCCACGGCCCGACCGGCCTCCTCCAGCGCCGACACGGCGGCCCGCAGACTCGCGACCGGGTCCACCCCGCGTCGCGCCGCAGCCGCGACCTCCCCGAGCACCACTCGCCCCCACTCAGCGTCGACCGTCCCCACGCCGTCGTCCGCCGCCGGCGCGGCGGACGCACCACGGGCCTCCAGGCCGACGCCGGAACCGACGCCGGAGCCGGACCCGGCCCCGGCCCCGGCCCCGGCCCCGACGACGGACGCGACGACCGCGTCGGCGTCCCCACGTTCCTCCAGGCGTTCCAGCAGCTTCACCGCGCGCTCCAGCGGCGGCATCGCCCGCGGCACCCCGTCGAACGCACTCCGTCGGCTCGCCTTCTCGGCCGCCTTGGCCGCACGCCAGACCCGCACGACGTCCTCGACGGTGTCCGCCGTCTCGTCACCGAACACGTGCGGGTGCCGCCTGGTCATCTTGTCCCGCACCCCGGCGGCGACGTCCTCGAGGGTGAACTCCCCCGCGCGGGCGGCGATCCCCGCGTGCAGGACCACCTGGTAGAGCAGGTCGCCGAGTTCCTCGCGGACGTCGTCCGGGTCGCCGTCGTCGATGGCGTCGACGAGTTCGTACGACTCCTCGACGGCGTAGCGCGCGAGCGAGGCGTGGGTCTGCGCCCGGTTCCAGACGCACCCGCCGTCCTCGGCGAGCAGGCGGTCGACGACGGTCACGAGGTCCGGTACGGCGGTCATCTGGTCATCGTGCCACCCGCGTAGACTGGCCGTGGTGTGTCGGGAAGTCTGGTCGACGGACACTCACCCGACCCCTCGAGACGGAGATCCATGTCGTCCCTCGTCCGCTCCCCCCGCTTCAGCGCCATCGCGCTCCTCGCCGCCGCCGTGCTCGGCCTGGTCGTGGCGAACTCGCCGGTCGGCCCCGGCCTCGAACGGCTGCTCGACGCGCACCTGCCGCTCGGTGCCCTCGGCCTCGACCTGTCGATCGCGCACTGGATCAGCGACGGTCTGCTCGCGGTCTTCTTCCTGCTCGTCGCGATCGAGCTGAAGCAGGAACTCGTCGACGGCGAGCTGTCGAACCCCAAGACCGCGATCATCCCCGCCATCGCGGCAGTCGGCGGCGTGCTCGTCCCGGCCGGCATCTTCCTGCTCGTCACCGCGGGCACGCAGTACACGCACGGTTGGCCGATCCCGACGGCGACCGACATCGCGTTCGCGCTCGGGGTGCTCGCCATGTTCGGTCGCGGGCTGCCGAGCGGCATCCGGGTGTTCCTGCTCGCGCTGGCCGTGCTCGACGACCTCATCGCGATCATCATCATCGCCGTGGTGTTCGCCCACGACACCGACTTCCTGGCCCTCGCGGGCGCTGTCGTCACCCTCGCGGCGTTCTGGCTGCTCGGCCGGATGCTCCGTCCGGGGCGCAGCGGGCAGACGCTCATCATCGTGGCGATGGTCGTGGTCGGGCTCCTGACCTGGTGGCTCGTCTACCACTCCGGTGTGCACGCCACGATCGCCGGCGTCGCCCTCGGGCTCGTGCTGCCCCGCCGCCCGGGCCACACCCTGCACGAGAACGTCGAGCCGTGGTCGAACGCCATCGTGCTGCCGGTGTTCGCGTTCGCGTCGGCCGCCGTCATCATCCCCTCGGTCGGCATCAGCGAGCTCTCCCCCACGTTCTGGGCGGTCGTCCTCGCACTGCCGGTCGGCAAGGTGATCGGCATCACGCTGTTCGGCACGATCGCCACGCGGATCTTCCGCTCGCCCGGCCGCTCGTCGCTGTCGTTCTTCTCGATCATCACCGTCGGCGTGCTCGGCGGCATCGGGTTCACGGTGTCGCTGCTCATGAACGAGCTGGCGTTCGCCCGCAACGAGGAGATCCTCGACGAGGGCGTCCTCGCCGTGCTCGTCGGCTCGGGCATCGCCATCGTCGCGTCGGCGGTCGTCGTCACCCTGCGGGCGCGGGCGTACCGGGCGCGCCGCGAGCTGTCCGAGGCCGAGGACACCGAGTAGCGACTCGCGGGCCGGGGTTCGCACTCGTTCCGCGACAGAGCGCGCGTCGTTCGACGCGTGGATCGTCGCGAACGGCGTGCGCGCCGTGGACGGCTACGCGGCCGGCGCCTCGGCCGGGGTCGTCGCCCCGTACACGGCGGTGAGGATGCTCTCCACCCACTGGATGAGGGCGTCGTCCGGCAGCGCCTGGTCGTGCGGACGCGGCATCGGGATGCTCGTCGCGTTCTGCTGCGGGAACCAGCGCGCCCCCGGGAACATGCGCTTGAGCCGCACCTGCGACGAGTCGGCGAGCTCCTTGCCGGCGACCCGCAGGTTCGAGCCCATCACCACGACGTCGGACAGTCCGACCTGCTGCGCCATGCGACGGAGGCGGGAGACCTCGACCAGGGTCTGCACGGCCTGCGGCGGCTGCCCGTAGCGGTCGGTGAGCTCGTCGAGCACCATGTCGATCGCGTTCGGCTGCGCCGTCGGGGCCGAGGCCGCCGAGAGCTTCTGGTACGCCTCGAGCCGGAGTCGCTCGGACTCGACGTAGTCCTCGGGGATGTGCGCGTCGACGGGGATCTCGAGCCGGAGCTCGGTCTGCCCCTCGGCGACGTCGCCACGGAACTGCGACACCGCCTCGCCGATCATCCGCAGGTACAGGTCGAACCCGACCCCCGCGATGTGGCCGGACTGCTCCCCGCCGAGCAGGTTGCCGGCCCCGCGGATCTCGAGGTCCTTCATGGCGACCTGCATGCCCGCGCCGAGCTCGTTGTTCGCGGCGATGGTCTCGAGGCGGTCCTGGGCGGTCTCGGACAGCGGCTTGTCGGAGTCGTAGAGGAAGTACGCGTACCCGCGCTCCCGCCCACGGCCGACTCGACCGCGCAGCTGGTGCAGCTGCGACAGGCCGTACTTGTCCGCCTTGTCGATGATGAGCGTGTTCGCGTTCGCGATGTCCAGGCCCGTCTCGATGATCGTCGTCGAGACGAGGACGTCGAAGCGGCGCTCCCAGAAGTCGACCATGACCTGCTCGAGGGTGGTCTCCGACATCTGCCCGTGGGCCACGGCGATGCGGGCGTCCGGAACGATCTCGGCCAGGTGCGCGGCCACCGACTGGATGTCCTTCACGCGGTTGTGCACGTAGAACACCTGGCCCTCGCGCAGCAGCTCACGGCGGATCGCTGCCGCCACCTGCAGGTCGGACTGCGGCCCGACGAAGGTCAGGATCGGGTGGCGGTCCTCGGGCGGGGTGGCCAGGGTCGACATCTCGCGGATGCCCGTGACCGCCATCTCGAGCGAGCGCGGGATCGGGGTCGCCGACATCGCCAGGACGTCGACGTTCGTCTTGAACTTCTTGAGCTGGTCCTTGTGCTCGACGCCGAACCGCTGTTCCTCGTCGATGATGACGAGTCCGACGTCCTTGAAGGTGATGCCCTGCGACAGGATCCGGTGGGTCGCGATGACGATGTCGACCGTGCCGTCGGCGAGCCCGGCGATGGTCTCCTTCGACTCCTTCTCGGTCTGGAACCGGCTCAGGGCGCGCAGGTGCACGGGGAACCCGGCGAAGCGCTCCTGGAACGTCTCCATGTGCTGGCGGACGAGCAGGGTCGTCGGGACGAGCATGACGACCTGCTTGCCGTCCTGCACGGCCTTGAACGCGGCACGGATCGCGACCTCGGTCTTGCCGTAGCCGACGTCGCCGGAGAGCAGGCGGTCCATCGGGATCGGGCGTTCCATGTCGCGCTTGATCTCGTCGATCGTGGTGAGCTGGTCGGCGGTCTCGGCGAACGGGAACGCCTCTTCCAGCTCGCGCTGCCACGGGGTGTCCGGACCGAACGCGTGCCCCTTCGACGCCATGCGCGCCGAGTACAGCTTGACCAGGTCGACGGCGATGTCGCGGACGGCCTTGCGAGCCTTCGACTTGGCGGCGGACCAGTCCGAGCCGCCCATCTTCGACAGCGTCGGGGACTCGCCGCCGACGTACCGCGACAGCTGGTCGAGCTGGTCGGTCGGCACGAAGAGCTTGTCACCCGGGTAGTTGCGCTTCGACGGCGCGTACTCGAGCACGAGGTACTCACGCTGCGTCTTGACGGCATTGCGGCCGCCGCTGGAGACCTCGCGGCTGACGAGCTCGACGAACTTGCCGATGCCGTGGGTCGCGTGCACGACGACGTCGCCCGGCTTGAGCTGCAGCGGGTCGACGACGTTCTTGCGCCGGCTCGCGAGCTTCTTGACGGTGCGGGCACCCTGCTGGACGCTGCGGCCGTAGAACTCCGCCTCGCTCAGGACCGCGATGCGGGGGTCGGGGATCGCGAAGCCGTGCTCGACGGTCGCGGTCGTCACGACGGCGACGCCGGGCTCGGGCGGCGCGGTCACGGCATCGGCACGGGCGGCGACCCCGGCGTCGGCGAGCACCTGCACCGCACGCTCGACGAGGCCCTGGCCCTGCGCGGTCACCACGACGGCCCACCCGTCGTCGGTCAGCGACTTGACGTGCGCGATCGCCCCGTCGGCGCTGCCGGCGAAGCTCGGGACGGCCTCGGCCCGGACGCGGATGTACTCGCCGGCCTCGGCAGCGGCCTCGGCGTCGGTGAGGACGCGCTCGGTGTCCCCTTCGTCGAGGCCGGAGTCGAACGGCGACACCGTCCACCAGGTGCGCTGCCCGCGGGTGTTCTTGAGCTGCTGCACGGTCAGGAAGTTGCCGGCGTCCAGGTCGATCGGGGCCTGGGCACCGGCGACCGCTGCGCTCCAGGCCGCCTGCAGGAACTCGGTGTTCGTCTCGGCGAGGCTGTTCGCGCGGCCGTTCACCCGCTCGGGGGAGAACACCGCGATGGTGGCGTCGTCCGGCAGGTAGGAGGTCATCGGCACGAGGTCCTGCACGAGCGCCGGAGCGAGGGACTCCATGCCCTCGACCGGGATGCCCTCGGCGATCTTCGCGAGCATCTGCGACAGGTTCGGGAACTCGTGCAGCATCTCGCGCGCCCGTTGCCGGACGTCGTCGCTGAGCAGGAGTTCGCGCGAGGCGGTGAGCTCGACCGACCCGAGGTCGTCCTCGGTGGTGCGCTGGTCGGCGACGGAGAACGCCTTGATCGCCTCGATCTCGTCGCCGAAGAAGTCGACGCGTGCCGGGTGGTCGGCCGTCGGTGGGAAGACGTCGAGGATGCCACCGCGGACCGCGAACTCACCACGGCGGGTGACGAGGTCGACGCGCGAGTAGGCGAGGTCCACCAGCTGGGACGCGATCGCCGCCAGGTCGTTGCCCCGCGAGTCGGTCCGCAGCACCACGGGCGCCAGGGACGTCAGGTTGCTCGCGATCGGCTGCAGCGCGGCGCGGACGCTCGCGACGACGATGGTCTGGCGCCGCTCGGCCGGGTCCGCCGCCTGCCACGCAGCGAGCTTCCGGAGCGTCGCGATGCGCGTGCCGACGGTCTGGGCACTCGGGCTGAGGCGTTCGTGCGGCAGGGTCTCCCACGCCGGGAACTCGAGCACGTCGGCGTCGGGGACGTAGCTGCCGAACGCTTCGCGGACCGCCTCGGCCTCACGCCCGGTCGCCGTGATGACGAGGACGCACTGCGGACCGTTGCGCTCGGCGAGCAGCGCGCCGAGCAGCGGCACGCGCAGGCCTTCCACGACGGAGAAGTCGGCGTCGCGCGGTGCGGCGCGCAGCACGCGATCGAAGGCGGAGGCGCGCGAGAGCGCAGGGATGATGCCCGAGATCGTCACTCAGGAGATGGTACCGGCCGCCACCGACACCGGCAGCGGCGTGCGCGACGGGCGAACAGCGCCGAGTGCTCAGGACGGAGCGTGCACGCGCTGCTGTGCGGCGAGCAGCCCGACCTCGGCGATCGCCTGTACCGCGTCGGCGGCGTCGGCCAGCAGGATCGGCAGCGTCTTCTTCTCGGCTGCGGAGAAGTCACGCAGCACGTAGTCGGCCGGGTCCTGCCGACCGGGCGGACGTCCGATGCCGACCCGGACGCGCATGAACTCGTTCGTGCCGGTGGCCTTGATGATGTCGCGCAGCCCGTTGTGCCCGCCGTGGCCGCCGTTGCCCTTCAGGCGGACGGTGTCGAACGGCAGGTCGAGCTCGTCGTGCACGACGACGAGGTCGGCCGGGGTGGCGCTGTAGAACCCGAGCACCGAGGAGACCGGTCCGCCCGAGGTGTTCATGAACGACCCGGGCTTCGCCAGCACGAGTCGTGTGCCGCCGGGCACCAGGCGCCCCTCGGCGACCTGGTTCGGCGTCTTGTGCTTCTTGAACGTCGCTCCCATGCGGGAGGCGAGTTCGTCGAGGACCATCTGGCCGACGTTGTGGCGGTTGCCGGCGTAGTCGGGCCCGGGGTTCCCGAGCCCGACCACGACGAGGATGTGATCCGTCACAGCGTCGACCAGATGTCTTCGAAGGGGTGTTACTCGGAGTCCGCGGAGCCCTCGGCACCCGACTCGGCGCCGGCCTCGGCCGAGGCCTCGTCCGCGGCGTCGTCGTCAGCGGTGCCACGCGGGGTGACGATCGCGACGACCAGCGCCTCGGGGTCGGTCTCGAGCTCGGCGCCCTCGGGGAGCTCGAGCTGCGAAGCGTGGATCTGCACGCCGTCCTCGAGGCCCTCGACGTTCACGGAGACGTGCTCCGGGATGTCGGTGGCGAGCACGAGCAGCGAGATCGTGTTGAGGTCCTGCACGTGGATGGTGCCGGAGAAGGACTCGCCCTCGATGACGACGGGCACGTCGACCGTGACCTTCTCGCCGCGGCGGAGGACCACGAGGTCGATGTGCTCGATGATCTGGCGCACCGGGTCACGCTGGACGTCCTTGACGAGGGCGAGCTGCGCAGCACCCTCGATGTCGAGGTCGACGACCGCGTTGGCGGTACGGACGAGCAGCATGGTCTCGTGACCGGGCAGCGAGATGTGCATCGGCTCGGTGCCGTGACCGTAGACGACCGCGGGGATCTTGTCGGCCGCGCGGAGCTTGCGAGCAGCGCCCTTGCCGAACTTGGTGCGGACTTCCGCTGCGAGCTTGGTGTAGTCGGCCATGGTGCCTCCTGGTGTCGTGGACGACGCCGGGGTGCCGGCATCGTGGGGGTCTGTGGTGTTGCAACTCGAACGCGTGCACGCGTGAGGAACGATCCCAGGGTCTTGCCGGGTATCCCACCGCGTCGATCACGGCCGCGCGTGCGCAGCCCTCGCCGAAGTCAGTCACCGAGTCTAGCAGCACCGTCCGGGCGTGTCGCACGTCACGATCCGGACGTGCGCCGGGACGGACGGGAGGCCCGTGGCGGTCCCGCCACGGGCCTCCCGTCCGTCGTCCCCACGCGGCGGGCGCGGGGCGCTCCCGCCAGGACCGCTCCCCGCGAACGCCGCGTCAGTCGACGTCCGTCGGTACCGCCGGGGCGAGCCGCGCGATCACACGGTCGAGGCGGGCGTCCACCTGCGGCTGCCGCGTCGAGCCCTTCCGGAGCGCGGCCGCGTCGGTCGCGGTGACGTGCAGCAGCCGTTCCCACTCCGCCGCGTACAGCGCGCCGCGGTAGCCGGACGACTCCTGGCACGCGACGTCCCGTTCGGCGACGGCGACCTCGGCCTTCCCCGGATCGTCCGAGAACAGGACGACCCGGTCGCCGTCACGGGCGCTGACGTGCATCGAGGGGGTCGGCATGCCCTCCGGACCCGCCGGCAGGTCCGGCACACCGGACGGCGCCATGCAGGTGCGCCACCCGGCCGCGGCCGTGCGGACAGGGTCGTCCTGGCGTGCGTCCAGCGCCGCCAGGTACGTCAGGCGCTGGGCCAGTTCGGACGCGGTCTGCTCGGTGCCACGGAGCGTGGTGCCGAGGGTCCTCCGGGCTGCGTTCCAGCAGCGGGCGGCCACGTCGTCCGGGAGCGCGGCGAACGCGGCCTGGCGGTCCGGGTCGTACCCCCACTGCCGCATGCCCTCGTGGTTCGCACCGGCGGCGGACGGCCCGTGGTAACCGCGGGTCTCGGCGAGCGCCGCGGTGAGGGGCCGGGTGGTCGCGAGTGCGGGTGAGGGGTTCGCCCGAGTGGCGGTGTCGGCCGCGTCGTCGTCGGCCTGCAGCCCGGTCGCGGTCGCCCAGGGAGCCGGGTCGTCGATGCCGGCCTTCCGCAGGCAGGGCTGGGCCACGAGGTCCTCCGCGTACGCGGTCTTCGACGAGGCCGGTGCGACGAAGGCGTCGAGCGGCATCGCCCACGCCGTGCTGTCCTGTTCGACGGTGGGTGCGACCGCGACGTCGGCGCGTTCGGGCAGGCCGTGGATGACGGCGGCGGCCAGCCCGGCGAGGACGACGACGAGGGTGCCGGTCTTCGCGACGCGGTTCGTGATCTGCATGGTTCCCCCTAGGCGCGGACGAGGCCGCGTTCGTGTGCGGTGATGACGACCTGGATCCGGTTCCGGAGTCCGAGCTTCGTCAGGACGGCGCGGACGTGGGTCTTCACGGTGGCGTCGCTCAGGAAGACCGATTCGGCGATCTCCGCGTTGCTCAGCCCCTTCGCGACGAGCAGGAATACCTCGCGCTCGCGGGCCGTCAGCGCGTCGAGGACCTCGTCGCGTCGGTCGGTCACGGCCGGGGTGCCCTGCGCGCGCAGCAGGTCGAGCGCCTCGGCTTCGGTCGGAGCCGGTCGGCCGGCGTGCACGTCGCGGATGGTCGCGATGACGACCTCGGGCAGGGCGTCCTTCGTCAGGAACGCGGCGGCGCCGGCGCGGAGTGCGGCGAGCACGGCATCGTCGCGGCGGATGGTCGTGAGCGCGACGACCCGTGGGCGGTCCTGGGTCGAGGCGACGAGACGCGTCAGGGTCTCGATGCCGTTCATGACCGGCATCCGCAGGTCGAGCAGCAGTACGTCGGGGTGTTCGGCGGCGCAGAGCTCAAGGGCGGCGGCACCGTCGCCGGCGGCCCCGACACAGGTCATGTCGTCCTGGGCATCGACGAGCATCTGCATCCCGGTGGCGAACAGTCGCTGATCGTCGACGACGGCGACGCGGACGGCGCTCATCGGACGTGCTCCGGCAGGACGGTGTCGTTGTCGGTGTCGGCCGTCGCCGTGGTCGGCACGGCGACGGTCGTCGGCAGCCACGCGGTGACGACCCACTCGTCCGGGGTGTCGCCGACACCGGCACGCAGCCAGCCGCCGGACAGTCGGGCACGCTCCTGCATCCCGGCGACACCGGACCCGACACCGTCGAGCTCGACGAGGGGTTCACTCCCCCGCGACGTCACGACGACGCCCAGCCCCGGACCGCGCCAGTCGAGCGCCACCCGGGCCGTCGCTGTCCGCCCCTGGTGCTTCAGCACGTTCGTCAGGCTCTCCTGCACGATCCGGTGCAGCGCACTGGCACTGCCCGCGGGCAGGAG
Source organism: Curtobacterium sp. MCBD17_026 (assembly GCF_003234895.2). Taxonomy (NCBI): domain Bacteria; kingdom Bacillati; phylum Actinomycetota; class Actinomycetes; order Micrococcales; family Microbacteriaceae; genus Curtobacterium; species Curtobacterium sp. MCBD17_026. Next base: position 780,134 of record NZ_CP126281.1, on the reverse strand, counting down.
CCCGGCGCCGTACTCCTCGAACGTCGCGGTCATCCCGAGCTCCCGCATGTCCTCGACCAGGTCGGGGACGTCGGGCAGCCCGTGGCGGTCGGCGTCGTCACTCGCCTGGATGCGTTCCACCAGCGCCCGGACGTCACCCAGTGCCGAGCGGCTCACGTCGGCGATGTCCTGCAGCGCCCGGGCGGCGTGTTCGTCCCGCACGGCGATGGCCGCGGCACCCTGGGCCTGGGACACGACGACCGCCAGTGAGTGGGCGAGCGAGTCGTGCACGTCGCGGGCGATCCGTGCGCGTTCCTGCTCGGCCCGGAGCTCGGTCGTGGTCACCTCGGTGCGGCGTTGCGCCTCGATCACCCGGACCCGGGCGAGGCCGATCCGCCACGCGGCACCGATGGCCACACCGACCGCCCAGGTGACACCGCTGACCCCGACGAACGCGAAGGTGATCGTGACGAGGTCGGACCGGGTCCCGCCGGAGTTCCCCACCCAGCTGCCCCAGACGTCCTGGTCGGCAGCGGTCGGGACCGCCATCGCCCAGGCGGCCGCCGCACTCGCGAGCAGGAGCACGGGGACCGCCAGGTAGCGAAGCAGGTCGGACCGACCGGCGCCGACGACGCCGACGACGATCGCGATCGCCAGGTACTCCGGCCAGGTCGTGTCGGTCGGCCGGGTCAGCAGCCGGGCCGCCTGCAGGAGCGGGATGCCGACGACCAGTCCGAGCGCGGTCGCGGGCATCCACGCGGAGAGGCCGATGGCGACGGCGAGGGCCGACACCACCACGACGTGGTCGGCGAGCCCCGCACGTCCGGCCTCGGCGACGATCCAGAGCACGAGGTACACGGCGCCGGCGGCGGGGGCCAGCAGGTGCCGGTACCGGCGGAGGAGGGAGGTCATGACGCGAGCGTATGGGCCGCGCCGGACGGGGACCGAGCCGTGCGGCAGCTTTTCATCCGAGGTGATGAGGTCCGACCGGACGGCTCAGCGACCGACCTTCCGACGGTGCTCCTGCGCGGCGCGGAGGACGTCTCGCGCCCGGTCGCTCGCCGCCTCGGCCTCGTCGCGGGCTGCCTCGAGCCGGGTGATCTCGGCCTCGGCCTGCTCGAGGGCACGCTGGAGCTCCGCGCGGCGCTCCTCCGCCTGTTCGAGATCGGCCTCGGCGGTGTCGAGTGCTGCGTCGGCATCGCGGGACTCCGTGCGCGCTGCGGTCTCGGCCTGGCGCGCGGCCTTCCGGTCGGCGGCCGGGTCGCGCTTCGGTTCGGGTTCGGCGTCCGGTTCCGGAGCGTCGCGCTGCGCGGGCCTGGAGGCACGGCTCGCCCTCCGCGCACCCCTCGCCTGGGAGATGGGGATGGGCGGGGCATCGCTGCCGGACCAGGCATCGGGGACCGCGTCCGGATCCGCGAGCGCCCCGTCGAGGTCGACCGCGTCGAACCCCACGCTCTCGAGCGCCGTCACGAGCAGCCCCGACCGGACGGCCGCGCCGGCGTGCGGGTCCGCCATCGCCGCCTCGATCGTCGACCGGACCTGCTCGAGCACCGCCGGGGTGACGGGGTGTCCGGCGTCGGACGCCAGGTCCGCACCGGCCTGGGCGAGGGCGTCGACGACCTCGGCGCGCTGCCGACGGAGGGTCCGGATCGCGTCGGGGTCGGCGTCGGCCTGGGCCTTGCGGAGCGCCGGTCCGAGGTCGACGGCGTCGTCGAGGGCGCCGTCGCGGGCGAGCAGGTCGATCACCCAGGCCGCCGGGGCGGGCTTCCGGAGCTTCCCGATCGCCGTGGCGAGGGCACGGTCGTCCTTCCGCACCGCGCGCGCTCGTGCGGTGCGCTCGGCGACGAAGTCCTGCGGCGCGACGAGCAGCAGCTCCCTGGCGACGTCCGCGAACTCCATGTCACCACTGTGCCCGCTCAGCACCCTGCCCGCCGGATGGCCTGCCCGCCGGATGGCCTGCCCGCCGGATGGCCTGCCCGCCGCTACCAGTCGTGGACGGTGCCGTCGGCCAGGCGGTTGAACGGCAGGTACGCCTGCTCGTAGGGGTACTTGCCGGCTTCGTCGACGTCGAGGCTGACCCCGAGGCCCGGCTCGTCACCCGGGTGCAGGTAGCCGTCGGTGAACGTGAACGTCTGGTGGAACACCTGGTTGGTCTGCGGGCCGTGCTGCATGTACTCCTGGATGCCGAAGTTGTGGATCGCGAGCCCGAGGTGCATCTGCGCGGCGAGGCCCACCGGGGAGATGTCGGTCGGTCCGTGGAACCCGGACTTGACCTGGTAGAGCGCCGCGTACTCCATCGTCTTCTTGAGCGGGGTGACGCCGCCCATGTGTGTCACGGCCCCGCGGACGTAGTCGATGAGCTGGTCGCGGATGATGTCCTTGAAGTCCCAGATGGTGTTGAAGACCTCGCCGATCGCCAGCGGCGTCGTGGTGTGCTGCCGCACGAGCTTCAGGGCCTCCTGGTTCTCGGCGGGGGTGCAGTCCTCGAGCCAGAACAGGTCGTAGGGCTCGAGGGACTTGCCGAGCTTGGCGGCCTGCAGCGGGGTCATCCGGTGGTGGCCGTCGTGCAGCAGCGGCAGTTCGGGGCCGAACTCGTTGCGGACGGCCTCGAACACGGTGGGCACGTGGCGCAGGTAGGCGCGGGTGTCCCAGTCCTCCATCGCCGGGTACGCACCGCGCTGGGCGGGCTCGAAGTCGTAGCGGACGCCGGCGTTGCCCTCGGTGGTCCTGTTCGACGCGATGCCGTAGATGGACTCGAGGCCGGGGACACCGGTCTGCACCCGGATCGAGCGGTAGCCCTCTTCCTGGTGTTCGCGGATGGAGTCGAACAGCTCGGGCAGCTCCTTGCCCGAGGCGTGGCCGTACGCCATGAGTCCGGTGCGCGATGCCCCGCCGAGCAGCTGGTACAGCGGCATGCCGGCGACCTTCGCCTTGATGTCCCAGAGGGCCATGTCGACGGCGGCGATCGCGGCCATGGTGACCGGACCACGGCGCCAGTACGACGACCGGTACAGGAACTGCCAGGCGTCCTCGATGCGGCTGGCGTCACGGTTGACGAGCAGCGGGACGACGTGCTCGGACAGGTAGGCGGAGACCGCGAGCTCACGGCCGTTCATGGTGGCGTCACCGAGCCCGGTGACGCCGTCGGCCGTGGTGAGCTTGAGTGTCACGAAGTTCCGGTTCGGACTGGTCACGATGACCTCGGCCCGCTCGATCAGCTGCCCGCGGTCCGCCGAGGCCCAGGTGTCCGGACGGCCGGCGGTGGTCTCGGCCGGCCCGCTGTCGGCGGCGCCGGGGACCGGAGCCGCGGGGTTCGTGGTGTTCGTGTCGGTCATGCGTGGACTCCTCCGTTGGAGTGTTCGCGGGCGCGTGCCGCGGCGGTGCGGATGGCGTCGGCCGCCGCTGTCACGGCGGCGACCACGGGGGTGGTGTCGAGTTCGGGCGCGACGACGGCCAGGACGTCGTGCACATCCGAGTCTGGCCCGGGGGCACCGGGGTCGTCCACCAGGTCGGACTGCTGGGTGACGTGCAACCACCACGCGGCGAGGGCGGTGGCCGCTCCGGTGCCGATGCCGGCCGAGGGGTCGCGGGCGAGCCGGTGCCGCACGACGTCGACGACACGGACGGGCAGCTTCTGCGAGCCGCCGGACGCGATCTGCCGCAGGGTGTGCCGGATGCGCGGGTTGGCGAACCGCTCGACCAGCGCCGCGCGGGCGTCGGTGACCTCGGCCTCGGGCAGCGGGAGCTCGAGCGCGGCTTCGTCCCACAGGTGCTCGACGGCGGTGCGGCAGACCTGGTCGTCCATCGCCGAGGCCACGGTGTCGTGGCCGAGCTGCAACCCCAGGTAGGCGAGGAGCGAGTGCGAGCCGTTCAGCAGCCAGAGCTTCCGCTGCTCGTGCGGGGTGACGTCGTCGACGATCCGGACGCCGGCCGTCTGCCACGCGGGTCGGTCGATCCCCGCGAAGGCGTCCTCGAGTACCCACTCGGCGAACGGCTCGGTGACGACGGGGACCCGGTCTCCGGCGAGCGCACCCGGCAGTTCCGACAGGTGCGCGACGTCGGTGTCGGTGGTCGCGGGGGTGATCCGGTCGACCATCGAGCTCGGGAACGCGACGTTCGCCTCGATCCAGTCGCGCAGGTCGTCGTCGGCGACGGCGTCGAGCACGGCACCGCGCAGGACCTCCCCGTTGTGCGTCAGGTTGTCGAGACTGACCAGCGCGATGCGCCCGGAGCCGGCGGCACGGCGGGCGTCGAGCCCCGCCACCAACCGCGCCGGCACGTCGGAAGCGGGCCGGTAGCCCTGCTCGGTGACCGTCAGCGTGACGATGGTCGTCTCGGGGGACGCGACCAGGTGCCTCCAGGCCGTGTCGTCGCTGCCCGGGTGGGCGGCGACGATCGTGTCGACCACCTCGGCTCCGTCGCCGGACGCGGCTCGGGTGACCAGCGTGTACCGGCAGTCCTGCGCGGCCAACGCGTCCGCCGCCGCGGGCGAGCGGCCGGTGAAGGCGGTGATGCCCCACGGCTCCCCCGTGGTGTGGGCGGTGTACCAGGCGAGGTGGGCGCGCGCGAAGGCCCCGACCCCGACGTGCACGATGCCCGGTCGGCGCTCCGTCATGCGGTCACCGGCACGAGGGAGCGGAGGTACGCGAGGTTGTCGGCGGTGCGGGCCTCGAGCGGCAGGTCGGTGGAGAAGTCCTCGATCGTGACCCACCCGTCGTAGCCCACCTGGCGGAGCGCGTCGAGGTACTCGGAGACCGATGCCCGGCCGGTGCGCAGGGGTGCCCACTCGTGCTGCCAGATCGAACTGCCGTCGGCACGGGTGTCGCCGGTGTCGACCCAGCGGGCGTTCTTCACGTGGGCGTGTGCCAGGTACGGCCCGAGCAGTTCGAACGCGGCGAGGTGGTCCTCGTCACCCTCGATCACGAGGTTGCCGAGGTCGTGGATCACCCCGACGTGTGCGGGGTCGAGACCGTCGATCAACCGCAGTGCCGCCGAGGCCGACGGTGTGATGGTCATGTGGTGGAGCTCGACCAACACCTTGACGCCGAGTTCGGCCGCGCGGTCCGCCGCCCACTCGAGGTCGGTGCGGGTGCGGTCGAAGAGCCGGGGGTAGGTCTCGCCGGTGCGTTCCTTCTCGGCCCGGTAGTTCGGCATCGTGACGCGGACCTGCCGGGCACCCAGTTCGCTGGTCACCCGCAGCATCGTCTCGACGCCGTCGTGGTCGGCGGCCGGCTGGTAGCCACCGATGCCCGAGTACTCGAGCCCTGCGGCGTCGGTGATCCGGGCGATCTCGCCGACCCGGTCGCGGATGCCGGTGTACTGCCACGTCGAGTCGTTGCCCGCCCAGAACGACCGCTCGGCGGGGACCTCGGCGCCGTCGGCCGGGCGGTCGTCGACGATCCGCCACTCGATGCCGTCCCAGCCCTGCGCGGCCAGGGTCTCGGCGGCCACGGACGGGGTCCAGTCGGGGGTGGAGGCGGTGAACACGGAGAACTTCATCGGACTGCTCCTTCGGTCGCGGTGGCGGTTGCGGGTGTGCCGACGACCGGCACCACGTCGTCGTACTTCCCCTCGATCACGTCGTCGATGCGCACGGGCTGCCCGAGCGTCGCGCTGACGTAGAGCCCGCGGACGGTGGCGAGCGAGACCAGGGCCGCGTCGACGGTGACACCCGGTTCGCGTCCCTGCCGGATCGCGTCGACGATGTCCGTGTACTGCCGAGCGTGCCCCGCGGCGAAGTGGTCGGGTTCAGCCGGGCCGCCGACGACGTGCTCGGGTGGGACGACCTGGTCCTTCTGATCGACCGCACCGGCGACCGCGGTGGCGTTCGACGTCGTCGCGGCGGACTCGAGCGTGGCGGTGTCGGGGGCGATGTGGAAGTACGCGAGCCGGTCGTCGTCGACGATGGCGGAGCCGTGCGTGCCGTACACGGCGTACCGGGCGGAGAGCCCCGGGTACGCCGCGGTCGTGCAGTGGACGACCCCGAGCGCCCCGCCGGCGAAGCGGACGGTGGCGACGGCGGTGTCCTCGACCTCGATGCGGTCGTGCGCGAGCAGGCCGGTCTGGGCCGAGATCTCGACCGGACGGCCGAGCGCCCAGACGAGCAGGTCGACGGTGTGCACGCCCTGGTTCATCACCGCGCCGCCGCCGTCGAGCGCCCAGGTGCCGCGCCAGTCACCGGAGTCGTAGTACCCCTGCGACCGGTACCACGCGACACTCGCGAGCCCCGAGGTCACGGTGCCGAACCCGCCGTCGTGCGCGGCCCGGGCGACGGCTGCCGACGCCGGGTCGAAGCGGTGCTGACTGATGACGCTCGTGACGAGCCCGCGGTCGCGAGCGGCTGCGGCGAGCGCCGCGATCTGCCGGGCCCGGGGCATCGTGGTGTCGAGCGGCTTCTCGATGACGACGTGCTTGCCGGCGGCCAGGGCGGCCTCGGCCAGCTGCACGTGCATGCCCGAGGGCGAGCAGATCGCGACGACGTCGATGTCGGTCTGTTCGATCGCCTCCTCGATGGTGGACGTCGTGATCGGGCGGGCGGCACCCAGCTCCTGTACCGCGTCCGCCGCGCTCGTGGCGGCTTCGGGCACGGCGTCGACGAGGGCGACGACCTGCAGGTCGGGGTGGTGCACGGCGACGGTGGCGTGGTGGCGTCCGATGACACCGGCGCCGACGACGGCCAGGCGGAGCGGGTTGGTGGGTTCGGTCATCGCAGGGTGACTCCGATCTGGTCGGTGAGGGTGCGGAAGGCCCGTCCGGCACGACCGAAGGCCGCGGGGCCGGAGAACCCGCCGAGGGAGGTGAAGTCGCTGAGGTGCGGCTCGAGCGAGGCGTACCCGGAGTAGCCGGCGTCGCGGAGCGCGGTGAGGGTCTGGAGCAGTTCGCCGTCGCCCTCGCCCGCCGGCACCACCGACGAGTCGGCGGCGAGGGCGTCCTTGACCTGCAGGTAGTCGACGTAGGGGGCGAGTTGCTCCCAGCCGTCGGTGAAGGGCCGGACGCCGCACTGCACGTAGTTCGCGTTGTCCCAGGCCAGGCGGAGCGCGGACGAACCGACGCTCTCGACGATGTCGAGCACCCGCGCGGGGACGTCGCCGTAGATGTCCTTCTCGTTCTCGTGCAGCAGGGTCACCCCTTCGCGCTCGGCGAGGTCGGCCAGTGCCCGCATCCGGACGAGGACGTCGTCGCGGACGTCGTCGGGTGTGCGGCCCTCGAAGTAGAACGAGAAGATCCGGATGTTCGTCGTGCCGAGGGCGTGCGCGGCGCGGATCGCACGGGCGAGTCGTGACACCTCGTGCTCGACGGGTTCGTCGACGGGCACCTTGCCGATCGGCGAGGCGATCGCGGACACGGTCTGCCCGCGCTCGTCGAGCAGCCGGTGGAGTCCGGCGAGCTGGTCCTCGTCGAGGTCGACGACGTTGACGCCCCAGGCGCTGCGGACCTCGATGGCGCTCGCACCGAGCGCCTGGAGGACCGCGACCTGGACGACCGGGTCGGCGTCGATCTCGTCGCCGAAACCGGAGAGTTCCCAACTGAGCTGGTCGGTCATGGTGTCCTTTCGTTCGGACGGGAGGCGCGTGGCGGGGCCGCCACGGGCCTCCAGTCCGGTTCTGGGTTGCGGCCTACTTGACGGAGCCGGCGGTGAGCCCGCCGACCAGGTAGCGCTGGAAGATCAGGTAAAGGGCGACGACGGGGACGGCGCAGACGATCGAGGCGGCCATCATCTGGCCGTAGATCGGGACCGCGCCGCCCTCTTGGGTGGTGCCGAGCACCTGCAGGACCACGGCGACCGTCCGGGTGTTCGGGGTCGTCATGATCGTTGAGAACAGGACGTCGTTCCAGCCGAGCAGGAAGGCGAAGATCGCGGACACGACGATGCCGGGCCACGACAGCGGGAGCACGATCTTCGTCAGGATCTTCGTCGAGCTGGCGCCGTCGATGCGTGCCGCTTCCTCGAGTTCCTTCGGCAGACCGCGCAGGTAGGTGACCATCACCCACGTCGAGAACGGCAGGGCGAAGGTCAGGTAGGTGACGAACAGGCCCCAGCGGGTGCCGATGATCTGCACGCCGGTGGCGCTGGCGATGTTCGAGAACACCACGAAGACCGGCAGGAGCAGGAGCGTGCCGGGGATCGACTGCAGGGCGAGGAGCCCACGCAGGATGGTCAGCCGCCCGAGGAACCGGAACCGAACGAGCACGTAGGCCGTCGACACGGCGAGTGCGGCACTCGCGACGGCGACGGCACCGGCGGTGAGCATCGAGTTCACCAGTCCCTCGCCGAGGGCGACGGTGGACCAGATCTCGACGTAGTTCGACAGCGTGAACTCCGACGGGAAGTACTCGCCACGGGCGACGGCGACGTCGGAGTTGACCGAGCCGAACAGGATGTAGAGCACCGGGACGGCGATGAACGCGATGATCACCGCGATGACGGTGACGAGCAGCCAGCGCGGCAGCAGCCGGGTGACGTCGGTGTCGTAGGGGCGTTTGCTCCGTCGCCCGCCGTTGCCGGTCGTGATGCTCTCGGTGAGCGTCGCGGTGGGGCGGGTGCGGGTGCTGAAGGACGTGCTCGGGGTGGTCATGCGCGTGCTCCGTCGATGTCGGCGGCGGTCGGGGCGGCTGCGAGCGTGGCGCGGTCGGCGCGACGCTGCTTGCGGTTGGGGCCGGCGTCGTCGCCGGTGTCGAGCTTGACCGCCCGCAGGTAGACGAACAGCGGGATCGCGACGATCACGAGCGAGCAGATCGCCATCGCCGCGGACAGGCCGAAGCGGAACGACTGGAAGCTCGCGATGTACGTCAGGACGGGCATCACCTCGACGCTGGACGGCAGCGGGATGCCGAACAGCACGAACGGCAGCGTGAAGTTGTTGATGTTGTGCAGGATCGAGATGATCACCGCGAGGCTGAGGGGTCCGCGCAGGTACGGGAAGATGATGTACCGCAGCTTCGCCCACCAGGTCACCCCGTCGAGCGCGGCGGCCTCGTGCACCTCGTTGTCCACGGCCTGCAGCCCCGCCAGGGACAGCAGGTAGACGAAGGGCCAGCTCGTCCAGATCATCATGCCGGCGAGCGCCCAGTACGACGCGGAGCCGTTCAGCCACAGCACGTCGGTGTGCAGGATCGAGTTCACGACCCCCTGCGGCTGGAGCATCGTGCGGAAGAACGTGCCGACGACGAACGCGGGGAGCACGTACGGGATCAGGTAGATCGAACGGACGAGCCCGCGACCGGGGAACCGGTTCTGCGTCGAGATCGCGGCGGCGACCCCGATCGGTACGGTCACGGCCGTGACGAGCACCGACAGCGACACCGAGATCCAGATGGAGTGCAGCAGCGGCGAGTTCGTGAACGCCTCGGTGAAGTTGGCGAAACCGACGAACGGGGCGCTGAACCACTGGCGGAGCGTGTACTGGTCGAGGTCGAGCATCGCGATCCAGAAGCCCACCAGGAGCGGCACCACGATGACGGCGAGCATGAGGACGCCGCCGGGCAGGAGCATCCACAGTGGACGCTCCCGTTTGTAGAGGGGCGTCTTGCCGGCGGGACGGACCGGTCGAGGGGGCGCCGCGTCGGTGCGGGGCCTGGTCTGTGTGCTGGTCATCACAGACCTCCGTTCTTCTGACGGTCGAGGGTGGCCTGGGCGTCCTTCTGGGCGTCCTGCAGTCGTTTGCGGAGCTGGTCGTCGGTGACCTCGCCGGACTTCAGCGACGGGATCGACTGCACGACCACGTCGACCAGGGCGAGCTGGATGTCCGACCAGGCGCCGGTGAACGCGGTCGGCTTGGACAGGCGGCCGGCGTCGATGATCGGCTTGAGCTGCGGGTTGTCGGCCGCCAGGTCGGCGGCGGCGGACGCGTTGGTCGGCAGGTTGCCGAACAGGTCGTAGTACTCGAGCTGGGCCTTCGGCGCGCTGAGCTGCTTGACGAACGCGAACGACAGCTCCTGTTTGGTGCCGTAGTCGGCGACGACCCAGTTGTCGCCGGACAGGATGCTGGCGGCCTCGATGCCGTCGGACGGCCGTTCCGTCGCACCCGGCGGGACGGTCGGCAGCAGGGCGAACTCGTACTTCCCGTCGACCTTGGTGTCCTGGAACGAGTTGATGGCGGTGGTGGTCGTCATCGGGAAGAACGCCGCCTTGCCCTCGGTGAACTGCGCGAGGGCCTGGGCGTTGTTCCAGCCGATCGCGGCCGGGTCGACGACACCGTCCTTCGTCACCCAGTCGAAGTAGGTGCGGTAGGCGTTCTCGACGGCTTCGCTGTCGATCTCGGCCTTCGAGCCGTCGACGATCGTGTTGCCGGCGTTCTGGGCCATCCCCCACACGAACTTCCAGGGGTCGAAGCCGTCGGCGTAGGCGATCGCCAAGCCGTGGAGTCCGTCACCCGTGGTGGCCTTCGCGTCGGCGGTCAGCTCGTCCCACGTCGTGGGCATGTCGGTGATGCCGGCCTTCGCGAGCAGGTCCTTGTTCACCGCCATCACGAACGGACGGCTGGCGAACGGGATCCCGATCTGCTTCGACGCACTCGGACCGGAGATGCCGAACGACGCGGGGTCGAACTGGTCCTTGCCGCCGATCGCGTCCCACTCCTTCGTGCCCAACTCGACGAACGCACCGGTGGCGTACGCGGTCGGGGTGAAGGTGGTGCCGATCGCGTAGACGTCGGGGCCCTGCCCGGAGATGACGCTCGTCTGGATCGCGGTCAACTCCTCCTGCGCGGACGAGTAGGTCTCCCACTGGATGTCGGCACCGGTCGTGCGCTTGAACTCGGCGGCGGTGTCCCGCTGCCACTGCTTGCGTTCCTTGGGGTAGGTGGTGTCCGCGCCCATCATCACGCGGAGGGTGTTCGGGTCGTCGCCGCTGCCGTTCACCACGGCACATCCCTGCAGGGACAGTGCGGCGAGGGCGACCACGGCGACGGCACCGACGAGGGTGCGGACTTGCAGTCTTCGCGTCTTCACGGGGGTTTCCTCCTCGAGACCTCCTCCGAGCGGCGCTGCTCGGTGGCACCACTGTTCCGCCGTTGGCAACATGCGGCAACCGGTTGCCACTTGTTGCCAGACGCGAATACGTTCGGCCTCGTGAAGGACCTCTCGACGGACGGCAGCGGGCGCACGGGCGGTGCTGCCGGCACCGCCGCTGGTGCCGCGCATCGCGTCACCATCCGCGACATCGCCGACGCCACCGGGGTCGCCGCGTCCACCGTCTCCCGCGCCCTGTCCCTGCCCGACCGGGTCAACCCCGTCACCCAGGAGCGCATCCAGCGGGCAGCCCGCGAGCTCGGCTACGTCGCCAACTCGACGGCGCGGGCGCTGACCTCGGGCCGTACCCGCGCCGTCGCCGTGCTCGTGTCCGACATCACGAACCCGTTCTACTTCGACGTCATCCGCGGCACCCAGCACCAGCTCGCCGGGGCCGGCTGGACGCAGCTGCTCGTCGACACCGAGGAGTCCGCCGACGCCGAGATGGCCGCACTCACCGCCGTGGGGGCGAAGGCCGACGGGGTCGTGCTCACGGCGTCACGCCTGTCCGATGCGCAGATCGCACGGTTCGCCGAACGGATCCCCCTGGTCGTCGTGAACCGCCGGCCCACCGGCGTGCCCTCGGTGCTCATCGACACCCCCGGCGGGGTGGAGCAGGCGGTGCAGCACCTGGTGTCGCTGGGACACCGGGAGATCCTGTACGTCGCCGGGCCGGACAGCTCGTGGTCCAACGAGCGTCGGTGGCGCGCCCTCGTGCAGGTCGCCAAGCGCCTGGGGATCCGCGTCGCCAGGGTCGGGCCGCACGCACCCTTCGTCGACTCCGGCGCCGCGGCCGCCGACGCCGCCGTGCACGCCGGTGCGACCGCGTGCATCGCCTTCAACGACCTGATCGCCATCGGGATGCTCGCCCGGCTGCGCGAGCGCGGGGTCCGCGTCCCCGAGGACATGAGCATCGTGGGCTGCGACGACATCTTCGGCGCCGACTTCTGCAACCCGCCGCTCACCACGATGACCTCGCCGATCGAACGCGCCGGCCGGGTCGCGATCCGGATGCTGCTCGGACGGCTCGGCGCGCTGCCCGCCGACGAACTGCCCGGGGAGCACATGTCCGGCGCCGTCGCCCTGCCCACCCACCTGACCGTGCGCGAGTCGACCGGGCCCGCGCCCGCCTCGGCACACCGTCCGTCCTGAAGGAGTCGATGATGACCCAGACCAGCAGCACCACCCGGCTCGCACCGCACCCCGACCGGCTGTTCCCCGCCGACCCCGGGGCGCGAGCCGTGGCACGCACCGTGTACGAAGCGGTCAAGGACGCCCCGATCATCTCGCCGCACGGGCACGTCGACGCGGCGCTGATCGCCTCGGACCAGCCGTTCAGCGACCCCGCGTCGCTGCTCATCACCCCCGACCACTACGTGCTCCGCCTGCTGCACGCGAACGGGGTGGACCTGGCCGCGCTGGGACGCGCGGACCTGTCGGGAACGCATGGCGTGCCTCCAGGCCGAACCATCTGGCGGCAGCTGGCGGAGCACTGGGACGACTTCCTCGGGACCCCCGTGCGCTACTGGTTCGAGACGGAGCTGCACGACGTGTTCGGGCTCGACCAGGCACCGTCCGCCGCGAACGCGGATGACCAGTACGACCACATCGCCGGCCTGCTGGCGTCCCCCGCCTTCCGGCCACGCGCGCTCTTCGACGCCTTCGGCATCGAGGTCCTCGCCACCACGGACGGCCCGGCGGACGACCTCGCTGCGCATGCGCAGCTCGCGGCGGACCCCGGCTTCACCGGCCGGGTGCTCCCCACGTTCCGCGCGGACGCCGTGTTCGACCCGGCGCGGTCGGACTGGAGGCCCGTGGTCGCGTCGATCGGCGAGGCCGCCGGCATCGACACGGGCACCCACGCAGGGCTGTTGGCGGCTCTCCGCGCACGTCGCCGGTACTTCATCGAGCACGGCGCGACCGCCACGGACACCGGGGTGCTCGACGCGGGCTCCGCTCCCCTGCCGTCCAGCGAGCGGGAACGCATCCACGCGGCGGCGCTGCACGATGCGTCGTCGATCACCGAGGCCGAGGCGACGGCGTACCGGCACGACATGCTCTACCGCTGGGCGGAGATGAGCGTCGAGGACGGCCTCGTCATGCAGCTGCACCCCGGGGTGATCCGAAACCACCACACCCCGACGCTCGAGCGCTTCGGGCCGGACACCGGGCACGACCTGCCGGCCGTCGGGTCCTTCACCGAGCCCCTCCGGCCGCTGCTCGAGTCCTTCGGCACCGCTCCCGGGTTCCACCTGGTGCTCTTCACCGTCGACGAGACCGTCTTCTCGCGCGAGATCGGGCCGCTCGCGGGCTTCTACCCCGCCGTGTACGCGGGCGCGCCGTGGTGGTTCATCGACACCCCGGCGGCCATCGGGCGCTACCGGTCGGCTGTCACCGACTCCGCGTCGTTCACCAAGACCTCCGGGTTCATCGACGACACCCGCGCGTACTGCTCCATCCCCGCGCGGCACGACATGGCGCGGCGGGCGGACGCCGCGTACCTGGCGTCGCTCGTGGTCACGCACCAGGTCTCCGAGGAGGACGCCGTCCGAACCGCCCGGCGCATCGTGTCCGACATCCCGCGGGCGACGTTCAAGCTCTGACGCGGGCGGGCGCGGCGGGGGTGCTGCCGCGTGGTGCGAGGTTCCGTGCTTGGTGCTGCTGGGTGGTGCGAGGTTCCGTGCTTGGTGCGGGGGTTGCCGGGTCGCACGGAACACGGAACCTCGCACGGTCCGGAGCTGCGCCGGTACGGTCGGCGCATGACGGAGCGAGTGTCGGCGGCGTACAGCGCTCGAGCTGACGAGTACGCGGCGCTGCTCGGGTCGATGAACGCCGTCCACCCCGACGACCGAGCCCTCGTCGACGCCTGGGCAACCGGTCGCAGCGGTCCCCTGGTCGACGCCGGGTGCGGGCCCGGTCACTGGACGGCGCACCTCGCACGGCAGGGGCACCGTGTCAGCGGCATCGACGCGGTGCCGGAGTTCGTCGAGCACGCTCGACGGACGCACAGCGCCTCGGTCGACTTCCGGCTCGGGTCGCTCGACGCGCTCCCGCTCGCGGACGGCAGCGTCGACGGGATCCTGGCCTGGTACTCGGTGATCCACCACGAGCCGTCGCGGATCGGTGGGGCACTCGCCGAGTTCCGTCGGGTGCTCACCCCCGGCGGTGGGCTGCTGCTCGGGTTCTTCGAGGGCGCCGCGGTCGAAGCCTTCGACCACGCGGTCGTCACCGCGTACCGCTGGCCGGTCGCGTCCCTGGCGGCGCTGCTGGACGAAGCGGGCTTCGACGTCGTTGACGCCCACACCCGCACGGACCCGGGGCACCGGCCGCACGGGGCGATCAGTGCGGTGCGCCGCTGATCGGCCGCGGTGTCAGGGTTGCCAGCCCGGAGTGACGAGTCCGGTCTCGTAGGCGAACACGACGAGCTGCGCGCGGTCGCGGGCACCGAGCTTGATCATCGCTCGGGAGACGTGGGTCTTCGTGGTGAGCGGACTGACGAACAGCCGCGCGGCGATCTCGGCGTTGGTGAGTCCGACCGCCACGAGCTGCATGACCTCGCGCTCGCGATCGGTGAGCACCGAGAGGCCCGGCGCGAGGGACGACGGCTTCGCGTGGGTGGCGTACGCCTCGACCAGGGAACGGGTCGCACCGGGTGAGAGCAACGAGTCGCCGGCCACCACGGTGCGGACGGCGCGGAGGAGCTCGGCGGGTTCCGTGTCCTTCACCAGGAACCCGGCCGCCCCGGACCGGATCGCCTCGAAGACGTAATCGTCCTGCTCGAAGGTCGTGAGGATGACGACGTGCACGCCGTCGAGGTCCGGGTCGTCGCTGATGCTGCGGGTGGCGGCGAGCCCGTCGGTGCCGGGCATGCGGATGTCCATGAGCACCACGTCGGGTCGCAGCGCCCGGGCAGCGTCGACCGCAGCGTCCCCGTCGCCGGCCTCGCCGACGACCGCCATGCCGGGTTCGGCGTCGAGGAGCGCTCGGAGGCCGGCACGGATGAGGACCTGGTCGTCGACGAGCAGGACGGTGATCGGGGTCATGATCCGGCTCCGTCCGCGACGTCGATCGAACCGGCGTCGTCGGTCGAACCGCCGGTACTGATCGGCAGGCGTGCCACGACGCGCCAACCGCCGTCCGTCGTCGGACCCACGGACAGCTCTCCGCCGACCGCGGCGGCGCGCTCCCGCATGCCGATGATGCCGTTGCCGGTCGCGCCGAGGCCGACTCGTCGCGCGAAGCGGTCCGGGACGGCCGACGGGTGGTCCTCGACGATCAGGTCGACGACGTCGGCCCTGACGGTGACCACGACCGACGTGTCGTGACCGGGGGCGTGCTTCATGACGTTGGTGACGGATTCCTGCACGATGCGGAAAGCGCTCCGGCTGCTGGTCCCGGTGACGCTCGACGGGTCGCCGTGGATCCGGAGATCGACCGCGACGCCGGCGGCACGGGCACGATCGACGAGCTCCGCGACCCGATCGAGGCCGGGAACGGGACTCCGATCGGGTCCACCGGTGCTCGCGGGGCCGCCGTCCACCGAGCGCAGCACGCCGAGGATCGTCCGGAGCTCGACGAGCGCATCGCGGCTCGAGTCACGGATGTTCAGCAGGGCGTCGTGGGTCTGCGCGGGGAGTCCGTCACCGAGGTGCAGAGCCACGCCCGCCTGCAGGTTGATGAGGGACATGCTGTGCGCCACCGAGTCGTGCAGTTCGCGGGCGATGCGCACACGCTCCTCGCCCGCCCGCACCCGTTCGGCTTCGGCACGCTGTCGACGGCGTTCGGCGACCCGCTCGACCTGCACCCGGACGAGTTCGGACACGGCGATCGTCACCGTCAGCCACGCCGCGCACAGCAGCACAGCACCGAGGTCGAGCCCCGGAGCCCGGCCGAGCAGCACGTCGGCCGACGGGAGCACCAGGACGGCGACGACAGCGGCCACCGCCACGGTCCGTCGATGGCCCCGCAGCCACGCGTTCGCGATGGCCATCGTGAGCGCCGCCACGAAGGGCCCGCGGGGGCTCACGACCAGGGCGTACCCGACGGTTGTCGCCAGCGTGACGAGCAGCACCGATCGTGGCCACCTCCACCGCCACGGCAGGACGACGACGCCGGCCACGAGGAGCGCGCCGGCGAGTGGGCCGAGCACGACGGGATCGACGCCGCCGATCGCACCGTGTCGTGCCCACGGCGGACCGCCCGGCCCTGCGACCGTGATGCGGGACGCGAGGATCGTGCCGACGATCTGCACGACGGCCACCGGCAGGACCCGACCGGACCGGGCGAACCGCTGACGCCCCGGCCAGCGGTCGCCAGCCAGGTCGCGGTCGTCTTCGCGTGGCCCTGTCGTCATGGGTCGAGCCTAGGGACGTCGGTCCGCCCCGGCATCGACCGCAGGGGTGCCTGTGGACTACTCCCCGGGGAGTAGGTCCCTGGTGAGGAACGACCGCAGTACGACCGCGGGAGCAGACGGAAGTGGGGCTGCGCGGCGGACGCGTGGCGGGCCTCCAGGCCGGAGAGTCGACGTGTCGCGACAGCGGCCCCGAAACCGACCACAGGAGATCACCGTGTTCACGTCCATCACCGCATCCGCACTCACGACGGCAGCAGCCCACGGCCCGTACTGGCAGGGCGGCGGGTTCCCGTTCTTCCTGTTCCCCGCGTTCTTCTTCTTCGCGTTCCTCGTCGTGTTCCTGGTGTTCGGGGTGCTCCGACGAGGGAGCTGGCGCGCCCGCTCCGACGCCCGCGGTGTGCTGGCCGACCGGTTCGCTCGCGGCGACATCGACGCCGAGGAGTACCGCGCCCGGCTGTCCGAGCTCAGCCGGAAGTGACCGCGAGCGCGGCGAGGATCTCCCGCACGGTGTCGTCGACCGATCCGTCGATCGACACCGCGACGGCGGCCTCGTCGGGCTGCGGCCGCTCGAGGGTCGCGAACTGCGAGTCGAGCAGCGTCGTCGGCATGTACTCGTGCTGGCGGTGGGACTGCCGTTCGGCGATCAGGTCGCGCGACCCGTCGAGGAAGGCGATGACGAGACCCGGCGCGGACTCACGCAGACGGTCCCGGTAGGCGCGCTTGAGCGCCGAGTTCGCCATCACGCACCGGGAGCCGTCCGATTCGACCGCGGCGATCCGCTCGGCGCAGGCGTCGAGCCACGGCCAACGGTCCTCGTCGGTGAGCGGGGTGCCCTGCCGCATCTTCTCCTTGTTGGCGACCGGGTGCAGGTCGTCGGCGTCGACGAAGACGCACGGTTCGCCCTGCGCGACCAGGGCGTCGGTGAGCGCCTGGCCGATGGTGGACTTGCCGGAGCCGGAGACCCCCATCACGAGGACGGGCGGGTGGACAGCGAGCTCGCTCATCCCTCCACAGTATTGATCCGGTGAACTCCGGTCCCCAGTTCCCGGAACACCTGTGCGATCCCAGACCACCGGTCGTAGGTTGGGCGCCAACGTCAGGACAAAGGAGACCCTCGTGGCAGACAACAACGGTCAGGCGAACATCGGAGTCGTCGGACTCGCAGTGATGGGCTCGAACCTCGCCCGCAACCTCGCATCGCGCGAAGGCAACACGGTGGCGGTCTACAACCGCACGTACGCCCGCACCGAGGAACTGCTCCAGGAGCACGGCGACGCCGGGTTCATCGCGTCCGAGGACATCGACGGGTTCGTCGCCTCGCTGTCGAGGCCCCGCACAGCCATCATCATGGTGCAGGCCGGCAAGGGCACGGACGCCGTGATCGGGCAGCTCGCCGAACGGTTCGAACCGGGCGACATCATCGTCGACGGCGGCAACGCGAACTTCCACGACACCATCCGACGTGAGCACGACCTGCGCGAGAAGGGCCTGAACTTCGTCGGTACCGGCATCTCCGGTGGTGAAGAGGGTGCGCTCAAGGGCCCGTCGATCATGCCCGGTGGCTCGAAGGAGGCCTGGGAGACGCTCGGGCCGATCCTGAAGTCGATCGCCGCGGTGGCCGAAGGTGAACCGTGCGTGACCCACATCGGCACCGACGGCGCCGGGCACTTCGTCAAGATGGTGCACAACGGCATCGAGTACGCCGACATGCAGCTCATCGCCGAGTCGTACGACCTGCTCCGTCGCGTCGGCGGGCTCTCGGTGGAGGACCTGGTGCAGGTGTTCGACGAGTGGAACAAGGGCGACCTCGAGTCCTACCTGATCGAGATCACCGGCGAGGTGCTCAAGCAGCGCGACGCCGACACCGGCAAGCCGCTCGTCGACGTCATCCGTGACGCGGCCGGCTCGAAGGGCACCGGCGTCTGGACCGTGCAGAACGCCGTGGGCCTGGGCATCCCCGTCTCGGGCATCGGCGAAGCCGTGTTCGCCCGCGCGGTGTCGTCGAAGCCGACGCAGCGTGCCGCCGTGCAGCAGTCGATCAAGAACCGTCCGCAGATCGCCGAGGTGCCGGACACCTTCGCCGACGACGTCCGTGCGGCGCTCTACGCCTCGAAGGTCGTCGCGTACGCGCAGGGCTTCGACCTCATCATCGCCGGGGCGAAGGAGTACGGCTGGGACATCGACCTCGGCAACGTCGCGAAGATCTGGCGGGGCGGCTGCATCATCCGGGCCCAGTTCCTGAACCGCATCGTCGAGGCGTACGCCGAGAACCCGAAGCTCGAGTCACTGCTCGTCGACCCGTACTTCGCGAACGCCGTCGCCGAGGGCGAAGCCGCCTGGCGCCGCATCGTCGGCATCGCGGCCGCGTCGGGCGTCCCTGCGCCGGGCTTCTCGTCCGCGCTGTCGTACTTCGACTCGCTCGCGTCCGACCGGCTGCCGGCGTCGCTGATTCAGGGCCAGCGCGACTTCTTCGGCGCACACACCTACCAGCGCATCGACAAGGACGGCACCTTCCACACGCTGTGGTCCGACGACGACCGCCGCGAGGTCGAGCAGGAGCCGTCCACGCACTGACGACCGCGCCCGCTGCCGACGACCGAGGTCGGTGCGGGTCATCGCAAGGAGGGCCTCGCCGACCCCGGGGCCCTCCGTCGCGTCAGGCGACGATGCGTTCCCGCGCCAGGTCGGCGACGAGTCGGTCCAGCCGCGGACCGCGCCCGAGCAGCCGACGCGAACCCGGGGCGGTCCGGACGAAGAAGGTCGCCACGGCGGGGGTGTCGTCAGGTCGTACGTGGTGGATCGCCACCGCACACGCGCGGCGAGCACCACCGGAACCGCCGGGTCGCGGCGAGCCGCCGGGTTGCCCCGCGTCGCCGGCCTCTGCTGGACCGTCGAGTCGTTCCGACCCGTCGAAGCCTTCCGCCACGTCTTCGAGCCCCACGTGCACGACGCGACTCCACCGGATCACGAGCAGCCGGGTCGCCCGCCGTTCGTCGAGTTCCCACAGGGAGGCCTCGGTGGCGCCGAAGGCCCACGTCACGCGCGAACCGAGGTGGGTGTCCGGACGGATCTCGTCGACGACGCCGCGGAGTTCCGGTGTCGGCGCCGCCGGCACGAGCCACACCGTCGGGTCGATCCGCCGGATGGCGAGCGCGAGGGCCTCGTCCGCCTGCCGCCGCCGTGCCGTGGCGGTCCGCACGACGGCGACCACGATGACCACGACGCCGAGGGCGATCGCGCCGAACTCGACGATGCCGTACCAGGAGAGGTCGACGCCCGGCGCCGTGGAGACGACGACGATCCGGGTGATCAGGAGGGCCAGCCAGACGGCGACGATGACCCAGCGCAGGGTGGCGAGTCGACGTGCCGGCGACATCGGTGTCCGCCGTGCACCGCGGGCACGACCGGACCGCGGGACACCATCCGGACGCTGCAGCACGGTCCGATCCTCCCACGAGCCGCGCGCCACCTGCTGGCCGAACCCGATGAACGCGCGGGGAAGCGCGCGCACACAGCCCACGAGCGGCCGGGCGACCTACGCTCGGGCGGTGACCACCGAGACGACGGACGAACCGATCGGTCGACCGACGGCGGGTCCGTCGCAGGGCCCGAGCGGGCCCGACGGCCCTGTGACCCGACGTTGGACGCTGATCGCCGCGATCGTCGGCGTCGTGGCGGCCGCCGCGTTCCTCGGTGTCGCCGAGTTCGGCGCGCTGCTGCTCGGCGGAGCGGGCAGCCCCCTGGTCGCCGTCGGGTCCGCCGTCATCGACCTCGCTCCCCCGGGTGCGAAGGACTTCATGGTCGCCGTGTTCGGCACCGGGGACAAGGTCGCCCTGTTCGTGCTCATGACGGTGATCGTCATCGCGATCAGTGCCGGCGCCGGTGTCCTCGAACGTGTGCGCCCACCCTTCGGTGCCCTCGTGTTCGCCGCCGGTGGTGTGCTGGCGCTGCTGGCCGTCAGCACCCGCTCGGGCAGCGGGACGCTCGACGGCGCCCCGACGGTGCTCGGCATCGCGGCGGCAGTGGTCGTCCTGCGCCTGCTGCTCCAGCGACTGCGCCGGGGGGAGGCCGCGGCGAGCGTGCCGACGGCGGCACCGCGACCCGCCTCGGCGGAGCGTCGGACGTTCCTGGTCTGGGGCGTCACGACGGCGACCCTCGCGGTCGTGGTGGGCACCGCCTCCCGGCTGGGGTCGTCCGCGATGCAGGCGGCCGCTGCTGCCCGGCGGGCCATCCGGCTGCCCGTGGCGGCGACCGCTGCACCGGCGGTCCCCGCGGGTGCATCGCTCGACGTCGACGGCATCACCCCCTACATCACGCCGAACGCCGACTTCTACCGGATCGACACGGCCCTGCGGGTGCCGCAGGTCGATCCCGCCGACTGGTCGCTCCGCATCCACGGTGCGGTCGAGCAGGAGGTCACGCTGACGTGGGACGAGCTGCTCGCTCTGCCGCTCGAGGAGCACGTGGCCACCCTGAGCTGTGTGTCGAACGAGGTCGGCGGTGACCTCATCGGCACGGCCCGCTGGCTGGGCTACCCCATCCGGAAGCTCCTCGCCCGGGCACGTCCGACGGGCGACGCCGACATGGTGCTCTCACGGAGCATCGACGGGTTCTCCGCGGGCACCCCGCTCGACGTGCTGCAGGACGACGGGACGGCGGCGCTCCTCGCGGTCGGGATGAACGGCGAGCCCCTGCCGACCGAGCACGGGTTCCCGGTGCGGATGGTCGTGCCGGGCCTGTTCGGGTACGTCTCGGCGACGAAGTGGGTCTCCGAGCTCGAGGTCACCCGGTTCGCCGACGCGCAGGGCTACTGGACACCGCGTGGTTGGTCGGAGCGTGGCCCGGTCAAGCTCGAGTCCCGCATCGACACCCCGCGGAACGGATCGACGGTGACCGCGGGCAAGCCGGTGGCGATCGCCGGGGTCGCGTGGCAGCCGCACAAGGGCGTGAAGGCCGTCGAGGTCCGCGTCGGAGGCGGCGACTGGCAGCGCGCCGAACTCGCCGACTCGGTCTCCGCGGACACGTGGCGACAGTGGGTGGTGCGGTGGACGCCGACCGCAGGATCCCACCGCATCGAGGTGCGCGCGACCAGTGCGGACGGCGAGGTGCAGACGAGCGTGGACCGGCCGCCGGCGCCCAACGGCGCGACGGGCTGGCACACGGTGACGGTCGACGCGCGCTGACGGTCCCGCAACGGGCCTGCGACACGCCCACTGACGGCCGTCGAGTGGGCAGAATGCGTCGGTTCGCGGACGCGCGGGCGACACTGCGTGCCGCCTCGGCGAACCCGAGCGGCATGTCGTGACCGCTCGACGTCGGCGCGCTCCGGTCACCCGACGGCCTGGAGGCCCGGTGCCGGCCCGCCACGCCCCTCGCCGTGCTCGCGCGACACGCCACGTGCGTCGCGCCGGGGGTGCAGAAAGCGTCGGTTCGCAGACGCGCAGGCGACACTTCGTGCCGCCTCGGCGAACCTGAGCGGTGTGTCGTGACCGCTCGCCGCCGGCGCGCTCTGGTCACCCGACGGCCTGGAGGCCCGGTGCCGGCCCGCCACGCCCCTCCCCGTGCTCGCGCGACACGCCACGTGCGTCGCGCCCGGGGTGCAGAAAGCGTCGGTTCGCAGACGCGCAGGCGACACTTCGTGCCGCCTCGGCGAACCTGAGCGGCATGTCGTGACCGCTCGACCCCGGGTTCGGCGGGCCAGCGGGCAGGGGCAGGGTCAGGGTCAGGCGGGCAGGGTCGCGACGACGCAGGTGCCGTCTACCTCGGCCTCCCGCTCGACCACGGCGGAGAACCCGGCGGCAGTGAACGCAGCGGCGGACGCCTCGGCCTGGGCCTCGGACACCTCGATGACGACGGCGCCACCGGGGCGGAGCCACTCCCCCGCACCCGCGGCGATCCGCCGGTGCAGGTCGAGGCCGTCCGCACCACCGTCGAGGGCGACGCGGTGTTCGTGCTCGCGGGCCTCGGTCGGCATGAGTTCGATCGAGGCCGTCGGCACGTAGGGGGCGTTCACCGCGATGACCGCCACGGCTCCGCGGAACCGATCGGGCAGCGGCGCGAACAGGTCACCGGCGACGACGATGCCGCGGTCCCCGATGTTCTCGGCCGCGACGTCGACGGCGTCCGGGTCGATGTCGGTGGCGACGAGGTCGAGCGCCCCGACGCGACCGAACAGGGCGACCGAGATCGCGCCGGCGCCGCAGCACAGGTCGACCACGCGGTCGTAGCGCTGCAGCCGGCGCGCAGCCTGCTCGACGACGACGGTGGTGCGGGCTCGCGGCACGAAGACGCCGGGGGTCACCCGGATGCGGTGCCCGTCGAAGGCGGCCCAGCCGAGCACGTACTCGAGCGGCTCACCGGCCAGCCGACGCTGCACGAGGGTGCGGAGTCGCACCGGCTCACCGTCACCGGCCTCGAGCAACAGGTCGGCTTCGTCCTCGGCGAAGACGCTCCCCGCGGCCCGGAGCCGGGCCGCGAGGGCGTCACGCGCAGGGTGGGTCAAGCGGCGCCGTCGAACATCGAGGTCACCGAGCCGTCGTCGAAGACCTCGTGGATGGCACGGGCGATGAGCGGGGCGATCGGCAGGACCTCGAGGCGGTCCCAGCGCTTCTCCATCGGCAGGGGCAGGGTGTCCGTCACGACCACGCGGTCGATGAACTCGCTCTGCAGCAGCTCGGTGGCGGGGTCGGAGAAGACGGCGTGGGTCGCGGCGACGACGACACCGGTGGCGCCGGCGTTCTTGAGCGCCTCGGCAGCCTTGGCGATCGTGCGGCCGGTGTCGATGAGGTCGTCGACGAGCAGGCACACGCGGCCGCTGACGTCACCGACGATCTCGTGCACCGAGACCTGGTTCGGCACGAGCGGATCGCGGCGCTTGTGGATGATGGCGAGCGGGGCGCCGAGCTTCTCGGACCAGATGTCGGCGACACGGACGCGGCCCATGTCGGGCGACACGACGGTGAGCGTCTTCGGGTCGAGGATCTGGCGGAAACGCTCGAGCAGCACCGGCATGGCGAACAGGTGGTCGACCGGGCCGTCGAAGAAGCCCTGGATCTGCGCGGCGTGCAGGTCGACGCTCATGATGCGGTGCGCGCCGGCGGCCTTGAACAGGTCGGCGACGAGGCGGGCCGAGATCGGCTCGCGGCCGCGGCCCTTCTTGTCCTGGCGGGCGTACGGGTAGAACGGCGCCACGACCGTGATGCGCTTCGCCGAGGCACGCTTCAGCGCGTCGACCATGATGAGCTGCTCCATGAGCCACTCGTTGATCGGCGCGGTGTGCGACTGGATGACGAAGGCGTCGCAGCCACGGACCGACTCGTCGAAGCGGGCGTAGAGCTCACCGTTCGCGAAGGTCCGGGCATCGGTCGGTACGAGGTCGACCCCGAGCTCCTCCGCGATCTCGGCAGAGAGCGCCGGGTGTGCTCGCCCCGAGACGAGGACGAGTCGTTTCTGGCCGGTTGTCTTGATTCCGGACAAGTGCGGTGCTCACTCCCTGACCCACGAGGGGTCGATGTCGGCGACGGGTGGTCGCCGGGATCTATTCGCCGTTCGCGAGCCGAGCAGCCTCGGCCGCCGGTGTGCCGGGTCGGTGTTCCTCGACCCATCCGTCGGTGTTGCGCTGTGGGGCGTAGCTGATCGCGAGCGATCCTGCCGGAACGTCCTTGCGGACGGTGGTCCCGGCGCCGGTGTACGCACCGTCACCAATCCTAACGGGGGCGACGAACACGTTGTGCGAGCCTGTGCGGACGTTCGAGCCGACCTCGGTGCGGTGCTTGTGCACGCCGTCGTAGTTCGCGGTGATGGTGTTCGCGCCGATGTTCGAGTCCTCGCCCACCTCGGCGTCGCCGATGTAGGACAGGTGCGGGACCTTGCTGCCGCGGCCGATCCGGGCGTTCTTCGTCTCGACGAAGGTGCCGATCTTGCCGTCGTCACCGAGGATCGTGCCCGGCCGCAGGTAGGCGAACGGGCCGACCGAGGCGCCGTCCCCGATCACGGCGAGGGTGGCGTCGACGCGGTTCACGGTGGCGCGGGCCCCGACCTCGGTGTCGCGGAGTGTGGTGTCCGGCCCGACGACGGCGCCGGCGGCGATGGCGGTGGCGCCGACGAGCTGGGTGCCCGGCAGGACCTCGGCGTCGGGCTCGATGGTGACGTCGAGGTCGATCCAGGTGGTCGCCGGGTCCTGCACGGTGACGCCGGCGAGCTGGTGGCGGCGGACGATGCGGGCGTTGAGTTCACGCGCGGCGTCGGAGAGCTGCGCTCGGTCGTTGATGCCGGCGACGAGCCACGGATCGGTCAGGGTGACCACGTCGATGCGCCCGCCACGCTCGCTGATCAGCGCGGGGGCGTCGGTGATGTACTTCTCGCCCTGGGCGTTCGCCGTGGTGAGCGACGGCAAGGCGGCGCGCAGGTGCGCCACGTCGAACGCGTAGATGCCCGCGTTCGCCTCGGTGATGGTCAGCTGTTCGGCCGTCGCGTCCTTGTGCTCGACGACGCTGACGAAGG
This sequence comes from Curtobacterium sp. MCBD17_026, assembly GCF_003234895.2. Taxonomy (NCBI): domain Bacteria; kingdom Bacillati; phylum Actinomycetota; class Actinomycetes; order Micrococcales; family Microbacteriaceae; genus Curtobacterium; species Curtobacterium sp. MCBD17_026. Next base: position 755,290 of record NZ_CP126281.1, on the reverse strand, counting down.
CGCCCGAAGCATCCCGCACGATCCGTCCGAGGCCGGTCGGGTCCGGGGCGATCGCACTCACGAAGGTCGCCCCGTTGCCGCCGCCGACGTGGGCGTCGACCAGGAGCCGGAGCGACGCGGCGTCGAGCAGCGGGACGTCGCCGGACAGCACCACGACGGCGCCGTCGAAGTCGGCGGGTAGTGCTTCGACCGCCACCTCGACCGCGCGGCCGGTGCCGGGGACGTCGTCCTGGTCGACGACGATCGCGTCGGGGGCGCGCTCGACGACCTCGGCCGCGACGAGGTCACGCTCGTGCCGCACGACGACGGCGACGTGCTCGGGGCTGAGCGACGACGCCGTGCGCAGGACGTGCCCGATGAGCGGCAGTCCGGCGAGCCGGTGCAGCACCTTGGGCGTGGACGACTTCATGCGCGTGCCCTGCCCGGCGGCGAGGACGACGACGGCGATGCGCTGGTCGGTCATGCACCCATCCTGGCGCACCGCGGCCCGGGCCGCCCGACGCGACCACGGCCCTGTGCCCAACCGTGCGCAGAACCGCAGCCTGTGGACGGACCGGCACCGCGCCTCCAGGCCGCGCCGACGGCACGCCGTGGATCAGGCCCGCGCGCCCTGCGGTTCCCGCTTGACGAACGCCATCAGCACCAGCCCGGCGATGAGCACGACGACCACGCCGAGGATCCCGAACCGGGTCGACCCACCGACGGTCACCGCCACGCCGAACAGCGCCGGCGCGAGGAACGACGCGGCCCGGCCGGTGGTGGCGTAGAGGCCGAAGAGCTCCCCCTCGCGGCCGGGGGTCGCCAGCCGCGCCAGGTACGCGCGGGACGACGACTGCACCGGACCGACGAACACGGCGAGGGTCAGCCCGAGCACCCAGAACCACTGCGTCTCGTTGCCGGCGGCGAAGACCCCGACCCCGCACACGGCGAGGCCGACGAGCGAGACCATGATGAGCGCACGCGACCCGAACCGGTCGTCGAGGCGTCCGGAGACGAACGTCGCGATGCCGGCCACGACGTTCGCGGCGATGGCGAACAGGATGACCTGCGACGGCGTGAACCCGAACACCTGCGCGGCGACGATCCCGCCGAACGTGAAGACGGCCCCGACGCCGTCGCGGAACACCGCGCTGGCGAGCAGGAACGCGAGGACGTTGCGGCGCTCGCGCCACAGCCGTGCGATGTCCCGGCCGAGGTCCGCGTAGGCACTGAACACGCCGCCACCGCGGGTGCGGTCGGGCGCCGCCTCGGGCACGGTGAGGAACAGCGGGATCGAGCTGACCGCCAGCCAGACGGCGGCGATGCCGATCGCGACGCGGACGTCCCACTGCCCCGTGGCGACGGTGGCCGGCAGCTGCAGGAGCCCGCCGACGACCCCGTCGCCCCGGAAGTCCTGGATGCAGAGCACGAGCAGCAGGACGAGCAGCACGATCCCGCCGAAGTACCCGGCGGCCCACCCGATGGCGGAGACGCGGCCGGTGCGTTCCCCGGAGGCGACCTGCCCGATCATGGCGTTGTAGCCGACGCTCGCGATCTCGTAGGCGACGGTGCCGATGCCGAGCAGGGCTGCGCCGAGCAGCAGGTACGGCTGGCTCGGCGCCACGAAGACCATGCCGCCGATCGACAGCGCGACGCCGATCGTGGCGATGAGGACCGACCGGCGGCGGTGCCCGGACGAGTCCGCGAGCCGCCCCATGGCCGGTGCCACCAGGGCCACGACGATCCCTGCGATGGTCAGTGCGGTGGACACGACGGCCGCGTTGTGCGCGAGTTCCCGCTCCACGATCGCCTTGCCCGCCGCGGACGTGTCGCCGACGAGCGCCGGGTCCACGAACGCCCGGCTGGCCAGGTACGTGCTGAACACGAAGGTGGTGACGACCGCGTTGAACGCGGCGGAACCCCAGTCCCAGAGCGCCCAGGAGACGAGCGCGCGCCGGTCGGTGCGCTGCGGCGCGACGGCGGCCGGTGAAGCGGTCATGCGCGAACCGTAGCGCGTCCCGGTGACGCGGCGGTGGCCCCGTTCCGGGTCACGTGCCGGACGGGAGGCGCGGGGCGGCCTGGCCCCGCGCCTCCCGTCCGCCCTGTGCGCGCGTCCGCAACCCGCGTGCGCTTCCGCCGGGTCGCTCGCTCTGGTGCGAGGTCCCGCACTCCGTGCGAGGTCTGCGCGCCGTCACGGAGTACGGAACCTCGCACCGGACGACGCGCAGCCCACTCAGGCCGGGACGCCGCCGGGGTAGACGACGGACTTGAGCGACTCCGGGTCGGTGTCGCTCTCGAGGGCCTCGCGGACGTCGTCGAGCCCGAAGCGACCGGTGACGAGCGAGTCGAGGTCGACCTGCCCGGACGCGACCAGCTCGATGGCGACCGGCCACGTGTTCGTGTACCGGAAGATCCCGGTGACCGTGACCTCGAGGTTCTGGATGTGCTCGACCGGCAGCGTCATCTCGGAGTTGCCGAGCCCGACCAGCACCGCGGCACCCGCCGGACCGACCGCCCTGATGCCGTCCGACACCGCTCGGGGTGCACCGCTCGCGTCGATGAACGCGTCGACGGGGACGATGTCGGACGCGACGGACACGGCGGTGGGGTCGACGACCTCGGTGGCGCCGTACTCCAGCGCCCGCGCACGGCGCTCCGGCACCAGGTCGCTGACGACGATGCGCGAGGCACCGAAGGCCTTCGCGACCTGGGCGCAGATGATGCCGATCGGACCGGCGCCGGCGATGAGCACCGACGAACCGGGCACGATGGCCGCCTTGCGGACGGCGGCGATGCCGACGGACAGGGGTTCCAGGAGCGCGCCGGCCTCGAACGAGACGGCGTCGGGCAGGACGTGGGCGAACTCGGCCTCGATGGTGACGAACTCGGTGAAGGCGCCGTCGACCGGCGGCGTCGCGTAGAAGCGCATGTGCGGGCAGAGGTTGTAGCGGCCGGCCAGGCACTGCGCGCAGCGATGGCAGGGGCGCTGCGGCTCGATGGCCACGCGCTCCCCCACGCGGGACGGGTCGACGCCCTCGCCGACGGCCTCGATCGTGCCGGACAGCTCGTGCCCGAGGACGAGGGGCTCCTCGACGACGAAGTCGCCGATGCGGCCGTGGCGGTAGTAGTGCACGTCGGAGCCGCAGACACCCACGGCGGCGACCCGGACGAGCACGTCGCCGGGGTCGACGGCGGGGACGGGGCGGTCCTCGACGGTGAGGTCCTGGGTGCCGAGCAGGACGCTGGTGCGCTGGGTGGAGGTCATGCGGTTCTCGCTTCCTCGGCCGCGTCGTCGCGGCCGGACGTGTGGGTGGTGGAGGGGGCGGCGGCGGGCGCCGCGGACGTTGTCGCTGGCGCTGGCGCTGGCGCCGCGGGCATGGTGGCGTCGCGCAGCAGCTCCGCGAAGCCGATCTCGGCGGCGCCACGGACCAGGACGTCGCGGCCGAGTGCCGCCGGGACGATGCGGAGCCGGTCGGTCATGGCGGCCATCGTCTGCGCCCGGACGTCGGTTTCGATCCGGTCGCCGACGTGTCCGAGCAGCGCACCGAGGAACCCGCCGAGCACGACGACCTCGGGGTCGACGGTGTGGATGGCGTTCCGCAGTGCGGTCGCGAGAGCGGCGACCTGTCGGTCGACGACCCGCTCCAGCTCGGGCCGGCCCTCGGCGAGCGCCGCGGCGAGCGCGTCGAGGTCGTCCGGCGGGGTCCTGGTGACCGCGGTGAGCGCGGAGCGCGAGGCCTCGGTCTCCAGACAGCCGACCGCACCGCAGTGGCAGCGGATGCCGTTCGCCGCGACGAAGGTGTGCCCCAGCTCGCCCGCGTACCCGTCGGCGCCGCTGAAGGGCCGGCCGGCGCTGACGATCCCGCCGCCGATGCCGCTCGCGCCGCCGTTCAGGTACACGAGGTCGTCGACGCCGCGGGCGCTGCCGTACAGCCGTTCCGCCCAGGCGCCGAGGTTGGCGTCGTTCGCGGCCCGGACCGGCAGCCCCAGGCGTTCCGCGAGCGGTGCGGCGAGGGGTTCGTCACGCCATCCGAGGTGCGGGGCGTCGCGGACGGTGCCGTCCTCGACCCGGACGATGCCGGGCACGGCGACACCGACCCCGACGATCCGGGCCGCCGGTCCGGTGCGGGCGAGGAGTGCTGCGAGGACCCGGGCGACGGCGTCGATCGCCTGCGCCGCGGTGGGCACGGTGGTCTGCGGCTCGACCAGCCGGTCGCGGACGGTGCCGTCGAGGCCGACGAGGGCGACCCCGACGGCGTCGATCTCGACCGTGACCGCGGCGGCGAGGACGTCGCCGGACGCCCGGACGACCCCGCTCGGTCGTCCGACACCGGTACCGGGGGTCCCCGCGGCGGGAGTCTCCTCGTGCACGAGACCGGCGTCGACGAGTTCCCCGACGAGCGCGAGGATGGTCGAGCGGTTCAGGCCGGTGCGCCGGGTGAGTTCGGCGCGGGTGACGGGGCCGTCCTCGTGGACGAGCCGGAGGACGCGCGCGGCGTTGCCCGGCGTCGCCGTGGGCTGCCGTGCCATGGGTCCTCCTCGTTGGTGGGTGAGGTCGTGGGTGGGGTTTCGGGCTGAGCGACGAGTTTCGCACCGGCGGGCCCCGTGGACTGTCGCGCCGTGCGAAACCTCGGCGACCGCACGGCCCCGCAGCGTGGTGCCGGTCAGCGCGACCGCGAGAACGCGGCGTCGAACGCGGCGTCCGGCGGCGCGATGGTACCGAGCTGCCGGACGAACGCCAGCGCCTCGGGCCCGCCGACGAGCCGGTCCATGCCGGCGTCCTCCCACTCGACGCTGGTCGGGCCGGCGTACCCGATGTGGTTCAGGACGCGGAACACCCGCTCCCACGGCACGTCCCCGTGACCGGCGGTGACGAAGTCCCACCCGCGCCGGGGGTCGCCCCACGGCAGGTGCGAGGACAACCGCCCGTTGCGCCCGTCGAGCTGCTTCACCGACTCCTTGCAGTGCACGTGGTACACCCGGTCGGCGAAGTCGAGCAGGAACGCGGCGGGGTCGAGGTCCTGCCAGACGAAGTGCGACGGGTCGAAGTTGAACCCGAACGCCGGCCGGTCCTGGAACACCTCGAGCGTGCGCTTGGCGGTCCAGTAGTCGTAGGCGATCTCGGACGGGTGCACCTCGAGTGCGAACCGGACGCCGACCTCCTCGAAGACGTCGAGGATCGGTGACCAGCGGTCGTGGAAGTCCTGGTACCCGGCGTCGATCATCCCCGGGGGCACGGGCGGGAACCCGGCGACGGTCTTCCAGATCGACGAGCCGGAGAAGCCGGTGACGGTGTCGACACCGAGCGCTGCGGCGGCACGGGCAGTCCACTGCAGTTCCTCGGCCGCACGCTGCCGCACGCCCTCGGGGTCGCCGTCGCCCCACACGCGCGGCGGGACGATGTCCTCGTGCCGCTGGTCGATGGGGTCGTCGCACACGGCCTGGCCGACCAGGTGGTTCGCGATCGTCCAGACCCGCAGGCCGTGGCGTTCCAGGATCGCCAGCCGGTCCGCCACGTACTCCGGGTCCGTCGCGGCGCGCCGGACGTCCAGGTGGTCACCCCAGCAGGCGATCTCCAGCCCGTCGTAGCCCCACTCGCCGGCGAGCCGGGCCACCTCTTCGAAGGGCAGGTCGGCCCACTGTCCGGTGAACAGGGTGACCGGCCGGGAGGCCCGGGTCGTCTCCGTCGTGTCGCTCGCGTCCGTCGTCGTCATCGTCGTCGTCCTTCTTCGCGGTGGTCGGGTTCCGTCACCAGGATCCGGGTGCGGACCCGGCGGGGACGGTGGCGGGTCGCTCGACGCGCGAGTGCACGTCGACGACCGAGTGGTCTCGGGCGGCGGCCGAGACCGCCTCCATGACCTCGAGCACGTGGAACGCGAGGTCGCCGGAGGCACGGTGCGGCCGGTCCGTCGCGATCGCGTGCGCCATGTCGGCGAGGCCGTAACCGCGGCCGGCGTCGGCGTACCCGGCGGCGACCGGCAGGTCGCGCCACGAGCGGTCGTCGGCGGTGGCGATCGACACGGTGTCCGAGAACCGGTTCGGGTCCGGTACCCCCAGGGTGCCGGCGGTGCCGTACACCTCGAACAGCGGGGCGCGGGTGGCCCAGACCTCGAACGAGACGCTCACGGTGGAGACCACGCCGCCCTCGTGCTCGAGGATCGCGACGACGTGCGTGTCGATGTCGACCGGGATCGAGGTGCCGGCGTTCGGTCCGGTCGCGATCGTCCGTTCACGGGTGGAGCGGGTGGCGCTGCCGCTGACCCGGACGACCGGCCCGAAGAACGTGACGAGGCTGGTCAGGTAGTACGGCCCCATGTCGAGGAGCGGTCCGCCGCCCGGCTGGTAGTAGAACGCCGGCGCGGGGTGCCAGAGCTCGTGCCCGGGTGCGCTCCAGGCGACTGCAGCGCCGACCGGGGTGCCGATCGCGCCGTCGTCGAGGGCGGCCCGTGCGGTCTGGATACCCGTGCCGAGGACGGTGTCCGGGGCACTGCCGACGCGCAGGCCGGCGGCGCGGGCGGCTTCGAGCACCGGTGCGGCCTCGGCGGTGGACATCGCGAGCGGCTTCTCGCCGTAGACGTGCTTGCCTGCTGCGAGTGCCCGGGTGGCGATGTCGGCGTGCGCGGCCGGGATCGTCAGGTTGAGCACCGCGTCGACGTCGTCGGCGGCGAGCAGGTCGTCCACGGTGGTCCCGCGCACGCCCTGAGCCGCACCGACCTGCTCGGCACGGGCGACGTCGAGGTCGGCGACCGCGGCGAGCTCGAGGCCGGGCAGGGCCGGGAAGTGCTCGAAGTACTGCTGGCTGATGACCCCGACCCCGACGACTCCGACGCGGAGCACCCCTTCGTTCACCGTGCTGCCCACAGGAGTCCCCGTTCGATGATGGTGCGGACCGGCTGCGACTCGACGATCTCGATCCGGTGTCCGGGGGCCGAGACGAAGATCCGTCCCTTCCCCCACTGCCGGGTCCAGATCGCCGGTGCGGTGACCGGGCGGTTCCAGGGGTCCCACGAGCGGGCCTCCTGCGTGGTGGTGGCGAGGACGTCGTCGTACTCGTCGCTCAGCACCCAGTACTGCTCGGTGACGAGGTCGAAGTCATCGATGCCCTGCGTGATCGGGTGCTCGTGCCCGAGGTCGGTGATGTGCACCGTGTAGGGGATGTAGTTGTCCGACTGCTCCCCGACCCGTTCGTCGGGGTGCTTGCCCGCGTGGTGCGCGAACTGCCCGCCGATCATGTGCAGGTAGTCGGCGTTGTCGCGGTACGAGTCCGCGATGCCGCCGTGCCAGCCGGCCAGGCCGGTGCCGTTCAGGACGGCCCGCTGCAGACCGGCGAACTCGTCGGCGGCGATGGTCGTCATGGTGTTCACCTGGACGATCAGGTCGACCGTGTCCATGTACTCCTGGTCGGCGTACACGGCGGGCGATCCCTCGATCCGGACCGCGAAGCCGTGGTCCTGCAGGAACGGGATGAACAGGTCGGTGGTCTCGACGGGCTGGTGGCCGTCCCACCCGCCGCGGACGACGAGCGCCTGGCGGGTCTGCTCGGCGGCGCTCACGAGGTCGCCGTCCAGGTGCTGCCGGCGGCGGCGCTGCGTTCGACCGCGTCGAGGACCCGCTGCACGTGCAGGCCGTCGGCGAACGACGGCGACGGGTCGGTGCCGGCGACGATGGCGTCGACGAAGTCCTTCACCTGGTGGCTGAAGGTGTGCTCGTACCCGATGAGGTGCCCGGTCGGCCACCACGCGGCCATGTAGGGGTGCTCGGGCTCGGTGACGAGGATGCGGCGGAACCCCTGCTCCCCCGCCGGTGCGTTCGACTCGTACAGCCGGAGCTCGTTCATCGACTCGAGGTCGAACTGGATCGCGCCCTCGGAACCGCTGATCTCGAGCGTCAGACCGTTCTTCCGCCCGGTCGCGTAGCGCGTGGCCTCGAACGTGCCGATCGCACCGTCGGCCGCGCCGCCGTCGAGCCGTGCGGTGAAGAACGCGGCGTCGTCGACGGTGACCTGCCCGCGCTCGCTCGACGCGGTGCCGGAGAGCCCCACCCCCTCGGCCATCAGCGGACGCTCGGTCACGAAGGTCTCGAGGGTGCCGGACACGGTGGCGAGCGACGCGCCCGTGACGTGCTCGACCAGGTCGATCGCGTGTGCGCCGATGTCCCCGAGCGCCCCCGAGCCCGCGAGCGACTTGTCGAGGCGCCAGGTCATCGGGCCGTCGGCGTCGGCGAGCCAGTCCTGCAGGTAGAGCGCACGGACCTGGCGCACGGTGCCGATCCGGCCGTCCTGCACCAGCTGCCGGGCGAACGCGATGGCCGGCACCCGGCGGTAGCTGAACCCGACCATCGCCCGGACACCCTGTGCACGGGCGGCGTCGGCGGCGGCGGTCATCGCCTCGGCCTCGGCGACGGTGTTCGCGAGCGGCTTCTCGCACAGGACGTGCTTGCCGGCCTGGAGCGCGGCGATCGCGATCTCGACGTGCGAGGACCCCGGCGAAACGACGTCGACCACGTCGATGTCCGGATCGGCGACGACGGCACGCCAGTCGGTGGACGACGCCTGCCAGCCGTACTGCTGCCGAGCGGCCTCGGTGCGTCCGGGATCACGCCCGACGATCACCGCCATCTCCGGCTCGGCGCCGAGGTCGAAGAACCTGGGGGCGGTCCGCCACGCCTGTGAGTGCGCGGCTCCCATGAAGCCGTGCCCCACCATCGCGACCCGCAGTCGTTGCTGCACCGTCGACTCACTTGCCATCCGCTCGCTCCTTTGCGATCACGTGCTTGCCACAGCCAACACTACCGCTTATGTTGGGCGCGGCAACATTTTGTTTCGACGACGAACGGTGACCACCATGGCAACGACGCCCACCCGTGCAGACAAGTTCTCCTTCGGTCTCTGGACCATCGGCTACAACGGCTCCGACCCCTTCGGCGGGCCGACCCGACCCGCCCTCGACGTGGTCGAGGCGGTCGAGAAGCTCGACGAGCTCGGCGCCTACGGCCTGACCTTCCACGACGACGACCTGTTCGCGTTCGGCTCGACCGACGCCGAACGCCAGACCCAGATCGACCGCCTCAAGGGTGCGCTCGAGTCGACCGGGATCGTCGTGCCGATGGTCACGACGAACCTGTTCTCCGCCCCGGTCTTCAAGGACGGCGGCTTCACCTCGAACGACCGGCAGGTCCGCCGCTTCGCGCTCCGCAAGGTGCTCCGCAACATCGACCTCGCCGCCGAGCTCGGCGCGTCGACGTTCGTGATGTGGGGTGGCCGCGAAGGCTCCGAGTACGACAGCGCCAAGGACGTGCAGGCCGCGCTCGAGCGGTACCGCGAAGCCGTCAACCTGCTCGCCCAGTACGTCACCGACAAGGGCTACGGCATCCGGTTCGCCATCGAGCCAAAGCCGAACGAGCCCCGCGGCGACATCCTCCTGCCGACCCTCGGCCACGCGATCGCCTTCACCGAGACGCTCGAGCGTCCGGAGCTGTTCGGCATCAACCCCGAGGTCGGCCACGAGCAGATGGCTGGCCTGAACTTCACGGCCGGCATCGCCCAGGCGCTCTACCAGGGCAAGCTCTTCCACATCGACCTCAACGGTCAGCGCGGCATCAAGTACGACCAGGACCTGGTGTTCGGTCACGGCGACCTGCAGAACGCGTTCTCGCTCGTCGACCTGCTCGAGCACGGCGCCCCGCAGGGCGGCCCGTCGTACGACGGCCCGCGCCACTTCGACTACAAGCCGAGCCGCACCGAGGACATCACCGGCGTCTGGGACTCCGCGTCGGCCAACATGCGCATGTACCTGCTCCTCAAGGAGCGTGCGCAGGCGTTCCGCGCGGACCCCGAGGTGCAGGCGGCGCTCGAGGCCTCCAAGGTCGGCGAGCTGTCGACGCCGACGCTGGACGACGGCGAGTCGTACGACGCGTTCCTCGCCGACCGCTCCGCCTACGAGGACTTCGACGCCGATGCCTACTTCGGCGGCAAGGGCTTCGGCTTCGTCCGCCTGCAGCAGCTCGCGATGGAGCACTTGATGGGTGCTCGTGGCTGAGAACACGGACGAGCGCCAGCTCGTCGCCGGCGTCGACTCGTCGACCCAGTCCTGCAAGGTCACCATCCGTGACGCCGCGACCGGTGCGGTCGTCCGCGAGGGACGCGCGTCCCACCCGGACGGCACCTCCGTCGACCCCCGCCACTGGTGGGACGCCCTCGGTGCCGCCGTCGCGGACGCCGGCGGCCTCGACGACGTCGGTGCCGTCGCCATCGCCGGGCAGCAGCACGGCATGGTCGCGCTCGACGCCGACGGCCGCGTGGTCCGCGACGCCCTGCTCTGGAACGACGTGCGGAGTGCGGACGCGGCCGCGCAGATGGTCGACGAACTCGGCCGGGAGGCCTGGGTCGCCCGGACGGGGCTCGTGCCGGTCGCGTCGTTCACCGGCACCAAGCTGCGGTGGCTCCGCGACGCGGAGCCCGAGAACGCAGCCCGCGTCGCGGCCGTGGCGCTCCCCCACGACTGGCTGTCGTGGCGGCTCCGCGGCTACGGCCCGGCGGACGAGAGCCCGCTCGGCCCCGACCTCGACGCCCTGGCGACGGACGCGTCCGACGCCAGCGGCACGGCGTACTGGGACCCGGTGCGCCGCGAGTACGACCCGGAGCTGTTCGAGCTCGCGCTCGGGCGACCGATGCGTCCGGCGTCGATGGGTGACGACGACGCCGTGGTCGTTCCCCGCGTGGTCGCTCCCGACGAGGCGATGGGCACCCTGTCCACCGACGTCGAGCTGCCCGGCGGCGCGGTCGCCCGGTCCGGCCTCGTCGTCGGCGCCGGACTCGGCGACAACGCCGGGGCAGCGCTCGGCCTGGGTCTCGGCCCTGGTGACGTCGCGGTGTCCCTCGGCACCAGCGGCACGGTCTTCGGGGTCAGCGACGCCGAGGTGCGTGACCCGAGCGGGACCGTGGCGGGCTTCGCCGACGGGACCGGGTCGCGCCTCCCGATCGTCACGACGCTCAACGCGGCCCGCGTGCTCGAGGTGATCGGCGGCCTGCTCGGCGTCGACCACGACGCACTCGGCGAACTGGCGCTGCAGGCGCCGGCCGGGGCCGACGGCCTCGTCCTGGTGCCGTACTTCGTCGGCGAGCGCACGCCCAACCGGCCGGATGCGACCGCATCGCTGCTCGGCATGACGCCGGCGACCACCGACCGGGCGCACCTGGCCCGGGCGGCCGTCGAGGGGATGCTCTGCGCCCTCGCCGACGGACTGGCCGCGGTGCAGGGCACCGGGGTGACCGTCGAGCGGCTGCTGCTCATCGGTGGCGCTGCGCGGAACCCGGCGGTCCGCACCGTCGCCGCACAGGTGTTCGGCCGTGACGTCCTGGTGCCCGAGCCCGGCGAGTACGTCGCCGCGGGTGCTGCGAAGCAGGCCGCGTGGGCGCTCACCGGCGCACTGCCGACGTGGGACACCGCGACGACCACCGTGCCGTCCGACCCGCACCCCGCGGTGCTCGAGCAGTACCGCGCCGCGGCGCGCTGACCGACGCACCGGATCCGACACTCCCCGCCCCCGGCGCCCTCCACCAGGGCGCCGGGGGCATCATCGTCCCCGGAGGACCCCATGCCACTGACCGACCTGCCCCTCGACGCGCTCCGCGCCCACCGCTCGGACGTCCGTCGTCCCGCTGACTTCGACGCCTTCTGGGCGGACACGATCGCCGCCGCCCGGACCGCGGGCGAGGGGGTCGAGTCGACCCTCGTGCCGGCCGAGACCCCGGTGACCGGTCTCGTCGTCGAGGACCTGACGTTCCCCGGGTTCGCCGGCGACCCCGTGCGCGCGTGGGTCAACCGCCCGGTGTCCGACGACCCCGGCGCACTGCCGGTCGTCGTCGAGTTCCTCGGCTACGGCGGTGGCCGTGGTCGCCCCGGCGAGCGCGTGCACTGGGCCCTCGCCGGCTACGTGCACGTCGTGATGGACACGCGCGGCCAGGGCTCCGGGTGGGCCGGCGGCGACACCCCGGACCCGCACGGCTCCGCACCGCACGCCAGCGGCTGGATGACGAGCGGCATCGGCTCACCGGCCGAGCACTACTACCGCCGCGTCTACACCGACGCCGTGCGGCTCGTCGAGGCGGTGCGGACGCTTCCCGGGATCGACCCCGAGCGCATCGCCCTGACCGGGGGCAGCCAGGGCGGCGGCATCACGATCGCCGCGGCGGCCCTGGTCGAGGCACACGTCGGACCGGTCGCCGCGGTGCTGCCCGACGTGGCGTTCCTCGCCGACTGGCGGAACGGCACCGACGTCGCGGTCGGCGGTCCGTACCTGGAGCTCGCGCAGTACCTCTCCGTCCACCGCGACGCGGCCGACAGCGTGTGGGAGACCGCCGCGTACCTGGACGGGGTGAACCACGCCGCCGGCATCACCGCCCCGGCGCTGTTCTCGGTCGCGCTGATGGACGACGTCGTTCCGCCGCGCACGACCTTCGCCGCGTTCAACGCCCTCGGCTCCACCGACCGCGAGATCGTCGTGTACCCGTACAACGGGCACGAGGGTGGCGGCTTCCGGCACTGGGAGCGTCAGGCTGCGTTCCTGGCGGACCGGCTGCAGAGCCCGGTCAGATGAAGTAGTGGTGCCGGTGGTGGGGGCCGGGGCTCCCTCCACCGACGTCGTAGTGCACGGTGAGGGTCTGCTCCCAGTCGCGTCCGCGGTGGTCGCCCCACTCGAACAGGATGCTGTCCGGCACCACGTCCGGCTGGTGGAGCAGGACCCGCTCCGCCAGCCCGATCAGCCGCTGTTGTCGCGTGCGCACGGGCGGGTCAGGTGCTCGTCTGGAGCGTCTTCTTCGGGTACTCGTCGAAGCGCTGGTGGTACGTGCTCGAGAACCGCCCCATGTGGCGGAAGCCCCACCGGTGCGCGACCTCGGCCACCGTCGTCTGCGCGCAGTCGGCGAGCTGGAGCGCGATCCGCACCCGGTCGAGGCGGACCTGCAGCAGGTACGTCATGGGGCTCACCCCGACGTGCTGCACGAAGTTCTCCTGGAGTGTGCGGGAGCTGACCCCGACGGCCCCGCAGACGTCCGCGAGCTGGAGCGGCCGGTCGCAGTGCTCCGCGAGCCAGGCCTGCGCGAGCTGCACGGTGTTCACCGTCCGGCGCACCGGCGGTGCGTCGCCTTCGGCGCCCGTCCCGCCGAAGGCCCGCAGGACGGACTCGGCCAGCAGCACCTGTGCGGACAGATGGCCGCCCGGGTTGCGGTCGGGGTGCAGCGCGTTGACCGCCACCGCGTCGATGCGGGCGAGCAGGTGGGAGACCTCGGCCTCGGCCGGGCGGGATCGCAGTCGCCCGGCGAAGCGGTGGTCGAACACGACCCCGTTCACGGCGTCGAGGAAGCCGCGGTCGACCCGCAGCACCTGGACGGTCCCCGCCGGCACGATCAGGGTGAACGGTCGGTCCGTCGGCAGGAGCACCGGCACACCGGGACGGGTGGGCGCGTCGTCGTCGACCCGGAGGCACCCCACGGTCGACCACGCCAGCACCGGCGTGCCGTCCGGCGTGAACGAGGCGGCGGCGGCCGTCGACACCGCCGACGACAGCAGCGCGACGTTGTGGTGGCGCACCGTCCGGTGGCGGAACGCGAACCGGTCGGTGGGTGCGAACCGAACGTCGCGACCGTCGTACACGGCACGGACCGTCCGGACGGCGTCGGAGGGGGTCCGGCCGCACCGCTCGGCGGCCCGGGGTGCGTGGCCGACCACGGCCCGCGGGACGGTGTCGCTGCTCACGGGTTCCGCCCCCGCTGTGCGCGGAGGTCCGCGAAGGTGAAGCGCTCGCGATCGACGTCGTCCTCGGACTGCACGATCCACCCGCGTCGGGCAGCCCGTGCCCGCGCCCGGTAGGAGGTGATGTGGACCGGGGCGACCCCCGGTGCACGTTCGTAAACACTCATGAGACCCTCCGATCTGCCCCCGCACCTCCGACCCTGTTCGGAGGGGGACAGTTTGAGTACCTTCTGGACGATAAGCGCCTCCGTCGAGGTCCACAATGGCCCCCGAACGGGTGCGATCCACATCCGCGCACCCCGGATAACGGCGGCGTCGTGGCGTCGGGGGCCGATCCGCCCGACCGACTCGTACCCTCCACGTATGGACCAGGCACCGACCACGGCGAGTGGTCCCGAGCACGGCGGAGCACGGCTGTCCCGCAGCGTGCACGAGGCGCTGCGGTTCGTGCACGCCCACGCCCGTGAAGCGATCTCCGTACCGGACATCGCCGCCGCCGCACACCTGTCGACCCGCGGCCTGCAGAGCGCGTTCCGGCGGGAGCTGCAGACCTCACCCGCGTCGTACCTGCGCGGGGTGCGGCTCGAGGGCGTCCGCCGCGACCTGCTGTCGATGACACCGGCCGACCGACGCACCATCGCAGACGTCGCGAAGCACTGGCACTTCAGCAACGCCGGGCGGATGGCTGCCGAGTACCGTGCCGCGTTCGGCACCGCACCGTCGGCGGCGCTCCGGTCGTTCGACCCGGAGGACCCGGAGCCCCTCGCCACGCCGGACCTCGCCGGCCCCCCGGGCGAGGGATCACGCTTCCGGATCGTGCTCGATTGCGAGGTGGAGGTCGACGACGCCGACGCGACGTTCGCCAGTGCCCTGCGACGCGCCCAGGGCGACGACCGCCCCTGGCACGGCTACGACCCCGACGGCAGCACGGCCGACGTCGTCGCGTTCCTGCTGGCGAGCGCCGTCCGCGGGGTCACCGGGGACAGCTCCGGCATCCGGCTGCGCGCGGTCAACCCGATGCTGCGGGCGCCGGATGAGCACGGCGGGTACCCGTCGGCCGAGCTCCCACCGTGGTCGGCACCGACCGTCCCGCCGTCGGCCGCCGGCACGGAACGGGACTGATCACGCCGTCGATGGACGAAAAGCGCCAGGGGTCGAGGAATCGGGGGAGGATGGACCCCGCGGGCCCGGCACGTGCGGCGGGTCCCACCCGACGGAAGGCAGCGCCATGGGCCAGCTCATCTACGACTCGCAACCCCTCGAGCTCCGCCTCGACGACCGTGCGCTCACGCACCTGCAGATCGTCATCGTGAACCTCATCCGCCGCGGAGAGAGCTTCGTGTTCTCGTGGAAGGACGACCCCGCCGTCGGTGGCGGCCGCAGCAGCATCTGGATCCACCCCTACTGCGGACTGCACTTCAAGTTCGCCGGCGGCAAGTCACCGAGCGTGAACCGCTCGTGGCTCGACGAGCTCTACGCCAGCGCGGCGAGCGGTTCCGGCCTCGTCCTGAGCCCGGAACCGACGGACGCCGAGGGCCCGGTCTCCGCCGACGACGTCTCCGGGGCCCCGCCGGCACGCCCCACCACGACCATCAGCGCCTCCTGACCGGAGCGCCGACGACACGCCCCGACCGGGTACCAACGACAGGACGCCCCTCCCCGTGACCACCACCCCGCGTCGACGCCGCTCCGCGCTGCTCGCAGCCGTCCTCTCCACGGGACTCGCACTCGCCGGCTGCACGACCCCGACCGCTGCCCGGGCCGACGGGTTCGACGTGACCGGCTTCCAGCCCGAGAACGCCGACACCGCCCTGGTGGATGCGAACGCCGCCGCGATGGACGTGGTCGGCGTCGACGGCCTGCTGCTGAACCGGACGGGCACGAAGGTCACGGTCCCCTCGCGTGCCGCGAAGGCCCAGCGCGACCGGGCGCACGCGAACGGGCTCACCGCACAGCTGCTCGTGAGCAACTACTCCGAGGCCGACGGGGACTTCAGCGAGCCGATCGCGCGGAAGCTGCTCACCTCGCCCGCGAACCGCGCCCGGGTCGTCCGGTCGCTCGCCGCCGACGTCACCACGGGCGGCTGGGACTCGATCATGATCGACCTCGAGGCGTTGACCCCGGCCGAGAAGCCCGGCCTCACCGCCTTCGCCCGGGAGCTCCGAGCCGCCGTCGGCGACGACGTCCGGCTCGACATCGCCCTGTCCGCGTCGACCACAGCCGCCGGGTACGCCCGCCTGGGCTACGACGTGCGCGCCCTCCGTGCCCCGCTCGACCACCTGACGCTCATGGCCTACGACCAGCACGGCCCCTGGGAACCGGACGCGCCCGGCCCGGTCGGGTCGCTCGCGTGGTCGTCGAAGGCCGCCCGTGCACTCGCGACCCTCGCCCCCGCCGACCAGATCGTGCTCGGTGTCGCCGGGTACGGCTACCACTGGATGGGGACGCGTCCGGCCGGTCAGCTCTCCGACGCCCAGGCCCGGCTCCGGGTCCGGAAGGCGGGCGCGACCGCCCGGTGGGACGCGACGGCGGGCGAGTGGACCGCGACCCTGCCGAGCGGTGAGGTGCTCTGGTGGTCGGACGCACGCTCGCTGCGCGAGCGGATCGCGCTGGCGGAGCGGCTCGGCCTGACGGGCGTCGCCGTCTGGTCCCTGGACCTGTCCGACCGGATCGAACCGGTCGGGTGACCGCGACCCGCTGACGGACAGGAGGCCCGGTGCACGCTGGCACCGGGCCTCCTCTCCGTCTCCCGGTCAGACGAGCGACCACTCCACCAGGCGGGGGTCGTCGAGGGTGACCTCGTGGACCGCACCGGTGACCGCGACGGTGGCGCGCTCCGTGGCGGTGCCGGGGACGGGGTGTCGGACCGGCCCGTCGCCCGAGGCGACGATCCCACCGGCTGCCACCGGGCCTCCCGGCCGTGACGCCGCCGCGTGCGACGCGACCCAGACCTGCACGTCGCCGGGCTCGACCACCCTGCGCATGCGGCGGTCGGTGAACGCGAAGCGCTGCACCGGGACGCGGAAGCGGACCCGCGCGGACTCCCCCGCGGCGAGCGCGACCCGCGCGTACCCGAGGAGCTGCACCTCGGGCCTGGTGACGCTGCCGTGCACGTCGTGCCCGTAGAGCTGCACGACGTCCTCGCCGTCACGGGACCCGGTGTTCCGGACCGTCACCGACGCGGTGAAGACGCCGTCGGAGCGGACGTCCTGGTCGACGACGAGTTCGTCGTAGGCGAAGTCGGTGTAGCCGAGGCCGAAGCCGAACGGTCGCACCGGCGTCGAGTCGGCGGCGGTGACGTCGGACGGACCGCCGAGCCGCGGGTGCAGGTACGTGAACGGCTGCGCACCGGCGGACCGGGGCAGGGACAGCGGCAGGCGGCCCGAGGGCGAGGCGACACCGGTGAGCAGGTCGGCGATCGCCAGCCCGCCGCCCTCGCCCGGGAAGAACGCCTGCACGACCGCGGCCGGACGCGGCTGGTCGCCGTCGAGCGCCCAGCCGATCGCGTACGGCCGGCCGGTGAGCAGCACCATCACGGTGGGGGTACCGGTCGCGACGACGGCCTCGACCAGCTCGCGCTGCACGCCGGGCAGGTCGAGCGACTCGGTGTCGTTGCCCTCGCCGACCGTGCCGCGGCCGAAGAGTCCGGCCTGGTCACCGACGACGACCACAGCGACGTCCGAGGCGGACGCCACGGCGACCGCGTCGGCGAAGCCGGCCCGGTCGTCGCCCGTGACGGCGCAGCCCGCTGCGAAGCGCACCGCTGCCGGGCCGAGGGCCTGGGCGACGGCTTCGCGGACGGTCGGGATCGCGAAGCCGAGCGGCAGGTCGGGGTGCGAGGCGAGCACGTGGTTGGCGAACGAGTAGCAGCCCTGCAGAGCCTCGGCGCGGTCGGCGTTCGGGCCGATGACCGCGACCGAGGCCCCTGGCGCGAGCGGGAGGACGGGGGTGGCGTCGGTGGCGCCGTCGGCGCTGCCGCTGTCGGTGGCGCCGCTGTCGTTGGAGCCGCTGTCGGTGGCGCCGCTGTCGTTCGACAGCAGCACGAGCGACTTCGCCGCCAGCCGGCGTGCGAGTGCCTGGTGCAGCGGGGTGTCGAGGTCGATCCCGGTGGGGGCGTCCTCGGCGAAGGCGTCCGGTTCGAGCAGGCCGAGCCGTTCCTTCTGCCGGAGCACCCGGAGCACGGCGCGGTCGACGAGTGCCTCGTCCACCTGCCCGCTGCGGACCCGCTCGACGAGCGGCGCGAGGTACGCGTCACCGGTCGGGAGCTCGACGTCGACGCCGGCCTCGAGCGCCAGCGCCGCGGCCTCGCCACGGTCGGCGGCGATGCCGTGCATGACCTCGAGGAACGCCACCGAGAAGTAGTCCGCGACGACCGTGCCGTCGAAGCCGAGCCGGTCGCGGAGCAGGTCGGTGAGCAGCTCGCCGTTCGCCGCGACGGGCACGCCGTCGATCTCGGCGTACGAGTTCATGACGCTCCGGGCGCCGCCGTCCCGCAGCGCCATCTCGAACGGCGGCAGGTACACGTCGGCGAGTTCGCGCGCTCCGGCGTGCACGGGGGCGTGGTTCCGTCCCGCCTGCGACGCCGAGTACCCGAGGAAGTGCTTCAGGGTCGCGTCGACCCCGGCGGACTGCAACCCGCGCACGTACGCGGTTCCGACCGTGCCGACCAGGTACGGGTCCTCGGCGATGCACTCGTCGACCCGGCCCCAGCGGGGGTCACGGATCACGTCGAGCACCGGTGCGAGCCCCTGGTGGACGCCGAGCTGCCGCATCGACGCACCGATCACGGCGCCGACCTGCTCGACGAGCTCCGGGTCGAACGACGCGCCCCACGCCAGCGGGGTCGGGAACGTCGCGGCCTTCCACGCGGCGAGGCCGGTCAGGCATTCCTCGTGGACGAGCGCCGGGATCCCGAGCCGGGTCTCGCGCTGCAGGCGGCGCTGTTCGGCCCAGAGCCAGGCGGCACGCTCGTCGGGTTCGACGGGACGGGTGCCGTAGACGCGGGTGAACTGCCCGATGCCGTCGCGGGTGATGTCCGCCAGCGTGCTGCCCAGCTGCACGGCCGCCATCTCGCCCTGCATGGGGGCGACGACGCCGTTCTGGTCGAGCCAGTAGCCGACGAGCTGGGCGACCTTCTCGTCGAGGGTCATCACGGCGAGCAGGGCGTCGGCGCGGGCTCCGGCGGTGGTCGCGGTCGCGGCCGTCGCGTCCGTCGCGTCCGTCGCGTCCGTCACGCTGTCGGCCTGGAGGCGCGAGTCGTGTCCGGCGGTCTGCGTCGCGTCGGTCGCGGTCACCCCTTCACCGCCCCGGTCAGGCCACCGACGATGCGGCGCTGGAAGATCGTGAAGAACACGAGGGCCGGGATCATCGACATCGAGGTGAACGCGAGCACCTTGGCGGTGTCGACGGAGTACTGCGACGAGAACGACTGGACCCCGAGCGGCAGCGTGTACGCGGCCTCGTTGTTCAGGATGAACAGCGGCAGGATGTAGCTGTTCCAGCTGGCGATGAACGCCAGGATGCCGACCGTGACGACGCCGGGCAGCGACAGCGGCACGACCATCCGGAAGAAGAACCCGAGACGGCTCGCTCCGTCGATCGACGCGGCCTCCTCGAGCTCGTCGGGGATCGCCCGCAGGAACGGCACCAGGATGATGACGGTGGTCGGCAGCGCGAACGCGATCTGCGGCAGGATCACGCCGGCCAGGCTGTTCGTCAGACCGAGGTCCTTGACGAGCAGGTACAGCGGGGTGATCGCGACCGTGATCGGGAACATCAGGCCCGCTGCGAACAGGGCGTAGAGCGCCCCGCGGCCGGCGAACCGGTAGCGGGCGAGCACGAAGCTCACCATCAGCCCGAGCACGACGACCCCGAGGGTGGTCGTGACGGCGCTGATCGTGGAGTTGCCGAGCTGCTGCCAGAAGATGCCGCTCGACAGCACGGACCCGTAGTTGCCGAACTCGAACGGTGCCGGCAGCCCGGCGGGGCTCGTGGTGATCTGCGAGTTGGTCCGGAAGCCGCCCAGCACGATGTAGAGCACGGGTGCTAGGTTGGCGGCGACGAACAGGATCGCGACGACGTAGGTCAGCGGGTTCGCGCGTCCGATCGCGGCACTGGACCGGCGCTCCCGCACGGCCCGGCGCCCGGGGGCGACGATGCTCGTGGTGGCCATCAGTTCTTCCTCTCGGTGAGTGCACCCGCGGTGTCGCGGCGGAGCACGAAGCGCTGGTAGATCAGGGCGACCACGAGCGAGATCACGAACATCACGACCGCGACGGCGCTGCCGAAGCCGAAGTTGCCCGAGGTCCGGCCGTTGGCGACCATGTACGTCGCCATCGTCGAGGTGCCCGCGGTCGACGCGATGTACTGCCCCCAGATGATGTAGACGAGGTCGAACAGCTGCAGCGAGCCGATGATCGACAGGAACGCCCAGATGCGGATGGTCGGACCGAGCAGCGGCAGCGTGATGCGCCGCTGGATCTGCCAGTAGCCGGCACCGTCGATGGCGGCGGCCTCGAACAGTTCCTCGGGGATGCTCTGCAGGCCGGCGAGGAACAGGATCACCGCGAAGCCGATGTACTTCCACGAGATGATCACGAGCAGCGTCCAGATGGCGATGTCGGGGTTCGACAGCCAGTCCGCACGGAGGCCGCCCAGGCCGATGCTCTGGAACAGGTCGTTCACGGCGCCGTTCGACTGGAGCATCAGGCTCCACCCGGTGCCGACGATCACCTCGGAGATGACGTACGGCACGAAGACGAGCACGCGGACGAGTCCTCGGCCGTGCATCTTCTGGTTGAGCAGCAGTGCGAGCACGATCGCGATCGGCCCCTGCAGCACCAGGGAGAGCACGACGATGAAGCCGTTGTGCATCAGGACCGCGTGGAACGCCTTGTCCTGGAAGATGATCAGGTAGTTCTGCAGCCCGACGAAGTCGGTGGGCGGGCCGTAGCCCTGCCACTTGAAGAACCCGTAGTACGCGGCGAGCGCCACGGGCAGGATCACGAACGTGACGAAGACGATGACCGCTGGTCCGGCGAGGACCGCGATCTCGACGCGCTTCCGCCAGTCCGCGATGCGGCGCTTGGTCCGCCGACCGGCGGGGAGCGGCGAACCGCTCCCCGCCGGGGACGTCCCCGCGGCCGTGTCCGACCCGGTGGTCGGAGTCGTACCGAGCGAGGTGTCGAGGGTCATGCTCAGCCCTTGGCCGCAGCCTGGTTGGTGGTCTCGACGATGTCCTTCGCGTCGCCCTTGCCGGCGAGCAGGTCGACCACGCTGGTGTTCAGCGCGTTGCCGACGTTCTGGCCGTACAGGGTGTCGAGGTACTGCGAGACGAACGGGGCCTCCTGGTAGGCGGCCAGGGCCGACTTCAGGTAGTCCGAGTCGACGACCGACTGGGCTTCCTTGTTCACCGGGATGGCGTTGAAGGCCTTGTAGTAGCCCTCCTGGTTGTCCTTCTGCACGATGAAGTTCAGGAAGTCGGTGCACGCCTTCTTCGGGGCCTGCGCCGAGCAGGAGTTGCCGTCGACACCACCCATCATCGACTTCGGGTCACCCTTGCCGCCGTCGATCGCGGGGAACGGGAACCAGCCGAGGTCGGGCAGCGGCTTGGCGTCCGGCGTCAGCGATGCGATCACGCCCGGGTCCCACGCACCCATGAGCTCCATCGCGGCCTTGTGGTTGGCGAGGAGACCGGCGGAGCTGCCGGCGCCCTGTTGTGCGGCGGTGGTCAGGAAGCCGTTGTTGAACGGCTTGGTGGCGTTGAAGTCCTCGAGCTGCTCGCCCGCCTTCGTCCAGCAGGCGTTGTCGAACTTCAGCGACTCCGCGGCGTCCTCGAGCGTCTTCTGGCTGCACTCGCGGAGCGCGAAGTTGTAGTACCAGTGGGCGGCCGGCCAGGCGTCCTTCGCGCCGACGGCGACCGGGTCGATGTCCTTGGCCTTGAGCTTCGTGATCGCGTCGTTCAGCTCGTCCATGGTCGTGGGCGTGCCCTCGATACCGGCTTCCTTGAACAGGTCCTTCGAGTACCAGATGCCCTCGGGGAGCACCGCGCCCGGCATGGCGTACGTCTTGCCGTCCTTCTCGTACCCGGCGAACGTGCCCGCACTGATGGACTTCTTCGCGTCGGCGCTGATGGAGTCGGAGATGTCCATGAGCTGCCCGGCAGCGATCATCGCGTCCATCTTGCCGCCGCCGCGCTGCAGGAACACGTCGGGGGCATCGCCGGAGTTGAGGGCGGTCTGGAGCTTGCCGTCCAGGTCCTCGTTCTGGATCGCCTGGGTCTTGATGGTGACGTTCGGGTACTTCTCCTCGAACGCCTTGACCGTCGAGGCCCAGTAGGCCTTGCCCGGTCCGGTGGTCGAGTTGTGCCAGAAGGTCATCGTGACCTTCCCGCCGTCCTCGGAGGCATCGCTGCCCGCCGAGCACCCACTGGCCACCAGTGCTGTCGCCCCGATCAGCGCGATGGCTGCCGCGGCACGGATCTTCCTCGTCATCGTGGAACTCCTGAAGTGTCGTCGTTGACATGCGCGACATCGACTGCCGCTGCGGAGAGCATGCCTGCTGCTCCGTGCCGGTGTCAATCGATATCGATAACGTTTTCTTACTCGATTGCATGGTGCCGCAGCGGTACGGTGTGCACATGGACTCGGCACTCGGCGCGCGTCCCGGTGCCGGCCGGGTGACGATCGGCGACGTGGCGCGGGTGGCCGGGGTGTCGATCCCGACGGTGTCCAAGGTGATCAACCAGCGGGACGGCGTCGCACCCGCCACGATGCTCCGCGTGCAGCAGGTGGTCGAGGACCTGGGGTACGAGACCTCGCTGGTCGCCCGGAGCCTGCGGAGTTCGCGGACCGGGGTCGTCGGCATCCTGGTGCCCGAGTTCGAGCCGTTCTCGACCGAGCTGCTCCGCGGCATCTCGCGGGCGGCCACCGGCACCGGCTACGAGCTGCTCGCCTACGCCGGCCTGATGACCGGCGCCGACCGACCCGGGTGGGAGCGCCGGTCGCTGTCCCGCCTCTCCGGCACCCTGATCGACGGCGCGATCGTCGTCACCCCGACCACGGCACTGTCGAGCTCGTCGATCCCCGTCGTGGCGATCGACCCGCACACCGGGCCGGAAGGGCACGCCACCGTCGACGCCGACAACGAGGCCGGCGCGGTGCAGGCCGTCGAACACCTGCTCGCACTCGGACACACTCGCATCGCGCACCTGCAGGGACGCGCCGACCTGGCCTCCGCCCAGCTGCGCGCGGCCGGGTACCGCTCGGCCCTGACGGCCGCGGGCATCACGGTCGACGAGTGCCTGCTGCGTGACGGCGGCTACCAGGAGGACCAGTCCGCGGCCGTCGCCCGTGAGCTCCTGGCCCTCGCCGACCGCCCCACCGCGGTGTTCGCCGCGAACGACTCGTCGGCGATCGGCGTGCTCCGCGCCGCGGCCGAGTTCGGGCTCCGCGTGCCCCAGGACCTGTCCGTCGTCGGCTTCGACGACGTGCCGCAGGCGTCCACCACGACCCCGCCGCTCACCACGGTGTCGCAGCCGCTCGCCGAGCTCGGGTCACACGCCGTGCAGATGCTCCTGACGATGCTCCGTGGCGAACCGACCACAGACCACGTCCGGCTCCCCACGACCCTGCGCGTGCGGGCGAGCACGGGCCCCGCGCCGAGGCCGGCACCCGGCCGCTGAGCACCCGCCGTCGTCAGCGGCGCAGGGTCTGCTTCGGGTACTCGCCGAACCGGGCAGCGTACGCCGCCGAGAACCGGCCGAGGTGGGCGAACCCCCACCGTCGGGCGACGTCGCCGACGACCCCGGCCTGCGGGTCGAGCTCGAGCAGTTCCCCGCGCACCCGGTCGAGCCGGACCTCGCGCAGGTAGGTCAGCGGCGACACGTCGAACACCCGGCGGAACGACTCCTGGACCGACCGCACGCTCAGGCCGGCGACCTCGGACAGCTCCTGGACGGTGACCGGCTCGGCGGCGTGCGCGTGGATGTACTCCACTGCTGCCCGCAGCCGGGCGTTCCGGGGCAGGCCGAGCACCGCGGGCAGGTCGTCGGCCTGCGGCGGGAAGGTGTCCAGGAACGCGGTGGCCGCCGACCGCTTGGCCTCGTGCCACGCGTCCGAGTCGGGCCCCTCGGCGCGCAGCGCCCGGGACAGCGCCAGGAGCGCCCCCTGCCAGCGCTCCGCCGTGTCGGGCTCCGGCGCGCGGGTGGGGTCGAACCGCAGTGGTGCGGCGTCGACCTCCAGGTGCTCGAACGCGACGCGGTGCACGTACTCCCGCCCGAAGTGCACCAACCGCTGGTCGTGGTCCTCGGCCGTGAACACGAAGTCGTCCTCGGGCGGCAGGAGCACGGGGACGTCGCGGCGCAACTCCATCCGGACGCGCCCGGAGTCCAGGTGCGCGGTCCCGCTGGTGATCCAGGTCACCACGTAGTCGGTGCCGACGGGCACCGAGCCGCGCACGGCACCGCGGAGCTGCGAACGCCGGATGCTCACGTCGGAGTCCCCGACGGCCGTGTACCGGTAGGAGAAGTCGTCGTCGATGCGCCGGACGGACCACCGATCGGCGCCGTGGACGGCGGCGAGGTCGCGCTCGGCCGAGTCGGGGTCCCCGCCGGAGACCTCGAAACGGACCGGTTCACCGGCGCGGGAAGCGGACTGCGGAGTCGGGACGGGGTCAGCCACGGTGCCCCGAATCCGTCATCGCCACCTGAACCGTTCCACGCTTCGCGTTATGTGGATACGCTGGGGCGGTGACTGCGGCGTATCGTGATCCGGACGAGACCCGTGCAGAGGGGGCGTTGTCGTGAGCGATGTCGACCTGGACGCGGCTCTGACCCGGCTCGAGGCCGCGGTCTCCGAACTGCGCGGGCGCCTGCGCGACGAGCTCGGCGTCTCCGGCGGCGACCTGACGCTGCTGCAGTTCGTCTCGCGCGCCGAGGAAGCGGGCCGGACGGTGCGCGTGAAGGACCTGTCGAAGCACCTGGGGCTCACCGGCCCGGCGGTCACCGGCATGGTGGACCGACTCGAGCACAGCGGACACCTCAGTCGCATCCCGAACCCGGATGACGGCCGCAGCCGGCACATCGAGCTGACCGATGCTGCCCGCCGCGACTACGCGCGCGCGATGGACGGCACGAACAAGCACCTGCACGACCTGATGGCCTCCTTCTCGGAACGGGAGCGGGCCAGGTTCGTGCGGATCATCGACCGCATCGTCGCGGCCGTCGATCTCGGCGCACCGAGCCCCTGACGGCAGGTTACGGGCGGTCAGGACGACGCCCTGACGAATGTCCAGCATGCGCAGCTAGGTAAGTTCCCTACCTATCTCCGCATGCCGGACACCCGTCACCCCTTCACCGCGCCGGAGGTCAGACCGGACACGATCGAGCGACGGAACACGAGCACCAGGATGACGATCGGCACCGTCGCAGCGACACTCGCGGCGAAGATCTGCGCGAACGGCACCGTGAACTGCGTCCCGAAGAGCGCGATGCCGACCGGGATCGTCCGGAACGAGTTCTCACTGTTGAAGGTCAGCGCCATCAGGAACTCGCTCCACGACGCCGTGAAGGTGAAGACGCCGACCGTGAACAGGCCCGGCTTCGCCATCGGCAGGATCACCGACAGCACGGTCCGCCATGCCCCGGCGCCGTCGATCTCGGACGCCTCCTCGATCGTCGACGGGATCCCCTGCAGGTAGTTCCGCATGATCCAGATGGCGAACGGCAGGTTGAACGCCACGTACGGCACGATCAGGCCCGGGTACGAGTTGAGCAGCCCCAGGTTGCGCTCGAGCAGGTACAGCGGCGTCAGCACCGCGATCGCCGGGAACACCGACAGCATGAGCAGCGAGGTCATGATCACCGTGCGCCCCCGGATGAACCGGCCTGCCAGGGCGTACCCGGCGAGGAACGCCAGCGCGAGCACGATCACCGTGGTCGACACCGACACGATGACGCTGTTCACCATGTACTGGCCGAGCGCGTTGTCGCGGAAGGCCACCACGAAGTTGTCGAAGGTGAACGACTGCGGCCAGACGGTGGGCGGCGACTGCCCGATCTCGGACGCCGGCTTGAGCGACGTCGTGACGAGCCAGTAGAGCGGCAGTGCGGTGAGCACCGCGATGACGACACCGCTGACGTTGACGGTGTTGACCCACTTCCGCCAGCCCTTGCGCACACGTTGACGGGGCATCAGTCGTCCCCTCCCTTCGCCTGGTTCCGGAACGCCCGGAGGAACAGCAGACACCCGGCCGCGACGATGACCGCGGTGGAGGTCGCGATCGCCGCGCCCGGTCCGATGTTGATGTCCTGGAAGAGCACCTTGTAGCCCATGATCGCGAGCGACTGGGTGGCGGTGCCCGGTCCGCCGTTCGTCAGCACGAACGGCAGGTCGAAGACGCCGAAGGCCTGCAGGATGCGGAACAGCACCGCGATCGTCAGGGTCGGCGTGAGCTGTGGCAGCACCACGCGCCAGAACGTCTGCCAGGTGCTCGCGCCGTCGAGCTCGGCGGCCTCGTAGTGGTCCTCGGAGATCTGCACGAGCCCGGCGAGCAGGATGATCGCGACGAACGGCGTCGTCTTCCAGATGTCCGCGACCATCAGCCCGGTGATCGCGGGCACCGGTTCGCCGAGGATCACCGGGGCGTCCCCGAACAACCCGAAGAACCAGGTCGCGACGCCGTAGGTGCTGTCGTAGATGTACTTCCACAGCTGCGCGTTCACGATGGTGACGAGCGACCACGGGATGAGCATGAGCGCGAGCATCCAGCCGCGGGTGGCCCCGAGGCGCTCGAGCACCAGCGCGACGAGCATGCCGAGCACGAGCTCGACCGACACCGTCACCACCGTGTAGAGCACCGTGAAGCCGAGCGCCCGGTACCAGTCGGCGCTCTGCAGCAGGGCCGCGTAGTTGTCGAGCCCGAACGACTGGATCGTGAAGCCCTCGTAGCCGACCTCGACGTCCGCGAAGCTCAGGACCACCGAGTACACGACCGGGAAGATCGTCACCGCCGCGACCACCAGGAGCGCCGGGGCCGCGAAGCCCCACGCGCCCCGCGAGCGGATGCGGTCGAGACGCGACCGCCCCGTCGGCCGGGGCGGCGGATCGACGCGACCCGTGCCTCCAGGCCGTGCCGGTCGTGTCGCCGTGCCGGCGCTCACAGCGCCGCTCCCTGCAGGGCGAGCGAGATGGCGGAGGCCATCGCGCTGGTACCGCCGTCGACGGACGCCTGCCCGCCGAGGATGCTGTTGCCGTTCTGGTAGACGCCCTGTGACACCTTCGGGTAGTAGGCGGTCGAGGTCGGACGGGGCACGAGCGTGATGCCCGCCGCCGTGTCGTAGGTCGGGCGCTCCTGGCGCTTGGCGTCCGCACTGACGAGGCTCGCCGACCGGGCCGGCAGGACACCGCCCTCACGGGTCAGGAACTGCTGTGCGGTCTCGCTCGACATCCAGCGTGCGAAGGTCAGTGCCGCCGCGGGTTCCTGCGTGTGCGGGTTGATGTAGTTCCCCCACCCGCCGATCGTCGAGTGGTGCTCGTCCATGCCGTCGAACGTCGGCCGGGCGGCGAGACCCACCTTGCCGGCGACCCGGCTGTCCGGGCCGTTCGCGATCCCCCACGCGTACGACCAGTTGCGGAGGAACGCCGCGCGGCCGCCGGAGAAGGCGTCGTTGGTGTCCTGCTCCTGGTACGTCAGGGTGGCCCGTGGCGACGCTCCCGATGTCACCAGCGACCGCATGAACTCGAACGCGCGCTTGGTCTCGGAGCTCGTCGTCGCAGGCGCCGTGAGGTCGTCGTTGAGCAGTGAACCGCCGGCGTCGGCGACGAACTCGGTGACGTTGCAGGTCAGTCCCTCGTACACGTCGCCCTGGAACGCGAACCCGTACGACACGTCGCCGGTGTCGACGAGCTTCGCGGCGGTCTCGCGCACCTCCTCCCACGACCCCGGCACCTGCAGGGAGTGCTTCGCGAGCAGGTCCTTCCGGTACAGGAAGAACGACTCGTCGATGTACAGCGGGAACATGTAGTAGGTCCCGTCGACGCTCGCCGCCAGCCGCAGGCCCTCGGGGAACTGGTCGAAGAAGTCCTCGCCGACGAGCTGGTTCACGGGGGTCGCGAGCTTGTTCTTCGCGAACTGCCCGGGCCAGGCGACGTCACCGAGGTAGACGTCCGGTGTGCTGCTGCCCGCCGCGATCTGGGTCGTCAGGCTGGTGCGGTTCGTGTCGGTGTCGCTCGGGGCGCTGACGATCCGGACGCGGATGTTCGGGTGCTCCTCCTGGAACTCCGCGATGAGCCGGCGCCGCAGGTCACCGCCGTCCTTCGAGGCGACCTGCCCGGCCCACCAGCTGATCGTCGCCTCACCCTCGGGCGGTTCGGTCGGCCAGTCCTCGACCCGCGTGCGCTCGGGTCGGGTGGAGCAGCCGGCGAGCAGCAGCACCCCCGCTCCCCCGAGCATGAACGTCCTCCGGTCGATTGCCATCCGTCCTCCTCGACGTGTGGTGCTGCGAACCTGTACGTCCACACAACCAGGCGGAGCCTGGTCTGTCCGGCAGGGGCGCCGGCGGCGGTGCCGTGCCGGGCACCTTTCGGTCTGGACGACCCCTCACGCGCTCGGGGATCCGTGGACTGTCGCGCAGCCCGGAACGTGGCCGGCGGCTGCCTGGAGGCGCGTGGCGGCGCCGACCCGTGCCTCCAGACCGGCAGGGGGTCAGGCGGGGGCGGGGGCCGTCGATCCGGCGAGGTGCAGGGCGCACGGGATGAGCGTGTGCGTGCGCTCGGTGCTGCCGCCCTCGAGGCGGTCGACCAGCGACTCGACCGCCAGGCGGCCGAGCTCCGGGCCGGGGGCGTTCAGCGTCGTGAGCACCGGTTCGGTCGCCGCGCCGGCGCCGTCGGAGGACACGATCGCGATGACCGAGACGTCCTCCGGCACCCGGCGCCCGCCGGCCCGCAACCCGCTGACGAGCCCGAAGTTCGAGTCGTCCTTCATGATGATCGCGGCCGTGACGTCGGGGTCGCGCGCCAGCAGGTCCCCCGCCGCACGGCGCCCTCCCTCGGCGGAGGCACCGGCGGCGACCACGGTACCGGTGAGGCCGCGGCTCGCGATGCCGGCGCGGAACGCCGCCTCGGACCGGACCTTCGGGCCGTAGTCGGCCATCGACGTGCCGTCGAGGTCCTCGACCACGAGGCCGATCCGACGGTGCCCGAGCCCGGTGAGGTGGTCGAGGGCGTCCTCGACGGTGCGCTCGAAGTCGATGTCCACGTACGAGATGCCCGAGGGGTCGGCGGTGCGGCCGATCGCGACGAACGGGACCTCGAGTTCGGTCAGGCGGCCGATCCGGGGGTCGTGCATCGTGACCTCCATCACCACGACCCCGTCGGCGAGACCGCCCGAGATGAGGTCCTGCACGTCGTCCGCCGTCGTCACCGCCGGCCAGAGCACCAGGTGGTACCCGAGCTCCGAGGCGCGGCTCGCGGCACTCGTGAAGAACTGCAACGCGGTCTGGCCGAGCCGGTGCTCGAGCACCGGGAACACGAGCGCGAGGATCCGGGTGCGGCGCGACGCCAGTGCCCGGGCGACCACGTTGTTCCGGTAGCCGAGCTCACGCATCGCCGCCGTGACCCTGGCACGGGTGTCGGCGGACACGCGCTTGTTGCCGTTCACGACGAAGGACACCGTCGCGATCGAGACGCCCGCCCGGTCGGCGACCTGCTGCATCGTCGCCATGCCGCTCCCTCACCCTGTCCCGCTCACTGTAGCGGGGGCGGTGCCCGAAAAAGATCGTCTAAGCGCTTTACCATCTAACCGCTTCGATGCTAGTTTCGACCCCACTCGGGACGCGACGGAGCGGTTCTGGTCCGGTCGTCCCCGATCCACGAGCGACACGTTCGACTCGTGTCCGGCAACCACTCAGAGAAGAGCGAAGCAATGAAGCCTCGACACCGCAGGATCGCCCCGGTCCTCAGCGCGGTCGCCATGCTGGCGACCGTCCCCCTCGTCCTCGCCGGCTGTTCCGGCGGCTCGTCCGCGAGCTCCGGCGGCAAGGTGGACTCCATCACCGTGCTCGACTACTACAACCAGGGCAACGACAAGAAGGTCATCGGCGAGTACCTCGACAAGTGCGGGGCCGAGAACGACGTCACCATCAAGCGCAGCCTGGTGCCCGGCTCGTCGCTCATCCAGAAGGTCCTGCAGCAGGCGTCGTCGAAGACCCTGCCGGACGTCCTGATGCTCGACAACCCGGATCTGCAGCAGATCGCCGAGACCGGTGCGCTGTCGCCGCTGTCCGACTACGACATCTCGACGGACGGCTACGCCAAGGGCGTGCTGCAGGCCGGGACCTACGAGGACCAGGTCTACGGCCTCGCCCCCACCGTGAACACCATCGCGCTCTTCTACAACAAGAAGGCGCTGTCCGACGCCGGTGTCACCCCGCCGAAGACGTGGGACGAGCTGCAGTCCGCCGCGGCGAAGCTGACCGAGGGCGACCAGTACGGGTTCGCCGTCGACGCCAACGCCACGTACGAGGGCACCTGGCAGTTCCTGCCGTTCATGTGGTCGAACGGCGGCGACGAGAAGGACATCGCGACCCCGGAGACCGAGGAAGCGCTGTCGCTCTGGAAGGGCCTGGTCGACGACGGCTCGATGTCGAAGAGCGTCGTGAACTGGACCCAGGCCGACGTGAACGACCAGTTCATGGCCGGCAAGGCCGCGATGATGATCAACGGCCCGTGGCAGATCCCCGGCCTGAAGGAGTCGAAGGTCGACTACGGGATCGCCCAGATCCCCGTGCAGTCCGCCAGCGACAAGGCCGTGGCCCCGCTCGGTGGCGAGGTCTGGACCGTCCCGAACACCGGTGACAAGGCGAAGCAGGCCGTCGCCGCCAAGATCGTCGACTGCATGAACAGCGACGCGAACCAGCTCGCGATGGCGAAGCTGCGGTACACGATCCCCTCGAAGACCGACGTCGCCCAGCAGTTCGGCAAGGACGTCCCCGAGGAGCAGGTGTTCGTCGACCTCGTCGCCGACGCCCGTGCCCGCACCGGCGAGCTCGGTGCCGACTGGCCCAAGGCCGCGACGAAGATCTACACGGCCGTGCAGTCGGCGCTGACCGGGCAGGACTCCCCGGCCGACGCCCTGCGGAACGCGCAGTCGAGCAACTGAGCATGACGAGCACCGCGACCCCCGTCGCCCCACGGCGGGCCGCCGGGGACGGAGCACCCGCTCCGTCCCGGCGGCCCCGCCCGGGCCGCTCGCTGCGCTTCGAACGGATCGCGCAGCTGCTGTTCCTGCTGCCGGCCGTCCTCTTCCTGCTGCTGTTCTTCGGCTACCCCGTGGTCAAGAACATCGTCATGAGCTTCCAGGCGTACACGACGTCGACGTTCTACACGGGCGAGGCACCGTGGGTCGGCCTGGCGAACTACGCCTCGGTCGTGTCGTCCCAGCTGTTCGGCACGGCGATGCTCAACACGGCGCTGTTCACGATCGGGTCGATCGTCGGCCAGTTCGTCCTCGGCCTGCTGCTCGCCCTGTTCTTCCGCCGGAACTTCCCGCTGTCCGGCCTCCTGCGCTCCCTGCTCCTGCTCCCCTGGCTGCTGCCGCTCATCGTCTCGAGCGCGGTCTGGAAGTGGATGCTCGACCAGGACTCGGGCGTCGTCAACCAGTTCCTCGGCACCTTCGGCATCCCGTCGGTCCCGTGGCTGACGAGTCCCGCCGTGGCGCTCATCACCGTCATCGCGGTGAACATCTGGATCGGGATCCCCTTCAACACCACGATCCTGTACGGCGGTCTGCAGGACATCCCCACCGAGCTGTACGAGGCAGCTGCACTCGACGGCGCGACCGGGTGGAAGGCCTTCTGGGCGATCACCTGGCCGATGCTGCGACCCGTCGTGAGCGTCACGCTCGTGCTCGGCGTCGTCTACACGATCAAGGTGCTCGACATCATCCTCGGGTTGACGAACGGCGGGCCGGCGAACGCCACCCAGACCATCGCGACCCAGTCCTACGACCTGTCGTTCAAGCAGTTCGACTTCGGGCAGGGCGCCGCGCTGAGCAACATCCTCATCGTGATCTCCGCGCTGTTCGCGATCGTCTACCTCCGCCTCAACAGGAAGGCCGTCGATGACTGACGCAGCGTCCACCAACGACGTCCTCCGGACCCGCGCGGTGGTCACCCGCGGCACCCGGCGACCCGTCCGTCCCACGAGCGCGAAGCAGTGGGTGCTGTCCGGCGTCGGGATCCTGATCCTCGCCGTGATGCTGTTCCCCGTCTACTGGATGATCAACATCTCCCTGCAGCCGGCCGGTTCCGCCATCGAGGCCGCCTGGTTCCCGATCAACGCGCAGCTCGGCGGTTACGCGCAGGCGATCGCCGACCAGGGCGGCGCCCTGGTCACGAGCCTGGTGATCGCCCTGGGCAGCGTCGTCGTCAGTCTGCTCATCGCGACGCCGGCGTCGTACGCGCTCGCCCAGTTCAAGGTCAAGGGCATCAACGCGGTGCTGTTCGGCATCCTCATCTCGCAGATGATCCCGGGCATCGTCGTCGCGAACGCCCTGTACGCGGCGTACAACGACCTCGGTCTGCTCAACACCGTGCCGGGGCTGATCCTGGCCGACAGCACCGCCGGCGTGCCCTTCGCGATCCTGATCATGCGGGCGTTCATGCAGAACATCCCGCCGTCGATCATCGAGGCCGCGAAGGTCGACGGTGCCGGCAACTTCCGGGCCTTCCGCTCGGTCGTCGTGCCGATCAGCGCCAACGCCCTGATCACCGCCGGACTGTTCACGTTCCTGTTCACCTGGAGCGACTTCCTGTTCGCCCTGACCCTCACCACCACCGAGGACGTCCGGCCGATCACGCTCGGCATCTACAACTACATCGGCACCTTCACCGCCGACTGGTCGACCGTCATGGCCGCCGCGGTGATGGCCTCGATCCCCGCCATCGTGCTGCTGCTCGTGGCGCAGAAGTTCATCGCCGCCGGGGCCACCGGCGGCGCAGTCAAGTGACCGGGTCCCACCACCCCCGAAAGGCACACACCATGACCACCACCCCGCTCCGCATCACCGTCTGGGGCGAGAACGTCCACGAACAGGTCGAGCAGCACGTCGCCGAGCGCTACCCCGACGGCATGCACGGCGCGATCGCGGACGGCATCCGCGAGCACCTGCCCGAGGCCGTCGTCCGGACCGCCACCATGCAGGAGCCCGAGCACGGCCTCACCGACGAGGTCCTCGCGAACACCGACGTCCTCACCTGGTGGGGGCACGCCGCACACCAGGACGTCGACGACGCCGTGGTCGACCGGGTGCACCGGCACGTGCTCTCCGGCATGGGGCTGCTCGTCCTGCACTCCGGCCACTGGTCGAAGATCTTCGGCAAGCTGATGGGCACCACCTGCACCCTCCGCTGGCGCAGCGAGCACGACCAGGAGCTCGTCTGGACCGTCAACCCGCAGCACCCGATCACCCGGGGGGTGCCGAACCCGATCGTCATCCCCGAGCAGGAGATGTACGGCGAGTACTTCGACGTCCCGACGCCCGACGAGCTCGTGTTCATCTCGGGTTTCACCGGCGGCGAGGTGTTCCGGAGCGGCATGACGTACCGCCGCGGACTCGGGAAGATCTTCTACTTCTCCCCCGGTGACCAGGACTTCCCCGTCTACCACCACCCGGACGTCCGTCGCGTGATCGCGAACGGCGCCGAGTGGGCCCGGCCCGAGCGCGAGCGGGAGATCCCGACGCTCCGCCGCTACGACCTGGGCGAGTACTTCGACGGGCAGCACTACCGCGGCCCGTTCGACGACGCCGAGCCGGAAGCGGTCGACGCGTGAGCCCGCTGCGCGTCCTGCAGGTCGGCGCCGGCGGGATGGGGCGGGCCTGGCTCGCCACCGTCGCAGCCGACCCCGAGGTCGAGCTGGTCGGCATCGTCGACCTCGACCTCGACGCCGCCCGCGCGGGGGCCGAGCACACCGGTGACCCGTCGATCCCGGTCGGCACGGACCTGACCGTGCTGGCCGCCGAGACCGGTGCCGAGGCCGTCCTCGACATCACCGTGCCGGTCGCGCACCACCCGGTCACGCTGCAGGCGCTCCGTGCAGGGCTCCCCGTGCTCGGCGAGAAGCCGGCCGCGCAGACCGTCGCCGAGGCGCTGTCGCTCGCCGCCGCCGCCGAGGCCACCGGCAAGCTGTTCATGGTGTCGCAGTCCCGCCGCTACAACGACCAGCTCGTCGCGTTCCGGCAGCACGTCCGCGACCTCGGTGCCGTGGGCGGGCTGAGCACCCGGTTCGCGAAGGCTCCGCACTTCGGTGGTTTCCGCGAGGAGATGGACGACGTCCTGCTGCTCGACATGGCCATCCACGCCTTCGACTCCGCCCGGTACGTGCTCGAACGCGACCCGGTGTCGGTGTACTGCGAGTCGTGGAACCCGTCGTGGTCCTGGTACCGGGGCGACGCGGCCGCGGCAGCCGTCTTCACGTTCGAGGACGACGTCCGCTACGTCTACGACGGCTCGTGGTGCGCGCCGGGTGCCGAGACCTCGTGGAACGGCGACTGGCGTGCCTCCGGAGCGGCCGGCACGGCACTCTGGGACGGCGACCACGACCCGTCGAGCGACCTCGACGGCACCCCCGGTTCCCCTGCCGCTGCGCCGTCGGTCGGGCACGAGATCGCCGGGTCGTTGGCGTCCTTCGTCCGGGCGGTCCGCTCCGGCGAGGTGCCGGACGGCGAGGTGCACGGCAACGTGATGAGCCTGACCATGGTCGACGCGGCCATCACCTCGGCCCGCAGCGGTCGCCGGGTCGTCATCGACGAGGTGCTCGAACAGGCGCACCGGGACGCCCTGGCCGCCGAGCAGGACGACGCGATCCGCGACCGCCTGGCGGGGTGGGAGTCGGTCCGCGGCGCCCTGCGCGAGCGGCTGCCCGCTTCGTGAGCAGGAACGGTCGGGTCGCGCGCGGCGACCCGGCCGTTCCTGCTCACCACGTGCGGTACGACGCACCCCGAGCAGGCCTGGAGGCCCGTGGCCACGCCGCCACGGGCCTCCAGGCCTGCGTTCTGCGGCGATCCGGGCCCCGCGCGCGCTCGGCGGGGACGCCGCCGGTTACGGTGTCCGGGTGCACGGACAACGGTCGTCGGACAGTGACACGGCGGCGGAGCCGGTCGTGCTCGTCGCGGCCGACCCGCGCCGGCGGACCGGCCGGACTCCTTGGCGGCTCGTCCTGGTCGGCGTCGTGCTCGCCGCGGTCGTCGGCGGCGCCGCGGTCGCGACCGCCGGCACGCTGGTGGCGCAGCGCATCGCGGAGTCGTTCGCCGTCCGTGACGCGACCAGCGACACCGCGGCGCTCGCACGCGTCGTGGTCGAACCCGCACTGCTCGACGCGGTCGCCGACCCGTCCCGGTCCGCCGTCGACCGGGCTGCCGCACGGACGCGCCTGGACGACGCGGTGGCCGGTGAGCTGCGCACCGGATCGGCGGTCCGGATGAAGCTCTGGGCGGCCGACGGCACGGTGCTCTGGTCGGACGAACGTCGACTGGTCGGCGAGCGCTTCCCGCTGTCCGACGAGGACCTGGAGGCGCTGGAGTCGGACCGGTCCGACGCCGAGGTGTCCGACCTGACCGAGCCGGAGAACCGTTACGAGCGCGGGCGCGGGCCGCTGCTCGAGGCCTACCAGGCGGTGCACACGCCGTCCGGCGAGGCGCTGCTGTTCGAGGCGTACCAGCCGTACGACCAGGTGCTCGCGCGCGCCGCGGACCTGCGGCGGTCGTTCGCCGTCCTGGCCTTCGGCACGGTGGCGGTGGTGCTCGCGCTCCTGGTGCCGCTGCTGCTCGGGTTGCTGCTGCGGATCCGTTCGGGGCAGCGCCTGCGGGAGCGGCTGCTCGGTCGCGCGCTCGACGCCGAGGCCGCGGAACGCCGTCGGATGGCCGCCGAACTGCACGACGGACCGGTGCAGGACGTCGCCGGACTCGCACTGTCCCTCGGTGCCGATCCCGCCACGCGCGACGCCGCCACCGTGCTCCGGGGTGCAGTGTCGTCGCTGCGGACCTCGATGGCGACGATCCGGCCGGCGGCGCCGACGCCCGAGGGACTCGGCGCCGCCCTCGACGACGCCTGTGCCCGCGCGCGCGCAGCGGGGCTCGCGACCACCGTGCGGGTGCCGGACGCGGTCGACGCGTCCCCCGGCGCGCTGCTCGCGGTCGTGCGCTTCGTCCGTGAGGCCGTCTGGAACGTCGTCAAGCACGCCCATGCGGGCCGGGTCGACGTCACGGTGACGCAGGCCGGCGGCTCGGTCCGGGTGGTCGTGCACGACGACGGGGCGGGCTTCGACCCCGCCGTGGTCGTCGAGGGCGGCACCGGACACCTCGGCACGACGCTGCTGCGCGAGGTCGCCGAGGACACGGGCGGGTCCCTGCTGCTCCGGACCGCTCCGGGTGCCGGCACCACCTGGGACCTCGAGGTCCCCGTCGACGCGGAGGCCCTGCGGTGAGGATCCTGCTGGTCGACGACCACGCGCTGGTCCGGAGCGGGCTGCGCGCGGTGCTCGCGACCACGGACGACTGCGAGGTCGTCGGCGAGGCAGCCACCGGCGAAGCGGCGGTGTCGCTCGTGCCGACGCTCCGGCCCGACGTCGTCGTGATGGACCTCTCGATGCCCGGTGCCGGCGGCGTGGAGGCGACCCGGCAGGTGCGGGCGCTCCTGCCGTCGGTCCGGGTCCTCGTCATCACGACGTTCTCGGACGACCACCGGGTGCGGGCCGCGTTGGCGGCCGGCGCCACGGGCTACCTGCTCAAGGACGCCGCGCCCGACGACGTGGTCGCGGCGGTCCGTGCCGCAGCGCGCGACGAGACGCCGATCGACCCCCGGGTGGCCCGGGCGCTCCTGCCCGGTGCAGCCGCCGGAGCCGTCGCGGACCGGGGCCCGGAGCTCCCGCCCCGGGAACGGGACGTGCTCGTCCGCATCGCCCGGGGCATGTCGAACCGGCAGATCGGCACGGAACTCGGCATCGCGGAGCGCACCGTGAAGGTGCACGTCGGGTCGCTGTTCCGGCGGATCGGCGTCGCGGACCGCACGAGCGCCGCGCTGTGGGCGCGCGACCACGGGTGGTGACCGTGCCCTGCCGAACGCTGCTGACCGGGTACTAGTACCAAGGTCCGATGGTGCGGAGTCGGGCTGGCGACGACGATCGTCGTACCGGCCAGACAGGCCCACCAGGAGGCACCCATGCACACCCAGCGCTCACGCAGGATCGGCAGCGGCATCGTCGCCGCGATCGCCCTCGGCACCGTCGCCGCCGCTGCCCTCGTCGGGGTCTCCCCCGCGAACGCGTCCGGCAAGACCTCGACCGGTGGCGACTACGCCGTCACCGTGAACGGGGTCACGACGAACCCCGCCCAGGGCAAGGAACTCAGGGTGCGCGACACCCCGGTCTCCGACACGATCGCGGTACGGGGCAAGCACAACGGCTTCGACATCCGGATCGCCGACCTCGGCGTGTACGACTACACGCTGACCGGCGCTCCGGACACCCAGCGGATGGTGACGAAGCCGACCGTGGTGTTCGCGTCGAAGGTCCCGTCGCTCACCGCCGCGCAGCTCGCCAGCACGAAGCTCTCGTCACTCGAGGTCAAGGACGACACCCTCGTGGTGATCTTCTCGACGGGGGCCGGGAAGCTCAAGGTCCAGGCGAAGGACGGCGCCCAGGGCGGCGTCTTCCAGATGGAGACGGAGTTCGCGGGGCCGGTGACGTTCACCCACACCCTCGGCGCAGGCCTGTTCTACTTCACGAACCCGTACACGGGCAAGATCAACTTCGGCGACGGCACGGCCGCGGTGTCCGCGGGCAGCGGTGCCCAACAGATGCTCCTCGGCAAGGACAGCCCGCAGGTCGCCACGAAGACCTCGCAGACCACGACCACCACCACGTGGACGGTCCAGCCCGGTGGGCGTCTGGGCGGGGTGCTCGGCGAGGACGCCGTCGAACTGTCGCAGGGTGCGACGAACTGCACCAGCGACTGCCAGGCGCAGAACCAGATCCGCGGGTCGCTCCCGGTCCCGCCGGACCCCGTGGACCCGACGCCGCTGGGCGTCACGCGGATCGCGTGAGCGCATGACGGACAGGAGGCCCGTGGCGACGCCGCCACGGGCCTCCTGTCCGTCCGTGCTCGTGATCAGCGCGGGATGACGGAGAACAGGAACTTCTTGCGGACCATGTACCAGGCCAGCAGGATCAGCGCCGTGTGCACCACGAACCCGATCCAGAAGTTGCCCCACGGCACTCCGGGGATCGACGCGATCGCCAGGGCGAAGAACACCTGCCAGACGAACACGTACAGGCTCGCCTGCCCGAGCGGGATCCAGAGCCAGCCGATGGTGGCGGCGATGGGCTTCCAGAACACCGTGAGGATCGCGTAGGACACGATCGCGAAGAACGCGATGTCCACGAGGCGGCCCCACTGCAGGTCCACCCGCTGGTACGCCGTGTTGTACAGCGACTCGTACATCGTCGCCGGGAACGGCACCGGGGTGAACCCGAAGTGGTCGCCGGCCCACACGTAGACCAGGAACGCCGCGTACCCGACGACGGCGACGCCGACCAGGACCTTGCCGAGACGCCCGGTGAGCGCACCGACGATCTGCCGCCGGTAGTACCCGAGCACGAGCCCGTGGGTGAACACCACCTGCCAGGTGAACAGGGGGAACACCGCCTCGAACTGGGAGTTCAGCGGACGGAACTCCGGGTTGAGCGCCTGGAACACGTACAGCGCCCAGCTGGCGGCGAGGAGCGCCCACCAGAACCCGCGGCGGATCACCCAGATCAACACCGGGATGAACAGGCTCAGCACCACGAACAGGCCCATGATGTTGAACGGCCACGGCCCCATCTCGAGCAGCAGGAACTGCCGGATCGCGTACCAGGGCGGCGGGTAGGCGAGCAGCTGCATCGCGTTCGGGTACAGGTCGTAGACCCGGCCCTCCGCATCGACACCGCCGGTCCCCGTGCCGCGGTCGGTGAACGTGGTGATGGCGTCGGTGTTCAGGAACGGGACGAAGCTCAGCGCGAATACCACCAGGATCACCACGAGCGTGACGACGTACTGCTTGCGCGCGCGCTTCCACGCACCGACGGCCGCCGCCCACTCGCCGAACTTCTTCACGGCGAACGGGTACGTCATGCCGAGGACCATGCCGGACAGGAACACGAACATCTCGGCGCCGGTGATCGCCCCGACGGCGTGCAGCGTGAGGTACGAGTACGGCCCGCCGATCTCGATGTGGGTGATCACCACGGCGAGGATGATGAACCCGCGGAACAGGTCGAGCCGCAGGTCACGGCCGGGCTTGCCGTCGTCGGGGTAGCGCCAGCTCGGCAGGAGCCGGCCGAACACCCCGCTCAGCAGGAACACGATCGCCAGGCCGGCGGCCAGCCAGACGATCCACGCCATCTGCTCGCCGCCGGTCTCGTACTCCTGGGAGATCGCGGCGTTGCCCTGCTGCACGGTCACGCGGTCGGTGACCGGACCGAAGGCGAAGTCACCGGATCCCTCGAGGTCGGCGCGGAAGGACTCCGCGACGCCCGGGTCCGCGGTGAGTCGCCAGTCGGCCACGCGGTTGCCGGCCTCGGGCTCGCGTCGCTCTGCCTCGAGCACGGTCATGCCCCGGATCAGCGGACGCTCCTGCACGGCGGCGAGCACCTGCCGCCACCAGCTCCGCTTGACCTGGAGCTCGGCGTCGCCCTGCAGCTCGCGGTTGTACAGGGCGCCGGTGTCGAGGAGCATCGGGCGGTCGTCGGCCGCCGCGAACCGGTCGTAGAACGTGCCCGACTGGGGTTGGTCGTACCCCCAGTCCTCGTCGAACCGGGCCTCGACCTCACCGCTGCGGGTGAGCGGCACGGCGCGACCGGCGGCCTCGGTCGGGTCGCCCTTGCCGTACGAGAACATCGAGAGCCCGACCCAGTCGACGGCCTCGGCTCCCGGCCAGTACGGCCCGTACGGGTCGTCAGCGGCGGTGAGCTGTCCGTCGCCGTTCGTGTCCGCCTTCGCGACGTCGACGGGGGACAGGTT
Source organism: Curtobacterium sp. MCBD17_026 (assembly GCF_003234895.2). Classification (NCBI taxonomy): domain Bacteria; kingdom Bacillati; phylum Actinomycetota; class Actinomycetes; order Micrococcales; family Microbacteriaceae; genus Curtobacterium; species Curtobacterium sp. MCBD17_026. Next base: position 715,505 of record NZ_CP126281.1, on the reverse strand, counting down.
CCGCAGCCGCCCGGCGGACTCGCCGAACGGGTAGCCGGCACCGTACGACGGCGACCACACCATGAGCGCGTCCGACGTGCCCGCGTGCACGGTCGTGCCGAGCGCCCGGAACGCCCGGACGAACTCGGTCGGCTGCTGGCCCCAGCGGACCCACGTGCCGTTCATCTGCGGTGCGAACCGGACGAGCACCTGGGTGTCGTACTGGTCGTGCAGGTCCTCGAACACGGTGTTGACGGCACGGGTGTCCGCGGTGTCGAGCGACCGCAGTTCGCGGTCGGGTTCGAGGCTCACGACGAGCACCGCACCCTGGGTCGCCGCCGCACGCGCCGAGCGGAGGAGTTCCTGCTTCGCCGTGCGGTCGAGCGGGTAGTCGACGGAGACCCCGTACATCGACGGCGTCGCGCCGAGCCGCCCCTCGTACCCTTCGGGCGAATCGCTGGCCCAGTCGAGGTCGGGGCCGAACCACGTCGACCCCTCGGCCGGCTGCACGGCGGCCGTCGGGTGCACGGACGCAGCGGACGCCGGCAGCGCACCACCGAGCAGGAGCGTGGCGATCGTGACGATGAGGGCGACCGCGCGGGCCACCGGCTTCTTCACCGGTCGCACGCAAGCGTCCAGACGTTGTGGCCGGGCTCGTGCCGGTGCTCGAGCCGGTCGAGCGCCGCGATGGCGAGCGCCAGACCGCGCCCGCTCTCCTGCTCGACGTCGGCCATGGTGACGGCACTCAGGTCGATGTCGGCGGGCATCCCGTTGTCGGTCAGCACCGCGGTCAGGGCCTGCTCGGTGGCCTCGAGGTGCACGGTGTACCGGCGCCCGGTCCCCCGGTCGGCGCGGACGGTGTGCTCGACGATGTTCGCGGCGACCTCGGCCAGGGCGGTCTCGAGTGCGAAGCGGAGCCGGACGTCGTCGATGCCCAGGCCGTCCCACCACGCGGCGAAGCGGTCCTGCACCTCGTCGAGGGAGTCGGGCGTCGCGGCGACCTCGAACGTGGTCTCGGTGCTCACAGGGGTCCTCCGGCGGTGCTCGACTCGTGTTCGGACTGGGCTGGGGTGGCCGGGCCGCGGTACCGGACGGCCCGGATCACGATGCTGAAGATGAACAGGTCGAAGACGACCCACGCGGTGTTCACGAGCGGTGCGATCCCCTCGGCCTGGCCGGTCAGGTAGCGGATGCCGATCATGATCAAGGCCGCGACCAGGGCGCCCATCGCGTACAGCTGCGGCTTGACCAGGTCCCACCGCGGCTTCTGCTCGGTCTCGTCGCGCACCTTCGGGGTGACGCGGAACCCGAGCGGCTTGCCCCGGAAGACGTTCTCGAACGCGCTGGTCACCGACTCGATCCAGACCGGGAACAGGGCGAGCGAGTACTGCTGCCCGCGCCAGGTCGGTCTGCCGGCGGCCACCACCCAGAACAGCAGCTGGTTCAACACCAGGAACGGGATGAGCCGGGCGAAGAAGTCGACGCTGTAGGCCTGCACGGGGATGACCCCGAACGACAGGCAGAGCACCGGGGCGGCGATGTAGACGATCGCAGCGAACCCGGACAGGTAGCTCCACATCGTCGAGAAGTACATGAGCCGCTGCCCCCACGACAGCCCCTTCTGCACCAGGGGGTTCTCGCGGAAGAACACCTGCATGGTGCCCTGCGCCCAGCGGAGTCGCTGCACGAGCATCGTCGGCAGGTCCTCGGGAGCCAGGCCCTTCGCCAGGATCTCGTCGTGGTACGCCGACTTCCAGCCGAGGCCGTGCAGACGCATCGCCGTGGCCATGTCCTCGGTCACCGAGATCGTCGCCAGCGGCATGATCGGCTGCGCCTCGTCGTCGCGGTTGACGTCGAGGGCACGGGCGAGCACGGCGATCGACTCGATGGCGGCGACCGGTGAGGCCTCGCGCCGGCCGAGCACGTCGAGCGCGGCGTCGTCGAGACCCGCGAAGGTGTTGGCGTCGGTGGACATCGCCGCGAGCTCCTGCAGGTCGTTCCGCACGGACTCGAGGTCGGCGGCGGCGAACCGGAACGCGATGGCGTCGATCCCCCGCTGGAACGCGTACGTCACGTCACCGAGGGGTTCACCGGCGCGCACCTGGTCGCGAGCCTGGTCCACCACGATCTCGGCGTCGTCGAGGGCGGCGAGCACGCGCGGGTCGGTCTCGGTCTCGCGGGAGCGGGCGAGGAGCTTGCGCGAGGTGGCGAGGGTGCGCTGGACGGACGCCTCGACCTCGGCCACGTAGCGCGAGATGCCGAGCTGCATGAGCGCCTCGCGCCGCAGGATGGCGTTCGACCCGCAGAAGAACGCCGCGTTCCAGCCGTCCTTCGACTGCTGGATCGGACCGTAGAACAGCGGTGCCTGGCTGCCGAGGGGGTCGTCGTCCGGCACGTTCTCGAACCACTGCGGCGTCTGCACGAGCGCCATCCGCGGGTCCTTGAAGTAGCCGAGGGTGCGGTCGAGGATCGCGGGGTCCGGCACCTGGTCGGCGTCGAGGATGAGCAGGAACTCGCCCTGCGTCGCGAGCAGGGCGTTGTTGAGGTTGCCGGCCTTGGCGTGCCGGGGCCGGTCCACCCAGTCGGCGCCGCGCGTGATGACGCCGATGCCGAGCGCCTCGGCCGCCGCACGCATCTCGGGACGGTTGCCGTCGTCGAGGATCCAGGTGGTGTGCGGGTGCGTGATCGCCTTCGCCGCCCGGGCGGTGCGCTCGACCAGGTCGATCGGCTCGTTGTAGGTCGTGATGAAGACGTCGACGGTGACGTCGGTGGACGGCTTCGCCGGTGGTTCGCCGCGCTCCCGGAGCCGCCAGGCCCCGAGGGCGAAGAGCAGCGAGTCGATGACGCTGTAGGTCTCGGCGAGGATCAGCGGCACCGCGATCCACCACGAGTGCCAGTTCACCGAGGCAGCCCAGCGCCAGACGATGTAGTTGACACCGGCGAGGGACGCCAGGAGTGCCACCGTCCGCACGGTCACCAGGCGTCGGCGGGCGGTCCCGGTGGCCAGGCGGCGGCGGTCCTGTCGGCTGACGTCGAGCGCGGTCACCGGGTCTCCCCGTCCGCGGCGTCGCCGGACGTGCTGCGTCGCAAGCGTTCCTCCTGATCCACCCTGCCGGTCCCGCTCCGGTCGTCGGTGTCGACCTCGGCGTAGGGACCTGTCTACCCCAGCCACGGGCCTCCTGTCAGTCCCCTGCCCCGATCTGGGGACGGACGGACACCACACGGCACGCAGCGCTCGCCTTCCGGTCACCGGCAGGGCATGCTGCTGACGGGGCACCGCGGTCGCCGGGCCCGACCGACGGAAGCGGGACACCATGTCACACCACCTCGTGATCGGCGCAGGCCCGGTGGGCCGTCACGTCGCTGCCCTGCTCACGGAGCGCGGCGACCGGGTCACGGTCGCCACCCGCTCGGGTCGCGACACCGGCCTGGAGGCAGTGGCTCACGTCGCCCTCGACGCATCGGACCCCGACGCACTCACCCGGGCCGCCGACGGCGCCGCCGTCCTCTACAACTGCGCGAACCCCGGCGCCTACCCGGAGTGGGAGCGGGCATGGCCACCACTCGCCGCGTCGCTGCTCACCGCAGCCGAACGGACCGGTGCCGTGTACGCGATCACCGGCAACCTGTACCCGTACGGTCCGGTCACCGGGCCGATGCACCCGGGTCTGCCCGATGCCGCGACCGACCACAAGGGCGCCCTCCGTGCCCGGATCTGGGCGGACGCCCTGGCGGCTCACCGTGCTGGTCGGATCCGCACGGTCGAGGTCCGCGGTTCGGACTACGTCGGCCCGGGCATCGGCGGGAACGGCCACGTCACCCGGGTGCTCCCGGCGGCCCTGCGTGGGAAGCCCGTGACGATGATCGGCCGGACCGACCTGCCGCACACGTTCACCGACGTGCTCGACGTCGCTCGCACCCTCGTCACGACGGCGGCCGACGACTCCGCGCACGGCCGGACCTGGATGGTGCCGAGCAACCCACCACGGACGCAGCAGCAGGCGCTGACCGAGGTGCTGGCGGCGGCCGGGAAGCCCCCGGTGCCGGTCCGACGCCTGCCGGCCGGCGCGGTCCGTGCCCTCGGGCTGGTGTCACCGATGCTGCGCGAACTCGCCCAACTGGGCTACCAGTGGACGGCCCCGTACGTGGTCGACGACACCGAGACCCGGACCCGCTTCGGCCTCGAGCCCACCCCGTGGGACGAGGTGTGCCGGCGGACGGGCGCCGGGATGACCGCATGAGGGCGGGGCGGGACGCGCCGTTGCGTCCCGCCCCGCCCCGCTCGTGCCGCGGCTCAGGACACCTGGAGCCGCGAGTACTGCGCCGACGAGAGCTGCTCGGCGGCACCGCCGTCGGCGCCCACCCGCCAGAGCCCGGGCGTCGGACCGCCGTCGATCACGACGAACACGTCGCCGTCCTCGTCGGCGGCGCCCACGAAGGCACCACGACCGTTCGCGGTCGGACCGCTCATCGTGTGCTCGCTGAGCGTCCCCGCGGCGTCGCGGGCGACCAGGTGTGTCAGGGTCTGGTCGACGTGGCAGCCCTTCGGACTCCCCTCGCTGGCCGACGGGCACCACTCCGCCGACTGCAGCTGCGTGAGGTGAGTCGAGTTCACCGCGGCGTACTGGAACGCGGTGCGGGGTTCGAACAGCGTGATCGTCGTCGATGCCGCGGCGATCGCGTACCAGCCGGAGTACCCGGACCCGCCGAACGCCTGGAAGCTGACGTAGAGCGTGCCCTGGCCGTCGGCGAGCAGGCCGTTCAGGTACCCGAGACCGCTGCCGTTCGGCGCGACGACCGTCCGCTTGGTGACGGTGCCTGCCGGGCTGGCGGTGTTCACCACGCCACCGCGGCTCGTGCTCGAGAACGTCGACACCGTGCCGTCACGGCCGACCGCCCACAGCGTGCGCGTCGCCGAGCCCTCGGGCGGCGCGAAGGCGACCACGCTGGCAGCAGCACCGCCGCGCACGGACAGCTTCTGCACCGCACGGGTCACGGAGTCCACCCAGTACAGGTTGCCCTCGGCGTCGGAGCGCAGGTCCGGGGTCAGGTGCAGACCGGACGCGATGGTCTCGGTCTCGCCGCCGTCGGCCCGGTGCAGCAGGATCGCGGTGCCGTCCGCCGACGGTGTGAAGACGTCGCCGTCGGCGTTCGCGGTGAAGCCGGCGCCGTCGGTCGCGACCGTGGTGGGCTCGTCCGTGCCCGAGGTCGGGAACCGCACGACGTCGCCGTTGCCGTCGAGGGCGAACAGCGACTGCGTCGTCTCCGGCTCGGGCGCCGGCGGTGACGTCCACCGCAGCGTAACCGTGCGACCGGTCCCCCGGTGGCCGAGGGCACGCACCGAGAAGCGGTACGTGGTCGCGGGCGAGAGCTCGTCGAAGCGGTCGGAGCGGGCGCGCGGGTGGAGTCGGTGGACCTGGTGGTCGTGCCGGTTCGCGACGGCGTCGACGGCGACCTTCCAACCGGTCACCTTGGCGCCGCGGTCCGGGCCGCGCCACGTCAGCGTGGCACTGTCCGCGTCGCCGGTGACGCGGACGGCGGTCGGTGCTCCCGGCACCGACGGAGAGGTGTGCGCCGTCGCCGGCACCGCACCTCCGAAGACGAGCGCCGCGGCGGCCACCGCGGTGATGAGTGCTCGGTACACGATGGTTCCCCTGCCTTCCCCGCGGCTCCCTGCGTCACGGCTCCGGGTATCACAGCACCCTGCGGACTCCAGGGGAACGCCTGCGGGCGGGATCTGCGGTTCCCCGCACCGCAAGATGCCGCAGGCCCGGACCGGCAGACGCCGTCGTGTTCCCGAGACACCGCCGAATCCGACGGCGTCTCGCCGACTCGGCGGCGTGGAACCGACACGACGGCGTCTCGGGGCCCGGGACCCGCACCGACGACGGACGGGAGGCCCGGTGCCAGCCGGCACCGGGCCTCCCGTCAGAAGGGGGTCGCGTCTCGGACGCGGCGCGTCTCAGTAGCGCGGCTTGCGCTCCGGACGGTCGTCACGGTCACCGCGCGGCGCGCGGTCCTCGTACCGGCGCCCGCCACCACGGCGGTCCGGGCGGATCTCGATGAGCTTGCCGCTGATCCGGGTGTCGGTCAGGCGGTCGAGCACACCGGCGTCCATGTCCGCCGGCAGTTCCACGATCGAGAAGTCCGGACGGATCTGGATCGCACCGAAGTCGTCACGGCGCAGACCGCCCTCGTTCGCGAGGGCACCGACGATCTGGCGCGGCTCGACGCGGTGGCGGCGGCCGACCTCGATGCGGTACGGGGTCATCGGCTGCGAACGACGCGGTCCGCGGTCACCACGGTCGCGGTCGCCTCCACGGTCGCCGCGGTCGCTGCGCCCACCACGGTCGTCGCGGGCACCACGCTCGTCGCGCTCGCTGCGACGGGCGTCGCGCTCCATCTGGGTGCGGAGGGCGTCGTCGGCTGCGGTGAGGAGCAGCGGCGAGTCACCCTGCGCCACGACGGCCAGGGCTGCGGCGACGTCGTCCGAGGGGACGTCGTGGTGCTCGACGTAGTGCGCGATGACGTCGCGGAAGGCCGCGATCCGGCCCTGGTCCTCGAGCGCCGCGGTGATGGCGTCGTCGAAGCGGGTCAGGCGCGTCTCGTTGACGTCGTCGATGGTCGGCAGCTGCATCTGCGTGAGCGGCTGCTTGGTGTGGCGCTCGATCGCGGACAGCAGGCGACGCTCACGCGGGGTGACGAAGCTGATCGAGTCACCCGAGCGGCCGGCGCGACCGGTCCGGCCGATGCGGTGCACGTAGGACTCGATGTCGACCGGGATGTCGAAGTTCACGACGTGCGTGATGCGGTCGACGTCGAGACCACGGGCGGCGACGTCGGTGGCGACCAGGATGTCGAGCTTGCCCGACTTCAGCTGGTTGACGGTGCGCTCGCGCTGGGCCTGGGCGACGTCACCGCTGATCGCGGCGGCGGCGTACCCGCGGGCACGGAGCTTCTCGGCCAGGGTCTCGGTCTCGCTCTTGGTGCGGACGAAGATGATCATGCCCTCGAAGTCCTCGACCTCGAGGATGCGGGTGAGTGCGTCGACCTTCTGCGGGTACGAGACCATCAGGTAACGCTGCGTGATGTTCGCGGCGGTCTTCGTCTTGGTCTTGACGGTGATCTCGGCCGGGTCGGTCAGGTACTGCTGCGAGATGCGGCGGATCTGCGCGGGCATGGTCGCCGAGAAGAGCGCGACCTGCTTGTCGTCCGGGGTGTCGGCGAGGATCGTCTCGACGTCCTCGGCGAAGCCCATCTTGAGCATCTCATCGGCCTCGTCGAGCACCAGGTACTTGAGCTCGGACAGGTCGAGCGTGCCCTTCGCCAGGTGGTCCATGATGCGACCCGGGGTGCCGACGATGACGTCGACGCCGCGGCGCAGGGCGGAGAGCTGCACGCCGTACGCCTGGCCGCCGTAGACCGGCAGGACGTGGACGTTCTTCATGTGCGACGCGAACTGCTCGAACGCCTCGCAGACCTGCAGGGCGAGCTCACGCGTCGGGGAGAGCACGAGCGCCTGAGGCTTCTTGCTGCCGGACTCCATGCGGGACAGGATCGGCAGCGCGAAGGCCGCGGTCTTGCCGGTGCCGGTCTGCGCCAGGCCGACGACGTCGCGCCCGGCGAGGAGCGTGGGGATGGTGGCTTCCTGGATGGCGGAAGGGGTCTCGTAGCCGATGTCCTTGACGGCCTTGAGCACAGCGTCGCTCAGGCCGAGATCGGCGAACGTCACCACGGGCCCGTCGTCGAGGGTCTCAGTGGTGGGGGTGGTGTCCGTGCTCATACCACCAACGGTATCTCGAATGCGCGCTCCGCAGGGACGGGAGGCCCGTGGCGACGCCGCCACGGGCCTCCCGCCCGTCCCCCTGGTCACGTCACGAGCGCGTGGTGCCGATCCCCAGGACCGCGTCGGCCCGGTCGTTCAGTCGCGTCAGCATCTCGGCGAGCGAGCGCAGCTCGTCCGAGGCGAACTCCCCCGTCAGGTCGTCGAACACCTCGGCGCCGGCGGCGTCCAGCTCGTCGAGCAGTCGGCGGCCGGCGGGGGCGAGGGCGACGAGCGTGGCGCGGCCGTCGGCGGGGTCGGGCGCCCCGACCAGGTGCTCGGCCTCGATCAGCGAGGCGACCCGGCGGCTGATCACCGGGCGCGACAGCCCGGTCGCGTCGGCGATCGCGGTCGCCCGGACCGGGCCGTGCCCGGCGACGGCTCGCAGGATCACGCGGGCCGTCGGGTCGAGCCCGCCCCGGGACTCGATGAGCGAGGAGCGCAGGGTCTGCCGGACCCACAGCCGGTCGAGCTGGGATCGCAGGAGTCGCTCGGCGGCACGCCGGTCGTCGGTCACGCGCTCAGCGTAGCGGGCACATTTAGTTGCTTGCCGGAAGCAACAGATGTATCGTTGCGCGGTCTGCAAAGTTTCACAGCCAGAAAAAGGAGTTCGATGACCGCCACCGCACCCGTCCCGGTGCAGCACGGTCGGCACACCGCCGAGGCCCCCGCGGCCTCCGGGGGCGCCGGCCAGCAGCCGCTGATGACCCACCGTCAGATCCTCCTGGTGATCTACGGCCTGATGGCGGGCATGTTCCTGTCCTCGCTCGGCCAGACGGTGTTCGGCACGGCGATCCGCACGATCGGCGACGACCTGCACGGGCTGGACCAGCAGGCCTGGGTGACGACCGCGTACCTCATCACCTCGACGATCGCGACGCCGATCTACGGCAAGCTCTCCGACATCTTCGGCCGCCGCCCGCTGTACATCTTCGGCATCGTCGTCTTCATCCTCGGCGCCGTCCTGTCGTCGATGTCGACCTCGATGCTCATGCTCGCCGCCTTCCGCGCGGTGCAGGGCATCGGTGCCGGAGCGCTGATGTCGCTGCCGCTCGCGATCATGGGCGACATCCTCGCCCCGCGCGAGCGCGCCAAGTACCAGGGGTACTTCCTCGCCGTGTTCGGCATCTCGTCCGTCATCGGCCCGCTCATCGGCGGTCTGCTCGCCGGTTCCTCCGAGATCCTGTGGATCACCGGCTGGCGCTGGGTGCTCCTGATCAACGTGCCGATCGGTGTCGCGGCGCTCCTCATGGTCATCGTGTTCCTGCACCTGCCGAAGGTGCACGGCGCCGGCGACGCGAAGCCGAAGGTCGACTGGTGGGGCGCGACCGCCGTCATCGTCACCCTCGTGCCGCTCCTGCTCGTCGCCGAACAGGGCCGCATCTGGGGCTGGGGCTCCCCCGCCGCCATCGCCTGCTACGTCGTCGGTGTCGTCGGCCTGATCGGTCTGCTGCTCATCGAGTCGAAGATGGGCGACGCGGCGATCATCCCGCTCAAGCTGTTCCGCTCGGGCACGTTCTCGATGGCGACCGTCATCGGGTTCCTGGTCGGCTTCGCGATGTTCGGCGCGATGCTCACCATCCCGCTCTACCTGCAGATCGTCGTCGGACTGACCCCGACCGAGTCCGGCTTCGCGACGCTGCCGCTCGTCGGTGGTCTGATGATCGCCTCGATCACCTCGGGTCAGATCGTCGCCCGCGTCGGCCGGTACCGGATCTTCCCGGTCATCGGCACCGCGCTCGTCTCCGCCGGCTACGTCGTCCTGACCTTCATGACGATCGACAAGCCGCTCTGGTTCCTGATGATCGGCATGTTCCTCATCGGGCTCGGCCTCGGCTCGGTCATGCAGTCGCTGACCCTGGCGTCGCAGGGCTCCGTCGAGGCTCGTGACATGGGCGTCGCCACGTCGTCCGCCACGTTCTTCCGCCAGATCGGTGGCACACTCGGCACCGCCGTGCTGCTGTCCATCCTGTTCTCGGTGATGCCGGCGAACATCCTGACCGCGACCGCGAACCAGAAGGACCTCGGTCCGGCGCTCGACGCCGCGCTCAACCCGACCGTCGCCAGCGCGAAGGCGAACCAGGGCGCCATGGACAAGATCTGGACGCCCGTCGTCACCCCGCTGACGAAGACCGTGCAGTCGCAGCTCGACGCCGCCTCGGCGAAGGCGAAGCAGGCCGCCGACGCCGCGGTCACCGAGCAGGTCACCGCGGCCGTGCAGCAGCAGGTCACCGCCGGTGCCGTGCCCGCCGCAGCAGCGCAGACCGTCATCGACCAGCAGGTCGCCGCGGCCACGCCCGCCGCCGAACGGTCGGCACTCGAGCAGGTCGCCGACCAGGCGCACGCCAGCGTGCAGGACGGCACCGTGTCCGTCGACTGGGCGGACGCCGGACAGCGCTCCTACTGGGTCGACGAGCTCACCCCGGAGCTGGCGAAGAAGATCGACGACGGCAACACCACGAGCGACAGCGCCACCAGCACGAACGACACCTCGTTCCTGACCGGTGCGGACAGCCGCCTGACCCGGCCGTTCATGGCGGGCTTCAACGCCTCGTCCGTGACGATCTACTGGGTCGGTCTCGGCGTCATCCTGCTCGCGTTCGTGCTGACCTGGTTCTTCCGGGTGCCGCCGCTGCGCCAGCGGTCCGCCCTGCAGGAGCAGGCCGACATGTCCGCCGAGGCGCAGCTCGAGGCCGAGGCGGGCGCCGCCGCAGCCGAGGCCGGCTCGTTCACGGGCCCGATGACCGGGTCCGTGCCGACCGGTTCGGGTTCGACCGGTTCGGGTTCGACCGGATCGGGTTCGACCGGATCCACGCCGACGCACCGTCGGTGACCGACCGGGGCGTCCGTCCGTGCCCCCTTTCCGGGCGGGCGCCCCGCCCACACACACCAACCCACCAGGAGTCCACGTGATCACCACCCCGGCAGCGGCTGCGGCAACGGAGCCGTGCACGCTGCGTGAACGGAAGAAGCAGCAGACCCGGCAGGCACTGCACGACGCAGCGCTCACCCTGGTGTCCGCGCACGGGCTCGACGGCGTCACGGTCGAGCAGATCTGCGCCGACGCCGACGTCTCCCCCCGCACCTTCTTCAACTACTTCTCGTCGAAGGCGCACGCCGCGCTCGGGCTCGACTCCGTCGAGGTCCCGGAGCACTCCGCGGCCTGGTTCGCCGAGGCCGACGGTGCCCTGGTCGACGACCTGTGCAGCCTGGTCGCGGCCACCGTCCCGCTCTCGCAGGACCGCCTCCGCATGAAGGAGCTGCTCGTGCTCCGGCCGGAGATGTCCTCGATGGTGATGCAGTGGATGGCCGAGTCGCGCCAGTCCCTGCTCAGCGTCGTCGGCACCCGCACGGACGCGCAGACCGCCCGCACCGCGGTGACCCTGGTGATGTCGGCGCTCAGCGAGGCGGCGCACCGCGAGACCGTGCGGAGCAACGACGAGCTCGCGGACCGGCTCCGTGCCGTCGTGCGCGAGATGGCGGCGCTCGTCTCCTGAGCTGCCGCCGCCGGCCGGCTCACCTTGTCGAATCGGGCGTACCTGGCAGGAAGTTCCTGCCCGGTACGCCCGATTCCGCTTTCCAGTGCACCCGTTCTGGGAAGGAACGTCGCGCCGTGCGCGTGCCCGGAGCCGGACGGGAGGCCCGTGACGGTGTCGCCACGGGCCTCCCGTCCGTCAGGTGTCCGGGTGGCGAACACGCCGTCGTGTCTGCCCGACGCCGCGAAGTCGTCGAGACGCCCCCGTTCCCGGAGGCGTCTCGACGTGACGACGGCGTCTCGTGCCGCAGCAACGGGTCAGACGACGGACCAGCCACCGTCGCTCGGCAGCACCGCACCGTTGACGTTCGCCGAGTCATCGCTCAGCAGCCAGGTGATGGCGGCGGCGAGCTGCTCGGGCTGGGCGACCGGCGGGATGGTGGTCTGCATGATCGGACCGACCCGGCGGGCCGCGTACTCGCTGCGCATCGGTGCCTCGATGTTCGTGGCGACCGCACCCGGTGCCACGGCGTTCGCCCGGATGCCCTGCGGCCCGTGGAAGAACGCGACGCTCTTGGTGTACCCGGCGATGGCGTGCTTCGACGAGGTGTAGGCAGCACCGGCGGCCGAGGCCTTCAACGCGGCCTCGGACGCGACGTTCACGACCGAGCCCTTGCCGGCGGCGATCATCAGCGGCAGCACCGCACGCGTCAGGCGCATCGGGCCGGTGACGTTGACGCTGAAGACACGCTCCCAGGTGGCGTCGTCGACCTCGTCCGGCGGCAGGAACGCGTCCATGATGCCGGCGACGTTGGCGAGCCCGTCCACCCGGTCGCCGGCGGCGGCGATGAGTGCGTCGATGGTCTCGCTCGCGGCGACGTCGCCGACGACGGTCTCCACGGCGAAGCCCTCGAGCTCCGTGCGGAGTGCGTCGAGCCGCTCGGCCACGACGTCGGTCGCGATGACGCGCCCGCCCTCGTTCGCGATGCGCGTCGCCGTGGCGCGTCCGATGCCGGAACCCGCTCCGGTGACGATGATGGTCCTGCCGGTGAACCGTCCGGCGGTGGTGTCGGTCATGTCGTCTCCTCGATGAGAGGCGCTCACTGCGCCACACCGGTTATAGCACTCAGTGCCGAAAGGTCTCCATGAGCTCGACGAACGACCGTCCGACGGGGCGCCCGCGCACCATCGACCCCGACGCCGTGTCCCTCGTCGCACTCCGGCTGTTCGACGAGCAGGGCTTCGACGCGGTGTCGATGGAGGACGTCGCCTCGGCGGCCGGGGTGAGTCGTCGGTCGCTCTTCCGGCTGTTCCCGAACAAGGCGGCGCTGGTGTGGGGCGGTCTCGACGAGTTCGCCGCACGGTTCCGCGAAGCCCTGCGGTCACGGCCGGCAGACGAGCCCTCGGCGGTGGCGCTCCGGGCGGCCTACCGGATCGGAGCGACGTTCCCGGACGACGCGGTCGAGGTCACCCGACACCGACTCCGGGTCATCCGCGCGAACCCGTCGCTCGAGCACGTCGGCGCCGCCACGGTCACGGCCCTGACCGACGAGATCCTGCGGTACGTGGCCGAGCGGGACGGGGTCACCGCCGACGACCTCGTCGTGGCCGTGCGCGCCCACACGCTGGCCGCCGCCGCGAGCGCCGCACTCACCTGGTGGGCACTGCACGGCGACGGACGGCCGGAGGACGTCGTGGAGCGCGCACTGGCGCTGCTCGGCTGACGAGTCCCCGGGGTTCCCCCACTCCGCACACCGGAGTACCTTGCCGGGCATGCACACGACCGGACCCGCGCCGTACTTCCAGTTCGCCGGCGCCGCCAGGCAGGCCCTCGAGCACTGGCAGCGGGTGTTCGGTGGCGAGGTGCAGATCGCGACCTACGCGGACTTCTCCCGCACGGACGGTCCGGCCGACGCCGTCGCGCACGGCCAGCTCACCGGCGAGCTGCAGCTGTTCGCCGCGGACCCGAGCGAGCGCGACACCCCGTTCTCGGCGACGGGGCTGCTCTTCTCACTGCTCGGCGCTGCGGAACCGGGCGTCCTGCGTCGGTGGTTCGACCAGCTCGCCGAGGGCGGCACGGTCGTCGACCCGCTGCAGCAGCGCCCGTGGGGCGACTGGGACGGCACCGTCCGTGACGCGTACGGGGTCACCTGGCTGATCGGGTTCGAGGACTCGGCGCGCTGAGTCCCGCCCGCTGCAGCGCCTACTGCTGGTCGGACGGCAGCAGCGGCGCCCAGAAGGCGTCGGGACCGTCGGCCTGCACCGCGTCGCGCTCGAACCGGAACCCGTAGTCGCGCACGAAGTCGAGGGCCGCGGCCTGCTCGTCCTCGGCGTCGTCGTGGTCCGCGTCGAACAGGTACACCCCGTGCCCCATCGCGACACCGGCGTCGCTGATGACGGAGAGGTCCCAGCGCCCCTGTTCGGAACGCTCGATCCGGACGACGGCGGCCTGGGATGCGGTGAAGTCAGCCATGTCGCGAGCCTACGGACGCCCCGTGGCTGGCGTTCAGGATGCTCCGCGGCCACTACGCTGTGCACGGTCACAGGTCAGACGAGTGGAGAACGAATTGTCAGTCGGATTGCTCGCCGTGGTGGACGACATCCTCTCCGCAGCCCTCAAGGCCAGCGCGAAGACCGCCGGGGTCGTGATCGACGACGCCGCCGTCACGCCCCAGTACGTGCAGGGCCTCGAGCCCGCTCGTGAACTCCCGGTCGTCGGGCGCATCGCCCTCGGCAGCCTGTTCAACAAGTTCATCATCATCATCCCGCTGGCCTTGCTGCTCACGGCCTTCGCACCCGGGGTGCTGCCGTGGCTGCTGCTGCTCGGCGGCACCTACCTGTGCTTCGAGGGTGCCGAGAAGGTCACCGAGTGGTTCGGTGTCCACCACGAGGGCGGGTCCGACGAGGCCGTCACCGAACCGAAGCTCGTCTTCGGCGCCATCCGCACCGACCTCATCCTGAGCACCGAGATCATGCTCATCGCACTGGCGGGCCTCGATCCAGACCTGGGGCTCTGGCCGACGCTCGGCGCCCTGATCGTGATCGGTCTGGTCATGACCGCGGTCGTCTACGGCGCCGTGGCACTGCTCGTGAAGGTCGACGACATCGGCCTGCAGATGATGAAGAACTCCGTCCGCCGCACCCGCCGGATCGGTGCCCGCATCGTGCGTGCGATGCCGATGGTCTTCCGGGTCATCAGCGTCATCGGCACGGTCGCGATGCTGTGGGTCGGTGGCCACCTGGTCATCGCGAACCTCGCCGAGACCTTCTGGCACGGTCCGTACGACCTGCTGCACGTGATCGAGCACGCGCTCGAAGCCGCAGGCCCCGTCGTCGTCTGGATCGCCGACACGGCCGTGTCGGCCGTGGTCGGCCTCGCGCTGGGCATGGTCGTCGTCGGCATCGTGCTGGGCATCGGCCGCCTGCGCGGCAAGCGGCACTGACGCGGCTGCACGGCGGACGGGAGGCCCGTGGCGGTCCGACGCCGCGCCTCCCGTCCGGCGCACCGCGCGCCCACCGCTGACGGTGCGAGCCGCACTCAGCGCTGCACGTTCTCCAGGTCCTCGAGCAGGCTCGGGTGCGTCGGGACCCAGCCGAGCGCTCCGCGCGTGTGGGCACTCGACGCCGGCTGGTCCATCGCGAAGATCGGCGCGAACGCGCCGAACGTCTCGTCGGCCACCCGCTCGACGGGCAGGCCGAGCCGACGCCCGATGACCTCGGCCAGGTCACGCACCCGGTCGCCCTCGTCGGCGACCGCGTGCCAGACGGTCCCCGCCGGAGCACCTTCGAGCGCGAGCCGGAACAACACCGCGGCGTCCGCGGCGTGCACGGCGGGCCACCGCTGCTCGCCGTCGCCGGGGTAGCCCGCGACCCCCGCCTGTCGGGCCGCCTCCGTCAGGATCCCGGCGAACCCGCCCGTGCCGTCCGCGTGCACGGTGCGCGGCAGCCGGATCGCCGAGACCCGGACACCCCGTGCCGCCAGGTCGAGGGCGGCGAGAACGGATCGGGCTCGCCCCGCGACCGGCCCCTCGAGCGGGAGCGGGTCGGTCTCGACCGATGCCCGACCAGGCTCCCACGGTGTGCCGGAGACGACGACGAACGGGCGGTCGCTGCCGACGAGCGCCTCGCCGAGTGCGGCCATGGCGGCACCTTCCTCGGCGATGCCCCGCTCGAGCGCCTCCGCCGAACTGAAGTCGTTCGAGAACGCGAGGCTGATGACCCCGTCGGCGGCGCGTGCGCCCTCGCGCAGCACGTCGAGGTCGGTGAGTGCACCGCGGGTGGGGGTCGCCCCCGCGGCGACGAGGGCAGCGGTCGACCGGTCCGACCGGGCCAGGGCCGTGACGGTGTGCCCGGCTGCGATGAGTTCGGTGACGACCGCGGTGCCGATGGTGCCGGTGCCGCCGGTGACGAAGACGTGCATGGTGCTCCTCAGAAGTGATGGGACTTTTGTACCGTCACCGTACACCTGCGATGGGACAATTGTCCCGTCGCGTATGATCGTCCCATGGTGCGATGGCAACCCGGGGCCCGGGAACGACTGGTCCTGGCCGCGGTCGACCTGTTCTCCGAGCAGGGCTACGACGAGACGACCGTCGCGCAGATCACCGACCGCGCCGGTGTCACGAAGAGCACGTTCTTCCGGCACTTCCCGGACAAGCGCGAACTGCTCGTCGCCGGGCAGGAGACCCTGAGCCGGCTCCTGGCCGAGGGGATCACCGGTGCACCGGCCGGCGCCACCCCGCTCGATGCCGTCGCCGCGGGACTGGAACGGGCCTCGGACGAGATGGGACCGCTCAACCGCGAGCTCGGACCACGACTGCGAGCGGCCGTCGCCGCCAGCGCCGAGCTGCAGGAGCGCGACGCCCTGAAGAGCGTCGGGATGGCCGCGGCCATGACCGACGCCCTGGTCGGCCGCGGTGTCGCCGACGCGCCCGCTCGGCTGGCCGCCGAGATGGGTGTCCTGGCATTCAAGCAGGGCTTCGAGCGGTGGTCCGGTGTGGGGCGCGCGGACGACGACCGGCTGGCCGACCACGCCACGGCCGCGCTCGCGGAGCTCCGAGCCGCGGCCGCCCAGCTCGGCTGAGCGGACGCCGGTCGCGCATCGTCGTATCCTCGGCGCCATGGCAACGGTGCGACAGGTCCAGGTGACGTTCGACTGCGCCGAGCCGGAGCGTGTCGCCCGGTTCTGGTGCGAGGTCCTCGGGTACGTGGTGCCACCGCCCCCACCGGGGTTCGCCGACTGGGACGCGTTCGACCGGTCGCTGCCGCCGGAGCACCGAGGATCGGCCTTCGC
Source organism: Curtobacterium sp. MCBD17_026 (assembly GCF_003234895.2). Lineage (NCBI taxonomy): Bacteria > Bacillati > Actinomycetota > Actinomycetes > Micrococcales > Microbacteriaceae > Curtobacterium > Curtobacterium sp. MCBD17_026. The sequence continues at coordinate 698,936 of NZ_CP126281.1, read as the reverse complement.
GTGCGTCGACCCGACGGGTGCCGGGCCCCGCCTGTTCTTCCAGCGCGTCCCCGAGGGCAAGACGGCGAAGAACCGGGTGCACCTGGACGTCCGGGTCGGCACCGGGCTGGTCGGTGCCGAACGGCTCGCGGCCCTCGACGCCGAGAGCGCCCGACTGGTCGGACTCGGCGCCACCCAGGTCCGTCGCATGACCGCGGACCAGGTGAACGAGTCGTGCATCGTCATGCAGGACGTCGAGGGCAACGAGTTCTGCCTGGACTGACCGGCGTATCGTCGACGGACCCGAAACCGCACCGCCGCGCCACGGAAGGACCCCCACCCCGAATGACCGTCACCACCGCATCCGACGCCACCGCCCTCGAACACCTGCTGGGGTCGGACCAGGTGCTCCGCGACCCGGAGTCGCTCGAGCGCTACCGTCACGACGACGCCGAGTGGGCCGACTCCACCGCGCCGCTCGCCGTGGTCCTGGCACGCAGCACCGACGACGTCGTCACCGCCGTCCGCTGGGCAGCAGCCGCGGGTGTCCGGGTCGTCCCCCGTGGTGCCGGCACCGGCCTGTCCGGCGGCGCGAACGCGATGGCCGACTCGATCGTCGTGTCGCTCGAGCGGATGAACCGGGTGCTCGAGGTGAACACCGACGAGCGCTACGCCGTCACCGAGCCCGGCGTCATCAACGACGCACTCCGCGCGGCGGTCGCCGAGCACGGCCTCTGGTACCCGCCGGACCCGGCGAGCTCGGCCATCTCGACGATCGGCGGCAACGTCGCGACGAACGCCGGCGGCATCTGCTGCGTCAAGTACGGGGTCACCCGCGACTACGTGCTCGGCATGACCGTCGTGCTGGCCGACGGATCGGTGGTCGAGCTCGGTCGCCGGACGGCGAAGGGCGTCGCCGGGTACGACCTCACCGGGCTGATGGTCGGTTCTGAGGGCACGCTCGGCATCGTCGTGTCGGTCACCGTGAAGCTGCTCCCCCTGGCCGGCCGTGACGAGCGGGCGGTGATCGGGTACTTCCCCTCGCTGACCGCAGCGGGCGACGCCGTGGCCGCGATCTCGCGCGCGGGCATCATCCCCGCGGCACTCGAGATCGTCGACCGCACCTGCCTGCGAGCCGTCGACGCCTGGATGCACCTCGGGCTGCCGGCGGACGTCGACACCCTGCTGCTCGCACGGGTCGACGAGCGCGGTGCGGCCGGCGACGGGATCGCCGACCACGTCGCCGACGTCTTCGCGCGGGCCGGCGGCACGGACGTCGAGCGGGCCACCGATCCCCAGGACATCGACCGACTGTTCCAGGCCCGCCGACTCGCCTACCCGGCACTCGAACGGCTCGGTCCGGTGTTGACCGAGGACATCTGCGTGCCGCGGAGCGCGGTGCCCGAGATGCTCCGGCGGATCCAGGTGACCGCGGACGCACAGGACGTCACGATCGCCAACATCGCGCACGCCGGCGACGGCAACCTGCACCCGCTGATCATCGCGCCCGAGGGCGACGACGCCGCGAAGGCCCGTGCGAAGACCGCGTTCGACCAGATCGTGGCGGACTGCCTGGCGCTCGGTGGGACCGTGACCGGTGAGCACGGCGTCGGGCTGCTGAAGCTGCCGGGCCTGCGGGTCGAGCTCGGCGACCGCGTGCTCGCGATGCACCGCTCCGTCAAGGACGCGCTCGACCCGGAGGGGACCCTGAACCCGGGCAAGGCGTTCTGACCGGGCAGACGACGGACGGGAGGCCCGGTGCCAGCTGGCACCGGGCCTCCCGTCCGTCAGGTGGTCGCGTTCAGCGACCGGTGTGCGTCACGCAGGAGCGCATCCGCACGCCCGCCCGCTCAGTGGCGACGGAAGTACCCGTTCGCGCCACCGACGTACATCAGGATGGTCGCGATGAGCACCGCGATGCCACCGATCCAACCGAAGGCGTTGCCACCCGAGGCCGCGCCGACGCCGACACCGATGAGCTGCAGGATCGCGAGGACCGTCAGCACGATGCGGGCCCAGTTGCGGCCGTCGCGCATCTTGAAGACGATGATGAGCTCGATCACGGCGAGGATGAACGCGAAGATCGCGCCGCCGACGAGCGGGGCGGTGCCGACGTCCTGTGCGGCGGACGAGCTGCCACCCGAGACCAGACCGATGATGCCCTGCAGGATGTTCGCCAGGACCACGACGAGCCAGATGACGAACGAGACGGTGACGGAGGTGGGACGACTGGACGTCGATGCCATGGGGAATGCCTTTCTCTATGGACCACGTTCAGCGGCCTCTCAGAGAACGTACTTGCAGGCGCGCTCGCTGTCCGGATGAGCCCGAAGGTCACAGAGCGGTAACGACGGCGAATCCGTCCAAACCCTTCGCCGCAGGGTGCCGAATCACCTGCAACGACCGGGAAACACCCGGAGCGCTCACCAGCCGCACATCGCTGGTTCTCCACCCCACCGAGGGTGTGTTCGGCGCGCACACAGCAGCCGCGCCGAGCGCGACAACAGCAAAGGAATGATCACGATGCGTAAGAGCCTCAAGACCTCCATCACCCTCGCCACGACCGGCGCCCTCGTCCTCGGCGGTGCCGCGTTCGGGATCTCCTCCGCACAGGCCGCCACCCCGAACGTGCACACGGTGTCCTCGTCGTCCGAGTCGAAGATCCCCGCACCCGTCGCCTCGGTCCCCGAGGTCCTCGGCGGCTCCACCGCCGTGAAGCTCGACTCCGGCTTCACCGACGCCCTCACCGCCCTGAAGCTCACCCCCGGCGTCTCCGGCGACGCGACCCTCGCCGACGGGTCGGTGTCGTTCCCGATCACCGCCGGGTCGGTCACCTACTGGTCCCCGGACGGCAACTACCGCCCCTACGTGCAGGGCCTGCTGAACCACGACGACTCGGGTCTGACCCTGAAGGCCGGCGACACCACCGTCACGCTGGAGAACTTCGTCGTGAACCCGGGCTCGTCCAAGCTCTACGGCGACGTCCTGGTCAACGGCAAGGTCGCCGCGGCCAACGCGTTCCTGTTCGAGCTGCACGGCGGCTCGCTCAAGCCCCTCCAGCTCGAGGGCGACAACGCCATCCTGACCGGCACCACCGTCCACATCTCGGAAGACGCCGCCGGCCTGCTGAACAAGACCTTCGGCACCGACGCCGTCAAGCGCGGCCTGCTCGTCGGCACCGCCACCATCACCGCCCAGATCAAGTAACACCTGCCGCACCACCGCAACACGAGCACCACCGCACGACGCGAAGAGTCGCTCCGCCGATCAGGGCGGAGCGGCTCTTCGTCGTTCGCGGTTCCGCCGGCGGTCCTGCTCCTCCCAGTGGCCGAGCCTACGATCGAGCGAATGCCCGCTCCTCGCTCGACCCCCACCGACGACCGACCCGGGCCGGACGACTTCATCCGCGTCCGAGGCGCCCGCGAGAACAACCTGCGTGACGTCGACGTGGACATCCCCCGCGACCGGATCGTCGCGTTCACCGGCGTCTCCGGCTCAGGCAAGTCCTCGCTCGCCTTCGGCACCGTCTTCGCCGAGGCCCAGCGCCGGTTCCTCGAGTCCGTCGCCCCGTACGCGCGGCGGCTGATCGCGCAGGGGTCCACCCCGCACGTCGACTCCATCACCGGACTGCCGCCCGCCGTCGCCCTGCAGCAGCGTCGCGGCGCCCCGAGCTCCCGCTCCACCGTCGGCACCATGACCACGCTGTCGAACTCGATGCGCATGCTCTACTCGCGCGCCGGCACCTACCCGTCCGGCGCCGACCGGCTCGAGTCGGACTCCTTCTCGCCGAACACCGTCGCCGGCGCCTGCCCCCGGTGCCACGGCATCGGGACCGCGCACGAGGTCACCGAAGCATCGGCCGTGCACGATCCGTCGCTGAGCATCCGCGACGGCGCGATCACCGCCTGGCCCGGTGCGTGGCAGGGGAAGAACCTGCGCGACGTCACCGCCGTGCTCGGCTACGACATCGACCGCCCGTGGCGCGAGCTGTCGCGCAAGGACCGCGACTGGCTGCTCTTCACCGAGGAACAGCCCGTCGTGCAGGTGCAGCCGAAGCGTGACCGCGTGGCGAAGCCCTACAAGGGACGCTTCTGGAGCGCGCGCCAGTTCGTGCTGCACACCCTCGCCGACTCGCAGAGCGAGACCCAGCGCAAGAAGGTGCTGCAGTTCGTCGAGTCCGGCCCGTGCGGGCTCTGCGGCGGCACCGGCCTGACCCGAGCGGCACTCGCCGTCACGATCGGCGGCCACTCGATCGCCGAGCTGAACGCCCTGCCGCTGACCGGCCTGGCCGACGTCCTGCGCCCGATCGCGGCGATCACCGACGCGGCAGCGGCGACGTCGCGAGCATCGTCCGGTGAGCACACCGAGGTCGCCGTGGCGATCTCACGCGACCTGCTCACCCGCGTCGAGGTCCTGGTCGGTCTGGGCCTCGGCTACCTCGCGCTCGACCGCGCCACCCCGACGCTCTCCCCCGGCGAGAGCCAGCGGCTGCGGATCGCGACGCAGCTGCGCTCCGGCCTGTTCGGCGTCGTCTACGTGCTCGACGAACCGAGCGCCGGGCTGCACCCCGCCGATGCCGAGTCACTCGTCGACGTCCTCGACGACCTGCGCGCCGGCGGCAACAGCGTCTTCGTCGTCGAGCACGACATGAGCATCGTGCGCCGAGCCGACTGGATCGTCGACGTCGGCCCCCGCGCGGGCACCGGCGGCGGCACCGTCCTGTACAGCGGCCCGGTCGCCGGCCTGGCCGAGGTCGAGGCCTCGGTCACCCGGCGCTTCCTGGAGCCCCGGCAGCCGACCGCCGACCGCGCGGTCCGGACCCCGATCGGCACGCTCGAGCTCCGCGACCTCACCCTGCACAACCTGCGGGGGCTCGACGTCGACCTGCCGCTCGGTGTCCTCACCGCGGTCACCGGAGTGAGCGGCTCCGGCAAGTCGTCGCTCGTCGGCGGCGTCCTGCCCGGGGTCGCCACGTCGCACCCGCTCATCGACCGCGTCGTGCAGGTCGACCAGAAGCCGATCGGCCGGACACCCCGCTCGAACCTCGCCACCTACACCGGCCTGTTCGACGCGGTCCGGGCCGCCTTCGCCCAGACCGACGACGCGAAGGCCCGGGGCTGGACCGCCGGACGGTTCTCGTTCAACGTCGCCGGCGGACGGTGCGAGGTCTGCCAGGGCGAGGGGTCGGTGTCCGTCGAACTCCTCTTCCTGCCGGGCAGCTGGGCTCCGTGCCCCGAGTGCCACGGCTCCCGCTACACGGCCGAGACGCTCGAGGTCCGCTGGAACGGGGCGTCCATCGCCGACGTCCTCGGCATGACCGTCGACGAAGCGGCGCCGTTCCTGGCGTCCCTGCCCGCGGCCGGGCGGGGACTCGAGACCCTCCGCGAGGTCGGCCTCGGCTACCTGCGGCTCGGTCAGCCCGCCCCGGAGCTGTCCGGCGGTGAGGCGCAGCGCATCAAGCTCGCGACCGAGCTGCAGCGCGCGCGGACCGGCCACACCCTGTACCTGCTCGACGAGCCCACCACCGGCCTGCACCCGGCCGACGTCGAGCTGCTGACCGCCCAGCTCGCCCGTCTGACCGACGCCGGCAACACCGTCGTCGTGGTCGAGCACGCGATGGACGTCGTCGCGAGCGCCGACCACGTCATCGACATGGGTCCCTCGGGCGGTGACGACGGCGGCCGGGTCGTCGCCGCCGGTACGCCCGCCGAGGTCGCCGCCTCGACGACCAGCCGGACCGCGCCCTACCTGCGGGACCAGCTCGGAGGCTGAGCGCCCCGAACGCAGAAGTGCCCGCCAGGATCACTCCTGACGGGCACTTCGTGGCTGCCGCTGGTTACCGCTGGACCGCTTCCGGGGCGTCATCGCGGAAGAAGTCGCTGCCACTGTGCGTGTAGCCGACCTCACCCGTCCGGCGCCACTGCTTGCGGACGCGCTTGAAGGTGGTGATGCGTGCAGGTTCGACGTTGTCGTCGCTCGTGTAGGCGCTCATGGCTGATCTCCCTGTGTGATTGGCCGTGGTTCCTTGGCCCCCCGAAATGGAGGCTAGCGAGAGGCTCCGTGCCGGGTTCGCGAATCGTCCCGGAACGTCCGTGGAACGCAATTCCGGCCCGCGCGCGACGAAGCAGGGACGAACGTGAGGCCCGGATCACCGCCGCCGGACCGGCGGCGGCGAGTCGCGCCTCCAGGCCGGTGCACGGGGCGGACTCAGGAACGCAGGCCGAGCACCAGGTCGTGGACCACGCGCGCTGCGCGCGCCGCGGCGTCGTCCAGGTGCTCGCGGAACTCGGCGCCGTCCGGCGCGCAGAGGTCGCTGATGCACCGGACCGAGACGAACGGCATGTCGTGCACGTGGGCGAACTGCGCGATCGCGGCCGACTCCATGTCGACCGCGGCCACGTCGGGGAACGCGACCCGGAGCGCACGAGCGCGGCCCTCGGTGACGAAGACCTCGCTCGAGCCGATCGTCGCCGACCGCAGGGGCCACGCGATGTCGGCCCCCATCGCGAGCTCGACGAGCCGGGCGTCCGGCGCGTAGCCGGTCGGCATACCGGGCACCTGGCCCAGGGCGTAGCCGAACGCCGTGGCGTCGGCGTTGAGGTTGACGTACCGGTCGCCGACCACGACGTCACCGATCGCGATGCCGTGCATGAGGCCACCGGCGGTCCCGACGCTGATGACCGGGATGCCCGGGCCGAAGTCGTGGAAGCCGTGGGCGACGGCGGCCGTGGCGTTCGTGAAGCCGATGCCGCTGCGGCGCACGACGACCGTGGCGCCGCCGATGTCGAGCAGCTGGTGCGGGTCGTGCCCACCGACGGGGCCGTCGAGGACGGGGACACCGCCGAAGAGGTCGGCGAAGGCCGAGACCTCTTCGCTCATGGCCGCGATGATGATCGCGACGGGTTGCTGCTGCACTGATCGATCCTCCCACGCCGGGCGCGCGCGGACGTGCAGGCCGGGTCGTCGCAGGTGCTACCGGCGGGGGTCCTGGCGGGCCAGCTCGTCGGCGACGAAGGCGGCGAGCGCGTCGGCGCCGAAGTGGTCGTCGGCGGTGATGGTGACGACGGTGCCGGTGTCGTCGTCGCCCTCGGTCTCGTCGAACAGCAGCATCTGACCGTACGCACCGTGCAGCCGCCAGAGTCGACCGGGGCCACCCCACCCGGCCATCGCGTACCGCTCGTAGCCGATGCCGGTGCCCTCGCGCTCCACCCACTCGGAGTGCATCGCGTCGCACCACGGTGCACTGACGATCCGCTGTCCGTCGACGACCCCGCCGTCGCGGATCAGGCGTCCGACGCGAGCGAGTTCCTCGGTGCGGAGCGACAGCCCCTCGCCCGCGGCGACGAACCCGTTCGGGCAGCGTTGCCACGCGACACCCTGGATGCCGAGCGGCGCGAACAACCGGTCCGCGACGAACGCGCCGACGTCGCCGATCCGGGTCTCGAGCACGCGCATGGCGGCGTAGGTGCTGGCGTTGGCGTACTGGAACACCCGGCCGCGGGACGGTCGCCGCAGGAACTCCGCCGCCAGGTCCGGCCAGTCCGTCAGCTCGGTCGCCGACCACGGCATGTCGATGCCACTCGTCATGGTGAGCAGGTGCCGGAGGGTGACGTGCTTCACGCCGTCGCCGAGCGCGAGGCCGGGCACGTACCGAGCGATCGGCTCGTCGACGTCGACCAGGCCGTCGTCGGCGGCGATACCCGTGGCCAGGACGCAGACGCCCTTGGCGGCGGAGTGGACCTCGCGTCGGACGTCGGGGGTCCAGTGGTGCTCGGCGACGTCGTCGGTACCGACCGCACCGGTCCGTGTCCGCACGTGGACGCCGTGCGCGTCGAAGCCGGTGGCGTCGACCTGACGCACGACGGCGTCGAGGATGCTCGCTGCGGTGTGCACGCCCCATCTTCTCGCGGTGGGGCGCCTGCGGGGACGGGCAGTCGCCACCGCGTACCGTCCGGCTCGTGTCCGACGAACAGCCCCGCCGCCCCGATCCCTACCGCGTCGGCGACCAGCCCGCACTCCGGACGGCGTCCGGCTCGAACTGGCTCGTGTGGGGAGCCGTCACGGCCGTGATCGTCGCCGCGGTGATGGTCCTCATGGCGATCCGTGCGCCGGCGATCGGCTGGCCGGCACTGGTGCTCGTGGTCGTGCTGTTCGCGGTGATGGTCGTGGTCCGCGCCGCCGTGCGGCCGCAACGCACGCGGCTCGTCACGCTGGCCGTGCTCGACCTCGGCATCGTGGTCGTCGGGCTGGTGGCGACCCTCGCGGTGCTGTACTCGACGCCAGCAGCCTGAGCCGATCCGGAGACGCGACCGGAGGACGCGGGAGACGCGACCCGGTGACGGACGGGAGGCCCGGTACCAGCTGGCACCGGGCCTCCCGTCCGACGTTCGGTCACGACCTCCGCCGTTCCTCGTCTCGTGGTGACGGGTGCGTCCTCACCCGCCACCGCGTGCGTCGCCCGGTCGGTCCCGGTCCGGCTGCAGTGCTCGGACCACGGCGACGACGGCGAGCGCTGCGACGACGGCCCAGGCGGCGACGGCGACCCAGCGGCTCGCGCTCCCGACCGTCACGAGGACGACGAGACCGGTCGTCCGCCCGAAGACCGTGCTGGCGGTCGAGTACATCCCGAGCGGGAAGACGATGCTCCAGAGGGCAGTGACGTACCGCACCGGCAGGCGGAGCACGATGACCTGCCGGATGCCGATGCCGACCAGGAACGGCAGGCACCACGTTCCCCAGGCCCACAGGACGAAGGACGCGCCGCCGACGAAGTGCGCCGCGGCCGGCAGACCGTTCTCGAGCAGGCGAGCGCCGGCGAGCGTCGTGATCGCCGTCGCGCCGGAGACGACCCACGCGGTGGGGGCGACCACGAGGGGTCCTCCCCGCGAGCCGACCATGCGGACGAGGACCACGGCGGCGAGCAGCAGGTACAGCACGAGGCCGACGCCCCAGAGCGCGAGCGCGACGACGTCGAAGTGCAGCGTCGAGGTGGTGATCGCGAGCGATTCGGTCCCGACCACCCAGAGGAACCACGCACCGTCGGCGTGCGCGCTCAGCGGCCGCGCGCCGGTCCGGAGGAACAGCCACGGGAGGAGTCCGTAGGTGAGGAGCAGCCAGAGCGGCCCGCCGACCACGAGCGCCACGACCGGAGCAGCGCCGACGCCGAGCGTGGCACCCAGGGTCCCGCAGACGCCGACGGCCGCGAGCAGGGTCCACCACCCGAAGGCGGCATCCGGGTCGACGAGCGTGCCGGTGAACCAGGACGGCTGGTGGACGCGCTGGCGGACCAGGAGGACGACGCCCCCGACCAGCAGGGCCGTGGCGACGGTGAACGCGACGACGCCGACGGGACGCAGCCCGGTGGTGGCACAAGCCGTGCCGACGATCCCGGTCGCCATCACCGCAGCAGCGGCGTTCGTGGGGAGGACGGTCCAACGCATCGGCGAGGTCAGATCGGCTGCCGGTACCCGAAGAACTCGTGGTCGTTGTTGTACCCACCGAGCCCGCTCCCGACGTCCTCGAACCGCTCGACGAACTCGATGCCCTGCAGCCACTTGACCATCTTGAACCCGAGCTGCAGTTCGTTCCGGAGGCGCAGGGGCGCCCCGTGCGCGAAGTTCAGCCGCTCGCCGTTCATGTCGTACGCGAGCATGACCATCTCCGAGCGCATCTGCTCGATGTCCTGCGCGTCGTAGTACAGGCCTCCGTCGGCCCCTTCAGCGAAGGAGTAGAAGACCACCCACCGTGCCTTCGGGTCGGGACGGACCAGGTCGAGGATCGCCGACATGGGGACGCCGCCCCACTTGGCGACCCCCGACCACCCCTGGATGCAGAAGTGCTGCGTGATCTGTTCGCGGTGCTCCAGACGGTGCAGGTCGTCGAGCGAGAGGGACGCCGGTTCCTCGACGAGCCCGCCGACCGCGAGCCGGTAGTCCCGGAACTCGTCCGACTGCAGGGCGCGGTACTCCTCGCTGTCCGGCGTCCGTCCGTTCGGCCAGAAGAACGGTGAGATGTCGTCCTCGCTGTAGGCCCCCGGCTTCGCGTCGACGTGCTCGAACCACCGTTGGACCGGCCCGAACAACGCCAAGCCGAACCGACGGACGGGTCTCGGGAACCGGTACGTGAACGGCGAACCGCCGACCCACACGACGGCGAGGACGACGGTGGTGGCGAGGAACACCCAGAAACCCGTCCACGCCTGCGTGTCGTTCCCCGCGTACATGTGGTTGAGGTTCCGCAACGCGCCGGTCATCAGGACCATGCTCACGTGGACCGTGACGAAGGCGACGTACCAGCAGAGGACCAGGAAGTGCAGGGACCGGGCGAACTGGATGCTGAAGACGCGGCTGATCCTCCGGAAGCGCGTGGACAGGGCCGGTGACATCCCGAGCCCGGTCAGGAGTGCGAGCGGGGCGGCGATGAAGACCGTGACGAAGTACGAGAGCAACTGCAGCGCGTTGTAGTTCACCCACCCGTCCTCGACCGGCCAGGAGAGTGAGAGGTACCTGATCGCCGTCGTCAGCGCGTTCGGGAACACGTCCCAGCTGGTCGGGACGATCCGGGCCCACTGTCCGGTGACGACGAGCAGGACGACGAACACGACGCCGTTGACCAGCCAGAGCACGTCGAAACCGAAGTGCCACCAACGAGCCAGCCCGATCGAGTGCCGTCTCCCCGGGAGTCCGACCTGGTCGGGAAGCGTGATCGAATCCCCCTTCGCGGTGTAGTTCGGGTCGTCCGGAACAGGTCGCTGGAAGCGCAGCCACTCGTGGCCCGGCGTCGAGTGTCGGGTCCAGTACAGGCGGGGATGGTCGGCCAGGATGCTCAGTCCTGCTCGCATGATCGAGAACATGAACAGCGCGTTGAGCCAGTGTTGCCACTGGAGCCAGGCGGGGAAGCCCTCCGGTGTGCCGGCCGGCAGACGCGACTCGCCGGGGTAGGTCCGCATGAAGTCCCGGACGGCCGGCACGTCGACGATCTCCCGTGCGACCGCGATGCCGACGACGAGCGCTGCGGCAGCGAGCGGTACCAGCCACAGCAGGTTGAACCACCGGTCACGCCCGAGTCGGAGTCGCGGCGCCACGCCGTACTGCGCCGGCAGGCCGCCGGCCCAGTCCGCGCCGACCCGGTCGTGTCGTCGGTCGTCGAGCTGTGCGCGGAAGCGCGGCGACACCTCCGCCAACTGCTCTGCACGCTGCTGCCGCGAAGATCGTCCCTGAGCCCCACTCATGGGCGGACCATACGCTCAGGAGCGGCCGGCGTCCAGGACGAAGGTCCCGTCACGGTGGGCCGGCGGTGCTCGGTGCTCGTCAGGGTCGTTCGCCTCTGTCGTCCGCCGCTGTCGCTCGCCACCATGAGGGACCAACCTGGTCCTGCGCGACCGACACCGCGCCGCGCGGTCCACACGAGAAAGGACTCGACATGTGCACTGCCATCAGGTTCTCGGACGAGAGCGGTCACCTCTTCCTGGCGCGCAACCTCGACTGGTCGACCGGGTACGGCGAGCAGGTGGTCGTCACCCCGACCGGCTTCGTTCCGCGCTCACCGTTCGGCGCCGTCGCCGGCATCCCGCACGCGGTCATCGGCATGGGGATCGTGGAGGACGACACGCCCCTCTACTTCGATTGCGGCAACGACGCCGGGGTCGCGGTCGCCGGCCTCAACTTCCCCGGGTACGCCCACTACCCCACAGGACCCGTCGAGGGTGCGACGAACGTCGCAGCGTTCGAGTTCCCGTTGTGGGTCGCTTCCCGGTTCGCCGACGTCGACGCGGTGGAGGCAGCGCTCGCAGACGTCGTCATCGTCGACCGGCCGATCAACGACGAGTACCCGAGTGCCTTCCTGCACTGGATCATCGGCGACCGCGACCGTGCGATCGTCGTGGAGCAGACCGAGGACGGCCTGCACGTGTTCGACGACGACGTGGACGTCCTCACGAACCAGCCCGGGTTCGCGTGGCACCACGAGAACCTGCGCAACTACCTCAACACCTCGCCCGAGGTCCCGGACGAGCGCGTGCTCGGCCGAGCCCACCTGGTGCCGTTCGGTGCGGGTGCGTCGATGCGTGGGATCCCCGGGGACTACTCGTCGCCGTCGCGGTTCGTGCGCGCGGCGTACGTCCACGGGCACCACCCGGTCAAGGCGGACGAAGCAGAGAACATCAGCCGCGCGTTCCACACCCTCCAGCAGGTGGCGATGGTGGACGGCAGCGCGGAGATGCAGTCGGGTGACTACGAGAAGACCATCTACACCGGACTGTTCTCGTCCCGTTCCACGAGCTACTCGTGGAACTCCTACGACGACATGACGATCCGGACCGCGAGGCTCGCTGACCATGCACCGAGCGGAACCGAACTGGTGGTCGTCGGCTCCGGGCGGGCGTCGTCGGTCTGACACCTGCCGGGGAGGAGCCGCAGCGTGAACCCTGCACGTCCGCGGGCGGTCAGCGCCGGATGAGCACCCCGGCGACGAGTCGGAGCAACAGGGCGACCACGCCGACCGCCGCGATCGCGACCGAGACGATCGTCGCGATCAGCAGCCGCACGTCGACGGGCACCGCGGTCTCGTCGGCCGGAGGGATGAACGCGTTCACGACGAACACGCACACCGCGGCGATCAGGAACAGCACCCCGATGATCGTCACGGCCCGCAGCGCTCCCGGCACCGGTTCGTGGTCACCCGGCCGAGCCGGACGAGCCCTGGCCCCCTCGGTCTCCCAGTCCGCCAGTTCGGTCATGGTGGTCCCCCTTCGTCGGGACGATCGTAGGGGGCGGACCGCTCCGACGCCGCTGGTGCGGCCCGAGACGGTCGTGACGCCGGACGGGAGGCGCGTCACGGGCCCGCACCGCGCCTCCAGTCCGGTGCCGGTCGTGACCAGTGCGCGTGACCGGCTACGCGCTGTCGGTCACCGTCGGCTGCGCCTGCCGCAGCCCGGTGACCAGGAGGGTCACGATCGTCCGGACGTTGTAGTCGGGGTCCTGGGGACTCCACGCCACCAGGTCGCCGACGGCCCGGAGCAGCTGGTAGGGCGGGGTCGGTGCGGCCACCTCGCCGGACGCCCGCGCGGCGTCGAGCAGCCGGCCGAGCACGGGCACGAGCTCGTCGACGAACAGCGTGTGCAGCGCCGTGAAGCCGTCGGCGTCGCCCTCCCAGACACGCGCCAGGCCGTGCTTGGTGCTGAGGAAGTCGACGAACTGGTGCACCCAGTGCAGCAGGGCGGCGAACGGTGTCGGCTCGGAGTCGAGCAGCGCCGGCCCCGCGTCGACCAGGGCCTCGATCTGGTGCCGGTAGACGGCGACGACCAGGTCCGAACGGGTCGGGAAGTGCCGGTAGAGCGTGCCCACCCCGACACCGGCGGCGGCGGCGACCTCGCGCACCGGTGCGCCGACGCCCGAGGCCGTGAAGACCGCGGCAGCGGCGTCGAGGATCGTGCGCTCGTTGCGCTCGACGTCGCGACGGCGACGCGGCACGGGGTCGGTCGACGGGGTGCTCATGCGTCGATCATCGCACGACGCAGACGGAATGCGGAACAACGCTCCACTTCCTCTTGCAATCCGGATCGTTGTTCCGTATCGTTCCGGAACGTCGCTCCGTTTCGGACGACGATCGCTCCGACCACGGGCGACACCGCATCCCGGAAAGGCCCACATGGCACCCACAGCACCTCGACCGCAGGTCATCAGCGTGCGCCCCGTCACGCTTCCCGCACCCTCGCGCGGTCAGGACCTCGAGGTCCGGATCACCGCACCGACGACCGGCACGGACCTGCCCGTCATCGTCTTCGCCCACGGCTTCGGCCAGTCCATGACCGGTGGCGACCCCCTGGTCGACCACTGGACCGCGAACGGCTTCGTCGTCGTCCAGCCGACGTTCCTCGACGCGAAGGCCTACGGGCTGACGCTCGAGGACCCGCGCTACCCGACCATCTGGCAGACGCGCGTCGACGACCTCGAGCGGGTGCTCGACGAGCTCGACCAGATCATCGACGCGGTCCCCGGCCTGAGCGGGCGCGTCGACACCGCGCGCATCGCCGCGGTCGGACACTCGTGGGGCGGACAGTCCGTGGGCATGCTGCTCGGGGCCCGCGTCCTGGACGCCGACGGGCGGCCGGGCGAGGACCGCACCGACCACCGCGTGCGCGCCGGGGTCCTGCTGTCCACCACCGGGATCGCGCGCGGCGACCTCGCGCCGTTCGCGCAGGAGCACTTCGCGTTCATGAGCCCCGACTTCAGCCGGCTGCACACCCCGTCACTGGTCGTCGCCGGCGACCACGACCAGTCTCAGCTCTCGACGCGAGGCCCGGACTGGTTCACCGACGTCTACCACCTGAGCCCCGGCGCGCGGCATCTGGTGACACTCCACGGCGGCGAGCACCTGCTCGGCGGGATCCAGGACTACGAGTCGACCGCCACCACGGACGAGAGCCCCGAGCGTGTGGACCTCGTCCGCCACACCACGACGGCGTTCCTCCGGACCGAGCTCGGCCTCGACCCCGACGCGTGGTCGGCGATCACCGACGCCGTCGGCCCTGACACCGCCGACGCGGCCGGCCCTGCTGCCGCCGTCGGCCACATCGAATCGAAGGAGCACCACTCGTGATCACCGACCAGCACCCCCTGCCCAGCGGCTTCACTGCCGCGTCCACCGCCGCCGACGTCCTGGACGGCGTCGACCTGACCGGCCGGAACGTCGTCGTGACCGGCGGACACAGCCGCCTCGGCCGTGAGACCAGCCGCGCCCTCGCGGCGGCCGGCGCCGACGTCACCGTCGCCTCACGTGACGTCAACCGGGCATCCGCAGCAGTCGCCGACATCCCGGGCATCCACGTCGAGGCCCTCGACCTCACCGACCCGTCGTCGGTCGATGCCTTCGCCGCGCGCTGGTCGGCCTCCGGCCGCCCGCTGCACATGCTCGTGAACAGTGCCGCGATGCTCTTCACCCCGGACCGCCGACTCGACGGCCGCGGCAACGAACTGGCGTTCTCGACGACACACCTCGGGCACTTCCAGCTCACGCGGGCGCTCCTGCCCGCCCTCCTGGAGGCCCGTGGTGCGCGGGTCCTGACCGTCACCTCCGGTGCGGCGCGGTTCGGGCAGATCCGGTGGGACGACCTGACGTTCGCGCACGGGTACGACCCGGTCACCGCGTACGGCCAGTCGAAGCGCGCCAACGTCCTGTTCACGGTGGAGCTCGACCGGCGGTACGCCGACCAGGGCATCCGAGCCTTCGCCGCGCACCCGGGCGTCATCATCGGACCCGGCCCGCACGACCAAACGGTGCTCGCGTCGTACCGCGAGCAGGGACTGGTCGACGACCACGGGGTGACCGTCATCGACCCCGAGGTCGGCAAGAAGACCGTCGAGCAGGGCGCAGCGACGCTCGTGTTCGGTGCCGCGAGCCCGCTGCTCGACGGCGTCGGCGGGGTCTACCTGAAGGACAGCGACGTCGCCGTGATCGACGACCGGGTCCTGCCCCTCACCGCGGACCGCATCCCGTCGGACGCGAACTCGGCGATGCTCGACGCCGACGATGCCCGGCGACTGTGGGAGGTCAGCGAGGGACTCCTGGCCTGATCGCCGTCGGCCGGGGGCCTCGTCTGCCCACTGTTCTCGTCGTCCTCACTACTGTGTGGCGGTGCTGACCGTGCAGATCGAGAGCCCCCGGCAAGACGACGTCCTGCACCTGCTGCAGCAGGGTGACGACTACGGACTGAGCCTCTACGCGGCCGAGAACTACCACGCCCTCGACGTCGACGACCTGGACCAGCCCGACGTCACGTTCCTGGTGGCGCGTGAGAAGGGCACCGCCCTCGGCACGGTGGCGCTCGTCGACGCCGGCGACGGCACCGGCGAGGTCAAGCGCATGTTCGTGAGCGACGCCGCGCGTGGGCTCGGCGTGGGGACGCGGCTGCTCGACGCCCTGCACGACCGAGCCCGCGCGATCGGCATCGGGACCGTCCGGCTCGAGACCGGCCTGCCGCAGGCCGCGGCGATCGCGCTGTACCGGAAGGCCGGGTACGCGGACATCCCCCGGTTCGGCCCGTACGTCGACGACCCGACGAGCGTGTGCATGGAGCAGCAGCTCGTCTGATCGGTGCTCGGTCCCGACGTAGGATCGCGTGTGAGCTCCGAGCACCCCGAACCCAGCGGCATCGACCCCGACGACCTGAGCGTCGCGCTCCGGGTGCTCGAGCAGCTGACCGAGATCGACGAGACGCATCCGGACTTCATCCGGGTCCGCCGGGCCACCGCGAAGATGTTCAAGGCCGTCAAGCGTGCGCACCGTCTCGAGAAGCGCAGCGTCATCGCCGAGGCCGACCGCCGTGTGATCGCCGCCACCGCCACCGGGGCCGCCGACCGGATCGACGACGAGACCCGCGGCGTCCTGATCAGCGCCTCGACCGCGTCGACCACCGCGGGCACCCTGCTGAAGTCACGGCCCTGCTACATGTGCAAGCAGCACTACACGGTCGTCGACGCGTTCTACCACCAGCTCTGCCCGGCGTGCGCTCGTATGAGCCACGCGAAGCGCGAGGCCCGGACGGACCTGACCGGCAAGCGGGCGCTGCTCACCGGCGGCCGCGCGAAGATCGGCATGTACATCGCCCTCCGGCTGCTGCGCGACGGGGCCCACACCACCATCACCACGCGGTTCCCCCGCGACGCGGTGCGCCGCTTCGCGAGCCTGCCGGACTCCGCCGACTGGATGGACCGCCTGAAGGTCGTCGGCATCGACCTGCGCGACCCCGCCCAGGTGATCGGGCTCGCCGAGGACGTGGCCGCGGCCGGTCCCCTCGACATCCTGATCAACAACGCCACGCAGACCGTGCGCCGGTCGACCGGCGCCTACCAGCCGCTGGTCGACGCGGAACTCGCGCCGCTGCCCGACGGACCGCTGCCCGAACTCGTCACCTTCGGGCACACGAACGACCAGCACCCGCTGGCGCTCGCACGATCGGTGGCCGCGCACCCGATCCTCGCGGCCGCCGCAGCCCGAGCCGACGAGCTGACCGAGCAGGCGATGGCGCCGGGATCGAGCTCGCTCGAACGGCTCGCCCTGGGCGCCGCGATCGACGCCGGCGGCCTGGTCCCCGACCTGCACGACGAGAACTCGTGGACCCAGCAGGTCGACGAGGTCGACCCACTCGAGATGCTAGAGGTCCAGCTGGCCAACACGACCGCACCGTTCATCCTGATCTCGAAGCTCCGCCCCGCGATGGCCGCGAGCACAGGACGCCGCACCTACGTGGTGAACGTCAGCGCCATGGAGGGGGTGTTCGGCCGCGCGTACAAGGGGCCGGGACACCCGCACACGAACATGGCGAAGGCCGCCGTGAACATGCTCACCCGCACGAGCGCGCAGGAGATGTTCGAGACCGACGGCATCCTGATGACGAGCGTCGACACCGGCTGGATCACCGACGAACGCCCGCACCCGACGAAGGTCCGGCTCGCCGAAGAGGGCTTCCACGCACCGCTCGACCTGGTCGACGGGGCAGCCCGCGTCTACGACCCGATCGTCCGGGGCGAAGCCGGCGACGACCTGTTCGGTGTCTTCCTGAAGGACTACGCGCCGAGTTCGTGGTGACGAGCGGCTGACCGTTGGATCCGTCGCCATCCGCACAGGATCGACATCGGATCAATCCGTTCAGACAACGTCAGCGGAGCCAACCCGGAGTTCTGAAATGCTTGAAGTCTTCTTCCTCTCGTCCATGGACAGCAAGCGGTTCTCGACCGTCTTCCGGTGCACGGTGGAACGACCGATCGAGCTCCCGAACGGTCACGATGCGCTGATGGTGAGCTGCGATCCGCCGTTGAACGGTCAGGAACTCGGCCACCCGCTCGGCGTCGGAGAGTTGTTGCTCTGAAGTCGGTTCGAGGACGAAGACCTCTGGACGTTCCCCGCCTTCCCGCACTTCGTGCAGATCAGCCTGCCTGACGCGGACGTGCGTCCCCATGCCATGCCCGCGAGCATCGCATGGGGCGAGATCTACAAGACCGAAGCAGACGCGCACGCCCATGAGATGAGCGCTCGCCCGCGCTCCTCGCCCGAGTGATCGAGTTGCTCGGCAAGCGCCACCAGTCACGCGAACCTCGCGACGAGGCAGCAGGAGGCGATCCGAATCGAGGTCACGACCATGCCCCTGGACATGCCCGTGGCGGCCTGACCCCGGGCCCGCTCCGAACTGAACAAGCCAGCCGCAGTCGCTCGGCGCTGAAGATGCCACGGGAGGTCCGAGCACGTCCGGAGGCTCCACGGAGCGAACACACCGAACTGATTCCGCCGATAGACCGATCACCCCGTCGTCCGCTCCGCCTCCAGGATTCGAACCCGGACCTAACGGCACCAAAGGCCGTCGTGCTGCCATTACACCAAGGCGGAACGCACCCGGAGGTGCTCCTCCATCTTCCCACGACCGACGAGGCTGGCTGTCCGCTCCGGGTTCGGCCAAGATGGAGGGATGCCGCATGAGGACGAGGTCGATCGCATCGTCGCGGCGTGGGGTCGTGAGCGTGCCGACCTCGACTTCGGCCCGCTCGAGGTCCTGTCCCGCGTGGACCGGCTCGCCCGGCACCTGGACCGCGCCCGGCGGACGGCGTTCGACGCGAGCGACATGGAACCGTGGGAGTTCGACGTCCTGTCGGCCCTGCGGCGGGCGGGTGAGCCGTACGAGCTGAGCCCGAAGACCCTGCTGCAGCAGACCCTGGTGTCGAGCGGCACGATGACGAACCGGGTGGACCGCCTGGCGGCCCGCGGCTTCGTGGGGCGACGGACCGACCCGAAGGACGGCCGCGGCATCCTCGTCTCGCTGACGAGCAAGGGCCGGGTGGCGGTGGACGCGGCGATCGCGGACCTGCTGGCCGCCGAGCGCGACATCCTGTCCGGGGTCTCCGCCGACGAGCAGGGCCACTTGGCCGGGCTGCTCCGCCGACTCATCCTGGGCCTCGGGGACTGACCGACAGCGTGACACGGGCCGAGCGGCCCCGGCGTAGCGTGCGCCGCATGCACGCCATCACCCTCGCCGTCGCCGACGTCGCTCGATCGGCCGAGTTCTACCGCGCCCTGCTCGGCATCGAGGGCAGCGGCGTCATCGCGACCGAGTACCCCGCCACGGAAACGCAGGCCGGCGGCACCACGGCGATGTTCACCCTCAACGACGGACTGATCATCAGCGTCTACGGCCGTGACGACATGGCGAAGGACTCCGGCGTGCAGCTGGCCACGGCACCGAGCAGCACGATCGGGCACTTCACGGGCAGTCAGGCCGAGGCCGAGGCGTTCCTCCAGCGGGCGCAGGCAGCGGGCGCCACGATGCTCGAACCGCCGTACACGCGCCCGTGGGGCATGTGGTCCGGCTTCTTCCAGGACCCGGACGGCCACCTGTGGGAGGTCGTGGCGAACCCCGGCGGTGGGGCGCCCGAGGACGCCACACCGGCGGACAGCGGCCAGGACGCGGTCAACCCCGCGTCCGTCGAGTAGACCGGCTCAGACCCCGAGCAGCTCCGCGACCTCGAGCCAGCGCTCCTCGAGCTGCTCGACCTCGGCCTCCAGCGCAGCGAGCTTCGACTGGAGTTCGCCGAGTCCGGCGTAGTCGGACTGGTCGTGCGTCGCGAACTGGTCGAGCAGCTTCTTGCGGTCCGCGCCGACCTTCGCGATCTTGCGGTCGAGCGCCGACATCTCCTTCTCGGCCGTCCGCCGGTCCGCTCCCGACAGGGCGGACGCACCAGCGGCCGTGGACCCGGCCACGGCACCGGCCGAGCCGGTCCCGCCGACGGTGTCGGGCCTCCCGGCAGACGCGGCGGCAGCCGCAGAGGCGGTCCCGCCCCCGGTTCCGGCCTCGCGCAGACGCATGTACTCGTCGACGCCGCCGGGCAGGTGGCGCAGGTGACCGCCGAGCACGGCGTACTGCTGGTCGGTGACGCGCTCGAGCAGGTACCGGTCGTGGCTGACGACCAGCAGGGTGCCGGGCCAGGTGTCGAGCAGGTCCTCCATGGCGGCGAGCATGTCGGTGTCGAGGTCGTTGGTGGGCTCGTCGAGGATGAGCACGTTCGGCTCGTCGAGCAGGATGAGCATGAGCTGCAGGCGCCGTTTCTGCCCGCCGCTGAGGTCGCGCACGGGGGTGGAGAGCTGCTCCGAGGTGAAGCCGAGCCGCTCGAGCAGCTGCGACGGCGTCATCTCCTTGCCGTCGGCGACGTAGCTCGTCTTCTTGCGCGCCACGACCTCGCGCACGCGGTCGTCGGCGAACTGCTGCAGGTCGGCGAGCTGCTGGTCGAGCACCGCGACCTGCACGGTCTTGCCGGTCTTCACCCGCCCGCTGGTCGGCTGCAGCCGACCGGAGACCAGGTTGAGCAGGGTCGACTTGCCGGCACCGTTCGGGCCGAGGATGCCGGTCCGCTCCCCCGGTGCGATGCGCCACTCGATGCGGTCGAGGATCTGCGTGCCGTCGAACGAGACGCTCACGTCGAGCAGGTCGACGACGTCCTTGCCGAGGCGCGCGGTCGCGGTCCGGGACAGCGCGACGGTGTCGCGGATCGGCGGGACGTCGTCGATCAGGGCGTTCGCCGCGTCGATGCGGAACTTGGGCTTGCTCGTGCGGGCCGGGGCGCCGCGGCGGAGCCATGCGAGCTCTTTGCGGGCAAGGTTCTGGCGGCGCTGCTCGATCGTGGCCGCCTGCCGGTCACGCTCGACGCGCTGCAGGATGTACGCGGCGTAGCCACCTTCGAAGGGGTCGACGACGCCGTCGTGGACCTCCCACGTGTCGGTCGACACGGCGTCGAGGAACCACCGGTCGTGCGTCACGACGACCATGCCGCCCTGGTTCGACGACCAGCGGCGGTTGATGTGCCCGGCGAGCCACTCGATGCCCTCGACGTCCAGGTGGTTGGTCGGCTCGTCAAGGAACAGGACGTCCCAGTCGCCGACCAGCAGCCGCGCGAGTGCCACACGACGACGCTGCCCACCGGACAGGTCGTCGACGCTGACGTCCCACGGGATGTCCGAGACCAGACCGCCGATGATGTCGCGGATCTTCGGGTCACCGGCCCACTCGTGCT
Source organism: Curtobacterium sp. MCBD17_026 (assembly GCF_003234895.2). Classification (NCBI taxonomy): domain Bacteria; kingdom Bacillati; phylum Actinomycetota; class Actinomycetes; order Micrococcales; family Microbacteriaceae; genus Curtobacterium; species Curtobacterium sp. MCBD17_026. The sequence goes on along the minus strand of NZ_CP126281.1, from coordinate 677,904 downwards.
CCTCGAGGTCGCCGACGACGGTGCTGCCGACGGTCGCGCCCTCGGGCAGGATGTCGCGCTGGTCCAGGTAGCCGATGGTCAGCCCGCGGCGGTGCGTAACGCGGCCACCGTCCGGCTCGAGTCGCTGGGACAGCAGTGCGAGGAGGGTCGACTTGCCGTCGCCGTTCCGGCCGACGACGCCGATCCGGTCACCCTCGTCGATGCCGAGGGTGACGTTGTCGAAGACGACCTTGGTGGGGAACTCGAGATGCAGGTTCTCGGCGCCGAGGAGATGTGCCACGCGTCAAGGGTAGGTGGCGCGGCGGGGTGGTGGGTGCGGGTCGGGTGGTGCGGCTGGTGCGGCTGGCTCGTGCGCGTGGTGCGCGTGCAGGTGGTCGGCCCGTGCGCGTGGGCTCGCGCGGTGCGTCGGCGGCGCGGCGCGCCGGTGCGTCGGCCTGGAGGCCCGGGTCAGCTCGCGGGGGTGACGTCGCCTTCGCCCGCGGCCTCCTTGGCGCGCTTCAGGCGGGCCTGCGCCTCCCAGTACTCGATCTCGCGCTCGAGCTCGGCGAGCTCCTGCTCGGTACCGGTGACGCGCTTGGCGCCGTGGGCACTGCGGGCGTCGCCGAGGGTGGCGTACCGGTCCTCGTGGCGGGTGGGCTCGATGTAGCGACCGTGGTTGCGTTCGCCCGGAGCCCAGTCGTGGCCGATGGCGAACCAGACGATGCTGCCCACGACGGGGACCAGGATCACGAGGATCACCCACGCGATCTTCGGCAGGCCGCGGATCTGGTCATCCGTCTTCGTCAGGATGTCGATCAGGGCGAAGACCAGCAGGATGACGGTGATCCCGGGCAGCAAGACGCTCATGTTCGCGATTCTATGGATCCGCTTGGAGTCTCACCATGCCCCGAACGAGCGTCCCGGTTGCGAAGGTGCTCAGGGTGGGCGTCGAGCGGCCGGCGGGCGAGGCTGCAGGATCAGCGCGCCCGATGGCCGGCGGTCGCGGTCTGGGCGGAGGCGGTCACAGCGCCGCGACCCACTCGTCCGTCCCGTCGGTGAACCGCTGGTGCTTCCAGATCGGCACGCGCTCCTTCACCAGGTCGACCAGGGCACCGCACGCGGCGAACGCCTGCGCCCGGTGCGACGACGACACCGCTGCGGCGAGCGCGACGTCCCCGATCCCGAGCGCCCCGACCCGGTGCAGCACGGCGATCCGGACGTCGGGGTGGTCCTCGGCGATGGTGCGGGCGACCTCGGTGATGACGTCGCCGGCGCTGGGGTGCCGCTCGTAGTCGAGCGCGGTGACGCCCTTGCCATCGTCGTGGTCACGGACGATTCCGGCGAAGGTCACCAGAGCGCCGTCCTGCTCGGTGGCCACCGCGGCTGCGACCTCGTCGACGCTGATGTCGCGGTCGACGACGTCGGCGAGCACGACACGTGCGACGGCCTCGGTGGTGCTCACGAGGCGCTCCGCGGGGCGTGGCCCTCGCCGTGCACCTGTGCGACCACGTGGTCGAGCACACCGTCGAGCACAGCGAGCCCGTCGGACACCCCGCCACGCGACCCGGGCAGGGTGACGAGCAGGCAACCGGCGTTCGTGACCCCGGCGACGCCGCGGGTGAGCAGCGCGGTCGGGCCGGCACCCGCGAGTCCGCGCCGACGGATCTCCTCGGTGATGCCGGGCAGTTCGAGGTCGATCAGCCCCGCCACCGCCTCGGGGGTCCGGTCGGTCGGGGTGACCCCGGTGCCGCCGGTGGTGATGACGACACGTGCGTCGGCCAGGAGTTCGGCGGTGACGGTCTCGGTGATCGCGCCGCCGTCGGGGACGATGATCGGGTCGCTCGTGGTGAATCCGCGGTCGCGCAGCCAGTCGACGATGACGGGCCCGGTGCGGTCGAGTGCGGGGTCGGCGGCGGCCTGCGTGGACACCACGACGACGGCGGCCCGGCCCCTGGTCGGCTCGGCGGTCATCGGTTGCTCCAGTCTCCGGAGCGCCCGCCGTGCTTCTCGAGCACGCGGACGTCCGTGATCACGGCCGCTCGGTCGACGGCCTTCACCATGTCGTACACCGTCAGGGCGGCGACACTCGCCCCGGTCAGGGCTTCCATCTCGACGCCGGTGCGCGAGGTCGTGCGGACCGACACCTCGATCAGCACGCGGTCGTCGGAGCCGGTGATGTCGACCTGCACGCCGGCGATCGGCAGCGGGTGGCACAGCGGGATCAGGTCGGAGGTCTTCTTCACCGCCATGATCGCGGCGATGCGGGCGGTGCCGACGACCTCGCCCTTGGGCAGCGAGCCGTCCAGGATGCGTGCGACGACGTCGGGGCGGGTGACGACGGTGGCGGTGGCGGTGGCGGACCGGTCGGTGACGTCCTTCGCGGAGACGTCGACCATGTGTGCGCTGCCGTCGGCGCGGACGTGCGACAACTCGTCGGCCGGCGACAACTCGTCGGTCGGCGACGGTCCGGGCCGCACCTGGTCAGAGGCGGACGGGTCGGTCATCGGAGGCTCCAGACGGTCAGGGGGTCGCCGGGTTCGACGGTGTCGACGCCGACGGGGACGTGCACCAGGTGGGTGGCGGCGGCGTAGTGCACGAGCAGGTGCGAACTCGGCCCACCGACGAAGTGCACGGCCCCGTCCTGCACCCGGCCGCGACGGACCTGGTGCTTGCCGACGGGTGAGCCGGCAGCGGACGCCGCTGGCAGGACCTGGGTGGGACGGTCCGGCGTCAGCCCGACGGCGGTGGCGAGCAGCGGTCGCAGGAACACCTCGAACGAGACCAGCGCCGACACCGGGTTGCCCGGGAACGACACGACGGGCACGGAGCGACCGCCACCGGCGTCGCCAAGGAACACGACGCTGCCGAACGCCTGCGGCCCACCGGGTTGCATCGCGACCGGCGTCACCGCGAGCCCGCGGGGTTCGAGCGCCTGTCGGACGACCTCGTACGCCCCGGCGCTGATGCCCCCGGTGGTCAGCACGAGGTCGGCCCAGTCCCCCACGGCCGCATCGAGCGCCCCGACGAAAGCAGTGACCTCGTCGGGCACCCGGACGGCCCGCGATTCCGCACCGACCTGGGCCAGGGCCGCCCGAAGCGCGATGCCGTTCGCGTCGCCGATGGTCGCCGCCTCCGTGTCGGCGCCCTGCAGCTCCGAGCCGGTCGACACGACGAGGACCCGCAGCGGTCGGCGCACCGACACGGTCGTCACCCCCGCAGCAGCCAGGGCCCCGAGCAGCGCCGGCGTGACCGCGGAACCGGCCGGAGCGAGCTCGGCACCGGCGGGCAGGTCGCTGCCGGTGACCCGCACGAACGTCCCGGCGGTCAGGTCAGCGGGCACCGTCACCCGGGGCAGCTCGAGCGCCGCCGGGAACGCACCGGGCTCGGACGCCTCGACGGGGAACACCGCGTCGGCACCGGTCGGGATCCGTGCACCGGTCATGATCGGCGCCGCCGTACCGGGCTCGAGCGGTTCGGGCACCACGCCGGCCGGGATCGGTTCGACGACCCGGACCTGCTGCCCGGCCTCGGCGACCCGCACCGCGAACCCGTCCATCTGGCTGTTGTCGAAGGGCGGCAGCGGCACCGGCGACGCGACGGCCGCCGCGAGCACACGGTGTCCGAGCCCGGCGCCGATCCCCGCGCCGACGAGTTCGTCGATCGGCAGTTCTTCTGCTCCGAGGCCCGCCACCACCGGCGCGAGCAACGCCGCCAGGTCGTCGCGGTGCTGACCGATCGTTCGCACAGGTGCCTCCGAACAGGGGGTTGGTGGCGCCGCTCCCGGTTCGCCCGGTGGCGCCGTCAGTAGCGTATCCAGCGCGCAGCCCGCGCCGACGACCAACGGAGGACCTGTGGAGAACGACGAAGCCGTGACGATCGGTGTCATCGGAGGCTCCGGCCTGTACCAGCTGTTCGAGGAGGGCACCGCCGACGAGCTCGACGTCCCGACCCCGTTCGGCCCGACGTCGAGCCCGATCAGCATCGGCACGATGGCCGGACGACGGGTCGCGTTCCTGACCCGCCACGGCCGTGAGCACTCCGTCGCCCCCCACCGCATCAACCACCGCGCGAACGTGTGGGCGCTCCGTTCCCTCGGTGTCCGCGCGATCGTGTCCTCGAGCGCCGTCGGCGGCCTGCACCCCGACTACGCACCCGGCACCTTCGTCGTGACCGACCAGCTCATCGACCGCACCTGGGGACGCGCCGACACGTTCTTCGAGGACGACGTGCAGCACCTGTCCTTCGCCGACCCGTTCGACCCCACGCTCCGCCGCGCGGCGATCGACGCCGTCGCCGGCCTCGACGTGCCGTTCCGTCCGACCGGCACGTGCGTCGTCATCCAGGGCCCCCGGTTCTCCACCCGCGCCGAGTCCGTCTGGCTCCGGCAGGCCGGCGGCCACACGATCAACATGACGATGACGCCCGAGGTCCCGCTCGCCGCCGAACTCGGCATCGCCACCGTGAACCTGTCGTTCGTCACCGACGCCGACGCCGGCCTGGCCCCGACCGAGGACGAGACCGCAGCCGCAGCCGCAGCCAGCGGCCCCGACGTCGACGACGCCGGCGCCGTCGTCACCCACGCCCTCGTCATGGAACGCCTCGCCCGCGCCAACGAGGTCATCGTCCGCGCCATCGGCCAGATCGTCGCCGCCATCCCCGCCGACTTCACCCCGCGCGAACTCGTCCCGACCAGCGCGAGCGCCAGCATCATGCAGGCCCAGCCCACCACCGCCACCGCATGAGCCGCCTCCTCGTCACCGGCGGCGCCGGCTTCATCGGCTCCGCGATCGTCCGCCGTGCCCTGGCCGACGGCCACGAGGTCCGCGTCCTCGACTCCCTGCGCGACGACGTGCACGGCGACCCCGCCGATGTCATCCGCGCCCACCAGCAGCAGGGCATCGCGTTCGTGCACGGCGACGTCCGCGACCGGGTCGCCCTCGACACCGCGCTCGACGGCATCGACGTCGTGTGCCACCAGGCCGCCAAGGTCGGCCTCGGCGTGGACTTCCAGGACGCCCCCGACTACGTCTCGTCGAACGACACCGGCACCGCCCACGTCCTCGCCGGCATGGACCGGCACGACATCGGCCGGCTCGTCGTGGCCAGCTCGATGGTCGTCTACGGCGAGGGCGCGTACACCACCGTCTCCGGGGAACCCACCCGTCCGCCGGCCCGCCGCCGCGAGGACCTCGACGCCGGCCGCTTCGACCCGATCGGCCCCGACGGTCAGCCCCTGCTGCCCGGCCTGATCGACGAGTCCGCAGCGCTCGACCCCCGCAACGTGTACGCGCAGACGAAGGTCGCGCAGGAGCACCTGGCCTCGAGCTGGGCCCGTGCCACGGGAGGCCGCGCGATCGCGCTCCGCTACCACAACGTCTACGGACCGGGCATGCCGGCGAACACCCCCTACGCCGGTGTCGCGTCCCTGTTCCGCTCGGCACTGGCTCGTGGCGAGGCACCCCGCGTCTTCGAGGACGGCGCCCAGCGACGCGACTTCGTGCACGTCGACGACGTCGCCGGCGCGAACGCCGCGTCCATCGCGGCGACGGCCGACCTGCCGTCGGACACGTTCCGCGCGTACAACGTCGGCTCCGGCACCGTGCACACCATCGGCGACATGGCCGCCGCGATCGCCGGACCCGACGGCCCGCAGCCGGTCGTCACGGGCGAGTACCGCCTGGGCGACGTCCGCCACGTCACGGCGAGTTCGGCACGCATCGCCGCCGAGCTCGGCTGGCACGCCGAGGTGGACTTCGAGCAGGGCATGCGCGACTTCGCGACGGCTCCGCTCCGCAGCGCCGTCCGCTAGCCGGAACGCGTGCGCGAGCGGTTCGCCGCTGGTCGCGCCTGAGAGCGCGACCAGCCACCGGACGGGAGGCCCGTGACGGCCCCGCCCCGCGCCTCCCGTCCGCTGTCCCCGCCCCGACGGCTCCGCAAGACGCCGTCGTGTCGGCACCACGCACCCTGGTGCGTGAGACGCCGCCGCCTTCGGCGGTGTGTCGACGACACGACGGCGTCTTGCGACACCCACTCGCGCGACCCACGCGCGCGCTCTGTCCCCCGTTCTGCGGACCGCGCTCCCACAGAACGCGCTGCACGAACAGGACCCGGCAGTTTCCTGTACCCCGCAGCGCGTCGTCGTGTTACGTCGAATGCATGCCAGGACAGACCCGTCGATCCGACCGACCGCACCGAATGACGGACATGACTGTCGACGTGATCCTGCCGTGCCTCGACGAGGCGGATGCCCTGCCGAAGGTCATCGCGCGGCTCCCCACGGGCTACCGGGCCATCGTCGTCGACAACGGATCGACCGACGGATCAGCCGACGTCGCCCGCGCCCACGGTGCCCTCGTGGTGACGGAACCCGTCAAGGGCTTCGGTTCGGCCTGCGCCGCCGGGGTCGCCGCGGCGACCGCCGACTTCGTCGCGTTCTGCGACGCCGACGCCTCCATGGACCCCGCCGAGCTCCCGCCCCTGGTCGACCGCGTGGCCAGCGGCCGCGTCGACCTGGCACTCGGCCGCCGCGTCCCGACCGGCCGCGGTGCGTGGGCTCCGCACGCGCGCTTCGCGAACCGCGTCCTCGCCGTCCTCATGCACCGCGCGACCGGCTACCGACTGCGCGACCTCGGCCCGATGCGCGTGATGCGCCGCGAGGACCTCGTCTCCCTCGATCTGCGCGACCGCCGCAGCGGCTACCCGCTCGAGATGGTCCTGGCCGCCCACGCCGCCGGCTGGCGCGTCGACGAGTCCGACATCGGGTACGCGCAGCGCATCGGCGACAGCAAGGTCACCGGCACGCTCCGCGGCACGATCAACGCGGTGCGCGACATGTCCCGTCTGCTCCGTGCGTACCGCCGGGAGGCCCGTGCCCGGGTCGTCGCACCGGGGCCGCTCCGCCAGGCGGCCGAGTCCACCCCCGTGGTCGAGGAGGCCCGCTCGTGACCGTCGACCCCACCCACGTCAGCGACGCTGCAGCCGACGGCGTCTCCGTCCCGGTGACCGTCGCCGTCGTGGCGAAGGAGTGCCTGCCCGGCAAGGTGAAGACCCGGCTGACGCCGGCGCTCTCCCCCGAGGGCGCCGCGCGCGTCGCTTCCGCGAGCCTCGCCGACACCCTGGCGACCGTCCGCGCACTGCCCGCGGCCCGCCGGGTCCTGTTCTTCGACGGCGACGTCGTGCCGGCGTCGGCCGAGGGGTTCGAGGTGCTGCGCCAGCCCGGTGGCGGCCTGGACGAGCGCCTCGGGTTCCTGTTCGACGCCGTCGACGGTCCGCTGCTGCTCGTCGGCATGGACACCCCGCAGGTGTCCACCGCGGACCTCGCGCCGGTGTTCGACGACGCCGAGCGCGACGCCTGGTTCGGCCCGGCCGAGGACGGCGGCTTCTGGTCGCTGTACCTGCGACGGCCCACCGGCGACCTGCTGCGCGGCGTCCCGATGTCGCGTGACGACACCGGAGCCGTGCAGCTCGCACGCCTGACCGACGCCGGACTCGACGTGGGCGTGCTCGGGGAGCTGCTCGACGTCGACACGATTGCGGACGCCGAGCGGGTCGCCGACCTCGCACCCGACTCCGACTTCACCAGGGCACTCCGTGCCGAGACCGTGGGGAGCACCCGATGACCATGCACGCACCCGTCTCGTTCGGTGCCGGCGGCGGCGAGCCGTACGCCCGTGCCCTGCGCACCGACGGCCACCTGCGCCTGACCGACCCCGACCGGCCCGACGCCGTCACCACGATGGACGTCGGTCGCTGGAGCGCCGCCGCCGACCGCGTCGACCGCTCGCTGCTCGACGACGTCGACGGCGGGGTCATCGACATCGGCTGTGGTCCGGGCCGGATGCTCGTCGCCGCACGGTCGCGGGGCATCCCGGCGCTCGGCGTCGACGTCTCCGCCGAGGCCGTGGCCATCGCGCAGCGCGCCGGCGGCACGGCCCTGCAGGGCTCCGTGTTCGACGCGGTGCCCGACGAGGGCCACTGGGACACCGCGCTGGTGATCGACGGCAACATCGGCATCGGTGGCGACCCCACGGCCCTGCTCACCCGTTGCCGCGAGATCGTGCGCGCCGGCGGCCGGGTCATCGTCGAGACGAACCCCGAAGCCGCGGCCGACCGCGTGTACACCGCTCGGGTGGTGGACGCCGACGGCAACGAGAGCGCCGGGTTCCCGTGGGCCGAGGTCGGCCTCGACGCCCTGCACCGGCACGCGGCGGACGCCGGGATGGTCCCGCGGCAGAGCTGGACCGCCGAGGGCCGGAACTTCTGCGAGCTGCTCGCCTGAGCCTCCGACACGCGCTTGTTTTGCACCATGCAAGACAAGCGCGTAGGGTGGTGGTCATCCAGCCGACGGCGTCGCGGTCGCCGGCTCGGTGACCTGCGGACCTCGGCACGACGACGAGGAGCACCCATGCAGAACCGTCAGAACCCCCTGGGCGGCGCCTACGTGACCGGCCTCGAGACCCGCGCCGAGCTCGGCAGCTACACGGGCGACGCGACCCGCAGCCCGATCGGCAGCTACACGGGCGCCGGCATCGGACGAGCACTCGGACGCTTCGTCGACACGCAGTTCCGCCGCCCTGGCACCGCGACGTCCTCGACGCGCACCGTGACCGGCTCGTTCCGCACGGCGACGGGATCGTTCCGCACCGCCTGAGGCACCTGCCTCCACAGACCGCGAGCGGTCGTCCGACCCGGGGGTCCCCCCTCATCCCGGGTCGGACGGCCGCTCGCTCGCGTTCCGCCGAGGCACGAGTCGCTTCCCCCGAACGCGCCAGGGCCGCCGATGCCAGGATGGACGCATGAACGACCGTGCCGGCACCCCAGCGACCGCAGACGACCTCGTCGACCTCGACGAGCTCCTCGCCGCCTACCACGACCGAGTGCCCGACGTCTCGGTCCCCGAGCAGAAGGTCGTGTTCGGCACGTCCGGACACCGCGGGTCGTCGCTCGACACCGCCTTCAACGACACCCACATCGCCGCCATCACGCAGGCGATCGTGGAGTACCGCCGCGACCAGGGCACCGACGGGCCGCTCTTCATCGGCCGCGACACCCACGCGCTCTCGGCCCCCGCCGAGCAGACCGCTCTGCAGGTCCTCGCCGCCAACGGCGTGCGCGTGCTCGCCGACAGCCAGGACGGTTTCGTGCCGACGCCCGCGCTGAGCCACGCGATCATCCGCTACAACCGCGCCGGCAATCCGGACACGGCCGACGGCATCGTCATCACGCCGAGCCACAACCCGCCCCGCGACGGCGGCTTCAAGTACAACCCGCCGCACGGTGGCCCCGCCGACAGCGACGCCACGAGCTGGATCGCGAACCGGGCGAATGCGATCATCGAGGGCGGCAACGCCGAGGTGCAGCGCACCGAGGACTCCGAGCCCGAGCGCTACGACTTCCTGAACACGTACGTGGCCGACCTCGAGAACATCATCGACATCGCCGCGATCAAGCGTGCCGGCGTGAAGATCGGCGCCGACCCGCTCGGTGGCGCCTCGCTGCCGTACTGGAACGCCATCCGCGACCACTACGGCCTCGACCTGACCGTCGTGAACCCCGAGGTCGACCCCACGTGGGCGTTCATGACGCTCGACTGGGACGGCAAGATCCGGATGGACCCGTCGAGCCCCTCGGCGATGGCCTCGGTGCTTGCCCGCAAGGACGACTTCGACGTGCTCACCGGCAACGACGCCGACTCCGACCGGCACGGCATCGTCACGCCCGACGGCGGACTGATGAACCCGAACCACTACCTCGCGGTCGCGATCGAGTACCTCTACGCGCACCGGCCCGAGTGGCGCGACGACGCCGCGATCGGCAAGACCCTGGTGTCGTCGAGCATCATCGACCGCGTCGCCGAGTCCCTGGGCCGTCGCCTGTGGGAGGTCCCGGTCGGCTTCAAGTGGTTCGTCCCCGGCCTGATCGACGGCTCGGTGGCGTTCGGCGGCGAGGAATCCGCGGGTGCGTCGTTCCTGCGCACCGACGGCACCGCGTGGACCACCGACAAGGACGGCATCATCCTGGCGCTCCTGGCGTCCGAGATCGTCGCCGTCACCGGCAAGACCCCGTCGCAGCTCTACGCCGAGCTGACCGAGCGCTTCGGTGCCCCGGTCTACCAGCGCGTCGACGCCGCGGCCTCGAAGGAGCAGAAGGCCCGCCTCGGCAAGCTCGACGGCGACGCCATCACCGCGGACACCCTGGCCGGCGACCCGATCACCGCGAAGCTGTCGAAGGCGCCGGGCAACGACGCAGCCGTCGGCGGCGTGAAGGTCGTCACCGACAAGGCGTGGTTCGCCGCGCGCCCGTCGGGCACCGAGGACGTCTACAAGATCTACGCGGAGAGCTTCGTCGGGCAGGAGCACCTCGAGCAGGTGCAGCGCGAGGCCAAGGAGATCGTCGACGCAGCACTGGGCGCCTAGCGCCCTCGTCGGACGGGCTGCGGGTCTCGGACACCGCAGCCCGTCCGCCGGAACCGAGCCGGGCCTCCAGGCCGTGTGCCAGCGGGGCCCACTGGGCGTACCGTGACTGCCGATCCACTCAGGAAGCCGTCTCGGCGCGACCGAGCACTTGCGGCAGTTGTAACTTTGCAGGCAGCGCAAAAATCGTTCTGCCAGCGCATCGGTACCCCGGGAGACCCTGCTCATGACCCAGACGGCGACCGCACCCGCGGCCCCCACCACGGCGTCCAACGTCGTGATGAACCACCGACAGATCCTGTTGGTGATCTACGGCCTGATGGCCGGCATGTTCCTCGGCGCCCTCGACCAGACGATCGTCGGCACCGCTATCCGCACCATCGGCGACGACCTGCACGGACTCGACCAGCAGGCCTGGGTCACCACCGGGTACCTGATCGCGTCGACGGTGACGACCCCGATCTACGGCAAGCTCTCCGACATCTTCGGTCGCCGGCCGCTCTTCATCACCGCGATCGGCATCTTCATCGTCGGCTCGTTCGCGGCGTCGTTCTCCGACTCGATGCTCATGCTCGCCGGGTTCCGCGCACTGCAGGGCCTGGGTGCCGGTGGTCTGATGTCCCTGCCGCTGGCGATCATGGGCGACATGCTCGCCCCACGCGAGCGGGCGAAGTACCAGGGCTACTTCCTGGCGGTCTTCGGCATCTCGTCCGTCATCGGGCCGCTCGTCGGCGGCGTCTTCGCCGGTGCGGACCAGCTGCTGTTCATCGCCGGCTGGCGCTGGGTGTTCCTGATCAACGTGCCGATCGGCATCATCGCCCTGTTCATGGTGCTGACGTTCCTGCACCTGCCGAAGTTCGGCGACCGCGGCAAGCCCCGCATCGACTGGTGGGGCGCGACGCTCGTCATCGTCACGCTCGTGCCGCTGCTGCTCATCGCCGAGCAGGGCCGCGAGTGGGGCTGGGACTCCCCTGCCGCGTTCGCCTGCTACGCCATCGGCGCCCTCGGCCTGATCGCGTTCATCATCGTCGAGCGCGCGATGGGCGACGACGCGATCCTGCCGATGAAGCTGTTCGGGTCGCGGGTGTTCTCGATGTCCGCGATCCTGTCCGTGCTCGTCGGCTTCGGCATGTTCGGCGCGATGCTGACGATCCCGCTCTACCTGCAGATCGTCAAGGGCGTGACCCCGACCGAGTCCGGGTTCGCCATGCTGCCGATGGTGCTCGGCCTGATGATCTCGTCGATCGCCTCCGGCCAGATCATCTCCCGCACCGGCAACTACCAGGTCTTCCCGATCACCGGAACGGCGTTCACGGCGATCGGCTTCACGGTCCTGACGTTCCTGACCGCCGACCGGCCCCTGTGGTTCCTGATGCTCGGCATGTTCGGCATCGGGCTCGGACTCGGACAGCTCATGCAGACGCTGACCCTCGCCGCGCAGAACTCGGTGTCACCGCGGGACATCGGTGTCGCCACGAGCGCCGCGACGTTCTTCCGCCAGATCGGCGGCACGATGGGCACCGCTGTCCTGCTCTCCGTGCTGTTCACCCTGATGCCGACGAACATCAGCGCCGCGATGCAGAACGAGTCCGACCTGAAGAGCGCGCTCAACGCCGCGATGACGCCCTCGGTCGCGAACGCGTCGAAGAACCAGGGCGTGATGGACGAGATCTGGACGAAGATCGTCGACCCGGTGCAGCAGAACGTGCAGGACGGTCTCGACCAGGGCACCGCGCAGGCGAAGCAGGCCGCCGATGCCGCCGTGACCAAGCAGGTGACGGCGGCGGTGCAGCAGCAGGTCGCCGCGGGGACCGTCCCGGCCGCAGCAGCGGACACGATCATCGCCCAGCAGGTCGACGACGCCAAGCCCGCAGCCGAGCAGCAGGCGCTCGAGACCGCCGCCACGAAGGCGAACGCCTCGGTCGTCGACGGCAAGCTGCAGATCGACTACTCCGACAAGGGGCAGCGGGAGAACGTCGTCGACCAGGTCGCCCCGACGCTCATCAAGCAGCTCAAGAGCGGTGACTCGGCCGCAAGCTCGTCCACCGACTCGGCGACGAGCGACACGTCGTTCCTGAACGGGGCGGACCCCCGGCTCAGCCGTCCGTTCCTGGTCGGGTTCAGCGACTCTGCCGTCCGCGTCTACTACGTCGGCCTCGCGGTGATCCTGCTCGCGTTCGTGCTGACGTGGTTCTTCCGGGTGCCGCCGCTCCGCAAGACCTCGGCGCTGCAGGAGCAGGCCGATGCCGCGCGCACGGCTGCCGGTGCGGGGTCGGACGGGAGCGCCGCTGCAGCCGCTGCCGCCGCCGCACCTGGAGCTGCCCCGGTGCCGACGGGGTCGTCCTCTGCCGAAGTACCGACCTCGCCCGACGTGCCGACGTCGCCGGACGTACAGCCTCGTTCCTCCCGGGCCACCGGGGCGTCGGACGTCTCGGTGCTGCCGCACGGGGTCGACGACACCCGCGCGCCGCTGCCGAACGCCACGACGCACGGTGCACACTCGGCTGCTGCGCCGGTCGACGAGCCCCCGACGACGACCGGTGCCATCCGGACCCGGGCTGCCCACGCCGCCCCGGTCGTGGAGCCGGACGCCCACGGGGCCGGAGCCGATGCGGCGGAGGCGAGCCGGGCCTCCCGGCCGGACGCTGGCGACGCGCACGCGCACGGGCGGCACTCCGCGGAGTAGTCGGCGCGGGCGCTCGCTCGGTGCGTGTGCATGTTCCGACGATCCACGCGTCGAACGACTCGTGGATCGTCGCAGACCCCGCTCGCCTCAGCCCGCCTGACGATCCCGTGCGGAGGCTACGAGCGCTCTCGCTCGCGCATCTCGACGTAGTCCCCGGCAGCGCACGCCGAGGTACCACTGACCGTGTCGCCCCCGCCGAGGTCGGAGGACTGGAACCCGATGTTCGCCACGCCGTCCCCGCTGCCGTCGACGCCGCTGTAGGACGCGTCGGCATCGGAGAACCGCTTCGTGTCGAGTCCGCGCTCGCCCCACAGCTTCTCGAGCGTCCGGATCCCCTGCTCGACATCGCCGCGATCAGCGCGGGACTTGATGTACGTGTAGTTCACACCCTCGCCGACGCCGCGCTCGTCCTCGCACGTGCCGAGCCGCGGCCCTTCCTGGACCGTCCACGTCCCACCGAGCGCATCGGTCGTGTCGTCGACGAGCTGCTGGATGCTGCGCTTCGCATCGGCCGGCTCCTGGGTCGGTCGGTTCTCCATCTGTCCTCCAGAACAGCCGGCAGTCGTGCCGACGATCGCGATCGTGGTCACGGTGACTGCGATCCACTGCTTCAGGGCGGTCATCGGCGTCGGTTCTCCGTAGGGTCGTCGGGCGTCCAGCATGTCACCCTGCCGGCGTCACGCGGTCGCCGTGACCGGTCGTCGTCTTTGCCACGTTCCTCAGCGACTCCGTGCCCGGGTCGAGGTAGCCGTTGCCGCTTGCGGTGTGCACGCCGTGGTCCTTCACCGGGTCGAAGCCGTCGGCGCCGTCCGCGCCGAACGTCTCCGCGCCGAAGCTAGAGTTCGTCGGGTCGAGCCGGTACGGCACGCTGAACCCTCTGCCGATGTAGGCGTACTGGTCGCCCAGCCCGGGAATGCCGACGAAGGTGTCCTGGGCCTGCCCCGCGTAGACGTGGTCAGCCTGGATGTCCTGCGCTGTCGGGATGGTCTGCGGGATGCCGGCAGACGCGATCGACGTGAACGAGTCGACGTGGACGCCGGGTGCTGTCAGTCCGATCGACGCCGTCGTGGTGCCGTACGAGTGTGCCAGGACGTTCGTCCGGGGCATGTCGCCGGCACGAACGGCGTCGAGCCCACGGATCGATGCCGCCAGCTTCGCCCCACCGCTCTCGGCCGCGTCCTCGTTGAAGACACCGAGATCAGGCGGCGCTGGAGGCGCCTCGTAACCCATCCAGGCGATCACCGCACGGTTTCCCGGGCCGTCCACCTTGACCTGCTCGTCCGCGACGTTCTGCGCTGCTTGTACCCAACCGGTCATCGTCTTGGTACTGGATCCCATCCCCGGAACGGCCCACGTGACGTTGGTCGCGGTGTCCAGGTCTCCGATCGAGACGGCGGCCAAGGGCGGGACGTCTCCCGTCAACGAGATGAGGAACCGGTTGTCCCCCAAGCTGGCCCGGATGCTCCTCAGCGCTTCGCGCTCATCGGGATCGAGGTTCTCGCGCGCGAGACGGTCGTCGAGGACCTCTTGGTTCGCGGTGTTCCGTGCCCAGTACGGGATCCCCTCGAGGTTCCCGAGCATCGCGAGCACCTCGGGCGGCAACGCCAGGAGGTCCACCCCGTTCGCCTTCGTCAGGCCGAGACCCGCCCAGGTCGCCGCGACCTCGGCCGGCGTGGCCCCGGGTGCGAGCAGGGTTTGGAACGACGGGGGGATCGTCGCAGCAGCAGCGAAGTCGAGGACGGAGTTCGAGAGCGTGCTGATCGCGCCGGCGCGTTCGAACGCGGACGCTATCCGCTCGATCCAATCTGCATCGGAAGCGTTCTCCTGCAGGTACCGGTCGAACCCCGGGAGCAGGGTCGAACTGGACACCTCTGCCCAGGAGCAGTTGCTCGTGAAGCCGGACCATGCCGTCCGCAGCTTCACCGCATGCTCCGAGAACCCGCGATCCGAGGCCCGCGCCGACGCCACGAAGGTCCGGAGCCGCTCGGGGTCCGCCGAACTGCGACCCATGCTCGACCCGCCAGCCGTTCGCGGACGGTCCGATGCGGAGAACGACGCCGAGATCGGTGTTGGTCGGATCGGGATGTCCGAGGGCTTCGGGTCGAACATCGGAGTCGGCTTGACCTCGAAGATCCCCAGCGGTTCATCGTCGGCCTGCTGACGCGCGGTCTCGCGTCCCTGCCAGGCGTCGACGGCGGCCAGCCGTTCGCGCTCTCGCTGGGCCTCACCGGTGACGACCTGCACCGCGTCCGCAAGTCGACCGAGCGCACCGGCGAGGCGGACACGATCAGCGGCTTCGGCCACCGCAGCTTCGGCGAAGCGGTCAGCGTAGGCACCGGAGAAGTCAGTGGAAGCGTCCTCGGCAGCTGATCGACGGGCGGAAGCCGCGAACAGCAACGTGATGTCCGCTCCAGTCGCCGCCTTGATCAGGCGGTTCGCCGCGCTTTCGTCGAACGGTATGGTCCCCAACATCGCCCCCGTGATGCTCGCGTCCGCTCATCGACGGCCGAGGCCTCAACCCTACCCATCGACGACGATGTGCGGACACTCCCGTCCCGGACCCTGCCCACGCCTCAGACCGCCGGCGCCGCGTCCCCCGCCGCTGCCTCCGGTGCTCCGGCCACCTCGAACGATGCCCCCGGCAACCGCTTCCGCATCACGTCGATCGCCGCAGGGTTGTCGTCCACCAGTACGTACCGCCGCCCCAACGCCCGTGCCACGGCGCCCGTGGTCCCACTGCCCGCGAAGAAGTCGAGCACCCAGTCCCCCTCGCGTGAGGACGCCTGCACGATCCGCCGCAGCACCCCCTCGGGCTTCTGCGTGGGGTAGCCGGTCTTCTCGCGGCCGGTCGGCGAGACGATCGTGTGCCACCAGACGTCGGTGGGCAGCTTGCCGCGCTCGCGCTTCTCAGGGGTGACGAGACCCGGCGCCATGTACGGCTCGCGGTCGACGGCCTCGGAGTCGAACCAGTACCGCGCCGGGTCCTTCACGTAGACCAGGATCGTGTCGTGCTTGGTGGGCCAGCGCGTCTTGGACTTGGCACCGAAGTCGTAGGCCCAGACGATCTCGTTCAGGAACGACTCACGGCCGAACAGCGCGTCGAGCAGCACCTTGGCGTAGTGCGACTCGCGGTAGTCGAGGTGCAGGTACAGCGTGCCGTCGGCGGCGAGCAGTCGCCAGGCCTCGATGAGTCGGGGTTCGAGGAACGACCAGTAGTCCTCGAACCGGTCGTCGAAGCGCATCAGGTCGCCGCGCACCCGCTCGTAGGTCCGGCCGTGGAACCCCATCACGGGGCCGTCGGCCTTCGGCACGGCGGAGGTCGCGTGCCGACGCTGGTACCGGCCGGTGTTGAACGGCGGGTCCAGGTACACCAGCGTGAAGGAGCCGTCCGGGTACGCGGGGACCACGTCGAGGGCGTCGCCGAGGACGACGCGGTCCGGGCCTCGGTCGTCTCCCCTGCGCACGGACCCATTGTCGCGCACCGAGCGAGCACGCTCGACGCGCACCGCACCGCACCGAGCGGACGCGCAGCACACGAAGCAGGCGTGCAGCACAGAGCGCACGTCCAGGCCCCGGCGTACGGTCGAGTGCATGGCAGCAGCACCCGAGGTCCGCAACGACACCGACAAGCAGCAGTACTCCCTGATCGAGGACGGCGAGGTCATCGGCCTCGCTGCGTACGAGGTCGACGGCGACGAGATCCGCTTCGTGCACACCGAGGTCGATCCCGAGCACCGCGGTGGTGGGCACGCGTCGATCCTGGTGCAGCACGCGCTCGACGACGTGCGCGCGAGTTCGTCACGCCGGGTCGTCGCGCAGTGCAGCTACGTGCACGCGTGGATCGAGCGGCACCCGGACTACCAGGAGCTCACGACCCGCTGAGCGAGCAGCAGGTCGCGCAGCAACGCCCTCAGTACGAGCGGTCGTGCGTCCCGGCGCGGGCCTCGTGCCGCCCGGCGCTCCGCACCGTCGGCACCCGGATGAGCACGCTGCCGCTGAGCAGGTCGTGGTCGTCGTCTGCCGGCGACGGGGCCTGTTTCGGCAGGCGTGCCTGCCGTTCGTACTCGGCTTGCGTCTCGTGCCGGGTCGGTGCGAACACCTCGTCCAGCATCCCGACCATGCCTCCGGATCCACCGCTCCGCTGGGACTTGTTCGACAGGTCGATCCACCCCATGCGATCGGCGATCCACACCACGACGGCCACGGCGGCCACCGCCCCCAGGAAGATCAACCAGTTCACGGCAGCGACGCTACGTGGGCCGCGCGGCGAGCGGATCAGCCGCGCGGGGGATTCTCATCATCCACACGTCTGGTTCATGAGGTCGAGGCGCACACTCGAGTCAGCGGCGGCCGGAACGTCCCCCCTCAGGTCCGGCCGTCGCGTCCACCGTCGATCGGAACGGGGCTCACGGCACCCGCTCGAGCCACTCCTTCGTCGCGAACTTCGTCCGCACCAGCTCCTGCGCCCGCTCCCGCTCGGCCTCGGTGACGTGCCCTTCGGTCGCTCCGTACAGGCGGGTGAAGGTGCCGATCAGCCGCTCGATGATCTCGGCGCGGGACAGCCCCGTCTGCGAGCGGAGCGGGTCGACGCGCTTCGCGGCGCTGGTGGTGCCCTTGTCGCTCATCTTCTCGCGCCCGATGCGCAGCACCTGCACCATCTTCTCGCCGTCCATGTCGTAGCTCATGGTGGCGTGATGCAGCAGCGAACCGGTGCCGAGGCGCTTCTGTGCGGCCCCGCCGATCTTGCCCTTGGTCGAGGTGATGTCGTTGAGGGGCTGGTAGTACGCCTCGATGCCGAGCGACTTGAGCGCCTCGATCACCCATTCGTCGAGGAACGCGTACGAGTCGGCGAAGGTCATGCCCTGCACCAGGTCGGACGGCACGTAGAGCGAGTACGAGATCACGGCGCCCGCGTCCATGAACATCGCGCCGCCGCCGGAGATGCGTCGGACCACCTGCACGCCGTACTTCTCGGCGCCGGCGGGATCGACCTCGTTCTTCAGCGACTGGAACGAGCCGATGACGACGGCCGGCTGGTCCCACTCCCAGATGCGCAGCGTGGGACCGCGACGGCCGGCACCGACCTCTTCGGTCAGCACCTGGTCGAGCGCGAGGTGCTCGTTCGGGCTGATCGGCCCCTCGTGCACGATCTGCCAGTCGTGGTCGCGCCAGGTCGAGGCCCGCGACAGCGCGCGGCGCACCGCGACGCCGACGGACTCGGGCGTGAAGCCGAGCAGCACCGCATCGGTCGGCAGGGCCGCCCGCACGGCTGCGGCGATGCCCGCGGCGTCGGTGGTGGCGGGGAGCCCGTTCACGGCCGCGTCGATGAGCGGCAGCGCGTCGTCGGGTTCCAGGAAGAAGTCACCCGCCAGGCGGAACTGCTGGATCGTGCCGTCGACGACCTCGAGGTCGACGACGACCAGCTTGCCTCCGGGGACCTTGTACTCACCGTGCATGCCGCAACCCTATTCCGGACAGCCGACTGCCCGGCAGTGGGCCGGCCTGGTGACGGACGGGAGGCCCGTGGCGGCGTCGCCACGGGCCTCCCGTCCGTCACCGGTCGCGTCGCAGGACGCGGCGAGCGCCGTCAGCGCGCCGACACCCGGTCGAGCCACGCGACCAGGTCGCCCACGACCTCGTCGCGGTTCGTCTCGTTGTAGACCTCGTGCCGCGCGCCCTCGTACACCTGCACGGTCACGTCGGACAGCCGGCCGCGTCGGCGGTACGCCTGCGCCAGTCGCTCGACGGAGCGCGGCCCGCCGAGGGCATCGTCGGAGCCGACCTGCAGCAGCATCGGCAGGTCGTGCGGGATGCCCCGTCGCGGGACCCCGAGCAGTCGGAGGGTGTCGGCGAGCCCGAACAGCCCGATGACGTCGGCCTCGACCGCCAGGGGGTCGATCGCGACGGCGTCGATGATCTTCCGGTCGCGGGTGAGCCACTCGTACTTGGTGGGCCCCGACCCCGCGTGCCGGGCGTTGAGGTCGCCGCTGTTCATCCAGCCGGGCAGCCGGTAGGCACTCGCGGACAGGACGACGCCGTCGTAGCGGTCCGACGAGGTGTTCACGATCCGCTGCGCCATGAGCGACCCCCACGAGTGCCCGAGCAGCACGAGCGGCAGCCCGGGTTCGTCGGCCCGCGCGACCGCGCTCATCTGCTCCACCGCAGCGATCGCCGCGCGCAGGCCGCCGGGGCCGAGCCGACCGAGCTTGGTGTGGTCGCCGTCCCACTGGGTCAGCCCGGTGCGTCCGTGCCCGCGGTGGTCGTTGGCGTGCACGGTGTAGCCGGCGCGCACCAGGTCCTGCGCGAGCGGTTCGTACCGGAGCCCGTGCTCCCCGACCCCGTGCGCGATCTGCACGACGCCCTTCGGCCGCGCCGCACGCCAGGTCGAGTAGACGATCTCGACGCCGTGGGCGTCGGTGAACGAGGCGTCGCCGCGAGCGGCGGAGAAGGTGGGCACACCCGCATCTTCGCAGACGCGCTCCATCCCGGACCTGTTCACCCGGCGTTCACGCAGGGGGTTCCGGGCGGGCCTACCGTCCTGCGCATGGACGTCATCGTCATCGTCACGCTGGTGATCGTCGTGGCCCTCGTGTTCGACTTCACGAACGGCTTCCACGACACCGCGAACGCCATGGCCACGTCGGTCGCCACGGGAGCGCTCAAGCCCCGGACCGCGGTGCTCATCTCCGCCGTGCTCAACGTGGTCGGCGCGTTCCTGTCGACCGAGGTCGCCAAGACCGTGTCGCAGGGCATCATCCGCGAGGGGCAGGACGGCATCCACATCTCCCCCACGATGATCTTCGCCGGCCTCGTCGGCGCGGTGCTCTGGAACCTGGCGACCTGGTACCTCGGGCTGCCGTCGTCGTCCACCCATGCGCTGTTCGGCGGGCTCATCGGCGCCTCGATCATCGGGGCGGGTCTGAACTCGATCAGCTGGGCGACGGTGGTGTCGAAGGTCGTGCTGCCGGCGCTGCTCTCCCCGGTCATCGCCGGGGTGATCGCCCTGGTCGCGACGTACCTGGCGTACGTGCTCACGAAGAACGCGACGACGCACGGTGCCGCGACCGGGTTCCGGCACGGGCAGACGATCTCGGCGTCGCTGGTGTCGCTCGCACACGGCACGAACGACGCGCAGAAGACGATGGGCGTCATCACGCTGACCCTCATCGCCGCGAACTACCAGGCCGCCGGCACCGGTCCGGCGCTCTGGGTGATCCTGGCCTGCGGGCTCGCGATCGGCCTCGGCACGTACACGGGCGGCTGGCGGATCATGCAGACCGTCGGCAAGAAGATCTCCGACGTGCAGTCGCCGCAGGGCTTCGCCGCCGAGACGAGCTCCGCCGCGACGATCCTCATCTCGTCGCACCTGGGCTTCGCGCTCTCGACGACCCACGTGACGAGTGGCGCGGTCGTCGGCTCGGGCCTCGGCAAGAAGCTCGCCGACGTGCACTGGTCGGTCGTCGGCCGCATCGTCGTCGCGTGGGTGATCACGCTGCCCGCCGCTGCGGTGGTCGGGGCGCTCGCGACCTGGCTCGCGTCGACCTCGGCGTTCGGGCTGGTGCTCGTCGCGGTCCTCGCCCTGGCCGGCGGGCTCACCTTCTCCGTCCTCGCCAAGCGCAAGCCGATCTCGCACGAGGACATCACCACCGAGTCAGGGCCGGCCGAGCAGACCGAGCCGCAGCCGACCGGCGCGACGAACTGAGGGGAACGACGATGGACATCGACTTCACTGCGATCGGCACCGTCGCCGGCGTCGGGTTCGTGGCCGCCGTGGGCCTGGTGCTCGTGTACACGCTCGGCCTGCGGCTGCTCGGGACGGGGCAGCCGGACGACGCGGGCGGCGAGCGCACCCAGTACTCCGACGAGAACCCGCGCTCCGGGCACACCCCGCCGGTCGCCCTGGCGGGTGCGGTGTTGTGCTTCGCCGTGTGTGTCGCCGCGGTCCTGGCGGGCATCTGGTTGACGATCCCCCAGTTCCACTGAGGACGTTCCTTCCAAGAGCGCTCGCGCTGGGAAGCGGAATCGGGCGTACCTGGTCGAAACTTCCGACCAGGTACGCCCGTTCCGACCAGGTACGCCCGTTTCGACCAGGTACGCCCGGAATGATCGAGTGGTGACCGACCACACGAACGCGACCACCCACCACCACCTCGACACCGCGGTCGAGTCCGCCGTCGACGTCTTCACCGCCGAACGCCAGCCGGTCCTGACCGTGGAACCGGGCGACACGGTGACCGTCCGAACCCTGAGCGCCGCGGGCTACACGGAACGCCAGCCGGGCCCGGGCCTCGACGCCCCGACCCTGATCGACCCGCGCCGGGGGCACTGCCTGGTCGGGCCGATCGCCGTCGCGGGAGCACGTCCGGGGATGGTCCTGGCGGTGCACTTCGACGACCTCGTGCCCGACGACTGGGGCTACACGGCCTCGGGCGGGGTCGACTCACCGGTGAACCGCGCACTCGGCCTGACCGATCCGGCGTCGCGCGGCCCGCTGCTCTGGGACATCGACGTGTCCGCCGGAGTCGCCGTGAACCAGCTCGGCCTCGGGGTGCGGACGGCACCGTTCCTCGGCGTCGTCGGCGTCCCGCCCGAGCCCACCGGGGAGCACTCGACGATCCCGCCCCGCACGGTCGGCGGCGGCAACGTCGACTGCCGCGAGCTGATCGCCGGCTCGACCCTGTACCTGCCCGTGACGGTGCCGGACGCCCTGCTCCACGTCGGCGACGGGCACGCGGCCCAGGGCGACGGCGAGGTCTCCGGAACAGCGGTCGAGTGCGGCATGACCACGACGATGACCCTGACGCTCCTCGACCGGGCTCCGGTCGAGGGTGTGCACGCCGACACCCCCGCCGGACGCATCACCTTCGGCTTCGACGCGGACCTCAACGTCGCGACGGCCACGGCGCTCGACCGGATGGTCGACTGGATCGCCGGGCTGCACGGGATCGGCCGCGCCGAGGCACTCGCGATGGCGAGCGTGGCGGTGAGCATGCGCATCACGCAGGTCGCGAACCGCACGTGGGGCGTGCACGCCCTGCTCCCGCACGACGCGATCCTGACGGACGCGCGGCACTGAGGCCGGGAGGCCCGCCCCACGCGAGCCGACCGGCGCACGCTGGGCGGGCCTCCCGTCCGACGTTCCTTCCCATCGCACCCGGCCTGGAAAGCGGAAACGGGCGTACCTGGTCGAAGAATCGCCCAGGTACGCCCGTTTCGACCGGGTACGCCCGGAACGACCAGGTGCACCGAGCCGTCAGTGGGCGGAGTAGCCGCCGTCCACCAGGTGGTAGCTGCCCGTGATGAACGAGGCCTTGTCGCTCAGCAGGAACAGCACGAGCGCGGCGACCTCGGCGTCGGTGCCGAGCCGCTTCGAGGCGTGCTCGTCCTCGAGTGCCGCGATGGCCTCGGGCGAGAGCGACTTGCGGAGCAGCGGGGTGTCGATGAACCCGGGGCCCACGGCGTTCGTGCGGACGCCCTGCGACGAGTACTCCAGCGCGGCGACCTTGGTCAGCCCGGCGAGCGCGTGCTTCGAGGCGACGTAGGCCGCGTTCTGCGCCATGCCGACCGTGCCGAGCACCGACGCCATGTTCACGATCGCGCCACCGCCGGCAGCCACCATCGCGGGGATCTCGTAGCGCAGCCCGTAGAAGACGCCGTCCAGGTCGACCGCACGGACGCGGTCCCAGGCGGCGATGTCGTACTCGCCGATCGGCTGCGGTGCTGCGCCGATGCCGGCGTTGTTCACGGCCAGGTGCAGCGCGCCGAACGTGTCGACCGCGAACTGCACCATGCGCTCGTTGTCCGCGGCGACCGCGGAGTTCGCCTCGAACGCGCGGGCGGTGCCACCGGCCTCCACGATCGACGCGGCGACGCGCTCGGCGCCCGCCAGGTTGATGTCGGCGACGACCACCGTGGCGCCCGCCGCGGCGAGCTCCTTCGCGACGGATTCGCCGATGCCGCTGCCACCACCGGTGACGACGGCGACCTTGCCCTCGAACTCGGACATGTTCTCCTTCTCTCTCGGCAACACGTGTTGTCCAAGACCACGGTACACCCGAAATCAAGTTCGTTCGCTGAACTAATGAGATAGGCTAACGATCGATGACCGACGCCACCGACCTCCGCATCGCGGTGAACCGGCTGTCCCGCACACTCCGTGCCCAGAAGGCCGACACGAGCGTCACGGACGCGCAGTTCTCGGCCCTCGCCCGGCTGCACCGCGACGGCGCCATGACCCTGGCCGACCTGAGCCGACAGGACGGCGTGACCCCGCCCTCGATGACGAAGACCGTCGCGGTGCTGGTCGAGCGGGGCCTGGTGTCGAAGTGCGGGCACGGGGACGACCGCCGCAAGGTGCTGCTCGGTGCGACACCCGCCGGGGCCGCCTTCGTCGAGGAGACCCGACGCCGCCGCGACGGCTGGCTCACCCCCCGACTCGCAGCGCTCACCGCCGACGAGCGGAGCACCCTCGCCGACGCCACCGAGATCATGAGGAGGCTGGCCCAGCAGTGACCGCCATGTTCCGCTCCCTCGCCGGACGCAACTACCGGATCTGGTTCGCCGGGGCCCTGGTGTCGAACGTCGGCACCTGGATGCAGCGCACCGCCCAGGACTGGATCGTGCTGACCCAGCTCTCCGACGACGACGCCGTCGCGGTGGGCATCACGATGGCCCTGCAGTTCGGCCCCCAGCTGCTGCTCCTGCCGCTCACCGGGCTCGCCGCCGACCGGTTCGACCGCCGGAAGATGCTCATGCTCACCCAGGGCCTGATGGGGCTGCTCGGGCTGGGACTCGGCGTCATGGTCCTCACGCACACCGCCACCCTGCTCGCGCTGTACGGCTTCGCCCTGGCACTCGGCATCGTCGCCGCGTTCGACGCCCCGATCCGGCAGGCCTTCGTCTCCGACGTCGTGCAGGGCGAGGACGTCTCGAACGCCGTCGCCCTGAACTCCGCGTCGTTCAACGCCGCACGCCTGATCGGCCCCGCGGTCGCCGGGGTGCTCATCGCGGCGATCGGCTCCGGATGGGTGTTCGTCATCAATGCCGGGTCGTTCCTGGCGGTCCTGCTCGCACTCCGCTTCGTCGACCCCGCCCAGCTCGCCGAACGGGTCCGGGCGGGCCGCGGCAAGGGGCAGATCGTGGCCGGCTTCCGGTACGTCCGCACCCGGCCGGACATCGTCGTCGTGCTCTGCATGATCTTCGTCGTCGGCACGTTCGGCGTGAACTTCCCGATCTTCACCTCGACGATGGCGCGGGTCGAGTTCCACCAGGGCGCCGGCGAGTTCGGGCTGCTCAACTCGGTGATGGCGGTCGGCTCGGTGCTCGGCGCGCTGCTGTCCGCCCGCCGGGACAGGCCGCGGATGCGCACCCTCGTCCTCGCCGCCGGCGGGTTCGGGCTCGCGTGCACCGCCGCGGCCCTCGCCCCGACGTACTGGACCTTCGCGATCGTGCTGGTGTTCGTCGGGCTCGCGTCCCTGACCTTCATGACCACGGCGAACGCCCTGGTGCAGACCACGACGAAGCCCGCGATGCGCGGCCGCGTGATGGCGCTCTACATGGCGATCTTCGCGGGCGGCACCCCCATCGGCGCCCCGCTCGTCGGTGCCGTCGCCGACGCCTTCGGCCCACGCTGGGCGATCGTGGTCGGCGCGGCCTCGGGCTTCGTCGCACTCGGGATCGCGCTCGTCTGGCTCGTCCGGTACCAGCGGGTCCGGTTGCGCTACGACGCCGACTCACGGCTGCACCTGGCGATCACGCACGCCGTGCCGGTGGTCGGCTCACGCGCGGCGCTCCGCCGCGAGCTGGAACGCGACGAGACGCTCGCCGACCGCTCCAGCGCCGTCTGACGGACCGACGGGTCGACCTGTCCGTCGGCTGACGGCCCGTGACACACCGGCCGTCGGACGGGAGGCCCGCAACGGCGCCGCCACGGGCCTCCCGTCCGACGCCACCCCCGCCCACGGCCGCGGTCGCGAGGCACGGACCGACCCCGTCCCGGGCCCGCGCGCCGTCGGTCAGAGCACGGGTGCGGACGACGCGAAGACCCGCTCGTCGAGGGCCGCGGCGACGCGGTCGGCAGCCACCGCCAGCCGTTGCCCGACGTCGCCCGCCACGGCGAGCGCCGACTCCTCGGGGATGCCGTCGAGCAGGGCGCGGACCTCGTCGAACCCGGCGACCTCGTCCGCGACGCAGGACGGGGCGACGTCGGCCAGGCACTCGGCCGCGCGGTGCACGGTGAAGCGCAACGACCGTGGGCTGTGTGCGTCGAGGAGCAGGAAGGCGGCGGCGTCGGACGGCACCGGATGGTGGTCGCGTCCGCGCAGGAAGGCCTCGCCCGCGCCGCACGCCCGGAGCGCCGCCGTCCACGAGGTGACCGCGTCCGGCTCGAGCAGCCGCGACGCCAGCAGCCGTGCGGTGGAGGCACAGCGGGTGAGTGATCGTCCGAGGGTGAAGAACTCCCACACCTCGTCACGGCTGGCGTCCCCCTCGACCACCCCGATGGCGAGGGCACTGCGCTCCCGCACCCAGCCGAGGAACTCGTGCGCACGGTCGGGGGCGATCTTCCGGGGCATCCTCGACCGCGTCACGTCGAGGCAGTCCCAGAGCTCACTCGAGACGACCTCGCGGGCACGGCGTGCGTGGTCGCGGGCGACGGCGACCGCTGCAGCGATGGACGCGGGCTCGTGCCGGTCGAGCGCGAGGGCGTCGACGGTGGCGGCGCGGTCCGGGTCGTTCGCGGGGCCGGTGGTCCCGATGACGCTGCGGAGCTCGGTGGACACGAGCCGGTCGTCGTCGAGGGTGCCTGGTTCTCGGCGAGCGACGTAGACGTCGAGCAACCGTGCGACGACGTCGGTGCGCTCCACCGCGCTCCCCACGTGGAAGACGTTCCCCGCGAGGCGGCTCAGCACGGCTGCTCCTGCATGTCGAGAACCTAACGAGCCGGCGTTGCCGGGGTGTTACAGAACCGCGTCACGGGTGTTGCAGTGTCCCGTCTCCGCGCTCGCTAGACAAACTAACTAGAGCGTCTAGCATTGGGGCATGACGTCCGAGGTGATGACCAGCACCGCAGGGTACTGGTACGAGGACTCCGCGGTCTCCGCCGTGGACGTCCTCAACGCCCTGCGGCGGTACCGAACGGCCGAGAGCGCTGCCCAGCGCCGAGCGCGCGAGGCACTGGGGATCGGCGAGAACGCACTGCTGGCGCTCCGGTTCCTGATCGACGCCGAGCACGACGGCCGCACAGTCAACGCGAAGGACCTCGCCGAGCGGCTCGAGATCACGGCGGCGTCGACGTCGGCGCTCGTCGACCGGCTCGTCCGCAGCGGCCACGTCGAACGGCACGCCGACCCGAACGACCGCCGTGGCGTGATCCTCACCGCCACCGGCACCTCGATGCGGCACGCGCTCCGGGTCATCGAGGAGCTCGACGCCCGCGCGCTCGAGGTCACCGAGCACCTGCCGAGCAACGAGATGGCCGTGGTCGTGGACTTCCT
The DNA here is from genome assembly GCF_003234895.2 of Curtobacterium sp. MCBD17_026. Lineage (NCBI taxonomy): Bacteria > Bacillati > Actinomycetota > Actinomycetes > Micrococcales > Microbacteriaceae > Curtobacterium > Curtobacterium sp. MCBD17_026. Next base: position 651,334 of record NZ_CP126281.1, on the reverse strand, counting down.
GGACGAGATGGTCCGCGTCGTGGACGAGCTCGACGCCGGGTCGGACCACTCCCGTCGCGCGTAGCCTGGACCGCATGGACCCTCGCGGCGAGCACCACCCCGAGGACGACATGCCGTTCGCGGAGCTCGACTCGCGGGCCCGTGCCGACGCCGCACTCCGACGCATCCAGGCCGGGTCCGATCCGGCCCGTGAGGCGTTCGACCTCGCCAACACCATGAACGACGAGGCCGTAGGGCGGCTCACGAAGCGCCTGCGGCGGCTGTTCCGCCGGGGCTGACCGCCCGCGTCAGAACGCGGTGCCGACCGCGGCGATGTCGTCGCCCCCGTGCCCGGCTGCGCTGGCATCGGCGTAGACGCGCCCGAGTGCCTCGAGCAGCGTGGTGGACACCCCTGCGGTCCGGGCGGCATCGGTGATGAGCCCGATGTCCTTCCGCAGCCCGTCGAGTGCGAACTGCGCGGGGAACTCGCGGGCGATCATCGCGGCACCCTTGGTGTGGGCGTAGGCGGAGTCGCTCGCGCTGCCCTCGATGGCCTGCAGGAACAGCGCGGGGTCGAGCCCGAGCGCGGCTGCGAGGGCCAGGGACTGCCCGGTCGCCGCGGTGATCGACGCGATCCAGGCGTTGGCGGCGAGCTTGAGTGCGGTGCCGTCGCCGACGTGGTCGCCGGCACGGAGGGTCTTCGCGCCGATCGCGTCGAGCACGGGGTCGACACGGTCGAGCAGGTCTGCCGGTCCGGCCGCGAGCATCGTGAGCTTGCCCTGTTCGGCGGGGGCCTTCGTGCCGAGCATCATCGCCTCGACCAGGGTGATGCCGTACTTCTCGGCCAGTTGCACGACCGTCGCGGTGCCGTCGACGCCGATCGTCGAGGCCTGCACCCACACGGCGTCGGTCGGGGCGTCACCGGCGGCCTGCTCGAGGACGTCGACGACCGCATCGGTGTCGAACAGGGTGAGCAGGACGACCTCGGCGTGCTCGACGGCACTGCCCGGGTCGCTCGCCACCGTCGCGCCGCGGTCGCCCAGGGGTGCGGCCTTGTCGGCACTCCGGTTCCAGACCGTCACCTCGTGGCCGTCGCGGAGCAGTGATCCAGCCACGCCGGCGCCCATCGCACCCGTCCCCAACACCGTCACTCGCACGTGCGTCTCCGTCCTGGCGCGGCTCCGTGCCGCGACCGTCCCGACGCTACGCCCGACGCCGTCAGAGGAGCCCGCGAGCCCGCAGCCAGGCGGCCGGGTCGATCGGGGTGCCGGCCACGATGACCTCGAAGTGCAGGTGGGCGCCGGTCGAGACCCCTGTGTTGCCGACGGCCCCGAGCCGCTCCCCCACGCGGAGGACCTGGCCGGGGCGGACGTCGATCGCCGACAGGTGCCCGTACCGCGTCGCGGTGCCGTCGGCGTGCCGCAGGAGGACCTGGTTGCCGTAGCCACCGAGCACACCCGCCGAGACGACCCGGCCGGGCAGCGCGGCGACGACCGGGGTCCCGATGGCCGCGGCGAAGTCGACCCCCTGGTGGTTCGACGAGCAGGCCGCGCAGCCGACGACCCAGCGGGAGCCGAAGCCACCGGCGTCCGGGATCGCACCGGCCGTGGGGCGGACGGCTCCACCGGTCGGGCCCGAGCCACCGGGAACCCGGAGGGCTGCCGCAGCACGACCCACCGAGAAGTCGTCGCGGCCGGCGGTCGGCCCGGTCGAACCGTCGGCGACGAAGTGCTGCACGCCGGCGGATGCCGACGTGGGTTCCGGAGAGGCCGGAGCGGCGAGGGCGGTCTGCGGGGAGCCGACCGCGACGAACAGGCACGTGACGGCTGTCACCGCCGCGGCGGGCAGTGTCCGCCGGGCGGGGATCCGGAAGGACACGGAACGGCGGCGCGCGGGAGCAGCGGGCCGTTCGGGCGGGAGCGGGGTGGGCCGGGTGGAAGCCGGGGTGACGGGAGGGGGCACCGCCACCCCGGCGGCTCGGAGGGGCCCCGGCTGCGCAGCGTGCCGTGCACGGCGCAGCGGGGGCGCGGTCGGTCGGTCGGCGGTGCGGCGCTCGGCTCCGCGCGGGCGCCGGGGCAGACCGTCGTCGAGGGTCGTCATCGTGCGGTGACCGGCCCGGTCAGACGCGGACGACGCCGTCACGGGCGATCCGGTCCAGCTCGCACACGACGGCGTCGACGACCGCGCGGGTGATCGCGTCGGCGACGGTCTCGACCAGGACGAGGTGCTCGGGACGGATCGTGACCTCGGTCACGAGGGCCGATGCCACCCGCACCGGGATCTCGTCGATCGCGGCGACGAGGGCGGCCGGCACCAGCGTGGAGTCACCCGGGCGGACGGGCGCGGACATCGGTGAGGTCGGCGCCGGGGTCACGACGGCGAGCGCCGGCGACGGGGTGGAGTGCGGCGCGTCGGCCTGATCGCGGCGCTGGGCGATGGAGTCGAAGAGCGGGGTGGAGGACATGCTGCGGATGGTCCGATCTGGATGTCGTGGCTGGTCGTTATCGGGCGACCGGCGATGGCGGCGTGCCGAGCGGCACGTCCGCCATTCAACCATCGATATTTCAGATGTGCAATAGTGACCGGACAGTCGCGGTGGTCAGTCCGGGTCGACGGCAGCCGCGGTCGGGTCGTCCGGCTGCAGCGCACGACGGACCCGTTCCACGATCGTCGCCGGCGGATTGTTGTAGGCGTTCGCCGGCTCCTGGCCGCTGAGCTCCTGGATCGCCGCCATCACCGCATCGGTCGCGTGGCGCCGAGCACGTCCGGACGACGCCTCGCCGAAGGACGACAGGTCGATCGGCTGCCCGAACTCGATCGTCACGCGGGCGAGCTTCGGCAGCCGGGACCCGACCGGCTGCACGTCCTCGGTGCCGGTGAGCGCGACGGGCACCACGGGGGCGCCGCTCGTCAGCGCCAGCCATGCCACACCCGTGCGGCCCTTGTAGATCCGGCCGTCGAGCGAGCGCGTGCCCTCCGGGTAGATCGCGAACGCCTCGCCCTCCTGCAGGCGTGCCAGCCCGAGGTCGAGGGCCTGCTGGGCCGCCGCACCCGCGCCACGCTCGACCCCGATGGCGCCGATGCCACCGAAGAACGCCCGCGAGACGGCTCCCTTGAGACCCGAGCCCGTGAAGTACTCCTGCTTCGCCAGGAACGACACCTTGCGCGGCGCCATGAGCGTGATCGCGGGCGAGTCGATGAAGGAGCGGTGGTTGCTCGCGAGGATCACCGGGCCGCGCTTCGGGACGTTCCGACGACCGATGATCTTCGGGCGCCACAGCAACCGGGCGAGCGGGGTCACCACCGCGCGACTGAGCACGGTGGCGAACTTCGTCGAACCGGACACCGGACCTCCTCGTGGTGACGAGCTACCGAGTGTAATGAGGCGCGCGGAGGGCACATGCCCGGAACGGCATGCAGTGGCGGCAGAGCGTCAGTCGGCCGCCGCGACGACGTCGAGGACCGCGCGCCCGTACCGCTCGAGCTTCGCTGCGCCGACGCCGGAGATCTCGCCGAGCTGGTCGACGTCGGCGGGGCGGACGGCGGAGATGCCCCGGAGTGTCGCGTCGTTGAACACCACGTACGCGGGGACGCCCTGCTCGCGAGCCTCGGCAGCACGCCAGGCACGAAGGGCCTCGAACAGGCCGACCGCTTCCTGCGGCATGTCGGTGACGACCGTCCGTCGACTGCTGCGGCCGGCCCGCGGCGCCTTGACCGGGTCGCGACGCATCCGCACCTGCACCTTGCCCGTCAGGACCTCGGCGCTCGTGGGACTGAGGACGACGGTGCCGAAGCCGTCGCCCGACACCGCCGCGTAGCCCTGGGCCAGCACCTGTCGGGCGACCGCCCGCCACTCGGCCTCGGACAGGTCGGCGCCGATGCCGAAGGTCGCCAGGGTGTCGTGCTGCAGCTCCTGCACGCGGGGCGACCGCTTGCCGATCAGGATGTCGACGAGGTGCGCCACGCCGTACCGCTGGCGACGCTCACGCTCGAGCCGCACGACGGTGGACAGCAGCTTCTGCGCGGGGACCGTGCCGTCCCACGACTCCGGCGGCGCGATGCACGTGTCGCAGTTGCCGCACGCCGTGCTCTCCTGCCCGAAGTACGCGAGCAGCCGCACCCGGCGGCACTCGATCGTCTCGCACAGGCTGAGCATGGCGTCGAGGTGGGCGCTGAGCTGTCGACGGTGTGCTGCGTCGCCCTCGGACTGGTCGATCATCCGCCGCTGCTGCACGACGTCGTTCAGGCCGTACGCGAGCCACGCGGTGGCCGGCAGCCCGTCACGACCCGCACGGCCCGTTTCCTGGTAGTACCCCTCGACCGACTTCGGCAGGTCGAGGTGCGCCACGAACCGGACGTCGGGCTTGTCGATGCCCATGCCGAACGCGATGGTCGCCACCATGACGACACCGTCCTCGCGCAGGAACGTCGACTGGTTGCGGGCACGCACCCGGGCGTCGAGGCCCGCGTGGTACGGCAGGGCGTTGATCCCCTGCTCGGCCAGGGCCGTCGCGGTGCGCTCGACCGAGTTGCGGGACAGGCAGTACACGATGCCGGCGTCGCCGCTGTGCTCCGTGCGGATGAAGGTGAGCAGCTGCTGCAGTGCGCCGGTCTTCGGCTCGATGCGGTACTGGATGTTCGGCCGGTCGAAGTCGGCGACGAAGTGCGCGGCGTCGTCGAGGCCGAGCCGGGCGGAGATCTCGCGGTGGGTCTGCGGCGTCGCGGTGGCGGTCAGGGCGATGCGCGGCACGGTCGGCCACCGCTCGTGCAGGACGCTCAGCTCGAGGTAGTCCGGGCGGAAGTCGTGACCCCACTGGGCGACGCAGTGTGCCTCGTCGATGGCGAACAGCGAGACGCGCGCCCGGTCGAGGAGCGCTCGGGTGGACTCGAGCCGGAGCCGTTCGGGCGCGAGGTAGAGCATGTCGACCTCGCCCTGCACCACGGCACGCTCGACCCGGGACCGTTCGTCGGGGCCCTGCGTGGAGTTGAGGAACGCGGCCCGGACCCCGTTCGCCGCCAGGGCGTCGACCTGGTCCTGCATGAGGGCGATGAGCGGCGACACCACGACCCCGACGCCGTCACGGACGAGCGAGGGCACCTGGTAGCACAGGGACTTGCCGCCACCGGTCGGCATGAGCACGAGGGCGTCGCCACCGGCCACCACCTGGTCGATGATGGCCGCCTGCTCACCGCGGAAGGCGTCGTAGCCCCACACGCGGTGCAGCACGTCGAGCGCAGCGGCACGGGGTGCGGACACGGCAGCGGGAGCAGACACGGCAGCGGGCGCGGGCGTGGTGCTCATGCCACGAGCCTACGGGCGACCGGCGACACCCACCGCACTGTCCACAGCACCGTCCGTGCCGGAGTCGGCACGGTGGTCGGAACCGGCCACGTCGTCGGCGCGGGCCGGCGTGGTCGCCCAGCCCGTGCCTCCAGGCCGGAGCCAACGGGCGCCGCCCGCCCAGGCCGGGGTCACACCGCGGAACCGGGGTGCCTCGTGCCCGGCGAACCGGCGGTCCAGCTTCCGCCACCACGCCAGGAACTCGACCATGGCCCAGAACGCGAGCGACGTGCCGAGGGTGACGAGGGTCCCCTGCCACGTGCCGTTCGCGTCCGACGAGGTCAGGTCGACCTTCGACCAACCGGGCGCCTGCAGCACGAAGATCATGATGTTGTTGAAGGCGTGCTGCAGGACCGTGGCCTCGAGCCCGCCGGTCCGGAGGACGATGATCGCCGCGATCAGGCCGAACGAGCCGACGTCGAGGATGCCCCAGACGTTGTAGCCGTTCGGGATGTGCAGCACCGCGAAGACGACCGTCGAGACCGCCACGGCGATGATCGTGCCGACGCGACGCGGGATCCACGACGCGACGGTCTGCATGAGGAAGCCGCGGAAGATGTACTCCTCGGCAGCGCCCTGGAACGGGACGAGCAGGACGACGAGGACGATCGTCAGGGTGAGGGTGCCGAGGGAGACCGTCGACTGGCCGATCGCGTCGTGGTTCCAGGCGAAGCCGCCGTCGGTCGTGATCATCCCGCCGTCCCAGAACAGGCCGGTCTGGACGACGAACATGACCGCGGCGATGACGAGCGTCGGCAGCAGACACCACGCCGTCCAGGCCCACCGGACCCGGAAGCGCGTCGACGACAGGATGCCGGCCGGTCCGATCCGCGCGATCTTCACGGCGAGCAGGATCCCCGGCAGCAGGACCACGAGCGACACCAGGGTCAGCGAGAGGGTCAACGGATCGGTCGGGTCGAGGGCACCGCTCTGCAGGTCGTCGAGCAGGCCGTACAGCCCGGACGCACCCCCGACCGCGGCGACCGGGATGAAGTAGGCGACCGTGATCAGGATCTGCGACACGAGGTACCACCCCGCCAGGAACGCGAGCGCCACGAGCGGCCGCCACCACCTCCAGCGCGCGTCGATCCGGGGCAGGCGCTGGTAGGGAACACTCACGCACCGCAGGCTACCGCGCGGGGCAGGATGGGAGCCGTGCTCACCGTTTTGTTCGGCCTGTCCGGCGCGATCGTCTACGGGTTCGCCGACTTCCTGGGCGGACTCGCCTCGCGCCGGGTCCGGCCGGTCGTCGTCGCCGCGGTGGCGGCCGCGATCGGGATCGTCCCGTTGCTGGTCGGCCTGGTGGTCCTCGGTGGCGTGTTCTCGTGGCCGGCCGCGGTCTGGGGTGCGGTCGCGGGGCTCTCGGGCGGCGTCGGGGTGCTGCTGCTCTACGCGGCACTCGCGATCGGACCGATGAGCGTGCTCTCCCCCGTCACCGCCGTGTTCGCAGCCGTCGTGCCGGTGCTCGTCGCGGTGCTCCGCGGCACGGTGCTGTCACCGGTGGCCACCGGGGCGCTCGTGGTCGCGGTCGTCGCGGTGGTCCTGGTCGCGGTGGTCCGGGACGCCTCGGGCGCACGGCTGACCGCCCGAGGCGTGGCCGCCGCCGCCGTCGCCGGGTGCGGCTTCGGCGGGATCGTGCTGGCCTACGACTTGACGCCGTCGGACTCGGGCGTCGCACCCCTCGTGGTCGCGCGGGTGCTGCAGGCGGTGCTGCTGGGCGCGGCGGCGATCGTCGTCGTGCTCCGGACGGGAGGCCCGGTGCACGCCCCGACGGCGACGGCCCGCTCCGACGGGGCTGCCGCCGTCCGCGAGCCTCGGTCGGGTCGCGCATGGGGTCCGCGGCTGCTGGTCACCGTGGCCGTGTGCGGCGTCTTCGACGCCATGGCGAACGTCTTCATCCAGGCGGGGCTGCACAGCAGCGACGACCCGGCGACCCTGCCCGTCGTGAGTGTGCTCAACGCGCTCTACCCGATCGGCACGGTGGTGCTGGCCGGGGTGGTGCTCCGGGAACGGTTGACCGCGCAGCAGTGGATCGGCATCGTGCTGGCGTTCGTCGCGTCGGTGGCGCTGGCGCTGGCGTAGCGGGCGGCGCTCGGGCGCGCGGCGCTCGGGCGGGAGCGGGGGCGGTCAGGCGTCGGGGATGAGGCGCTTGCCGAGCGAGACCGTGCGGTCGTCGGTGTAGCCGAGGGACGCGTAGAACCCGAGCACCTGCTCGTTGCCCGCACGCACCTGCAGGTTGAGCTTCGGGCAGCCGAGGTCGGTCAGGAGCCGCTCGAACTCGGCCATCAGGGTGCGACCGAGGCCGGAGCCCTGCAGGTCCGGGCGCACGGCGAGGTAGTTCACCCAGCCGCGGTGCCCGTCGAAGCCGGCCATGCCCGCGGCGACCACGTCGGTGTCGGCGGTGTCTGTGTCATCGCCGTCGGTGCCGTCCGGCTCGGCGACCAGGAAGAGCTCGGGCTGGACGGTCAGCTTGCGCTCGATGTCGCGCCGGGGGTCGTTCCAGGGGCGGACGAGCCCGCAGGATTCCCACAGGGCGACGACCGCGTCGGTGTCCTCGGTGCGGAAGGGGCGGATCCGGTACTCCATGCCCCCACGTTAACGGGGGTGGGGAGAACGTCGTCACCGGCCTGTCGTCGTGATCTGATAGACCTGTCCGACCACCCAGCCGATCAGGAGCCCCGTGACCGCACACGACACCATCCCGTCGCGCCGCAGCGCACGGGACGACGAAGCCGGCTCGCGGTCCCGGCGTTCCCCGCGCAGACGCCAGACGGTCGGCGGCGCGATCGTGTCGCTCATCGCCGAGTTGCTCATCATCGCGGGCGCCGGCACCGGCCTGTACGTCGTGTGGACGGCGTGGTGGACCGACGTGGTCGCCGTGAACGAGCAGACGAAGCTCGTGCAGGGCCTCGACCAGGTCAAGACCCCGAAGGTCGAGGGCACCGAGCACCGCGGCACCGCACCCGTGCTGGACGAACCGCCGGCGTTGTCGGACGTGTTCGGGACGATGCAGATCCCCCGGTTCGGCAACGACTACAACCGGCCGATCGGCGAGGGCACGGATCGTGAGAAGGTCCTCAACACCATCGGGCTCGGGCACTACCAGGGCACCGCGATGCCCGGTGCACCCGGCAACTTCGCCGTCGCCGGACACCGGGTCACCTACGGCAAGCCCCTCAACCAGATCGCGGAGCTGAAGAAGGGCGACTCGGTCGTGGTCCGGGTCACCGACGCGAAGACGAAGTTCGACGTCTGGTACGTCTACAAGGTCACCGACAGCCAGATCGTCACGCCCGACAAGATCGAGACGATCGCGCCGGTGCCGAACAAGCCCGGCGTGGAACCGACCGCCCAGGACCGCTGGCTCACGCTGACCGCCTGCCACCCGATGTGGTCGGCGGCGGAGCGGTACGTGACGCACGCGAAGCTCGACTACTGGATGCCCGCGTCCGAGGGCACCCCGAAGGAACTCTCGGAGACGGCCAAGTGATCTTCCCCCTGGTCTGGCGGCTGCTGCCCGGCCCCACCGCCCTGAAGGTGCTCGAGCTGCTGGTCCTGCTCGCGGCGATCGTGTTCGTGCTGTTCCAGTGGGTGTTCCCGTGGATCGCAGCGGACATCCTGCCGCCGCCGGACGGCACGGTGGGGGCCACGCCGACCCCGTAGCGTCTGGTCTGGTCTGGTCAGACCGTGGTCGTCACACGCGACCCGCCGGTCGGGGTGCGGCGCACGGCGATCCGCTCCGGGATCCGCTGCTTGAGTTCTTCGACGTGGCTGACGATCCCGACCTGTCGCCCGCCCGCGGTCAGTCGGGACAGCTGCCCGATGACGTCGTCGAGGGTCTCGGGGTCGAGTGTGCCGAACCCCTCGTCGACGAAGAGCGTGCCGAGCGACACCCCGCCGGCCTCGGCCTGCACGACGTCGGCCAGCCCGAGCGCCAGACACAGTGACACGGTGAACGTCTCGCCGCCCGACAGGCTGCGGGGGTCACGGACGGTGTCGGTCGTGTGGTCGTGCACGGCGAGGGCGAGCCCCGTCCGTCGCGACCGTGACCCGGATTCCCGTTCGTCGGAGGTCTCGAGGGTGAACCGCCCGGCGAGCATGCCGCGCAACCGGTCGTTCGCCGCCGCCACGACGTCCTCGAAGCGCCGCATGAGCACGTAGGTGCCGAGCGTGATGCCGGTCGGGTTGACCGAAGCCACGCCGTTCGCGACGTCGGCGAGCCGGACGACGGCGCGGCTGCGGGCCGAGGTCTCCTGTCGCGCACGGACGGTGCGGTCGACCTCGGTCGCACACTGCTCGACGGCCTCGGCGCGGTGCGCTGCGGTCACCGCGAGCCGGGTGGCCTCGTCGAGCTCGGCCGTCGCGCGGACCCGTTCGGCCTGCGCCGCCGGCACGTCGAGCTGCTCCGGATCGTCGCCGGCGGCCTGCACCACCGCGGGGTCGTCGAGCCCTGCCCGCACGACGGCGCGTTCGGCCTCGGCTGCGCTGATGCTGCTGCGGAAGCGCGCGACGGTGTCGGGGTCGAGCAAGCCGGCGCGTGCGGCATCGACGTCGGGGAAGGCCTGCACGTCGAGGACCCGGGCCACCTCGGCGCTGCGCTCGTCGCGGGCTCGGGCCGCGGCCGCCGCACGGTCGTCGGCCTCGGCGACGGCGCGGAGCACCGTCAGCCGCCCGTCGAGCTCGTCGACCACGGCACGGAGCGAGACAGGCGCGCTGCCGTCGTCGCTGTCGAGCAGTGCTCCGAGCCGGTCGATCGCCTCGTGCACCGATCGCAGGTCGGCCTCGAGCCGCTCGGCATCGGAGGCCGCGGTTGACGCGAGCACCGTGCGCCGGGCGTCGAGATCGTTCCGCTCACGCTCGAGCGCCCGGGTCGCGGTGTCGTGCGCCGTCCGCTCGCGCTCGTGCTCCAGCACCAGCGCCGCAGCGTCGTGCGCCGCTCGGACCCGCTCGTCGGCGGCCACCGCCATCGCGTCGAGGGCGATGCTGTCGACCGTGCCGACGACGCCGGTCAGTCGGAGGTGCTCCGCACGTTCGACGGCCAGGTCGGCCGCGGCGTCGGCGAGCTGCTGGTCGGCCCGACGCGTGGCGTCGCCCGCGGACTCCACCGCTTGGATCGTCGGGTGGTCGTCCTGCGGCGCGGCCACCGACGGGTGCGCGGTCGACCCGCAGACCGGGCACGGGTCGCCGGGGGTCAGCGCGGCACCGAGCTCTCCGGCGAGCCCGGCGATCCGGCGCTCGCGCAGGGAACGTTCGGCATCGAGCGCCTCGGTGGCCCGACGGCGGGCATCGGTCACGATGCGTTCGGCATCGGCGACGCGCTGCTCGGCGCGGTCGCGCGCGGCCAGGTCGGCACGGAGCGACTGCACCCGAGCGACCTCGTGCGCGGCGGCGTCGGCGTCGGCAGCGGTCGCCGAGGCGGTCCGGGCGGCCTCGACGATCCGTGCTCGTTCCGACGGCCGTGCCTCGAGCGCGGTGTCGAGGGCGGCGAGGTCGTCGGTGAGTCGCGATGCGGTCGCGGTGGCCTCGGCGATCGCGGTGCGCCTGGCATCCGCTTCGGCCTCGACCGCGACGAGGTGCCGGACGTCGGACAGGGCGTCGGTCAGCGTGTCGCGGCGCCGGACGATCTGCTCTGCGTCGACGGCGGAGAGCGCGTGCTGGTCGCGCAGCCGGGCCGCTGCCGCGGCGGTGTCGTCCGCCCGTACGGTTGCGGCGTCGAGGCCGTCGGCCACCGCGGCGACCCGGGCGGCGCGATCGGCCGTCGCGACCGCGGCCCGTGCCTGCTCGATCGCCGGGGCGTCTTCGTCGAGGAGCGCCTGCCGCCGCAGCAGCGCCGCTCGTCGCTCGAGGGCGGCCGCACGGGCCGTCACCGATCGTTCGTGCTCGGTCGCCGCCGTCGCAGCGGCAGCCGCAGCCGTCCGGGCTGCCCCGGCTGCGTCGGCCGTCGCGCGGAGGAACGCCACCGTGTCGGGGACGACGGACTCGTCGGCATCGGCGAGGTCCGCCGCCTGCGCGAACCGGGCCAGGGCGTCGCGGACGCGGTCGTCGGCTCCCTCGACCTCGGCCTGCACGGCTCGGCGGCGAGCGGCGAGTTCGTCGGCGGTGCGGTCGTAGACCTGGGTGCCGAACAGCGACTGCAGGAGCTTCCGGCGGTCTTCACCCGGGGAGCGGAGGAACCGTGCGAACTCGCCCTGCGGCAGCACCACGGTCTGCAGGAACTGCGCGCGGTCGAGCCCGACGATCCGGGCGATCTCGACCCCGACCTCGGGGATGCGGGACGACATGGGTTCGCCGGCGACGTCGGTGGGCGCGGCGAGTCGGAACAGCTGCACGGACGCCTGCTGCTTCACCGTGCCGGTCCCCCGCTGCTTCGGGCGGTCGTACTGCGGGGTGCGCCGGACCCGGAACATGCCTGCACCGGTCTCGAACACGAGCTCGACGAACGGTTCGACCGCGGGGTCGGCGTGCTGGCTGTGCAGCCGGTCGGAACTGGCGTCGGAACCGGCGAGTCCGCCGTACAGGGCGAACACGACGGCGTCGATGATCGTCGACTTGCCGGAACCGGTCGGCCCCTCGAGCAGGAAGACCCCGGACGCGGCCAGCGCCGCGAAGTCGATCGTCACGAGGTCGGGGTACGGCCCGATGGCGCGCAGTTCGAGTCGGTGCAGGTACATCAGCGGTCCCCCTCGCGCTGCAGGGCGAGCGCCGCGGCCTCGTACGCCTCGGTCAGCACCGCCCGTTCGTCGTCGTCGGGCAACCCGCCGGTGGCGAAGGCCACGAAATCGCCGGCGACCTCGACCGGGTCGGACGTGGCGGTGACGGCCCGCGCGGCGGTGGCGGCCGGCCGGTCCGCCGGCTCGTGCGTGATCGCCAGGGCGTGCGGGAAGAGGTCCTTCACGCGGGCGTACATGCGTTCCGGGTGCACGGTGTCGGTCACCGCGACGCGGACCCAGGCGTCGGCATCGGCCCGGAACTCCCCGGACTCGATGGCGTCGATGCTGCCCCGGACGTCGACGAGCCGCCGCGGCACCGGGGTCGGTACGAGCTCGACGGTGACGGCACCCACCGCGTCGAGGTCGGCGATGGTCACGGACTTCCGCTGGTGCCGCTCGCCGAACGAGAACGCCAGCGGGGACCCGGCGTACCGGATCCGGTCGTCGTCGCCGACGCGCTGCGGGCCGTGCAGGTGCCCGAGGGCGACGTAGTCGAACCCGTCGAACACGGACTCGGCCACACGGTCGACCCCGCCGACGCGGATGTCCTGCTCGCTGTCGCTCGGGTCGGCGCCCCCGACGAAGGCGTGTGCGACGACGACGCTCCGGGTGCCGGCCCGCGTCTCGAGGTCGGCGCGGATCCGTTCGGTGGCGGCGTGCACGACGGCGTGGTGTGAGCGGGCGAGGGGTTCGTCGGGGACCGCCGCCAGGGCGTACCGCGTGAGGTCGGGGTGCAGGTACGGGATGCCGTACACGGCCACCGGGCCGTCGTCGTCGGTCACGAGCACCGGATCGGCCACGTGTGCGGGCTCGGCGAGGATGCGCACGCGCTGCCCCATCACGCCGGCACCGAAGCCGAGCCGCGCGGCGGAGTCGTGGTTGCCCGGCGTGAGGACCACCGTCGTGGTCTCGGCGAGGCGCTCGAGCACGCGGGAGAGCATGCGGACGGCGTCCACCGGCGGGATCGCGCGGTCGTAGACGTCGCCGGCGATGACGACGAGGTCGACCGCCCGTTCGCGGGCGAGGTCGACGAGCCAGTCGGTGAACGCGGCCTGGTGCTCGAGCAGGTCGGCACCCAGCAGTGTGCGGCCGAGGTGCCAGTCGCCGGTGTGCAGGATCCGCATGCGGCCACGGTAACGCCGGCCGGGGACATCCCCGGACACCTCGCTGTGCCCTGTGGACAACGGATCAAGGCGTCAGTTCGCGCAGCTCAGGTTCGTGCCGACGAGCGCGGTCTGGATGCGCGCCGTCGCCGTGCTGTCGACGTGCCAGGAACCTGCCCAGTTGGTGCGGATCTTCACGGTGACGACCGCACCGAGCGTCAGGATGCCGCTGCCCGTGACCCGGATCGGCGCCGTGCTGCCCGCCGGTCCGGTCGCCGCGATCGTGTTCGCGTTCGTGTTGAGCACCGAGAAGGACGTCGCGGGCGGCCCGTTGTACGTGAAGCCGATGTTGACCGAGCCGTCACCGTTCGGGGTGCAGGTCAGCGCGGTGGCTGGGGTCGCCGTGCCCGCCGAGAAGGTCGCCGTCGGTGCGACGGTGGTCCGCGACCACGGGGCCGCGTCCGCCGCTCCGGGCAGCAGGACGCCGGCGGCCGCAGCGAGCACGAGCACCGCGGCGCCCCCGCCGACGCGGCGAAGCCGCCGCACGCGACGCGCTCGTCGACGCGACGCCCGACGGGTGAGGACGGTGGACGAAGCGGTCTGGAGGCCCGTGGCGGTGCCGTCCCGCGCCTCCCGGCCGTCTTCGGTACCGTCTGCCGGACCGGCGGCGTCATCCGGACCAGCCGCGTCGTCCGGACCACCGGCTGCGCCGTCGGTGTCGTCGTCGGCCTCGACGAGCCGCCGGAGCGACCCGTCGATCGTGCAGAGCGCGAGCACCGCGGTCAGGCCGAGCGCGAGCATCGCGACCAGGCCCCACTCCCCGGCGCTGATCCACCGGATCGGCGTCCCGATGAACGGGATGCGCAGGAAGGCGACGCCGTGCACGGCGGAGCGCTCGATCGGCGTGGAGTCCTGCTCGGGGTTGGCGTCGCCCTTCGTGACCATGGTGCCGCGCGGGCCGTCCTCGACGTAGCGGTGCATGCGCAGGTGGTCCGGCTGATCCGGGTCGTCGGCCAGCAGGACCTTGCCCGTCGCGATCTCGCCCGAGCCGACCGGACGCGAGACGACCACGTCACCGGGAACGATCCGCGGCTCCATCGAGCCGGTCATCACGGTGGTCGGTTGCCACCCGATGAGCGCCGGCGCGGCCGCCCAGAGCGCGAGCCCGAGCAGCGTCGCGACCACGCCCCGGGCGAGGGTGGCGACGACGACGCGCCCCCAGTCGACGGCGTCACGGACCGCTGCGTGCGGTGCGGGACCACCGTGCACTGCGATGCTGCTCATGACTGCCTTCGACCGGGGGCGCGTTGCGGGGAGGGAACGGACGGGGCTGGTTCGGCCCCGGTCCCGACTCAGCTGTTCTGGGCCTCCCAGGTGAAGCCGAGGGCTGCGGTGCCGCCCTGCACGGTGTTCGGGGCGGTGCTCGACACCGTGTAGGTGACGCGGTACACGCGCGTCTCGGACGCGGTGCCGGTCGGGGCCCAGGTGCCGACGCCGGTCGCGTAGTTGGTCGAGGCGGCGCCGAAGCCCGCGACGGTGCCGCTGTAGAGCGAGCCACCCGTGGCGGCCGGGGTGAAGCCGGAGCAGGAGCCGAAGCCGCCGCCGGTGCCCTGCTCGATGGTCAGGTTGACGTTCGCCGCCAGGTCCTTCGTGGTCGAGACGTTCGTGCCGTAGAGCTTCACGGCCGAGGGCAGCGAACCGGTCGAGGTCACCGCGATGCAGTTCGCACCGGTCGAGCCGGGCTTCAGGTTGTTCGCCGTGAACAGCGCGGTGTTGTTGTCGTCGTCGGACAGGGCGACACTGCCGGCCGTCCAGTTGTTCGTCGGGTTGACGGTGGTCGAGGAGAAGGCCGCGTACGAGGCCGTCGAGACGACGACCCCCGAGGCGACGAGGGCGGCGGGGATGGCGATCCAGGCGGCGAGGCGGGCAGCACGAGGCGTGACACGAGACATGGTTGGACTCCGTGAGGAAGAGATCTGATCGGTGGTTCGGACGGGCCCGCGGTGGTTGGTCGCGCTACGTGCCGAGGTGGTACGACGATCAAGCTACTTGGCCCTCGAGCAGCTCACAAGACCTGAGGTGTCCCCACTGATGGGGGTATCTTGACGAGTGAGTTACTTGTTGACTGAAGTTCCCAACCTGTACCCGAGAAGAGCTCCCATGACGGACACCGACCCGGTCGTCCTCCCCCCGCACGCACCCGCCGTCCCCGCGGCGCGCGTCGCCCCCACCACACCGCCGGCACCGGTGTCGCCCGACGTCACGGCGCTCGACCCCGTCACCGCCGACACGGACCGCGACGCCGACCTGCCGCGACTGCTCACCGCCTTCCGGGTGCTCCAGACGCAGCACGCGCGCGTCCTGCACCACGAGAGCACGATCCGCGGGCTGAACGCCACGGACACCCGCTTCGTGTTCTTCCTCAGCGCCGCCGACGGCCACGGCGTGACCCCGAAGCAGGCCGGCGAGTACCTCGAACTCACCACCGGTGCGATGACGTCGCTGATCGACCGGCTCGAGAAGCACGGACACCTCGAGCGTCGCCCGAACCCGGAGGACCGCCGGAGCGTGCTGCTGCACCTCACGCCGTCGGGCACGGCGGTCGCCCACGAGGTCGGCGCCGTCTACTCCGACGCGTTCCGGCAGGTCGTCGCACCGTCGGACCGCGCCGTGGTCGCCGCCGCGTTCGAGGGGCTCGGTGCCGCCCTGGAGCGCCACCACCGCAGCGCCGCCGTGTGACAGCGGGTGTCACGGTCCGCGCGTAGCGTGAGCGCCATGACCCCCTCTGAACTCCTCATCGAAGCGTTCTCCCGCGTCCCCGAGACGGTCGAGCGGGCCGTCGACGGGCTCTCCGAAGACCAGCTCGCGACACGACCGGCCGCCGGGGCGAACACCCTCGCGTGGCTCGCGTGGCACATCGCCCGTGGCCAGGACGTGCAGATCGCGGAGCTCGCCGGCTCCGAGCAGGTCTGGACGGCGGACGGCTGGTACGACCGGTTCGGGCTGCCGTTCCCGGCCGAGGCGCTCGGGTACGGCATGTCCCGCGACGACGTCGGGCGGGTGCGGGCCTCTGCCGAGCTGCTCACCGGATACCTGCGCGCCGTGCACGAGCGCACGGTCGCGTACCTCGGCACGCTCGGCCCGGACGACCTCGACCCCGTCATCGACGACGCGTGGGACCCGCCCGTGACGGCCGGCGCGCGACTAGTGAGCATCCTGGACGACTGCACGCAGCACGCCGGGCAGGCCGGCTTCGTGCGCGGGCTGCTGTTCTTCAACCGCTGAGCGCGCGCGGTCGGTCGCTCGGTCGCTTCGTGAGCAGCAATGGTCGGGTCCGACGTCGCGACCCGACCATTGTGACGGACGGGAGGCCCGGTACCAGCTGGTACCGTCCCTCCCGTCACGGCCGTCATGCCGCTGGCGCGTCACGCCGGTACCGGCGGGTGGGGCCCACCTCCCGTCACGGCCGTCGTGCCGCTGGCGCGTCACGCCGGTACCGGCGGGTGGGGCCCACCTCCCGTCCGTCGTGTGGTCGCGACTAGCGCGCGGCGAGCTCCGACACGATGCCGTCACCGGGTGCGGCCTGCACCAGGTCCGCCTCGATCTCGGCGCGCTCGAGGATGCCCTCGATCTTGCGGATGCGGCCACGCGGAACGATCGTCACGACCGTGCCCTCCTTGCCGGCACGACCCGTGCGGCCGGAGCGGTGCATGTACGCCTTGTAGTCGTCCGGGGCGTCCGCCTGCACGACGAGCGAGACGTCGTCGACGTGGATGCCGCGGGCGGCGACGTCGGTGGCGACGAGCACGTTCACCCGGCCGCTCGTGAGCAGCTGCAGGTTGCGCGTGCGGCGCGACTGATTCAGGTCGCCGTGGAGCGAGGTCGCGCGGATGCCGGCGTCCTCGAACTGGTCGGCCAGACGCTCGGCGTAGGCGCGGGTCCGGGCGAAGACGATGGTCTTGCCGTCGCCGGCGACCAGCTCCTCGAGGAGACGGTCCTTCTCGCGCTGCTCGACCACGAGCACGCGGTGGTCGATGGTCGAGGACGCCTGGTCCTCACCCGCGACCTCGTGCACGCTCGGCTCGTGCAGGAACTGCTCGACGAGCGCCGCGACCTGGGTGTCGAGCGTCGCGCTGAACAGCAGCTTCTGCGCGCGGTTGCCCTGCGGGGTGACCTCGGCCGTGGCGGAGAGGATCTCCTGCACCGGCTCGAGGAACCCGAGGTCGCACATGTGGTCGGCCTCGTCGAGCACGGAGATGATGACCTCGCTGAGGTCGAGCTTCCCCTTGTTCATGAGGTCCTGCACACGACCGGGGGTGCCGACGATGATGTCGACGCCGCGCTCGAGCGCGCCCTCCTGACGGCCGTAGGGCACGCCGCCGTAGATCTGCGTCGTGAACAGGCCGACCGAACGCGCGATGGGCTGCACGGTGCGGTCGATCTGCAGGGCGAGCTCACGGGTCGGCGCGAGGATGAGCGCACGCGGGGCGCGGCCCATCTTGCGCTTGGTGCCGCCGCCGTGCTCCATGAGCTTCTCGACCAGCGGCGCACCGAAGGCGATGGTCTTGCCGGAGCCGGTGCGGCCGCGGCCGAGGACGTCCTTGCCGGCGAGCACGTCCGGGATCGTCGCCGCCTGGATCGGGAACGGGCTCGAGGCGCCGAGCTCCTGCAGGGCGCGGGAGATGTTGCCGCCGATGCCCAGGTCGCCGAAGGTCACGCCCTCGACGTCGGCCGCGATGGTGGCCTCGGCCTGGAGCTTCTCGAGCTTGACGTCGTCGGCCGGCACGAACTTGCCGCGCTCGGGCTCGTCGAACGAGCGGCGCGGGGCGCGGTCGGTGCGGTCGTCACGGTCGAACTTGCGCGGGGCGCGGTCGTCACGGTCGAACTTGCGCGGGGCACGGTCGTCACGGTCGAACTTGCGCGGGGCGCGGTCGTCGCGGTCGAACGAGCGACGGGGGCGGTCGTCGTTGTCACGACGGGCCGCACGGTCGTCGCGGTCGAACGAACGACGGGGGCGGTCGTCGTTGTCACGACGGGGCGCACGGTCATCGCGGTTGAACGAGCGCGGTGCACGGTCGTCACGGTCGAACGAGCGACGCGGGCGGTCGTCGTTGTCACGACGCGGCGCACGGTCGTCACGGTTGAAGCTGCGCGGAGCGCTGGGCCCCTGCGAGCCGGTTCCGGCGCGACGCGGAGCTTGCGGAGCGTCGGGACGGCCGTGCGAGTAGGGAGCGTCACGGTCGAACGAGCGACGCGGGCGGTCGTCGTTGTCACGACGGGGCGCACGGTCGTCACGGTCGAAGCGACGCGGACGGTCGTCGTTGTCACGACGGGGCGCACGGTCATCGCGGTTGAACGAGCGCGGTGCACGGTCGTCACGGTCGAAGCGACGCGGTGCTCGGTCATCGCGGTCGAACGAACGACGCGGACGGTCGTCGTTGTCACGACGGGGCGCGCGGTCGTCACGATCGAAGCGACGCGGGGCGCGGTCATCACGGTTGAAGCCGCGGCCGCCACGGTCATCGCGGTCGGGGCGACGCTGCCCGCCACTGTCACGCGGCTCCCAGTTCGGGCGGGCCGGACGCTCGCCCTGCGACGAGCGGCCGCGACGCTCCTCGGCATCCCAGCGCTGCTTCTGGCGGGGCTGCGACGGGTCGGCGGCGCGGAACCCGCGGTGCTTGCTGCTGCGGGCGGCGGGGGTGCCGTTCGGGTGGCGGACGCGGTCGGAGGCGCGGTTGTCCGCGCCGCCCTTGTTGTACGGGGCCATGGCTGCTTTCTCGGGTGCGCAACGTACCGCAGCGCCCGACAGCGACATCGGCGGGGGCTGCTTGCGGAGAGGGGGTTCATCCCGTCGCGAGTCGACGTGATTCCAGCCCTCGAGCAACACACACCCAGCAGAATTTCCGTGATCACAATGTCACGACGTCGAAGGCCGACCGAGCGAGTCTACGCGAGCCGGTGCCCTGACGCCAGCCCCGCGCGGTCCGGCGGCGGCGTGCCGGGCGCGGGACGGGCCTCCGGTCCGGTGGTCGCGCGCTCAGGACTCCGCGAGCCGCCGACGCTGCTCGGCGACGTCGAAGTCGGCCTTCGGCCAGGACAGCTGCATGTCCTCCAGCGCCCGGAGCAGGAGCTGCTGCACGGCGAGGCGGGCGTACCACTTGCGGTTCGCGGGCACCACGTACCAGGGAGCCTGCGGGGTCGAGGTGCGGTCGAGGGCGATCTGGTACGCCTGCTGGTAGCGGTCCCAGAGCAGGCGGTCGTCGATGTCGGCCGGGTTGAACTTCCAGTGTTTGTCGGGGCGGTCGAGCCGGTCGCCGAGGCGCTCGCGCTGTTCGTCCTTCGAGATGTGCAGCATCACCTTGACGATGGTCGTGTCGGCGGCGGCGAGGCCGTCCTCGAAGGCGGTGATCGCGCCGTACCGGCGTTCGATCTCGTCCGGTGCGGCGAGCCCACGGACCCGTTGTGCGAGCACGTCCTCGTAGTGCGAGCGGTCGAACACGCCGAGCTGCCCGGCTGCGGGCAGCTGCTTCTCGATGCGCCAGAGGAAGTCGTGCTCGCGCTCCTCGGCCGTCGGGGCCTTGAAGCCGGCGTAGCGCACCCCGTTCGGGTCGACCGCACCGACGACGTGCGAGACGATGCCGCCCTTGCCCGCGGTGTCCATGGCCTGCAGCACGAGCAGCACCCGGCGCTCGTCACCGGCGGTCGACGCCGCGTACAGGCGCTCCTGCAGGGCAGCGAGACGGGAGGCGCCGGCGGCGAGGGCTTCGAGGCCGTCGATCTTGCGACCGGGGAAGCCCGGGGTGCCGTCCGGGTCCACCTGGTCGAGGCGGAACCCGGGGTCGACGCGGAGCAGTGGTTCGGGATCGGCGCTCCAGGCCTTGCGACTGCTCACGGGTCCTCCTGCGGTGCTCCGGTCGGCGGCTGCCGTGCTCATCCTCGCACTGCCGCTGATCGTCCGCTCGGGTGACGTGGGCGGCCGCCGGTGCGGCTAGCGTTGACGTGATGAAGTCCGGCCGCCGCTCAGTGCTCGCGCTCGTCGCCGCGGTCGTGGCGCTCGGCGCGATGGCGTCCTGCAGCACGGACCCGGTCGGCGACGAGAACGCCACGGTGACCGCGGACAGCATCATCTACCCGCTGTCGCTGCGGTACCACGGCATCGACGTGGTGGCGGACGTGCCCTACGGCACCGATCCGCTGCAGCGCCTCGACGTGTGCCTGCCGGCCGACAGCGACCCCGCGACGACGGCGACCCCCACCGCGACGCCGTCGGCCTCGGCCGCCGCCGACCCCGATGCCCGAGCGGTCGGGGCCACCACCGGACGCCCGGCGGTCCTGATGATCCACGGCGGCAGCTGGTCGCACGGTGACAAGGCGACCGCCGCCTACCGGTCCGTGTGCAAGTACCTGGCATCCGAGGGCTTCGTGACGTTCAACGTCGACTACCGCCTGGCGCCGACCGACCCGTTCCCGGCCGGGCTCGACGACGTCCGCCGTGCGCTCGACTACGTGTTCCGTCCGGCGACGCTCGAGACCTACGACGTCGACTCCCAGCGCGTGGGCGTGTTCGGCGGGAGCGCCGGCGGCAACCTCGCCGCGATGCTCGCGGTCACCGACCACGACTCCGCCGCGTACGCCGACGGCGACCGGATCCGTGCCGTGGTCGACCTGAGCGGGCCGACGAACCTGACCACCCGGTCCACCGAGCCCGACGGGGTCTCGGCGGCCTTCCAGCGCAAGCAGCTGCTCTACCTGGGGTGCCGGTCGTACGCCAGGTGCCCGGCGGCCAGCCGGGCGTCGCCGGAGTTCCACGTCACCTCGGACACCGCTCCGTTCTTCATCGGGCACTCCACCGACGAGTTCATCCCGATGTGGGAGTCGCAGGAGTTCGCCGCGACGCTCCGGTCCCACGACGTCCCGGTGACGTTCGTGGTGGTCGAGGGCACGGCACACTCGATCGCCCAGCTCGACGAGGCGATGAGCCGCCGCGTGGCCACGTTCCTGCGGACGCAGCTGGGCTGACCACGCGAGCTGACCGGCTGGCCTCGCAAGGCGACCGGCCGCGTGCCCCGGGTGGGTGCCACCCGGAGTCGGGACTGCCGCTGTCGAGCCCCCGGCCGCAGACTTCGGGGGTGACCGACACCTCGACCCGCCCTGCCCGTGCCGCTGCGACCCGCTGGGACCGCCCGGCGCTGCAGACGTTCGGGGAGCTGCTGCTCGGGCTGTCGTTCGTCGCCGCAGTGGCCTTCGGCGGGTACGCCTCGGTCACCGGGCAGCTGGCCGTCGTGTCGCAGGGCGCCGCCGTGGTGTTCCTCGTGACGCTGACCCTGGTGCTCGTGTCGTGGTTCCGAGCGGTCGAGCGCGAGGAGCGGACCGAGCGTGTCGTCGTCTCGCCCCTCGCCGCCATCGACGCCGAGTACCGCCGCTAGGCCGCTTCGCCCGGCTCCGTCTGCTTCGCCGCCCGCCGATCCACGCGGCGTTCGCGAGCCCGCTCGACCACGAAGTACAGCGCCGGCAGCACCACGAGCGTCAGCAGCGTCGAGGACACCAGGCCACCGATCACGACCAGTGCCAGCGGCTGCGAGATGAAGCCGGACTTGCCGGTCAGCCCGATCGCCATCGGCAGCAGCGCGAAGATCGTCGCCATCGCCGTCATCAGGATCGGACGGAGGCGTCGTGTCGCGCCCTCGATCAACGCCTCGCGCACCCGCAACCCGCGCCGTCGGTACTGGTTGACGAGGTCGATGAGCACGATGGCGTTCGTCACGACGATGCCGACGAGCATGAGCAGACCGATCAGCGACGCGACGCCGATCGGGACGCCCGATGCGATCTGCAGCAGGATCGCGCCCGTCGCCGCGAACGGCACCGACACGAGCAGCAGCAGCGGCTGGAGCAGGCTCCGGAACGTCGCGACCATGATCACGTAGACGATCAGCACGGCGACCAGCACCGCGAGCCCGAGCTGCGAGAACGCGGACGACTGGCTGGCGGCGACACCACCGATCGAGGCGGTCGCGCCCTTCGGCAGGTCGAGCTCGTCGACGGCGGTCGTGACGGACTGCACGGCCGCACCGAGGTTCGTGGCGTCCGGCGTCACGGTGATCGTGGCGGTGCGGGCCGCGTTCGTCGTGGTGACCGTTGTCGGTCCCTCGGACTCCTCGACCGTGGCGACGTCGGACAGCGGGACCGTGCCGGTGCTCGTCGGGACGTCGAGGGCACGGAGTGCGGCGATGGTGGTCGGCGGCTCGGGGTCGGCGATGTAGACGTCGAGCGTCGCGTCGTCGATCTCGATGCTGCCGGTGTCCCGTGGCGAGACCGCTGCGGCGACGAGGCCACCCACCTGCGTCTCGGTGAGGCCGAGTGACGCGGCCTTCTGGCGGTCCACCCGGACGGCGAGGAACGGCTCCGCCGCGGACAGGTTGCTCGTGGCGCCTGTGGTGTCCGGGACCGACCGCATGGTCTTCAGCACCTGACGCGACGCCGTCTCGAGCTGCGCCTGGGTCGGCGCTGTGACGTCGACCTCGATGTCGCTGCTGCCGCCGAACCCGCCGCCGGAGGACGCGATGGTGACCTCGCCGACGTCCTCGATCGCACCGATCGACTTCCGGGCGTCGGCCTGGATCGTCGGCTGGTCGGCCTCGGCATCGGTCGTGACGGCGTACTGCACCGAGGCGCTGCCGCCCCCGCCGAACGCCGCCTGGATCGACTGGCCGCTCGTGCCGATGGTGGTCTGCACGGTCTCGACGCCGTCGACGTCCTGCAGTGCCCGCTCGACCTTGCGTGCGGACTCGGACTGGACGGCGAGGCTGGAGCCGGCCTTCAGGTCCTGCGTGACCGTGAAGGTGTTCTGCCCGGAGTCGCCGAGGTAGTTCGTGGTGACGAACGGCAGCGTGGCCACCGTTCCGCCGAGCACGATCACGGCGAGCAGGATGACGACGACCGGCTTCCGGACGACCCACCGGAGCACCGGCAGGTAGACGCGGCGCAGACGGTCGGCGGTTCCGGCGTCGTGCAGGTCCGCGGCGGAGGCGAGCACGCCCTCGGACCGGTCGTGATCGTGCCCGGCGACGCCCGCCGACGGCGCTGCATCCGCTTCCGAGTCCGCTGCCGTCGTCGCATCGCCCGGCTTCGCCTTCGGCGGGCGCAGCCACCAGTACGCGAGCACCGGGACGATGGTGAGCGAGACGAACAGCGACGCGACGAGCGCCAGGGTGACCGTCACGGCGAACGGTCGGAACAGCTCCCCCACGAGTTCAGCGACGAAGGCGACCGGCAGGAACACCGCGACGGTCGTCAGCGTCGACGCGGTGACCGCTCCGGCGACCTCGCGCACGGCGTCCCGCACGGCACGGCCGCGGTCGACGCCGGGGAGCATGTGCCGCTTGATGTTCTCGATGACGACGATGGAGTCGTCGACCACGCGGCCGATCGCGATCGTGAGGGCCGCCAGCGTGATGATGTTGAGCGTGTACCCGGCGGCGCGCATGCCGATCGCGGCGAGGAGCACCGACGTCGGGATCGAGATCGCGGTGACGAGCGTGGAACGCCACGACAGCAGGAACACCAGGATGACGATCACCGCGAAGGCGAGCCCGAGCAGGCCTTCTTCGGCGAGGGAGTCGATGGACTGCTGGATGTAGGGCGCCTGGTCGAAGACGACGGTGAAGCGGGGGTCACCCTCGATCTTGTCCTCGATACCGGGCAGGGCGTCGCGCACGGTCGTCGAGACGTCGACGGTGTTGGCTTCCTGCGTCTTCGTGATCGAGATCGTCAGGGCCTGCTGGCCGTCCACCCGGCTGATCGAGGTGCGCGGCGACTCGGTGATGGCGACCTTCGCGACGTCACCCAGGGTGGTGTCCGTCGGCGTGGCCGCGGTCGTGGACCCGCCAGTCGCGGCGTCACCGGTGGGGGCGGTGTCGGTCGCCCCGGTGCCGGTCGCACCCGTGTCGCTTCCGGTCGCACCGGCGCCGGTCGCACCCGTACCGGCGGCACCCGCAGCCGTGCCGTCACCGGACGACGTCGTCCCGTCGGCGGCACCCGACCCGGATCCGTCCGAGCCCGACGAGCCCGAAGAACTCGACGAGCTCGTCAGCGGCAGCGCGCGGATGTCCTCGAGCGAAGCGATCCGCTCACCCGTCTGCACCGACAGGGTCGAGCCGTCCTCGGTGATGGTGCCGCCGGGGATCAGGGTGCCGTTGTCGTCGAGCGCGTCCGAGATCGCCGTCTGGGTCAAGCCGCGGGCGGCGAGCTCGTCCTGGTCCGGCGTGATGACGACGCGACGGCCCGGGTTGCCGAAGACGTCCGCCTGCCGCACGCCGTCGAGCTTCTCGAGGTCGGGGATCGCCGAGGCCTGCAGCCGGTCGACGAGCTGCTCCTGGTTGCCGGACGCCGAGACCGCGACCTGCAGCACCGGCAGGTCGTCGAAGGACCCGGTGACGATCTGCGTCTGCACCGAGTCGGGCAGCGACAGCGCGTTCACCGCGGTCTGGATCTTGTCCTCGGCGCTGGCCAGGTTCGATCCGTACTGGAACGACGCCGACACCACGCTCTGCCCGGTGGACGAGGTCGCACTGGTCGACTCGAGGTCCGGGACGACCTGGATCGCCTGCTCGATCTTCGTCGAGACGTCGTTCGACACGACCTCTGGCGTGGCTCCGGGGTAGGCGCTGACGATCGCGACCTGCGGGAACTCGACGCTGGGGATCAGCTCCTGCTTGAGACTCGAGAGCGCGATGCCGCCGAAGACCGCGACCACGATCGTGACGAGCGCGATGAGGGCCCGGTTGCGCAGGCTGAAGACCGAGAGGAGGTGCACGTCATCGATCCTCGCAGGACCGACCGACGAACGTTCGGCTGGCAGCCAGAACCCGCCGTCGGATCAGAACCCGCCGAGCAACAGGTACGCCCCGAGCACCGCGACGGTCCCGACCACCCCGGTGCCGAGCGCCACCACGCGCGCGACGGGTGAGCGGGTGCCGAGGACCCCGATGCCGAGGAGCACCACCCCGACGACGATCTCGACGACCCAGGTGACGTGCCCGGTCGTCGCGGCGACCTGCAGCAGCCCGCGGATCCCCTCACCGACGAGCACCGCGGCCGTCACACCGAGCGCCCCCGCGCGCCACCGGGCGTCGCGGGACCGCACCGCCACGGCGACCGCCCCGGCCAGCAGCCCGGCCGGCACCCCGAGCAGCACCCACGGGTTCGTGATCGACAGCACGTCCGGGAACCCGCGCAGGACCGTCGTGGCCCAGTACCCGACGTGCATGAGCTCGAGGAGCACGACGCCGAGCACCATCGCGAGCGGCAGGGCGACGCGGCCCGCTCGTGCTCCGGCCGCCAGGCACAGCAGCGCCGCGACGAGGAACCACGGTCCGGCCGAGTTCGACACGGAGGCGAGTGCGGGCACCGCCTGCCCGAACGACGTCAGGACGCCGGCCAGGACCGCCCCGCTCAGCGCGATGGTGACCCGCACCACGGCGGGGACCGGCGCGGGCGGGTCGACGGGCGTCGGCACAGCGGAGCGGGTTCCGGCGGACAGGGTCGCGTTCATGGCTCCAGCCTCGCCGGACCCCACCGACGCCGCATCACCCCGGGGAGCGAGAACCCCGGACCCGGCCTCACCCCAGAGGATGACACCGAGCCCCCGGCGCACGACACCGAGCCGCGGCGCATGACACCGAGCCCGGCGGATGACACCGAGCCCGAGAGCCCGACGCACCTCTTAGACCACCGCCGCCAACGACCCCCGCACCCCGGTCGACTCGCCACCGACCCGCTCCCACGCACGCGACAGCACGTCGACCAACCGCCCCCGGTCGGCCGGGGCCATCGTGAACGGCACCCGCAGGAACCGCTCGAACCCGCCGTCCGGCCCGAACACCCCGCCCGAGGCCAGCACCACGCCCTCGGCCCTCGCGGCGAGCACGAGCGCGCTCGACACCGGCCGGCCGAGCCCGACCCACGTCGTCAACCCGCCCGCCGGCGCCGGGACGTCCCACTCCGGGAGCCGCGCCCGGAGCGCCCCCACGACCGCGTCGCGACCTTCGCGCAGGGACGCACGCCGCCCCTCCAGGACGGCCGCCGTGCGCGGGACCAGCTCGCGCACGACCAGCTGGTCGAGCACGGGGGTGCCGAGGTCGCCCGTCGGGCGGGCGAGCAGCAGCCGCTGCAGCAGCGCCCGGTCGGCACGGATCCAGCCGATCCGCAGCCCGCCCCAGAAGACCTTGGCGGCGGAACCGATCATCACGACCGACGCCCCCGACGGGTCGGCCGCTGCCAACGGCGGCGACGGCGAACCGTCGATCCGGAGCTCCCCCATCGTCTCGTCGGCGATGACGGTCGTGCCGACCGAGGACGCGACCGACAGCAGGAGCTGGCGGGTCGATGCGGACATGGTCGCACCGGTCGGGTTGTGGAGCTCGGGCATGACGTACGCGACGGAGGGCGCGGTGCGACGCAGCGTCGTCTCGAGCGCGGCGGCGTCCCACCCCGTCCGCGCATCGACGGGGACGCCGACCAGACGGCCGCCGGCCTCGCGGAAGGCCTCGTGCGCGTGCGGGTAGGTCGGGGACTCGACGAGGACGGCGTCGCCACGGCGGACGAGCACGCGCGCGAGCAGGGCGATGGCGTGCTGCGCGCCGATGGTGACGATGACCTGGGAGGGCTCGGTCGGCAGTCCGCGCTCGGTGTAGCGCGCTGCGATCGCGGCGCGGAGGCCGGGGTCGCCGACGGTGTCGTAGCCGATGCCGGCGAGCGCCGCGGGCACGTGCCGGACCGCCCGCTCGACCGCCTCGTCGATGCCGGGGGCCGCGTGCAGGGCCGCCTTGCGCAGGTCGAGCAGGTCCCCCTCGACGACCCCGCCCAGGCGTTCGGGGTCGGGCCGGCCGACCAGGTCACGGGGCAGGTGGACCACGCTGCCCGAGCCACGGACGGACACCAGGAACCCGTCGGAGCGCAGCCGGGCGTAGGCGTTCGCGACGGTGGTGCGTGAGACACCGAGGGCTGCGGCCAGGCCGCGCTCGGCCGGCAGCCGGACGCCCTGGGCGACCCGCCCGTCGATGACGAGGACCCGGAGGGCATCGGCGAGGGCCTCGTAGGCCGGAGCGTCGGTGCTCGCGCGCCAGTCGGTCAGCAGGTGGGCGGCGGCACGGGCACTGATCAGGACAGGGGGCACGGGTCCACGGTAGCGCGATTGGCTCTCGACCAGCAGGCCAATCTGTCGGGACGATGGCCACATGCCCCGCCGCACCGCCCTCACCCTGCGCTTCGTCCAGCTCTTCGTCGGACTGTTCCTCTACGGCGCCTCGACCGCACTGCAGGTCCGCGCGGTGGTCGGCGTGAGCTCGTGGACCGTGCTGACCCAGGGGCTCGAGAACGTCGTGCCGTGGTCGTTCGGGGTCATCACGGTCGTGTCGAGCGGCGTCATCCTGCTGCTGTGGATCCCGCTGCGCCAGAAGCCGGGCATCGGGACGCTGCTGAACGCCCTGGCGATCGGGCCGAGTGCCGACCTGGTGCTCTGGCTGGTTCCGGAGCCGTCGGGGCTCGTCGCCCGGATCGGGCTGTTCGCCGCGGGACTCGTGCTGCTCGCGATCGCGACGGCGTTCTACATCGGTGCGGGGTTCGGCACGGGCGCGCGGGACGGCCTGATGGTCGGGTTGCACCAGCGGCTCGGCTGGCCGATCTGGCTCGCGCGGACCCTGGTCGAGGTCACCGTGGTGATCGTCGGGTGGATCCTCGGCGGGGACGTCGGCGTCGGCACCGTCATCGCGGCGTTCGCGATCGGCCCGATGGTCCAGCCGCTCATGCCGCACTTCCGCCGGTTCCCGTGGAGCCCCGAGCGCACCGCCGCAGCGCCCGGCGTCGCAGCACCCGCCCTGGAGGCCCGCCCCACCCCCGCCACGCCCGCTTCGTGAGCAGGGACGGTCGGGTCCACGGCGCCGACCCGACCAGTCCTGCTCACGATCGCCCGGCGATCGCCCGGCGATCGTGTGCGACCCCTTGCGGCCGTAGGGAACGCGATATAGCGTGACCTGCACAGACGCGATACATCGCGAGTTCCAGGAGGCAACATGGCGCAGGAGAAGTGGCTCGTCGACGAGCCCAAGGTCATCGACACCGGCATCGTGCGCACCGTGCGTGTCGGCCTCGTCGGCGGGCAGGTGGACGTCGTCGCGCACGACGAACCCACGGCCCGGGTCGAGATCCACAGCGTGTCCGGCAAGCAGATGCTCATCGAGGTCGACGGCGACACCCTCACCGTCGACCACCCCCAGGTCCGGTGGGACGACCCCATCGGGTTCCTGAAGTCCTTCCGCGGCAAGGCCCACGCCGACGTCAGCATCCTGGTCCCCCGCGACGCCGGCATCACGCTCGGTGTCGTCTCGGCCGGTGCGCTGCTGTCCGGCACGAACCGTGGTGCCACGCTCAACACGGTGTCCGGCGACCTGGTCGTCGACGGCGTCGCGGGTGACGTCACGGTCAACGCCGTCTCGGGCGCCACCACGATCCGCGACCTCGACGGCGCGCTCGCGGTGCACACCGTCTCCGGCGACGTCGTGGCCACCGGCGAGATCCCGCGGTTCCAGGCCGACGGTGTCTCAGCCGACGTCGTGCTCGACCTGCACGGGGTCCCCGAGTCCGCGCGCGTCAACACGGTGTCCGGGTCGGTGAGCGTCCGCCTGGCGGACGGCGTCGCCTACAAGTGCACGGTGAACACCGCGACCGGCAAGCTGCAGTTCGACGACGCCGAGATCCGCGGGGTACGCGGTTCGTACGTCAAGCAGGGCGGCGAACTGTCCGGCCAGTGGCTCGACCTGCGGGTGAACTCCGTCTCCGGCGACATCGCGGTGCTGCACGCCCCGCCGGTCGCCGAACCTGCACCCCCGACGACACCGACCACCCCGACCAACGAGAGCGAGGTGCCCGAATGAGCCCCGTCTTCGCCCACGGTCACCTGCGCCTCTACCTGCTCGTCCTGCTGGCCGACCACCCGATGCACGGCTACGAGCTCATCCAGGCACTCGGCGACCGCTTCGGCGGCACCTACGTGCCGAGCGCCGGCACCGTGTACCCCCGGCTCGCCAAGCTCGAGGACGACGGCCTGGTCACCAAGACCGCCGACGGGCGCAAGACCGTCTACGCGATCACGGACGCCGGCCGTGCCGAGCTCGCGGCGCGTGCCGACGAGATCGCCGCGGTCGAGTCCGGCGTGAGCGACTCGGTGAAGTCGTTGGCCGACGGCGTGCGCGCCTCGGTCGGCGAGGCCATGCGCTCGCTCCGTGCCGACCTGGCCGCCGCAGCCGAGAGCCCGGCGACCGGTTCCGCCGAGGAGCCCGTGTCCGTGCCGTCGGACAGCGCCCGCGCCCTGCGCGAGCTCGAGATGGCCCTGTCGTCGTTCCGGCAGCAGGTGCGTGCGGACCTGCGCCGTCGGGCGACCCGCGGCACGCTCGGTGCGGACACCGTGACGCGGCTGCGCGACGGCCTGGAGGCCCTGCGCAAGTCGCTCTGACGGCCGGCGGCCGACAGGCGGTCGCGACCACGGGCCTCCCGGCCGTCACCGGGACCGCCCGCGGAACCAGGTTCCGGACACAGC
This sequence comes from Curtobacterium sp. MCBD17_026, assembly GCF_003234895.2. Taxonomy (NCBI): domain Bacteria; kingdom Bacillati; phylum Actinomycetota; class Actinomycetes; order Micrococcales; family Microbacteriaceae; genus Curtobacterium; species Curtobacterium sp. MCBD17_026. The sequence goes on along the minus strand of NZ_CP126281.1, from coordinate 621,607 downwards.
ACCGTGCAGATGCGCGGTGCCGTGTCCGGAACCTGGTTCCTCACCGTCCCGCAACCGGTGGGTCGACGACCGACAGCCGCGTCGGCGCGAAGCCGGCGAACGCCTCGGCCGCAGTCAGGGGTTCCCCGTGCTCGACGCGCGCCACGGTGGTGCGCACCGCCGCGAGCTGCCGGGCCAGCCGGTCCCGTTCGTGCTCCAGCCACGTCAGGTGCGCCGTGAGCGCCGCGACGTCGTCACCCTCGTCGTCGAGGCGTCGCGCGATCTCCGGCAGTCCGAGTCCGAGTCCGCGCAGCAGCAGGATCCGCTGCAGCCGGACGAGCGCGCGGTCGTCGTAGCGCCGGAGCCCGCCCGCGCCGACGGCGGTGGCCGGCAGCAGTCCGACGGCCTCGTAGTGCCGAAGGGTCCGACTCGAGACGCCGGCGGAACGCGCCACCTCGGTGATGGCGTGGGGAGCTTTCGCAGCTGCGTCGTCCGGGCCTGTCGATCCGTTCATGCTGGCGACTGTACTGGTTGACGCTGCGTCAACGGCAAGGGGTGGGCGGCACCCAGGGTCGAGCGCCCGTGGGCACCCGGGAATATGCGGCAGGCGAACCGTGTTGACTCGCGCCCGGAACTGAGTAGGTTTGCCGCTCGTGACGAACGAGATCCGGTCGTTGAAAGCACGACTGATCGGGGATCCCCTCCCCTCTGAGAAGCTCGAAGGACAGCTCCTCCCGAAGCACCTGGCCCTGCCGATCTTCGCGAGTGACCCGCTGTCCTCTGTCGCGTACGCGCCGCAGGAACTCCTGATGATCCTGCTGCTCGGCGGCATGGCCTTCCTGACGTTCGCGCCGTGGGTCGCCGCGCTCGTCGTGCTGCTGCTCGTGGTCGTCGTCGCCTCGTACCGGCAGCTCATCAAGGCGTACCCGTCCGGCGGTGGCGACTACGAGGTGGCGCACCGGAACCTCGGTGAGAAGGCCGGGCTGGTCGTCGCCAGTGCGCTGCTCGTCGACTACGTGATGACGGTGGCCGTGTCGGTCGCCTCCGGTGTCGACAACATCATCTCGGCGCTGCCGATGCTCGACCACTTCCGCGTCGAGCTCGCCCTGCTGTTCGTCGTGCTGCTCGCCGCCGCCAACCTGCGGGGTGTGCGGGAGTCGAGCAAGGCCTTCGCGATCCCGACGTACCTGTTCGTGGCGAGCGTCTTCGTGATGGTCGTCACCGGGCTCGTCCGGGTGGCAGCGGGCAACGCCCCGGTCGCGGAGTCCGCTGCGTACACCGTGCAGAACGTGGAACACACGACGCAGGCGGCGTTCATCCTGCTGCTCCTTCGCGCCTTCGCCTCGGGCTGCTCGGCCCTGACCGGCGTCGAGGCCATCGCGAACGGTGTGCAGGCGTTCCGCCGGCCGAAGATCAAGAACGCGCAGGCCACCCTGGTCGCGATGGGCGGCATCGCGATCGTCCTGTTCATCGGGCTCATCACCCTGGCGCTCGTGTCGCACGTGCACTACGCCGAGCGTGCCTGCGACCTGCAGGGCTTCGCGAACTGTGCCACCACGCCCCAGCGCTCGCTCATCGCGCAGATCGCTGCGGCGACCTTCGGCAACAACTCGGTGCTGTTCTTCGTCATCCAGGCGACGACGGCTGCGGTCCTGCTCCTCGCGGCGAACACGGCCTTCAACGGGTTCCCGCTGCTCGGCTCGATCCTGGCGCGCGACTCGTACGCTCCGAAGGCGCTCTCGACCCGCGGCGACCGCCTCATCTACTCGAACGGCGTCATCGTCCTCGCCCTCGTCGCCGCGGCGCTGCTCGTGGTCTACCGGGCGAACGTCACGAGCCTCATCCAGCTCTACATCATCGGTGTCTTCGTGTCGTTCACGCTCGGGCAGACGGGCATGGTCGTGCACTGGACGCGGCTGCTTCGGGCCGACCGGGACCGGGACGGGTCGCCCGCTGCTGACGACGAGCCACCCGTGAACCGCGGGCAGGTCGTCCGCTCCCGAACGATCAACGCGATCGGCGCCACCTTCACCCTCGTGGTGCTCGTCATCGTCACGATCACGAAGTTCACCCACGGGGCCTGGCTCGTGTTCCTGATCATGCCGGTGCTGTACGTGCTGATGCTCGGCGTGAACCGGTACTACCGCGACGTCTCGCACGAGATCGAGGCCGACGTCGAGACGAAGTTCGGCGCCACCGGCGACCACGCGATCGTCCTGGTGAACAAGCTGCAGAAGCCCGTGCTCAAGGCGCTCGACTACGCGGTCGCCGCGGAGCACGCGAGCATCGAGGCGGTGCACGTCGCGATCGACGACGCCGAGTCCCAACGCCTGCGCGACCAGTGGGCGGAGTACGGCATCCAGGTGCCGCTGACGATCGTGCCGAGCCCCTACCGCGACATCTCGATGCCGCTGATCAAGTACATCAAGGCACACCGGCACGAGCACGGCTCCGAGGTCGTCACCGTCTACACCCCGATCTTCATCGTCGGGCACTGGTGGGAGGGCCTGCTCCACAACCACCGCGGTCGCCGCATCCGCAAGAAGCTGCTGCTCGTGCACGGCGTCACCGTGGCCCTGGTGCCGTGGCTCCTCGACTCGTCCGAGCTGCTGTACGGCCGACGCTCCCGCCCGCTGCCCGGCCAGGATCGCCGCGGCGAGCCCGTCCGGCCCCCGCTCCGCCGCCCCGCGCAGCCCGCGTCGCCGGCCGAGGCCGCGACCGAGGACCGCCTGCTCCGATCCGCGGAGCGCAACAGCATCCAGCCGCGCCGCGCGACCCGTCCGGCGGGCCCCGCCGAGGGCGTCGACCCCGCGCTCTGCACGGGCGAGATCCACGCCCTCGTACCCTCCCCGCCGCGACGGGGAGCCGACGAGTCGTAGCATGTGGCCCCATGACCATCAGTGACCTGCGGACGTTCGCCACGTTCGACGGACACGGCGGCAAGGTCTCGAAGCGCGTCGAGGTGCTCGACCACGAACCGCCGCCCGGCAGCCCGCTCGAAGGACTCGTCGCCGTGCGGGGCGAGCACCCCCTCGGCGCGCGTGACGAGCGCGCCGCCGACGACTCCGCCGCGCTCTCCCGTGGCGTCCCGAGCGTCGGGTGGGTGGATCCGGCGGCGCTCCGCGACTGGTACCGCCCGGACCGCGTCGTCCTCACCCGGCTCGAGGCGCGGCAGTCCGGCATCGAGCCCGGCGTCTACGCCGACTCCCGTGGGCGCGGTCGCGTCCGGATCGACGGCCTGGAGGCTCACCTCGCCCCCGACGGTCGACCCGCGTTCCGCGCGCTGGCCGGCCCCACCGCCGAGCCCGTCGTCGACGCGCCGCTGCCGACCGACCAGGCCGTCCGCCTGGTGGCGGTGAGCGCTGTCACCGAAGGGCTCGAGGTCGTCACCGCCCCGGTGTCACCGTTCCTGCAGCCCGGCGAGCACCCGGCGTACGGCGACGACGTGGTCGGGTTGCCGCCACGTCCGGCGAGCGGTCACGTCCGGGTCACGGCGTCGGTGCTGCTCGACGGCGAACTGCACGAGGTCGACCGGATCGACGTGCGTGCGGCGACGATCTGGATCCGCCGCGACGACCGCGTCGTGCCGATCGCCACGAGTGCCGTCGGGCCCGACCTGGTGCGGTACGCGGCGACTGCGGTCTGAGCCGCTTCGGGGGACGCCGCTGCTGCGTGTCGTGACGGGGGTGCGGCGTACCGTCGCGGACATGAGTGACGCAGACCGCGACCAGCAGCAGACCCCGGACGCACCGATCCAGGGCGAGACCCTCGGCGGCCCCCGACCCGACCCCTCCACCGACGCGAGCAAGGACCCCGAGCAGTGGGTCACCGGCGACGAGCCGATGACCGGACCGCAGCGCAGCTACCTCGACACCCTGGCCCGTGAAGCCGGCGAGGAGCTCCCCGCCGACCTCACCAAGGCGCAGGCGTCGGAGCACATCGACCGTCTCCAGCAGCAGACCGGCCGCGGCGCCGATTCCTGAGGAGCAGTCCGCCCTTCGGCGGACCGCTGCCTGGGCATGCTCTGAGCGTGTTCTGGCGAAGCGCGGTCAGTCCCCTGTTCGAGGACGATTGGTGACGCGTCACCGGCTACCTTCGTGGCCATGCGAACGACATCGACCTCCATCGGCCTGACCGCGCTCCGCATCGTCCTCGGGGTGGTGTTCATCGCCCACGGCGCCCAGAAGTTCGCCCAGGGCATCCCCGCCGTGGTGCAGGGCTTCTCCGGCATGGGCGTCCCCCTCGCCGAGGTCGCAGCACCCCTGGTCGCCGGCCTCGAGCTCGTCGGCGGCATCCTGCTCGTGCTCGGCGTCGCCACCCGTGTCATCGGCGTGCTGCTGGCCGTCGACATGGTGGTCGCCGGGTTCCTGGCCCACGGCACCGCCGGCTTCTACTCGCAGGACGGCGGGTTCGAGTACGTGCTCGTCCTCGCGGTGGCGTCGTTCGCCGTGGCGTTGACCGGGCCCGGGCGGTTCTCGCTCGACGCCCTGGTGCTCAAGTCGTCGCGCCGTCGTCGTGGCGTCGAGGGACCCCTGCCCGCCTGAGCCGCGCGGCTCGTCCGGTGCGAGGTTCCGTCGCTCGTGCGAGCTCACCGGGGCCGCACCGGGAACGGAACCTCGCACCGTTCACGCGGCCCCCTCGCACCGTGCGAGGGGCCGCGCGGCCGTTCAGCCCGCCAGTGCATCCATGACCTGGCGGGCGATGCGCCGTCCGGCCCGGTTCGCACCGATGGTCGACGCCTGGGGACCGTAGCCGGCCAGGAACAACCGCGGCTCCTCGGCCGACCGGCCGTCCTCGACCACCACCCCGCCCGCCGGGGTCCGCAGGTGCAGCGGTGCGAGGTGCCGCAGGTCGGCGCGGAACCCCGTCGCCCAGATCACCGCGTCGGCGCGCACATGGGATCCGTCGGCGGTCCACACGCCGGTCTCGTCCATCCGCGTGAACATCGGCTCGTCACGCAGCACGCCGCGGTCGATGCCGGAGCGGATCCGTCGCGACACCGGGACCCCGGTGCCGCTGACGATGCTCGGCAGGACCTCGCCGGCGCGGGCGGCACGGTCCTGTTCGTCGACGGCGGCCACCGCGGACTCGACGTCGAGCGACGCGGTCCCGGCCCAGACCATCGGGCGCCGGGTGAACCACCGCGTCGAGCGGGCGACGCCGTCGAGTTCGAGCAGGAACCCGATCGCGCTCGTCCCACCGCCCACCACCACGACGTCCTGGCGAGCGAACTCGGTGGCGCTGCGGTACTCGGTCGTGTCGACCTGCCGTCCGCGGAACACGTCGCGGCCCGGGTACCACGGCACGAACGGGGTGCCCCACGTGCCGGACGCGTTCACCACGACCTCGGCACGGATGCGCGTGACGGTGCCGTCGGCGCTCCGGGTCGTGACGCACAGGCCGCCGTCCGCCGGAGCCTCGGCCGCCACGCCGCCGTCGCCGTCGATGCGCGAGACGGACGTCACCGTGACCGGGCGCCGGACCCGCAGGTCGTAGTGCTGCTCGAAGCGCCGGTAGTACTCCCCGACGACGTCCCGGGCGGGCCGTGACCGGTCGGCGTCGTCGAACTCCAGGCCCATCGCGCGCATGCCGGGCAGGTCGTGCACCCGGTGCGCCGCTCCGAGCCGCAGGGCCTCCCACCGGAACTGCCACGCCCCACCGGTGCTCGGCGCGCGGTCGAGGATCACCAGCTCGCTGCCCGGGACGAGCCCGAGGCGACGCAGGTGGTATCCCACGGAGAGCCCCGCCTGCCCCGCACCGATCACCACCACGCGGGCGTGCTGGTCGACCGGGGTCTCGAGGGGTTCCGTCATCACTTCGATTCTGCTGTGCGGGCCAGCCGTCGCGCGACGTCCAGATCGAGGTACATGGTAGAGTGATCGGCAGATTTCAAACCACGAACCGTCTGGTTCCCCGAGTGATCCTCCGTCATTCGCCAGGACCGGACCAGAGCCGAACGAGGGGGTCACGCATGGGGCGCGGCCGTCAGAAGGCGAAGCACACCAAGGTCGCCCGCGAGCTGAAGTACTTCAGCCCGCAGACGAACTACGGTGCGCTCGAGCAAGAGCTCTCCGCCGGACAACACTCCGACGAGAACTACGTCGACCGTTGGGCGGACCAGTACGGTCCGGAACCGGCGGAAGACGAAGACGAGTTCGAGACCCAGGCAGACCAGAACAAGTCCGCCTGACTTCTCTCGCAGTCACGCCGCGCAGCCCTCGGGCAGCGCGGCGTTTCCGCGTGCCCGGACGCCGGACGCGCACAGGCACTCATCGGATCTTCCAGGGCACCCTGCAGCGCGCTCGGGTCCCGGCCGCGAGTGGTCACGACTCCCCGCGCGCAAGACGCCGTGCGGTCGAGAACTGTCGGCTGCAGGCACGCCAGGCGACGGTTCGTGACCGCTCACCGCACGCACCACAGCGAGTCCCCGGCACACCCGCGACGGAGGCAGGGGCCAGGCTGCTCGCATCACACGCACCGGTACCGCGCCCGAGTCCCGGCCTCGAGTGGTCACGACTCCCCGCGCGCAAGACGCCGAGCGGTCACGAACTGTCGGCTGCAGGCACGTTGAACGACGGTTCGTGACCAGTCACCGCACGCAGCACGGCGAGTCCCCGGCACACCCGCGACGGAGGCAAGGACCAGGCTGCTCGCATCACACGCCCCGGTACCGCGCCCGAGTCCCGGCCTCGAATGGTCACAACTCCCCGCGCGCAAGACGCCGTGCGGTCACGAATCGTCGACTGCAGGCCCGCCGAACGACGGTTCGTGACCACTCACCGCACGCTCCACGGCGCGGCGCAGGACCGCGGCGCGGCGGGAGCGGGAGCCCCCGGCCCGGCGCCGCCGAGCTGGTCAGCCCGCGTAGCTCCCGACGAGCCGGACAGCGCCGCCGTCGACACCCTTGGCCCCCTGCTCGAACCCGGTCAGGTCCCGCGCGGACGTGGCGATGGTGCCGACGGGCCACGTGGGCATGCCGGCGGCACCGAGTGAGGCGATGACCTCGGCAGCGTCCCCGGCCGAGACGACGGCGAACATGCCGATGCCCAGGTTCCAAGTGCCCTCGGTGTCCTCGATCGGGGTGCCGGCCATGTCAGCCAGGACCCGGAAGACCGGGAGCGGCTGCCAGGTGGAACGGTCGACCTCGACCCAGGAGCCGACGGGCACCACACGCGCCAGGTTCGCGGCGATGCCACCACCGGTCACGTGCGAGAGCGAGTGCACCGCGCCCGGGTGCTGCTCGAGAAGGGCCAGGAGCGGTGCGGTGTACAGGCGGGTCGGCTCGAGCAGGGCTTCGCCGACGGAGACCGCGCCGCCGAACCCGACGCCGCTCAGCTCGGGCAGCTGGTCCGTGAAGCCGACGCCCCGCGACGCCAGGATGTGCCGCACGAGCGAGTAGCCGTTCGAGTGCAGGCCCGACGACTCGATCGCCAGGACCACGTCACCGTCCTGCACGAGGTGCGCTCCGAGCTGCGCGTCCGCCTCGACGACACCCGTCGCCGCACCGGCGACGTCGTAGTCGTCCGGGCCGAGCAGCCCCGGGTGCTCGGCGGTCTCGCCGCCGACCAGGGCGGTGCCGGTCTCCGAGCAGCCGCGGGCGATGCCCGCGACGATGTCGGCGATCCGGCCCGGCACCACACGACCGCACGCGATGTAGTCGGTCATGAACAGCGGCTTCGCGCCGACCACGACGATGTCGTCGACGACCATGCCGACCAGGTCCTGCCCGATGGTGTCGTGCTTGTCGATCGCCTGCGCGATCGCGACCTTGGTGCCGACGCCGTCGGTCGAGGTCGCGAGCAACGGGTGTGAGAAGTCCTTCAGGAACGAGACGTCGTAGAGCCCGGCGAACCCACCGACGCCACCGAGGACCGAGGCGTTGTGGGTCGCCGCAACCGCGGACTTCATCAGTTCGACGGCCAGGTCACCGGCAGCGGTGTCCACTCCGGCTTCGGCGTACGGGTTGGGCATGCGGAGTCCTTCGCGGTGACATGGCAGACTTGTTCGGTACCCCCCGATTCTACGGTCTGGAGCACACCCGCGAATGTGCGGCATCGTCGGCCTTGTTGCGCAGGGCCCCGCCAACCAATCCATCTACGACGCACTGCTCCTCCTGCAGCACCGCGGGCAGGACTCGACGGGCATCGCCACGGTCGAGGGTCACGTGCACCACATGCACAAGACCCGCGGCCACGTGCGTGAGGCGTTCCGCACCCGCGACATGCGTGCCCTCCTCGGCACCATGGGACTCGGACACGTCCGCTACGCCACCAAGGGCGCCGCGACGAACGAGGAAGAGGCCCAGCCGTTCTACGTGAACGCGCCGTACGGCATCGTCCTCGTCCACAACGGCAACCTCACCAACACGCGGGAACTCACGCGTGAACTGTTCGACATCGACCGTCGCCACCTGAACACGACGAGCGACACCGAGCTCCTGGTGAACGTGCTGGCGCACGAGCTGCAGGGCCAGGTCCGCGGCGCGAACCTCGACCCGGGTCAGGTCTTCGACGCCGTCGAGCGCGTGCACGAGCGGGTCGAGGGCTCCTACGCCACGATCGCGACCATCGCCGGGCACGGGCTGCTGGCCTTCCGCGACCCGTTCGGCATCCGCCCGCTGATCCTCGGCCACAAGTTCGACGAGGCCGGGCAGCCGGAGTGGGTCGTCGCGAGCGAGTCGCTCGTGCTCGAGTCCGGCGGGTACGAGATCGTCCGCGACATCGCCCCGGGCGAGGCCGTCTTCATCGAGATGAACGGCCAGATGCACGCCCGCCAGTGCGCGAAGAACCCGCGCCTGGTGCCGTGCTCGTTCGAGTACGTCTACCTGGCACGCCCCGACTCGGTGATGAACGGCATCTCGGTCTACGACGCGCGTCTGCGCCTCGGCAACCGTCTCGCCGACACCATCGAGCAGTACGCGCCGACCGGTGACATCGACGTGGTCATGCCGATCCCGGACTCGAGCCGTCCGGCGGCCATGCAGGTCGCCCGGAAGCTCGGCATCGAGTACCGCGAGGGCTTCTACAAGAACCGCTACGTCGGCCGCACCTTCATCATGCCGGGGCAGGCGGAGCGCAAGCGTTCGGTGCGCCAGAAGCTCAACGCGATGTCGTCCGAGTTCAAGGGCAAGAACATCCTGATCGTCGACGACTCGATCGTCCGCGGCACCACGAGCCGCGAGATCGTCGAGATGGCCCGGGCCGCCGGCGCGAACGAGGTCACGTTCACGAGTGCCGCTCCGCCTGTCCGGTTCCCGCACGTCTACGGCATCAACATGCCGACGCGCGCGGAGCTCATCGCGCACGACCGGAAGATCCCGGAGATCAACCGCGTGCTCGGCAGCGACCACCTGATCTACCAGGAGGTCGGGGACATGCGCGACGCCATCATCGAGGGCTCCGACGTGACCGACCTCGAGATGAGCTGCTTCACGGGCGAGTACGTCACGGGCACCGTGAGCCCGGAGTACCTGTCCTGGGTCGAGGCGAACCAGCTCAGCTAGGTCGCGTCCGAGACGCGACCACCAGACGGACTGGAGGCCCGGTGCCAGCTGGCACCGGGCCTCCAGTCCGTTGATCGGGAGCGGCTACGGCCGCTGGTCACCGTGGTCGTCGAGCTCGCCGTCGACCGTCTCGGGCGGCAGTTCGACCTCGACGCGCTCCGCCGTCAGGCGGGCCGACCGCCGGGCGTAGACCCGGTCGAACACGACGGCGACGACCGCACCGACGAAGGCACCGATCGTGACACCCCACAGACTGAAGTAGCCGACCAGGCTGCCGAAGCTGGTCTGGTCCCGCTGGCCACCGAGGTTCATGGTGAGGGCGACCACGACGAGGGTCGCGAGGAATCCGAGCACGGCACCGCCGACGATGAACACGCCGAACTTCGGTGCACGGCGGATGGTGACCTCGTCGGGGCTGGCGACCGCGCTGGGAGCCGGTGCCGGCGTGGGGAGCGGCTGCTCGTCGGGTTGATCGGTGTTGCTCACCCGTCCATTGTCCCCCACTGTGGGACGTCCCGCGGCCTGTGCCCGGCGACCGATCCGGGAGAGGATGGTCGCTACTGGTCGGTATCCCAAGGGGAGGAGGTGTGTCGGATGCGTGAACGAACCGCACCCGCCCGCCGACGCCGACCGACCGCCCCCGCCCGCGTGGCCTGGCCCGTCGCGCAGCGCGTCGAGGAGGACCGCGCCGTCGCCGTCGTCGCCGAGCACCGGTGGAGCGTCGCACTCGTCGGCGCCCCCGGGATCGGCAAGAGCACCGCCGCGGCGCGGGTCACCGACCGCGTCGCCGGTCGCGACGGCACCGGCCGCACGGTCGTCGTGCCGATCACGGCGGTCGCCGCGAGCAGGTCGATGCCCTTCGGCGCCGTCGCCGAGCGCTTCGGCGAGCTGCCGGCGTCCATCTCGGAGCTGTCCGACGACACCGGTGCCGAGCAGCGCCTCCGGGCGATCGAGGACCTCGTCGACCGCGACGTCCTGCTCCGCGTCGACGACGCCGACCACCTCGACGCGATCTCCGCGCGGTACGTCGCCTGGCTGGTCCGCCGGCAGGGCGCCCGGCTCGTCCTGACCTGCCGCGACTTCACGGCGCTCCCCGAGCCGCTCCGCGCGCTGTGGCAGGACGACCTGCTCGAGCGCATCGACCTGCAGCCCCTGGCGCTGCACGAGACCGCGGCACTCGTGGCCGAGGCGCTGGGCTCGCCGCTCGAGAACGCCTCCGCCGAGCGCGTCCACCGCGCCACCGCCGGCAACCCGCTGTACCTGCGCGAGGTGGTCCGCGCGGCACGGGTCTCCGGTGCACTCGACCACACGGCGACCGGGTGGTACTGGCGCGGACGGGTGACCGCGTCGGACAGCCTCGCCGACATGTACCGCACGGAGCTCGGGTCGCTGCCGGAGGACCTGCGCGACGTCGTCGACATCGTCGCCCTCGCCGACCCGATCCCGCTCGCGCGCCTGCTCGGCCTGGTCACCGGCGGGGACGTCGACCGGGTCGTCGCGCTCGGCTTGGTCCGGATCGATTCACTCGAGGACGGCGCCGCGGTCGTCCGGCCGTCGCACCCGCTCGTCGGCGAGGTCATCCGGACCCTGGTGCCGGTGGCCCGGCGCACGGCACTCTTCGCGCGCGCCAACGCCTTCCGCACCGACCGGCCCGAGGGCGCACCGCCCGCAGCACGCCTGCGTGCCGCGCTGTGGTCGCTCGAGTGCGGGGTCCTGCCGTCGGTGGACCAGCTGCTCGACGCCGCGCAGGTCGCCGTGCGGCTGCAGGAGCACGAGAGCGGGATCGCCCTGGCCTCAGCAGCGCTCCGCACGACACTCACCCCGACCGAGCAGGTCACGGCGCACTGCCTCCGCTCGCTGGCGTACTCGTACTCGGACGGCCGTGAAGCCGGCCGCGCCGGCGCCGAAGCCGCTTGGGACGTGGCGAAACGGCACGTCGGCGACGTCACCGACGAGGCCGTGATCGAAGCGTGCGAGACCCTGGCGAACATCCGCCAGTTCCACGACGACGACGTCACGGCGGCGGTCGCCCTGACCGATGCCGCCACGCGCCTGGTGGAGTCCGACGAGGCCGTCGAGCGGCTGCGGCTGCTGCGGATGGCGCACCAGGGCTGGGGCGGAGACTTCGCCGAGGTCCGGGCCGAGATCGAGCGCAGCGGGATCGTGCACGCCCCGACGATGCCGATGTCGTTCCTCGCCGTCGCACCCTGCGCCGTGATGGCGTTGGCGACCGCCGGCCGACTGGACGACGCGTCCGCGCTCGGACACCGCGCCCTGGCCACCGCCGTGGCGCACGTCGAGGCAGCGCCCTGGAGCGTCGGTGAGAACTCCTCCGTCCTGCACCAGGTGCAGATGTGGCGCGGCGACCTGGACGACCTGATCATCGAGGTGCCGGCGGGGCGGTCCAGCCCATACCTGAAGTACGACTTCACGCTCGAGCTCATCGGCCAGGGCAACCTGGCGATCGCACAGCGCCGCTGGGACGACGCGGTCGCCGCGTTCTCGGCGGCGTGCGAACGGTACGACATCGCCGACCACGGCGGGTTCGCGGCCTACCCCTGGGCACGTCTGGCCCTGGCGCACGCCTACGCCGGACGCCCGGAAGCAGCCTCCAGTGCGCTCGAGCGGGCCCGGACCACCCCGCTGCGGGCGATGCGGATCATCGGCGAGCAGGTCGCCGTGTCGATCGCCTGGACCGAGGCCGTGCTCGGCAACCCGGCCGGACTGCAGCACGCCGACGAGATCATCGAACGCAGCACGGCCAACGGCTCGTGGACGCACGTGATGTACGGGTACGCCCTGCACCACGCGGTCGGCATGTCGCAGGGGCGCGACTCGACCGGTTCGCTCGCGCGGATGCGCGAGGCCGCCACCCGCGTCGACGGACCACTCGCCGCCGCCGTGATCGAGTACGCCGACGCCGTGCGTGCCGGCGATCGCACGCGGGTGATCGCGGCGCAGGGCGTGCTCGCGGCGCACGGTGTCTCGGTGGCCGCCGCGCGCTCGAAACCGCCGCTGACGAAGCGCGAGTACGAGGTCGCCGAGCTCGCTGCGCAGGGGCTGAGCAACCGCCGGATCGCGGAGTCCCTCGGGCTCTCGACGCGGACGATCGACGCGCACCTGTCCCGTGTCTTCGCGAAGTGGGACCTGCACGCGCGCTCGGAGCTCAGCGAGCTGCTCTGAGCTGCTCTGAGCTGCTCTGAGCTGCTCAGCGTTCGGCATCGGCTGTCGCACACGCAAGAACGTTGCGGATTGCAGCACGACGCGCCGCCACGATTGACACGTTGTGTGGAACATCGCGTACCTTGGTGCCTGTCGCCGGGTTCGGACCCGTTCGGGTCGGGTCCGAATCCCGGCGACTTCAAGCTTAGGAACCCGGTCGATGCGGGCGCATCGGTAGGCACTACCTAATTCGCGCGGGAATCCTCCGCGGGCGGCTTCGGGGCGGTTCGGGCAGGCGCGATTCGGTCAGGCGCGGGTGGGTCAGGCGCCGGGGGCGGGCAGCCGGACCGGCAGGAACGCCGTCAGGTCGGCGCGCGAGCCCGAGGCGCTGACGCGCGACTGCGCGACCGCCTCGGCCCAGGTCAGCTCGCCGGACGCGAGCGCGAGCCACGTGGTGGCGTCGGTCTCGACCACGTTCGGCGGCGTGCCACGGGTGTGCCGGGGTCCGGGCACGGCCTGGACGGCGGCGAACGGCGGCACCCGCACCTCGACGCTGTTGCCCGGCACCTCGTCCGCCAGGCACTGCAACGTCCACCGCACCGCGGTCGCGACGGCCGGTCGAGCCGTCTCCCCACGACGCACCGCGGCCAGTGCCGCGCGCCCGTCGGCGTCGTCGATCCTCCTGGGTGGCATCTCCACAGGCTAGCCCTCGCATCGCGGGCGGCGAGTCGGGCTGGGTAGGGTGATCGGGTGCGAATCCTCGTCCTCGGTTCCGGTGCCCGCGAGCACGCGATCATCACGGCCCTCCTCGCTGAGCATGCGGGTCACGTCATCACGGCAGCGCCCGGCAACGCCGGCATCGCCGCCGACGTCGAGACCGTCTCCCTCGACCCCACCAACGGTGCGCTCGTCGCCGAGTACGCGATCGAGAACGACGTCGAGCTCGTCGTCGTGGGCCCCGAGGCCCCGCTCATCGCCGGCGTGGCCGACCCGGTGCGCACCCGCGGCATCCCGGTGTTCGGGCCGGGCAAGGCCGCCGCGCAGCTCGAGGGGTCGAAGGCGTTCGCCAAGCGGATCATGGGCGAGGCCGGTGTGCCCACCGGGCGTCCGGTCTACGCCGGCACGGCGGACGAAGCCGTCGCCGCGATCGACGAGCTCGGCGCCCCGTACGTGGTCAAGGCCGACGGGCTCGCCGCCGGCAAGGGCGTGCTCGTGACCGACGACCGCCAGGCCGCGATCGACCACGCCACCTACTGGCTCCAGCACGGACACGTCGTGGTCGAGGAGTTCCTCGACGGCGAAGAGGTCTCGTTGTTCTTCCTGAGCGACGGGCACGACGTCCGCGCGCTCAGCCCTGCGCAGGACTACAAGCGCCTGGCCGACGGCGACCACGGACCGAACACGGGCGGCATGGGTGCGTACTCGCCGCTGCCGTGGCTCGCCGACCGCTGGCCGTCCGAGCAGGCCTTCGTCGACGAGGTCACCGAGCTCGTCGCGCTGCCGACCGTCCGTCGCCTCGAACACGAGGGCACGCCGTTCGTCGGGCTCCTGTACTGCGGCCTCATCGTCACCGAGCAGGGCGTCCGCGTGATCGAGTTCAACGCCCGCTTCGGTGACCCGGAGACGCAGGTCGTGCTCCCCCGCCTGGCCACGCCGCTCAGCGAACTCCTGCTGGCCGCCGCCACCGGGCAGCTCGGTGCGGTGCCCGCACCCGTGTTCCGCGACGAGGTCGCCGTGACCGTCGTCCTGGCGAGCGAGGGCTACCCGGAGAACCCGCAGACCGGTCGACCGATCACCGGCATCGACGACGCGAACGCCCGCGACGGCGTCTCGGTCGCGCACGCCGCCACCGGTGTCCTCGACGACACGCTCGTGGCCACGGGTGGCCGGGTGCTCAGCGTCGTGGCGACCGGGTCGGACTTCGCCCAGGCCCGCGAGCGCGCCTACGCCGGGCTCGGCGACATCACGCTCGACGGCGCCCAGTTCCGCACCGACATCGCCGCGAAGGTCGCGAAGTGACCGCCGCCGCTCCGATCGCCGGCTGGCGGCACGTCTCGTCCGGCAAGGTGCGCGAGCTCTACGTGCCCGAGGGCACCGCGGACCTGGCGAGCGCGTCCGAGCTGCTGCTCGTCGCCTCGGATCGGGTCAGCGCGTACGACTTCGCGCTCGAGCCGCCGATCCCGGGCAAGGGCGAGCTGCTGACCCGCCTGTCGCGGTTCTGGTTCACCCAGCTGAGCGACGTCCCGAACCACATCATCGGCCCGTCCTCCGGTGGAACCCCGGTGCCCGCCGAGGTCGAGGCACGGTCGATGCACGTCATGCCGCTGACGATGTTCCCCGTCGAGTGCGTCGTGCGCGGGTACCTGGTCGGCAGCGGCTGGGCCGAGTACCAGGAGACCGGCAGCGTGTGCGGCGTCGCGCTCCCCGCGGGGCTGTCCAACGGTGACCGCCTGCCGGAACCGATCTACACGCCGGCGTACAAGGCGGCCCAGGGCGAGCACGACGAGAACATCTCGTACGAGCAGACCGTCGACCTGGTCGGTGCCGAGACCGCGGCCACCCTGCGCGAGCTCTCGCTGCACGTCTACACCGAGGCCGCGGCCATCGCTCTCGAGCGTGACGTCGTCATCGCGGACACCAAGTTCGAGTTCGGGCAGGACGCCGCCGGCCGGATCCGCATCGCCGACGAGGTCCTGACGAGCGACTCCAGCCGCTACTGGGACGCCCGCTCCGCCGACCGCACCGACTCGTTCGACAAGCAGATCGTGCGGGACTGGCTCAGCGCGCACTGGGATCGCCAGGGCACGCCGCCGGTCCTGCCGGACGAGATCGTCCAGCGAACGGCTGCGCGCTACGCCGAGCTGATCGAACGCCTCGGCGCCTGACGCCCCGCCCGGTCGGCCGGCCGGCCGGCCGGCCGGCCTGTGCACGGTGTCGCACGAACGGTCACGACACCCCGCTCAGGTCCGGCGGGCGGTCACGAACCGTCGCCCGAGGCCGCGCCAACCGACAGTTCGCGACCACTCGGCGCCCGACGCACGGCAGGTCGCGACCACTCGCCGCGCGACCGGCCGACGAGCCGGCGGCAGTTGTTCGACCGCTCAGGCCCCGAGCGCGTCCCGCGCCACCACGACGACGGTCAGGTCGTCGCCCGGGTCGTGCTCGGCGACGCGTGCGCGCACCCGCTGCAGGAACGTCTCGACGTCCGGGGACTCCCGGTACAGCGACCCGAGCTCCGACAGCGACGCGAGCGTGGAGTCCCAGAGCTCGAGCGCGCCGTCGGTCACGACGATGAGCACGTCACCGGGCCGGAGCACGAGCGACCCGGCGGCGCGGGGCATCCCTGCGGGGTGCAGCCCGATCGGCAGGTCCGACGACCGCAGGATCCGTTCGGCACCGTCGTCGCGGAGCTGCAGTACGAGCCCGTGGCCGGCGTCGGCGAAGTCGAGGCGCCCGGTGGACGGGGTCAGTCGGCCGTGGAACATCGTCGCGAAGGACTCGGCACGGCTGAGCTCGGGGGCGACCTGCGCCTCGAGTTCGGCGACCGCGACGCTCGGGTCCTGGTCGCCGCGGGCGAGCAGCCCACCGCGGATGTTCGCCGCGAGGAGCCCGGCGGACATCCCCTTGCCCATGACGTCCGACACGGTCAGGTGGATCGAGTCCTCGCCGGAGCGGTGCCAGTCGTGGAAGTCACCGGAGACGAGCCCGTGCGGGATCGACACCCCCGTGATCCGGTACCCGGGCACCTGCACGGCAGCCGGCTGCAGGCCGTGGAGCACGGTGCGCAGCCGGTCCTCGTCGGCACCGGCGAGCAGCTCGCGCTCTGCCCAGATGCCGAGTTCCTGCAGCAGTTCGAGCTCGTCGGCGTCGAGGGTGCGCGGCTCGGGGTCGATCAGGCAGAGGGTGCCGATCTTCAGGTCGTCGTCGCCGGCGCGGAGCCCGACACCGGCGTAGAACCGGATGTTCGGGTCGTCGAGCACCATCGGCAGGTCCGCGTACCGGTCGTCCAGTCGGGCATCGGCGACGACCACGGGGCCCTGCTCACCCAGGCTCCGTCCGCAGAACGTGTCCTGCAGCGGGATGACCGGATCGAAGGCGGCGTCGCTCTGCTGCGACTTGATCGTCAGCGTGGTCTCGCCCGCCAGGTTGAGGAACGAGCCGGAGACCCCGAGGGCCTCACGGGCGATCCGGGTGATCCGTTCGAACCGTTCCTCGACCCCGCCGTCGACCACGTCGAGTGCCGCGATCAGAGCGGCTCGCCGGACCGCATCGGCCCCGGTCGGCGCGGGCACGGACATCGCGGTTTCCGGCTGCATGCTCCCACGGTAACGCGCGGAACGGACAAGGCCTGTCCCCAGTCCGGAGGGCGCAGGTGGTCGGGCGCGTCGGCGTACCCTGGTCGTCGTGCTCCGAGTCGTCCCCGCAACCGTCCTCGGCGCGGCCGCGCTCCTGGCCCTCGCTGGCTGTGGCGCCCACGACTCCACCGGCCAGGTGTCGGTCACGGTGTCGTCGAACGCCGCCGACCACCCCTACGAGGTCAAGGTGTTCGCCTCGACCGGCAAGCTCTCCGAGCACCAGCGGGTGTTCCCGGGCGGTACGGCGGACTTCGCGGGCGTTCCCCTCGGCCAGGTCACGGTCCGCGCCGGCGACCTCTGCCCGCAGGCGACCACGGTGTCCGACGGCACCGTCGCGAGGGTCACCCTGACGACGACGGGCTGCTGACCCCGACCGCGACCGGGTGCTCGACGCGCGGTTCGCCCGCCGAGCCGGATGCCGGAATCCGCGAAGAACGCGAGAACTACCGTTCTCCGGGTGTGCCGCTCCGCGCGATGGTCTGGTGCGGCTGCTCCCCGAACCGTTCCCGGTAGTACGCCGCGAACCGCCCCAGGTGGGTGAACCGCCACCGCCGCGCCACCTCGCTGACGAGCAGCGCGCGGGAACCCGGCCGCCCCAGCTCCAGGTGCACCCGGTCGAGCCGGACCTCGCGCAGGTACCGCATGGGCGTGACGCCGAGACGACGGCGGAACAGGTCCTGCAGGCCGCGCTCACTCAGGTCGCAGGCCGCTGCGACGTCCGCCACCGTCAACACCCGGTCGGCGTGGTCGTGGACGAAGCCGATCGCGCGCCGCATCCGGTCCGCGACGTCCGCTCGCGACCGGGCGAAGGTCGACAGGACGACGGTCGCGATCCGCCGGTTCAGGGCCGCACGGTCGGCGGCGGGCAGCGCCGGGTCGAGGATGCGCCCGGAGGCCTCGCGCAGCAGTGCCCGCAGCGGTTCGAGTGCGGGATCGCCCGCGTCCGGCTGCCGGAACAGTGAGGACTCCCCCGTGTCGCCGAGCAGCGACGGCGACAGGTGCAGCAGCGTCGTGGCGGTCGCGTCGGTCTCGAAGGCGTACGCGACGGACGCCGAGAGCATCATCGGCCGCCCGGCGCCGACCTGCCACTGCTCGCCGTCGTCGGCGGTCAGGCTGGCCCGGCCGTCGGCGAGCCAGAACACGACGTGGTCGGGACGCGGACCGATCGTCCCGGACTGCTTGCCCGGTGTCGCGATCCGGTGGATCGACAGGTCGTCGTCCCCGCCGGTCTCGTAGCCGAAGCCCTGGTCGTCAGCGGTCACGGCGTCGGGACCCGGTCCCACTCGTCCCCGTACCGGGACAGCACCGACCACCGCGAGATCGGCCACGTGGTCACGAAGGCGCGCCCCACGACGTCGTCGACCGGCACGGTGCCGTGCACGCGCGAGTCGGCGGAGTCGTAGCGGTTGTCGCCCATCACCCAGATGCGCCCCTTCGGCACGGTGATCTCGAAGTCCTTCCCGGCGACACGGTCCGACCCGCGTTCGAGCACGACGTAGGGCTCGTCGACCGCGTGTCCGTTCACCGACAGGCGCCCCCGGGCGTCACAGCACGACACCGTGTCACCCGGCAGGCCGATGACCCGCTTGATCAGGTCGTCGCCCTGGCCCATGCTGAGCCAGCCGCCCGGGTCCTGGAACACCACGACGTCACCACGCTGCAGCGGGACGACCCCGGGCACGAGCTCGTTGACGAGCACCCGGTCCCCGACGAGCAGCGTGTTCTGCATCGAGGCCGAGGGGATGTAGAAGGAACGGACCAGGTACGCCTTCACCAGGAAGGACGCCAACAGCGCCACGACGACGATGATGACGAGGTCGCGCAGGAACCGCAGACCGCCGCGCTTCGGCTCGGCCACGGCGTCGGCGTCAGCGCCGGATGCAGCGTGGGCGTCGGTGTCGCTCAATGCGTCAGCACCACCTTGACGAGGCCGATCACGAACGCCACCGCGGCCAGCACGATGCCGCCCCACAGCCCGAGGAACGTGGGCTGCTTCCCGCTGAACCGCTGCATGAACACACCCACCAACCCGATGCGTACGACCAGGATCACCGTCGCCGCGATCTGTGCCCACTCCGCCGGCAGCCACCCGATCCAGGCAACCGCGTAGAGGACCGCCGGGATCAGCCCGGAGGTCGCGATCGGGTTGGCGTTCCTGACGATCGTCGCGACCGAGTCGCGGCGCGCAGCGCGGTCCTCGGCGGACTCCTCGCCGTCGTCGCCGAGCCCGTGCGCGACCAGGTGCGCGAGCACGTGGGCCAGGTACGTGAGCACCGCGGTCGCCAGGACGGTCGCCACCGCTGCTCCGTGGTGGATCTGATCCGGGTTCACCGCGATCGCGACGGCGAGCACCGTGATGTTGCCGTAGATGTACGACGACATCCGGTCGCGGACGTGCTCGAGTGGCAGGTCGCGGGGATCCGGGCGACCGCCGCGGGGTCCGCGCCCCGGTCGGGAGGGCCGTCGTGTGCGTGGCATCCGTCCATCTTGGCCCCCGCGGTCGGCCGTCCGCCGACAGGACACCGGGTGCGATGGCCACAGGGGTGGCCGGTTCCGGCAGACTGGGTGCCGATCGGCGCGACGGAGCGCCGGACAGGAGGCCCGCATGACGTCCGCACGACCACTCGCCCTGGTGACCGGGGTGGGCCGCAGAGCCGGCATCGGCGCAGCACTCGCCACCCGGCTGGCAACCGACGGCTGGGACCTCGCCATCTCGTGGTGGGGGCCCTACGACGACCGCGTGAGCGGCGGGGCGGACCCGGCCGGGGTCGAGTCGGTGGTGCAGGAGTGCGAGGCGGCGGGAGCACGGGTGACGCGCCTCCCGGTCGACCTGGAGGACCCGGAGCAGGCGGCCGCGCTCGTCGGCCGCGCCGAGTCGGATGCCGGCGCCCCCGTCACCGCCCTCGTCATGTCGCACTGCGAGTCCGTGGACTCCGACCTGCGCACCACCACGGTCGAGTCGTGGGACCGCCACTTCGCCGTGAACGCCCGCGCACCGTTCCTGCTCGTGCAGGCCTACGCGGCGGGGCTCGAGCGCGCCGGGGACGCCGCACCGCGCGACCGACGCCGGATCGTCGCGCTGACGAGCGACCACATCGCGTACAACCTGCCGTACGGGGCATCGAAGGGTGCGCTCGACCGGATCGTGTTCGGCGCCGCGAAGGAGCTCGGCAGCCTCGGCGTCAGCGCCAACGTGGTGAACCCGGGCCCGAACGACACCGGCTGGATGTCCGACGAGGTCAAGGGGTGGGCCGTCGAGGGCACTCCGCTCGGCCGACTCGGACGCCCGTCGGACACCGCCGCGCTCGTCGGGTTCCTCTGCTCGGAGCAGGGCGCCTGGGTGAACGGGCAGCTGCTGAAGTCGGACGGTGGGATCTCGAACAGCGCCTGATGCGGGCGGCCGGGCAGCCGGGCAGCCGGCGCCGAGTCTCGGAGTCAGCGACACTTCTCGTGGCTGCGGGCGCGAGAAGTGTCGCTCAGTCCGAGTCTCGGCCGCCCCGCGGCGGACCGCGTCAGGCGCGACCGGGCGCAGTCACCTCGATGCGGTTCGCCCACGGGTCCTCGAACGCGACCGTCCGGCCGTCGTCGGCGGTCTGCACCCCGGTGTCGTGCATGCGTGCGACGAGGGCACCGAGGTCGTCCGACCCGGGCACCTCGATCCGCACGAGTCCCAGCCCGAGCGCGAGCTGGCGGCGCCCGGCCCCACGTGAGTTCCAGGTGTTCATCGCCATGTGGTGGTGGTAGCCGCCGGCGCTGACGAACAGGGCCTCGCCCCAACCGGCCGTCGTCGCGAAGCCGAGCTTGTCGACGTAGAAGTCCTTCGCGCTGGCGACGTCGCCGACCGACAGGTGCACGTGGCCGACCCGACCCGGCGCGTTCGGCGCGGACTCCACTGCCTCGACCGTCAGGTGCTCTTGCAGGAACGCGTTCGGGTCGACGTACTTCGTGTCCATGTCGACCATGCCGTGCGTCCACGACCACTCCGTGCGGTCACGGTCCCAGTACAGCTCGACGCCGTTGCCCTCGGGGTCGGTGAAGTAGAACGCGTTGCTCACCAGGTGGTCGGCGCTGCCGGTGAAGGTCTGCGGGAACTTCGTTGCGACCGAGTACAGCGCGGCGGCCAGGTCGGCCGTCGTGTCGAACAGGATCGCGGTGTGGAACAGGCCGGCGTCGTGCGGGCCTGCGTGCTGCATGGACGGCGCGTGCTCGAGGATCACGATCGGCACCGCCAGGCCACCGGCACCTGGTCGCCCGAGGACGGCGACGCCGCCCTCGTTCGAGAGCAGCGAGAGCTGGACGCCGTCGCGGTAGTAGCCGATCATCCGGTCGAGGTTCGCGACGCGGAGGGTGACGGCACCCATCCCGGTGTCGGCGGCGAGGAGGTTCTGCGGGTGCATGGCACCAGTGTGCGCCCATTTAGTTGACGCGTCAACCAAATGGGCGTCGGTCGCCTGCGCCAAAGCGACAGATCCACGCCATCCCGGTGCGAGGTACCCGCCAAAGCGACAGATCTCTGCGAACAGTTCGCGGCAATCTGTCGCTTTGGCGCACGGGGGCGCGCAGCGGACGGGGCGCGCAGGCGACGAGAGGCCCGGTGCGCGTCCGCCCCTCCGGCCGCGGTCAGCGGGAGCGGAAGTAGCGGTGCAGCGCGCGCTCGCGGATCGCGGCCGCGGCGAGCGCCCCACCGAGCAGCGCGCCCACGAGCCCGAGGGACGCGATCGCGATCGCCTCGCGCACGATCGGCAGCGCATCGTCGACGTCGAGGCCACGCACCGACACCACCGCGACGCTCGTCGCGACCACCGCCCCGACCGATGCCCAGACCAGGTGCTGCAGGACGACGCCGAGGACCTGCGCACACCGCGGTACCCCGACGTGCCGGTCGTAGGCCAGGGCGAGCCGACGCCGTGCGACCGCTGCCCCGCCGATCGTCAGCCCCACGAGGGCCGCTGCACCGAACGGGACGAGCACTGGCTGCCGCGCCGCGGGGGTGAAGACCGCGCCCAGCGTCGGGTTGAGCTGCCCGGCGGTCGGTCGGTCCTCGCCGTCGGCCCCGCTCGCCGGCAAGACGGTGCGCCGGAGCATCGAGACCGTGTCGTCGCGCTGCGGCCACACCGTCGCCCAGCAGGCGTCGAACGGCGACCCGTCGTCGACCGCCGGCGCGAGGACCGCGTACTCCAGGTCGGGGTCCCGGCCGTCGTCGGGGTAGTCGTACACGCCGGCGACTCCGGTGCCCGCGCCGCCCACCGTCACGAGGCGATCGCCGGCAGCAAGGCCCAGGGTCTCGTGCACCGCGGGCGAGACGATCACTCCCGTCGCCCCGTCGGCAGCCGAGCCGCCGAGCAGGCCACGCACCCCGGCGGTCACTTCGTAGGTCGGGATCGCCGAGCCCGGCAGCGCGGCGGGGACGACCCCGGCGTCGAGGCGCCGGAACGCACCAGACGCGATGACCCCTTCGGCATCCGCGAGGGCATCGCACACGCGGCCGTCGATCCGCCCCTCGGCCCGCTGGACGGTCGTCGCCGCACCGCTCGCGACAAACACCGCAGCCGCTCGGACGTCACCGGCGACCGCTACGGCGCGCATGCCCACGACGCCGCTGAGCAGCACCGCGAGGACGACAGCGGCCGTGGCTGCCCACGAGGCTCCGGAAGCGATGTCGCGCCACGCCTCCCGCCAGACCTCGGTCACCTGCATCCGGCGAGGGCTCATCGGTACCGCCCGAGGTCGAGCACTCCGTCGCAGGCGTCACGGCTCGCGTCGTCGTGCGTGGCGACGACGACGACCGTCCCCGACGCGGCGAGCGCACCGATCCCACGGTTCACCTCGATCGCGGTCGCTCGGTCGAGTTGCGCCGTCGGCTCGTCGACCAGCATCAGACCCGGCGCACTCGCGATCGCGCGCGCGAGCATCAGGCGTTGCGCCTCACCACCGGACAGTTCGGCGAATCGCGCGTGCGCCCGCGAACCAAGCCCGAAGCGCTCGAGGACCCCGAGCGCGCGGACGTCCGCGGTCCGACGATCCGCGCCCTGGGCGACGAACGGCAACGCGACGTGGTCAAGCACTCGGCGGCGGGCCACCCCGTACGGGTTCTGGAAGACCCAGAGCGGCCGACAGCCCGGCGGACGGACGGCGGCACCGCGCGTCGGACGGAGCATCCCGGCGAGGATCGCGAGCAGCGTTGACTTGCCGGAACCGCTCGGCCCGACGACCGCGGTCACGGTCCCCTCGGCGAAGGTGCGGTCGACGCGGTCGAACAGCACGGTGCCGTTCGGCCAAACGTGCCCGACGCCCTCGAGCGTCACCGACACGAGCTGGACCGGTCCGGCGCGGCACTGATCCGGTCGAGCGTTCGTCCGCCGGGCACCCGGACGAACGACTGCCCGAGTTCCGATCCGAGCACCTCGACCCGGAGTGACCGCCCCGTCGTCGGTTGCACGCATGCCTGGGCGCCCACGAGGTCCCAGAGGGCCGTCGGTGGCACCACTTGGACGGCTCGTGGCCGGCTGAGCGTCCACGTCGCGGCCACGGTGGGTGCGCCGTCCGCCGAAGCGACCGTCGCGGCGTACTCCGGCGGGGCGGTGATCGCGGCGAGGGCCGTCGGCGACGAGACCACCCCGGCGGCGTCGATCGGGACATCGGCGTTCCCGATCCGCAGCACGCGCTCCCCCGGCGCCGGATCGACCGGGAGCGCCTCGATGCGCGCACCGCGGAGTTCGGCCGGGAGTTCGACGAGGACACCGTCGGCGCCGACCGTTGCCCCGACGACGGCCACGCATGCCAGGACGATGTTCTCGGCGGCTGGTACCCATGCGAACGGGGCCCGCGGCACGACGTCGTCGGGCAGGTCGTCGCGGTCGACGCCTCGGTCGACCAGGAACTGCTGCGCAGCACGGAGTGTGCCCCGACCGAGGACGCCGTCGATGCTCAATCCGGCACCGAGGCGCGTGAGTTCCCGCTGCAACCCCGTGACGTCGGCCCCGCGGTCGCCGAGCTCGAGGTCGCGCCACAGCGGCTCGTCACTGGCGAGTGCGAGCACCGGCTGTCCGTCGACCCGCGCGAGGACGTCCCCGCTCCGCACGGGTGCCCCAGTCGAGCACGTCGACGTCGTCACCGTGCCGGTCCGCGACGTCACGACCAACCGTGGGGCACCGATGTCGAGTGCGAGCTGCACCTGTCGTTCATCGGCATCGGTGCGCTCGGTCACCCGGACAGTACTCGCGGGGGCAGCCGTCCGGAGTGCGGCCGGGACCTCGGCCGGCACAGCGACCACGATGGCTGCGGCCGTCGCCGCTGCGACCACCATCGCCCCGAGCGCCAGGAGCGCGGCAGATGGGAAGCGCATCACCGCCGCCAGAGGCCGAGGGGGTCCAGCCGACACTGTACGGCTGCGGGATCCCACGGCGAGAAGGAGAAGTTCCCGTCGTCGTTCTGATCACGCCAGTCACGTTCGGTGTACGTGTCGTCGACGAGTCTCGCAGCACGGAGGCACGCGACGGTGATCGTTGCCTCGTCCTGCTTCTCCGGGTTCCGCCGGACCTCGTTGAACAGGTAGGTCACGTCGCTGTCGAAGTCCTTCGCGCACTTCGACTTCGAATCGTTCATGGCCATGGCATCTTCAGCCTTCCGCCCTGGGAGTGGCGAGGCTTCGGACGTGCCATCCTCCGCTGTCGTGTAGTGGTAGCCGAGATCTCGCATGCATGCGCTCATGCGGGACTGCGCATCTGCGACCTCCCGCGCCGAGATCGTTCCGTCCGAGAGGATCTGCCACTGGTAGGAACTGGTGTCGGAGGCCGATTCCGCGAACTCACCCGCCCACGGCCCGGCCGCGGAGAAGCCCGACGGATCGACGACCCGGGGTGCAGCATCCGCCTGGGCACAACCGACGAGCCACGCGGCGGCGATCGCCCCGACGATCGTTGCCCCCCGAAGCCTGCTCCGAATCACCGCGTCAGGCCCGGGTCATGCCGTACTGGGCGATGTTGGTCCAGCAGGCAGCCTGGTAGGACCACTTGTTGCCACCGACCACGTTCCCCCACTTCATCGTCCCGCTCCGCAGACGGTTGAAGTGCTGAGCGCGACCACACCCCGACTCGTTGAAGCCAGTGCTCTGCGTCACCTTCCGCCAGCACGTCGCCGCACTCGCCTCCGGCGCCGTCACGGTATCGACCGCGATCCCGCCGCCCACGACACTCCCCAGCACGACCGCACCCAGTACGACGTTCTTGATCGACATCGATCTCCCCTTTCGTTCCGACATCGCCCAGATTTCACCGTTAACGTATTACCGGTCGATACGAAAACGCAACGACCACCACCACATCCGTGCAGGATGGACCCGTGACTGACGACATCCGGTGGGAGGTGGTCGAGGAGAGCACGCTGTCGCTCCCCGACCACGAAGCGATCGCAGCGCTGCTCGGGCAGGCCTTCCCCGACTGGTCGCACTGGTACGTGGGCGGCCGGAGCTGGTCCGGCATGCAGCCGGAACGCCGGGTGCTCGCGCACGACGCCGACGGGGTCGTCCTGGCCCACGTCGGCATCCGCCGCATGTACATCTCCGTCGGCGGGCAGGACGTCCTGGTGGGCGACACGGGCCTGGTCGCCGTCGCGCCCCGCCTGCAGGGCAGCGGCGTCGGCCGCGAGTTGATGACCCGCACCGCGGCGGTCCTCGAGGGACTCCGCGTCCCCTTCGGGTTCCTCGGCGCGGGCGAGGACCGCATCCGCTTCTACGCGAAGCTCGGCTGGCACGAGTTCCCCGAGGCCGTCGGCACCTTCTCGGCGTTCACCGCCGAGGGCGCGGGCGTCAGCAACACCGAGCAGGGCGGCTGGATGGCGCTGCCGGTGGCAGCGCAGCTCGAGGACTGGCCCGCTGGCCCGATCTGGCTGAACGGCCAGCAGGTCTGAGCACGAGGACTGGGCACCCCCGACGCACCGGCCCGATCTGGCTGAACGGCCAGCAGGTCTAGACGCGACGACCGACGGACGGGAGGCCCGGTACCAGCTGGTACCGGGCCTCCCGTCCGTTGGTCGTCCAGCGGGGCTTACGCCTCGACCGCGACCTTCTCCGGGTCCTCGTTGGAGCCCGGCGCGCTCGGCGCGACCGCGGCGCGCACGCGCGCACCCAGGTCGGCGTCGACGTTCGTCCAGTAGGCGAACACACGCTCACGCAGGTCGTCGCGCGTCACCTTCGAGACGTGGCCGGCGATGTTGCCGACCAGGCGCTCACGGGCGGCGTCGTCGAGGACCTCACGGACGAGCGTGCCGGCCTGGCCGAAGTCGTCGTCCTCCGGGTGCAGGGTCGCGGCGGAACGCTGCAGCGCACCGTCGGACTCCCAGCCCGGGGCGTCGTCAGTCGCGTTCGGGTCGGCGTGCGCACCACCGAGCGAGTTCGGCGCGTACACCGGCACCTCGGACTTCTGGAAGTCGAAGCGCATGCCGCCGTCCTTCGAGTACGAGTGAACCTCGTTCTTCGGGGCGTTCACCGGCAGCTGGGCGTGGTTCGTGCCGACGCGGTAGCGGTGTGCGTCCGCGTAGCTGAAGATGCGCGCCAGGAGCATCTTGTCCGGGCTGGCAGCGATGCCGGGCACGAAGTTCGAGGGGGCGAAGGTCGCCTGCTCGATCTGCGCGAAGTAGTTCTCCGGGTTGCGGTTGAGCTCCATCGTGCCGACCTCGATGAGCGGGTAGTCCGCGTGCGGCCACACCTTCGTCAGGTCGAACGGGTTGAAGCGGTAGGTCGCGGCGTCCTCGTAGGGCATGACCTGCACCTTGAGGGTCCAGCGCGGGAAGTCCTGACGCTCGATCGCGGCGTGCAGGTCACGGATGTGGAAGTCCGCGTCCTCGCCGGCGATGCGGTCCGCGTCCTGCTGCGTCAGGGTCTTGTGGCCCTGCTCGGTGATGAAGTGGTACTTCACCCAGAAGCGCTCGCCCTCGGCGTTGATCCACTGGTAGGTGTGCGAGCCGAAGCCGTCCATCTCGCGCCAGCTCGCCGGCAGGCCGCGGTCGCCCATCAGCCACGTGACCTGGTGCGCCGACTCGGGCGAAAGGGTCCAGAAGTCCCACTGCATGTCGTGGTCGCGCAGGTGCGAACCGGGCAGGCGCTTCTGCGAGCGGATGAAGTCGGGGAACTTGATGCCGTCGCGGATGAAGAACACCGGGGTGTTGTTGCCGACGAGGTCGTAGTTGCCCTCGGTCGTGTAGAACTTCAGCGCGAAGCCGCGGGGGTCGCGCCATGTGTCGGGGGAACCCTGCTCACCGGCGACGCTCGAGAACCGGGCGAGCATCTCGGTGGTCTGACCGGGCTGCAGGAACGCGGCGCGGGTGAAGCGCGAGACGTCCTGCGTGACGGTGAAGGTACCGAAGGCGCCGCCACCCTTGGCGTGCACGACCCGCTCCGGGACACGCTCGCGGTTGAACTGGGCGAGCTTCTCGACCAGGTAGTGGTCGTGCAGCGCGAGGGGGCCGTCGGCCCCCACACCCATCGAGTGCTCGTCGCTCGAGACGGGTGCGCCGCTGTTGGTCGTGGTGGTCGGGGTGCCGGTCGGCGTGTTCTGGTCGGACACGGTTCCTCCTGCGGTGGGACGTTGGTTCGGTCAGGGGTGCTCGGGTGGTCAGGGTCCGGCGCGTCGTGGCGCCGGTGCGGAGGGCGATCGCCGTCAGGCGGGCGTGGGGGCGTCGGGCGCCTGCGCGCTCGCGTCGGGCGCGTCCGGGTGGTCGCGCTCCGCGTCGTCGCGCGCCGCGTCGTCGCGCGCCGCGTCGTCGCGCGCCGCGTCGTCGCGCGCCGCGTCGTCGCGCTCTGCGTCGTCGCGCTCTGCCGCCGCGCAGCGCTCGCAGATGCCCCAGTAGGTGACCTCGGCGGTGGTGACCGCGAAGCCGTGGGTCTCGGACGGCGTCAGGCAGGGCGAGTGGCCGACCGCGCAGTCGACGTCCTCGATCGC
The DNA here is from genome assembly GCF_003234895.2 of Curtobacterium sp. MCBD17_026. Taxonomy (NCBI): domain Bacteria; kingdom Bacillati; phylum Actinomycetota; class Actinomycetes; order Micrococcales; family Microbacteriaceae; genus Curtobacterium; species Curtobacterium sp. MCBD17_026. The sequence goes on along the minus strand of NZ_CP126281.1, from coordinate 593,672 downwards.
GCCGCACAGGGTGCAGACGATGTGGTGGTGGTTGTCACCGGTGCGGCGCTCGTAGCGCGCAGGGCTGCCGGCCGGTTCGATGCGGCGGACGAGCCCGACGCCGGTCAGGGCGTTCAGCACGCCGTAGACGGCCTGGTGACTGGTGGTCGGCAGCTCCACGGCGAGCGCGGTGACGATGTCGTCCGCGGTGGCGTGCGGCATCGAGTCCGTCGCGCGGAGCACCGCGAGTCGTGGGGTCGTGACCCGGAGCCCCGAGGAACGGAGCAGATCGGCGTCGGCGTCCATGCTGAGCCTTTCTTTTGCAGGAATCAAGACAACGCGTTCACTGTACACGAGCTTCTGCTACCGACCAGCGAGGAGACGCATGCCGCCACCGGAATACGAAGTGTCACGATCCGGTCGCGATCAGCTGGGACGACACTGGACCGACCGTTCCGCACGCTAACGTCCGAACATGTCCACGAGCCAGGGTCTGCCTGAACAGGCGAACAGCACCGCGGACGTCCGGGGGATCATCGCGAAGCGGGACCTGGTCGTCGACCTCATCCGGACGGCCTGCGTCGTCCTCGTCGTCATCGTGCACGTCACGATGGTCGGCGTCGCGGCCGATGACCAGGGGGTGCGGGTCACGAGCCCGCTGCAGGAACTCCCCTGGTACGTCGCCGCCACCTGGGCCGGGCAGGTGATGCCGCTGTTCTTCGTGGTCGGCGGGTTCGCGAGCGCCGTCGGCTGGCGCAGCACCGTCGCCCGTGGCGCGCCGAGCCCCGCCCGCGACTACCTGGCCACCCGCCTGGTGCGGCTGTTCCGGCCCGCGGTGCCGCTGTTCGTGTTCCTCGCGCTCGGGCTCGGGGTCGCCACGGCCGCTGGCACGCCGCCGGAGCTCCTGGCCGAGGTCGCGTTCGGCATCGGTTCGCCGCTCTGGTTCCTGGCTGCCTACGGCATCACCCAGTGCTGCGTCCCCGTGATGATGCGCCTGCACGAGCGAGCACCCTGGGCCACCCTCGCCGTGCTGCTCGTGCTCGCCGGGGCGGTCGACGCCGTCCGCCTGTCCACCGGTGTCGCCGAGGTCGGGCTGCTCAACCTCGGGCCGGTGTGGCTCTTTGCGCAGCAGCTCGGCTTCCTCTGGGCCGACGGCTGGTTCGCGCGCCGGTCGAAGGTGCTCCTGCTCAGCATCGCCGTCGCCGCGTACGCCGTGCTCGTGCCGATGACCTCGGTCGGGCTCTGGGCACCGGACATGCTGCAGGACCTCAACCCGCCGATGCTCCCGCTGGCGTTCCTCGCGATCGCGCAGGCCTGCCTGGTCCAGCTCGTGCACGCTCCGCTCACCAGGCTGATGCGCACGCGGGCCGCACTCGGGGCCGTGTTCGTCCTCGGCCGCGACGGCATGACCATCTACCTGTGGCACCTGCCGCTGTTCATCGCGCTGAACGGCATCGCCCTGCTCGTCGGGGTGCCGTTCCCGGCGCCGGGCTCCGGTCCGTGGTGGGCGTCGCGCATCGTCGCACTCGTGGTGGTGCTCGCCGTCGCGATCGGGGTGGCCAGGGCTCTGCGCTGGTTCGACCGGCCGCTCCCCCGGCTGCTGCCGTCGGCCGACCGCCCGTCGTGGCCGGTCGTCGCGTTCGCCGCCCTCTGCACGATCGGCCCGGCGTTCCTCGTGATGCAGCTGCACCTGTCGTTCGGCGTCGCGCTCGTCGGTGCCGTGGCCGTGCCGGCGGGCGTCTGGCTGCTGTCGCGGACCGTCCCGGCACGCGGGGTCGCCCGGATCTGAACCGGTTCTCACCGTCGCGGGGCCACGACGGACCCCCGGCGGACGTCGGGCGGACGGAGGATGGTTCCGGCGGCGCGAAGGACGAGTCCGCCTGATCCCCAGGAGGCTCCCCACGCCGTCGACACCCGAGTTCTGGAGCACCTGGCGGTTCGATCCCCTGGCGGCGGTGCTCCTCGTCGTCGCCGCGGTCGCCTACGGCCGGTGGGTCGTCGGCGCGGCGCGACGGGGTGCCCGATGGCCGTGGTGGCGCACGCTCGCCTTCGCCACGGCGCTCGTGCTGTTCGGCGTCCTGCAGTTCGGCATCGTCGGCGTCGACGACGAGCGGTTGCGCTGGGCCTTCGTCCTGCGGGCCGCCCTGCTGTTCTTCGCGGTCCCCACCTTCGCCGCGCTCGGTGCGCCGGTCGCACTGCTCCGGATCGGAGGCCCGGCTCGCCTGGCGCAGGTCGCCGACGCGGTCATGCGGTCACGTCCGGTGCGCCTGCTCGGCAACGCGATCGTCGCCCCGCTGGTCGCGCTCGCGCTGTTCGCCGTCCTGCTCACCCCGTTCTCGGCGGTGATCCGGGAGTCCCCCGCATGGGCCGCCGTCATCACCGTGGCCGTGCCGGCGCTCGGGTTCGGGCTGCTCGCGCCGCTGTCCGAGGTCGGTGTGCTCGTCTCGTCGACGTTCGCCACGGCCGAGTTCCTGCTGGCGTTCGTCGAGCTCGTCGTCGACGCGGTGCCCGGCATCGTGCTGCGGATCACGAACCACGTGCTCGACGGGTCCCTCGTGCCGGTGGTGGGTCGGGCCTGGTACCCGTCACCGCTGCAGGACCAGCACCTGGCGGGCGACCTGCTGTGGTTCATCGCCGAGGTGGCGGACATCCCCGTGCTCGTCGCCCTGTTCATCCGGTGGCAGCGGACCGACCGCCGCGAGGCCCGGGCCGTCGACGCCCTGACCGACGAGCAGGTGGACGAGCTCACCCGGGCGCACCTGCAGCGCCGCGGATGAGCGGTCGGCGCGACGCCACGCGACGCCCGGCTTCGCTTCGCTTCGTGAGCAGCAATGGCCGGGTGCCCGAAGGCGACCCGACCATTCCTGCTCACGAAGTACGCTCGTGCCCTACTTCGACGGGGCCCCCGCGGGCTCGGCGTCGGGCTGCGTGGTCACCGATCCGGTCTGCTGCCAGGCGACGGTCTGCTTCGGCTTCGCCAGGAACAGCGCCGCGACGATGGCCACGATGAGCACGATCGCCGGCAGGTAGAGCGACTCACCCATGGCCTTGGAGAACGGCTCGAGCAGGAAGCCCGGCAGTGCGCCGACCTGCTGCTCCGCGCCACCGGCCGTGGCCCCACCGGACGACGCCGGGAAGTTCGCGGTGATCCGGGCCTCCATCAGGGCGGCGATGCCGGCGGAACCGAGCACCGCACCGATCTGGCGCGTGGTGTTGTAGACACCCGAGCCGGCACCGGCCAGCTTCGGCGGCAGGTTGCGCGTCGCCGAGACGGACAGCGGTCCCCACATGCAGGCGTTGGCGAGGCCGAGGAGCGCGCTCGGCAGGAGCACCCAGCCCCACTCGGCACCGCTCGACAGCAGGGCGCCGAACCAGAACAGGCCGACGGAGAAGCAGGCGAGCCCGAACGAGGCGACCCAGCGCGGGTTCCAGCGGTTCAGGTTCTTGCCGACGATCGGCGCGAGTGCGGCGGACAGCACGGCCTGCGGCACGAGGAGCAGTGCGGCCTGGGTCGGCGAGAAGCGCAGGACGTCCTGGGCCCACAGCATGATCGGCAGCGCGAACGAGGCGATCGCGACACCGACGGCGGTGATGGCGACGTTGGCCAGCGTGAAGTTGCGGTCCTTGAACAGGCCGAGCGGCAGCAGCGGCTCACCCTTCTGCACGCCCTGCCAGACGACGAAGCCGGCGAGCACCACGAGGCCGACGATGATGAGCGACCACACCGAGATCGGGCCGGCGATGACGCCCCAGTCGTAGGTCTCGCCTTCCTGGATGCCGAAGACGAGCAGGAACAGGCCCGCTGCCGACAGGAAGATGCCGAGGTAGTCGAAGCGGTGTCCGTGACGCTCGAACGACGGCACGAAGCGCTGTGCGAGCACGAACGCCACGACACCGACGGGGACGTTCACGAAGAAGATCCACTCCCAGCCGAAGCCGTCGACGAGCAGGCCGCCCACGATCGGGCCGACGAGCGACGCGACACCGGCGACGGCGCCCCAGAGGCCCATGGCCGCGCCGCGGTTCTGCGGCGGGAAGATGCGCGTGATGACCGACATGGTCTGCGGGCTCATCATCGCGGCGCCGAGGCCCTGCACGACGCGGGCGACGATCAGCACCTCGATCGAGCCGGCCAGGCCGCACCACAGGCTGGCGAGCGTGAAGACCACGAGGCCGATCTGGTACATGACCTTCGGGCCGAAGCGGTCGCCGAGCCGGCCGGTGATGAGCAGCGGCACGGCGTAGGCGAGCAGGTAGGCGCTCGTCACCCAGATCACGGAGTTGATGTCCGCGTCGAGCTTCTGGGCGATGGTGGGGGTGGCGACCGACACGATGGTCGAGTCGACGAGGATCATGAAGAACCCGACGACGAGTGCCCACAGGGCAGGCCACGGCTTCTTCTCGGTCGTCCGCGGAGGCGTGACGGTGGTCATCGAGTGGTTTCCTTGCTGTTCGTGGTGGTGTCTGCGGACGCGACGGAGGCGTCCCAGGAGATGTGGCCGGCGGCGATCCGGTCGGCCGTGGCGGCGAGCCACTCGATCTGCGTCGTGAGCATGGCACGCACGTACGACACGTCGAGCCAGTACCGCTCGGGCAGGTCCTTCGCACGGACGACCCCGAGGATCTCGTCCGCCTCGTCGCGCTGGGCCCGGAGTGCGACGGCCCGTGCCCGGAGCGCGGACTCGGCCTCGTCGACCGACAGGTTCTCGATCTCGGCGACGGCCAGGTGGAAGACGGGGTACTCCTCGGCCGGTTCGGCGATCAGCCGGACGAGCCCGTCGTGCAGGGCCGTCCACCCGTCGTCCGTGATGGCGTAGGTGGTGCGTTCCGGACGGTTGCCCGCCCGGTCGGTCCCGACGACCTCGGCGAGGCCGAGCTCCACCAGGCGGCCGACCTGGTGGTACAGGGTGCCGGGCCGGACCTTGACGTTCCGGCCGTCCCGGCGGTGCGTCATCGTCTGGAACATCTCGTAGGGATGCGTCGGCCCCTCGGCCAGGAGCCCGAGCGCGGCGAACGCGAGTGGCGTGAGCGACGGCACACGTGCCTCCAGTCCGCTTGTTCGTTGTTGACTATTCGGTTTGGAATATACGCGTTGGAACAGACGTGAGCAAACGCACAGCAAGGGCCCGCCTGGAGGCCCGGGGACGTCCCGGCGTGTCGCGCGCGCCCCGTAGACTGGTCGCGTCCCCCCACCCCTGAAGTGCTGGAGAGAACACGTGCCAACGATCGTCGTCGAGGTCATGCCCAAGGCCGAGATCCTCGACCCCCAGGGGAAGGCCGTGGGCAACGCCCTGGCCCGCCTCGGCAAGGCCGACCTGACCAACGTCCGCATCGGCAAGCGCTTCGAGGTGACCGTCGACGGCCCCGTCGACGACGCCAAGCTCGCCGAGGTCCGTGACATCGCGGCCGACGTCTTCTCGAACGCGGTCATCGAGGACGTCGTGTCCGTGACCGTCGAAGGCCAGTGACCCGGATGCGCATCGGCGTCATCACGTTCCCCGGCTCGCTCGACGACCGCGACGCCCAGCGCGCCGTCCGTCTCGCCGGCGCCGACCCCGTCGCCCTGTGGCACGGCGACCACGACCTGCAGGGCGTCGACGCCATCGTGCTGCCCGGTGGGTTCTCGTACGGCGACTACCTGCGTGCCGGCGCGATCGCCGCGAAGGCGCCGATCATGGCCGAGGTCATCGACGCCGCCGGCAAGGGCATGCCCGTGCTCGGCATCTGCAACGGTTTCCAGATGCTGGCCGAGGCCCGTCTGGTCCCCGGCGCGCACACCCGCAACGCGCACCAGCAGTTCATCCGTCGCGACCAGAAGCTCCGCGTCGAGACCACCTCGACCGCCTGGACCTCCGGGTTCAGCGCCCAGCAGGAGATCACCATCCCGCTGAAGAACGCCGACGGCCGCTTCGTCGCGGACGCCGACACCATCAAGCGCATCGAGGACAACGGCCAGGTCGTGTTCCGCTACGTCGGCGTGAACCCGAACGGCTCCATCGACGACATCGCCGGCGTCTCGAACGAGCGCGGCAACGTCGTCGGCCTGATGCCGCACCCGGAGCACGCGACCGAGGCCGGCTTCGGCCCGGACACCCCCGCTGCGATGGCCTCGGGCACCGACGGCCTGACCTTCTTCACCTCCGTGATCGAGCACGCGCTCGTCAAGTGACAGGGAACAACGACACCGTGACGACACCCGTTCGCCCGAAGCCCGACACCGTGCAGGACGCGGCAGCCACCCCCGACAAGGAGCAGCCGTACGACGCGCTGGGCCTGAAGCCGGACGAGTACGCCCGCATCAAGGAGATCCTCGGCCGCCGCCCCACCTCGGGCGAGCTGGCGATGTACTCGGTGATGTGGAGCGAGCACTGCTCCTACAAGTCCTCGAAGAACTACCTCCGTCAGTTCGGCAAGAAGGTCACGCCGGAGATGACGAAGAACCTGATGGTCGGCATGGGCGAGAACGCCGGTGTCATCGACGTCGGCAACGGTTGGGCGGTGACCTTCAAGGTCGAGTCGCACAACCACCCGTCCTACGTCGAGCCGTACCAGGGCGCGGCCACCGGTGTCGGCGGCATCGTCCGCGACATCATCTCGATGGGCGCCCGGCCCGTCGCCGTGATGGACCAGCTCCGCTTCGGCGCGATCGACCACGAGGACACCGCACGCGTCGTGCACGGCGTCGTCGGTGGCATCTCGTTCTACGGCAACTGCCTCGGCCTGCCGAACATCGGCGGCGAGACCTACTTCGACCCGGTGTACCAGGGCAACCCGCTGGTCAACGCCCTCGCGGTCGGCGTGCTCCGCCACGAGGACCTGCACCTGGCGAACGCGTCCGGCGCCGGCAACAAGGTCGTCCTGTTCGGTGCCCGCACCGGTGGCGACGGCATCGGCGGCGCGTCGATCCTGGCGTCCGACACCTTCACCGAGGGCGGCCCGACCAAGCGTCCCGCCGTGCAGGTCGGCGACCCCTTCGCCGAGAAGGTCCTGATCGAGTGCTGCCTCGAGCTGTTCCAGAAGGACCTGGTCGAGGGCATCCAGGACCTCGGCGCCGCGGGTATCTCCTGCGCCACCTCGGAGCTCGCGAGCAACGGTGACGGCGGCATGCACATCTCGCTCGACGACGTCCTGCTCCGCGACCCCACGCTCACCGCCGAAGAGATCCTGATGTCGGAGAGCCAGGAGCGCATGATGGCGGTCGTCCGCCCCGACAAGCTCGACGAGTTCCTGAGCGTCGTCGGCAAGTGGGAGGTCGAGACCAGCGTGCTGGGCGAGGTCACCGGCACGGGCCGACTCGTCATCGACTGGCAGGGCCAGGAGATCGTGAACGTCGACCCGCGCACCGTCGCCGTCGACGGCCCGGTCTACGACCGCCCGGTCGCCTACCCGACCTGGATCGACGCGCTGCAGGCCGACACCGCCGCCTCGCTCGACCGACCGGCCGACGGCCCCGCGCTGAAGGCACAGTTCCTCAGCCTGCTCGGTTCGCCGAACCTGGCGTCGAAGAACTGGGTCACGAACCAGTACGACACCTACGTGCTCGGCAACACCGCGCTGTCCTTCCCCGACGACGGCGGCATGATCCGCGTCGACGAGGAAACGGGGCTCGGTGTCGCCATCGCCACCGACGCGAACGGCCGCTACTGCCAGCTCGACCCGAAGCAGGGTGCACGCCTGGCCCTGGCCGAGGCGTACCGCAACGTCGCCGTCACCGGTGCCGTCCCCGCCGCCGTCACCGACTGCCTGAACTTCGGCTCCCCCGAGAACCCCGAGGTCATGTGGCAGTTCTCCGAGGCGGTCGAGGGCCTGGCCGACGGCTGCATGGAGCTCGGCATCCCGGTCACCGGCGGCAACGTGTCGTTCTACAACCAAACCGGCTCGACCCCCATCCACCCGACGCCCGTCGTCGGTGTGCTCGGGATCATCGACGACGTCGCCAAGCGCGTGCCGTCGGGGTGGCAGGACGACGGCCACAACATCTACCTGCTCGGCACCACGAGCCTCGAGCTCGACGGCTCAGCGTGGGCCGGCACCGTGCACGGGCACCTGGGCGGGCGTCCGCCGGCGGTCGACCTCGAGCGCGAGAAGGCCCTCGCGGAGCTGCTGTACGCGGCGTCCGGCGAGCAGCTGCTCACCAGCGCGCACGACCTGGCGGACGGCGGCCTCGGCCAGTCGCTCGCCGAGTCCGTGCTCCGCTTCGGCATCGGCGCCCGCGTGGTCCTCGACGAGCTCGAGACCCGCGACGGCATCGACACCGCGACGGCGCTGTTCTCCGAGTCGACCGGTCGCGTCATCGTGACCGTCCGCCGCGAGGACGACGTGCGGTTCCAGGGCATGTGCGACGGCCGGGGCTTCCCGGTGCTGCGCATCGGCGTGACCGACGCGACGTCGAGCACGCTCGAGGTCCAGGGCGCGTTCGAGGCCACGGTCGACGAGCTGCGCGGCACCCACGCCGCGACGCTGCCGGCCCGTTTCGGCGACGTGATCGTCGAGGACGTCACCGAGGGGTACGTCGGCCGCGGGCCGCTCGACTCCGACGGTGCCTTCTCGCCGCGCACCGACGCCTAGGCCCGGGTCGCGGATGCCGATCGTCACCCTGCCCTTCGCCGAGCTCGTCGACCGGTTCGGCCCCGTGCCGGACGGTATCGAGCTGGACGTCTGGGACGTCGAGTCGCCGTACGGTCGCCCGGACGACGTCGCGATCACGCTCCTGCCGTTCTACTTCGAGGGGCGGCACCGCTGGCAGTTCGTGCACGACCTGCCCGAGCTCCAGCTGCTGCAGCTGCCGAGCGCCGGGTACGAGCACGCCATCCCGCACGTGCCCGGGCACGCGCAGCTGGCGAACGGTCGCGGCATCCACGACGACGAGACCGCCGAGCTCGCGGTCGGCCTCGCGCTGACGTCGCTCCGTGAGATCTCGGCGTTCCAGGTCGACCGTGCCAACGGCGTCTGGGACTCCCGCGAGACCCGATCGCTCGCCGACCGGCGGGTGACCGTCGTCGGCTACGGGGCGATCGGGTCCGCGATCGCCACCCGGTTCGAGGCGTTCCGCACCGAGGTGACCGTGGTCGCCCGGACCGCTCGCGAGCAGGACGGCCGGCACGTGCACGCGTTCGGTGAGCTGCCCGAGCTCGCCCCGACGACCGACGTGCTCGTGCTCATCGCGCCGCTCACCGCCGAGACCGAACGCCTGGTCGACGCGGAGCTGCTCGCGGCGCTGCCGGACGGCGCCCTGGTGGTGAACGTGGCGCGCGGCAAGGTCGTCGACACCGACGCCCTGGTCGCCGAGCTGCGGTCGGAGCGGCTGTTCGCGGCCCTCGACGTCACCGACCCCGAACCCCTGCCCGCCGGACACCCGCTCTGGACGACACCGAACACCGTGCTGACCCCGCACGTCGGCGGCAACACCGACCTGAGCGTGCCGCGGTCGATCGAGCTGATGCGCAAGCAGGTCGCCGCGCTGGCCGAGGGTCGCCCGTTCGAGAACCTGATCGAGTTCTAGCGCGCGAGCGGAACCGCGGCGTCACTCGAGTCGCAGCGCCATCCCCAGGCTCGGTGCGACGTCGTCGAACCCGAGGGACCGGTAGAGCCGCTGCCCCGGCGGGTCTCCGACGAGCGTGACGTACGCGCCCGCAGGTGCACGGTCGCGGACGTCCGCCAGCAGCCACTCGACGACCCGACGGCCGAGGCCCCGCCGCTGGTGCGCGGGATCGGTGGCGATGTCGGCGATGTGGAAGTACCACCCGCCGTCGCCGATCGTGCGCCCCATCGCGACGGGCGTACCGTGCTCGTCGACCACGTGGCACGCCGACCAGCTGCCGGCGATCGCTCCGGCACCCTGGGCGGGGTCCTTCGGGGACAGACCGGAGTCCCGACGCAGCCGCAGGTAGTCCTCGAGCGGCGGCGGACCGACGACGATGCGGTACTCGGGCTGTGCCTTCGCGGAGGTCACGGTCAGAGCGGGACGACGCAGGTCGGGGTGCCGACCGGGATCTGCGCGACGGCTTCGCCGGGCATGCCCTCGGCGTCGAGCGGCAGCACGGCGACGGCATCGGACATCTGGTTCGCCACCAGGACGAACCCGGGCACCCGCGCGAAGTGCCGGGGCCAGACACCACCGCAGGGCACCGACCCGACGACGGCGAGCCCGCCGTCACGCGCGTCGAGCACCACGAGCAGGTCACGCCCGCGCACCGCCACGTACGCGCGGCCGGCGTCGTCGACCTCGATGTGGCTGAGCAGCGACTCCCCCACGGCACCGTCGAACGTCGGCACGGCAGCGATCGTCACGAACGACCCGGAGTCGTCGCGGCGCAGGCGGTGCACACGCCCGTCGAGTTCACCGGCGACGAGCAGGTCACCGTCGATCCAGGCCATGTGCCTGGGGCCGGCGCCGGGTGTCACGTGGTGCACGCGGAGCGCCTCGATGTCGGGGACCCCGTGGGCCGACACCGTGACGCGGAACTCGTGCAGGGCATCGCCGCCGAGGTCGGCGACGAGCACCGTGCCGTCCGGGGTGGCGATCGACTGGTGGGCGTGCGGGCCGTCCTGGCGGTCGTCGTCAGGACCCGTGGCGTCGGGCAGCGCGGCGACCGCGACGGCCTCGGCCGGCACGGAGCGCTGGGTGGCGTCCCCGTGCAGCACGACGCCGTCACTGGCGGTCACCGAGGCGGCGTGCGACTCGGCCGGGGCGAGGGAGATCGCCGCGACCGTGCCGGAGACGTAGTTCGTGACCACCAGCGCGCCCGAGGGGTCGACCCGCACGTGGCACGGGGCGTCTCCGCCGGCGGGGGCATCCCACAGGTGCTCGAGCGCGCCGCCCTGCAGCCGGAAGGCCGACACGGCGCCGTCGTTCGTCTCGGAGACCGCGTAGACCCGGTCAGCCGAGACCGCCAGGAACGAGGGGTCGTCGAGCACTGCGACGGTCCGGGGTGCCGGAACGGCTCCGGCCGGCCCGGCGTCGACCAGCGAGATGCCCGTGGCGTTCCCCGCGCCGGTCGCCGTGTACGACCCGATGAGCAGCGACGGCAGCTCGGCGCTCATTCGTCGCGGCCCGCGATGCGCTCGTGGTGGTGGATGACCTCGGCGACGATGAAGTTGAGGAACTTCTCGGCGAAGGCGGGGTCGAGGTGGGAGTCGGCGGCGAGCGACCGGAGCCGTGCGACCTGGACCCGTTCGCGATCCGGATCGGCGGCCGGCATGCCCGACTCGGCCTTCAGGTGCCCCACGCGCTGCGTGTACTTGAAGCGCTCCGCGAGCATGTGGATCACGGCGGCGTCGATGTTGTCGATGCTCTGCCGGATGCTCCGCAGTTCGGCGACGGCGCTCGCGTCGGCCTCGGGCGGGGTGACGTCGTCGTTCATGGTCCGAGCCTACTGGCGGACGTGCAGCGGAACCCGGTCCGCTGCTGCGAGAATGTGCACATGTCGGTCCTGCTGGTGATCTCGGGTGTCTGTGCGGTCCTCGCGGGCCTCGTCCACGTGTACATCTTCTTCCTCGAATCGATCATCTGGACCAGTCCGCAGGCACGCCGGATCTTCGGCATCGCTTCCGAGACCGAAGCCGTGGCGACCCGTTCGCTCGCCTTCAACCAGGGCTTCTACAACCTGTTCCTGGCGATCGGGGCGATCCTCGGCGTCGTGCTCGTGCTGGCCGGCAACACCGTGAGCGGCTGGACCCTCGTGGTGTTCTCGACCGCGAGCATGCTCGGTGCCGCGGTGATCCTGCTCGGCACGGGTCGCAAGTACGTCAACTCCGCCTTCAAGCAGGGCACGCTCCCCCTGATCGCGCTGCTCTTCGCGCTGCTCGGCTCCACCGTCGGCGTTTAGTCGGACGCCCCCGAACTGCGAAAGCGACAGGGTGCCACCGAACATCGGCGGCACCCTGTCGCTTTCGCGTGAAGGTCGTGAAGGTCGTGAAGCTCGAGACCCGCTCTAGCCGAGCTTGTCCTCGAACTGCGCCGGCAGCTTGTCGAGCGCCCACTCGATCGCGGCCGTCGTGCCCATCGAGAACGCGGACGATACGTCCTTGTCGTCGAAGACGATCGAGTGCCCGGCCTCGACCGACGGCACCTTCTGGAACAGCTTGTTCGACGAGGCCTCTGACGCGTCGACGTAGATCGGCAGGATCAGCGTCAGGTCGGCGTCGAGCAGGTCGAGGTTCTCGTCGGACAGGTGCACGGAGAACTCCTTGCCGGCCTGCTCGTCGATGGCCTTCGGGATCTCGAAGCCCAGGTTCCGCATGAAGGTCGAACGGCTGTCGGTGGAGGCGTACGCCCCGAAGCCCTCGGAGCTGTAGGCACCGACGACAGCCGTCTTGCCGTCGAAGTCCGGGTGCGCCTTGCGTGCTGCGGCGTAGGCGTCGTCGAGGCCGGAGAGCAGCTTCTTGCCCTCGGACTCCTTGCCGAGCGCCTTCGCGATCATGGTCGTCTGCTGCTCGGTCGAGGCGAGGTAGTTCTCGCCGCCCTTCGGGATCGCGACGGTCGGCGCGATCGCCGACAGCTTGTCGTACCGCTCCTTGTCACCCGAGGACTTCACGTCGAGGATGACGTCGGGGTTGAGCTTGAGGATGTCCTCGTAGCTCGGCTCGAGCGTCTGGATGATCTTCGGTGACTCGTCGTACGCACCCTTGAGCCACGGACCGACACCGTCGCCGCCGAAGGCGAGCCAGTCGCTCGCCCCGACCGGCTGGACACCGAGCTCGAGAGCCGTCTCGGCGTCGCCCCACCCGAGCGCGACGACGCGCTTCGGTGCCGACTCGATGGTGGTGGTGCCGAGGCCGGTCGTGATCGAGACCGGGAACGCGGCGTCGGACGACCCCGACGACGCCGAGTCGGTCGAGGAGCCGGAGCCGGACGCGCAGCCGGCGAGGACGAGGGACGCTGCGACGACGGCGCCGGCTGCGGCGAGCACGCGTCGGAGACGCAAGGGGAAACGGTTCACGAAGGGTAGCCTAACCTAACGGGGCACTCAGGAACACGGCTGGCTAGGCTGGATGACCGTGGCGTTCACCGATCCAGGCCGCACGCACCTCGCGGTGCTCGGCTCCCCCATCGCGCACTCGCTCTCGCCCACGCTCCACGCAGCGGCCTACGATGCGCTCGACCTGCCCTTCACCTACGGGAGGCACGAGGTCGCGTCCGGCGGCCTCGCCGCGTTCGTCGCGGGGCTGGGTCCGGAATGGCGTGGGCTGAGTCTCACGATGCCGCTCAAGCGCGAGGTCCTGCCGCTGCTCGACCGCACCACCCCGCTCGTCGACGAACTCGGGGTCGCCAACACGGTCGCGTTCCGCCTCGAGGGTTCCACGCTCGTCCGAGCCGGCGCCAACACCGACGTGCAGGGGCTCGTCCGCCCGGTCGAGGCGCTCGGACACCTGCCCGGCGAGGCCACGATCCTGGGCGGCGGAGCCACTGCAGCGAGCGCCCTGACGGCTGCCGTGCGGCTCGGGGCGTCGCTCGTCCGGGTGTTCGTCCGTGACACCGCGAAGACGCGCGCGCTGGTCGACCTGGCCGTCCGGCTCGGGGTCACGCTCGAGGTGCACCCCCTGACCGAGCTCGCCGGCACGCACCACGGGTTCGTCCTCTCGACGCTGCCTGGCGGTGCCGCCGACCCGCTCGAGTTCCGTCCGTCGGGGCCGGACGCCGTCCTGTTCGACGTCGCCTACGAACCGTGGCCCACCGTGGTCGCCAGCCGCTGGACCGATGCCGGGGGCCGCGTGCTGAACGGCCTCGACATGCTCACCGAGCAGGCGATCGGGCAGATCCGGTTCTTCCTGACCGGTGACGAGGACGAACTGCTCCCCGACGAGGCCGGCGTCCGCCGGGCCATGCGCACCGCGGTCGACCTACCCGCCGTCATCGGTTAGGCGACCCCTCGCGGACCGCGAGTCGTCAAAGACCGATAGTCGCGTCACACCGTTCGATCAGGTCGCGATCGTGCGTAGCGGTCAGGACGGTGGAGCCCGCATCGGCGAGGGAGCGCAAGAGAACGTGAATTTCGTTCGCGTTCTCGGCATCCAAGGCAGCCGTTGGCTCATCCGCGAGCACGAGTGCAGGCTTACGCACGAGCAGACGAGCGAACGCCACACGAATCCTCTCCCCGCCGCTCAGAGAATATGCGGGCGCATCGAGGACTCCGTCGATGCCAACGGCGTCGGCCGCATCCTCGATTCCGAGCTGGTCACTCGCCGGAGAGGAGGGGAGAGCCTTCAACGCGATCGAGATGTTCTTGCGCGCACTCCAATGCTCGACGGGTCCTGCATCTTGAAACACGAATCCCACCTGCTCCCGTAGGTACTTTCGCTGGGCCCCGGCCCCAAGAGCGTTGACGGTCAAGTCCCCCACCTGCACAAGCCCCCGAGTTGGGCGCTCGAGTCCACCGACGACACGGAGGAGAGTCGACTTGCCCGATCCCGACGGACCGACGACGGCGGTGAGAGCTCTGGCATCGGCGTTCGCGTGCAGGTCCCGGATCAGCGACCGCCCCGCCACAAGGTGGGTGAGGTCGCGGAGCATTACGCCCAGACCTTCTTGCGTCTCAGTAGGCATATGCCCTCACTTGCTTCCTCGAGAAACGCCTCGTGAAACCGACCAACGCGACCCCGGCGGTGACAGCAGTCACGAAGATCGGGCCACCGATGAAAGTAGCGTTGGTGACGTCCGTTGCCTGCAGCCCCGCTTGTGCCGTGATCCAGAGCAGGACGCCAGCACTGAACCCGATGGCAATGCTCGGCAGAATATTAGCTTTTACATTGAAATGGAAGTCCTCTAGCCTCCGGGTAAGCGCACCCCCAAGAGAAGCTGCATCGGGCACCCTGCCGAGTGGACGGCCATCGCGCTCCGGCCCCGTGTCGGGCGGCGTCAGGCCCGGGTCTGCGGGTGGTGCTTGGCGAGCAGGAACACCCCGGTGATGGCGATGCCCGCGGCGACCACGAACCCAGCCACCGCGAACAACGGCGCCCCCGAGGCCTCGCCGAGCACGATGACGCCGATGCCGACCGCGACGATCGGATCGATCACCGTCAGCCCCGCGATCACGAGGTCGGCAGAACCGCTCGAGTACGCGTTCTGCACGAAGTACCCGCCGAGCGACGCCGCCACGACCACGCCGGCGATCGCGAGCACGGTCAGCCAGTCGAAGGTGCCGTTCACGAACCGGTTCAGCACGACCTTGGCCAGTGTCGCCACGAACCCGTAGAGCACCCCGGCCCCGACGATGTAGTACAGCGCGC
This sequence comes from Curtobacterium sp. MCBD17_026, assembly GCF_003234895.2. Taxonomy (NCBI): domain Bacteria; kingdom Bacillati; phylum Actinomycetota; class Actinomycetes; order Micrococcales; family Microbacteriaceae; genus Curtobacterium; species Curtobacterium sp. MCBD17_026. The sequence continues at coordinate 578,465 of NZ_CP126281.1, read as the reverse complement.
TGCGACGCTTGGCCACCAGGCGGAACGACACCAGCACGAGCACCAGCACGACGGCCAGGATCACCAGCACGGTGACGAGCTGCTGGCGGGTGATCGCGCTCTCGTGCCCGACGAACGCCGCGATCCCGACGAAGATGCCGACACCGATGATGCACGTCCACACGGCCCGCCGCGCACGACGACCGAGCGGCACACCCGACGACCGCGACGAGAACCACGTCGTAATGACCAACGCCACGGCACCCAGCGGCTGCACGACGATCAGGGGCGCGAACGTGATGCTGACCAGCTGCAGGACCACCGCGATGCCGAGCATGAGTGTGCCGAGCACCCAGTAACCGCTCGAGACGAGCCCGACCACGTGCCGGACGCTCAGCCCCTTCGACTGCCGCCCGAGACGCGCCTCGACCCGCTGCACCCCGCGGCTCTGGAACTGCGCCCCGAGCGACAGGAACACCGCACTGGTCAGGGCCACCGGGATCATCAGCCCAGCGAGCGCGCTCGCGCTCATCAGAGGCCAGACTCGATCGGCGGATCCGGGAGCGGTCGGTGAAGCACCAAGTCAGCCGCCCCTTCACCAACGCGTTACTTGTGGGCGCTAGCGCTGAAACTCTACCGGTCGTATGCGATACAGAAAGTCAGCTGCCGATGAGTCTGAGGGGCCTGGCGTTGACGGTCAGGCGACCACGCCGTCCACGTAGAACCATCGTCCCTGCTCGCGGACGAAGTCGCTCGTCTCCTCGAGCGTGCCGCGCTCGTCGTCGGAACGCCACCACGCGCGGAACGTGACGGTGCCGTGGGAGTCGAACGGGCCTCCCGAGGTGGTCGCCAGCACGTCCAACCGGGTCCAGCGCTGGGTCGGGTCCAACTCGAGACCCGCCGGGCGGGTGCGCGGGTGCCAGGTGAGCAGCAGGTACTCCGGCAGGCCCAGCGCGAAGGCGCTGAAGCGGGAGCGCATGAGCCGTTCCGCGGTCGGCGCCACGGCCCCGGCGTGCAGGGGGCCGCAGCACTCCCCGTAGGGGTTGCCGCTCAGGCAGGGGCAGCGCGTCGTGTCGGTGACCACCGGCCGAACGCTAGTCGACGATGGACAGCGTGACGGTGATGTTGCCGCGGGTGGCGTTCGAGTACGGGCAGATCTCGTGTGCACGCTCGGCCAGGCGCTGGCGCTGCTCCTGCGGGGCGTTCGGGGCGTAGACGTCGAGCTCGACCGCGAGACCGAAGGCGCCGTTGCCGGTGCCGCCGATGCCGACCTCGGCGGAGACCTCGGCGCCGGTGGTGTCGACCTCGAGCTCCTTGCCGGCGGCGTGCAGGGCACCGAGGAAGCACGCGGCGTACCCGGCGGCGAAGAGCTGCTCGGGGTTCGTGCCCTCGCCGCTGCCGCCCATCTCCTTGGGCGGGCGGGTGTCGAGGTCGAGCCGGTCGTCCTCGCTGCGGACGTGTCCGTCGCGGCCGCCTCCGGTGGCGTGGGCGGCCGCGGTGTAAACGATGTCGAGACTCATGCTCCGAGGTCACCGTGCCCACCTGGACGAACCCTGAGCGGCAGCACCACGTCGCGGGTGCGGCGGCGCCGAGCGGAAGTGTTCGGGCGTGTCCGGGCACCCCGCACCCCCACCGGGTAGACATGACGCGTGTTCAAGACCGGGTGGCAGGTGTTCCGGGAGCGGGCTCCCGCACTCATCGGGCCGCAGTACCGCCGTCGCGTCGTGATCGTCGCCGGCGTCGTCGCGCTGGTCGCGTTCATCGGGCTGCAGTGCCTCGCGCTGCTCGTGGACGACGGTTCGGTCCCCCTCGCGGTGTGGCTGGTCGCATCGGCACTGTTCGCGGCCGGCGTCGGCGGGATCGGTTCGTGCTTCGTCCCCATCGGCCCGAAGGGGTGGGCGGTCGCACCGATCCCCGGCATCGGATGGCGCACGCAGGAGGCCGTCGCCCGGTACTACCGCCGCAACGCACCTCCGGTCGACCCGAAGCACCGTGACGCTGTCCTCGACCGCATGCCCGAGACCCGCGACCTGATCGTCCGTGGAGCGTTCCGTGGCTTCCTGCTGCTCGGCGGCTGGGCCCTGGCACTCGTCGCCACCGTGGTGGTCAACGTCGCCACCGTGCCGGCCGGCGACGGACTCGTCGGGCTGTCCGCCTTCTGGTTCGTCGTGCCCCTGAGCGGCGCCGTCACCGCGATCGGAGGACTGCGCACCCTCGGCCGTCAGGAGCAGCTCCGCGTGGAGGCCGAAGCGCTCCCACCGGTCCCCCCGCCCGTACCACCTCGCGGCCGTCCCGGCGCGCGGAGCGGTAGCAAGCTCGCCCTGCCGGAGGAGTGACCGTGTTCACGCTCGGGTGGCAGGTCTTCCGTCGGCGCGTCACGGACGTGCTGGGTCCGGCACGCGTCCGTCGCGCTGCCCGGTGGTCCGGGTTCGCGGCGGTCGTCGCGCTGGTCGGCATGGCCGTCCTGGAGGCCCGGCTCGACTGGACGGGGGCAGCCCCGGTCCGCAGCGTGGCCGCGATGGTGCTGCTGGCGCTCGGGCTGTCGGAGTACGTCGTCAAACTCGGCCGCTCCGAACGAGCCCGCCTGGCCGCCGAGTCCCTCGACCCCGCACCGGAGACGCCCGCACGCCCCACTTCCTGACACCGTGACGCGCACCACTGTCGGCGGCGACGGGCACACTGGGCGCATGTGTGGAAGGTTCGTCGTCTCCGACACCACGGCCGATTTGTTGCCCGAGCTCATGGGCGAGCTCGCCGCCCGGACCGAGCACGTCGACGAGGACACCGGCGAGGTGCACCCCGGCCTCGCCCCGAGCTGGAACGTCGCACCGACCGACCCCGTGTACGCCGTCCGCCAGCGGCACGGCGAACGCGAGCTGCCGCAGATCAGCTGGGGCTTCGTGCCGAGCTGGGCGAAGGACTTCCAGAAGCAGCGCCCGAAGCCGATCAACGCCCGCATCGAGACGGTCGCGACGAGCGGCATGTTCAAGCGGGCCTTCGCCACGAACCGCTGCATCGTGCCGGCGCAGGGGTACTACGAGTGGGTGGTGCGCGAAGACGGCAAGGAGCCCCACTTCGTGCACGAACCCGGCGGCGCCCTGGCGATGGCCGGCGTCGTCAGTGCCTGGCCCGATCCCACGAAGCCCGAGGGCGACCCGGACAAGTGGCGGCTGTCGCTCGCGATCATCACCCGTGACGCCCACGTCGCCCCGGGCGAGGTCCACGACCGCATGCCGGCTTTCCTGACGCCCGACGGCTACGACGACTGGCTCGGCGGCGACCTGCACTCCGACGATCTGCTGGCCCTGCTCGACCACGAGTCGCTGACGGTGGCGGCGGGCCTTGCGCAGTACGAGGTCTCCCGCTCGGTGAACAGCGTGCGGAACGACGGACCGCAGCTCATCGCGCCCGTCGCGTAGGCGGTCGCGCCCCGCGCGCGGACAGGAGGCCCGGATCACCGCAGCGGGTCTGCTGCGGTGATCCGGGCCTCCAGTCCGGTGCCGTGTTACGGACGTGCGCTGCGGCGGATGCCCGGCGCGACGCGGACCGCGATCCGTCGTCGGGTCACCAGGAGCACGCCCGCCAGCATGAGCGCGAGCGCCGCGAGCCCGAGACCGACCAGTCCGGTCACGCCCGTGAAGGCGAGCTGGGTGCCGTGGACGATCGCGGCGAGCCCGGTCGGGAACGTGACCGTGACGGTCGCGGTGACCGTCTGACCCGCGCTGTCGGTGACCGTGTAACCGACGAAGGTGGTTCCGGTGAAGCCTTCCTCCGGGGTGAAGACGACCCGGCCGTCGTGGATGGTCCACGTGCCCTGGTCGGCGACCACCACGCGGTCGGTCGGTGTGCCGGACTCGGGGTGGAGCAGGTGCAGCGTGCCCGGCTCGAACGCGGCCCCACCGGTGGCGGAGTCGTTGTCGAGCGGATCCACGACGACCCGGTGTCCGACGATCCCGGTGGCGGAGTCGTCGGTGGCGACCGCCGCGGCGACCACGGTCATGGTCGCGGTGGCGGTGGCCTTCTGCCCCGAGGCGTCCGTCACCGTGTACGTGAAGGTGTCCGTGCCGGTGAAGCCGGCGGCCGGGGTGTAGACGTACGCGCCGTTCCGCTGGATCGAGACGGTGCCGTGGGCGGGCTTCCGGGCCGGGGCGGCGGTGAGGCCGGTGCCCTGGTCGTCGGCGAGCAAGCCGTGGCGGGCGTCACGGGCTACGGGCGTCCCGGATACGGTGTGCCCGGTGTCGTCCGCTGCGGCGATGCCGACCGTGATCGTGACGGTGGCGTCGACCTGCTGCTCCGTCGAGTCCTGGGCACGGTACGTGACGGTGTCGGTGCCCGAGAAGCCCTTCGCCGGGGTGTAGACGAACGTGCCGTCGGCGGCGATGGTGGCCTTCCCGTGACGGGCCTTGCCCACCGCGACGACCGTCAGGGCGTCGCCGTGGTCGTTGCCGAGCACGCCGTGGCCGGCGACCCGGACCGTCTTGCCGGCCGTGGTCGTCGCCTTGTCGTCCTTCGCGACCGGGGCGACGTCGATGACGACGCGCGCGAACGCGGCGGTGCCGTCGGCGTCGTTGGCCGAGTAGGTGAACCAGTCACGTCCGGACCAGTTCGACGTGGGCGTGTAGACGTACGAGCCGTCCTTCTCGAGCGACAGCGTGCCGTTGAACGGCTTCGTCTCCATGGCGGCCCAGAGCCCACGACCGGAGTCACCGACCAGCACGCCCTCGTCGGCGGACATGCGCATGCTGCGGTTCGTCGACATGGTGTGCCAGTGGTCGACCGCGGCGACGCCGACGAGGACCGTGACCGTCGCGGTCGAGGTCCGTCCGGCGCCGTCGGTCACCGTGTACTCGAACGTGTCCGCGCCGGAGAAACCCTTGGCCGGGGTGTAGACGAGCGAGCCGGGCTCGGTGCCCTCGGTCACGGTGCCGTGCTCGGCGCGGCCATGCGCGGTGACGGCGAGGCCGGTGCCGCGGTCGTTGCCGGTCAGGGTCGCGCCGCTGATCGGCAACGCGGTGTTCGCCGCGGTGCGCAGGGCGTCGGCGACCGCGGTCGGCGTGACGGTCACGGTGACCGTCGCCGTCGCGGTGCCGCCGGTCGGGTCGGTCACCGTGTAGGTGAACGTGTCCGTGCCGGAGAACCCGTCGGCGGGCGTGTACGTGACCGAGCTGCCACCGGCCGTCGTGCTGCCGGTGATCGTGGCGGTTCCGTGGCCGGGCTTCGACACCGCGGTGACGGCGAGCTCCGTGCCCGAGTCGTTGCCGGTGACGGCGACGTCGACCGGGGTCGCGGCGCTCGTCGTCGCGGTGTCCGCGGCGGCCTTCGGGGCGACGACGATCGTCACGGTGCCCGTGGTCGTCCCGCCGGAGCCGTCGGTGACCGTGTAGTCGAACCCGTCCGGGCCGGAGTAGCCCGGCTCGGGCTTGTACGTGTACGAACCGTCCTCGTCGACCGTCACGTCGCCGTGCTCGGGCTTCGTGTGGTCGGTGACCGCCAGGTCGGTGCCCTTCGCACCGTCGAGCAGGCCGGTGCCGGCCGGCACGGTGGTGGTGGCGTCGGCCTCGGCCGAGGTCGACCCGCCGCCGGCGACCGGGGTGACGGTGACCGTCACGGTGCCGGTGTTCGTGGCGCCCGACGGGTCCGTCACCGTGTAGGTGACGGTGTCCGTGCCGGAGAAGCCGTCTTTCGGCGTGTAGGTGATCGTGCCGTCGTCGTTGCGGGTCGCGGTGCCGTGATCGCCGCCGGAGACGGACACGACGGTCAGGCCGGTGCCGTGGTCGTTGCCCGTCAGGGCGCCGGAGGTGACGGTGGTGCTGCCACCCGCCGCGACGGTGACGGTGTCGGGCTCCGTGCCGGGGCGGACCGTGACCGTCACGGTGCCGGTGGTGGTGCGGCCGGCGGGGTCCGTCGCCGTGTAGGTGAAGGTGTCCGTGCCCGAGAAGCCGTCCTTCGGCGTGTACGTGTACGAGCCGTTCCCCGCGAGCTCGATCGTGCCGTGCGCCGGCTGCTGGTCGACGGCCGCGGTCAGACCGGTGCCCCGGTCGTTCGCGAGCACGCCGTCGCCCTTCGCGACGGTCAGGGTCGAGCTGGCCGTGGCGGTGGCGGTGTCGGCCGTGGCGCGGGGGCCGACGACGACCGTGACCGTGCCGGTGGTGGAGCGGCCGGCGGTGTCGGTCACCGTGTAGGTGAAGGTGTCCGTGCCCGAGAAGCCGTCGGCCGGGGTGTAGACGACGCGGCCGGTGGCACGGTCGAGGGTGACCGTGCCGCGGGCGGCGTCGCCGGTGCCGGCGGCCGCACCCGCGGTCACGTCGGTCACGGTCAGCCCCGTGCCCCGGTCGTTGCCGGTCAGGGCGGCGGCGTCGATCGTCAGCGCCTCGTCGGCCCGGGTCGACACCGTGTCGGCCGTCGCGACGGGTCGCACGGTGATCGTGACGGTCGCGGCACCGGTGGTGACACCGCTGCCGTCGGTCACCGTGTAGGTGAACGAGTCGGTGCCGGACGACCCGGCGGTCGGCGTGTACTCGACCGAGCCGTCCGCTGCGACGACGGCCGTGCCGTGGGACGGACCGGTGACGATCGTGGTCTCGAGGTCCGAACCGCGGTCGTTGGCCTGCACGTCGATCGCCACCGGGGTGCCGGCGTCCGTCGACGCGGTGTCGGCGCCGATCGTCGGGTCGACGGTGATGGTGACGGTCGCGGTGCTCGGCGAGCCGGAGCCGTCGACGGCCGTGTACGTGAACGCGTCGGGGCCGGAGTACCCGTCGGTCGGGGTGTACGTATACGTGCCGGTGGCCTTGTCGAGCGTCAGCGCACCGTGCGAGGGGGACGTGTTCGACGCCACGGTGAGCCCGGTGCCGGAGTCGTTGCCGAGCACGCCGGTCGCCCGGGTGCCGGCGGTGGCCGTGCCGCCCGCGGCGACCTTGACGGTGTCGTCCTGTGCGGCCGGGGCGACCTGCACGGTGACGGTGACGGTGTCGGTCCCGCCGCTGCCGTCGGTCACGGTGTACGTGAAGGAGTCGGCGCCCGAGAACCCGGCTGCCGGGGTGTAGGAGTACGAGCCGTCCGGACGCACCGTCGCCGAGCCGTGGGCGGGAGTGCTGCTGCCGGTGACCGTCAGGCCGGTGCCCAGGTCGTTCGTGAGCACGTTGCCGGTCGTCGTCGACCCGGCCGTCGCGGTGACGGCATCGGCCGTCGCGGTGGGCAGCACGGTGAGGCGCACGGTCGCGGTGACGGTCGCGCCGGCGCCGTCCTTCGCGGTGTACGTGAAGGAGTCCGGCCCGGAGAAGCCCTTGTCGGCACCGTAGGAGAACGACCCGTCGGGCCCGATCTTCACGAGACCGTGTGACGGCTGGCCGTGGCCGGTGAGGGTCAGGTCCGACCCGCGGTCGTTCGTCAGGACGCCGTCCGCGGCGTTCACCTTGAGCATGGTGCCCGCGTGCACGCTGTACGCGTCGTCCGAGCCCTTCGGTGCGACCGTGACGGTCACGGTGCTGGTCGAGGTCTGCCCCGACGAGTCCTTCGCCGTGTACTGGAACGTGTCCGAGCCGGAGAACCCGCCGGCCGGGGTGTACGTGTACGAACCGTCGGCGGCGACCGTGGCGGTGCCGTGCGCGGGCGTGGTGTTCGAGACGACGGACAGGCCGGTGCCGCTGTCGTTCGCGAGCACGCCCGAGGCGGCCGGCACCTTCAGCGTCGTGCCGGTGGGGGTCGTGGCGGTGTCGCTGCTGGTGGTGACGTGCGTGGCCTTCAGCGTGTTCGTGAAGGTGACCAGGACGTCCGTGCCGTCCGCGGTGGTGGCTGCCGGGAACGTGAAGGTCCCCGTGGTGCCGGTGCCGCTGGCGACGAGGGCGCCGCTGTTGAGGTTCACGGCCTTCCACGAGGTCGTGTAGTTCGACAGGTCTGTGGTGCCGGCCGCGGTCTGCCGTGCGGTGTACGTCTTGTTCGGCGTCGACAGGACCGCGCCGGCCTTCTGCGGCTGGGTGCCGGCGGCCGTGCCGTCGGTGGTCGCCGTGTTGCCGGTCGAGACGCCGCCGCCGGTCACGGCGAGCCCGAACTGGTCGGACGAGCTCCACCGCTGGTCGACGCTCGACTGCGCGGCCACGGTGTTGGCGTAGTTGCAGGACGCGAGGTCGCTCGGCGAGTAGCCGTCCGCGATCGTGAACGTGCTGACCTGCGCGCCGGAGCCCGGGTCGATCTTGTACATGGTCGACCCGACCGAGGCGAACAGGTAGCCGTCGGACGAGAACGCGATGCCGGGGCTGCCGTTCGTGCTGGCGTCGATCGGAAGGGTCGCGACCTTCGACGTGGTCAACACCGCGGTGCCGGCGGTCGCGGGGACCGTCTCGGTGTCGACACGGCGGATCTCGTTGCCGGTGACGACGAAGAGCAACCCGCGGGTGCTGAACGCCATGTCGCCGTTCTTACCGGTGAGCAGGTTGCCGATGGTACCGACCTGCCCGATCTTCGCGCCGGTCTTCGTGTCGTACGCCCCGAGGTAGGCAGGGTTCGCACCGCTGGCGTAGTAGTAGACCCCCGTCGCAGGGTTGATCGCACCACGGAGCAGCTGGTGGTCACCGTTCGGGTCGGCAGCGGTCACGTCCGTGATCGGGGCACCGGCGACGGCGTCGTACCCGGTGATCGTGTTGCCGTTGTTGACCGAGGCGTAGGCGGCGACACCGTTGCGGGCGACCGCGAGGGCGTTGTTGCCCGGCGCCATGCTCGTCACGTTCGTGACGGCACCGGTGGTGGCGTCGATGGCGGCGAGCTGGTTCGCGGCGGTGTTGATGCCGTACAGCGTGTTTTGGTCGCACGACAGCGCGCCGGCTGCAGCGGCGGGGTCGGCCACGACGGCCTGGGTCAGACCGACGCCGGCGAGGAGCGCGGCGCCGAGCATGGCGACGGCGCGCAGGCCGGGACGGCGTCTGGGCACAGCGGTGCCCGGGTTCGTACGCTGCATGATCACTTTCGGGTCGAGACGATGCGGGCACCGAGACCGACCGGAGGATCAGGGAGAACGGTCGTTGGCGCCAGGTTGATCCTGGCAGTTCTTCGAGTTCGGATGGGGACAAACCGGGTCCCCAATAGGGGGGACCACTCGTTCAGGGGGTACGCCACAGACGCGAAGAACCCCCGCCGGCAAGCCGGCGGGGGTTCGAAGATCAGGGGGGGATCAGCAGTGGATCAGGCGGTCGGACGGATGACGTCCGGCAGCAGCACGTGCAGGCGCTCGGCCAGGCGCGCCTTCGCCTCGTCGAGGGAACGGAAGTCCCCGACGTACTCACCGAAGGTGTCGGCGACGAAGAAGTGGCTGCCCTGACGGTCGACGGTGCCGCCGTAGTAGCCGCCGTAGTTCGCGACCCACAGGCCCGTGTCGGCCTGGGCCCACGAGATGCGGACGGGGGATGCCTGCACGGGAGCCACGACCTGGGCCTCGATCTCGGCGATGACCTCGATCGTCTGGGTGTCCAGGGTCACCTCGGCCTGCTGGCGGTGGGCGACGGTCGTGCTCATGGTCCTGCTCCTTCGTGCTGTGCTGCGTTCTGGGTGGTGCCGGTGGTTCCGAGTGGTGCGGGCGTCGCGATCGACGCCGATGGTGCTGGTGTCCGCTGTCGTCACTCGACCGGCCGGATCACCGGCGGGAGCATGACGTGCAGCTGGTCCTCGAGCTTGGTCTGCGCCTCTTCGAGGGAGGAGAACTCGCCCACGACGAGCCCGAAGGTGTCGGAGGCCACGTAACGGTCGTCGCGCTTGTCGACGCTGCCGCCGAAGTACCCGCCGTAGCCGGCGATCCACTCGCCCTGGTCTTCCTGCACCCAGGTGACCTTGGCGCGCTTGGGACGCGTCGAGAGCGCTGCATCGGCTTCGAGGATCGCGATGGTGTCCACGGTGTCGGTGTCGAGGGTGACCTCGGCCTGCGTCGCGTTGTTCACGGTGATGCTCATGTCGCTCTCCTTCACGATCCGGGGTACATCTGCTGACACCAGAACGCTACGAGAAGTGCGGAGGGGATCGCCAGCGAGGCCCGTGGATTCACGGGTTCCGTCAATGCGACCCTTCGCCTAGCCCCGGATTTCCGGGCAGGTGCGTCACACTTCCGGGGTACAGCGTCAGGATCGGGGTACTCGTTTTCCGGATCGCCGCGAATCGGGGGACGCGACGGCAAGAACGGCCGATCGTTTGAGTCGGCGCAGTGCGCCCGAAGGCATCGGTTCTTGGACTTCTACGAGAGGCACTCACTGGCACAACCGTGTCGTCTCCTAAGACTCCAACAGTGAGCAGCTTCCGACACGGGTTCGCCAGCGCACCGAGAACAACCTGAAGGATGAGAACGATGTTGAGGGCACAGCTCTTGGCCCGGACGCTCAGAGCGCCGTTAGTGGAGGTTCGCCGAGCGCAGGACCTGCTGCTGCTACCGGTGTGGTTTCAGGGCCTGCACCAGCAGGAAGATCACGCTTCAGGACGGCAGGGACACCAGCCCAGAACGTGTCGTCCGGGCAGTCCTCCCGCACTACCGATCCAGCAGCGATCACGCACCCACGACCAATAGTCACGCCCGGAAGGATGGTTACTCGAGCACCGATCCACGATCCGTCACCGATCGACACAGGCAGGTTCTTTGGGACGCCGCTACCCGCTCGCCACTCCGACGGCCCCATTTCATGCGTCGAGGTGAGGATCATCACCCCAGGTCCGATTGCCACTCGGGTGCCAACAGTGATCAGACCCTTACCCTCGAAGGTGGCTTCACGGTTGAGGTACGAACCGGCACCGATCGACACCTTCGTGTTCCAAAAACGGACGCCGCGCTCCACGCCGACTGCTGCCTTCACAACGCCCAATGCCGACAGCAGCTGCCACCTGCGCGACGCGGGGAACGGCAGGGATGCAACGAACGTAGCGAGGCTCTTCACGGTCGACACGATACGTGGATGGCGCTCATTGCACACCCGCCTCGGGACGTTTCGTCGTTCACCGTCGTGGCTACAACTGAAGGACGGTCACACGAATACGCCCGACCGCTCCACACCATCGACATCTCACGGCTGATCCTCCGGCGGATCAGGGTCCACAACACTACGGACATTGGAATGGAGGCGCGACTCGCTAACGTCGGCATGTGACCTCCGACAAGCCCCGCGTCGACGACCGCGCCCCGGCCACCTGGCGCAGCCGTCGGTTCGCCGCGGGGCTGGCGGTCGCCTACGGCGTCACCCTGACGCTCGTCGGATTTTGGGGCTCCCCCGTGGACATTGCGGGAGGTCCGTGGCTCACCCGCGTCCTCGCAGCGGCGCACCGTCACGGCCTGCCGGAGCGCATCGACTACGCCGACGTGGAGTCCCTGGCGAACGTGGTCTACTTCGTGCCGCTCGGCCTGCTCGTGGTGCTACTCGCCGGTGCGCGGTGGTGGTGGGCCGCCATCGCCGGGGGGCTCGTCGTCAGTGCATGCATCGAGACCGGCCAGGCGCTGTTCCTGCCGGCCCGCACCGCGACCATCGACGACGTCGTCGCGAACGGCGTGGGGGCACTCCTGGGTGCCGTAATGGGCGTGCTACTGCTCAGCCGAGCGGCTTGGCGTCGGCACCCCTGACGACGGCCCCCGGAGCTGCTCCAACACAGGGCACAGTCCCCGGACACGACGAAGCCCCCAGAGCAGATGCTCCGGGGGCTTCGTTCAGTGTGTCGAGACTCAGACGGATTCGCGCTGGCGGCGGACCGACCCGCGGACCAGCAGGAGGCCACCACCGAGGACGACTGCGCCGCCGGCGACCCAGAGGGCCAGGGCGGAGACGGTCGAACCCGTGAAGGCCAGCGTGCCGTCGGTGCCGGTACCGGCGCCCGCGCCAGCGGCGGGGACAACAGCAGCGTCAGCCGGGGCGACGGTGAAGGCCGCGAAGCCGACGACGCCCGAGGTGGCGCCGGTGGCGGTCAGGTTGTAGGTGCCCGAGGCGCCCTGGGGGAACGTGACGTTGACGTCGAGCGAACCGTCCGAAGCGGCCGTGTAGGTCTTCGAGACGGTCGTGGTCGGCAGCGCGCCGAGCGTGACCGCACCGGCACCGGTGACCTGGACGTTGACGGTCTCGTTGTCCTGGAACGCGCCCTCGGTGAAGTTCACCGAAGCGGTGCCACCGGCGACGGCGGTGCCCGAGACGGAGACGTCGGAGTCAGGCGTGTAGCCGGCGGCGTTGGCGACGGCCGGAGTGGCGAGCAGTGCGGCGCCAGCCAGCACCACCGCTGCGATGAGCTTCTTCATGAATGGTTCCCCTAAAGATCTGAAAATCCAGACCCTGACACCCAGAGCCCGCTGTTCGCCGATCGTTGACCCCAGCCACAGAGATGGCGGTTGTTATGGCGAAGTTGTCTCAATCTAGCGGAGTTTCACAGCTTGGTACCAGATCACGTGGATTTTGGTCATTGGTCGACGTGTGTTCATCCGCGTCAGCCCCGGGTCGCACGGCCTTACCATCGGTCAATCGAGGCTCCAGGCGACAGAAACCCCAGGTGAGAGGGGTCCTCATGGGAATTAGAACACGCTGTGCATCAGATCAAGGGCCTTTGGACCCGGACAGGTTGGCCTCCTGCCCCTCGGAGTGGGGGCACGCTCTCGGTTCGCTTTGCGGAGCTTCCGGTGTCAGCCAGCGGCGAGAGGCTGCTCACAGTCGAACGTAAGGGGCTTGGCCTCGGTCTGCCGGACGCCGGGAGTCGAGTTCGCCTGCACCGCTGCCTTCGCGTACTTCGCCTCGCCGAGGAAGGCAACGCGGTAGGTCAGGCTCTCGCCGGGGGCGAGCATGGTCTGCAGCTGGGCCACGGGGTGCCCACCGTCGGTTGCCGTCTGCACGGCCGTCGTCTTGCCGTCCTTCGTGGCACCGAGGAAGATCGCGTCCTCGGGTGCGTACGCGGCGAGCAGGGTCTTGATCTTCCCGGGCTCGACACCGAAGTCGCCGCCACCCGTCACGTACCGCGGCAGGCTCGTCGCGGCATCGGCAGGTGCTGTGTTCTTCAGGGTGATCTCGACGACCGACGTGGGGCGCCCGTCCTTCCGGCACACCGAGCTGCCGACGGAGACGCTCTTGTCGAGGTAGTAGTCCATCTTCGAGCCGGTGCCGTCGTTCAGGTAGACGGCGAACTGGCTCGAGTCGGCGGTCGCCGTCGGCAGCTCGCCGGCAACCGGCGTCCCGCTGATGCGGCGCTGCTCCGCCGTGTCGGCGCTCCAGAGACGCAGGCGGCTCTCGTCAGCGCTCTGGGTCAGCGCAGACACGAAGGCCTTCGTGTCGAACCCGCCCGACGCGACCTTGTCGAACACCGCGCTGGAGGCGGAGGCGAAGAACGCGTCCTGCACGACCGGGTCTGGGTACTTGGCGTACACATCGCTCAGCAGCATCTGGACCGCGTTGTCTGCGGTCAGGGTGTCGCCGGTCGGCAGCTGCACGGGGCCGGTCGCCCTGAGCACGTAGCTCAGCGTCACGGGGTCGATGGCGAGTACGCCGTCGACCTGCTGCGCGAACCGCTGCTTCCACATCTCCCGCGCGAGCTTCGCCGACACGTCGAAGCGCGGCGTGAGCGTGACGTCCTGCATGTACTCGCCGGTGATGTCTCCGTAGAGCCCACGCGTGTCGTCGGTCAGCGGCAGCACCGGCTTGTCGTACGGTCCGAAAGACGACCCGGACGCTTGGCTTCCCAAGTTGATCGCGCCGTCCTTCACCTGCAGGAGCGCCACTGCCCCGGGGATGCCCCCGCCCGCGCGCAACTCGGCGTTGTTCTGGAACAACAGCAGGTAGTTCCGATCCCCGTCGTGACCGAGCATCGCCGGCGCGAGCTGCACGATGCGGTTCGCTGCGACCGCCTGCTCGGACGCTGATGACAGCGCGTTCCGCAACTGTCCCACGGCGGTGGTGACCGGCGACAGTGTTCCGCTGGTGTCGATCCGCGCGGCGTCGCCGCGTGCCTGCTGAAGCGTCTTCGCGGCCTCGGCGACCGCTGGCTGCGCGTCCTCGATCGGCTCGAGGTCGATCTTGCCGTTCTTCGGCGCGAACGAGTCCGACCCGAGGCCTCCGATGACGCCGGCGACCGGACTGACCGCGTCGCTGGCCACGTCATCGACGATCACCGACACGTCCCGCACGGCCCGCAGGTTGGTCCCGAAGAACGGCACGGACTGTGCCGCGCCCCAGACCGGGTCACCGGTCAGTGCCCGAGCCGACGCTGCTTCGTCCTCAAGGTGACGCGCCGTCTTCTGGGCGGCGGCGGTATCACCACCGGTCAGCTGGGACCGGAGCGTGTCCACATCCCCGACGGCCCGCTCCAGGTGCCCCTTCGCGAGCATGCCGCGGACACCGACCCAGGCGACGGCGAGGATCAGCAGCAGGACAAGGGCGAGGACGACCCACAGGACGATCCGGGCCCTGGACCCCCGGCGTGCTGCAGTGCGTCGCGACTCGGGCGCGTCGGACATGAGGCGATCCTACGGTTCCGTGCGTCCGACACCCGTCACTGACGGACAGAATCCGCGTGTTCGCGGTACCAGTCGATGGTGCTGCGGAGCCCGTCCTCGAGGCCGATCTGTGCCGTCCATCCAGCGTCCGCCAGCTTCGACACGTCGAGCAGCTTCTGCGGGGTGCCGTCGGGCTTGGTGGTGTCCCAGACCGTCTCGCCCTCGAACCCGACGATCTTGCCGATCGTCTCCGCGATCTCCTTGATCGTGACGTCCGATCCAGTACCGACGTTGACCTGGTCAGGACCGTCGTAGTGCTCCATGAGGTGGAACACCGCTGCCGCCATGTCGTCGACGTGCAGGAACTCACGGCGGGGCGACCCGGTCCCCCAGTTCTCCACCGTCGGTGCACCGCTACGAGCGGCTTCGTCGTAACGGCGGATGAGCGCCGGTAGCACGTGGGACCCGGTCGGCGAGAAGTTGTCACCCGGGCCGTAGAGATTGGTCGGCATGGCCGAGATCCACGGACGGCCGAACTGCCGACGGACGGCCTGCACCTGGAGGATGCCGGCGATCTTGGCGATGGCGTACGCGTCGTTCGTCGGTTCGAGATGCCCCGTGAGCAGCGCGTCCTCGTGTATCGGCTGCTCGGCCATCTTCGGGTAGATGCAGGACGAGCCGAGGAACACGAGGCGTTCGACGCCGTGCTCCACCGCGGCATCCATCACGTTGACCTGGATCTGCAGGTTCTCGCTCAGGAAGTCGTGCGGATAGGTGTTGTTCGCCATGATCCCGCCGACCTTGGCAGCGGCGAGCACGACGTGCTTCGGCTGCTGGTCCGCGAAGAAGGCGAAGACTGCGCCGCGGTCCTTCAGGTCGAGCTCGGACGAGGTGCGCCCGACCACGTCCGTGAAACCCTCCGACTCGAGCTTGCGCCAGACCGCCGAGCCCACCAGACCACGGTGTCCCGCGACGTAGACGCGATCAGCCCGGTCGATCGGACCGGCGGTGAAGTCGGTCGTGGCCATCAGGAACCCCAGCTCTCGAGTCGGACGGTGTCGATCCACGGACGGCCCTCGTGCTCGAGCGCCGAGATGTCGGCGTCGACCATGATCCTCGCCAGCTCGGCGGTGTCGACGGTCGCCTCCCAACCGAGCTTCTCCTTGGCCTTTGAGGCGTCGCCGACGAGGGCGTCCACCTCGCTCGGTCGCAGGTACCGCTCGTCGAACCGAACGTGGTCCTCCCAGTTCAGCCCGGCGTGCGAGAAGGCGGTGGTGAGGAAGTCCTTGACCGTGAAGTCGCCACCGGTCGCCAGCACGAAGTCGTCCGGCTCGTCGACCTGCAGCATCCGCCACATGCCCTCGACGTACTCGGCGGCGTACCCCCAGTCCCGGACGGAGTCGAGGTTGCCGAGGTACACGTGGTCCTCGAGGCCGGCCTTGATCCGAGCGACCGCACGGGTGATCTTCCGGGTGACGAAGGTCTCACCGCGACGGGGGGACTCGTGGTTGAACAGGATCCCGTTCACCGCGAACATGCCATAGGCCTCGCGGTAGTTTCGAGTCACCCAGTAGCTGTAGACCTTCGCCGCACCGTACGGAGAACGCGGCCAGAACGGCGTCTCTTCGTTCTGCGGCGGCGGGGTGGCACCGAACATCTCGGAGGAGGACGCCTGGTAGAAGCGCGTGTGGATGCCGGATACCCGGACCGCCTCGAGCATGCGCATCGTGCCCACACCCGTGACGTCACCGGTGTGCTCCGGCTCGTCGAACGACACCCGGACGTGCGACTGGGCCGCGAGGTTGTAGACCTCGTCGGGCTTCAGCTCGCTGAGGAGGCTGACGAGCCGCGCACCGTCGCCAAGGTCCCCGTAGTGCAGGAACAACTTCGCCTGCGACTCGTGCGGGTCGACGTACAAGTGGTCGATCCGCGAGGTGTTGAACGTCGAAGCTCGTCGGATGATCCCGTGGACCTCGTACCCCTTGCGGAGGAGCAGCTCAGCGAGGTAGGACCCGTCCTGTCCGGTTATCCCGGTGATGAGTGCGCGCTTGGTCAATTGATCCCTGTCTTTTCGTCCGAGCTCGACGCGCGGAACCGTTCGGGCAGAAGTTCATGAAGAATACTTTGGAATCGGTCCAGTGCTGCGCCGGCCGTGAGGTGCTCTGCTCGGTACGCCCGAGCCGCTCGCCCGTAGCGCTGACGCGCTGGCTCATCCGCGGCCAGTGCCAGGACAGCGTCAACAAGCGCCGATGGCTCGCCTGCGGAGACCACAGGCCCGGCCTCAGCACTCAGGACCTCTGAGCGCGTGACGCTCCCCAGGTCTGTGGCCGCAAGCACCGGAACTCCGGTAGCGAAGTAGCTGGTCAACTTGCTGGGAACAGCCATTCCAGACACACCTGGCGCCTCGTTGACGAGGAGAACATCGGCAGCGTTCAGCGCCGCTGCGAACTCCCCATCGGGCAACGGAGCAAGAAACTGCAAGTTCCGGACATCGAAAGCAAGCTTTTCCAACTGCGCACGCTGATTGCCGTCGCCGAGGAGGACGAAACGAATCCGCAAGCCCCGCTTCCCAGCCAAACGCGCCGCTTCGACGACGTTCCCGAGCCCCTGCTTCACACCCATGTTGCCTGCGTGGAGGACAACCGTCTCGTCTGATGCCCAGCCGAGAGCTTCACGAGCACTGTTCCGGTCGGCGACCGCAGGAGGTTCGAAGTGAGTCCAGTTGCGCATCACGACCACGCGTGACTCGGGCACCCCGAGCTCCTCGATCACCGTTCGCTTGAACCGGTCATGGATGACGACGACCGTCGAGGATCGTCTGAGCACCCAGCGCTCGACAGCTGCCACGACTCGCACGCCGAGCCCAGAAGCGGTGCGGGTTTCGCGGAGGCCGAGCGAGTAGAGATCCTGCACCCAGGTCACGACGGGCATTCTTCGCCGGAGGACGCGAGCCCTCACGAGTGCGATCGCCGAGCTGAACAGGGCCGGCGAGACCAGGACGAGGACATCGTGTCTCGCCCAGCGCTGCGTCGCGGCACGCACTCCGAAGCTCACCTCGGATGCAAGACGGCTCAGCCCGCCTGACCGAGCGGGCAGTTTGTGGCGTACTCGGCGGACAGCACACCCCCCGACGGACGACGTGTCCGACCAAGGAGGAGGGGTGGCGCCGAACGACCACGCGGGGTAGTGCGGAAACGTCGTGATGACACTGACGTCGACGCCAGACGCCGACAAGGCACTCGCCAGTCCTCCGGTGTACGGAGCGATCCCGGCAGGCTCAGGCGGGAAGTTCAAACCCACTACGAGAACTGACCCCTGCCGCATGGGGCGACCATAACAGTTGCAAGGGCTTACAAGACGTGGACCTGAGAGACGGCCGTCCGTGTTCCGCGTTGTGGCAACTGCCCGGAGGAACCCACACCCGGTAGCATCGGCGCGACGCGTACTCGGGCGCGCAGAGAGGCGGGCAATGGTATCGGACGCGAGAGTGCCCGTCATTGCACTCAAGTCGGCTCCCGGTGAACGAAGTTCATGGGACCGGAGCAACCTCACGGTCTACCTGTGGGCTGTCGCGGAGCTGCTCTTCGTCACCAATCCCTGGCAGATCAGCTCGTCCATCCGGGCCCGGGTCCTGCGGCTGTTCGGAGCAGAAATCGGGACCGGTGTCATCATGCGCCCTCGGATGCGGGTCCGTTTTCCGTGGAAGCTCCACATCGAAAACGACTGCTGGATCGGTGAAGGCGTCTGGTTCCACAACCAGGATGACATCCGGATCGGGAACGACGTCGTGATCTCTCAGGAGACCTTCCTCACTACGGGTAGTCACGCACATCGGGTTGACATGGCGCTGATCACCCGCCCGATCGAGATTGGTGCCGGCACCTGGATCACCGCGCGCTGCATGGTCCTCGGCGGCACCAAGTTGGGTGAATCATGCCTTGCGAAGCCAATGTCGGTCGTCTCCGGAACGCATCCGGCGAACAGCGTTCTCGAAGGAAACCCTGCCCGCGTGACAGGCGTGCGGTTCTCAAACCTGTGAGTGCTCCGGTGCCGGCCAGAACGGCATTCGAGGAAACTGGCTCAACCGAACGAAGGGGAACGAGCGCTTGGCGACTCGACTGAAGGACGCGTCTGTCCTCTGGGCGCAGGGGGGCCTCGGCAATCAACTCTTTCAGTTGAACGCCGGGTTGACGTTGTCCGATACGCCCGCGAACCTGCTGGTCTCGACGAGCAGCTACGGCCGCGACCGACTTCGACAGTTCGAGCTCGTAGCGTTGCTCTCGGCGTCGGCAATGACCACTCCCACCGAGGACTTCCGACTCGGACAGCCGTACAACTGGCGCGGCCGACAGCGATCGAAATCCCGCGACCGTTCGATGGTGAACATCTTCAGTGACTCTGAGACGCACCCGTCCGCCTTCCGACGAGGAACCTTCAACATTGGGTTCTTTCAGGACGAAGCATCACTGGCGCTACCCACGAACGCGACCACAGCTCTGGTCGCTGAGTACCGGCGGAAGACGTCCATCGCAATGTCCGCAGAAGGCCGCCCAGTTCTGCACGTTCGGCGTGGGGATTACACGTCTTCTCCGGCGGCCCAACGCACCTTCGGCATGCTGTCCCGCCTCTACTACGAAGCCGCATGCAGCAGGCTCGGCATACGCATCGACGAGTGCGTCATCTACACCGACGACCCAGCGGCAGTGCAGCGTGAGTTCGACGTCCCTCGCAGCGAGATCGTCGGACCCGAGGACATCGAGTCGCCGCTCGACACGCTCGTGGCTATGTCGCGGGCGAGCGCCTTGGTCATTCCGAACAGCACCTTCTCCTGGTGGGCCGCGGAGCTGGCGTCCGGCGTACCCGTCGCCGCTCCGAGCACCTGGTTCTTCGACCGTCCGGGGAACCTGAGACGCGCTGGTTGGGTTGCTGTGCCGAACGCATGAGTCGATTCGGCAAGTCGCTGTCGTTGGGGTGGCTCCCCGCGAGCCAAGCGCTCTCGTTGATCGCGTCGTTGGCAGCCTTCGCAGTTCTTTCGCGCGAACTCGGTCCGGCCAGCTACGCGCAATTCGCCGTGTTCGTGTTCGTGTACACCATGGCGGCCTTGGCCACGGATTTCTCGGCGATGGGCTTCCTGCTCGTTCATGGTGTTTCGTGGTCGCTTCGACGATCAGCCTGGTCAAGTTCGCTTGTCAGCGCCGCAGCCGGTGGTGTCGTGCTGTCCGGAGCGCTGTTCCTCTTGTCCTTCATGGACCTGCCGGCCGGTCCTCCCCGCGCCCTGGACGTCTTCATCCTCGTGTCAGGCCTCGTCGCACAGTCACTGATCCAGCCGATTCGAGGGCAGCTGATGGTCTTCCGCAGGTACCCGACGATCGCCGTGACCGATGTGGGAGCCACCCTCGTCGGGTTCGGCTCCGCGATCTTCCTCGCCACCCAGATGCACTCGGTCACGGTCCTCTGCGTGCAACTCGCGCTGACCTCGGTGGCTCGGCTGGTGTTGACGCTCGCACTCTCGCTTCTCGTCGGACGAAAGGGTTCAAGGGACGCCGACGAACCCGCCGTTGCCGGAACCGTCATCGAAGCCCCTAACCCGTTCCGCTACGGACTCAAGGTCCTCCCGCTGAACGTCGCTTCCTACGCAAGCCGCGCGATCGATTCAGGCACGTTGCCGCTGATCCTCCCCGTCGGAGCGGCGGCGGCGTACGCCCGTTCGTACCAGTTGATCGTCACCCCCGTGACCCAGGTCCAGCTTTCCCTCGGGGGAGCGATCGTCGAGCGGATGGCTCGCCGAGCCGCGCAACCCGGCGACGACGGCACGTTCGACAAGCGCGTCTGGAAAGCGCTCCACCTCGTGACCTTCGTAGCAGCGATCGTGTTGTCGTTGGGTGCACCGGTGCTCGAAGCGATCTTCTTCGGTCCGGGGTGGGTGCACGTTGCGCTCATGATCTCTTCGATGGCACTACTCCTGCCCTCGCTCACACTGAGTTCCTTCATGTCGTGGAAACTGCAGATCAAGGCAGAGCTACGGCACTCGCTCCTGAACCTCGGGGTACTCCTCCTCGTCCCGATGCTCGCCATCGTCCTCGGGCTGCTCTACAGCACGAACGGCGCGCTGATCGGGTTAGCCCTGGGCGCTCTCATCCAAGGACTCGCCCTGGCTACACTCCACCGGTCGCTGCTTCCTGTCGCGCTCAAGTACGCCATCATGCAGATCGTCGTGGAATGGGCTGTTCTGGCTGCCCTACTGGTCGTCCGATTCCTGTGATGGAACGCCGCCGGATGCGCGAAGAGGAAGACTCCATCGCGACCGCAGCAGGCGCCGCAAATGCGTACGATCTCGGCTGCTCTCCACCTGCTCAACGCTCCGCTGGAGCTCTGATCGAAGCTCTTGAGTGCTCGTGTTGCGCGCGTCGATGCCGAGGACAGCAGCAGCGAGAGCGTTGTACGACTCGATGAGTGCCTCGTTTTCCCGCACCTGCTGCTCGTAGCCCGGTTGGGACGTCGCTTGGTTCGGGTGGTGTCGATATGCGACAGTCGGGAACGACGTCAGCGAAATACGCGCACCAGAGGCAGCCAAGCGCATCCACAGTTCGTAGTCCTCCGCGTGCCCCGGCCGATAGGTCCCGACCCCTCCCAGAGACACGCGTCGAGCAATCATCGTCGACTGCGGAACGGGGTTCAGCACGAGCAGCGCGACGGGCATGGCACCTGGTGACAATGGGGCCGGTCTTGGTATGTGGACACGCGCCCCTTGCGCGAAGCGGGCAATCGGAGCGAAAAGGAGGTCGGACTTCGACATGGAACGTCGGTAGCCGACGAAGCGGTGGGGCAGGCAGATGTCGTCCGCGTCCATGGCCGCGACGAACTCGCTGTCTGATCGAGCGATGAGCTGGTTGCGTGCTTCGCCAGCACCGACGTTCAACGGACCTTCGATGAGCGAGACCCGACTCGTTCGATCGGCGAAGCGCTGTACGAGCCGCCGCGTTCCATCGGTGCTTGCGTCGTCGTAGACCAGGATCTCTGCGTCCGTGGGCATCGCCACGAGCGTCGACCGAAGGGCCGCAGAGATCGTGCTCTCCGCGTTCCAGGCAGGCATGATCACTGTCAATCTAGGCATCGCGACGTCCGGTCGGCTTCGCAGGCGCACCGATGACCGTCGTCCCAGGCGCGACATCATCGATGACGACAGCCATCGCCGCGAGCGTGGCACCGGAGCCGACCCGGATCGGTCCGAACACTTGCGCGTAGGCGCCGAAGGTCACGTTGTCCTCGATGATCGGTACTCCACCACCTTCGCGACGTTCTCCGATCGTCACGCCGTGCCGGAGCACGCAGTCAGCCCCGATCTGCGCTTGTGGGTGGATGATGATCCCGCCGAAGTGGTGGATCATCAATCTCGGCCCGATCTCCACGGTTCGCGGGATGTCGATGCCGGTCACGAGTCGGACTGCGTTGTACAAAGGGAAGTACAGGGCGTGCAAGATCCTTCCTCGAATTCCCCTCACGTGCAGCGTGTACCGGCCGAACCGGTAGACGCGGAGTGCCCAGTAACCGGGCTGGAGAAGCCACGGATGCCCCCCGAAAAGAGCAGCCTCTTCCCGCCTTGCGCTGGCGCTGCCGTAGAACGACATCATTGTCCTCTCGAGAGCATGGACCGATACCTGCGTGCGGCACGGTGACGAAGGCCGCTCAGGAACGACACGGCCGGATGCACGGCGAGAGTGTCCCGCTGGACCCGACGTGCTTCGGCGCCGATGAGTTTCCCGTGCTGGGTCGACGTACCGTCGAGGTGGAATCGCGCGACCGCGACATGCTCGACGACGAACGGAACACCCGAGGCGTAGAGCCTGGCCGTGAAGTCGTAATCTGCAGCGACCCGAAAGCTCTCGTCGTAGCGAACACTGACTTGTGCGCGAGGATAGAAGATCGCTTGATGCGAAGTCGGTAACGCGTGCCAGAGCGAGCGGGGCGATCGCGTGGCGCGGGTGTGTTCGCGCTCGCCGGAGGCGAGGACGAAGTCCGCGAGGACCACCGAGCCCGCGTGTGCCCCGAGGATGACGGACAGCTGCGACCAGCGAACAAGGCACTCGTCACCGCCGTTCAAGAACCATAGGTGGTCGCCGTTCGCGACGGCCATGCCCTTGTTCATCGCGTCGTAGATGCCAGTGTCCGGCTCTGAGATGAGGCGTACTGAGTCGCCGAGGTCTTCGGCCCGTTGCGCTGTTCCCGCCGACATCCCGCCATCGACGATGATGAGCTCACAAGCTCGGCCCGACTCCTTGAGCAGGCCCTCGAGCGAAGCCGCGGTCCGCTTCAATCCCTCGTCGTCCTTGTACGTAACGGTGATTATCGACAGCTTCGGAGGCAAGTGCAGAACCGCTCTCTCCTGGGATCAAGGATCGGCTTTGTTGCCGGGTGGCGAAGATCACCCACAGGGTGAAGACGTACTCCGGCAACATGATGCCACCAGAGAACAACAGGCTTCCGACGACCCAGACCGGGATGGTGGCCTGCTCGATCGATCCCGTGTGGAGCCCACGGCCGAGGGCGACGAGCGCCCAGAGTGCCAGCGCAATGGACGCGGTCAAGCCGAGCCAGCCGAAGTAGAACACGATCACGTAGAAGCCGTTGTCGAGCGAGTCGCCAGCAGCCGCTCCGTTGAGGATGCCGTAGTCCGCCACGGTGTTTCGCAGCGATCCGTACGGGTGTCCGAGCGGGAAGTGCACGAGCGTGTCACCGAGGATCCGGAGTGGCCCGATCAAGCGGTAGTAGGCGCTCGATCCCGCGGTGAAGGTCGAATCCAATCTGCCGGCTAGGTACGGCAGCGCGATCACTGTCAAAGCCACCAGAACGCCCAGAGCGACGAGCTTGAGCCGACTCTTCCCGACGAAGATGACAACCAGGGCTACGACACCGAAGAGGATCAGCCCTGTCGCGGACCTGACGGCGAGGAGCCCTGCGCCGGCGAGCACCCAAACTGGCAGCTTCCGATACCCCTGAGCAAGGAGCGCGACGGCGAGGGATCCGATCACGAACGCGGCGTATGACGGCTCGAGATAGAAGCCCGCTGCCCGCGGAATTGGGTTGAACTCGAGGTGGGGGTCGTACTGGTAGAGGTACTGGTGCTCTCCGAAGGGGTTGAACCACTGAACGGAACCTCGTGCGCCCGTTGCGACTTGCAGAAGGCAGAGTCCGACGACGACGATCAGCGCGATGAAGGCACCTCGCAGCATGGCTGGTACCGCTTCAGCTCGGACTGTGCCGCGCTTGCATTGGGAAAGGATGACCGCCGCAAACACGAAGAGGGCCAACGTCTGGAAGAAGGAAAGCGAACCTTCACGGGTGGACGGAGCTGCTATCTGAACCAACGCGTTCGGCACGACCGCGATCCCGAGCGCGACGATGGCGTTGCTGATCGGCACCCTCGTACTGACGGCGATCACGAGCGTTATCCCGAGGAAGAGACCCAGCGTTATCGGGTAGTCGCCAACCTGGGCCACCTGGAAGTGCTCGAAGATCACGAAGGCTGCGGTCAACAGGCTCACGAACGCCCGGTACCCGTTGTTCATGCGCCGAGCACGCTTTGGTAGAGACCGAGATAGTCGTCGATCATCCGGTCAGGTGAGAAGCGTGTGACCTCTGTGGGTGCGATGGCGCCGAGCGGGACAGCCGACCCGATTGCCTCCGCCCACCGGGCTCGTTCACCCACGATCCTCACGTTCTGCGACCAGCCGAACTCGCGCGCGGCCCTGGAATCAGCTGCGACGACGGACATGCCAGCCGTCAGCGCTTCGACGATCGTCAGCGGGTAGTAGTCGACGGCCGACGAGAACACGAGATGCGAGTGTTCACGCATCAAGCGGTACATCTCCGAACGTTCCGTGATCGCTCCAAGCATCAGTGCGTTCGCGATCGGCGACGGCGCGTTATCTCCCACGATCGTCAGCCGGCCCGGGGCGATGCGAGCAATCTCCTCCAGGAGGCCCCAATCGACCTTGGCGCGGTCACGGAGGTCTCGGCACATGAACAGGAATCGCGCTTGGCCATCGACCTGCTCCCCGGGGCTCTGCTCCTGCGCCAGCGACCAGAACTGCGGATCCACAGAGTTCGTGATCGTGCTCACGTCGGAGAACCCGCCCGCCTCCATTTCATCCGCAAGCCAGGATGCGCAGGCCACGATCTTCAGCGGGACGGTGGCACGAACCTCATCTATGGCCTCACGGCGTGCAACGAACATTGACGCCGCACGATCGATCTTGGCTGGCGGGTAGGCTGACAGGAACGGGCATGGGTCACAGCCGCCTTCCCAGCCCGTGCAAGTCCCGGGTTGCGCACACCGGCCGGTCATGGCCCATTGATCGTGCATCGTCCACACGATGGGTTTCCCCTCGTTCGCAATCAGCGCGAGCAGGTCCAAGGGCGGCATCATGTAGCTGTGGATGGCGTGAAGATGCACCACGTCGCTCTTGCGTACTTCGCGCAGCAAAGATGCTCGCTGCGAGCGAGGCGGATTGATCACCTCGGTCCCGACGAGCTGGTGGGCGGCGAGGTTCAGCGCGGCCCGCGGCGCCGAGGCGAGTCGAATGGCTTCGTACTCAGCTTCGAGAGGCGAAGAGCCTCCGCCCTTCGCGTACCCGTAGGCGAATCTGGCGCCGATTCCCCTCGCGCGCAGCCCGTCGTGGAGGGTGCGTGCCACCCCTGCCGCACCGCCCTCGCTGAGGCGGACGTTGATCTGGAGCACCTCGGTCACGTCGACGGGCCTTTCTCCGGTGCGGGACCGTCGCTGCTCTCGGGACGTCGTTCCGCAGTTGCCGAAGCGGGCACCGCGGAGCGGGAAGACACGGGAAGAGACGCCATCAGTACGCTCCCTGCGATTGCCAGACGGCTTTGGCAGTCCGCCAGAGGACCACGAGATCGCCCGTGATCGACCAGTTCTCCACGTAGTACAGATCCAGCCGCACGGAATCCTCCCACGACAGGTCGGATCGACCGCTCACCTGCCAGAGCCCGGTCATGCCCGGCTTCACCAGGAACCGACGGTGGACGTGGGTGTCGTAGCGGGCGACCTCGCGCGAGAGCGGCGGCCGGGGTCCGACGAGCGACATGCTGCCGGCCAGGACGTTGAACAGCTGCGGCACTTCGTCGAGGCTGTAGCGGCGCATGAACCCGCCGACCCGGGTGACCCGGGGGTCGTTCCGCATCTTGAACAGGACGTCGTTGCCCTCGGCCCGGTCGAGTGCGCTGAGCTCCTGCAGGCGTTCCTCGGCGTCGACGACCATCGAGCGGAACTTGATCATCCGGAAGGTGCTGCCGTT
This sequence comes from Curtobacterium sp. MCBD17_026, assembly GCF_003234895.2. Lineage (NCBI taxonomy): Bacteria > Bacillati > Actinomycetota > Actinomycetes > Micrococcales > Microbacteriaceae > Curtobacterium > Curtobacterium sp. MCBD17_026. The sequence goes on along the minus strand of NZ_CP126281.1, from coordinate 552,749 downwards.
CAGGCCGACGCGCTCCTGCCGGAAGAAGACCGGACCGGTCGAGGTGGTCTTCACCAGCACGGCCAGCACGAGGAGCAGCGGCGACAGGACGACGACGAGCAGCCCTGCACCGATCAGGTCGAAGGCGCGCTTCGTGTAGAGCTTGCGCCCCGAGTACGTCGGTGTCTCGACGTGGATGAGCGGCAGGCCCTGCACCGGCCGGGTGTGGATGCGGGGGCCACCGATGTCGGTCAGGCTCGGTGCGACCACCAGGTGCTGTCGGCCCGGCTCGAGCGACCAGCTGAGTTGCCGGACGCGCTCCGGCGGCAGGTCGTCGGAACTCGTGATCACGACGGTGTCGGCACCGGTCTCGCGCAGCGCGGACCCGACGTCGTCCAAGCCGCCGTGGCTCTGGATGGTCGAACCGGCCAGCAGACCGCGGTGGTTCGTCGACACCACGGCGCCGACCACGCGGTAGCCGGCTTCGGGGGAACGCGCGAGTTCGCGGCCGATGTGCAGCACGCTGGCCGGTGACCCGACCAGCAGCACCGTCGCGGAGTAGGCGCCCCGCTGACGCTGGGCCACGAGCCACTGGCGCCACATCCACCGGGACAGCAGGAGGACGAGGATCCCGATCGGGAACGCGATGAGCACGTAGCCGCGCGCAAGGTCGACGTGCAGCAGGAACGCTGCGATGGCGAGCAGGCCGAACACGCGGACGCTGGAGTCCGCGACCAGGCGGTACTCGGTGCTGCCGACGCCGATCACCCGGGCACCGCGGGTGTCGTACAGGGCGAGTGCGCTCATCCACACGACGATCACCACGATGGAGATCGCGGAGTAGCTCAGTCGCAGGTCGGCGGTGTTGGTCGCCAGGTTCGACTCGAGTCCGAGCCAGGCGATCTGCACGCCGAAGACGACCCAGATCAGGGCCAGCAGGTCGGTGAAGAGCACGCGGCGCGAGTACGTGCGGCTCCACTCGTCGGTGGCTCCGATGGCGCGCGGTGCGCGGAGCGCGTCCGCCGTCACGAGGACGACCCGGTCACCACGTCGCCCCACCGTCCGACGACACCCGGACGGTCGTGCCGTCCCACAGCCACACGTCCTGGCCGGCACGGTCGATGGTGACGGTGTCGTCGGTGTCCGCGCCGTCGGCGCAACCGACCGGCGTGACGGGGGTGCTCGGCGTCACCCCGGCGGCGGGCATCGTCACGAGCTGCACGCCGTCGCACGACGCGACCCCCACGCGGGCCAGTGTGTAGTCGCTGCCGTCGACGGCGATCGAGCGCACGCCGCCCATCGGCACGTCGACCCAGGCTCCCTCACCGGTGCGCCACTCGAGTTGGCCGTCGCAGATGACGACCGCGGTCTGCTGCCCCTGGAACGCCTCGATCGGGTCGGTGCACGGCGCCTGGACGGTCCCCTTCGAGAGCACCACGCCGTCGGCACTGATGCCGGCGCCAGCGGCGCCGGGCGCCCCGGCTTCCCACGTCACGCCGGCGTCGGTGCTGGTCCGCGCCGTCGTGGTGCAGTCGTCGCCGACACCCGCCAGGATCGAGAGCTCCGCACCGGAGGCCCGGATCGCCATGAGCGATCGCACATCCGTCCCGAGTCCCACCGGAACCCACGTCGCCCCGCCGTCCACGGAGTGTTCCAGAACCGGCCGCGGGCCGCCGCACGACCCACCGGACGCACGCCACGCCTCCTGGCCGTCGACCGCTGCCAACAGACGGCGACCCTGCTGCTCGGTTGACGCGGCGTCCGCGTCGGCAGACGCACTCGGCCGCGGTGTCTCGCGCCGGTCGGGCGTCCCCGTGAAGGTGGGGATGGGACCCGCGGGTCCGTTCTCCTCGGGCGCCGTGCGACCGAGGGCGAGCGCGACGAGCACCACGTCGATGACGACCAGCGCCGCCACCACGACGGCCACCAGGATGAGCGTGGTCCGAGGCAGTGCCCGGCCGAGGCTTCGGGTCCCCCGGCGAGTCTTCATGTGAGTGTCCCCGTTCAGCGTCCGGCGCGGCGGAGCACGCTCAGCTTCTTGCCGACCCGCTTGGGCGGGTTGACCGTCGCGGCGGCGTCCTCGTCCTGGCCGTAGCCGTACCCGTAGCCGTACCGGCCGTAGCCGTAGGCGCCGGGGCCCTTGAGCGGCATCTTGGTGATGACGAAGCCGGAGACCGGAGCGCCGACGTTCTCGAGGGTCGCGACGGCAGCGGCGAGCTGGCCCTTCAGCGTCTGCCCCGAGGCGACCGCGACGATCGCGCCGGAGGCCTTCTTCGCCAGGATCGCCGCGTCGGTGACGGGCAGCAGCGGCGGAGCGTCGAAGAGGACGTAGTCGAACTGCTGCTCGAGCCGTTCGATCAGGTCCTGCATGGCGCGCGACCCGAGCAGCTCTGACGGGTTCGGCGGGATCGGGCCGGCGGGCAGGACGACGAGCTTGCCACGACCCCAGGGGTGAGCGACGTCCTCCAGGTCAGCGCGGCCGATGAGCACGTCCGTCAGGCCGGCGTTGCCCTCGACGTCCATGTACTCGGCGACGCGGGGGCGGCGCAGGTCGGCGTCGATCAGGATCACGCGGAACCCGGCACTGTCCAGGGCGATCGCCAGGTTCGCGACGGTGGTGCTCTTGCCCTCGGACTGCATCGACGACGTCATGACGAAGGTGCGAGCACCGCTGCCGATGTCGAGGAACTGCAGGTTGGTGCGGAGCGTGCGGAACGACTCGGCTCGGGGACTGCGCGGGTCGACCTGCACGATGAGCGGGCGCTCGGCGGCCTTGGCGTCGTAGGCGATCCCGCCGACGACGGGCTTGTCGCTGATCTTCTCGACGTCGAGTTCGGTACGGACCCGGTTGTCGAGGGTCTCGCGCAGCACGGCGATCCCGATGCCCAGAGCGAGCCCGACGAGCAGCCCGAGCGCGACGTTGACGGGCACGTTCGGGCTGACCGGGACGCTCGGCACGTCGGCCTGCTTCACGCGGGTGAGCTTGACCGTGCTCTTGCCACTCGCGTCGGTGGCCTCGATGTCCTGCACGACGTTGGTCAGGCTCTGCGAGGTCGCGTTCGCGATGTCGGCAGCCTGCACCGGGTCGGTGCCCTCCACCGAGATGGAGATGAGGGTGGTGCTCGTCGGCGCCGTCGCCGACACCATCGTCGCGAGCTGGTCCGCGTTCATGTCGAGCCCGAGCGACGAGATGACCGGCAGCAGCACGATCGGCGTCGACACCAGGTTCGAGTACGTCAGCACCCGCTGCTGGGTGAAGGTGTTGCCCTGGGCCAGGTCGCTCGCACTGCCGGACGTCTCCGTGGAGACGAAGACCTGCGCCGATGCCGAGTAGACCGGCTTCTTCAGCAGGGAGAACCCTGCGGCTGCGGCCACTCCCACCAGGGCGAGTACGACGATCAGCACCCATCCCTTGCGGAGCACCGTGATGTAGTCGCGGAGTTCCACGCCTTTGCCTTCCCCGATCCCAACCGTCCCCGTGGTCCCGACACAGGCACGCCGGGGTACTCCCAGCGCACGGCATACAAATAGTGCCACAGGAACGAGCACTGCTCGGGGGAAGTCGCCATCCGGCGCGCAGTGTCCTCTACGGTGGCCCCATGCGCTCCGAGTCGGCCAAGACCACCACCGAGCCCAGCGTGCGGCGACAGCGGGACCTCATCGTCATCCTCGTCGCACTCGGCGTCGCCGTGATCCTGACCCGGATCGTCGGACAGGTCACCCGGACTGGGGGCATCCCCTCGCCGGTCCTGCAGGTGCTCGCCGCGGACGCCGCCGTGTGGCTGCCGCTCGTCGTCGCGGCCGCCGTGGTGCTCCGTCGGACCCCGCGTTCGGCGATGGTGTCCCGCCTGCGGCTCGACCTCGGGATCGTGGTCTTCGCGATCGGCATCGTGATCGTGTGCCGCGCGGTGGATGTTTTCCTGTCGATCGCGTTCACGGGGTCGACCGGGCTGGTCCCGGCACCGACGCTCGGCACGCCCGACGTCGGGCTGCTGCTCGTGTCGGCGATCGGCATCGTCGTCGTCAGCCCCGTGCTCGAAGAAGTGGTGTTCCGCGGGCTGTTCCAGCGCCGGCTCGCCGCCGAGCTCACGCCACGCACCCGGTTCCTCGCGGTGCTGGTCACGGCGTTCCTGTTCGCGCTGCTCCACCTGCTGCTCGGTGCGGGTGGCACGTCGCTCGGCGGGTTCCAGGTGTTCGTGACGACGTTCCTGCTCGGCCTGCTCACCGGCACGCTCGTCGCGATGACCGACCGCATCGGCGGCGCGATCCTGGCGCACGTGCTGTTCAACGCCGTCGCGGTCGTCGCCACCTGGCCGCGCTGAGCGTCCGGGGCTGCTTTCCCAGACGAGGGCGGGACCGTCACCGGGCAGCGACGACCCCGTTCCACTAGCCTGCACTGAGCATGATTCGCCCAACCAGCATCGTCGACAACCCGCTCGTCCGTCAGGCTCCGATCAGCGGCCTGTTGGCGCTGTCGGCGTTCCTCAGCGTCGTGATGCCGTCGCTGGTGATCACCGAGCACGACCTGTTCGTCGCGAGCGTCGTCGGCATGGTCGTCGCGACCCTGCTGAGCGCGATCCCCACGCTCGTGCGCCGCGCGGCCTGGGTGGTGCCGATCCTGCTGACCGTCGACTTCCTGACGATCGCACTGCTGCGCACCGGGACGGGGGCGGGTGCCTCGGTGTTCACGGCGCTCGTGGTGCTGCCGGTGATCTGGTGGGCGTCGCTCGAGGGGCGTCGGACCGTGGTGTTCGCGGTCCTCGGTCTGCTGGTCGTGATGCTCGCCCCGTACGTACTGACCCCGACCGACCCGCCCGGCCCGAGCGAACTCGTCCGCGTCGGTGCCGTCGTGATCGTGTTCGGCACGGTCGCCGTCGTCGTGCACGAACTCTCCCGTCGTTCGCGCCTGAACCTGCGGTCGGCCGAGGCCCGCGAGGGCAAGGTCCGCGCCGAGATCGACCGGGCAGCAGCGGTCCAGCGGTCACTGCTCCCGACGACGACCGGCCGCATCACCGACGACGTCGTCGTCGCCGGTGCCTGCCTGCCGGCCCGGAGCGTCGGCGGTGACTTCTTCGACTGGTACCCGACCAACAGCGGAGTGGCGGTGAGCCTCGGTGACGTGATGGGCAAGGGCGTCGGTGCCGGCCTGATCGCCGCGGCGGTCCGGTCGACACTCCGGAGTGCTCGGACGGTCGACGATCCGGCCGAGGCGCTGAAGCGGGCCTCCGACGGCCTGACCGCCGAGGGCGTCGGACCGGACCTCGCCTTCACCACGTTGTTCCACGCCCGGATCTCCGACGACGGCACCCTCCGGTGGTCCGACGCCGGGCACGGGCTGAGCTTCGTGCTGCGCGCCGACGGGCACGTCGACCGGCTCCGGTCCGGGGACATGCCGCTGGGGCTCGGCATCCGCGAGGAGTGGGCGACGACCGAGGGCACCCTCGAACCCGGTGACCTGCTCGTCTCGTTCAGTGACGGCGTGCTCGACCTGTACGACGACCTGGACCAGACGATCGAGTCCGTCGCCGAGATCGCCCGCGCCGGCCGCGACCCGCACGCGGTCGTGCTCGCGCTGTCGGCCCGCGCCGACGAGGTCCCGCACGACGACGACGTGACTGTGATCGCGATCCGCCGGCAGCCGGTCGAGGTCGACACGGAGCGACCGCTCGCGATGCGCGCCGACTGACGGCGCGGAACGAGCCACCGCCGACTGACTGCGCGGAACGAGCGCACGCCCACCGACGGCACGGAACGAGCGCCCGCGGCCGACGGCGCGGAACGAGCGCCGCCTGCCGAGATTGGTACGCGTCGCCGCTCGAACCCGAATCGTGCGGCGACGCGTGCAGACGGTGAGCGTCTGCCCTCGGACGCCCTAGCGTCCTCGGTCTGTGGGGGCGGCCCGACGGGCCACCGGAGGGTCAACCGACCCGGTCGAGGTCCCAGAGGGGCGGCACGTACGCGCGGGACCAGCCCTCGCGCAGGCGCGTCACGGCGCGGTCGAAGGCCTCGAGCAGGTCCATCTCCGGCCGCACCATGGACTGCAGCTGCAGCCCCTCGTAGGTCGCGAGCAGCTGCTCCGATCCGCGGGCCGGCTCCATCGTGCCCGGCTCACGGCCGAGCAGGACGTCACGCTCCAGGGCGTGCTGCACGAAGGCGTGGAACCGTCGCCACCGGGCGTGCAGCATCGGCGCGAGCGGGTGCTCGGGCGACGCCGCGATGTTCAGCGTCGCCGTCAGGAACCGCATGAGCGACGGGTCGGCCACGTTCGCGGTGACGATCGCACGCAGGAACCGGATGGTGCCGTGCTGTTCGGCCAGGGGCATGAGCGGCACGGTGCGCTCCTCGTTCCACCGGTCGATGGTGGCGAGCAGCAGACCGTCCCAGCTCGGGAACGTGCGGTCGACGACGTCGGTGTCCACACCGGCCGCAGCCGCGACGACCTCGGGGGTCACCTCGTGCAGCGGACGGGAACGCAACGCCGTGATCATCCCGTGGATGACCTCGCCCCGCAGGGAGGGGTCGTCGGAGGTGGTCACCGGCGGCGCTTCGATGTGCATGCATACACTCCAGCAAAGTCCCGTGACCGTGCACAGTCCCCCGAACGGGAACGCGCGTTCCCCGGACAGGCCCTACGGCTGGTCCGGCACCGTCACGATCCGGTTCTGGTACGCCCACACCACGGCCTGCAGCCGCGACCGCACCCCGAGCTTCGGCAGCATCCGCGCCAGGTGCGACTTGACGGTCGACACCTCGAGCACGAGCGCAGCGGCGATCTCCTCGTTCGACATCCCCTGCGCCAGCAGCAGGAGCACCTCGCGCTCGCGGGCGGTCAGCACGCCGTCGGCCCGGTCGCCGGAGACCGGCTGCAGGCTCCGCCGTGACACGAACTCCCGCAGCACCCGCCGGGTCAGGGCCTGGTCGAGCGTGCCGTTGCCGGCGGCGACCTGCCGTACGGCGTCGATGATCGTGTCCGGCTCGGCGTCCTTCAGCAGGAAGCCGGAGGCACCGGCCTCGAGCGCCCCGAACACGTAGTCGTCCAGGTCGAACGTCGTCAGCATGAGCGCGGGGATCGCCGGATCGGCGTCCGGTGCGCAGAAGATCCGGGCGAGTTCGATGCCGTTCATCACCGGCATCCGGATGTCCAGGCAGGCGACGTCGGGTCGCGTCTCGCGCGCCAGCGCGAGCGCCTCGCCGCCGTCGGCGGCCACGCCGACCACCTCGATGTCCGGCTCCGCGCCGAGGAGCGCGGACACCCCGGCGCGGACCAGGGGCTGGTCGTCCGCGACCAGCACGCGGATCACGCGACCACCCCGGTGCCGTCGGCGGCCTGCGCGGGTGCGGTAGGTGCCTCCCGGCCGAGCGCCAGCTCCACCAGCCATCCACCGGTCGCGGTCGGGCCGGTCTGGAGGCGCGCCCCGACCAGGTCCGCCCGCTCGCGCATCCCCCGCAGACCGTTGCCGCCCGAGGGAGAGGTCCCCGCTGCCGGGACGGTGGCGGGTGCGTTCTCCACCCGGATCACCACCCGGGTCGCGTCACGGTCGTCGATGGTGACGGTGCACGGGGCGGACGGGGCGTGCAGGGCGGCGTTCGCCAGCGCCTCCTGGACGGTGCGGTAGGCCGCGAGCTGCGCGAGCGGGCCGACGCCGTCGGCCAGCGGGCGGTCACCCGGCAGCACGTCGAGGCGGACGTCGCTGCGGAACCGGGCACGTTCGGCCAGGTCGACGATGCCGGCGACCGTCTCGACGGCGCGCTCCGCCGGGGTGTCGTCGCGGAGCAGGCCGACCAGGCGGCGGAGGTCCTCGAGCACGGCGGTGCTCTGCTCGCGGACCTGGCGGGCACCCTCGTGGGCACGCTCCGGGTCCGCGTCGATCTGCCGGTCGATGACGGCGGCCATCAGCGCGATGCCGGACAGGTGGTGGGCGGCGATGTCGTGGAGCTCACGGGCCATCGCGGCACGTTCGCGGGACACCGCGGCGTCGACCAGGGCGTCCTGCTCGCGGTTCACGGCACTGGCCTCGGCGGTGCGGGCGACGCGGACCTCGCGGCGGGACTGCACCAGCAGGGTGACCAGCAGGGGCAGGCCGACCGCGCCGATCGCCTGCAGCGCGCCCTGTCCGAGCGACCCCGCCAGGCCCGTCGAGAAATCACCGCGGAACGCGCCACCGGCGACGGCGGACAGCACCGCGCTGCCGGCGGCGACGAGCGCCCCGGCGACCAGGAGCGTCGGCCACAGGCGGTCCAGCGGGACACGGAGCGCGGCGAGGACGACGGCGACGACCACGGGCAGCGCGGTGAGGCCGAACAGGTCGGACGACTGCGGAGCGAGCGCCGCGACCACCACCGGCAGGGCGGCGATCACGATCAGCACGGTGCGCGGTGCCCGACGGGCGGCGAGCAGGGCGGCCGACTGGACCAGCAGGCCGAGGGCCAGGACGCTCCACGCCAGGGTGAACGGTGCGGGCGCCCGCAGCGCCAGGGCGGCACCGTCGGGCTCGAGGGCGTCCAGGGGCGGCAGGCCGAGCAGCAGGCCGAGGGCGACGACGGCCGTGCCGAGGGCGACGAAGGCGTCGGCACGGCGGGCGCGCTGCGCGGGCTGGGCCGGTTGCGCGGGCTGGGCCGGTTGCGCGCGCTGCGCTGTCGGCTCGGGCTGCGCTGCCGGCTCGGCCGGTGCGCGCAGCGCGTCGTGCTCAGCGGGTGCCATCGTTGGATCCTACGAGGCGGGCGCGGGTGGGGACCGGTGCGTCGAGGGGCAGGGCGCGTCGGGCGGGGTCGTAGCCCAGGCGGCCACGGGTCGCGACGAGGAGCACCACGGCGGCGATCGTCGACATGATGGTCAGGCCGATCATCAGCGTGCCGGCGGTCATGCTCGGGTACATCTCGGGGAAGAGCGTCGAGATCGTGTTGTTCACGCCGACGTGCAGCAGCAGGGCCAGGGGCAGGCTCTCGCGGGTCTTGTTGAAGACCTGGATCATCACGACGTTGAAGGTGATGGTGAACAGGGCGAACACGACGGGCTCGCTCCAGTGCGCGTTCGGCCAGCCGCCCCAGTCGCTGAAGTACAGCGGCATGTGCCAGAGCGCCCAGATCGGGCCGAGGATCGCGGCCGCTCCGAGGCCCCCGAAGCGGTGCTGCAGGCGGGGCAGGGCGAAGTCGCGCCAGCCGGGCTCCTCGCTCAGGCCGGTCGAGAACAGCTGGATGACCAGGCCGGGGACGAGCATGGCGAAGGCGAGGGCCGAGGGTGCCCGCACGTCACCACCGGCGAACGGCAGCGCGGACACGACGATCAGGGCCGGCACGACGACGAGCGCCAGCGCGTACCAGTACCAGGCGACCCGCCAGCGGAACAGCCGTCCGACCCAGCGGCGGAGCCCCGCGCGACCGTCGGCGACCGCCGTGACGATGAACGCGCTGCCCAACGGGCCGAGGAGTGCCCCGGGCAGGACGCCCGTGAACTGCGCGCTGCCCAGGACCTCGGGGAAGTGGATGTCCCACACGCCCATGCCGTGCGGCGACAGGATGTACGGCACCCACGCGAGCCAGCTCAGGCCGAGTGCCATGGTGAAGAAGGACACGAGCGGGTGCCGGGCGATGAGGCCGCGGACACCCCCTCGGTCGCGGGCTGCGGTGCCGGCGGTGGGCCGGACTTCGGTGGTGTTCGTCATGCACACGACGCTAGGAACCTGCGCGCTCGGGGACGACCGGCTTCGGGATGCACCTGCGCGAGTTCCATCGAAGGATGCAAGCGCCGTTCGGGCCGTCCGTCCGTCGTTGCAGGGGTGGTGGTCGCCTGCCGCTCACGCTGTGGTCACACTCAGGAAACCACCGCGACAGACGTCGCCACCAGCATCGTCGCGTGACCGCACACCGCTCTCGCCATCGATCCCCCGCCCTGGCCGCCACCGCCCTCGCCCTCGCCGCCGCCGTCGGCGTCCCCGTCCTGACCGCCGCGCCGGCTCCGGCCGCGGCGGCTCCCGTCCCCGCCGAGGACCTCGCGTCCCGCTTCACCCTCGCGGTGCTGCCGGACACGCAGTTCTACTCGCGCTACTCGGCGTCGCAGTTCCTCCCCCGCTACGGCGACGACCCGTTCCACGTGCAGACGGAGTGGCTCGCCGAGCACGCCGACGAGCTGCGCATCCCGTTCACCACGCACGTCGGCGACGTCGTCGACCAGGTCGGCCAGGCCGGCGAGTGGCAGGCGGCCGACCGGGCGATGTCGGTGCTCGACGACGCCGGGCTGCCGTACAGCATCACGACGGGCAACCACGACGTCCGGAACTCCGCCGACACCGTGTTCGACACCTCGTACGACCTCGCCGCCGAGCCGTACCTGCAGACCTTCCCGGCGTCCCGAGCCACCGGTCAGCCGACCGTCGAGTCCGGCACCGACCACACCGGGCTGAGCCAGTTCCACGTGTTCGAGGCCGAGGGACAGCGGTTCCTCTCGCTCGCGTTGCCGTGGCGTGCCTCGGACGAGACCCTCGCGTGGGCGAACCAGGTGATCGCGGCCCACCCGACCCTGCCGACGATCCTGACCTCGCACGAGGTCATCAACATCGCCACCGACGGCCTCACCGCGGTCGACACGGCCTACGGCGAGCGTCTGTGGAAGAACGTCATCGCCCCGAACGACCAGGTCTTCCTGACCCTCAACGGGCACTTCCACGGCTCCACCTGGAAGAGCCGCACGAACACGGCGGGGCACGCGGTGACGCAGGTCCTGATCGATCACCAGATGGACTACGAGGGCGGCAACGGCTACCTCGGCCTGATGGAGTTCGACCTGACGAACGGCACCCTCGCGATGCAGACCGCGTCGCCGTGGGTGACCTGGAAGCCGTCCTCGACCCTGACGTCCTACGACCAGCCGCTGCTCGACGCCGCCAACCAGCGGTACACCGTGCCGGTGGACTTCCGTGCACGCTTCGCCGGGTTCGCACCGGACTTCCGCGCCGGATCCGCCGACGAGCCGCCGCTCATCGACCGGGCCCGCCAGATGCTGCTCGACGGGTTCGAGGGCGCTCCGCCGGTGACGACCGAGCTGCCCGGCGGCCGTGCCGACCACACCGAGGTCGACGGCACGCTGGCCTGGTGGCGTCCCGGTGCGCAGGAGCCCGGCACCCTCGCGCCCGGTGCGACCGTGGACGACGTCGTCGGTGACGCCGACCTCACCCGCATGACCCACGCCGAGTCCGGCTCCCCGACCGCGCAGGACACCGACGTCACGATCGTCGACGAAGCGCACCCGCTCTCCTCCGACGGCGCCGGGCTCTGCTTCGCGAACGCCGACAAGGCCGCGAAGCGCTTCAGCGCACTGACCTCGCCCGGCGACACGACGGTCGACCGTGCGACGTTCCCGGACGGCTACACGATCGAGACGTTCCTCGAGGTCGACCCGTCCTGGACCGACGGCGCGAACGCGTGGTCGAAGGCGATCGTCCGGAGTGGCAACCGCTCCCAGATCGGCGTCCCGCAGACCCGCTGGGACTGGACCGCGTCCCCGGCCGCACTCGGCATCTCGAACCTCAAGGAGTTCCAGTGGACCGAGATCACCGCGGACGCCGCGAAGGGTGACCGCACCGCGTGGTCCGGCGAGATCATCCCCGGCCGCTGGCTGCACGTCGCCCTCGTGAACGACGCCGACGCCCACACCACCACGATGTACATCGACGGTGCCCCGGTTCTCCGCAACGCCACCGACACCGGTGGGCAAACCGTGCAGGACGGCATGCCGTGGCTGTTCGGCAGCGACTGGGTCGACGACGCCGCCACGAACGGCTGGAACGGCTGCATCGGTGAGACCCGCGTGGTCGACCACCCGATCGGAGCCGAATCCTGGCTGACCGCCCGCGCCGACCTCGACGCGCTCACCGTCGACGAGCCCGGCACCCAGGCCGTACCGACCGCGATCACCGGTGACGGGCACCCCGGTGCCACCGTCACGCTCTCCGGCGCGGTGACCGGCACCACCGAGGTCCGGTCCGACGGTGGTTGGACGGTCGAGCTGGCCGGCGACGACTCCCGTCGCGCCGCCGCCGTGCGCGCGGTCGAGACCAGCTCGGCCGAGGCGGTCCAGTCGATCGGCACCCGGAGCGGGACGGCGGTCGCGTTCGCGGTCGCGGTGCCAGCCGAGGCCGAACCGGAGGATCCGGACGCACCCGCACCGGGCACCCCCGGCGACGAGACGCCCGGCGCGGGCGACGGCGGCACGGGCGACGGCGCTGCGGACGCTCCCGCCGTCCCGGTCGGCGACGTCCCCGGAGCCGGTGACCGCCCGGTCGCCGACGGCGAACTCGCCTTCACCGGCGCACACGGGCTCGGGCTCCTCGGGGTCACGGCGCTGCTGCTGCTCGTGACCGGCGCAGCGGTGCTGCTGCGGCGCCGCCTGGGCGGTCTGCCCCGCGTGACCGGCCCCGCAACGGACGCCGGCACCGGTCGGTAGCACGACAACGACGCCAGGCCCGGTGCCAGCTGGCACCTGGCCTGGCGTCCGTCAGGGGGTCAGACCACCGCGCGCAACGCGTCCGCGATGCCGGTCAGGGCCACGTCGAGCTCGTCGGCGACGCGCTGGTGGGTCGCCGTCGAGCGACGGTAGGGGTCGTCGACGTCGTCGTCGGCCGGGTCGGCGGGCGGCGGGACGGTGCCGCGCAGGCGGGCGACGCGCTCCACGAGCTGTTGCGGGGTCGACACGTCGGCCAGGTCACCGGGCTCGAGGCCGGCGAGCACCCGCGCGAACTGCTTGATCGTGAACGTCCGCTTGGACGCCCGGGGTGCCAGGGAGACGGCGGCTGCGCGGTGCGATCGCTCGGCGGTCAGCACCAGGTCGGCACGCTCGACGATCTCGGCCGTCAGGTACCGCGACCGGTGGGCCGTCGGCTCGCCGCCGAGTCGCACGGACTGCTCGGCCGCGGCGGCGTCCATCGGGGCGCCGTCGTCGGCGATGGTGCCGGCCGACTCGACCACGAACGCCGGGGCGTCCGGGCCGAGCCGTGCCGTCAGGACCTGCGCGCCGAGCGGGGACCGGCAGATGTTGCCGCTGCAGACGAACAGGATCCGCATCGTCACGCTGCGTCGGTGCGTTCGCCGGCGCGCTCGTCGGCACGTTCGTCAGCACCGAGCAGGTCGTGCCGAACGACGATGGCGTCACGGCCGGGACCGACACCGATCGCGGAGATCCGTGCGCCGGACATCGCCTCGATCGCCAGGACGTAGTCCTGTGCGTTCTTCGGCAGGTCGTCGAAGGTGCGGGCTCCGGTGATGTCCTCGGTCCAGCCGGGGAACTCCTGGTACACCGGCTTCGCGTGGTGGAAGTCGGACTGGTTGACCGGGACCTCGTCGACGCGGACGCCGTCGACCTCGTACGCGACGCACACCGGGATCGTCTCGAGCCCGGTCAGGACGTCGAGCTTGGTGAGCACGAAGTCGGTCACACCGTTGATGCGTGCCGTGTAGCGGGCGATCGGGGCGTCGTACCAGCCACAGCGGCGCGGGCGGCCGGTGGTGGTGCCGAACTCGAAGCCGTTGGCCCGCAGGAACTCGCCCGACTCGTCGAACAGCTCGGTCGGGAACGGACCGGCGCCGACGCGGGTCGTGTACGCCTTGACGATGCCGATGATCCGCTCGAGCTTGCCCGGGCCGATGCCCGAACCGGTCGCAGCGCCGCCGGCGGTCGCGGACGACGAGGTGACGAACGGGTAGGTGCCGTGGTCGACGTCGAGCATCGTGGCCTGGCCGGCTTCGAACAGGACGGTCTCGCCGCGCTCCAGGGCACGGTGGATCTCGAGGGCGGTGTCGGCGACCATCGGGCGCAGGCGCTCGGCGAACGAGAGCAGCGACTCGACGACTTCTTCCGGGTCGATCGCGCGACGGTTGAAGACCTTGACCAGCAGGTGGTTCTTCTGGTCGAGCGCGGCCTCGACCTTCTGGCGCAGGATGTTCTCGTCGAAGATGTCCTGGATCCGGATGCCGACGCGGTTGATCTTGTCGGCGTAGGTCGGGCCGATGCCGCGACCGGTGGTGCCGATCTGGCGCTTGCCCAGGAACCGCTCGGTCACCTTGTCGACGGTGCGGTGGTAGTGCGTGATGACGTGGGCGTTGGCCGACACGAGCAGCTTCGAGACGTCGACGCCGCGGGCGCGCAGGGCGTCGAGCTCCTGGAACAGCACCTCGAGGTCGACGACGACGCCGTTCCCGATGATGGGGGTCACACCGGGCGTCAGGATGCCGGAGGGCAGCAGGTGCAGGGCGTACTTCTCGCCGCCGACGACGACGGTGTGGCCGGCGTTGTTGCCGCCGTTGAACTTCACGACGTAGTCGATGCGGGAGCCGAGGAGGTCGGTGGCCTTCCCCTTGCCCTCGTCGCCCCACTGGGCGCCAATGATGACTGCTGCGGGCATCTGGTTCTCCTCACGTTGGCGGAGGACCGCACACGGCCGTCCGGGCCGGTGGTCCACCCGAGTCTATCGGCTGGTCGCCTGCGCGTCACCCGCTGTGACGCCCTGTGGACGGCACGCTGCTTGTCCACATCCAGCGCACCTGGGTGTCCGTCCGGATCGGTCGGAGCACGGTCGGACCCGTCCAGATCCACCAGGGAAGGAGCACGACATGAGCGGCATCGGAGACAAGGCGAAGGACTTCGCCGACAGCGACAAGGGCGAGAAGGCCACGGACACCGGCCTCGACAAGGCGGGTGACGCGGCCGACAAGGCGACCGGCGGCGGGCACGGCGACCAGATCGGCAAGGCCGAGGACGCGGCCGACGGCAAGATCGGCAAGTGACGTCCGAGACGTCACCGGCAGACAGACGGGAGGCGCGGTGCCAGCTGGCACCGCGCCTCCCGTCTGTCGGTCGGTGCGTCCCGGATCGCCCGGCCGACCCCGGATCAGCTCCGGAAGAAGTCCTGGTACGACGGGTCACCGACGGGCTGGGAGTGCCCGGGCTCGGCCAGGCGCTGCTCGATCATGGCCTGGATGACGTCCGGCGGAGTGAGTCCACGACGGCGCCACTCGACCGGGTTGGACCGGAGCTGGTTCAGCGTGTTCTGCATGGGAGCAACACTGGCACCACGTAACTAGTTTGTCTAACTACCTGTCCCGTACACGCACCGACGAGTCGAGACCCCTGCACGAACAGGAGGTGCCGGGCCCGATCCGGGCCCGGCACCTCCTGGTCACCGTGTCGAACGGCGGATCAGCGCGCCACCTTCACGGTCGGCTTCGACGTCGCCGTGCCGTCCTGGTAGCCCGTCGCCTTCGCGACGACCGTCACCGACATCCGGTGACCCGCGTCCGCGGAGCCGAGCGTGTACGACGAACCCGTGGCGTTCGTCACGGCCTTGCCGTCCCGCAGCCACCGGTACGAGTAGGTGACGCCCGTGCCGTTCCACTTGCCGTGGCCCGCCTTGAGCTTCGACCCGACCTTCGGCGTGCCGGCGATCGACACCCCGCTGCCCTTCTGGAGCTGCAGGGTCGGGGCCACCCAGGTCGCGGCGACACTCTGCGCCTGGCTGCCGACCGCGTTGCCGAGGTGGAGCAGCAGGACCCGGGCACTCGCGACACCGGGCGACCGCGTGACCTGGAGCGAGCCCCGGTCGGCGAAGACGACACCCGTCGACAAGCCCTGCGCGAAGGCCAGGGGCGGCTTCGCCGGGTTGAACGCCACCGTGGCGGTCTCGTCCACGATCGACGAGCCGCTCGTGGCCGCAGCCGGCGCGTAGGCCGACTCGGTCAGGACCGAGTACGTGAACGTCGACGTCGCACCGATCAGCGCGGCATCCACCGTCAGCACCTTCACCGTGCTGTCGAAGGTGTTGACGTCCTGCCCGGGCGCACCGCCGTTGAGGGGCTGCGCGTCGACGGTCTTGCCGGTCGCGAGGTCGACCGTCGTGGCGAGGGTGGCGTCGATGGTGGCCGACTTCGCGTCGTAGACCAGGTAGTCCGGCTCACCGTCGCGGTCCGTGTCGATCAGCACCTCGACGTTGGTCACGGCGCCCGGGTTGGCGTCGGGTCCCGCGGTCTGGATGCCGAACGCCAGCGTGCCGGACGCCTTGTCGAAGCTCGCCCCGTAGGCCCGGACGTCCGCGGCACGGAGCGACTGCGACGCCGAACCCTCCGCGAACGTCTCCTGGGGGTCCGTCCCGCCGAGCACGAACGGCGCGACCGCCGCGTGGTACCCCGTCGTCGCCGTCCCCTGGTCGACCACCCGGCCACGCAGCGGCAGGTCGGCGGTCTTCTGGGAGCCGGTGTACGTGATGCCCGCGCCGCGGACCGCACTCACGGGCTTCGGCGCGACGTACGTGCCGACCCGCAGCGGATCGGTCGTGGTGTCGGTCGGGGTGAAGGTGACGAGTCCGGTGGCCGCCGCGACGAACTCGCGCTGGTACCCCTTCTGGACCGACTCCTGGGTGGGGTCGATGACCCGGCGGAGGGCCGTCGGGTCGGCGATCGTGAACGTCAGGTCCACGACGGCACCCCGGCCCGGCTGGACCGTGACGCGCTTGGTGCTGAGCGAGAACGCCACACCCGGCTGGGACACCCGCGGCTGGTAGGCCACGTCGTAGGTGTGCGCGGTCGAGCTGGTGTTCTCGACGAGCAGGGACCGGGTCTCGGTGGTCTTCGCGGCGACCTCGACGACACCGAACGAGGCGGTGACGAGCTGGCCGTTCTCGACGCTGCGGACCGTGGTGTCCGCCGTGACGGCCTGCAGCGCGTCGACGCGGCCGGTGCCCTGACGGAGCAGGGTCGCGGTGCCGTCACCGTCCTCGACGTCGTGCGTCGCCGTGTTCATCAGCGCCGCCTTCACCTGCGGGGCGGACCAGGTCGGGTGCGACTGGAACGTCAGCGCCGCGATGCCCGCGACGTCCGGCGTGGCCATCGAGGTGCCGCTCATCGACATGCGGCCGTCACCGGTGCCGTTGGCCGCCGAGATCACGTTGACCCCGGGGCCGGCGATGTCCGGCTTGACGATGTCGGCGAACGACCCGTGCACGCCACGGCTGGTGAACGACGCGAGCGTGTTCACGGCGTCCGCCTCGAAGGCGATCTCGAAGCCCTTGAGCTCGTCCGCGAAGCGGACGTGCAGGGTCCCCGCCTTGGCGGTGGCCTGGAGGCTCGCCACGCTCTTCGCGGTCAGCTCGGCACCCGGGATGGTCGCGTTGCCACCGATGCCGGATTCGAACGTGTCGAGCGTGCCCGCCAGCAGGACGCCGGCGCCGCCGGCGGCCTCGACGTTGTCGAAGCGGACAGCGGAACCGCACTCGAGCGCGGCGTCGGTCCACTTCAGCCAGACGACCTTGCCCGCGATCTCCGCGGCGTCAGCGGGGCTGAACGCTGCGCAGCCGTCGATGTTCGTGGTCGGGACGACGACGTCGCCCTCGACGGGCAGGGTGCCCGTGAAGTTGGACGAGTACTGCGAACGGTAGGTCTTCGCGACGTCGGCCGGCGCGGTGACCTGGACGCCGTCGTAGAGCGACTGGCCCGTGGCGCTCGCGGCGACGGTGAGCGCACCCTCGGCGTTGCCCGGCGAACCACCGATGTCAGTGAAGTCGTCGGCGTTGCCCGAGGCGATCACGGGGAGCACGCCGCGAGCGGTCAGTGCGTCGATCTTGGCGTTGTCGGGGTCGTCCGGCGCGCCGTAGTCGGAGCCGAGCGACAGGTTCAGGACGTTGATGTCCTTGCCCTCGGTGAGCGCCTGGCCCACCCAGTCGAGCGCGGCACCGGTGACGTCGGTCGAGCCGCCGTTGTCACCGAAGACCTTCAGGGCGTACAGGCCGGCCTCGGGCGCGGTGCCCGGACCGATCCACATGTCCTGCACCTGCTGCGTGGTGAGCTTGGTGTAGTCACCGTCGAACCGCTGCTTGTCGGCGGTCAGGCCGTAGCCGGCGATCGAGCCGGACACGTGCGTGCCGTGGTCGCCGCCCTTGCCGTCGATCGGGTTGTCGTCGGGAGCCGGCACCGGGTCGTAGGCGTCCGGGTCCGTCGGGTCGGCGTTGTAGGTCGCACCGGCGAAGTCGTACCCGCCGAGGAACTTCGACGCGTCGTACAGGCTCGCGTCCGGGGCGCCGCCGCTCGCGTTCGCCAGGGCCTGCTGGTACGCCTCGGTGGTGCCGGGGCCGCCGAAGTCGGCCTGCGTGTAGTCGAGCCCGGTGTCCAGGACGGCGACGTTGACGTCCTGGCCGGTGTGGCCGGTCTGCTGCCAGGCGTCGAGCGAACGCGTGTAGACGTCGCTCGCGGCGTTCTTCGGCGCGACGCCGTCAGCACCGGGCTGGACCAGGCCGGGGTCGACGCCCGAGGGAGCGGCGTCGGCGTCCTCGTTGACCGTCGGCTCGACGATCTTCTTCGGCGTGAGCGGGATGATGCTCTCGACGTCGGACCGCTCCGCGATCTGCCGGAACGCGTCGACGTCGGCGACGACCGCGACTCCGGGGACGGTGTACTCGGTCGAGTAGAGCTCGGTCGCCTCGGCGTCGGCTCGCTCGACGGCCGACCGCACCGCGGCGACGGTCGACTGGATCGCCTCGACGCGGTTCTTGGCTGCGGAGGACTGGGTCCGCGACTTCGTCAGGTCCCCGCCCTTCGCCTTGGCGTCCACTTCGAGGGCACCCTGGCCGGTCGTGCGCACGAACGCGGCGACGGTCTTCGTCGGCTTGGCGTCACGGAGCGGGGCGGAGAGCTTGAGGTCGGCCACCGAGATCCCGGCCGGAGCTGCGGAGGCCGCACCCCCGACTGCGAGACCGCCACACGCGAGGGCCGCGACGGCGATGCCGGCGGTCAGGACGCGGGTGAAGCGACGGGGTGTTGGGTTCGGGTCGGGAATCGGTGTTGCACGGTTCAAAGAGGGCACTCCAGGCTCAGTCCGTGGTTCGCATGAGATTCCTGTGAAGCTATGCGTTCGTTCTCAGGCAGGACAGTCCGCTCTTTGGGGGACCCCCCTCGTCCGGGGGACGGATCCTGTTAAGTTGCACACCTGTGTGCACGTTATTACGATGGGTCCGTGACCACCACCGAGCAGCCCTCCCGCGCGCCCCGCCGCGACGCCGCGGAGAACCGGGCAGCCCTCCTCGACGCGGCGAAGACCTGCCTGCAGCAGGACCCTGATGCCTCGATCGAGACGATCGCCGCGTCGGCCGGCCTGTCGCGCCGTGCGGTGTACGGACACTTCCCCTCGCGCGACGACCTGGTGCGCGAGGTCGTGACCGCCGGCGCCGCCCGGATCGCCGCCGCCATGCCCACCACCTCGGACCTGCAGGAGCTCCCGCCGGCCGCACGCCTCGCCGCCATCGCCGTGACGCTCTGGACCGAGGTGTCGCACGTCCGCTCGATGGCCCGGGTCGCCGTGCGCAGCCCCTTCGCCGAACCCGTCGCCGAGGTGTTCGCCCCGCTGCGCTCACAGGTGCGCCAGGCGTGCGCGCTCGGGATCGCCGACGGCGCCATGCGGAACGACGTCGACCCCGAGACCCTCGGCCGTCTGGTCGAGGGCGCGTGCATCGCCGTCCTCGACGAGGCCACCCGTTCCGGCACGAGCGACGAGGACGGCCGGCGCATGGTGGTGGTGTCGGCGCTGGGCACGGCCGGCATCGACTGGCGCACCGCGCTGCTCTCCGAACCCGCCGCTCCTGCTCCTGCTCCTGCTCCCGCTCCCGCTCTCGTCCGGAAGGACCACGCATGACGCTCGAACTCGACCACGTCGGCATCGGCGAGGAGCCCGGCGCGCCCCTGCCCGTCGTCTCCGCCGTCGCCGCCCCCGGACGCCCGGGGGTCCTCGCCGTCGAGACCGAGCAGGCACCCGTGCTCGCGTCACTCGTCGCCGGTGGCCGCATGCAGCCCGACACCGGGCGGCTGCTGCTCGACGGCCACGAGGACCCGGCAGCCGTCCGGCGCTCGTTCGCCCTCGTCGACACCCCCGGGGTCGCCGAGCCCTTCCCCGTCATGACCCTCAAGCAGATCGTGCGCGAGGAGCTCGCGTTCGCCGGGCAGCGGCCGAACCGCGAGCACGTCGACACCGTGCTCGACGAGCTCGGACTGCGGGACTACGTCGACACCGCCGTGCAGCGGGTGCCGACCGCCGTGCGTGTCCGGCTGCTCGTCGAACTCGCCCTGCTCCGCGACGGTGTGACCGGCATCGTGATCACCTCGCCCGAGCGGCACGGCGGCGCCGTCGAGGACTGGTTCCAGGTGGTCCGCGACGTCACACGACGGGGCGTGACCGTGGTCCTCGTGACCTCGAAGGCCGCCGCCGCGACCGTCGAGCACCTGCTCGACACGATCGACACGCACGACGACGTCGCGACGCTCGTGACGCCCCAGACCGAGGACCCCGAGGACGTGGCCCGAACCGACGGAACCGAGCCGGGCCTCCCGGCCGCTCCTTCCGTCACCGAAGCATCCGCAACCGTCCCGACGGAGGCACAGAAGTGACCACCACCTCGCTCGTCCGCGCAGAACTCGCGCGGCTCACCGCGACCCCGCTCGCACGCCTGGCGTTCATCGCGCTGATGATCGTGCCGCTGCTGTACGGCGGCGCCTACCTGTGGGCGAACCGCGACCCCTACGCGAAGCTCGACCAGATCCCCGCCGCGATCGTGAACCTCGACGCCGGCGCCACGCTGGACGGCGAGCACGTCGACTACGGCAAGGACGTCACGAAGGAGGCCATCGACGGCGCCGACTTCAAGTGGACGAAGACCAGCGCCGCCGATGCCCGCTCCGGCGTCCGGAACGGCACCTACGACTTCGTCGTCACCATCCCGCACGACTTCTCCGAGCACCTGGTGTCCGCGCAGTCCGACGACCCGACGCAGGCGAAGCTCGTCATGACGACGGCCGACACGAACTCGTACCTGGCCTCCACCATCGCCGAGCAGGCGGGCAAGACCATGCGCACCGCCGTCGCCGAGCGCGTCGGCAAGCAGGCGGCGAAGACCCTGCTCGTCGGGCTCGCCGACGTGCGGGACAGCCTCGGCGACGCCGTCGACGGGGCCGATGAACTCGCTTCCGGAACCGCCAAGGCGGACTCGGGTGCGCACGAGCTCGCCGACGGCACCGGCAAGCTGTCCTCCGGTGCGGCGGAGCTCGCCTCCGGCACGGCCGACCTGCCGTCGCAGACCCAGCAGCTGAACAGCGGGGCGCAGCAGGTGGCGTCGGGGGCGTCGACCCTGGCGTCCGGGCTGGCCAGCGCGCAGCAGCAGACGGCGGCGCTGCCGTCGCAGACGCAGCAGTTGAACGCGGGGGCGCAGCAGCTGCAGACCGGGCTGCACCAGCTCCGTGACCAGACGGCCTCGCTGCCGTCGGACTCGCAGAAGCTCGCCAGTGGAGCCTCGCAGGTCGCCACCGGGAACGCCACGCTGGCCAACGAGGCAACGCCGTTCATCGAGGGTGTCCAGCAGCTCTCGGCGCAGTCGCCGCAACTCGTCGCGTCGCTGAAGCCGGTCGTGCAGGCGTCCACGGTGCTCACCCCGGAGCAGAAGACCACGCTGCTCGCCGGACTCGACGACCTGCAGGCCGGCAGCGCCGACCTCGGCACCGGTGCCGGCGAACTGTCGGGCAACCTGCAGAAGCTCAAGACCGGCAGCGCGCAGGTGTCCGCCGGGGCATCGCAGCTCGCCGAGCAGGCTCCGGCGCTGACGAGTGGCATCCAGCAGCTCTCCGACGGCTCCGACACGCTCGCCGCCGGCACCGGCAAGCTCGCGGCGAAGGCTCCGGAGCTGTCGTCCGGCATCGCCACCGCGGCGACGGGCGCATCCACGCTCTCGTCCGGAGCGTCGAAGGTGGCCGACGGGACGTCGACGCTGGCCGCTGCGGCTCCGACCCTGTCGTCCGGTGCGTCGCAGCTCGCGTCCGGGGCGAAGACCGCGGACCAGGGCGCTTCGTCGCTCGCATCGGGGCTCGACGAGCTCAAGACCGGCTCGTCGAAGCTCGCGTCGTCGCTCGACGAGGGCCGCACGAAGATCCCGGCGTCGAACGCCTCGGAGCGTGAGTCGCAGGCCTCGGTCATCTCCGACCCGGTCAAGGTCGGGGACGACAACGTCGCCGCCGCGTCGAACTACGGCGCCGGCCTCGCGCCGTTCTTCATCTCGCTCGCGGCCTGGATCGGCATGTACGCGCTGTTCCTCATCCTGAAGCCGATCTCGAAGCGTGCGATCACGGCCGTCCGGAAGCCCCTCGCGGTGGTGTTCGGCGGCTGGCTGACCCCGGCGCTCCTCGGCCTGGTGCAGATGGTGGCGCTGTTCTTCATCGTGCGCTTCGCCCTCGACCTGAACGTGGTGCACGTCGGCGGCACGATCGGCATCATGGTGCTGGCCTCGGCGACCTTCGCGGCGATCATCATGGCGCTCAACGTGCTGCTCGGGTCCGTGGGGCAGTTCCTCGGCCTGGTGCTGATGCTCGTGCAGCTCGTCACCGCCGGTGGCACGTTCCCGTGGCAGACGCTGCCGGGACCGTTGGCGGCGCTGCACTTCGCGCTGCCGATGACGTACTCGGTCGACGCGATCCGGCAGACGATGTACGGCGGGAACCTCGGCGCCGCGTGGTCCGATGCGGGCGTGCTGCTCTGCTGGCTGCTCGGGGCGCTCCTGGTGTCCTTCGTGGTCACGGCGCGGCAGACCCGTTCCCGCACGCTGCGCGACCTGCGCCCGAGCCTGATCGGGTAGCGGAGCGCGCCGGGCGCGGGCGCGCTTCGTGAGCGGAAGAGGTCGGGTGACATCAGGTCACCCGACCTCTTCTGCTCACGAAGCGCGTTCGCCGAGCGGCTGGTGCACCATCCCGCCGCCGAGGGTGCTCAGGTCGTCCGTCGGCAGGGCTGCACGGGCGTCGGCGTCGAGCACGGCGGACGCGTCGTCGAGGGGGTGGAAACCGATGCGCTCCCCGGCGGACAGGTCAGCCGGCGACCCGGTGTTCCGCGACAGTGCCCAGACCACGTGGTGCCCGGGGTCGCGGAGCGCCACGGTCGCGAGCACCAGGCGTGTCAGGTCGTCGGGCGAGGTCCACATGAGCAGCCCCCGGGTCGTCGGCGGCAGCGCACCGAACGCACCGATCCGCGCGGACACGATCGACATCTCGTACCGGTCGGCGAACAGGCTGCCGAGCAGTTCCATCGCCGCCTTCGTCACGCCGTAGTACGTGTCCGGACGGGGCAGCCGGTCTCCGGGCACACTCCCCGGCTGGTCGAGGGGTTCGGGCACCAGCCCCACTGCGTGGATCGAGCTCGCCTGCACCACCCGGAGCACCCCGGCGGCGGCCGCCCGTTCGAGCACGTTCTTCGTGCCGGTCAGGTTCGCCGCGATCAGGTCCTCCCAGGCGGCCTCGGTCGGGATGCCCGCCAGGTGCACCACGGTGTCGACCCCGGCGAGCGCATCGTCCACCGCCGCCGGGTCGTTCACCGAACCGGGCACGAACCGTTCCCCGGCGACGATCGGATCGTGGGGCCGCTGTTCGTCGAGCAGCACGAGGTCGTGTCCCGCGGACCGCAGTCGAGGACGCAGGGCGCTCCCGATCCGACCCGCGGCTCCGGTGATGAGCAGCGTCGCCATACAGCGGACGCTACCCCCGGCGCGCGAGCAGCGACCCCAGCTGCCCGCGCGGCGAACGCGACTTCTGTGCACAACGCGCCCCGGGCCTCCCGTGTGGAGGACCGGCCACGCGTCGATCGTGAGCAGAAACGGTCGAGTCGCCGCTCCGCACCCGACCATTTCTGCTCACGAAGCGAACCGGCGCGCGCCCGCTACGATCGACGCACGAGCCAACGGAGGTCGAAGCGCATCATGGGAGACGGCAAGCCCGCGACCATCTACGACGTCGCTGCACGCGCCGGTGTCTCGAAGTCCCTCGTCTCCCTCGTGCTGCAGCGCTCCCCCCGGGTCAGCGACCAGCGCCGGGCCGCCGTGCTCAAGGCCATCCAGGAGCTCGACTACCGCCCCTCCACCGCGGCCGTCTCCCTCGCCGGCACGCGCAGCCGCACGATCGGCGTGGTGCTCGACGACTTCCGCAACCAGTGGTTCGTGGACCTGCTCACCGGCCTGCGCGAGAGCCTGCAGGACCAGGGACACCGGCTCGTGGTCGCCGACCGGTTCCTCAACACGGGGCTCGATGCCTCTCCGGTCGAGGGGTTCCTCTCGATGCGCGTCGAGGGCATCGTGATCGCCGGCGAGCCCACCACCGACCTCGCGATCCCCGCCTCGATGCCGCTCGTGATCGCCGGCGGCCGCGTCGCGATCCCCCGTGCCGACACCGTGGCGAACGACGACCACGCCGGAGGCGGCATCGCGGCGCAGCACCTGCTCGACCTCGGCCACACCCGCCTCGGGTTCGTCGGTGCGAGCTCGGCGGCCTCGGCCGAGCGCCAGGCCGGGTTCGCGCAGGCTGCGGCGGCACGCGCGTCCGTCGTCACGACGGTGCTGCCGGGCGAACCCACCGAAGAGGCCGGTTCCCGCGCCCTCGGCATGCTCCTCGACGAGCACCCGGACGTCACCGCCGTCTTCGCGGCGAACGACGTGATGGCCCTCGGTGCCCTGTCCGAGCTCGCCGAACGCGGGTTGCGCGTCCCCGAGGACGTCTCCGTCATCGGTTACGACGACACCCCGGTGGCCGCGATGCGGTACGTCGGCCTGACGAGCATCGACGACCGCAGTGTCGAGATCGGCCGCGGCGCCGGCGAGCGCCTGCTGGCCCGCATCGCCGATCCGCGGATCGCCGCCACGGAACTCCTCGTCGAACCCCGCCTGGTCGCGCGCCGCACCACCGCCGCGCGCTGACGCGGCACCCCGGACCCCGGCCTGGAGGCCCGACCCGCCTCCGCCCCGCCCGCCCGGTGCGCGGAACGGCCGGGTCCACGGCCCCCACCCGGCCGTTCCGGCTCAGGGAGCGTCCGGCAACCGGGCGTGCTGGACGACCCAGCTGTGCATGACGATCGCCGCGGCGGCCGAGGCGTTGATGCTCCGCGTCGACCCGAACTGCGTGATCTCCAGGTGTGCGTCGGCACCGGCGACCGCCTGCTCGGTCAGCCCGGGGCCCTCCTGCCCGAACAGGAACACGCAGCGCTCCGGGATCGTCGCGGTCTCGATGCGCTCGGCGCCGGCGGTGTTGTCGATGGCGACGACGGGACGCTGCTCCTCGGCCATCGCGGCGAGGAACGCCTCGACGTCGGGGTGGTAGCGGACGTGCTGGTACCGGTCGGTGACCATCGCCCCGCGCTTGTTCCACCGGCGTCGCCCGATGATGTGCACGGTGCCGGCCAGGAACGCGTTGGCGCTCCGTACGATCGAGCCGATGTTCAGGTCGTGCTGCCAGTTCTCGATCGCCACGTCGAACGTGTGCCGGCGGGTGTCGAGCTCGGCGACGATCGCGTCCATCGACCAGTAGCGGTAGCGGTCGAGCACGTTCCGGGAGTCCCCCGCGGCCAGGAGCTCCGGGTCGAGCCTCGGGTCGTCGGGCCAGGGTTCCGGGTGCGGCCCCACCCCGTTGGTCGTCAGCTCGTGCGACGGTTCGGGCGCAGTGGTCACCCGACCAGCGTACGGCCGGGCGCGGGGAACCAGGTTCCGGTCACAGCACCGCCGACCTGCGCGGTTCCGTGTCCGGAACCAGGTTCCCACCGCCGGTTCAGGCGCCGCGGGCTCAGGCGGTACGGGTCCCGCGGTCGATGCGCGTCTCGATGCCGGCGATCAGGATGTCGAGGCCGAGTGCGAACCGGTCGTCGTAGGAGTGCTCGCCGAGGATCTCGCCCACCAGCCGGTGCCGCTCGGGGCGTCCGGCCTCGGAGTCCCCGCGTCCGACCTGCACCCCGGCGTGCCCGACCACGAAGTCGTAGACGACGAAGAAGGTGTACATCGCCTCGGCCGGCGGGAGTCCGGCGTCCCGCAGGGCACCGACGACCTTCGCCACGACGGCGTCGGACTCGGTCGAGGCGAGCGGGGCGCGCTGGCTGTGCGACTCGAGCACGAGCGGGTGGGTGCGCATCAGGTCGCGGAACGTCGTGGCGAAGGTGCGGACGACGGCGTGCCACTCGTCCGGCCAGACGAAGGTGGCGGTGAACTCGTCGACGGTGCGGCGGACGAGTTCGGCGTGCAGGTCGTCCAGGCCGCCGATGGTCCGGTGCACGGTCATCGGGGCGACCCCGAGCCGCACCCCGAGGGCCCGGAAGGACAGGCGGTCCAGGCCGTCCTCGTTCGCGATGGTCGTGGCGGCGTCGACCACCTGCTCGCGGGACAGCACGTTCGGGCGGCCTCGGCGTCGGCGCGGGGTCACCTCGAGCTCCGTCTCCGACACCGGGTTGGGTCGGGGCGCGGCGGACGGGGTTCCGGGTTCGACGAGCACGAGGGGGCCTCCTTGATTCGGTACGTGTCCCGAAAAGCGTAGGGCAAAAGCCGAGCGCAGTTCGGTGTCTCGACCATCTCGGGTCTGCCAGCAGCGCGCAAGAGCCGCTCCGGGCCTCCCGGCCCTTTCTGAGCGGACCGCCAGTGGGGCCGCGACGACCGCCTCGCCGCGGCCCCACGGTTCAGCGCTGGCTCGATCCGCGGGTGCGACGCCTGCGCGCGACGAGGAGGCCGCCCAGGGCCAGGAGCAGCACCGCCGTCACCGCCGCCGGTCCGAGTCCGTCAGCTCCGGTGAACGCCAGTCCGCCGCGTGCCGGATCGCGGGATCCTTCGCCGGTACCCGCCGACGCCTCCGCGTCGTCGTGAGTGCCGGGTGTTCCCGAAGACCCGGCGCTCCCGGCGTTCCCGGGATGTCCGGGCGCTTCCGGACCACCGGGCGTCACCGGCGGTCCGGTCGGTGTCTCCGCTGCGGGCAGGAGCCCCGCGTCGACGGTGCGGTCCTGTTCGATGTGCTCGAGCTGGCCCTCGTCGGAACGGATCGCGGCGAGTTCGACGGCGCCGGCCGCGCCGGAGGCGTCGGCGTCGGAGTCGATCGCGCGGTCGTCGCCGACGAGCTCCTTCGTGAACTCCCGACCGTCCGGAGCCGTCCAGTGCACGGTGTAGCTGCCGGGGCGCAGGTCGTCGAAGGTGTACTCGCCGTCGCCGTTCGTGGTGGTGGTCCGGCGCACGGCGTCGCCGCGGTCGTCCGAGCCGGTGAGGCGGACCGAGACGTCCGCGATGCCGGCTTCGTCGTCGTCCTGCAGACCGTCGCCGTTCTCGTCGGACCACACGAAGTCCCCGATCGAACCGGAGACGACGGTGACCGTCGCCGGGTTGGACTGGACCGGGAGAGCGAGGTTCGAGGCGCGGAGGCCGAACCGGTTCGTGTACGTGTCACCGTCGCGCTGGCCCGCCGTCGCGACCACGACCCGGTGCGTGACGGTCTCGCCCACTGCCACGGGGGCGGTCCGCAGGATGCGCGCAGCCGTGACGTCCGCGAGCCCGGCCGGGCATCCCTCGGCGCCGAACGCCGACGCCGAGCACCAGGTGGTGGCGCCACCGCCCTGGTTCGACGGGTCAGCGGCGTCGAGCACGACGTCGCGCGGGTCGCGGGTCGTGTAGCGGACGCGCTCACCGGCGGCGGCGGCGACCGCGATGGGCTCGGCGAGTCCGACCGTGCCGTGGAAGGTGGAGTTGCGGGTGTCGCCCCGGTACGGAAGGACGTCGATGACGTCCAGGCCGTCGATCGGGGTGGTGTCGATGTTCGTGTACCCGAGGTCCCACTCCAGCTGGTCCCCCGAGACGACGACCGGTTCGACGGCGGTCTTCTCGATGCCGACCCCGCCGGTGGCGACGACCTGGACGGCGCGCTGGGCGTTGCGGAAGGCCTGCGGCGACCTGTCCGTCGGCGAGGCGATGTCCGTCACGTTGGTGATCGCGCCCGCCGGGGCGAGCTTCGAGACCGCGGCGGTGTACGTGATCGGATCGATCGCCTCGTTCGGACGGACCACTGTCGTCCAAGTGAGACGCTGGACGTCGTTGCCGTCGTCGTCCTTCGTGGTGTCGATCTCCGGCACCTCGGAGGCACTGCCGGCGACGTAGGTCACGTGGTTCGGCAGCACGTCGCGCACCGTCACGGAGGCCTCCTTCCCCGTGGTGTTGCCGTTCGTGAGTGACGGGTACAGGGCGTAGTCGATGGTGTCGCCGGCGACGGTGAAGGTGGTCGAGTCGGGGGTGTCGTCCGCGTCGTGGCCGGGGTCGACGATCTTCTTCTGGATCCGGGCGAGGTTCTCGGTGAGGATGACGCTGTCGGACAGGGGACCGGCACCGAGGTCCGCGTCGGACCAGACGTCGTGCGCCCAGCGTTCTGAGCGGTCGCCGAACCACGCGTGACCGAAGTCGTGGGCCCGTGTGCCGTCGGCGGCGTCCTGGGTGGTGACGTAGCTGTAGAGCGTGCCGTCACTGCCACCGGGGACGTCACCGGTCGCGCGGACCGCTCCGACTGCATCGATGCCACCGGGGACGTCTTCCGGCCGGTCGTACCAGGGGCCGTCCTCGTCGTCACAGGTCGCCTTCTGGCTCGCGGACGGTGAGGTCATGTCGTACGCGGCGTACTGCACCTTCGCGCTGCGCATGCCGCTGGTCCACGCCGCGACCCTGCCGTCGCCGACGCGGGTTATGTGCTGCGTGTCGCGGTCGAAGGTGTCGCAGAGGACGGCGCCGTCGAACGACGCCAGCCCCTTGTTGGAGGCGGTGACGTCGCTCCGGAGCAGCGTGCCCGGGGTGGCCCACGGGTCGCCGTCGCGAGCAGAGCCCCGCTCGACGGCGCGCCCGTCGCCGATGACCCGGAGGAGCCGCTTCTGCGCGGAGCCGTCGGCGTACTCGAGGACGTTGCGCTCGGCGGAGTTGTCCCCCGTGGGTTCCGTGCCGCCGGGGAAGTTCGGCGCTCCGCTGACGGACGTGGTCTGCAGCGGCGTGAACGTGTTGACCGACTCCACCGAGGTCCCGGTCGGAGGGTTGGGCATCCAGAGGCTGATGTAGCCGCTCACGAAGTAGGGCTTGGCGCCGCCGGCGATCGGCCCGTTCGTGAGGCTCTTCGAGGGGACGTGGTCGGGGTCGGTGACCGTCCCGGTGATGGTGACGTCCACGCCCTGACCGGGGGCCGCCTGTTCGCACGAGAACTCCCCGGAGTCCGTGACCGCTTGCTCACCGCCGCCGCTGCCGCCGGGCAGGCCTCCCATCCGCGAGTCGCCCATGTCGTTGGGGCCGCAGACGGGGTTGCCACCGTTCCACAGGACCGCATCGGAGGGCACGGCACCGAGGATCTGGGAGAGGTCGTCCGTGAACGTCATCGGCCCGGTGCTCTTCTCGAACCCGAGGAGGCCCTGTCCGGGCACGAGCGGCTGCCAGTCCACGGCGATCGGGTAGATCAGCTGCAGCCCTTTCGTCGTTCCGTCCGGACCGGTGACGTCGGTCCGGAGCGACGACGCGTGGACGTTCTTGCTCAGGTTGTAGCGCGCGGCTGCGGAGACCGTGACGGCCTCGGCGACCGCGGTGGCGGTTCCGTTCTCGGCCTCGTCCGCCGTCGCGGTCACTGGGACGGCGATCGTGTCGCCGTTCTCCAGGTCGGCGGAGACGTCGAGGACGATCGGCACGGAGACCGTCCGGCCTTCTCGGAGCGTGCCGATGTTGCAGGTCAACACGGCGCCCGAGACCGCCGAGCCGGGGCCGACGCAGATGGTCGGGACCCCTGCCCACGACGTGCCGGCGGGGGCGGTCACGCTGAAGCGTTCGTTCGTGCTGGTGCCGTCGTTCGAGTTGAGGGAGACGCGGTACGTGATCGCGTCCATCGTGCGGACGATGCCGTTCTCCTCACTTGCGTCACCACCAGCGCCGTCCGTCGGGGTGAAGGGGCCGTTGCCGTCCTTCGTGACGTCGATCGCGACGTCGACCGTGCTCCGCGTCGCGGCGGATGCGGTGCCGCCGGGTGCTTCCGGCTCGCTCGCCGCCGGGGCGGTCGGCAGGGCAAGGCCGAGGACGACGCCAGCGGTGGCCAGCGTCGACACGGCGATGCGCGCTGTACTTCGGGATCGCATGGGTCTCCTTGTTCTCGCGAGGCTGATGTCCCGCAGATCGTCGGAGCGAGGACCGCCCCGACGAGCAGCGTACGCACGCATCGCATTCCACATCGATCATTCATGTTCTGCATATCGCGGATCGTGTTCACCGAGCACGGAGACGGCGGGCTCGACCGCCTGCGCAGTAGGGTGAGGGCCATGGCGACCCGAGACGACGTCGAGTGCTGGCTGACCGACATGGACGGCGTGCTCGTCCACGAGAACCAGGCACTGCCCGGCGCCCCGGAGCTCATCCAGCAGTGGCTCGACGACGGCACCGAGTTCCTCGTGCTGACGAACAACTCGATCTTCACGCCGCGCGACCTCAGCGCCCGGCTCCGGGGCTCGGGCCTGCACGTGCCCGAGGAGCGGATCTGGACGAGTGCGCTCGCGACGGCCGACTTCTGCAAGTCGCAGATGCCCGGCGGCTCGGCGTTCGTCATCGGCGAGGCCGGCATGACGACCGCCCTGCACGAGGCCGGGTTCATCATGACCGAGACCGCTCCCGACTACGTCGTCGTCGGTGAGACCCGCAACTACTCGTTCGAGGCGATCACCAAGGCCGTCCGGCTCATCCGCGCCGGCGCCCGGTTCATCGTGACGAACCCCGACGCCACCGGCCCGAGCGCCGAGGGGGTCCTGCCGGCAACCGGCGCCATCGCGGCGATGATCGAGAAGGCCACCGGCAAGCAGCCCTACGTGGTGGGCAAGCCGAACCCGATGATGTTCCGCTCCGCGATGAACCGGATCGGTGCGCACTCCGAGAACACCGGCATGATCGGCGACCGCATGGACACCGACGTGCAGGCCGGCATCGAAGCAGGGCTGCACACCGTGCTCGTGATGACGGGCATCAGCGACCAGGCGGAGATCGACCGGTACCCGTTCCGCCCGAGCGAGGTCATCTCCGGCGTGCACGAGCTCGTGCGCACCGAGCCCTTCGAAGTCGAGCTCTAGCCGGTCACACGCGACCGCGCGCGTCGGCCGCGGCCGCTATCGCGTGTCAGCCGCGGCTGGACGCGACCGCGGCACCCGCCGCAGCCGGTTCGCGGGACGTCCCACGGGCCTCCAGGGCGAAGGCCGCCATCGGCGGCACCGACAGCCACCGCTTCGCGAGCCGACGGGGCCGGTCGTCGTACCAGGCGATGACCCCGCCTGCCACGATGCCGAACGCGAGCACCCCGAACGAGAACAGCCCGATCAGACCGAGCAGGGTCAGCTTCCCGACGTCGCCCGGGTCCGCTGTCGCCGAGAACCCGATCGACCCGAAGTCCCAGAAGGCGTGCAGCAGCACCGGGGCGAGCAGCGACCCGGTCAGCCGACGCGCGACGTACAGCGTCGACCCGAACGACGCCGCGAACACCACCTGGACCAGAGTCGGCCCGATGCCGGCACCGGCGAGCGCGTTGAGCAGGTGCAGCAGCCCGAACAGCGCGCACGACAGGGCCCACACGCCCATCTCCGGCAGGCGCCGCCGTAGCCCCACGAGCAGGGTGCCGCGGGCCATCAGCTCCTCGAACACCCCGACGAACAGCACCCCGACGGCGAGCAGCAGGAAGTAGTGCGCGGGCAGCGCCGTCCAGTCGATGAGGGGCAGTCGGACGACGCACACCACCAGCACGAGGATCGGCGCGACCATCGTCCACCGCACTCGCGTCCGGACCGGGTCGACCGTGGCGATCCGCCACCAGCCGAGCGCCGTGACGAACAGGGCGAGTGCCGCGACGGCGATGCCCTCGGGGATGACGAGGGCGTGCACGACGCTGTCGACCGTCTGCCCGAGGGTCGCGTAGTCGTCGCTCGGCCGTGACCGCCAGGCGCTGATCGCCGCGAACACCACGATCGGCGCGAGCCCGAGCAGCAGCGACGGGGGCACCGGCCAGCGACGGCGAGGGGCTCGGACGGGGGCGGTGGTGGTCATCTGCTGGTTGTACCAGGCGGGACGTACGATTGGCGGTATGCGCCTGCCCTCCCTGTCCACCATGGCAGAGGACTACGTCAAGCTCATCTGGAAGGCCAGCGAGCGCGGCGGACCCGGCTTGGCGACGCGGGACATCGCGGCGTCCCTGAAGGTGTCGGCGTCGACGGTGTCGGGCAACCTCAAGAAGCTCGACCGCGACGGCCTGATCGAGCACACCCCGTACTACGGCGTCGTGCTCACCCCGCTCGGGCAGCAGGTCGCGGTGGCGATGGTCCGGCGGCACCGGCTGATCGAGACGTTCCTGGTGGAGCGGCTCGGCTACTCGTGGGACGAGGTCCACACCGAGGCCGAGGCCCTGGAGCACGCCGTGTCGGAGCAGTTCCTCGACCGGGTCGACGCCGACCTCGGCCACCCGACGCACGACCCCCACGGCGACCCGATCCCCGGCGCGGACGGCATCGTGCCGGACTCCCCCGGCACCCTCCTCGGCGCGATCGAGCCGGGAGCCTGCGGCACCGTCGACCGTGTCTCGGACGACGACCCCTCGCTGCTGCGGTACTTCGACGAGCTCGGGGTGGGGCTGGGCACGCACCTTCGGGTCGAGCGGGTGCGGGACTACGCCGGCGTCATCGCGGTGTCGCGGCGGTCGACCGACGGCTCGGAGTCCCTCGTCGACCTGCCTGCCGCGGCGGCGTCGTCCATCTGGCTCGCGCCCGACGGCGACTGACCGCGCTGCGCGCGTGGCGGCGGACGGCACGCACGCGTTGGCCGGCCGGTCGAGACACCCCGCTCACATCCGCCGAGCGGTCAAGAACTGTCGTCTGGGAGCCTCGCAGGCGACGGTTCGTGACCACTCGGCGCCCAGCGCACGGGGGGTCGTGACCGCACCGCGGGCCGCGAACGCGCGTGGCGTCGGACGGGAGGCCCGGCGCACCGCCGCCACGCGCCTCCCGTCCGGCGCCCTCACCGGTCACGACACCCCGCTCACCTCTGCCGACCGGTCACGCTCCGTCGCCCGGAAGCCCCGCAGCCGACGGTTCGCGCCCACTCGGCACCCGGCGCACGGGGTTCGTAACCGCGCGACGCGGCCGCCCCACGACCGCGACGGTGACGCTTCGCGACCACCCGGCGCTCCCGGCCAGGCGCGCCCGCCGGCCCTAGCCCTTGACGGAGCGCGTCCGGCCGAGGGCGACCTCGCGCCGGGCCCGTTCGAGGGCGAGTGCGGATGCGGCGTCCGGGTCGTGCAGCAGTCGTTCGGTCTCGCGCACGTGCTCCCGGACGACGTCGGTCCCCCGGTCGGCGGCCGTGACGAGGAGGGGTCCGACGGCGTCCTCGCCGAGTCCCACCAGGGCACGCGACAGGCTGAGCCGACGCTCGCGGTCGCCGATGCCGAGCTGCACCGCGAGGATCCGCGCGAGCGACGCCCGCTCGTCGTCCGGCACCAGTGCGACGGCCGTCCGCCAGGCCGCGCGGAGCACCTCGTCGTCGTGGTCCTCGAGCAGTGGGCGCACCGCGGGCCACGCGTGCGGGTCACCGATCTTCGACAGGGTGTGGAGCGCCTGGCTGCGGGCCTGCGGCTCGGGGCGCTCGAGCTCGGGCAGCACGCGGGCCACGACATCCTCGGCGGGGTGCCGGGTGAGTGCCCACGTCAGCATGTCGCGGACGAAGAAGTCCGGCTCGACGGCGCACTGCGCGACGAGCACCTCGAGGTCCGCGGGGTCCGGGGTGGTCCCCGCGGCCATCACGGCCTGCAGCCGGGCGGAGGATCGCGGGTCGGCGAGCGCATCGGTGAGCGTGGTCATCCCTCCATCGAACACCTGACGCCGCGCGCGCCCTTGCCATGCGCGTGCATGTTCCGACACACCACCCGTCGATCACGGGGTGGATCGTCGCAAGAAGGGTGCGGGCGCGCCTACGCCCCCGGCGCCAGCGACCCGGTCAGCGGCTGCCCCGACGACCGCGTCACGAAGCACGAGATGAACCGGTCACCCTGGTCCCACGTCGCCTGGTCCGGCGCGTAGGAACCCTGCACCTGCACGTCGCCCACGGCGGCGGCGGCCGAGGCGTTCAGCGCCGCGTCGGACTGGCACTGGTCGGCGGCCCGGGTCGCAAGGGCCTCGGTACCCGGGTAGGTGTCACCCTCGACCGCGAGTCGTGCGGTCAGCTGCCCGATGTGCGGCGTCGCGCAGTCCACCACCGTGAAGGTCTGCGACCACGCGTTCGTGAACGGCGACAGGCACTCCCCGCCGGCCAGGTCGGTCCACGGGTGCTCGCCGGGCAACGCCGGCGTCGTGGCGAACTGCAGGGTTGCGGCCGGTGCTGCGGGGTCACTCGGCTGCGAGGCAGACGCCGACGGCGCAGCGCTCGGTGTCGCCGGCGCCGACGAGGCAGCCACCGGCGACTTCGTCGGCACGGCCTGGTCGGCGATGTTGTTGCCGAGGATCCACTTCGACAGCAGGAACACCAGCACGATGAGCACGAGGATCAGCGCGATCGACCCGTAGATCAGCAGCTGCTTGCCGCGCTTGCCCTCGTTCCGCAGCCGCGCGAAACCCTCGTTGATGAAGTTGTCGCGTTCGCCGGACCGCCGGTCCGGACCGCCGGCAGGCCGTCCGGCAGCAGCGGACGCGGGGGCAGCAGCTGGAGCGGCAGCAGCCGCGGGCACGGCCGCCGCCGCCGCCGCCGCCGGCATCATCCGCGTCCCGGTGTCCTCGGGGTCGTAGCCGGTGCCGCCGAGCTGCCCGACCGCCTCGGTGCCGAACAGGTCCTTGATGGCGCTCGTGTCGCTGGTCTCGCGGCCGTCCCACTCGGACTGGTCCAGGTCGTCCGGCGCCGCGGCGGGCAGGGACTCCGGCTGCGGACCGGTGTCGTTCCCACGCAACCCCAGAACGGCGTCGAGGTCCTGCCCCACCGACGGCGGCAGGTGCGCCGGGTACTCCTGTGCTCCGGTGGGTTCGACGAGCGGCGGTACGGCGGTCGGCGGCACGGTCGCGTCGGGCTCGGACCACCAGGGCGTCCCGGCAGCCGGCATCGCGGTGGTCGGGGCATCGGCCTGGAGGCCCTCGGTCGCGTCCGGCACGTCGTCCCCGGCGGGCTGACGGGGTGCGTCCACGGCCTCGGTCGCCTCCGACGGAGCACCAGCGGCAGCACCAGCGGCAGCGGCAGCACCAGCACCAGCACCAGCGGCAGCCGCATCGGGGACGGCAGCCGGAGCAGCCGTGTCCGACACGGGCGCGGCCGGCACCGCCGGGGGCACCGCCGACGGCACGGGGACCGCCGGTGGCACCGGGTAGGTCCGCGGCGCCTGCGGCAGCCCGGAGGCCGGGGTGTCGACCTCGCCGGCGACGACCTCGTCCTCGTCGTCCAGCTCGTCGGCGAGCGACCAGGATCCGGCGGACAGCGCGGTGGTGTCGAACGAGTCGGTGGTCAGCGTCGCCGGGACCTCGCCGGGCTCGTCGTCACCGATCGCCCAGTCGAACGGCCGGTCGTGCGCGCCGGTCTGCGTGGGGACCGGCCCGGTGCTGGTGATGCGCAGCAGGTCGGTGAAGGTCGGCGGTTCCTCGGTCGGGGGCAGCACGTTCTCGACGCCGAGGGGCTGCGGTGCAGCGGGAGCCACGGGCTCCGGGTGGTTCCCGGTCGCGCGGCCGAGCCAGTCGACGTCGGCGCGACCCTCGCCGAACGGGTCGACGCGGCGACGCTCGTCCTCGATGGCCTTCGACGCGGCGGCACGTTCGTCCCGGTGCGTCTGTGCCGTCGGCAGCACGATCGACGACGGGTGCGGCGCGGTGGAGTCCGGCGGGGTGTCGGCGGCGGCGGGGATCCGGTCGTGCAGTGTGGAGCGTTCGTGCTCGACGACGGCGTCGGGGTTCTCGGAGGGTGCGAGCAGCTCGGGCGGCATCGAGATGGCCTGGGTCGCGCCGTCGTCGAGCGCCGGAGCAGCAGGCTCAGGCGCGGCAGGAGCAGCAGGAGCAGGAGCAGGAGCAGGAGCAGGAGTCTCAGCAGCCTCCGCCTCGCCATCGGCCACGAACGGCTCCGGCAGCGGCGCGCCCGTCTCGCGGGCGGTGCGCTCGGCCTCGCGGCGCTCCCGTCGCGACGGCCAGTCCTCCTCGCCGCGCGGAGCACCGAAGATGTCCGCAGCGCTGCGGAGACCGTGGAACGGAGCGTCCGAGCCGGACGCGCGCCGAGCCTCCAGGCCGTCGTCCCCATCTGCCGGGCCGACGGTGCCGTCGGGTTCGCGCGCGTCGTCCGGACGCTCCTCGGTCACGCGGTCAGCCCCAGATCAGCCAACCCGATGGCCGCGAAGTACGGGTAGCCGGCCGCCTCGATCGTCTCCTTGGCACCGGTGTCCCGGTCGACGACGACCGCGACGGCGGCGACGATCGCGCCCTCGCGCTCGAGCGCCTCGGCCGCCTTGAGCGGCGAGCCGCCGGTGGTGGAGGTGTCCTCGAGCACGACGACGCGCTTGCCCTTGAGGTCCGGTCCCTCGACCTGCTTACCGCGGCCGTGGTCCTTCGGCTCCTTGCGGACGACGAAGGCGTCGTAGGTCAGCCCCTGGGCGGCGGCCTGGTGCAGGACGGCGCTGGCGATGGGGTCGGCGCCCATGGTGAGGCCCCCGACGGCGGAGACGTCCGGCACCTGCTGCACGAGCTCGGTCATGACCTGGCCGATCAGCGGCGCGACGCGGTGGTCCAGGCTGACCTTCCGCAGGTCGATGTAGTACGTCGCCTTCTTCCCGCTGGTCAGGGTGAAGTCGCCGTGGAACACCGCTTCGGAGGAGATGTACTGGATCAACTGTTCGCGCGCGTCGGTCACAGCCCACAAGGGTAGTCGGTCGGGCCCGCAACGCGCTCCCCCAGCCTGTGGGCCGCGGGGTGCCGGCACCGAGGCGGCCTCGGTACGCTCCGGGGCATGTCCCGAGCACCGCGTCGCCCCGCCGTGGAGCCGGCTCCGTCCGGCGGCCGCCGGCCCGGCGAGGTGGCCGTCACGATCGGACGGGAGGCCCTGGGCGGCCTGGTCGCGCTGGCCCTGGCCGTCATCGCCCTGCGCCACGTCATCGCGACGGAGCGGGTCGCGTTGCTCTGGTACGACGGCGACTCGGTGTTGCTGCCGCTCGTCCAGCGCTCCCTGCAGGCCGGCCAGCCGTTCGAGTGGGCCATGTCGCCCGCGCTGTTCTTCTTCCCCGAGCTGCCCGTGTACCTGTCCTGCTCGCTGGTGACCGCCACACCGCAGCAGGCCCTGGCACTGAACGGGGTGCTCGTGCTCCTCGCCGTCTACGCCCTGGTGCGGGCGGCAGCGAACGAGCTGATGCCGTCCGCCGGGCGCCCCGCCCGGATCGCGGTGTCGGCCGGGGCGCTCGGTCTGGTCACGCTGCTCGTGCTCACCGAGTCGTCGGCGACGGCCACCTCGCTCGAGCTGGCATCCCTGCTGCTCACGACGACCTACTACTACGGCGCCGTGCTGGCGATGCTCGGCACCGCGGTGCTCGTGCTGCGGGCGGTGCGCCTCGGCCGGGCGTCGGTGCCCCTGCTCGTGGTGCTCGGACTCGTCGCGGCGTGCACGACCGCGTCGAACCCGCTGTACGTACCCTGGTCCGCCGCTCCCGTCGTCGTCACCCTCGGGCTCCTGGTGCTGGCGCGCCGGGTGCCGTGGC
Organism: Curtobacterium sp. MCBD17_026; assembly: GCF_003234895.2. NCBI lineage: Bacteria > Bacillati > Actinomycetota > Actinomycetes > Micrococcales > Microbacteriaceae > Curtobacterium > Curtobacterium sp. MCBD17_026. The sequence continues at coordinate 515,243 of NZ_CP126281.1, read as the reverse complement.
GTCCGGCCGCGCTGCTCGCCGGTGCCGTCACGGTCGGATCGGTCGTCGGGTACCTGGTGCGGATCCCGCTGCGGCCGTTCGTCTCCCTCGACCCGGCGACGTACGTGCAGCCGTCCCGGGCCGGGGAGACCCTGCGGTTCTTCGCGGCGCTGACCGACGACCGGGCGGGCACGGCTCCGGGCGACCTCGGGCTCCTGCTGCTGTTCGCCGGGGTGCTCGTCACCGTCGGGGGCACGGTCTGGGCCTGGCGGGTCCGCACCGCACGCACCGTGCTGGTCGCGACACTGCTGCCCCTGGTGACCGTCGTCGCTGTGTCCGTCGGGGTCGTCGTCGCCGGGTCCGAGACCCCGCGCTACCTGCAGCCGATCGTGACCGCACCGCTGCTCGCGCTCGTCGCCGTGGCCGAGCTCACCCGCACCGCGGTCCGCCGCACCCGCGTGCACCGCCCGCACCGCGGGGTCCGGGCGGGGGTGGCGGTCGCGATGGCCGCCGTGCTCGCGACCGGGATCGCCGTGGCCCCCGGGACCGCCCACGCCGTGGCGACCGCGCGGTACCCGGCGGCGGCGTGCCTGGACCGCTGGGCCGACGGCCGCCAGGTCACCGGCGTCGGGCAGTTCTGGACGGTCCGGCCCCTCGCCACCTACGCGTCGATGAACGTCGGGCTGCTGCAGGTCCGGGACACCTTCGAGACCTACCCCTGGCTCGTCGACCTCGGGGCCTACCGCGACGCCGACCCGAGCTTCGTGGTGGTCGGGTCGCACGACCTCTGGACCACCGCGGTCGAGGACTCCCTCGGGCCGCCGGCGACGATCACCCACTGTACCGGGTTCGACGTCTACGACTACGCCGGCACCGCCGGGCAGGCGATCCTGCGGCGCGACGTCGTCGGGAGCGCCGCCGTCATCCGACGCGACCGCGGCTTCTGATCCACCGCTGAAGTTGTCCACAGCGGCGCGTTGCCGTCCGATGCTCGCTGTACGGATGTATAGGCTCGTCCTCGATGTCTCGCCCCACCAGCCCCCGCGCCCACCGTGTCCCCGTGCGCCTGCGCCTCGCCGTCACCGGCCTGGCGCTCGCGGGCCTCGTCGGCACGGTCATCGCCGATGCTCCGGCTGCCCAGGCGGTGACCTACCCCACGTGGGACGAAGTGGAGTCCGCCCGTGGCAAGGAATCCGCGAAGCAGGGGCAGATCACCGAGATCAAGGGCATCATCAGCGACCTGAACGCCAAGGTCGCGGCGGCCGAGGCCAAGGCCAAGAAGCTCGGGCAGGTCTTCTTCGACGCCCAGGCCGACGCACAGGAAGCCGCTGAGAAGGAACAGCAGCTCCGCGCCGACGCCGAGGAACACGCGAAGGTCGCCGAGCAGAGCGCCGCGCAGGCCGGTCAGTTCGCCGCGCAGATGTCCCGCTCCGGCGGTGCGGACGTCACCACCTCCGTCCTCACGCAGGGCGCCGATGCCCGCGATCTCCTCTACGACCTCGGTGCCCTGAGCAAGCTCTCCGAGCAGGCCGAACGAGTGCAGGCCGCCGCGAGCATCGACGCGGGTGTCGCCCGCTCGCTCGAAGCCCAGGCCGACCGTGCCGCAGAAGAGCTCAAGGGTCTGGCAGCCAAGGCCGAGGCACGCATGCAGGAAGCCCAGGCGGCGTCCGACACCGTGCAGGCCGCCTACGACGAACAGCAGTCCAACAAGGCCCGACTCGACGCCCAGCTCGCGACCCTGACCTCCGGCCGCGTCCGGACGGAGGCCGAGTTCGCGCAGGGCGAGAAGGTGCGGAAGGCCGCCGAGGCCAAGGCCGCGCGCGAAGCCCTGGCCCGGGCAGCGGCTGCCGCTCGTGCCGACTCCGCGAACTCCGGCGGCGGCGCTCCCGCCGGCGGGTCGACCGGCAGCAGTGGTTCGGGCGGCGGCGGCGCCGTCGGGTCCGGTTCCGGTACCGGCTGGGTCCGGCCCGCGAGCGGGTACGTCATCAGCCCGTACGGCTACCGCGTGCACCCGATCCACGGCACCGTCATCAAGCACGACGGCGTCGACCTGGCCAGCGGCTGCTCCACCCCGATCGTCGCCGCCTCCGCCGGCACCGTCGACTACGTCGGCTGGTACGGCGGGTACGGCAACTACGTCCGGATCAGCCACGGCAACGGCGTGCAGACCGCCTACGGGCACATCGTCAACGGTGGCTTCCGGGTCGCCCAGGGCCAGCGAGTCGCGGCGGGGCAGCTCATCGCGCTCGTCGGGTCGACCGGCCAGTCCACCGGGTGCCACAGCCACATCGAGGTGCACCTCAACGGCGCCACCACCGACCCGGTGCCCTTCATGGGTGCACGCGGGGTCGCCTTCTAACCAGCTCGTTCACCAGACCGCCGTCCACTCCCAGTGGGCGGCGGTTCGGTGTTCCCCACAGTCGTACGCTCCTCATTTCATACTGCACCGCTGAAATGCTACGTTTCTCCCATCGACCAGTTCGGATGGTGGGGGGACGATGGGGATCGAGTTCGACGACGCAGCGGCGTCGCGGTTGGTCGACTGCACGGCCGAGGTGGCACTCTCACTGCGTGCCAGCGCCGGGCCGCGGCGGAACAACGCCGAGGCCGCACTGCACGACTTCGACGGTGCGTACGCGCGGCTGTTCGAAACAGCTCGGGTGACGGAGTCGACCGACCGCATCCGGCTCGTGACGGCGCTCGAAGCGATGGCCGACCAGCTGCGGATCGCCCAGCGGCAGGCGGACGAGGAACGGCAGCGCCTGGCCGACCTCGCTGCGTGGCGGCAGCGCGAAGCTGATCGTGACCTGGTGCGCGCCGGTGGCGGGCTCCCGTCGCAACCCGTGCTCGACTGGAGCAGCTCGGTGTTCGACCCTGAACCATCGGGCACGCCGCAGCGACCTTCTCCGGTGTCCGCGGTGTTCAGCGCGTGCTCGCGGCAGCGCACCGGTGGCCGGTCCGGAGGACGGAGCGGGGCAGATCCAGCTCGGCTGCGGAAGTTCGCTGCCGTGGCCCGGGTGCAGGACTCCTCGACGGAGCAAGACCTCGTGCGGGTTCGCAACGCGTGGACCGTGTTCCGCAATCGTTGCAGCTGGGTCCCGGTCGACGGGGCGTCGTTGCCAGGTGGCTTCGCCGACTACCTTGCCGAGAACGCCGACGACGCGTCGTGGATCGATCGGATCGCGGGCGCGTTCAGCGCCGCGGGCGGCGGTTCCCTCGCGAACGCTGCGCTCGACGTCGCCGGTACCTCCAAACTGCTACCCGGGCTGCAGCGGCTGCTCGATCCGTCCCTGACCACGGCTGAGGTCGCAGCGGCCTGGGCCGCGCTCGGCTTCACCGACGCCGACATCCGGGCGTTGCCCCTGACCACGCAGCTGCAGTTCGCAGGACTTGACGGCGTCCCGGCAGCGCAGCGCGACATCGCGTCCAGGGCCGTCCTCTCGGCCGCGGTACGAGACCCAGAGCGGCTGTACCGGCTGATGGGGCTGCCGTACACCTACGGTGCGGTCAGTCTCGACGAGTTCCGGGAGCAGGTCTTCGGCCTCCGCGACGGGCTCAAGCGTGCCGATCGCTTGGCGGCAGATGTCCGAGCCCCTTCGAGCGCCGTCGCACAGCTCGTCGGGTTCGGCGTCTCGAGCGGGTCTCTCGTCGCCGCCGTCGCGCTCGGCGATCTGGACACGGCGTCCAACGTGACTGTCAACGTGCCCGGCGCGATGACCACCCTCGACAGCATGGATGAGAAGGTCCGCGCCGCCAACGGTCTTCTGGGCACCGCGTGGAAGCATCGACGAGCAGAGTCGTTCGCGGTCGTGTCGTGGATCGGCTACCGCGCCCCGGGTGTCATCGAGGTCCCGGGTCAGGACCGCGCGCACGCGGGCGGAGCGAACCTCGCGTCGTTCCTCGACGGGATCCACGACAGCCGGGGCAGCGCGCCGCAGTCCCTGACCGTCCTCGGGCACTCCTACGGGTCCACCACCGCGGCCGAAGCGCTCGCGCAGACTCGGTACCGGGTCGACGCGCTCGTCACGTACGGCTCCGTCGGGTTCACCGACACCACGACTCCCGAGCACCTCAACGTGGACCATGTGTACGCGACCGAGGGCTCCGCTGACCGCACAGCGATCCTCGGCCGGATCGGACGCACCGATCCACGCGACCTTCCGGACGTCGACACGTTCGGCGCTGACGAGTCCCCTGGCGGCAGCGCCGTCACCGGGCACGACATGTTCCCGGACAGCGGCGTCGGCTACCTGTCCCGAGCTGCCACCGCACAACAGACCATCGCGAAGATCATCGCGACGGGGAAGCCATGATGAAGACCATGCGACCGATGCTCCGTGCCATCACGACTGCTGCCCTGACGCTCGGGCTGCCGTCGGGGTGCGCGGGAGGAGGAACCCAGATGCCCACCGATGCAGCAGGCGTCACCCAGCACGACGTCGCCGAGATGTCCCTGCACCAAGAGTTCGACGCCTACCGCGACCACTACGAGCACATGCAGCGGCTCCTGCGGAACGCGCAACTCCAGGTCCACGAGGGCGAATGGGAATGGGACAGCGGCGACGTCGTCCCGCAGATCGGCGGCGACGGCGTAGCCCCGTTACGAGGTTCGGACACGAAGAACAGCTACGACATGCGGAGCGGGCGGCTCTGGTCCCCGCCTGGCGCCACCGGCCAACAGCGGGACCTGCAACCGATGATCGACTACTTCACCGAGCAGGGGTGGGACAACGAGCAACGCACAGCCGCCGGTGACCACGAGGCCTGGGCCACCACCGGCGACGGCTGGCAGATCGTCTACTCGGCACAGACGAACGGCCGGTACACGCTCGAGGTCTACAGTGAACCCCTTTGGACCAACGACGCACGCGCTCTCTCGACGGCCATCTACGGACGCTCGACCGTCAAGTTCCCTGATCGGTCCCTCCCCGGCGTCTACCCAGACTTCCCACGGTGGGACGACCCCATCGTCAACAAGCCGAAGATCTGAACCGATGCTCCGGACCATCACGACGACAGCCCTGACCCTGGGACTACTGACCGGGTGCGCACCAGGAGGAGACCAGATGCCCACCGACGCAGCCGGCCTGACCCAGGACGACGTCGCGGAGATGTCACTCCACCAGGAGTACGACGCCTACCGCGACCACTACGAACACATGCAGCGGCTCCTGAAAGCCGCGCAACTCCAGGTCCACGACGGCGAATGGGAGTGGGGTGGCGGCGACCGTGTTCCATTGATCGGCGGTGACGGCGTCGCAGCTCTGCCCGGGTCCGACACGAAGAACAGCTACGACATGAGCACCACCCGGCTCTGGTCCCCGCCCGGCACCCTTGACCAGGAACGCGACCTGCAGCCGATGATCGACTGGTTCACCGACCAGGGCTGGACCATCGAACGCCGCACCATCACCGGCGACCAGGAGGTCTGGGCCACCACCGGCGACGGCTGGCAGATCCAGTACGCCGCGCAGGAGAACGGCGACAACCCCATCACCGTCTACAGCGAACTCTTCTGGACCAACGACGCCAGCGCCCTCTCGGAAGCAGTCGGAGGACGGAACGATGCGGCCTACCCCGATCATTCGCTCCCGGGCGTCTTCCCGCCGTTCCCCGCATGGGACGACCCCATCGTCAGCCCACCCAAGATCTGACCCGACCCGACCCGAACCGGCAGAGGGAGACCGAGCCCCATCAGCTCGGAACACTCCCGACGTCGTCCACGTCGATGTTCCACAGCGCCCGGTACCAGGCGGTGCGCTCCAGGTCGTCCGGCAGCCCGTACGCCCGGTGGAACAGCGGCTCCCACCCGGGTCCGTAGTTCCAGCCGAGGGCCATCGTCGCCACCGCGATGTCGGCCCAGCGGTCCGCGACGCCCATCGCGTCCAGGTCGACGTGCCCGCTCCACCGCCGGTCCGCACCGATCAACGTGTTCGGCGTGCACGGGTCACCGTGACAGACGACGATGCGGTCGGCCGGCGGCTCCGGACCGAGCGCGCTCGGTCCGCGGTCGGCGTCGGCGACGGCTGCACGCGCGCGATCGAGCCGGTCCGCGGTCGCCCACGTGAACGGGCAGTCGTCGACGGGCAACGTGTCGTGCAGCGCGCGCAGGCCCTCGCCCACCGCGACCACAGCGGTCCGGGGTTCGTCGTGCCAGCGCGGGTCGACAGCGCTCCACCCGGGCACGGCACGGGTGTGCAGCCAGACGCCGTCGTCGTCGGTGCCGTGGCCGAGCACCTCCGGCACCCGGGCGTACCGGGATGCCCAGGTCAGCCGTCCCGCCTCACCGCTGATCCACGTCGCGTACGCGTGCGGCAGCACCTTCACGAACTCCTCGGCGTGCGCGTCCGGTCCGACACGGAACGTCGTCCCACCGATCTGGTTGCGCCAGACGAGCGCGACCTCACGCCCTCGCGCGACGTCGGTGACGATGCGCGGCACCGGGACCGTCTCGCCCGGCCGGGGCAGTCCACCGATCGAGCGCACCACGGCGACGCTCAGTGCACGCGGTCCGGGCGGGAGGACCCCGACCCACCACGGGCGATCTCGAGCAGCACGGGCAGGCGTTCGCCGAGCAGGGCGTCCAGGTCGGCGACGACGGCCTCGACCCGTTCGGTGATCTCGCGCGGCGCGGCACCCCGGCGCGGACGGACCCGCACCCGGATCGCCCGACCGCCACGGACCCGGTAGACGTCGACGGCGAGCGAATCGACCTGCGGCATCTCGCCGATGGCCGAGGACAGCGCGTGCTGCACGGCAGTGGACTCGATGCGCACCGCCCCGGCGACGCCGTCCGCCGAACCGTCGCTGTCCACGACGGTGCCCTCGCGGCCACCGCCGAGGGTCGTCAGCACGACGAGGGCGAGCACGCCGAGCACGACGCCACCGCCGAGCACGCAGGTCCAGGCGAACACCGAGTCGTCACGCGATGCCCCGTTGCCGAGTCCGGCGAGGGCATCGCCGACCGCGCGCCACCCCGAGGCGACGAGGGGCAGCCCCTGTGCGGTCTGCACCAGGATCGCCGCCACCCCTGCGACGAGCAGGACGAGCCCGAGCACGACGAGCGCCGTCCGGCCGAGCCCACGGTTCGTGGCGTTCATCCGTCCACCCGCCCCGTCGGCTGCACCCGGACCCGCGCGGCCAGCGGCGGCTGCGCGTCGATCGCGGCGAACTCCCGCTCGACGGCCTCGGTCGCGGCGACCGCGGGGACGTCCACCCCGGCTGCGGGCCGGAGCACGACGTCGACCGTGCGGCGGCCGACGGTACCCACGGCTGCGTCGGCGCCGAGACGGGTCGCGGAACGGGCGGCGCGGGCCGCAGCGGAGGCCAGGACCTCGTCGTCGACGACGACCGCGAGCCGATCGGACGCCATCACGTGCCGCGGACGGCGCTGGGGCAGGATCCCCTGCAGCAACAGCACGAGCCCGATCAGGGCCACGATGGCGCCGATGCCGATCACGATGGTGGTCTCGAGACCGTCCGGGGCCGCGAGCGCGGCGTCGGCCACGGCACGCGGGTCGACACCCAGGACGTTCTGGTCGAGCAGGACGAGCGCACCGGCGAAGACGGCGGCGGCGGCGAGCACCAGGGCGATGAGCATCGCGACGACGACGGCGGCGGAGCGGGAGACGTGGGTCTCGCGGCGCAGCAGGCGGCGGTAGGTGGCGTGGTGGTCGTCGTGCGAGGGGCCGGCGGGGACGACCGGATCGGTGCGCCCGACGGCGGGGGCGGCAGTCACCGGACCCTCCGTGGGGTGTCCACGACCGACGAGGCGAAGGTCACGGTCACGCGGGCGACCTGTCGGCCGGTGATGGTCCGGAAACGTTCGGCGATCGTGCCGCGAGCCCGGTGCGCCGTGGCGACGACCGGTTCGTCGGGGAGTGCGTGCGAGCCCAGCACCGGCAGGGCGAGCGGGGCGGTGATCTCGACCGCCAGTGCGCCGCGACCGTCGTCGGCGACCCGGGCACGGACCTCCCGGAAGGCCACGTGCAGTGCTTCGGCGGCGACCGCCTGGGCGGTGTGCACCAGCGCCGACGTGCCGATGCGGTCGGAGCCGCGGAGCCGGACGCCGCTGTCGCCGGTCGTGGCGACGGCGGCGTCGCTCACGACGAGCTCCGGCGTCCGCGCAGCACGTCGAGCAGGCGGCGGAAGTCGACGTCACCCGTGACGATGCGGGCGACCAGAGCGCCGAGCGCCATGCAGACGGCGACGACGACGAACGCCCAGAACCCGAGCGTCACGGCGACGATCGCGAGCAGGGCGCCGGTGCCCATCCCGACGACGGTGGCGTTCACCGGACTCGACCGTCCCGGGTGTCGAGCTCGTCCGCGACGCCGTTGAGCGCCGGGATGTTCACGTCGTTGATGGCGATGTTGACCTCGGTGACCTCGAGGCCGACGAGTTCGGTGACGGCGTTCGTGACGGCGGCGCGCACCGCGGAGGCGACCTCCATCATCGGCGTCGGGTAGTCGACGACGATGGTCAGGTCGACGGCGACCTGGGTCTCGCCGACCTCGACGCGGACACCCTGACCGAGCGCACTCGAGCCGATGGCGTCGCGGATGGCGCCGAACGCCCGCGAGGCGTTGCCGCCGAGCGCGAAGACACCGGGGACGTCGCGGGCGGCGATGCCCGCGACCTTCGCGACGACCGTGTCGTCGATGATGGTCCTGCCCTTGGCGGTGACCTGCGTCGTGGTGGTGCCGGCGGGCTGGGTGCTCCCGGCCCCGGTGCCGAGCGTGGCCCCGGTCGTGGTCCCGTCGACGCGATTCGTCGTCGATGCCATTGCTGCCTCCGTGCGATCGATTGCTGGTCTCCAGCGAACACCATCGTGCCGTACGCCGCACAGGCGGCGCACCTGCCGGACCCCGCACAGGCGGCGCACCTGCCGGACCCCGCACAGTCGGCGCACGTGCCGCCCGGTCGCGCCGCTGGTCTCGCCGACCTCGTCGTCAGTCGGCACCGGTAGGTTCTTGTTCCATGCGCGTCGCGACCTGGAACGTGAACTCCGTCCGCACCCGAGTGGGTCGGATCGTCGACTGGCTGGTGCGTGAGGACATCGACGTCCTCGGCATGCAGGAGATCAAGTGCAAGCCGGAGCAGTTCCCGGTCGAGCAGTTCGAGGCCGCGGGGTACCACGTCGAGGCGCACGGCCTGAACCAGTGGAACGGCGTCGCGTTCGCCAGCCGGCTGCCGATGGAGGACGTCACCCGCGACTTCCCCGGCCAGCCCGGGTTCCTGAAGGGCCACGAGGGGCCGGACCTGCCGGTCGAGGCCCGCGCGATCGGCGTCACGGTCGACGGCGTGCGGCTCTGGAGCCTCTACGTGCCGAACGGCCGCGAGCTCGGCGACCCGCACTACACGTACAAGCTCGACTGGCTCGCCCAGCTGGCCGACCGCACCTCTGAGTGGCTCGAGGCCTCGCCGGAGACCCCGCTCGCGCTGATGGGCGACTGGAACGTTGCACCGCTCGACCAGGACGTCTGGGACATGCGGGTCTTCGAGGGGTCGACCCACGTCAGCGAGCCCGAGCGGAAGGCGTTCCGCGAGTTCGAGGCGCGGGGCCTGCAGGACGTCGTCCGCCCGATCGTGCCCGACGGCTACACCTACTGGGACTACAAGCAGCTGCGGTTCCCGCGCAACGAGGGCATGCGCATCGACTTCGTGCTCGGCTCGCAGGCCTTCGCCGACGTCGTCACCGACGCCTCGATCCACCGGAACGAGCGGAAGGGCGACGCCCCGAGCGACCACGTGCCCGTGGTGGTCGACCTCGACCTGGACACGTCGCTCGACGACGACCGCCCGATGATCTTCTGATCGGAGTCGGGTCACCGGCCCGGAGCGACGACGCACGACCGGTTCTGTTACGCCCGGCGTCCGCCGTGATTGAGCCGTCCGTCACGCCGACGTAGGTTTCCTGCACCGCCCCCCTCCGAGAGCAGGTGAAGCCATGTCCCGCACGACGATCCTTCCCATCCAGCGCCTCATGGCGAGCGCGGCCCCCGGTGCGTGGCGCGACGGCATCGTCGTCGAGACCCGGGCAGCCGACGCCGTGGTGCTGTTCCTCGACGGGAGCATCACGCAGCTGCGGGTGGCGGACGCCGACGGCGTCCTGTCGGTCGGCGAGCCGGTCGCCCACCACCCGGTCGCGGAGATCCTCAGCGCCGGCGGTCGGCAGACCACCGCACGCGTCGCGTAGGCGGAGCGGTTCAGGCGGAGCGGCTCAGGCCGCCATCGAGTCGAGCATCGCCTGGCACTTCGACACCATCTCGTCGCAGGCCATGGCGCAGTACCGGCACGACTCGTCCATGTCCTGGTGCTGGCGGCACTCGGCGGCACACGCGGTGCCCATCGCGACGACGGCCATGAGCATCGCCTGCATCGCGGCGGTGTCCATCCCCATCGGACGCATCATCATCCGCATGCCGGTGTCGGCCAGCATCGCGGTGTTCGAGCACATCGCGGCGCAGGTGGCCATCTCGCCGCCCATCCGCATGTCGGCCGCGGAGCACATCGTCGCCGCCATCGATGCGGCGTTCATCGCCATCATCGTGTCCTGCATCACGTCCATGTCCATCTCCATGGGCATGTCCGTCATCGACATGTTCTTCATCATCGCCATCGTGTCCATCGCCGGTCTCCTCGTCGTGGTCATCGGTCACGGAGCGGTCCGCCCCGCGTGCCCGCCAGGGTACGCGCGTGCCGCCCGTGCTTCGTGAGCAGAACGGGTCGGGTCAACGGACGCGACCCGACCGCATCTGCTCACCATCCGCGGTGGTCGCCACCACAGCCGGACGGGAGGCCCGGTGCGGCCCCGCCACGGGCCTCCCGTCCGTCCGGGCGCACGTCCAGGGCGCGGAAGACGCCGGCGTCTCCGCTGGACGCCGGCAAGTGCGCGAGACGCCTCCGAATCCGGCGGCGTCTCGGCGACATCAAGGCGTCTCGACAACACGACGGCGTCGTCCGGAAGCCCACACGCCGGCGTCTCGACGACCGCTACGGGTGCAGCAGGGCGGCGATCGCGACGAGCACGGGCACCGAGCCGAGTGTCGAGATGAGCACGACGTCGCGCGCCACCGGGACCGCTGCCCCGTACCGCTGGGCGTAGTTGAAGACGTTCTGCGCCGCCGGCAGGGCGCCGAGGGTGGTGAGCACGAAGACCTCCTGGTCGCCGAGGCCGAACACGAAGCGTGCGAACACGAAGGCCACGGCCGGCATCAGCACGAGCTTGATCGACGACGCGACGATGACGTCGGTGCGGATCGCCGGGTCCCGCAGGGGGGTGGCACCGTGCAGGCTCATCCCGAAGGACAGCAGCACGACGGGGACCGCGGCCGCGCCGACGAGCGAGAACGGCTCGAGCACCGGGTCGGGCAGCGTGATCCCCGTCGCCGAGCACACGAGCCCGACGAGCGAGGCGATGATGATCGGGTTCCGGAACGGGCCCGCGATCCGCCGTCCCCATCCGCCGCCACCCGCGGTCGCCGCGTCGAGGATCGTCAGCGCGACCGGGGCCATCACGACGAGCTGCAGCAGGATCACGGGCACGACCGCGGTCGCCTGGCCGAGCACGTACACGGCCACCGGCAGCCCGATGTTGTTCGCGTTGACGTAGCTGGAAGCCAAGGCGCCGACGGTGGTCGTGGTGACGGGGCGGCGCAGCACGAGGCGGAACACGGCGGCGGCACCGAGTGCGACCACGGCGGCACTCAGCAGCGAGACCCAGAGCATCGACGACAGCAGCGACGCGATGTCGGCGGTCGCGATGGTGTGGAACAGCAGGCACGGCATCAGCACGAAGAACGCGAGCCGACTCATCACGAACTGCGCGTGCGGGCCCAGCAGGCCGATGCGTCCGACGACGTACCCACCGGCGATGATCGCGCCGATGATCGCGAAGCCGGTCAACACGCCACCCATCCCCTCCATCCTGGCACCTGCCGGCGGTGATGTGACGTCACTCAGGTCGGAAATGCGTACGCATCGAATACCGTTGAGCGCATCATGACCTCGACGAACGCCGACACCCTCACCCGGTCCACCGACTCCAGTCAGCCGCTCGTGCCGCTGCTCGAGGAGCGCTGGAGCCCCCGCTCCTACGACGAGACCGCGACGATCTCGGACGACCAGCTCGACGCCGTCCTCGAGGCCGCTCGCTGGGCACCGTCGGCCATGAACTTCCAGCCCCGCCGCTTCATCGCCGGCCGCCGCGGCACCGAGACGTTCCGGAAGATCAACGAGAACCTGCTCGGCTTCAACGCCGCCTGGGCGTTCCGTGCCAGCGCCCTCGTCGTCGGCGTGCTCGAGACGGTGACCGCCGACGGCGAGGAGCGTCCCTTCGCGCAGTACGACCTCGGCCAGTCGCTCGCCGCCCTGACCGTGCAGGCGCACGCCGCGGGGCTGCACGTGCACCAGATGGCGGGCATCGACGCCGCCGGGCTCCGTGCCGCGTTCGACCTGCCCGAGCGGTTCCTGCCGTACACGGTCACGGCCGTCGGCACCGTCGCGCACCCGTCGCAGCTCGACGACAAGGCCGCGGAGCGCGAGGTCGCCCCGCGCACCCGCATCCCCCTCGACGAGGTCGTCCTCGTCAAGGAGTGAGCACCGGCGGCCCCGCCGCCCGTGATCGCCACGACGGCCGCGTCCCTGCGGGGGCGCGGCCGTCGGCGTACCATGACGTGACATGGATCAGCACCAGGACGACGCCCCGCCGGAGATGAACTTCTACACCCGGAAGTGGGTGCGACCGGAGGACCTCAACGCCAACGGCACCCTGTTCGGCGGCAGCCTGCTCCGCTGGATCGACGAGGAAGCCGCGGTCTACGCGATCATCCAGCTCGGCAACGGCAAGGTCGTCACGAAGTACATGTCGGAGATCAACTTCCTGTCCTCGGCGAAGGAGGGCGACATCGTCGAGATCGGCCTCGTCGCCACCCGGTTCGGCCGGACGTCGCTGACCATGCGGGCCGAGGCGCGCAACCTCTTCACACACCGCAGCATCCTGACGATCGACGAGGTCGTCTTCGTGAACCTCGACGAGGACGGCAACCCCGCCCCGCACGGCTACACGGACATCACCTACGCCCGCGACCGGGTCCCCGCCACGCACCGCGCGTGACCCCGCAGACATCGCGCAGCACCCGGGCACCCGGGTGCGCGCACCCTGCGGGTGGTCGGCGGGCTCTGGCAGGATCGGGGACATGACCACGCCCCGCCTCGTCGCCTTCGACCTGGACGACACGCTCGCCCCGTCGAAGTCCTCCCTCGACCCCCGCATGCTCGAGACCTTCGCGTCCCTGCTCGAGGTCGTGCCGGTCGCGGTCATCTCCGGCGGCAACTTCACCCAGTTCGAGCAGCAGCTGGTCACCCCGCTCCGGCAGCGCGACGGCCTGACGCTCGACGCCCTGCACCTCCTGCCGACCTGCGGCACCCGGTACTACCGCTGGGAGGACCAGGACTGGGCGCTGCAGTACGCCGAGGACCTCACCGACGAGCAGAAGGACCGCGCCCTCGCCGCGGTCGAGGCCCGTGCGAAGGAAGCCGGGTACTGGGAGTCCGAGACGTGGGGCGCCATCCTCGAGGACCGCGGGTCGCAGATCACGTTCTCCGCCCTCGGCCAGTCCGCCCCGGTGGACGTCAAGAAGCAGTGGGACCCGACCGGCGAGAAGAAGGACCACCTGCGACGCCTGGTGCAGCAGGACCTACCCGACCTCGAGGTCCGCTCGGGCGGGTCCACGAGCATCGACATCACCCGCAAGGGCATCGACAAGGCCTACGGCATGCAGCGTCTCGCCGAGATCACCGGCATCGCGCTCGACGACATGCTCTTCGTCGGCGACCGGCTCGACGCCGAGGGCAACGACTACCCGGTGAAGGCGCTCGGGGTCCCCTGCCACGCGGTGCAGGGCTGGGAGGACACCGACGCGTTCCTGACGGAGCTCATCCCCACCCTGCGCTGACCGCCGACGGCCCCGGCGCCGTCCGCAGCCCCGCGCTCAGCCCAGGCTTCGGACGGCCTCGACGAACGCACGGATCTTCGCGGGGTCCTTGACGCCGCGCTCGGACTCGACGCCGCTCGACACGTCGACGCCGTCGGGATCGAGCGCCTCGACCGCGGCGACCACGTTGGCCGGGGTCAGCCCGCCCGCGAGGATCCAGGCCTCGTCCACGCCGTCGATCGTGGCCGGGTCGACGAGCCGACCGCTGCCGGGCACGGCGGCGTCGAGCAGCAGCAGGTCGTGGTCGAACGCGGCGCGCTGTTCGGGCGTCTCGCGCAGGTAGTCCTCGGCCGCGATGGCCCGGATGGTGAAGAAGCCGGCGTCGCGCGCGCGGGCGAAGTCGGAGGCCGACTCGCCACCGTGGAGCTGCAGCGTGGTGAGCCCGACCTCGGAGGCGATGCCGACGATCTCGTCGATCTTCTGGTCGCGGAAGACCCCGACGGCGTCGATGCCGTCCGGCACCCGCTCGACCAGCTCCTTCGCCAGGTCGGCGGTGACGGTCCGGGGGCTGCCCGCCGCGAAGACGAACCCGACGGCGTCGGCACCCGCGTCGATGGCGGCGTCCACGGTGTCGGGCGTCGACAGGCCACAGATCTTGATCCAGCGCTGGTCGGTCATGCTGTCCATCCTGCCAGGGTGGCGCTGCCCGGAGAACACCGGTGTTCGCAGGTCACGTCCCCGGATGCCGGTGTTCGACGCGGGAGCACCGGTGTTCCGCCGTGCCCGGCGTCCGGAACCCGCACGAGGATCAGTGCAGAGCGCCCGCGACGTAGGCGGCCACGCAGGCCGCGGTCATGCCGAAGGCCGCGAAGGATCCGACCAGGACGTTCCGCCGGCGCCAGCGACGCACCGCCGAGAACGTGCCGCGCTTGGCGTGCCGGTGGGCGGCGCGGTGCATGCGGTGATCGCGCTGGTGCTTCACGCGCTCCGGGCCGAGCGGCACCGGGCCGGTGATCTGGGTGGACCCGCCGCGCAGCGCGTTGGCAATGGCGACCGCCGTGGGCCGGCGCTCCGGGTCGCGGGCGGTCATCCGGCTGAGCAGCTCGCGCCACTCGTCGGCGACGTCGTCCGGGATCTCGGGGTCGCGGCGGAGCCGGGCGAGTGCGGCCTCGATCAGGGTGCCCGAGTACTCCTGCTTGCCGGTCAGCGCCTCGAGCAGGACGAGCCCGAGCGAGTACACGTCGGTGGCGAAGCTGATCGGTTCGCCGGCGACCTGCTCGGGGCTGAGGTAGGCGGCGGTGCCGATGACCGTGCCGTCGTTCGTCAGGCGGGAGCCGTCGACGAAGTGGGCGACACCGAAGTCGGTGAGCTTGACCGTGCGGGCGAACCCGGACGAGCCCTCGTCGCTGATCAGGATGTTGGCGGGCTTGACGTCGCGGTGCACGATGCCGCGCGAGTGCACGTAGGCCAGGGCGTCGGCGAGCTGCGCACCGAGGTCGGCCACCTCGTAGTTGTGCAGGGCGCCCTCGGACAGGCGGCGGAGCAGCGTCGTGTCGGCGATGAGCTCCATCACGATGAACCGGTGCGGGCCGTCCTCGAACTCGTGGGTGCCGGCGTCGTACAGCGGGATGAGCCCCGGGTGGGAGAGCATGCTGAGCAGCCGGATCTCGCGCTCCTGGCGCACACGGTCGGCGGTGGTCATCTTGTCCGGGGTCGCGAAGAGCTTCACGGCCACGGCCCGGTACGTGTGCTCGTCACGGGCTTCGTAGACGGATCCCATGCCGCCGGTGCCGATGAGCTTCACGAGCCGGTACCGCGCAGAGAGGACGGTGTCCGCCCGCGCGCTGTCCAGCAGGGTCATGGTGTCCGTCGTCCCGTCCGGAGCCCGTGGTTCCGCGGCCGCTGCCGGCGTGTGGGCTCATGGGAAACGGTACGCGTCCGACTCTCGATCCGCATGGCCGTTACGACATCGTGATCGCCCTACTCCCCCGGTTTTCCGGGGATCGACGGGGTACAGTCCGACCTCCACCAGGACGAGGAATCGCGCAAGGAGGACAGCATGGCATTGTCGAAGGGTGACGAGGTGCACTGGAACACCTCGCAGGGCAGGACGACCGGCACGCTCGTGCGGAAGCGGACGAGCGACTTCGAGTTCGACGGGCAGCACTTCAAGCCGACCGATGACGACCCGTACTGGATCGTCGAGTCGGAGAAGAGCGGCAAGCAGGCCGCCCACAAGGAGTCGGCGCTGACGAAGGCCTGAGGCTCAGTCGCGGGCGGGCTCGGCGCGACGGCGACCCCGGGCACCGCCCACGGCAGGGTTGCCGGCGTCGTCGTCGTGGTCATCACGGCCGCCCGCACGCCGCTCGGCGCGCACACGGCGGACCCGGCGCACGACGAAGCTCACCACGACCACGGCGATCGCGACGTAGAGCACGCGGTCGATCCACTCGGTGTAGGCCTCGACCTGGTCGTACTGCGACCCGAACGCGGCGCCGAGCAGCACGAGCGCACTGTTCCAGATGCCGCTCGCGATGATCGTGAACACCGAGAACGTGCCGAGGTGCATGCGGTCGGCGCCGGCCGGCAGCGAGATGAGGCTGCGGACGATCGGGACGAACCGGCCGAAGAAGACCGCGCTCTTGCCGTGCCGGTGGAACCAGCCGGCCGCCTTGCGGAAGTCGTCCTCGTCGACGAGGGGCAGCTTGCCGAACCACCGCGTGGTGCGTTCGAACCCGATCACCGCTCCGAGCCAGTACAGCACCAGCGCCCCGAGGTACGAGCCGATCGTCGCCAGCACCAGGACCAGCACGAGGTTCATTTGGCCGGCGCCCGCGAGGAACCCGGCCAGCGGCAGGATGACCTCGGACGGGATGGGCGGGAACACCGTCTCGACGAAGAGCATCAGCCCGACGCCCCACTCCCCCAGGGCGTCGATCAGCTGGAGCACCAGGCCGGAGAGCCCGCCGAGGTCGGACGGAGCGGTGGAGTCGCCACTGGCGACGGTCATGGCACGGGCGGTCACGGCAGTCGTCATGCCCCCAGCATCCCTGAACGCCCTGTCAGGACCCGGCGCGCTCCCTGGGTGTCAGCCGAGTCCCATGTGAGCTGAGCGGACGTGCGAGAGCGATCGGGCGAGTGCACCCCGCGCGACGGCGTCACGACCGACGGTCGACGGGCTGAACGCCACGGGGTGCCGGAGCTGCGGCGTGACGATCTCGTCGAGCGCGGCACAGAACACCTCCGCAGCCGGCAGGACCTCCCCACCGACGACGACGACCTCGGGGTCGATCGTCGTCACCAGCTGCACGACGCCGGGCGCCACGTCGGCGGCGAACGCGCGGACGGTCTCGACGGCCGACACCGAGCCCTGGGCGGCCGCGGCGAAGACGGACTCGAGGTCCGTGTCGGACGGGATCCGGGCCTCCAGGCGGGCGGGTGCGGCGGGCCAGCCGGTCGACGCGATGCCGCCCATCTCACCGGCGGCACCGCGCGCACCGCGCGCCAACGAGCCGTCGACCACCAGGGCGGCACCGATCTGCCGACCCATCACCAGGTACAGACCGTCCCGGACGCCGCGGAACCGCCCCCACCGGGCCTCGGCCGTCGCGGCCAGCTTGGCGTCGTTGTCGAAGAAGGTGGCGACCCCGGGGAAGAGGTCCTGGATCCGGCCGGGCACCCGTCGCTCGACCCACTCCGGCACCGCGACCGTGTAGTCGATCGCGCCGTCACGGTCGACGACCGCCGGGACGCCGAACGTGGCACCGAGCACCGGCGCACTGCCGACGGCGCCACCGACCGCGGCGCCACCGACCACGCCGACGGACGACGTCAGCCGACGGACCACGTCCTGCACGCTCGACCAGGCCTGTTCGGCGTCGGCGAGGTCGGCGTAGCGCTCCTCGACCCGGGCGAGCGTGACGCCGCGCAGGTCCGCACGCACCCCGACGATGCCGTGCAGGCCGAGGTCCACGCCGAGCACGGAGCCGGCCGACGCGTCCGCCGCGAAGCGCTTGGCCCGACGACCTGCCTTGTTCGGGGTCGCGATCGCCTCGGCCTCGGTCACCCAGCCCTGGTCGACCAGGTCGGCGAGCGCGGCCTCGACCGTGGGGCGGGAGAGTCCGACCGTGCGGCCGAGCTCGGTGACCGTGCGGGAGACGTCGTCGCGCAGGAGCTCGTCGAGGATCGCCCGCGAGTTCATCTGCCGCAGGACGCCGGGGGTCGTCCCCACGACACCGGGGGTAGCCATTACGACGCCGGGGGTCGTCCCCACGACACCGGGGGTCGCCACCACGACGCCGGGGGTCGAGCCCGCGACGCCCGGGGTCGAGCCCGCGACGCCCGGGGTCGTTGACACGGTCTGCTCCACGGTCATAGCCTCCACATTACGAAAGATCATTGAGGAATGGTGGCTCCGACATGCTCGTCCCACGACCGCGCCGCACCGCTCCCGGTGTCGGGGCCTTCGAGATCACCCCGTCGACCCGGATCGCCGCCGACCCGGCGAGCGAGTCCGTCCGACTGTACCTGCAGCAGACCCTGCGGGGATCGACCGGGCTGCCGGTGCGGGACGCCCTCGACGACACGGCACCGGGGGCCGGCACGATCGCGCTGCGCGTCGCCGACGACCCGTCCCTGCCCGCGGGCCCGACGACGCCGGAGGGCGACCGGGCGGAGTCGTTCCGCCTCACGGTGACGCCGGACGGCATCGACGTCGTCGGCGGCTCGCCCGCCGGGGTCTTCTACGGCGTGCAGGCCCTGCTGCAGCTGCTGCCCCCGGACGTGTACCGCCGCGGCCGGGTCGCGACCGGCCCGTGGTCCGTCGCCGCCGTGGTCATCGAGGACGCCCCCGCCTTCGCCTGGCGCGGCGTGATGCTCGACGTCGCCCGGCACTTCCGCACGAAGCACGAGGTCATGCGGGTCGTCGACCAGCTCGCCGCGCACCGGATCAACCGCCTGCACTTCCACCTCACCGAGGACCAGGGGTGGCGCATCGAGATCCGGAAGTACCCGCGCCTGACCGAGGTCGGCTCCTGGCGTCGGGAGTCCCAGGTCGGCGCGCACGTCCCCGGTCCGGACGGCACACTCGTCGTCGCCGGGTTCGACGGCCGCCCGCACGGCGGGTACTACACGCAGGACGACATCCGCGAGATCGTGGCCTACGCGGCCGACCGGTTCGTCACCGTCGTCCCGGAGATCGAGACCCCCGGGCACGTCCGTGCGGCGCTGGCGGCCTACCCGTCGCTCGGCGTCACGGGCGACCCGGTCGAGGTCTGGACGGAGTGGGGCATCGCCGACGACGTCCTGAACGCCGAGGACGCCACGATCGACTTCTTCAAGGACGTCCTCGACGAGGTCATCGCGCTCTTCCCCTCCGGCTACATCGGCATCGGCGGCGACGAGTGCCCGAAGGTGCAGTGGGAGACCGACCCGCGCACCCAGGAGCGCATCCGCGAGCTCGGGCTGCAGGACGAGGAACAGCTGCAGGCCTGGATCATCGGGCAGCTCGCCGCACACGTCGAGTCGCACGGCCGGCGGGCGTTCGGGTGGGACGAGATCCTCGAGGGCGGCACGCTCGACCCCTCGGCGACCGTGGTCTCCTGGCGCGGCCTGACCGGCGCACGGACCGCCGCCCGCCGCGGGCACGACGTCATCTCGTCGCCGGACGACCAGGTGTACCTCGACTACCGCCAGAGCGACCTGCCGACCGAGCCGATCCCGGTCTCGATCGTGCTCACCGTCGACGACGTCTTCGCCTTCGACCCGGTGCCGTCCGGGCTGACCGACGCCGAGCGTGCCCACGTCATCGGCGGCCAGGGCAACATGTGGACGGAGCACGTCGACACCGCCCGTCGGCTCGACTACCAGCTCTTCCCCCGCGTCGCCGCCCTCGCCGAGGCACTGTGGTCGGCTGACGTCACCGGGCCGCGCGACCTCGCCGAGTTCCGCGGACGCCTGGCCGAGCACACCGCCCGACTCGAGGCCATGGGCGTCGAGTACCGGCACGAGGCCGGGCCGTTCCCGTGGGAGCAGCGACCGGGCGTGCCGGGTCGACCGCACTCGCGCGAGGAGCGCGCGGCGTACATCGACGCGGTCACGGCGAACATCGCCGAGTAGCGCGCGTCGAGCGGTCGCGACACGCGCTCAGTTCCGCCGAGCGGTCGGGTTCCGACGTGTGGGCGCCACGCCAGCGACGTGACGTGACCGCTCGACGCGCGGCCGGCGGTGCGTGGCGACCACCAACGGACTGGAGGCCCGGTGCCAGCTGGCACCGGGCCTCCCGTCCGTCGTGTGCTGCGGTCGACTACGCGGCGACCGGAGCGCGCTGGCCCACCGTCTCGCCGGCCACGGCAGCCTCGCTGCCCGCAGCGGCCTCGTCGACGGGGCGACGACGGACCCACTTCTTCAGGGCGACGAGCACCAGCGCGGACACCACGGTCCCCGCCAGGATCGCGACGACGAACATCAGGACGTCACCGATCGCGAAGAAGACGAAGATCCCGCCGTGCGGCGCTCGCGACGTCACGCCGGCGGCCATCGAGATCGCACCCGTGATCGCGGCACCGACCATCGACGCCGGGATGACGCGCAGCGGGTCGGCGGCGGCGAACGGGATCGCACCCTCGGAGATGAAGGACGCACCGAGGAGCCACGCGGCCTTGCCGTTCTCGCGCTCCGGCTTCGTGAAGCCCTTGCGGTAGAGCACGGTCGAGGCGAGCGCGAGTGCGAGCGGCGGCACCATGCCGGCCGCCATGACGGCGGCCATGATCTCGAACGGCACCGTGTTGCTCGCGGTCCCGGCACCGAGCCCGGCGACGGCGAACGCGTACGCCACCTTGTTGACCGGGCCACCGAGGTCGAACGCCATCATCAGGCCGAGGATGATCCCGAGCAGCACGGCCGAAGCACCGGACAGCGAGTTGAGGAACGCGGTGAGCTCGGTCATGACCCAGGCGATCGGGCCACCGAGCACCAGGAGCATGAGGCCCGAGGCGATGATCGACGCGAACAGCGGGATGATCACGACCGGCATCAGGCCGCGCAGCCAGCGCCAGGTCGGGATGCGCCCGATCCAGTACGCGGCGGCACCGGCGATGAGGCCACCGACCAGACCACCGAGGAACCCGGCGTTCATGAACACGGCGATGGACCCGGCCACGAAGCCCGGTGCGATGCCCGGACGGTCGGCGATGGCGTAGGCGATGTACCCGGCGAGTGCTGCGACCAGGAACCCGAGCGACACGGAGCCGATCTGGAACGCGGCCGCGCCGAGGTAGTAGCCGAGGCCCTCCGGCGGCAGGTTCAGCAGGGTGTAGTTGGTGAGCGTGAAGACGGCGTTGTTCTGGCCCGAGTCACCGTGGGTCAGCGCGATGCCGTACCCGGACAGCAGGAAGCCGAGCGCGATGAGGAGCCCGCCGCCGGCGACGAACGGGATCATGTAGCTGACGCCCGTGAGCAGCCAGCGCTTGAGCGCCTGACCGAAGTGCTCGTTCGACTTGTTCGTCCCGCCCTCGACGGCGGCGCCGCCCTGCACGCGTGCGGCGTGCGGGTCCTCCGAGGCGCGGAGGGCCTCGGCGATCATCTCGTCGGGCTCGTCGACACCGCGCTTGACGGGTCCGGACACCAGCGGCTTGCCGGCGAACCGACCGCGGTCGCGGACGTCGACGTCGACCGCGAACACCACGGCGTCGGCCCGGGCGATGAGCGCCGGGTCGAGGGGTTCGACCTGCGAGGACCCCTGCGTCTCGATGTGCATCTCGGCACCGGCACGCTGGGCCGCGGCGACGAGGGCGTCGGCCGCCATGTAGGTGTGCGCGATGCCGGTCGGGCAGGCGGTGACGCCGACGAAGACCTTGCGGTCGGCGGCGGGGGCGCCGGCGGTCGCCCCGGCTGCGGCGGTCGCGCCGGCTGCGGCGGTCGTCGCACCGGAGGCCCGTCCTGCGTTCCCGACGCCGGCCTCGGCCACTTCGCCACTCACCTCGTTGTCGACCAACTGGACGATCTCGTCGGCCGTGGTCGCGGCGCGCAGCGCGGCCGTGAAGTCGTCACGGATGAGCGCCCGGGCCAGGGTCGAGAGGACCGTCAGGTGGTCCTTGTCGGCCCCCTCGGGCACGGCGATCATGAACACGATGTCGGCGTCGCCGTCCGGGGCGCCGAAGGGCACCTTCCGAGCCAGGCGCGAGAACGCCAGCGTCGGCTCGGACACCGACGCCGACCGGGCGTGCGGGATGGCGATGCCACCGGGGACGCCCGTTCCGACGCTCGCCTCGCGCTTGACGGCGTCGTCGGCGAGCGTGGCACCGTCGGCGGCGCGGCCGGTCGCGGCGACGCGGTCGGCGAGCACCCGGATGACGTCGGTCGAGGTGGCGCCGAGGTCCTCGTCGAGGCCGACGAGCTGTGCGCTGATGAGGCGCGGACTCGAGTCTGCGGACATGTGCTTGCTCCTTCGCAATGGCGCTGATCGCGCGGTGGTGCAGGTGTTCGTGGGGTGGTCGGGCGGGATGGGGAGGGGATCAGGCGGGTTCGGGTGCCGGGTGCGTGTCGAGCACCCGGACGGAGACCGCCGTCGGGTCGGTGTGGTCGAGTGCCGGCACGTCGCTGCCAGGCAGGGCCGCGGCCGCGGCACCGGTGGCGACGGCCTGTGCGAGACGCTGCTCGGGCGACGCGCCGGCGACCTCGGCGAGCAGGTAGCCGGCGAGCGAGGAGTCCCCCGCGCCGACCGTCGACCGGGCGACGATCTTCGGTGCGGCGGCGGCGAACGCGCCCTCGTCGCAGACGAGCACGGCGCCGGCGCTGCCCAGGGTGAGCAGGACCGTGCCGACGTTCCTCCGCCGCAGCCGCTGGGCCCCGGCCACCGCGGCGTCGAGGTCGCGCTCGTACTCCTCGGGGTCGCCGCCGACGACCTCGGCGAGTTCCTCGGCGTTCGGCTTCACCAGGTCGATCCGTTCGCCCGACTGCAGCAGCGCGGTGAACGGCACCCCGGACGAGTCGACGGCGATCCGGACGTCCGCACCGTGGCGGGCACGGACGGCCCGGACGAGCACGGCGAGCGCGTCGTCGGGCAGACCGGGCGGCAGCGACCCGGCGACCACGACCCAGCGGGCGGCGGGGCCGGTGGCGGTCGCAGCGGCGGTGTCGGCGACCAGGGCGGCGAGGTCGTCGAGGCGACCGGCGAGCGAGGGGCCGGGTTCGTTGAGCTTCGTCGTGGTGCCGGTCGGCTCCGTCACGGTGACGTTCGACCGGAGCGGCGCCCCGATCGGCAGCGCGGCCGTCGGGATCCCGCGTGTGGCCAGGCCGAGCAGGACCGGGTCGAGCTCGTCGCCGGGCAGGACGGCGACGGTGTCCCCTCCGCTCGCGACGACGACGCGGGAGACGTTGACGCCCTTGCCGCCGGGTTCCGCGGTGGACCGGGTGGCACGCTGGACGGCGCCGCGCTGCAGTTCGCCGGCGAGCTCGATCGTGCGGTCGAGGGACGGGTTCGGGGTGACCGTGACGATGCGGACGTTCATGCGACGACCACCTCGACGTCGGCGTCGGCGAGCGCACCGGCGAGGTCGGCCGGGGGCTGTTCGTCGGTGACGAGCGTGTCGATCTCGTCCAGGCGCGCGAACCGCATCAGGGCCTCCACGCCGTGCTTGGCGGCGTCGGCGAGCACCACGGCCCGTCGGGCGGCGAGCACGTAGGCGCCCTTCACGGCGGCCTCGTACTCGTCCGGGGTGCTCAGACCGAAGCCGGCGGACAGGCCGTTCGTGCCGATGAACGCCACGTCGGGCCGGAGGGCGCCGATCTGCTCGACGGTGGCCGTGCCGACCGCGGCGCTCGTGACGCCACGCACGCGGCCGCCGAGCAGGTGCAGTTCGAGGTGCTCGCTGTGCTGCAGGGTGGCGGCGATCGGCACCGAGTTCGTGATGACGGTGATGGTCGAGCCGGCGACCTCGGGCTCCCAGCGGGCGAGTTCGGAGGCCACGGCGGCGCAGGTGGTGCCGGCGTCGAGGGCGATCGAGCCGGTGAAGGTCGGCGGCACCAGTCGCATCGCGGCGCGGGCGATCGCGGACTTCGCGGTGCCGTGCTGCCCCTCGCGCTCGGCGACGCTGAGTTCGACGACGCTCGAGCGGCCGACGGGGACCGCTCCCCCGTGGACCCGGCGCAGGACCCCGGCGGACTCGAGGGCGTCGAGGTCACGGCGCACGGTCTCGGTGGTGACGTCGAAGTGCTCGGCAAGACCGGCGACCGACACGCGACCGGCGGACTGCAGCTCGGCGGCGATGGCGGTGTGCCGCTCGGTTGCGTACATGCCCGAACTCCTTCGTTCCGTTGGGTTTCGAGCACTGTACGTCTGAAACCCACAAGAACGCAACCGTTCCGTCGTGCAACCAACACGTCCGCAGGTGTCAGCCGTGCGCTACAGCGGTCACAACACGTCGCAAGCCGGAGGTCGAGGGGGCACGAAACGTCGGCGGCGACCGCGCCAGCCGACGCTCTGTGACCGCTCGCAGGCAACCATGCGGGGTGTTGCGACCACGCGACACCACGCAGATGCGGGCTGTTGCGACGGCTACCCCTTCACGGCGCCCGCCGTCATCCCGCTGACCAGTCGACGCTGCACGATGAGGAAGAACACCACGACGGGGATCGAGAACAGCACGCTCGCCGCCATCAGCCCTCCGAAGTCCGTACCCTTGTTCGTCGAGAACCCGGCGAGCCAGACCGGCAACGTGTACATCCCCTGGTCCTTGAGCATCACGTACGCGATCAGGTAGTCGTTCCACGCCGCGATGAACGCGAACACGCTCGTGGCGATGACCCCGGGCATGACGAGCGGGAACAGCACGCTCCACAGGATCCGGAAGGTGCCGGCACCGTCCACCTTCGCCGCCTCCTCGATCTCGACGGGGACGGCCACGAAGAAGCCACGCATCACCCAGATCGAGAACGGCAGCACGCTCGCCACGTACGCCAGGATCAGCCCGACGTAGCTGTTCAGCAGCCCGAGGGTCTGGAACGACAGGAACAGCGGGATGAGCAGTGCGCCCGACGGGATCATCTGCACGAACAGGATCGCGACCAGGATTGCCCGCCGCCCCCGGAACCGGAACCGCGACAGTGCCGCCGACGCCAGGAACCCGACGACGATCGACAGCAGCACGGCCGCCACCACGACGATCGAGGAGTTCCGCAGGTAGACCAGGAAACCCTCCTGCGTGAGCGCACGCGTGAAGTTGTCGAGCGTCGGGTGCAGCGGCGCCCAGATCGGGGTCATCGTGGTGACCTCGTCGGCGGGCTTGAAGGCGGTGTTCACCATCCAGTAGATCGGGAACACCCAGACCAGGCAGAACAGCACGGCGATGGTGTTCGCGACGACGCGCGGCTTGCGCTTGCCCACCCGCACGGGGCCCGGCGCGGACGCGCCGCCCGCACGGGGCGCCGTTCTCGAGACGGTCACAGGTCCTCCTCGCCGCTGCGGACGAGCCGGCGGATGTAGTAGCTGGTGAGCACCCCGAGGATCAGGGTCGAGATCACGGCGATCGCCGCGCCCTGCCCGTAGGCGTTGGACACGAACGACTGCACGAAGGTCCAGATGCCGAGGGTCAGCGTGGCCTCCTCCGGTCCGCCTCGGGTGAGCAGCCAGATCTGGTTGAAGACGTTGAAGTCCCAGATCACCGACAGGATCGACACGAGCAGCAGCGTCGGCGCGAGTGCCGGCAGCGTGATCGCGCGGTACATGGTCCACACCGAGGCCCCGTCGAGCGCACCGGCCTCGTAGTACTCCGGCGCGATCTGGGACTGCGCGGCGTACAGTGTCAGCGCCACGAACGGCACGGCCTGCCAGATGACGAGCGTCAGCACGATCGTGTACGCCTGCCCCGGGTGCGACGCCCAGTTGTCCTGCGTGTGGTCGCCGAACACCCGCAGCTGCGTGATGAGCCAGTTGAGCACGCCGTAGAACGGCTGGAAGAGCCACTGCCAGACCAGGCTCGAGGCCACGTTCGGCATCGCCCAGGCCAGCACGAGCACGACGCTGACGATGGTGCGCATCGCGACCCCGAGGCGGGTGAGCAGCTGCGCCACCCCCATGCCGATGACGATCGTGCCCAGGACCATCGCGCCCGTCACGAGCACGGTGCGCAGGATGACCGGCCAGAACGACGCGTCGGTCAGGACGTCCGTGTAGTTCGTCAGCCCGGTGAACCCGGCCTGCCCGGTGAAGATCGCCCGCAGCCCGTAGTCCTGGAACGAGATGACGACGAGCCGGACGAGCGGGTAGACCACGAGGGCCAGGAGCAGCAGCGCCGCCGGGGCCAGCAGGACGAGCGGCGCCCGCGACCCGACCGGCGACCGACGACCCGCGCCGCGCCCACCCCGACGGGACCCCCGCGACGGCCCCCGAACCGGTCCGCCGGCCCGCCGGCCGTCCCCCCCGGCCGCCGGCTCGCCGGCCCCGCACCCCGCCCGCCGGTGACCGGCGCGGACTGCTCCGCGTCGGTCACCGGCTCCGCAGTGGACGTCATCGCCTACGGCTGCGCGTTCAGCGCGGTCGTGAGGTGCTTCGAGAAGCCCTCGGCGGCCTGCTCCGGCGACTTCCGGCCGGTGGCGACGTCGGCGAACATCGACTGGAACGAGGCGTCGCCCTCGATGGTGGCCCAGCCCGGGGTGGCCGGGGTCGGTCGGCTCGTGCCGGCCGCCTCGAAGTACGGCTTGTGCAGCTCGTCGACGTCGCCGGCGACCGCGTCGAGCAGCTCGGTGGAGTTCGGCTCCCAGCCGTCGACCCCGAACACCTGGTCCTGCTGGAACTCCTTCGAGGTCAGGATCTTCAGGTAGTACAGCGCGAGCTCCTGGTTCTGCGCCTTCGCCGGGATCCCCAGGTCGGAGCCGCCGAGGAACACCGGCTGCGTCTTCCCCGCCGTGGACGACGGCATCGGGAACGTGCCGATGCGGTCCGCGAGCTCCGGCTTCGCCGTGGTGATCGAGCCGATCTCCCAGGCGGACCCGAGGAACGCCGAGGTGTTCCCCTGCGCGAAGACGTCGCTCTGCGAGGGCTTGTCGGTGTTGATGTCCTGGGTGGACTTCGCCGAGTACGCGTTCTGGAAGTCCTTCCAGGCGGTCAGCCCCTCGACCGCGTCCGCGGAGTCGAGCGTGCCGGTCCACTTGCCGCCCTTGTCCGTCGCGATCTCGCCGCCGGCGTCCCAGACCCACTGCAGCCCGCCGTACCAGTACTGCCCGGGCATGTAGAAGGCCGAGAAGTCGCTGGCCGGGTTGGCGGCCTTGACCTTGTCGAGGTCGGCGGTGAGCTCGTCGTAGGTGGTCGGCACGTCGGTCACGCCGGCGTCCTTCCAGACCTGCTTGTCGTAGACCACGGCCCGGTTGCCGGCGAACAGCGGCGCCCCGTAGAGCTTGCCGTCGACGGTGGCGGGGCCCTCGAGCCCGGTGAGCCAGGTCTGGCCGTCCTTGAGCTCGTCGCGGTACGGCGTCAGGTCGGTCAACCCGCCGGCGGCCGCGTAGACCGGCACCTGCGTGTTGCCGAGGTCGACGACGTCGGGGGCGTCGCTCTGCGCGAGCGCCGTGGTGAGCTTGGTGGTGATCCCGTCCCACTGCTGGGTCTGGATCTTCACCTTCGCCCCGGTGTCGGCGGTGAACTGCTTGCCGGCGGCGTCGAGCACCTTGTCGCTCAGGTCGCCGTTCATCATCCAGACGGTGATGGTCTTGCCCTTGCCATCGGGCGTGCCGATGGACTTCGTGCCGCCGTCGGAAGCGGCGTTGCTCCCGGCGGAGCACCCGGTGAGGGCGAGCGCGCCTGCGAGGGCGAGCGCACCGAGTGCGGCGAAACGCGTTCGTGTCACGATGACTCCCTTGGTCCGACCTTTATGAAAGGACGTTGCGTATTCGCAATAGAAGACCCTGCACGGCCCCTTGTCAACCGTTGGATCGGTCCCTGTGACCTCTTTCGATCCGCGTGTTTCCGGGGCATCACGGATGTCGAACAGATCGACGCAGATGCTTGACCAGGTGGTCATGACCAGGCATGATCTGCGTCTCGCGTCCGGCGTGTGGAAGCGACTGCCTGGAGGCCCGGTGCCGGTCCACCGGACCGGCACCGGGCCTCCTGTGCGCGCGTCCACGGCACGCGTCAGACGGCCGCCAGGGCGGACGTCGGCGGGATCCGCGCTGCGCGTGCCGCCGGGTAGAGCCCGGAGACCCCGCCGATGACGACCGTGGCACCGAGCCCGGCGACGACGGCCCACACCGGCAGTGCGACCGGCCACCCCTGCGTGACGGCGAAGACGACCGTCACCGCGACGCCGAGCACGACACCGGCCAGCCCGCCGAGGAACGACAGCAGCAACGACTCGACCAGGAACTGGTCGCGGATGCTGCGACGACGGGCCCCCAGCGCACGACGGACGCCCACCTCGGCCCGCCGTTCCAGGACGGTGATCACCATCGTGTTCGCCACCCCGATGCCACCGACGAGCAGCGCCACCCCGCCGATGCCGACCAGCAGCCCGGTGAAGGAGTCGTCCGTGGCGTCCTTCGCGGCCAACGCGTCCGACGGCCGTGTCACGCCGACGTCCTGCGGTGCCCCGGGTCGGACCGCACCGGCGAGCAGGTCCCTCGACCGCTCGACGTGCGCCGGGTCGACGCGCGTGTAGACCGCGGTCGGGGCCCCGTCGAAGCCCAGCTGCCCGGCGGACCCGCGGGGCACGAACACCCGCGAGTCGAGGTCCTCGGCGAGCGCGACGGGTTCGAGCACCCCGACCACCTGCACCCACCGACCGCCGATCCACACCCGGCTGTCCGGATGCAGGTCGTCGAAGCCGAGGACCGCGGCCGCCCGTGCCCCCAGCACCACCTGCGGCGGCGCCCCGGCTGCGTCGTCGATCCACCGCCCGGCTGCGAGCTGCCCGCCGAGGACCCGCGGCACGTCGCCCCACGCGGCGAGCACCTCGAGGCCCTTCGTCTCGGGCGCCGGGACGTGGTCGTTCCGGTACACACCGGTGTCCGGCACGATGCCGACGGCCGCGGCCGACTCGATGTCGTCCTGCCGCAGCACCGACTCGAGTGCGGTGGACGGCAACGGGACCGGTTCGCCGAGGCCCTGCGCCTGGGTGAGGGTGAGCACGTTCGTGCCGAGCGTGTCGAGCACCTGGTCGACCTCCGCCTTGCTCGACGACGAGATCCCGACGACCGCGAGCATCGCCGCGATGCCGATCGCGATGCCCAGCGCCGACAGCACGACGCGACCCGGACGGGTCCGCAACCCGAAGACGCCGAGGCGGAGCAGGTCGACCGCGCCCACGGACCGACGCCGGCTCATCGGGCGACCTCGTCGACGACCGGCGTGACCTCGTGCTCGATCCGGCCGTCGCGCATCCGGACCTGCCGGGGCAGCGACGCCGCCAGGTCGAGGTCGTGCGTGATGACCACGACCGTCGTGCCCGCCGCGTTGAGCTCGCGCAGGAGCTCGACCACCGCGGCACCGGACGCAGTGTCGAGTGCACCCGTCGGTTCGTCGGCGAGCAGGATCGTCGGGTCGCCCACGACGGCCCGCGCGATGGCGACGCGCTGGCGCTCACCGCCGGAGAGCTGGTGCGGTCGGTGGTCCACCCGGTGCGCCAGGCCCACTCGGCCCAGGGCCTCGACCGCCAGTCGGTGCCGCTCGCGCCGGGGCACGCCCTGGTAGAGCAGGCCGTCGGCGACGTTCTCGGTGGCGGTCGCGCCGGCCTGCAGGTGGAAGTGCTGGAAGACGAACCCGATGTGGTCGGCACGGAGCCCGGACAGGGCGTCGTCGGACATCGTCGCCACGTCGTTGCCGGCGATCGTCACCGTGCCGGACGTGGGACGGTCGAGGGTCCCGACGACGTTGAGCATCGTCGACTTGCCCGACCCCGACGGGCCGACGACCGCGACGAGTTCGCCCGCGGTGACCTCGAGCGACACCCCGCGCAGGGCTCCGACGTCGCCGTACGTCTTCGTGACGTCCCGGAGCGACAGGACGGAGTCGGGTCGCAGCACGGAGTCGGGTGGCAGCACGGCGGCGGGTGGCAGCACGGCGGCGCTCATCCGGGCACCACCACGCGGTCGCCGGCGGTCAGGGCCCCGGTGACCGCGATCCGTCCGTCCGCGCTGAAGCCGGGCTCGACCCGGACCCGCTCCGTCGTGCCGTCCCGCTGCACGACGTCGACGGCGTACCGGCCACCGGCGCGCGCGACGAGTGCGGCGACCGGCACCGACAGGACGTCGTGCTCGGTGGTGCCCTTCGCGTCGACCTGCGCGGACGCTGCCGCGGGCAGTGTGCGCTTCCCCGGGTCGAACGACACCGAGACGTCGACGGCCGTGCCGCCGTCCTCGCTCGTCGTCGGCTGCACGTCGACGACCGAACCGGGCATGGCCGCCCCGGCGCCGTTGACCCGGACCTGGACGTCGGTGCCGACCGCGAGCCGCTCGGCGTCGCGCTGGGGCACGGTCGCCGCGACCACGCGCCGGGTGCTCGTGACCTGCAGGACGTCACCCGCCGCACCAGCACCAGCACCAGCACCAGCCGTACCCGCCCCCGCACCCGCTCCGCCGGCGATCCGCTCCCCGAGCCGACCGTCGACCGAGGCGACCCGGACCGCGCCGTCGACGAAGGCGACGTCGTCCGCCGTCAGCACCGCGGTCACCTCGTGTCCGCGGTCCTGCTGCCACTGCCGGACGGCTCGCTCGGTCCGTGGACCGAACCGGTCGTCCACGGACACGTCGTACCCGAGCGCGGCCAGGTTCTCGTTGAGCTGCCGCACGTCGGCGCCCTGCAGCCCCCGCTCCAGGTCACGCCAGAGCGGCACGGTGCCGTACATCGACCGGACGTCCCGCTCGTCGACGGCGTACAGGGCCCCGTCGCGTTCGATGACGTCGCCGGCGCGGGGCAGCCAGGTGATCATGCCGGCGGCGGCCCCGGGGACCCCCGTCGCCGCGCCGTACCCGAGCGTCCCGGCGAACACCTTCGAGTCGGTCAGGTCGCCGCGCGTGACCGTGGCGGTGGCTCCGGTCGACGCAGTCCCGCCGCGCGACCCACTGCTGGCCGAGGCTCCCGGACCAGTCGGCACCGTGGCGAGGGCCCACGTCCCGACCCCCGCGGCCACCGCCGCGACGAGGCACACCGACACGATCGTCCGGCGTCGGGCCCGCCGGTGGCTCACGATCCGGCTCCGCCCCGGACGGCCTCGAAGGCCGCGTCGGTGCAGGTGCCGGCGGCCTCGTCGAACGCCTCTCGGTCGTCGGGCTGGAACCGGCTCTGCGCCTCCTGGTCGTCCGGGAAGTCCGGGAACCCCTGCTCCCGCAGGCACTCCGCCGTCTTCCTCGCGATCTCCTCGCTGCCCGGCATCGGCTGCGCGGCCTGCGCGTCGCCGGCCGCTGCGGAGTCGTCGAGGCAGCCCTTGAGGTCCTCCTGGTACTGATCGGGATCGACGCCGTCGGGTGCACTGAGCTGCATCGCCCCGCCACCCGTGCCGGGGTCGGGCACGTCGTAGCCGCGGTCGCGCATGCACTCGGCCAGGGCGACGCCGGGCGCCGCACCCCCGGCCGCAGTCGTCGTGTCGTCGTCCGGTGCCGTGTCCGAGCAGCCGACCAGCAGCAGCGGCAGCAGGACGACGGCCGCGGCCGCGCTCATCAGGGACCGGGTGCGACGAGTGGTCGTCATCGTGGTGTGGTTCATGTCCCCAGCACACCGGAACGGCTGTTTCGCCCCGCGTGCACGTCGGGTTGCACCGGCGAAACACGGACCCGGACGAGCAGCCCGCCGGCCGGCCGTGCGGCGATCGACAGTCGCCACCCGTGGGCGCGCACGATCGCGGCCACGATCGACAGCCCGAGACCGCTGTGCTGCCCGCGTGCGTCGTCCGTCCCGCCGCGGCGGAACGGTTCGACGAGCAGTCCCGCCTCGTCCGCCGGGACCGCCGGCCCGCCGTTCTCGACGACGAACCCGTCGGGCTCCGTGGTCACCAGGACGGCACCGCCGGGTTCGTTGTACTCGACGGCGTTGCCGACCAGGTTGCCGAGCAGCTGCCGCAGCAGCGTCGGCTCCCCCGGTACGACCAGGCCGGGAGGCCCGGTGCGGCGCTCGTGGGTCAGCGTCACCCCCGCCTCGGCCGCGTCTCGGGCCGCCCCAGCGACGACCTCGGCGGTCACCTCGTCCAGGTCGACCGCGCGCGTCGCACCCGCCAGCCCGCGATCGGCCTCGGCGAGCACGAGCAACGACTCGACCAACCGCTCGGTCCGACGGTTCTGCTCGAGCAGCTCCGCCCGGACCGCTCGGACGTCGGCGGGGTCGGCGTCGTCGTGCAGCCCGATCTGCACCGCCGCGCGCTGCACCGCGAGGGGCGTCCGGAGTTCGTGGGACGCCTGGGCGACGAACCGACGCTGGCCCTCGAACGCGGTCTCCAGGCGGGCCAGCAGGTCATCGACGGTGCGTGAGAGTCGCCGGAGCTCGTCGTCCGGACCGTCCAGCGCGATGCGCTCGTGCAGGTTCGACGCCGAGATGCGGTTCGTGGTCGCGGTGATCCGGTCGATGGGGCGGAGGACCCGGCGGCTGACGAGCCAACCGATGCCCCCGGCCGCGAGCCCGGCACCCGCGATCCCGACCGCGGACCACTGCCACTGCTGCACGGCCACGAGCCGGATCACCGCCGCACCGTCGTCGTCGGCGCCGTCCGCCTCGATCGGGGCCGGAGCGGTCGTGGCGCCATTCGATCCGGACGGGGCGCGCTGCACGGCCGCAGTGTCGAGGCCGGCACCGACACCGGCCAGCGACATCGTGTTCGTGAAGAGGACGACCCCGGTCGCCAGCGCCATGGCCGCGAGCGCGAACGTCAGAGCCGTCCGGGTCCGGATGCTCCACAGCCCGGGCCGTCGCCTCACAACGCGTAGCCCTGGCCGGGCACCGTCCGGATCGGGTCCGGGTCCCCGAGCTTCCGGCGGAGTTTCGACATCGTGACCCGTACCGCGGCGGTGAAGGGGTCGGTGTTCACGTCCCAGACCTTCTCGAGCAGGTGTTCAGCGGAGACGATCCGGCCGTCCGCACGGAGCAGGGTCTCGAGCACCCCGAGTTCCTTCGAGGTCAGGTCGAGCGGGCGACCGTCACGTGTCGCCATCCGCCGGTTCGTGTCGACGACGAACCCTGCACGCTCGAGCACCGGGGCGACGGGTGCGACGCTCCGCCGACCGAGCGCGCGCACCCGGGCGACGAGTTCCGGGTACTCGAACGGCTTGGTCAGGTAGTCGTCGGCACCGAGCTCGAGCCCGTGCACACGGGCGCTCAACGTCGTCGCGGCGGTGAGCAGGAGGATCCGCGTGAGTGCACCGCGGGCGGCCAGACGCCGTGCGACCTCGTCGCCGTGCAGCCCGGGGACGTCACGGTCCAGCACGACGACGTCGTAGTCGTGCACCGCCAGCAGCTCGTCGGCGTCGTCGCCGCGGTAGGCGACGTCCACCGCCATGTCCTGCCGGGTCAGGCCCGTCGCGACCAGGTCGGCGAGGGCCCGTTCGTCGTCCACCACGAGTACGCGCATCGGTACATCACACGTGATGTACCTCTGCCGGACCTGGGAAGTGGATCAGGCGTCGAACGGCACCTCGCCGTCTTCGCTCACGCCGGCACGCTGTCGGTAGGACAGGTGTCCGCCGAGGTACCCGCCGACGCTGACGACGGCGAGACCCGCGAAGCCGAGCAGCTTGCCGGCGCCGTGGTTGCCGCGCTTCCGCTGCAGCCACGACAGGCCGTACAACGACAGACCGGTCCAGTTCACGGCCTGGTGCACCCATCCGGTGCGGAGCTGCTCGCGGTTCAGCTCGGACCAGTCGACGTAGCCGGCGACCGAGGCGCTGCTCGCCGAGACGACCCCGACGCCGACCAGGGTCTTGGCGGCCTTCGCGTTGCCCTTCCCGCCGACCAGGTCGAGCACCGCGGCGGAGATCCAGGCGCCCAGGGGCACCTGCACCATGAGCGGGTGGATCGGGTGGCCGAACGGCACGCCGTGCAGCAGCTGGCGCAGGGCCTTCGGCTTGGCGAGGGCGTTCACGACGGCACGGTCGATGTCGACGGCCTTGTCGAGCACGCTCGCGTGCTCGACGGCGTCGGTGAGGCGACGGATCGCGCGGATCTCAGGCATGCCGTGGACGGTAGACGAACGGCCCGTCACCGGTCCCAGGAACCGGTGACGGGCCTCCCGTCCGTCTTGGTGGGCTACTCCTCGACGATCTCGGCCAGCTCGAAGGGCTCGACCGTCAGACCGTCCCCGTCCGCCGCGACGTCCACCCGCACCGTGTCGCCGTCGCGGACGTCACCCGACAGGATGGCGCGTGCCAACCGGTCGTCGATCTGCCGCTGCATCAGGCGACGCAGGGGCCGCGCGCCGTACAGCGGGTCGTACCCACGCTCCGCCAGCCAGCCGCGTGCCTCGGGGGTGACGGCGAGCTCGAGCCGGCGGTCGGTCAGACGGCGGGCCAGCCGGTCGACGTAGAGCGACACGATCTGTCCGAGGTCGTCGGCCGTCAGGGCCTGGAACACCACGATGTCGTCGAGACGGTTGATGAACTCCGGCCGGAACGCCTGCTGCACGAGCTCACGGACGGCCTCTTCCCGCTGCGCGTCGCTCAGGGACAGGTCGGTCATGAACTGCGACCCCAGGTTCGACGTCAGCACGAGGATCGTGTTCCGGAAGTCGACCGTGCGCCCCTGGCCGTCGGTCAGTCGCCCGTCGTCGAGCACCTGGAGCAGCACGTCGAACACCTCGGGGTGCGCCTTCTCGATCTCGTCGAGCAGGATCACCGAGTACGGACGGCGGCGGACCGCCTCGGTCAGCTGCCCACCGGCCTCGTACCCGACGTACCCGGGCGGGGCACCGATCAGGCGGGCCACGGAGTGCTTCTCGCCGTATTCGCTCATGTCGATGCGGACGAGGGCCTTCTCGTCGTCGAACAGGAACTCGGCGAGCGCCTTGGCCAGCTCGGTCTTGCCGACGCCCGTCGGCCCGAGGAACAGGAACGAACCGGTCGGGCGGTCCGGGTCGGAGATGCCGGCGCGGGTGCGACGGACGGCCTCGGACACGGTGGTCACGGCGGTGCGCTGCCCGATGATCCGGCGGCCGAGCTCGCTCTCGAGGTGCAGGAGCTTCTCGGTCTCACCCTGCAGCAGCCGACCGAGCGGGATGCCCGTCCACTGCGCGATGACCGCCGCGATGTCCTCGTCGGTGACGCTGTCGTTCACCATCCGGTCGGCACTCTCGGCCTGTTCGGCGGCGGCGAGCTCGGCCTCGATGCGGGGCTTCTCGCCGTACTCCAGCCGGGAGACGAGTTCGTAGTCGGCCTCGCGCTGGGCTCGCTGCGACCGCATGTTCAGGTCGTCGAGCTGCTGCTTGAGCTCACCGATGCGGTTCAGGCTCGCGCGCTCGGCCTGCCAGCGCTGCTCGAGCTCGGCCAGCCGTTCCTCGCGCGTGTGCAGCTCGTTGCGCAGGGTTTCGAGGCGGGCCTTGGAGGCGTCGTCCTTCTCCTGCTTGAGCGCGAACTCCTCGACACGCAGACGGTCGACGTTCCGCTTCAGCTCGTCGATCTCGACCGGGCTGGAGTCGATCTCCATGCGGAGTCGGCTCGCGGCCTCGTCGATCAGGTCGATGGCCTTGTCGGGCAACTGGCGGCCGGAGATGTACCGGTTCGACAGGCTCGCGGCGGCGACCAGTGCGGAGTCGTTGATCGTCACCTTGTGGTGCGCCTCGTAGCGCTCCTTGAGCCCGCGGAGGATCGCCACGGCGTCCTCGACGCTGGGCTCACCCACGTAGACCTGCTGGAAGCGCCGCTCCAGCGCGGCGTCCTTCTCGATGTACTCGCGGTACTCGTCGAGGGTCGTCGCGCCGATGAGCCGGAGCTCACCGCGGGCGAGCATCGGCTTGAGCATGTTCGAGGCCGCCACCGACCCCTCGCCGCCACCGGCACCCATCAGGGTGTGCAGCTCGTCGATGAACGTGATGACCTGCCCGTCGGAGTCGTTGATCTCCTTGAGCACGGCCTTGAGTCGCTCCTCGAACTCGCCGCGGTACTTGGCGCCGGCGATCAGGGCGGAGATGTCGAGCGAGATGAGCCGCTTGTCCTTGAGGGAGTCGGCGACGTCGCCGGCGACGATGCGCTGCGCGAGCCCCTCGACGACGGCGGTCTTGCCGACGCCGGGCTCGCCGATGAGCACCGGGTTGTTCTTGGTGCGTCGCGTCAGCACCTGGGAGACGCGCCGGATCTCGGCGTCGCGTCCGATCACGGGGTCGAGCTTGCCGCTGCGGGCGATCGCCGTGAGGTCGATGCCGTACTGCTCGAGGGCGGTCTTCTGCCGTTCTTGCGAGTCAGGAGCGCCCTGGAGGTTCGCCATGCGTTCCGTCCTTTCGTTGCGGTGGTCCTGGAGTTGAGTCTATTCCACTCAACTTACTTGCGCTCGGACGTATTCCGGATCCCCACCGCGCAGACGACGGCACCGGCCAGCAGCAGGAGCGCCATCACCACCATGGCCCGGTGCAGCCCGTCGACGCTCACCTCGCCGCCGAGCACCACGCCGGCCAGTGCCACCGTGACGAGTCCGGCGATCCGCGCGACCGCGTTGTTCACGGCCGAACCGGACCCTGCCTCGGACTGCGGCACCGACCCGAGCACCGCGCTCGTCAGGGGTGTGACCATCAGGGCGATGCCCACGCCGATCAGCACCAGCCCGGGGAACACCGACCACCAGTAGCCGATCGGGTCGTCGCCGGCGAGCAGCAGCAGGAGCGCCCCGACCGCCCCCACTGCCGGCCCGGCAGCCATGAACCACCGCGGGCCGAACCGACCCGCCGCGGACCCCACGGCGGTGGACAGCGCGAGCAGCATGATCGTCGGCGGCAGCGTCGCGAGGCCGGCGAGCCAGGCCGGGAACCGCCAGACCTCCTGCAGGAACAGCGTGACGACGAAGAACACCATGCCGAGCGCGCCGTAGATGGACAGTGTCGCGAGGTTGCCGACCGTGAAGTTCCGCGCCCGGAACAGCTCGAGCGGCACGAGCGGCGACCCCGTCGTCCGGGTCACCCGCAGTTCCCACGGCACGAAGGCCACGAGTGCGGCGGCACCGAGCACGAGGGCACCCACCACCACGGGTGCACCCCACCCCAACCGCTCCTGCTCGATGAGTCCGAGCACGACCCCG
The DNA here is from genome assembly GCF_003234895.2 of Curtobacterium sp. MCBD17_026. NCBI lineage: Bacteria > Bacillati > Actinomycetota > Actinomycetes > Micrococcales > Microbacteriaceae > Curtobacterium > Curtobacterium sp. MCBD17_026. The sequence goes on along the minus strand of NZ_CP126281.1, from coordinate 478,139 downwards.
CCGACCCCGACCACCGCGAGCACGGCCCCGACGACGTCGATGCGTGGGCGCACCGCAGGGTGCACGTCGCCGGTGATGCGCAGGACCAGCGGGATCGTGACGGCGATCGGCACCGCGGTGAGCACGAAGACCCACCGCCACCCGATGCCGTCGACCACCAACCCGCCGACCACGGGACCGAGGATCGTGGCCGCGCTCGACCACGCCGTCCACGTGCCGATCGCCTTCGCCTGCGCCGCCCCGCGGAACGCCGCGACGATGAGGGCGAGTGCACTCGGCATGACGAGTGCCCCGCCGACGCCCTGCAGCGCCCGCGCGACGATGAGCACCTCGCCGGTCGGGGCGATGGCGCACGCCACGGACGCGATCCCGAAGACCACGAGCCCCCACGTGATGATCCGGACCCGGCCGAACAGGTCGGACAGGCTGCCGGCGACCAGGATGAGCGAGCCGAGGGTGACCAGGTAGGCGTCGACGACCCACTGCTGCACGACGAGTCCGCCGCCGAGCTCCTGCCGGATCGCGGGGAGCGCGACGTTCACGACGCTCGAGTCGAGCCCGACGACGAACGACGCCAGGATCGCCACCACCAGCACGATCCGCCGGTCGTCCCGGAGCGGCGCGACTCCGTGCGGCACGGGGGCCGGGACGGGAACGGGAGCGGTCATGTGCTCATCCTGCGGCACGGGGTACCCCGCGGTCGATCCCGCACGACGAAGCCCCCGCGACCGATGTGGTCGCGGGGGCTGCCGACAGGACGGGGCTGGGTGTCCTAACGCCGGGAGTCGGTGTTCGGCTGCGCGCTCGGCCCCGGGTTCAGGACCGGACCGGCGGTCGGCTCGGCGGGAGCGTTCTGGACGGTGCTGTTGTGCACCGTGCCGTCCGGCGCCGTGCCGTTGGCCTGAGCCTTCTTCTCGTCGTCGGACATCTCCTTCTTGAAGATGTTGATCGACTGGCCGAGGCCCTTGGCGAGCGCCGGGAGCTTGGTCGCGCCGAACAGCAGGATGACGATCCCGAGGATGATCAGCAGGTGAATGCCGCCGAGGTTTCCGAGCATCATGACTCCTTGTTGTGGAACTGGTCGCCGTCCGGTGATCGTCGTCGACCCACGCGGCGGAAGTCCGTGTGCGTCCATCGTAACTCCCCCACCCCTGGATGCCCAGGCCGGGCACCGGAACGGACACCGTTCGTACAGGGAAGCGCAGCGCTCTCAGTACGCGCCGCGGGACCGCAGCACCGACGGGACGGTGCGGGCGAGGATCACGAGGTCGTGCAGGAACGACCAGTTCTCGACGTAGTGCAGGTCGAGCCGGACCCCTTCGGCCCAGTCGAGGTCCGATCGGCCGCTGACCTGCCACAGGCCGGTGATCCCCGGGGTCACGAGGAGTCGGCGGTCCGCGAAGTCCTCGTACAGCGCGACCTCGCGTGGCAGGGCAGGCCGCGGGCCGACCAGGCTCATCGAACCGGTGAACACGTTCCACAGCTGCGGCAGTTCGTCGAGTGAGGTCCGTCGCAGGAACGCACCGACCCGGGTCACCCGCGGGTCGTCCTTCATCTTGAACAGCGGACCGGCGCCCTCGTTCTCGGACTGCAGGGCAGCCATGCGCGCCTCGGCGTCGACGCACATGGTCCGGAACTTCAGGATCGGGAACTCCGCGCCACCGCGACCGACGCGGACCTGCCGGAAGAAGACCGGCCCGCCGTCGTCGGCGCGGATCGCCAGCGCGACCACGGCGAGGACGGGGGAGAGCAGCGTCAGGCCGAGCGCGGCGCCGACGACGTCGAGTGCCCGCTTGCCCGCGCGTCGGCGGTAGTCGGGCGTCTCGACGTGCATGAGCGGCAACCCGTCCACGGGGCGCTCGTGCACCCGCCCGGCGGCGATGTCGGCCAGGGGAGAGGACACGACGAGCTCGACGCCGTGCTCCTCGAGCTGCCACCCGAGTCGCCGCAGGCGCGCGTGCCCACCGCGCACCGCACCCGCGACGACGACGGCCGACACACCCTCGGCCCGGGCGTGCGCGAGCACGTCCTCGATGCCGCCGACGACAGGAGCCGTGGCCACCCCCAGGTCGACCTCGGCCCCGACCGGAGCACAGTCCGTCACGACGGCACGCACTCGGTAGCCGGCGCTCGGTGCGGCGGCGATCCGCGCGCCCACGTACCGGACGTCCTCGGCGTCGCCGACGATCAGGACGTCCTGCAGGTGCTCACCCCTGGCACGGCTCCGAGCGAGCACCGTCCGGACCCCCTTGCGGCCGAGCGCCAGGAACACGAGCCCCAACGGGAACGCGATCGCGACGTACCCGCGAGCCAGGTCGAGCTGCGCTGCGTACGCCACGACCGCGACACCGGCGACCGCGACGAGGCTCGCGGTGACCAGGCGGCGGTACTCGTCGCCGCCGATGCCGGCGATCCGGGGGTCACGGGTGCGGAACACCGAGAGCAGGAGCATCCACACCACGACGATGGCGGGGGCCACGACGAACTCGAACCAGCCGGACCGCGGCCGGACGGACGCGAGCTCCCAGGGGAACCGCGCCACGTGGGCGATGACGAACGCGGCGAGCAGCAGCACGAGGTCGAGCAGCGCCACCGCGGGGACGAACCCTCGGCGCGCCCCCGCCGGAGCGATCGTCCGGTGCGACGCGGTGACCCCTGCGGCCCCGGCAGGGGAAGAAACAGGGACGCTCGGGTGCAGCGCGGTCGGGTGCAGCACGGTCGGCACCGCCCCGGTGGGTGGGCGCATGGCGAGCGACATGTGAGACCTCCTGTCGACCGGTCGACGAGGAGGTCGATCGGACGCCGGAGTCGCTCAGGTCACGACAACGAGCGGCGCGGGAATAAATATATCAGCGTGCCGTACTGCATATCAACGAGCGAGCGCGCGGTCCAGACTCCAGAGGACCGGCTCCGTTCGCAGCGCCGGCACGTCCGCTTCGGTCACACCGCCGAGCCGGAACACCACCCGTTCCCCGGGCAGCAGCGTCATGAACCCACGATCGACCGTGCCGCCGTCCGCGACCCGGTCCGGCTGCACCAGCAGGTCGCGCACGAGCGAGTCGGCCTCGACCGTCAGGTCCAGACCGCCGTCGACCACCGCGAACGAGGTCCGGTAGCGGGCGGGCTCCCAGCGGATCGCAGCGTCGGGGCCGGGGGTCCAGACCGCGCGGCGCCAGTCCATGTCCGCGACGATGAGCTCGTTCGCAGGGTCGTCGACGACACCGACCGACTCGGGCAGCGACACCACCGCGACGCCGGCACCGGACAACCGGACCGGCAGTGACACCTCGGCCAGGATCGTGCCGGCCGTGGTGATCCGGCGCACCCGCACCACGCTGTCGTGACCGGTGCGGGTCGACCGGACGGCCACCTCGACCGGTGAGGACCCGAACGCGCCGGGCGAGACACCCAGCGAGAGCGTGTCCGCGAGCTCGCCCAGGTCGGCCGTCTCACCGACCGCAGCCGACCCACCCGGGTGATCCGGGCCTCCAGTCCGCTCCGCACCCGACGCACCCGACGCATCTGCGGTACCGGCCGCACCCGGCGTCACCGACACCGACGACACCGGACGGATCGTCAGCAGCACGTCGTCGTACAGGCGGCGCAGCTCGTGCGCCAGCGGCTTCAGCCGCCCCGCCGAGTCGATCGCCGACCACGACGACACCGGCCACAGGTCGTTCAGCTGCCACACCACGACGCCGGTGTTGCGCGGCCAGTGCGTGCGCCAGTGCTCGATGCCGGTCGCGATCGCCCGCGCCTGCTGCAGCTGCGTCAGGTAGTGCCACGCGTCGAACGCGGCCGGGTCGACCGCGCCGAAGCGCGGCTCCAGCCCGCGGGCCAGCTTGGCCATCCCGTCGGCCGCCTTCTGGTGGTGGACCACACCGGGCGAGTCCACCCGGAGCGGCGAGTCCGTGACCGCCTCGCGCAGCGTGCGCCAGGCGGGCGGCGCCTGCCAGCCGAACTCGGACACGAACCGCGGCACCGACTCGCGGTAGGCGGTGTCGGGCAGCCGGTTCCAGACGTCCCACGAATGGTGCGTCTCGTGGTCGACCTCGTTCGCGGGCAGCGACTCGGAGCCGGACCACGGCGACGCGACCGTGTAGAAGCGCGACGGGTCGACGGCGTCGACGATGGTCGGCAGCAGGTCGAGGTAGTAGTCGAGTCCCCAGCCCCGATCGCCCAGCTCCGCACCCCAGCCGTCGGCGTCGTGCAGCCAGATGTTCTCGTTGTTGCCGTTCCAGACCACCAGCGAGGGGTGACGGGCGAGCCGGGCGACGTTGTCCCGCGCCTCGGCGATGACCTCGCTGCGGATCGGCTCGACCTCGGGGTAGGCCGAGCACGCGAACGGGAAGTCCTGCCAGACGAGCAGACCGAGTTCGTCGCAGACCTCGTAGAAGTCGCGCGATTCGTACACTCCGCCGCCCCAGACGCGCACGAGGTTCGTCCCGAGCGAGGCCGCGGTACCCAACCGGGACTCGAGTCGGGCACGGTCGACGCGCGAGATGATGACGTCGTCGGGGATCCAGTTGACGCCCCGGACGTCGATGAGCGTGCCGTTGACGTGCACGGCGAAGGGGCGACCGATGCCGTCGACCTGGGTCTCGATGCGGGTCGACCGGAACCCGGTGCGGAACGTGTCGCGGTCGAGCACCTCGCCGTCGACGGTCTGCAGCTCGACCACGACGTCGTACTGCGGCTGCGCACCGTAGCCGTGCGGCCACCAGCGCCGCGCCTCGGGGACGCGCACGGTGACGACCGTCTCGTCGTCCTTCGGGGTCAGCTGCGCGCGGGACCGCTGGCGTGTGGTGCCGCCGTCCTCGGTCTCGCCGCTGACGGTGACGACGAGCACGAGGTCGTCGTCCTCGCCGTCCTGGTCCAGGTCGTTCATGCCCGAGCGCTCGACGGTGATGTGCGCATCGAGCACGCCCTCGCCGGCCTCGACGTCGACGAGCGGGCGGACCTCGCGCAGGCGGGCGGTCGACCAACGCTCGATCGCGACCGGCCGCCAGGGGCCGCTCGTGACCGCCGTCAGGCCCCAGTCCCAGCCGAAGTTCGACGCCATCTTGCGGATGTACGGGAACGGCTCGTCGTACGGACCGGGCATGCTGCCCGCCTTCGCGGCGACCCGGCCGGCCTCGCGGTAGGGCGACTCGAACAGGATCTCGAGGTCCTTCGTGGTACCGCCGGACCCCGTCTGCACCCGGGCGTCGAACCGGTACCGACGGTGCATGTTGCGGGTCGTGCCCACGACGACGCCGTCCAGGCTGAGCTCCGCGACCGTGTCCAGGCCGTCGCAGACCAGGTCGACGCGCTCGTGGCCCCGCGGGTCGACGTCGACCGTGCGGCGGTAGGCCCAGTCGGCGCGTCCGACCCACTTGGCAGGCTGCTCGTTCAGGTGGAACGTCGGGTCCGGCAGCAGGCCCTCCCGCTCCAGGTCGGTGTGCACCTGGCCCGGCACCGTCGCCGGGATGGCAGGGCCCGCGACACCGTCCGGTGCGCCGGTTCCCCCGGCCAGGGTCACTGTCCAGTCGTCGCGGAGTTCCTCGCGTTCGAGGGTCATGCGGGTCCTTCTCTTCGGCGGCAGGGTGTCCGTCAGCCTCGGTCGGGGACGCCGACCGGCGGTCCGACCCACGGCCGGTTCCCACGGCCTGGAGGCTCGGCACCGGTTGCCCGGGCGTCGTCACGTCGCGCGCACGAACGGGTTGCGCTCGCGCGAGGGGTGCTCGGCGATGCTAGTACGGGATGCTTTCGGCAACCTAGGTGGTGACAGGGGCGGGTCGCGCGGGCAAGGTGGGAACGTGATCACCGTCGAACTCGCCAGGTCCCTCCGTGACGCCGGCCTCCGCTGGCACCCCGAGACCGGGGACCGGTTCGTGATCGACAAGCCCGGCATCGACGACGACGTCTACACGGTGTCCGAGATGACCGTGGAGCGGCACGACTCCCCCACCGGCACGATCCTCGGCTTCAACGGCACCACCGAGTGGGCGCTCGACTCGGTCACCGCCACCGAGTCGCTCTGGCTGCCCCGCGAGGACCAGCTCCGCGAACTCCTCGGGCCCTCGTTCATCGGACTGACCCGGGTGCAGGTCGGCGGTCGCGTGGTCTTCACCGTGACGGCGACGATCGGCGGGGCCGACCGCAGCTTCGCGTCCGAGGTGCCGGCCATCGCCTACGGGCAGGCCCTGCAGGCGTACATCACGGCTGCGCTCGCTTGAACGGCGCGCCCGGTGTCGCCGTTCCTGGGCGTTGCCGGGATGGGCGCTGAGGGGCGTTTGGTTGCATGGCACCATGACCGTTCCGAACATCACCCTGAACGACGGCAAGACCATCCCGCAGCTCGGCTTCGGTGTCTTCCAGATCGACCCCTCCGAGACGAAGGCCGCCACGCTGGCCGCGCTCGAGGTCGGCTACCGCCACATCGACACCGCCGAGATGTACGGCAACGAGAAGGAGGTCGGCGAGGCGATCGCTTCGTCCGGCATCCCGCGCGAGGAGATCTTCGTCACCTCGAAGCTCAACAACGGCTTCCACGACCCGGCCGCGGCGCTGGAGAACGGCAAGAAGTCGGCCGACCTGCTCGGCGGCTACACCGACCTGTTCCTCATCCACTGGCCCCTGCCCACCGTCTCGGACTTCGTCCCGACGTGGAAGGCCCTCGAGGAGCTGTACCACGCCGGCACCGCCCGCTCGATCGGTGTCTCGAACTTCCAGGCGCACCACCTGCACCGCCTGCGCGCCGAGACCGACGTCCCGCCGTCGGTCAACCAGATCGAGGTGCACCCGTACCTCGTGCAGGACGACCTCCGCGCCGTGAACCGCGAGCTCGGCATCGCGACCGAGGCGTGGTCCCCCATCGCGCAGGGCCTCGTCCTCGACGACGAGACCATCACCCGCGTCGCCGCGTCGGTCGGCAAGTCCCCGGCCCAGGTGGTCCTCCGCTGGCACATCCAGCGCGGCGACATCGTGTTCCCGAAGTCGGTCACCCGTGCCCGCGTCGAGGAGAACTTCGCGATCTTCGACTTCGAGCTCTCGGACGAGGACATGACGGACATCACCGCCCTCGACAAGGGTCACCGCACGGGCCCCGACCCCGACACGTTCGACTACGTGCCGGCCTGATCGGTCCCAGCACCGTCGCGAGAGCCGTCCGGGTCAGCCCGGGCGGCTCTCGCCGTCAGCGGTTGGTCGCGACCGAGGCCGTCACCGTGAACTTCGGGGTCCGGACGACCTCACGGGTCGGCCCGACCAGGCGCGAGAGCACCGGCCGGTAGCGCAGGTGCGTGTTCCAGACGCACCACAGTTCACCGCCGGCCTGGAGGATCGTGGCCGCGTTCCGGAACATCGCCTCGGCCGTGTCCGTGGTCACCGTGGTGTCCGCGTGGAACGGCGGGTTGCAGAGCACGAGCTGCGCAGACCCCTCGGCGAGCTCGTCGCCCGCGTCGGTCCGCAGCACCGTCACCCGGTCGGCCACGCCGTTGGCCTCCGCCGTCGCGCGCGTCGACTCGACCGCGATCCGGGACACGTCGGTGGCGATCACCCGGACCGCGGGACGTCGGCGAGCCACCGCAGCGGCGATCACGCCGTTGCCGCACCCCAGGTCGACGACGGTACGAGCGGTCGGGACCGCCTGGTCCATCGCGTCCAGCAGCACCCGCGTGCCCTGGTCGAGTGACGCCCCGGCGAACACGCCGCCGTGCGCGACCAGGGTCATGCCGAGGTCGTCGACGTGCACCGACCGGGGCCAGGGGTTCGTCGTGGCGGCGCGGTCGGCCTGCGCTCGCAGGGGGTCCTGCGCGATGAGCAACCGGGACTTGCCGCGCCCCCTGGAAGCCGTGACCTCGCCGAACGAGCGCCGGAGCACGTCGTTCTGCGTCACGTGCATGTACTTCACGTTGCCGCCGCAGAGCAGCACCACGTCGGGCGCCGCGAACCGGGCGACGGCGCGGGCGATCTCGTCGAGCCGATCGTGCGACTTCGACAGCCGCAGCACCACGAGCCGCACGTCGCGGAAGGCGTCCTCGAGCGAGTCAGGGTGGTGGAAGCCGCGCAGTCCGAACGTGCCGGCGTTGGCCTCGAGCGCCCGCTCCCCCACCAGGGAGTCCTGCACGACGCGGATGTCGCTCGCCCCGTACTGCGTGATGAGGCCGAGCGTCAGCACCCCGTACCGGTCGTCGACGACCGCGACCTCGCCGGGCTGCCGGAGTGCGTCGCCGTGCACGTGCGGTGCTTCGTCGAGCAGGAAGCGGTCGGTGCCGTCGATCGCGATCAGGTCAGGCGCGTCGTCGTCGCGTCGGCGGAAGAGGTCGGCGAAGTCTGGCACCGCGTCAGCGTACCCGGCGGCTGACGTGTCGCGGTGAGGATCGCACCCGACAACGCCACGACCGAAGCCCCCGTCCGCTTCACCATCAACTGAGCCCCGGCTCACAGAACGTCCCCGGTGACCAGATGGTCACCGGGGACGTTCGCCGCTCTCCGACACTCAGCGCGGCCCGCGGTAGAGCACGATCTGCGTGTTCCGCTGCGGCCGCGAACCCGCCTTGAGCGAGATCGCCGCACCACTCGCGGTGGCGGCGAAGACCCGTGCACCGGGCCGGTTGATGAGCTGGTCGGCCAGCGCCGACTCGAGCTCCCGCACCCGGTCACGCAGCGCCTTGTTCTCGTTCTCCAGGTCGAGCACCCGCCGGATGCCCTCCAGCGACACCCCCTCGGAGCCGAGGCGCGCGATCTCGCGAAGCTGCACCACGTCGCGCATCGAGTAGCGCCGCGACCCACCCCGGGTTCGACCCGGCACGACCAGGCCGAGCCGGTCGTACTGCCGGAGCGTCTGCGGGTGCATCTCGGCGAGCTCCGCAGCGACCGCGATCGCGAAGACGGGCGAGTTCTCGTCCATGTCGGTCATGGCGCGTTCCTTTCCGTCGTCCGCGTGGGGTGGAAACCCGCCTGGAGGAACGGCGAGCGTCCGTCAGGAAGCCGCGCCGTTCCTCCAGGCCGGGTCGACTGCTGTGGTCGCGCGCGCTAGTCGCGCGCCTTGGCGAGGAGGTCCTCGCGGGGGTTCTCGTCGGGCAGCGCAGCCGCGAGTGCCTCGACGGCCTCGCGCTGCTTGTCCGACAGGTGCGACGGCACCGCGACCTGGACGGTCGCGAGCAGGTCGCCCGTGCCGTTCTTCGTCGTGACGCCACGGCCCTTGACGCGCAGGACGCGACCCGACGGCGTGCCGGGGGCGACCTTGAGCTTCACGGGCGGACCACCGAGCGTCGGGACCTCGATCGTCGCGCCGAGCGCCGCCTCGGTGAACGTCACGGGGACGTCCACGCGCAGGTTGAGCCCGTCGCGCTCGAACACCGGGTGCTTCCGCACCGACACGGCGACCACGAGGTCACCGGCCTCACCACCGTCGGGCGAGGGCTCGCCGCGGCCGCGCAGACGGATCTTCTGACCGTCGGCGACACCCGCGGGGATGCGGACGTTCACCGGTCGACCGTTGCCCTGCGACAGCTTGACGGTGTCACCGGCGATCGCCGTGGTGAAGTCGAGGGTCGTCGACGCCGTGACGTCGCGGCCCTTCGTCGGCCCACCGAAGCCGCGGTAGCCGCCGGAGGTCTGACCGAAGCCACCACCCCCGCCGAACATCCCGCCGAGGATGTCCTCGAAACCGCCGGCACCGCCCGGGCCGCCCTGGCCGAAGCGGACGCGCTGTCCGCCACCGCCCTGCTGCCCGAACATCCCGCCGAAGACGTCCTCGAACCCGCCCTGCCCTCCGCCGCCCGCCGTGAAGCGGGCGCCGGAGCCCATCGCGCGGACCTGGTCGTACTCCTGGCGCTGCTCCTTGTCGGAGAGCACCGAGTACGCCTCGCTGATCTCCTTGAAGCGGTTCTCGGCGGCGGCGTCACCCGGGTTGGAGTCCGGGTGGAACTGCCGCGCGAGCTTCCGGTACGTCTTCTTCAGCTCGGCGTCGGAGGCGTCCTTGGACACGCCGAGGACCTTGTAGAAGTCCTTGTCGAACCAATCCTGACTGGCCATGGATCACCTGCCTTCTTCTGTCGTCACCGTGGGGACCCGGCTCAGGCCGGGACCGCCACCGCGACCTTGGCCGCGCGGAGGACCCGCTCACCGAGCTTGTAGCCCGGCTCGACGACGTCCGCGACGGTCTGTCCGGTGGCACCCGGGGTGGGGAGCTGGACGATCGCCTCGTGGATGTTCGGGTCGAACGCCTCGCCCTTCTCGCCGATCTGCACCAGCTTGAACTTCTCGAAGCCCCCGCGGATCTTCTGGCCGATGACCTGCATCGGGCCCTCGGCGAGGTCACCGTGGGCCTCGGCCCGGGTGAGGTCGTCGAGCGCCGGCAGCAGTGCCCGCACCACTTCGGCGATGGCGACCTCGCGGTTGGCCTCACGGTCACGCTCGACGCGCTTCCGGAAGTTCACCAGCTCGGCCTGCGCACGGAGCATGTCCGCACGCATCTCGGCGACGAGGTCGCGGTCCTCGGTGCTCAGCTTGTCCTCGGCGATGCCGCGGGCTGCGTCGGCGAGCAGTGCTTCGTCCTCCGGGGAGAGATCATTCGCTGCATCGGCCGCCGGGCCCCCGGCGGCGGGGCCGTCCGTCGGTACTTCGACGTCGGGCCCCTCCGCATCGATGAGGTCCTCGGGCTCGGCAGCGTTCGTGGCATCGCCCTCGACCTGGGGCTCGTCCTCGTGGGGCGCGTTGTCCTTGGGATCCGTCATCGTTACTTCTTGTCCTTGTCGTCCTCGTCGTCCACGACCTCGGCGTCGACGATGTCCTCGTCGTCGGCCGGCTGCTCACCCGCGGGCTGCTCGCCACCGGCGGTACCGGCTGCTGCGTCCTGCTGGCTGTAGATGGCCTGGCCGAGCTTGCCCTGCGACTCGTTGAGCTTGTCGAAGGCGGTCTTCACGGCGTCGTCGTCCTCGCCCGCGAGAGCGGACTTGAGCGCGTCGACGTCGGCCTGCACCTCGGACTTGACGTCCGCGGGGAGCTTCTCGTCGTTCTCCTTAATCAGCTTCTCGATCGAGTAGACGAGCTGCTCGGCCTGGTTGCGACGCTCGTTTGCCTCGCGACGAGCCTTGTCCTCGGCGGCGTGCTCCTCGGCCTCGCGGACCATGCGCTCGATGTCCTCCTTCGGCAGCGACGAGCCGCCGGAGATGACCATCGACTGCTCCTTGCCGGTGCCCTTGTCCTTGGCGGACACGTGCACGATGCCGTTGGCGTCGATGTCGAAGGTGACCTCGACCTGCGGCACGCCACGGGGAGCCGGCGCGATGCCGGTGAGCTCGAAGGTGCCGAGCGGCTTGTTGTCGCGGGTGAACTCGCGCTCGCCCTGGAAGACCTGGATCGCGACCGACGGCTGGTTGTCGTCAGCGGTCGTGAAGGTCTCGCTCCGCTTGGTCGGGATCGCGGTGTTGCGGTCGATGAGCTTCGTCATCAGGCCGCCCTTGGTCTCGATGCCGAGCGACAGCGGCGTGACGTCGATGAGCAGGACGTCCTTGCGCTCGCCCTTCAGCACGCCGGCCTGCAGTGCGGCGCCGACGGCGACGACCTCGTCCGGGTTCACGCCCTGGTTCGGGGACTTGCCGCCGGTCAGCGACTTGACGACCTCGGCCACGGCCGGCATGCGGGTCGAGCCACCGACGAGGACCACGTGGGCGATGTCGTTGACCGAGACACCGGCTTCCTTGATGACGTCGTTGAACGGCTTCTTGGTGCGGTCGAGCAGGTCGGAGGTCATCTGCTCGAACTGTGCGCGCGAGATGGTCTCGTCCAGGTTCAGCGGGCCCTCGGCGGTGAGCGTCAGGTACGGGAGCTGAATGTTCGCCGACATCTGCGACGACAGTTCCTTCTTGGCCTGCTCAGCCGCTTCCTTCAGGCGCTGCTTGGCGATCTTGTCCGTGGACAGGTCGACGCCGTGCTCGTCCTTGAACTTCTTGACCAGGTAGTCGACGATGCGCTGGTCCCAGTCGTCGCCACCGAGGCGGTTGTCACCGGAGGTCGCGCGGACCTGGATCGTCGAGAAGTCGTCGTCCTTGCCCACCTCGAGCAGGGAGACGTCGAACGTGCCGCCACCGAGGTCGAAGACCAGGATGAGCTCGTCTTCCTTGCCCTTGTCGAGGCCGTAGGCCAGAGCGGCCGCAGTCGGCTCGTTGATGATGCGGAGGACGTTGAGGCCGGCGATCTCACCGGCGTCCTTCGTGGCCTGGCGCTCGGCGTCGTTGAAGTACGCCGGCACGGTGATGACCGCGTCGGTGACGTCCTCACCGAGGTACTGCTCGGCGTCGCGCTTGAGCTTGCCGAGGGTGCGAGCCGAGATCTCCTGCGGCGTGTACTTCTTGCCGTCGATCTCGGTGGTCCAGTCGGTGCCGACGTGACGCTTGACCGACGCGATGGTGCGGTCGACGTTCGTCACGGCCTGGCGCTTGGCGGTCTCGCCGACCAGCACCTCGCCGTCCTTCGTGAACGCCACGATCGACGGCGTGGTGCGCATGCCCTCGGCGTTGGCGATGACGGTGGGCTCACCGCCCTCGAGCACGCTGACGACCGAGTTGGTGGTTCCGAGGTCGATGCCTACTGCACGTCCCATGTGTGGGTACTCCTTCTGTCAGTGCTGGTGGTGCGAAGTCTGTTGCGAACTTGCGTCCGCATGGCTCAACTCTACACCGGTCAGGAGGCGCGTCAACGTCGGGTGGACAAAGTTGCGTTGATCACACTCAACTCACAGGGCCAGCGAGAGGTCAACGACTGGCATATCAGGTGATATTCTGTATCTACATGCTGCATTCGCTTCGGCGAGCTGTGGCGTGTCCCTTCCCGCACGGCCGCATCCTGCGGCCCGTCTCGAAAGATGCACATGTCTCACAAGAAGAGGGCTTCGACAGCTCTCAAGTCCATGGGCGCGGCCGGGCTGGCCGCAGCCACCATCGTCTCTGGTTTGTCGTTCGGCGCCCCTGCCGCTTCCGCCACTGCCGCTCCCGAACCGTCCAGTGCAGAAACACAGGCGAGTGATCGACTCATCGGCAAGTTCGTTCAGCTGAATCGGACGGGGTCGACAGACCCCAGGGCATTCGTGGGCGTCGCGGCTCCGACCTTGAACGCTGCTCCTGGCAGGGTGTGGAGCCAATCGAAGGCAACCGCACAGTCATCCGCGGGTACATATACCTTCCCTGCAGCTGGAAATCGTGGCCCGATCCGAGGTACTGGATCTGCCGCGGACTTGTGCTTGCAGCCGTCAAGTTTGTCGGTCGGCAGCGTCGTTCTCGGACGTGCCTGCACTGGAGCTGCGAACCAGGACTGGGAGTGGACCAACGTCTACAATCAGTTCGTTTCTGGCCCGGGACTCCGGCCGGTCGGGTCCACTTACACGATCGGGGCCTCCGACCCGGGTGATAGCGGCTTTATGTCGATCACCCACCTCACAGCAGAGCACTACGCCGACGCCGTCCTGCGTGGCGACCTCGCGGATGCAACCGCAGCGCTGTCTGCAACAGTCACGTCCGTGGACTACTCCGCCAAGTCGGCGGTCCTCTCCGGCACGGCGACACCGGGTGCGACGGTGACGATCGGCAGCCAGAGCGTCACGGTCGCGAGCGACGGGACCTGGTCGATGACCGTCTCGGGGCTCGCGAACGGGACGAACACGCTGACCGCGATCCAGAAGATCAACAACGTCGAGCACGACCGCAAGGACGTCACGGTCAACCTGGTCGAGGGCGGCACGCTCGTCGGCGTCGACCAGGGCCCGATCGAGCTCGCCCGCGGTACGACCACGGACGTGCCGATGGTGGTGCAGAACAACGAGGCACGTGAAAACGTCGACGGCACGGTCACGCTCACCGCGCCGGAGGGCGCTACGTTCGATGCGCAGTCCACGGTCCAGGGCGCGTACCGCGCCGTCGGGGCCGAGGAATGGTCCGCTTCGACGACGATCCCGCTGACCGACGGTCGTCTCTCGGACGCCGGGAAGACGATCACGTTCGATGCCGACTGGGCAGGAACCCGTCCCGCGGGTCAGCAGTACCGCTTCATGATGAAGGTCAACGTCCCCGAAGCCACGCGTGGTGGAACCGACAAGATGGGCTTCGTCTTCAACGGCACCAGCTCGGTCGGCACGTTCCGCGCGGCCGCAGCGACCTCGACCCACATCGAGGTCACGGAGCAGCCGTTGACGGCGAAGGTGGACTCGGTGAACCAGGCCGGCAAGTCCGCGGTCATCTCCGGCACCGCAACGCCCGGCGCGTTCGTCTACATCCCCGGCACCGGCGTCCCGGTCCGGGTCGCAGCCGACGGGTCCTGGACCATGACCGTCACGGGCCTGAAGGACGGCGACAACTCCCTCCGCGTCGTGCAGATGATCGACAACAAGGACATCGACGACAAGATCCTCGAGGTCACGATCAACGCGTCCGCGATCGTCGGGCAGGACGGCCCCGCCGTCACGCTCGAGCGCGACGCCACCACGAAGGTCCAGGCGCAGTTCCAGACCCAGGGCGATGTGTCCCGACCGGATGCGAAGGTCACCTTCACCGCTCCCGAGGGCACCGTCTTCGCCGAGGGCCAGGACACCATCCAGGGCAGCTACCAGAAGCCCGGCGAGGGCTGGACGAACCGTTCCCTGACCCTCACCAACGGTGACCTGTCCATGGACGGCAAGACCTACACCTACACGTTCAAGCCGACCACGTCCACGTGGACGCTGCCGGACGCGTCCCTGCTGCGCTGGGGCATCGACATCGAGACCCCGGCTGACGCGCCCGAGGCGACCTCGGCGATGACGACCAAGCTCGTCGGGACCGCTGTCGAAGGCTCCTTCGACACCACCTCCACCACGAAGACCACGATCGGTGAGGCCGCGAACCCGGTCGCTCCGATTGTCGTGGAGACTCCGGCGAACGGGTCGAACGTGACCGACAAGCGTCCGGTGTTCTCCGGCACGGGTGACGAAGGCGCCACGATCGAGATCAAGGGCGCGACCGGCAGGGTCGTCGCGACCACCACCGTCAAGGACGGCAAGTGGAGCGTCCCGGCCGGTTTCGACCTCGTCGACGGCAGCTACATGCTCACCGCGGTCCAGACACCGCTCAAGGGTGAGAGCACGAGCGCACCGATCAACTTCGTCGTCAAGGCGATGGTCCCGGTCACGTTGACCGCTCCCGCGATCGACTCGGACGTCTCAACGCCGAACCCGGTGTTCGAAGGCCGCGGCACCGTCGGAGCAACCGTCGTCGTGCGGGGCACCTACGGCACCGTCCTCGCCTCGACCACGGTCAAGGCGGACGGCACCTGGTCGGTCCCCTCGGCGGTTGCGCTCGCGATCGGCAGCTACGCCGGAACGGCATCCCAGACCGTCACCGGCACGACCACCACGGCACCGTTCAAGTTCACCGTCGGCCAGAACATCGCCCCGGTGACGCTGGAAACCCCGGCGGTCGGCGCTGAGGTCACGGACACCAACCCCGTGTTCACCGGTACGGGCCAGGCCGGCGCGACCATCGAGGTCAAGGGCACCTACGGCACGACCCTCGCCACCACGACGGTCAAGGCCGACGGCACCTGGTCGGTCCCCTCGGCGGTTGCGCTCGCCAACGGCGAGTACGCCGGCAAGGCATGGCAGACCGTGAACGGCAAGACCACCTCGGCGGACTTCCGGTTCACCGTCGTGCAGAACATCGCCCCGGTGACGCTGGAAACCCCGGCGATCGGCGCTGAGGTCACGGACACCAACCCCGTGTTCACCGGTACGGGCCAGGCCGGCGCGACCATCGAGGTCAAGGGCACCTACGGCACGACCCTCGCCACCACGACGGTCAAGGCCGACGGCACCTGGTCGGTCCCCTCGGCGGTTGCGCTCGCCAACGGCGAGTACGCCGGCAAGGCATGGCAGACCGTGAACGGCAAGACCACCTCGGCGGACTTCCGGTTCACCGTCGTGCAGAACATCGCCCCGGTGACGCTGGAAACCCCGGCGATCGGCGCTGAGGTCACGGACACCAACCCCGTGTTCACCGGTACGGGCCAGGCCGGCGCGACCATCGAGGTCAAGGGCACCTACGGCACGACCCTCGCCACCACGACGGTCAAGGCCGACGGCACCTGGTCGGTCCCCTCGGCGGTTGCGCTCGCCAACGGCGAGTACGCCGGCAAGGCATGGCAGACCGTGAACGGCAAGACCACCTCGGCGGAATTCCGGTTCACGATCGTCGCACCGATGATCCCCGTCTCGCTGACCGCTCCCGGCCAGGACGCGGTGGTCACCACCCCGAACCCGGTCTTCAGCGGCACCGGGACCCCGAACGCCGACATCACCGTCACCGGTGCTTCCGGGACGCAGCTCGCATCGGGCAAGGTGCGCAGCGATGGCCGCTTCGACGTCACCTCGACGATCGCTCTCGGAGCCGGTTCCTACTCCGGGACCGTTCGACAGGTCGCTGACGGCAAGGTGACCACCGCGCCGTTCCAGTTCCGCATCGAGTTCACTGCGGTGACGCTGGAGAGCCCGGCGATCGGCGCGAGTCTGACCAACGGCACGCCGGTGTTCTCCGGCAAGGGCACGCCCAAGGCTCCCCTGGTCGTCAAGGGCTCCGGCGGCACCACCCTGGCCGAGGGATCGGTCAAGGACGACGGCACCTGGACGCTGACGTCGACCGTGACGCTGGCACCCGGCAGCTACTCGGGCACCGTGCTGCAGTCCCTGCCTGGGGCGGACACGACCGCGCGGTTCTCCTTCACGGTGAGCTGAGCACTCCGAATCCGGAGCGCTCGTCGAGGCCCAGGCTCGCTCACCGCGACCTGGGCCTCGACCCTTCCATCCACACAACGCCTTCGACGTCAGGATCCCCTCATGCAGTTCATCAAGCCGATCACCATCGCCACCGCAGCACTCGCCCTCGCCACCCTCGCGGGCTGCTCGGCGGCAGAGACGAACACCGCGAAGCCCAGCTCCACCCCGTCAGCCACGTCGACCGCCGGGCCCGCGGTCAAGAAGGACGTCGCATGCAAGGACGGGACTGCGAAGGTCACCGACGACAGCGCCGAGTTCACCGTGAAGGGCGACTGCACGAACCTCGAGATCTCCGCTTCCAATTCACTCGTCACCGTGACGGGAGCCGTTGAGCACGTGTCGATCGCGGGTGCCATCAACTCGGTCCACGCGAAGTCGGTCGGGTCGGTGACCATCGGCGCCGGCTCGAACGGCAACGTGGTCAAGGCCGGGAACACGCCCACGGTCGACGACAAGGGCGCGCAGAACGAGATCACTGCGGAGTAGCGCGCACGCGAGCGTGCAACGCCCCCGCACAACGACGATGCCCCGGCTGCTCATCCCGAGCAGCCGGGGCATCGTCGTTCGCTCAGGATCGCCGTCGAACTGATCCATCGCACGGAGTGGCATCGGCGTCGCCTCCCCCCCCCCTGCCGACCTCCCAGGGGCAGCAGGAAGCCCCGGCCACTCCACACGGAGCAGCCGGGGCTTCCTGCGCAGAAACCTCAGCTGGCCAGGAGTGCCTCGGCTGCGGTTCCGAGTTGGCCGTCGATCCAGTCCTGCAGGCGCACGACGCCGGCGTCCAGGTTCCACTGCGGCTCCCAGTCGATCGCGGCCACCGTCGGAGCGACATCACACGCCGCGAACCGGACGTCGCCGTCACGGAACGCCCCGGTGACGTGCGGAGCGGGCGCTCCGTGGTGCTGAGCGATCGTCCGAGCGAGGTCGTTGATCGTCGATGGGACGCCGGACCCGATGTCGAACGTCGTGGTCCCGACCGAGCGAGTCATCCCGAGCGCCGCCACGAAGGCGTCGGCGATGTCGTCGATGAACACGAAGTCACGGGTGATCTCGCCGTCCTCGTAGATCGGGATGCTCTGCCCGGCACGGGCGAGCTGGGAGAACAGCGAGACGATGCCGGTGTAGCTGTTCGTCAGGGACTGCCCGGGCCCGAAGACGTTCTGCAGGCGCAGGACGGTCAACGCCGTGTCCCGCGCGCCGACCCAGGCCGCAAGGATCTGCTCCTGCGACAGCTTGGTCGAGCCGTAGACGCTGGTCGGATGCGGGACGTTGTCATCGGCGCGGGCGGGGAGCGGTGACAGTCCGTCGAAGTTCCACGCCCCACGCTCGAGCTGCGCGTGGCTGCGCTGGCCCGGGTACTGGACGTCACCGGCCTCGGACATCCAGCGCCCCTCCCCGTACACCGCGCGACTGCTGCTGAGGAGGATCCGCTCGGGGACGACGCCGTGACGGCCGAACCCGTCGAGCATGCGGGTGGTTCCGACGACGTTCACCTCAGCGTGTCGCGACGCCTCGTCGAGCGACTGCGCTGTTCCGGTCTCTGCCGCGAGGTGGATCACGATCTCGGGGCGGACGTCCGAGAGCACATCGTCCCAGACCTCGCTCCTCGTGATGTCACCCACCACGAGTTCTGCGGAAGCATGGAGTCCGACCGGTCGCACCCGCTCGGGATGGACCTGCGGATGCAGCGAGTCGACGACGACCCAGCGGGCGAATCTGCTCGCAAGCCGCTCAGAGAGTGCGCAGCCGATGAAGCCGGCGCCCCCGGTGACGAGGACAGTGTTGGTGGTGTTCATCTGTTTCCGCTTTCTTCTTCGGTGGAACGGTGGAGACGCCGACGTTCACGGACGGCATCGCGTGCTGACACGGCGACGTACCGGAGCACCTCGACGGCGCGACGTGGTGGGGCGCTGGCAGCACGGAGGTAGGGCGCGATGGGAGTCGCACCGGCTCGAGAACGGCCGGCCGCGAGGACACGGGCGGTGATCGCACGACGGTGCCGCTCGTTCTCCCACCAGTAGCGCCACGACCGGACGGCGCCAGGGGACGCGTAGAGCACGACGGACGTGGGGTCGGGGACGACGGCTCCGGGGCGCCATCCGCGTGCGAACAGGTCGTAGTCCTCGCACCAGCGGATCTCTGGGTCGTACCCGCCGGTGTCGAGGTACCACTCGCGACGGAACGCACTCGCCGGGTGCGCGACCGGCATCTGACCGCGTTCGAACATCGCGTCGACGGCGACGGAGTCGTGCGGGAACCGATCGGCGAGGATCGTCCGCGTGCCGCGCTGCTCGACGAGCCTGCCGAAGGTCGCGACCGCGGCAGGGTTCTCCCGAAGCTGACGGACGTGCGCCGCGAGCCTTCCGGGGAGCGCGACGTCGTCTGCGTCTGCGATCGCGATCACCGCTGCGGTCGTCGCTCGGATGGCGCGCTCGCGTCCGATCGATCGACCGACGTTGTGCGGGGATCGGAGCACGCGGAGCCTCGGATCGACGAGTGATCTCAGCGCGAGATCGGTCCCGTCCGTCGATCCGTCGTCGAACACGACGACCTCCAAGGCGACCTCGGTCTGGTCGAGGAGCGAGCGCACGGCGGGGACGATCGTGTCGACGGCGTTGTACGCGC
This sequence comes from Curtobacterium sp. MCBD17_026, assembly GCF_003234895.2. Taxonomy (NCBI): domain Bacteria; kingdom Bacillati; phylum Actinomycetota; class Actinomycetes; order Micrococcales; family Microbacteriaceae; genus Curtobacterium; species Curtobacterium sp. MCBD17_026. The sequence goes on along the minus strand of NZ_CP126281.1, from coordinate 458,728 downwards.
TCATCACGGCTGCGATGTCTGGTCGACCACTCATCGCAGCACCCCGGTGAGTTCGTCCGCTCTGTCCCGACGCGCTCGTGTGCGTTTTCCTGTCGTCTTCGATCCTGCCGAGAGATCGACGGGGAGGCCGAGTGACAGCCCGATGAGCACCGCGGCGGGAAGCAGGACGAACGGGTAGACGAGGACGTTGTCCGTGGCGGCGGCAGCGAGTGTCGCCGTTAGAGCGAACAGCGCGGCCCAGTGGATCGGCTGGTCCGTCCGTGCGATCCGCTTGACGACACGGATGAGCACGAGCAGACAGCCCAGGACGAACGGGACCAGTCCGACGAGCCCCTCGTCGTGCAGGACGCGGAGGTACTCGTTGTGCGGCTGTGTGATCCCACCGAACCGTTCCGTCACGAAGACGACCGCCGACCCCGGGCCATGGCCGAGGAAGGGCGCGTGCATCGCGTTCTGGCTGACTGCTTCCCAGAGCGCCGAACGGCCGGAGGTGTTGATCGCGAGGCCACCGACCTCGACCGCGTTGTCACCGACGAGGAAGCGATCGCGCAACGGTGCGAACGTCGACAGGAGCGCCCAGGTGGCGAGCGCGACGCCGGTCACCGCGCCGCAGGCGAGCAGGATCCGGTGTCCTCGGCGGAGCCGGACGACGAGTCCCACCAACATGAGGATGCTGATCGCGGACGCCGTCCGGGACAGGCTGAGCACGATGGCCCCGACGATCACGAACGGAGCGGCACGGGCGAGGAGGTCTGCCGGTGGCAGCACCACCGCAGCGGACAGCAGCACGAGAGCAGTGAGGGCGAATGCACGGGTCATGTAGACGTCCGCACCCGACACACTGCCGACGGCGAACAGGACGGCGACCAGGACACCGACACCGGCGAACACCCGGAGCGTCGCGCCGGCGATCTCCACCGTCGCCGACCGCGCAGAGAACGCGATGCCGAAGGTGAACATGGTGAGGATCGCTGCGTTCTGGAGCCCGTCGGGGTTGGGAGCGAAGACGAGACGGACGACGACGAAGCCGTAAAACAGGAGCAACGGCAAGGGGACGGTTGCGAGTCCCGCTCCCACGACGAGCGGGGCCAGCGCGATGAGCACCGCCATGACACCGAGCGAGATGAACGCGGAGAGGCTCACCGGCCCCAGACCGACACGGCCACTCGTGTCGATCACGATCGCCATCGTCACCGCCACCCAGGTGAGCCAGGGCAGGGCCGGGGCTCGCCAGCGGTGTCCTCGGAACGATCGACGGCTCGGAAGGAACGTCATGGCGGGATGGACGCTCATCGGGCGCTCTCGTCGAGGACGTGTCGCCAGGCGTCCGTGTAGGCGAGCTCGGACAGACGCGCCGAGAAGGTCCGCGAGGCGCCAGCGGACAGTCGTCCGCGGAGTGCAGGGTCTCTGATCAGGGACTCGAGGGCATCGGCGAACGCATCCTCGTCGCCGACGTCGACGAGGAAGCCGTTGACACCGTGCTCGATGAGGTCTGGAACACCGCCGGTGCGGTACGCGACCACAGGCGTGCCGCTCGCGAACGCCTCGACGATCGTCAACGGCTGCGCCTCTTCGAGCGACGACGTGAAGGCAAGACACGTCGACACCGCCAACGCTTGCCACTTCTCGGGCGCGCCGAGCGCGCCCACGACCGCGACACGTGCCGCCACGTCGGCATCGACCAGTTCGCGTTCGACCGCTGCGACGACGTCTGCATCGGCGGGCGAACCCGCCAGTGTGAAACGCCAGCGCTCGGTCCCGGTGCGACGAAGGAGGAGTCCGGCGATCCGCACGAAGTCCTCGGCACCCTTGCCAGGGATGAGGTTCGACAGGAAGAGGACGCTGCACGGATCGGCGTCGGTGGTCACAGACGGCACCGGGCCCGGCGTGTTGGCGAGACAAAGTGCAGCGCGGCCAGGCAGGTCTGCGAGCAGGGACGGACCGAGTGTGACGATCCGGTCGCTCGAGCCGAGGAGACGATCGACACACCACGCCCACAACCGGCCTCGACGACGGAGGTCCTCGAAGCCGACCGAATGCACGTAGAGCACCAGAGAACTCCGGAAGAGCCGCAGGAGCTCGGACACGGCCCAGTCGACGAGGAACGATCCGCCCCGGGTGGTGACGAACACCACGACCGCCTCGGGCCGGAAACGGACGCTGGTCCAGACGACACGGGTGAGCAGTCCGACCACCGCGACCACCTTGCGCAGCGAAGGCACACCGACCTCGGCGACCGTCGCACTGAACCGACGGTCGACGAGTCGTGACGGTCGCCCCAGCCGCTCGAGCACGTCGAGGAAACGGAGGGTCATCACGGTCTGGCCGTGCACGGGCGGAGGAACCTGGCTGACGACCGCCACGCGTCTGCCGGTCATCGGCGTCGCCGCAGGGCCGCGCGGAGGAACACGAAGTTCCCGATGAGGTAACGCTTCCAGAGACGGCGCGGTTCGCTCGCGAGCCGGAAGACCCACTCCAGCCCGACACGGGTCATCCACTCCGGAGCCACTGGCTTCGTCCCCGCGATGAAGTCGAACGCCACCCCGACCCCGATCGCGACTTTCCCGAGGTGTTCGGCGATCCGTCGCGTCTCGACGTCCTGCAGCGGTGTTCCGAGGCCGACCCAGATGATGTCCGGATCAGCGGCGACGATTTCGGCGTCCTGAGCGGCGAGCTCGTCGTCGGTCAGTGGCCGGAAGTACGAGCGGTGCATCCCGACGATCGAGACGCCCGGGTACCGCCGCTCGAGTTCGGCGCGGAGGGACGCCAGCACCTCGTCCGTGTTGCCGAGCAAGAAGTGCCGGAGTCCCCGGCTCCGCCCCCGGTCCATCATGTCCGGGAACAGCGACGGGCCCCTGACCTGCGACAGCGCGCGGCCCGGGAGCACTCTCGACACCCACGTGAGGGGCTTGCCGTCTGGGTAGACGGCAGCCCCGGAGGCGATGAGCCGATGGTAGTCCTCGTCCTGCGCGGTGAGGGAGATCACGTACGAGTTCGCCAGGTGGACGTCACCGGCACCACCGCTCTGCGCGACCGCCGCGATCTGTTCGATCGCTTCATCACGGGTCGCGACGATGATCGGCACGCCCGCGATCTCCGTTCGCTCGAACTCGGCAAATGTCAGCATCTCGGTCCTTCACTCATCAGGTCGGTCACTCACGGGTCAGTGATATACTAACACGTGACATCCATAATGAGAGGGGCGCGAACATGCAGCGACTCGGCCGACTCGCGCTCCCCTTCGCCGCTCAGGCGATGCTGAGCCTGGGCCAGATGGGCATCACGATCGTCGGCACCGTCCGCCTGACTCCCGACGGATGGGGCCGTTTCGCCGTTCTGCTCTCCGTGTTCTTCGTGGCGGCCGGCTTCGTGCGCGGGTTCGGAGCACTACCCGTCGTCATCTACCTGTCAGGCGACCCGGAACGGTCTCGAGCGGCACGCCGTGCTGCGGTGCTGCTCACCCTCGCCGCAGCTGTTCCCGCGTCGATCACGATCGCGGTCGTCGGCCTCGGTCTCGCGACCGCCGCATCCGGACTCGCGCTCGCAGTGGCACTCGTCACGTACGCCCTGTACGACACGACACGATCGGTCGAGATGTCGGCAGTCCGCTACGGTCGCGTCGTCTCCACCGACGCCGTGGTCATGGTGGTCCTGGCCGGATTCTGTGCGATCGGGCTGTTGCCCGGCGTCGACGCGTCGGTGGCGCTGCCGGTGGCGATGACGATCGCGTACGGAGCGGGTGCCGCAGGACTCGCACTGCGAGGACGCCCGACCCGGTCGTGGAGCGTTCGGGTGTTCCTCGATGAGTACCGGCGGGACATCCCGTTCCTCGCGCTCGACGGTGTCCTGATCGGCACCACGATGAGCGCGGTGGTGATCGCGCTCGGCGCATCGACGTCACTCGCCGTGGCCGGCGCGTTCCGGAGCTGCACCACCCTCATCGCGGGGCCGTTCCAGATGCTGCAGACAGGACTCTCCCCGACCGTCATCCGCTCGATGCGAGGCCGCGCGGTCGAGGAACGATCGGCCGATCACCGGAATCCCACTCAGGCTGCGCCGTCGTCCTTCCGCGCACGGATGCGGTCGCTCGCCTTCCCCGCAACGATCGCTGCGAGCGCGATCCTGGCCGCTGTGCTCTGGGGCACGACGGCGGCTGCGGTCGTGCCGTTCGTCCTGAGCGCCGTCCACGTGACCGCGCTCTCCGACGCAGTCCCGTTCAGCGTCGTCGCTTGTCTCCTGGTGTCAGCACTGTGGACCAGCACCGTGTTCTCGACGTTTCAGCGCTACCGCCGGTCGAACGCCGAGCTCACGACTGTGCGGGTCATCACGCTCGCGTGTTCGCTCGGCATCCTCATCGCCGTGCCGTCGGACATCGCGGTACCCGTGCGGCTGATCGCCGCGACCACGCCGTGGGTCGTCGTCCCTGCTCTCCATGCCGCGCTCCGCTGGGCGCCCGTGTCGCGGCGACTCTGAAGGGCCCCGAGCCGAGAACGCGACGGTCGCACCCATCGTGCGTCAGGAGTGGACTGCTCCGAGGGCGGAACGGACGATCGCGTCGAGACCGTGACGAGCCCGCCACCCGAGTTGATCGGCCGCGACGGACGGGTCCGCGACGACCGCGGCGGGATCGCCAGCACGAGCTTCGGCGACCCGCAGGGTGCTCGGTCGCCCGAGGGCGCTGCTCACCTCGGCCACGACCTCTCGGACGGACGCCCCCTTGCCCGTGCCGATGTTGACCGGCCCGGCGAAGTCGCTGGCGTCGCGGAGCGTGTCGACCGCGGCGAGGTGCGCCCGTGCGAGGTCTGCGACGTGGATGTAGTCGCGGACGCAGGTGCCGTCGGGGGTGTCGTGGTCGTCGCCGTAGACGACCGGTGGCTCACCGCGACGGATCCGATCCACCACGATCGGGATGAGGTTCTTGGCAGCGGTGTCCGCGAGGTCGTCCCATCCGGCGCCGGCGACGTTGAAGTAGCGCAGCGAGATCGCCCGCAGACCCCAGGCGTCGTGCGCTGCGTCGAGCATCCACTCACCGATCAGCTTCGTCTGCCCGTACGGATTGATCGGCGAACACGGGGTCCGCTCGGTGACGACGACGTCATGCACAGCGCCGTACACCGCAGCCGAGGACGAGAAGACGATCCGAGCGACCCCGACCCCACGCATCGCTTCGAGCAGGTGCCCGAGCCCTCCGACGTTGACGCTGTAGTAGCGCTCCGGTTCGGCGACCGATTCCGCGACGTCCTTGAGGGCCGCGAGGTGGATGACCGAGGACACGTCGTGCTCGTGCATGACGTCGATGAGCACTGACGTGGCATCAGCGGCCGCGAGGTCGAGTTGGATGACGACGGCTTCGACCCGCGACCTGAGGCCGCTCGAGAAGTCGTCGACCACGACGACCGACTCGCCTCGCTCCTCGAGGAGGCGCACCACGTGCGAGCCGATGTACCCGGCGCCGCCGGTGACGAGGATTGACAAGTTCAACTCCCAGAGGGTTCGGGGTGGGTGAGGGCGGCGCCGACCGGGCGCGCGACGGTCGAGCCGACACCGCGGGTCATGTGGTCAGACCGCGCCGGCCGCGCCGCTCCTCGGGCACTGGCTCGATGACCGGGGTGTCGCCGTCGTAGTAGGCGTACTTGCCGTAGGACCCACCACCGGCACCGCGCATCGGCAGCATCTGGCCGACCACTCCGAACGTGACCGCCTTGACGGCGTCGAGCGCCCGGAGTGCCGCGACGACATCCGCCTTGCGGACCTTGCCGGCGGCGGCCACGAAGAGGATGCCGGCGACGGCGCTGAGCACGGCGGCATCGGCGACCAGCAGGACCGGAGGCGCATCGATCACGACGTAGTCGAAGTTGCGCTCCAGGTGTTCCACGGTTGCACGCATCGCAGCGGAGCCGAGCATCTCGCTCGGGTTCGGGGGGATGCGTCCGGACGGGAGCACCGAGAGCGCTTGCTCACCCCACGGCTGCAGGACGTCGGCGATCTCCGCACGTCCGATGAGCAGGTCCGTCAGCCCGGCGTTCCCCTCGATGCCGAGGTAGTCCGCCACACGGGGGCGCCGGAGGTCCGCATCGACGAGCGCGACACTCGCTCCGGTCTCAGCAAGGGCGATGGCCAGGTTCGCCGCGACGTAGCTCTTGCCCTCGCCCGGCCCGGAACTGGTCACCACGAACGAGCGGCCAGCGTCGCCGAGGCCGACGAACTGCAGACTCGTCCGGAGTCGACGGAAGGCTTCCGACCGTGGACTCCGTGGATCGGCGTGGACGATGAGGGGACGTTTCTGGGCGTCCGGATCGACGAAGATCCCGCCCAGGTAAGGGCGGCGAGCGACTGCCTCGATCTGCTCCGCGGTCCTGACCCTCGTGTCGAGGTTCGTCCGGAGCACCGCGATCCCGACCCCGGTCACGAGACCCACCGCGAGGCCGATCGCGAGCATCAGCGGGACCCGTGGAGCACTCGGCGCGCTCGGCACGGATGCCGGCGCGATCGTCTTCACGGCGATGAGGGACGGTCCGACGCTCGGTTTCTCGAGGTCCTCGGACACGACGCGTGCGAACGACTCCCCGACGGCGTTCGCGATGTCTGCCGCACGCTTCGCGCTGGTGTCCGTCACGGAGACCTCGAGGAGCACGGTGTTGGCGGGGGACGAAGCGCTGACGAGCGGCGCCAGTTCGGCTGCCGTCATGCGCGGCTCCAGCTCGCGTCCGGCCCGATCGAGGACGATCGGGCTGTTCACGACGTCGACGTACGTGGAGATAGCTTGCCGCGCGAAGCTCGTCCCCTGGTTCAGATCCGTACTGGCGGCGCCTTCTTGCGTACGGACGGAGACGTAGAGACGAGTCGACGCGGTGTATGTGGGTGTCGACGCAGCAGCGAGCGCACCACCGCTGAGGATGCCGAGCAGCGCCGTCGCCGTGATGAGGAGCCAGCTCTTGCGCAGGATCCGGACGTACTCCTGAGCCTCCATCAGGCAACACCTCGGTGGGCACCAGCGGGTTCGACCGTCTCGAACTGGAGCGGCTCGCTGAGCTGGTCGGTCGTGGTGACGCCCTCGCGCCAGTCAGCGATCCGTTGCACCCCGAGCACGAGGCGCTGGCGGAGCGCCTTCACCTGCGCCTGGGTCGCCGAGCGCTCCAGGGGGTCGAGTGCCCGGGTCGCAGCATCGACGATCTGCTGCTCCGTCGAGCCCGGCACGACCGCGGCCCGCTCACCCGTGATGCTGAGCCAGAAGTCGTCACACTTCGAGGCGTAGGCGAGCGGCACCGTGGGGATGCCCAGGCCGACCGCGGCGACGGCGCCGTGCAGTCGCTCGGTGAGCATGAGACTGCACCGGCTGATCTCCGAGGTCGTTGCGCGGACGTCGCCGTCGAACCGGTGGATCCGCGACGGGCGGTGCAGTTCGGACTGCAGGGTCCGACAAGCGGCGAGGTCGTTCGGGGACAGTGCGAACAACACGATCTCGGTGTCCGCCCCGGACATCCCGCGAACCGCCGCCGCGACCGACCGCGGATCGAACCGCGACGCCGGATCAGCACCGACGCTCACACCGACCGGGCCGTCGGCGTCATGGACGCGTTCGATGCCCGCCACGACCGGGTACAGCAGAGCAGGGTCACCGACGACAGCAGGACGACCCAAGGCCCGCTCGCACTCCACTGCCGTGAGCGGACCGCGGACACCGAGCAGGATCGATCGGAGCCCCGACCAGCGCCGCCAGTCGTGCCCCTGCAGGCCCAGGGCGAACGTGTCGGTCGACTCAGCAGCCCCTGCGCCGAGTGCGACCACTGCGTCTGCGCGGTACACCCGAGCAGCATCTGCCACGTGCCGCGCCCAGTTCTGGAAGCCGAGCACCGTCCCGCCACCGAGGAGGAGCATCCGCTCGGTACGACGTCCGGTGCGGTACGAGTGGATCGCGCTCTGGACGTCGGCGAGCCGCTCCCGTCGGGTCACCGGCGAAACGGCGTCGATCCCGAGGGCGAGACGCCAGGTCTCGAGGAGGAGTTCGTCGCCGTAGTTGCCGTGCCCCGTCCAGCCGAGGTAGACGACCTCGCGCGCTGCGGTTCGAGTGGTCATGTCGTTAGTATATCACGTGCTATATCCATAGCACGTGCCCGATATCATCGCGTATGTTTGTATTTCGTATGTAGAATGGTTACATGCGATCCCGACAGCAGCCCTTCCGTCTCATCCAGGCGCTGCGGTACGTCGCAGCCACCCTCGTGGTGATCGTCCACGCGTGCTACTACTCGGCGGAGCGCTTCGACGAGCACACCCCGCAGCTCGACCGGATCGGCGGACTGGGCGTTTGGCTGTTCTTCACGATCAGCGGTTTCGTGATGGTGATCGTCGGCGACGACCTCGGTCGGACGCCAGCGTCCTGGCACCGGTTCGCCCGGGCGCGGCTCGCGCGGGTCGTCCCGCTCTACTGGCTGATGACCACCATCAAGATCGCCGCGGTGGTGCTGGCCGGCTCGTTGGTGGTCAACTCGGCCCTCAGCCCGGGGACGGTCCTCGCGTCGTACCTGTTCATCCCCACTCACGATGAAGCGGGTGCCATCCACCCGCTCTGGGGCGTCGGGTGGACGCTGGTCTTCGAGATGGCGTTCTACGCGCTCATGACGCTCGCCCTGGCCATCCGGGTCGACCCGCTGGCCCTCTGCGCACCGATCCTCACGATCGCAGCCGCCACGTCACTCCTGCGCCCGGCCACCGGGTCAGCATGGTGGTTCTACGCCGATGACGTGACGCTCTACTTCCTCGCCGGGATGGTCATCGCCCGCGGGTGGCGAGCACGACGACCGGGCCTGACCGTCTCGTCGCTCGGCGGCATCGCGGTCTGCATGGGCGCCCTGGCCTCGTTGCGTGCCGAACGGCTGGAGGTCTCGGCGGCCGTCGTCCCGCTCGTGATCGCCGCTGTCGTGTTCTCGGCGGTCTGGCTGGAGGATCGGATCGGCCGGTTCGTGCCCCGCTGGGTGATGGCCGGCGGCGCTGCGTCGTACGCGCTGTACCTCGTTCATCCACTCCTGGCGCCGGTGGTGCCCGCAGTACTCGCCGCTGCGGGCGCGTACTGGGTGCCGTGGTTCGTGGTCGTCACGATCACCGTCGGTGCCATGCTCGCCGTGGCGCCGCTCGCCCACCGCTTCGTCGACCGTCCGCTCACTCGCGGGGCCAGCCGCCTGTTGCTCCCCGGGGCTCGAACCAGCCGTCGCCGCAGGTCCTCGAGCCCATCAGTCGCGCGATCAGGACCTCTGGACGCAGTCCGTACCGCAAGTCGGGGGACGGTCCGCGGCGGCATGTCTTCAACATCTCACATTCCGGGCGGCGCCGCTCCGGAAGGGTGACACCTGTGGAGAACTGCGAAGCTGGACGAGAACACGCGACGAGGACCTCACCCGTCCCGCCGCAGGAGGACTGACCTCTGCCGGGTAGTGTCGTCCCGTGCGATGGAGTCGAGTGAACTGGCCCTCCGTTGGCTACGTCTCCCTCGAGGACTTCGACGGCCAGCGCGAACACGTGACCCGGCTGCTCGAGGACGCCCCGCCCACGATCGCCGCGCTCCTGACGGTCAAGTGGACCGATTCGCGGATCGAACGCTGGGTCGTGGAGTCCGCCGACGCCGTCGTCGACCCGGATGCCGACGAGGACGACGTGACGACCCCTGTCGACCTGCCGGGCCACGGTGTGCCCGACCCGGTCGTCGTGCACGCCGACATCGTGGTCCGCAACGACGAGGTGCTCGACACCCCGAGCGGCCTGTGGCGCCGCTGGAACCACGCCAGGGTGTCGCTCCGGTTGCGCGACGCCGTCATCGACCCGCCGGGCGTCGACCCCGCAGCGCTGCTCGCCGGCGATGCGCACGTCGCCCGGGGCGAGCTCGAGTACCTGAACGAGCACGACGCCTGGGAACTCCGCCTGCTGATCTCCCCCGTCGGTGAGGTCGCGATCCGGTTCCGGGGTGTCCGGGTGGCGATCCGGAGCGTCGCCGAGACCGTGTACTCCGGCCTCGAGTCGCGCCCGGCACGCGGCTGGCACGGCCCGGTACCGGACGGTTGGGTGGAGTGGGCGACCGAGGTGGTGCGGGCCGCCGCGTACGGCGACCTCGGCGGGCTGCACCTGGCCGACGACGCGAGCGACGTCGACGACGTCGACCCCCGCTGGGGATTCGCGCCGCTGCACGCCGCCGCGTGGTTCGACCACCCCGAGATGCTCGAGGAACTCCTGCGCCGCGGGGCGACCCTGCAGCTGGAGGACACCGAGGGGCGGACGCCGCTGACGCTGGCGATCGACCGCGATGCGCGACGGGCGGTCGACGTGCTGGTCGCAGCGGGCGCCGACCTGGAGGCCCGTGACGGCGACGGCAACACACCGATCGTCCGCGCTGCGTGGGGCGGCCACGCCTCGATCGTGCGTGCCCTCGCCACCGCGGGTGCGGACACCAGGGCGCGCGGGTCACGGGGCGCGACGCTGCTGATCGCGGCTGTCGACTCCGGCGACCTCGACACGGTCCGGGTCGTGCTGTCGCTCGACGTCGACCGGGACGCCGCCGACGACGAGGGCTCGACCGCTGCGGACCGCGCGGAGCTGCTCCGCGAGACGGCCGTCGCCGACCTGCTCGCCGCCGCCTGAGCACTGCCCGCACCACGACCCGTGGGCCGACCCGTGCCGGACGTGACGAAGCGCGGCGGACGGGAGCAGGGTCTCCCGTCCGCCGCGCGCCTGCGGGGTCGACCGTCCTAGACGGTGACCGATTCGAGGGCGTTCGCCTGCGCGACCCGCCCGTACCAGCGGGCGGAGTCCTTCGGCGTGCGCTCGAAGGTCTCGCGGTCCCACGCGACCAGCCCGAAGGTCGGGCGGAAGCCGGAGGCCCACTCGTAGTTGTCGAGCAGCGACCAGTGCTGGTAGCCGAGGACCTCGATGCCGTCCTCGATGCAGCGGTGGATGCCCTCGAGAGCGCCCTGCGTGTACGCCTGCCGGCGGGAGTCGTCGGCGGTGGCGATGCCGTTCTCGGTGATCATCAGCGGGACACCACCGGAGAGCTCCCACGCGCTGCGGAGCCCGTCGGCCGAGGCCTCGGGGTAGAACTCCCAGCCGGTGAGGGTGGTCTCGACGTCGTCAGCGACGGGCAGGGGCCCGTCCGGACCGATGAACGTGCGGGTGTAGGCCTGCACCCCCAGGAAGTCGTCGCCGGCGGCCTGCTCCAGGTACCAGTCGTCGCGCGGGTACCCGTACTCGCGGAGCATGCTGTCCGCCCCGGGCGCCCCCGACGACTTGAACGCCTGCGTCGCGACGGTCCACCCGGACCGGAGGCCCGACACCTGTGACAGGACCTCGCGCGACCGCCGGTGGCTGGCCAGCAGGGCGTCGGCGACACCCAGGTCCGGGTTCGGCAGACCGTAGGCCACCAGATTCGCGGCGTCCTCGCCGCCGGCGAGCATCGCCGCGATGTTCGGCTCGTTGATCGTGCAGACGTAGCGGACGCCGTCCTGCACGATCGGCAGCGCCGCCTCGGTGTAGCGGGCGAACAGGTCGGCGGCGTCGGGTGCGCGCCAGAAGCCGTCGCGCTCGAACCAGCGCGGCACCGTGAAGTGCATGAGGGTGACGATCGGCTCGATGCCGAACTCGTGGCAGGCGTCGACCATGCGGCGGTAGTGGTCGACCTCGGCACGGCTGACGAACCCGCGCTCGGGCTCGATGCGGGCCCACTCGATGCTGAACCGGTACGAGTTCAGGCCGAGGTCGGCGGCGATGCGGATGTCCTCGCGGTACCGGTGGTAGCTGTCGGCCGCGTCGCCCGAGGGCTCGACGATGGTGGTGTCGGGCTCGTGCTCGTGCACCCACCAGTTGCTGTTGACGTTGTTGCCCTCGATCTGGTGGGCGGCGGTGGCGGCACCCCAGAGGAAGCCGTCGGGGAACTGCAGCGTGGAGATGATGGTGCCTTTCAGTGTTGTGACAAGAAGGTGTCGAACACGGCGACCGTGCCGAGGGGGTTCTCGACCTGGGGGCCGTGGTAGCTGGCCAGGATCACCTCGTACGCTGCCCCGGTGTCCTCGGCCATCTGCCGCTGCCACGGGATCGGCCAGGCGTTGTCCCACTCGCCGTGGGCGACGAGGACCGGCAGGCCGGTGGCGCGCAGGGCGTCGGAGGCGTCGGTGTGGTCCTCGAGGATGTGCCCGCCGGCGACGACGCTGAGCGGGCTGGTCGCGTCGAAGCGGTCGCGCACCATCCGGACGTCATCGGGCAGCTCGTCGTCCGGCCGGTACGCCCAGAGCGGGTTCGTCGAGTCGAACAGTTGCCGGAGGTTCCCGCCGGTGTCGTGCAGGATCGTCAGCTCGGCGACCTTGCGGTACGGCCACCCGTGCGGCCCGGAGCAGAACTGCACGACGTCGCGGAACGCCGTCGGGTCCTGGATCGCGGCGGCCCGGACGATCACACCGCCGAGCGAGTGCCCGACCAGGTGCACGGGGGCGCCGTCGTCGAGCAGGCGCGCGACCCGGACGACGTCGGCGGCTTCTTCGTCGAGGGAGTAGTCGCGGGGTTCGGTCGGTGCGGCCGAGTCGGCCTGACCGCGTCGGCTGATCGCGACCGCGGTCCACCCGGCATCGCGGAGGACGGGCAGGAAGGTCCGCCAGTCCTCCTTCGAGCCGGTGTAGCCGGGGACGATGAGCACGACGCCCTTCGACACCCCCTCGGGCACGATCCGGTAGGCCGTGAGCCGCCCGACCGGGACGTCGATCCCGACGACGTCGACGCCGTCCGGGGTGGGCAGGTGCCCGAAGGCCGGGACGGTGGGGAACTCGTGCAGGTTCGTCATGCGCGCAGTGTCCTCCGCGGGTTCGGCACCGCGTCCAGCAGGGCGACCGTGTAGTCGTCCTGCGGGTGCTGCAGCACCTCGGCCGTGTGACCCCGCTCGACCACGGCGCCCTCGTGGAGCACCATGATGTCGTCCGTGATGAGCCGCGCGCTCAGCAGGTCGTGCGTGATGTAGAGGAGCGAGACGCCCCACTGCTCGCGGAGGTCCTCGAGCAGTGCGAGCACGCCGGCGCGAAGCGTCACGTCGAGCATCGACACCGGCTCGTCGGCGATGATCACCTGCGGGTCGCTCGCGAGCGCCCGGGCGATGACCACGCGCTGCCGCTGCCCGCCGGAGAGCTGGTGCGGGAGCTTCTGCGCGAACTGCTCGACGGGGGTGAGCCCCACCGTCTCGAGCAGCTCGAGCACCCGGCGCCGGGCATCGCGGCCGGTCAGCCCGGTGTAGTTCGCGATCGGCCGGGACAGCGTGTACTCAACCGTGTGCAGCGGGTTGAGCGCCGAGTACGGGTCCTGGAACACCATCTGGACCTCGGAGCGCAGGTCCCGCAGGCCGCGCTTGCCGAGGCGGGCGACGTCGAGCTCCCCGAACCGGACCGTGCCGGTGGTCGGCTTCTCGACGCCGGTGAGCAGCTTCGCGATGGTCGACTTGCCCGAACCGGACTGGCCGACCAGGGCGAGCGACTGCCCGGGCTCCAGGGTGAACGACACGTCGCGCACGGCCTGCACCGGCTGCTCACCGCGGCGGGGAGCCGGGTAGGTCTTCACGATGTGGTCGACGACGATCGGGTTGCGGGCGGCACTGCGCTCGCGGGAGCCGACGGTGCTGAACGACGAGGTCGTCTCCTGCCGCTTCTCGCCGGCTTCGGCACGGAGCGAGCGGTCCGGGAAGCCCGGCAGCGACACCACCTCGGCGCGGGGGTCGGCGTAGTGCGACAGGAGCATCTGCGTGTACTCGTCCTGCGGGTCGCGGAGGATCTCGCGGGAGCCGCCGTCCTCGACGATCCGGCCCTCGTGCATGACGAGGACGCGCTCGGTGGCCTCGAGGACGATGCCGAGGTCGTGGCTGATCAGGATCGCCGTGAAGCCCTCGGTGCGCTGCAGCTCGATGATGGTGTCCATCACGGCGTGCTGCACGAGGACGTCGAGCGCCGTCGTCGGCTCGTCGAACACCATGAGCTGCGGCTCGAGCGAGAGCGCCAGGGCGATGGAGACGCGCTGCCGCATGCCGCCGGAGAGCTCCCCGGGGAACCGGGCGAGCATCGAGGTCGGCAGCTTCACCTTCTCGATGAGCTCCTTCATCCGGGCGTCCCAGCGGTCGCGCGTCACGTGGCCGTGCGCCTTGAAGACGTCGATGAAGTGGTTCCGGATGGTGCGCACCGGGTTGAGCGCGTTCATGCCGGACTGCAGCACCATGGCGAAGCCGCCCTGCCGCTGCTGGCGCAGGGCTTCGTCGTCGAGGTCGCGGATGTCCTTGCCCGCGAAGACGATGCTGCCGCCGTTCGTGCGCGCCGGCGGCTTCTGCAGCCGGGTCAGCGCGTAGCCGAGCGTCGACTTGCCGGAACCGGACTCGCCGACCAGGCCGACGAACTCGCCCTTCTGCAGCTGGAACGACACGTGGTCGACGGCCTGGACGGCGCTCTGGCCGGCCGACTCGTAGACGACCGACAGGTCGCGGACGTCGAGCAGGACGGAGGCGTCGCCCTCGACGGCACCACCGTCGGACTGGAGGCCCGTGGCGGCGCCGGTGGGCGCCTCCAGGCCGTCTGCCGGGTGCGTTTCTGGCAAGCCGCTCATGCGCGCTTCTCCTTACGGGGCCGTGCGCCGTCGCGCAGCCGCGGGTTGGACACGGCGTCGACGCCGAAGTTGATCAGGGTGAGGCTCATCGCGAGGAGCGCGATGCAGAGACCCGGCGCGAAGAGCAGTATCCACTGCCCGGTGAGCAGCGCGTTCGAGTTCTGCGCCCAGTACAGGATCGTGCCCCAGCTGACGATCGACGAGTCGCCGAGTCCGAGGAACTCGAGGCCCGCCTCGGCGAGGATGGCGCTGGTGGCGGCCCCGAAGAAGCTGCCGACGATGAGGCTCGTCATGTTCGGCAGGATCTCGCGGAACACGATGCGGGTCGCGCCCTCACCGGAGAACTGGGCGGCGGTGACGAAGTCCCGGCCGCGCAGCGACTGCGTCTGCGAGCGGAGCACGCGAGCGCCCCACGCCCAACCGGTCACGACGATGACCGCGATGATCACCGCGATGCCGCCGTTCTGCAGGTATGCGGCGATGACGATCATCAGGGGCAGACCCGGGATGACGAGGAACAGGTTCACGATGAACCCGATGACCTCGGCGATCCAGCCGCGGACGTAGCCCCAGCTGAGGCCGATCGCGACGGCGACGAGCGTGGACAGGATGCCCGCGACCGCGCCGACCATGACCGAGATGCGGGCGCCGTAGATGATCTGGGACAGGACGTCCTCGCCGGCGGCGGTGGTGCCCATCCAGTGGTCCGGCGTCGCGTCGGCGGACCGGGCGAAGCCGTTCTGGCTGGCACCGTACGGGGCCAGGAGCGGGGCGAAGACCGCGACGAACACGAAGACGCCGAGGATGATGATGCCGATCCGGGCCTTCTTGTTCGACCAGACGACGCCGAACTGGCGGGCGGCGGCGCGCCACTTGGACGGTGCTGCTTGTTGTTCCGTGTCTTGCGTTCGCACAGCGATGGTTGCGTTGTTGGTCATCGACGTGCCCCCGGGTGCTTGATGTGGGCGCAGCACGCCGCCTTCGTGATGTTGTTGGTCATCGACGTGCCCCCGTGTGCTTGATGTGGGCGCAGCACGCCGCCTTCGTGATGTTGTTGGTCATCGACGCGTCCTCGGGTCCAGGACGCCGTACATGACGTCCACGATGAAGTTGGCGATGAGCACCGACACGGTGATCATCAGGAAGAGGGCCTGCATGAGCGGGTAGTCCTGCCCGATCACGGCGTTGAACAGCAGGTAGCCGATGCCCGGGTAGCCGAAGACCTGCTCGACCAGGACGGAACCGCCGACCACGCCACCGAGCGCCAGACCGAAGCCGGTCAGGTTCGGCAGGATCGCGTTGCGGGCCGCGTAGCGGATGGCCACGGTGCGTCCGCGCAGGCCGTTGGCCTCGGCGAAGGTCACGTAGTCGTCACCGAGGGTGTTGATCATCGCGTTGCGCATGCCGATGATCCAACCGCCGAGGCTCGTCACCAGGATCGTGACCGCCGGCAGCACCGCGTGCTGCAGTGCGTCGCCGAAGAAGGCACCGTTGAGCCCGGGCGTCGTCGTCGCCGAGTAGGCGCCCGTGGTCGGGAACCAGTGCAGCACGTAGCCGAGGAAGAACAGCAGCAGCAGGGCGGTCCAGAAGTACGGGAACGTCGACATGAAACTCCCCGACAGGGTGGGCAGCGAGTCGAGCCAGGTGCCGCGCTTCCACGCCGCCGCGACCCCGATCAGGGTGCCGAGGACGAACGCCAGGATCGTGACGACCCCGACCAGGATCAGCGTGTACGGCAGGGCCTTCGACACGAGGTCGCCGACGGGCTGGGGGTAGAACGTGTAGCTCGTGCCGAAGTCGAGGGTGACGACCTGGTGCAGGTAGCTGACGTACTGGTCCCAGAGGTTGCCGGTCGGCACCCCGAGCTGGGCCTCGATGGCCTTCTTGGTGGCGTCGGTGACCGGGCCGTTCTGGCTGAGCTTCGCGAGTGCGGCGTCGGCCGGGCTGCCGGGCATCAGACGCGGGAGCACGAAGTTCAGCGTGACCGCGGCCCAGAGGGTCAGGACGAAGAGGACGAGTTTCTGGAGGATGTACTTCACTTCTGGTCCTCCTGCTGCGCGGCGTTCTGCTCCTGCAGGATCTGCTTGCCGGCGGCGCTGTCGCGCAGACGGAGCTTGGTGAAGATGAGCAGCGGTGCCGAGTCGTAGTTCTGCGGTGCCATGTAGGGGTCCTTCGCACTCGGCCAGCCGACGAACTTGCCGGTGTTGAACAGGCCCCAGAGCCCGCCGTAGTACATGCCGATGACGGGGAGCTCGTCGTAGACGGTCTGCTGCAGCTGGTCGAGGATCTCCTGCTGCTTCGCGGTGTCCGTCGTCGCCTTGTACTCGTCGAGGAGCTTCTGGGTGTCGGCGTTCTTGTACCGCTCGTAGTTGTTGACGGTCGACTTGCCGACGGGCTGGTAGAACTCGCTGCTGAGCAGGGAGTTGAACGCCTGGTAGACGTCACCGTTGCCCATGCCGCCCATCGCCATGTCGAACGTGCCGTTGTTGATGTTCTGCTGGTACCCGGCGGGCTGCGGCGCCTGGATCGTCACCTTGATGCCGATGGCCGTCAGTTCGCGTCGGACCTCCTGCGCGGCGCGGAGCCAGTCGGAGTAGCCGTTCGCGGTCATGATCGTGATCGCGAGCTGCTTGCCGTCCTTGACGACCTTGCCGCCCTGCACGGTGTAACCGGACTTCGCGAGGCTGGCGAGCGCCGCCTTCGTGTCCTGGGTGATCATGCCCTGGTCGGGGATGTCCGGGTTGAGGTAGCGCTCCTGGTTCGGCAGGATCAGGCCGGTCTGGCCCGCCGCCGACAGGTTGCCCTCGGACGCGGTCTCGGCGATGGCGTCGCGGTCCAGCGCGAGCGAGATGCCCCGGCGGACGTTGACGTCGTCGTACGGCGCCTTCGTGAGGTTCGGGATGAGGCCGATCACACCGCCGGCCGGGAACCACCACTCGTTCGTCTTCGACGCGGCACCCCAGGTGCCCTTGACGTCCGAGATGAACGAGTACGCCCAGTCGTAGCCGCGGGTGACGGTGTCGAGCTGCGTGTTCGTCGCCGGCAGGATGAGGTGCTTGATGGCGATCTTGTCGGCCTGCCAGTACTTCGGGTTCTTGTCCATCGAGTACTGCTGGTCGGTGTAGTTGCCGAGGACGAACGGACCGGTGCCGACCGGGTTCGGGTCGCGCCAGGTCGTCGGGTCCTTCACGCCGCTCCAGTGGTCCGCACCGAGGATGTACGTCTGCCCGATGATCGTCAGGCTCGGGACGTCCTCGCTCTTGAGGTGGAAGACGACGTGGTCACCGTCCTGCTCGATGCGCTCGATGTGCTGCCAGGCGCCCTTGACGTCCATGGCGGGGAACTTCTTGAGCAGGTCGAAGGTGAAGACGACGTCCTTCGCGCTGAACGGCGACCCGTCGGACCACTCGACACCCGAGCGGATCGTCATGTCGATGGTCTTCGCGTCGGGCTGGCTCCACGCGCTGGCGAGCCACGGGTTGCGCTTGCCGTCGAGGGGGTTCACCTCGATGAGGGGCTCGTACATCCACTTGGAGGCCGTGCGGGCGTTCGCGATGTACGGGTTGAAGTTGCGGTCGAACAGCGGGTTGCCGCGGTCCGCGTTGATGAGCATCGTGTCCTTGCCGATGGTGGGATCGGGTTCGGAGCGGACCTGGATGCTGCAGCCGGTGGCCACGAGGGCCACTGCGGCGAGGCCGGCGATGGCCGCGACGAGGCGGCCTCGGCGGCGGGGGCCTGGGTCGCGCGTGCCGCGCGTGCGCTGTGGGGGAAGCGTCATTGCTCGGTCGACCTCCATGTCGAGTCGGTACGTGCTCAATGTATGCGCTTACATCGCGGCGTGCAAGCGCGGGTGTTGTTTCGCGGGGCGGCACGGTGCGAGGGCGTCGCGTGTGGTGCGAAGCGTCGCACGCCTACAGCGCGGGCGGGCAGCTCTCGCGCAGCAGCACCTCGACGGGCAGGCGCACGGCGCGCGGCGGCCCCTCGCGGCGCTCCAGCCGGTCCACGATCGCCAGGACGGCAGCACGGCCGAGCGCCCCCATCGGCTGGTGCACGGTCGTCAGGCGCGGCGACGAGAACCGACCGGCGTCGATGCCGTCGAACCCGGTCACGACGAGGTCCTCGGGCACTCGGAGGCCCCGGGCAGCGGCGGCGTCGAGCACCCCGAGCGCGGACTGGTCGTTCGAGCAGACGACGGCGCGCGGGACGTCGTCGGCCAGCAGCGACACCGCGAGCTCCCGCGCACGAGCCCGGCCGAAGTCGCCGTGCACGATCCGCACCGACGAGGCCGGCACCCCGTGGTCGGCCAGCGCCGCGCGGAACCCCGCCGAGCGCTCCATGTCGTCGGGCGAGTCGATCGGGCCCGCGACGTACGCGAGGGACCGGATCCCCAGGCGCCCGATCACGTGCGACGCCAGGGTCCGCATGCCCGCGGCGTTGTCCACGCTCACCGAGTCGAACCCGTGCGAGCGCCGGTCATCGGCGAGCACCACCACCGGGATGCGTCGGGCGACGTGCTCGAGCAGGTCGTCGGGCACGGTCTGCGCCAGCACGGCGAGCCCGTCGACCCGGCCGGCGACGTCGTTCACGATGACGTCGCGCGACGACCCCCGCCCGGCGGCGACCATGAGCGCGAGCCCCCGCTGCCAGGCCTCGGTCTCGGCACCGCGCAGGACCTCGTCGAAGTACAGGTTGGACGAGAACGGCTGCGTCACGTGCCGCCGGTCGTCGACCACGCGGACGCCGCCGTCGGTGACCAGGTCCGGCCGCTCGTCGGGCACCACGTCGAACCCTGGCAGCAGCAGTCCGACGACGCCGGTGCGCTTGCCGGCGAGGGCACGGGCGTTGCCGGACGGGACGTACCCGAGGCTCCGGATCGCCGCCTGCACGCGGTCCCGGGTGCCTTCGCGGACGGCGTCGGGCGTGCGGAGCACGCGTGAGACGGTGGCGATGGAGACGCCGGCTGCGGAGGCGACGTCGTAGACCGTGGGAGGTGCGGTGCGCTGGTCGGCCAACCCGTGCCTCCCCTTCGACGTCCGCTGGTGCCGCGCCTCGCGCTGTGCGGCCGGACCATCCTAGGCATGCCGTGTCCCGGGAGTTCTCCACACGGCGCCGGAAACGCTTGCGGGACAGCGGGGGTCGCGCGACACTGTTCCGACCTCAGTACGTCCCGTGAGGAAGCGCACCAGCGGGCCGCGTGCCCGCACCGATCAGGTTGCCCACACGCAGGGGAAGGACACGAGATGTCACAGTCGACACGTTCCGGGAGCAAGCTCGCACTCCGCGCGAGCCACGACGAGGCCGAGGTGCGCGACGCGCTGCTCGAGCGCACGGATTCGATCCGCACGTTCGACGATCTCGACGCGCCGCAGGAGACGACGGACCTGCGCTAGCGGCTCGCGCCCGGCCTCCCCCGGACACGGTCAGGAGGCCCGGGCAGCGCCCGCAGACCGCTCACTTCAGCGCTCGTCACCTCAGCGCTCGGTCGCGCCACGTCAGCGCTCGGTCGCGCCCACGATCGTCATGCCCGCCCCGCGCAGGCGTCGGCGCTCCTGCGCGATCCAGCTGAGCAGCCGGTCGTTCGTGCCGGCCACGTGGGCGGCCACGAGTTCCGCTGCGCGGTCCGCGTCACCGTCGCGTACGGCGTCGATGATGGCGCTGTGCTCGTCCCACGCGGCGTCGCGCGCCTCGGGCGTGCGGACCTCGATCCAGCGCGTGCGCTCGAGTCGCGTCAGGGCGTCGGCGATGGCGTCGGTGACGAACCGGTTGCCACCGAGTGCGGCGAGGTCGAGGTGGAACGTCGACCCCATCCGGATGCCGGCCTGCTGGTCGGGGGTGGGCTGGAGGGCGTCGAGGTGCCCGCGGACCTCCGCCAACTGCTCCGGCGTGGCGCGCTGGACGGCCAGCCGCACGGCAGCGGGCTCGAGGATGCCGCGGAGCTCGGCGAGCGAGGCGATCTCGTCGAGGTCGATCGGGGTGACCGTCCACGAACGACCCTCGTGCAGGATGAGTCCCTCGCGCTCGAGCCGCGACAGTGCGGCGCGGACCGGCGTGCGCGAAGCGTGGAACCGTGCCTCGAGCCCTCGCTCCGAGATGCGCTCCCCCGGTGCGATGTCGAGGGTCAGGATGGCTGCGCGCAGGTTGTCGTAGAGCTGGGCCGTCTGCGACACGGGCGCGGCGTCGGTCGTGTCGGTCACGGCGGACAAGCCTAGCGGCGTGACGGCGGGAATGGTATACCGTTCTGGTATACCAAACCGTTCCGCGACGGAACGACGACGAACGGCCGAGACGACCCATGCCCACGACCGACGCTCCGCAGCGATCCACCACGACGTCGCCGGTCTCGGCCCGCGCCTGGACGATGCTCGCCCTCGGGGTCGCGGCCCAGGCGGCGGGGACGCTCGTCGTGTCCGCCCCGGCACTCCTCATCCCCCACCTGCTCAGCCGCGGCACGTCCCTGCCGGTCGCCGGGGTCCTCGCCGCCGCTCCGACCTTCGGCATGGTCCTGACACTCATCGCCTGGGGCGCGATCACCGACCGGTTCGGCGAGCGCGTCGTCATCGCCGGCGGCCTCGTGCTCACCACGCTCGCCGTGGTCGCCGCCTGGCTGGCTGCCGGTGACCCGGTGCTGCTCGGGTTGGCGTTCCTGGCCGGCGGCATGACGAGTGCCTCGACGAACGCCGCGAGCGGTCGGGTCGTGGTGGGGTGGTTCCCGAAGGAGCGCCGGGGACTCGCGATGGGCATCCGACAGATGTCGCAGCCGCTCGGGGTGACGCTCGCGGCGGTCACGGTGCCGCAGCTCGCCGAGGGCTCCGGGATCCGCGCGGCCCTGGTCCTGCCGATCGTGCTCTGCGCGGTGCTCGCCGTCTGCTGCGCGATCGGGATCACCGACCCGCCACGCCCTGCCCGGGCCACGGTGGCGACGACGGCGACCGCGAACCCCTACCGGTCGAGCGGCTTCCTGTGGCGGGTGCACGCGGTGTCGGTCCTGCTCGTGGTGCCGCAGTTCACCCTGTCGACGTACGGGCTCGTCTGGCTCGTGGGCCTCGGCTGGTCGACACCGGCGGCCGGGCTGCTGGTCGGCGCCGCGCAGTTCGTCGGGGCGATCGGCCGGATCGCGGTCGGTGGCTGGAGCGACCGGGCCGGGTCGCGCGTCGGCCCCCTCCGGATCGTCGCGGTGAGCGCGGCGGTGGTGATGGCGGTGCTCGCGGTCGTCGACGCGACGCACCTGGCCGGGGCTGCGGTGTTCCTGGTGCTCGCGACGAGCGTGACGGTCGCCGACAACGGGCTGGCCTACACGTCGGTCGCCGAGGCGGCGGGTCCGTTCTGGTCGGGCCGGGCGCTCGGGGCGCAGAACACCGGGCAGTTCATCGCGGCGAGCGCCGTCGGTCCGGGCATCGGCGCCCTGGTCGGTGCGCTCGGGTTCGCGGCGTCGTTCGGCATCGTGGCGGTGCTCCCGCTGCTCGCGGTCCCGCTGGTGCCCCGCCGCGACCGTTCGCACGACTGACCGCTCGCGCGACTGACCGCGAGCGACCCCGTCAGTCGCACCGCCCGTCGCGCTCGTCAGCCCTGTTCGTGGTCGGCGCGCTCGGGGTCGTCCTGGGAGTCCCGGCGGCGGTCCTGCATGAGCTCCTTCGTCCGGAGCAAGCGCAGCGCCGTCACGAGCAGCAGCCCGCCGAGGACGTTGAACAGCAACGTGTACCCGAACCAGCCGAGCCACTGCCCGTAGGTGATGTCCGCGCCCGACTGGATCGCCCCGAAGACGAGCAGCGAGTCGAGGATCGAGTGGAAGAGCTGCAGCCCGGCGAGGAGGAAGCCTCCGGCGACGGCGGCGACGAGCTTCGCGGGGTCCGAGTCGGTGCCCTGCTGCATCCGCGTCATCAGGGTGATCGTGCTGCCGCCCAGGACCGCCAGCACGATGCTCTGCAGTCCGAACGGCGCATCGACGTAGTGGTGTGCCGACTCCGAGAGCGTCACGTGCCACTGCGGGAACGCCTGGACGACGAGCCACATGAACACCCATCCCCCGGCCAGGTTCGCCACGAGGGTGCCGCCCCACAGTCGAACGAGCTGCAGCACGGTCCCCTCGCGGGCGACCACGGCCGCGACCGGCATCAGGAAGTTCTCGGTGAAGAGTTCGCTGTGCGCCAGGTGCAGCGCGATGAAGCCGATGCCGAAGGCCAGCCCGGCGAGCAGGTGGCTGTCGGTCTCGGTGAGCACCGCCAGGTACGCCATCACCCCGAGACCGACCTCGAGGCCGCCGAAGAACCCCGTGACGAGGACGGCCCGGGTCGTCCGTTGCAGCCGCTCCGCGCCCTCCTCGATGGTCGCGTCGAAGGACTCCGCGAGTTCGTCCTCCACGGGTGCGTCGCTGGTGCCGAGCTCACGTCGGCGGTCGTCGGTCATGGCCGGGACGCTATACGCGGCCGTCGCGGCGGCCCGCAGGATCGCGCCGAGACGGACGCCAGGCCCGGTACCAGCTGGCACCGGGCCTGGCGTCCGTCGTCCGGCCACCGCTCAGGCGGCCGGCACCGCCGGTCCCACCGGCCACCGCAGCAACGCCGCGGCGGGCGCACCGTTCGGCAGCGATGCGGCGTTCACGAGCAGCAGCTCCGCGTCGGTGAGGGCGACCGCCCGGACGATCGCGCACACGGCCGGGACCGGTCCGATGACCGGTGCACCCGCCGCCTGCTCGGGTGCCGTGGCGATCCACGGCACCGCTCCGAGCGCGAGCAGGGTGCGGTCGCCGATCGCGGCGGCGTCGATCGCGACGACCGAGGCCTGCGCCTGCTGCAGCGCCTCGACGACGGACCCGAGGCCGGCGACCGTCTGGTTGTCCCCGCGGCCGACGTGCGTGCGGAGCAGGTCCTCGAAGTCGTGCCGGCGGGTCGCGATGACCCGGGCGAGCGCGATGTCGACGTGCTCGACGAGCGCGGTCTCCGACGCATCCGATGCCCGGGTGTCGACCGGGACCTCGGAGACGACGGCGCGCGCCTCGGTGGACAACTGGTCGAGCAGGAGCCCCCGTGCGCGGATGTCCCCCGCGACCACGATGAGCTTCGGCTGCAGCCGCCGGAACGCCTCGTCGACGGCCGTGGCGACCTCGTTCTGGTTGTCGCGCCAGATCTCCTCGGTGTGGTGCTGCCACCGCAGGTGCGACCAGCCGCCGCCCTGGAACTTGTGGAGCGTGTCGGTGCGGCCCTGCACGCGCTGCTCGTCGCGACGGTCCGGCACGTCGGCGTGACCCAGACGGTAGGCGCGGTAGCCACCGCCCTCGCGACCGACCTCGACGATCAGGAACGGTAGGTCGAGCGGCCGGTGCGCCAGGAGCGGCAGCAGGTCGGGCACGGGGTCGTGGCCGATCGACGTCGGGGCGTGCATCGCCCCGGGCAGGACCTCGCTGAGCACGAGCTCGCCGTCGTGCACGAGCACGTACCGGCTCACGGGCGCCGGCACCCCCGGCGTCTCCTCGAGCTCGGCCATCACCGTGTCGATGACCTCGGCGTCCGCCCCGGCCGACCGCAGCACGTCCTCGGCCTTCCGACGCTGCAGGGCGGCCAGGTGCTGCGGGTCCTCACGGTCACCGGACGCGTCGACGTAGGCCCACGTCCACGTGCCCCCGCGCTTCAGGCGTTCGGCGATCCCGGACTGCAGGTGCGGGGCGTCATTCTGCGTCAGAGCCATCGGTGCTGCCCTCCCCGGTCTCGGTGCGGTACACGGTCGCGTCGGCTCCGTCGCCCTCGCCGGTGGGCAACGGGTCGGCACGGTCGGCGTCGTCCTCGGGCAGGACGTCGGTGGTGTCGTCCTGCAGTTCGCCCTCGAGCTCGCCGTCGTAGCCCGACGCGGCGAGGGTCTCCGGGTCGTCGGTGTCGTCGGGAACCGGCTCGGACTGCCGGAACTCCTCGACGTGGGCGTTGCTGCCGTGCCCCTGGACGATGCTCTGCGCCTCGTGCGCGAGCTGCTCGTCGAGTTCGGGGCGATGGGTGGTGTTCCCGCGTTCGGTCATCGCTTCTCCTCCCGGTCGTGCCACCGGCGGCCTTCGCCGTCCGGGGCGTCGGTGTCTGCTCTGTGACCCCACCGTCCGCGCCTGGGCCTGGGGCCGTTCCAAGGTGCGCCGGGAATGCGCAGTGTCGGTACGGTCACGAAACCACAACGGCATTCGGTTCTGTGGTTGGGTGTGGACAACCCCGATCAACGACGAACGGAGTGCGGCAATGGCGCCACGACCACGACCCATCACGAGACGACACCTGTTGGGCTTCGGCCTCGGCACCGCGGCGGCGGGACTCCTCGCCGGCTGCGCGGTCCCGGGCTCCCCCAACGTCAACAAGGCGGCCCTCGTGCCCGCCGCGGCCCCGGGTGAGGCCGTCCAGCTCACCTACTGGGCCTGGCTCAAGGACCTGCAGAAGGTCTGCGATGTCTGGAACGAGACGCACCCGGACATCCAGGTGACCGCGAACTGGATCCCCGGCGGCAACAGTGGCGGGTACCAGAAGATGTACTCCGCGCTCGCGGCCGGCGGCGGCCCGGACATCGGGCAGGTCGAGCTCCGGCAGATCCCCGAGTTCATGCTCGCGAACGGCCTGGTCGACCTGGCCCGGTACGGGGCGAAGGACTTCGAGTCGGAGTACGACGAGGCCGCATGGGCGCAGGTGTCGTTCGTCGACGGCATCTACGGCATCCCGCAGGACACCGGCCCCATGGGCTTCTACTACCAGACCGCGATCCTCGAGCAGGCCGGCGGCGAACCCCCGACGACGTGGGACGAGTGGCGTGACCTGGCCGACAGGGTCCGGAGCACCGGCAAGCAGAACTACCTCGAGGTGTTCCCGGTCGCCGACGCGTCGCCGTTCGCCGCGTACGCACAGCAGGCCGGCGCGCGCTGGTTCAAGGTCGACGGCGACGAGTGGGTCGTCGACATGACCGACGACAAGACCCTGATGGTCGCGGACTTCTTCGACGGGGTCATCGACGACGAACTGGTCGACACGAGTGCCGGCGCGTACTCCCCCGGGTGGTACGCCGCGGCCGCGAGCGGCAGGATCGCCGCGGTCACGAGCGCGAGCTGGGGTGACGCCCTGATCGAGTCGGTGCAGGGCGGCGAGGGCAAGTGGAAGGTCGCCCCGATGCAGAAGTGGGGCGCCGACGGCTTCGGCTCGAGCGCCATCGGCGGTTCGACGGCCGCCGTGCTGGCGAACGCGAAGCACCCGAAGGAGGCGCTCGAGTTCATCACCTGGATGACCACCTCGAAGGCGGGGATCGACGCGATGATCAAGTACTGCGGCATCGGCTGGTCGCCCGCCGTCGACTACATCGGGGCGCAGCGCCAGCAGCCGTCGAAGTGGTTCTCCGGCCAGAACTACAACGAAGAGGTCTTCGTGCCGGCATCCCAGGAGCAGAACGTCGAGTGGTCGTGGTCCCCGGTGACCCAGTCGGCCTTCACGTCGCTGCAGAACCAGTTCCGCCGCAAGATCACCTCGGGCCTCAAGCTCAGTGACGCCGTGGAGCTCGCACAGCGGGAGATCGTCCAGTCCTTCAAGGACAAGGGCCTCAGCGTCAGGACGGCACGATGACCCAGCAGACCACCACCCCACGGTCCACCGGTCGACCGGCCGGCGGCACCCCCGCGTTCCGCACCAGCACGAAGGCCACGAGCGCGCAGAAGCGTGCCCCGTGGATCCTGCTCGCTCCGTTCCTGGCCCTGTTCCTGCTGACGTTCGTCATCCCGATCATCAGCGCCCTGTTCCAGTCGTTCACCACCGTCGACCGCGAGGGCCTGTTCGGTGAGGACGGCGTCGTCGGTCGGTTCGCCGGGTTCGACAACTACGCGATCGCCCTGCAGGACAGCGGGTTCGTCGCCTCGATCGGCCGCATGCTGCTCTTCGGCATCGTCCAGGTCCCGGTGATGATCATCGCCTGCACGATCCTCGCGCTGTTGCTGGAGTCGGCGAGCGCCCGCTGGCCGGGCTTCTTCCGCGCGATCTACTTCATGCCGTACGGCGTCCCCGGCGTCATCGCGACGATCCTGTGGTCGTTCCTGTACGTGCCCGGGCTGTCACCGATCGTCGCCGGGCTGCAGTCGATGGGGCTGCAGCCGGACTTCCTCGGCGCCAACAGCGTGCTGTGGTCGATCGCGAACATCGTCACCTGGACCTACACCGGCTACAACATGCTCATCATCGTGGCGCAGCTGAAGTCCATCCCCGGCGAGGTCTACGAGGCCGCGAAGGTGGACGGCGCGAACGCATTCCAGGTCGCGTGGCGGATCCAGATCCCGCTCATCGCACCGGCCCTGGTGCTCACGACGGTGTTCTCGATCATCGGCACGCTGCAGCTCTTCGCGGAGCCGCAGATCCTGTCGACCGTGGCCCCGGCGATCGACACCGAGTACACGCCGAACTACGCCGCCTACACGAACGCGTTCGCGTTCAACGAGTACGGCGTCGCGAGTGCGCAGGCGGTCATCATCGCCCTGGCCGCGTTCATCCTGTCGTTCGCGTTCCTCGCGCTGACGAACCGGCCACCCAAGGACGAACGCGACCGGCGCAAGCGTGCACGGCGCGACGGCCGGGAGGCCCGCACCGCGCTCCGGACACGCGCTGCGGCGGGCAGCACGGTCACCACCCAAGCCGACCCGGGCCTCCACGCCGGTCGCGTCGCGACCACCGAAGGGACTGACCGATGACCAGCGAAGCCATCGAAGCGCCGGCCACGGCGAAGTCCGCCGTCCCCGTGGACACCACGTCGATCTCGGCGCACCAGCGCCGCAAGCTCGACCGGTCCCCCAGGTCGCAGATCGTCGTGACGGGGATCCTCGTCATCGCCGCGCTGTACTTCCTCGTCCCGCTCTACTGGGTGATCATCGCCGCGACGAAGACCACGGGGGCGCTGTTCTCCACCCCCGGGTTCTGGTTCGGTGGCGAGTTCGCGCTCTGGAGCAACCTGCAGCAGGTGTTCACCTACGACGGCGGCATCTTCGTGCGGTGGATCGCGAACAGCGTGCTGTACTCCGGCGTCGGTGCGGTCCTGGCGACCTACTTCGCCGCGGCCGGCGGGTACGCGTTGGCGAAGTACGACTTCCGGGGGCGTCAGTTCGTGTTCGGCACGATCCTGGGCGGCGTCCTCGTGCCGGGGACCGCGACGGCGCTGCCGCTGTTCCTGCTGTTCTCGTCGATGGGCCTGACGGACACGTACTGGAGCGTGCTCATCCCGAGCCTGGTGTCGCCGTTCGGCCTGTTCCTGTGCCGGGTGTACGCCGCCGCGTCGGTGGACACCACCCTGCTCGAACAGGCACGCATCGACGGTGCCGGTGAGCTGCGGATCTTCCACACCGTGGTGCTCCGGCAGATGACCCCGGCGCTCGTCACCGTGTTCCTGTTCCAGGTGGTCGGGATCTGGAACAACTTCTTCCTGCCGCTCATCATGCTGGCAGACCAGAAGCTGTACCCGATAACACTGGGGCTGAACAACTGGCGCTCGCAGGTCGACCGCCTGCCGGAGTTCTACCAGCTCACCACCGGCGGGGTGCTCGTCTCGGTCATCCCGCTCGTCATCGCCATCATCGTCCTCCAGCGCTTCTGGCGTGGAGGCCTCACGGAAGGATCGGTCAAGGGTTGACCCACTCCGCACTCTCGTCCACCGCACCCGGCTCCGACTCGCGGCTGGCACCCCGTGCCTGGCTGCACACCGACGCCCCGTCCCTGTCGCTGAACGGTGACTGGCGGTTCCGGTGGTCGCCCGTCGCCTCGGTCTCCGAGGACTTCGCGACCGAGGGTGGGGAGGACGACGACCCGGCCTGGGGCGAGCTGCCGGTGCCGTCGCACTGGGTGCTGCACGGGCACGGGGCCCCGAGCTACACGAACCTGCAGTACCCGTTCCCGATCGACCCCCCGCACCCGCCGGAGGAGAACCCGACCGGCGACCACCGCCGCACCTTCGAGCTGCCGTCGTCGTTCGACGGTGCCGACCGGGTGCTGCTGCGGTTCGACGGGGTCGAGTCGCACTTCCGGGTGTGGCTGAACGGGACGCTCGTGGGGTGGTCGACGGGCTCCCGCCTGGCGACCGAGTTCGACGTCACCGAACTGGTGCGCGCGGGAGCGAACGAGCTCGCGGTCCGGGTGCACCAGTGGTCGGCGGCGTCCTACCTGGAGGACCAGGACCAGTGGTGGCTGCCCGGCATCTTCCGTGACGTCACCCTGCTCGCACGACCCACGGCGCCGATCGACGACGTGTTCGTCCAGGCCGGCTGGCGGGCGACGCTCGGCACGGCGGCCTCGGCGGGGACCGCTGCCTCCGGCCGCCCGGCGGCGGGGACCGGCACGATCACGTTCCCGACGCTCGACGCCGCGTTCCCGGTCCGGTTCACGGTCCCCGACCTGGGCGTCGACGTGACCTGGACCACGGCGGACGACGTGGCACCGATCGAGGTCGAGGGCGTCGAACCGTGGAGCGCGGAGCTGCCGAAGCTGTACGAGGCAACGGTGTCGACCGGCTCCGCGGCGACCGGCGCGTCCGCCGGCTCGGGCGGTGAGACCGTCTCGCTCCGGCTCGGGTTCCGCACCGTGTCGATCGTCGGCGACCGGTTCCTGGTGAACGGCGAGCGCGTGGTGTTCCACGGCGTGAACCGGCACGAGACCCACCCCGTGCGCGGCCGGGTCTTCGACGAGGACCACGCCCGCGCCGACATGACGCTGATGAAGCGGAACAACGTCAACGCCATCCGGACCTCGCACTACCCGCCACACCCCCGCGTGCTCGACCTGGCCGACGAGCTCGGGTTCTGGGTGATCCTGGAGTGCGACCTGGAGACCCACGGGTTCATCTTCACCGACTGGGTCGGCAATCCCTCCGACGACCCGGCGTGGGCCGCCGCGTACCTCGACCGCATCGCACGCACCGTCGAGCGCGACAAGAACCACGCCTCGATCGTGATGTGGTCGCTCGGCAACGAGTCCGGCACCGGCCGGAACCTCGCCGCGATGTCGCAGTGGGTGCACGCCCGCGACCCGGAGCGCCCCGTGCACTACGAGGGCGACTACACGGGCGAGTACACCGACGTCTACTCGCGGATGTACCCGACGCTGCAGGAGACCGAGTCGATCGGCGGCGGTACCCCGACGCCCCTGCTCGGCTGCGGCCCGGCCGAGGCCGCACGGCAGCGGTCGAAGCCCTTCATCCACTGCGAGTACGTGCACGCGATGGGCAACGGCCCCGGGCAGATCGCCGAGTACGAGGCCCTGGTCGACCGGTACCCACGGCTGCACGGCGGGTTCGTGTGGGAGTGGCGGGACCACGGCCTGCTCGCGAAGACGCCCACGGGCGAGGACTACTACGCGTACGGCGGGGACTTCGGCGAGGTCGTGCACGACGGCAACTTCGTGATGGACGGCCTGGTGCTGCCCGACGACACCCCGACGCCGGGGCTCGCCGAGTTCGCCGCCGTCGTGGCCCCGGTCCGCCTGGCGGTCTCGGACACCACGGTGCTGGTCGAGAACCGGTACCACTCGGCCTCGACCGCCGGGCTCCGGCTGTGCTGGACCCTGTCGCGGAACGGCGTCGTCGAGGCCTCGGGGCGCCTGTCCACGGGCATCGTCTCCGCACGTGAGTCGGCGACGGTGCCGGTGCCCTCGGAGGTGCTCGACGCGGCCACGTCCGAACTCGCACCCGGCGACGAGCTCTGGTTCGACCTGACCGTGGAACTGGCGGGGCCGACCGCGTGGGCGGACACCGGCCACGTCGTGGCACGCACCCAGCGGCTCGTCGCGGCGCGCGCGGCGGACGCACCACGGGCCTCCCGGCAGGGGTGGGACGGCGACCGACTCGGTGACGGCACCTTCAGTGCCCGCGGCGACCTGGTGTCCTGGAAGGGCCACGAGGTCGCGGGGCCCCGCCTGGAGCTCTGGCGTGCGCCGACCGACAACGACAGCCTGGCGTCACAGGGCGGCTACGAGACCGCGGACCCGGTGCTCACGCACGGGGTCGGCGACCCGACCGCTCCCCCGTCGGCGTCGCGCTGGCGCGACCGAGGGCTGGACCGGCTGACGCACCGGCTGGTGTCGGTGTCGCGGACCACCTCCGGGCTGGAGCAGCGGGTCCGCGTCGCGGCGGCGAACAGCGGGTGGGGCCTCGAGGTCACGCACCGCTGGACCCTGACGTCCGAGGGGCTCGTGCTGCAGACCGACGCCGTGCCGTTCGGCGCCTGGGACGTCACGTGGCCGCGGATCGGGGTGCGGTTCGACCTGCCCGCGTCGCTGGCCGATGCGGAGGCCACCTGGTTCGGGACCGGACCGCTGGAGTCGTACGCCGATTCGAGTGCTGCGGCCCGGGTCGGCCGGTTCTCCGCGCCGGTGCGGTCGCTCGGGGTGGAGTACTCGCGGCCGCAGGAGACCGGGCACCGGCCGTCGCTGCGATCGCTGGCTGTCGGGCCGTTCACCGTGACGACGGTGGGGTCACACCGTGCGGGGTTCACCCTGTCGCCGTGGACCGCGCAGCAGATCGACCGCGCCGAGCACCCGTACGAGCTGCCGACGTCGGACCACCTGTACCTGTACCTCGACGCCGCGCAGCACGGGCTCGGCAGCCGGGCGTGCGGACTGGACGTGCTGCCGGAGCACCAGCTCTGGCCGCAGGCGTTCAGTTGGAGCGTGCTGCTGGGCTAGTCGGTCACGCGCAAAACACCGGTGTTCGCACGTTGCACACCCGCATCCCGCGGCGTGCAGTGCGAACACCGGTGTTTTGCGTGCGGGAGCTACGCGCCGGCAGACAGGGCGCGCAGGGCCTCGGGGTCGCTCGCGTTCAGGAAGTCGGTCAGGCGCTCCGCCTCGCCGGGCTCCTCGATCGCCTCGGCCGCACGGCGCAGGGCGAACAGCGCCCGCAGGACGCCACGGTTCGGCTCGTGCGACCACGGCACCGGCCCGACACCGCGCCAGCCGGCCTTGCGCAGGGCATCGAGCCCACGGTGGTACCCGACACGGGCGTACGCGTAGGACTCGAGGGTCGCGCCGCGCGCCCACGCCTCGTCGGCGAGCAGCGCCCACGCCAGGCTCGACGACGGGTAGGACACCACCACGCTGGCGACCGGGGCCTCCGCCTCGAGCGCGGCGGTCACCTCCGGCTCGGCGGGCAGCAGGGTCTCGGGGTTCGACGACGGGGTCGGCAACAGGTTCTCCGGCATGCCCCCAGCCTGTCATCCCTTGCGGGTGCCCGTGTCGCGGGATTACCGTGGAGGTCACCTCGTCGTCATCGCGGGGCCGCCGGGGCGGGAAACCGACCGGCGGAACGGATGGCGGACACGGGGGTTCCCCGACGGAAGCAGACGGATTGCTGTCGATCACCGGTACCGCTCAGCCCACGCGCTGACACCGTGATCGCGCGCCCCGTCGGGCGCTCCACCGCACCGCGGTGGCCTCGGTGTCGTGCGCCCAGCATCGACACCGGGAGACACCCCCATGCCCACCAGTCCGTCCGTCGTCCTGCACGACGTCACCTTCGCCTGGCCCGACGGCACCGTCGCGCTCGACCACCTCACCGCCGCCTTCGGGCGTGGCCGGACCGGCCTGGTCGGGAGGAACGGGGCCGGCAAGTCCACGCTGGTCCGGCTCGCGACCGGCCGGCTCCACCCCACGTCGGGCAGCATCGCGACGTCGGGTCCCGTCGACCACCTGCCGCAACGCCTCTCCCCACCGGCACGGCCTGATCGCCGCTGGCGCGTCGATCAGGAACCGGCGGCGTCGGCCCACGCCAGCGCGGACGGCACCGTCGCCGACCTGCTCGGCGTCCGTCCCACACTCACCGCGCTCCGGGCCGTCCTGGCCGGCGACGCCACAGCGGCACAGCTGGAGGCAGTCGGCGACGACTGGGACCTGGAGGAACGGGCCGCCGCGGTGCTCGACCGGGTCGGGCTCGACGGCGCCGACCTCGACCGGCCGGTGTCGACGCTGTCCGGCGGGCAGTCGGTGCTCGCCGCCGTCGCCGGGGTGCGGTTGCGCGCCCGGCCGATCGTGTTCCTGGACGAGCCGACGAACAACCTGGACCGCCGGGCCCGCGGGCTGCTCCTCGACCTGGTCGACGACTGGCGCGGCACCCTCGTGCTCGTCAGCCACGACCGGGAACTCCTCGAGCACGTCGACGAGACCGTGGAGCTCCGCGCCGGGGCCATGACCGTGTTCGGCGGGACGTTCAGCGCGTTCGAGGAGCACCTCGCCGTGCAGCAGGCGGCCGTCGAGCGCGAGGTCCGGGTCGCCGAACAGCGGCACCGCACCGAGAAGCGGCAGCGCATCGAGGCGGAGACCAAGATCGCCCGACGCGCGAAGGCCGGTGCCGAAGCCGGCCGGTCGATGCCGAAGATCCTGGCCAACGAACAGCGGAAGAAGGCCCAGGAGACCGCGGGACGCCTCCGGGTCGCGCACGGGTCGGCCGAACAGCAGGCGCTGGTGACGGTCCGCGCGGCCGAGCTCCGCCTGCGCGACGACGAGTCGATCCACGTCGCCCTGCCCGACCCGGAGGTGCCGGCGTCGCGTCGGATCGCCACCGTGACCGTCCGTGGACGGGACGTCGTCGTGCAGGGGCCGGAACGGATCGCCGTCACCGGGGACAACGGTGTCGGCAAGTCCACCCTGCTCGAGCAGCTCGTCGGCGACCCCGCTGCCCGGGAGCACCCGCTGCCCGAGACCGCGGCCGTCGCCCACGTCGACCGGATCGCGTACCTGCCGCAGCGGAAGGACAGCCTGGACGACACCGCCACCGTGCTCGACAACGTTCGCCGGGACGCCCCGCACGTGCCCGTCGCCGAGGTCCGCAACCGGCTGGCGAAGTTCCTGGTGCGCGGGGACACCGTCGACCGCCCGGCCGGGGACCTGTCCGGCGGGGAGCGGTTCCGGGTGGCGCTGGCGGCCCTGGTGCTCGCCGACCCGCCCCCGCAGCTGCTCGTGCTCGACGAGCCGACGAACGACCTCGACCTGACGAGCGTCGACCAGCTCGTCGACGCGCTGCGGGCCTACCGGGGAGCACTCGTCGTGGTGAGCCACGACGAGACGTTCCTGGAACGGCTCGAGCTCGACGAACGGATCGAGCTGCGGTAGACCCCCGTCAGCGCCGTCGGGTCGGCCGGATCGCGAGCGACTCGACGGTGCCGCGCTCGGGCAGGTCGACGACGGTGCGGACCGCGGCGGCCACGTCCTCGGGGGCCAGGTAGTAGTCGGTGTCGTAGGACTCACCGAGCTTCGCCACGAGCTGCCGCTGCATGTCCGAGTCGGTCCGGCCCGGGTGCACGCTCGACACCCGCACGCCGTTCGCCCGCTCCTCTTCGCGCAGGGCGTCGGCGAAGGCCCGCAGCGCGAACTTCGACGCCGCGTACACGCCACCGCCGGGGCCCGAGTGGAACCCGGAGCCGCTGTTGATCGGCACGACGATGCCCCGGGCGGCCCGCAGTGCCGGGAGCGCCAGCCGGGTGAGCTCGGCGACCGCGAACAGGTTCGTCGCGAAGACCTGCTCCCACACCGCACGCGGGGTGTCGGCGACGGTGGTGCCCTGCTCGACACCGGCCGAGTGCACGAGGACGTCGAGCCGATCGGGCAGCGCCGGGACCTCGCCCGCGCCCAGGTCACCGACGAACGGCGCCGCGCTCGGCAGCTCCGCGACGAGGGCGTCCACGGCGTCGGCGGACCGGCCGCCCACGAGCACGTGGTGGGTGCGGCCGAGGTCGGCGGCGATCGCGCGGCCGATGCCGCGGGTGGCTCCGGTCACCAGGGCGACCGGACGGTTCTGGAGCTGGTCTGTCGTCACGTGGGCCAGCCTACGGAAGCCGGGCCGGGCCTCCTGTGCGGTGGCGACGACGCAGGACCGTGAGCGTGACGCCGGCGACGACAACCAGACCCAGGAGCGCCGCGATGCCCCACGGCGAGCCGGCGAGCGCCGCGACGACCGCCCAGAACACGGCGAGCCCGACCGTCGCGTACAGGAACGCCCACGCGACGCACCCCGGCACCATCGCGATCGTGTACCGCCACCAGGCGACCCGCGCCAGCCCCGCTGCGGCGTTCATCACCGTCTGCAGACCGACCACGACGAAGCTCACCGTCACGACGGGCAGCCCCCAGCGCTCGAGCAACGCCGAACCGCGACGGACGGCCGGCGACCGCAGCCAACCGCCCCACCGCGATCGGGACGCACCCGTCACCGCGAGCCGCGCGATCCAGTACGTGGCCTGCGCACGGCAGAACACGATCACGAAGAGCGCGAGGACGAGCCACCGGAACGGGAGCCCCTCGAGGAAGGACGGCACGCTCGCACCGTAGCGTCCCGACCCGGAGAGCGCCCGTCAGCGCCGGTCAGCGCCGATCAGCCGAGCGACGGTCAGTCGTCGTCGACGCCCTGGCGGATGCGGATGCCCTCGAGCACGTCCTGCGCCCGCTTCTCGTCCTGCTTCTCGATCTGGCGGGTGTCGCGCTCGGGGAGCTGGATGTCCTCCTCCGCCCGGATGCCGGCCTGCAGTTCGCGGCCCCGCTCGATCTCGGCGTCGAACTCGGCGCCGAAGAGCAGCGCGTTGTTCGTGATCCAGATCCACAGCAGGAACACGATGACCCCACCCAGGGAGCCGTACGTGGCGTTGTAGTTCGAGAAGTTCCCGACGTAGAACCCGAAGCCCACGCTCGCGATGATCCAGATGAGGAGCGCCAGGATCGAGCCGCCACTGACCCAGGTGAACTTCGGCTGCTTGACGTTCGGCGACCAGTAGTAGAGCACCGCGACGACGATGATCGCGATGACGAGCAGGATCGGCCACTGCACGATCGACAGGACGGTGACGGCCACGTCGCCGAGGCCGATGACGTCGCCGAAACTCCGGGCGAGCGGAGCGCTCACCAGGACCAGCAGACCGATCACGAGCAGGACGACCGTGGTGACGGTCACGCCGAGCATGGTCGGGCGGAGCTTCCAGATCGGGCGGCCCTCGCGCACGTTGTAGATCCGGTTCATGGCACGGCCGAACGCGCCGACGTAGCCGGATGCCGACCAGAGGGCACCGACGATACCGACGATGAACGTGATGGGGGCGGCGGGCGAGCGGACGAGCCCCTCGACCGGGTCGCGGATCAGCTCGACCACCTGCTGCGAACCGATGTTGCCGATGATGTCGAGGAGCGTGTCGATCGTCTTCTTCGGATCCGACACCAGGCCGAGGATCGACACGACCGCCAGCAGCCCGGGGAACAGCGCGAGCACCGAGTAGTACGTCAGGCTCGCCGCGAGGTCGGTGCACTGGTCGCTCGTGAACTCGCGCAGCGTCTTCTTCAGCGTGTATACGAGCGTCGGCTTCTTGAGGTCGGTGGGGTTGTCGGG
The DNA here is from genome assembly GCF_003234895.2 of Curtobacterium sp. MCBD17_026. NCBI lineage: Bacteria > Bacillati > Actinomycetota > Actinomycetes > Micrococcales > Microbacteriaceae > Curtobacterium > Curtobacterium sp. MCBD17_026. Next base: position 422,785 of record NZ_CP126281.1, on the reverse strand, counting down.
CTTCCGGGCGTCGTCCGGATCGGGCTTGTGCTCTTCGTGCGCCATGTGACTACCCTCTCGCCTTCGCGGCCTGCTTCGACCGCTTGACCGCCTGCTTGCGGTTCTTGTTCGCCCGTCGCTGCACCGCCGCGATGCCGACCTGCTGCTTCACGCGGGCGCGGTGCGCCGGGTCCTGCTCGAGGGCTTCCTCGGCCGCCTTGGCCCGCGCCTTCCGACCCTTGCGGCCTGCCTGCGCCTGCTCCTTCGCCGAGGGGGCGTCGCCACGCGCACCGAACGGCAGCAGCGCGGTGAACGCCGAGTTCGCCGGCGGCGCGGCCAGGTGCCCGGCGGGGCGGTTCCGCAGCGCGATGCCGAGGACGATCGCCGCGACACCCGTCAGCCCGGTGATGCCCATCGCCACCAGGGGCGTGGGGTCCCGGTGCCAACGCTGCTTCGTCTTGGCGACCGCGAGCCGCGTCCGGGCGGGCAGGTCCGCGCGTCGCTTCAGCTCCGTCACGGTGTCCGTGATGCCCTCGCGGGTGCGCACGTTGGCGAGCTCGAGCTCGGGCAGACTGTCCTTGGCCATTCCCCATTTCGTACACGTCCCACCCGGGATCGTGCCCAGCAGGCCGCGTCTACCGTGCCGCACATGCTCTTCCGGGACGCCGCCGAGGGGATCCACCGCCTCGAGATCGCACACACCAACACGTACCTCGTCGAGACCGGCGATCGGTTGCTCGTCGTCGACGCCGGGTTGCCCGCCGCGTGGCCGCACCTGCAGCTCGCCGTGCACGACCTGGGCTACACGCCCGACCAGGTCGAGGGGCTCCTGCTCACGCACGGGCACTTCGACCACGTCGGCACCGCCGCACGGATGCACCGCGACTGGGGCACGCCCGTGTTCGTCCACCCGGGCGATCGGCACCTCGCCGCGCACCCGTACTCGTACCGACCGCAGACGAACCGCTTCGGGTTCGTCGCGCTCCACCCGGGTGGTCTGCGCCCCCTGGGTCGGATGCTGCTGGCCGGTGCGGTCACGGTCGACGGCATCGCGGACACCGAACCGCTGGAGAGCCGCGCCGACGTGCCGGGCAACCCGTGGATCATCGAGACCCCGGGGCACACCGACGGCCACGTGGCGCTGCACTTCGCCGACCGCGACGCCGTGATCGCCGGGGACGCGCTCGTCACCTTCGACCCGTACACGGGCGGGATCGGACCGCGGATCGTGGCACCCGCGGCGACCTCGGACGTCGAGACGGCGGTCGCGTCGCTCGACCGGCTCGCGGACACCGAGGCGAAGCACGTGCTGCCCGGCCACGGGCCGGGCTGGTCGCTCGGCGTGCGGCGGGCCGTCGCGCAGGCGCGGCGGGTGGCCGGCGCCGCCTGAAGCGGCGTCCAGCTCGCGAGTCCACGCGCTCAGCGACACCCCACGGGCGCTCCGGCGCGTGGACTGTCGGTGAGCGCGAAAGGTCTCGAGGGGGGTGCGCAAGACGCCACCGACGCGTTGGGCGCGACCAGAGCCGGCCTGGAGGCGCGGTGCGGGCCCGCCCCGCGCCTCCAGGCCGTGGGTGGTTGCGGTCAGGACGGGACGACGACGTCCTCGGGCAGACCGGACGCCGCGGAGCGGCCGGCGGCCTCCATCAGCGCCAGGCTCCGCAGGTTGTCGCGCCCGCTCGTCTCGGGGGTGGGGCCGCCCTGCACCGAGCGGGCGAACGCCTGCAGCCCGCCCTGGCGGTCGGTGTGCGCGAGCACGGGGAGCTCGACCGGCTCGGCGACGTCGTCCTGCGTGCGGCGGACGGTGACCCGGTCACCGTCGACCGCGTTCGGCTCACCGTCGCGGCTCGTGAACCAGAGCTCACCGTCCTCGCCCTCGATGCTCCACTCGCCGGCCCAGGCGGTGCGCGGGCCACGGCTCAGCCAGCTGCCGCGGTAGTTGACCACCGTGCCGTCGTCGAGCTCGATGATCATCGAGGCGACCGCTTCGTCCTGGTACTTGCTGTAGGCGGGGTAGCTGGCCTTGGCGAAGACCCGGACCGCCTCCTGCCCGGTGATCATCCGGAGCAGGTCGAAGTGGTGGATCGCCATGTCGTTGATCATCGCGTGCGGGAACCGGTAGTGCGGGTACGTCTCGGCGGGCTGGTCGTTGTCCCACTGCCGGAAGTCGACGTTGATCGCGGAGACCTCGCCGACGACGTCCGCCTCGAGCATCTCCTGCACCACCCGCGGTGCCGGGTACCAGCGGTAGTTCTGGCTGACCTGCAGCACCAGGCCGAGCTCCTCGGCGCGACGGACCGCGGTGACGGCCTCGTCGGTGGTGTTGGCGAACGGCTTCTCGACCAGGACGTGCTTGCCGGCATCGAGGGCCTCGAGCGCGAGCGGCACGTGCGTCACGGCCGGGGCGGTGATGACGACGGCGTCGGCCTCGACCGCGGCGAGCGCCTCGGTCAGGGACCCGAACGCCGCCGAGGCCGGGAGCCCGAGGTCGGTCCGCACGGCCTCGAGCGTCGGCGCCGACGGGTCGACGATCCCGACCACCTGCACTTCCGACACCTCTGGGATGGCGGTGCGGGCCCAGTTGCCGCCCCACCCTCCGAGACCGACGTGGATGATCCGGACGCTCATGCGTGCACTCCTTCGTGACTGCCGTCGTGGCTGGTGACGCACCACGGTCGCCGCGGTGCGTGCGTCCAGTCTGTCAGTGCGTGAAGGCGTACGCGATGAGCGCCATCGTCACGATGAACCCCGCCAGGTAGTTGATCCAGAGGAACCGCTTCCACCCGGCGTTCGCGGCCTCGGCGCCCTGGTCCGTGATGTTCCACCACGGCAGCACGTTGAGCGCGTACGGCACGACGACGATCGCGGCGATCGGGCCCGGGAACGCCGAGAACAGCAGCGCGACCCCGGCGACCAGGTACGCGACGAAGGCCAGGCGGACGGTGGCCCGGGCGCCGATCACGGTCGCGACGGAGCCGATGCCCCCGGCGCGGTCGGCCAGGACGTCCTGCACGGCACCGAACGCGTGCGAGGCCACGCCCCACAGGAAGAACGCGATGCACACAGCGACGAGCTCCCCGGTCCAGTGCGGGCCGGCGAGGGCGAGGCCGTAGATCGCCGGCGACACGAAGTGGGTGCTCGACGTGAGCGAGTCGAGGAACGGCTTCTCCTTGAACCGCAGGCCCGGCGCCGAGTACGCGATGACCGCGAACACGCTGATCGCCAGGACGAGCCACGACCACGGCCCGTTGCCGCTGACCGCGCCGAGCACCACGAGCGCGACGAGGAAGGGGACGTTCGTGACGACGACGGCCCACAGCGTGGTGCGGTGGACGCTCTTGTCGAGCAGGGCGCCCTCGACACCGCCCTTCCGCGGGTTGCGCAGGTCGGACTCGTAGTCGAAGACGTCGTTGATGCCGTACATCGCCAGGTTGTAGGGCACCAGGAAGTACACGACGCCGACCAGGAACGCGACGAGCGAGAATCCTCCGCCGCCGTCGACGCCGACCCCGCTGCCGAGCAGGTACGCGGCGCCGAACGGGTAGGCGGTGTTCACCCAGCTGATCGGGCGCGACGACACGAACAGAGCGCGCATGGTCGACGGCCTGGAGGCGGTGCTGGCGTTCACTTCGTGTCCTCCGCTGGTGCTGGGGTCGGGTCGGGCGCGGGGCGTGCGCCGGTCCGGTCGCGTGCGCCCGTCCGGTCGCGTGCGCCCATCCGGTCGCGTGCGCCCGTCCGGTCGCGTGCGCCCGTCCGGTCGAACAGGACCCACAGGCTGGGCAGCAGCACGATGGCGGACATCGCGTAGGCGAGGTCCTCGACCGGGATCGCACCGATCTTCGCACCGCTGATGAGCGAGGGGTCGTAGGCGACGATCCGCAGCGTGACGATGACGTTGTCGAACACCATCGTCATCACCAGCAGCGCGACGCCGGCGATCACGGACGTGAGCACCGCGACCCGGCGCCCGACCGCGGGCCGTCGACCCGCCGCACGGGCCCGGCGGGCGGCGACGATGCCGGCGACCACGGCCACGACCGCCGTGACGCCGAAGAACGGCAGGGCCAGGAGCGCGTACGCCCCGGTGCCGTTCACGCGCGCCGCCGATCGGTCGCCCGCTGCACCAGGGGCCGGACGAAGCCGACCAGGTCCATCGTCGAGTAGCAGAGCAGCAGCAGGAAGAAGAGCTCCTCGAGCGGGACCTCGGGCGCCAGGAGCACCCCGGTGAGCAGGTTCTGCGGCCCGATGAAGAAGATGCCGGCAGCGACACCGGCGACGTCCCACACCATGAAGAACGCGACACCGACGACCATCACGGCCGCCGCCCGCCACGGTGCCCGCCAGAAGAACAGCCGGAAGCGGGCGTCCAGCACGGTCATGCCGACCAGGGACACCACCAGGCCGGCGAGGTAGACCCCGGGCATCAGGCGGTCTCGGTCCGGTCCCGCGGAGCCCCGAGGGGTGTCGGCAGCGGCTCGGTGCTCCGGTCGCCGTGGATGCGCTTGAGCAGGACCTCGGCGCTGATCAGGCACATCGGCAGCCCGATGCCCGGGATCGTCGAGGCGCCGACGTAGTACAGCCCCTCGACCTTCTTCGACACGTTCTTCTCGCGGAAGAACGCGCTCTGCTTCAGCGTGTGCGCCGGGCCGAGCATCGAGCCGTTCCAGGCGTTCAGGTCGTCCGCGAAGTCGCGCGGTCCGATCGTGCGTCGGACCCGGATGCGGTCGCGCAGGTCGGGCACCCCGGCCCGCTCGGCCAGCACGTCGATGGCACGGTCCGCGATCTGCTCGACCTGGTAGTCACCGGCACCGTCGATGCCGCCCTTGCCGATCGACAGGTCGGCGGGCAGGGGCACCAGGATGAACAGGTTGCTGGTGCCGGGCGGCGAGACGCTCGGATCGGTCTCGGAGGGGGCGCAGACGTAGATCGAGGCGGGGTCCGGCACGTGCCGGTCGTCCCCGAAGATCGCGCCGAAGTTCGCCTTCCAGTCCGCGGTGAACATCAGGGTGTGGTGCAGCAGGCCCGGCGTCGGACCGTCGATGCCGAGGTACACGAGCACCGCGCTCGGGCCCGGGTCGCGCTTCTTCCAGTGGTCGGCGCCGTGGGTGCGGTGCTCGCGGTCGAGCAGCTGCATCTCGGTGTGCTGCATGTCGGCAGCGCTGACCACGAGGTCGGCGGGGGCCGTGTGCTGCACGCCGTCGCGGTCGCGGTGGACGACCCCGGTGGCGACGCCGTCCTCGACGACGATCCGCTCGACCTTCGCACCGGCGATGATCTTCGCGCCCTCGGCCCGGGCGACCCGCTCGACGGCGGAGATCACCTCGGTGATGCCGCCCTTCGGGTAGAGCACGCCGTCGGCCAGGTCGAGGTGGCTCATCAGGTGGTACATGCTCGGCGCCGCGTACGGGCTCGTGCCGAGGAACACCGCCGGGTAGCCGAGGATCTGCCACAGGCGACGGTCGCGCACCGCGGTCTCGGCGAACGTGGAGAGCGGCTCGAGCAACAGGCGCGCCAGCTTGGGCAGGCGACGCAGGACGTCGGGTGCCGCGAGCTTCGTGAGGTCCTGGAAGCTCGTGTAGAGGAACCGACGCACCGCCATCGTGTAGGTGTCCTCGGCCGACGCGAGGTACTTCCGCATCCGCTCGCCGGCACCGGGCTCGATGGACTCGAACAGCGCGATGTTGGCCTCGGCGTCGGCCCGCAGGTCGATCGGCTCGTCGTGGCCCTCGCTGTAGACGCGGTAGCCGGGGTCGAGCTTCACCAGGTCGAGTTCGGCCTCGGCCGACGTCCCGAGCAGCTGGAAGAAGTGGTCGAAGACCTCGGGCATGAGGTACCACGACGGCCCGGTGTCGAACCGGAACCCGTCCTGCTCCCACGAACCGGCACGGCCGCCGAGCTGCGTGCGCTGCTCGAGCACCGTCACCGAGAAGCCGTCGCGTGCGAGCAGCGCCGCGGCCGCCAGGCCGCTGATGCCGCCGCCGATGACGACGGCGCGGCGCGCGGGCACCTTGCGCCGGGTGGTGGTGGCGACCGTCGTCGGTCGGGAGGCGCGGGGCGGGGTCATGAGGAGCCTCCCGGCCGGTGGGTGGTGACGCGTGACCGGAGCGGTGCGCGTCCGGCGAGGACCTGCGCGGCGAGGCGCACCTTCACCGGGTTGGGGACGCGCACGCGCGTCGTGACGAGGCGGCTCGCCGGCGTGCGCGCGAGTCGGTCGTTGAGTTCCTGGAACAGCGCGTGTGCGAGTCCGACCGCGTTGCGGGCGTCGGCCGGCAGCAGCCGGATCGTCCGTGCGGCGTGGTCGAGGTCGGCCTGCACGTCGGCGACCAGGCGGTCCTTCGTGGCCTCGTCGAAGGATCGGATGTCGACACCCGGGAAGTACGAGCGACCGAGCACCTCGAAGTCGGCGTGCAGGTCACGCAGGAAGTTCACCTTCTGGAACGCGGCGCCGAGCGCACGCGCCCCGGCGACGAGTTCGGCCTGGTCGAACGTCGGACGACCGGCCCGGTACACGAACGCGCGCAGGCACATCAGACCGACGACCTCGGCGGAGCCGTACACGTACGCGTCGAACGAGGCGTCGTCGTGCTCGGTGCGGTCGAGGTCCATGCGCATCGAGGCGAAGAACGGGGCGGTGAGCTCGGCGCCGAAGCCGGTGGCGCGGGCGGTGCGGGCGAAGGCGTGGACGACCGGGTTCACCGAGAAACCGAGCGCGATGGCCCGTTCGGTGTCGGCCTCGAGCTCGTCGAGCACCGTGCGGGCGAGCTCGCGGTCGAGCCCGGCCTCGGTCGCGGGGCCGTCGACGACCTCGTCGGCGACGCGGACCAGCGCGTAGACGTTCCGGATGTGCTCGCGTGTGTCGCGGGCGAGCATGCGGCTCGCCAGTCCGAACGACGTGGAGTACCGGTCGATGACGACACCCGACGCGGCCTCGGCCGTGGCGTCGTAGAGCTGGAGGCGAGCCGGACGGGATCCGGTCGCCGTGGTGGTGCTGTGGGTCACCGGGCGCGCTCCACGAGTTCGGTCACGAGGGCCTCCAGGCGGTCGGCGAGGTCGTACGGCAGCCGGGCGAGCTCGGCCCGGGCGAGTGCGGTGTGGTCGGCGACGCGTTCTTCCGCGGCGCCGCGCGCACCGCAGGAGACCAGGGTCGCACGGACCTCGTCCGCACGGGCCTCGGTCAGGTCCGGGTCGCCCAGGTACGGCTCGAGGTCCGGCCAGCAGTCCGTGGTCGCCGCGTAGGCGATGAGCATCGTGCGTTTGCCCTCGCGCAGGTCGCCCAGAACGGTCTTGCCGGTCATGGTCTCGTCGCCGAAGACCCCCAGCAGGTCGTCGACGATCTGGTACGCGATGCCGATCTCGCGACCGAAGGCACCGAGGGCGGTGACGATCTCCTCGTCGGCACCGGCCAGCACGGCCCCGGACTGCAGCGGAGCCTCGAACGAGTACACGCTCGTCTTCGCCCGCTCCATCGCCAGGACCTCGTCCACCGTCGGCATCACGCCGAGTGCCAGGTCGACGTCGGTCATCTCGCCGGCAGCGCTGGCGAAGACGGCCTCGTCGAACAGTTCGAGCAGTCGCTCGCGCCGAGTGCCGTCGACGCCAGCGGCCTCAATGAAACGGGGCGCACCGGCGAGGGCCAGGTCACCGGCGATGACGGCGGCGCTCATCCCCCGGTGCTCGGCGGTCGGCAGCGGCAGGCCGCCCGTCGTGCCGGTGTCGCGGAAGGACCCGGCGACGTTCGGCTGCCCGCGGCGCGACCAGTCACGGTCGATGACGTCGTCGTGCACCACGAGTGCGGTGTGCAGGAGCTCGTACGCCGCCGCGACGTTGGCGGCAGCGTGCGCGTCGGTGCCGCCCATGCCGGCGTACGCGGTCATGACCATGCGGGGTCGGAAGCGCTTGCCGCCCATGCTCGCCTTGCGGAGCACGCGCCACAGTTCTTCCGACGGTCGGCCGTAGCGCTCGGCGCGCGTCGACGACACGGCGAAGAAGCGCTCGAGGCAGTCGTCGACGAGCGCGAGGTCGATGTGCGGCACGGTGGTCGCTTCCTCGCTCATTGGCCTAACCTATCGAGACAGATGAACGCTTTCCCTGAATCCGTGGTGCTCCTGGCCGACGACCGTACCCCGATCGGCACGGCGGACAAGTTCACGGTGCACACAGCCCACACGCCCCTGCACCTGGCGTTCTCGTGCCACGTCCGGAACACCGACGGCGACGTCCTGGTGACCCGGCGAGCACTGTCGAAGAAGACCTGGCCGGGGGTGTGGACGAACACCTTCTGCGGCCACCCCGGTCCGGACGAGTCCTTCGAGGACGCCATCGCCCGTCGGGCCTCCCGCGAGCTCGGCATCACCGTGCGCGACGTCGAGGTCGTGCTGCCGGAGTTCCGGTACCGCGCGGTCGACGCCTCCGGCATCGTGGAGAACGAGGTCTGCCCCGTCTTCCGCGCCGTGACCGACGACACCCCTGCGCCCGCGGACGACGAGGTGGCCGAGTGGGCGTGGGTGTCCGAGGACTCTCTCAGGCAGGCCGTCGCCGGCGCGCCGTTCGCCTGGAGCCCGTGGCTCGGGTGGCAGCTCGCCGAGCTCGAGACCGCTGGGCTGCACGTCACGCGCTGACGCTCCCCCGCCTGCCGCGACGGGTTGTCCGACCCGAGCCGCAGGCGTACGCTCGACCGTCGGCAGCGCTCTGGGCGCCGCCACGACGAGACGAGAAGGGCAGGTGAGGCGCGATGTCGGGTGACCATCCTCGATCGGGCCGGCCGCCCGTGTCGGTCGTCGCGCCCGCTCGCTGAACCTGCCCCGCCCCGGATCACCTCCGGGGCGCCATCGCGCCCGCCTGCTCCCCACCGAAGGAGCACGCACATGGCACTGATCGACAACGCGATCTACGTCCGGGGACGCCGCGTGGAGTCTCCGTCGACCCTGTCGCGCCCGGCTCGTGGTGACCTGACGTGAATCGGGCTGCTCCGGCCCGACCCGCACGAGCTCGAGGCCGTCGCCACCGAGTTCGACCTGCACGAGAACGCCGTCGAGGACGCCCGCAAGGGACACCAGCGCGCCAAGCTCGAGCGCTACGGCGACACCCTGTTCCTGGTGCTCCGGCCGGCCTGGTTCGACCCGGCCTCGGGCACGGTGGAGTTCGGCGAGGTGCACCTGTTCGTCGGCGACCACTTCGTCGTGAGCGTCCGGCACGCCGCCCGACCCGACCTGGCGGTGCTGCGGGCACAGGTCGAGGCGGACCCGGAGTTACTGGCGAAGGGGTCGGAGGCGGTGACCGCCGCTGTGCTCGACGAGGTCGTGGACGGCTACGGCCCCGTCGTCCAGGTGCTGCAGGAGCAGATCGACGCCATCGAGGACCAGCTGTTCGCCGGGCAGGTCGACCCCGGGGTCTCGAAGCGCATCTACCAGCTGCTCAGCGAGGTCCTGGCGTTCCAGCGGGCCACCACCCCGGTGCCGGCGATGGTCACGGGGCTGCTCCGCGGCGCCGACAAGTACGGCGTGGACGACGACGTGCAGCACCGACTCCGCAATGTGCACGACCACGCACTCCGCGTCACCGAGCGCGTCGACTCGTTCCGCGCCCTGCTCGAGAACGCCCTGACCCTGCACGCCACCCTGGTGTCGCAGGAGCAGAACGAGGCGATGCGCCGGATGACCAGCGCGAGCCTTGCCCAGGGCGAGGAGAGCCGGCAACTCGCCCGGGCAGCACACCGCCAGGGCGAGGAGGTCAAGAAGATCTCGTCGTGGGCGGCGATCCTGTTCGCACCCGGCCTGATCGCCGGCGTCTACGGGATGAACTTCGACCACATGCCCGAGCTGCACTGGCACTACGGGTACCCGGTCGCGATCCTCGGCATGCTCCTGCTGATGGGCGTGCTCTGGGCGATCTTCCGCAAGCGCAACTGGCTCTGAGCGGACGGCGGATCGACGCACAGGTGGCGTCGATCCGCCGGACGTGCATAATGATCTGGCCCGGAATGTGAACGTGCACATCGATGTGCCACGACACCCGGGCGGAAACGAGCAGCAATGGCGTCATCGCGGACACAGCAACCGCGTTCGCCCAGCATCCGTGACGTCGCACGGATCGCGGGCGTCTCGCACCAGACCGTCTCGCGTGTGCTGAACAACTCGGATGCGATCCGGGCCGAGACACGCGACAAGGTCCTGGCGGCCATGGAGCAGCTGCAGTACCGGCCGAACCGGGCCGCACGCGCCCTGGTCACGAGCCGGACCCACACGATCGGCGTCCTGACGGCCCGCCGCGCCCACTACGGTCCCGCCGTGGCACTGCAGGCGATCGAGGACGCCGCGATGCTCCGCGGCTACTCGGTCACGACGGCGAACATCGCCGAGGCGACCGACGCCGCCGTGCGGGAAGGACTCGGGCACCTGCTCGACCTCGACGTCGAGGGCATCGTCGTCATCGCGCCCCAGCAGCGGGTCTTCGACCTGATCGCGGAACTCGGCATCCGCACCCCCTACGTCACCATGCGCGCCAGCGTCGGCGAGGACCCGACGGCCCTGTGGGTGGACCAGATGGAGGGGGCACGACTGGCGACCGCGCACCTGCTCGACCTCGGGCACGAGTACGTCCGGCACATCGCCGGACCACAGGACTGGATCGAGGCCGACGCCCGCATGCAGGGGTTCCTGCGCGAGATGTCCGACCGCGACATGGCCGTCGCGCCGCCGATCCTGGGCGACTGGACCGCCGACTTCGGCTACCACGCCGGCCGTGAGCTGCTGCGGTGGCGGGACTGCACCGCGATCTTCTGCTCGAACGACCAGATGGCGCTCGGGGTGATGCACGCAGCGCGCTCGTACGGACTCGACGTCCCGGGAGACCTGTCCGTGGTCGGCTACGACGACATCCCGGAGGCGAAGCACTTCTGGCCGCCGCTCACCACGGTGCAGGTCGACTTCGCCGAGCTCGGGCGCCGCTGCGTGGACCTGCTGCTGCCGAGTGAGGGCGAACTGCTCCGCCCGATCGACATCGTCCCGCAGCTGGTCGTGCGCGCCTCCACGAGCGCTCCCCGCACGCGCTGACGCACCTCGGCCGCGACACGACCCGAGTACCTGCCACGAACTTTCGCCCAGGTACGCCCGAAACGACCCGGTACGCCCGAACCCACCAGGTACGCCCGAACCCACCCGGTACCCCCGGCAGTACCTGCCAGGAACGGGCATACCTGCCGCAAAGTTCCGACCAGGTACGCCCGAAGACACCAGGTACGCCCGGAACAACCCGGTACGCCCGGGACCTCTCGGTATGCCCGGAACCACCAGGCCGCCGCGGAGTACCTGCCATGTACGGGCATACCCGCCGCAAAGTTTCGACCAGGTACGCCCGGAACGACCAGGTACGCCCGAAATCACCGGGTACGCCCGGAACCGCACGGCGGCGGCGCACCGGCGAGCGCGGCTCCGGACGCGACCACGAAGCGGACGGGAGGCCCGTGGCGGGCCCGCCACGGGCCTCCCGACCGCGCATGCGGTTCCGCGCAACGAAACCCCCGTTCCCGGGGCCCCTGGCCCCAACCCGGGGGACGTTCTCGCCGTATCACGCACGCCGTTACGAAAACGCGACCAATCCGAATTGACAGCCGCACCGAGGCTGTGCGTAAATTGCCTCCGTCCAGCCGATGTGACCGTTCACATGAGCGTCACACCGAGCCGGATCCGGACGCGACAACGAAGTCCACACAGGCCCCCTGTGCTTTCGCTGCCGCAGCAGAACCACCCGAACACACTGCCGCACCGAAGCGGCAGAAGGAGATGCACTGTGGCGTCAACCCCGATCGACACCGGCCTCGAGACCCGGTCGATCACCGCACCCGAGACGATCCTCGAGATGCGCTCGATCACCAAGGAGTTCCCTGGTGTGAAGGCGCTGGCCGACGTCTCCCTCAGCGTCCGCGCCGGCGAGATCCACGCGATCTGCGGCGAGAACGGCGCCGGCAAGTCGACCCTGATGAAGGTCCTGTCCGGCGTCTACCCGTACGGCACCTACAGCGGCGAGATCGTCTACGAGGGCGAAGAAGTCCGCTTCTCGAACATCAAGCAGTCCGAGCAGGCCGGCATCGTCATCATCCACCAGGAGCTGGCGCTCATCCCGGAGCTCTCGATCACCGAGAACCTGTTCCTCGGCAACGAGCCGAGCCGCTTCGGGCGCATCGACTGGACCGCCGCGCAGCTGCGTGCGCAGGACCTGCTCGCCCGCGTCGGCCTGGCCGACGACCCGGACACGCAGATCAAGAACCTCGGTGTCGGCAAGCAGCAGCTCGTCGAGATCGCGAAGGCCCTGCACAAGGACGTCAAGCTCCTGATCCTCGACGAGCCGACCGCCGCGCTCAACGAGAACGACTCGCAGCACCTGCTCGACCTGATCGTCGGGCTGAAGGCCAAGGGCATCGCGAGCATCATCATCAGCCACAAGCTCAACGAGATCGAGCAGATCGCCGACGAGATCACGATCATCCGCGACGGCAAGGCCATCGAGACGCTCAACGTCAAGGCGGACGGCGTCAACGAGGACCGCATCATCCGCGGCATGGTCGGCCGCTCGCTCGAGTCGCGCTTCCCCGACCGCACCCCGAAGATCGGCGAGACCTTCTTCGAGGTCCGCAACTGGACCGTGCAGCACCCGATCGACGCGTCGCGCCTGGTCTGCAAGGCGTCGAACTTCCACGTCCGCAAGGGCGAGATCGTCGGCTTCGCCGGTCTGATGGGCGCCGGGCGCACCGAGCTGGCGATGAGCCTGTTCGGTCGCTCCTACGGCACCTGGATCGACGGCCAGATCATCAAGGACGGCCGCGAGATCAAGGTCACGAACGTCCAGCAGGCGATCGAGAACGGCATGGGCTACGTCTCCGAGGACCGCAAGGCACTCGGCCTGAACCTCCTCGACACCGTGAAGCGCTCGACGGTCGCCGCCGACCTGCAGAAGATCTCGAAGGCCGGCGTCGTCGACTCGCTCGAGGAGTACTCGGTCGCCGAGAAGTACCGCAAGATGCTCCGCACGAAGGTGCCGAGCGTCGAGGACAACGTCGGCAAGCTGTCCGGAGGCAACCAGCAGAAGGTCGTCCTGTCCAAGTGGATGTTCACCGACCCGGACATCCTGATCCTCGACGAGCCCACCCGCGGCATCGACGTGGGCGCCAAGTTCGAGATCTACGGGATCATCCAGCAGCTCGCCGCCGAGGGGAAGGGCATCATCCTCATCTCGTCCGAGCTCCCCGAACTCCTCGGTCTCTCCGACCGGATCTACACCATCTTCGAGGGCCAGATCACCGCTGACCTCCCGGCCGACCAGGCCGATCCCGAATCGCTCATGCGCAGCATGACCTCCGCGCGGAAGGGCGCCACCGCCTCATGAACAACCTGAAACTGCTCTTCGGCAAGGGCAACAGCATCGGCCAGTACGGCATGATCATCGCGCTCATCGTGCTGCTGATCTTCTTCTCGGTCACGACGAACGGGCTCATCCTCGAGCCGACCAACGTCATCAACCTGTTCCTGCAGTACTCCTACATCCTGATCCTGGCGCTCGGCATGGTCATGGTCATCATCGCGGGGCACATCGACCTGTCGGTGGGTTCGGTCGCAGCGGTCGTCGGCATCGTCGTGGCGCAGTCCATGGCCGTGTGGGACTTCCCGGTGTGGGCCGCCATCATCCTGGGTCTCGCGTGCGGTGCCCTGATCGGTGCGTGGCAGGGCTTCTGGGTCGCATTCGTGAAGGTCCCGGCCTTCATCGTGACGCTGGCCGGTCAGCTCATCTTCCGTGGTGTGAACCAGATCATCGGCAACTCGACGTCGGTCCCCGTCCCGGACGCCTTCACCCCGATCGGCGCAGGCTTCCTCGGTGACTTCGGCCCCGACTTCGGCTTCAGCAACGGCACGCTGCTCATCGGCCTCGTCACGATCCTCGCGCTCATCATCATCGAGGCCCGTGGCCGTGCCCGCCGTCGGAAGATGCAGGCCGAGGTCCCGCCGCTGTGGGTCTCGATCGTCCGCACCGGCATCCTGGTCGCCGTCACGCTCGTCGCCACGTACCTGTTCGGCGCCGGCCCGGTCGGCACCTCGGTCCCGATCGTCGCGATCATCCTCGGCATCCTGACCATCGTCTACGGCTTCGTCACGAAGAACACGATCTTCGGTCGCCAGGTCTACGCCGTCGGTGGCAACGCCAACGCAGCCGTCCTGTCCGGCGTCTCGGCGCGGCGGGTCAACTTCTTCGTCATGATGAACATGTCGGTCCTCGCCGCGATCGCCGGCATGGTGTTCGTCGCCTACTCCGGCGCCTCGGGGCCCGCGGACGGCACCGGCTGGGAGCTCGACGCGATCGCCGCCGTGTTCGTCGGTGGCGCGGCGGTCGCCGGTGGTGTCGGCACGATCTCCGGCTCGATCATCGGTGGTCTCGTGATGGCGCTGCTGTCGAACGGTCTGCAGCTCATGGGCCTCGAGTCCAACCAGGTGCAGATCATCCGCGGCCTGGTCCTGCTCGTCGCCGTCGCCTTCGACGTTTACTCGAAGTCGCAGGGACGCCCGTCGCTGATCGGCGGCATGATGCGGCAGTTCCAGCGGAAGGACACCGAGCAGAACACGGTGGCCGCCCAGCAGCCGCGGTCCATCGAGGACCAGCCGGACAAGATCACCCTCCCCTAGTCCACCCCTCCCCACAGCGGGGCTCCGGCCCCACACCTCCTCAACGAAGAGAAAGCAATCACATGCGCAAGAAGATCGTCGCCGGCCTCAGCCTGGCGCTCATCGCGGGCCTCGCCCTCAGCGGCTGCTCGGCACGCGGCTCGTCCGACGACGCCGGCAGCACCAGCAGCATCAAGAAGGGCGACCTCATCGGCGTCGCCCTGCCGGCCAAGACCTCGCAGAACTGGGTCCTCGCGGGCGCCGCGTTCAAGAAGTCGATCGAGGACGCCGGCTTCAAGGCCGACATCCAGTACGCCAACGCCGGCAACCCGGTCCCCGACCAGCAGTCGCAGATCTCGGGCATGATCACCAAGGGCGCCAAGGCCGTCATCATCGGTGCCGCCGACGGTTCGCAGCTGACCGCGCAGGTCAAGTCCGCAAAGGACCGTGGTGCCGTCGTCATCGCCTGGGACCGCAACATCCTGAACACGAAGAACGTCGACTACTACGTGGCGTTCAACAACTTCAAGGTCGGCCAGCTCCAGGCCGAGGCGCTGCTCAAGGGCCTCGAGGAGAAGAAGGGCGACAAGCCGTACAACGTCGAGCTCTTCGCCGGTTCGCCGGACGACGCCAACGCGACCGTGTTCTTCAACGGTGCGATGGACGTCCTGCAGCCGAAGATCGACGACGGCACGATCAAGGTCGTCTCCGGTCAGACCACGTTCCAGAAGGTCGTCACGCAGGGCTGGCTCGCGCAGAAGGCCCAGTCGCGCATGACCGACCTGCTCTCGCAGTACTACACGGGTGACACCGAGCTCGACGGCGTCCTGTCGCCGAACGACACCCTCGCCCGTGCGATCCTCACCGCGACCAAGGCCGCCGGCAAGGACAACCCCGTCGTGACGGGTCAGGACTCGGAGACCGCGTCCATCCCGCTCATCATGCAGGGCACGCAGTACTCGACGATCTTCAAGGACACGTCGAAGGAGGCCCAGGCGGCCGTCGACCTCGTCTCCACGCTGTCGAAGGGCGACAAGCCCGACACGAAGATGGACAAGACGAACAACTACAACGGCAAGAAGACGGTCCCCGCGATCGAGCTCACGCCGGTCCTGGTCACCAAGGACAACGCTGTCGAGGCCTACAAGGGCAACGACACCCTCGAGGAGCTCGCCAAGAAGGGCTGATCTCCCCAGCACCACGGACGGCCCCGTCTCGCCTCGGCGAGACGGGGCCGTCCTGCGTCGTCCGGGGGCCGGCCACACGGCGGACGGGAGGCTCGGTGCACGTCGTGATCCGTGCCTCCAGTCCGCCGGGTGGTCCGCCCAGGGCACGTGGCCGCGGCCGGTCCGAGCCCGCGCCGGTCAGGGGTGGGCAGCGCGCAACCGGCGCGCGGCGTCGGCGAGGTGTGGGACGTCGGTCCGCGCCGTCCCGCACACCAGCGCCCGGGTGGTGTCGAAGTACCGCCGGGTCAGTCGCTCCCCCAGATCGGCCACGCGCGACCACGGGATGCCGGGCTCGCTCGCGGTGACCCCGGCCGGGAGCACCCGGACGGCCTCACCGATCTCGACCAGGCGCATCCGGACCGCGTCGTGCACCAGGTCCTCGGGCACCCGCTCGTCGTCGACGTAGCGCCGGATCGCCTCGCACGCCCGGAGGACGTCGTCGAGCCGGTCGCCGACGGCGCGGCGGACGCCCGGCTCGGCACTCACAGCGGCACCGCGGTCCGGACGACCCCGGGGCGCATGCCCGCGGCGTCGACCACGTCGACCCGGACGCCGAGCAACCGCTCGGCGGCGTCCTGGATCCGCATGAGCGCGAAGATCCCGAGCCCCGCGTCGACGTCGACCATCAGGTCGACGTCGCTGTCCGGGCCGTCGTCACCCCGGGCGACGCTGCCGAAGATCCGGGGGTTCCGCCCGCCGAACCGCTGCACGATGTCGACGAGCTCCTGCCGGGCGGCGACCACCCGTTCGAGGAGCGGCTGGGGTTCCTCGACCGGCTGCAGGTCGATCGTCGTCGTGAAGCCCGCCGCCCGGAGCATCCGCTGCAGGGCGGCGAGCGACGGTTCACGCCGACCGTTCTCGTACGTGCTGATGACGCTCTGCGTGACGCCGGCGCGCCGGGCGAGCTGGACCTGGGTCAGTTCGGCGCGTTCTCGGGCGTCGCGGATGAGCACCGCGGCCGACAGTGGCGGGGCGGACCGTGGGGGAACAGCGGACATGCTGCAACGATACACAGCATCCAACATTTCGTCCGTCGCCGGACCGGCGCGGTTCAGCGGGGGTCGGAGACGTCCGCCCGGTGGAAGTTCTGCGCCGAGCGCGACGCGGTCGGGCCGCGCTGACCCTGGTAGCGGGACTGGTACTCGGCGGAACCGTAGGGCTTCTCGGCCGGGCTCGACAGCTGGAAGAAGCACAGCTGTCCGATCTTCATCCCCGGCCACAGTTTGATCGGCAGCGTCGCCACGTTCGACAGCTCGAGCGTCACGTGCCCCGAGAACCCGGGGTCGATGAAGCCCGCGGTCGAGTGGGTCAGGAGGCCGAGGCGACCGAGCGAGCTCTTGCCCTCGAGTCGCGCTGC
Organism: Curtobacterium sp. MCBD17_026; assembly: GCF_003234895.2. Lineage (NCBI taxonomy): Bacteria > Bacillati > Actinomycetota > Actinomycetes > Micrococcales > Microbacteriaceae > Curtobacterium > Curtobacterium sp. MCBD17_026. The sequence goes on along the minus strand of NZ_CP126281.1, from coordinate 405,578 downwards.
GATGTCGTCGGGCAGCGTCACGACCTCGAACGTGGAACCGAGCACGAACTCGCCCGGGTGCAGCACGAACGCCTCGTCCGGGTCGGTCTCGACCAGGCGGGTCAGGTCCGGCTGGTCCACCGCGGGGTCGATGTGCGGGTACTTGTGGTTGTCGAACAGCCGGAAGAACTTGTCGAGCCGGACGTCGATGCTCGACGGCTGCACGAGCGAGGCGTCGTACGGGTCGAGGCCGATCCGGCCTTCGGCGAGCTGGGCGGTGATGTCGCGGTCGGAGAGCAGCACGGACGAAGCCTAGCGGCAGCGGGCGTCGCGCCGGTATGCTGCCAGGCTGCCCACCATCCGGGCGGGCGGCGTTCGGAGCAGTGATGACCACGTACACCGTCGACGAGATCACGGTGCCCGCCACCATGGACGACGACCCGGCGACCGTCGCGACCTTCGCCGAGTGGCTCACGCTGTCCGACGGGGCCGAAGCCGCCGTGCACGGGCTGCACGAGTTGGCGTGGACACCGGAGGAGTACCTGCCGCTGTGCCGCGAGCCGGGCGCCCCGAGCCGGCTCTTCGTCGCCCGTGACGATCGCGGCACCGTGGTCGGTGCGGGCTCCTACGACACGAAGCAGGAGCCCGGCACCACCAACTGCTGGCTGACCGTCGGCGTCACCCCCGAGCACCAGCGCCGCGGTGTCGGAACACTGCTCGCCGACCACCTGGAGTCGATGGCCCGCGCCGACGGGCGCACGCAGTGGAAGACGTACGCCGTCTCGCGGCAGGTCGGTCCCGCGTCCGGGCCGGGGTTCGTGCACGCCCCGACGGGGTTCGGCGCCGTCCCGGAGGACGAGGCCGGGGTGCGGTTCCTGACCGCCCGCGGCTGGCACTTCGGGCAGGTGAACCGGATCAGCCGGCTCCCGCTGCCCGCCGACGCATCCGTGGTGCGCGGACTGCACGAGCGGGCGTCTGCTGCCGCCGGTCCGGAGTACCGCGTGCACGCCTGGACCGGTCGCACGCCGGAGCAGTGGCTCGACGGCATCGCCCTGCTCGAGACCCGGATGAGCACCGACGCGCCCGCCGGGGACATGGAGGAGCCCGAGGACGTCTGGACCGCCGAACGCCTCCGGGAGCACGAGGACGAGCTCGCCCGGGCACCGCGCACCCTGCTCACCGTGGCCGTCGAGCACCTGCCGACGACCACCCTGGCCGGTTTCACGCAGTTGTCCGTGCCGAACGATCCCGCACGCCCGGCACAGCAGTGGGACACCCTGGTGCTCCGCGAGCACCGCGGCCACCGGCTCGGCTGGCTGCTCAAGGTCGTCGGGATCCAGGAGCTCGAGCGGCGGTTCCCGGGGCGTCCCTCGATCATCACGTTCAACGCGGAGGAGAACCGCCACATGCTCGACGTGAACGAGGCCGTCGGGTTCGTCGGCGTCGGCTGCGAGGGCATCTGGGAACGGCGGGTCTGAGCGCGCATCCGAGGGGCCGCCTTCCAGCCGGCACGCCTACCATTGGACGGTCATGACCGTCACGTCACCCGAAACACAGCCCACCGGGTCAGCGCCGGACGCCGCCCCCGTCACCGGGCGCTCGTCCACCGTCGCGACGGTCCTCGTCATCGCGATCCCGTTGGCCGTCGCGTGCTCGATCCTCGGGCTGACGATCACCGGCGCGTTCAGCGCGGGTCAGCAGCTCGTGTCCGCCGGCGACGTCGTCGAGTACGGCCTGCCGATCGCCCGCGTCGTGCACGACACGATGGCGGCGCTGACCATCGGGCTCCTCATCGTCGCGGCGTTCGCGCTGCCCGCGCAGAAGAAGGACCACGGCGCCCTGTCCAGCGTGCAGCACCGGGCCACCCGGTGGGCCGCGGCGACCGGCGCCGTCTGGTTCCTGGCAGCCGCGGTGAGCATCGTCCTGACCGGCGCGAACACCCTCGGTGTCCCGCTCACCAGCCCGGTGTTCGCCCGCAACTTCATGCTCTTCGCGTTCCAGGTCGAGATCGGCCAGGCGCTCGTGGTGTCGGCTGCCGCGATCCTGGTCGCCACGGTGGTCGCTGCGTTCGCCACCCGGGTGACGACCCTGGCGTTCGCCACCGTGATCGGCCTGTTCGCCCTGCTCCCCCTGGCCCTGTCCGGTCACGCCGCCGGGTCACTCGAGCACGCGAACGCGGTGAACTCGCTCGCGATCCACCTGGTCGGGGTGTGCGTGTGGGCCGGCGGCCTGGTCGCCGTGGTCCTGCTCCGCACCCCCACCAAGGGCGCGACCGGACGCGTCGTCGCCCGGTACTCGACGCTCGCCGGCTGGTCGTTCGGGGCCGTGGCGTTCTCCGGCATCGTCAACGCGTCGCTGCGTCTGACCGGCCCGCTCGACCTGGTCACGACGACGTACGGCTGGCTCATCACCGTCAAGGCGCTCATCCTCGTGCTGCTCGGCGTCGCGGGCATCGTGCAGCGCCGGAAGCTCGTGCCCGGGCTCCTCCGCGCACCGCTCGACCGCCGCGTGTTCACCCGGTTCGCGCTGGCCGAGATCGTGTTCATGGCCGTGGCCATCGGCGTCTCGGTCGCCGTGTCCCGCTCGCAGCCGCCGATCCCGCAGACCCCCGCGACGGGCGAGGACACCCGCTCCGGCCTGATCGGGTTCCCGTTCCCGCCCGCACAGACCACGCAGACCTACCTGACCCAGTGGCACATCGACTGGGTGTGGCTCGGCCTGGCCGTCGTCGGGGCCGTCTGGTACCTGCTGGCGGTGCGCAAGCTCCGGAAGCGCGGCGACGCCTGGCCCGTCGGTCGCACCATCGCCTGGCTGATCGGGTGCGCCCTGTTCATCTGGACCACGTCGGCCGGCCCTGCCGTGTACGGCATGATCCACTTCTCGTCGCACATGCTCCAGCACATGCTGCTGATGATGTTCGTCCCGCTGCCGCTCGTGCTCGGCGGCCCGGTGCTGCTCGCGCTCCGCACCCTGCCCGTCCGGAACGACGGCTCACGCGGCGCCCGCGAGTGGCTCATGCTCTTCGTGCACTCCCGCTGGATGCAGTTCCTCGGCAAGCCCGCCGTCGCGGGCATCATCTTCGCCGGGTCCCTCGTGGTGTTCTACTTCACGCCGGCGTACCAGGCCGCGATGCAGTCGCACGAGTGGCACGTCGCGATGATCATCCACTTCGTCCTGAGCGGCTACCTGTTCTTCTGGGTCTTCGTCGGTGTCGACCCGGGCCCGCAGCGCCCGCCGTACCCGATGCTCATCATCACCCTGCTGGCCACCCTGGCGTTCCACGCGTTCTTCGGCGTCGCGGTCATGACGTCGCAGTCGGTGTTCGCGCTCGACTGGTTCCACGCGCTGGGCCAGACGAACGACGCCGCACTGCTCGACGACCAGCACACCGGCGGCGGCATCGCCTGGGGTGCGTCGGAGCTGCCGATGGTGTTCGTGGCCCTGCTCGTCGTCCGGAACTGGATGCGCTCGGACAAGCGCGACGCCAAGCGCCTCGACCGCAAGGCGGACCGCGACGGTGACGCCGACCTCAAGGCCTACAACGAGCGCCTGGCGGCCATGAGCAAGCGGGACTGAACCGCCGGGCCGACCAGCGCAGACAGCGCGGCAGGCCGACCGCGATCAGTCCCCGTGGACGATGCAGACCGCGTCGAGGTCCATCGCGGCCTCGAGCGCGGCCGAGATCCCCGATTCCCCGTCGGGGCCCGCGGGCGTGACGGTGTCGACCCACCACAACGGCGTCGCGAGGGTCGGGGCGTCGGGCAGGATCCGCTCGACCTCGTCGAAGGAGTCCACCCGGCGCACGCCCAGCACGGTGATCACCGGGTGGGTGGCGTCACGGCACACCTGCATCATCGGGCCGTCGTCGAGCGCCCGGACGCCCCAGGTCTCGTCGTGCAGCAGGAGCGCCTCCGCCACCTCGCGCGTCTCCACCGGCTGCCGGCAGAGGATGGTGACGTCACGCGGCACCCTGACCGCCCACCATCCGGTCGTCGCGGACGTGGCCGTCGAGCGTGCCCTCGTCGTGCGCTGGGTCGAGCGGTGCACCGCCGACCAACTGCAGGAAGCGGTCCTCGTCGATGCGGTCGAGGAACGACTCGAGCGCTTCCCAGCCGTCCTCGAAACGGACGATCATCCCGCCGTCGGCGTCGACGTCAGCATCCGCTCGGGTCGACGAGCCGGAACCGGCTGCGAACGTCGCGGTCGTGGTGCGCGGCGGCGGCCAGACTCCGTCACGATCCAGGAAGCCGGCGGCCTCTGGGCCCACGACGACGGCGAGCGGCGACGGTTCGCCGTGCGAGACGGCCCGCACCAGGTGGTCGGCGTCGCCGCGGCGCTGCATCACGACGCCGAACACGGGGACGACCTGGTCGGCGACCCGCTGCACGGCGTCGAACATCCGGTTCGCCAGCCCTGGGTCGGTGTTCTCCTCGGGCACGGTGAGCACGGCGGACATCGTCTCGACGACGACCCCACCGACCAGGTGCGCTGTCATCGTCGCGGAGAACCCCTCGCCGACGGCGTACGAGGTCGAGATGCCGGGTGCCTCGTGCTTCGCGTACTGCGTCACGACCCAGCGGTCCCACGGCACGGTCAGCGGTTCGGCGGTCCCCCACCGGGTCGGGCAGGTGCCGACGGTGTGGCACAACGCCTCGATCGCGGAGCCCATGTCGACCGCACGGCCCGGGTGGTGGCGGAGGGTCAGGTCGATGCTGATCTGTCGCACCGAGTCGGCCGAGACCGGGTGCTCGGGCGACGGGGTGCCCACGAGTTCGGGGCCGCGGTGCACGAAGTCCTCGATGTCCGATGCGGCCACGCCGGTCCGGCCGTCACGCAGTGTGCCGTCGAAGTCGGACACCGCCCACGCGGCACCGTACGCGCCGAGCGCGTGCCGGAGTGCCGGGGTGATCGCCGCGGCCCGGCCGGTGCGGAGCACGACCGTCCGTCCGGCGTCCGCCGACCGGCGGAGCAGCGAGGCGAGCGCATCGGTCAGCCACACGACGGGCGAGGCGGACTCGACCACGATCGCCGAGCCGACCACGTCGTCGATGAGGGGATGCCTGACCATCCGGGTCCTCCTCGGTTCGGGGCTGGAACTCCCTGGACGGTACACACGGGGGCGACACCTGTCCGTCAGGCACGCAGCCTCACAGCGGAGACTCGGGAGGCGCGATACGCGCCCGCGAGACGGCGTACGGTGCGCGGTCGGCTGGCTTCCAGGCGAGAATCCGCTAGGCTTGCGGAGTCCCGTTCTGCGGGGCGCGCGAGTGTAGTTCAATGGTAGAACTCCAGCTTCCCAAGCTGGTAGCGCGGGTTCGATTCCCGTCACTCGCTCCCTCGGACGTACGCTCGGCGCATGTCGTTTCTCAACCCAGATGAGACTTCTGTCGAAGTAGTTGAGACTCCGGCCCCTGAAACGCGCACAACGTCGAGCTTGCCGACGCCGCGCACGCTTGCGCCACCCATTCCCTGGCACGGCCTTGAGGAGCGCGCAGACCTCGTTGCGCGGAATCCGCCGTCGTCCAGCACGGAGGGTCGGAGAGCACCGAGCGCACCTCGGCGGCGTCCTCGCCGCACAGGTCGAGGTGCACCCGGTTCTTGACGGTCTTCGGCTTCGGCACGAGCACGACGAAGTACAGCCCGAGCGCCCTTCGACCAGAACGCATACCTACCCTCAAGTGTCCGAGCTCAGCTACGAGGACTTCGCGAGTGTCGACTGCGCGCCGGACGACGATCCGTCTCAGTAGGCGATTGGCTATACCGTTCTACGGGTTGGCCGACTTCGTGGACGAAGAACAGCAACGGACTTCCACCGCTCGCCGGTCGACCTCGGTGCCCGAGCAGGCCTCAACGGGTACGGACGCCGCCTACAAGCGATCGCCTGCGTGAATCTCGAGGAGCTCCCATGACCGATGCCCAGCAAGGCACCCGTGCGTCACGCGTCGCTGCGACCCGCGAGGCGATCCTCACGTCCGCCGAGCAGCTCTTCGGTGAGTACGGCATCGCACATGTGTCCAGCCGGCAGGTCGGGGAGGCGGCCGGGCAAGGGAACACCGCTGCCGTCGGCTACCACTTCGGCGGCAAGGCGGAACTGATCCGCGCGATCCTCGCGCGCCACCAACACGCCATCAACGCGCTGCGACTCGCCGAACTCGAACGGGTCGGTGAGTCAGCGGACATCCGTGCGTGGATCGCGTGTTTCGTGCGCCCGACGACGACCCACCTCGAGTCCCTCGGCTCGCCGACCTGGTACGGCCGCTTCAGCGCACAGGTCGCCACCGATCCCGCGTGGGCTGAGATCGCCATGGACGAAGCGCGGGACACCCCTGGACTCATGCACATCACACGAGGGATCCAGAAGTGCGTGCCGGACCTCTCCGCACGCGTGTGTGCCGAACGGATGACGATGGGGCGCATCCTCCTCACGCAGGTCATCGCGGAACACGAACGTGCGCTCGAGCGAGGTGGCACCTGCATCTGGGAGAACTGGGCCGCTGTTGCGGACAGCCTCGTCGACGTCGTCTCCTCCCTGTGGCTCGCGCCGGTCGGCGCGGGCCACCACGGCTCGGACGCGGAGAGCACTGCACGCTGACTCGATGGTCCACCGTTCGGGGGACCCCGATCGCAGCGGGCATCAGAGGTTCCCCTGAGTTCAATCAAGCGTTTGATTCATCGCGGCTGAGTGGGTTGACTCGATGGTGGGCAACAGCTGTTGCCGCACCACGTGTCGACGAAACGCATGGTGCGCACCACCACCGTGAGGAGCACGATGACGAACACAGCACTGGCCAGCTCCATGGCTGCCAGCGACCTGGAGGAACTGCGCACCCGGTACCGGGCCGAACGGGATCGACGCATCCGACCGGACGGGTTGCGGCAGTACCAGGGCACGCGCGGTGCGTTCGGGTACTGGGCGACCGATCCATACACGCCACGCGCCGACCGACCGGCGAAGACCGACCGAGTCGAGGTACTCGTCGTCGGTGGGGGGTTCGGCGGCCTCCTCACCGGGGCACGGCTGCGTCAGGCGGGCTTCACCGACATCCGCATGACCGAGGAGGGCGGCGACTTCGGTGGTACCTGGTATTGGAACCGGTATCCGGGCATCCACTGCGACATCGAGGCCTCCGTCTACATGCCGCTGCTCGAGGAAGTCGGGACCGTCCCCACCCGCCGGTATGCACCGGGCGAGGAGATCCGGCAGCACGCGGTGGCGATCGGCCGGCACTTCGCCCTGTACGACGACGTGCTGTTCCACACGCGCATCACGGAGCTCCGATGGGACGACGACGCAGCCGAGTGGGACGTCCAGACGGACCGCGGCGACGAGATGCGGGCGCGGTACGTGATCGTGTCCTCGGGGTCGCTGTCCCAGCCGAAGCTCCCGGCGATCCCTGGCATCGAGACCTTCACGGGGCACACGTTCCACACCAGTCGGTGGGATTACGGCTACACCGGTGGTGATCAGACCGGTGGCATGACCGGACTTGCCGACAAGCGCGTCGCCGTCGTCGGGACCGGAGCGACCGGCATCCAGGTGATCCCACGGGTCGCGGAGGACGCCGAACACCTCACGGTGTTCCAGCGCACCCCGTCGAGCGTGGACGTCCGCGACAACCGCGACCTGCCCACGGACTGGACCACGGGCCTCCCGACCGGATGGCAGCAGGAACGCATGGAGAACTTCCTCGCGGTCGTGTCCGGTGAGGAGACGGACGTCGACCTTGTGCAGGACGGTTGGACGTCCACCGCAGCGCTGCAGCGCACGATGCTCACCGGGCAGATGGAGGACACGCTCGACCCCGAGGAACGCGACCTGTTGGTCGAGATCGCGGACGCCCGCAAGATGGACCAGATCCGTGCACGCGTCGACTCCGTCGTCACAGACCCAGTGACCGCAGAGGTCCTCAAGCCCTGGTACCGGTACATGTGCAAGCGGCCGACGTTCAGCGACCAGTACCTCCAGGCCTTCAACCGTCCGAACGTGACCCTGGTCGACACGGCCGACACCGGGGGGATCACGGCCATGACCGAGACCGCTGTGGTGGTCGGAGACACCGAGTACGAAGTCGACGCCGTCATCTTCGCCACCGGGTTCGAGACCGGCGTCTCGGGCGTGGTCTCCGGGACGCTGCCCGTGCACGGGCGGGACGGCACGCAGCTGCTCGAAGCGTGGTCGCGAGGCCCGCGGACGTTGCACGGGTTCGTGTCGCACGGGTTCCCGAACCTGTTCCACCTCGGGGCGCTGCAGAACGCGAACTCCGTGAACTTCGTCCACATCCTGCAGGAGCAGGCCACGCACATCGCTGCACTGCTGGAACGTGCGCGCGACCAGGGCGCCCGACAGGTGGAGCCCTCGGTGGAAGCCGAGGATCGATGGTTGGCGACGATCCGCGAGGTGGAGGTGGACAACGCTGCGTTCCTGGCGGAGTGCACGCCCGGGTACTACAACGGTGAGGGCTCCCGGAAGCGCGGCGGCGGCGGGTACAGCCCCGGCCCGGTCCGGTTCCACGAGCTGCTCCGGCAGTGGCGGGAGACCTCGATCGACGAAGTCCTGGTGCCCGAACTCGCCGTCAGCGCCTCCTGATGCGCAAGCTGCACACGAGCGCGAGTACGCGGCGGGAACGAGCCGCGCAATCCGGCAGAGTACGGATCGGCGCGGTGCTGACGATGTCGGCGGCCGCAGCAGTCGTGCTGTCGGGCTGCGCCGCGCCCGCGGACGATGCCGCCCCGGCAGCAGCGCGCACGGACGACCAGACAGCACGCCGCGTCGTCCAGGTCGCGCCGGCACCAGAGCCCGGCTCCGGGTACGGACCGCTGCTGGAAGGGCCGACGTTCGCTGCTGACGGGCGACTCATCGCCGTCGACGTCACCGCCGGGACCACACGGCCGAAGGTCGTCAGGATCGACCTCAACCGCCGGAAGGTAACGGCGTTCGGCGACGGTGCCGGTCTGACCGCGCCGACTTCTGCGCAGTTCAACCCGCGCGACGGCCGCTTGACCGTCACCGACTTCGCGACGGGGAAGGTCGTCAGCCTGGACGGCCGGGGAGGTGGCCTCCGCGTCGAGTTCGAGGGCCCCGTCGACGGCCGGCGGATGCAGCCGGACGACCTGACCTTCGACCCGGACGGGAACATGTTCGTCAGCGACGCGGCAGGGAACGCTGCGTCGACGGAGGATCCCGTCGGTCGGGTCGTCCGGATCGACGCGGCGACCCACCACGCCACGGTGGTGGTCGATGCGCTCGCGTCGGCGAACGGGATCGCCTTCGACGAGGACCACCGTGGGCTGTGGGTGAGCGAGTACAACCGTAACCAGATCGACTACGTGGCTTTGGACTCGGAGCGGGAGGAAGCGACGGCGGTCCATCCGGCGATCCGCCCCGACGCCGGGGCGAGCCGCGTCGACTCCATCGCGGTCGATGCTGCTGGGAACGTCTACCAGGGGTACGAAGGCAAACCCGTGATCGACGTCTTCAGCCGCGACGGGGCGTCGATTGCGCGGGTCAGCGTGCCCCGGTCAGATGGCGGGAAGGTGACGTCGGCGACGAACCTGGCGATCAGGCCCGGGACGACGCAGGCCTACATGACCGTCAGCGGTCCCGGTGGGTCGTTCGTCTACGGGTTCCGTGCGTACGGGAAGGGCACACCGCAGTCGAACGGCGGGTGACGTCGCTACGAGCACCGTCACGGCACGCGGCAGCAGCTGCTGAGTTCATCCCGGAGCGCTCCAGGCGCTCCGGGACGCTCCTGCGCCACGCGGGCGACCAGCGCCCTCGCCGCGACGGGACGGTCGGTCACGACGCCGTCCAGGCCGGCGCGCAGCATGACCCGCATCCTGACGTCGCTGTTTGCGGTCCATGCATAGACCTCTCGTCCACGGAGGTGTGCACTGCGGATCACGGCGGAGGTCACCGATGCCTGCTCCACGGTGTAGAAGCTGACCGGGAGGTCCGGTAGCGGGCCGAGATGCGGTCCCACGGTCAACCCGATGCGCTGCTCGGGCCGTTGCGCGAGCATCTGACGAACGACGTTCTGGTCCAGCGAGTGGAACCACGTGTCTTCCGGCGGGCCGGCGCTGTCGAGTTGCGCGAACAGTTCGGCGACCGATCGGTCGTCGGTGGCCGGCGTCGCCTTGAGCTCGATGAGCAGTGGCACGCCGAGTTCCCGTGCGCGGCTGACGTACGTGGACATCGTCGGGATGGTGCCAGCGTTGCCGTGCATCCGTACCGTCGTGCTCGTGACCGCGGCGGTCGTCATCGTGTCGATGTCCTCGTCGCGGCCGGCCAGCACGAGGAGGTTGGTGTCGTGGCTCGCGACGAAGGTACCGTCCCCGGTCTGCTGGACGTCCACCTCGACGCGGTCCGGGTGCAGGGCTGCCGCTGCTTCGAGGCCGGCGATGGTGTTCTCGGGCCCGCCCCGGTCGTACCCACGGTGGGCGATGACCAGGGGAACAGTCGACCGGTGCACGCCGACGGGCTGTGACACGGCACGCGAGGGCACGAGGAGCGCAGTGCACCCGACGACGACGACCATCACCACGGCGACGATCCGACGGGATGTCGGACCCGGGGCGTCGACCCGTTCGCCGATCGGGCTCGCGATCCCCCTGGCGCTCTGCACGGTCGCCACGACGGAGAACGCGACCGCCTGCGCGGTCACCACCGTGAGCGCGGAGAGGACCAGGACGGGCAGGACGTCGACGACCGCCCGGAGCTGCTCGGAGGGGATGAGTTCGACGAGCGGAGTCGAGGACCAGACGACCAGGACGCGTGCGATCGCGGAGCCGACGAGCAGCACCGCGATCTGTCCCGCGACGGGCAGACCTGCGGAGCGGGTCACGCGGAGGCTCGAGAGCAGGCCCCGGATCGGTCCCTCCCCGGCGACGACCGTGAACGCCGGAGCGAGCACGACCCGGAAGCTGACGAACACGACCAGGGCGGCGAGGCTGCACCAGAGCGCTGCACTGAGCGGCGCCTTGAGGAACTCACGGCCGATGAACGGGGGAACTGCCAGTCCGCCGGTGATCGGCGCGAACACGGTAGTCCCCGCGAGCGGTTGCAGCACGGCGAGCTGCAGTCCGGTCACGAGGATGCCCGGCCGCAGGAGCCGAGGGGCAGCCGACCGGACCCCCCGCAACACCGTACGCACTGACGGTCGCCGGTCGGCCCGTCGGTGATCGGCGACCGCCAGGACGAGGACGGCCCAGCCGAGGGTGGCGGCCAGCGTGAGACCCGCGGCGGTCGCCATGCCGGCGAGAGCGACGGGGTCACCGAGCAGGGTGACGAAGCCGGCCGGGGTCGCGGTGACCCCGCCGGCGCGGTCGGTCGCGAGCATGATCGACCACTGTGCCGCTGGGCGCACGATCACCGCGATGACGGCTGAGACCGCCAGGAGCAGCAGCCACACGCGGGCCGGGAGCCGGATCAGCTGGGTGAGCGTGTGGCGGATGGGCGGCACCACATGGCGGACGGGAGGCGCGACACGTGTCCGCATCGCGCCTCCCGTCCGTCGTCTCGTCGGCTCTGTTACTGGATGGACCAGCCGCCGTCGGACGGCAGGACGACGCCGTTGAGGTTCGTGCCGTCGTCGCTGAGGAGGAAGGTGATCGATGCAGCGAGCTGCTGTGCCGTGGCGACCGCCGGAATCGTCTGCAGGAAGGGCTGCAGGCGGGCTGCGCCCATCTCGGAGTCGAACCGGGTCGGGATGCCGGTGGCGACACCGCCCGGCGCGATCGCGTTCACCCGGATCCCGCTCGGGCCGTACATGAACGCGCTGCTCTTCGTCAGTCCGACGACGGCGTGCTTCGACGTCGTGTAGGCCATGCCGGCCGCGTTGCCGCGCAGTGCCGCCTCCGAGGCGATGTTGACCACCGAGCCGCGCCCTGCGGCGAGCATCGCCGGCAGGACCGCACGGGTGAGACGGAACGTCCCGGTGACGTTCACGCCCATGACACGCTCCCACACCGCGTCCGAGGTCTCGTGGAGCGGGGACATGGTGTCGGTGATGCCCGCGACGTTGGCGAGCCCGTCGATGCGGTCGCCCGCGGCCTGGACGACGCGCTGGACGTCGTCCTCGCTCGTGATGTCGCCGACGACCGTCACGACGTCGGCGTCGGGAAGTTCGTCGACCAGTGCTCCCAGACCGGCTTCGGCGATGTCGACCGCGATGACACGGCCACCTTCGCGGGCGATGCGGGACGCGGTGGCGCGGCCGATGCCGCCGCCGGCGCCGGTCACGACGACGGTCTGGCCAGCGAAGCGACCCGGCACGATGGTCTCGCCGTTGTCGTCCGATGCCCCGTCGGTGGGCATTTCCCCGCCGTTCGCGGCGAGGACGAGGGCGTCGATGGCGGCCTGGGGAAGCTGGCCGTTCGAGAGCGCGACGAGCTGCTGCAGCGGCAGGCCGCGCGCGGGGGTGAGCGTTTCGGGGTCGGTGCCGCCCTGGGCGAGGAGGCCGCGGATGAGTTCACCGCCGACGGGGTGGTCCAGCCAGGTGCCGACGGTGGAGGAGCCGGTGAGGATGACGTTGTCGTTCGACATGGTTGTGTCCTTTCTCGGGAGGCGCTCGAGAGCGCCCTCATGGACGGCGTGCGTGTGCACGCCGAGTGGTGGTCAGAATCCGACACCGGCGGCCGCGGTCGCGGTCCCGCTCTCGACGCCGTCGGGGGTGCTCGAGCGGCGCTTTCGGGCCACGCGACCGGCCAGCACGGTCAGGACGACTGCGGCGACCGCCCAGATGCCGAGCTGCAGGATCCAACGACCGGCGTTCGCGCCGTCGAAGTAGATGATGCTGCGCATCGCTTCGTAGCCACCTGCGCCGAACCAGCTGTTGTGCACGCCCTGCCAGAACGTCGGCAGCATCGACACGGGGGAACTCCCACCGCTCGAGGGGAAGTTCAGTGCGACGAGGAACAGGATCTGCCCGAAGATCGCCGCGTTGCGGAGGAACGTGTTCAGCACGATGGAGAGCAACCCGACCGTGAGTGTGTAGAGCATGCCCACCCCCAGCACTGCGGCGATCTCACCGAAGGTGCGGTCGTAGTCACCGACGAAGATGGCGAGCATCCCGAAGGCGATGACGGGGACGAGGACCGCCGCGATGGCGGCGACACCCACGGCGGCCCGGGTCGTCGCTCGGGGCATGGCCTGTGCGACGACGGTGATGGTCATGAAGCCGCCGACGGTGCAGGCGACGAGGAGGAAGAACAGCACGCTACCGCCCGGGTCGCCGCTCGTGGTGGGAGCGACGTCCGTCGCGGTGACCGATCCGCCGAGCTCGTCGGCCACCTGGGCACCGAGGTCCTGCACGGCGCCGACAGCGGTCCGGCCACCTCCGGAGGCGATGACCGTGGTCACGTTGCCGTCGTTGTCGATGAGGATCGCGCCGGCGGCGTCGCGGTCCGCCACGTCCTGCGTCGCTGCGGCGGTGCTCGTGGTGCGGGTGATCTCGAAAGCACCCTCGGCGCGGTCGTCGACCTTCGCGGCGATCTGCTTCGAGACGCTGGCCGACCCCGCCACCGTGAGTGGGAAGTCGTGCGGAGCGGGTGCGTGGAGAGCGCTGAGGTAGCAGAGGCTGAAGGTGATGATGAAGAACAGCGGCATCATCACCACGGCGATGATGCGGGTCTTCGTGGACGCTTGCCGGCGTTCATCGACGGAACCGGTGCTGACGACCTGGTCCAGGTGGTTCTCCGGCATCGTCATGAGGTCGCTGTCGCCGGTGGATTGGGGGGCGCGGTGTTCCGCGTGGGCGTTCATCGGGCAGTCTCCTCGGCGGTCAGTGCGGGCTGCGGTGCGGGCTGTTCCGTTGGTTCGACCACCAGGTGGCGGTGCTCCAGCGGTGCGGGGCGCAGCTCGGCGAGTTCGGCCTGCTGGTGTCGGTTGGTCTTGGTGAGGTGGACCACGAGGTTGACCAGCAGCAGTCCGACGGTCCAGGCGGCCAGCTGCGGCAGCCAGCGTCCGACGCCGTTGCCGCCGAAGTAGATCAGGGACCGGAACGACTCGTAGGCGCCGGCACCGAAGTAGGTGTCGTGGACGTGCTGCCAGAACGTGGGCAACATGTCGTGTGGGATGGCGCCGCCCCCCGACGGGAAGTTGAGGAAGACGACCAGGCCCATGATCGCGATGGTCGCCGCGTTCCCGAGGAACTGTTGCGCGAGGATCGCGATGTTGCCGACGGTGAACACGTAGAGCGCGTCGATCGCGAGGACGCCGACAATGGTTCCGAAGGATGCGCCGTAGTCACCGACGAAGATCGAGGCCATGGCGAACGTGAGGATCGGGGCTGCGATGGCGGACGCTCCGATGACGGCGAACCGGGTGGCGAGCTTCGCCTTCGGAGCGACCTGCATGAGCACGATGATCACGAGGTACCCCGCCAGCGACGAGTAGACGAGGAGGTAGAACAGCGACGTGCCGACGCTGTCTTCCTTCGACAGCGGGGCGACGTCGACGGTCTTCGCGGTCGTCCCCAATTGCTTCGCGACCTGATCGCCGACGGCCTGTACCGCTGAGGCGGCGGGTCGGCCGCCGCCGTTGGCGACGTAGGTGGTGACCGCGAACTGCTGCTTCTCCGCAGCGGAGGCCTTGTCGGCAGCAGTGGTGACCGGCTCGATCTTGATCGCTCCCGTCGTGTCCCGACGCTCGACGCTCCCACGTGCTTCGGTGAGGACGTCGGTCTGAGTCGCGGCGAACGCCGCTTGGTCGTCGAGCTTCGTCGTGATGTCGGTGACGACCTGCGCCGGCCCGGCGATCGTCAATGACAGGTCGTTCGGGGCTGGGTTGTGGATGGCGCTTCCGAACGCGAGCGGGAAGAAGACGACGAAGAACAGCGGCATGACGAACGCGGGCAGGACACGGAGGAGAGCGTTGCGCTCCTTCGGTTCCGCGTCGTCCTGCGGGGGGCTTGCTTGGGACATGACTCTCCTGGATCAACGATGTTGACAACAGTCAACCCTGTTGACAGCTTGTCTGTCAACATCGTTGACAAAATCCGGACGATTGCAGGACAGATGGGATGATCGAACGATGGACGACAAGGGAACGCGCCCGAGGGCGGACCGATCGGCGAAGGTCAAGGACGCCATCAGGGCCGCTGCGACGGCGATGTTCGCCGAGGAGGGCTACCACGCCACCGGTGTGCGGGACATCGCGCGGACCGCCGGTGTCGACCCGGCGATCGTCATCCGCCACTTCGGGTCGAAGGAGGGCCTGTTCCTGGAGACCATGTCGTTGCCCCCCGTGTGGCGGGAAGTGTTCGACGGGCCCGTCGACCAGGTGGGTCACGCGATCACGCGCCTGATCATGAGTGGACGAGAGGGCGGTCTCGGTCCGTACGCCGCGCTCATCCGCGCGTCCGACCGGCCAGAGGTGGCCGAGAAGCTCCGGCGAGCGTTGATCGAAGACTTCGTCATCCCGCTCGCTGCTCGTCTGGATGGGGAGGACGCCGAGCTGCGCGCCCACCTCTTCACGGCGCAGGTGCAAGGCCTGATGGACGTCCTCGCGGTGCGGCCGGACCAGTTCCTGTTGGACACTCCAGCGGACGTCATCGTTCGGTGGTACGGCGCTGCTCTGCAGCGCACGCTGACCGGTGCGCCCTGAAGCGCACGCGCAGAACGCACGGCGGAGTCAGTCACCGCCCCGAAGCGATGGTGCCGGTTCAGCCCTGTTCGGACGATGACCTCGAACCGTCTTCGGACTCGAGGTCGCGGAGGTAGGCGGTGAGGTCGAGTGGTTGCGTGTTGAGGAGCGTGATGTCCTCAGGTCGGATGGCTCGTTGCATGGCCTCGTCCTATCGGTTGATGACGCTGCGGGCACCGGCGTCGACGCCCATGGCGGCGAGGATCGTCATGAACCCCGTGAACCGGATGACTTCGGAGAGCCCCTTGAGGGTTCCCCATGCCGCGATCTGTGGCACACGGATGATCGCTCGGCGCTGCGAGGAACGGGTTGAGGCAAGTGGGGGGCGGGTGGTGACGGTCATGATCGAGTCCTTTCCAGAAGCGATACGTCGATCATCGATCGGCTGCGGATCGTGGGCGTCGTCGATCGGGACCGGCCGATGTACTGCGTTCGCAGTACACGTCACCCTGGCGGAACAGCCACACTCGGATGATGACGAGCACGGGCGACATCGCGCTGCCACGGAATCCCTGGTGGTTGCGGTGGCCGACCGTCCTCCCGATGGGTGCCACCGTCGTCGCGATCATCGCTGCCGTCATCGACAGCGTGCGCATCGTGCTGCACGGCGACACCCTGCTGCTGCTCGTCGGGGTCGTACTCGGTGCCGTGGGCGCCCTGATCGCTGGGCGCTGGCCCTGGCTCGGCCTGCTCCTCGCGGTCGCGGGTACCGCGATGACCGCCGTGCAAGCGTGGGATCCGACTGCTGAATGGACCATTGTCGTGTTCGTGCTCTTCGCGATCACGTTGCGAGGAGCTCCTCCCGTCCGCGGCATCATCGCGAGCGCGTTCCCCGTGTACCTCGTCGTGTCAGTGAACACGGGTGGGTACGTCAGCCCGGATGCGTTGGCAGCGTTCGCAGCGTGCATCGCAGGCGGAGCCGCTGGTGCTGGTATCCGCAGCGAACAGCAGTACTGGGCGAGCTTGCGGGCGCACGCCCGGGAAGCGATCGCGACACGAGATGCGGAAGCCAGTCGGCGAGTCGACGAGGAGCGCCTGCGGATCGCCCGCGACCTCCACGACGTGGTCGGCCACCAGATCGCGGTGGCGAGCATGCACCTCGGCGCAGTCGAAGTGACCGTGCACCACAAGCCGGATGCTGCCGCACGGGCAGCCGCGGAAGCACGCGAAGCCCTCCGCGCGGTGACCGGCGAAACGCAGCAGATCCTCGAGCTCCTGCGTTCCCGTGATCGAACCCCTGACCACACAGTCGCGGGCCTGGCGTCGTTGCCTGCGCTCATCGCATCGTTCGAGGGGGTCGGACTGGACATCCACAGCGACATCACCTTGCCGGCAGGTGAGGTGGCGCCCGTGACCGGGATGACCGTCTACCGCGTCACGCAAGAGGCGCTCACGAACGCCCATCGGTACGGCGCAGGCCAAGTCGCCCTCTCCATCAGCACCGACGGAGGCCACATCACGATCGACGCGCGGAACCGTCGCTCGACAGCAGACAATGGACACGGCAGCGGGTTCGGATTGATCGGCATGCGCGAACGCGTCGCCGCTGCCGGTGGCCTCCTTGACGTCGAGGACGACGAGGCGCATTTCACCGTGCGCGCCTCCATCCCGATCACGGAAGGACCACGCTGATGACGACGATCCTGCTGGTGGATGACCAGGCGATGATCCGCGTGGGACTGCGGACCATCCTCGACTCCCAGGACGACCTCACCGTCGTCGGCGAAGCCGGTGACGGCTTCGAGGCCCTGGAAGCACTCCGCACCACACCGGTCGACGTCGTCCTGCTCGACATACGGATGCCGGGCATCGACGGTGTCGAGACCACGCGTCGGATCCGCGCGACCTTCACGGCCGAGCAGACCAGGATCATCATCCTGACCACGTTCGAGCACGACGACATCGTCGTCGCCGCGCTGCGCGCCGGCGCGAACGGATTCTTGGGCAAGACCGTCGGACCGTCCGAGCTCGTCGCCGGGATCCGAGAAGTCGTGCTCGGTGGCGGTGCGCTCTCCGCGGCCGCACAAGCAGCCGTGATCAGCCAGGTGGCTGCGCAGCCTGCGCGGACAGTGGACCCCGACGTGCTCGCCCGCTTCGACGCCCTCACCCCACGGGAACGGGATGTCGTCGTGGCGATCGCGCACGGCGCCGACAACGAGGAGATCGGCCGGACGATGTTCGTCTCCCCGTTCACGGTGAAGACCCACGCCAACAGGGCCATGGCGAAACTCGGTGCCCGTGACCGAGCGCAACTGGTGTCACTCGCGTACCGGGCAGGCCTGGTCGACTGATTGTTTCTACTGCGATCGCAGTAGAGACGCCGCTTCATCGGGACGACGTCCCGCCGACCTGGTCGCCGGAGCATTGAGGAGTACCAGCCGCACGCCCTTGTGCGGCTTCCACTTCTCCACTCCGGGAGCATCATGCCCAAGGTCCTCGCCGCGATCGGACGCTTCAGCGCCCGGCACCGGCTCATCATCGTCGCCGCTTGGCTGGTGATCTTCGCCGCACTCACCGCGGTGACCGCCACCGGCATGAACACCGACGCGACCGGGTCCGCCGGCAACGACACCCCGGCCGCGAAGGCGCTCACCACCGTGCAAAACAAGTTCGACGTGGGCTCCTCGAACAACGGCGACGCGAAAACGTTGCAGCTGGTCCTCGAGACCCGCGGTGGTGCGAAGGTTACCGACCAGGCCACCGCAGCCGAGATCGCACAGGTCCTCACCGACGCGAAGAGCCTGCCGCACGTGAAGAGTGTCTCCGACCCCTTCGACCAGCAGACCCCCATGGTCTCGAAGGACCGCACCACCATCGTGTCGACCCTGACGTTCTCCGGCCTCACCGAGGCGAACCAGGAGAAGACCTACGACACCGTCCTGGACTTCGCAGCCGATCAGCGAACCGACTTCCACGCGGAGGTCGGCGGGCACCTCTTCGGCGACACCTACGCCACCTTCGGCCCCGGCGAGGTCGTCGGCGTCCTGATCGCGTTCCTGGTGCTGTTCCTCACCTTCGGCTCGCTGCTCGCAGCCGGAGCGAACATGCTCGTCGCCATCACCGGCGTCGGCATCGGCACCGTCGGGGTTCTCGCGTACTCCGCCATCAACCCGATCCAGGGCACCACGCTGACGCTTGCGACGATGCTCGGTCTCGCAGTCGGCATCGACTACTCGCTGTTCATCCTCACCCGGTTCCGATCCGAGCTCCGCGAAGGACGCACCGTCGTCGACGCCGTCGCCCGAGCGACCGGAACCGCCGGGACTGCCGTCGTCTTCGCCGGCCTCACCGTCATCATCGCCCTCGTCGGACTCGTCGTGACGAACATCGAGACGATCACCGTGATGGGCTTCGCCGGCGCGTTCAGCGTCCTCATGGCCGTGCTCATGTCCCTCACCCTGCTGCCGGTGCTCCTGAAGACCCTCGGCCTGCGCGCGCTGCCCCGCAAGCAGCGCAAGCTCCTCGCCTCCGGCCAGTCCATCCCGCAGCGCCCCGCGGACCGGAAGAGCTTCCTGAATGGTTGGGCCACCTTCGTCACCAAGCGGCCCTGGCTGGCACTCTTCGGCGCCGTCGTCGTCCTTGGCGTCATCGCCGCACCCGTACTCGACATGAAGACCGCGTCGAACATCCCCGGCGGCTCGGACCCCGCCTCGTCTGAGCGGAAGGCGTACAACCTCATCGTCGACGAGTTCGGAGGCATCCAGTCACCGCTCCTCGTCCTCGTGCAGGGCGACGACGTCACGAGCAACCTCACCGCCGTCGAGGACGAAATCACGGCCCTCGACCACGTCGAAGCCGTCGTCCCCGGCCAGGTCACCAAGTCCGACGACGCCGCGCTCTTGACCGTCATCCCGACCGGCGGCCCCATCGCCGACAGCACGAAGCAGCTCGTCACCGACATCCGCGACGAAACCACCGCCATCAGCGGTGTCAGCGTCGAGGTCACCGGTGAGACCGCGATCGGTCTCGACAACACCGCGCAGATGAACCAAGCACTGATCACCTACATCATCGTGATCGTCGCCCTGTCGTTCCTGCTCCTGATCGTGATGTTCCGATCCCTGCTCGTGCCCCTGTTCGCCACCCTCGGCTACCTGTTCTCCGTCGGTGCAGCCTTCGGCGCATCCGTCGCGATCTTCCAGTGGGGCTGGCTCGACCCGCTCATCGCCGCCCCGCAGGGCGACCCGATGCTCAGCATCCTGCCGATCATCCTCGTCGGCGTCCTGTTCGGCCTCGCGATGGACTACCAGGTCTTCCTCGTCTCCCGGATGAAAGAAGAGCACTCCCGAGGCCTCAGCCCGAAGGACGCGGTGCACTCCGGCTTCACCAAGTCCGGCACCGTCCTCGTCGCCGCAGCGACCATCATGGCCGTCGTCTTCGCCGGCTTCGCCACCAGCGAGATGGCCGTCGCCGCCTCCATCGCCGTCGGACTCCTCGTCGGCGTCCTCGCAGACGCCTTCCTGGTCCGGATGATGATCATGCCGGCACTGCTGTCCCTGTGCGGTGAAGCCGCGTGGTGGATGCCCCGCTGGATGCAGAAGATCATCCCGAACCTCGACACCGAAGGCCACGGACTCGACCGCGCCAGCGAACACGATCGAGCGACGGGCAGCATCCCCGTAGCCGCAAACTAGCTCCCCAGACGAAACGGAGCGTCACGCTGCAGCCACAGCGGGACGCTCCGTTTCCTCACCCGGAAGGGGATCGGGTATCGAAACGCTTGCGGCCGTCTCCGGAGTGGCGTTCGAGCTAGGGACTGTAATGCGGTATGCGGTTTTGGCATGCCTGTTCCAAGGTCTCCGGCCAGCCAGGGGCCTCGCCGCCTTCTCCGTGACGTTGTCTATGAGCAGACGCTCGAGGCGATCGAGAACGGCACGCTTGAGGCTGGGGAGCGCCTGAACGATGAGGAGCTCACCAGCTGGCTCGGCGTTTCGCGCACCCCGGTGCGAGAGGCGATCGCGCGACTCGAGTCGGAGGGTCTCGTGGAGATGGGCCGCGAACCGGCATACGCGCGTCGCGAGCCTCTCTGGACCTGCGCACGATCAGGCGGCCATGCTCGTCGCCGCGCTGCACGCGCGGGTGATTGAGCACGCCCACGAGGCGACCGCTGATGCACGGAAGAGGGCTGCTGCTGCTGCTGCTGCTGCTGCGAGCAAGCTCTCCGCTGATGTCGACGCGCACGACATCGAGGCGTACCGAGGTCTGCAGGACGCGGTTGCTGCGCTCATCGCAGGGTTCGATGACCCGCTCTTCACGGCGACGGAAGCGGCGGTGCGCAGCCGGTGCAGTCCATGCTGCTGCTCCGGACGCGAACATCGACTGGGACGCGGCGACTGCAACGGCGGGCGCACTCGCGAAGATCTGACCGTCGACGTTCGGCGTAGGGGACGTCCCGCGAGCCGACCCTTCAGCGCAGCGGTTTCTGCCTGACCCCGAGGTTCACCGCGGCTGCACCGAGTGCGAAGCCGAGGACCGGGTCCTCAACTAAAACTGAACAACACGAAAACGACGGCGAAGCGCATCAGCTTTGCCGTCATTTTCGTCGTTCTGACCAGTCAGCCCGGAAGGTCTCACGTCTAGTGAGAAGAATCCGGACCGCGTCGATCTGGCCTTCTCGAGCAGCGCGGGTTCGATTCCCGTCACTCGCTCCGTCGGACGTACGCTCGCCGCATGTCCTCCTCTCCCGGTTCCCCCGAACACATCGCACCCGTGGTCGTCATCGGTGCCGGGGTCGTCGGCGCTGCGACCGCGTACGCGCTCACCGCCCGCGGCGAGCGCGTCCTGCTCGTGGAACAGCACGCCCGCGGGCACCACCTCGGTTCGTCACACGGTGCGACCCGGATCTTCCGGCAGGGCTACGCCGACCCGGAGTACGTCGCGCTGACCACGCGGGCGCTCGAACTGTGGGGAGCGCTCGAGGCCGCTGCTGACGAGGAGCTCATCGTCCGCACGGGGGCCGTCGACCACGGTCGGCCCGAGGTCGTCGACGCGATCGCCGCCGCCCTCGCCGACGCGGACATCCCGCACGAGTTCCTGACCCCGGACCAGGCGGCGGCGCGCTGGCCCGGCATCGTGTTCGAGGGGCGCGTGCTGACCCACCCCTCGGCCGGGCGCATCCGGTCCGACCGGACGATCGAGGCGTTCCTCACGCTGGCCGGACGGACCGGTCTCGCCGACCTGCGGTTCGACACGCGGGTCACCGGGCTCGAGGACCACGGTGACGACGTCACCGTGGCGCTGTCCGACGGCAGCGCGGTCCGTACCGCGTCCGTGGTGGCCGCGGTGGGCTCGTGGGCCCCCACGCTGGTCGGCGGGCTGCTCGCCGGACGCGGGTCGGGCCTCCCGGCCATCCGCGTCACCCAGGAGCAGCCGGCCCACTTCCCCAGCCACCTGCCGGACGCGGCCTGGCCGAGCTTCGTGCACTGGGCCGACGGCGACGACGTGTACGGGCTGCTCACCCCGGGCGAGGGCGTCAAGGTCGGGTTCCACGGCACCGGCCCCGTCGTCGACCCGGACCACCGGGACTCCACGCCGGTGCCGGCCGAGGCCGAACGGCTGCAGGCGTACGTCGCGCGGTACGTGCCGGGGGTGGACGCGACGAAGCCGACGTTCATCAGCTGCCTGTACGACAACTCCCCCGACGAGGACTTCGTCATCGACCGGGTCGGGCCGCTCACCGTGGCGACGGGGTTCTCCGGGCACGGCTTCAAGTTCGCGCCGCTGCTCGGTGAGATGCTCGCGGACCTCGTGACGGGCGGAGTGGCGCACCCGCGCTTCGCCCTGCCTGAGCCGGTGCCCGCGCCCTGACGCACCGACGGGTCCGCCGCACGCCGCCGTGTTCGTTCGACGCCGTCATGTCGTCGAGACGCCGCCGAATCCGGAGGCGTCTCGCGGACAACGCGGCGTCCTGCGCACACGCCGGCGTCTCACATGCGCGCACACGCCGGCGTCTGGCGCGCACGCCGTCGTCTGGCGACCGGCCACTACGGTGGGAGCCGTGCGCATCATCGTGGCTCCGGACTCGTTCAAGGGCACCGCGACGGCGGCGGCCGTCGCCGGGGCCGTCCGTGCCGGCTGGCTGACCGAGCGGCCCGATGACGACGTGGTGCTCGTCCCGATGGCCGACGGCGGCGAGGGCACGCTCGACGCCTTCGAGACCGCCGTCCCCGGAGCCGTCCGGGTCCCCGTCACCGTGACCGGCCCGGGCGGCACCCGGGTCGACACACACTGGCTGCGGCTGCCCGACGGCCGCGCGGTGGTGGAGCTCGCGGCGACGAGCGGCCTCCCCCTGCTCGACGCACCGATGCCGGACACGGCGACGAGCCGCGGGTTCGGCGAGGCGATCGCCGCCGCGCTCGACGCCGGTGCCACGGGGCTCGTGCTCGGCATCGGGGGCAGCGCGTCCACCGACGGCGGGCGTCCGGTGCTCGAGGCGCTCGGACTCGACAGCGAAGGCACCGACGGCCTCCGGGCACTCCCCCCGCTCGGCGTCACCGTGCTCACCGACGTGACCTCGCCGCTGCTCGGTCCGAACGGTGCCGCCGCCGTCTTCGGCCCGCAGAAGGGCATCACACCCGACCGTGTGGCGTCCTTCGACGACCGACTCGCCGCCTGGGCCGCGCGCTTCCCCGACGTCGACCCGGACACCCCGGGCGCCGGAGCAGCTGGCGGGGTGGGGTTCGGCCTGCTGGTGTGGGGCGCCACGCTCGCCGGTGGGGCGGTAGCCGTCGCGGAGGTCCTCGGACTGCCGGCACTGCTCGGCGGTGCCGACGTCGTGATCAGCGGCGAAGGGTGCTTCGACGAGCAGAGCGCCGTCGGCAAGGTGCCCTCGGTGGTCCGTGCCCTGGCGGCTGCACACGCTCCCGGTGCCCGCTCGATGCTCGTCGCCGGCGCGATCGAGGCCGCGCTCGACGACTACTCGGCTGCCGCGTCGCTCACCGTGCTCGCGACGCAGACCACCGGCGAGCCCGACGACGCCCTCGCCGACCCGCTGCGCTTCGCCGCGATCGCCGGGCAGCGGCTCGCCCGGCTCGTCTGAGCCGGCGCGGGGCCACGCTGGGCCGCGACCCGCCTGTCGGGAGGGCACAGGGGAGTCCTGGTTGTACCTCCCACCCGCCCGCGGGCTCGCGCACACTGGATCCGGGCCGGAACCGGCCCGCACCACCCCCACGAGGAGATCATTGCGCACCGTCAACGCCTACGCGGCACCGTCAGCCACCGAGCCGCTCGTCAAGACCACCATCACCCGTCGTGACGTCGGCCCGAACGACGTCGAGATCGACATCGCCTACGCCGGCATCTGCCACTCGGACATCCACACCGTCCGCGGTGAGTGGGGCCCCATCCAGTACCCGCAGGTCGTCGGCCACGAGATCGTCGGCCACGTCTCCGCCGTCGGCGAGAACGTCACGAAGCACCAGGTCGGCGACCGCGTCGGCGTCGGCTGCATGGTCAACTCGTGCGGCGAGTGCGAGAACTGCGTCGCCGGCAACGAGCAGTACTGCCTCAAGGGCAACATCGGCACCTACGCGAGTGTCGACGCCGACGGCTCGATCACCCAGGGCGGCTACTCGCAGGCCGTCGTGGTGAACGAGGACTTCGTCCTCCGCGTCCCCGAGTCGCTCGACATCGAGAAGGTCGCGCCGCTGCTCTGCGCCGGCATCACCACGTACTCGCCCCTGCACCACTGGAACGCCGGCCCCGGCACCAAGGTCGCCGTCGTCGGCATGGGCGGGCTCGGCCACATGGCCGTCAAGATCGCCGTCGCGCTCGGCGCCGAGGTCACCGTCCTGTCGCAGACCACCTCGAAGCAGGAGGACTCGCTGCGCTACGGCGCGAAGGCCCACTACGCGACGAAGGACCCGGAGACGTTCGAGAAGCTCGCGAACTCCTTCGAGCTCATCATCAACACCGTCTCGGCGAAGATCCCGATGGGCGACTACCTCGGCCTGCTCAAGGTCGACGGCACGCTCGTCAACGTGGGCGCTCCGGCCGAGCCGCTCGAGGTGCCGGCCTTCGCGCTCATCCCGCGTCGGCTCAGCTGGGCGGGTTCCGCCATCGGTGGCATCCGCGAGACCCAGGAGATGCTCGACTTCTGCGCCGAGCACGGCATCCTGCCGGAGACCGAGCTCATCAGCGCCGACCAGGTCAACGAGGCCTACGAGCGCGTGCTGTCCTCGGACGTCCGCTACCGCTTCGTGATCGACGCGGCCACGCTGGCGTAGTCGTCACCACCTGATCGACGGAAGGCCCGGTACCAGCTGGTACCGGGCCTCCAGTCTGTCGTCTCCGGGCCGTCAGCCGACCTCGTCACCGGACGGCAGCGCGCCGCACCAGTCGACGGAGCCCGCGTCGATGCTCGCCTCGAGCGCGCCGGAGGCCGCGTCGACGATGCTCACGAGCTCGCCGGTCGCCGACTTCGTCGCGACCGCGACGAACTGGCTGTTCGGGGACGGGCAGACCGCGGTGACGCTCGCGTCGTCCGGGATCGTCACGGGCAGCCGGGAGGCACGTCCCCCGTCCACACGCACGATCCGTGCCGCGATGGTGCCGTCCGACCGCACGTCCCCCAGCACCCGCAGGTACGTGTCGTCGGACAGCTGGGCGATGCGTCCGAGGACGGCCGCATCGGTGCTCGCGGCTGGTGCCTGCAGCGCCGACTTCGACCCGTCGGTCAGGTCCAGCCGCTCGATGCCGGTGCCCGTCTCGACGACGGCCGTGGTGCCGGTGCCGACGAAGCCGTGCAGGTAGGTGGCGCTGCCGAGCCGGACCGGGTCGGCACGACCGCTCATGTCGACGAGCACCAGGTCGTCGCTGCCCGTCCGGACCAGCGCGCTCTCGGTCCGCGGCACGAAGGCCCACTGGGCGACCGTCATCGGCACGGCGCCCGTCTTCGGCTTGCCGTTCGCCGCGATCGCCGTGGGCATGTGGGTGCCCGTCATGTCGACCACGTACAGACCGGTGTTCCGGGACTGCCCGGTCGAGGTGTCGGCGTACTCGAACCCGAACGAGGCACCGTCGTCGGCGACGTGGAGCGCCGTGACGCGGCCCTCGGAGGTCGGCAGGGTGAGGTGTTCGACGGGGGCGTCGGCGTCCTGCACCCCACCGCTCAGCGCCACGATGTCGACGGACGAGCTGGCGTCCGTGCCGCTCACGACCACCAGGGAACGGCCGAGCCGGGCGTACTCCGAGATCGCGGTGCCCTCGTAGACGGTGGTGGCACCTCCGGCATCGAGGGATCGCCGGACGATGCGGTCCTTCGCCCCGGCCTGCCCCGGCACGAGTGCGAGCACGTCGGTGCTGCCGGTGCGGATCGCCGCCGTCAGGTCGGACGTGGCGCGCTGCCCGGGTGCCCGGACCCCCGCGACCGTCACGGTGTACTCGCGGTCGTACGCCAGGGGCCCGGCGAACTCGACCGCGATCGTGTTGCCGCTCGAGGTCACGGTGTGCGCCGCAGCCGGGCTGACCCGCACGTCGTCGGCGGCGACCCGCTGCAGCGCCTGGTTCGCCGTCAGGATCACCCGCTGGGCCGGACGGGTGACGAGACCGGTCGCGTCGTAGGACACGTCGCGGAGCCGCGGGCCCTGCTGCGAGCCGACGACCGCGGCGAGCGCGGCGACCACGGCGAGGACCACCACGACGGCGACGTACCGGCGGTGGAAGCGGTGGGCGACGGGGCGGCGCTCGCGGCGCTGGTCTCCGCGGCGCTGGTCTCCGCGGCGTTCAGAACTCATACGGGTCCTCGGGCTGCGCGATGTCGGTGATCTTCGCGGCCTTGACGACGATGCGGGCGTCGGCGGACTGGTCCGGGTTGGCGGCCAGGGCTCCGCGGACGGTGACCCACTGCCCCTCGTCGGGGACGGTCCCGTCGCCGTCGCCGGTCACGACGCCGAGGCCGACCGGTTGCGCGTCCACGGCGCAGCAGCTGATCACGAAGCGGGTGAGGGTGAAGGACCCGTCGTCGCCCGGCACCACGAAGCCGGACAGTTCGACCTGCTTGCCGACGAGGGCCGTGGTGTCGGTGGTCTGCCGGATCAGCGCGGCCCAGTCCTTGACGCCGTACTCCGAGGTGTCGACGCCCTCGCTGCCGAGCAGCTGCACCGCGGACTCCGAGCCGGTCGCGTTGGACAGGGTCGCGGAGTCGACGCTCCGCTGCTGGGCGGTCCGGGCGGACAGGGTCGTCGGGGGCAGGACGAGCATCGCGACGGTCACGCCGATCGTGACGACGGCGGCGGCCCCGCCGAGGGCGAGGCGGACGGCGCGACCGCGGCCGGGGCGCGGCTCGTGGGCGTCGGCGTCGGCGTCGTGCCCGTGGGCATCGGCGGCGTCGTCGTGCTCGTCGGCGTGGTGCTCGTCCGCTTCGTCGCCGTGCGTGTGGCCGTACCCGCGGGCGGTGGCCACCAGTCCGGCGATCGACGCGGGCACCCCGACGGCGGCGAGCACGACCGTGAACACCGAGTACCGCGGGTTGATGTACAGGTCGAGGTGCCCGACCAGCGCGAGCCACAGCGTGCAGAGCGCCGCGGCCAGCACCGACCCGAGACCCAGGTACGCGGCCGCGTTGCTGCGTGCATCAGACGAGGACATTCATCACCAACCCGACGGCTCCGGCGAACAGGACGCACACGACGGACAGCAGCACCAGGAAGCGGACCCGGAACGTCGTGCGCAGCAGGGCGATCATCTTGACGTCGATGATCGGCCCGATGATCAGGAAGGCCGTGATCGACCCAGGCAGGAACGTCGACGCGAACGACAGCGCGAAGAAGGCGTCGACGTTCGAGCAGAGCGACACCGTCATCGCCAGCAGCATCATCGCCGCGACGGACAGCACCGGGTTCGAGCCGACGGCCACCAGGGTCGAGCGGGGCACGGCGACCTGGATCGCCGCGGCGAGGCCGGCACCGACGAACAGCGCCGGCATCATCGTCGCCGTCTCGCCGCCGAACTGCGCGGCGCTCTGCCGCCAGCGGTGCAGGCCGCGGGGCGCTCCGACGGCCGCACGGCACCGTGCCTCGAAGGCGGGGAGCAGCAGGTCGGCCGGACGGCGGTGCGCGGCGACGATCCAGCCGACGAGGTTCGCGATGACGAACCCGCCGACGATGCGCACCGGCAGGATCCACCCCGACCAGCCGAACGCCTGCGCGGTGCTGATGATGACGAGCGGGTTGAGGATCGGGGCCGCGACGAGGAACGTGACGGCCTCGGCGGGGGTGAACCCGCGCATCATCAGGCCGCGGGCGAGGGGCACGTTGCCGCACTCGCACACCGGGAACAGCATGCCGATCAGGGAGATCACGGCGCGACGGCCGAAGGCGTTCTGCGGCAGGACCTTCTCGAGCGCGCCGACCGGCACCCAGACCTCGACGACGATCGACAGCACGATGCCGAGGACCACGAACGGCAGGGACTCGACGACGACGCTGATCGCCAGCGTGAGGAAGTCCTGCACGACGTCCGGCAGCCCGGTCGACCCGATGCTCGGGGAGAACAGCCGGATGCCGAGCAGGATCACGACGGCGAGCAGCACCAGGCCGGGGCCGGTGAGGCTCCGGGTGCGCTGCGGCGGCCGCGTGGTCGTCGTCACCGGGACAGGATAGGTGACGCGTCCTGCCCGCGGCTGCACGCGAGGCCTCGCACGGTGCGAGGGGGGGCCGCGCGATCAGCCCGCGGTGACGCCGTCCAGGTGTCGGTCGAGCACGTCGATCGCCCAGTCGCCGGACTCCCCCGGAGCCAGCCGGACGACCTGCATCGCGAGCCCGTCCAGGAGCGCGTGCAGGCGGCAGGCCTCGTACTCCCGGTCGTCCGCCGGCACGCCGAGCAGCCGGAGGATCTCCTCGCACCACGTCCGCATCGCCGCGACGGTCCGGTCGAGCGTCGGCCGGAGCGCGACGTCGGTGAGCGCGGCGTTGCCGAGTGCCAGGTACACCTCGAGCTCGATGACCCGCTCCTCGTCGAGGGGCAGCAGCTCGAGCACGATCCGGCGTGCGCGTCGGGCCGGTGCCAGGTCAGCCGGGATGGCGTCGATGCGCTCCCGCGTCCGGTCGAACACGAGGGCGATGGTGTGCTCGCGGACGCTCGCCTGGGTCGGGAACGTGTAGCGGACCGTGCTCGGCGGCAGTCCGGCCTCGGCGGCGACGTTCCGCACGCTGAGCGCCCCGAGGCCGTCGCGGGCGAGGACCCGGCACGCCGCCTCGGACACGGTGCGGCGCCGTTCGTCGACGTCCATGCTCCTGGCCACGACGCCATACTCGCACAGTCGTACGAACTCGTGCTACCGTCGGTGTCGTTGTCGCACAGTCGTACGACAACGAGAACGAACGACTCCCGCAGGAAAGGACATCGTCATGGCATGGGCAATCCTCGTGCTCAGCGGCGTGCTCGAGGCCGTCTGGGCCACCGCCCTCAGCGCCTCGAACGGCTTCAAGAAGGTCGTCCCCACGATCGTGTTCGTCGCCGGGATGGCCCTGAGCATGGTGGGGCTGGCGTTCGCGATGAAGAGCATCCCGGTCGGCACCGCCTACGCCGTGTGGGTCGGCATCGGGGCGTCCCTGACCGTGGTCGTCGCGATCCTCCGCCGGCAGGAGGCCGCGTCCTTCGCTCGCCTCGCCCTGGTCTTCGGCCTGGTGGCGTGCGTCATCGGCCTCAAGGTGGTGAGCTGACGTGGCGTGGATCGTCCTGTTCGTCAGCGCCGCGCTCGAGACCGTCTGGGCGACCGCCCTCGGCGAGAGCGACGGCTTCACCGAGCCCCGACCGACGATCGTGTTCGCCGTCACGATCGTGATCAGCCTGGTCGCGTTCGGCTACGTCCTCAAGCACATCCCGATCAGCACGGCGTACGCGGTGTGGACCGGCACCGGCGCCGCCCTCACGGTGCTGTGGGGCATGGCCACCGGCGCGGAGCCCGTCACTGTGCTGCGCCTGCTGTTCATCGCCGGCATCGTCGGGTGCGTCGTGGGCCTCAAGCTCGTGCCGGCCCGCCCCGTCGCGGAGCCCGCTGCCGAGCTCACGCGCTGAGCGACAGCTCACGCACCAGCGACCCCATGAGGTGTCGCTGACCCCGTGACGTCGGCGCAGGCCCGAGAACGCGCGCCGAGACGGACGGGAGGCCCGGTGCCAGCTGGCACCGGGCCTCCCGTCCGCTCGTGGTGGCGCTCACGGCACGCGTCAGACGGACGCGCCCGTCCACTCGTCCTCGGCGGCGACGTGGTCGCTGCCGACGGTGCCGGCCGCCATCGCGGCAGCGGCACGTGCCGCGTGCGACGGCGGGTCCGACGGGACGTCGGCGGGGCGACCCTCGTCGTTCAGCTTGCGCAGCTCCGGCACGATGTCCGTCGCCAGGATGTCGATCTGCTCGAGCACCGTCTTGAGCGGCAGGCCGGCGTGGTCGATGAGGAACAGCTGGCGCTGGTAGTAACCGACGTGGTCCTTCATCGCGGCGTACCGGTCGATGACCTGCTGCGGCGAACCGACGGTGAGCGGGGTCTGGGCGGTGAAGTCCTCCATCGAGGGGCCGTGGCCGTAGACCGGAGCGTTGTCGAAGTAGGGCCGGAACTCGTTGATCGCGTCCTGTGAGTTCTTCCGCGCGAAGAACTGCCCACCGAGCCCGACGATCGCCTGGTCGGCGCGGCCGTGCCCGTAGTGCTCGAAGCGCTGGCGGTACAGGCCGACCATCTGCTCGGTGTGCTGGATCGGCCAGAAGATGTTGTTGTGGAAGAAGCCGTCACCGTAGTACGCGGCCTGCTCGGCGATCTCCGGCGTGCGGATCGAGCCGTGCCAGACGAACGGCGGGACACCGTCGAGCGGACGCGGGGTCGAGGTGAAGCCCTGCAGCGGCGTGCGGAACTTGCCCTGCCAGTTGACGACGTCGTTCTCCCACAGCTGGCGGACGAGTGCGTAGTTCTCGATCGCCAGGTTGACGCCCTGGCGGATGTCCTGCCCGAACCACGGGTAGACGGGGCCGGTGTTGCCGCGGCCCATCATCAGGTCCATGCGGCCGTCGGAGACGACCTGGAGCATCGCGTACTCCTCGGCGATCCGCACCGGGTCGTTGGTGGTGATCAGGGTCGTCGACGTGGACAGGGTGATGTCCTTCGTCTTCGCCGCCAGGTAGGCGAGCAGCGTGGTCGGCGACGACGCCACGAACGGCGGGTTGTGGTGCTCACCGGTCGCGAAGACGTCGAGCCCGGCCTGGTCGGCGTGCTCGGCGATCGTCAGGATGTCGCGGACGCGCTGGGTGTCGTCCGGCGTCGTGCCGGTCGTGGGGTCGGTCGTGACGTCACTGACCGTGAAGATGCCGAACTGCATGATGCGCCGCCTTTCGCGATTTCGATGCGTTTGCATCGACTCGCTGGGTACAACGTAGCGCACGCGTCAGCATTCCCGCCAGGCTCACGCCCGTCGGTCGGGCGGCCTGGAGGCCCGACTCGCCTCCCCCGGGTCAGCGGGCGGCCGGCAGCGTGGCCGGGTCGGTGCGCGCGGCGTGGTGCATCCCGTCGAGGAACCACACGATGGTCACGACCGCCAGGACGCTCGCACTGGACGCCAACCGTCCCGCCACCAGGATCGCAGCGTGGTCGTGCGCGCCGTCGCCGGTCAGGCCGACCACGAGCGCCGCGACACCGATCGCCAGCGTGACCCCGGTCGCGACGAGGAGCACGACGCTCACCACCCGCCGCGGCCCCCGCCGGCCGTCTCGGTCGCCCCGGAGCCCGCGGTCGACCCGGGGCCCGACCGCGCGGACGATCCCGAGCCAGAACATCGCGATCGCGCAGGCACCGATGATGTCGCTGACCCGGTGCCACCCGTAGACCACGGTCTGGTTCGCCACGAAGACCGCGTACCCGGCACCGACGATGGTCACCAGCGGGCGGAACCGACGAGGGGTGACCATCAGGACCGCGAACAGCGCCGCCAGCGCGATCGTCGCGTGCCCGGACGGGAACGAGTTCGGCGTCGTCGACTGAGCGATCTCCGGGCGCACGGCGATACGCTTGACGAGCGTCGAGGTGGCCGCCGACGCGAGCACCACGACCCCCGCGCCGAGCCCCACCGAGAGCCGCCGTCTGGCGAACGCCACGGCGACGATCACGACGACGAGCAACAGGATCACCGGCACCGAGATGACGTTGAGCGCAGTGTCCGAACTGAACAGGTCGGACTCCCGGACCCCGCCGAGCGCGGCGTCCTCCGCTTTCTGACCGACCGGGGTCAGCACCGCGACCCCGTAGACGAGAGGCACGATCACGAACCCCAGAGCCGCCAGCGCAGCCCACCGCACCCGTCGCGAGACCCACGGTCCGCGCGACTCGGATGCACTGCGCTCGGGTGTCAAGGTCACCGGGCTGGTCCTCCTCGGGGTGGTCGTCGTCGGGCTCGTCGCACGACTGGCGGCGGCGCTGCGATTGGGTCGGTCGGGGTCCGACACGATACCGTTGGAGCACCGGCCGGAGGCTGGGAACCGCACCCCCGTCGGCCGTGCACTGCGCGCTGACACGAGGGGATCGGTGATCCCCGCCGGGCCGTCGCACCACGCGGGACCGACGCACGTCGCGTCGGCAGTGTACGAGGAGGAAACCGAAGTGGCCATCAAGGAACCGGGCATCATCGCCTCGCCGAACCGGGGTCTCGCACTCACGGCCGGCAGCGTCCTCGCACTCTGGGGCGTCCTGGGCTTCTTCTTCGCCGCCGACGGCGACCCTGGCTTCTTCAACCGCCAGGGCGGCATGCTGTGGAACGCATTCGGCGTGAACCCGGCGCTCTGCCTGGTGTGGGTGCTGCTCGCCGCAGTACTGCTCATCACCGGCCTCGGCAACACCGTCGGATCGCGCAACGGCAACCTGCTCGTCGGGGCCCTGCTCGTCGTCTTCGCGGTGTACGGCTTCGTCTTCGTCGACACCTCGGCCAACGTCTTCGCCCTGAACACCACGGACAACGTGTTCCACGCGATCGTCGGTGTGCTCCTGCTGCTCACCGCGCTCGGTGCCGACAAGGAGAACCTCCGCGCCCTGCGTGCGGCGCGCGCCTGACGCACCCGCTCGACCGCGCTCCCCGACGCCCGTCTGCCGCTCCGGCAGGCGGGCGTCGTCGTGTGTGCCGGGGGTCCGGCGGTGTGTCGTCCGGTCACGACTCCCCGCTCAGGTCCGCCGGCCGGTCACGAACCGTCGGCCGTGGGACCGCGGAGCGACGAAACACGACCGCTCGAGGCGGGGCCGACGGGGAGTCGTGACCGCTCCACCGCGCCGTGGGGGGCGCTCGAACGGCGGCGTGGGCAGCCGCAGGTCGGACGCCTCAGTAGGCGTCGGGCTGCTTCTTCGGGGCCTCGAGCTCGGTGGCGACGATGCGGGGTGCCTCGGACATGAAGCGCCGGACGTCCAGGTCCACGATGATGTCCTGCGGCCGGAGCGGACGGGTGAGGAACAACCCCTCGAGCGAGGTCAGCCGCGACAGCGCCACGTAGGTCTGGCCCGCGCTGAACACCCGGTTGCCGAGGTCGACCACGGCCCGGTCGTAGGTGCTGCCCTGCGACTTGTGGATGGTCACGGCCCAGGCGAGCCGGAGCGGGAACTGCTGGAACTCCCCGACGGTGTCCTTCTTGAGTTCCTTCTTGTCCGCGTCGTACGAGTACTTGAACTTCTCCCACACCGACGGTTGAACCTCGAACGACTCACCGTCGACGTCGACCCACACGGTGTCGCGGATGGCCGTCACGATGCCCAGGGTGCCGTTCACCCAGCGCTGGTCGGCGTCGTTGCGCAGGAACATCACGTGCGCGCCGGGCTTCAGCTCGAGGGCTTCGTCGGCCGGGAAGTTCCGTCCGCCGAAGTCGCCGTTGACGTCGGCCTTGGCGGTCTTCACCTTGCCGGGCAGCCGCTCGAGGGCCGCCTTGTTGATCCGGGCGACCGTGTCGTTGCGGGTCGCCAGGGTGATGGCGTCGTCCGGGGCCGGACGTGCCCCGGCGGTGTTGAGCTGTTCGGCGATGTCCGCGGTGACCCGACCGTGCCGGACGGCGGTGAGCATCGCGGCGAAGGCGTCGTCGCGCTGCCGGTGCACCGTGGCGAGCTCGATGATGTTGAGCTCGGCCTCGAGCCACACCTTGGCGTCGAAGAACCACATCGACCGGTAGTGGTCGGTGAAGTAGGCGCGCTCGTCGGCGTCGCCGGGTACCGGGGGCAGCTGGTACGGGTCGCCGAACATCACGACCTGGACGCCGCCGAACGCCTCGAACTGCCGACCACGGGCCTTGCGGAGCGACCGGTCCATGCCGTCGAGCAGGTCAGCGTTGACCATCGACACCTCGTCGATGACCAGGGTGTCGATCGTGTTGAGGAGCTTGCGGGTGTCCGGGCCCTGCCGCAGCTCGGCGTCGGCGATGAGCCCGATCGGCAGCCGGAACAGGGAGTGGATCGTCTGGCCGCCGACGTTGAGCGCGGCGACCCCCGTCGGGGCGCAGATGACGACCTGCTTCTCGGTGTTCCAGGACAGGTGGTTGAGCAGCGTCGACTTGCCCGTGCCGGCCCGGCCGGTGATGAACACGTGGTCGCGGGTGTGCTCGATGTACTCGAAGACCGCGCGCTGTTCGTCGCTCAGCTCGATGCTCATCGGGCGTCCGCCCCGGGCGAGGGTTCGAGGTCGTCGCTGCCGTCGTCGAAGTCCAGGTCGTCCTGGTCGACACGGGCAGCGGCGCCGGCGGCGACGGTCTCACCGTTGGCAGCCGCGTCAACGGCGTCGACCGGGTCTCCCCCGTCACGCCGCAGCCGCACGAGCGCCACCACGACCACGACCACCAGGAGCAGCACCCCGGTGATGATCAGCACGAGGCCGGCCCGGGCCTGGTCGACGAGCGGATCCGGCCCCCACGTGCGGCCCATCGCGCCGAACCACGAGGCCTGCAGCAGCCCGAGCGGCCCGCGCATGGCGACCCCGAGGGAGACCGTGCCGGCCGCGATCACCACGGCCCCGACGATCCGGACGACCGCGGCAGCCGTGGTCGGACGACGGTGCCCGGCGGGGATCGGTGTGCAGAGCGTCGGGACGGCCAGCAGCCCGACCAGCAGGAACAGGGCGTCGCTGACGGTGCGGCCGGTGGGGTCGCTCACCGACCACCGGACGGCATCGGTGGCGAAGAAGGCCCACCACAGGGCCGCCGCGAGCAGGAACGCGGGGAACGGCTGCGCCAGGTACCGCACGGACGGGTGCTCGACGATGACGTCGGTCCACTCACGCACGCCCGTGCTGTCGTCGCCCCGGGGGTGCACGGCGACGCGGATCAGTGCGACGGGTGCCGCCGCCCACACTAGGGCGGGGACCACCAGGCCGAGCAGCACGTGGGCACCGACGTTCGCCGAGACGAGGAACCGGTCGTACTGGTGCAGCGAGCCCGAGGTCGCGACCACGAGGGACACGACCGCCAGGGCCGCGGCGATCGAGCGACGCGCCGGCCACCGCACGCCGCTCCGCCGCAGTCGCACGACGCCGGCCGCGTAGGTCGCAGCGAGCAGCACGGCGGCCATCAGCCAGAACAGGTCGATGTTCCACTGGGTCAGCCAGCCCCACGCACCGGGCGCGTGCGGCAGCAGGTCGTCGGTCAGGAGCTCCGCCGGGCTCGGGTCGGTGGTCTTGCTCAGGGCGATCTGGCCGACCGGCGTGGCGGTCCGTCCGAGTGCCGCGGCGAACCCCGACGCCACACCCATCACCGCGAGCTCGACGACGATGAGGGTCCAGAAGGGCCGCTGCCGACCGGGCGAGGTGGTCAGCGCACGGATGGCCCGACGGCGCTGCACCGCGCCGAGGACCCCCATGGCGACGATCGCACCGATCTTCACCAGGACGAGCGTGCCGTACGGGGTGAACAGGTTCGACAGCGCCCCGACGCGGATCTGCGCCGACGCGGTGCCCGAGACGGCGACGAGCACGAAGCAGCCGAGGGCGATGCTCGAGTACCGGGCCACCACCGCGGCCAGCCGGTCACCGGGCAGCACACCGCGCAGCAGCACGAGCATGACGAGCCCACCGACCCACAGCGCCGCACCGACCAGGTGCAGCCCCAGTGCCGTCACGGCGGCGTCGTGGCTGGCGGTGCCGGCGGCGTGGCCCTGCTGCGCGAGCGGGACGAGGCCGATCATCGAGACGCCGGCGGTCAGGGCGACCATGCCCCGCGAACGGACGGCGAAGCAGAGCACCGTGACGGCCGCGGCGACGAGGACGGTCACGAGCCAGGCGAGCCCGAGCTCCGTGCCGGTGAGGAAGACCCCCATCGACTGCCCGAACTGCTCGTCGATGCTGATGCGCGAACCGGCGACGCTGAGGAACGTGCAGAACGTGGCGACGGCCGACGCGACCGTCCAGACGCCACTGGCCCCGGCGGCGACGTCGATCGCGCGGTTCCACTCGGGGCCGGAGCGCGACAGGCCGATGGTCGCCAGCACGAGCCCACCGATCGTGGTGGCCGCGGACAGGTCGACGACGAGTCGGGCGATCGGCAGTCCGAAGCGGACGACGGGTCCCGGGTCGGCGATGAGTGCGGGGTTCGCGCCCCCGCCGATGACGAGTGCCGTGAGCAGCGCCACGAACCCGACGAGCAGGAGCACGGCGGGACCGGCGATGCGCGCGATCCGATTCACCCGTCAAGCCTAGGCGGTGCCCACCCGGCCGACGGACGGGGCAGGCCGATCTGTGCAGACCGGCACGGGCCTCCAGGCAGGACGCGCGCACCTGGCGCACGCACGCGGGCTCGCCCGAGCAGACGTCCACGGACGCACCGGGGAACGACGAAAGGGACGGCCGAAGCCGTCCCTCCCGATGCGTGGAACAGTCTTACTTGACCGCAGCCTTGAGCTTCGAGCCGGCGCTGACCTTGACCGAGTCGCTCGCGGCGATCTCGATGGCGTCACCCGTCTGCGGGTTGCGGCCGGTGCGGGCGGCGCGGTGCGTCTTCTCGAAGGCGATCCAACCGGGGATCGTGACCTTCGTGCCGTCCGCGACGGACGACGAGACGACGCTGAAGAGCGCGTCGACGACGCCGTTGACGGTGGCCTGGCTCTGGCCGGACTCAGCGGCGACGGCAGCGACGAGCTCGGTGCGGTTCAGTGACTTGTCAGCCATGGATGTCCTCCTCGGACTTCTTGCAGTATCGGTCGGACGCACGTGTCGTCCGGCGCCCGGAGCGGTTGCCCCGTGCCACGGTGCCAGTGGGCCGAGGGCCCGGCGGAACCGGAGTTGAACCTACCAGCCGCCGGGGGTGAAAACCGCCGACTCGCCCGGATTTCCGGGGTTGTCGGGGCTCCGAGGGGGTGCTGGAGGGGCAGATGTGACGAATGACGGCTCGCATGTACCCCGTACACAGCGAACGCCCCGCCACCAGGAGGTGACGGGGCGTCGTGTACTGCGAGTGCTTACCAGGAGCTCTTCGTGATGCCGGGGAGCTCGCCGCGGTGGGCCATGTCACGGAAGCGGACACGGCTGATGCCGAACTCACCGAGGTGGCCACGGGGGCGGCCGTCGATGGCGTCGCGGTTGCGGTACCGGATGGGCGATGCGTCGCGGGGCAGCTTCTGCAGGCCCACGCGGGCGGCCTCACGCGACTCGTCGGTGCCGTTCGGGTCCACGAGGGCCTTCTTCAGCTCGAGACGACGCTCGGCGTAGCGCGCGATGATGACGGCACGCTGGTTGTTCTTCGCGATCTTGCTCTTCTTCGCCATGCTTAGCGCTCCTCACGGAAGTCGACGTGCTTGCGGATCACCGGGTCGTACTTCTTCAGCACGAGTCGGTCGGGGTTGTTCCGACGGTTCTTCTTGGTCACGTAGGTGAACCCGGTGCCCGCCGTCGAGCGGAGCTTGATGATCGGACGGATGTCCTGACCCTTTTTCGCCATCAGATCTTCTCCCCACGGGCGAGGAGATCCTTGACGACGGACTCGATGCCACGTGCGTCGATCACCTTGATGCCCTTCGCGCTGAGCGTGAGCGTGACGTTACGACGAAGCGAGGGCACGTAGTACGTCTTCTTCTGCACGTTCGGGTCGAAGCGACGCTTCGTCCGGCGGTGCGAGTGCGAGATGTTGTGACCGAAGCCGGGAACGGCGCCGGTCACCTGGCACACTGCTGCCATGGTTTCCTCCTGAGGTACCGTGCGACCGGACGGCCGCACCCAAGTTCACTTGCCTGGTGCACACGCGCACTGCCACCGGGGTGGCCGTGCGAGGGGGTTGTGTGCACCGCCCAGGTCCGCATCACCTGTCGAAGGAGAGCCGGACACCGCGCGACCGCGGCGTTCGCGACGGTCGGAGGGCTTGGAACAACGGGTCCGCCGCGCGGACGCGGAGAACCAGGGGTCCACGTTACGCGAGGACCGGGCGTGTCGCAAGCCGGGCCTCCAGGCCTGGAGGCCCGTGGCGGCCGGACAGGGCCCCTCACGCACCAGCGTGGTCGCCCTCACCGCCCGCACGACGGCGCGGGAGCCCGACCGGTGCCATGAGCAGGTACCGCTCCCGCCGGATCCAGTACAGGCCCGTCTCCCGCCGCTCCGCCCGGGTGGCGAACCGGTAGTGGAACATCCGCGCACGGACCCAGCGCGGCGGTTCCCCGTCGAACGGGTCGTGGGCGAGCAGCCGCAGCGTGGGCCGGTCGGCCTCGAGCAGCCGCACGACGAACACCCGGAACCACCGGTCGTCGGCGCCGAGGGCCAGGAACCACATCAGCCAGTCGAGCCGCAGGTGGTACGGCGCGAACTGGCCGGGCCGACGCCTCGGGTCGCCCGGCTTGCCGCGGAACTCGTACGGTTGCCAGTCCTCGTCGGACGGGTCCTCGGCCAGGGTCCCCTCGACGACGACCTCGTCGCGCTGCTGCGTCACGCTGCCGAAGGCACCGTAGGCGTTCGCCAGGTGCCACCGGTTGAACGAGGCGTTCATCAGCTGCCGCCGAGACACCAGGTTCTTCGCGGCCGGCCAGGACAACCACGCGAGCAGCACCCCGACGGCGACCGTCACCGCGACGAAGGAGACCGGCGTCGCGGTCGGCCCGGCGTCGACGGAGTCGTGCAGCCAGGGCAGCACCGCCGCCACCGACCGGTCGTCGATCGCGGCGAAGGTCAGGACGAGGGTGATCCAGTTCAGCCAGGCGAAGTTGCCGGAGACCACCAGCCAGAGCTGGGTGAGCAGGACGAGGGCGGCGGCGATCGACGCCACGGGCTGCGGCGCGAAGAGGAAGAACGGCACGACCAGCTGCACGAAGTGGCTGCCGAGCGTCTCGAACCGGTGCACGGGGCGGGGCAGCAGGTGGGCCGTCCGCGACATCGGGTTCGGCATCGGCTGCGTCTCGTGGTGGTAGTACAGCGCCGTCAGGTCGCGCCAGGAGCGGTCCCCGCGCATCTTGATCATGCCGGCACCGAACTCGAGCCGGAACACCAGCCAGCGCAGCGCGACGAGCACGACGATCGGCGGCGCGACGTCGTCGGAGCCGAGGAACGCGACGGTGAACAGCGCCTCGACCAGCAGGGACTCCCACCCGAAGGCCCAGAAGGTCTGCCCGACGTCGGAGATCGACAGGTACGCCAGCCAGAGCAGCAGGAAGCACAGCATCGGCACCCACCACGGGGCCCGTTGCGGGACCCCGACGACCAGGGCGAAGGACACCACCGCTCCCCCGCCGGCGAGCAGCCGCAACCGGTTGTCGGTGTAGCGCCACCACCGCCAGACCACCGGCAGTCGGCGGGCGTACGGGCGCTCCATGAACCGGGGCACCGGGAGCAGGCCGTGTTCCCCGACGAGCACCGGGAACTGGGCGAGGGCGGACAGGAAGGCGAGGCAGGCGATCGCCGCGACGCCGCGCTGCACCACGAACCGGGCGACGTCGTAGTCGGACGCGCCCGCCCACTGCGTCCAGGCTGCGAGGTCCACGGGCGGGACGCTACGCCGGGCGGGCTGCGGCTCGTCTCGGCGTCTCGGCGTCTCATCGGACGCGTCGCCTACGGCGCCTGCGTCGGTTTGGGCGCCAGCGCCTGCACCATCAGCTCCCCGAGCTGCTGCGGCGCCGTGAACATCGGCCAGTGGCCGGTCTCGAGCCCGACGATGGAGAGTTCCTCGGTCGCGACGAGCTCGGCCGCCCAGGCCTGGTGGTCCGCCACCATCGCCAGCAGCTCGGCGGCGGGGATCTCGCAGGTGATGATCGTCGCGGGGATCGTGTGCCGTGCCGCGTCGGCGTAGTGGAACCGGTCCGACGGCACCGAGGCCGGCTCGGGGATCGCCCGGTGCTCGACGTCCTGCCGGACCTCGGGCGTCATGCCCCGGACGGTGGCGGGTTCCCAGATGTCCCACGACGGCAGCGGCACGACCCCGTCGACCACGGGCAGCTCGTCGTTGACGCACCCGCCCTCGGGCCCCGGGAACGTGTCGACGTAGAGCAGGTGCGCGACGAGCGACGGGCGCTGGTCGGCGGCCATGTACGCGATCGGCCCCGCACCCGAGTGTCCGGCGAGCACGACGGGTTCGTCCGCGGACGCGACGTCGTCCAGGATCGCGACCAATGCGGCGACCTGCTCGTCGAGCGTGTCGCCGTCGCGCGTCACCGCCTGCACCGAGTGCCCGGCCTCGCGGAGCACCGGGGCGACGTCGTCCCACGCGCTCGCGTCGAGCCAGAACCCGGGGACCAGGATGACGTGCATGCGGGGCAGGTTACTCGTCGGTGGCGGCGGTCGCGCGGGCTGCCGTGCAGACGGCGCACTCGCCGAAGATGTCGACGACGTGGCTGGCGTTGGTGAACCCGTTGGCGGCGGCGACGTCCTGCGCCCACTGCTCCACCGGGTCCGCCTCGATCTCGACGGTCCGGCCGCAGTTCCGGCAGATCAGGTGGTGGTGGTGCGCGTCCGTCGTGCACGCCCGGTACAGCGATTCGCCGTCCTGCTGCAACGAGTCGGCGTCGCCCTCGGTGGCCAGGTCGGCGAGCGCCCGGTAGACCGTGGCCAGACCGATGGTCGAGCCCTCGTCCCGCAGGTGCTGGTGCAGCGCCTGCGCACTGACGAACCCCTCGGTGGAGTCGAGGGCACCGCGCACCGCTTCGCGCTGCCACGTGTTCCGCTTGGTCTTCTGCACGGCGTTCATGCTGACACCTCTTCCTTCCGACCGGCTGTCGACGTCGTCCCTGCCTGGAGGCCCGGCTCGCCCCCGCCACGCTGGTTCCGGCCGGCGACGCGGTTGCGTCCCCGCCTGTCGCGTCGCGACCCGATGATCCGGCAGACCACCCAGATCGCGAACGAGATCGTCGTCACGTACGGGCTGATCGGCAGGCCGCCACCCAGTGCGAGCAGGATGCCACCGACGACCGACGTCACCGCGAACACCGTCGACAGCACCGGCACGACGACCGGGTGCGAGCTGAGGCGCAGGGCGGCCGCCGCCGGGGTGACGAGCAGGGACAGCACGAGCAACGCACCGACGATCTGCACCGACACGGCGGTGGCCAGTCCGAGCACGAGCATGAACACGATCGCGAGGGTGCGCACCGGGATCCCCGCCGCCGCAGCGACGTCGGGGTCGACCGAGGCGAACATCAGCGGGCGCCAGATGACGAGCAGCGTCGCCACGACGATCGCGGCGACCACGATCAGGAAGGTCAGCTGCGGGTTGTCGACCGAGACGATCTGCCCGGTGAGCAACCCGAACTTGTTGGCGGCCCGGCCCTTGTAGAGCGCCAGGCAGAGGATGCCGAGCCCGAGTCCGAACGGCATGAGGACGGCGATGATCGAGTTGCGTTCCCGGGCACGCGACCCGAGGACGCCGATGAGCAGGGCGGCGATCACCGACCCGACGAGTGAGCCGGAGACGACGTTCACCCCGAGCAGCAGCG
The DNA here is from genome assembly GCF_003234895.2 of Curtobacterium sp. MCBD17_026. Lineage (NCBI taxonomy): Bacteria > Bacillati > Actinomycetota > Actinomycetes > Micrococcales > Microbacteriaceae > Curtobacterium > Curtobacterium sp. MCBD17_026. The sequence continues at coordinate 364,121 of NZ_CP126281.1, read as the reverse complement.
AGGCACTGGCCCCGGCGAACGAGAGCTCCGAGATGCCGTGCACGGCGAACGGCATGTTCCGGGCGACGACGAACGGGCCGATGAGCCCGCCGACGATGCCGAGCACCGCGCCGGCCCAGATCGAGTTCTGCACCAGCGCGAGGAGCTGGCCGTAGTCCTGGAACGAGAAGACGGTCGACAGCACGTCCATCAGATCCGCCCCTCGTCCGGCTGGTCGGCGTGCGGGTCGACCTCGCCCGGGTGGTGCTCGTGGGCCTCGTTCGCCCCGACGATGACGATGCGCCCCATGGTGCGGACGACGTCGACGGGCGTGCCGTACAGGTCGCTCAGGACGTCGGCTCGCAGGACCTCGTCCGGTGAACCGATCCGGAACCGACCCCCGGCGATGTAGAGCACCCGGTCGACGACGTCGAGGATCGGGTTCACGTCGTGCGTCACGAAGAGCACGGCGGCCTCGCGCTGCCGGCGCTCGCGGTCGATGAGCTCGGTGATCCCGCGCTGGTGCCGCAGGTCGAGCGAGATGAGGGGTTCGTCGCACAGCAGCAGGGCGGGGTCGGCGGCGATGGCCTGCCCGACGCGGGTGCGCTGCTGCTCGCCGCCGGAGAGCTCGGCGACGGGGGCGTCCGCGAAGGCGGTGGCGCCGACCTCGTCGAGGACCCGGTCGATGCGCATCCGGTCCGACTTCGACGCGCGTCGGATGCCCCACCGGTGCCCGGTCACGCCCTGGGCGATCATGTCCCGCGCGCGCAGGGGCGTCCCCGCCTCCATCAGACGCTGCTGCGGGATGTAGCCGATCTTCCGGTGGCCGCGGTGCACCGGCTGCCCGAGGAACGACATCGTGCCGCTCGTCAGCCGCTGCTGCCCGAGGACGGTACGGAGCAGTGAGGTCTTGCCGGCGCCGTTCGGGCCGAGGACCGCGACGAACTCCCCCGGCGCGAGGTCGAGGTCGAGGCCTGCCCAGAGCTTCCGGGCGCCGTAGGACAACCCGGCATCGCGGAGCGCGAGGACGGGACGAGCCGCAGCCCGGTCGTCCACCGTGGTGGTCGCCGGGCCGTGGGTCGCCGCTGCTGCGGTCGAGGTCGTCACTTCTGGAGCGCTGCCTTCACCGCGTCGATGTTCGCCTGCTGCCACGAGACGTAATCCTGCCCCTTGGGGAGCGTCTCCGTGACACCGACGACGGGGACGTCGTTCTGCTCGGCCGCCTTCTGGACCTGTTCGGTCTCGGGGCTCGACGCCTGGTTGTTGTAGGCGAGCAGCTGCACGCGCTTGCCGGTGAACAGCGCGAGGGTGTCGCGGAGGGCCGCCGGCGGGACGTCGTCGCCTTCCTCGATGGCCTCGGAGAAGTCCGGCGGGGTCTCGTTCTCGAGCCCCATCGCGTCGAACAGGTACCCGGGCACCGGCTCGGTGTACGCCACCTTGTCGCCGGAGTCCTGCTTCTTGACGGCGTCGGTCTGGGACTCGAGGTCCTCGAGCTTGGTGGTGAGCGTGGCGGCGTTCTTCTCGAAGGCGTCCTTGCCGCTCTCGTCGAGCGCGCCGAGGTCCTTCGTGACCGCCTCGACCAGCTTCACCATCGTCGGGTAGCTGTAGAAGACGTGCTCGTTGAACTCGGCGTTCCCGCCCTCGTCGAGGCCGGAGAGCTTCACGACGTTGATCGTGTCGGCCTTGGTGTCCGAGGCGTTCGCGAGCGTCGTCATGAAGTCGTCGTACCCGCCACCGTTCTCGATGAGCAGGTCGGCCTTGGAAACGGAGAGCTGCGTGCGGGCGCTCGACTCGAACGAGTGCGGGTCCTGCGACGGGTCGCTCAGGATGCTCGTCACGGTGACGGCGTCGCCACCGATGGTCTTCACGATCGAGCCGTAGACGTTGGTGGAGGCGACGACGTTGATCGTGCCGTCACCGCTGGCCTCCCCCGAGGCGGACGAGGTGGCGCACCCGGTCAGGGCGAGCGCGGCGGCGCCGGCGACGAGCGGGAGGGCGAGGAGGCGGTTGTGCATGGCACGACGCTAACGCCTACTGATAACGATTGTCAAAACCGCTATGAGCGCTCTCAGCGCGACCGGGAGACGGACGGGAGGCCCGGTGCCAGCTGGCACCGGGCCTCCCGTTCGAACGACGCTCGCGTCTACGGCTTGGTGGCCGCGTCGATCGTGTTCTCGGCGATCGTGTCCTCTTCACGCCCGGGGGTGCGGAGGTTCCACTTCTTGATCACGAAACTGAACAGGAAGTAGTAGACGACCGCGTAGCCGAGGCCGATCGGGATGAGCCAGATCGCCCCGTCCGCCTTGCCGAAGTTCAGCACGTAGTCGATCGCACCGGCCGAGAACGAGAATCCGTCGTGGATCCCGAGGGCGTTCACCAGGGCGAGCGAGGTGCCCGTGAGCACCGCGTGGATGACGTACAGCGGGAACGCCACGAACATGAACGAGTACTCGAGCGGCTCGGTGATGCCGGTCACGAATGAGGTGAGGGCGGCGGAGAGCATGATGCCGCCGACGAGCTTGCGGTTCTGCGGCTTCGCGTTGCGCCAGATCGCCAGGGCACCGGCGGGCAGCGCGAACATCATGATCGGGAAGAAGCCGGTCATGAACGTGCCGGCCGTCGGGTCGCCAGCGAGGAACCGGTTCACGTCGCCGTGCACGGCGAGGCCGTCCGCGCCGGTGAAGCTGCCGAGCTGGAACCACGGGAAGAAGTTGAGCAGCTGGTGCAGGCCGACGGGGATGAGCATGCGGTTCGCGAACCCGAAGATGCCACCACCGATGACGGCGTTGTCCGCGACGGCCTGACCGGCTGCGGTGAGCGCGATGTCGAAGTAGCGGTACACGAAGGACATCAGGACCGCGATCACGAGACCGGCGGCTGCGGTCATGATCGGCACCAGACGGCGACCCGAGAAGAACCCGAGGAAGTCGGGCATCTTCGTGCGGTGGAACTTCTCCCACAGCACGGCGGAGACGAGACCCATCACGATGCCGCCGAGGACACCGAAGTTGATGGTGGCAGGGTTGCCGGCGGCGTCCTTCACCCCGTCGAGCACGATCGGCGACATGGCGGCGAACACCTGGTACATGACCATGTAGCCGACGACGGCCGCGAGCGCGGTCGTGCCGTCGGACTTCTTGGCCCAGCCGATCGCGATGCCGACCGCGAAGAGCAGCGGAAGCCATGTGAACACGGCCTGTCCGGCGGCCGCGATGATGGTCGCGCCCTGCTCGAAGCCGGGGATCGCACCGAGCATGTCGGACTGGCCGAGGCGGAGCAGGATGCCCGCGGCAGGCATGACCGCGATCGGCAGGAGCAGGCTCCGTCCGAGTCGCTGGGCGTTCGCGAAGAACCTGGACTGCTTCTTCTTCGGCTTCTTCTCCGGCACATCCGTGGCAGTGGTGGCGCTCATCGGAGGTCCTCTCGTCATTGGGTGGAGCTGTCGGGGTGAGTTGAGTCGTGCAGCCAGCGCAGGTAACCTCGGCGGTGTCGCCAGGTCCGGTCCTGTCCGGTCATGACCAGTTCCGTAGTCTGATCCGCGAGCGGTCCGGTGTCAACCTGCGACGCAAACCCTTAACGAGGAGGAAACGATGGCCGACATCAAGGCAGCCGACATCATCGCCGCACTCGGCGGTGCCGAGAACATCGAAGAGGTCGAGGGCTGCATCACGCGCCTCCGCGTCGAGGTCGAGGACGGGGACCTGGTCGACAAGGCTGCCCTGCAGGCCGCCGGGGCCCAGGCCGTCGTCGGTGGTGGCACCGGCTGGCAGGTCATCGTCGGCACGGTCGCCGACAACCTCGCGCAGGACATCCAGGACGAACTGTGACCGTCGTCCGCACCCCGTTCGGCGGCCCGGTCGTCGCCCTCGCCGACGTGCCCGACCCGGTGTTCGCCGGGCAGCTCGTCGGTGCCGGCGTCGCGGTCGACCCGACGGGCGTCGAGGGCGCGGTCACCGCGGTGGCCCCGGTCGACGGCACCATCGTGAAGCTGCACCCGCACGCGTTCGCGCTGCAGGGCACCGCGGGCACGGACATCTTGGTGCACGTCGGCATCGACACCGTGAAGCTCTCCGGCGAGGGCTTCGAGCTCCTCGCGACCGAGGGCGACACCGTCACCGCCGGTGACCCCGTCGTCCGGTTCACCCCCTCGGTGATCTCGGCAGCCGGGTACTCGCCGATCTGCCCGGTCGTCGTGCTCGGTTCGACGCCGGACAGCGTCGACCAGGGGACGGTGGGCACCACGGTGCTCGACGGCGACACCCTCTTCGAGGTCTGAGGGGTCTTCCTCGCCAGAGCGACTGTGTGCTGCGGAACACCCGCAGCACACAGTCGCTTTCGCGTTGCTGGGCGGACTACGCGACCGCGGGGGTCGCGGTGACCTCCATCTGCACCCGGTAGCGGTCCGAGCGGTACCAGCTCCGGGTGTGCTCCACGGGGCGCTCCCCCGCGTACGACACCCGGTCGAACTCGAGCACCGGCGCTCCGGTCTTCGTCCCGAGCAACGTCGCGACGTCGTCGGCCGCCGGGTTCGCCGCGACGGTCTGCTGCGCGCGGTCGATCGGGGTGCCGTACTCCGTGGCGATGATCGAGTACACCGACCCGGAAAGGTCGTGGTCGAGCAGGCCCGGGAACGCGTCGGCCACGAGCCAGGCGTCGTCGATCGAGACCGGGGCGCCGTCGGCCATCCGCAGGCGCTTCACGTGGAAGGCCGGCACGTCCGGATCGATCCGCAGGGCCGCGGCGGTGTCGGCCGGCGGCACGCGTTCCTCGCGCACGAGCACCACGGTCGTCGGCTCGTGCCCCATCGCCCGCATCTCCTCGGTGAACGAGGCGAGGTGCAGCGTCGACTGCACCGGCCGGTGCGCGACGAAGGTGCCCTTGCCGCGGACGCGCTCGAGGTACCCCTCGTTGACGAGCTGCCCGAGCGCTTCACGCACGGTGATCCGGGAGACGCCGTACTCGGCGATGAGCTGGCGTTCGGACGGGATCGCGGCGCCGGGAGCCAGCCGTGTGGTGACGAGGTCGAGCAGGATGCGCCGCAACTGCTGGTGCTTCGGTTCGGCACCCTCGGTGATGCGGCTCGTCATGCGTCCCTCGTGCTCCGTTGCTGGTCCTGGGCGGTGGTCATGCGCGGACATGACCAGTTCCCATCACAGTAGCGAGTCAGGCCGGGAAGACCAACGTCGGTCGTCGCGGTCGCCATGGCGCATGCATTTCACATTCTTGACATCAGTGGTGCGCCGCTGCCACGATCGGTCGAGCCTCGGGCGGTCTCGAGCGACCGCCCGCTCCCGCTCGCCGCAAGGGGGACCATGAACATCCGATCGGTGACGCTCGCCTACTTCGTGCCGCCCCTCCTGGCCTCCGTTCTGGGCTTCATCGGCCTGGCGCAGGTCAGCGAAGCCGGCATCGTGGGCGCCTCGTCCGTGGTGACCGCTGCCGCCGGCGCTGAGACCAGATCGAACCAGCGGGTCGCGATCGCACTCGAGCAGGTCGCCGAGGCCGAGCACGCGACGATCGCCCGGGTGGTGGCGGACCGTGAAGCTCCGACGACGCGCCGCGTGGCGCTCGTCACCGACGCTCCCTCGAGCCGCGGAGCCGGCTGGCTCCTCGACGGGTACGAGGACTTCACGAGATCGATGGTCACCACCGTCCGTCCGATGTCGGAACTCGACCAGTTCGACCCGACCGGCTCGTACTCGGTCTTCGGGGACGACGATGCGCGGCGAGCCGTCGTGAGCGCACTGGCAGACGCCGGGTACGAGGTCAGCGAGGAGCGCGTGCCGCTCCTGCAACGCATCGGCGTCACCGACGGCTTGGATCAGACCCTGGCCCTGGTCGGAGCACTGGTCTCGGGATGCGTGGCGCTCTGCCTGATGACGACCGTCGGGGCCCCTCGCCGCAGCGCAGTCCGCCGACTGCACGGAGACTCCACAGCCGCCATCGTGATCCAGGAGCTGGCTGAGCTCCGGACCGCCATGCTCGTCACCGTCATCGGGGTACCCGTCGCAGCCACCGGGCTCTGGTTCTACAACGGGCTCACTTCGGCGGCGACCCTCGCCGCCGCGATCTCCGTGTTCTGCGTGGGGCTGCTCGCACCGGTCGTCGTCGCGCACACGATCGGCACGGTGGTCGCGTGTCGACAGCCGTTGGCCGCCGCACTGCGGGGCGCTCGACCAGCGGGCGCGCTCCTGCTCGTCGCACAGATCGCACGGGTGCCCGCGCTCCTGTTGCTCGTCGCGGCCGTCTTCGAACTGACCGGGGCAGTGACCACCGCACGACAGGGAACGGCAGAACGGGATCTTCGGGCGGCCGGTGACACCGTCCAGCTGTGGGTCACCCCGGATCCCCGCCCGGTCGAGGAGCAGGCCTACTGGGACCGCATCGGCGATTTCGCCGGTGGGGCGCTCGCGCGGCGTGATGCGTTCCTCGCCGCCGCGGTCGAGGTGTCGAGCGGCCGAGGGAAGTCGACGGTTCCTGCGCTCGTCGTCGACCAGGGCTACCTCGATCTGCAGGACGTCCGTTCCGCGGACGGGGCCCGCATCACCACCGACGGCGCGGAAATCGCCGTGTGGATGCCTGCCGACAGTGAGCTCTCCCGCGATCGGCTCGTCGAGGGTCTGACCGACTGGCAGTTGCGGGATGCACCCGACGCCCTCCTCGAGCACGTCACCGGTGGCACGCTGGCCCGCCAGCAGGTCTACTCGTACCCGGACGACGCGTCGTCGCGCGCGTGGCTCGACGACGCCGTGATCGTGGTCGTCCCCACGCCGGTCGACGTCTTCTCGGCCGATGAACTCGGATCGTGGTTGTCGACCGGAGACGTCGTCTTCACGTCCCGTGCTGCCGCCGAGCGGTCGATCGGCGCGTCGGGCATCCGCACCGAGTTCAGCGCGGTCGTCGCGGTGGGTCAGTCTGCGGCGGAACAGGCACGGCACGCAGCGACGACCGTGGCGGTCGGGACGGGCACCCTGGTCAGCACCCTCGCAGTCAGCGTCATGCTCGGGATGGTCGCCACGCTCGCGCACCGACGCCGTCACGGCCGTGCGCTGTTCGCGAAGTTCACCAGTGGCGTCTCGCCCGTCCGCACCGATGCTGGCCTGCTGACGATCGAAGCCGGTCTGGTCTCGATCTCCGCCATCGCCGTCGTCAACACCTGGTGGTCGCAACGCCCGGACGGGAGCGGGCTCAGATCGGCGCTCGACCCGGTGGCGCAGTCAGCCGGAGTCGCCGGGGCGATCGCACTCGTGGCGCTCGCGGCGGTGAGCGCCACGAGCCTCGTCGTCATGGCCGTCACGGCGCGGAGCACTGCACGCAACCGAGGGAGCGGATCACGATGATCGAGGTACGGAACGCATCGAAGCGTCGCGGAGGCCGCGCGCTGTGGCACGACCTGTCGTTCGAGGTGGCGGGGGGAGAGATCGTCGGCTTGGTCGGGCCGAGCGGCTGCGGGAAGTCGACGCTGCTCGACTGCATCGGGCACATCGATGCGCTCGACCTCGGCACGATCCGGATCAACGGAGAGTCAGCGGGTTCGAACGGGCGACGGGCTCGACTGATCCGGCGGCGCCACCTCGGGTACCTGTTCCAGGACTTCGGATTGGTGCCGGACATGACGGTCCAGTCGAACCTCGACGTGGTTCGCCTGCCAGACGGACGGCGGAGACACCGAGGCCTCCGGACGGGCGAGGCCCTGGACCGTGTCGGTCTGGCCGGACGCGGAACCGACCGGGTCCACGAACTCAGCGGCGGCGAGCAGCAACGGGTCGCGATGGCGCGACTCCTGGTGAAGCGTCCGTCGGTCATCCTCGCCGATGAACCGACGAGTGCCCTCGACGAGGACAACGCGGCGATGGTGCTCGACCTGCTGGGCGAGCTGGCGGCTGACGGAGCGGCCGTCCTGATCGCGACACATTCGTCGTCGGTCGAAGCGCGCGCCGCACGGAGCATCAGGCTCAGCGGACCCGCTGGCTGACGGGTCAGGCGTTGGCGACGAGCCAGGCGAACTGCTCGTCGGAGAGCAGCCGATCGGTCCAGACCTGCCCCTCGACCCCGGCGGCCGCTCGGTTCTGCGGGGCGGGAGCCCCCTGCCACACCAGCGACAGCCCGGCACGACGCAGCACGGCTGCAGAAGCGGGGTTGTTCGTGAGCACGCGGCCGGTCACCGGGACGTCCGGAGCGGTGTCGGCGGCGGCACGGGCGGCAGCGAGGGCGATCTCGGACGCGAAGCCCTGCCCCCAGACGGTCGGCGACAGGCGGTACCCGAGGTTCCAGACCCCACCGGCGGTCATGTCGACCCCGCCCACACCGACGAAGGCGTGGTCGGAGGCGCTGCGGACCGCCCAGGACCCGAGGCCGTGGCGTGCACGACCGCCGATCTTGCGCTGCACCATGTCCACGCTCGAGCTCCGCGCCACGTGCCGGCCGGTGGGCAGGTGCTGCCACGTGCGGGCGTCCGAGAAGAGCGCGTGCACGTCGTCGATGTCGGCAGGGGTCAGCGGGGTGAGCAGGAGGCGATCCGTTCGGATCTCCTGCGAGGGGGTCAGGAGCTGGTGGACCATGCACCGATCATGCCGCCGACCCCCGACATCCGTGTGAACACCACGCGACGTTTGCGGAAGCCCGCAGGAGACCGGCAGCAGGCCGGACGGCGCTAGTCGAGCAGGAGCGCGGGCTCCTCGAGCACTGAGGCGACGTCGTGCACGAAGCGGGACGCCACGTCACCGTCGACGACCCGGTGGTCGAACGACGCACCGATGGTCGTCACCATGCGTGAGCGGACCTCGCCGTCGACGACCCACGGCTTCGGCTTGATCGTGCCCATCGCGACGATCGCGACCTCGCCCGGGTTGAGGATCGGGGTCCCGGTGTCCATGCCGAACACACCGATGTTCGTGATCGACACCGTCCCGTTCGCCATCTGCTTCGGCGTGGTCTTGCCGTCGCGGGCGGTCAGGGTGAGCTCCTCGAGCGCCTGTGCCAGCTCGAGCAGCGACATGTCCTGCGCGTCCTTGATGTTCGGCACGATGAGCCCACGCGGGGTCGCCGCGGCGATGCCGAGGTTCACGAAGTGGTGGACGATGATCTCGCGGTCGGTCCAGGTCGAGTTCACCGAACGGTTCCGGCGGACGGCCCAGATGACGGCCTTCGCGACGATGAGCAGCGGCGAGACCTTGACGCCGGCGAACGTCGGCGAGGCCTTGAGCCGCTTGACGAACTCCATCGTGTGGGTCGCGTCGACGTCGACGAACAGCGACACGTGGGGTGCCGTGAACGCGGATGTCGTCATCGCGGTGGCGATGGCCTTGCGGACGCCCTTGACCGGGATCGTCTCGCTGCGGACCTCGCCCCACTCGGGCGTCTCGATGTTCCGGAAGACGCTGGCTTGCTTCGCGTGCCGGATGACGTCGTCACGGGTGACCTCGCCGGCCAGACCGGTCGCGACGATCTCGGTCAGTTCGACGCCGAGGTCCTTCGCGAGCTTCCGGATCGGCGGCTTCGCCAGCACGTTGGTCGCGGTGCTCTGTTTGTGCGCGGAGCCCGTGCCGAGGGCGCTGATCGCCTCGGCGGTGCTCTCCTCGCCCGGGTCGACGGAGGCTTCAGCAGCCGCGGCGGTGTCCAGACTGGAGGCGCGGCTCGCCTCGGCCGCGAGCGCTGCGGCCCGGCGGGCGCCCGGCTTGCGACGGGAGGGCGACGAGGTCGCCGAGCCGTAGCCGACGAGGACGGCGCCGGAGGACTCGTCCGTGCCCTGGACGGAGGCGTCGACCGCGACCGGCTGGACCGGCGCCGCCGGCGCGGCGGCAGCAGCCGGAGCAGGCGCAACCGGTGCGGGGGCAGCGGCACGTGCAGGCACCGCCGCGGGAGCGGGAGGGGTCTGCGCGACCGGGGCCGACGGTGCTGCGGGTGCCGGCGGGGTGGACGCGACCACGGGCGAGACCGGGGCGGTCTCGGCGACGGGCACCGCGCCTCCCGACTGTTCCGCAGGGGGCGTGAGGGCCGCTCCGGACGCGACCGTGGCGTCCGAGTCGACGCGGATGATCGGCTTGCCGACCTCGACCGTGTCACCCTCGGACACGAGCAGGCCGGTGACGGTGCCGGCGAACGGCGACGGCAGCTCGACGAGCGACTTCGCGGTCTCGATCTCGACGAGCACCTGGTCGACGGCGATCTCGTCCCCGATCGCGACGCGCCACTGCACGATCTCGGCCTCGGTGAGACCTTCACCCACGTCGGGCAGGGGGAATTCGGCGGCGGCCACTACGGCTCCTTCGCGGATCTGGTCGAGCTCGGTCGGACGGGTCAGTAGGCGAGGGCGCGGTCGACGGCCTCGAGGATGCGGTCGGCATCCGGCAGGTGCAGGTGCTCGAGCTTCGAGACCGGGAACGGCACGTCGAAGCCGGACACCCGCAGCGGCGGTGCCTGCATCGTGTAGAACGCCCGCTCGGCGACGGTCGCGGCGATCTCGCTGCCGACACTGACGAAGCCGGATGCCTCTTGTGCGATGACCAGGCGACCGGTCTTGCGGACGGAGGCGAGCAGCGGCTCCCAGTCGATCGGCGAGATCGAGCGGAGGTCGATGACCTCGCAGCTGGTGCCCTCGGCCTCGGCGATGTCCGCCGCCTGCATCAGGGTGGCGACCATGGCACCGTGCCCGACGAGCGTGACCTCGGTGCCGGTGCGGGCGACGCGGGTGGTGTGCATCGGGACGTGGCCGTCGACGAGGTCCACCTGGCCCTTGGGCCAGTAGCGGGACTTCGGCTCGAGGAAGATCACCGGGTCCTTCGACGCGATGGCTTCCTGGATCATCCAGTAGGCGTCGTTCGGCGTGCTCGGGCTGACGACCCGCAGGCCCGGGGTGTGCGCGAAGTACGTCTCCGGGGACTCCTGGTGGTGCTCCACGGCGCCGATGTGGCCGCCGTAGGGGATGCGGATGACGACGGGCAGCGACATGTGTGCCGGCAGGCGGTTCGCCATCTTCGCGAGCTGCGAGGTGATCTGGTCGAAGCCGGGCCACACGAAGCCGTCGAACTGGATCTCGACGACCGGGCGGTAGCCGCGCAGGGCGAGGCCGATCGCGGTGCCGATGATGCCGGCCTCGGCGAGCGGGGTGTCCCGCACGCGCTCGGCGCCGAAGCGGTCCTGCAGGCCCTCGGTGATGCGGAAGACGCCGCCCAGCTGGCCGATGTCCTCGCCCATCAGCAGGACCTTGTCGTCCGCTTCCATGGCCGCGGCGAGCCCGGCGTTGAGGGCCTTGGCCATCGGCAGGGTCGGGGTGGGGTCGCTCGGGACCTCGCCGGCGCCCGGGTGGGAGCGCAGCGTGTAGTCGAAGAGCTGCTCGGTGGTGCTCATGCGTGGGCGCCCCCTTCGAAGCCGGCCTCGTACTGGGCGAGCCAGGCCTTCTGCTCGGCGATCCGCGGGTGCGGTTCGCGGTACACGTTGTCGAACATGACGTCGACGGACGGTGCGGTCAGGGCGACGGTGCGGCGTCGGACGTCGGCGGCGATGTCCTCGCCCTCTTCGTCGAACGCGGCGAACTGCTCGTCCGTCGCACCCTTCGAGCGCAGGTACGCCTCGGACCGGACGATCGGGTCGCGGAGGACCCATTCCTCGAGCTCGCCGTCGGCGCGGTACCGGCTCGGGTCGTCCGAGCTGGTGTGTGCACCGATGCGGTAGGTGTCGGCCTCGATGAAGGCCGGGCCCTGTCCGCTGCGGGCGTGCTCGGTCGCGACGACCGACGCCGTGTAGGACGCGAGGATGTCGTTGCCGTCGATCAGGACACTCGGGATCCCGAAGCCGCGCGGGCGGTCGACGAGCGGCGTCGGGGACTGCACCGACACCGGCACCGAGATGGCCCAGTGGTTGTTCTGCAGGAAGAAGACGACCGGGGCCTTGGTCGACGCGGAGAACACGAAGGCCTCGTTCACGTCGCCCTGGCTGGTGGCGCCGTCGCCGAAGTAGACGATCGAGCAGGCGTCGCGGTCCGGGTCGCCCGTGCCGATGTCGCCGTCGAGCTTCTGTCCGAGCGCGTACCCGGTGGCGTGCAGGGTCTGCGAGCCGATCACCAGGGTGGAGATGTGGGTGTTGCCGCGCTGGTCCGGGTCCCACCCGCCGTGGGTCTGCCCGCGGTACATCGCGATGATCTCCATCGGCTCGACGCCGCGGTGCATGGTGACGGCGTGCTCGCGGTAGGACGGGAACACGTGGTCCTGGGCGCGGAGGGCGAAGGCCGAGCCGGTCTGCGCGGCCTCTTGCCCGTGGCTGGGCACCCACAGGCCGAGCTGGCCGGTGCGCTGGAGGTTGTGGCCGGCGTGGTCGAACCGACGGGTCAGCACCATGCGGCGGTGCATCGCCAGCAGGGTCTCGTCGGGGATCGCCCGCGCGGCGGCGGCGAACTCGGCGTTCTCGTCGGTCTCCACGAACCGACCCTCGGGGTCGAGGAGCCGGACGGTGGTCGTCGCGGGAGCCGCGGCGCGGAATGACATGCGGGCCAGCGTAGCGCCAGGCACTAGTCGGCCACCTGGAGGTCCCCCACAAGTGAGCGGGCTGTTTGGAGGAGCGTTTCCACAGCTTCGTGCTCGCCGATCGAGATGCGGATGCCCTCTGGCGGGAAGGCCCGGACGATGATGCCGGCGTCCTCGAACGCGGCCGCCGCGGTGGCCGTCCGCTCGCCCGTCGGCAGCCAGAGGAAGTTGCCCTGGGCGTCGGGGACGTCCCAGCCCTGTGCCCGGAGCTCGACGACGATCCGGTCGCGCAGGGTCGCGATCTCGGTCACACGTTCGAGCAGCTCGGCCTCGCGTTCCAGGCTGGCGAGCGCAGCCGCCTGGCCCTGAGCGGTCACGGACAGTGGGATGGCGCAGGCCCGGACGGCGTCGAGCACGTAGTCCGGACCGAGCGCGTAGCCCACCCGGAGCCCGGCGAGCCCGTACGCCTTCGAGAAGGTGCGGAGGACCACGAGGTTGGGGTGCGCGGCGAGCAACGGGTGGCCGTGCACGGCGGCCTCGTCGGTCACGAACTCGGCGTATGCCTCGTCGAGCACGACCAGCACCGACTGCGGCACCGCGGCCATGAACGCGTCGAACTCCGCGGCGGTCACGATCGGCCCCGTCGGGTTGTTCGGCGAGCAGACGAGCACCATGCGGGTGCGCTCGGTGACGGCCGCGGCCATCGCGTCGAGGTCGTGCCCGCCGTCGGGTCGGTTCGGCACCTGCACGCTGGTGGCACCGGCGACCGTGACGACCCCGGGGTACGCCTCGAACGAGCGCCACGCGTAGACGATCTCGTCGCCGGGGCCGGAGGTCGCGCGGGCGAGCTCGTGCAGGATCGCGACACTGCCCGGGGCGACGTGCACCTGCTCGGCGGTCAGCCCGAAGCGGTTGGCCAGCACGGCGCGCAGGGCGAGGGCGGTGGCGTCGGGGTAGCGGTTGTACGAGGTCTGGGCCTGCACGGCCTCGACGACCCCGGGGAGCGGCGGGAACGGGTTCTCGTTGCTCGACAGCTTGAAGGCGGAGTCGGACGCCTGTCGCCCCTGCTTGTACGCGGGGAGGACGGCCACCTCGGGCCGGATGTGCACACGCTGCTCGCTCACGGGTTCAGGCTACCGGCAGGCCCACGGCACCCACGAGGGGAAGCGAGGGCATCATGGGCGCATGCGATTCCTCGTCCGCCTCGTCGTCAACGCCCTCGCGCTCTGGCTCACCACGCTCATCGTCAGCGGCGTCTCCGTCACGCCGTTCGGTGACGGCGGTACCACGGCGACCGTCCTCACCTTCCTGCTCGTGGCGTTCGTCTTCGGTCTCGTGAACGCGGTGATCGGCACGGTCATCCGGATCGTGGCGTTCCCGATCTACATCCTCACGCTCGGGCTCATCTCGTTCGTCGTGAACGCGATCCTGCTGCTCATCGTCGCGGGCATCTCGGAGGCGTTCGGCTTCGGGCTCGAGGTCGACTCCTTCGGCTGGGGCATCGTCGGCGCCTTCGTGCTCGCGGTCTTCGCGTGGCTCATCGGGCTCTTCGCCCGCCCGGTGCTCAACCGCCAGCGGGCGTGACCCCGGCGGACCTCGCGGAGGACCCCGCCCTGCGTCATGATGTGGTCATGACCCAGGACGTCGACGCCCCGTTCCGCGTCTCGTTCGTCTGCAGCGGCAACATCTGCCGCTCCCCCATGGCCGGTGTCGTGTTCGCGCAGATCGCCGCGGACGCCGGTCTGGCCGACCGGTTCCAGGTGGAGTCGGCCGGCACCGGTGACTGGCACGTCGGCGAACCCGCCGACGAGCGCACGATCGCAGCGCTGGCGGCGCGCGGATACGATGGCAGCAGGCATCGCGCCCGTCAGTTCGACCCGGACCGGTTCCCGGACCTCGACCTGGTGGTCGCACTCGACCGCTCCCACGAGCGCATCCTGCGTTCGTGGGCCCCGACCATGGACGACTCCGCCAAGGTGACGCTCCTGTTGCGGTACGACGCCGCCTGGCCCCAGCAGGCCGACGTGCCGGACCCGTACTACGCGGACCGGCACGAGTTCGACCGAGTGCTCTCGACCGTCGAACGGGCCTGCCGGGCGCTCTTCCACCAGCTCGAGCCGGCAGTCCGTCAGGGAGCCCCATGACCCCCCTTCCCCCGCAGCCGATCAGCCCGCTCGACGGGCGCTACTACCCGATCGTGCACACGGTGGGCGAGCACCTCTCCGAGGCCGGCCTCAACCGCGCGCGCATCGTGGTCGAGGTCGAGTGGCTCATCTTCCTGACCGACCACGCGATGTTCACCACCTCGCCGCTCAGCGTCGACGACAAGGCCGCACTGCGCGCGATCGCCTCGACCTTCGGCCAAGACCAGATCGCGGAGCTCGCCGAGATCGAGGCGACGACCCGTCACGACGTCAAGGCCGTCGAGTACTTCGTGCGCCGACGGCTGTCCGAGCTCGGGCTCGACGCGATCGCCGAGCTCACCCACTTCGCCGCCACGAGCGAGGACGTCAACAACCTGTCCTACGCACTCACCGTGCGGGACACCGTCGACCAGGTCTGGCTGCCCGGCTTCCGCGCCGTGCTCGAGAAGCTCCGGACGCTCGCCGTCGAGCTGAAGAGCGTGCCGATGCTCTCGCACACCCACGGTCAGCCGGCCACCCCGACGACGCTCGGCAAGGAGCTCGCGGTCGTCGTCTACCGGCTCGAGCGCGTGCTCGCCCAGATCGAGGGCGGCGAGTACCTCGGCAAGTTCTCCGGCGCGACCGGCACCTTCTCGGCACACCTCGCCGCGGACCCCGAGGCCGACTGGCCCGCGCTGTCCCGCGAGTTCGTCGAGGGCCTCGGCCTGACGTGGAACCCGCTCACCACGCAGATCGAGTCGCACGACTGGCAGGCCGAGCTCTACGACCGGGTGCGTCACGCCAACCGGATCCTGCACAACCTGGCGACCGACGTGTGGACCTACATCTCGATGGGGTACTTCACGCAGATCCCCGTCGCCGGTGCCACCGGGTCGTCGACGATGCCGCACAAGATCAACCCGATCAAGTTCGAGAACGCCGAGGCGAACCTCGAGATCTCGTCGGCGCTCTTCTCGACGCTGTCCGAGACCCTCGTGACGAGCCGCCTGCAGCGCGACCTGACCGACTCCACCACGCAGCGGAACATCGGCGTCGCGTTCGGGCACTCGTTGCTCGCGCTCGACAACCTGCGCCGCGGTCTCGGCGAGATCGCCGTGAACGAGGCCAAGCTCGCCGACGACCTCGACCACAACTGGGAGGTCCTCGCCGAGGCCATCCAGACGGTCATCCGTGCCGAGGTCACCGCCGGGCAGTCGAACATCGAGGACCCCTACGCGATGCTCAAGGAGCTCACGCGGGGCAAGCGGGTGAGCCAGCAGGACCTCATCGTGTTCGTGAACCGTCTGGACATCTCCGACGGTGCTAAGGCACGGCTGACGAACCTGACGCCGGCGACCTACACGGGTCTGGCGGACGAGCTGGTCGACCACCTCGACGTCTGAGCGCGGAGCGCGCGCTCCGGGTCCGGCAGCAGCGCCCAGGCGGCCGGGAGGCTCGGTGCGGCCCCGCCGCCGACCGCACCCCCGTCAGGTGGTGACGTCCAGGGCGACGGCGACCAGCGCCTCCAGGACGGTGCGCACCACGGGCCGGACGGCACGGTCGGGGCGGACCAGTGCCTCGATGCGGCGCCCTGCGCGCACGTCGGCCAGCTCGGCCAGTTGGAAACGCCCGGCGGCCCGCGTGCCCGACGTGTACCGCGGGACGAGTGCGATGCCGTGCCCTGCCGCCACCAGGTTCTCGATGACCGGCAGGTGGATCGTGCGGAACGCGACGCTCGGCGGGATGTCCGTCGCCGCGGCCATCGCGTGCAGCACACGGTCGATCGGGTAGCCCTCGGGCACACCGATCCAGCGTTCCCCGACGACCTCGTCGATGCCCACGCGTGCGCGGCCGACCAGGGCGTGCCCGGGCGGCAGGGCCACGTCGAGCGGTTCGCGCAGGAGCGGCACGGTGTCGACCGATCCCTGGTCGGCCGGGCGCACGCCGTCCGACCGGTGCCCGACGACCACGTCGTGGTCGGCGGCGAGCGGTGCGAACTCCCCCTCGCTGACGTCCACGTCGACCAGGGTCAGCGCGATGCCGGGGTGCGCCTGCATCCGCGTGAGCACGCCGGGCAGCAGCAGTTCGGCGGCGGACGGGAAGATCGCCAGCGACACCGGTCCGGTCGTGCCACCGAGGTGTTCCTGCCAGGCGGCGTCCACCCGCGCGATGGCGGTCGCGACCCCGGACGCCAGGCCGGCGAGGACCTGGCCGTGCGGGGTCAGCCGGACGCCACGCCCGACGCGTTCGACCAGCGGGACCCCGACCTGCCGCTGCAGCGTCTGCAGCTGCTGGGAGACGGCGCTCGGTGTGCGGTGGGTGGCCTCGGCGACGGCCGTGACACTGCCACGCTCGGCGAGCTCGCGGAGCACCGCCAGCAGCTGCACGTCGAAGTCGACCATGCAGGGACCCTACATCGTGCTTCGTGAAGGTTTCGATGGACCTACAACGTGGGGGCCGGGACGATGAGGAGCATGACCGCTCGTGACCGTCTCCTCGCCGTCGTCGTGGCCGTGGTCTGGGGACTGAACTTCCCTGCGACGGCACTCGCGCTCGAGCACTTCCCGCCGTTCCTGCTCGCAGCGCTGCGGTTCACGATCCTGGCGGTCCCGACGCTGCTGTTCGTGCCGCGGCCGCGGATCCCGTTCGGGCGACTGCTGCTCGTCGGTCTGGGGCTCGGCGTGCTGCAGTTCTCGTTCCTGTACCTGAGCATGGCGTCCGGCATGCCGTCGGGGCTGGCCTCGCTCGTGCTGCAGGCCTCCGCGCCCTTCACCGTGGTGCTGGCCGGGGTGTTCCTGCGCGAGCGGCTGACCGGCCGGCAGGTCGTCGGGGTGACCGTCGCCGTCGCCGCCCTGGCCGCGATCGCCCTGCACCGCTCCCAGACCGCCGCGCTGCTGCCCGTCGTGCTCGCGCTGTGCGGTGCCCTCGGGTGGGCGATCGGCAACGTCGCGACCCGGCGGGCGGGGGCCGCGAACCCGCTGCACCTGACCCTCTGGTGGGCGGTCGTGCCGCCCGTGCCGATGGCCGTGCTGTCGCTCGTGGTCGAGGGACCGGACCGCATCGGTACCGCCCTCGGCACCGCGTTCACGCCGGCGGCGCTGCCCGCCGACCTGGGCCTGCTCTACATCGTGGTCGTCGCGACCCTGGTGGGCTACGGCATCTGGTCACGGCTGCTGGCGACCTACCCCTCGAGCACGGTCGCGCCGTTCTCGATGCTCGTGCCGGTGGTCGGGGTGCTCGCGTCGTGGGCGGCCTTCGGCGAGGTGCCCGACCTGGTCGAGGTGCTCGCCGGCGCGGTCGTCGTGGCCGCCGTGCTGTGGTCGTCGCGTCCGGCGCGGGACCGCGGCCCGGGCCCAGACCCGGCGCCGGACCCGGCCCCGGTCGACGGCGTCCCGGTACCGGCGCTCAGCCCCGGTGCTGGCGGCGCTCCGCGATGATCCCGGCGAGCGCCCCACGCAGGTGCGGGTACCGGAACTCGAAGCCTGCCTCGGTCAACCGGGTCGGCACCACCCACCGGCTCTTCAGCACGAGTTCGGTCTCGGTGCGGATCGCGAACGAACCGAGTTCGAGCATCCACCGCCAGGTCGGCACCCCGAACCGGCGTCCGACGGCGTCGCGGATGGTCGCCATCACGGTGCGGTTGTCGGACGGGTTCGGGCTCGAGAGGTTGACCGGCCCCTCGATCTCCGGGTGGTCGCGGAGGAACCGGATCGACCCGAGGACGTCGGCGATGTGCACCCAGCTGAACCGCTGCCGACCGTGCGTGGGCCGGTGGTGGTGGTACGTGCCGGCGCGGAGCCGGGAGCGCGTCGGCACCCACGGCCCGTCGTACTGCGGCCCGCCGAGGCCGGCCTGCGCGAGCCGGAGGAGCGGCAGCAGGGCGCTGCCGTCGCCGAACACGATCGCCATCCGGAGTGCCACACGACGGGTACCGGGCAGGTCGGCGCCGAAGAAGGCGTCCTCCCACGCGCGGGCCACGGAGACCGAGAACCCCTCGCCGATCTCGCCGGTGGCTTCGTCCTGCGGGCGGTCGTCGGCGTGCCGGTAGATCGTCGCGGTCGAGGCGTTCATCCACAGCGGCGTCGGGTGCTCCGACGTCCGGATGGCCTCGGCGAGCTCGAGCGTGGTGTCCACCCGTGAGCGCATGATCTCCGCACGGTTGCGTCGGCCGTAGCGGCAGTTGACGCTCTTGCCCGCCATGTTCACGACCATGGCTGCACCGTCGACGAGTTCCCGGATGCGCAGGGTGTTGCCCCACACCGCGTCGCCGGTCCGGCCGATGGTGACGACCCGGTAGCCCTCTTCCGCGAAGGCGTCCCGCAGGTACCGCCCCACGAAGCCGCTCGCTCCCGCGATCACGACCTTCTGCTGCTCGACCATCAACGTCCCCCTTCAGGACCGGCATCGGGCACGACGGCGTACCGGAACGCCCCCTCGTACCGGTACAGCGTGCCGAGCACCGGCGCGGTGAGCACCAGGGACACGCGCTGCAGGTCGGCTTCGTCATCGAATCGTTCTGTGAGCGTCACGCGCGGGCTCAGGGCGGCCGGGAGGCGCAGATCGCGTCCCAGCGCACGGAACGTCACGCGCGTGGAGACCAGGCGCAGGGCGCCCGCGTCCGGGCCGTCCGCGTCGACCTGCGCCCGGAGTCGGGCGCTGACGCGCCCACGGCGACCGAGGTGGTCGACCAGGCCGTCGTGTTCGGCGGTGATGGCGTCCACCATCGTGCGGGATCCGGAGCGGAAGTGGAAGGTGCGGTGCGCGCGGACGGCGGGGCGGGCCTCCAGGCCGGTGCCGGATCCGCGACGGACGCGAGCCGGCAGGTTCTCGACCGTGAAGGGGACGTCCCGCTCCCAGACCGGGAACAGCACGGCGTCGCGTGCGAACACGGCGAGCAGGGGCCACAGCCATCGGCGCGGGGTGCCGACGACGCTGAACACGCCCTCGCCGGAGCCGACGTGCCCGGGCGGGACGGCACCGAAGTACGTCCGAAGTCGGGGGTGCAGCCGGGCCAGCACCTCGGGTGGTGTGGACAGCTCGTAGGGCGACCGGCTCACGCTGACGATCCTGGCATGTCGTCAGTGCGGATCCCTACGATGTCGCACATGGGACACGACCACGGGCACGGCGTCGGGCACGCCTCGGAGCGCGCCCTGCTCGTCGCGTTCTGCATCTCGGCGGGCATCCTGCTCGCCGAGGTCGTGGGCGCCGTGGTCACGGGTTCGCTCGCGCTGCTCGTCGACGCCGGGCACATGGTCGTCGACACCGGCGGACTCGGCATCGGACTCGTCGCGACGCGGCTCGCCCGCCGGTCGCCGACCGCCCAGCGCACCTGGGGCTTCCAGCGGGCCGAGGTCCTCGGCGCCACGGCGCAGGCCGCGATCCTGCTCGCCGTCGGCGTCTACGTGATCATCTCAGCGGTCCAGCGACTCGTCGTGCCGGAGGAGATCCACTCCGGGCCGCTGCTCGTCTTCGGCATCGTCGGACTCGTCGGCAACCTGGTGGCCTACGCGGTGCTGCTCCGGGCCTCGGGCGAGGGGTTCACCTCGCGCGCCGCCCGGCTCGAGGTCCTCAACGACACCCTCGGGTCGGTCGCCGTCATCATCGCCGCGATCGTGCTCATGCTGACGGGGTGGGAGCGGGCGGACTCCGTCGCCGCGATCCTGATCGGCCTGCTCATCCTGCCGCGGGCGATCCGGCTGCTGCGCGAGACCGCGAACGTGCTGCTCGAGTCGACGCCGCCGGGGCTCGACCTCGACGACGTGCGTGGCCACATCCTCGAGCTCGACCACGTCATCGCGGTGCACGACCTGCACGCGACGCTCGTGGCGACCGGCGTGCCGAACCTGACCGCGCACGTCGTCGTCGACGACCACTGCTTCTCGACGGCGCACGCCCCGGCGATCCTCGACGAACTGCAGCGGTGCGTGGCGGAGCACTTCGACGTGCCGGTGGAGCACTCGACGTTCCAGTTGGAGCCGTCGTCACACCGGCGGCACGAGTACGAGGTGCACGCGTAGGTCGGCGCTCGGCCGTCAAGCCCCGGTTTCGCGACGATCCACCAGGTGATCGACGCGTGGTCTGTCGCAGAACGGGTGGACAGCGCCGGGGTCAGCAGTCGTCGGTGCGCGTGGGGTACGCCGTGATCACCCGGTCGGTGGTGGCCGAGACGATCACCTTGACGAAGGGCTCGTCGTCGGGGCGTGAACCGTCGTCGAACCGGACGGGTGCGGCGTAGCAGACCTTGCCGTCGCCGGCGTCGAGCGGGAACCCGGGGCGCGGGTCCTCGAGCGCCGTCTGCACCGCCGTGAGCATGGCGTCGTCCCAGTCGCGCGAGCCGTGCCCGGTGACGACGTCCTGCCAGTCCGCGGTGTGCCGCACCCGGATGTGCTCGTAGCCCTGGGCAGCGGTGCCGCACTGCAGCGTGACACGACCCAGCGCCTGGGTGTCGTACTGCGCAACGGCAGCCTGGGTCGTGCTGTCGCACCGTGCGAGGGCGGCGGACCCGGGCATGTCCGGCCCCGTGCGGGTGATCGTGACGGTGCTGTCACCCGAGGGCGATGCAGCACCGGTCGTCTCACCGACGGTCGAGCCGCCGATGGTCGGGTCGTCAGCGCCCTGCCGTGCCGTCAGGAACAGCCCGCCGGCGAGGAGACCGGCGGCCACCACAGCCGCGATCCCCGTGATCACGGGACGGTTGCGGTTCCGGGGCACGCACCCAGTATGCCGGGAGTGCGACCGTACGACGGAACCAGGTTCCGGACACGGCACCGCGCGATCGCGTGGTTCGGTGTCCGGAACCTGGTTCCGGGATGCGACGCGCGGGCGCCAGGCCCGCCACCCGTCAGGCGCGCGCGGCCAGCCGGGTGCCGGCGACGACGGCCAGGACGGCGACGAGGACGACGTACCCGATCAGGACGGGGAGCGTCGGGATCACCAGCAGCGCCGCGCCGACGGCCACGACCGGCACGGTGAGCCCGGCGTAGGCGATGAGGAACGTGGCGGCGAGCACGCCCCCACGGCGCTCCGGACCGACCAGTGCTGCGGTGCTGCCGATCGCGGCGCGGAACAGCAGGCCGACGCCGGCGCCCGCGACGACCCCGCCGCCGATGAACCCGGCGACCTGCAGCAGGACCGCGGCGACGGCGAGGACGACCAGCCCGACGACCAGCAGCACCATGCCCAGCCGGATCTGCACACGCTGCGACAGTCGGGCGAAGACGATCTGCGACAGCGCGCTCGCGGCGAAGACCCCGAAGGTCGTGGCCCCGGCGGCCAGGCGGTCGGTGACGTGGAAGGTGGTGCCGAGGAAGCTCGGCGCGACCGAGGTGAAGAGCCCCTGCACGGCGAGTGCGGCGAACGCGGCTGCACCGGCCGCCCAGAACGCGGCGCCCTGACCCTCGGGAGCCTGCATGCGCTGCGGGCGGTAGGCCACGGGCTGCTCGGGGCGGTCGACCGTCTCCGGTGCGGCGAGCACCAGCACGAACGCGACGGCCAGCGCGATCACGAACACCACGTAGGGGACCATGAGGGGCTGCCCGACGAACTCGGCGAGCGCTCCGCCGACCAGGGCGCCGAGCGACAGCCCACCGAGGTTCACCGCCCCGGCGGCGACGCTCGCCCCCTTCGCGGAGTCGCTCGACCCGGTCGCACGGACCCGGAGCTCGCCGAGGTGCGCCGTCGCGGTCGCCGTCAGCGTTCCGACACCGAGGCCGGTCACGAGCCGGGCGACGATGAGGCCGGTGACGTCGTTCCAGAGCAGGAACAGCACGGCGGCGACGAGCTCGAGGGCGATCGACACCAGGATGAGCGGGCGCCGCCCGTGCACGTCGCTGAGGTGTCCCGCCAGGTACAGCGACCCGACGACCCCGACGCCGTACGCCGCGAAGATCACCGTCGTGGTGAAGGTCGGGAACCCGTCGCGGGCCTGGTAGATGACGTAGAGGGGCGCGGGGACGGTCGCGAAGGCCATCACCGCGAGGAACGCGAAGGCGACGACCCAGAAGCCGAAACCGTGGCGCCGACGGGTGTGGACACGGCGTCCGCGCGGGGCGACGACACGGTCGCTCGCGGATGCAGCAGCGGCGGCGGTGGTGGTGGCGGGGACGGTGCCCGTCGGGGTGTCGGTGACGGTTGACATGCTCCGATGATCGCGCTCGGGGTGCATCGAGTCCAACGGATGCGCTTGATGTGCACGATCGATCTGCTCGATACTCGGACGATGGAGACCCGACTGCTCGAACAGTTCGTCACCGTCGCCGCCGAGGGCAGCGTCACCCGCGCCGCGGAACGACTCTGGGCGGCGCAGTCCACGGTGTCCGCGGGCGTCGCCTCACTCGAGCGCAGCTTCGGGGTGCGGCTCTTCGACCGCACCGGCCGACAGCTCGTCCTGACCCCCGCCGGCGAGGACCTGCTCCCCCACGCCCGCGCGGTGCTCGAGTCCCTCGACCGGATGCGCGACCTGGCCACCGCCGACGACGCCGAGCTGCGGGGACGGGTGCGGCTCGGCATCTTCACGAGCATGGACATCGTCGACCTGACGGGCGTGCTGCAGCGGTTCCGACGGCAGCACCCGCTCGTCGCCGTGGAGCTGATGACCTCGCCGTCGGGGACGACCGGGCTCGTGCAGGACCTGGTCGCCGGGCGGCTCGACATCGCCTACACGGGCCTGCCCACCGTGCCCGCCGGCGTCGTCGTGGAGCCGTTGCGGGAGATGCCGTTCCGGGTGTTCACCGCGTCGGACCACCCGCTCGCCGGCCGGTCGTCGGTGTCGCTCGCCGAACTCGCCGATGAACCCTTCGTCGACACGGCGCACGGGTTCGGCAACCGGATCATCCTCGACGGGGCACTCGAGCGGCTCGGCATCCGGCGGCGCATCGTCGCGGAGATGAACGACATGCCCGCCGTGATCCGGTTCGCCTCGGCCGGGCTCGGCGTCGGGGTCGTGCCGGACTCGGGGGTGCGGTACGACGGTGCGGTGCTCGACCTGGAGGACGAGGTCGACCCGCTCCGCATCGGTCTCGCGGTCCGGACGTCCCCGGAGCCGAGCCGTGCGGTCCGGACGCTGGCACGCGACATCGTGGCGGCGCGGGTGGGGTGACGCGGGGCGTGGTCGGTGTGCTCCGTGAGCAGGAACGGTCGCGTCACGGTGCGCGAGGCGACCGTTCCTGCTCGCGATCCGGCCACCGACGGACTGGAGGCACGGGTCGGGTCCGTCACGTGCCTCCAGGCCGTCAGTCCCCCCAGATCTCCCCGACGACGGCGTCCAGCAGACCGTTCGTCGGGAAGTTCGCCTGCCGGATCACGATGAAGGTGTCGTCGCGCAGGAAGAAGGTGGAGACCTGGTCGACCGGGCCGGTCTGGGCCCGGACGGACGACTGGCACACCCGGCCGCCGTCACGGTCCTCGCACTGGAGCGGACTGGTCGCGAGCACGTCCGCGGCACCGGGTCCGGCCGTCCCGATGGTCATGGTCAGCCCGCTGACGTCCGCTCGAGGGTCGGCCCACCGGCAGATGATCTCCGACTCCCCGTCCGCCCAGGTGACGTCTTCACCATCGCCGCCGGCCGTCCCGTCCTTCGCTTTCGAGATCTCGGTCAGCGGATTCTCCCCGAAGAGCCGCGTGTAGTCCTCCGCCGGCACCATGTCGCGACAGGTCGCCGGGATCGTCGCCACGGTGGGGGTCCGGGTGGGCTTCGGGATCGGGGCGCCCGTGATCGGGGCGGAGCTCGGCGTGGTCGCGGAGGGCGAGGGCTCGGGCTGCTGGGTCCGGGTGGGAGCGGCGACCGGGTCGGCGTTCTGCTGCGACAGGGTCAGGGCCACGGCGCCGGTCGCGGTGCCGAGTGCCAGCAGGGCGACGACGCCGATCACGACCCCCGAGCGACCACGACGTCGCTTCGGGCGGGGCGTGGCGCGTTCGAGGACGTTCTGCTTCATCGAGACGAGCATGCGCTGCAGCTCGTCTCCCTGGGGAGGTTCAGTGTTCATCGTGCATCACCGCCTTCTTGAGTCGACGTCGGTTGCGGGAGACCCGCTGGGTGACCGCCCCGACCGTGAGCCCGAGGAGCTCCGCGGCCTCGGCGTAGGAGTACCCCTCGAGGAGGCAGAGCTCGCAGATGCGGCGGTCGAGGTCGGGGAGCGCGGCGATCTCGGCACGGACCCAGCGCAGGGTCTCGCGGGCCTCGTCGTGGGCGGCGGGCGAGGCGAGGTGCTCGGGGAGTTCGTCCGCGCGACGACGGGCCTGCTTGCGGCCGGTGTTGAAGGCGTGGTTGCGGCAGACGACGAGCAGCCACGGCAGCACGGTGTCCGCCGGCAGCTCGAGGGTCGCCGCCCGCTGCCAGAGCGTGAGGAACGCGTCCTGCACGATCTCCTCGACGTCGGACCGGTTGTCCACGAGTGCCCAGGCGTACCGGGTGAGCGTGGCGGCGTACCGATCGAACGCCCGTGCGAGCGCTCCGGTGTCCCCCTGTGCCATCGCACGGACGAGTCCTTCGTCCGTGTCGGTGCCGGTCGTCACGTCCACATCCCACCTCCTTCACCCAGAGGTGTCGGCAGGACGCGGGATCCTGACAGGACCGTTCCTGATCCGTGACCTCGGGCGTGTCAGGCGTCAGGACGCGATCGCCGCTGCGTCAGCCGTCAGTGGAAGTCGTCGCCGTCGCCCTCGCCCGGCGTCTTGTGCCCGCCGAGCATGTCGTTGTCGTCCTGCTCGCTCGACGAGGCGAGCTGCAGCATCGCGAGCACGACGACGACCACGATGAACGCGACGCCGAGGAAGATCACGGCCAGCTGCAGTTCCCGCGTCGAGAACAGCACGACGAGCCCGGTGAACACCGCGACGATCGCGGAGATCCCGAGGAGCTCGACCGGGCGCAGACGGTCACGACGGCTGGGGGTGGTCATGCGTGTGGTGCTCCGTCCGGGGCGACGGCCGGCGTGGCCGTGCCCCATTTGTGCGAGAGGCCGGCGATCACGTGGAAGACGGCCGTGATGGCGAGGTACGCGCCGAGCAGGCCGACGAGCACGATCGAGGCGTCGAGGGTGCCGGTGACCTGCTCCACGCCACCGAGCTGCTGGGAGTAGTCCGGCGGCGTGACGAGGAAGGCGACCGCGAGCAGCAGCGTCAGGCCGCCGATCGTGGTCCAGTCGCGAGCGAAGGGCGAGCGACGTCGGGCACGGAGCCCCTGCGACAGCTCGAGGGCCCCGGTCAGCACCGCGAACGCGACGATGACCGTGATGAAGGCCGGAAGCCCGAACCCGTTGCACGCGAACGCGGCGACCGCGGCGACCAGGGTGATGACGGACTGCAGCAGGGTCGTGCGACGCGAACGGCCGTCGAGGGGCAGTCGGGAGATCCCGGCGAACAGGAGCACGAGGCCCTCGACCAGGGCGAAGCCGCCGAACAGCACGAGACCGTAGCCCGCGGCGTGGTTGGTCGAGAAGGTGATGACCATCGCGACGACCGCTGCGGGGACCGCCCGGAGGATCGGGATCGGCCAGTACCGCGCGCGCTGGGTCGCGTCTTCCACGGTGGTGGCGTCGTCCACGGTGTCGGACACGAGACCTCTTTCGGGCATGCGGATCGTGGATCCGATCCTACCGCCGGTGGGGTGAACGCCCGACCGGCGGCGGCTCCACCCCCTGTGGACGTGCACACCCGTGCGCCGGGACGGCACCGCTGTCCGGTGCCGTCCCGGCGGTGTCAGGGCTGCTGCGGGTCGTCGGTCGGCGCGTCCCGGCGGGCACGACGTCGGGCGAGCCACCAGCACACGGATCCGACGGCGGCGGCCAGGGCGGCGAGCGCGGCGGCGAGGCCGACTCCTTCGGCACCGGTGTAGGCGAGGGCTCCGACGGGCGCGGTGGCCCCGTGGTCGGCCGCCGGAGCACCCGCACGCCCGTCGTCAGCACCCGCCGCGGGGCCGTTGCCGTCGCCGGAGCCGCCATCACCGGAGCCGTCCCCGTCGTCCGGTGCCGGACCGGTCGTCGGCGCAGGGCTCGGCGCCGGTCCCTCGTCGCCCGGGTCGACGACGATCGCCACACCGGTGGACGGGTCACCCCCGTCCGGGTCGGTCGGCGAGGTCGCGGTCGCCACGTTCACCACGTCGGATCCGTCCCCCCGGTACCCGGGGTCGAGCACGGCGCGGATCCGGAAGGCGCGGGTCTCCCCCACGTCGAGTGAGGTGTCGGATCGGCACGTCACGCGCTGCCCCTCGGCGGTGCACCCGTCGTCCGAACCGGCGAAGCCCATGGCCTCGGGCAGGTCGTCGACGGCCCCGACGTGCTCCGCGACCGCTGGGCCCCGGTTCCGTGCGGTCACCAGGTACTCGACCTCGTCAGCGGGTGCGACGGTCGACGGCGACACGGACTTGTCCGTCTCGACGTGCGCGACGGCCACCGGTGCCGTCGCGGTCGTGCTCGCCCGCGAGACGTTGTCCGTTTCGTTCGTGTCGGACAACGACGCAGGCGTGGCGATCGTCGCGACGCTCTCCAGGCTCCCCTCGGTGCCCGCGGCGACCCGCCCGTCGATCGTCACCACGGCCGAACCGTCGCGGGGCAGGGACAGGTCGGTCGCCACGTCACCGCTCCCCGTCGCGGTCGCGCAGGCGGAGCCCGCCGCCGCGGTGCACGTCCAGGTGACGTCCTCGATGCCGTCCGGCACGTCGACGCGCAACGGGCTCGGATCGGAGGCGTTCGGGCCGGGGTTCCGGGCCGTGACGTCGTAGCGGACGGGGTCGCCTGCCGCGACGGTCGCGGGCAGGTCGTGCTCGACCGACAGGTCCGCCGGCTTCCGGACCTGCAGCGCATCGACCTCGTGCTTGTCGACGTGGCTGCCGGTGGCCGCGGCGAACCCGAGGCGGAGCGTGCTCGGCAGCGGGGCCTGTCCGTCGCCGTGCAGCGGCACGGAGTCCAGCACCGTCCGCAGGGCTCCGCCGGCCTGGATCCGGACCGTCACGGCGAGGCCGCCGTCGGCCTCGGGCAGCAGGGTGACGCGGACCTTCCGCGGTGCGGCGCCGTCGGTCACCGTGCCGCCGGGGGCCGCGACGCCGGCGACGTACCGGTAGCCCTCGGTCCCGTCGCCCGAGCCGCGGACGACGACGTGGTCGGCCTGGGCACCGGGACCGGAGTCGTTGATGCGCGACGAGAAGTTGCCGTAGTGGTCGATCGCGACGGCGGCGAAGCCGCCGGGGACCCCCGGAAGGTCGCACGGGCGTCCACCGCCCTCGGTCACGGTGCTGCGGCAGGCGTACCCGAGGCCGGCGCCGTACGACCCGACACCCTGTGGTGCGGCCCCGTCGGCCAGGTACAGCAGCAGGCCGTCGGCCCCGGGGTCGTCCTTCGCGGTGTACATGGCGTAGGTGAACTCGATCTCGAGCCCGGTGTCGGAGGGGAACGTGTCGTTCGTCGACCAGGCCCCGGCCTGGTTCCGGACGTCGTCGGTGAGTCGCAGGCGGCCGTCGGACACCGCGGCGTCACCGTGCAGGGTGCCGCCTGACGCACTGGAGAACTCGTTGACGTAGGGGAAGTCGAGCGCAGCGGCGCTCGACCCGGACGGGAGCACGGCGGGCGCCGCGAGCACGCCGAGCGCGGTCAGCGCGGCGCCGACCGCAGCGAGGCGACGGACGACCCGCGACCGGAGTGGCCGTGGACCGGATGCTGGAGCAGTGGGATCTGTCATGCCCCGATGCTCGCGATCGGGAGGTCACCCCCGGGCGGCGGCGAAACGATCTGTGGAACGTCACCACGGGCCTCCGGGCTGTGGAGGAAGAACCTGTCCGCTCAGGCCAACCACACCGTCGTCTCGCCGGGCAGCACACCGGACGAGACCTCGTCGAGCGGGCAGGACGCGACGACGACGGTGCCGGCGGGCAACGGCAGCGGCTCCGTGCCGAAGTTCGTGAACGATCGCCAGCCGTCGTGCCGGGCGAACGCCACGACCTCGGAGCCGGACTCCAGCCACGTCAGCGCCTCCCCCTGCTGCAGCCGGCGTCGTGCGGCCAGCGCCCGGCGGTACAGCGACAGGGTCGACTCGGGATCGCCGTCCTCGGCCTCGACCGAGGACTCCCCGAAGTCCTGCGGCTGCGGCAGGTGCGGTGCGACGTCCCCGAAGCCGAACGACGGCCCGGAACGCGTCCACGGGATCGGCACCCGGCAACCGTCCCGGCCCTTCGCGGTGTGCCCGGTGCGGAGCCACTTCGGGTCCTGCAGCAGGTCGCGCGGGATCGCGGCGGCCTCGTGCAGGCCGAGTTCCTCGCCCTGGTAGACGTACGACGACCCCGGCAACGCCAGCATCAGCAGCGTCGCGGCACGTGCCCGGCGGAGCCCCCGTGCGCGGTCGAGCTCCGGCGTCGTGCCGTCCGTCATGAGCCAGGCATCGGTGTCGGTGCCGTCCGGCAGGCCGTACCGGGTGGGGTGCCGCACGACGTCGTGGTTCGACAGCACCCAGGTGCTCGAGGCGCCCGACTGCTCGGAGGCTGCCAGGTTCCGCTCGATGATCCGACGGAAGGCGTCCGGCTCGAAGGGGGACTCGAGCAGGTCGAAGTTGAAGGCCTGCCCGAGCTCCGTCGGCCGGGCGTACAGGACGCGGCGGGGCGCGGGGGCCCAGGCCTCGGCGACCGCGGCACGGGGCGGCTCGTACTCGTCGAGCACCCGGCGCCAGGTGGCGAAGATCTCGTGCACCTCGTCGCGGTCGTACAGCGGGTCGGAGCCGTCGAGCGGCAGGTCCTGCTCGTTCGAGGGCCGGTACGGGGTCGACAGGTCCTTCGCCAGACCGTGCGCGACGTCCACGCGGAACCCGTCGACACCGCGATCGGACCAGAAGCGCAGGGTGTCCTCGAAGTCGGCGCGGACCTCGGGGTTCGACCAGTCCAGGTCCGGCTGCTCGGGGGCGAACAGGTGCAGGTACCACTGCCCGTCCGGTACCCGGGTCCACGCGCTGCCGCCGAAGTTCGACACCCAGTCGCTCGGCGGCAGTTCCCCGGAGTCGCCGGACCCCTCGCGGAACACGTACCGCGCACGCTCGGCCGACCCGGGCGGGGACGCCAGTGCGGCCCGGAACCACTCGTGCTGGTCCGAGGTGTGGTTCGGCACGATGTCGACGATGACCTTCAGGTCGTGCTCGTGGGCGGCCCGGACCAGGGCGTCGAGGTCGTCGAGGGACCCGAGCTTCGGGTCGACGGCCCGGTAGTCGGCGACGTCGTAGCCCCCGTCGGCGAGCGGCGACGGGAAGAACGGGGAGAGCCACAGCGCGTCGACGCCGAGCGACGCCAGGTACGGCACCCGGCTCGTGATGCCCGCGACGTCACCGAGTCCGTCGCCGTCCGTGTCGGCGAAGCTGCGCGGGTAGACCTGGTAGACGACGGCGTCGCGCCACCAGGTCGGATCGGTGGTTCGAGGCGTGCTGGCCGGGGTCCGAAGCGAGGTCACGACGCCACCGTACCCAGCGTTGGGAATAGCGCGCCCGACGATCGCATTGGTTGTCGCTGACACCTTTCCGTCCAGCAACAGCATCCCGCAACAGAAGGAGCTCCATGACGAACGTCCTCGTCCTCGTCGGCAGCCTGCGCGCCGACTCCATCAACCGCAAGCTCGCCGAGGCCGCCGCGCACCACGCGCCGGAGGGCACCGAGCTGCACACCTTCGACGGCATCGTCGACCTGCCGTTCTACAACGAGGACATCGACGGCGACACCCCGCCCGCCGCTGCCGTCGCCTTCCGCGACGCCGTCGCCACCGCGGACGCCGTCCTGCTGATCACCCCCGAGTACAACGGCACCATCCCCGCCGTCCTGAAGAACGCGCTCGACTGGGGTTCGCGTCCGTTCGGCGCCTCGCCGCTGTCCGGCAAGCCCCTCGCCGTGATCGGCTCGGCGTTCGGCCAGTACGGCGGCGTCTGGGCGCACGACGACGCCCGCAAGGCCGCCGGCATCGCCGGCGCGAAGGTCCTGGAGGACGTCAAGGTCGCCATCCCGCAGTCGGTCGTCCGCTTCGCGGAGACCCACCCGCGTGAGGACGCCGAGGTCACGACGCTCGTGCAGGGCGCGCTCACCGCGCTCGCCGAGGCCGCAGCCGGCACGGACGAGCAGGCAGCCGCGTAACGCGACCGACCGTCGGACAGGAGGCCCGTGGCGACCCCGCCACGGGCCTCCTGTCCGTCCGGTGCGGACGGATCGGACGTTGCGGACGCACCGGTCGGGGCGGAACCCGGGAGTCCGCTAGACGACCGAGATACGAGACGGGTTACCCTGAACGCCATGTCGACGCAGGAGATCACCGAGGCGTCCGGGTACTGGTTCCCGGACGACGACGCGACCCAACGCGGGGTAGCGGTGCTCAACGCCCTGCGCCGGTACCGATCCGCCGAGACGGCCATGCGCCGCCGGACCCGTGACTCGATGGGCATGGGCGAGACCGACCTGCTCGCCGTGCGCTTCCTGCTGCAGGCGCAGCGCTCCGGCACCGCCGTGAGCCCGAAGGACCTCGCCGCGTACCTCAAGATCTCGTCGGCCTCGACGACCATCCTCATCGACCGCCTGGTCAAGTCGAACCACGTCCGCCGTGACCCGCACCCCACCGACCGCCGGGCCCTCGTCATCACGCCGACGACCGAGACAGACGACGAGGTCCGCGCCACGCTCGGCGTGATGCACCGCCGGATGATGTCGATCGCCGAGGGACTCCCCGCATCCGAGGCGCGGATCGTCGCCGGCTTCCTGGAGCAGATGCGCGAAGCCGTCGACCAGGTCGACCCCGCGCCGTCGCACTGAGCGGCGCCGCACCGGACGACGTCGGGGGACGCTGCCTCCGAGCGCACTGAGAGCGTGCACTGCGGCACCGCGTAGACCGGAAGGGTCACACCGACGCGAAAGGAGCCACAACCATGCACGCTTCGGACAAGATGGCCAAGAACCTCCAGGCGGTCCTCGTGGACCTCATCGACCTGCACCTGCAGGGCAAGCAGGCCCACTGGAACATCCTCGGCACCAACTTCCGCGACCTCCACCTGCAGCTCGACGAGATCGTCGACGCCGCTCGTGAGTTCGCCGACGACACCGCCGAGCGCATGCGCGCGCTGTACCTCGTGCCGGACGGCCGCTCGGCGACGGTCTCCGCGGGCAGCCACCTCGACGCGTTCCCCTCGGGCGAGATCACCACGCACGACGCCATCGACCAGGTCACGCTCCGGCTGTACCAGGCGACCGGCACCATGCGCGACGTCCACGACGAGGTCGACGAGGAAGACCCGACGACCGCGGACCTGCTCCACGGCTTCATCGAGCGCCTCGAGCAGCTCGCGTGGATGGTCTCCGCCGAGAACCGCGCGCCCAGCACCCCGCTGGCCTCCGCCACCACGCCCGCCGTCGCCGACGCGTCGGCGCACGCGTAGGGGCCCGGGTGGACCTCGGTATCCAGGGCAAGACCGCGCTCGTCTTCGGCGGCGACTCCGGCATCGGCTGGAACACGGCGCGCATCCTCCTGGCAGAGGGTGCGACCGTGGTCGTCACCGACATCGACCAGAGCCGTCTGGACACCAGTGCGGACCAGCTCGAGGCACCGCTCGGCAAGCTGCACGCCTTCGCCGCCGACGTCCGGAGCGCCGAGAGCCTCGCCGCCCTGCACGACCAGGTGCGCGAGGCCGTCGGCGAGATCGAGATCCTGGTGCAGTCCTCGGGCGTCACCGGTGCCCAGGGCATGTTCCACGAGATCGACGAGGCCGGCTGGGCGGAGACGATCGACATCGACCTGATGGGGCCGGTGCGGATCACCCGCGAGTTCATCGGCGACCTGCGCCAGGGCGGCTGGGGCCGCATCGTCTACCTGGTGTCCGAGGACGCCTCGCAGCCGTACGACGACGAACTCCCCTACTGCGCCGCCAAGGCCGGGGTGCTCTCGTTCGCGAAGGGCCTGTCGCGCTCCTACGCCTCCGAGGGCCTGCTGGTGAACACGGTCTCCCCCGCGTTCATCCACACGCCGATGACCGACGCGATGATGGACAAGCGGGCCAAGCAGCGCGGGACCTCGTTCGACGAGGCCATCGGCAGCTTCCTCGAAGAAGAGCGGCCGTACATGGAGCTCAAGCGCCGCGGCGAGCCGGAAGAGGTCGCGAACGTCGTGGCCTTCCTGTGCTCCGACCTGGCCAGCTTCGTGAACGGCGCCAACTACCGGGTCGACTCCGGCTCGGTCGCCACGATCTGATCGTGGCGCCACAGCACCGCCAGGAGGCGTCATGACCGACTTCCGCTACCTCATCGTCGGCGGCGGGATGGTCGCCGACGCCGCTGCCCGCGGCATCCGCGAGCTCGACACCGACGGGTCGATCGGGATCCTCAGCGAGGACGTCGACCGGCCCTACGCACGGCCCGCGCTGTCGAAGAAGCTCTGGACCGACCCGGACTTCAGCTGGGACGACAAGGTCGACCTGCACACCGAGGAGACCGGGGCGCAGTTCGTCCTGGGCACCACGGTGACCGCGATCGACCGTGCCGCGAAGACCGTCACGACGGCGGACGGCGCGACCCACGGCTACGAGCGGCTCCTGCTCGCGACCGGCGGGAAGCCCCGCGGGCTGCCGGGGCTGTCCCCGTCGGCACGCGTGCTCGACTACCGCAGCGCGTCGGACTACCGCCGGCTGCGCGAACTCGCGGACGCCGGGGCACACGTCGCCGTCGTCGGCGGCGGGTACATCGGCCAGGAGATCACGGCAGGCATCGTGCAGAACGGTGCCCGCGTCACACTGGTCGACCCGGACGAGGTCGTCGGCGGCCGGATGTTCCCCGAGGATCTGGCACGGGCGTTCCAGCAGCGCTTCGTCGACCACGGTGTGGAGCTCCGCACCGGCCGTCGGGTGTCCGAGGGCACCGAGACCGCGGACGGCGTTCGGCTGACGCTCGACGACGGCTCCGTGGTCGAGGCCGACGCGGTCGTCGCCGGACTCGGCATCGAACCCGCGACGCAGCTCGCCGCCGACGCCGGACTCACCGTCCGCGACGGCATCGTGGTGACCTCGACGCTGCTCACCGACGACGACTCCGTGTTCGCCGCCGGTGACGTCGCCGAGTACCCGGACCGGATCCTCGGCACCCGCCGGGTGGAGCACGTCGACAACGCGCAGCAGCAGGGTCGGCAGGCCGGCCGCAACCTGGCCGACGCCGACGAGACCTACGACCACACGCCGATGTTCTACTCCGACGTCTTCGACATGGGGTACGAGGCGGTGGGGCAGGTCAGCGCGGAGCTCCGCACGGTCGAGGACTGGCAGGACCCCACGGTGACCGGCGTCGTCTACTACCTTGACGACGACGACACGGTCCGGGGCGTGCTGCTCTGGAACGTCTGGGACAAGACCGACGAGGCCCGCAAGGTCCTCGCCGAGGCGAACGCGCTGACGCCCGACATGCTGCCGGGCCGCATCACGCCCTGACCGCTCGCCCGTCGCGGTGGTCGCGACGGCCTGGAGGCCCGGTGCCGGTCCGTCGGACCGGCACCGGGCCTCCAGGCGGTCACCCGCACGTCGCGACGCCCGCTGGTTCGATCGTGCTCGCTGCTTCGACGGTGCTCGCTACTTCGACGGTGCTCGCTACTTCGACTCGGGCGCGACCTCGTCGACGACCGCCCGGCGGTCCGCCGGGTCGACCGGCAGGTCGTCGCCGTCCGCCATCGCGACGGCGTGCGCGGACTTGGTCGCCTCGAGCGTCTCGTCGTCGTTCCGAGCCATCCCGAACAGCTCGATGAACCGCGACTTGACCAGCAACCAGGCGTCGCCCGGGCTGAGCCGGGCCAGGTCCGACGACGTCGAGTCGTCGTGCACCCGCTGCAGCGACGACACGCCCCGGTCGAGGATCCGGTGGTCGACGTGCGCCACCGCGAGCCGCGCGACCGCGTCGGCCTGTGCGTGCATGACCGAGTGTGCGCCGTCGACGACCTCGCGGAGGACCGCGTACGGGAACACCCGCGCCAGCCGACGGACCCAGTCCCGCGGCACCATCGCGTCGTGCTCACCGCGGACGATCAGGGTGCGGGCCTGCACGTGGGCGGCGCGCTCCTCGATCGGGAACGCGATCATCCGTGGCAGGACCTTCCGGAACCAGTGCCACCCGCACAGCGCGTACGCCGTGATGCCGTGCCAGCGGACCGCGGCGGGCTCGTGCAGCGTCGACCGCAGGAACCGGAAGGCCGACTGCCGCACCGTGCGTGCCGACGAGTCGACCACCGGGCTGATGAGCACGAGGTCGGAGATGCCCGGACGGCGGGCGGCGACCTCGGTGACGACCTGCGTGCCCATCGAGTGCCCGACCAGGACCGGGTCCTGGAGCCCGAGGTCGTCGATGACCCGTTCGACCGCGTCGGCGTAGCGCTCGATCGTGACCGTGCCCCGGAACCGCGGGACACCGGCGAAGCCCGGCAGGTCGAGCGCGTGCACCGGACCGTTCTCGTTGAGGTGCGGGGCGAGCCGCTCGTAGTAGGTCGACGCGATGCCCAGGCCCGCGACGAGCACGAAGGCCCGCGCGCCCGGCTCGCCGATCGAGCTCACCCGGACGTAGGTGCCGTCGACCGCGACCCGGTCGACCTGCACCGTGACGTCGGCGTCCTCGGCCTGGGCGAGCTCGCCGGCAGGGTCCGGCCGGGGTGCCTGGCGTTCGTCGTCCACGTGGGTCTCCTCCGGTCGGGCGGTCGCCCAGGATACCCGGCCGCCGTCCGCGCGGGCGGCGACGGCGTGCTCAGCCGCTGAAGGTGTTCGCGGGGAACCCGTGCACCGCCGTCGGCACCGCGAAGACCGCGCCGGAGGGCGGCGCCTGCTCCAGGTCCTGCTCGGTGAGGTTCTCGCGGGCCGTCCCGACGAAGAGCGTCGACATGTCCGGGCCGCCGAACGCCACCGACGTCGGGTTGGCGACGGGGAGCTCCACCGTCTCCAGGTGCGAGCCGTCGGACCCGTAGCGCTCGACGCGGGATCCGCCGTAGATCGCGCTCCAGAAGCAGCCCTCGTCGTCGCGGACCAGGCCGTCGTGCGCGTGACCGACGATGAACGGCTCGAGTTCGCCGAGCTCGCCGTCCGGGCCGTACGACCCGCGGAAGACCGTCGAGGCGCTGGTGTCGGTGACGTACATCGTGCGGCCGTCCTCCGACCACTCCATGCCGTTCGTCACGCCGAAGCCACCGCGGAGCACCCGGGTCGTGCCGTCCGCCTCGATCGAGTAGAGCGCCGCGTCGGGTTCGCCGGTCGTCACGTTCATGCTGCCGACCAGGAACCGGCCGAACGGGTCGCACTTGCCCTCGTTGAACCGGTTGCCCGAGGTGCTGTGGGTGACGCGGGCGATCTCGCGCTCGACGGCACCCTGCTCGTCCGTCACCACGACGGTGTCGCCGAGGGCCGCGACGAACCCGCCGGAGGCCCGGGGCTGGAAGCTCGCGAGCGGGGGCGGCAGCGGCACGCTCGACCGCATGGTGCCGTCGGCCTCAGCGGTGTTGAGGGTGCCGAGGGTGATGTCGGCCCACCGGAGCAACTGTGCGGACGGGTCCCAGACGATGCTCTCGGCGAGGACCGCTCGGGCGTCGGCGAAGACGGTCGCGGGGCCGGTCGTGACGTTGGTGCTCATCGACCCCGTCTACCGCGGGGGCGGTCCGTGCCCGCTCAGGCGTGGGGACGGCGGTGAGGCGGCGGCGGCGGCGGCGGCGGCGAGTTCACGGGCTCAGCGACACCTCACGCCCGCTTCGGCCCGTGAGGTGTCGCGGAGCGCGAAGGTCCGCGCAGGTCCGGTCGTCCGTACGTCCGCGGGTCAGAGGCGGGCGAACCGTGCGCGGAAGAAGCTGTAGACGCCGAAGGCCAGGAACCCGATGCCGATCGCGACGAGGACGAACACCCCGCCGGGCATGCTCTGCACGGCGTCGAACGCGGCGTCGAGCCCGGTGGCCTGGTCGGGGTCGCTCCGCAGCCCCGCGACGGCGATGAGCACGCCCACGATGACCACGGCGATCCCCTTGCCGACGTACCCGACGACGCCGAGCACGGTGACCACGCGGTCGAGCTGGCCCGACGGTCGTGTGATCTGCTTGCGGAACGACCGGCGGCAGCCGATCACCACGAGGCCGATGCCGACTGCGACCGCGATCGCCCCGGCGAGGAGCAGCACGAACACCCCGCCCGGCGTCGCCAGGGTCTTCGCCGCGGCACTCTGCGACGAGCTGCTCGAGCTCGACCCGGCACCGAGCGCGTACGAGGCGGCCGAGTAGGCGATCACGCCGTAGACCACGGCCTTCGCGACGTCCTTCAGCCGGGCGAGCCAGCCCCGGGTGGTGTCGGAACGGCCACCGACGATCGCCTCGACGATCAGGCGCACCGTGAGCGCGGCGGTGCCGACGGCGATCAGCCAGAGCAGGAACACGCCCCCGGGGACCGCGGCGATCTGCTGCAGCGCACCGGACTGGTCCGTCTCGCCGCCGGAGGACGCGTTGCCGATGCCGAGCAGGATCGCCAGGTACCCGATCAGCAGGTGGACGATGCCGCTGCCGACGAACCCGGCGCGTGCCGTGACCTCGAACCAGCGGCTGTCGGCCGCTCGCCGGACCTGTCGTCCGGTTTCCTTCGCTGCGTGCTCCGCCGTGTCGCTCATCACGCCCCAGCGTGCCCGACGCGTCCCGTCCTGTCCGGGGCGCGCCGGGCCCTGCGCTCCGCCATTTGGCGGACCGGGGCCCGTGGCGGCGCCGCCACGGGCCTCCGGTCCGTCGGTGGGTGCGTCTCAGTCGCCCTTCACGTTGACGACCTGCCGCAGGGTGTGCCGGATCGACACGAGGTCCTCGGCGTCCGCCATGACCTGGTCGATCGGCTTGTACGCCGCCGGGATCTCGTCGAGGAACGCGTCGGTGTCTCGGTACTCGATGCCGGCCATCGCCTCGCGCAGCTGCTCGTGGGTGAAGGTCCGCCGGGCCGCGCTCCGCGAGAACAGCCGGCCGGCACCGTGCGGGGACGACTCGAGCGAGGGCTTGTTGCCGCGTCCCTCGACCACGTACGACGCGGTGCCCATCGACCCGGGGATCAGGCCGGGCTGACCGGCCTTCGCCTGGATCGCACCCTTGCGCGAGACCCACACCGACTTGCCCCAGTGCGTCTCACGCTGCGTGAAGTTGTGGTGGCAGTTGATCCGCTCGCGCTCGTCGACGGGCGTGCCGACGGCCTCGGACAGCTGCCGGACGACGCGGTCCATCATCTCCTCGCGGTTGAGCAGCGCGAAGTGCTGTGCCCACCGGAGCTCGGCGATGTACCGGTCGAACTCCGGCGTGCCCTCGACCAGGTACGCCAGGTCGGGGTCCGCCAACTGGATCCACCACCGCTCCATGGCCTGCTTGGCGACCTTGATGTGCCGCTGCGCGATCTTGTTGCCGACGCCCCGCGACCCGGAGTGCAGGAAGAGCCAGACCCGGTCCTGCTCGTCGAGGGAGACCTCGATGAAGTGGTTGCCGGACCCGAGCGTGCCGAGCTGGTTCCGCCACCCGCCGTGCACGCCGTCGGGGTCGAACCCGGCGGTCTCGGCCATCGCCTCGAGCTCGGCGATCCGGGGTGCGGCGGTCGCCACGATCTTCCGGTTCGACGCACCGGCCGACAGCGGGATCGCGCGCTCGATCTGCTCGCGCAGCCCCTGCAGGTCGGCGGGCAGGTCGATGGCGGTGAACTGCGTGCGGACCGCGATCATGCCGCAGCCGATGTCCACGCCGACGGCCGCCGGCATGATCGCGCCGAGGGTCGGGATGACGGACCCGACGGTGGCCCCGAGGCCGAGGTGTGCGTCGGGCATGAGGGCCAGGTGCGGGAACACGAACGGCATGCGCGCGGTCGTGCGGGCCTGCTGCTCGGTGTTGTCCTCGAGCATCGAGGCCCAGCTGAGCAATCGGTCGTTGATCTTCTTCATGAGTCGTCTCGCTTTCGTGAGCGTCGAGGTGACGGTCCGAGACGGTCGTACGCCTGGCCTCCTGGTCGCCGCCGGACGTGGCGGACGGAAGGAAGCGGTGCTGACGAACGCCCCGGGCCGGGTGGGCACGCAGGCGTCGTGTGACGTCGCGTGCCTACGCGGGATAGCGGAGGGACCACTGCTGCTCGGGCAGCACGGCGGCCGCGGCGAGCTGGAGCTCGACGCGTTCCTCGTTGTGCTGCACGGCGCGCATGCGCGGTCCTTCCGGTGTGCCCGGGGCGGGCGGTCTGCCGATCGGCAGGAGCACGACGCTAGTTCGACACGCCCGGGATGCGCAAGTCGCGTGGGCGTGTCGGCCGTGCTCCGGGGGTGCTCCGGCGGTTCTCCGGCGGTTCTCCGGCGGTTCTCCGGCGGTTCTCCACAGGCTGGAGGCTCGGCGTGCGTTCTCCACGAGGGGTACGTCCGCCTGATGGTCGCCGCCGGGGCCGGGGCAGGCTGGTCGCATGACCGAGCGCACGCGAGACACCCCCGACGCGACGGAGAACGAGGAACGGACGAACGGGTACGTCCCGCTCCGTTCGTACGGCGCGATCGGCGACGGGCGGACGGTCGCCCTCATCGCGCTCGACGGGCGGATCGACTGGCTGCCGATCCCGTCGATGGACTCACCGCCGGTGTTCGCGAGCATCGTCGACGCGGAGCACGGCGGACACGTCGCCCTGCGGCCCGTGGACGACCAGGCGCAGGTGTCCCGCGCCTACCTGCCGGGGACGAACGTGCTCGTGACGACCTGGACGACCCCGTCCGGCACCGCCACCGTGACCGACGCCATGGTCACCGGGGTGGCCGGACGTCTGCCGTGGGCCGAGATCGCCCGCTGCGTGCAGGGGGTCGACGGTTCGGTCGAGATGGAGTGGGCGGTCGTGCCCGGCACGATCCTGAACACCGCGGAGCCGCGCCGACTCGACACCGTGAACGGCACGGTGATCGGCGTCGACGGCGTGACCATCGCGATCGTCGAGCAGGGCTTCGAACCGGTGCACGACGACGGCCCCCGGTTCTCGGGGCGGTTTTCGACGACCGAGGGCTCGAAGTCGATCCTGACCATCGTCGGCACGTACGACGAGCCGATCTTCCTGCCGGAGCCGGAGCGCACGCTCGAAGGGGTCGACCGCACGATCGAGAACTGGTCGACCTGGTCGAAGGAGTTCAGCTATGACGGACCGTGGTCGGACGCGGTCCAGCGCAGCGCCCTCGCCCTGAAGCTCCTGATCTTCGCCCCCACCGGCGCCATCGCTGCGGCCCCGACGACGAGCCTGCCCGAGGACCGCACCGGCGGGAAGAACTGGGACTACCGGTTCGCCTGGGTGCGCGACCTGGCGTACACGGTGCACGCGCTCACCCGCTTCGGCCTGCGCGAGGAGACGCACGCCGCCGTGTCGTGGGTGATGCGCACGATCGCCGAGCACGACGAGACGATGCCGATCTTCTACGGACTCGACGGGTCGAAGAGCGACACCGTCGAGGAGCGCGACGTCCCGGGCTGGAACGGCATCGGCCCGGTCACGATCGGCAACCGGGCCGGCGACCAGCTGCAGCTCGGTGTCTGGGGCGACGTGTTCGAGATCATGCGGCAGTACGTCCGAGCCGGCAACGTGCTCGACCGCAAGACGGCTTCGGTGCTGCAGGACCTCGCCGACGACGCGTGCCACCGCTGGGTGGAGCCCGACTCGGGCATGTGGGAGCTGCAGGAGGCGCAGCACTACACGACGAGCAAGATCGGCTGCTGGCAAGCGCTCGACGCGGCCGTCGAGCTGCACGACGCGGGGATGATCGACGGCCCGCGCGAGAAGTGGATCGAGAACCGCGAGCTCATCGAGGACTGGGTCGCCGAGAACGGGTGGAACGAGGAGCTCGGCCACTACGTCATGTACCCGGGCACCGACGCGCTCGACTGCTCGATCCTGCTGCACGCGATGTCGGCGTTCGACCGTGGACCGCGCATGGACTCCACGATCCGGGCCATCGAGGAGCAGCTGCAGCACGGGCCGCTGGTGTACCGGTACTCCGGCATCCAGGACGAGGAGTCCCCCTTCGTGGCGTGCTCGTTCTGGCTCGCCGCCGCGCTCGCGTGCGTCGGACGCATCGACGACGCGAAGCAGCTGATGGACGACATGGTCGCGCAGGCGAACGACGTCGGCCTGTTCAGCGAGATGCTCAGCGCCGTCGACGGGGACTTCATGGGCAACATCCCGCAGGGGCTGTCGCACTTGGCGCTCATCCAGGCCGCGATGACCATCGAAGAGCTCTCGGAGAAGTCCTGACCGGCCTGGACGGCCCGTCGGGAGCGCGGGGCATCATGGTCTGACGATGAACGACGTCGATGCACGGATGGACCGGCTCCGCAGGGCCGCCCGCTACCGCTACCAGCAGCTCGTCGACCAGGAGATCGAGCGGGGGTCGCTCGACCCCGACGAGGTGCGCTCGGAACGTGAGGAACGTCGGCTGCTGAAGGCCGCCGACGTCGCCGCGCACGCCCGGGCCCAGATCGAGGAGGCCGAGCGCCGCGGGGTCTTCGAGGGCAACCCGTACCACGGCAAGCCGCTGCCGGGCCTCGACGGGCAGCACGACCCGGACTGGTGGATCAAGTCGAAGATCGAGCGTGAGGACATCCGGGGCATCGCGCCGCCGGCCCTGGCGCTGCGGACCGAGGACGCCGAACTCGACGACGCCCTCGATACCCTGTCGCTCGAGACCGACGTGCGTGACGTCCTCGTGGACTTCAACGCGCGGGTGAAGGAGGCGCGGCGGCAGCTGCTCGGCGGGCCGCCGGTGGTGACGCCGATGCGCGACGTCGAGGCCGAGGTGCTCGCCTGGCGGGAACGCCGCGAGGTGCGCATGGCTTCGGCCGCGCGGGCTGCGGAGCAGGCGCGGCTCGAGGCGAAGCCGCGGCGGTGGTGGCGGCGCGGCTGAGCGGTGCCGAGCTGTGCCGAGGTGCGGTCCGGGGCGAGATTTCGCGCTGAGCGACAGTTCTCGCAAACGTGAGCGCGTGAGGTGTCGTCCAGCCCGTGAGGACGGCGGCTGCCGACCCGGTGTACGCGCACGACGGACGGGAGGCCCGGTGCCAGCTGGCACCGGGCCTCCCGTCCGTCCGTGCGCCCGTTCTTTCCCATCGCACGCGCGTTGGTTCGCAAGAACGGGCGTACCTGGTCGAAACAACCCACCAGGTACGCCCGGTTCCACCAGGTACGCCCGGTTCCACCAGGTACGCCCGGTTCCACCAGGTACGCCCGGTTACGCACGACGCACGACGCACGACACACGACGCACGACGGCCCGGACCGCGCTGCTGCGTGGTCCGGGCCGACTGTGGTGATGCGGGGTGTTACTTGATCTGGGCGGTGATGGTGGCGGTGCCGACGAGGAGGCCGCGCTTGACGGCGTCGGTGCCGAAGGTCTTGTTCAGCAGGCCGGCGGCGTCTTCGCTGACGTGGACGGTGGTGCCGGTCAGGATGGCGTTGTCGCCCTCGAGCTGGAGGGGCTTGAGCGAGCCGCCGTGCAGCTCGAACAGGAACGCGTCGGCCGCGGCGACCTTGCCGTTGACCAGGACGTCGCCGTAGAGCTTGGACGAGCCCGGGTTCACGACGAAGTTCTCCAGCGTGACGGTGGTGTCGCCGGCCTTCAGGGTCAGACCCGAGTCGTCGTGGTTCAGCAGGCCCTGCACGTAGGGGCGGTAGTTGCCGTCCGGGGACCAGTAGGTGACCGACCCGGCGGTGATCGGGAACGACACCGACCCGTCGGCGAGGGTCGCGTCGCCGGAGACGCCGGGGGTGAGCTTCAGGGCGGTGAGGGCGTCGGTGAAGCCGGAGTCGAGCTTCACGGCGGTGGAGCCGCCGAGGACCTCGGGGACCGAGGCGACGGGTGCGGGGATCTTCGACTCGGACGACGAGGACACCGTGTGCACGTTCGGGGTGGCGGCCTGTGCGGAGGAGATCCCGAACGCGGCACCGCCGAGGACGAGGGCACCGGTCGTGGCGAGGGTGATGGAGGTCTTGAGGCTCTTACGCATCGTGATCAGTCCTTTGCTCTGGAGGCGCTCCGGCCGGTGGCCGAACGTGCACGCTGTGCGCACGCTTGCTGTGAGCAAGCTGTAGACCGGTCAACTGTAACCGGAGAGCGCCCTGGGCTTTTGCCCTGTGCAAGTGATTCGGCACCCCCGCCCGAACGGTTTGGGACGAGTTTCCTGAGGTGCCGCAACCCGGTGTTTCGTACCGTGTACCCATGGCTCCAGCACACATCTCCACCACCGACCGGCTCCGGGCGGTCGACGCCTGGTGGCGCGCCGCCAACTACCTGACGGTCGGGCAGATCTACCTGCTGGACAACCCGATGCTCACCAGGCCGATCGAACCGGACGACGTCAAGCCGCGGCTGCTCGGCCACTGGGGCACCTCCCCCGCACTGAACCTCGTGTACGCGCACTGCAACGCGCTGATCACGGAGACCGGGCGCGAGTTCCTGTACATCTGCGGCCCGGGGCACGGCGGCCCGGCGATGAACGCGAACGCCTGGCTGGACGGC
Source organism: Curtobacterium sp. MCBD17_026 (assembly GCF_003234895.2). Lineage (NCBI taxonomy): Bacteria > Bacillati > Actinomycetota > Actinomycetes > Micrococcales > Microbacteriaceae > Curtobacterium > Curtobacterium sp. MCBD17_026. The sequence continues at coordinate 321,081 of NZ_CP126281.1, read as the reverse complement.
ACGTGGAACGAGCTGTACCAGGACGTCGACCTGCAGCGGTTCTTCCGCCAGTTCTCGTTCCCCGGCGGCATCCCCTCGCACGCCGCCCCGGAGACCCCCGGCTCCATCAACGAGGGCGGTGAACTCGGCTATTCGCTGTCGCACGCCTACGGTGCGGCGCTCGACAACCCGGACCTCGTCGTCGCGTGCGTGGTCGGTGACGGTGAGGCCGAGACCGGTCCGCTCGCCGGGTCGTGGCAGGCGCACACGTTCCTCGATCCGGTCTCCGACGGCGCCGTGCTGCCGATCCTCAACCTCAACGGCTGGAAGATCGCGAACCCGACCGTCCTGGCCCGCATCCCCGACGAGGACCTCACCGCGTACTTCCGCGGGCTCGGCTACGACCCGATCGTGGTCGACTCCCGCCGCGTCGACGACGACCCGTACGCGGTGCACGCCCTGTTCGACGGTGCCCTGCGACGTGCCCTCGCCGGCATCGACGACATCCAGGCCGCCGCCCGCGCCCAGGCCGCCCGTGCCGCCGCGGGGCAGCCCGCCGGTGCCGCCGACCTGCGTCCGCGCTGGCCGATGATCGTCCTGCGCACCCCGAAGGGCTGGACCGGCCCGAAGGAGGTCGACGGCGAGCAGGTCGAGGGGACCTTCCGCGCGCACCAGGTGCCGCTGCCCGCGGTGCGCGAGGACGACGGCCACCGTGCCCAGCTCGAGGAGTGGATGCGCTCGTACCGCCCCGAGGAGCTCTTCGACGCGGACGGCCACCCGGTCGGCATCATGACCACGATCCGCCCGACCGGTGACGAGCGGATGAGCGCCACCCCGCACGGCAACGGCGGTCGGCTGCGGACCGCGCTCGACCGGCCGCCGCTCGAGCCGTACGCGGTCGAGGTCGGTTCCACGGCGTCCGCGACGGGCACGCTCGGCCCCTGGCTCGCCGCACTCATCGAGAAGAACGCCTCGACCTTCCGGCTCTTCGGCCCGGACGAGACGATCTCGAACAAGCTCGACGCCGTGTTCGACGTGACCTCGCGCGTCTGGCGGGCTCAGCGCGCCGCCGGCGACGAGCACCTCGCCGCACGCGGGCGGGTCACCGAGGTCCTGTCCGAGCACCTGCTCGAGGGAATGCTCGAGGGCTACGTGCTGTCCGGTCGGCACGGGATGCTCAACACCTACGAGGCGTTCGCCCACATCATCGACTCGATGGTCGGGCAGTACGCGAAGTGGCTGGAGTCCTCGACCGACATCGACTGGCGGGTGCCGGTGTCGAACCTGTCGCTCCTGCTCTCGTCGCACGTCTGGCGACAGGACCACAACGGGTTCTCCCACCAGGACCCCGGGTTCCTCGACGTCGTCGCGTCGAAGCAGCAGGACCTCGTCCGGATCAAGCTGCCGGCCGACGCCAACACGCTGCTCGCCGTCGCCGCGCACGCGATGGAGACCACGGACCGCATCGAGGTGATCGTCGCGGGCAAGCACCCGGAGCCGGTCTTCCTGTCCCTCGACGACGCGGTCGCGCACGCGAAGGCCGGACTCGGCGTGTGGGACTTCGCCGGCACCGAGCAGGCCGTCGGGAAGGTCGACGTCGTGCTCGCCTGCGCCGGTGACGTCCCCACGGTCGAGGCGATCGCCGCCACCGACATCATCCGGAAGCACGCTCCCGGCGTCGGGGTCCGCGTGCTCAACGTCGTCGACCTGCTGGCGCTCGGTGACCCGCGCAAGCACGAGCACCCGATCCCGGACGAGCAGTACGACGCGCTCTTCCTGCCCGGCACGCCCACGGTCTTCGCGTTCCACGGGTACCCGACCCTCGTGCACCAGCTGACGTACCGCCGGAACGGGCACGACGACCTGCACGTGCACGGGTTCCTCGAGCAGGGCACGACGACCTCGCCGTTCGACATGCTGATGCGCAACGAGATGGACCGCTTCGCCCTGGCCCACGACGCCCTGACGCGGGTGGATGCCGAGGCGCACGCCGACCTGCTCACGAAGCTGTCCGAAGCGCGTGACGCTGCGCGGACGTTCGCGTACACGAAGGGCGAGGACCACCCGTCGCTCGCGGGCTGGGAGTTCGCGGGCTGGCCCCAGGACGAGCCGGCCAGCGGCGGGACCGGCGGCGACCCGGGTGCGGGCGAGACCGAGGCGGCTGCGCCCGGCAACTGACGCGTTCCTCCACAGCTCAGGAGGCCCGGAGCACCCTCCACAGGACCGGTCACGCCCGCCACGTGGCCGGTTCCGTGCTGTCAGGGTTCCGGCATGGACATCGGCTGGACCAATGCGCTCGTGTCGGTCACGAGCGCATCCGTCGCGTTGGGTGCGCTCGTCGCCTCGGTGCTCGACGGGCGCGCAGGACGGCGAAATGCAGAGTTCTCGGTGCACCGCGATCTGTGGTGGCAGCGTTGGTCACGGGTCGCCGACCGGGCGACCTCGGACGACGAAGGAGAGCGCGCGGCTGCCGGTGTGATGTCCGCTGCGCTGGTGACCCGCAGTTGGACGACCGCCGACGACCGCTGGGTCGGCCAGGCACTCGACGACCTGACCGCAGCGACGAACGAAGGAGCGAACGATGATCTCGAAGCTGAGTGACAAGGACTTCAAGCGCTGGCTCGACGGACGCGAACTGACGACGCCCGCACTGCTGGCAGACCCGCACTACGGTCCCATGATGCGGGCGAAGGGCGCCGAGGAAGAACTCCGCCAGGCGCGGATCGAATGGCGCGAACGGCAGGAGCGCGCCCGGGCGCGGAAGCTCCGGTACGAGGCGTCCTTCCGCGAGAGCTGAACCGATGCCCTGCGAGCCTGCCACGCTGGGACCGTGACCGAACTCGTCATCCCGGCCCCGAGCCTCCCGACCGTGCCCACGACGACGGGCGCGCGTTTCCCCGTCCGCCGCGTGTTCTGCGTCGGCCGGAACTACGCGGCGCACGCTCGCGAGATGGGCCACGACCCGGACCGCGAGCCGCCGTTCTTCTTCACGAAGCCGGCCGACGCCGTCGTGGTCGACGGCGTCGACACCCCGTACCCGCCGCTGACGCAGCAACTGGAGCACGAGGTCGAGCTCGTCGTCGCGATCGGCACCGGCGGCACGGACATCGCCGTCACCGATGCCCTCGCACACGTCTGGGGCTACGCCGTCGGGATCGACCTCACCCGCCGCGACCTGCAGGCCGAGGCGAAGCGACTCGGGCGGCCGTGGGACACGGCGAAGGGCTTCGATGCCTCGGCCCCGATCGGAGCCATCACCCCGGCGGCGGAGGTCGACCCCACCACCGGCGCGATCGAGCTGACGGTGGACGGGGAACTCCGTCAGTCGGGCGACCTGGCCGACCAGATCTGGTCGGTCGCCGAGACGATCGCGGCCCTGTCACGGTCCGTGGCGCTCGCGCCCGGCGACCTCGTGATGACCGGCACTCCTGACGGTGTCGGCGTGCTCGAACGCGGCGCCGTGCTCGTCGGCACGATCGCCGGCGTCGGCGAGGTCCGGACCCGGATCGTCTGAAGCACGTGTCGGCGATGTGTCGACGGGCTGGGAGCGTTCGCAGGCAGCACGGGTAAGTCTTGGGCATCGTCGCGGGTGGGGCCCGCGGCGGACACGGGGCGGCGCATCGCGACGGGGCGACGCGGACACCCCGGGACTGCCGGAGGTACCACCGTGCTGGAACACGACCTGCTCGCCACGTCCTGGACGTGGGCGGGCGACGAGAGCGTTCGCGACCGGGTGCACGCCGTGGGCGCCGCCGGGTTCGCCGGCCTGTCGCTGTCCCTCGACGACCTGCACGAGGTCCGCGCGACGACGGGCTTCGCCGAACTGCGGCGCATGCTCGACGCCGCCGGCATCGTCTGGGTCCAGCTCGGACCGCTGGACCGTTGGTGGACGTGCACGAGCCGCACCCAGGACGAGGACGCCGACCGCGGTGTCGTGCTCGAGGCCGCGGCGACGCTGAGCGCCTGGCAGGTGGTGGCGCGCGCCGACACCTCGTTGCCCGGAGCCTCCCCCTCGACGATGGCCGACGACTGGTTCGCGCTCGCCGACCAGGCCGAGGCGGTCGGAGCGCAGCTCGTGCTCGAACCGGAACCGTGGTCGAACCTGCCCACGATCGAACGGGCCTCCCGTTTCGTCGCCGCTGCCGGACACCCGAACGGCGGCCTGCTCATCGACGCCATGCACGCGCTCCGCGGCGGTTCCACCCTCGCGTCGATCCGGCAGGGCGTGGCACCGGGGGTCCTCGCAGCCGTCGAGCTGAGCGACGGGCTGCTGCACACCCCGAGCGGGATGACCCTCGCCGAGGAGTCCCGGACGGCACGGTACCTGCCCGGTGCCGGAGCGTGGGATCTGCCCGGCTTCGTCCGGACCGTGCGCGAACTCGGGTTCGCCGAGCCGTGGGGCGTCGAGGTCCGGACGCCGGCGCACCGGGCGATGCCCGTCCGCGATGCGCTCCGGACGGCTGTCGCCGCCACCCGTGCGGTGCTCGACGCCGCCGATGCGTACGGCGCCCCGGCCGCTCCGGCGATGCCCTCGACGCCCGCGCCGACGTCCGCGGTGGACTTCGAGCCACCGCACACCGGCCGGCACGACCCGACGCACGGTGCCCGCCGTCGGGACGCCGACACAGGGACGCCCGCGTAGGTTGCTAGCATGACTGATCAGGCAGCACACGACGACGACCTGCTCCGCCGTTCCCAGGAGTCCATCGATGAGGCGAAGGCCGCCGCGGCCGAGGTGAGCGAACCGGAAGAGGACGAGCTCATCGAGGAGGACGCACCCGTCGCCGACCGCGCGGTGCCCGCCGACGGCCCTGCACCCGCGGCCTGACCCCGTACTGATCCGACAACAGGATCTCTCCGGACAGACGAGATCGCCGGGCGATTCTTCTTGCCGCTCGTGTGACGATCCGGCCACTCGGTCCGTCTCACCAGTGGACCCACCGGTGGCCTTGCGGCGAGCCCGGTGCGGGGCTTCGTGGCCGGTCTCCCTGAACCGGCTGGTCACGTGCCTCGGCGACGGTCCGTGCGCTTCCTGATCCAGCGTGCGGGCCGTCGGGTCTGTCGGACCCGTCGAGCGGTCGGGCGTTCAGGCCGCCCCGGTCAGTCGTCGTCCTCGTCGGCGAGGAAGTCCGCGTACCGGACCTCGGTCTCCGTGGTGCCGGTGCCCGGTTCGACGGACCGCTGCGACAGGTCGTCCCCCGTGATCGCGACGCGTTCTGCAGCCGTGTAGGGCGGCAGGTACTTGCTCGAGTTCATCCTCGGAGCCCCCTTCGTCCCGGCGAACGTAACAGCCGATGGCCGATCGTGGCCAGCGGTGCCGATACTGTCCCCCGCGCAGGCTCCGGACGGGGGACGGATGTTCGCCAGCGGCTGACCCCATGCGCACGCATGTGGCCTGAAGGCGAAGCGCGCGTCAGGTCTCCCGCACGACGTCGTCCGGGTCCTTGTCCACCCGCCACCCCCGCCAGGACGGCTGCCGGAGCCGTCCGTCGCCGGTCCACTCGGCGAACTCGACCTCGCCGACGCGCTTCGGCGTGACCCAGTGCGCATCCCGAGCGTCAGGTCGTGGGACGTCGACGAACGGCGGGGTCTTCCGTTCCAGCGGTGCGAGGACAGCGGCGATCTCGTCGAGGTCGCGGTCACGGAACCCGGTGCCGACCTTGCCGACGTACTCCAGCCCGTCGGGGCCGGGCACCCCGAGCAACAGCGACCCGATCCCGCCGGCGCGCCGCCCGCTGCCCGGCTTCCAGCCACCGACGACGACCTCCTGCGTGGCGTGGTGCTTGAGCTTCAGCCAGGCCTCGGACCGCCGGCCCTCGGCGTACTTCGACGACCGCTTCTTCGCGACGACGCCCTCGAGGCCCTGCTCGCGCGACGCAGCCAGCACCGCGTCGAGGTCGCCCTGCGCCGCCGGCGGCACGTCGATCGCACCGCCGGGTTCCACGACCGTCTCGAGTGCCTGCCGCCGGGCGTCGTAGCCGAGCCGCGTGAGCTCGTGCCCGTCCGCCTCGAGCACGTCGAACAGCAGGAACCGCACGGGCGTCGTCTCCTGCGCGCTCCGGACCTCGCGCGCCTTCGTCAGGCCCATGCGGTTCTGGAGCAGCTGGAACGAGGGTCGGCCACGATCGTCGACGGCCACGATCTCACCGTCGAACACGCCGTCCACGCCGGCCCGCTCGCCCAGTTCCTGCAGCTCGGGGTACTGGGCCGTCAGGTCGTTGTCGTTGCGGCTGCGCAGGGTCACCGACCCGTCGCGGACCGTCGCCAGCGCCCGCACCCCGTCCCACTTCATCTCGAAGGCCCAGTCCGTCGGGTCCAGCCGGGGCTCGCCCTTGGCCAGGGTCGCCTGCATCGTCCGACGTTCCGACGGCGGGGTCTCGGCGTCCGCGGCCCCGCTGATCCGTCGCTGCCCGGCGCGGTGTGCATCGCCGTGCCCGTCCGACGGCCGGTCCGCCCGTCGCGCCACCGCCGGCCCCGCAGAGCCGCCGGCGTCCGCCAGCCGTTCGGGTTGCTCCTTCGTGCGGTGGATGAGCCAGTTCTTCTCGTCCCCACCGCCACGGCCGCGGGTGTGCAACAGCGCGAGGCGGCGAGCGCCGCCCGCCCGGCCGTGCAGCGTGACGATGACCTCCTGCCCCTCGCGCCACTTCTCGAGCTCGTAGGTACCGTCGTCCCAGATGGTGACCGTGCCGCCGCCGTACTCGTCCTTCGGGATCGTGCCCTCGAACGACCCGTACTCGAGCGGGTGGTCCTCGGTCTGCACGGCCAGGTGGTTCTTGCCCGGGTCGGTGGGCTCGCCCTTCGGCAGGGCCCAGCTCACCAGCACCCCGTCGTGCTCGAGCCGGAAGTCGTAGTGGTCGCGGGTGGCGTGGTGCTCCTGGATGACGAAGGTCGGTGTGCCGTCCTTCCGCACGGTGGGTGCACCCTCGGGCACGGGCTCCGGAGTCTTCGAGGCGTCACGCTTCGCCCGGTAGGCGGCGAGGCGGTCCCGTGCGGGCTGCTCGGCGTCGTTCGCGCGCTCGGTCCGGTCGCTGTCCCAGTGACCGTGGTCGTCGCGCCCGACGGCCAGCGAGGCGGAGGCGACCGGGTGCAGGAAGTCCCCACGGGCCTCCAGGCGTTCGAGGACCTCGTCCAACGTGAGCTGCGCGAGCCCGCGTTCCTCGAGCTCCTTCCAGGTGCGGGGCGCTGCGACCGTCGGCCGCTCGCGGCCGCGCAGCGAGTACGGGGCGATGGTCGTCTTGTTGCCGTTGTTCTGCGACCAGTCGACGAAGACCTTGCCCTTCCGCTCGGCACGGCTCATCGACGACAGCACCAGGTCCGGCAGGTCCGTCTCGAGGGCCTTGGCCAGTTCGTGGGCGACGTCGGAGACCTGCGCCGTCGTCGCTTTACCGTCGAGGGCCGCGTACAGGTGGATGCCCTTGGAGCCGGAGGTCACCGGGTACGGGTCGAGTCCCATGCCGTGCAGGATCTCGCGCGCGGCCACGGCGACCTCGACGCACTCGGGCAGCCCCACACCCTCGCCCGGGTCGAGGTCGAGGACGAGCCGGTCCGGGTTCTGCTGCGCGCCGCGCGGGCCGAACCGCCACTGCGGGACGTGCAGTTCGAGCGCGGCCTGCTGCGCCATCCACACCAGAGTCGGCAGGTCGTCGACGATCGGGTACTCGTTGTCGTGCTCCGAGTGGTGGATGGTGTGGTGCCGCACCCAGTCGGGGGCCGAGTCGGGCAGGTTCTTCTCGAAGAAGACCTTGCCCTCGACACCGTTGGCCCAGCGCTTCCGGGTCACGGGGCGGTCCTTGACGTGCGGGATCATCCACGGCGCGACCCGCTCGTAGTACTCGATCACCCGACCCTTCGTGGTGCCGGTCTCGGGGTAGAGCACCTTGTCGGTGTTGGTGAGCGCGAGCCGCCGGTCCCCGACGAGGACGACGGTCTTGCGCGAGGCGGGACTCACAGCGCCACCCCGGTCGCTCCCGCCACCGTCAGGGTCGTGCCGGACGTGTACGACGACTCGGGCCCGGCCAGGTAGACGTAGGCGCTGCCGAGCTCGACGGGTTGGGCGGGACGGCCGAACGGGGTGTCCTGGCCGTACGCCGCGATCTCGTCGCCCGGGTAGCTGATCGGCTGCAGGGGCGTCCACACCGGCCCGGGCACCACCGTGTTGGCCCGGATGCCCTTGCTCGCGAGCTGCCGCGCGAGCCCGTTCGTGTAGGTGATGATCGCGGCCTTCGTCGCGGCGTAGTCGATCATGCGGTCCTGCGGCTGGTACGCGGACACCGAGCTGGTCGTGACGATCGAGCTCCCCGGCGCCATGTGCGGGACGGCAGCGCGGACGAGCCAGAACAGCGAGTACAGGTTGACCTTCATCGTGCGGTCGAAGTCCTCGGTGCTCTGCACGGTGATGTCCTCGTGCACCTGCTGGTGGCCCGCGACCAGCACGAGCGCGTCCAGGCCGCCGAGCTCGCTGACGGCGTCCTGCACCAGGACGTCGCAGAAGGCCTCGTCCGTCAGGTCGCCGGGCAGCAGCACCGCCTTGCGCCCGAGGTCACCGATGACGTCGCGGACCTGTTCGAGGTCCTCGCGTTCCTCGGGCAGGGCGTTCAGGGCGACGTCGGCGCCCTCCTTCGCCATCGCGATCGCCGCCGCACGTCCGATGCCGGAGTCCGCGCCGGTGACGAGCACCCGGTACCCGCGCATCCGCCCGGTGCCCAGGTAGCTCGTCTCGCCGTGGTCGGGGGCGGGGTCCATCGCACTCGCCAGCCCGGACCCCTGCTGGGTCTGCGCGGGGAACGGCGGACGGGGGAACTGGTCGCGCGGGTCCTGCTTGTCGAGCTGGCTCATGGGCCCATCGTGCTCGCGCCGGCCTCGCGGCGGTCCAGCGAACCGGACATCCGTGGAACGACCCCCCGGACGACGCACCTGTGGAGGAACCCCCGGCTCCGGGCACGCACGCGTGCGGGCGGGCATCATGTGCGCATGAGGTCGATCTGGAAGGGCTCCATCGCGTTCGGGCTCGTCAACGTGCCCGTCAAGGTCTACGCGGCCACCGAGACGCACGACGTGTCCCTGCACCAGGTCCACGACGAGGACAAGGGCCGCATCCGGTACAAGCGGGTGTGCGAGTTCGGCCACGAGGTCGAGTACGCCGACATCCAGCGCGCCTACGACGACGGCGACAAGACCGTGGTGCTCACGGCGGACGACTTCAAACAGCTCCCCGAGGAGCAGTCGCACGAGGTCGAGGTGCTCGAGTTCGTGCCCGTCGAGCAGGTCGACCCGATGATGTTCGAGAAGACCTACTACCTCGAGCCCGACTCGCGCTCGCCGAAGGCGTACGTGCTGTTGCGCGAGACCCTGGCGAAGACCGACCGCCTGGCGATCGTGCAGTTCACCCTGCGCCAGAAGACCCGGCTCGGGGTGCTCCGGGTGCACGACGAGGTCATCCTGCTGCAGGGGCTGCTCTGGGGCGACGAGGTCCGCGCGGCCGACTTCAAGACGCTCGACACGTCGGTGAAGGTCAGCGCCAACGAGCTGAAGATGTCGTCATCGCTCGTCGAGAGCATGTCCACCGACTTCGACCCCGATCGCTACACCGACTCCTACCAGGAGGAACTGCAGCAGCTGATCGACGCCAAGCTCGAGGCGGGCGACGACATCGACACCGAGAAGACCTTCGGCGCACAGGACGACGAGGACGACGACGACGAGGGCGGTGACGTGCTCGACCTGATGGCCGCCCTGCGTGCGTCCGTCGACAAGAAGCGGACGGGAGGCTCGGGGTCGCGTTCGTCGTCGACCTCACGGTCGTCGTCGGGTTCCGGCTCGGGCACGTCCGGCTCGGGCTCCTCCGGCTCCGGCAGGAAGGCGCCGGCGAAGAAGGCGCCGGCCAAGAAGGCCGCGGAGAGCACGGCCGAGAAGGCCCCCGCGAAGTCGGCGCCGAAGAAGGCCCCGGCCAAGAAGGCGCCGGCCAAGAAGCCCGCCGCCAAGAAGCAGGCGAGCTGACCGCTCCGGGGGTCGCCCCGTTCCTCGCCTCGGAGGACCCGTTCAGCCGGACGACGAACGCTCGTGCTCCTGGTCGACGTTCCGCTCGCTCCGGCGCAACCCGAACGGCAGGGCCGTCCACAGCGCCGCCGTCGCCACGAACACCGCGACCCCGCCGATCACACCGCCCGGACCACCGAGCACCACGTCGAAGACGAAGTAGACCGTTCCCGAGAAGAGCAGCGCACTCGCGATGAGTGCGGCGAGCAGGATGACGTTGCCGGCGCGGACCAGGTCGTGCTTCTGACGCTGCCGGAACACCAGCCGGTGCGTCGCCACGGCGGACAGCGCCACCACGGTGACGACGACCGCCAGGACGACCAGGACGAGGTAGACCGTCTCCTGCCGGTCGGACAGGTCCGTGAACCGCTGCTGGAACGGCAGCGTCAGCAGGAACCCGGCGAGGATCTGCGTCCCGGTCTGCACGATCCGGAGCTCCTGCTGGATGTCGGCCCAGTTCCGGTCCCACCGTTCCGTCGGCGTCTCGTGCCGGCCGCGTTCGGTCTCGCTCATACCGCGAACCTACCCAACGGGGCGTCGTCGACTGACGAGCTGCGACACGAGCCGGTAACACCGATCGGGGACACTGGTCGGATGACTCCACAAGAGCCTGGGAGCCTACAGTCGTCATCCGAGACCGCAGGCCCACCCGTCACCGTGTCCATCACCCGCCTGGTCGAACCGGACCGGATCCCCGAGGTCACCCGCTGGGTGCAGTCCGGGGTGAACCTGGCGAACCGCTACCCCGGCTTCCTCGGCTCCGGGTGGGTGCGTTCCCGGGCGCAGTCCCGCGAGTGGCACATGCTCTACCGGTTCGCCGACCACGACTCGCTGGCCACGTGGGAGAACTCCGACGACCGGCTGCGCTGGCTCGACCTGGGCCGTGACCTGGTGGTGGAGTCCCGCGTCGAGAAGCGCACCGGCATCGAGGGGTGGTTCGACGTCCCGCAGGACGCCCCGGCCTCGAGCGCTCCCCCACGGTGGAAGCAGTCCGTGAGCATCTGGCTCGGCTTCTTCCCGGTGAACCTCGCGTTCACGTACCTGATGGCCTGGCTCGTCCCCGCGTTCGCGCACGTCGCGATCCTGCCCCGGGTGCTCATCACGACCGTCGTGCTCACGCCGATCATGACGTTCTGGGTGCTGCCGTTCGTGACGAAGCTGATCCGTCCGTGGCTGCTCGCACCGCCGAGGCAGCGCGGCTAGATCGACGGGCCGCTACGGGGTCCCGAGGACCGACAGCTGGTCGAGCCGCTCGAGGATGACCCCCTCGCGCAGTGCCCACGGGCAGATCTCGAGGCCCGGCAGGTCGAAGATGTCCAGGCACGCCTCGGCGACGAGCGCCCCGGGCACCACCTGGTGTGCGCGGCTCGCCGAGACGCCCGGCAGCGCAGCGAGTTCGTCGACCGACATCGTGAGCAGCTCCGGCAGGCGCTGCCGCAGCACTGCGCCGTCGAGGGCACGGGGCACGAGCGGTCCGGCGGCGGACGGCGCGGCTCCGCAGATCCGGGCGATCGACCGGAACGTCTTCGAGGTCGCCACGGCCCGGTCCGGGCGGCCCGAGCGGAGCAGCCGTCCGGCGTCCCGGGCGATCTCGACGCGGATCTCGTGTCGGATGCGGCGGACGTCGTCCTCGGTCGGGGTGCCGGCGGCGAAGTAGGAGCGCGCCAGGCGTGCGGCGCCGATCGGCATCGACCACGCGACGTCCGGTGCCTCGTCGGCACCACCGGCGATCTCGAGCGAGCCACCGCCGATGTCGAAGACCGCCAGGCGCCCGGCGGACCAGCCGAACCAGCGGCGCACGGCCAGGAAGGTCAGTCGTGCCTCGTCCGAGCCGGACAGGACGGCCAGCTCGACCCCGGTGGACGACTCGACGTGGGCGAGCACGGCCTCGGAGTTGCCGGCGTCGCGCACCGCCGAGGTGGCGAACGCGAGCATGTCCTCGCAGCCGCGCTCCTCGGCGACGCGGACGGCGTCGGCGACGAACGTGGTCAGTGCGTCGATCCCCTGCTGGGTCACCGCGCCCGAGGCGTCCAGGTGCTCGGCCAGCCGCAGCGGCTGCTTGAACGAGGACGCCGGCAGCGGCGCGGCGCCGCCGTGGGCGTCCACCACGAGCAGGTGGCCGGTGTTGGACCCGATGTCGAGGACTCCGACGCGCATGGGCACAACGCTAGTGGGCCGCGCAGTCAACACACGGCCGGGAGGCAGGGGTCACGCCCGCAGGAACGCCTCCAGCTCGGCGGTGGTCGGGTACGAGGCCTGAGCGCCCGGCTTGGTCGCGGCGTACGCCCCGACCCCCACCGCGAACCGAGCGGCGTCGACGAGGGTGTCCCCCGCGGCCAGACGCAGCGCCACCGCACCCATGAAGGCGTCGCCGCAACCCGTGGTGTCCACCGGTTCGACCCGCACGGCGTCGATCGACACCGGCTCGGCATCCCTGTCGTGCACGACGCAGCCGGCACCGCCGCGGGTGACGATCGACCGTGCGACGCCGTGGTCTCCGAGCGCCGCGGCCTCGTGCTCGTTCACCAGCAGCACGTCGGTCAGCTCGAGGAGCTCGGCCGGCACGGCGCCGAACGGTGACAGGTTCGTGAGCACCGTGACCCCGGCGGCGTGCGCGGCACGGGCGGCGGCGAGGACGACGTCGATCGAGACCTCGAGGCAGAGCCCCAGCACCGCGGCGCCGGCGAAGACGTCGGCCGGCACGTCGTCCGGCGTCAGCGTGCCGTTCGCCCCGGCGGAGATCACGATGGTGTTCTCGCCTGCGGCGTCGACCGTGATGACGGCGGTGCCGGTCGCGACGCCCTCCCGGATCGCGACGTGCGTCGTGTCGACCCCCGCAGCCGCGACGGAGTCGCGGAGCAGCGCACCGTTCCCGTCGTCGCCGACCGCACCGATCATGCGCACCGTGCCCCCGAGCCTCCCGGCAGCCACCGCCTGGTTGGCGGACTTGCCGCCGGGCAGGATCGCGAGGTCGGAGCCCTGCAGGGTCTCACCGGGCTGGGGGAAGCGCTCGGTGCGGACCACCAGGTCCGCGTTGAGCGACCCGACGACGACGATGCTCTCGGTCAACGGACGGTCTCCTTCTGCGGGGCGACGGACGTGGTCTCGGCGCCTTCCGGACGGGGGATGAGGAACGAGATCGCGAGCGCGACGGTCGTGATCGCGGCCCCGAGCAGCATGCCACCGGAGTACCCGGCGGTGCCCGCGGAACCGCCGACGCCGAGTGCGATCTGCAGCGCGGGCAGGACGGCGAAGCTGACCCCGGCGCCGAGGTTGAAGGCACCGGCGTTCAGGCCGGGCAGGAACCCGGGGTTCGACTCCGGCGACAGCACGATGCCCAGGCCGTTCAGGATGATGTTCGCGATGCCGGCGTAGGTGATGCCGATCAGCACGGTCGCGGTGACCAGCACGGGCAGCGAGTGCACGCCGACGAGCGCCATCAGGACGGTCGAGACGATGCTGCCGATCAGGCCGACGCGCAGGACGGCGCGGTACCCGATGGTCGGGGCGAGTCGGCCGGCGAAGGGTCCGACGATCCAGCCGACCAGCGCGTACGGGGTGAGGAACACGAGCGACGCCAGGTCGGGCTCCATCCCGAAGCCCGCGTCACCGTTCTGCGCGAGCGAGGTGACCAGGCCGTTGACGACCGCGAAGACGCCCGTCATGGTGAGGAACGTCGTCGCCAGGAGTGCCCAGGTCGCACGGCGCTTCAGGAACCGGGTCTCGACCAGGGGTTCCCGCACCCGCGACTCGACGGCCCAGAACACGGCGAAGGCGACGAGCGCGACGACGACGCCACCGACCACGAGCACGGGGTTCGCGGCGCCGAGCTTGCCGGCCTCGTTGAACGCCGTGAGCAGCGCACCGACGCTCACCACGAGGGGGACGACACCGATCCAGTCCATCCGGGTACCGGCGGAGGGCTTCGACTCGACCCCCCAGACGGCGACCAGGAGCAGGGCGAGGACGGTGACGACGGCGATGACCCAGAAGATCCCGCGGAACCCGAAGTTCGTCGCGATCCACCCGCCGGCCAGGGCGTCGACGCCCGCGATGCCGCCGTTCACCGCGGTGAGCAGGCCGAGGGCGGCGCCGTAGCGCTTCGGGTCGCTGATCTCGTTGCGCAGGACGAGCAGGCAGATCGGGACGACCGGACCGGTGACGCCCTGGATGATGCGACCGGCGAACAGCATCGGCACGTTCACCGCGAGCGCGGCGACGATGCTGCCGACGAGCATCACGGCGAGCATGCCGATCAGCACGCGCTTGCGGCCCACGATGTCGGACAGCCGCGGCAGGAACAGCGAGAACAGCGCCGCGAGGGTGAAGTACAGGGTCTGCGACAGGCCGATGGTGGCGTCGTCGGTGTTGAGCTCCCGCGCCATCGTGACGAGGGCGGGGCTGAGCATGCTCGCGTTCAGCTGGAACGCGATGCACGCGGCGAGGAGCGCGGCGGTGAGGGCGCCGATCGACTTCTTCGTCGAGGTGGTGGTCATGGGGGTTCAGCGCTCCGGGGTCGTGGTGATGCCGGCTTCGACGGCGTCGGCGGCGGCACGTGGGGTCCAGCCGGTGTCGGCCGTCTCGCCGATGCGCTCGAGGGCGTCGACGACGAGGTCCCAGAACCGGCCGTGGTCGAGCTCCATCGCGGCGCTCGTGCGGCAGTCCTCGGGTGCGGGGGCGCGGAAGTCGGCGACGGTCATGCCCAGGGTCAGCGCGCCCTGCGTCTCGACGTGGATCGGGACCTTCACGGCGCGGACGATCGTGGGGTCGATGACGTACGCGACGGCGCAGGGGTCGTGGACCGGCGGGGCGTCGAAGCCCTGGGCGTCCTTGTAGGTCTGGCCGAAGAAGTCGAGCAGCTCGCCGACGAACGCGGCGGGGGCGGTGCCGACGCCGGCGATGCGCGCGGCGACCTCGGGGGTGGCGAGGGCCTGGTGCGTCAGGTCGAGGCCGACCATCACGACGTCCCAGCCGGCCTCGAACACGATGGCCGCGGCCTCGGGGTCGATGACGATGTTGAACTCGGCGACCGGGCTCCAGTTGCCGACGTGCACGCCGCCGCCCATGAGCACGACCTGCTTGACGCGCTCGACGATGCGGGGCTCCTTGCGGGCGGCGAGGGCGATGTTCGTCAGGCCGCCGGTCGGCACGAGGGTGACCGTGCCGGGCTCGTGGGCCATCACGGTGTCGATGATCAGGTCGACGGCGTGGCGCTCGTCGAGGTCGAACGACGGCTCGGGGAGCATCGGGCCGTCCAGGCCGCTCTCGCCGTGGATGTCCGGTGCGACCTCGATCTGGCGCAGCAGCGGGCGGGCGGCTCCGGCGGCGAACGGCACCCCGGTGATGCCGGCGATGCGGGCGACGGCCAGGGCGTTGCGGGTGACCTTCGGCAGGGTCTGGTTGCCGACGACGGTGGTCACGGCGAGCAGCTCGATGGCCGGGCTGCCGTGGGCGAGCAGGAGCGCCACGGCGTCGTCGTGGCCGGGGTCGCAGTCGAGGATGATCTTCGCGGCGGGCTGGGTCGCATCGGGCACGCTGGGCGCTCCACTTCTTCGGGGAATCGAGGTGAGTGCTCGACGTGGTGGGGATCCACGGGCCGGCAGAGCGCTGGCGTCGTGGCGCGTCAAGCGTTTGACATCGAAACACGTCAAACGCTTGACGTCAAGTTCGACCACCACGCTCGCTAGCATCGACGAGTGCCCTCCCCCGCCGCCCCGAGCCGTCGTGTGACCGCTGCGATGGTGGCCGAGCGTGCGGGCACGAGCATCGCCACGGTCTCCCTCGTCGTGAACGGCAAGGACCGCGGGCGGGTCTCCGCCCCCATCGCCGCGCGGGTCCGCGACGCCGTGGACGACCTCGGCTACGTCGTCGACCACGCCGCCAGTTCACTCGCGCGCGGCAGCGGCGACCTCGTCGTGTTCATCGCCCCCGACCTGTCGAACCCGTTCTTCGCCGAGGTCATCCGTGGCGTCCGCGACACCCTGGGCGACCGGTTCCAGCTCGTGCTCTCCGTCACCGAGCGGGGTGCACAGCCCGTCGCGGCCGACGTCCGGCGGTTCGAACGGCTCCGGCCGGCCGGCATCCTGGTCGACGCCCCGGCGGCCGACGAGCCGATGTCGGCGAGCGTCCCCGTGGTGCTGCTCGACGCCCCCGGTGGGCCCGAGGCAGTCAACTACGACCTCTCCACGGGCGTGCACGACCTCGTCGCCCACCTGCACGACCAGGGACACCGGCACGTGGGCTACCTCGACGGCACCTCACGGGCGGCGACGTTCGGCGTGCGCCGTGGACTGTTCGAGCAGGCCTGTGCGGACGCCGGCATCACGGTCTCCGAGGTCACCGCCCGCGCCGACCTGACCGTGGAGGCCGCGGCCTCGGCCACCGAGCACGTCATCGAGGCTTGGCAGGACGACGACGTCACCGCCGTCGTCGCGGCCGCGGACACCCTGGCCTACGGAGTCCTGCGGGTCGCCGGCGCGCTCGGCATCGCCGTGCCCGGCGCACTCGCGGTCGCGGGCTTCGACGACCTGCCGTCGTCGTCGGTCACCGCGCCGGCCCTGACGAGCGTGGCGCTGCCCGGTGCCGACCTCGGTCGCGCTGCGGCACTGCGACTCCTCGCGACGCTCGACGGCACGGCCGCCGAGCCCGCGGCCCTGCCGACGCGGCTCGTGCCGCGCGCGAGCACCGGCGCGTAGCGCCCCGTGCCGACGCGGCGTTTCGCGTCAGGCGACACTCCACGGGGTCCCGACGGCGAAAGGTGTCGCTGGGCCCGAAGTGACGGCGCGCGGTGGCCGCAACCAGACGACGGACGGGAGGCCCGGTGCCAGCTGGCACCGGGCCTCCCGTCCGTCGGTCGGTGGCGTCTACCGGTCGGAGTCCCGCCCCGGTGCGGAACCTTCCGGTGCCGCCGCGTGCTCCGCACGGGCCGCACGCTGCGCACGCTCGAGCTCGTCGGCCTCGTCGCCGCCGACGGCCTCGCCACGGGCGACCATGCCGGCCGTGTCGGACAGCGTGATCTGCGGCAGGAACAGTGCGAGCAGGAACGCCACCGCGATGAAGGGCAGCAGGTACCAGAACACCGGTGCCAGGGAGTCGGCGTAGGCGTTCACGATGCCGTTCTGCACCGCCTCGGGCAGCTTCGCAACCGTCGCGGGGTCGATGCTCCCCGCCGACGACGCCGCATCGGTCGCCGACCCGCCTGCACCGCGGAACACGTCGGTCAGCGACGTCGTGAGCCGCGCGGTGAAGAGCGCACCGAAGACGGCGGTCCCGAGCGAGGCACCGACCTCGCGGAAGTAGTTGTTCGTCGAGGTGGCGGTACCGACCTGCTCGGCGGGCACGGCGTTCTGCGCGACGAGGACGACCACCTGCATGATCAGGCCGAGCCCCGCACCGAAGACGAACAGGTACGCGCAGATCAGCCAGATCGGGGTGTCCGCCGCCAGCTGGGTCATCGCGAGCATCGCGATGGCCACCAGGACCGTGCCGACGATCGGGAACATCCGGTAGCGCCCGGTCTTGGTGATCAGGACACCCGAGGCGATCGAGGTGCCGATCAGGCCGGCCATCATCGGCAGCATCAGCAGGCCGGAGACCGCGGCCGAGGTGCCAGAGGCCATCTGCAGGAAGGTCGGGACGAAGCCGATCGCGGCGAACATGCCGATGCCGAGCACGAGGCCGATACCGGTCGCCAGCAGGAAGGTGCGGTTGCGGAAGAACGACAGCGGGAGCACCGGGTCCTGCGCACGGGACTCGACGAACACCAGGAGCGCTGCCGAGACGACGAGACCGGCGAACCAGGCCCAGGTCTCGGGGGCGTCCCAGCCGTGGTCCTTGCTGCCGCCGAACTCCGAGAAGAACACCAGGCACGTGGTCGCGGCGGACATGAACAGCACGCCGAGGACGTCGATGCGCTTCGTCGCCTTCTTGTTCGGCAGGGTCAGCGCGAACCACGCCACGAAGAACGCCGCGATGCCGACCGGGATGTTGATGTAGAACGCCCAGTTCCAGGTGAGGTGGTCCACGAAGAAGCCACCGAGCAGCGGGCCACCGATGGCGGACAGGCCGAAGATCGCACCGAGCGGGCCGAGGTACTTGCCGCGCTGCGAGGCCGGGACGATGTCCGCGATGATCGCCTGCGACAGGATCATCAGACCGCCGCCGCCGAGCCCCTGCATGGCGCGGAACACCACGAGCTGCGTGAAGTCCGTGGCGAACGCACACCCGGCCGACGCGATGGTGAACAGCGCGATCGCGATGAGGAACAGGTTGCGGCGGCCGAGGACGTCGCCGAACTTGCCGTAGACGGGCATCACGATGGTGGAGGCGAGCAGGTACCCGGTCGTCAGCCAGGCCTGGTGCGCGACGCCGCCGAGCTCGCCGACGATGGTCGGCATCGCGGTGGAGACGATGGTCTGGTCGAGGCTGGAGAGCAGCATCCCCGCGATCAGGGCGGAGAAGATGATCCAGATGCGACGCTGCGTCAGGAGCAGCGGGCCGTCGGAGCCTGGGCGGGCACGCTTGGTGGTGCCCGGCGCGGTGGCGCTCATGTGGTGTGTTCCCGTTCGGTCGTGGTGACCGCCCTGAGCAGGCGGAGGTTCTCGGTGAGCAGCGCGTCGAACGTCGGCCCCGTGGCCTCGTCGAAGGCGTCGTCGAAGTACTCGGTCGCGGTGGCCTTCATCAAGGCGGCCGCGGCCTCGGTGACCAGGCGCGGTCGGCGGTCGGCGGGGTCGTCCCACCCGAACCGTCGCCGCAGGGCCACGGTGATCCGGGCGAGCTGCACGTCGGTCGCCGACAGGAACCGTGCGACGAGTGCCGGCTCTCGCTCGAACACCCGGCGGACCAGGGCCTCGTCGGCGCGGGCGATGCCGACCCGGTGGAACTGGTCGATCGCCAGCGCGACGATCGACCCGAGGGGATCGAGCTCGCCGGGGACGACCCCGCCCGCGGCGTAGGCGTCGATCGCCTCGACGTCGGCGTTGAGCTCGATGCCGAGCACGGCGTCGTCCTTCGACCCGAAGTGGTTGAAGAACGTGCGGCGCGACACCCCGACGGTCTCGCAGAGCTGCTCGATGGTGAAGCCGTGCAGCCCGTGTTCGACCGTCGCCCGACGTGCCTCGACGATCATGCGTCGGCGCAGCGCGCGGGTGCGTTCGGTGGTGCTCACCGAGCAAGAATTGCACTCTCCTGCTGAAAGTGCAATACGGGATGGGGCCGGGCTACAGGGCCTTCTCGAAGCAGAACGACCACGGCATGGTCGCGACGTAGGGTTCGTAGACCGCGATCTGGTCCCACCCGGTCTTGCGGTAGAGCGCGACGGCGTCGGGCTGCTTGTCGCCGGTCTGCAGGATGAGCCGCGGGGCGCCGAGTTCGCGGCCGACGCGCTCGCACTCGTCGAGCAGCGCGGTGGCCGCACCCTTGCCGCGCGCCGAGGCGAGCACGATGAGCCGCTTCAGCTCGACCTCGTCACCCAGACGCCGGACGGCGATGTGCCCGACCGGCTCACCGGACTCGTCGACGGCCAGGATCGACGTGACGACGGTCGACGGGTCGACGCTCAGCGCACGGCCCCGCTCGGCGGTGACCGCCGGGTCCTCGCCGGCGTTCGCCGACCCGTAGCGCTCGTGCATCTCGTCGTCCATGCGGGCGCGGAGCACCACGCTGCGGGGGTCGTCCCAGGACACGCGTTCGATCGTGATCACGAACGTCGATCCTGGCACGGGCGACCGACGACGCGGAAACCGACGGCGCCCGTCAGGCGCGCTGGCCGAGGGCCGCGATCGGGCCCTCGCCGGCGCGGAACGCGGCGAGCACTGCGGCCGCGTCGTCGTACACCTCGGCCGCCCCGGCACCGCGGAGCTCGTCACCGCCGATGCCGCCGGTCATCACACCGACGCACCGGACCCCCACCTTGCCGGCGGACTCGACGTCCCACATGGCGTCCCCGACCATCACGGCGTCGTCGGCGGAGACCCCGGCCTTGCCGAGCGCGACCCGGATGATGCCGGGGTCCGGCTTCGCCTGCTCGACGTCCTCGGAGCTGGTCTCGGCGGTGACCCACTCACCCGCGTCGAGCAGTTCGCGCAGGCGGGCGAGTTCGTGCTCGGGCGCACTGGTCGCCAGGACCACGGCGTGCCCCGCTTCGGCGACGGCCTGCAGGAGCTCGCGCGCACCCGGCAGCAGCCGGAGCCGCGGCGTCTGCTCGGCGTAGTAGGCGGTGTGGAACTGCTTCGCGGTGTCGCGGGTCTCCTGGGACGCGTCCGGCAGCAGCGTCTCGAGCAGCTTCGCCGAGTCCATCCCGATCGCGCGGTGGATCCGCCAGGCGTCGACGGACTCCCCCGCCGCCAGGAACGCCCGCCACCACGCGTCGATGTGCGCGTAGTTCGAGTCGGCGAGGGTGCCGTCGATGTCGAAGAGGACTGCTGTCGTGGGTGCGTCGGCCATCCCACCATGCTGCTCGGGAGGCCCGGATCGGCTCCCAGGGGCGGCCCGCGTCCGTCAGACGGTGATCGTCTCCCCCGCCGGCAGGATCAGGACGGGTACCGGCCCGAGACCGTCCGGTCCGAGGAAGCGCGCGGCGGACTGCTGGCCGAGTTCGCTCAACATCGCCTCGTGGATCTGCACGGCCCGCTCCGGCGCCACGGCTCGCACGTAGTCGACGGCCTGGGCGGTGTTCGTCCACGGCCCGCTCGTCGGCAGGAGCAGGGTCGGCACCGGGACACCGGGCTCGAGGTACGCGTCGCCCGGGTGGAACACCGCGTCGTCCACCAGGTAGCCGACGTTCGCGGTGGACGGGATGTCGGGGTGGATGACCGCGTGCTGCTCGCCGAAGACCCGGACGGAGAACGGTCCGACGGTGATCGTGTCGCCGTCGCGCACCGCTGCGACCCGGCCGTGGTGTTCACCGAGCTGCTCGACGACGGTCTCCGGACCGCGGACGACGAGGTCCGGGTTCCCGGCGAGCCCCGCACGCAGGGCGTCGATGTCGAAGTGGTCGGGGTGGTCGTGCGTGACGAGGACGCCCGCGGCCCCGCGGACGAGGTCGACGGCCTCGGGCGTGAACACCCCGGGGTCGATGACGAGGGTGACGCCGTCCTGCTCGAGGACGACGGTGGCGTGGTTGTACTTCGTCAACTCCATGCGCACAACTGTACAGCGGTGTTGTACTTCTGCGGCTGCCGGGAAGGTGAAGGGTCGTTCAGTCGGCCCGGCGGGCGACCCGCTCGAACAGCTCGGGCAGGCGGCGCAGCAGCGCACGCTCCTCGGCGTCGGTCTCCTCGCGGATCGCGGCGGCCAGCCAGTCCGTGCGGGCGTCCGTGTCCCGCTGCAGTGCGGCCCGACCGGCGTCCGTGATCCGGATGACCGACGCTCGGCGGTCGGTGTCCGACGCCGTCCGGTCGACGTAGCCGAGCTCGGCCAGTTCGCCGACCGTGCGGGACTGCCCCTGGTGCTTCACCCCGCGGCGGCGCGCGAGTTCCGCGATCGTCATCGGGCCCTCGCGGTGCAGGAACCCGAGGGTGGTGGTGTGCGTGGCCGGCAGCGCGTCCGCCTCGCGTCGTGCGGCACGCACGACCCGGCCGATGGACTGTCGGAGCTCCGCAGCGAGCTCGTCGATCGGGTCCATGCCCGGAACGCTACCGCTTCACGGACGGGAGGCACGGTGCCAGCTGGCACCGTGCCTCCCGTCCGTCATCGGGTTCCGCTCAGCTGCTGCGGACGTCGTCCGCCGCACCCTGCGCGTTGTCCTTGACGTCGGACGCGGCCCCCTGCGCCTCGCCCTTGACCGTCTGCGCGGCTTCCTGCGCGGTGCCCGCGAGGTCCTGCGCGTGCCCCTTCGCCACGTCGCCGAGCTGCGAACCGGCGTCCTTCGCCTGCTCCTTGACCTCGTCGACGAGCGGTGCAGCCTTGTCCTTCAGCTCACCGGCGAGTTCTTCTTCCTTCTCGGTGGTCGGCAGGAGCGACGACACGAGCCAACCGGCGCCGAACGCGATGAGGCCGACGGCCAAGGGATTGCCCTTCGCCTTCTCGACGCCCTTCTGGGCGACGTCCTTCGCCTGGCCGGTCGCGCCCGAGGCGGAACCGGAGGCGCTCGAGCGGGCTGACTGGGCCGCGCCCATCACGGACTCGCGGACGTCCTGGAACCGGCCCTTCACCTTCTCGCTCTGGCGGTGGGCGATGGACGACGGGCTGACCTTGTCGGCGAGGGCGTCGACGTCGGAGCCGAGTTCGCCGCGGGTGCGCTCGATGTCGGCGCGGATCTCGTCTGGGGTGCTCATGGCTTCCTCCCGGTGTTGGGCTTGAGTGTCTCGGGGACTTCCTTGGCGGTCTCGACCGTCTGCGGGGCGCCCTTGATCTCCTTGATCTCCTTGCGCCCGCGGACGGCCAGGATCGCGGCGACGATCGCGTAGACGACGGCGATGATCAGGGCGGACCAGGCGTTGCCGATCAGGTAACCGAGGCCCCACCACGCGGCGATCGACAGGAACAGCAGGGCGAACACGGCGGTGAGTCCGGCGCCGCCGAACATCCCGCCCGCCTTGCCGGCCTTCTTCGCAGAGTCGGTCAGCTCGGCCTTCGCGAGGGCGACCTCCTGCCGGAACAGGCTGGAGAGGTCGCGCGACACGTCGGACAGCAGCTCACCGAGCGGTGTGGTCGCAGCGCGCTCCTCGGGAGTCGGTTCGCCCAGGGGTGTCGCGCCGGGGACGGACTGGCTCATACGCCACTCCCCGATCCGGTGGTGCCGTCGCCGGCCTCCTTCTCGTGCTTGACCTCGGTCGCGAGCGCCTTGGTCAGGCGGCCGGCCAGCAGGCCCGCGCCCGCGGCGATCGCGATGAAGGTGCCGGGGCGCTTCGCGGCGAAGGTCTTCACCTCGTCGAGCAGCGAGCCCGGGTCGCGGTTCTCGAGGAACCCGGCGGCCGAGGTCGCGCGGCCCGACAGGTCGCGGACGACCTTCGAGGCGACGCCCTGCTCGTCGTCGTTCTCGGCCATGCGCCCGAGCTGCTCGCCGAGGGAGCGGAGTCCGCCGGCAGCGCGCTGCTGCTGCTCGCCGGCCTGCTGCTTGAGGTTCTCGGACGCCTGGCCGTAGAGCTGCTTGGCGTGGTCGGTCGCCTCGGAGGCGACCTTCGACGCCTGCTCCTTGGCGGTGCCCGCGACGTTCGCGGCCTTCTCCTTGGCGTCGCCGGCGACGTCCTGCGCGGCGCCCTTCGCCGCGTCGGCCTTGCCGGAGCCGCTGCCCGAGTCACTGCCGGAGCCGCTGGCGCTGCCAGCGCCGCCGGCGGAAGCGGCGGACGGGACGGCGGGGAGCTGCTCGTCGGCCGGGACGGCGTCGAGGGGTGCGTCGAACGGCACCTCGGCGGCGCTGTCGCCGTACGGGTCGTAGGTCTGGGGCGCACCGGGGTCGGTGGGTCGCGCGGCGGGGGTGCCGCTGGCGTACGACGGCACCGTCACGCCGGGGGCGACCTCGTGCCCCTCGGAGGCTGCGGTGCGGTCGTGGATGGGCGTCCCGGAGTCGTTCCCGGGTGGGTTCGTGGTCATGGTCGGCCTTCCGGTTGTCGTCGTCCCCGGCGTGCACCGGGGGCGTTTCGCCATCGAACGTGCGCGCTGCCCTCTGGGTCAGGACCCAGGAATGCCGGGAAACGCGGTCCGGCAATCCGCACAGGCGACAGCCGGTTGGATCGACGGATGCCCCGTGTCTCGGTCGTGATCCCCGTGCGGGACGATGCCGTGCACCTGCGCCGGTGCCTCGCCGCCCTCGCGGCCCAGACCCGGCCGGCCGACGAGGTCGTCGTGGTCGACAACGGCAGCACCGACGACAGCGCGGCGATCGCCCGGGACGCCGGTGCGGTCGTGCTGACGGAGCCGGTGCGCGGGATCGCCCGGGCCTCGGCGCGCGGCTACGACCGGGCGACCGGCGACGTCGTCGTGCGGCTCGACGCCGACTCCGTCCCACCGCCGTCCTGGATCGCCGACGCCGTCCGCCTGCTCGCCGACCCCGAGGTCGTCGCGGTCACCGGTCCGGGCCGGCCACGGGGCGGTGGCCCCGTGGTGCGCCGACTGTGGGACGCCGTGTACATGGGCCCGTACTTCGTGCTGATGCGGGGTGCGCTCGGACACCCACCGTTGTTCGGGTCCGCCATGGCGATGCGCCGGTCGACCTGGGCCGCGGTCGGCGGGCGAGCGCACCGGGACGACGCCGAGGTGCACGACGACGTCGACCTGAGCATGCAGCTCGACCCGGCCTGGCGGGTGGTGGCCGACCCCGTGCTCACGGTGCAGGTGTCCGCGCGACCGTTGTCGAGCCTCCCGTCCGTCTGGGTGCGGACGCGACGCGCCTTCCACACGTTCCGCGTGAACGGCCGGCGGGCGAACCCGGTGCGGCGGTGGGCGCGACGGCTGCGGTCGCGGTCGCGGTCGCGGCGGTGGTGGCGCAGCCGCTGACGACGCCCTCGGTCAGCCGCTCACCGAGCGGGTCGGGACCGCACGTGCGCCCGCTCGCCCTGCGGCCCGTACAGGCACAGCACTTCGGTGACCGAGTCGGTCACGTTGCCCATCCAGTGCGGGGTGTGGGTGTCGAACTCGGCGACCTCACCGGGACCCAGGTCGAGGTCGTGCTCCCCCAGCACCAGCCGGAGCCGCCCGGACAGCACGTAGAGCCACTCGTAGCCCTCGTGCGTCTTGAGCGACGGGTCCCCGCCCGGGGTGTTCGGCGGGAACAGCTGCTTGAACGAGCGCACCCCGCCGGTCCGCTTGGTCAGCGGCACGACCACGCGGCCGCCGTGCACCTCGGGCTTCATGTGCACGCGCGGGTCGCCGGTCTGCGGTGCGCCGACCAGGTCGTCGAGGGGCACCTGGTACGCCCGGGCGAGGGGCAGCAGCAGTTCCAGCGTGGGCTTCCGCTGCCCGGACTCGAGCCGCGACAGGGTGCTCACCGAGATCCCCGTCTGCTCGGACAGTGCCGCGAGTGTGACGTCGCGGTGGGCGCGCAGCGCGCGCAGTCGGGGGCCGACCCCGTCGACGACGTCGGCCGTCGTGCGCGTGGCGGCCGCATCCCGGGTGCTGTGTCCCATGCCGGCCATGTTGCCACACCGGCAAAGTTCGTTGCTGTCCGCTCATGACCGGCCGCATGATCAGCGCATGCCTGAACACTTCGACGTCATCGTCATCGGCGGCTCGGCCGCCGGCCTCTCCGCCGCCCTCATCCTCGGCCGTTCGCGGCGCTCGGTGCTCGTCGTCGACTCCGGCGAGCCGCGCAACGCTCCGGCGGCCGGTGCGCACAACTACCTCGGCCACGAGGGTGTCGCGCCCGCCGAGCTGATCCGCATCGGTCGCGACGAGGTCGCCGCCTACGGCGTCCAGGTCACGGCCGGGAGGATCGTGGCCACGTCCGCCACGACCGGTGACGGCCACGACCCGGTCGGTTTCTCGGTCACGCTGGACTCCGGCTCGGTCGTCACGGCACGCAGACTGGTCGTCGCCTCCGGCGCCGTGGACGTCCTGCCCGAGGTCCCGGGCCTGGCCGAACAGTGGGGGCGCGGGGTCGTGCACTGCCCGTTCTGCCACGGGTGGGAGATCCGCGACCAGCGGATCGGGGTGCTCGTCACGACGCCGAACGCCGCACACCACGCGCTCATGTTCCGGGCGCTGAGTGATCGGGTCACCGCGTTCCTGACGGACCCGGCGCTGATGGACGACACCGCTCTGGCCGGTTTGGCCGCACGCGGCATCGCAGTCGTCGAGGGACCGGTCGCCGCCGTGGTCTCCGAGGGTGACCGGCTGACCGGGGTCCGGCTCCGCGACGGTTCCTTCGTCGAGCTCGATGCCCTGGCCACGGCGAGCCGGCCCGAGGCGCGGGTGGACTTCCTGTCCGGGCTCGGCCTCGCCGCCACCGACCAGTTCATGGGCGACCACCGCTTCGCGACCGCGCTGACCGTGGACGCCGCCGGGCAGACCGCGGTGCGCGGGGTCTACGCGGCCGGCAACGTGACGGCCCCGATGGCGACGGTCATCGCGTCGGCGGCTGCCGGCACCCAGACGGGCGCTGCGGTGCACGGCGACCTGGTGCAGGCCGACCTGGCCGCGGCGCTGGCCGGGGTCGGCGCTGTTTCGGGCACTGTTTCGGGCTGAGCGACAGTTCGCGGGGCCGGTCGGGCGTGCAGTGTCGGTGAGCGCGAAACTCGGCGTGGGTCAGTCGACGCGGTAGCCGGCCTGTGCAGCCAGCAGCGGCGCGAGCGTGTACAGCTGGTCGGCGCCGATCGTGGCCCCGCGGAACCCCTCGAGCCGCTCGACCCGATCGAGGTCCGCTCCACGCAGGTCCACGTGGTCGATGCGGGTGTTCGACCCCTCGGCGGCGCGGATGCTGCTGCCGTCGAACGACACCCGCAGCAGCTTCGCGTCGGCGATGTCGAGCTCGTCGATGACGCAGTCGCGGAACACCACGTCGGTGATCGTCGAGCCGCGCAGGTTCACGAACCCGAACTTCATGCCGACGAACTCGACGCCGTTCAACCCGGAGTCGTACAGTTCGGCCGAGCCGACCCGACCGCCGGAGACCCGGACCTCGCGCCACGCGCTGCTCGACGCCCGCAGGATCGGGGCGTCGAGCGAGTCGATGAGCGAGTCGCGGACCCGGAGCCCACGGAAGTCCGCGTCGTCGCCCCGGAACGTGTCGATGACGCACTCCTCGATCTCCAGGTCGGGAAGTCGCTCGCCGGCCAGATCGAGGACGTCGATGCGCTTGCCCTCGATGCGGTCCCCCGTCAGGACGTCACCGGGAGCTGGCGTCCAGTCCTCGAGGTTCGTCGGTTCGGTCAGGGTGATGCGCGGGGCGTCGGTGCCGGAGGAGCGTGCCATGCCCCCAGTCTGGCGGTGACCGCCGACCCCGGGGGTCACGACCGCGGTCGGGTGAGGACGCTGTCCAGCCGGTAGTCCTTCGCCGGACCGCGCGCTTCCCACCGCACCGTCCAGCGGTCTTCGTCGCCGTCGAAGGCACCCGTGTAGTCGTCCGGAGCGCAGGCGTGGGCGACGCTCGTGCCCCAGACCCAGTCGTGGAAGACCCGACCGTCGGAGAAGTGCACGGTCCAGCCACCGTCGGGACCGCGCCGGAGGAGGAGAGTCCGGGACACCGGGGTGGACCGGCCGTCGAAGGTCATCACGCCGGACTCGTCCCAGCGAACCTCGTCGTCGCCGACCAGAGTCAAGGTGGTGGTCCCGGTGACGGTCCCCGCGGCTCCGGCACGGTGGTCGTGCACGGTGCGGTCGAGGTCCCACACCCCGAGCAGGTCCGTCGGCAGCAGCACCCGCCCACTCTACGTCCGGGTCAGCGAACCCCGCGGGGTGGCGGGTTCACGTCGTCCTCGTGCTGGACACTCCTGGGGATCAGGGCCCGGAGCCCCACGACGGCGGCACCGCCGACCGACGCTGCGAGGATGCCGAGCGCGATGCCGCCGGTCGAACCCTGGCCGTAGTTGGACCACGGCAGACCGGCTGCCCACTGCACCGCCGGTCCGACCACCAGCAGGGTGCCCGTCGGCGCCACCACGACGACGAACTTCCGCGCGCTGCTCCACTGGGGTCGCAACAGGGTGATCGCTCCCGTCAACGCCGCGATCGACGCCGCCCCGTAGACCCAGGACGAGCCGGACAGGCGCCAACCGTCGAACGCGAGCCAGTCCTGGACACCCTGCACGGTTCGCTCCCACGCGTGCGCCCGCTCCGTGCGCCCGGAGACGATGGGCAGCGGCCACCCGATGACGGCGAGTACCCCGGTCACCGCAGAGACGACGCCCAGGACCCGCGGCCAGAAGCGCGGTCCGACAGCGGGCTCGACGTCGAAGTCGGGGATGCTCAACCGCGCAGGGCCTCGGCCCGCGCGGCTCTGCGCTCGTCGTCGGTGATGACACCGCGGGCGTGCAGCTCGTCGAGTTCGAGGAGCCGCTGCTCCGGCGAGGTCCGCCGGGCACCGTGGGGGCGCCGACTGCGGACCACCGCGATGCACACGGCGGCGATGACCGCGACGACGACGAGCGCCATCAGCAGGGTCCAGACGAGGTCGTAGACCGGCGGGATCAGGGGGTTGCGCACTTCTTCGGAGGCGATCATCGTCCGCGCAGGGCCTCGGCTCGGGCGCTGCGGTGCTCCTCGTCGGAGATCACGCCGCGCGCGTGCAGGTCGTCGAGTTCGGCGAGGCGCTGTTCGAGCGGCTTGTCCGGTGCGAACGTACGGCTCTGCATCGCCTGGTACGCGATGTCCTCCTGCATGGTGAGGGGGTTCTGACCACGGTCGGCCATCCGCTTGCCCCGGTAGAGCGTCAGGATGACGATCGTCAGGGTCGTGAGGATCGTCAGCGCCGCGACGACCCCGAACGCGATGCCGAACCAGCCGTCGAACAGGTCGGGCATCCCCGACTCCCCCGGCCCCTCGAGCTCACTGAACGCGGACCAATTGAGCACCATCGCACTCCCCCTTCTCACAACGACGAGCGAAGCGTAGCGCGAGACGGGGAACACGAGCGGGCGTTCCTTCCCAGAACGCCCGCGATGGAATGTGGAACCGGGCGTACCTGGTCAGAACTTCCGACCCGCTACGCCCGGAACCACCCGGTACGACCGAAAGCACCCGGTACACCCGGGACGACCAGGCAGCGCCCCCCGCCCCCGGCCAGCCCGAGCCCGCTCAACCGCGGAGCGGCCCCGACCCCGGAACGTTCGCACCGTCCGCGAACCCGGCCACGAGTGCACGCAACGCTTCTTCGGAGGTGTGTCGGGCCTCCCATCCGAGCACCGACCGGGCACGGTCGGTCCGCATGATCGGCACGCCGGCGGCGATGTCGATCCACCCGGCGTCCGTCGGCTGCAACCGCAGCCGCCACGTCACCGTCACGATCCCGCGCAGCAACCGCAGCGGGATCCGCACGGCACCGAGCATGCCGAAGGCCCGGGCCAGTCTCGGCGGGTTGAGCACGGGCGAGGC
The DNA here is from genome assembly GCF_003234895.2 of Curtobacterium sp. MCBD17_026. Taxonomy (NCBI): domain Bacteria; kingdom Bacillati; phylum Actinomycetota; class Actinomycetes; order Micrococcales; family Microbacteriaceae; genus Curtobacterium; species Curtobacterium sp. MCBD17_026. The sequence goes on along the minus strand of NZ_CP126281.1, from coordinate 292,101 downwards.
CGCGATGTTGAACGCCCCCGCTGCCCGTCGGTCGACCGCGCGCCAGTAGGCGTCGGCGACGTCGTCGGCGTGCACGGCCTGGAACACGAACGGGTACGGCAGCGGCAGCACGAGCCAGCGGATCCACCGCACGATCGACATGGGCACGAGGTGTCCGAGGAACAGCCCCCGGATCTCGGCGGCGGCGTCCCGCTGGAAGATCAGCCCCGGACGCAGCCGCGTGAGGGTCACGGAGGGGTGGTCGGCCTCGAACGCGTCCATCGCCGCTTCGTTGGCTGCCTTGTGGATCGAGTACGTCGCCGTCGGGATCCCGTCGGCGGGCCAGCTCTCGTCCACGGGGGTGTGCTTGCCGTCGACGTCCACCCCGCGGTACGCGCCGACCGAGGACGCCACGACGACCTGGGGCACCTCGGCGCGCGCGACGGCTGCCAGGACGTTCGCCGTCCCGGTCACGTTCGTGCGGTGCTGCGCCGGGATGTCGTGCGTCGGCTGGAGGGCCCACGCCAGGTGGACGACGGCATCGGCGCCCTGGAACACGGCCGTGAGCTGGTCCACGGCGTCCGCGGCACCGACGTCGACGGCGTGCCAGACGGCAGCGGCGTACGGCTCGGCGCGCAGGTCCGGCAGCCGCCGGGCGACGCCGACGATCCGGACGCCAGCGGCGTCACCGTCGCCGTCGGCGCGCACGGCTGCGAGCCGACGGAGCACCGCCGTCCCGACGTTGCCGGTCGCGCCGACGACGACGATCCGCATCAGGCCGCGGCCATCGCGGGGTCGAGCACGACCTTGACGCAGTCGTCCTGCTTCTTCTGGAAGACCTCGTACATGTGCGGGGCCTCCTCGAGCGAGACGCGGTGGGTGGTCAGGTCGAGCGTGCCGAGCGGGTCCGACGGGTCGGAGACGAGCGGCATGATGTCGTCGATCCAGCGCTTCACGTTGCACTGGCCCTCGCGGATGGTGATCTGCTTGTCGAACAGCGTCATCATCGGCATCGGGTCGGCCATGCCGCCGTAGACACCGCTCAGCGAGACGGTGCCACCGCGGCGGACCAGGTCGATCGCCGCGTGCACGGCGGCCAGCCGGTCGACGCCGGCGGTCTCGATCGCCTTCTGCGCGAGCTTGTCGGGCAGCAGGCCGGCGGCACGCTGTGCGAAGCCCGCCATCGGGTTGCCGTGGGCCTCCATGCCGACGGCGTCGACGACCCCGTCCGGGCCGCGGCCGTCGGTCAGGTCGACGAGTTCGGGCACGAGGTCCTTCGTCAGGTCGAACACCTCGGCGCCGTGCTTCGCCCCCAGGTCACGGCGGACCTGCTCGGGGTCGACGGCGAGCACGCGGTAGCCGAGGTGCTTGCCGATGCGGGCGGCGAACTGGCCGACCGGGCCGAGGCCGAGCACGGCGAGCGTGCCGCCCTCGGGGACCTGGGCGTACTGCACGGCCTGCCACGCGGTCGGCAGGATGTCGCTCAGGAACAGCCAGCGGTCGTCGGGGGTGCCGTCGTCCGGCACGACGATGGGGCCGTAGTCGGCGTGCGGCACACGCAGGTACTCGGCCTGGCCACCGGGGACCTGGCCGTACATCTTCGTGTAGCCGAACAGCGACGCACCGGTGCCGTACTCGGTGACCTGGGTGGTCTCGCACTGCGACTGCAGGCCGTGCTGGCACATCCAGCAGTGGCCGCAGGAGATGTTGAAGGGGATGACGACGCGGTCACCGACCTTCAGGTTCGTGACGCCGGACCCGACCTCTTCCACGATGCCCATGGGCTCGTGGCCGAGGACGTCGCCGCGGTCGATGTACGGGCCGAGCACGCGGTACAGGTGCAGGTCGGACCCGCAGATCGCCGTGGAGGTGATCCGCACGATCGCGTCGGTCGGCTCCTGGATGGTCGGGTCGGGGACGGTCTCGACGGACACCTTCTCGGTGCCCTGCCAGGTCAGTGCGCGCACGTCGCGTTCCTCTCGTGGTCGCTTCGAGCCGGCCTGGAGGCACGACTCGCGTTCCCCTCCTCGGTACGCGCCCGCCCCGTGGACGCTCCCAGCCCCGCGTCCCCCTCGCGCACGTCGGCGCGGGCGGGCGGCGGTGCGCTCGACGTCAGCCGAGGACGGCTGCGAGGACCCGCTCGTGCTCGTCGCGGTCACCAGGTCCGGCACTGCCCGCGAGCATGATGAGTGCCTTCCACAGCGCCCATCCCCGTGCGCGCGCCCACGTGTCGTCGTCCAGGTCGACCGACTGCCGGAACACCCGTCGCGCCGGGCCGTCCAGCATCGTCCACGCGAGCACGAGGTCGCACGCCGGGTCCCCCACGCCGCACGTGCCGAAGTCGATCACCGCGCACAGCCGCCCGGTGTCGTCGACCAGCAAGTTGCCCGGGGCGACGTCACCGTGGAACCAGACGGCCGGCGCGTCCCACCGGCTGGCGAGGGCCTCGGCCCAGACCGCTTCGCACGCGCCGCGGTCGACGACGGAGCGGCCGGCCCTGCCGCTGCCGAGCGTGTCGAGCGCCGCCCGCACCTCGGCGTCGTACACGGACGGGTGCTCCCCGCGGTGGAACGAGTGCGCACCGGCGGTGGGGCCGCCCGTCGCCGGGACGCTCCGGAGCTGCCGGAGCACGGCACCGACCTCGGCCGCGAAGCGCTCGTGGTCGAGGTCGTCGACCTGCACGGCCGGCACCCCGTCGAGCCACCGCCGCACCGACCACGGGAACGGGTACCCCTGGCCCGGTTCCCCGAGCGCCACGGGTTCCGGCACGGCGACGTCGAGCCGCCGGGCGAGGTACGGCAGGACGTCCTGCTCCTTCTCGACCGCGGGCACGTAGCCGGCCGCGCTCGGCAGTCGCACCGACAGGGCGTCTCCGAGCCGGTAGGTGCGGTTGTCCCAGCCCTGGTGGTCGACCTCGCGCACGGGCAGGTCGGCCCAGTCGGGGAACTGCTCCGCGACGAGTCGTTCGACGAGTCCGGCGTCGATCCGGGGCACCTCGGTGTGCATGCCCGCAGCATAGGCGTCGGACCCGACACGGCGGTGGGGCCGGTGCACGACGGCGGCCACCGGCGGGGCGGACCCGCACCGGGCCTCCCGGCCGTCGCCTCAGGCGGGTTCTGCCAAGGCGAGCAACGCGTCCCGCGCGACCGCGAGCGCCGTCAGCCCCGCAGCCGGTCGCGGTCCCCCGGCGGCAGGTGCTCGGTGGCCGTCCGGCGGGCGGCCGGGCTGAGGAACCGGCCGCTCTGCTCGAGGAACGCCACGAGCGCCGGCTCGGACGCTCGCTTCCCCGTCTCGCGCAGGACCAGCCCGAGTGCCGACTGCACCGTCTCGCTGCGCTCCCGCACCAGGCGCCCGGCGATCCCGAGTGGCAGCTCGGCGTCGCCCTGCTTCACGAATGCCAGGGTCGCCACGACCGCGATGCGGCGGACCATCGCGACGTCGGACTTCGCGAGCGCGAAAAGCGGGCCGGTCGAAGCGCCCACCAACGGGGCGCCGACGAGTTCCTCGGCGGCCAGGTCGACGAGCACCGGGTCCTCGAACCGCTCGGCCTTCGCCGCGGACAGGTACTCGTCGGTGAGCTCCGGATCCGGGTGCGCCCGCATCGCCTGCACGAGCAGCAGGACGGCGACGAGCTTCGCGCCGTCGTCCTCGCTCCAGAGCAGCGCCGAGCGCTCCCCCTCGTCGAGGTCGTGGAACTGTCGGGCGACCCGTCGGGCCGCGGCGACGTCGCCGGTGGTGCGGGCGAACGCCGCCAGCACGGCTTCCGCGTCGCGCCCTGCCGGCAGGCCCGTCACGCGACCTCCCCGTCGCTCGCGTCGTTCTGTGGTGCCCTCCGACGCCCGCGGCTGAGCACGATGACCGCGACGACCACCAGGAACGCCGCGAACAGCCAGGTGCCGGCCTGCGGGTCGACCAGGCGCGCCAGCACGGCACCACCCGGCGAGCAGACGGCGGCGGTGATGCCGACCGTCAGCCCGACCCGCAGGTCGGCCGCGCGACGCCGCAGGTTCGCGACCGTCCCGGACACCGACGTCGGCACCATCGTGAGGAGCGACGTGCCCTTCGCCAGCAGGTCGCCGGCGCCGAGCACGACCTCGAGCCCCGGCACGATGACGACCCCGCCACCGACGCCGACGAGCCCGGACAGCACCCCCGACAACAGCCCGAGCAACAGCAGGACGATCGCCTCGACGACCCCGAAGTGCACCTCGCCGCCGCGGGTCGGCACCGTGGTGAACAGCGAGACGAGCACGACTGCGATGAACCCGACGAAGATCCACGGCAGCACGCGGAGCGGCAGGGCACGGAGCAGCCGGGCACCGATCGGCGCCCCGATGACGCTGCCGACCGCCAGGGTCAGGGCCGCGAGCCAGTGCACCTCGCCCTGCACGGCGTAGGTGACCGCACCGACGACGGCCGCGGGGGCGATCGCCACGAGCGAGGTGGCCGAGGCCCGACGCTGGTCCATCTGTGCGAAGGCCATGAGCGCCGGCACCACGACGACCCCACCGCCGACGCCGAACAGCCCGGACAGGACCCCAGCCAGGACCCCGATCGCCACCAACACGAGCACCGTTCCGCCGCGTTTCCTCATCACCGCAAGGCTAGACGCGCTCGCCGCCGCTCCCTCGCACGATGCGGGGTCGCCCGCGCTCGGAGTCCAGGAACGGTCGGCTTCCCGAGGGCGATCCGACCATTCCTGCTCACGAAGCGAACGTCAGCTCGCGAAGCGCTGCCTGGCCTCGCGGATGGTCTCGGCGTACGGACGGACAGGGTGCTCCGGAGCGGCGTCAGGAGCAGTAGTCGGCCACCGGCTCGCTCGTGCCGGCCACGAAGACGGTCGCCACGCGGTCGCTCCCCTCGCCGAACTGGAAGACGATGTACCGCTCGCCGGACCGGACTGCCCAGAACGTGTCACGGGTACCACCCGCCGCGTCCGTCCGTGTCTGGACCAGGTCCGGGTAGGCGCCCCTGACCTCGGCGAGGGTGCTGCCCAGACCGACCCCCTCGAGCGTCTTCGGGCCGACCTGCTGTCCTGGTGCGGCATCTTGCCCCTGCTGGATGACGACCGTACCGACCGTGCCGCCGGCGACGACCTCGACGACGCGCTCGCCGCCGGGTCCGTCCCAGATCCGGGAGTTCGTGTTCGGGCAACCGAACGGGTAGATCACGGTCCCCGTGTCGTCGATCAGGGGCGGCGCAGGCGAGAACGCCGCCCGCAGTGCGGCGTCGTCGGACCCGGCGGGGCTGCCGAGCGTCGCCGGCCCGACGGCATCCGCAGAGATCGTCCACGTCGACCAGTCCGTCGCCGAGTACGGCGGGGCGGTCGGCGTGGGCGTGGGCGTGGGCGTCGGTTCACCGACGACCGGCGCCGACGACGGCGTGACGGTCTGGCTCGGCTGGCTGGTGGCGCTCGGCGTGGGCTCGGGCTCGGTGGACGACGTCGGGATGAGCCCGAGCGCGACGCCACCACCCGCCGTACCCACGGCGAGCAGGGCGATGACGGTGATGACGATGCCGGTGCGACGTCCACGGCGCTTCCGCGGTTCGGCCCGCTCGAGCACGTTCTGCTTCATCGAGACGAGCATGCGCTGCAGGTCGTCTCCGATCGGGGGCTCGGAGTTCATCGCTGCACCTCCTTCGTCGCTCGGGACCCACGCCGTGGCGTGGGTCCTTGCGGGCGGAGTCCGAGGTGCTGTGCGGCTTCCGACCACGTCCGCCCCTCGACGAGACAGAGCTCGACGAGTCGTCGGTCGGTCTCGGGCAGGGCGAGCAGGTCGTCCTCGACCCAGCGCAACGGCGAAGCGCCGCCGCTGTCGACGGCACCACTCGTCCGGGCGTGTGACCGGCAGACGGCCAGGAGCCACGGCAGTAGCAGACCGGTGGGCAGGTACAGGCCGTCGGCGTGCTGCCAGAGCGACAGGAACGACTCCTGCACGACGCGTTCGACGTCGGTCGGCGTCGCGGAGACCGCCCACGCGTAGCGCGTCAGCACCGGGGCGAACCGGTCGAACGCGGTCGCCAGTGCGGTACGGTCCCCGGCGACCATCTGGCGCACGAGGCGTGAGTCGTCGATCGTCACAACACTCCCTTCACTTCAGGAGTGTCGCGAGATCGGCGATCCTGACAGCCGAAGCGCCCGGTTCGGCCGCATCACCGGAAGTGCAGCACCGAGAGCGGGTCGATGAGCGAGCCGGCCTGGCGCACCTCGACGTGCACGTGGGGTCCGGTGGACTGCCCGGTGTTGCCGGACTTGCCCACCTCGTTGCCCTTCGACACGATCTGCCCCTTCTTCACTCCGATCTTGCTGAGGTGCGCGGTGAGGACGGTGGTGTTGCCGTACGTGACGACGACGTAGTTGCCGTAGGACGCGTGGTTCGCGACGGTGGTGGTGACCGTCCCGGTACCCGAGGCGTACACGGGCGTACCGATCCCCACGGACGAGTCGGTGCCCTGGTGGTAGCGCGGGACGTGTCCGACGCCACGATCGTCACCGTACCGGCCGGAGATCTTGGTGCTGGCGACCGGCCACAGCAGCCCGGTCACGGGCCGGGTCGACCACGCCCGGGTGTCGGACTTGCCGTAGAGCACGACGTTGCCGTCGACCTGCACGAGGAGCCGTCCGCCGCCGGCACGGCTCGTGGCGCTCGACCAGAGCCACTTGTTCGCGGCCGAGTAGACGGCGAAGTTGCCGTCGGCCTGCACCGAGGCGTAGGCCCCGACGTTCCCGGCGGTCTTCGTCGCCCAGACCTGCTTGCCGTTGACGACCTGCGCGAGCACGCCGTCGGCGCGCATGGTGAGGGTCCGGGCGTTCGTGGAGTCGGACCGCAGGACCGTCCCCGGCAGGATGAGGTTCCCCGCGGCGACGCTGTCCTGGTACGTGGGGAACTCGACGACGCTCTTGTTGGCGGTGTTGATCATGCGCATCGTGCCGTCCGGCCGGACCCCGAAGTTCCGGCCGACGTGCCCGGCGCCGCCCCACAGCGCGATCCGCACGTTGTTGTGCACGATGGCGAGCGTGCCGTTCGCCCGGATCTGCGCGAAGGCCCCGGACTTGCCGGACGTGTTCGACGCCCAGAGCACCTTGCGACCGATGCCGTACTCGACGAGGTTGCCGTCGCCCTGCATGACGAGCTGGAACTGCCCGTTGTTCGAGGTCACCGAGTCGCCCGGCCAGAGCGTCTTGCCCGCGGCGACGGTGCCCGTGTAGACGATCGGGGCGGCGGCGGCCGGGGTGGCGGTGCTCACGAGCCCCGTCGCGACGGCGGCGAGCGCGACGAGCGCTGCGACGACCCGAGCGCGGACTGGGCGGAGGCGAGCCGAAGACGACGAAGTGCGGCGCATGAGTTCCCTGAGCTGGGACCGCAGGGAGGCGGTCCGGGTGGCGGACGCGCCCCTGCGCGACCGTTCGGCGGCACGTCGGTTACGCGCCGCCGAACGATGGTCACCTTTTCCGGGGGGAGAAACAACCCCCTTGACGCGGTGGGGCAACCCCAGTTCCGGGGGTACGCGACGGGGCACGAGCAGGAGGGCGGCAGGCTGCGGCAGCTGTCATCCGGTGCCGGGACGCCCGGAGCGCGCAAGATGGTGTCATGCCGACGCTCAACCCCGCCTTCGTCCCGCCCGCAGCGCAGACCACCCGTCCGGACCTGCAGGGGACGTTCGGGATGGCGGCCTCGACGCACTGGATCGCGACGGCGACCGCCCAGTCGGTGCTCGAGCGCGGCGGCAACGCCTTCGACGCGGCCGTTGCCGGGGCCTTCGTCCTGCAGGTCGTGGAGCCCCACCTGAACGGCCCCGGCGGTGACCTGACAGCGGTCTTCGCGACGGCCGCGAACCCCGTGCCGACGGTGCTGGTCGGTCAGGGCCCCGCGCCCGAGGGCGCGACCCCGGAGCACTACCGCGCCGAGGGCCTCGACCTGGTCCCCGGCTCCGGCGCGCTGGCCGCCACCGTCCCCGGCGCGGTGGACGCGTGGCTGCTCCTGCTCCGAGACCACGGCACCTGGGAACTGGCCGACGTCCTCGCCCCCGCGGTCGGGTACGCCCGCGACGGCCACCCGGTCGCACCCGCGGTGATCCGGACGATCACCGCCGTGCGCGAGCTGTTCGAGCAGCACTGGCCCACCTCCGCCACCCAGTGGCTGCCGGGAGGCACGGTGCCGGTCCCGGGGGACCTGGTGCGCAACGAGGCACTCGCTGCGGTGCTCGACCGGCTGGTCGAGGCCGGTGCGGGTGCCGGCAGCCGGACCGGCCGCATCGATGCGGCCCGGTCCGAGTGGGCGGAGGGGTTCGTCGCCGAGGCGATCGACCGGTTCGTCCGCGAACCGCACCGGCACGCGTCGGGCACCGACCACGCCGGTGTCATCCGGGCGTCCGACCTGGCGGTGTTCCGGGCGTCGTACGAACCCGCGACGACCGCCGAGTTCCGCGGTTGCACGATCGCCAAGACCGGACCGTGGGGCCAGGGTCCGGCGCTGCTCCAGACCCTGCGGCTGCTCGAACCGCTCGACGACGCCCTGCTCGACCCGTCGACCGAGGTCGGTGCGCACACGATCGTCGAGGCGCAGAAGCTCGCCCTCGCCGACCGTGAGGCGTTCTACGGCGACGGCGAGGTCCCGATGGACGTCCTGCTCTCCGACCGATATGCCGACGAGCGCCGTGCGCTGATCGGCGAGCGGGCCTCGGCGGAGCTCCGACCCGGCACGATCGCCGGGGTCGAGCACGCGCTGCCGCCGGTCCGGACCTCGTACGACTCCGCCGGTTCGGTCGGGGTGGGCGAACCGACCGTGCAGGTCGCCCGCGACACCGAAGCCGACACCGAGGTCCCGCCGGCCGCTCCGCTCGAGGACCGCGGTGAGCCGTTCGTGACCGCCGACGGCGAGACCCGCGGCGACACGTGCCACATCGACGTCGTGGACCGCTGGGGCAACATCGTCAGTGCGACCCCGTCCGGCGGATGGCTGCAGTCGTCGCCGACGATCCCCGAGCTCGGGTTCTGCCTCGGCACCCGCCTGCAGATGACGTGGCTCGAACCGGGCACGGCCTCGACCCTGCGCCCCGGTGAGCGCCCCCGCACCACGCTGACCCCGACCCTGGTGCTCCGCGACGGTCAGTCGGTCGCCGCGCTCGGTTCCCCCGGTGGTGACCAGCAGGACCAGTGGCAGCTGCTGTTCCTGCTGCGCTGGATCGTGGGCGGGTACTCGCCGCAGCAGGCCATCGACGCACCCGCGCTGCACACCACGTCGTTCCCTGGGTCGTTCTGGCCGCGCACGTGGAAGCCCGCGGGCCTGGTCGTCGAGGACCGCCTGGGAGACGAGGTCATCGCGGCACTCGAGGCCCGCGGACACGTCGTGACCCGCGGCGGTGACTGGAGCCTGGGCCGGCTGTCGTGCGTCACCCGCGACCCGGACACCGGGATCCTCGGTGCCGCCGCGAACCCGCGGGGCGCGCAGGGTTACGCCGCGGGACGCTGACCGCGCGCGTTCCTTCCCAGAACGCCCGCGCTACAAAGTGGAATCGGGCGTACCTGGTCAGAACTCCCGACCAGGTACGCCCGATTCGACCAGGTGCTCCCGCGCCTCAGAGCGTCGGGACGACCACCGCGCGACCCGAGAGCTCCCCGGCCTCGAGCTTCCGGTACGCCTCCAGTGCGTCGGACAGCGCGTACCGCTCGACGTCGGGGACGATCTGCCCGGCGCGGTACATCGCGACGACCTCGTGCAGGTCCTCGATCGTGCCCCAGTAGGTGTTCGTGATGGTCGACTCGTACGGCGTCGCGAAGAAGTTCCACTCGGTGGTGCCACCGGCGATCCCGACGACGGTGAACCGCCCGCCGACCGCCATCGATGCCTGCGCGACCTTGATCGTGGGGGTGGCACCGACGAAGTCGAAGGCCGCGTCGACGCCGCGTCCGCCGGTGATCTCGCGGATGCGCTCGGCCTGGTCCGGGCCGCCGGGGACGGTGATCGCGCCGCGGGCGGCAGCGCGGTCCATCGCGTCCTGCTTCATGTCGGTCGCGATGACCGTGGCACCGGTGAGCGCCGTCAGGATCTGCACGGCGATCTGCCCGAGGCCACCGAGCCCGACGACGAGCGCGAAGCGACCGCCCCCGGCCAGGTTCGGCAGGGAGTTCTTGATCGCGTGGTACGGCGTGAGCGCGGCGTCGCTGAGCGGTGCGGCGGCGATCGGGTCGGCGTCACCGAGCGGCACGAGGTTCCGCGCCGGGACGCTGACGTACTCCGCCATGCCGCCGTCACGTCCGAGGCCGATGCCCATGTACGGGTTCGTCGCGGCGTTCTCGCAGTAGGTGTCCTGCCCCTTCGAGCAGTACGAGCAGTGCCCGCAGCCGACCGGCCCGTACACCAGGTAGGCATCACCCTCGGCGAAGCCGGTGACCCCGTCGCCGACGGCCTCGACCCAGCCGGAGTTCTCGTGGCCGAGCACGAACGCGGGGGCCTGGGCTCCCGGCTGCCCCTGCTGGAACTCGCGGTACACGGCGACGTCGGAGTGGCAGGCACCGGCGCCGGCGACCTTGAGCAGGACCTCACCCGGCCCGGGTGCGGGCTTCGGGACCTCGGTCAGGGACGGGAAGGTCTGGTACTGCTCGAACACGACGGCGCGCATGGGTTCTCCTTGGTGTGGACGACGGGTCGACGGGGATCCGTCGGGCGTCAGGAGGGGTGCGGCGTCGCGGCGGATCGAACGATCCGGTTCCGCTATCGTACACCTGTTGTTTTGCGCAACGCATGTCGCTCGGCTCGCGCGCGGCCGAACCCTGCGTCTTCCCCGTGAGCCCGTTGCGAGAACGATCGTTCTCCGATTGACTCGGGAACGGCGGTCCCGTTCGGGGCCGCTCCCCCACACGAAAGGAGCGGGCATGCCCACTCGCACCGCACGCACCGCCTGGAACGGCGGCCTCGAGGACGGTTCCGGCCAGGTCGAACTCTCGAGCTCGAAGGTCGGCACGTACGACGTCTCGTTCCCGAAGCGCACCGCCGAGGACGCCGGCGGCACCACGAGCCCCGAGGAGCTCATCGCCGCCGCCCACTCGGCCTGCTACGCCATGCAGTTCTCCGCGGTCCTCGGCGAGGCCGGCGGCACGGTCGAGGCCCTCGACGTCAAGGCCGACGTCTCGCTCGGTCCGGACCCGGCCGGCGGCTTCCGCCTCACCGGCATCGTCCTGACCGTCAGCGGCGAGGTCTCCGGCATCGACGAGGCGGCCTTCCTCAAGGCCGCCGAGGACGCCAAGGCGACCTGCCCCGTCAGCAAGGCGCTGACCGGGGTCGAGATCACGCTGCACGCGACCTTCGAGCAGTAGGCGCGGAACGCAGGAACCGTCACCACCTGACGGACTGGAGGCCCGTGGCTGGGTCGCCACGGGCCTCCAGTCCGTCGCCCACCTACGCTGGGTGCCGTGCCCCGATTCCTCGCCACCCCGACCCTCGTCGCCCTCTGGCTCGGCCTGCTGGCCGTCGTCGTCGGGATCGTGTTCGTGCTGACGGCTCCGCCGTCGTCGTCCGGCTGGTTCGCGTACGCGCCCCTGTCCGACTACGCGTTCGTCGCGGGCGTCCGCCCCTGGCAGCTGACCGCCGGACCGGTCCTCGTGCTGGTGGGCGCGGTCGTCGCGGCCTTCGCCCTCGGTCGTCTGAGCACGCGCCGCCGGAGCTGATCCGGACGCGTCCAGCGGACGCCCGGACTCGGCCGCCGTCGACTGGCACCATGGCGTGATGGCCGAGCAGCACCCCCCGGGCCCGCACAAGCCGGGCCGCCCGCCCCGGCCACGCCGCCGCAGTCTCGCGCAGCACGACCTGCGCGACGCACGAGCCCGCCTGCGCGGGACGATCTACGAGCACGTCGAGCCCGACGCAAAGGGGCGCGACCAGTACACGGCGACCCAGATCGTCGACTTCTGCCTCGACCTGGCCGAGGTCATGCTCGCCTCCGGTGCCGACACCCGTAGCGTCGAGACGGCCGTCGTCGCGGTCTCGACGAAGTGGAACCTCGCGCCGCTCGACCTCGACTTCTCCGGCAGCTCGGTGACGATCCAGTACGCCCCGGCCGACGTCCCGCCGCTCGTCAAGGTCCGCACCGTGCGGTCGGACGGCTCCGACCTCGACAAGCTCGCCCGCGCGAACCAGATCGTCGACGACCTGATCCACGACGACCGCGACATGACCTCGGCGGTGAACGCCCTGGTCGCCGTGCTGCGACTCCCACCGCGCTGGCCGATGTGGCTGTCCGACGTCGGCCTGTCGATCCTCGGCATCTCGATCGCCGTGCAGGCCGGAGGCGGCTGGCGGGCCGGCCTCGGGGCGTTCGTGCTGATGCTCGGGATCATCGTCTCCGGGCGCTGGCTCACTGACCGGGGCTACCCGCAGTTCTTCGTGTCCGGGGCGCAGGGCGCGGTGGCGTCGGCGATCGGCACGCTGGCCATCTGGGCCGGGGTGCTGAACGCGAACGGTGCGGCCACGATGGTCGCGGCGCTCGTGGTGCTCCTGCTGCCGCACCCGTCCCTGGTGACCTGGGCGCAGGACGCCATCTCGGGGTTCCGGGCGATGGCCGTGGCCCGGGCGTTCTACATCGGGCTGGTCATCGCGGCGATCGTGGTCGGGGTGCCGGCCGGGATCGCGATGACGCACTGGCTGCAGATCGAGGTCGACCCGTCCGGCATCGTGACGCAGACCCTGCCGCTCTGGGCGTCGCTGTCGCTGACCGTGGTGTCGGCGGGCGCGAACTGCTTCGTGCAGCAGGCGAGCGCCCGGGTGATCCCGGTCGCCGTGGTGTTCTCGGTCGCCGCCGGTGCCGCGCTGTGGGCGCTGCGGCAGGCCGGGCTGCCGCTCCTCGGGGCGACGTTCCTGGCGGCGGTGCTGCTCGGGGTGCTCTCGACCTACGCGGCCGTCCGGATGCGCACGGCCGTGGCGGCGATCGCGGTGCCGGCGTTCTGCGGGGCGCTGCTGCCCGGTGTCGCCGTCTCGAACGCCCTGCTGAACTTCATGTCCGGGTCGTCGAGCGCCGCGCTCGACTTCGTGGCGGCGGTGTCCGTGGCACTGGGGATCGGCGCGGGCCTGGTGCTCGGCGGACTCTTCGCGACACCGGGTGCCCGGCGAGCGCTCCGCCGGACGCGTCGGGTCGTCGTGCACTCGGTCCACAACGACACCACGGCGCTGCGCGTCATCCGTGACACCGGGTACGACCCCGGCGACGGCTCGGTGCCGCGCGGATCGCGCTCCGGCGGCGCTTCGTGAGCTGCGCTTGCGCTTCGTGAGCTGCGCTTGCGCTTCGTGAGCAGAAGAGGTCGGGTGCGATGGACGCACCCGACCTCTTCTGCTCACCGAGTGGGCGTGCCGCGCTCAGCCGGCGTCGGACACCGCGCTCGACACCGCGGTCGGGGCGTCGTACTCGCCGTCCGGGATCGCACGGAGCGCCTCGAGGACGTCGTCCGGGGCGCCCTCCTGCTCGGCCGTCGAGACCACGTCCTCCTTGGACGCCGGGTAGTCGATGCCGCTCAGGTACTTCTGGACCTGGATGGGGTTCGGTGCTGCCATGTCGGTTCCTTCCGTCAGGTTGCGACTCCCGGAGTACCCGCGGGGCGCTGCACGACGGCGCAAGGAACGCGCTCCGCGGACGAACCGCCGGTCAGATCTCCCAGCTGCCCGAGTCGTCGTCGTCCCACATCGCCAGACGGCGGGCGGCCTGCGGCTCGTACCGCTCCATCCAGCCACGCTCGAGCCGGGCGACCGCGCGGTCGAACGCCGCCACCAGGTCGAGCTCGGCGCGCAGCAGGGCCTGCAGCTGCAGCCCCTCGTACAGGGCGATGAGCTGCTCGGCGCCGCGGCGGGGGTCCATCGTGTGCGGGGCACGGCCGATCGCGACGTCGTGCTCCAGACCGCGCTTGATCTGCGCGAAGAAGAGCTGGTACCGCGACCGCAGGTATGTCGCCATCGGGTGCGCCGGGTTGCCCGCGACGGACAGCAGGGCGACGAGCAGGCGCATCAGGGCCGGGTCCTCGGCGTTCGAGGCGACGATGGCACGGAGCAGGTCCACGGTCGAGCCGTCGCCGACCTCGTGCGTGACCTCGTCCATCCGGGCGCCGTTCCAGCGGTCGAGCGCGGCGAGGACCAGGCCGTCCCACGACGGGAAGTGCTGCTCCAGCTCGGCGACGCTGATGCCCATCCGCTCGGCGACCTGCACGGGCCGGGCTTCGTGGAAGGGGACGTCCCGGAGCAGGTCGACGGTGGCACCCACGATCGTGATCCGCAGGTGCAGCGTGGCCGCCGCGGCCGCCGCGGCCTGCGTGTCGGCGCTGGTGTGTTCGAGCATCGTGCCCTCCGTCGTCCCCGGACGTCCTGTCCGTGTCACCCCGGGTTCGGGGCACCTCCATCCAAACGCAGAACGGGGGACACCAGAATCCCCGGTACGGGTGTCGGCACAAGGGGGGACAGACCACGGCGTCGAGCCGCTTCGCGGCCGTCCGTGCGACCATGCCGACATGACCCCGAACGACCCCACTGCCCAGGGACTCGCGACCATGGCCTCGACCGGCTTCGAGTTCGGCAGCGACCCCGATCAGGTGGCGCACGACGTCCGGGCCATGTGGGAACAGCTCGGACGTCCCGCCGGTGCGTTCGAGGCGGCGGCGCGAGCGATCGCCGTGCTGCCCCAGCGCCCCGAGGTGCCGATCGCCGACCAGGCCCGCCGTCGCGCCTTCGAGCAGGCGATCGGCATCAACCCCGTCGAGGTCGAGCTGGCCGCCGCGATGTCGGCACGCGAGCTCCTCGAGCGGATGGCTCGCTCCGTCAGCTGCTGACGCCACGGGCCGGATCCGGAGCGGACCCGGCGACGTGACCAGGAGCAGTCGACGCGACCACAAGCCGTGGACCGGAGCACACGGACGACGGGAGGCGCGGCACCCACCGGCACCGCGCCTCCCGTCAGGTCCCCGTCAGGAACAGGCGCCCTACGGCGTCGGCATCCCGCCGTCGACGTGCAGCGTCTCGCCCACGACGTACGACGATTCACCGCTCGCCAGGAACACGTAGGCCGGCGCGAGCTCGGCGGGCTGCCCCCAGCGACCCAGGTAGGTCTGCTCGCCAGCGCTCGGCAGCGCCTCCGGCGGCTGGCCACCGGCCGGCTGCAGCGGCGTCCAGATCGGGCCGGGGGCGACCGCGTTGACACGGATCCCCTTCGGCGCGAGCTGCGCCGCCAGGCCCTTCGCCATGTTGTTCACGGTCGCCTTCGTGGCCGCGTAGTGCACCAGGTGCGGCGACGGGGCGTACGCCTGGATCGACGTCGTGTTGATGATCGTGGAGCCGGGCTGCAGGTGCGGCACGGCGGCCTTCGTGATCCGGAACGTCGCGTAGGCGTTCGTCTTGAAGGTCTCGTCGAACTCCTCGTCGGAGATCTTCGTGATGTCGTCGACGTTCTGCTGCTTGCCGGCGTTGTTCACCAGGATGTCGAGGCCACCGAGCTGCTCGACCGCGTCGGCGACGAGCTGCTCGCAGACCTCGAGCGAGGTGATGTCACCCGGCAGCGTGACGGCCTTGCGCCCGGCGGCCTCGATGAGCCCGACGATGCGGTCGGCGTCCTCCTGCTCCTCGGGCAGGTACGAAATCGCGACGTCCGCGCCCTCGCGGGCGTAGGCGATGGCCACGGCGGCACCGATACCGGAGTCGCCACCGGTGACGAGCGCCTTGCGGCCGGTCAGACGACCCGAGCCGCGGTAGGTGTCCTCACCGTGGTCGGCGGGGACGTTCTGCGCCATCTCCGCGTCGGTGCCGGCACCCTCGAGGTACTGCTCGTCGGGCTTCTTGTCGGCGTACATCTTCGTGGGGTCCTGCATCACGTACTGGTCAGGCCCGGTCTGGTCGTTCTGCTGGTCCGTCATGCCGCCGACGGTACGCAGGGGGTCGCTGCGGGCCGTCCAGGAGGCTGTCCCCCGCCGCGCGGAGCGGCCTGCGCCCGCCGGCCGCACCGCTCCAGGGCCGGCAGGTGCGTGATGCTCGTTTGTCACGGTCCGGTGACGGGCAGGCTCCGATTCGGTAACACCTGTCGTTCTGTCCCGGTGGAGGCCCTACCGTCGAACGGTGACTCCTCGGACCCTGCTCGCGCTCGGCGCCGCCGTGCTGGCCTTCTCGGCCGGTGCGCTCGCGTTCGACGGCACGCCAGGGGTGGGCGCGGACGCAGCCGTGGCGGCGGAGACGTCCCACGATGCCGCACCGGTCCGGGTGTCGGACGCGAAGCTCCGACGGGTCGACTCGATCGAGCTCGACGCCGAGGCCCTCGTGCTCCGGAACGGCGGCAAGACGGTCGTGGAATCGTCGATGCGCGACTCCCGGCTCACCGTGTCCGTGCTCGACCGCTTGCTCGGCACGCCGTCGCGGACACAGACGGCCGAGGGCGACGGTGGCGCCTGCTTCCCCGCCGGCACGACCTACACCTGGGGTGGTGCCATCCGCGTGGCCGCCCTGCGCTCCGACGCGCGAGCGGGCAACGCCGTCGAGGTCCGGATCCTGCGTGACTCGGTGCGGAGCCGCTCGGGTGCCCGGATCGAGCTGACGGGCCCTGACGGCATCCAGGTGGGCGACGACCTGGACGAGCAGATCGCCGACGCGCCCCGGTCGCACCGGGTGTCCTACGGCTCCGACGACTCCCGCGCCTGGCAGCTCCTGCTGCAGGAGGGCTGGAACGAGGCTCCCGCGACGGACGACGATGCCCAGGACACCACAGACGTCGGCACGAACGGGGTGTCCGCTCTGACGAACGAGACGACGGTCACGGTGCTCGGTTCCCCGATGCCCGTCCACGCACGCCGGAGCTGCTGACGCGGGTCAGATGCGCAGGGTCGCCACCACCGGGAAGTGGTCGCTGGCGAACCAGGTCTCCGGTCCGTCGTGGTCGATCACGACGCGGTCCACGCCGCTGACACCGCGGGTGAGCACCCAGTCGATCCGTTCCCCGGAGTCGACCGGCGGCTGCCAGTCGTTGAACGTCGCGGTCCGGTCGGACGGATCCCCCGCGGTCAGCCAGGCATCGGCGAACCCGGCCTCCGAGAACACCCTCGACGCGGTACCGCTCCCCGCGGGCTCGTTGCAGTCGCCCGCGAAGACGACCGGACCGGTCTCCCCGGCGAGCCGTTCCGCGATCAGGGCGGCGCTCCGGCCCCGGACCTCGTCACCGTGGGGTCCGGGCTCGTGGTCGAGGTGGGTGGTGAGCAGGGTGAACGCGGGTCCCTCGGCGTCGAGGAACCGGGCGTGGTTCGCGATCCGCGGGTACAGGCTGCCCCAGGTGTTCGAGACCGGCTCGTCCGGGGTGTCCGACAGCCAGAACGATCCCTCGTCCGACGGGCGGAACCGGTCGCGGCGGTAGAAGACGGCCGCGTGTTCCCCGGCGTCGCCGCCCTCGCGCCCCTGCCCGAGGTCGGCGTGGTCCGGCAGCCCGGCGCGCAGGTCGTCCATCTGGTGCGCGAACGCCTCCTGCACGCAGAGCAGGTCGGGGTCGTGCCGGCGGATCACCTCGAGCACGATCGGCAGGCGGGCCGGCCAGTCGTGCGCGGGGTCCGGGTTCTTGATGTTGTAGGTCATCAGGACGATCGGGCGTGCGGCGCTGGTCACTCCACGAACCTACCGACGCCTCGCCTGGCCGGTTCCCATCAGTTGATGCAGGTGCCCTCGGTGCCGTAGTTGTGCACGTCGGTCGACTTCGGCGACGGTTCCTTCGCGGGCTGCTCCGCCGGCTTCGAGCCCGAGCCCGAGCCGCTGTCCGCCGGCGTCGAGGGCGCGGCGCTCGGCTCGGTCGCGACCGGCTTCGCGGTCTTGCCGTCGGTGCCGAGCACCAGCGTGACGCCGGTGACCGCGTTGGTCCGGACGGCGACGGCGCCCGGCACGACGGCCGCGACGGCCTTCGCCTGCGACTCCTGACCGGCCGGGTACTGCACCTGCGTGACCTTCGTGGTGGACGAGGACCCGGCCGGTGCGACTTGGAACCCGCGAGCCGTCAGGACCTGCCCCGCGGCGGTGGCCGCACCCTGCGCACCACTGCCGTTCAGCACGGTGACGGACGTGTTCGCCGGTTGCGCCGGACCGGCGGCGGTGTAGGCCTCGGGCTCACCGACCAGGCCCTGCACGAAGGCCGGCAGCCCGACGGTGTCCACCTCGACGATGGAGAGCGCCGATCCGTTGACGTAGATCGTCGGGGTCCCGAGGGTCGGGATGGTGGCCGACTGGATGTTCGCGGGCCGGAGGTTCCGCATCTGCGAGGCGAGGTCGATCAGGTTGGTGTCGGTCTGGATCGATCCCCCGACGGCCTTGAGGATGTTGCCCATCTTCACCGGGTTGAGCAGCGTGCCCGCCGAGGTGACCTTCCGTGCCTCCTGGGACAGGAAGTACTGCTGACGGATGTTGCGGTCCAGGTCGCCATTCGGCAGGCCGTGGCGCTGTCGCACGAAGGACAGCGCCTCCTTCGCGTCCAGCGAGGACTTGCCCGCTGGCAGGTTCACCCCGGAGAACGGGTCGTTGGTGGCCTGGTTGAGGCACACCTCCACCGGCCCGAGTTCCTTCACGACCTGGTAGAAGCCGAGCAGCGAGACCCGGACGTAGTGGTCGATCTGCAGCCCGCTCAGGTTCTCGATGGTCTTGATGAGCATCTTCGCACCGCCGGTGTCCCCACCGCCGTTGAGCGTGCCGTAGTAGAACGCGCTGTTGAGCTTGCCCTTGCCGACGTCCGGGATGTCGACGTACGAGTCGCGGGGGAACGAGATCATCGTCGCCTGGCTGCCGTCGGCGTTGATGTGCAGCACGATCATCGTGTCGGTGTTCGTCGCGCCGCCGTCGTCCTCGGTGCTGAGCTCGGCGAGCTGCTCCGGGGTCGCGTTGTCCGGTCGGTGGTCGTCGCCGACGAGCAGGATGTTCTGCGCCTTGCCGTCGACGTCGTTCTTCTCGTCCTTGTCGCCGGTGATCGCGTTGACGATCGTGACGCCGTCGGACAGCTGGTTGTACGCGTACGCCGCGTACCCGCCGCTCAGCAGGAGGGCCATGGTGAGCACCCCCGCCACCGCCGGGAACACGACGCCAGCGCGTCGCTTCTGGCGCCCGTGGCGCGGCGTCGCGGCACCGCGGCGTGCGGGCTCGGTCGTCTGCTCGGGTTCGTTGCTCACCGGGAAACCATAACCGGCGCGCGCACGACGGACATGGGATGCGCCTGGCAGGTCACCCCATGCCCGCTGTCGCGTCCCTCACCGGACGGCGAGGCCCTGCTTGTTCGTCTCACGGGCCCGCAGCACGGTGATCCCCGTGATCGCCGCAGCCGCCATGACGTAGAAGGCGGGCGCGAACGTGTTGCCCGTGGCACTGATGAGCCACGTGGCGAAGTACGGCGTGATGCCGCCGAAGAGCGCGACGCTGATGTTGTAGGCGATGCCCATCGACCCGTAACGGATCGCGGTCGGGAAGAGTTCGGCCATCGCCGCGCTGACGGCACCGTCGAACGCCGCCATGAACAGGCCGAGCAGCACCATCGCGCCCGCGGCCGCCCAGAAGTTGCCGGCGTCCATGAGCATCAGCGTCGGGTAGGTCAGCACCAGGAAGCCGGTGCAGCCGGCGAGCATGACGGGCTTCCGGCCGATCCGGTCCGACAGCAGACCGAAGAACGGCACGAGTCCCGCGATCACGAGGAAGCCGATCACGACGACCCCGTACGACACCAGCGGCGAGTACCCGAGGTCGGCCTGCAGGTACGACGGCATGAAGGTCTGCAGGATCCAGTGGCCGACCGCCTTGAGGACGACGAAGCCGATGCAGAACAGCAGGGCCTTCCACCCGGTGCGGAGCGAGCGACGCAACGGGTTCGCCGCGACCTCGCCCTTCGCCTTGAGTGCCCGGAACTCGGGGGTGTCCTCGAGCCGGCTGCGGAGGTACAGGCCGACCAGTCCGAGCGGGACCGCGATGAGGAACAGGACGCGCCACCCCCACGTCTCGAGCGCGTCGTCGCCCGCGAGCGCGGTGAACAGGAACACCAGCCCGCCACCGACGATGAAGGCCGCGAACCCGAAGACGTCGATGAAGCTCGTCACGAAGCCCCGTCGGTTCGAGGGCGCGAACTCGGCCAGGAGCGTCGTCGCGCCGGCACCTTCGCCACCGGCGGCGAAGCCCTGCACGAGCCGGACCAGCACGAGCAGGATCGGTGCGAGCAGGCCGACGCTCTGGTGGGTCGGCAGGATGCCCATCACGGCCGTCGCTCCGCTCGTGATGAGGATGACCGTCGCGAGCGTGGTCTTCCGGCCGACCCGGTCGCCGAGCGAGCCCCAGAACAGACCACCGAGCGGGCGCATCACGAAGCCGGCACCGAACACGGCGAACGCGGAGAGCAACGCCACCTGGGGGTCGCCCTGCTTGAAGAAGTACAGCGAGATGACCGTGGCCAGGGTGCCGTAGAGGCCGAAGTCGAACCACTCGACGAAGTGGCCGACGCCCGCGGCGACGATCACCTTCCGCATGCCCTGTCGGCGCGCGTCGTCGCCCAGTGCTGCCTGGGCGTCCGGGGGGCCGGCGGCGTCCGCGCTCGTGCGCGTTCGGATTCCGTCGCTCATGGGGTGACCTCACACTTCGTTGTCGAGAGTTCGTTGACGATAGCACTTGCCGGGCACACTTTGCCACACAGTGGGAAGGAAGCGCCAGTGAGTGATACCGTCACCGCCATGCAGTCCCGTGAACAGCACCACGACGTCGTGGTCGTCGGAGGCGGTCTCGCCGGCGTGTGCGCCGCGGTCGCCGCCGCACGCCTCGGCTCCAGCGTCGCCCTCGTCACCAACCGCCCCGTCCTCGGTGGGAACTCCTCGAGCGAGATCCGGGTGTGGGTGGTCGGGGCGACCGCGCACGGAACCCATCGGTTCGCCCGCGAGACCGGGATCATGGGTGAGCTCTTCCTCGAGAACCAGTACCGGAACCCGCAGGGCAACGCGATCTACTGGGACCAGGTCGTGCTCGACCTCGTGCGCGCCGAACCGAACGTGCACCTGCACCTCAACACCGACGTCCGGATCGTCACGACCGCCGACGACGACGGCGCCACCCGGATCACCTCCGTCACGGGGTGGACGATGGGGTCCGAGATCGAGACGACCTTCACCGCGCCGGTGTTCCTGGACTGCACGGGCGACGGCCTCGTCGGCGCACTCGCCGGGGCGTCGTTCCGGATCGGCCGCGAGGGACGCGCCGAACACGGTGAGGCGTGGGCGCCGGAACAGCCCGACGACGAACTGCTCGGCAGCTCGATCTTCTTCTCGACGCACGACACCGGCCGGCCCGAGAAGTTCGTGCCTCCGTCGATCGCCGTCGACCTGACGACGACACCGATCCTGGCCAACCGGGCCATCAAGACCGGGGACAACGGCTGCAACTACTGGTGGATCGAGTGGGGCGGTGCGCTCGACACCGTCGCCGAGAACGAGCGGATCCGCGATGAGCTCTGGGGCGTCGTCTACGGGATCTGGGACCACATCAAGAACTCCGGCGCCTTCGACGCCGAGACCCTCACGCTCGACTGGGTGGGTGCGATCCCCGGCAAACGGGAGTACCGCCGGTTCATCGGCGACCACACGCTCACCCAGCAGGACCTGCTGTCGCAGCGGACCTTCCCCGACGCGGTGGCGTTCGGCGGCTGGTCGATCGACCTGCACCCCGTCGAGGGCGTGTACGCCGAGACCGCCGGCGCGCAGCAGCGGTACACGGACGGCACCTACGACATCCCCTTCCGTTCCCTCTACTCCGCGGACGTCGCGAACCTGCTCTTCGCCGGCCGGAACATCTCCGCGTCACACGTGGCGTTCGGCTCCACGCGGGTGATGGCCACGTGCGCCACCCAGGGCCAGGCCGCCGGCACCGCCGCACACCTCGTCGCCCGGCACGGCACGACGCCCCGCACGCTCGGTGCCGACCACGTCGAGATGCTCCAGCAGACACTGCTCCGCGAGGACGCCCCGCTCATCGGGGTCCGGGCCGTCGACGGCGCCGACCAGGCCCGCCGGGCGACGATCACCGCGAGCAGTGAACTCACCTCGATCGACACCACCCCGTGGGCGACCGCCGACACCTTCGCACTCGATCGCGACGTCGCGATCGTCCTGCCGGCCGACCCGGCGCTCGGCTCCTTCGCGCTCCGGACCGTCGCCGACGACGACGGCACCGCGGCCGAGCTCACGATCGAGCTCTGGACGACCGGCAAGCCGCAGAACTACGCCCCGATCGAGCACGTCACCACCCACACCGCTGCGGTGGCTACCGGATCCGGGGAAGCGGTGGTGGACCTCGCGTTCCGACCCGGAGAGCCGTGCAACGCGGTCGTCGTCGTCCGTCGTGCCCCCGGCGTCCGCCTGGTCCTGACCGACGGGCACCCGTACGGGGTGCTGGCCCTCCGTGCCCGCACGGCCGACGACGAGCAGTTCGACGACCACATCCCCGAGGAGTCCGACCAGCCCGTGACCGACTGGGAAGCGCGCGCCCTGCGCGGACGGTCCTTCGCGTTCACCGCAGCCGGCGCATCGGACGCGTGGCGGGCCTCCAGGGTGGTCGACGGGTACCAGCGTCCCTTCGGCGGCCCGCACCTGTGGTCGTCCGAGGCCGGCGACGGCCGAGCCACCCTGACACTCGACTGGACGGAGCCGATCGACGTTCGCCAGGTGCGGATCGTGTGGAACGACGACGTCGACGCCGACCTCATCAACCTGCACCACCACCGCACCCACTGGGACGCCGTCCCGACGCTCGCCCGTGACTACCGCATCGAGGTGTCCGTCGACGGCTCGTGGCGGCACCTCGAGACCGTCACGGACAACCGGCACCGGCATCGCGTCCACGACCTCGCCCCGGTGCGGACCGACTCGCTCCGCGTCGTCGTGACCGCCACGAACGGGTCGCCGTTCGTCACGGCGAGCGCCGTGAAGGTCTACTGACCCACCTGCAGCACCCACAACGATCAAGGGAGATCGCCATGCGCCTGCGCGCACACACCATCGCGACGGTCGTCGCGCTGTCACTCGCCGCCGTCGGCACGTCCGGGCCGGGAGGCGCGGCTGCGGTCGCGGACACCGCCGCCAGCCCGTCAGCGGTCACCGCCGGCACCGCCACGATCCAGCCCAACCCGGGGAACCCCACCTCGCCCACCGCGACCGCGCACACCGTCTCGGCGAACGGGACGGCCGTGCCGGTCAGGGCCGAGTCGGTCAGCGGCACCTCGCACGACGTCGCGATGTTCGCCAAGGGGGCCGGTACGGCGACCGTCAGCGTCACCATGCCCGGCCTCGCCGCGTCGGCCACACCGGTCGTCACACCACGGACGCTGTCGATCGCGACGACCCGCTCCGGTTCCACGATCACGTTCACGATCCGCGACGCACACCCGCTCGTGATCGAGACGCCCGGCGTTCGCGCACTGTTCCTCTTCGTCACGCCGGCCGAGACGACCGTGCCGGCCGACGCTGACCCCTCGGTCCGGTACTTCGGCCCGGGCGAGCACGACGCCGGAGTCATCCGCCCGACGTCCGGGCAGACGATCTACCTGGCTCCCGGCGCGCTGGTGCACGGTCGCATCGACGGTGACGGCGTCACCGGCGTGCGGGTGCTCGGCCGTGGGATCCTCGACGCCGGCGACGACACCTCGCGCACCGCGAAGACGATGGCGATCCGGTTCCGCGACAGCTCCGACGTCACGGTCTCCGGCATCGGCGTCCGGAACGCACAGTGGTGGCAGACGCTGTACATCCGGTCGTCGGGCATCCACGTGTCGTGGACGAACCTGATGGGCACGCTCATCAACAACGACGGCATCGACACCGACGGCGTGCAGGACATGGCGGTCGAGCACAACTTCGTGATGAGCGGCGACGACGGCTTCGGCTGGCACGCCCTCGACGCCGCCACGAACGGCGAGCCCGAGACCCGCGGGCTGCACGCCCTCGACACCACCTTCTGGAACGTCACCGGCGGCAACCCCGTCCGGTTCGGCTCCTCGATGGAGACGTCGCTGTTCACCGACATCTCGATCACGCAGTCGTACGTGCTCCGCGCCGAGGAGGTCGCCCTGAAGTTCGACGTGCAGGACTGGGCGACGGTCTCCGACGTCACGGTCGACGGCTTCCACGTGGAGTCGCAGCCGGTCGGGAAGCGAGCGATCGTGCTGCAGGTCCTCAAGGGGCAGTACTCGAACGACACCGGCTACCGCGACGAACGCGGTCGGATCACGGGCATCACGATCCGCCACTTCACCGACGTCACGGCGGACTCCGTGACGCTGTCGGGCTGGGACGCCGCCCACGGGATCTCGGGCGTCGCGTTCCAGGACGTCGTGCTCGGCGGGGTGCCGCTGACAGCTGCGCAGGTGCGCTCGAACGCGTTCGTCAGCGGCGTCACGGTGTCCTGATCGCCGTCGCAGACCAGAATGAGGGGATGACGACCACCCCTCCGAACCAGAGCGTCGAGCGCGCCGCGGCGGTCCTCGGCGCGCTCGGTGCTGCTGACGGGCCGATGCGTGCCTCCGACATCGCGCGGGCGATCGGCCTCGGGACATCGACGACGGGTCGGCTCCTCGCGACGCTCGAGTCGCTCGAGTACGTGCGCCGCGATCCCGATTCGCAGGGGTACTCGGTCGGTCGCGCCGTGCTCGAACTCGCCAGCCAGGGGCTCAACCACAACCCGGTGCACCGGGAGAGCCGGGCCGCGGCGCAGGAACTCGCGCACCGGATCGGCCTCACCGCGAACGTCGGGGTGCGCGACGCCGCCTCGTGCATCTACCTCTGCCACTTCGAGGGGTCACTGGCCCCGAAGTCGCACACCATGATCGGCATGCGACAGCCGCTGCACGCGTCGGCACTCGGCAAGGCCCTCATGCTCGACCTGTCACAGGTGGACCGGGAGCGGCTCCTCGGTGCGGACCTGGCGCGGTACACCGACCACACCATCACGTCGCACGACGCCCTGACGGCCGACCTGGCCGTCTCGGCGAAGCGCGGCTGGACCGAGGAGAACCAGGAACTCGCGCTCGGCCGGTTCTGCATCGCAGCGCCGATCAGGAACGCCTCGGGGGACACCGCGGCCGCGCTCTCGATCTCCGGACGCCTCACGCAGCTCCGCGACCGTGACCTCGGGTCCCTGGCCGAGGACCTCATCGAGGTCGCCGACCGCATCAGCGTCGGTCTCGGGATGATCAGCGCCGTCGCGCACTGACGGCTCGCCTGGTCGCGTGGTGACGCGGTGACGGCCTGGAGGCGTGTGGCGGGGCGGCCACGCGCCTCCAGGCCGTCGCCTGGTCGCGTCCGGAACGCTAGTCGCGCGACGGGAGCAGGTGGATCGCCTCCATGGCGAGCTCGGCGGCGATGGGGTCCTTCGCGACGACGGCGTCCTTGAGCTTGGTCAGCTCGGGCAGGATCACCTCGGCCGGCAGGAGCTCGGCGAGCTCCGGCACGCGGAGCTTGAAGGAGAGCCCGTCCGTCGTCGAGTTGCAGAGCTGCACGAGCGACGGGTTGCCGCACGCGTCGGCCCACATCGAGTAGATGCCGGCGCCGTCGCGGGCGACCTGGTCCTGCTCGTCGGCGCCCACCCGCGCGTGCACGTCGTCGAGCATCTTCACGATCTTCTTGCGCTGCGCGTCGGTGAACCGGGGCACCGCGAGCCGCACGACGCCACCGTAGATCACGCCGAGGGTGCGGTACGCGTCGAGGAGTTCGTCCTTCGTCGGCGCCGCGACCCGGGTGTAGCGGTTCGGCGCCATCTCGATGAGTCCGGCCCGGGCGAGTTCGGCGAGGGCCTCGCGGATCGGCGTCCGGGAGACCCCGAGCCAGGCGATCAGGTCGTCGTCGTTGAGCCGTTCCCCGGGCTCGAGCGTGCCGTCCATGATGGCGTCGCGGATCTTGTCCTGCACCGTGTCACGGAGGAGCTTGCGCTCGGCAGCGGGCTGCGTCGAGGGAACTGGCATGGGTCCAGCGTGTCACATGTCAGGGTTCGTGCGCGAGAGGCGCGACGGCCACCAGGCCCGGTGCCCGAGGTCGTGGGCCAGCGCCGGCACGAGCAGCGAGCGGACCACGATCGTGTCGAGCAGGACGCCGAACGCGACGACGAACGCGATCTGCACGAGGAACAGGATCGGGATCACGCCGAGGGCGGCGAACGTGGCGGCGAGCACGACGCCCGCCGACGTGATCACCCCGCCGGTCACCCCGAGTCCGCGCAGGACACCCTCGCGTGGACCGTGCCGCAGTGCTTCCTCGCGCACTCGTGTCATGAGGAAGATGTTGTAGTCGACGCCGAGGGCCACCAGGAACACGAACGAGTACAGCGGCACGCTCGGGTCCGCGCCCGGGAAGTGGAACACGTGGTCGAAGACGAGCGCTCCGACACCGAGGGCCGCCGCGAAGGACACGATCACGCTGCCGATCAGGACGAGCGGCGCGACGACGCTGCGGAGCAGGAGCATCAGGATCAGCAGGATGACGACGAGCACCACGGGGATGATGAGCGTGCGGTCGCGGATCCCGGTGTCGTTCGTGTCGACCGCCGTCGCGGTGACGCCTCCGACGATCGCTCCGGGGTCGACCCGTTCGACGGCGGTGCGCAGGTCGCGGACGGTCTGCTCGGCGGCG
Organism: Curtobacterium sp. MCBD17_026; assembly: GCF_003234895.2. Lineage (NCBI taxonomy): Bacteria > Bacillati > Actinomycetota > Actinomycetes > Micrococcales > Microbacteriaceae > Curtobacterium > Curtobacterium sp. MCBD17_026. The sequence continues at coordinate 265,499 of NZ_CP126281.1, read as the reverse complement.
TCCGAGTCGGCGGCGTCGGACAGCGTCGCCTCGAGCAGGACGTCACCGCGGGAGACGGTCGGCGTGCCGCTGCCGGCGGCGTCCCCGGTCACCGGGACGGTACCGGCGGGACTGTCCTTCGCTGCGGCGACCACACCGTCGACCCCGTCCACCGCGGTGATCGCGTCGACGAGCTGGTCGAGGTCGCGCTCCGCGCCGATGACCTGCGCGGGGCTGCCGGAACCGCCCGGGAAGTGGTCGGCCAGCACGTCCTGGCCGTCACGGGCCTCGGACGACCCGATGATCAGGTCGCTCTGCGGCACCCCGTCCGCCTTGAGTCCGAACAGGCCGGCGCCCATCGCGAGCAGGCCGACCGTGCAGACGATCCACACCACCCGGGACCGCCGAGCGACGAGCCGGCCGACGCGCGCCCAGATGCCGCGGGCGTCCGGACCGGTGAGCTCGGGGTGGGCGCTGCCGAACGCCGGACGCAGCGGCCAGAACGCCGCGCGGCGGAACGCGAGCAGCAGCGCGGGCAGGAGCGTCAGGGCAGCGAGCAGGCTGAACGCGATGCCGATGGCCGCGACGGGGCCGAGCGCCTTGTTCGAGTTGAGGTCGGAGAGCAGCAGGCAGAGCACCCCGACGATCACCGTGCCGCCCGAGGCCAGGATCGGCTCGAGGCTCCCCCGCAGGGCGGCCTTCGTCGCGTCCCAACCGGTGCGGTGGTCGCGCAGCGCCTCCCGGAAGCGCGAGGTGTACAGGAGCGCGTAATCCGTCGCCGCGCCGATCACCAGGATCGACAGGATGCCCTGCACCTGCCCGTTGACCGTCACGATGTCGGCCTCGGCGAGCCACCAGACCACGAGGATCGAGGCGCACAGGGCGAAGGTGGCGGTCCCGAGCACGAGGACGGGCAGCAGGGGTGATCGGTAGACGATGATCAGGATCACGAACACCGCGGCGAGCGCCACCCCGAGCAGCAGTCCGTCGATGCCGGCGAAGGCCTCGGTCAGGTCTGCGGTGAACCCTGCGGGACCGGTGACGTAGCCGCTCACACCGGACGGGAGCGCATCGTCGACGTCGGCCCGGATGGCCTCGACCGCGTCCCCGGTCTCGGCGTCCTGCGTGAGCGTGGCGACGATCTCGACCGCGTCGCCGTCCTCGCTCGGGATCACCGGGCTGACGGCCTCGACGTCGGCGCGGTCGGACAGCGTCGTGGCCAGTGCCTTCGCGTCGGCGAGGTCCGTCGACGTCAGGCCACCGTCACGCTCGAGGACGATGATCGCGGGAGCCCCCGACTCGTCGCGGAAATCCGAGGACCGTTCCTGCACCTTGGTGGCGTCGGCCGAGGCAGGCAGGAACGAGGTCTGGTCGTTGGTGGAGACCTCGGAGATCTTGCCGAAGAACGGACCGCCGACGGAGGCGATGCCGAGCCAGACCACGATGACGAGCGCGGGGAGGACGATGCGGAGGAAGCGGGACACGTCGGTGAGCGTACACCGATCATCAGCATGCTGATTACTTGACGGTCGAGCGCACCTGCCGACCGTAGAATCACGACATGCAGGACATGACCGAGCAGTGGCCCCTCGGACGCCTGCTGTCCGCGGCCGCACGGTCCGTCGAACGGGACTGGGACGAACGCCTCCGCGCCATCGGGCTCTCGCACGCCGCGGTCGTCGCGATCGACATCCTCATCCGGACCGGACCGACCGGCGCCGACACCATCGCCCGCACGGCCCGGGTCCAGCCGCAGACGATGTCCCGCACCCTCGAGCGGATGGAGCGGGACGGTCTCGTCGAGCGGACCCCGCACGCCGCCGACCGTCGACGCCGGGTGGTCAGCGTGACACCCGCCGGCCGGTCCGCGTGGGAGACCGCGCGGCACATCGAGCGCGAGGTCCTGCCGGAAGACCCGGCACTCCGGACGGCACTGGGCGAGCTGCTCGCCAAGCCACAGCCCGAGTGAAACACTGTTCGTGAAATACCACATGCGGTAAGATCCCGTGGTCGGTCCGTGCCGACCTGACCACAGGAGCCCCGCATGTCCGAACGCCGAGCCGCCCGGGCGGCCGCAGCACACACTCTCCGCGCACCCGGTCGCAGCACGCGGCGACGGCGACCGTTCCTGGTCGCACTGATCGCGACGCTCGGCTCGCTCGTCGGTGTCGCCCTGGTCATCGCCGTCGTGGCGAGCGTGTTCGTCGGCGGACTCGCGCGGAGCTTCGACGCCGGTCGCGACACCATCGCCGACCCGTTCCCGAGCGGTGCGCGGCCGAGCACGTCCGGCGGTGAGAACATCCTGCTCATCGGGTCGGACGCTCGCGCGCAGGGCGGCCCCGAGGGCGCGCGGCCCGAGCTCGGCGGCCGCTCCGACACCCTGATGCTGGCGCACGTCCCCGCCGACCGACAGCACGTGTACCTCATGTCGATCATGCGCGACTCCTGGGTCGAGGTCCCCGGACACGGACGCGCGAAGATCAACGCGGCCTACTCCTGGGGTGGGGTCGCCCTCACCACGGAGACCGTCGAACAGCTCCTGGACATCCGGATCGACCACGTGGCGGAGATCGACTTCGCCGGGTTCGAGGACATGACCGATGCCCTCGGCGGCGTCACGGTCGACTCCCCCCGGGCGTTCTCAGCACGCGGCCACGACTTCACGGCCGGGGCGAACCGGCTCGACGGCACCGCAGCACTCGCCTTCGTCCGGGAGCGCTACGCCTTCGTCGACGCGGACCACACCCGCGTCCGCAACCAGCAGGCGTTCATGCGCGGCGTCGTGAACGGGCTGCTGTCCCGCGGCACCGTCACGAACCCCGGTCGCATCCAGGACTTCGTCGCGGCGACGAGTGCGCACCTGTCGGTCGACGCCGGGTTCTCGTTCGCACGGATGGCGGAACTCGGGTGGTCGCTCCGAGCGGTCCGGGCAGACGACCTCGTGACCTTCACCGTGCCGACCGCGGGCTCAGGGACGGCACCGGACGGGCAGTCGATCGTGAACCTGAACGAGCTCGCCGTCGGCTCCCTGTCCCAGGCGCTCCGGTCCGACGACGTCGCCGGCTGGCTCGCCGACAACCCGCAGTAGCCCAGTACCGCGAGGCCGCACGCACGACGACGCCCCACGACTCGAGGTCGTGGGGCGTCGTCGTGTCCGGTCTGCGGAGAGATCAGGCGGGGAGCTGGAGCTCCTGGCCGGCGTAGATCAGGTTCGCGTCGTCGATGGTCGACGTGTTCGCGGCCCAGAGCTGCTTCCAACCGCCGTCGACCCCGAGCTTCGTCGCGATCGTGTCGAGCGTGTCGCCCGAGGCGATCGTGTACGTCTTGCCGCTCGTCTCGACCGGGGCCGGCTTGCTCGGCGTCGTCGCTGCCGGGGCGGGCGTCGACTCGGTCGTGCTCGGCTGCGGGGCGGCCTGCTCGGCAGGAGCCGGTGCCGGAGCGGCAGGCTGCGGGGCAGCCTGCTGTGCGGGCGCCGGAGCCGGTGCGGGGGCCGGAGCGGCCGCGGCGGGGGCTGCACCGCTGGTGCCGCTCAGCCCGAGCTGGGCGGAGCAGGCGGGCCATGCACCCCAGCCCTGCGAGGCGAGGACACGCTCGGCGACGGCGATCTGGGCCTCGCGGCTGGCGGAGGCGGGGTTGCCCGCGCCACCGTTCGCCTGCCAGGTACCGAGGTTGAACTGCAGGCCGCCGTAGTAGCCGTTGCCGGTGTTGATGGCCCAGTTGCCGCCGGACTCGCACTGCGCGAGCTGGTCCCAGGTCGAACCGGACGCTGCGTTCGCGGGGGCTGCCGCGAGGCCGACACCGGTCGCTGCGATGCCGGCGAACGCCAGGCCACCGACGATGGTGCGGGTACGGGAAAGCTTCTTCATGTGATTGCTCCACCGGGGTCACGAGCCGCATCTGCTGCGGAATCCACTGCCCACCCCGACCGATCGCGGTCAGTTGTGGGGTGCGCCACCGGGGGCAGTGGTCATCGGGCCGGCGGCACCTCGGTCGGCAACCATAGGAAACTCTTGACCGTTATCAAACCGAGACAAACGGTTCTACCCGTAGATGCTATGTACCCCTACCCCGAACCTGAACGGACACATCCCCATGGGCATGGTGATCGAGCCGTACCCGGGTACGTGTCCTTGGCAATTCCCTGGCAATGCCGATCGGCGCTCGGGATCAACCCCGTGTGAGCAGGGTCACGGCCTCGAGGTGACCGGTCTGCGGGAACATGTCGAGCACCCTGGCCCGACGCAGCCGGAACGACGGCATGCGTGCCAGGTCCTTCGCCAGGGTCACGGGGTTGCAGCTCGAGTACACGACGTGCTGCACGTCCGACTCCTCGAGCCAGGTCGACAGCCGCTCGCCGATCCCGCGACGCGGCGGGTTCACGACGACGAGCTCGGGCACCGCGTCCGGACGGGCCCGGAGTGCGTGCTCGGTCGCGTCGTCGGCGGCGAACCGGAGGCCCTCGAGGCCGGCCTCACGAGCGGACTGCCGCGCGGAGCGGATCGCCTCGGCACTCGTCTCGATGCCGGTCACCACGCGACCGGGGCGGGCTGCGTGCAGCGCGAACCCGCCGACGCCGCAGTACAGGTCCCACATCGACGCGGGATCGAGCTCGTCGATCCAGGCCGTCGCCTGCGCGTACAACTCGGTCGCGACGCCGGTGTTCGTCTGGAAGAAGCTCTGTGGCCGCAGGTGCATCGTGATCCCGCCGAGCCGCATCGGCAGCGTCTCCTGCTCGGTCAGCACGATCTCGCGGTCGCCTTCCGTGACGGCCTTGTGCTCGGGCAGCAGGTTGACGGTCACCACGACCGCGTTCGGCAGTGCGGCGCGCAGGGCGTCGAGGTGCTGCCGGAGCCGTGGCAGCTGTCCCTCGGAGCGCAGCACGAACCGGATCATCAGCTCGCCGTCGGGCGACTCGGTGACCAGGACGTACTTCAGCTCGCCCCGGCGCGCGGCGACGTCGTACGGGATCAGCCCCGCGGTCGAGACGAACTCGGCCAGCACGGGCAACGCGTGCCGGATGCCGGGCGTGCAGATCCCGCAGTGCCGCAGGTCCACGCCGCGCTGCCGGTGGTCGAGGATCCCGACGGTGGGGTGCTGGACGGATCCGCCCACGACCATCTTCGCCTTGTTCCGGTACCCCGACTCCGGGCTGGTGATCGCGGGCGACCAGGAGACCGCTCCGGGACCCCCGGCAGCTTCGACCGCGTCGTGCAGGAGCTCGCGCGTCCGGAGTTCCTTGTCGAGGACCTGGTCGGCGTAGGGCTGACCCATGAGCGTGCACGACCGGCACACCCCGCGGTCGAAGTAGTCGCACTGCATGGCCGAGTCAGGATACGGCAGCGTCCCGCGTCGTCGTGGCGATCCGGTACACCGACGTCGTCGCGGTCAGGAACAGCGTCGTGCCGTCGTCGCCGCCGAAGCACAGGTTCGACGTGACCTCCGGCACGGCGACCTCTCCGATCCGGGCTCCCTCGGGGTCGAACACGACGACGCCGCGGTGGGAGGACGACCAGACGTTGCCGTGCACGTCGACCCGGATGCCGTCCGGCGCTCCCTCTCCGGGCTCGAGCCGCGCGAACACCCGGCCGTTCTTCAGCAGGTCGCCACGGCGGTCGTAGGCACGGATCACCGGCTCGTCGCCCGACGAGCTCGCGATGTACAGCACCCGCTCGTCCGGGGCGAACGCCAGGCCGTTCGGCTCGTCCAGGTCGGTCGCCACGGGTCGCAGGTCCCCGCCCTCCGGTCCGCACCGGAACACCCAGTGGTCGCCGTACTCGCGCACGCCCGGGTGCCCCTCACGCGGCTGGGTGATGCCGTAGGCGGGGTCGGTGAACCAGACGCCGCCGTCCCGCGCGACCACGACGTCGTTCGGGGAGTTGAAGCGGCCCCCGTCCCACACGTCGACGATCGGCGTGACGACTCCGTCGCGGTCACGCTCGACCCGACGCAGGCCGTGCGAGCACTGCACGACACTGCCGTCCCGATCGAGCGTGCGGCCGTTGGTGAACTCGACACCGTCCGCGTACACCGAGGTCTCCCCCGAGTCGGCGTGCCACTGCAGGATCCGGTCACCAGGGATGTCGGACCACCGCAGCGTGCGCGTCGACGGGATCCAGCAGGGCCCCTCGGCCCAGGTGCTGCCGGTGGCGATGCGCTCGAGCGCATCGCGGTCCGGCACGAGGTCGTCGAGCAGCACGGGTTCTCCTTCGAACGGGGTGCCCACCCTACTTTCGTCAGGCCGCGGCCGCCGCCTCGCTGCGTCGTCGCAGGGCCTTCTCGATCGCGGAGATCGCGAGGCCGAGCAGGATCGACGCCACGACCGCGAGGGTCGTGACGAGGAAGGGCTGCTCGCGGCTCCAACGCCCGGTGGCCGAGGCGATGCCGACGCAGTACGCCGCCCAGACGACGTCGGCGAGCACGCAGCTGAGCAGGAACCGCCGGAGGTCGAGCCCGCTGTCCGCGCCGACCAGGTTCGTCGTCAACCGGCCCATCGGGATGAAGCGTCCGAGCACCGCGATGCGCCCGGGAGCTGCACGGTAGCGGCCGTCGATGGCGTCCCGGGCCGCGCGGACCTTCGGACGCGAGAACCACGACCTCGAGCCGAGGTCGACCGAACGCGCCAGGTGGTAGAGCCCGAGGTCGCCGAGGACCATGCCGATCGACGCCGCGACGACGAGGAAGAGGACCGGCAGGAGACCGCCGTCACCGCCCACCAGGAGCGTGCCGATCGCGACGACGAGTGCCTGACTGGGCAGGAAGACCGCGACACTGCCCACGGCGAGCACGAGGCCGACCACGAAGAACGCCCACGGGGTACCGACGAGCTGGACGACCAGGTCCTGTGCTGCGTCCACGACTCACCCTCCACGGGCGCCGGAGGGGCACACCGGGGTCCATCCTCGCAGGTCCGGGGCGCTCCACTCACGTGCGGTCGACGATCGCCCGCATCGTCGAGGCCGCTTCGTCCGGACGACCGTCGAGGACGGCATCGGCGAGAGCGAGGTGGAGGCCGACGTCGTGCCGGTCCGGGCGGACGCTCCCGCGTTCGCGCAGCACCTGGCCGACGACCTGGTGCAGTCGTCGGTACAGCGCGTTGCCGGACAGGTCGAGCACGAGCGCGTGGAACCGCACGTCCGCGATCACGAAGTCGAGGCGGTCGTCGCGGGTCGCGGCGGCGGCGAGTTCGTCGGCGGTGGTGCGGAGGGCCTCCCGTCGGTCCGCGAACTCGTCGAGCGCTGCCCGCCGGGCTGCTGCGGCAGCAGCGGCGGGTTCGACCGCCGCACGCAGCTCACGGAGCTCGGCCGCCACGCGGTCACCGTCCGGGCCCCGCAGCCGCCACCGCACCACGCGCGGATCCAGGACGTCCCACTCCCGCACGCCGAGGACGGTCACGCCGACCCGCTGCCGCGCGGTGAGCAGGCCGAGGGCGACGAGGACTCGGACGGCCTCGCGGACGATGCTGCGACTGGCACCCGTCCAGGCCACCAGGTCGTCGATGCTCCGGCGGCTGCCCACGGCGACGGCACCGGAGACGACGGCGGCACCGACCTCGTCGAGGACCCGTTCGAAGGTGCTCGTCACCGCTGCGAGACAGGCGACAGCACGAGCTCGTCGATGCGCACGTGCGCCGGCGCCCCGAGCACGAACGTGACCGTCCGCCCCACGTCCTCCGGCTGGAGCATGCGCTGCCGGGCGGCCGCATCGGGGGCCTCCGGCCGCTGGTCGAGGAAGTCCGTCGCCACGTCACCAGGACACAGGTGCGTGGCACGGACGCCGTGCTCGGCCTCCTGCTGGTTGAGCGTGCGGACGACCGAGGCGAGCGCGGACTTGCTCGCCGAGTACGCGACACCCGCTCCCGGCTGGAAGGACCACCCGGCGTACGACGACACCACGACGACCACGCCGCCGGCCACGCGGAGTGCCGGCAGCGAGGCGTCCACCAGCGTGACGACGGCGGTGAGGTTCGTGTCCACGATCGCGCGGAAGTCGGTGAGCGACTGGTCGTCCCACCGGCGCCGCGGGGCGTTGAGTCCGGCCGCCAGCACGAGCCCGTCGAGCCGGCCGTGCCGCTCGAGCACGGCGTCCCGCGCGGCGGTGACGGCTTCGGGGTCGCTCGCGTCGAGGGGCAGGACGTCCGCGGTTCCCCCGGCGTCACGGATGGTGCGTGCGACCTGCTCGAGCCGGTCGGCACGACGTCCGCTGAGCACCACGGTCCAGCCGTCCCGCGCCGCCGCCTCGGCGCTCGCGGCTCCCATGCCGCTGCCCCCACCCGTGACCCAGAGCACACGCTGATCCGTCATGCTCGAATAGTATGCCTATTGAAGGCACCGACGACGGGAGCAACGATGCACCTCGACCTGACCGACCGAGTGGTCGTCGTGACCGGCGCGGCGCGCGGGATCGGCCGCACACTCGCTGATCGCTTCGTCGGCGAGGGGTGCCGCGTCGTCGCGCTCGACCTGTCCTTCGAGCCGGACTTCCCGCTCGACCACGTCGTGTGCAACGTCGCCGACCCGCAGTCGGTGCACGACGCCGTGGACGAGGTCGTCCGGCTGCACGGCACGATCGACGTGCTGGTCAACAACGCCGGCATCAACGTCACGGGCACGGTCGCCGAACTGGAGTGGGACGCCTGGCGCCGCTGCATGGACGTCAACCTCGGCGGCACGTTCCTGATGAGCCAGGCCGTTGCTCCGGTGATGCAGGCGGCCGGGCGCGGTCGGATCATCAACGCCGCCTCGTTCGCGGCGATCGTGCCCAGCGTCGGGAGCGCGGCCTACGCGGCGTCGAAGGCCGCCGTCGTCTCGTTCACCCGGGTCCTGGCGTCGGAGCTCGGCCCGTGGGGGATCACCGTGAACGCCTACGCACCGGGCATGGTGCCGACGGCCATGAACGGCTTCGCGACGATGCCGACCGAGGCGCAGGACCGCCTGCTCGACACGCTGTCGCTCCGCCGGTGGGAGACGCCGGACGACGTCGCCGACCTGCTCGTCTTCGTGGCGAGCGACGCTTCCGGGTACATCACCGGCACCCTGCTCGACGTCTCCGGCGGCAAGCTCGCGACGCAGATCCCCGCCCGAGCGCACGGCCGTACCTGAGCGGACTGCTGTCCGGCCGCACAGGTTCTCCACATGGGTCGCTTCGTAAGCTGTGAGAGCCCAGTGAGCCGGACTGCAGCCCGACCCCGAGGAGGTGCCCGATGGTCCTCGTCCTCGTCGCGTTCGCGATCGTCGCCCTGATCGTCCCCGCCCTGACCCCCGTCCTCGGCCGCCGCGTCTTCTACGTCGCGGCCCTCGCCCCCGCCGCGGCGGCGGTGCTGACGATCGCCCAGACCGACGCCGCCCTGCACGGCAGCGTCGTCGAACGGCACCGGTGGGTCCCCCAGCTCGACCTCGACGTCTCGCTGCGGATGGACGCCCTGTCGTGGGTGCTCGCACTGGTCGTGTCGATCGTCGGCGCGTTGGTGCTGGTCTACTGCGCCTCGTACTTCGAGCGGGACGAACCCGGGCTCGGTCGGTTCGCCGGGGTCCTGACCGCCTTCGCCGGCTCGATGTACGGACTCGTGATCGCCGACGACGTCATCGTGCTGTTCGTCCTGTGGGAGGCCACGACGGTCTTCTCCTACCTGCTCATCGGGCACGACGCCGCGAAGCGTGCCAGTCGTGCCGCCGCCATGCAGGCCCTGGTCGTCACGACCGCCGGTGGTCTGGCGATGCTCGCGGGCCTCGTGATGCTCTCGGTCACGGCGGGCACGACCTCGCTGTCCGGCATCGTCGCCGACCCGCCGAGCGGCACCGTCGTCTCGGTGTCGGTGGTCCTCGTCCTGCTCGGGGCGCTCACGAAGTCGGCGATCGTGCCCTTCCACTTCTGGCTCCCCGCCGCGATGGCCGCCCCGACCCCGGTCAGCGCCTACCTGCACGCCGCGGCGATGGTGAAGGCCGGCATCTACCTGGTGGCCCGGCTCGCCCCCGCGTTCGCGCTGCTCGACGGCTGGCGCGAGACGATCACGCTGCTCGGCGTCGCCGGGATGCTCGTCGGCGGGTACCGGGCACTGCGGCAGACCGACCTCAAGCTCCTGCTCGCCTACGGCACCGTGGCCCAGCTCGGGTTCCTCGTGCTCGCCGCCGGCTGGGGTGCCCCCGCGGTCGCCCTCGGAGGGGTCGCACTCCTCGTGGCCCACGCCGCCTTCAAGTCGACGCTCTTCCTCGTGGTCGGCGCGATCGACCACGTCACCGGCACGCGTGACCTCGGCCGGCTCAGCGGACTCGGGCGCGCCCGCCCGTGGCTGGCGGTCGTCGCGGTGCTCGCGCTGGTGTCGATGGCGGGGATCCCGCCGACGATCGGGTTCGTCGCGAAGGAAGCCGTGCTGACCGGGTTCACCGAGTCCCTGCACGGCCCCGACGCCGGCTGGGCCTGGTTCGCCCTGATCGGCGTGACGGTCGGTTCGGTGCTGACCGTGGCCTACTCGCTGCGGTTCCTGTGGGGCGCCTTCGCCCGCAAGCCCGGTGTCGCGACCACCGAGCCGCACGCCCTGCACGGCCTCGCCGTCGTGCCCTCGGTGCTCGCGCTGGCCGGGCTCGCACTCGGCCTGCTCACCCCGGTGGTCGCGCACGGCATCGAGCCCGCGGCGACGACCGCAGCGCTCGGCGGCGAGGAGGTCCCGCACCTCGCGCTCTGGCACGGCCTCGAGCCCGCGCTCGGTCTGTCCGCGATCACCCTCGTGGGGGGCCTCGCACTGTTCGCCCTGCGGCGTCCGGTCGAGGCGCTCCAGCACCGGCTCGCCGGGTTCCCGAGTGCCGCGGGCACCTACCGGCACGGCATGCGACTGCTCGACCGCGGAGCGACCGGACTCACCGCGAGCCTGCAACGCGGCTCGCTCCCCTACTACCTGACGGTGATCCTGTCGGTCTTCGTCGCCGGGGCGCTCGCCAACCTGGTGCTCGGCGGGCCGTGGGAGTTCCACGTCCGGTTCGCCGACACGTGGGGCCAGATCCCGGTGATGATCGTGATGTCGATCGCCGGCATCGCGGTGCTCACGGCGAAGACCCGGTTCGCCGCCGCGGTCCTGGTCGGCGTCACCGGCTACGGCCTCTCGGTGCTGTTCGTCCTGCACGGCGCCGTCGACCTCGCCCTGACGCAGCTCGTGGTCGAGACGGTCACCCTGATCGCCTTCGTCCTGGTCCTCCGACGGCTGCCCCCGCGCATCGCCACGACCAACCCGTCGCGGTTCCGGGTCGTGCGGGCACTCTTCGCCGGTCTGGCGGGGCTGACCCTGGCGATCGTCGTCGTCGTGGCCGCCTCCGCCCGCACGGCACGCCCCCTCTGGCCCGACCTGCCCGCGCTGACGAGCTCGTTCGGGCACGGTCTGAACGTCGTGAACGTCGCCCTCGTCGACCTGCGCGGCTGGGACACCCTCGGTGAGCTCACCGTCGTGGTCGCCGCAGCCACCGGCGTCGCGAGCCTGATCTTCGTGAACTCGCGCGAGGACACCCTGCCCCGGCTGCGGGACCTGCCGGAGACCCTGACCGCGAACGGCGAGCGCACCGACGGTGAGCCACGCGCCTGGCTACCGACGAGCGCCGCGATCCCGACCGGCCGCTCGGCCCTGCTCGACGTGGTCGTCCGACTGCTGTTCCACGGCCTGATCGTGCTGTCGCTCTACCTGCTGTTCGCGGGCCACAACTCGGCAGGTGGCGGGTTCGCCGGAGGCCTGGTCGCCGGCATCGCCCTCGCGGCCCGCTACCTGGCCGGCGGTCCCGCCGAACTCGGCGCCGCGGCCCCGGTGCGCGCCGGTCGCCTGCTCGGCCTGGGTGTCGCGACGGCCGCCATCACGGCGATCGTGCCGCTGTTCTTCGGTCGCGAAGCCCTGTACTCCGAGTTCTTCGAGGCCACCGTCCCGATCCTCGGACACGTCGAGTTCGTCACCGCGACGTTCTTCGACATCGGCGTGTACCTGGTCGTCGTCGGCCTGGTGCTCGACGTCCTCCGCAGCCTCGGCGCCGAGGTCGACCGGCAGCGCCTCGAGGACGCCTCGACCCCGACCCGCGACACCACCGAGGAGTCCGTCAGCGACACCCTCGATGCCCCCACCCCGGAAGGGAGCGCCACATGACCGTCACCCTCGTCCTCGTGATCGCCATGGCGGTGCTGTTCTCGTGCGGCGTCTACCTGCTGCTCGAACGCTCCCTGACCCGGATGCTCCTCGGCTTCCTGCTGCTCGGCAACTCCCTCAACCTGTTGCTGCTGGTGATGTCCGGCGCCGCGGGCGACCCGCCGATCGGCACGAGCGCCGAGAACATCACCGACCCGCTCCCCCAGGCGTTCGCCCTGACCGCGATCGTGATCACCTTCGCCGTGAGCGCGTTCCTGCTGGCCCTGATCCACCGGTCGTGGCAGCTGTCCCGCGCCGACGAGGTCGAGGTCGACGAGGCCGACGCCGCCATCGGCCGTGACCGCGACGAGCCGGCCGACGAGGACCCGGAGACCACCACCGACGCAGAACAGGAGGCGACCCGATGACCTGGCTCGTCCCGCTCCTCGTCCTCGTCCCGCTGCTCGGTGCCGCGGTCGCGCTCGGACTCCTCCGCCACCAGAAGCTCCAGCGTGCGATCACCGTCGTGGTGCTCGTCGTGGCGCTGGCCGTGGCCGCCACGCTCATGGTCCTGGTCGACCGGCACGGCACGATCGTGGTGCAGGTCGGCGGCTGGGACGCCCCGTACGGCATCTCGCTCGTCGTCGACCGGCTGAGCGCACTGCTGCTCACCGTCAGCGCGAGCGTCCTGCTGCTCGTCCTGCTGTTCTCGATCGGGCAGGGCCTGGCCGCCGACGACGAGGACGCCCCGGTCACGATCTTCTACCCGACGTACCTGGTGCTGGCCGCCGGCGTGCTCGACTCGTTCATCGCGGGTGACCTGTTCAACCTGTACGTGGCGTTCGAGATGCTGCTGGTGGCGAGCTACGTGCTCATCACCCTGGGCGGCAGTGAGCAGCGCGTCCGGGCCGGCACGACGTACATCGTGACGAGCCTGATCGCATCGGCGATCTTCCTCGCCGCCATCGGTCTGGTCTACGGCGCCACCGGCACGGTGAACATCGCCCAGATCAGCGAGCGCGTCGCCGACCTGCCGGAGCACGTCCAGCTGCTCCTGCACACGATGCTGCTGATCGGGTTCGGCATCAAGGCGGCCGTGTTCCCGCTGGCGTTCTGGCTGCCGGACTCGTACCCGACGGCCCCGGCGCCGGTCACCGCGGTCTTCGCGGGCCTGCTGACCAAGGTCGGCATCTACGCGATCATCCGGCTCGAGACGGTGATCTTCCCGCGACCACAACTCAACGAGGTGCTGCTCGTCGTCGCCGCACTGACGATGGTCGTCGGGGTGCTCGGCGCGGTGTCGCAGACCGACGTGAAACGGCTGCTGTCCTTCACGCTGATCAGCCACATCGGCTTCATGGTGATGGGCGTCGGCCTCGGCACCGTCGCGGGTACGGCGGCCGCGGTGTTCTACACGGTGCACCACATCGTCGTGCAGACCACGCTGTTCCTGGTGTCCGGCCTGATGGAACGTGTCGGCGGGACGACCTCGACCCGGTCGCTCGGCGGACTGCTGAAGGCTGCACCACTGCTGGCCGCCCTGTACCTGATCCCCGCGTTCAACCTGGGCGGGATCCCGCCGTTCTCCGGCTTCATCGGCAAGCTCGGCCTGTTCCGCGCCGCCGCCGAGGACGGTTCCCCGATGGCGTACGTCACCATCGGCGCCGGCGTCGTCACCTCGCTGCTCACCCTGTACGCGCTCATGCGGGTCTGGGACGCCGCCTTCTGGCGGCCGAAGCCGGCGGCCGAGGCCGCCGCCCCGCACGCGACGAGCGCCGAACCGCACGCCCACCTGCGGTCGCCGGAACCGGCTCCGCTCACCGTCTCCGAGGACACGGGCGAGGCGTACCACCCGGGAGGCTCGGTTGCGGTCACCGACGCACCGCACGCGACCCGTGCCTCCAGTCCGACCACCGGCGCGACCGAGGCGATCGGCGAGGCTCCCGAGAAGGTGCGCCTGCCGCGCATGCTCGTCGGCGTGACCACCGTCGCGGTGCTCGGGTCCGTCGCCCTGACCGTCGTCGCCGGCCCGCTCTACGGCTACGCGACCCGCGCAGCGGAGTCGCTGGAGTCGCCCGACCGCTACGTGCAGGCCGTGCTCGGAGGTGAACGATGACCGACGTCCGCCGCATCTCCAACGCCAGGCGGATCGCGCTGGCGTGGCGCTACGACGTGCCCCTCGTCGCGGGACTCACCGTGCTCTGGGCGCTGCTCTGGGGGTCGTGGACCCCGCTGACGCTGCTGTGCGGCATCGTCGTGGCGCTCCTCGTCACCCAGGCGCTGCCGCTCCCGCCGGTCCCGCTGTCCGCACGGTTCTCGATCGTGCACGTGCTGCGGTTCCTGGTCGTGTGGTCCGGGCTCGTCGTCGTGGCGTCTTTCCGGGTCGCGTGGGTCGCGTTCCGTCCCCGCGGTGTGCGGCGCAGCTCGATCACGCTCGTGCAGCTGCACTCCACGTCCGAGATGACCTTCACGCTGGCCACCCTCGCGATCTCGCTCGTGCCCGGCTCGTACGTCGCCGACGTGGACCTGCGGCGCCGTCGCCTGCTGATCCACGTGCTCGACACCGAGCGCCTGGATCAGGTCGAGGACGAACGCCGCGTCGCACTCCGGATCGAGGCCATGGTCATCCGCGCACTGGGGTCGAAGCAGGACGTCTCCGAGCTGTCCGAGCCGCTGCCGGAGGTGACCCGGTGAGCCCCGCCGTCGTCGTGATGGGGATCGCGATCGTGCTCGTCCTCGCCCTGCTGGGTGCCACGCTGGCCCTGGCGGTCTACCGGATCGTGCGCGGGCCGACCATCCTCGACCGCATGATCGGGTCGGACATGGTGCTGACCACCGTGCTCGTGGTGATCGCCGCCGCGATGGTCATCCGCCAGGACCTGACCGGCATCCCCGTGCTCGTGGTGATCTCGGCGACGAGTGTGTTCGCCACGGTCGCCGTGGCCCGGGCCGTCACCCCCTCAGCGGACCCGTCCGACGAGGGACTGACCGTCACCACCCCCGAGCGTGCCGAGGAGGACCAGCCGTGATCGAGATCATCGAGTCGTTCGTCGACGACGCCGGCATCCGCGCCTGGATCGCCATCGGGCTGCTGCTCGTCGGGTCGCTGCTGTCGCTCGGCGCCGGGGTCGGCATCGTCCGGTTCCCGGACCCGCTCGTCCGTCTGCACGCGATGGCGAAGCCGCAGGTGCTCGGGCTCGCGCTCGCGCTGGCCGCCATCGTCGTCGCGGTGTGGACGTGGACGGCGTTCTGGGTCGTGCTGCCGATCATGGTGTTCCAGCTGTTCCTGGTGCCGGTGTCGACGCACATGATCGCCCGCGCCGGGCTGCGCGCCGACGACTACCGGCACGAGGACCTGCTCGTCGACGACACCGAGTCCTGAGCGTTCGCACGCCTCGTCCATTCCCGTGACGGACCGGAGGCCCGTGGCGGCGTCGCCACGGGCCTCCCGTCCGTCAGGCGCTCACGTTCGCGGTCAGGCGGTCGCGACCCGACGCGGGAGCAGCAGGTTGAGGACGGCGGCGACCACGACGATCGCGGCGGAGACCGCCGGCAGCAGCATCGCTGCGGCGGTGCCGTGGTGCTCGGCGACGTCACCGGTGATGGCGGAGGCGATCGACTGGCCGACGATGACGGCGGACCCGAGGATCGTCATGGTGGTGGCGGACCGGCCGACGGGTGACCGGTCCGAACCGAGGCTGTACTGGGCGACCAGGGTGGGTCCGATCCCGATGCCCATGACCGCGAGGACGACGCCCGCGGCGACGACGGAGTCGGCGCCGGCGAACGCGACCGCACCGGCGAGGAGCACGACGCCGAAGACGAGCCAGCGCCAGCCGAGGCCGAAGGCCCGGGGGAACGCCGCGGACCCGAGTGCCAACCCGGCGGAACCGATGCCCATCAGGCCGTAGAGCAGGCCGGCCTGCGAGGCCTCGCCGTGGGTCTCCATGAACGCCGTCAGCGAGGTGAGGGTCGAGCCGAAGAACAGGCCGATGCCGAGGATGCCGACGACCACGACGACGAGCCGCGGGCGCAGCAGCTGCCGTGCGGGTGCCTGGGTCGACTCCGCGTGCTGGCCGACCACGAGCTTGCCGGTCGGGTGCAGCGCGAACGCCGTGACGAACACGAACGTCAGGACCGAGGCGCCTGCGACGGCCACCCACGGGGCGATCGCGCTGGCGAGGATGCCGACCAGGAACGGGCCGATGATGAACACGGTCTCGTCGGCGGCGGACTCGTAGGCCATGGTGCCGCTGAGGGTCTTCTCGCGCCGCGCCGGGGCCATTCGCTGCCGGATGATCGCGACGAGCCGCGTGCGGGACATCGGGGCGACCTGCGGGGCCGAGGCGCCGATGCAGAACGCGACGGCGAGCACGGCGAGGTCGGGCGCGGTGCCGCTGACGACGAACGGGAAGAACCCGAGCAGCGCCGCGTTCACCAGGCCGACGGGGACGAGCACCGCCCGCTGGCCGAAGCGGTCCGCCGCGGCGCCGACCATCGGGCCGAAGATCGCGGATCCGATGCCGACGGCGGCGGAGTTGATGCCGCCGAGGGCGACGGAGTCACGGGCGGCGACGACGAGGGTCAGGACGCCGACCACCATCATCGCGAACGGGAGCCGGGCGATGAACGCCACGGGGAAGTACCAGCGCCCGGCGAGCGAGACGAGCGAGCGGTCCGGAGCGGGCGGGGCGTCGCTGGTGGGCAGGGTGTCGCCGGTGGGCGGGGTGTCGCCGGTTGGCGGAGTGTCGCCGGTTGGCGGAGTGTCGCCGGTGGGCAGGGTGTCGCCGGTGGAACGGGTCTGGAGCATTGGGGTGTGCCTTCTCGGCCCGCCCGGTTCGGTGGCGGCGGACCCATCGGGTGCCGCCGTTGTCCGCTAGGGAGCCGGCGGCCGGTAGATACACACTGCGTGTTGTCGAACGCTGTCGATGGTACCAATCGGCCGCCGCGCACCGGAGGAGTTCGCTCCGGGCGCCGTCCCGTCGGTCACGACACCCCGTCGGCCGTCCGCGGTGCGGTCGCAGACCGTCGCCTGCGGCGCCGCCAGCCGACACTTCATGACCGGTCGGCACGCGACCCACGACGCGTCGCGACCGGCCGACGGACGGGAGGCGCGTGACGGGGCGCCCCGTGCCTCCCGGCCGCCGCGCCGCGCCCAGGACCCCGCACCGGTCACGACACCCCGTCGGCCGTCCGCGGTGCGGTCGCAGACCGTCGCCTGCGGCGCCGCCAGCCGACACTTCATGACCGGTCGGCACGCGACCCACGACGCGTCGCGACCGGCCGACGGACGGGAGGCGCGTGACGGGGCGCCCCGTGCCTCCCGGCCGCCGCGCCGCGCCCAGGACCCCGCACCGGTCACGACACCCCGTCGGCCGTCCGCGGTGCGGTCGCAGACCGTCGCCTGCGGCGCCGCCAGCCGACACTTCGTGACCGGTCGGCACGCGACCCACGACGCGTCGCGACCGGCCAGCGCGGGCCGGCCAGCCGACACTTCGTGACCGGTCGGCACGCGACCCGCGACGTGTCGTGACCGGGCCGCCGCGCCCCGTGGCGCTCGGGTCAGGAGACCTCGCCCGCGCGGGCTCCCGCCCACAGGTCGACGTCCGTGATGCCGACGGAGTGCTCGTCGATGACACGGAGCTCCTCGTCGGTGAACGAGGTGTTCGACAGCGCGGCGACGTTGTCCTCGAGCTGCGACACCCGCGAGGCACCGATCACGAGTGAGGTCACCCGCTCGTCGCGGAGCGCCCAGGCGAGGGCGAGCTGCGCGAGGGACTGTCCGCGCGCGGCCGCGACGTCGTTCAGGGCACGGAGGTGCTCGACGACCTCGGGCGTGATGCTCGACGCGTCGAGGGACTTGCCCGCTGCCGCCCGGGAGTCCTCGGGCACACCGTTCAGGTACTTGCCGGTCAGGAGCCCCTGTGCCAGCGCGGTGAAGCCGATGACGCCGAAGCCGAGCTCGCCGGCGGCGTCGAGCAGCCCCTCGGTCTCGATCCAGCGGTTGAGCATCGAGTACGAGGGCTGGTGGATGAGGAGCGGCGTGCCGAGGTCGCGGAGGATCTCGGCTGCCTGACGGCTGCGCTCGGCGTCGTACGACGAGATCCCGACGTACAGCGCCTTGCCCTGCTGGACCGCGGTGTGCAGGGCGCCCATCGTCTCCTCGAGCGGGGTCGAGGCGTCGAGACGGTGCGAGTAGAAGACGTCGACGTAGTCCAGGCCCGTGCGCTGCAGCGACTGGTCGAGCGAGGCGAGCACGTACTTGCGCGAGCCACCGCCCTGCCCGTACGGCCCCGGCCACATGTCCCAGCCGGCCTTCGTCGAGATGACCATCTCGTCGCGGTAGGGCCGGAAGTCCTCACGTATCAGGCGGCCGAAGTTCACCTCGGCGGCTCCGTACGGCGGGCCGTAGTTGTTCGCGAGGTCGTGGTGGGTGATCCCGAGGTCGAACGCCCGGCGGCTGATGGCACGCTGGTTCTCGAAGGGCATGTCGTCCCCGAAGTTGTGCCAGTACCCCAGGGAGAGCAGCGGCAGGTCGAGGCCCGAGCGGCCGGTCCGGCGGTACGTCATCGAGTCGTAGCGGTCGTCACTGGCGATGTAGGTCATGGGACGAGCCTGGCACTCGATCGGGCCCCGGCCTCGCATGCTTCGCTTCGCGGACCCATGATGGGTGCACGAGACCACGAGGAGACGACGATGGCACGGACGACGAAGACCGAGACCACCTTCACCGACGAGGAGCGTGCGGCGATGCAGGAGCACGCCGCGGAGGTCAAGCGCGCCCGCGGCACGAGGGGCACCAAGGCCGAGAAGGCAGCGGCCGACGCGGCTGCGGTCGAGGCGAAGATCGCCGAGATGTCCCAGTCGGACCGGGGGCTGGCGGAGCGCATCCACCGCATCGCGCTCGAGGTCGCGCCCGAGCTCGCGCCGAAGCTCTGGTACGGCATGCCCGCCTACGCACGGGACGGCAAGGCGGTGTTCTTCTTCCAGGACGCCGCGAAGTTCAAGGCCCGCTACGCGACGCTCGGGTTCCAGGACTCGGCCGCGCTCGACGACGGCACGTTCTGGCCGACGTCGTGGGCGATCAGCCCCGAGTTCTCCGAGGCCGACGAGGCACGGGTGGCCGACCTGATCCGTCGCGCGGTCGGTTGACGGTGCTCGGGCTGGGCGCCGCTCCGGTCTTCGCCCTGCTGTTCCTGGTGCTGTACGTCCTGGGGCGGCGACGTGACCCGCGGATGCTCCGCAACGGGGTGTTCCTGACGGCGGCCGTGCTGTTCGGGCTCGCGACGGTCGTGGCCGTGCTGACCAGGGTGGTCCCCGGGTTCAGCCTGCTCGTCGCCGTGGTGCTGCTGCTCGTGCCGCTGGCCGTCGTGGTGCTCGGGGTCGCCCTGGTCGCGAACGGCCTGCAGATGCTCCGGGCCGAGGGGCGCAGCGTCGGCAACCTGCTGTCGCTCGCTGCCGGGGTGGCGGTGTTCGTGCTGCCGGCGGTCGCCATCGCCCTGCTCGTCTCGGGCAGCGGCGAGGGCTTCACGCTGTGGGACGGCACGAAGATCGCGATCGCCGTGCTGATGGTGTTCGTCTGCGGGTACTTCGCGCTGTCGCTGGTCGCGTTCGCCCTGTACTCCGTGGTCTACGGGCGGACGCGGCACGGCATCGTGCCCGACACGATCGTGGTCCTCGGCTCCGGGCTCGTGCACGGCGAGGTCCCGCCCCTGCTGCAGAGCCGGCTCGACCGGGCGCTCGGCGTCTACCGGGCCGAACGGGCGGCCGGACGCCGCCCGCTCCTCGTGCCGTCCGGCGGACAGGGCGACGACGAACCCCGCCCCGAGGGCACCGCGATGGCCGAGTACCTGGTGGCGCACGGTGCCGACCCGGACGACGTCGTCGCGGAAACCGCGTCGCGCAACACCCGTGAGAACCTCCGGTTCTCGCGGGACGTGCAGACGGCCGCCGGCCGGGACGGCCAGATGGTCGTGGTCACGAACAACTACCACGTGCTGCGGGCCGCGACCCTGGCCCGTCGCCTCGACCTGCCCGCCCAGGTCGTCGGTGCTCGCACGGCGGCCTACTACGTGCCGAGTGCGTTCCTGCGGGAGTTCGCCGCGGTGATCGTCGAGCACCGCTGGCTCAACGTGGTCGCCTGCACGCCGTTCGTGCTGTTCACCGGGTTCCTGCTCTGGGAGTCGTTCCAGCAGTAGGATCTCCACCACGGTCGAGATCCCGGCGCCGCGGCCGACCGACCTGCTGCCCATCGGCGAGATCGTCCGCCGCACGGGGGTCGCTGCCTCGGCCCTGCACTTCTACGAGCGCAAGGGCCTGATCCACCCGGAGCGCACCGACGGCGGCACGCGGATGTACCCGCGGCACGTCGAACGGCGGATCGCGATCATCCAGGTGGCCAAACGCCTCGGCATCCCGCTCAGCGAGGTCGCCGAGCAGTTCGAGGCGCTGCCCGCCGACCGCATGCCCTCGCTGCGCGACTGGAACCGGTTGAACGAACGGTGGCGCGCACGGCTGCGGGCCCGCCAGCTCGAGCTCGAGCGCCTGCAGCAGGAGATGACGCAGTGCATCGGCTGCGGGTGCGTCTCGCTCGGGGCCTGCTCGGTGGTGAACCCGGGCGATGCCCTGGGCGACGAGGGGCACGGAGCGCGTCGCCTGCTGCCGATCCAGGACGAGGCGGCCGACGATGCCGACACCGCTGCCGACGACGCAGCTGCTGCCGCCGACGCCGCCGCGGACGCCGTCGCCTAGCCCGCGCGGAGCCCGTCGTCGATCCGCTGCAGCAGCTCCAGCGCCTCGACCGCACCCCGTTCGTCGCCGCCGAGGGCCGTGCGGAGCTTGCCGGACCAGTGCCGGTGGAGCCGGTCGACGCTCTCCTGGGCCAGGGCGGTCGAGTGCAGCTGCACGGTCCGGGCGTCCGCCGGGTCCTGGCGCCGCTCGACCATGCCCTTCGACACGAGCGACCGGAGTGCGACGCTGAGGTTGCTGCGCTGCAGGGCGGTCGCCTCGGCGGTGGCACTGGGCGAGGTGCCGGGATTGCGGTTGATCCAGCGCATCACGAGCGCTTCGGTGCCGGTCAGCGGCACGATGTCGAGGGTCTCGGAGCCGTGTGGATCGATGTCACGCGCGATCCGGAGCAGGACGTCCGCGAACTCGGCGAGGACGTGGTCGGACACGGCGGAGTGCATGACCGTACTGTACCGATCTCCGGCGATGAGTTATGCTTTCATAACCATGACCACGGACACCGGAACCATCCGCGCGACGATCGCGACACCCACGACCAAGCAGCAGGGCATCACGACCGCGCTGCTCCTGGTGCTCGGCCTGCTCAGTGCCGTCGCCCCCTTCGCCACCGACCTGTACCTGCCGGCGTTCCCGCAGATGACCACCGAGCTCGGGGCGAGCGCGACCGCCGTCCAACTCACCCTCACCGCGTTCCTGGTGGGTGTGACCGCGGGCCAGCTCGTGTTCGGTCCGCTGTCCGACCGGTTCGGCCGCGTGCCGCCGCTCATCGCCGGTGCCGCGGTGTGCGTGCTCGCGAGCATCGCCGCGGTGCTCGCGCCGAACATCGGCGTGCTCATCGCGGCCCGCCTGCTGCAGGGCCTCGGCGGTGCGGCCGGCATGGTGATCAGCCGTGCGGTCATCTCCGACCTGGCGACCGGCAAGGCCGCCGCCCGCGCGTTCTCGCTCATGATGATCGTCGGCGGGGTCGCCCCGGTCGTCGCACCGCTGCTCGGCGGCCTGCTCACCGGCCCGATCGGCTGGCGCGGCCTGCTCTCGATCGTGCTCGGCCTGTCGGTCGTCATGCTCATCGCGGTCCTCGCCGTGATCCGCGAGACCCACCTGAAGGAACACCGCGACGCCCTGCGTGAGGAACGCCGTGGCTCGGGCTCGGCCCTGCGTGCCCTGCGCTCCCGGACGTTCCTCGGCTACACCGCGGTGTTCGGCTTCGCGTTCGCCGTGATGATGGCCTACATCTCCGCGTCGCCGTTCCTGTACCAGGACATGATCGGCTTCGGCACGGTCGGCTACGGCCTGGCCTTCGGATTGAACGCCCTGGCGCTCATGGGCGTCAGCATCCTGTCCGCCAAGCTCACCTCGACCCGTTCGGTCACGGGCGTGCTGTCGCTCGGCATCGTGCTGGTGCTCGCGTCCACCGTGGCGTTCGCGCTGCTCGTCGTCTCCGGGGCGCCGGTCATCTGGCTCGCCGTGCCGCTGTTCACCGCGGTGGGCTCGCTCGGTCTGGTGCTCGGCAACGCCACGGCGCTCGCCCTCGGCGCCGTGCCGTCGGCCGCCGGCAGCGCCTCGGCCGTGCTCGGTGCCCTGCAGTTCGGGCTCGCGGCGCTCGTGTCCCCGCTCGTCAGCATCGGCGGCTCGGACACCGCGGCGCCGCTGGCGATCGTGATGCTCGCCGCCGCCGTGGTGGCCGTCGTGGCGCTGCTCGCCGCGCGGGGCCGGACCAGCACGCTCCGCTGACCCGGAACGGCACCGCCCGGCGTCAGCCCCGCCCCGGCCGCAGGAACGGCACCCGCGGCATGAGCCAGTCGACCCACACCACCCGGACCCCCGGCGCCACGGCCAGTGCCCACAGGATCGAGGCGGCAGCGTCGGTCGGGTAGTGGACGGCGTCGATCGACACCGCGAAGAACACGACCACGATGGCCACGACCCCGAGCGTCAGCGCGAGCCGGTGCCACCGGGTCTCGCGGAGCAGCCAGATCAGGGCGATGACGAACGCCGTGATGTAGACGGTGTGCCCGCTCGGGTACCCGGGGTCGGGCTGCACGGGGAACGGGTGCGGCAGCACGGCGACGTCGGGCCGGGCGCGGTGCACGATCTCCTTCACGATCGCGGACGGCACCCACGTGATCGCGATGGTTCCGCCGAACGCCAGGGCGGGTCGCAGGTCTCGCGTGCGCCACCAGACCACGGCGACGACGACGACCGTGATCCCGATCGCCGGTGCCGGACTGATCACGTGGTAGACCGCCGTGCTGAACGCCCCGACGAACCCGGTGTGCAGCGCGTTGAGGGCCTTCGACAGCCCGAGGTCCACCGTGCCGAGGGTGAACCCGACGATGGTGATGACGACGACCGCGATGACGGCGATCGCCACCGAGACGAGCGGGTACGGCGAGCGCTCCAGGATCCCGTACTCGGCGGGCTCCCGTCGGCGGGGACGGAGGAGCGGCGCGTCGTCGGTCATCCGGTCATCGTCGCAGCCCAAGCCCGACACGCAGGGGCGAGCGGGCCTCACGATGATCCGAAAGCGTTCAGCACAGCGGTCGCGAGTAGACAGGGCACATGCCAACCGTTGCCGAGAACATCGTCGCCACCCTCCGGGCCAACGACATCCACCGGGTCTACGGTCTGCCCGGGGACTCCCTGAACGGCTTCACCGACGCCCTGCGCAAGGACGGCACGATCCGGTGGGAGCACGTCCGTCACGAGGAGGCGGCCGCGTTCGCCGCCTCTGCCGAGGCCGCCCTGACCGGTGACCTGACCGTCTGCGCCGGCAGCTGCGGGCCCGGCAACCTGCACCTGGTCAACGGCCTGTACGACGCGAACCGTTCGCGGGTGCCGGTGCTGGCGATCGCCGCGCACATCCCCACGGCGGAGATCGGCTCCGGCTACTTCCAGGAGACCCACCCGCAGGAGCTGTTCCGTGAGTGCTCCGTCTACGTCGAGTACGTCGCCGACCCGGTGCAGATGCCCCGCCTGCTCGAGATCGCGATGCGCGAGGCGATCGAGAAGCGCGGCGTCGCGGTCCTCGTGATCCCGGGCGACGTCCTGCTCGCCGAGGCGAAGGACGACCGCGCCACCCGCATCGAGCGGGCCACCCCGCGCATCGTGCCGAGCGAGGCCGAGCTGCAGCGCACCGCCGACCTGCTGAACGGTGCCGACCGGATCACGATCCTGGCCGGAGCCGGCGTCGCGGACGCCCACGACGAGGTCGTCGCCCTGGCCGAGCGACTGCAGGCCCCGATCGTGCACGCGCTGCGCGGCAAGGAGCACATCGAGTACGACAACCCCTACGACGTCGGCATGACGGGGCTGCTCGGCTTCGCCTCCGGCTACCGCGCGATGGAGGACGCCGACGTCGTGCTCATGCTCGGCACGGACTTCCCGTACCAGCAGTTCTTCCCGGCCGAGGCGAAGCACGTGCAGGTCGACATCCGTGGCTCGCAGCTCGGCCGGCGGCACCCCGTCGACATCGGGCTGGTCGGCACCGTCAAGGACACCGCCCTCGCGCTCCTCCCGCTGCTGACCGGCTCGCACCCGACGAAGCACCTGGAGGACTCGCTCGGGCGCTACCGGAAGACCCGCGAGAAGCTCGACGACCTGGCCGTGCCCGCCGGCAGGAAGAAGCCGCTGCACCCGCAGTACGTCACCCGGGTGCTGGACCGGCTCGCCGCCGAGGACGCCGTCTTCATCCCCGACGTCGGCTCCCCCGTCGTCTGGGCCTCGCGCTACCTCACCATGAACGGCAAGCGCCGACTGATCGGCTCGTTCGTGCACGGCACGATGGCGAACGCCGTCCCGCAGGCGATCGGTGCGCAGACGGCGTATCCGGACCGGCAGGTGATCGCTCTTGCCGGTGACGGCGGGCTGACGATGCTCCTCGGTGAGCTCATCACGATCGTGCAGAACAAGCTCCCGGTGAAGATCGTCGTGTTCGACAACTCGTCGCTCAACTTCGTCGAGCTCGAGATGAAGGCCGCCGGCTTCGTGAACTACGGCACCGAGCTGCAGAACCCGGACTTCGCCGCCGTCGCCGAGGCGATCGGCATCAAGGGGTTCCACGTCGACGTGTCCGACGACTTCGAGGACGCGATGGCCGCCGCGCTCGCGCACGACGGCCCCGCGCTCGTGTCGGTCCGCGCGAACCGCCAGGAACTGTCCATGCCCCCGGCGGTCACCCTGGAGCAGGCGAAGGGCTTCACGCTCTACGCCATCCGCACGGTGCTGTCGGGCCGCGGCGACGAGCTGCTGGACCTCGCGTCCACCAACGCGCGCCAGCTGCTGTAGACGCGACCGGACGACGGCCTGGAGGCCCGTGGCGGCGCCGCCACGGGCCTCCAGGCCGTCACGGCGTCACCACCCGAGCGGCTGGCCGTCCTCCAGGAACACACCGGTCGGGCCCTCCGGGCCTGCGTTCGCGGCGGCCGCGATCGTCGCGGCGCTGACCTCGACAGGGCGACCGTGCGGGTTCGGCATGCCACCGAACTCGGTGGCCGTGTAGCCGGGCTCGATCGCGACGAAGTGCACCTCGGGCACGACGCGGGCGTACTGCACCGTCAGCATCGAGACGGCCGCCTTGGACGCGCCGTAGACCACGGCCGGCACGGTGAACGCCGGCTTCGACGGGTCGTGGGTGGCGGTGAAGGATCCGAGCGCGCTCGACAGGTTCACCACGATCGGGTTCGCGGAGCGACGCAGGAGCGGCAGCGCGGCCTCGGTCGCGCGGATGGTGCCGACGGCGTTCGTGTCGAAGACGGCGAGTGCCTCGGGGCCGCTCTGTCCCCAGACGGCGATGCCGGCGTTGTTGACCAGGACGTCGAGGCCTCCGTTCGCGTCGACGTGGGCGAAGGCCGCGGCGACCGAGTCGTCGTCGCGGACGTCGAGCTGGACGGAGCGGGCGCCGACCTCGGTGGCGACGGCGGCGCCCTGGTCGGCGTCGCGGGCGCCGATCCAGACGGTGTGGCCCGCCTCGACGAGCTGGCGGGCGGTTTCCTTGCCGAGGCCGCGGGTGGCCCCGGTGATGAGTGTCGTTGTCATGGGTCCAGCGTCACGCTCGGCGCCGACCTCAGGGAGTCGCCCGGTTGTCGTAGGACCGTCAGGGCCAGGACTCGACCGCTCGACGCGCGCAGACTGGGGACATGGTGGACACGGACTTCGGGCACACCCTGCGGCGGCTGCGCGACCACGTCTCCCCCGACGCTGCCGGCATGGTCGTCGGGCCGCGTCGACGCGCAGCCGGGCTGCGGCGCGAGGAACTGGCGCAGCTCGCGGGGATCTCGGCCGACTACCTGACCCGGCTCGAGCAGGGGCGGGCAACCTCACCGTCCGCCCAGGTGGTCGAGGCGCTCGCGCGGGCGCTGCGGGTCGCCGATGCCGACCGCGAGCTGCTCTACCGGCTCGCCGGGCACGCGGTCCCCGGAGCTGATGTGGTTCCGTCGCGGATCCCACCGAGCGTGCAGCGACTGCTCGACCGACTGGCGGACACCCCCGTCGCGGTGCTCGACGCCGCGGGGAACCTGCTCGTCGCCAACGCCCCGTACGACGCGCTGATGGGGCCGATCGGGGCACTCCGCGGGAACGACCGGAACACGGCGTGGCGGCACCTGGTCGGATCCGGCAGCCGAGCCGTGCACACGCCCGAGGAGCAGGCGGCGTTCGAGGCGAACCTGGTGGCGGGGCTCCGGATGACCGCGGCCCGCTACCCGCTCGACCGCCAGCTGCAGCAGCTCGTGCGGGACCTGCGGGCGGCGAGTCCGCGGTTCGTCGAGCTGTGGGACTCGGGCGCGACCGCGCTCGGCGAGACCGCCCGCCGGAAGGTGATCGACCACCCGGACGTCGGGCTGATCACGCTCGACTGCGACACCCTGGTCGTCGGGCCGGAGGACCTGCGGATCCTGGCGTACACGGCCGTGCCCGGGTCGGTGGACGCGGAGCGGCTGGCGCTGGCGATCGTGGTGGGGACGCAGTCGTTGGTGGAGTGAGGCGAAGTCACTGTGGTTGTGCGGTGCGGGTCCGCAGTGACCCCGCCGGCTTCAGTCGGCGACAGCCGCGACGGCTTCGATCTCGACCAGTTGGTCGTCGTACCCGAGGACCGTGACCCCGAGCAGAGTGCTCGGCACGTCGTGAGTGCCGAAGGCATCGCGGACCACCTGCCAGGCGGTGACGAGATCAGCCTGCCGCGAGGACGCCACGAGCACCCGGGTGCTCACGACGTCCTCGATGGAGGCACCTGCCGCACGCAGCGCCTCCTGCATGGTCTCGATGCACCTGGCGGCCTGGCCCGCGTGGTCCCCGACCGCGACGGTCGACCCGTCCGGGGCGAGCGGGCAGGCCCCGGCGAGGAACACGAGCCGCGTCCCAGCCGGCACGGTGGACGCGTACGCGTACTGCGCCACGTCGCTCAGGACGTCGGACCGGATGAGACGGACAGCGCTGGCCATCGCCCCATCCTGCCCGCGATCGCTGAGCAGCCAGGCCGAGAGAGACCAGCACCTGGTGCTCTGCACGGCCCCGGTCGGTTCACCCGACGCGGATGCCCTGGCGCTCCTCGGGCTGCTCGGCGTCCTCGACGTCGAACACGACGACCCGGGCACTCGCCGCACCGATGAACTCGGCCACCGGCCGGTGCTCCGGGTGCGGCAAGTACTCGGCGAGCGCGGCACGATCGCGGAACCGGACGACGAGCATCCAGTGGAACCCGCCCTCCAGTCCCTCCGTGCTCACGCTCGTGCCGGACTGCACCGACTCGACCCCCTCGATCCGTGGCAGGTGCTCGCGCGACAGGGCCGATGCCTCGGACGACCGGTCCTCCCCGTCCCACTCGACCAGCACGGTGTGCGTCACTCCGGACACGTGGTCCCCTTCCTCGAACGCAAGAACGGCAGAACGTCAGAACGTCAGAACGCCAGATCAGAACGCCGGCGTGCCGCCCGCGATCGTGATCGTCGAACCGGACTGGTAGCTCGACTCCGGGCTGACCAGGTGCACGTAGGCGGCGCCGAGCTCGGCGGGCTGCCCGGGGCGGCCGAACGGCGAGCTCTCGCCGAAGTGCGACACCGTCTCGGCGTCGTCGGAACCCGGCTGCAACGGCGTCCACACCGGCCCCGGCGCGACGGAGTTCACACGGATGCCCTTCGGCGCGAGCTGCTGCGCGACGGCCTCGGTGAAGAGCTTGATCGCGCCCTTCGACACGGCGTAGTCGATCTTGTCCGGCGAGGGCGTCGACGCCTGGATCGAACCGGTCGTCACGATGGTCGACCCGGGCTCGAGGTGCGGCACCGCGGCCTTGGTCAGCCAGAACAGCGAGTAGATGTTGGTCTTGAAGGTGGAGTCGAACATCGACGTGTCGAGCGTCAGGATGTCCTCGTTGCTCTCCATGCGACCCGCCACCATGACCAGGGTGTCGAGGCCGCCGAACTCGTCGACGCCCTTCTGCACCAGATCCGTGCAGTAATGCTCGTCGGAGATGTCCCCGGGGAACAGCACGGCCCGACGGCCTTCTGACTCGAGCAGGTCGCGGACCTGTTCCGCGTCCTCCTGCTCGTCCGGCAGGTACGAGAGCACCAGGTCCGCTCCTTCGCTCGACAGCGCGATGGCGGCGGCACGGCCGATGCCGGAGTCGGCACCGGTGACGATGCCGCGGTACCCCTTCAGGCGTCCGAGCCCGACGTAGCTCTCCTCGCCGTGGTCGGGCTTCGGGTCCATCTTCCACGCGGCGCCCGGCAGCGACTGCTCCTGCTTCGGGTACGACGGTGCCGGGTAGAGGGTGTTCGGATCGCGCTTCTCGTACTGGCTCATGGCCCCACTGTCGTCGCAGCGCCCGCACGGGCGCTCAGCTGGTGGGTGACGGACGCTGAGCAGGCGACCGGGTCCTGGAAGACGGGTGGGGACGGACCGGAGGCGCGGTGCGGGCCCGCACCGCGCCTCCGGTCCGTCAGGTGGCTCAGACGCCGGCCGTGGTCCGGATCCAGGACGAGGCCTGCGACAGCAGAGCGTAGTTCGAGCCGGCCCTGGTGTTCGCACCCGGGTCGGCGCTGTCGCCGGTGGAGCAGACGGCGACGACCTTGCCGTTGACGAGCAGCGGGCCGCCCGAGTCGCCGTGGTTCGAGGCGCCGGTCACCCCGGTGAGGTGCTGGGCACGACCGTTAGAGGCGTCGGTGCTCGCGCCGGTGAGCGAGACGGTGGCCTGGTAGAGGCCGTCGGACTGTGTCGCGTTCGCGCGCAGGCCGTAGCCCTGGATGGTGCCGGTGCCGCTCGACTTGGCCGTCGCGGTGAGGTCGAGGGGTGCGTAGGTGGACAGCGAGTAGGCGGTCCGCAGGTGCACGAGCGCGATGTCACCCGCCGGCGAGGCGTTGACGCGGTCGACGGCGACGGCCGTGCCGCGGTTGACGGTGGAGTTGGAGTGGTAGACGTTCATCGCACCGATGCCGTCGATGCAGTGCCGGGCGGTGAGGATCCACGAGGCGTTGAGCTGCTCGCCGGTGCAGTTGCTGGCGTAGCCTGCGGGGATGCTCCCGCCCGAGGCTTCGAGCTGCACCGCCCATGAGGTGGTGGGGGCCTTCTCGCCGCCGACGACCTTCGTGCTGACGGGCAGCGCGGAGGCGGGCGACGCGGCGAAGACGCCGGCGGTGACGACGGCGACCGCGGCGAACGCGGCTGCGATGGACTTCTTCATGACGACTCCTCTGTCGGTGAAGCACCTGCCAGTTGCTCTGTGCAACTGATGCGTCATCCTGACCCCTGTCCAGGGGTCGCACCAGTCCGCACTTCGACGGACGCGCCTGCTTGCGGACTCGAGAGCCGTGATCCGGTACGCGAACTGGCTGAGCCGTGCGCCATCGGTCTGGTCGTAGCGTCGAAGCATGACGACCAGTGACGCGATCAACCTGCCGGATCGGTTGACTCCGGCCCTGGACACCGACCTCGAGGTGCTCGACGCCATGGACCGTGTCATCGCGGCGTGCGTGGAGGGGACCTCGGCGACGGAGGCGGGGATCGTGCTGGCCGACCGGTACGGCGTACTGCAGGTCATCGCCTCGACGAGCGAGCGCAGCAGCGAGGCCGAGGAAGCGCAGCTCGGCACGAACGAGGGCTCGTGTCTCGACTGCTACCGGACCGGGAAGACGATCGACGTGCCCGACGTGTCCACGCACGAGTCGGAGTGGCCGACGTTCGCGGCGACGATGCGCGAACGGGGGCTGCAGGGCACGTTCGCCGAGCCGATCCGTCTGCGGGACCGGACCATCGGCTCCCTGTGCGTCTTCGCCGACCACACCCGCGGGCACAACGACCAGGACGTCGTGCTGCTCCAGCTGCTCGCCGACGCGGCTTCGGCTGCCCTGGTCCGACAGCGCGACCGCGGGGTGTCGACCACGATCGAGGAACAGGTCGAGGACGCGCTCGAGGCCCGGGTGCTCCTCGAACAGGCCAAGGGCGCACTCGCGTACCGACGGGGCATCCGGATGGACGAGGCGTTCCAGATCCTGCGACGTGCTGCTGCCGGTGCGGGCCACGGGATCCGGGCCATGGCGGAGGACGTCGTGCACCGGGGTGCCGACCTCGGCAGCACCGGCTAGACCGGTTCCGTCCGGAGGACCAGCCCGTGGTGCTGCGTGGTGAGCGACACCGCGACCACCTCGCCGAACGCATCACCGTCGAGCTGCACACGCTCCGGGATGTCGACGGTCAGCCGCAGCGTCCGTGCCCGGGTGTACCGGAGCGCACGGGAGGTCGGCAGCACCCGGGCCAGGAGCCGCCCGAACCGGGTGCGCGCGAAGAACCGGTTGAGCGTCAGGGCGTACCCGACCTTGGTCCACCCGAACCACCCGGCCGGCCGGAACGCCACGGCGTCGAGGATCCCGTCGTCCGGGCGGGCAGCGGGGAGCAGCAGGATGCCCGCGGTCAGGGTGCCGCAGTTCCCGACGATGATCGTGTGCGCGCTCATGCTGCGGAGCGGGCCGTCGTCGATCCCGTAGTGCACCGGGATCTGCCGGTTGCCGATCACGGACCGGGCGATGGGATCCGAGTAGGCCACCCACCCCAACCGCTTCTTCACCCACGCGTTCGTGTCCGCGGCCATGCTCGCATCGAGCCCGATGCCGGTCATCACCAGGAACGCGTGCGACGTCGTGGTGCCCGACGGGTCGGTCAGGTCGGCCAGCCCGACGTCGATCGGGCGGTCCGTCCCGCCGAAGCCCGCACGGACGGAGCGCACCAGGTCGCCGAGGGGCAGCCCGAGGTTCCGTGCGAACAGGTTGCCGGTGCCGCTGGGGACGAGCGCGACCGGCGTCCCGGTGCCGCGGAGTTCCTCGGCGACGACCCGGAGCGTGCCGTCCCCGCCGGCGACGAGGACGACGCTCGGGCGGGCGTCGCGCGCGGCCCGTGCGGCAGCCCGTCCGTCGTCGTCGGCCCTCGTGACGAACCAGAGCGACTCGGCC
Source organism: Curtobacterium sp. MCBD17_026 (assembly GCF_003234895.2). Classification (NCBI taxonomy): domain Bacteria; kingdom Bacillati; phylum Actinomycetota; class Actinomycetes; order Micrococcales; family Microbacteriaceae; genus Curtobacterium; species Curtobacterium sp. MCBD17_026. The sequence goes on along the minus strand of NZ_CP126281.1, from coordinate 234,248 downwards.
CATCCGTGGGCGCGCTCCTCGGCGGCGAGCACCGCTCGGAGGCGCGCCTGGTCGATCTTGGTCGGGTTCACGACCACCGCTGCCCGCAGCTGGTGGGCGTCGTTCGGGAGGTTCGGCACGGGGCAGGGCGGGGCGGGGCTCAGTGGATCCGGAGTTCGGTCACCATGGGGCAGACGAAGGGGTCGCGGGCGGCGAGGCCGACGCGGTTGAGGTAGCGGACGACGATGCCGTAGGAGCGCAGCAGCGTCGTCTCGGTGTAGGGCACGTCGAGGGTGTCGCAGTGGTCACGGACGAGCAGGCGGGCCTGCTTCAGCGCCGGACGCGGCATCGACGGGAACAGGTGGTGCTCGACCTGGTAGTTCAGCCCGCCCATCAGGAACGACACCCACCAGCCGCCACGGATGTTGCGCGAGGTGCGCACCTGACGGGAGAAGAAGTCGACCTTCGCGTCGTGCGCGATGGTCGGCATGCCCTTGTGGTTCGGGGCGAACGAGGCACCCATCATCACGCCGAACACGGCCAGCTGCACCCCGAGGAACGCACACGCCATCCCGAACGGCAGGAACCAGAACACGACCGTCAGGTAGATGGCGAAACGCGCCACGAGCAGGATGCCCTCGAGGACCCGACCCCGGGTGTCGCTGCGGCCACCGGTGCCCCGGAGGACCGACATGACGGCAGCCCGGTGCAGGTTGATCCCCTCGAGCGTGAGCAACGGGAAGAACAACCAGCCCTGGTACTGCACGAACACCCGGAGCGGCCTGTTCGTCACGGCGGCGGCGTCCTCCGGCAGGAACCGGATCGCGTCCGGCGCGATGTCCGGGTCCTTGCCGACGGTGTTCGGGTTGCCGTGGTGGCGCGTGTGCTTGTTCATCCACCACGAGTAGCTGAGGCCCACCAGGAACGTGCCGAGCCAGCGGCCCGCGCGGTCGTTCCACTTCTGGGACTCGAACACCTGACGGTGCGCGGCCTCGTGCGACAGGAACGCGAACTGTGTGAACAGCACGCCCAGCGCACCGGCCACGATGAGCTGGAACCACGAGTCACCGAGGAACGCGAACACGACCCAGCACGCGGCCGTGGCCAGGACGAGCGCGGAGAACAGCGCCCAGTAGAAGCCCCGACGGCGCTCGAGCAGCCCGGCTTCCTTCACCTGCGCCAGCAGCGCGGAGTAGGACGAGGTGCCGCCGGTCCGCGGTCCGACCGGAGAGCCGGTCTTCCGGTAGCCGCTGGCGAGGGGTTTCGAGCTGGTCTCCCGCTGCGGGCTGGTACCGGCGTGCTGCGTCGTCATGGATTCCCTGGTCGTCATCGGAATGGCGGAACGTTCCGGCGGCCGGGGTCTGGGGCAGCTGCTCCAACGCTAGAGCCGCCGCGCTCCCGGGTGCAAGCCACAGGTCCGCGTGTCCGCTGCTCGGTTACGGTTGTCCCGCCTGCTCGACGGAAGGACCGCTCCACATGACCGAGGTACGCGAAGCACGACTGGTCGAGACGTTCGTGACCCTCACCGACAGCCTGGTGGCGGACTACGACGTGGTCGACGTCCTGCAGACGCTGGTCGACCGGGCAGTGGAGTTGTTCGACGCCGCCGCGGGCGCGATCCACCTGCTCGACCAGCAGGACGAGCTGCGCGTCGTCGCGTCGACGAGCGAGCGCAGCAGCTTCATCGGTCTGCTCCAGCTCAACGCCGGTGAGGGGCCCTGCATCACCGCCGTGACCACCGGCCGGCTGGTGACCTCGGAGAACGCCGACGACCTGCGGCAGCACTGGCCCCGGTTTGCCGAGGCATCGAGGGCTCGCGGCTACGCGGGCGTCCACGCCATCCCGCTCCGGCTGCGGGACACCACCGTCGGGTCGCTGAACCTGTTCCGCGAGACGGAGGGAGCGCTGAACGGTGCCGACGCCCGAGCCGCGCAGGCCCTCGCCGACGTCGCGACCATCAGCCTGTTGCAGCAACGGACCCTCGAGCACGCGACACTCACCGCGGAGCAGCTCCAGCGTGCGCTCGACAGCCGGGTCGCCATCGAACAGGCCAAGGGGTACCTCGCACGTGCGGCCGGGGTCGACGTCGAGGAGGCCTTCGGCATGATCCGTCGCTACGCCCGCACACACCAGCGCTCCCTGAGCCAGGTCGCCGCAGCCGTGGCACGCGACGACGTCCCGCTCGCCGACCTCATCGGGGCCGGAGTGTCCTGAGGGTTCCCTCGGGACGGTCCTCACCGGTGCGACGCGCGGGTGCCGGTCGGGTAGCGGCCCCGGCCCGGGATCGTGTGCCGGATGCCCCCGGCCGGGTCCGGCACGTCGCCGCCGTACCGTGGGATCACGTGCAGGTGGGCGTGGAACACCGTCTGCCCGGCTGCCGCGCCGTCGTTGAACCCGACGTTGTACCCGTCAGGTCGGTACCGGTCGTCGAGCACCAGCTTGAGTGCGCGGACGAGCCGCGTCATCGCGGCGACTTCGTCCGCGGTGGCGTCGAACCACGACACCACGTGGCGCTTCGGGACGACCAGGCTGTGCCCGGTCGAGACCGGGTTCGCGTCCAGCAACGCCACGACCAGGTCGTCCTCGACGAGCCGGGAGGCCCGTGGCACGTTGTCGAAGACGCATCCGGTGAGCGCGTCGTCACGGTCTCGGGCGTCGGGTTCGGGGATCAGCGCGTGCTCCAGAACGAGATGGTCCGGCTCTCGTCCCGCACGACCGCGGTGTGCGACGACGCCCGGTCGGCGACCGGGCGGTTGCCCTCGCCGCCGTACCAGTAGGAGACGTACCGGTTCTGGCTGGGTGACCATCCGACCACCTCGACCTTGTACCGGCCGGGGCTCAGGACCACGCCGAAGATGCCGCCGCGCCCCGGCGACCAGTAGACCAGGCGGGTGTCGAAGGTGCTGCCGATCGACTCGCCGTACACGTGCACCGTGGCCCCGGTGAAGTCGGTGTCGAGCTGCGGGTTCACGATGGCGGACAGGGTGACCCCGACGGTCGAGCTCGCGCCGACGTCGTCCAGCACGGTCTCGGCCCGGCCGCCCGCCTGGTTCGCGACGCGGACGTAGGAGCGCGGCGCGGTGGAGCCGGGGTCGCGGTGGAACCCCCACGACTGACCGCGCAGCGCCGGCCACGAGTCGAGGGACTCGTCGTGCGCGTTGACCTGCACGCTGTAGTCGTCGCTCGGCAGGCCGTGCACCCAGTAGTGCCCGTCTCGGGCGGTGACGGTGCGACGCACCGTTCCGGTGTTCCAGCCGCGCACGACGACGGCCGCGCCGGACAGGTCGGCGCCGTACGGGTTGTGTGCGGTCCCACCGATCGATGCGCCGCGACGCACGACCAGGACGACGGTCTCGTGCGCTCCGGGGCCGACCGTGATGCCGGTGCGCTCGGCGGGGAGCACGTCGTCGAAGCCGTACGAGCCCTTGCGCTCGCCGTGCAGGCTCCACGTGCCGGACGGGACGGCGTCGAACGTCAGCCGCCCGCGTGCGTCGCTCGAGGCAGAGGCCGTGGTCGCGCCCTCCGGGGTCCGCAGGTCGACCACCACCCCCGACATCGGCAGCGGGCGCTTCTCCGGGTGGGTGAGCATCACGGTGAGCGCGCCGTCGTCCGGTGCTGCCAGGGCCGCGGTCGTCGGTGCGAGGATCACCCCGACCAGCGTCAACACGGTCGTGATGCCGACCACCGTGCGTCGTCGAGTCGTCATGGCGTACCCCTGCTCCCCTTGCGAGGCCGCCCCTGACCCCGTTGCAGTGGAGCGTAGACGTGTCGAGGCGCCTGCGCACCGTCGCCGGATGTGCACTGCTCGCGGGGTGCTGGCAACGGCGAAGGACCCCGCGACCGGGGTCACGGGGTCCTTCGGGGTTCGTCAGATGCGGCCGACGGTGCGACGGCGACGCAGCAGGACCATGAGGGTTGCACCCGCGGCGAGCAGCGCGGCGGCGATGCTCAGCGGGACGGTCGGGTCCGAGCCGGTGAACGCGAGCTCACCGGTGGGCTGGTCGGTTCCGCCGCCACCACCGCCGGTGCCTGCGGTCGCGGGGCCGCTCGGGGTGTCGGTGGGCGCCACTGCGGGTGCCGTCGCGGTGGGCGTCGCGGTCGGCACCGGAGCCGGGGCGCGGACGGTGATCGTGACGACGCTGGTGTCGTCCGGGCTGGTGCCGTTCGACGCGGTGATCGTCACGGTCGAGGTGCCCGGGGTGGTCGGGGTGCCGGAGATGACGCCGGTGGTGCTGTCGATCGTCAGGCCGTCGGGCAGGCCCGTGGCTGTGAAGGTCGGGTTCGGGGTGCCGGTCGCGGTGACCGTGGACGAGTAGGGCACGTCCACGGTGCCGTCGGACGGGGTGCCCGAGGTGATGGTCGGCGACTCGGACGGGGTGCCCGGCGCGGGGCAGCCGTTCGATGCCGTGATCGTGTTCGTGTCGAGGGTGACCGCGCCGGTGCGGGCCAACAGTCGGCCCTGCACGGTCGCGCCGGTGGTGGCGGTCACGGACTGCTGCGCCAGGACGGTGCCCTGGAACCGGGCGCCGGTGCCGACGGTGGCGGAGCTGCCGACCTGCCAGAACACGTTGCACGAGCTGGCACCGCCGGTGATCACGATCTGGCTGGCGGACCCGATGGTCAGGGTCGACGCGGCCTGGAACACCCACACGGAGTCCGCGCTGCCGGCCAGGGTCAGCGCACCGTTGTTCGCCAGGGCGAGGGCGCCGCCGGAGTACACGCCGGGTGAGAGCGAGAGGCCGTTCAGCTCGGTCAGACCGGTCTGGGTCGGGGAGAGCGACGCGGCGACGTTGTACGCGGTGGTGGTGTCGCGCTGGGCCTGTGCGGCTGCGGCGTCGGTCTGGTGCGTGGTGCCGTTGACGACACCGTCGGGTGCGCCGCCGAAGCCGGTGATGGACGTGCCCGGCGACAAGCCGAGGTCGCCGTTGATCACGGAGGGGCCGGTGTTCGTGACCGCGCTCGCCCCGAGGACGCCGTAGGTCGAGGCCGTTCCGAGGTTGACGGGGCCGTCGATGACCGTGGCGGCCGATGCCCCACCACCGGTACCGAGGGTGATCAACACGGCGGCGGCGGCCGCCGACACGACCAGGAGGGAACTGCGTCTGAGATGGCGAGCGTGCATGGTCCGGCCTCTTCCTGCAAGGAGAGGCGGGGTGACGTCGGCGACGAGCGCGCATTCTCAGTGGCTCGAAGTATGGCCCTCCGCACAGCGATCACCTAGGAATGTCTGAACATTCGCTCAAAGCCTGGCAGTTGGCCTGGCTGTCTAGGCGATCCCGGCCTGTTGGCGCATGCTCACCACAGGTTGACCGGTCGCTCTCACCAGCGGACGGGTAGGGAGTTCGGGTCTCCCGTCAGCCGGTGTGGCACCGGTCCCGGGTAGGACCGGTCGCCCGCCCCCGGCCACACGGCGAAGGGCCCCGCGATGGAGATCGCGGGGCCCTTGCTGGTGCCTGGTGCTACTTGATGACGACCGTGATGGTCGGGCTGGTGCTCGTGGCGATCTCGGAGGTGCCGAGGAAAACGGCGTGCAGCTTGTGCGTGCCCTTCTTCAGCTTGAGCGCCGAGGTGTTCGTGCCGTGCGACACCTTGACGTCGGCGAGGCGCTTCGAGCCCTCGTAGATCCGCACGGTGCCGTCGACACGGAAGCCGGTGGCGCCGACCTGCACGCTCGCCTTCCCGCCGCTGTACTTCAGGACGGCACGGGACGGGGCCTTCGACACGGTCACCGTCGTCGCCTTGGCCGTCGTCGAGTCCGTGCCCGAGTAGGTCGTGTCGGCGTTCGCGAACGAGGCCGTCACCGAGTGCTTGCCGATGGCGAGGGCGCTCGGCAGCGTGGTGCTGGCCGTGCCGTTCTTCACCGGAGCTGTGCCGAGCACCGTCTTGCCGTCACGGAAGGTCACGGTGCCCTGCTGGGCACCGACCCCGCCGCCGATGGTCGCGGTGACCGTGACGGGCGTCTTGGTGCGGTACGTCTGCGTCGCAGCCGACACCGAGAGCGTGGTGGTCGTCGTCGGCAGCGTGGCGTGCAGGTTGAACTTGTCGACCGTCGAACCGATCGCGGCCGGGTCGGCGGTGGCCGTCGGCTGGAGCGTCACGCCGCAGCTGTCGACCTTGCCGTGCTGCACCGCCGAGTTGAGCGTGGTGCAGTCGCTGGCACGGATGTTCTCGACGGCGAGCTTGTCGTCGGTGACCGAGACCTTCACGAAGGTGCGGACGTGCTCCTGGTTCTCGACCGAGTTGGCGAAGTGACGCTGACCCGTCGGGTCGAGCGGGTCCGCGCCGTAGCCGCCCTGGGTGGCGTCCGGGGTGGTGAGGTCGTAGTACTTCGAGCCCGAGGCCGAGTTCGCCGTCATGTAGATGACGCCGCCGGGGCCGGAGAAGACGTCGGGAGCAGCGGGCTGCTCGTTGACGTTGGCCTTCTTGCCGTTCTTGATCGCGTAGCTGCGCGAGTAGGAGTGGTCGTGGCCCTGCAGGACGAGGTCGACGCCCATGTCCGAGAACGAACGCGTGAAGTCGAACCGGCGCTGCTGGTTGTCACGGTCGTTCGCGTGGTCGGCGGGCGAGTAGATCGAGTGGTGGTAGACCAGCGTGGTCCACTTCGCGTCGTCGCCGTGACGGGTGATGACGTCGCGCACGTAGTTCACGTGGGCAGCGTCCGAACCGGCCGCGTAGGCGTTCGAGTTGATGTCGATGAACAGGACGCCCTTGTACATGTACCAGTAGTCGCCACCCGAGTTCGCGGTCGTGTTGCCGCCCGGGTAGAAGTCCGGCACCTTCAGGGAGTTCGGCACCTGGTTGTGCTGCTCGTAGGCCTTGCCGCCCACGTCGTGGTTGCCGATGGTCGAGGCCCACGGGTAGCGCTTCAGCACGTCGCTGCTGTCGGCGAAGGCGCCCCACTCGTACTCGTTGTTGGCGTGCTCGACCTGGTCGCCACCGGAGACCAGGAGCTCGGCGTCCGGCTCGGTCGACGTGGCGTACTTCAGCGTGTCCGCCCAGCCCGCGCCGTCGTCGTCGGTGAAGCCCGACGATCCGATCTGCGGGTCGCCGAAGAACAGGAAGTCGAAGTCGCCGGAGAAGCTCTTCGTGGTGAAGGTGTACGACGCGGACCAGGCCGAACCGTCCGCCGCACCGACGTGGTACGTGTACGAGGTGTTCGGCTCGAGGGCCGAGATGGTCGCGTGGGCGTTGATGTAGCCCGACTCGGCGGCGATGCCGGGGATGCTCTTGGTGTTCGAGTCGGTCGCGCTCGTGTCGGCTGCAGTGTTCGCGGCCTTCGACGCGGCGATCGTCTGCTTGGCGTCGGTGAAGCCACCGTCCGTCATGGACGCGGTCTTCTGGATCTCGAGCGACTGCGCGACGTTGGTGGGGAAGTACCACGAGGCGATGCGCTGGCTCTCGGTCGCGCCGACGCCGAGCAGGATGTGGATCGGGCCACCGGTCGAGATGTTGGTGGTGGGGGTGTTCGTCGCAGCGGTGGCGGCGTTCGTCCCGACCATCGAGGCACCGGCGATGAGCGCCGCCCCGAGGACGGCTCCGCAGACGCGGAGGGTGGTGGTTCTGCGCCGGGTAGTGGCGCCGGACAGGAGACTCATGTGGGTCCGTTTCTCAGACGTGGGATGGTGCAGCACGGAAGACTCTGCATGCACTGCAAAACGTCTTGGTGAACGCTGAGTGACGGTTCGTCGCTGTTCAGGAACGAGCTCGACCTGTCGACGTTCCCTTGCGACCGTCAGCCCGCCGCCAGCCGTTCGACGAACCAGATCATCCCCATCACGAACACGCCGGCGGTCACGGCGCCCGTCACCCAGAGCGACGCCCGGTGTGCCTTCCGCCGCAGCAGTGAGAGCGGCGGGAACACGATGACGATGATCGCGAGCTGCACGGCCTCGATGCCGACGTTGAAGATCAGGAGCGAGACGAGCAGCTGCCACGAGAACGCCTCGTGGATGCCCAGCGCCCCGGCGAACCCGAGCCCGTGGATGAGCCCGAAGGCGAAGACGACGGCCAGGCGGGTCCACCCGGCACGATCGAGCGAGAAGTGTCCGTGCTCACCGACCACCAGCTCGTCGGCCCGCGATCGACGACGCCAGAGCCGCCACAGGTACCAGCCGGCGACCGCGGCGATCGACAGCGCGATGAGCGGTTCCACGACGATCGCGGGCGGGCTGACCACTCCGAGGGCGGCGAGGATGAACGTGATCGAGTGCGCGATCGTGAACGCGGACGCCGTGTAGACGACCTCGCGCAGTCGACGCGACCCGGCGATGAGCGCCACGAGGAACAGGATGTGGTCGATCCCGGTCAGCAGGTGCTCGGCGCCGAGGCGGAAGAACTCCCAGAAGCGCTCGCCCGCCGACTGCTCGGTCGAGAACGTGCGCTGGGAGGCGTCGAGGGTGGCCGAACCGGTCCGGTCGTCGACGTCGTAGGTGACGATCGTCTTGGTGTCGCGCACGAAGGTCTCGTCGTCGGGGAACAGCTCGGACGACACCACGTGCCCGGACTGCGTCTCCGAGGGTTCCGGGCAGGTGAAGTCCGCGGTCACGTGGGCGTACGGCACCTCGTCCTGCAGATCGACCGTGACGGTGTCGTCGAGCGTGCCCGTGCAGGCCTGCCCGCCGGCTCCGGTCACCGTGAAGCGGTCGAACACGTACTTCCCGATCGCGTCGGTGTGCGCCTCGGCAGCCGTCACCATCCCCGGGAAGTCCCCATCGTCCCAGGCCGTCTGCCCCTGCTCGTGCAGCGTGTCGTCGTGCTCGCTCGTGGCCACCGAGACGAGCATCAGGTCGTACTCGAGCCCGAGCTCCGCCTGCACGACCGTCGGCTCCGTGGACGTGACGTCGGCGTACACGACCGAGCTGAAGCCGTGCGCCGACGCCGGCGCCGCCCCCGCGAGCACACCGATCACGACCACCCCGAGCAGCACGAGCGCGGCGACGACCCGTGCGACGAGCGCGGACGCGGGAGACGAGTGGGCAGGGCGGGCGCGCAGGAGCGCGGCGGTGGTTCCGGAGGGCACGCGCAGACGATCCGGCCCGCAGACGACCGGCAGGTGAACAACCGGTGACCAGCGGCGGGACGGGTGTTGGACAGGTCCCCCGACCGGCCCGGGGCGGCCGTCGGGCGTGCTTGCATGGTGCCGTGACCCGCATCGCCACCCGGACGACCGTCCTGTTGACCGCCGTCGCCCTCGCCGGTGTCGGCGCCGTCCTGCTGGCCGGCTGCTCCGGGGCGTCGGACGGCACCACCGGCGGCGCCGGCCCGACGGCGACCGCGTCGGCGCACGCCTCGGCCGGGGTCCTGGGCGCCGGGTTCTCCGACCCCGACCAGCCGCCGGCGCCCGAGGCCACCATCCACCCGGAGCCCGGTTCGTGGTCCGGTGTGCACGCCCCCACCGGCTACGACGTCGTGCTGCTCTCCGACGCTGGTGACGCCGCCGACGCCCCGACCCGTACCCTGCTCGACGCCGTCGAGTCGTGGGCCGCGGACGAGGACGTCACCGTCACCCCGGTCTCGGCGAAGGACGCCGACGACCGCATCGCCGCGGTCCTGCGCGCCGTCGACGCCGAGCCCGACCTGGTCATCACCGTCGGCAACCACATGGTCGACCCGCTCGCGGCCGTCTCGCCGACCGCGCTCCACCAGCAGTTCCTGGTCGTCGGTGCCGAGATCGCCGAGCCGACGTCGAACGTCACGGCGGCGGACTGGACGGGCGGCGGGTTCCGCGGCGAAGGCCTCGGCCCGTCGAGCCACTACGACCCCGAGACCTTCACCGAGGACCGCGCGGCCCGTGGTCTGCGCGCCGGGCTCGCCGCCGTGCTCCACGACCTGCGCGGCATCGTCGTCTGGGTGCCCTGACCCTGGCGGTCCCCCGCTACGCGGTCTCCGGCTCCAGCACGCGCGCTCGCACCTGCGCCGCCGCGCCGAGTGCGACGGCGTCGGACCCGAGCGTCGACTGCGCGAGCCGGATCGTCGCCCCGCTGACCGGCGGTTCCGCGGCGATCGCCGCCGTGATGGCCGGTTCGAGCAGGTCCCATGACCGTGCGATCCCGCCGCCGATCAGGACGGTCGTGACGTCGAGGATCCCCGCGGTCAGCAGTGCGGCACGGGCCAGGCCCCACCCCGCGGTGGCGAAGACGGCGGCCGCGTCGGCATCTCCGCCGCGCGCGGCGACGGCGACGTCCCGTGCCGAGAGCATCCGCCCGGAGCGCTCGGCGTAGCGGTCGGCGATGCCGCGTGCGCCCGCGATGGTCTCCAGGTGCCCGGTCTGTCCGCAGGTGCACCGGGCGTCGCCGAAGCCGGGGACGTGGCCGATCTCACCGGCGGCGCCGCGCGGGCCGGCGAAGAGCCGTCCGTCGAGCACGAGCGCACCGCCGACGCCGGTACCGAGGGTCATGCCGAGCACGTCGGACTCCCCCACGACCGCGCCGGTGGCGATCTCGCCGAGCAGGAACGCGTTCACGTCGTTGTCGAGGGTCGCGGGGACGCCGAGGGCGTCCGTCACCGCCCGGGTCACGCCGTACCCGGCCCAGCCGGTGAACGAGTTGCCGGTGACCAGGACGGTTCCCGTGGTCCGGTCGACGACACCGGCCGCGCCCACCCCGACACCCGCCAAGGAGGCCCGGTGCGTCTCGAGCAGACCCGTCACGGCCCCGAGTGCGGCCGTCACGATCGCCGCCCCGCCCGCGTGCGCGGGCGTCGGCAGGTCGAGGCGGTCGATGACCTCGAGGTCGGGCGTGGTCAGGACGACCTTCGTGTTGGTGCCGCCGACGTCGACCCCGGCCAGGACCCGGGTCACGCGGTCACCGCCGCGAGCGAGGCGAGGCGCTCGGTCCGACGCTGCCGTTGCAGGACCGGGTCGGGCACCGGTACCGCTGCGAGCAACCGCCGGGTGTAGTCGGTGGTGGGGTGCAGCAGCGTCGTGCCGGTGGTGCCCTGCTCCTCGACGACACCCTGGCGCATCACCACGACGCGCTCGGCGAAGTGCTGCACGACGGCCAGGTCGTGTGACACGAACAGGCACGCGAACCCCAGGTCGTCCTGCAGTTCGCCGAGGACCTCGAGCACGGTCTCCTGCACGCTGACGTCGAGCGCCGAGGTCGGTTCGTCGGCGACGAGCAACCGCGGTTCGAGCACCAGCGCCCGGGCGAGCGAGACCCGCTGCCGCTGCCCGCCGGAGAGCTCACGCGGGGCACGGGACGCCAGGGTCCGTGGCAGCCGCACCGCGTCGAGCACCTCGTCGATGCGGCGACGGCGGTCGGCCGAGGACATCCCGCGACGGTGCACCGCGAGTGGTTCCGCGATGCACTCGGCCACGGACATCCGGGCGTCGAGGGACGCCACCGGGTCCTGCAGCACGACGCCGATGCCGGAGCGGAGGGCACGACGGTCACGGCCCTTCGCGGTCCGCAGGTCCTGCCCGAACAGCGACACCGTGCCGGACGTCGGCTTGATGAGCCCGAGCGCCACCCGGGCCGCGGTCGACTTGCCGGAGCCGGACTCGCCGACCAGGCCGACGGTCTCACCGGCGTGCACCGCGATGTCGATGCCCGCGAGCGCGTGGACGGCACGCGCCCCGCGCCCGAACGTCACCGAGACGTCCCGCAGGTCGACCACCGGGGCCGCACCGGGCCTCCCGGCCGTCTCGGTCCCCGTGTCGGTGACGGGAGCCGACGGACGATCGCCCGCCACGTCGAGCCGCGGCACCGCGGCGAGCAGCCGCTTGGTGTACTCGTGCTCGGGGCGGAGCAGGACGTCCTCGACCCCGCCGGTCTCGACGATCTCGCCCTGGAGCATGACCGCGACGCGGTCGGCGAAGTCCGCGACGACCCCCATGTTGTGCGTGACGAGCAGCACGCCGGTGCCGGTCTCGACGGCGAGCGCACGGAGCAGCTCGAGGATCTCGGCCTGCACGGTCACGTCGAGGGCCGTGGTCGGCTCGTCCGCGATGAGCAGCTTCGGCGCGTTCGCGATCGCCATCGCGATGACCACGCGCTGGCGCTGCCCACCCGACAGCTGGAAGGGGAACGACCGGGTGCGCGACTCGGGGTCGGGGATGCCGACGCGACGGAGCAGGTCGACGGCCTCGGCCGCGGCGGCGGACGCGGAGACGTCACGGTGGTTCCGGATCACCTCGGCGATCTGCGCACCGACGCGGGTGAGCGGGTCGAGGGCGGTCGCGGGCTCCTGGAAGACCATCGAGACGGTCGAGCCCCGCAGTGCCCGGAGCGCGGGTTCGGGTGCACCGACGACCTCGTGCCCGGCGACGACGGCACTGCCCGAGGCCGTCGCGTTGCCGGAGAGCAGCCCCATCGCGGCGAGTGCGACGGTGGACTTGCCGGAGCCGGACTCGCCGACCAGGGCGAGGGTCTCGCCGGGGGCGACCGACAGGGACACCCCCCGCACGGCGTCGACGGTGCCGGACTCGGTGCTGAAGGTGACGCCGAGGTCGGTCGTCTCGAGGATCGGTTCGGTCGTCATCAGCGGCCCCGTACGTCGAAGGCGTCCCGCAGTCCGTCGCCCACCGCGTTGAACGCGCAGACGACCAGGATCACGGCCAGACCCGGCGGCACGATGAGCCACCAGCGTCCGGAGTAGGCGGCGGTGAGACCCGCCGAGAGCATGCCGCCCCAGTCCGTCGCGGGCGGCTGCACGCCGAGCCCGAGGTACGAGACGTAGGCGACCAGCAGGATCGCGTCGGCGACCTGGAACGTCGCCGCGACGACGATCGTCGACACCGAGTTCGGCAGCAGGTGCTTGCCGATCGCGCGGGCGTGCGAACCGCCGATCGCGCGCAGCGTCAGGACGTAGTCGCGGTTCTTGAGCGTCAGGGTCTCGGCGCGGATCAGGCGGGACGGCACGAGCCACGACACCAGGCCGAGGATGACGATGAGGCCGCCGACCCCGGGGTTCGTGATCGCCGAGATGACGAGCAGGATGAACAGGGCCGGGATCGCGATGCCGGCGTCGACGACGCGCATCATCAGCGCGTCGACCCAGCCGCCGACGTACCCGGCGACGGAGCCCCACAGCGTGCCGACGACGGTGGCCAGGACCCCGGCGGCGATGCCCACCATCAGGGAGACCTTGCCGCCGTACATCAGGCGACCGAGGACGTCGTGGCCCACGGCGTCGGTGCCGAGCCAGTGCGCGGCGCTCGGGCCCTGGTTGGCCTGCTCGAGCAGCGTGTGGGTCTGGTCGGTCGGGTACACGAACGGGCCCACGAAGCAGAACAACACGATGACGACGATCAGGGCGAGGCCGATCACGGCGAGGGTGTTGCCCCGGAACCGGCGGGCGGCGAGCCGGAACCCGGTGACCGCGACGGTGACGGGGGCGCCCGGGGCTTCGGGGGCCATCTGGACGGCGGTCATGCGCGGCTCGCCTTCACTCGCGGGTCGATCAAGGACTGTGCGACGTCGGCGAGCAGGGTGCCGATGACGGTCGCGATGGAGATGACGAGCACGCAGCCGAGCAGCGTCGGGTAGTCGGAGGACTGTGCGGCGTTCCAGAACAGCAGCCCCATGCCGGGGTAGTTGAACAGCTGCTCGGTCACCAGGGCGCCGCCGAACAGCACCGGCAGGTAGTACCCGAGCATCGCGACGACCGGGGTCAGCGAGTTCCGGAACACGTGCCGCCGCAGGATCGTCGCGGTCGAGGCGCCGCCGGCACGGGCGGTGCGGACGTAGTCCTCCTGCAGGTTCTCGAGCGTCGAGGCGCGCATGTACCGACTGAACACCGCGATCATCGCGAGGGCTCCGGTCACCACGGGCAGCACGAGTCCGGCGGGGTCCTGGAACACCTCGGCCAGGGTGGTGCCGCTCGGCGCCTGGGACGGCAGCCACGGCAACTGCTGGCTGAAGACGATGATCAGGACGAGACCGAGGAAGAACGCCGGCGTCGAGTAGAAGACGAACGCCAGGGCGGTGGCCGCGTAGTCGACCGCACCGTTGCGGCGGGCCGCCTGCAGCATCCCGACCGGGATCGCGACGACGAGTCCGAGCACCGCGGAGATGCCGGTGAGCACGAGGGTCTTCGGCAGGCGCTCGGCGATGAGCTGCGAGACCGGCTCGTTGAGCGTGTACGAGGTGCCGAGGTCGCCGGTCAGCAGACGACCGAGGAACCGCAGGTACTGCACGGGCAGCGGCTGGTCGAGCCCCTGCGCCTGGTTGAACTGGGCGATCTGCGTCGGGGTCGCGGAGACGCCGAGCACGCCGCGGGCGGGGCCGCCGGGCAGTGCGTGCAGCAGGCAGAACACCACGACGGTGACGATGAGGATCACCGCGAGCGCCTGCAGGACGCGCCTGGTGAGGTAGAGAGCTGTGGTCATGCGGCTTCCGATGGTCGGATTGGAGACGTGCGAGGGACGGGAGGCGCGGTGCGCGTCGGACGCGCACCGCGCCTCCCGTCCGTGGTCACGGTCTTACTTGTTCCACTTCCACTGGGCCGGGTGGAAGTTGGCGAGCGAGTCCTGGTCGAAGCCGGACAGGCCCTTCTTGACGACCGAGATCTGGTAGTCGGGGCTCGGCAGCCAGATCACCGGAAGGTCCTTCGCGACCGCTGCGCTGTAGTCCTGCACGGCGGTGGCGTCGGTCGAGGTGGTGGTCGCGTCGATCAGGGAGTCGACCTGTTCGTTCGAGTAGCTGCCGAAGTTCGCCGAACCGCCGGTCTGGAAGAGCGACTCACCGGTCGGGTAGGCCGGGAAGTACCAGCTGCCCGCGGTGCCGAAGAACGACAGGTCCCAGTCGCAGCTGGCCTCGTCCGAGGTGCAGGTCGGGGTCTGCGACAGCACGCTCGACACCGGTGCGGTCTTGATGGTGAAGTCGATGCCGGTCTTCGCGAGCGAGGACTGGATCGCGCTCATCATGTTGTCGGTCACGGTCGAACCGGACTGCGACAGCACCTGCATCGAGAACTTCGTGCCCTGCTCGACGCCCTCGCCGCACTGGCTGGCGGACGTGCCCGGGTCGGTGCAGACCATCGTGCCGCCCTGCTCCTTCCAACCGTGGCTGGTCAGCAGGTCCTTGGCCTTCGAGGTGCTGAACGGGTACGGGTTCGACTTCTGCACGTCGGAGACGTAGTCGGACTCCTGCGCCTGCGGGATCGGACCGTACGTCGAGGTGGCGGTGCCGTTGAAGACGACCTTCGACAGCGACGTCTGGTCGATCGACATCTGGACGGCCTGACGGGCGTACAGCTGCTTGAAGACGGCGCCCATCGTCGGGTTGTTGAAGTTGTACGGCATGTACGTGATCGCCCAGCCGGTCCACGGCTCGACCTCGTAGCCCTTCCCGGTGAAGGACGACTTCTGGTCCATGTCGGTGGCGTTGATGTAGCCGTAGTCGACCTCGCCCGAACGGACGGCGTTCACCTCGGCGTCGGCGGTGGTGAAGGGCAGCAGGTTCACCGTGGTGATCGACGGCTTCTCACCACCGTCGTACTTCTCGTTCGCGGTCAGGGTGACCTTGCCGGCCGTGGTGAAGGTCTTGACGCCGTAGGGGCCGGAGATGGTCTTCCACAGGTCGTCGGTGGCGTAGTCGGAGATCTTGCCGGCGGCGGTGTTGAGGTACTTCCACACCTGCTTCGCGCCGGCGGTGGTCTCGTCGGCGTCGGTCACCTTCGCGGTCGCGCTGGTCTTGTCCCAGGCGTGCTGGGGCAGCGGGATGATGTGGCTCAGCTGGTTGGCGAGCATCCAGTCCGCGTTGTAGGCCTTGTCGAACGTGATGGTGAAGTGCGTGTCGTCGACGGCCTTGAACGACGTCCAGTTGTCCGGCGCCTTGCCCTTGGAGTACGAGCCCCACTGGTCCTTGTTCGCTTTGATCAGGTTGAACCAGAACCCGACGTCGCGGCTCGTGATCGCCTCGCCGTCCGACCAGTGCCGGTCGCCGAGCGTCATGGTGACGCTCTTGCCGTCGTCGGCGAACTGCGCGTCGGTGGCGACGGAGCCGGCCTTGTTCCACGCGATCTTGCCGGTGGACCCGTCGTACGCGACGAGCGGCTCGTACAGCGACTGGGCGATGGAGCCGTTGTTCGTGTTGAGGTGCGCGGCGGTGCCGATCGGCAGGATCCAGTTCGGCGTGAAGTTGGCGGGGAGCGCGTAGTCGATCTCGTCGGTCGATCCCTGCGAGGCGTTGCCGCCTCCGGAACAGCCGGCGAGCAGCGCGCTCACGGCGATCGCAGCTCCGGTGAGGAGCGCCCAGCGACGGGGCTTGGACATGCGGTGTCTCCTTGTGCGAGGGACTTCGGGGAGGTGGAGCACGGGTGCCGAGCGGCACGAGGACAGTCAAGGACCAAAGCGATTGGAAAAACAAACATCTCGATGTAAAAACTGCGTTACTGC
Source organism: Curtobacterium sp. MCBD17_026 (assembly GCF_003234895.2). Taxonomy (NCBI): domain Bacteria; kingdom Bacillati; phylum Actinomycetota; class Actinomycetes; order Micrococcales; family Microbacteriaceae; genus Curtobacterium; species Curtobacterium sp. MCBD17_026. The sequence continues at coordinate 217,930 of NZ_CP126281.1, read as the reverse complement.
GGAACGGACGAAAGGGTGGACCGCTCGATCCGCCCCGTAGGCTCGCGGCAGAACGGACCACCGACCGGTGTTCCGTTCCCGTTCCGCCCGGATTGGAGAAAGTCGTGGCCGATCTCAGCGCCCGCGTCTTGGAGCTCGTCGCCTCGGGGCAGGCCGCCAGCCGGACCGAGATCGCGAAGGTGCTCGGAGCCGCTCCCTCGACCGTCTCGCACGTCGTCGGCCAGCTCCTGGAGCACGGGATCCTCGCCGAGGAAGGCACCGACGTCTCGACCGGCGGTCGCCCCCGCAAGGTGCTCCGCATCGGCGGCGTCGACGAGTACGCGGTCGCCGCGGACGTCGGTGGCGGGCACGCGCGCATCGGCGTGGTCCTGCCAGGAGGCGCGCTCGAGTCGGTCGCGAACGTCCCGTTCGCGCTCTCCGACGGTCCGACCGCCGGGCTCCAGCGCCTGGCCGCGCTGCTCGAGCGGCTCGCCGACGACCGTGGTCGCGAGGGACTGCGGGGCGTCGGGCTCAGCCTGCCGGGGCCCGTCGACGTCGTCGCCGGCGTCGTGGACCTGCCCAGCCGGATGCCGGGGTGGAACGGGTTCCCCGTGGCCGCGTGGCTGAGCGACCGGTTCGGCCTGCCGGCGATCGTCGACAACGACGCGAACTGCATGGCGGCGGGTGAACAGACGGTGCAGGACCCGGCTCGACGCCAGACCATCACGATCAAGGCCGGGTCGGCGATCGGCGCGGGCATCGTCATCGACGGTCGGCTCTACCGCGGGTCGACGGGGGCCGCCGGGGACATCACCCACGTGCGGATCGACGCCGCCGGGGACACCCCCTGCTCGTGCGGCAACACCGGCTGCCTCGAGACGGTGGCGTCCGGGGCCGCCCTGGTCCGGATCCTGTCGAACGCCGGGGTCGACGTCGCCTCGACCGCCGACGTCGTCCGGCTCGCCTCGGACGCGCATCCCGAGGCCACCCGTGCCGTTCGGATGGCGGGCAGGTACCTGGGCGAGGTGCTCGCCGCCAACGTGAACTTCTTCAACCCGGACGCCGTGTACCTGGGCGGCATCCTGTCGACCCTCGACCCGTTCATCGCCGCCGTGCGGAGCCAGCTCTACGAGAGCTGCCACCCGCTGATGACCCAGCACCTGGCCATCGAGCCGGTGTCGCTCGGCGCCGATGCCGGGCTCGTCGGCGCCGGGCAGTTCGCCCTGCAGCGGGGCCTCGCCGCCTCGCTCGAGGAGCTCTCCGCACCCATCCCCCAGTCCACCACCAGGAACAGGAGCGTCCGTGTCTGAGACCGGCCCCGTCACCCCCGCCGTCCCCGTCGCCCCCGCTGGCGCCCGTCGTCCGGTCATCGCGATCGCCGGCCTGGCCATCGAGACGTCGACGTTCACACCGACCCGGACGCACGCCCCCGCGTTCCACCCGGACCGCGGGGACGAAGCCGTCGCCCGGTACCCGTTCCTGGCGACCATGGCGGACCGGGCGGACTTCCGCGGGGCGCTCATCGGGCACGCGCTGCCCGGCGGGATCGTCGACCGGGCATCGTACGAAACCCTGGCCGACGAGATCGCGGACCGGCTGCGTGCGCTGGGTCCGGTCGACGGGCTCTGGTACGACATCCACGGCGCGATGGTGGTCGAGGGACTCGACGACGCCGAGACGGACCTGCTCGGCCGCATCCGCCAGGTCGTCGGCCCCGACGTCATCGTGTCCGCGTCGATGGACCTGCACGGCAACGTCACGCGCGAGCTCGCCCACCGGGTCGACCTCGTCACCTGCTACCGGATGGCCCCGCACGAGGACACCCTCGAGACGAAGGAGCGTGCCGTCCGGAACCTGGTCGACGTGCTCACCGAACGACCCGTCGGTGCGCAACGCCCCGTGAAGGCCTGGATCCCGATCCCCGTCCTGCTGCCGGGCGAGCAGACCTCGACCCGTCTCGAGCCGGCGAAGTCCCTGTACGCGCAGGTCCCGCTCGTCGAGCAGACCGAGGGCGTGCTCGACGCCGCGATCTGGGTCGGGTACGCGTGGGCCGACCAGCCCCGCGACCAGGCCGTCACCGTCGTCACCGGGTGGGACGAGGCCGCCGTCGCCGCCGGTGCCGAGCGGCTCGCGGCGGCGTTCTGGGACGTCCGCGAGGACTTCGTGTTCGTCGCCCCCACCGGCACGTTCGACGAGTGCCTCGACGCAGCTCTCGCCCCGGGCGCCGCGAAGCCGTACTTCGTCTCGGACTCGGGCGACAACCCCACGGCCGGCGGCTCCGGGGACATGACCTGGGGCCTGACCCAGGTGCTCGCCCGCCCGGAGTTCCAGGACCCGTCGGGCCCGACCGTCATCTACGCGAGCGTGCCCGGACCGGCCGCCGTCGCCGCTGCGGTGGACGCCGGCGTCGGTGCGACGATCACCGTGACCGCCGGCGCCGAGGTCGACGACGTGCACGCGGGCCCGATCACGATGACCGGACGGGTGCACGCGATCAAGCACGGTGACCGCGACGCCGAGACGGAGGTCGTGCTGCAGGTCGGCAGCGTCTTCGCGATCCTGACCAAGCTGCGGAAGCCATACCACCACGAGCACGACTTCACCGACCTCGACCTGGCGCCGCGGCAGGCGGACGTCGTCATCGTGAAGATCGGGTACCTCGAACCGGAGCTGTTCGATATGTCCGCCGACTGGATGCTCGCGCTCACCCCGGGCGGTGTCGACCAGGACCTGCTGCGCCTCGGGCACCACAGGATCGAGCGCCCGATGTTCCCCTACGATCGAGTGTTCCCGACGGCACCGGACCTCCGCGCCCGCATCGTCCCCGCCTCCAACGAACCGCTCGGAGCCCCTGCATGAGCACCACCGCCGCCCTCGAGATCGCCGTCACCTCACCGGCGGGTGCGATCACCGCGCGGGACGGCGGCGCCGACCGCGTCGAACTCTGCGTCGGGCTCGAGCTCGGCGGGCTCACCCCGTCGCAGGCCCTGGTCGAGACGACCCACGAGACCGGGATCCCGGCGCACGCGCTGGTCCGCTGCCGCCCGGGCGGGTTCGTGCACTCCCCCGACGAGGTCGAGCTCATGGTGCGCGAGGTCCGCACGGTCCTGCGCTCCGGGGCCGCCGGCGTCGTGGTCGGTGCCCTGCGCCCCGACCGGACCCTGGACGAGGACGCCCTCCGCCGCTTCGTGGACGCCGCCCGCTCGGTCAGCGCCACCGCCGAGGTCACCCTGCACCGTGCGATCGACCACGCGACCGACCCCGTCGCCGCTGCCGGGTCGCTCGCGGTGCTCGGGTTCACCCGCGTCCTGACCTCGGGGGCCGCCCCCACCGCGGTCGCCGGCGCCGAGACGATCGCACGCATGGTCGAGGCCGCCGGGCCCGTGCAGGTGATGGCCGGCGCCGGGGTCACCCCCGCCGACGTCCGCGCGCTGCTCGCCACCGGTGCCGCCGCCGTGCACCTGTCGGCCAAGCGACCGGCCGCGGACAGCGCGCACGCCGGGGTGCCGATGGGCGCCGGGGACGACGGCTCCGCGCACTTCGTCACCGACGCCGAGGTCGTCGCGGCCGCGCGGCGCGCGCTCGACGCCTGAGTCGTCCCGGACCCGCACCGCGCTCCGGACCCGCACCGCGCTCCGGACCCGCACCGGGTCGGTGGTGCGGCGCGTGGCGGACGCGCACCGCGCCTCCAGGCCAATCCGTGACCACCCGGAGGGACCCGCTCCTACGGTCGACACCACCTGACCGAACGGAGAACCGTGTCCGCTCCCGTGACCGACAGCACCGAACCCGACACCCGTCGCGCCGAGGTCGCGCGGTTCCTCGAGGAGCGCCGCGAGCACCTGGTGCGGCAACTCAGCGAGTGGGTCCGCATCCCGTCCGTCGCATCGCAACCCGAACGGGCGATCGACGTCGACCGGTCCGCGCACTGGCTGGCCGGAGCGATGCGCGAGGTCGGCCTCGAGACCGAGATCCTGCAGGCCGGTCCCGCACCGGCCGTGTACGCCGAACTGCTCGTCGACCCGGCGCTGCCGACTGTGCTCGTCTACAGCCACCACGACGTGCGGCACGCGAAGCCCGAGGAGTGGCACGAGACCTCACCGTGGGAACCCGCGTTCCGCGACGGACGCCTGTACGGGCGAGGGGCGTCCGACGCGAAGGGACAGGTGCTCGCCCACCTGTGGGGGCTGCGCGCGCACCTCGCCACCCGACCCGACGGCACCCCGGCCGTGAACCTCAAGTTCCTCGTCGAAGGAGAAGAGGAGCTCGGCTCCAGCCACTTCGCCGACCTGCTCGACGCCGAGCAGGAGCGGCTGGCGTGCGACGTCGTCGTGTTCTCGGACACCCTGCAGTGGAAGGCCGGCAACCCCGCCGTCGTGACGTCGATGCGTGGCATGACGGGCGCGACCCTCACCGTCACCGGGCCCGCACGCGACGTCCACAGCGGCGCCGTGTCCGGCCCCGCGCCGAACCCGGTGCACGCGCTCGTCACCGTGCTCGCGGCCCTGCACGACGACCAGGGCCGCATCACGATCCCCGGGTTCCTGGACGACGTCGACGCGCTCACGGACGAACGCCGTGCCGAGCTGCAGGCACTCGACTTCGATCCCGACGTCTGGGTCGAGCGCACCGAGACCGGGGCGATCACCGGCGAGGCGGGGTACTCGGTCGAGGAGCGCCTCTGGGCACGACCCTCGATCGAGGTGCTGACCCTGCTGGCAGGCGACCCCACCGGGTTCCCACGAGCCGTGGTCCCGCGCGAGGCCACCGCCGAGATCAGCATCCGGACCGTGCCGGGGCAGCGCGTTCAGGCCGTCGCCGAGCAGCTGCGCCGGTTCGTCCGGGACACGATGCCCGACGGGGTGACCTACGAGCTGACGATCCCCGAGGAGACCGGGCAGGATCCGTACGTGACCCCGTCGGGCCCCGAGCTCGACGCGCTCGTGCGGGCGATGGAACTCGGGCACGGCACCGAGACCGCCGGGCGGATGGGGAACGCCGGGGGCGGTCCGGCGGAACTGCTCGGCCGGGTGTTCGACGCACCCGTCCTGTTCGTCGGGACGGGGTTGCCGGAGGACCACTGGCACTCGAGTGACGAGAGCATCGACCTGCGGACCCTGCTCGACGGCGCGGCGACGATCGCGCACCTGTGGAGCGAGCTCGGTACCGAGGGGAATGGATCGCAGCACTCCGCGGCTTGATGCCCCCATGACATCGTCAGCAGAGCGCCGCGGGTGGCTCAGCGTCACGTCCGTCGCACTCGGGTCGTTCGTGCTCGTCCTGTCCGAGTTCCTGCCCATCGGGCTGCTCCCCGCCATCGCCGACGACCTGGACGTCGGCATCGGCACCGCCGGCCTGATGGTCGTCGCCACCGGACTCGTCGGCGCCGTCGCGGCACCGGTCGTCACCGTCCTGACCTCGCGACTCGTCCGCCGGGTGGTGCTCGTGTCCCTGACCGTGCTGCTCGTGGTCGCCGACGGCCTCGCCGCGATCGCGCCGTCGTTCTGGGTGCTGCTGATCGCACGGATGCTGCTCGGTGTCGGCATCGGGGGCTTCTGGGCCATCGGCGCCGGGATCGCCGGGCGACTCGTCCGGCCGGAGCTGACGATCCGCGCGACCTCGCTCATCACGGCCGGCGTCTCCGTCGCGACCGTCGTGAGCCTGCCGCTCGGCGCCCTGGTGTCGTCGCTCGCCAGCTGGCGCCTCGGCTTCGTGATCGGCGGGGCGCTCGGTCTCGTCGCGCTCGTCCTGCAGCTGGCGATGCTGCCGAAGATCCCCGCGCAGCAGCGGGTGCGGTTCGCCACGCTCGGGTCGCTGCTCCGCGTGCCCCGCGCCCGGGTCGGACTCATCGCCGCGGCCTTCGTCTTCGCGGCCCAGTTCGCCGCGTACACCTACATCGCGCCGTACCTGCAGCAGCTCGTCGGCGTCGGCCCCGACACCGTGACGATCGCGCTGCTGGTGTTCGGCGTCGCGGGCATCGTCGGCAACTTCGCCGCGGGCTTCACGCTCGACCGCAGTGTCCTCGGCACCATCGGGGCGTCGAAGTTCGTGCTCGCGGCGGCCGTCGTGCTGCTGCCGCTGCTCGCCCACTCCGTCGTGGGGGTCTTCGTGCTGCTCGTCGTGTGGGGCCTGGTGTGGGGTGCGCTGCCGCTCGGGATGCAGACGTGGATGTCGACGGCGTCGCCGGCCGGGTCCGAGACCGGGCTCGCGCTGTTCGTCACGACGATCCAGCTCGCGATCGCCGCCGGTTCGGTGCTCGGTGGTGCCGCCGTGTCGTCGTTCGGTCTGGCTGCCGACTTCTGGCTGGCCGGCGGGGTCGCGATCGTCGGTGCCGTCGTGCTCGTCGCGATGGGGCTGCGGAAGTCGAGTGCCGTGCCGTCGGTCGAGCCGGTCGCGGCCGACCATGTTGCCGCCGAGCCGGTCGCGGCCGACCCGACGCCGACCGCTCCCGTGGCCGTCGCCTGCCCCTGACGCCGGTCGGGGACTGGTCGGGGGCGGTCGGGACCGGTCGCAAGACACCGGTGTTCGCGCGTTGAACACGTGCAGACCGCGGTTCAACGGGCGAACACCGGTGTTTTGCGGAATCGGTCAGGTCAGGGCGACGACGCGGTCGGCCGCGACGATCGCGGCGGGGTCGTGGGCCGCGTGCACGACCACGACCCCTGCCGCGGCCTCGTCGGCGAGCGCCGCCACCACGAGCGCCGCCGACTCGGCGTCGACCCCCGCGGTCGGTTCGTCCACCAGCAGCACCCCGGCCCGCTGTGCCAGCCCGAGCGCGACGAGCGCGCGCTGACGCTGCCCGCCCGACAGCTCCTCGATCGGCCGGTCTGCCAGGTCGAGGACCGCCATCCGCTCGAGCTGCGCGTCGACGATCACACGGTCGGTGCGTCCGAGCGGCCGCCACCACGCGCGGTGCCGCCACCGCCCCATCGTCACGGCCGCGCGGACGGTGAGCGGGAGCATGGTCGGCGGCACGGACTGGGTCACGTAGGCGACACCGTCGGACGGGAGGCCCGTCACCCTCCCGGCGGTCGGCCGCACGACGTCCGCGACCACGTCGAGCAGCGTCGACTTGCCCGAGCCGTTCGGTCCGGTGAGCGCGGTGACGACCCCGGCGGGGAACGTCACGTCGAGCGCGTCGAGGACGGTCCGGTCGCCGAGGACGGCCGTCACGCGGTCCAGATGGACGGCGGATCGGGGCTCGGTCGGCTCGGTCGGCTCGGTCGCAGGCACCTGAGCACGCTATCAGTATCGATACTCGTTTTCATGTAGCGTCTCGGACCGTGACCTGGCTGACCGATCCGTTCTCCGTCGACTTCATGGTGCGCGCCCTGGTCGGCGGTTCCCTGGCGGCGGTCCTCTGCGCCGTGGTCGGCACGTGGGTGCTGATCCGGGGCATGGCGTTCCTGGGCGAGGCACTCTCGCACGGCATGCTGCCCGGCGTCGCGATCGCCACCCTGACCGGGATCCCGCCGGTGCTCGGCGCCGCGGTCAGCGCGGGCGTGATGGTGCTCGGCATCGGGGCACTGCGACGTCGTGCCCGGCTGTCGTACGACACCTCGATCGGCCTGCTCTTCGTCGGGATGCTCGCGCTCGGCGTGATCATCGTGTCGTCCTCGCGGTCGTTCGCCACCGACGTCACCGCCATCCTGTTCGGCGACGTCCTCGCCGTGACCCGGGCCGACGTCGGCGGCCTCGCGATCGCCGCAGCCGTGGCCCTGGCCGTCGCCGTGGCGTTCCACCGACCCTTCACCGCGCTGGCGTTCGACACCCGCAAGGCCACGACGCTCGGACTGCACCCACGCCTGGCCGAGGTCGTGATCATCGGGCTCGTCACCCTGGCGGTCGTCGCCTCGTACCGGGCCGTCGGCACCCTGCTCGTCGTGGGCCTGCTGCTCGCGCCAGCCGCCGCCGCCCGCGCCTGGACCCGGCACGTGGCCTCGACGATGGTCCTCGGCGCCGGCATCGGTGCCGCCGCCGTGCTCGTCGGCCTGCTCGTCTCCTGGCACGCCGGCACGGCCGCCGGCGCGAGCATCGCCGCGGTCGCCGTCGGCGGCGTCGTGGTCTCGCGCGCCCTGGCCGCCGTCCTCCGGCGGCACATCCCGATCCCCACACCGGCGCGCGCGGCCGCGCCGGCAGCACCACGATCCGCCGCACCGTCTCGAGAGGGAGCATGAAGCACTCGACCACCAGCCGCGTCCCCGCGCGCCTCCTGTCCACCATCGGCCTCGCCACCGGCCTGGCCCTCACCGTCACAGCCTGTTCCACGGGCACCCCGTCGGCCGACAGCTCGACCGGCACCGCCCGTCCCCACGGCTACGTGGCGGGCGCGAGCGAGTCCCAGGAACCCCAGGTGCGCCTGCTGGCCGTGTCGGCGACCGGCGCGACCGCGCTGCACGACCTGCTCACCGAGGAGACCACCGAACTCGAGGACGTGGACGCACCGGAGCACTCGGCGACCGACGGCCGGTTCCTCGTGACGAGCGACGCCGACCGCACCACGATCGTCGACGGCGGGTCCTGGACGGTCGACCACGGCGACCACACGCACTACTACGCCGCGGAACCCCGCACCGTCGGCACGATCGACGGCGGCGGTCGGGTCGAGGTGCACTCGTCCGAGACCATGACGACGATCACCTGGCCGGACCGGGCCGAGGCCGTCGCGCTCGACCGCCAGGCACTGGGACAGGGCGAGGTCGACGAGACCGCACGGATCGACGCGAGCGTCCTGCTGCCGATGGGCGAGCAGCTCGTGGCGGCCGACGGCGACACGGTCCGCGTGCTCGACCCGGACGGCGACGCGACCGACGCCGCCGACACCGCGCAGACCTGCACCGACCCCGCCGGCGGGATCGTCACCCGCGCCGGTGCCGTCGTGGGCTGCGCCGACGGAGCGGTCGTGGTGGACGACGCCGGCGAGACCGCGTTCGTCGACCTGCCCGACGGCGCCGAGCGCCCGCCGGCCTTCGACGCACGCGCCGGCCGGCCCACCGTCGCCGGCCTGGCGGACACCACCGGGTTCTGGTTGCTCGACGTGCGACAGGGCTCCTGGCGCCTCGTGCCGACCGATCGGCCCCTGCGCACCGTGGTCGCGGTGGACGACGAGGACGAGCACGTGGTCGGGGTCGACGACTCCGGGCGGGTGGTCGTCGTGACCGCCTCGACGGGGAAGGTCGCCACGACCGAGCCGCTGTTCGAGGCCGGCCCCGACGACCCCGCACCGCTGCTGCAGCTCGACGCCCAGCGTGCCTACCTGGCCGACCCCGCGGACGGCACCGTGCACGAGATCGACTTCGCCGACGGCGCCCGGGTCGCCCGCACGATCGAGCTCCCCGTCGCGCCCGTCGCCTTCGCCGAGGTCGGGCTGTGACGGGCACCAGGGCCACCAGGGCCACCAGGGCCACCAGAGCCGCACGGCGCACCCTGACCGCGGGCCTCGTCGCCGCGGTCGTCGCCCTCGTCGCCACCGGGTGCACCACCGCAGGCTCCGACCGCCCCCTCGTCGCGGTGACCACGAACATCCTCGGTGACGTCGTCAGCGAAGTCGTCGGGGACCAGGCCGATGTCATGGTCCTCATGCCCCCGGGCGCCGACCCCCACTCGTTCGAGGTCTCCGCGCAGGAAGCCGCACGACTGCGGAGCGCCGACCTGGTGGTCGAGAACGGGCTCGGGCTCGAAGAAGGGGTCGCCCGCCACGTCGCGGCGGCGGCCGAGGACGGCGTGCCGGTCTCCACCGCCGGAGACGCGTTCGACCCGCTGGAGTGGACCACCGAGGACGACAGCGGGCCCGACCCGCACTTCTGGACCGACCCCGCCCGGATGGTCGACGTGGTCGAGGCCCTTGACCAGGACCTGCGCGACGCCGGGATCGAGCCGACCGGCACCGACGCCTACCTGGACGAGCTCCGCGACCTGGACGACACGATGACGACCGCGTTCCGTGCTGTGCCCGAGGAACGCCGGGCGCTCGTCACGAACCACCACGTGTTCGGCTACCTGGCCGACCACTACGGGTTCCGGGTCGTCGGGGCGGTGATCCCGAGTGGGACCACCCTGGCCTCCCCGAGCGCCGCCGACCTGCGCGACCTGGCCGCCGCGATCGACGGGGCGGGAGTCCGGACGATCTTCGCCGACGCCTCGCAGCCCGCGCGACTGGCCGAGGTGCTGGCGGAGGAGGTCGACCTGCACGTCGAGATCCGACCCCTGGCGACGGAGTCCCTCACCGAGGACGGCGACGCCGCCACCTACCTCGGGATGATGCGCTCGAACACCGAGGCCATCGTCGACGGCCTGTCGATTGGTAATTGAGAATGAGAATCAATACAGTGAGCGACATGACGAACACGAAGACGCTCCGGGTCGTGTGGCCCGCCGCCCTGCTCGGCGCCGCCGCCCTGGCCCTGACCGGGTGCGCGACGAACACCGCCGACGCCGGGTCCGAAGACACTGCGACCCCGAAGGCCGACGGGACCCGCATCACCCTGACCTACGACGGTGGCCTCCTCGTCCTCGACCAGGACCTGCAGGTCGTGGCCGACGACGCGATCGACGGCTTCACCCGGGTCAACCCGGCCGGTGACGGACGCCACGTGCTCGTCACGGTGCCCGAGGGCTTCCGGGTCCTCGACACGCAGGCCGAGCCGGCCCTGACCGACGCGGTGTTCCCCGCCGACACCGGCGGCCACGCGGTCGTCCACGGCGACACCACCGCACTGTTCGCCGACGGCACGGGGGACGTGACGACGTTCGACCACACCGAGCTCGACGGCGCCGAGCTGCCCGAGGTGGAGACGACGAAGTCCGAGGCGGCCCACCACGGCGTCGCGATCGAGCTCGAGGACGGCACGCTCCTGACGACCATCGGCACCGAGGAGAGCCGGTCCGGCGTGCGCGCCCTGGACGCCGACGGCGAGGAGATCGCCCGGTCCGAGGAGTGCCCCGACGTGCACGGCGAAGGTGCGGTCACGGGTGAGGTCGCGGTGTTCGGCTGCACCGACGGCGCCCTGGTCTACGACGACGGCGCGTTCGAGAAGATCGACGCCCCGACCGAGTACGGCCGCACCGGCAACCTGTTCACCACCGAGGACTCGTCCGTCGCGGTCGGCGACTACAACGACGACCCCGACAGCGAGGGCTACCTGCTCGACCAGATCGCCCTGATCGACGCGGCCTCGGGCGAGTACACCGTCGCCGACATGCCCGACGGCGTCGGCTTCACCTTCCGCGACCTGGCCCGCGGCCCCGGCGACGAGGCCGTCGTGCTCGGCTCCGACGGCGCGCTGCACACCTTCGACGAGACCACCGGCGAGCAGCTGGAGTCGTACCCGGTGATCGACGCGTGGGAGGGCCCGGCCGAGTGGCAGGACGCCCACCCGGCCCTGAAGGTCGAGGGCGACGTCGCCTACGTCACCGACACCGCCGAGCAGAAGGTCCACGCGGTCGACCTGACCACCGGCGAGGTCATCGCCTCGAGCGACGAACTGCCGGGCGTGCCCAACGAGATCGCGGTCGCGTAGGGCTGGAACCGACCCGAGACGCGACAGGAGGCCCGTGGCGATCCCGCCACGGGCCTCCTGTCCGCTTTCAGCGCGTGGACCGCGCGACGTCAGCCGCCGTGCGTCAGCCCTTGACCGGGATCGACTGCGCCTTGAGCGCCGCGATGGTCTTGGACTGGCCCGACTCGAGCGCCTCGGCCAACGTGCCCGAGCCGGACGCCGCCTGCCCGAAGCCGTCGGACACGTCCGAGTAGGTCTGCGTCATCGTCGGGCCCCAGGTGAAGGGCTGGATGTCCTTCGCCGCGGTGGTGAACTCCTCGTAGATCTTCTGGCCGCCGTAGAAGTCGAGCCCCTCGGTCAGGGCCGGCAGGTCGGCGCCGGTGGTCGAGGCCGGGTACAGGTTGGCCTCCTTGTTCAGTGCGGAGAGCGCCTCGGTCGAGGTGTTCAGCCAGACCAGGAACTTCGACGCCTCGGCCGGGTGCTCGCTACCCGCGAAGACGACGTTCGACGAACCGCCCCAGGCGGCCGACTTGGTCTCGCCGGACTCCCACTGCGGCATCGGCGCGACGGCCCACTTGCCCGAGGTCGACGGCGCACCGCTCGAGATGGTGTTCGCACCCCAGACCGCGGAGACCCAGGTCCAGTCCTTGCCGCTGTCGTAGGCGCTGTTCCACTGGTCGGTGAAGCTCGGCAGGGTGTTGACGAGCTTCTTGTCGATCAGGTCCTGCCAGTAGTCGGCGACCTTCTTCGACGCGTCGTCGTTCAGGTTGACCTTCCAGTCCTGGCCCGAGTTCTCGAACCACTGGCCACCGGCCTGCGAGACGAGCCCCGCGAACTGGTTGACGTCGCCCTTGGCGAAGTTGGTGATGTTGCCGCCGAGCGCCTTGATCTTGACGGCGTCCTCGGCGTACTCCTCCCACGTCTTCGGGGCGTCGAGACCGGCCTTCTCGAACAGGTCCTTGCGGTAGTACAGCGCCATCGGACCGGAGTCCTGCGGCACCGCGTAGACCGACTTCGACTCGCCGAAGGTCACCTGGTTCCACAGGCCGTCGGAGAAGTCCTTCTTCGCGTCGCTGATGCCGGCGCACGCGCCGATGTCCTCGAGGCCGCCCTGCACGCGGAACGCCGGCAGGGTGTCGTACTCGACCTGGCCGATGTCCGGCGCCTGCTTGGCCTTCAGCTGGTTGAAGAAGTTCTGGTAGGTGCCGCTGTTGCCGTTCGCGACGATCGAGACCTTGACCTGGATGTCCGGGTTGGCCTTGTTCCAGATCGCGACGACCTTGTCCATGTTCGGCACCCAGGTCGTGAAGTCGAGGGTGACCTTGCCGTCCGAGGGCTTGCAGCTGGCGGCCGCGGTGTCGGATCCGCCGCCGCTGCTGCTGCCGCCGGTGCTGCAGCCGGCGAGGGCCACGGTGGCGGCCACGGCGATCGCGGCGACGCTGAGGAACTTCGTTGTCTTCATGCTGTGTCCGTTCGGATGTGGTGTGGGGAGAACTGGTGCGGGAAGGGGTGCGGGTCGAGGGGCTACTTCAGGCCGCCGGAGCCGAGGCCGGAGCGCCAGAAGCGCTGCAGGCTCAGGAAGGCGATGAGCAGCGGGATGATCGAGACGAACGACCCGATGAGCACGAGGGTGCGCAGGTCCGGGTACTGGTTCACGCTCGAGTTCCACGTGTAGAGGCCGAGGGTGACGGGGAACAGCGACGAGTCGCGGAGCATCACGAGCGGCAGGAAGAAGTTGTTCCAGACGGCGACGAACTGGAACAGGAAGATCGTCACGAGCGCGGGCGACATGAGCCGCACCGCCACGGTGAAGAACGTCCGGACCTCGCCGGAGCCGTCGATGCGAGCGGCCTCGATGATCTCGTCCGGCACGCTCGACGCCGCGAACAACCGCGACAGGTAGACGCCGAACGGGCTGACGATGCTCGGCAGGAACACCGACCAGAACGTGTCGGTCAGGTCGACCTGGCTGAAGATGAGGAACAGCGGCAGGGCCAGGGCGGTCGCCGGCACGAGCACGCCGCCGAGGAACACGTTGAACAGCACCTCGCGGCCGCGGAACCGGTACTTGGCCAGGGCGTACCCGCACATCGCGGAGAGCACGGTGCCGAGCAGGCCGGCGACCCCGGCGTAGGCGATGCTGTTCAGCAGCCAGCGCAGGTAGATGCCGTCCTGCCGCGTGAACAGCTCGACGAGGTTGCCGGAGAAGTCCTGCACCGAGGTGGCGCTGAACCACAGCGAGAACGTCGAGTTGAAGTTCGCGGCGGTCTTGGTGGACGAGACCAGCAGCCAGAAGATCGGCAGCAGGAAGTAGAGGGTGAAGACCCCCATCACGATCATCGCGGCGCTGCGCGAGATGACGCTCTCACGGGGACCGCGCGCTCCGCGCTGGTTCGGACGGGAGGCCCGGTTCGGCTCGAGCGGTCGGCCGACGTCGCGGACGAGGTCACCTGGTGACGGGGCGTTGACGGTCATTCGGCGGCCTTCCGCTGGGTCAGTCGGAGGAACCCGATCGACAGGACGAACGTGGCGACGGCGAGGACGACCGAGAACGCCGCGGCGAGGTTGAAGTTCGGCACCGAGGACGTCGAGTAGACGAGCATGTTCGGCGTGAAGGTCGACGAGATGGTCGAGGTGAACTGGCGGAACACGGTCGGCTCGGTCAGCAGCTGCAGCGTGCCGATGACGGAGAACACCGCGGTGAGGACGATGGCCGGCACCACGAGCGGGATCTTGATCGACAGGGCGATCCGGAGCTGGGACGCACCGTCGAGCTTCGCCGCCTCGTACACCTCGGCGGGGATCGCGAGGAGCGACGAGTAGATGATGAGCATGTTGTAGCCGACGTAGACCCAGGTCACGACGTTGGCGACGGCCCACAGCACGGTGCTGCCGCCCAGCAGGTCGACCCGCGAGGTCACCGCGGAGAACGGCGACAGGTCGGGGGCGTAGAGGTAGCCCCACATGATCGCGGCGATGACGCCGGGCACCGCGTACGGCGCGAAGAACGCCAGGCGGAAGAACCGCTTGCCGCGCAGCAGCGGGGAGTCGAGCAGCAGGGCGAACAGGAGCGCGAGCCCGAGCATCACCGGCACCTGCACGGCACCGAACAGCAGCACGCGGAGCACGGAGCTCCAGAACTCGCCGTCCTGGAACACCAGGGCGTACTGGCTCAGACCGCCGAAGACCTGCGTCGGGGCGCCGAACGTGCCCTGCCGCTCGATCTTCTGCAGCGACTCCCACACGGCGTAGAGGATGGGGACCAGGTAGAACGCCGTGAACAGGACGGCGAACGGCAGGACGAAGATCGCGATCGCGCGGCGGTAGCGGAACCCGCCGCCCCGGCGTCGTCGGGTCGCGCTGGGCGACTGTGCGGTGGTGGTCATGAGCGGTTCCTGTCGGTGCGGATGATCTGGGTCCCGCCGGGGGCGATGGCGGTGGTCCCGGTGACGGGTCGGTCGGCGACGAGCTCGTGGCCGACCTCGTGGTGCTCGACGGTGCGGTCGGAGTGGTTCAGCAGGAAGACCCACTCGTGGGTGTCGTCCCGGCGACGGACGACCTCGAGTCCGGGGCGGACGGCGGGGTCGGCGCGCACCCCGGCCTCGTCGAGGACGCGGTGGACGAAGCCGCCCAGCGCACCGGCGTCGAGCACCGTGGACGTGTACCAGGCGGTCCCGGCGCCGTGCTCGTTGCGGGTGACGGCCGGGCGGCCGGCGAGCGAGCCCTCGGCGTAGTCGACGACGCTCGTCGCACCGCGCAGCTCGACCGGCTCCGACCAGACGCTGCCGGTCGTGCCGTCGGACAGCGCGATCGTGGCGTCGGCGGCGAGCGGGAGGAACTCGTCCACCCGCACGCCGAGCAGGTCGCGGAAGGCGCCCGGGTAGCCGCCGGTGCGGACCCGGTCGCGCTCGTCGACGATGCCGCTGAAGCAGCTGACGATCGCGTGCCCGCCGCCGGCGACGTGGTCGGCGATGACGGCCGCGTGCTCGTCGCGGACCAGGTACAGCTCGGGGACGACGACGAGCGCGTACCCGTCGAGCGGTGCCCCGGGGGCGACGACGTCGACGGTCACGCCGAGGTCCCAGAGCGCGGCGTGGAACGCGTGGACCTGCTCCAGGTAGCGGAGCGCGGTGCTGGGGTGGGCCTCGAGGTCGGCCGCCCACTGGTTCTCCCAGCTGAACACGAGCGCGACGTCGGCGACCACACGCGACCCACGCAGCTCACCGAGCCGCTCGACCAGGGCGCCGAGCGCGACCACGTCGTGCCAGGTGCGCGACTCGGTGCCGGCGTGCGGCAGCAGCGCGGAGTGGAACTTCTCGCTGCCCTGCACGGATGCGCGCCACTGGAAGAAGCAGACCCCGTCGGCCCCGCGGGCGATGTGCGCCGCGGTGTTCCGGAGCATCTCGCCCGGGGCCTTCGCGACGTTGTGCGGCTGCCAGTTGACGGCGCCGGTCGAGTGCTCCATGAGCAGCCAGGGGGCGCCGCCGGCCAGGCCACGGGTGGTGTCGGCGGCGAAGGCGAGCTCGACGTGCGGCCGGGGCAGGCGGTGGTCCAGGTAGTGGTCGTTCGCGATGACGTCCATGTCGTCGGCCCACGACCAGTAGTCGAGCGCCGTGATGTGCGCGGCCACCATGAAGTTCGTCGTGACGGGCTTGTCGCTCAGCTCGCGCAGGACGGTGGCCTCGGCGCGGTGGTGACCGAGGAGCTCGTCGGACGAGAACCGGTCGAAGTCGATGGTCTGCGCGGGGTTCGTGAACGACAGCGTCGCGCGGGGCGGCAGCACCTGCTCCCACGCGGAGTAGCGCTGGCTCCAGAACGAGGTGCCCCAGGCGGCGTTGAGTGCGTCGACCGTGCCGTACCGGGCCTGCAACCAGCCGCGGAAGGCCTGGGCGGAGACGTCGCAGTAGCAGTGCGCGTTGTGGCAGCCGAGCTCGTTCGACACGTGCCAGAGCCGCACGGCGGGGTGGTCGCCGTAGCGCTCGGCGGTCGCGCGGACCAGGGCGAGGGCGTGCTCGCGGTAGACCGGGGAACTCGGGCAGAACGCCTGGCGGCCACCGGGCCAGCGGGTGGTGCCGTCGGCGACGACGGGCAGGACCTCGGGGTACCGGGTGGTGAGCCACGGCGGCGTCGAGGCGGTGCCGGTGCCCAGGTCGACACCGATGCCCGCGCCGTGCAGCAGCTCGATGACGGTGTCGAGCGCGGCGAAGTCGTACTCGCCCTGCCGGGGCTCGACGTGCGACCAGCCGAAGACGTTGATCGCGACGAGGTTCACGCCGGCCGCACGCATGAGCCGGACGTCCTCGACCCACACCGCGGGGTCCCACTGCTCGGGGTTGTAGTCGCACCCGAACGCGAGGCCCGTCGAGCCGAGGCCGAGCGCGCCGGTGGCGGTCGTCGGCAGGGTGGTGGTCGTCACGGGGATCCTCGCTGATCGGGGCGACCCCGGCCGCCTCGGTCGCGTGCGACCCCTTCGACGGCGAAGGCCACCCAGTGTTCTGGGAGCGCTCCCAGTCCGCACCGGCCGATCGGGGCCGGAGATTTCTGGGAGCGCTCCCAGATCAAACACCAGCGGCTGCACCCTGTCAACTGCGAGGCGTTCCGAGGGCTCCTCGGCGCCGGATATGGTTGCCCCATGTCCGAGGTCCGATCCGCTCGTCAGCGCGCCACGATCCAGGACGTCGCCGACGAAGCGGGGATGTCGCGCGGCACCGTCTCACGGGTGCTGAACGACGAGCCGTACGTGTCGCCCAAGGCGCGCGAGGCCGTGCAGGACGCCGTCCGACGCGTCGGCTACGTGCGCAGCGCCGCAGCCCGCAGCCTGGTCACCCGGCGATCCGGGGCGATCGCGCTCATCGTCCACGAACCCTCGGTCGTGGTGCTCGACGACCCCAACATCGGCAACATCCTGATCGGCACGAACGCCGTGCTGTCCGACGCCGACCAGCAGCTCGTCACGATCATGGTCGACTCCGCCCGCGACAGCGAACGCGTGGTCGAGTACCTGCGCGGCGGGTTCGTCGACGGCGCCATCGTGCTGTCCGCCCGCGACGGCGACCCGATCACCGGCGCGATCGAGGAGATCGGCATGCCCGCCTGCTTCGTCGGGCACCCGTCCGACGCCGCGAACATCTCGTACATCGGCATCGACAACCGCGCCGCAGCCGAGCAGATCACCCGGCGCCTGATGGACACCGGTCGACGCCGGATCGGGATGCTCGCCTCGGGACTCGACCGCGACTCCGGCCAGGACCGTCTGGCGGGGTTCACCGCGGCACTCGGCGAGCGCTTCGACCCCGACCTCGTCGCCCGGAACCCCCTGTTCAGCTACACCGCCGGCGCCGAGGGCATGCGCGAGCTGCTCGAGCGAGCCCCGGACATCGACGGGGTGTTCGCCGCGTCCGACGCGGTCGCCGCCGGTGCCATGGACGTGCTGCAGCGCAACGGCAGGAGTGTCCCCGGCGACGTCGGCGTGGTCGGCTTCGACGACAGTGCCTGGGCGCTGCGGTGCGACCCGCAGCTGTCGACGGTGCGGCAGCCGGCGCGCCTGCTCGGCGAGCAGGCGGCGCACCAGGTCCTCGAGCAGATCGGCGGCACCGACGACGGTCCACGCGGTCTGCTGTTGCCGACGGAGGTCGTCTGGCGCGGGTCCGCGTAGCCGGCCACGGAACGCCACGGGAGGCCCGTGGCGGCGTCGCCACGGGCCTCCCGTCCGTCCATGGGTGCGTCCCGCACCCGGCTGGGTCAGCCCTGCGGGGGCGAGTAGAGCTGCAGGTCGTTGCCCTCGCTGTCCTTGAAGGGGATGATCTTGCCCCACGGGTGCTCGCTGATCTCGCCCTGGATGTCCGCGCCGCGCTCCTTGAGCGCGGCGACCTCGTCCTCGATGCTGCCGTCCGGCTGGAACGACACGACGGCGCCGCCGTCGCTCGCCTGGCTGGCGGACTCGCGCCCGTTCAGGCCGATCATCAGGCCGCCGGCGTCGATCTCGCTCCAGTCGTCGGACTGGTCCTTGACGGTGAGACCGAGCGTGTCGCGGTAGAACGCGACGGCGCGCTCCATGTCGCTGACCGGGACCCAGACTGCTGCGACTCCACTTGCCATGGTGTTTCCTCTCGTCGTGGTGTGCCGTGGACGGTAGGCAGCGCTCGTGCACGGAGGCACAGGGTCACTGTCCCCCGAACGCATCAGCGCACGACACTGCAAACCGACCGGGGAAGCGCTCCGAATGTCATGTGCGCCGCACGCTGCGGCGCGTACAGAAAAGAGGGCTGATCATGACCAGCAGCGCAGCAACCGCACGCACCGGCTCTGGCTCGACGTGGACCCAGCGGGGCGCGTTCGTCTTCGGTGTCGTCTTCCTGATCGTCGGCATCGCCGGGTTCATCCCCGGACTCACCATGGACATGGGCTCGATGTCCATGGCCGGCCACGGCTCCATGGCCCTGCTCCTGGGCACGTTCCAGGTGTCCGTCCTGCACAACATCGTGCACCTGCTCTTCGGCATCGTCGGGCTGCTCGCCGCCCGCCGCGCCGCCTCGGCACGCCTGTACCTGCTCGTCGGCGGCATCGTCTACCTGGTGCTCTTCGTCTACGGCCTGTTCACCGCCGGCATGGCAGACCCCGCCAACTTCGTGCCGCTCAACAGCGCCGACAACGTCCTGCACGCGTTCCTCGCGGTCGCGATGATCGTGCTCGGCTTCGTCCTGCCGCGGATCGGGACGCGCACCGCGCGCTGAACCACAGCACACGCCGGACGGGAGGCCCGTGGCGACACCGCCACGGGCCTCCCGTCCGTCGTCAGGGGCGTCCGTCGTCAGCGTCGACGACACCCGGGGTCGGGGTCGTGCCGGTGAAGGCGTCGCGCATCGCGCCGACACCGCGCTGCGGGTGGGCGCGGTCCAGGTACTTCGCCCGCGACTCCTTGCGCGGTTCCGGATCGGTGCGCATCGCCTGGTTCCGGTCCTGCTGCAGTGCGCTGTCCACCTCCCCCTCGCGGTTGAACGACCACATGAGCATCGGATCGCCGATCGGCAGGTCGTGTGCGGGCTGCGATCCCATCGGGGTGCTGTGCCAGGTGTGCCACGTCTTGCCGTACGAGTTCACCAGGTGCCCCATCAGCTCGGTCTCCACCGCGATCGGCAGGCCCGGAGCGACGAGTTCGCCGGAGAACACCTCGTGGTTGTGCGGGTGCCACGACGCCTGCTCGTCCTCGGGCAGGGAGTCGAACAGCCGCTCGGACACGATGTACTCGATGCCGATCAGGTTCGCGTCGGCGGTGTTGCCGTCGAAGAGCACGCACTGCAGCATCTCGGCGTTCACCACCTTGCAGAAGTGGTGCGCCTCCATCTGCACGTCGGGCTCGCCCTTCACGCAGTGGAAGCCGACCACGTAGACGTCGAAGCCCCGCAGCGGCGCCGAGGTCTGCAGCAGATCGGCACCGCGGTCGAGCAGGGCGAGCTCGAAGCCGCCGGCCGCTCCGGGCGGGGTGACACCGGTCTTCCGGTCGTGCACGGTGGGGTTCAGGGGCATGGGGGCGTCCTTCCGTCCGTTCGAGGTGGGCGCCATCCAACCCGGCAGCCCCTCGGAACGCTGTGCGGTTGCGGCGTACTGTCCGCTGCATGCCCGCACTCATCGACACGTTCACCCTGTCCAACGGTCTGCACATCCCGAAGATCGGCTTCGGCACCTGGCAGATCCCGTCCGGCTCCGACGCGTACGACGCGACGAAGACCGCCCTCGACCTCGGCTACCGCCACATCGACACCGCCCTGGCGTACGGCAACGAGGCGAGCGTCGGCGAGGCCGTCCGCGACAGCGGCATCCCCCGCGACGAACTCTTCATCACCACGAAGCTGCCGGCCGAGATCAAGACGGCCTCGGGCGCCCGCGACGCCTTCGAGGAGTCGAGCAACAACCTCGACCTCGGACACGTCGACCTGTACCTGATCCACGCGCCGTGGCCGTGGAGCGACATGGGCTCCGACCACCGCGACGGCAACGTCGAGGTCTGGAAGGTCTTCGAGGAGCTCTACGACGCCGGCCGCACCAAGAGCATCGGTGTCTCGAACTTCGCCGTCGCCGACCTCGAGGACCTGCTCGGCCGCACGGACGTCGTCCCGCACGCCAACCAGATCCGCTGGTTCATCGGCAACACCCAGGACGAGACGACCGCCTTCGACCGCGAGCACGACATCTTGACCGAGGGCTACTCCCCGCTCGCCACCGGCGGACTGCTCGAGAACGAGCAGATCGCCGAGATCGCCGCGAAGTACGACAAGACCGTCGCCCAGGTCGCGATCCGCTACCTGCTCGAGAAGGACGTCCTGCCCCTGCCGAAGTCCACGACCCCGGCGCGCATCGCCGAGAACGCCGACGTCGACTTCGTGCTCGCCGCCGAGGACGTGGCCGCGCTCGCCGCGCTCGAGGACACCGCGAGCTGACACCGGCCCACCCCGGACTGGAGGCGCGGTGCCCACTGGTACCGCGCCTCCGGTCGGCACATGCCGAATCACGGGCGAGCCTCACCCGTCGTGCGTTCGCACCGTTCCTGGCGAGCTGCTTCGTGCCGCCTGGTCGCTCCGCGTACCCGATCAGCTTCAGCCCATAACGGGTCCTGTCTCGCAACCAACGTCGAACACAACAATCGAGCGAGCGGCTTGCGACACACAGTTGCGAGATCGCATTGCTACGGAACCCCACCGGTCTGACGCGTTCGACCACAGCACGGACGAGACGCCTCGTAACCGTAGACTCACGAGATGCGACTCCATGCGCCTGCACCCTTCCCTGCACCGTTAGAGGGATCGGGGAGGTGCTCGTTCACGCAGAGAATGCGTAAGCGAATACGAATATGAGAACCACATCGGCGACAAGGATCGCCATTCCTGACCAATAAGCGGAAGCACCCGGCCCGCGATGCATCCTGACTCGCCCAAAGCCCTCAGCTCGTACAGTGTGCCTCGCGCTGAGCAGAATTAGGAACAGGCCAAACACAGCCACAACTACCAATGCTGCCCAGATCAACCAGAACAGGGTCACGTTCACGGCAATATCTCCCTAGAGCCTCGTGGGTAGGAAACGTGTCGCAGCAACTCCGAGTCCGCCTCCGACGAGACCCGATACTCCACCTTCCACCGCTCCCTCGAGCGCGCTCTGGCCGTAATTCGAACCACCTTCAACAGCTTCGGATGCAACACCCCCAGCCGCACCAAAGGCGACCCCCACCGCAACGCCCCCAAGAAGGCACCCGAGCCCGCCAGTAGACGCACAGATTACCGCGCCGGCAGCCACGCCGAGACCGTTCACCACACCACTAGCAGCGGCACCGGCGACAGACCTACCTGAGGGATCCGAGGAGTTGATCGGGTCCGCTCCTGCGAACGCGTATCGGTTGGCGTTGGAAGGGCTGAGGGGTGCGTCGAGGGTGTCGCGGTCGATCCATCCACCAGTGGTGCTGGATTGCCAGCGGTAGCCAAATTTGGTGAGCCCGGTGTCGGTGTTGCTGGAGCGGAGTCCGTTCTTGTACCGGTCGATGCCGCCGATGACTTCGCAACTAGCGAGGTCAAGGGAGAGTGCCCCTTTAATACGAGGCGCTCTCCCTTGAGAATACTTCAGCGATTAGCTCGGCTTGAGGAAAATCGTAATCAGAAGCACCGCAATTCCAATCAGAATCGCACCAATTGCCGGCGCAATGAGCACTCCAGGGGAGAATCGCTCAGGATGCGCATCCCTGTTAAGGCGTGAGGCGGACTGGAAGAATTGTGCTGCTTTGCTCGGGATTACAAGCAATACAATCCCAACGATGATTACTGCCGGACCGAGAAAAAACCCTGGTATCCACATACTTATCCAATGTCAAACTGTGTTTGGTACTGACGCCCTACCGAGATACCCCAGCCTGCGCCGACCTCGATCCCACCGGATCCGCTCCAGCCCGAGCCCAAACTAGAACCGGTCTCATGGCTTGCGTTGCCGACGATGCCCCCACCATACGCGGCGTCTGCACTGATGGAAGTGCTGTCGCTATTAGTGTTCCCGCCGGGGCCACCCTGAACACTGAAGGATGCCGATGCACGCGGGCCGAGTCCCCAACCATAGGTCACGCCGATGCCCTTGTCGTTGAAACTGACGCCAACGTTGCCGCAGATGAAAGCACAGACGTTGAACGAAGGCCCAACCCAGGCGCGACCGGAAGGATCGCTGCCGTTGATTGGATCGTCTGCTGCGTATGCGTAGCGGTTGGCATTGCTTGGGTCGAGGGGTGCATCGAGGGTATCGCGCTGCGTCCAACCACCTGTCGTCGCCGTCTGCCAGCGATAGCCGAACTTGGTGAGGCTGTTGTCCTCGCCGGCGCGGATGCCGCCCTTGAAGCCGAAAGGGTTCTGCTTCCACTGCTGAGTGGTCTCGCCGGACGTCACTACTTCTGTCCCGTACGGGTCGTAGCTGACGGTGTACGCCTTCTCCCCGGTGTCAGCGATCGCAGCAGCAGGGTTACCGATGCCGTCGAGAACCCACATCGACGTGGTGCCGTCCGTGGTCCGCAGGTTCAGCGGCTGCCCGGTTGTCGGGTCGGCGAGCACTGAGGCAACGCCGCTATCAACGACTTCGCGGGAGGTGAGGCCCTTGCCGTACGTGTACCGGTACTCGGCGCCGTCTTCGGTTCGCTGCGACAGGAGGCGCGTCATGTCCGCGCCGGCGTATGTGTAGGTGGTCTTCTTCCCGTCCTTCGTTGACGACGTCATCTGCTGGGCGCCGTTGTACGTAAACGTGGCACCCGGTGCGGTGGTCATGTTGCCGGTGCCGTCGTAGGAGTACCCATCGTTGGTGATCTGCCCGACCGCGTTGAACTTCAACGCCTGCGACGTGCTGCGGTCCCCGGTCACGGTCTCGGTGAGCCGGTTTCCCGCTGAGTCGTACGTGTACGTCCAGGTGCTGTTCGTGTCGCCGCCGGCCTGGGTCGCCTTCTGCAGACGGGTCGTGTTCGAAGTGGTGCCGTCTGAGGCTTTGGTGGTGTAGTCGTATTCGGTGGTCTGCTCGCTGATGTTGTCCTTCAGCCACTGCAGCCGATCGCGGTCGTTCTTCCCATCCGTCGCCGTGCACGCCGAACCGACGCCGACACCCTCGAGGTAGCAGTACGTGGTGTCGACAATGACCTTCGGAGCGGAACTGTCGGCTGACGCCTGGACACGGGTGACCTTGCTGGACTTGTCGTAGGTCAACTTCTGGTGCACCGCCCACACCTCGGGGTCCTTCGCCGGGTCCGCGTTCGGCGTCGCGTTGAGCCAGGTATCCGTGCGGCGGCCGTGGTCATCGGTCTTGTACAGCTGCTTCGCCGTGCCGGAGTTCGTCGGGTACGTCGTCGCGTTGAGCACCTCGGATGCGTCGTACTCGTGCGTCACGGTGCCCTGTTCATCGGTGACCTTGACAGTGTTCCCGGCGAGGTCGTAGCCGTAGGACACGGTGCCGCCGCCCGCGGTGTTCACCGTGGAGGTGAGCCGGTTCCGCTGGTCGTACGTGTTCGTGACCGTCCCCGTCGCGGAGGATTCGGTGAGACGGTTCCCGTTGCCGTCGTACGTGTTCGTCACCGTCGCGGTGCCGTCGTCGAACTCCGTCGTCAGGAGCCGGTCGTCGTTGTCGTACGTGTACGTGGTGACGCCACCGCCACCGTCGGTGTGGTTCTTCACCCGGCCAAAGTCGTCGTAGGCGTACTTCTGCGCCCCGAGGCTGGTGCCGGTGGGCGGGGTGATCGAGCCGAGCTGGTTGTTCGTGTCGTACGCGTACACCGTCGGGTTGCCGCTGTTGCCTGGGGCGGTCGCGGTCTTCACCGCACCCCACGCGTACTTGTCGCCGTCGTCCTTCTTGTTGTACGTCACCTCGGCCATGGCCGCGGGATCACTACCGGACTGCGAGGACGTCTGGTTGCCGACACCGTCGTAGCCGATGCTGGTCGACGTCTTCGAGCTCGAGGTCACCTTCGACGGCAGGTACGCCGTCGCCGCGCCTGATGCGTAGTCCGTTGTCGATGTCGATCCGGAGCTGGACTGGGACTGCGTCAGCGATTGGCCGTCGTTCTTGTCATACTTGTTCGTCGTCGTGCCGGTACCGGCAGCTCCGTCAGCGCCGACCTGCGACGTCGCGACCCCGTTGTTCGCCGGGTTGTACGTCTTGGAACGCTCACGCTTTGCCGGGTCAACGGCCTTTGTTACGAGGTCGTTGCCATCGAGCGTGTACGTCGTGTGCTTCGCGGCAGCGACCGTCGCCGACTGATCCGACCGCGGGTCAGCGACCTGCGTCGTCGTGTCATCCGCGTAGGAGAACCGGGTGACCGCGGTACCCGGCGAGCCAGCAGTGGTGTTGCGCTGCTGGACCTGCGTGACCCGGTCGGACGAGTCGTACGTGAACGTCGTCACCCCGCCCGTCGGCGCCGTGATCGAGGCCAGGTCGCCGTTCGTGTACGCGAAGGTCGTCTTCGCACCCGTCGCGTCCGTGTACGTGGTGATGTCACCGGTGCTGTTCTTCGCCCACGACACGGACCGGCTGCTCGAGCCGCTGGTCTGCGAGAAGGTCTGCACGCCGTTGGCGTAGGACGAGTTCGCCGTCCGCGCACCGGTCGTGCCCGCGGTGGAGACGAGCGAGGTGAGCGCGTACCCGTCGGAGGTGTTGAAGCTGACCTGGTTCTGGTTCCGATCCACGATCGAGGTCGGCTGCCCGGCGAGGTTGAAGTGCGTGGTCGAGTTCGACGTCCACCCCTTCAACGTGTACTCGTGGGTGGTGCTGTTGTCGACCTTCGTGAGGGTCTGCTGCAGCCCCGCCGGCGTGGTGTACGTGCCGACAGTCGTGCCCGGGGTGAACTGCCACGCCGTGCCAACGGCGTCGGTGTAGACCACACCGTCACCGTTGGACGTGAGGTTCCCGGCGCCGGCGAGGGCGTACTGCCACCGGTTGGCGTTCATCGTGGTGCTGTCCGCGACGTTCTTCGCCCGCGAGTTGTACGCAGCCCCGATCGTGCTGTTCTGCGTCACACCCGGCAGCGACATCGCCGACGTCGTCACAAGCAGGTTGCCGGTACCGACATCGACGCTGGCGTTGGTCTGGTCCGTGATCGGGAACGGCAGCGTGGTCGCCGACGTCCGCTGCCCGGTCTGGTTCGTGTCCGCCGGCCCCGTCGGGAGGGCGTTGTAGTAGCCCTGCAGGTCGATGATGTAGTCCGCCGTGTCCGGACCGTTGGAATACAGCTGGATGTTGCCGTCTGCGCCGAGCGGCACGATCGCGGTGTTCGAGCGGATCGTGTTCTTCGGGAACACGATCGAGTACATCGAACTCGGCCGGCTCACCCCCGTCGGCCACAGCGTCGCAGTACCCTCATTGGCGCCCGGGTGGATCGCGGTCAGCGTCACCGCGACTGCGGACACGCCGGTGCCGTTCTCCGGGACGCTCTTCACGCCTGCGATCTTGATGGTGCGGGTCTCCTTCGCCGCGTAGGACCCAGCAGTGGTGCTCTTCGATTCGTAGAGACGGTCCGCTGCGGGCGTGAACACGCCACCCGGGTTGCTCTTGGTGAAGTACCCCTGCAGCGCGATGACCATGTCGATCGTGCCGTCCCGGTTGTAGACACTCATCTTGCCGTCCGCGCTCAACGGCACCTGCATCGACATCGACGACGTCACCGCCGCCGGGTAGTTCATCGCCGTCGACCCCACCGTGCCGCCCGTTGCGTACGGGGTGATGTACCCGTTGGTTTGATTGCGGCTCAGGACGAGGAAGTTCACTGCGACCGCGGACGCGCCCGCCGGGACACCATTTCGGCCGGTGACCTGGATCTGAACCGTCTTGCCCGGCCCGATCTGCGCCTGCGGGACCTGCGACCCCGACACCGAACTCGCCAGCGAGGAACCGTTTCCGGCGACGAACCCACCGGCCGCGACACCACTGTCGGTCGACGTGTAGTAGCCCTGCACGTCCAAGACCAGGTCCACGGACGTTTCCGTCGT
This sequence comes from Curtobacterium sp. MCBD17_026, assembly GCF_003234895.2. NCBI lineage: Bacteria > Bacillati > Actinomycetota > Actinomycetes > Micrococcales > Microbacteriaceae > Curtobacterium > Curtobacterium sp. MCBD17_026. The sequence continues at coordinate 191,466 of NZ_CP126281.1, read as the reverse complement.
GACCGTCACCTTGCCACCCGCGCCGATCGCGAGGGTCGACGAGTTCGTCGACGTGTCCAGGCCGCCACCGCCGTACACCATCATCAGCGACGCACCAGGCGTATCAGCGTCCGCACGGCCGAACAGCTGGCCCTGACTCGCCGGGTGCACCACCGTCGCAGCGAGCACCACCGCGGAAGCATCAGCGGGGATACCGAACTTGCCAGTGACCTGCACCGTACGGCTCTTGTTCGCCGCCATCGGCGTCGAGTACCCACCCGTGCCATCACGCGTGTCCAACACGCGGCCGGTGGTCGTGACGAACTGACCACCATCCCCCGTCACCACCGCCTGCGCTGGTGCAGGCGGGCTCACCACCGCCAACAGCGACCCGAACAGGGCCACCAACGTGATGACCGCGAGCAACACCCAACGAGAACGAACAGACGACAGCGACGATGCGAACACGCGCAGAACCCCTCAACAGGCCGCAACCAGCGATGACGCCCCCATGGCGTCGCCGAGCAACCAGAAAGTCACGCTACGGAACTACTCCCCCACCCGCACCCCCACATGAGGGGGTCGAATCAAGCTGCACCGACCCGATATAGCAGGCACCGATGCGGCTCGGGCCCGGTCAGTAGATAGATGCGCATAGCCTTCCAACCCAGTCCGGCAGCCGATCGACTTCCGGGGTGCGATCACGCCACGCGCGACGGCACCAGCATTCGGGAGCCGCACCGGTTACCTCAGCTTGCGCAGGCGTCTGCTGCGACACCACCACCAGCAAGGGCCAAAGGGGTCGATAGTTGCAGCGTGGAACCAATAGGGAGCTGGCACCGAGGTCCCGCTCGTAGGGTCGAGTCGTACCGACCGCACACCCGGGTGGGTCCGTGCCCCACAGCGGACCTGACGACGGGAACAGATCGTCCCTGTTGCCGGTTGCACCACACGGTGTCGCAGCCAGTGACACGAGAGCCCAGGAGGCCACCATGACCACCACCGAGACCGCCATCCTCGCCGGCGGCTGCTTCTGGGGAGCGCAGCAGCTCCTCCGTCGTCGTCCCGGCATCGTCAGCACCCGCGTCGGCTACTCCGGCGGCGACGTGCCGAACGCGACGTACCGCAACCACGGCGACCACGCCGAGTCGGTCGAGATCGTCTTCGACCCGTCCCAGATCTCGTACCGGGACCTGCTGGAGTTCTTCTTCCAGATCCACGACCCGTCGACGAAGGACCGCCAGGGCAACGACATCGGTCGCAGCTACCGTTCGGCGATCTTCACCACGACCGACGAGCAGAAGCAGGTCGCGCTCGACACCATCGCGGACGTCGACGCGTCGGGCATCTGGCCCGGCAAGGTCGTCACCGAGGTCACCGCGGCCGGCCCGTTCTGGGAGGCCGAGGACGAGCACCAGGACTACCTCGAGAAGAACCCGCACGGCTACACCTGCCACTTCGTGCGTCCGGGCTGGAAGCTCCCGCGCCGCGACGAGGCGACCGCGGCCGTCTGACCTGACGACAATTGAGAGGCACGGAGCCAGCTGGCTCCGTGCCTCTTCCTCTTGTCGTGTCCGCCGAACGCGAGCCACGAAAGCGGCGTGGTCCCCCAGTTCTGGGTGGTCGCCGAACCACATCGCTGCGGGTTCGCGCAAGGTTCCGAGCTGACTCGATCTCTGCGGTGCAACCGTGTCCGGACCGGTTGTAACGTTTGCTCGCCTTTGCTGATCCTCAGAACTTCCGGAGAACCCGACATGCCCGAGACCACCCCCACCGAGCAGCCTCCTGCCTACGTCCCCGCGGCTCCCGAGCCGCGTCCGGCACGAGCCCGCCTCGGCACCGCAGCGGTCGTCCTCGGGATCCTCGGCATCCTCTTCGCGGTGATCCCGCCGACGAACGGGTTCGGCATCTTCCTCGGCGTCGTCGCAGTGGTGCTCGGCATCATTGGCATCCGTCGCAAGGGGCGCCGCGCCGTCGCGGGGACCGTTGTCGGCGCAGTCGCAGTGATCCTCGGCGCCATGCTCGCGGGCGTGTACAGCGGCTCCTCCGACGACTCTGCCACTGACGCTGCTGCTGCCACCGAGGTCGCCGCTGCCAGCCCGGCCGCTGCGAGCGAGGAGTCGAAGAAGGTGGAGAAGCCGAAGACCCCCGAGAAGGCGACCGCCGACAAGCCCGCCGAGGCATCCGGCACCGTCGGACAGCTCCAGGCAGCTGCGGCTGCGAAGAGCTACCTCGACTCCGGCATGGGCTTCTCCGCCGCCAGCCTGCTCCAGCAGCTGACCTCGAGCGCGGGCAACGGGTTCGCTCAGGCGGACGCGCAGTGGGCCATCGACCACTCCGGTGCCGACTGGAACGCACAGGCACGCGCCGCAGCCAAGGGGTACCTCGACTCCGGCATGGGCTTCTCCGAGGCCAGCCTGAACGGTCAGCTGACGTCGAGCGCCGGCAACCAGTTCACCCCCGAGCAGGCGCAGTACGCCGTCGCGAAGGCCGGGGCCGACTGGAACGCACAGGCAGTCACCGCCGCGGAGGGCTACATGTCCTCGGGCATGGGCTTCTCGCGCGCGAGCCTCATCGCACAGCTCACGTCATCCGCAGGGAACCAGTTCACGCAGCCGCAGGCCGAGTACGCGGCGACGCAGGTCGGGCTGAACTGACCTGACGACCGCCGCGGATCAGCGTGATCCGCCGAGCAGTTCCAACCAGTCCCCGGGAAGGCGATCCGCCGGCCCGGGGACTGCCTGCGTCACGGGGTGGCTGGTGGGTGCTGCGAGCTCGAGCCCCTCGGAGCGGGTGTCGTCGCGGTAGTCCCACGCCCAGGTCTCGCCGGGCTCGTAGCTCTGGATGACCGCGTGCCCGGTCTCCTCCCAGTGCCGCGTCGCGTGCGTGTTGAGGGAGTCGTCGCAGCAGCCGACGTGGCCGCACGCCGCGCAGCGGCGCAGGTGCACCCACCACGAGCCGGTCGCGTCGCACTCGACGCACCCGTCTCCGCTCGGTGCGATCTCGGGGTGGATCATCTCGGCCTGGTCCGTCATGGCACCATCATGGCCTGAGACAGGGCACATGCGGTCGGGAGGCACGGGGCGGGCCCGCACCGCGCCTCCAGGCCGTCGTCGGGTCGCGTCCAGGGCGAGGCATGGGGCGGTCGTGCGGGTGGCCGGGCCAGGATGGCCTGGGGCCGACAGCCGATCGGCTCGCAGAGGGAGGACACCGTGGACACAGCGCCGTACTCGCAGCCGTTGCGGGAGTACATCGAACAGCTGCGGACCGAGGGGTACAGCGTCGCGGACGGCCAGACGGCCGACCCGGAGCTGATCGACCCGCACGGCAACCCGGTGCTCACCTGGCAGGACGACTACCCGTACTCGGAGCGCCTGCCGCGGGACGAGTACGAGTACCAGAAGTACCTGCTGCAGATCGAGCTGCTGAAGTGCCAGTACTGGCTCGAGGACACCGGCCAGAAGGTCGTCGTGCTCTTCGAGGGGCGTGACGCCGCGGGCAAGGGCGGCACGATCAAGCGGTTCACGGAGCACCTCAACCCCCGGACCTCGCGGGTCGTGGCACTGAGCAAGCCGACCGAGCGCGAGCGTGGTGAGTGGTACTTCCAGCGGTACGTGCAGCACCTGCCGGCCGCCGGAGAGATGGTCCTGTTCGACCGCTCCTGGTACAACCGTGCCGGCGTCGAACGGGTGATGGGCTTCTGCAGCGACGACGAGTACGAGTCGTTCATGACCCAGGTGCCGCAGTTCGAGCGGATGCTCGTCGACTCCGGCATCCACCTGACGAAGTTCTGGTTCTCGGTGACCCGGCGCGAGCAGCGGACACGGTTCGCGATGCGGCAGCTCGACCCGGTGCGGCGGTGGAAGCTGTCCGACATCGACCTGCTGTCGCTCGACCGGTGGGAGGACTACACCGAGGCGAAGACGGCGATGTTCACCCGGACGAGCAAGCGCTACGCGCCGTGGACGATCGTGCGGTCGAACGACAAGAAGCGCGCGCGGCTCAATGCGATGCGGTACTTCCTGACGCAGTTCGACTACCCGGACAAGGACACCGACGTCATCGGCAAGCCGGACCCGCTCATCGTCCGCCGCGGCAAGCGGGACGTCGACGTCGAGTGATCCCCCACTGGTGATCCCCCGCCGCTGATCTGCCCGCCGACTCGGAACGTTTACACGCCGAGGCCTGCCGTCACGCACTCGAAACAGACGGGCAACGGCGACGACACAGGGCCGCAAGACACTTGTCGCACTACCTGTCACCCGACAGGTACTCCGCGAAAGGTCTGCAGTCATGCGTTCTCCGCAAGCACCGCTCCACGCACCGCGCGCCACGTCCGACGTCGACACCCAGGGGCTCGCCCGCCTGGGCTACGAGCAGGAACTCCACCGCGGGGTCGGCTCGTTCTCCTCCTTCGCGGCGGGCTTCTCCTTCGTCTCGATCCTCACCACGGTCTTCCAGCTGTTCGGACTCGGCTTCGGGCTCGGCGGTGCCGCGTTCTTCTGGGCGTGGCCGCTCGTCTTCGGTGGCCAGCTGCTCGTCGCGCTGAACTTCGCGCAGCTCGCGGCCCGCTGGCCGATCTCCGGCGCGATCTTCCAGTGGTCGAGCCGCCTGGCCGGAGCCCGGTTCGGGTGGTTCACCGGCTGGACGATGATCATCGGCCAGATCCTCACCGTCGCGGTGGCGGCCATCGCCGTGCAGGCCGTGCTCCCCGCGATCTGGGACGGGTTCCAGGTCGTCGGCGGTCCGGGAGCGGACCCGTCCGTCGCGTCGCCGACCGGTGCCGCGAACGCGGTGGTCCTCGGTCTGGTGATGCTCGCCGTGACGACGATCGTGAACATCACGAGCGTCCGGCTGATGGCCCGCGTGACGAGCTTCGGCGTGCTCATCGAGATCGTCGGCGTGGTCGTGCTCATCGGCGCGCTGTTCCTGCTGCCGCACCGCAGCGCGTCCGTGGTGTTCACGACCGCCGGGTCGACGAGCACCGAGCCGTACGTGTGGGCGTTCCTGGCGTCCTCGCTGATGGCCGCGTACGTGATGGTCGGCTTCGACTCGGCCGGTGAGCTCGCCGAGGAGACCCACAACCCGCGCCGGACCACCCCGAAGACGATCGTCCGGGCACTCACGGTCTCCGGTCTCGGCGGCGGGCTGCTCATCATCGGCGCCCTCGTCGCGGCCCCGAGCCTGACCGACGGCAAGCTCGCCACGCAGGGTCTCGCCTGGGTGATCACGTCGACCCTGGGCGACGTCTTCGGCCGGCTCCTGCTCTGCACCGTCGCCGTCGCGGTCTTCGCCTGCACCCTCGCCGTGCAGACCGCCGGCGCCCGGATGGTCTACTCGATGGCGCGCGAGAAGGCGCTGCCCTTCCACCGCACCCTCGCCCGGGTCTCGCCCCGAACCGGCACCCCGATCGCCGCGTCGATCGTCGTCGGGGTCGGCGCCGGGCTGGCCCTCGCCGTCAACATCGGGCAGTCCGCGATCTTCACCGCCCTGTCGAGCCTGTGCATCGCGATGCTCTACCTGGCCTACCTCGGGGTCACCGGGCCGCTGCTGGTCCAGCGGATCAAGCTCCGGCGCACGGGGCTGCCGACCGGGGTGGACGAGGACGGCAAGCCGCTGTTCACCCTCGGTCGCTGGGGCATCCCGCTCAACGCGCTGGCCGTGGCGTTCCAGATCGGCATGGCGATCAACCTCATCTGGCCCCGGCCGGAGATCTACGACCTGACCGGCACCTCGTGGTGGCTGCAGTACAGCGCCCTGCTCTTCATCGGCGGCGTGCTGCTCGTCGGCTGGGCGTGGTCGAGCTGGCGTCACCGGACGCACGGGCCGATCACCCTGGCCGAGGTCCCCACCACCGCGGCGGTCCCCGTCCCCGCAGCCGTGACTGCGGCGAGCCCGACCGCCGCCTCCGTCGAAGCCTGATCCGGAAGGAACCCCATGCGCGACCTCCACCAGACCGACAGCGTGCTCGCCTCCCGATCCGATGCACGCGCCCAGGCCGGCTCGCAGTCCGAGTACATGCCGTACCTGCCGGCGTCGTCGTCACCGTTCGCCCCCGAGGGCGTCGACCCCGCGCAGCTCGTCTGGGCCGAGACGGTGGCGCCGGGCGGCTACACGCACAAGGTGCTGGCTCGTGGGTCACGGCTGCGGTTCGACGACCCGACGGGTCAGGCCTGCGCCAACGTCCTGGTGTTCAACGCGCTCGAACCGTGGGAGCGGCTCAACGTCGCCGACACCCAGAAGATCCCGTGGCAGGCGTACCTGGGCCAGGGTTCGCCCCTGCTGAGCGGGGACGGCCGGGCACTCGCGACCGTGCTCGAGGACACCTCGGGGCACCACGACGCGTTCTGCGGCACCTCGACCGACGCCTGGAACGAGCGGAAGTACGGCGACGCGGCACCCGAGGGGCGCACCCCGAGCGGTCGGTCGCTGTTCGCGAAGGCCGCCGCCAAGCACGGGCTCACCAAGCGGGATCTGCCGCCGAGCATCTCGTTCTTCCAGGGCGTGCGGATCGACCCCGAGGGGGCGATGACCTTCACCGGTTCGGCCGGCGCGGGCACCCACGTCACGCTCGTCGCCGAGCTGCCGCTGCTCGTGCTGGTCGCGAACGTCGCGCACCCGATCGACCCGCGCCCGGACTACCTGGTCGGACCACTGCGGGTGCACGCCTGGCGCGGGGCCCCGACGACCGCGGCCGACGAGCGGTTCACCGCGACGCCGGAGCTCACCCGCGCCTACCTGAACTCGATCGACCACGCGGAAGCCCGAGGCCTGTGATGACCGACACGACGACCCACACCCCCGCCTCGACCGTCCCGGTCGGAGCCGTCCACGACCCGGACGTCGCCCTCGACTGGAGCGAGTCCCTGGTGCCGGGCACCGTGGTCCGCGACGACCGGGTCGCCCCGCTCGCGCCGTGGTCCGCCGTGGTCCGCGCCGGCGAGGTCCTCACCATCGTCGACGTCGGCGGCAACCAGAGCGCCGACTGCCTGCTCTACGACGCCCACGACCCCGACGAGCGGTACAGCGTGCCGGACACCCTCGCCGCACAGGGCAACGCGTACGTCCGGACCGGCACCGTGCTGATGTCGAACGAGGGCCGCCCGCTGATGACCGTCGTCGCGAACGAGATCGACCGGCAGGACACCATCGGCGGCGCGTGCTCGAAGGAGTCGAACACCCTGCGGTACGGGCACCACACCCGGTACCAGCACGGCTGCCGCGAGAACTTCCTGGCCGAGGCCGGCCGCCACGGACTCGGCGCCCGCGACATCGTGTCGAACCTCAACTGGTTCATGAACGTGCCGGTCGAGGCCGACGGCGCCCTGGGGATCGTCGACGGCATGAGCGCCCCCGGCAAGCGGGTCGCGATCCGGGCCGAGCGGGACGTGCTCGTCGTCGTCTCGAACTGCCCGCAGATGAACAACCCCTGCAACGACTTCTCCTGCACACCGCTGCGCATGATCGTGGTCCAGCCGTGACCGCCGCGCCCGAACCCACCGGGACCGCCACCGTGAACCAGACCCCCACCCTTCGCACCGACACCGTCCTCGTCGCGAACCGCGGTGAGATCGCCCGCCGCATCATCCGGTCCGCGAAGGCGCTCGGCATGCGCACCGTCGCCGTCTACTCCGACGCCGACCGCGCGGCACCCCACGTGCGTGAGGCCGACACCGCGATCCGCCTCGGACCCGCACCCGCCCGCGACTCGTACCTGCGCATCGACGCCGTGGTGCAGGCCGCGAAGGACACCGGCGCCGGACTCGTGCACCCCGGCTACGGGTTCCTGTCCGAGAACACCGACTTCGCCCGGGCCTGCGAGGACGCCGGCATCCGGTTCGTCGGGCCGACCGCCGACCAGATCGTCCGGTTCGGCGCGAAGCACACCGCCCGCGAGCTGGCCGCCGCCGCCGGGGTCCCGATGCTCGCCGGCACCGGGCTGCTCGTCAATGTCGACGACGCCGTGACCGAGGCCGAGCGCATCGGGCTGCCCGTCATGCTCAAGGCCACCGGGGGTGGCGGCGGGATCGGCATGCAGGCCTGCTCGACCCTCGACGAGGTCCGCGAGGCGTACACGAGCGTCGTCCGCCTGGCGACCGCGAACTTCGGGTCGGCCGGCATCTTCCTCGAGCGGCTGGTCCGGCCGGCCCGGCACGTCGAGGTCCAGCTCTTCGGTGACGGCGAGGGCCGCGTCGCGGTGATCGGCGACCGCGACTGCTCCCTGCAGCGCCGCAACCAGAAGGTCATCGAGGAGGCCCCGGCACCGGCGCTCCCCGAGCACGTCCGCGCCGAGCTGCACGCATCGGCCCGCCGCCTGGCCGAGAGCGTCGGGTACCGCAGCGCCGGCACCGTCGAGTTCGTCTACGACCCGGTGCGCGAAGAGGCGTCGTTCCTCGAGGTGAACACCCGCCTGCAGGTCGAGCACCCGGTCACCGAGGAAGTGTTCGGCGTCGACCTCGTCGAGCTCATGCTCCGCCTGGCCCGCGACGGTGCCGCCGGCATCGACCCCGACGTGTTCGACCGCACCTGGACCCCGAACGGCCACGCCGTCGAGGCCCGTGTCTACGCCGAGGACCCGGCGAAGGGCTCGCTGCCCTCCAGCGGCCTCGTCACCCAGGCCGTGTTCCCGAGCGCGACCACGGCATCCGGCGAGCGCACCGGCATCCGCGTCGACGGCTGGGTCGAGACCGGCTCCGAGGTGTCCGCGTTCTACGACCCGATGCTCGCCAAGGTGATCGCCACCGGGGAGACCCGCGACGACGCCCTCGACCTGCTGCGCGACGGACTCGCGACCACCCGCATCGACGGCATCGTCACGAACGCCGGGCTCCTCCGCGCGCTGACCGACGACCTCGAGCTCCGCACCGCCACGCACTCCACCTCGACGCTCGACGCGACCGAGGACCCGGACCCGCGCATCGACGTCGTCGCGCCCGGCACCATGACGATGATCCAGGACCTGCCCGGCCGGGTCGGGTACTGGCAGGTGGGTGTCCCGCCGAGCGGCCCGTTCGACGCGGCCTCCTTCGCCGAGGCGAACCGCGCCGTGGGCAACCCGGACGGTGCCCCCGCGCTCGAGGTCACCGCCACCGGCCCGACACTCCGGTTCTCGGCCGCCGCGGTGGTCGCGCTCACGGGTGCACCGGCACCGGTCACCCTCGACGGCGAACCCGTGGCGCTGTGGGAGCCCGTCGAGGTCGGCGCCGGCCAGACCCTGGCGATCGGCACGGCCCCCGGTCCGGGCCTCCGCACCTACCTGGCGGTCCGGGGCGGCTTCGACGTGCCGACCTACCTCGGCTCGACCGCGACCTTCACGCTCGGTGGCTTCGGCGGCCACGCCGGGCGGGCCCTGCTCGCCGGCGACGTCCTGCGCCCGGGCTCCCCGGACTCGGACGCCCCGCACCCGGCGTTCCCGGCCGGAACACGTCTGGGCCTGGTGGGCGGCCCGACCCCGGCCGACCGCCGCACCGCGGTTACCGACGCGTGGGAGATCGCCGTCACCGAGGGGCCGCACGCGGCGCCGGACTTCTTCACCCGCGCCGACCTCGACGTCTTCTACGCCACCGACTACGCCGTGCACCACAACTCGGCGCGCACCGGCATCCGGCTCATCGGCCCGCGGCCGGAGTGGGCGCGGACCGACGGCGGCGAGGCCGGTCTGCACCCGTCGAACATCCACGACACCCCGTACGCCGTCGGTGCGATCGACTTCACCGGGGACACCCCGATCATCCTCGGACCGGACGGGCCGTCGCTCGGCGGCTTCGTCTGCCCCGCCGTGGTCGCCAGCGGCGACCTCTGGAAGCTGGGCCAGCTCCGACCGGGTGACACGGTCCGGTTCGTCCCCGTCCGCGAAGCCGACGCCGCCGCGCTCGACGCACACCGGGCCTCCAGGACGGTGCCGCGCACCGGAGGCGACGGCGACGACGGTGTGATCGCCCACCTGGACGCGACCGACGTGCGGCCGAGCGTCGCGTACCGACGCGACGGCGACGACAACGTGCTCGTCGAGTACGGCGACATGACCCTCGACATCGCACTGCGGATGCGCGTGCACGCGCTCATGACGAAGCTGCAGGAGCACACGCCGAAGGGGATCCTCGACATCACTCCGGGCATCCGCTCGCTGCAGGTGCACACCGACGCGTCCGTGCTCAAGGCGCGCGACGTGGCGGGGCTGCTCCGCAAGCTCGAGGACGAGATCCCGCCGACCGACCAGCTCGTCGTGCCGTCGCGCACCGTCAAGCTGCCGCTGTCGTGGGACGACCCGGCCACCCGGCTGGCGATCGAGCGGTACATGAACGGCGTGCGGAACGACGCCCCGTGGACCCCGTGGAACATCGAGTTCATCCGTCGCATCAACGGGCTCGAGAGCGTCGACGACGTCTTCCGCACCGTGTTCGACGCGAGCTACCTGGTGCTCGGCCTCGGCGACGTGTACCTCGGCGCACCGGTCGCGACCCCGCTCGACCCCCGGCACCGCCTGGTCACGACGAAGTACAACCCCGCCCGCACCTGGACCGCCGAGAACTCCGTCGGCATCGGCGGCGCGTACCTGTGCATCTACGGCATGGAGGGGCCCGGCGGCTACCAGTTCGTCGGCCGCACCGTGCAGATCTGGAACCGGTTCCGCCGGGGCGGGCTGTTCCAGGAGAACCCGTGGGCGCTGCGGTTCTTCGACCGGATCGAGTGGTACCCGGTCGGTGCCGACGAGCTGCTCGAGCTGCGCGCCGAGACCGACGCCGGGCGGGGCTCGTTCGAGACCGTCGAGGGTGAGTTCTCGATCGCGTCGTACAACCGGTTCCTGTCCGACAACGCCGGGTCCATCGCGGACTTCCGGGCGCAGCAGGCGCAGGCGTTCGGCGAGGAGAAGGAGCGGTGGCGGGCATCGGGCGAGTTCGACGTCCGTGACGAACCGGCCGCCGTGGTGGCCGACGCCGTGACCGTGCCCGAGGGGTCGACCGCCGTGTACGCCCCCTTCACCTCGACCGTGTGGCAGGTGGACGTCCGACCGGGAGACCGCGTGGACGAGGGGCAGAAGCTGCTGGCCGTGGAGGCGATGAAGATGGAGTCGATGGTGCACGCACCGGTGCCGGGCCACGTGCTCGAGGTGTACATCAAGCCGGGCGACCAGGTCGCGCCGGGCCAGGTCCTCGCCGCGATCGGAGCGGCAGCGTGAGCGGGATCAGCGCGGCGAGTGCCGGCGGGACCGCCGCCACCGCGGCCGCCACCGCCGCCGCGGCCCGCGTCCGCGACGCCTTCGCCCGCATCGACGCCGTCGACCGGCCCGAGGTCTGGATCACCCTGCGCGACCGCGCCGACGTGCTGGCCGAGGCCGAGGCCGTCGACCCGACGCTGCCCCTGGCCGGCCTGCTCTTCGCCGTGAAGGACAACATCGACGTCGCCGGCCTGCCCACCACCGCAGCCGCCCGCTCCTACGCCCACGACCCCGCCGCCGACGCCACCGCCGTCGCCCGGCTCCGCGCCGCCGGCGCCGTCGTCGTCGGCAAGACGAACCTCGACCAGCTCGCCACCGGCCTGGTCGGCACCCGCTCGCCCTTCGGCGCGGTCCGGAACGCCTGGGACCCGACGCGGATCTCCGGCGGCTCGTCGAGCGGTTCCGCCACGGCGGTCGCCCTGGGCATCGTCGACTTCGCGCTCGGCACCGACACCGCCGGGTCCGGCCGGGTGCCCGCCGCGCTCGGCAACCTGGTCGGGGTCAAGCCGACGAAGGGGCTCGTGCCGAACACCGGCGTCGTCCCCGCCTGCCGCTCGCAGGACTGCGTCACGGTGTTCGCCCGGTCGCTCGACCTCGCGCGCACGGCGGCCGAGCTGATGGCCGGTCCGGACGGCGTCGACCCGCTCGTGCGGCCCGACCGCGCCCTCGCCGACCTGCCCGCCGTCCCGCGCATCGCGGTGCCGCTGCCGTCACAGCTCGAGGGGCTCGCACCCGGCTGGGCCGAGGCGTTCGCCGCGGCCGTCGACCGGTTCCGCGCGCTCGGACACCAGGTGGTCGAGGTCGACATCGCACCCCTGCTCGACGCCGCGTCGCTGCTCTACGACGGCGCCTTCGTCGCCGAACGGTACGCGGCCGTCGGCGCCCACATCGAGGCCCACCGCGACGAGATCGGTGCCGACCTCGACCCGTCGGTCGCCGCGATCGTGCTCGGTGGTGCAGGACCGACCGCCGCGGAGCTCTTCGCAGACCAGGAACGGCTCGACGCGTTCGGGGCAGCCGGTCGCGCCGCACTCGAGGGCACCACGGCACTGCTCACCCCGACGACGACGTGGCACCCGACGCTCGAGCAGGTCGCGGCCGACCCGATCGGCGCGAACAGCCGGATGGGCCGCTACACGAACTTCGCGAACCTGCTCGACATGGCCTCGCTCGCCGTGCCCGCCGGGTTCGTCGACGGCCTGCCGTTCGGCGTCATGCTCACCGGTCCGGCGTTCAGCGACCGGCGCCTGGCGGCGTTGGCGGCCGCGTTCGCCGCCCCGACCGTCGACCTGCTGGTCGTCGGGGCGCACCTGCGCGACGGGCCGCTGAACGGGCAGCTGGTCGCGTCCGGCGGATCGTTCGTCCGGGAGGCCCGCACCGCGTCCGACTACCGGCTGTACGCACTCGACACGGTGCCGCCCAAGCCCGGGTTGGTCCGCGTGGGTCCGGTCGCGTCCGGCGCCGCTGCACCGGGGTCGGGCTCCGGTTCGGGCTCGGGCTCGGGCTCGGGCTCGGGGTCGGGCATCGTCGGGGAGGTCTGGCGCCTGCCCGCCGCCGGCTTCGGCACCTTCGTCGCGGCCCTGCCGGCACCGATGGCGATCGGCACCGTGGCGCTCGACGACGGTACCGAGGTCACCGGGTTCCTGGTCGAGCCGTTCGCCGTCCAGGGGGCCGAGGACATCACCCACCACGGCGGCTGGCGCGCGTACCGGGAGCAGTCGTGACGGACACCGGCTGTCAGGATGGGGGCATGTCCCCCGACGACCGGCCCGTGCGCCCCGGCCGACCGCGGGTCGTGCCGAACGCCGACTCAGCGCTGAGCCCGCGCGACCAGATCCTCGACGCCGCCGCCGCGCTGTTCGTCGAGAACGGCATCAGCGCGACCTCGACCCGGGCGATCGCCGAACGGGTCGGGATCCGGCAGGCCTCGCTGTACTACCACTTCGCCGGCAAGGACGACCTGCTCGTCGAGCTGCTCACGACCTCGGTGCGCCCGAGCCTCGAGCTGGTCCGCGGCCTCGAGCAACTCGTGCCGGAGTCGGCCTCGGCAGCCGGTGCCCTCGCCGCGCTGGTCGTCGCCGACGTGGACACCCTCGCCCGCACCCCGCACAACATCGGCACGCTGTACCTGCTGCCCGAGGTGCAGGGCGAGCGCTACGACGGGTTCCGGGCCGAGCGCGTCGAACTGCAGGAGGCCTACGGGCGCCTCGGCTCGCGCGCTGCCACCCCGGACGTCGCCGCCGGCGTCTCCCCGTCGCGCCTCGGTGCCGTGCTCATCCAGATCACCGAGACCGTCATCCAGCTCCGCCGGTCCGGCCCCGTGCAGGACGCCGACCGCGACGCCCTCGTCGCGACCTGCCTGCGCGCCTGCGGCCTCGACACCGCCGCCGTGGAGGGGGCCCGGCGCGACGCCGAGTCCCTGCTGGCCGCCGTCGCGGTCTGACCCCGTCCCTTTCTCCCGCAGCTCCTTCTCCCCCGGCTCCTTCCCCCAGCGAGGAACACCATGACCACGATCACCCCCGCCGCACACCGTCCGCTCGCCGACGCGCTGCTCCCCCGCACCGCCGTCGTCAGCACCGCCCTGGTCCTCGGCGGCGCGCTGCTGACCGCCGGTGCCGCGCAGGTGTCCGTGCCGATCTGGCCCGTCCCGATCACCGGGCAGACCCTGGCCGTGCTGCTCGTCGGCAGTGCCCTCGGTGCCCGTCGCGGTGCCCTGTCGATGCTCGTCTACGCGCTGCTCGGCGTCGTCGGGCTGCCGGTCTTCGCGGACGGTTCGGCCGGGGTCGGCGTGCTCGTCGGCCCCTCCGGCGGGTACATCGTCGGCTTCGTCGCCGCCGCGGCCCTGGTCGGCTGGGTCGCCGAGCGCTTCGGCGACCGCCCGCTGCGGAACGCGCTGCTGTCCTTCGCCCTCGGCACCGTCGTCACCTTCGTCGCCGGGATGGCCTGGCTCGCGGTGGCACTCGGCCTCGACCTGCAGCAGACCCTGCAGTACGGGCTGTACCCGTTCGTCCTCGGTGGTGTGGTGAAGACCCTGATCGGCGCCGGCGTGATCTCCCTCGGGTGGACCGCAGCCCTGCGCTCGGCCACCCGCCGGTGAGCGCTCCGTCAGGACTCCGGCGCCGGCCGTAGGGGTTCCGTCAGGAGGCCTTCCGCGCCGTTCGAGCGCGCGAGAGCGTGTGGTCGTGACACTGACTGCGATCATGCCGACGCTCCGCGCGTCGCTCCCCGATCCGATGGACCCGTTCCTCTGGCCGGCCCACACCACAGCGACCACCGACGACCTGCTGGTCTCGGCGATCTCGATGGTCCGGCTCGCCGACCTCACCGGCACCCCGACCGTGCACACCGCCGAGCAGTCCCCGCCCCGGTACCGCCCGCGCGGCTGGACACCCCGCGACGTGAGCGTCGCCGTCGCGGCGGTCACCCGTGTGCGGCGACCGCTCACCGGGGTGGTGCTCCTGGAACTGGACGCGGTCCTGCCGACCTGCGCCGTGCTCGACCAGGTGCGCCTGATCGGACGCCGGAGCACCGCTCCCCTCTCCCCGATGTACGTCGTCACCCGCTGTGACGGTCAGGCCGACGGTCCGTTCCACCGCCTCCCGGCTCCGTTGCCCGCCGACGTCCGCGAAGGCGACCTGGTCTGCTTCCCGTGCCTGGCGACCGTCCGGCACCGCGACGTCGTCGAACCGGTCCGGGCGGAACTCGCGCCGGTGGATCGATGACCGTCGCGCTGCCGGTCCGCACCCGGCTGCTCGACGGCGCCCACCTGTGGGGCCGGTACACGGTCCGGCCCGTCGGCCGAACACTGTGGAGCTCGCGGACCCTCGTCGTGTTCCCGCCCGGCACGACCACCGGCGAGCGCCTGCTGCTGCGCGCCTGGCACGTCTGGCCGGCCGTCGGGGCGGTCGTCGCCCTCGCTGCCCTGGTGCTCGCCGTCTCGGTCCCCGCCGTCGGCACGACCACCGCGCTGCTCCTCTACGGCGGCGGCTTCGCGGTCCTCGCCCGCGCCACCCGCGCGCTGCGGCCACGGGTGCGGTCCGTCACCGTGACGACGTTCCTGGGCGACGGCCGCCGCGAGGTCCACGGCGACGAACGCCTGCTCACCGGCTCCCTGGACGCGCTGTCGATCCTGGAACAGGCGCTCCGGGCCGACCGCATCCGCCCCGTCGACTTCGAACTCATCTGGGGCGACGTGTGGAACGCCCTTCCCGCGCCGGCCCCGGACCACCGCGCACAGCGGTCATCCTGAAGCCGGTTCCCGCGCCGCGCGTTTGTATGGGTTCGGGAAGGAGTACGCGATGAAGCACATCCACTACGACGCCACCACGATCCTGGTCGGAGACGACGTCGCCGACGCCGTGATCGAGTACGCCGCGGCTCTCGCCGGGGGCGACCGGGCCGACACCGTCGACGTGCCCGCCGTCGCCGACGACGGGACGATGACCACCACGAAGATCCTCATCGGGCCCTCGAGCGAGATCGTCATCGAGGACGCGGAAGAGGACGAACTCGAGATGGACAACGGGGAGTTCGTCGGGCGGCTGCGCGCCGCCGCGAAGACCTTCGGGCACAGCGAGCCGATCCACGCGAACACGCGGACGGACCTGGCGGACGCGGCGGAGGCTGCCGAGGAGTCCTGACGCCTGGGCGTCGCGCTTCAGCGTCGAAACGGAGAGGGTCTCCTGTACTGTGGTGATTCCGGAGAGCTCCTCCGTTTCCCGACGCCACAGCCTGGAGGCCCGCCATGCCCGAGCAGACCGCTCCCGCCGGGCGCGCCCCGCGCGCTGACGCGCTGCGGAACCGGGACCACATCCTGCAGGTCGCGGAGCGCGCCTTCGCCGAGCACGGCGTGACCGGCTCGCTCGACGCGATCGCCAAGCAGGCCGGCGTCGGCGCCGGCACCCTCTACCGGCACTTCCCCACGCGCGAGGCCCTGATCGCCGAGCTCCTCGCCGCCCGCGACGAGCACCTGGTGGCGCGTCGTGAAGCACTGCGCGACGGCTCCGTGGACACCGGCGACGCCCTGCACGGCTGGCTCGACGCGGTCACCGAGTGGGCGGGCACGTTCGACGGGCTGCCCGAACCGCTCCGTGCCGCCGCGTCGTCCGACTCGTCGCCGCTCGCCCTGACGTGCCAGGGGTTCATCACCACCACGGACGAGTTCCTCCGCGCCGCACAGCGTTCCGGTCGTGCGCGTGCCGACGTCCGCGCGCGGGACCTGTTCCTCGCTGCCCTGGCCAGCAGCTGGGTCCAGGGCGCCGCGATGGCCGACGACTCGTCGTCCGCCGCGCTCTCCGCCCTGTCGCGGCGCGGTTGGGAAGCCCCGCCTCTTCCTTGACATTCACCTTCCGGAAAGGGCACCACATGAACCGCATCGGCATCATCGGCAGCGGAGCCATCGGCACCGCGATCGCACGCCTGGCCGTCGCCGCCGACCTCGACGTCCTCATCGCGAACTCGCGCGGCCCCGAGTCGCTGCAGGACCTCGTCGTCGAGCTCGGCCCGCGGGCCCAGGCCGGCACCGTGCGACAGGCCGTCGAGTTCGGCGACGTGCCCGTCCTCGCCATCCCGCTCACCGCCTACCTGGCGCTCGCCCCCGACCTCGACGCCTTCGCCGGGCGGACCGTGCTGTCGACGGGCAACTACTACCCCGGTCGCGAGGGCCGGATCGAACAGCTCGACAGCCTCGCGACGACCACGGCGGAGTACGAGCAGACGCTCCTGCCCGGCACACAGATCGTCAAGGCGTTCAACAACATCGTCGCCCACCACATCCCGAACCTCGCCGGCTCCACGCCCCGCACGGCGCTGCCGATCGCGGGCGACGACGAGCAGGCCAAGGCCGTGGTCGCCGAGCTCGTGCAGCTGCTCGGGTTCGACACCGTGGACGCCGGGACCCTGGCCGACTCGTGGCGCTTCGAGCCGGAGTCCGGGGCGTACACGGGGATCTACGCGGCGAGTGCCGAGGGGTTCGCGGCGGACTACCTGGCGGATCAGGGAGCACCGTTGCCCGCGGAGCGGCTGCGGGACATACTGGCGGTGTCGCACCGGGCGGATGTGACGAACCGGCAGTTCTGACGATGCGGGCCCACCTTCGGATCCCTCCGGAACAGCCAGGCCGAACACTGGCCCCTCTTCTGGGGACGCCCGATCGCCCCCCGCGCCGGCGGCTGTCTTCTAGCGTGAGATGGAAGACCGCGGCGCTCCCGTTCCCCGCGAGCATCCGTCGCGGCGGGGTGGAAGAAGGCATCGGTGGGACTGTTCAACTGGCTGTTCGGACGTCGGGCGCGCCCGGCCAAGCACCCGGTAGCGCCAGCGTCTGCAGAGACGACAGTGAGCTACGGTGCGCCCGCGTTCGCAGTCGTCGACGTGGAGACGACCGGGCTGTCACCACAGCGGGACCGCGTCCTCGAGGTTGCGATCGTGCGGCTCGACGCAACAGGTGCAGTCGTTGACGAATGGGTGACCCGAATCGACCCTGAAGGACCGGTCGGGGCAATCCACATCCACGGCATCAGGCAGGCCGACGTCGTCGGGCGACCGCGTTTCGCTGACGTCGCGGGCACGATCGTCGCACGTCTCTCGGGACTCGCCGTCGTCGCGCACAACGCCAAGTTCGACCTGGCATTCCTTCGGAACGAGTTGAAGAGCGCCGGGTGGGACGTCCCGTGGATCGCCGCGTACTGCACGCTCGATGCCAGCTACGCGTACCTGCCGGACATGGACCGGCGCCGACTCGCCGACTGCTGCTGGGCGGTGGGCGTCCGGCTTGACGACGCGCACTCTGCGCTCGGCGATGCGCGAGCCGCCGCGGGGCTGCTCGGTGCCTACGTCGGGCTGAACGGTGGTCCGGATCCTGTGCTGACCGAAGCGCAGGACCTCGCCAGGAGCACGAGGTGGCCGTCAGGTCCGTCGCGGTCGCCGTCGCGGTCTGCTTCAGCGTCCGTCGCGGGCCCGCGCGCCGGCAGGATGCCCGCCAGCGGACGTCCTGCACGAATCACCTCGCCCCGCCCCACCGCTCCCCCGTTGCTCGAACAGCTCACCGCGATGTCCCTCCTCGAAGTACTCGAGGAAGGGGCACCCGTTGGGTCGACGGCGTACCTCGAGATGCTCTTCGACGCCCTCGAGGACGGCGACATCTCCGACGCTGAGTCAGTGGCCCTGCAGGAGCTGTGCGCCGAGTACGAGCTGTCCCCAGCAGACACCAGCGCGGCGCATGAAGCGTTCCTCCTGGCGCTGGCGCACCGGGCGGTCGACGACGGACGTGTCTCTCACGACGAGCGCCGTGAGCTGAGGACCATCGCCTCGCTGCTGGGCGTCGCGGAAACGAAGGTGAAGCGAGTCCTCGACCGCGCTGATGCCGCTCGTCATGCCCGGTTGAGCGCAGGCTTGGGCGCGCTGCCCGCCCCGTGGCCACACGGGGAACCGCTCCGCGTCGGGGACAAGGTCGTCTTCACCGGATGCGACGAACGGCAACGTGCGCGACTCGAGCAGCGATCCGAGGAGCTCGGCGTTCGGGTCGTCGGTGCAGTGTCTCGGCTGACGGCCATGCTGGTCACGGACGGGTCCTTCTCCGGCGGGAAGTTCGCCAAGGCGACAGAACTCGACACGCGTCGCGTGCACCCGGACACGTTCGAGGTGTTGTTGCGGCACCTCCAGCCCGCAGTGTCCAGCTCGGCGACGGCCACCGCGAAGGCCTCGCCCAGCCCGGTCTCGACATCCGACCCGCTGAACGCAGCGTCTCCGTCGGCCGTCCGAGCGTGGGCAGTCTCGGCCGGGCTCGAAGTGGGCGTCCGAGGTCGACTCCCGAAGCACGTGTTCGACGCCTACGCGGCAGCCCACTGAAGGGGTTCACTCATCCAGGGCAACTCGAACACCTGGGCGTTCCGGGCGGATGCCTCGGCCGGACGGAGGGAGCGCAACGCTGCTCCCGCACGGTAGAACTGGCGAGATCGCGTCGTTGATCCTCGGGGAACGAGAAGAGCCCCCGGTCCAAGCCGGGGGCTCTTCATCGTGTTGCTGGCGGTACCGGTGGGATTTGAACCCACGGTGGAGTTGCCCCCACACATGTTTTCGAGACATGATCCTTCGGCCGCTCGGACACGGTACCGGGAAAGAGTTTACACGATCCGGGAGGCCCGTGATGACACCGCGGGTCGGCTCTCCCTCCACAGGCCGTCACCTGCAGGGCTCTCCCCACACCCACAGGTCCTCCTCGTCTCCGGCAAGACCGGCGGGCGTACCGTCCACGGCATGAGAACCCGCTCGCTCATCGCACTCCTCACCTCCGTCGTCGGCAGCCTCGGCGTCGTCGGTGCCGCAGCCGTCGGTGCCCGCGCCGGCGTGAAGGGCCAACGGGCAGCGGCGCAACGGGTCGTCGACATGCTCCCGATCCACGCCGACTGGTGGCGCGAACGACAGCAACACGAGGGGCAGCTGCTCTACGTGGCGATCGGTGACTCGGCAGCGCAAGGCGTCGGTGCGACCGCACCCGGGCGTGGCTACGTGGGGCTGCTCGCGCGGCGCATCCGGCACCGTTCCCACATGTCGGTCCGGGTGGTGAACCTCAGCGTGTCCGGTTCGACCACGTGGGGCGCGAAGCGTGATCAGCTGCCGAAGCTCCGGCACTACGCGCCCGACATCTGCACGGTGTCGATCGGGGCGAACGACATCGCCGACTTCGACCCGGACAAGTTCGAGCGGAACATCCGGGCGATCTACGGTGCGGTCCCCTCGCACGCCGTGGTGGCCGAACTGCCGTGCATGTTCGTGCCGGACCGGGAGCGCAAGGTGGCGGTGGCGAACGAGATCGTGCACCGGGTGGCCGACGAGTTCGGGCTGACGGTGGCGCCGCTGCACACCATCACCAAGCGGGTCGGGCTCCGCCGTACCTTCTTCAACAGCTACGGCGACCTGTTCCACCCGAACGACCGCGGCTACGAGATCTGGGCGAGCGCGTTCGAGCCCGCGGTCGACGCCCGGGTCGACACGGTGGCGGCGATCCGGCACTACCTGTCCGTGCGCGAGGCCGAGAACCTCGGTCGCGAAGCCGGGGCGGTGGCGAACGCCCGCGCCGAGCAGGACACCGACGGTGCCGAGGCACTCGACCACGCCTCCCGCCAGGGTCCGGGGCCGGTCGAGCGCCTGCGCCACCGGATGACCGGGTCGATCGCGCTGCCCGACGAACGAGACCAGACGGACGAGTCGGGCGACCACGCCGGTGATGTCGGCCGTACGGCCTAGCCTCGACGACATGGCGCGCCCGCAGTCCCTCTACCGTTGCACCGAGTGCGGCTGGACCAGCATCAAGTGGGTCGGCCGGTGCGGTGAGTGCCAGACCTGGGGCACCGTCGAAGACAGCTCGGCGGCGTCGGCGAGCACCCGGGGTACGTCAGCGGTCGCCGTCACCGGCGCCCGGGCCGCGCGACCGATCACCGAAGCCCGCGGCACTTCCGTGCAGCGCTGGCAGACCGGCATCGGCGAGTTCGACCGTGTCCTCGGCGGCGGCGTAGTGCCAGGCGCGGCGGTCCTGCTGAGCGGCGAGCCCGGCGTCGGCAAGTCGACCCTGCTGCTCGAGGTCGCTTCGCGAGCCGCAGCCTCGGGCAAGCGCGTCCTCTACGTCAGCGCGGAAGAGTCCGTCGACCAGGTCCGACTCCGTGCCGAACGCACCGGGGCGATGCACGACGACCTGTACCTGGCGAGCGAGGTCGACCTCGGCGTCATCATCGGCCAGATCGACCAGGTCCAGCCAGACCTGCTCATCGCCGACTCCGTGCAGACCATCTCGTCGAGCTCGATCGACGGTATCGCGGGTGGCACGTCCCAGGTGCGCGAGGTCGCCTCGACCCTGATCCGCATCGCGAAGGACCGCGCCCTGCCCGTCCTCATCGTCGGTCACGTCACGAAGGACGGCACGATCGCCGGCCCGCGGCTCCTGGAGCACCTGGTCGACGTCGTCTGCCACTTCGAGGGCGATCGGCAGACCGCCCTGCGCTTCGTCCGGGCGCTCAAGAACCGGTTCGGCCCCACCGACGAGGTCGGGTGCTTCGACATGGGCGGCGACGGCATCCACGAGGTCCCGGACCCGAGCGGCCTCTTCATGTCGAAGAACGCCACCCCGGTGTCCGGTACCTGCGTCACCGTCGCACTCGAGGGGCGTCGCGCGCTGCCGGTCGAGGTGCAGGCCCTCATCGTCCCGAGCTCGGCGCCGCAGCCCCGCCGGGTCGTGAACGGCGTCGATGCGTCGCGTGTCGCGATGCTGCTCGCGGTCCTCGAACGCCGTGCCGGCCTCAAGCTGTCCGACGCCGACGTCTACGTCTCCACGGTGGGCGGCATGAAGCTCACCGAGCCCGGTGCCGACCTGGCGATCGCGCTGGCCCTCGCGAGCGCTGCACGTGACCGCCCGTACCCGCACACGCTCGCGGCCGTCGGTGAGATCAGCCTCGCCGGCGAGATCCGTCCGGCCACGGGCACGAAGCAGCGCGTGAACGAGGCCACCCGCCTCGGGTTCACGACGGTGCTCGGCTCGGACTCCGGGCACCTGCGCGAAGCCCTGCGTGTGGCGTTCTCGATGACGCAGTCCCCGCGCGAACGCGAGCTCGACCGAGCGTTCTGAGGCGCTACGCGCGCAAAGCGGCCAGCAGGTCCGCCGGCGCGGCCTGCATGGTGTGCGGGCCGGCGATGTCGAACAAGACGCCCTCGAGCATGTCGAGGTGGGCGGCCAGGAACTCCTCGAGCCGCGGCCCGTCGTAGACCATGACCTGCCGGATCTTCTCGTCCGGCACCATCGCCGTGTAGGCGTCCGCCGACGAGAACAGCAGCAGGATGCGCTTGTCCGACCCCTCACGGCCGAACACCCGTACCTGCATGTCCTTCTTGCCGGTGACGAGTCGGGGGACGATCACGATGTCGTGGCGGAGCGCGAACGCCACCGCAGCGACGTCCTGCTTCGCGAGGGCTTCCTCGAGTTGTTCGCTCCGGAAGCGCTGTTCCTTGTCTGCCATCAGCTCAATTCCACCAGATTTTCGTCGTTCCGTGACGCACGGGTAGCCAGTCGGCCCAGAGCACGCTAGCCTGATGGGACCGCTTCGGCGGCGCTCAACGTCCGGGCGAGGTGGTTTGCCCCTCAACCCGGGCCCCAGGGTCACTGGCCGACAGGCCTGACCCCGAACCCGTCCCGCCGGCACCTGCCCGCGTGGCGCATCACCCCCGTCGACGTACGTCGGGGTCTCCGTCGGTGCATCTGCACCTTGGCGGAAGCAAGAAAGCTAAGGAAACGCCATCATGGCATCTACCGGTACCGTCAAGTGGTTCAACAACGAAAAGGGCTTCGGCTTCATCGCCCCGGACGACGGCAGCGCTGACGTCTTCGCGCACTTCTCTGCGATTGCTGGCAACGGCTACAAGTCGCTCGAGGAGAACCAGAAGGTGGAGTTCGACATCACCGAGGGCCGCAAGGGCCCGCAGGCGGAGAACATCACCGTCCTCGGCTGATCACATCAGCTTGAACCGGCCCCGTCGTCTTCGGACGACGGGGCCTGTTGCTGTTCCCGGCACCCCTGCCAGGCACAGCGCAGCCGGAGCGGATCAGAACCGAGAACCCGGTTACTGCAGGATGAACTGCACCGAGGTCTTCGACTCGAGGTTCCCGACGGCGACCTGCAGGTGGTAGCTCGCTCCCCCGGCGGTGACCGCCGGCCGTGACGAGTCGCACGTCGACGTGGACGAGCGGGTCCGATCCCAGGCGATCGCCGGGGTCGTGAGCGTCTGACCGGATTTGATCGTGACGTCCTGGTTCGTGCCGCCGGTCTGGCAGTCCTTCGACGACCAGTACTGTTCCTGGCCGGAGCTGATGGTCAGCACCTGCTGCGCCGATCCGAGGTCCAGGTGGCAGGAGTTCGTGCCGGAGTTCTTGATCGACATCGCGATCTTCGGGTCCTCGGTGGGGCCGTAGGCCGACTTGTCGAGCACCGGGGTCAGGACGATCTGGTCCTTCGTGCAGGTCGAGCCGTCGGCAGCAGCGGGCTTCGACGCAGAAGCCGAGGCGGAAGCCGACGGCTTCGGCGCAGCGGACCGCGAGGACCCAGGACCGGCCGCAGACCCGTCCGACGACGCACCGGCATCAGCAGATGCCGACGGGCTCGGCGCCGCCGACGTGGCCCCGCTCCCCCGCCCGACGACGATGAGCACCACGACCAGGACGACGACCAGCAGCGCCCCGAGCACGAGCGCCCGGCGGCGCCAGTAGACGACCGGCTTCTCGGGCCCGACGGGGTGACGCAACGACGACATGCGCACAGGGTAGACAACGGCGAGGGCCGCACACGGCCACCCCGCCGGTCGGCACGAGAAAGCGTCAGAGGTTCTTCAGCATGCGGGTGTTGCCGAGGGTGTTCGGCTTGACCCGGGCGAGGTCGAGGAACTCCGCGACCCCTTCGTCCGACGAGCGGACCAGTTCGGCGTAGACATCCGGCGGGACGACGCTCTCGCCGATCTCCAGGTACCCGTGCTTCGCGAAGAAGTCGACCTCGAAGGTCAGGCAGAAGATCCGGGCGACCCCGAGTTCACGAGCGTCGTGCTCGAGCGCTTCGAGCATCCGGTGCCCGACGCGCTTGTGGATCCACTGCTCGTCCAGGGCGAGCGTGCGCACCTCGGCGATGTCGTCCCAGAAGACGGCGAGCGCGCCGCACCCGATGGGGGTGCCGTCGGGCCCTTCGGCGATCCGGAACTGCTGGATCGAGCCGTACAGGGCGACGTTCTCCTTGCCGAGCAGGATGCGCCGGTCGACGTAGGGGGCGATGAGCCGCTGGATGTGCGGGACGTCCGAGGCGAGCGCCGGACGCACGAGGATCCCGTGGTCGTCGCGCTCGTGGAACGCGTGCTTCCCGTGCTCTGTCATCCGCCCCACACTACTGCGCGACGCCGGACGCGCACGCCGTCCGCGACGACGCCCGGACGGTACCGCAGGGGGACAGCGCTGCTGAGTGCCGCCCAGGTCGATCGGCCTACCGTCCGGTGCATGCCTCAGATCATCGAAACCGTCGACGTCAACGTCCCCGTCCGCCCGGCCTACGACCAGTGGACCCGTTTCGAGGAGTTCCCGCACTTCCTCGACGAGGTCGAGAAGATCGTCCAGGTGGACGACAAGACCACCGACTGGACCGTCAAGGTCGCCGGCCAGGAGCGCCAGTTCCGCGCCCTCATCACGGAGCAGCACCCCGACGAGCGTGTCGCCTGGACCGTGAAGGACGGCGAGACCGAGCACGCCGGTGTGGTCACCTTCCACAAGCTCTCCGACACCGAGACGCGCGTGACCGTGCAGATCGACTGGGAGCCCTCCGGCATCCTCGAGAAGCTCGGCTCCGCCGTGGGCGTCGGCGGCCACGCCGTCAAGAAGGACCTGCAGAACTACAAGGAGCGCGTCGAGAACGCGCCGACCCAGCCGGGCTGGCGCGGCGACGTGCAGGCGTAGTCCGCACCACACGACGGACGGGAGGCGCGGTGCCAGTCGGCACCGCGCCTCCCGTTCGTTCGTCCCCCGTTCGGCATCCCCCCATCGAAATGCCGACCTGACGAGCGAGCGCGAGCCTGGCAGAGTGGTGACACCGGCCGACGCGCTGGGTCAGTTTTATCATGTCTGAGACAGATGTGAGAGTGGGGACACGTGATCGAGTACAACGACGACGACGCGCACCGTCGGGAACTGTCGCGCAAACTGCAGCTCCTGATGGACGTCGTCGAGGCCAACTCCGGCCACCGGCCCCCGTACAAGGAGATCGCCGCCGAGATCGAGGCGCAGGGCGCGTCGATGAGCCGCCCGCGCTGGGGCTACATGCTCGGCGGCAACGGTCCGGCCGTCCGTGACCAGCGACTCCTGGCGGCCCTGGCGACCTACTTCGGCGTCCCGGCCGAGTACCTGACCGACGCGGCCGGCAACACGGACGTGCCGGAGCGGGTGCAGGCGCAGCTGGAGCTCGTGCTCGAACTCCGCAAGCGCGAGGTCGTGGCGTTCGCCACCCGGCGTCTGGGCGAGTTCGCCTCGGCGGACGAGATCCGCGAGTTCACCGACCACCTGCGTCGCCTGGACGAGTCGGGCGGCACATCGTGAGCGGGTACCGCGACCGGTTCGGCGCCCTGCGTCGGCAGACCGAGGCCCGTCGCCGCGTGCAGCGCCTCGGACTCCCCCGCCGCCTGTCCCTGCCGGAGCTGACCGCGCGGGCCGAGGCGGCACTCGGCAAGCCGATCCACGTGCGCACCACCGAGCTGCCGGGCGACCTGTCCGCGCGGCTCATCCAGCGCATCGACCACGCCCTGCTCGAGACCCGCCCCGGCCTGTCCGAGCGCTCCAGGGTGGCCTGCGTGCTGCACGAGCTCGCCCACGTGTTCATGGACGACACCGGCTGCGACCACCAGGCGTACACGGGGCTGCTCACCGGCCGGACGGCGTTCACCCGCTCGCTCGACACCCCGCACGAGCAGGCCGTCGAACTCGTCGCCGATCAGCTCGCGCTGCGGATCGGCCTGCTCGACCCCGAGGGCCAGCCCGGGATCTTCCGGTGACGCGGTGACGCTGCACGTCTGGGGGTCGATCCCGGTCTGGCTGATCCTGGCGGCGCTGGTCGTCCGGCTGATCCTGGTGCGCACCCAGTCGGCCAGCGTCACCTGGCTGATGGTCTGCTGCAGCTGCGTCGCCGTCGGGCTCACGATCAACCAGCCCGACGTCACGACGTTCCTCGCCGGTGTGACGCACGTGCCGAACATCGCCGACCTGATCGGCCGCTGCCTGATGGTGTGCGGCATGTTCGCCCTCGCGCAGTCGGTCGAGGCCGCCGCACGCTCGGCCAAGCTCCTGCGCGCCAGCCGCATCATCGGCTGCGTGCTCGTGCTCATCGCCCTCGTCGTGCTGTTCGGCCTGATCGACGCACCGACCCCGACGGCGCAGTTCATGGTGGTCTACGGCGACCAGGTGCCGACCGCGCTGTACTCGGCGGTCGAGATGACCTACATCGCCATCGTGATCGCCCGGTCGGCCGTCGCCGTGCTGCGCGGGTTCCGGAGCGACGACGGACTCGGCCGCCTGTACTGGCTCTTCGTCGTCGGTGCCGCCGGCCTCGTGCTGCTCGCCGGCATCGCGATCGCCCTCGACGCCGTGCACGTCGCCGGCGCCGACGAAGCGGTCGGGGTCCTGTCGAAGCTCTACACCCCGGTGTTCCTCGGCTCGATGGTCCTGCTCGCAATCGGCGCGGCCGGCGGCGTGCTGCCCGACGCCGCACGGGAGTTCCGCGACTGGCGGGCCGCCCGACGCCGGTTCCGGGCGCTCGAACCGGAACTCCGGCGGCTCGAGACGGCATCGGGCAACACCGGGCTCTACTTCACGATCGTGTGGCAGCGTCGCCAGTGGCGGAGTCGGCAGCACCGGCTCTCCGTCGAGATCGAAGACCGCGCGCGCGAGGCCGGGCAGGACGTTCCGGCCGCTGCGACGCTCACCACGGCACGACTCAGGGAGATCACATGACCGGCGCACGCATCACGGCACTCGGCACCGCGGCGGGGGCGGTCGGCACGCTCGGACTCGGCGCCTTCGTCGCACGGCGGCTGCTGTTCCCGACGCCGTACGCGGCGACCGCCACGGTCCGCAGCGCCACGGACACCGAGGTCGAGCTGACCGCCACCCGCGACACCCGCCTGCCGGGCACCTACGACCTGCAGCGAGACGACACCCGGGTGCAGGTCGGCCCGATCGTCGCCGCGACCGGGGCCGGCAGCGACGGCGACACCGTCCGCCGCGGCGTCACCGGCACCGTGGCGACCGGTGACTGGGGCTGGGACGCCCTGCGGTACGACGGACCGGACGACGTGCCCGGCACCGAGCCCGAGGCCGCCACGACCCACGTGGTCCACGTGCACGGGCAGTCCCTCGGGCCGCGCCAGGTCCTGCGCGGTGTCGGGGTCTGGCGGTCGCTCGGCGCCTCGTCCGAGGTCGTCGACACCACCGACCTGCCGCTCCGCTCCCTCGACGCCGGGGCAGCGGACCGCATCGTCGCCGCCGCCCGCGCCGCCCGTGCCCGCGGTGCCCAGCGCGTCGTGCTGCAGGGCTGGTCCGCCGGTGCGCTCGCCTGCTCCGTCGCCGCCGCACGTGTCGACGTCGACGGACTCGTGGTGGTCTCGCCCCTGCTCGACGTCGCCTCGGCACTCCGCGGGGCCGTCCGCGGGGCGCGCCTACCCGCGTTCGTCGGCACGGTCGCCGCACGCATCGCGACCACGAACGTGCTGTCGCGGCTCGCCGGTGCCCCGACGCCCGTGACGACGACCACCTGGCAGGACTCGTCGACACCGACGCTGCTGATCCACTCCGAGGCCGACGCGCTGGTCGCGGCCGACGACGTCGCCGCCGTCGCCGCACGGCAGGGCGCCACCACGGTGACGTTCCGCACGGCACCGCACACGCTCGAGTGGAACGAGGACCCGGAGCGCTGGGAGCGCGCAGTCCGCGACTTCGCCGGACATCTGGCCGACGCCTCCTGACGCGGCTCCACCCCGGACGTGCAACGGCCCCGGTCTGCGAACAGACCGGGGCCGGCTGCGTCTCGATCCGTTGGGGGGAACCGATCGAGCGCGACGCGCGAGGAGTTGGGGGGAACGTCTCGCGCGTGACCATCACAGTACCCCCGGACGGGGGTCCGTGCCCGCAAGGACGCGCAGATCGGTGATGCGGGATCTGAACGCGACCCGCGAGCGGACAGGAGGCCCGGTGCCAGCTGGCACCGAGCCTCCTGTCCGTGGAGTGTCAGGTCCTAGGACTCGATCTCGCCCTGGGGCGTGTCGGTCGCGGCCTCGACCGCGGCTGCACCGGCGAGGACCTCTTCACGGCCCGGCTGACGCCCGGTCTCGAAGTGGAACGCACCGTCGACGAAGTCGACCTTCACGTGGTCACCGGCGTTGAGCTCACCCTGCAGGATGTGCTCGGACAGCTGGTCCTCGACCTCGTGCTGCATCGCGCGACGCAGGGGCCGAGCACCGAGGGACGGGTCGAACCCGACCTTGATGAGCTGCTCCTTGGCCGGCAGCGTGAGCTCGACGGTCATGTCGCGGTCGAGCAGGCGGTCGGCCAGACGCTTCACGAACAGGTCCACGATCTGCAGCAGCTCGGGCTGCGACAGCTGCGGGAACACGATCGTGTCGTCGACACGGTTCAGGAACTCGGGCTTGAAGTGCTTCTTGAGCTCCTCGTTGACCTTGCCGCGCATGCGGTCGTAGCCGACGGCCGAGTCACCCTCGACCTGGAAGCCCACCGGGCCACCGGCGATGCCCTGCGAACCGAGGTTCGTGGTCATGATGATGACGGTGTTCTTGAAGTCGACCACGCGGCCCTGACCATCGGTCAGACGGCCTTCCTCGAGCACCTGCAGCAGCGAGTTGAAGATGTCCGGGTGGGCCTTCTCGATCTCGTCGAACAGGACCACGGAGAACGGCTTGCGGCGCACCTTCTCGGTGAGCTGGCCGCCCTCCTCGAACCCGACGAACCCGGGAGGGGCACCGAACAGGCGGGACACGGTGTGCTTCTCACCGAACTCCGACATGTCGAGGGAGATCAGCGCACCCTCGTCGTCGAACAGGAACTCGGCGAGGGCCTTGGCGAGCTCGGTCTTCCCGACGCCCGTGGGGCCGGCGAAGATGAACGAGCCGGAGGGACGGTTCGGGTCCTTCAGGCCGGCACGGGTACGACGGATGGTCTTGGACAGGGCCGAGATGGCCTCTTCCTGACCGATGACGCGCTCGTGCAGTGCCTTCTCCATGAAGACGAGACGCGAGGTCTCCTCTTCGGTGAGCTTGAACACCGGGATGCCCGTGGCCTGGGCCAGGACCTCGGCGATGATGCCCTCGTCGACGGTGCCGGACGCGGCGACGTCACCCGCACGCCACTGCTTCTCGAGGCGGAGACGCTCGCCGAGGAGCTTCTTCTCCTCGTCGCGCAGGCTCGCGGCCTTCTCGAAGTCCTGCTCCTCGATGGCGGCTTCCTTCGACCCGCGGACCGTCGAGATCTTCTCGTCGAACTCGCGGAGCTCCGGCGGCGCCGACAGGATCGACAGACGCAGGCGAGCGCCGGCCTCGTCGATCAGGTCGATGGCCTTGTCCGGCAGGAAGCGGTCCTGCACGTAACGGTCCGCCAGGTTCGCCGCGGCGACGATCGCACCGTCGGTGATGGACACCTTGTGGAACGCCTCGTACTTGTCGCGCAGGCCCTTGAGGATGTTGATCGCGTGGGGCAGCGACGGCTCGTTGACCTGCACCGGCTGGAAGCGACGCTCGAGTGCGGCGTCCTTCTCGAAGTGCTTGCGGTACTCGTCGAGCGTGGTGGCACCGATGGTCTGGAGCTCACCGCGGGCGAGGAGCGGCTTGAGGATCGAGGCCGCGTCGATCGCGCCCTCGGCTGCACCGGCACCGACGAGCGTGTGGATCTCGTCGATGAAGACGATGATGTCGCCGCGGGTGCGGATCTCCTTCGTGACCTTCTTCAGGCGCTCCTCGAAGTCACCGCGGTAGCGGGACCCGGCGATGAGCGACCCGAGGTCGAGCGAGTAGAGCTGCTTGTCCTTCAGCGTCTCGGGCACGTCGCCCTTGACGATCGCCTGGGCGAGGCCCTCGACGACGGCGGTCTTGCCGACGCCGGGCTCACCGATCAGGACGGGGTTGTTCTTGGAGCGGCGGGAGAGGATCTGCATGACCCGCTCCATCTCCTTCTCGCGCCCGATGACGGGGTCGAGCTTGCCGTCGCGCGCGGCCTGGGTGAGGTTCCGGCCGAACTGGTCGAGGACCTGCGAACCCTGCTGCGCGTTCTGCTGCTGCTCGCCGCCGACGGCGACCGCTTCCTTGCCCTGGTAGCCGGACAGGAGCTGGATGACCTGCTGGCGCACCCGGTTCAGGTCGGCGCCGAGCTTCACGAGGACCTGGGCTGCGACACCCTCGCCCTCGCGGATCAGGCCGAGCAGGATGTGCTCCGTGCCGATGTAGTTGTGGCCGAGCTGCAGCGCCTCGCGCAGGGACAGCTCGAGCACCTTCTTGGCGCGCGGCGTGAACGGGATGTGCCCGGTCGGCTGCTGCTGGCCCTGCCCGATGATGTCCTGGACCTGCTCGCGCACGGCATCGAGCGAGATGCCCAGCGACTCCAGCGCCTTGGCGGCGACGCCCTCGCCCTCGTGGATGAGGCCGAGGAGGATGTGCTCGGTGCCGATGTAGTTGTGGTTGAGCATCTTCGCTTCTTCTTGAGCGAGGACGACAACACGACGGGCCCGGTCGGTGAATCTCTCGAACATGTGCTCTCCCTTGGCCCCTGATGAGCGGAGCCGACGCTGTGCCGGTCTCGTGTGAGTCCGGCCAAGTACTTCGAGAGTAACCAGCGCTCCCCCCGGGGGCTGCCCCTGTTCGCCGTGGGCGTGACCAGGGTGCGTCTTGTGCGCAGTGAGCGAACGACGAGACGGACTGGAGGCCCGTGGCGATCCCGCCACGGGCCTCCAGTCCGCTTGCCGGTCGCGCTGGGTCAGGCGCGCCGCACCGCGCGACGCAGGTCACGTCGGAAACGGCGCGCGTCGACGCCGAGGGCGTCGAGGACGTCGTGCGCCGATCCGGCGAGCGGATCGTCGACCGAGTCGAGCACGGCGAGGACGACGTGCGGCGGTCGGATGCGCTCCGAACGCCCGGCGGTCGTCGCGGCGCGGGCGAGCACGCGCATCGCAGCGGGCGTGCACGCGACGCGGTCGTGTTCTCCGGGGCAGGTGGTGTGGGCGCCGACGAAGGCGCGGATGCCGGAGCGGACGGCGTCGGGGGTGATCCGGTGAGCGTCGAGGACGGGCCGAAAACGGGGCATGCCGGCGCAGAGCGTGACGGCGGCCAACAGCAGGTGTTCGGCGTCGACGAAGCCGAAGCCGGACTCGTGGGATTCGAGGTCGGCGAGCAGCACGATCTCGCGGCCGTGCCGGACGGAAGGGAGGGCGACGGAGAGCTGAGCGGTCTGCATGTATTCAGAATATCTCATGCCTCTGCGGACGACCCGCCCGCATCGGAGGTCCGCTCGGTACGATCCGGTCATGGAGCAGCCCGTCGTCGGCCTCGTCGTCCACCCGACCAAGAACGTGCAGGAGTCCGTGACGACCCTGCAGCGCTGGAACGCGTCCGGCCAGGGCGAGCTGCTCGCCCGCCGCGCGGACGCCCAGCGCATCGGCGGCGGGGTCGACGTGGTCGACGACGACGACTTCACCGACCGCGTCGACCTGGTCGTGGCCCTCGGCGGCGACGGCACCATGCTCGGCGCGATGCGGCTCGTGGCGAAGCGCCCGGTGCCCGTCCTCGGGGTGAACTACGGCAACGTCGGGTTCCTGGTCGAGATCGAGCCGCCCGAGCTCGAGAGCGCGCTCGAACGACTGTCCGCCGGCGAGTACCAGCTCGAGCCGCACCACGCGCTCGAGGCCAGGTTGTCCTGGGGCGGTGCCCGCACCGACTACCTGGCGTTCAACGACCTGACCATCGTGCGGCGGCCCGGCGCCGGGCAGGTCTCGGCCGACCTCAGCGTCGGGGGCCTCGGGTACGGGTACTACCGGGCCGACGCCATCGTCGCCTCAACCCCCGCCGGCTCGACCGCGTACAACTACGCCGCCGGTGGGCCCGTGCTCTCCCCCGCACTGTCCGGCTCCGTGGTGACGCCGGTCGCGCCGATGGCCGGGATCGACCGATCCGTGGTGCTCGCCGCGCGGGAGCGCTACCGGTTCGACATCGCCGAGGGCACCAGGAGCGCAGCGCTCGAGGTCGACGGGCTCGTGGTCGGCGAGGTGGCCACCGGGGCGCAGATCGACATGCGGCTCCGCAAGGACGCCGGCAGTGTGGTGCGCCTCGACGCCGAGCGGCACGGGCGTACCGGGCGGGTGAAGCTCAGCCTGCTCGACCTGCCGGTGCGGCCAGACCAGTTGGTCGAGCTCATCCCGAGCGACCTGCGGCAGAAGCTCCGGCGCGAGATCGACGACTGACGCCGCGTCGGTGCTGGCCCTGGCCCTGGCCCTGGGACCGGCCCGGGCCCCGGGGACGTGAATGGCCCGCTCGAGCAGTGCTCGAGCGGGCCGTCCCATCACCCCACCGGATCGTCTTCCCACAGAACGACCCGGTTTCCCCGCGCCGGCACGGGTGAACGTACCGGCCGAAGTCCGCTGACCTAGTTGGTCAGGTACAGCTGCATGTCCTGCGAGACCGCCTTGGCGAACAGACGCAGCTTGGCGCGCGACTCCACGCGGCTGACGGCCTGGCGCGTCGTGTGCACGATCTTCGAGATCTCGTCGAGGGTCATCGGCTTGTCGTCGTCCAGGCCGTAGCGCATGCGGATGACGTTCGCCTCGTCGCTGGGCAGCTCGGCGACGATGGAGCGGATGTCGCGGTGCAGCAGCGTCGTCTCGGTGAGCTCGTTCGGGCTCGCGGCGTCCTCGTCCTCGATGAAGTCACCGAGTTCGCTGTCGTCGGAGTCGCCGACCACGGTGTGGATCGAGACCGGCTCGTGCGAGCGGCCCTTGAGGTCGACGAGCTCCTCGACGCTCATGCTCAGCTCGGCGGCGACTTCCTCCGGCATCGGCGCACGGCCGAGGTCGACGGTCAGGTCACGCTCGGTGCGCGAGATCTTGTTGATGAGCTCGACCGTGTGCACCGGGATGCGGATCGTGCGTGCCTTGTCGGCGAGACCACGCGAGATGGCCTGGCGGATCCACCAGGTGGCGTAGGTCGAGAACTTGTAGCCCTGCGTGAAGTCGAACTTCTCGACCGCACGGACCAGGCCGAGGTTGCCTTCCTGGATGACGTCCATGAAGGGCAGGCCGCGCTGCGAGTACCGCTTGGCGATGCTCACGACGAGGCGGAGGTTCGAGGTGATCATGCGCTCCTTGGCGCGCTCACCGTCACGGACGAGCCAGCGGAGTTCACGCTGCAGGGTCTTCGCGAGACCCTTCTCGGTGGCGAGCTTCTCTTCAGCGAAGAGCCCGACCTCGATGCGGCGTGCGATCTGCGCTTCTTCCTCGGCGGTGAGGAGCGAGAGACGGCCGATGTGACGGAGGTAGTCGCCGACCTGGTCGACCGAGGCGCCGCGGACACCGGCGAGCTGCTCGTCGGCCTCGACCTCGGTGTCGAGGGAGGTGGTGGCGGACTCGGCGGTCGCGGTCTTCGATGCCGATGCCTTCTTGGTGGCGGTGCGGCGGGTGGTGCTGGGTGCAGCCGTTGCGATCGTCATGGTGTTTCTCCCTGCGTTCGACGGTGATGGCTTCGTGGGGCGTTGCCGGGGGGTGCTGATGAGTAAAGCGGCCCGGAGGTGTACCCCACAAATCGTTCGGAGCGATTCTCAGGGTTCTCCGTGCTTCGTCATCGAAAGCGTCCCCCGCGGGGTACAGCCCACCGACGGTCTGGTCCCCCATTCGGCCCTGGATCAAGCGGCTAACGCCGTGTTTCCGGCGTTGCAGGCGTGTTTCACCAGCGTTTCCGATCGTGTACCCCAGGCGACTGCGTACTCCGGACATGCAAAAGGGGTACGTCCGACCGGATCAGTGCGATCTGGTCGTCGTACCCCGAATACCGAATGGGTGGGGGTCACCAGGAGGGTTCGAGCCACCCGTCCCGGCGCTTGGAGACCTCGAGGTCGGCGTCTCGGTCGAACTCGTCGTACTCGCTCTCGATGTCACCGACGAGGCTGCGGCCCGTGAAGGGATGTGCGGTGGTTGCCATGCGGACGATGCTCACCCCGGCACGCGTCGGCGAGGTGAACGGTGCGTGACGGTCCGTCGGCGCTCAGACGTCGAGGTCGTCGACGTCGCCCTCGTCGTCGAGGGGTCCGCCGTCGGCTTCGCGGTCGGTTCCGTCGGCGCCGTCGGGCAGGCCGGCCGTGCCCGCCACCGGGTGCCCGAAGGCGTCCTCCACGTCGAGGTCCTCGAGGTCCTCGAGGTCCTCGACGGGTTCCGGGAAGGTCGGCATGCGCGACAGCGTCACACCGCGCGGTGAACGCCGGGTGAAGTCAGCGAAAGGACGTGCGCGCCGTGCAGCGCGCGGGGAGCAAGGTGCTGCGGCTGTGGCTGTGGCTACTCGGCCGACGTCGGCGCGGGGCGACCGTGCTCACGCTCGAAGCGGGCGCGCTCCTCGGCCTCGACCTTGGCGTACGCGGCACGCTCGGTCCGGTCGGCACGCATGATCGCGCGCATCACGAACCAGAAGATCAGGCCGACGACGATGGTCGGCGTCAGGGCGAAGACGATCCCGCTTACGACTCCTTCAGGCACCCGAGCATCGTACCCCGGTGGACCGGGAGTTATTTGACCAGCGGGAACAGGATCGTCTCGCGGATGCCCAGGCCCGTGATGGCCATGAGCAGGCGGTCGATCCCCATGCCCATGCCGCCCGACGGGGGCATCGCGTGCTCCAGGGCCCGCAGGAAGTCCTCGTCGACGCGCATCGCCTCGAGGTCACCGCCGGCCGCGAGCTTCGCCTGCTCGACGAACCGCTCCCGCTGCACGACCGGGTCGACGAGCTCGGAGTACGCCGTGCCGAGCTCGAAGCCGCGGACGTACAGGTCCCACTTCTCGACGACGCCGGGACGCGTGCGGTGCTGCCGGGTGAGCGGCGAGGTGTCGACCGGGAAGTTCATCACGAAGGTCGGGCGGTCGAGCGAGTCGATGACGAAGTGCTCCCAGAGCTCCTCGACGTACTTGCCGTGCGTGGCGTGGGCGACCTCGACGCCCTCGGCCTCGGCGAGCGCCTGCAGCTCGGACAGCGGGGTCTCCGGGGTGATCTCGCGCCCCGCGGCCTCGGACAGCGAGCCGTACATGTCGATGCGGGGCCACTCGCCACCCAGGTCGTAGGTGCTGCCGTCGGGCAGGGTGACCTCGAGCGCACCACCGGTGACCGCGCGGGTGGCGTTCTGCACGAGCTCCTGCGTCAGGTCGGCCATCTGCTCGTAGTTGCCGTACGCCTGGTACGCCTCGACCATCGCGAACTCGGGCGAGTGCGACGAGTCGGCGCCCTCGTTGCGGAAGTTGCGGTTGATCTCGAACACCCGGTCGATGCCACCGACGACGGCACGCTTCAGGAACAGCTCGGGTGCGATGCGCAGGAACAGCTCGGTGTCGAAGGCGTTCGAGTGCGTCACGAACGGTCGGGCCGAGGCGCCGCCGTGCTGGGTCTGCAGCATCGGGGTCTCGACCTCGAGGTACTCGTGCGCGGTGAAGGTCTGGCGGAGCGAGGCCATCACGGCAGCGCGGGCACGCACGGTGGCGCGGGCCTCGTCGCGGACGATGAGGTCGAGGTAGCGCTGGCGGACCCGCGTCTCCTCGTTGAGCTCGTTGTGCAGGTTCGGCAGCGGCAGGATCGCCTTCGCCGCGATCGCCCAGTCGTCGACCATGATGGACAGCTCGCCGCGGCGCGAGGAGATCACCCGCCCGTGCACGAACACGTGGTCGCCCAGGTCGACGAACTCCTTCCAGCGGGCGAGGGACTCGTCTCCCACCTCGGCCAGGGAGACCATCGCCTGGATGCGCGAGCCGTCGCCCGACTGCAGGGACGCGAAGCAGAGCTTGCCGGTGTTGCGCGAGAACACCACACGACCAGCGATGCCCACGACGTCCTGGGTCTCCTCGCCGGTCTCCAGGTGCGCGTACTGCTCGCGCACGGCCGGGATCGTCGTGGTGATGGGGAGCTCGGCGGGGTACGCCTCGATGCCCGACTCCAGCAGCTTCGCCCGCTTGTCGAGCCGGACCTGTCGCTGCTCGCTGGTCTCCTGCTCGGCCAGTGCGGCGGCGGCGGCGATCGCGGTGTCGGGGGTGACGGTCTCGTCGGTCATGCGGGTGCGGCTCCGATGGTCGTGGGGGTCGGGGGAAATGCTACCCGCGCCGCGGTCCCGCCCCCGAACCGTGGCCGCCCGGCCCACAGTTCCCGCCCCCTCGGCTGAATTGAGCGGTGGGTCCCGACCACCCCGGGCTGCAGAGCTACGGGCTGCAGAGCTACGGGCTGCCGGGCTGCCGGAGCCGAGACCGCGGTCACAACACCCCGCCCGCTCCATGCCCGCCGGTCACAATCCGCCGCCCGAAGCGCCCCCGACCGACACTTCACGACCACTCGGGCGAACTGAGCGGGGAGTCTTGACCAGCCGGAGTTGCCGAGCCCGCCGGAACAGGAGCCGACACCGCGGTCACAACTCCCCGCCCGCACCACCCCCACCGGTCACAATCTGTCGGCTTGAGCACGCGCAGCCGACAGATCGTGACCATTCGGCGGAACTGAGCGGGGAGTCGTGACCTCTCGAGCGCCCGGCCCGACCTCCTCCCCGCGCCGCGGCCCGCCCCCGAACCGCTAGAGCGTCGACTGCCCGTCGGCGGCGGTGAGCGCGTTGTCGACGGCGGAGCGGACGAGCGCACCGAGGACACGACCCGGGTGTTCGACGCCGATGCCGGACAGGGTGCCGGCGGACTGGTCCACGATCGCGGTCGAGAAGCTCACGGCGGCCCGCACCGCATCGGCGTAGGCGGGCCGGTCGCCTTCGGCCACGACGAACGGTTCGGCGCCCATCTCGACCACGAGCGCCTGCGCGATCGGCAGGACGGGCGCCGGTGCGGTCACCGCGCAGTACGCGTCGCGCAGCCGGGACAGGTCGACGCTCGTGCCTGTGAAGGCCATCGCGGGGTGGATCGCCAACGGGATCGCACCGGCAGCCATCGCCGGGGCGAGGATCCCGACGCCGTGGTCCGGGCTGGTGTGCACGACGAGCTGCCCCGGCTGCCAGATCCCGGCGTCCGCCAGCCCCTGCACGAGCGAGGCGAGCTGGTCGTCCGGCACCGCGAGCAGCACGAGTTCGCTCCGCTCGACCAGGTCCGGCGTCGCGAGCACCGGGGCGCCCGGCAGCATGGCCTCGGCGCGGTCACGGCTCTCGTCGGACACGGCGGTCACCCCGACGACGGCGTGCTCCGCGTTCGCCAGGGCCGCTCCGAGGACGGGTCCGACCCGTCCGGCGCCGACGATGCCGACCCCGAGACGCCCGGCCCTCATCGTGCGGCTCCGGTCGGGGGGACGTCGGCCCAGCCGGCAGGGACGGCACCGGACCGGTGGTCCGCCGTCGGTCCGGCAGGGGCTCCGGACCCGGGCACGGTGTCGGCCGCAGCGTGCGTGGCCGTCGCGGGACGGGCCTCCCGTTCGCGCCAGCGGTGGGTCGTGTCGACCGCTGCGGCCTGGACGGCACGCTGCGTCGTCTCCGACCACAGGCGCTGCGCGTCACCCGCGTCGAGCGCGCCGACGCGGGCCGAGACCGGACCGGCCACGGTGTGGACGTGGACGGCTGCGAGCCGCAGGGCACGCTCGAGCGGACCCTGCTCGACCTTGACGCTCTGCACCCGGGGCAGCGGCACGATGACGAGCGAGCGCCACACGGCACCGAGCCGCAGCAGCACCGCACCCTGCACGAACCGGTAGCCGTTGCGCCGGAACGCGAACGGACGGAGCCAGGCGCCACGTCGTGGGGAGTGCACGAACCCGCCGCGGTCGCCCGAGGTGGTGAGGCTGTCGTCGACGACGTCCACGGCTTCGGCCGCACCCTCGCGCAGCGCTTCCTGCGAGGCTTCCGGGCCGGCGACGACGGTGCCGACGAGCCCCGGCAGGATGATGTCGAGGACCTCGCGGACGTCCGCCGTGGTGCCGACGGGCAGCACGATCGAGGACACCTGCTGGTTGTTCGACGCCCCGTTGCCGGCGCTCGTCGCACGGTTGATGCGGATGTCCCACCAGCCGAACGGACGCCACAGCAGCGGCTGGGCGACGCTGACGGCGTGGATGCGGCCGGGCGGCAGCGTCTCGTTCGACGTCGAGACCAGCCCGAAGCCGATCCGGATGCCGTCGCGGGTCTCGGCGATCGTGTACTGCAACGAGCGGGAGAACTTGCGGACGTAGTAGCCACCGGCACCGAGCACGGCGGGGAACAGCCCGAACAGCAGGCCGTACTCGCCGGTGACGGCGACGCTGACGATCATCGCGGTGATGACGAGCACGAGGAACAGCGTCGTGCCGGACAGCAGCATCGACGCGATGAGGCGACCGGGGCGCACCTTGACGATGCGGGTGGCGTGCACGGCTGCCGGGTCGAGCTCGGGCGAGAACATCTCGTCGACGCGGTCCTGCAGTGCTCCGTGCGACTGCCGCGACGGACCACCGTGGCCGTCGTCGTCCTTCGCGCCGGACGCCAGCACCAGGATCCGCTGCCGCAGGTCGTCGGCGGCACGGGCCCCGAGGTAGGCGAGCTGCACGTTGGCGTCGTTGCCGGCCTGCGCGATCTCGAGCTTGGCGGTGCCGAACACCCGGGGCACGAGTGGCCGCTGGATGTTGATGCCCTGGATCCGGTCGAGCCGGGCCTTGCGGTGGTTCCGGAACAGCACGCCCGAGCGCACCTCGACGATCTCGCCGGTGACGCGGAACTCGTGCATGCGCCAGGACAGGTAGAACAGCCCGATCAGCACCACGAGCAGCACCACGATGCCGAGCAGGACCCAGCCGACGACGCCGTGCTCGTACACGTACCGGACCGGGTCACCGTCCTCCTGCTGCTCGCCCGGGATGAAGAACTCGACGAGCCGGTCACGCAGGCTGTTCAGCACGTAACCGAGGATGACGATGAGGAAGATCCCGCCCTTGAGCAGCGGGGTGAGCGGGTGCAGGCGGTGCCACTCGCCGTCGGTCAGGGGTGCCGCGGCGGCCGCGTTGCCCCGGGTGGGCGGCGCGGGCGGAGCGGGTGGCGGGGTGCCCGGTCGGAAGGTCACGGACGACCCCTACAGTCCGGCGCGACGGGACTCGGCGAGCTCGACGAGGCGGTCGCGCAGCTCGTCGGCGTCCGCTGCCGGGACACCCGGGATCCGGACGTTCGTGGCGGCGGCGGCGGTGACGAACTTCAGCTCGCTCATGCCGAGCGCCCGGTCGAGCGGCCCGCGGGCGACGTCGACGAGCTGCATCCGGCCGTACGGGACCGCCGTGAACCGCTGCCACATGAGCCCGCGGCGCACGACCAGGTCGTCGTCGCGGAGCGCGTAGCCGATGGCCCGGACCCGTCGGGGTGTGAGCGCAGCGGTGATCGCCGTGACGACCGCGACCACGATGCCGATGGTGAGCCACACGGTGCCGGCTCCGGAACCGAAGCCGTCGGTGACGATCCCGATGAGCACGCAGCCCGCGGTGAGCACGACACCGATCACGAGCGTGGCGATGAGTTCGGTCCACACGAGCTTCGCGGACACCCGCTGCCAGGCGATCCCACCGAGGCCGAGGCCGGGCTCGTCGAGTCGTTCACGCGGCATCGCGGGCCTCCTGGGGTTGCTCGGTCAGTTCACCGTCGTCGAACCGTTGCGGGGATCGTCACGGTCGTCGTCGTCACCCGGGGGTGCGATGCACATCCGCTCCGCCACGAGTGCGCAGACCGTCAGGACGATCCCGCCCCCGACGGCGATCACGTTCGGCAGGGTCGAGCCTAGCGAAGGCGTCGCGGAACGGGTGAGCAGGTACAGCACGAGGCCGAGGGCGAACCCGCCCAGCAGCGTGCCGCAGATGCTGGACGCCTTCGCGAGCACGACGACCCGCGTCGCGTAGAGCGGGTCGACCGGCCGCTGGCGTCCGGCGCCGTCGCGCGCGTGTCGGCGCACCGGGCGCGCCATGAGCACGACGGCGACACCGATGAACGCGAGCGTGATGCCGAGCGGGACCGAGAACAGGAACGTCGGCAGCTGGCGCGACGCCAGGACGGCGTCGAGCGCGAAACCGGCGACCACCGTCACGATGGCGATGCTGAGCAGCGTGGAGGCGCGGGTGGGCTTCATGCGCTGGTCGCGCTCCCCGCCGGCCGGGAGGCCCGTGCCGACTCCGCGAACAGGCGCGGCTCGTCGACGCGCTCGGTGTCGTCCCCCACGGCGGCGAGCAGGTCGGCCACCGGTCCGACACCGGGCAGGACGGCCTCGGGGTCGGCGTCGAGCCACGGGGCGAGCACGAACGCACGCTCCGCTGCCCGGGGGTGCGGCACGACCAGGGTGTCCGTGGCGATCCGCAGGTCGTCCACCGCGACGACGTCGAGGTCGAGGGTGCGGTCGCCCCACCGGACCTCGCGCGTGCGGCCGTGGGCGTCCTCGATGCCGTGCAGGGCGTCGAGGAAGGCCTGTGGCTCGAGGTCGGTGTCGACGACCACGACGGCGTTCCGGTAGCGGGGCTTCGACGTGTCGAGGCCCTCGAGGGTCACGGCGACCGACTCGACCTCGCGGCTCG
The DNA here is from genome assembly GCF_003234895.2 of Curtobacterium sp. MCBD17_026. Classification (NCBI taxonomy): domain Bacteria; kingdom Bacillati; phylum Actinomycetota; class Actinomycetes; order Micrococcales; family Microbacteriaceae; genus Curtobacterium; species Curtobacterium sp. MCBD17_026. The sequence goes on along the minus strand of NZ_CP126281.1, from coordinate 150,974 downwards.
AGGCCACCGGCTCGACCCCGGGCAGGGCGGCGATCGCGGTGGCGGCGGCGCGGAGCGTGCTCCCCCGGTCGCCGAGGTTCGCTCCGAGGGCGACGACGACCCGGTGGGTCATTCTTCTTCCTCGTCCGGCACCGTGGCGCCGCGGGTGCGTCGGATGGTGATCGAGACGTCGGTGAACGGCACGGTGATCGGGGCCTGCGGCTTGTGCACCGTGACCTCGGTCGCCAGCGCGGCACGGTGGGTAAGCACGGCCGCGGCGATGCGCTCGGCCAGCGTCTCGATCAGGTCGACCGGGTCGCGTTCGATCTCGGCGACGACCTGCTCGGCGAGGACGCCGTAGTGCACGGTGGCGTCGAGGTCGTCGCTGCCCGAGGCGGCACGGGCGTCGAGCTCCACGGCGACGTCGACGACGAAGTCCTGGCCGTCCTCGCGCTCGTGGTCGAAGACGCCGTGGTGTCCGCGGGCGCGGACCCCGGTGAGTCGGATGGTGTCGTTCACGATCGAGCTGCCCTCCAGGCGTCCCAGACGTCGAGCACGGCACGGGTCGGTGCCGGGTCGTGCACGCGCACACCCCACGCGCCGCGTTCGGCGGCGAGCAGGCTGATGGCGGCGGTGGCGAGGTCGCGCTCCCTGGGCGGAGCGCCCTCGGGGCTCCCGACACCGTCGAGGAACCGCTTGCGTGAGGCGGCGACGAGCACCGGCAGGCCCATCGAGGCGAAGCGCTCGTAGCCGGCCAGGATCTGCCAGTTCTGCACCCCGTGCTTGGCGAAGCCGAGGCCCGGGTCGATGACGACCTGCTCCTGCCGGACGCCGAGCACGATGAGTTCGGCGACCCGGAGCTCGACCTCGCGCCGGACCTCTTCGACCGCGTGGGTGTACTCGGCGTTGCGGTACATCCGGTCGCTGTGGCCGCGCCAGTGCATGACGACGAAGCCGACGCCCGTCGACGCCACGACCCGGGCCATGTCCGGATCGGCGAGGCCGCCGGAGACGTCGTTGACGATGGCGGCGCCGAGGTCGACCGCGCGCTCGGCCGTCGCGGCGTTCATGGTGTCGACGCTGACCGGGATCCCCTCGGCCACGAGCTGCTGCACGACCGGCAGCACACGTTCCTGCTCGACCGGCACGGGCACGCGCTCGGAACCGGGCCGGGTGGACTCACCACCGACGTCGATGACGTCCGCACCGGCGGCGACGAGGTCACGTGCGTGCTGCACGGCGGCGTCGTAGGCCTGGTGCAGCCCACCGTCGCTGAACGAGTCGGGGGTGACGTTGAGGATGCCGAGCACCCGGGTGCGCTCCTCGGCCGGACCACCACGGTCACGGCGACGGCCGGTCACGACCTCCGGCACCGGCTGGGGTGCACGGAGGTCGATCGCGACCGTCGCCGGTTCGGCGGCGGCGGCGCGGGCACGACTCACCTCGGCGAGTCGACGCTCTCGTCGCGTCGGCAGCTCGGTCATGCCGGCCTACGCGGGGGCGATACCCGGGTTGCCGAACGGGCGACGACGGGTCTTCGAGGTCGACTCGGAGTCCGACGGGTCCGCTGCGGTCGAGGCGGCCTTGCCGGGCACGTCGATCGCGGGAAGGTTGCTGACCGGGCGCTTGTCGCTGGAGAGCCACTGCGGGCGCTCCGGCAGCTTGCGGACGTCCTTGAAGATCTCCACGAGTTCCGGGGCGTCGAGCGTCTCCTTCTCGAGGAGCTCGCCGGCCAGGCGGTCGAGGATGTCGCGGTTGTCGTTGAGCACCTGGTAGGCCTCGTCGTGCGCGGCCTCGAGCAGGGCTCGGGTCTCGGCGTCGACCGTCTGGGCGATGGTCTCCGAGTAGTCGCGACCGGTGCCACCGCTCATGTCACGGCCGACGAACGGCTCGCTCGAGCCGGACCCGAGCTTGACGGAACCGACGGCCTGGCTCATGCCGTACTCGGTGACCATCTTGCGGGCGGTGCCGGTGGCCTTCTCGATGTCGTTCGAGGCGCCCGTGGTCGGGTCGTGGAACACGATCTCCTCCGCGACGCGACCACCCATGGCGTAGGTGAGCTGGTCGAGGAGCTCGTTGCGGGTGACCGAGTACTTGTCCTCGAGCGGGAGCACCATCGTGTAGCCGAGGGCACGGCCGCGGGGCAGGATCGTGATCTTCGTGACCGGGTCGGTGTGCCGCATCGCCGCTGCCGCCAGGGCGTGGCCGCCCTCGTGGTACGCGGTGATCAGGCGTTCCTGGTCGGACATGATCCGGGTCCGGCGCTGCGGGCCGGCCATCACGCGGTCGACGGCCTCGTCGAGGGCACGGTTGTCGATGAGCTGCGCGTTCGAGCGGGCGGTCAGCAGGGCCGCCTCGTTCAGGACGTTCGCCAGGTCGGCACCGGTGAAGCCCGGGGTCTTGCGGGCGAGCAGCTCGAGGTCGACGCTCGCGGCGAGCGGCTTGCCCTTCGCGTGCACCTCGAGGATCTGCTTGCGGCCGGCGAGACCCGGGGCATCGACGCCGATCTGGCGGTCGAAACGGCCGGGGCGCAGGAGCGCGGGGTCGAGCACGTCGGGACGGTTCGTCGCGGCGATGAGGATGACGTTCGTCTTGCCGTCGAAGCCGTCCATCTCGACGAGGAGCTGGTTCAGCGTCTGCTCGCGCTCGTCGTTGCCACCGCCGATGCCGGCACCACGGTGACGACCGACGGCGTCGATCTCGTCGATGAAGACGATGGCCGGCGAGTTCGCCTTGGCCTGCTCGAAGAGGTCACGGACACGGCTCGCACCGACACCGACGAACATCTCGACGAAGTCCGAACCGGAGATCGAGTAGAACGGCACGCCGGCTTCACCCGCGACGGCGCGGGCGAGCAGGGTCTTGCCGGTTCCGGGAGGGCCGTAGAGCAGCACGCCCTTCGGGATCTTCGCCCCGACGGCCTGGAACTTCGCGGGCTCCTTGAGGAACTCCTTGATCTCGTGCAGTTCCTCGATCGCCTCGTCGGCACCCGCGACGTCGGCGAACGACACCTGCGGGTTCTCCTTGTTGTTGATCTTGGCCTTCGACTTGCCGAACTGCATGACCTTCGAGCCGCCGCCCTGGGCGCTCGAGAGCAGGAACCAGAACAGGGCACCGATGATCAGGAACGGCAGCAGGATGCCGAGCAGCGACAGGAACCAGTTGCCCTGGGCGACGCGGTCGTTGTAGCCGTCGGGCAGGTTGGCGTCGTTGACCGCCTGCACCACTTCTTCGCCGCGGGGTGTGGAGTAGTAGAACTGCTCCTGCTTGTCGCCGTCCTTCAGGACGAGGTCGACCCGCTGCTCGGTGGAGTTGATGGTCGCGGACGAGACCTTGTCATCGGAGAGCTGCTCGAGACCCTTCTGGGTGTCGATCTCTTGCGTGCTGCCCTGGCTGATGACGCTCCAGCCGATGAAGATGCCCGCCAGCGCGATCAGCACGTAGAGGTACGGGCCGCGGAAGATGCGCTTGAAGTTCATGTGATCCGGGCGCGAGTGCCCGACACCTTTCTCTGCCGAAGTTGCGTGCAGGTCAGCATACGGCCGCGATTCTGTGGCGAGAATGGGTGTCCTCTGCGGGCGAACTCACCCCCGGGCCAGAGTCGGCCGAGTGCGACCCGAGCGCGGCGGGCCGCCCGTCAGGAGTAGACGTGCGGAGCGAGGACGCCGACGCCGCGCAGGTTGCGGTAGCGCTCGTCGTAGTCCAGGCCGTAGCCGACCACGAAGGCGTCGGGGATGTCGAAGCCGACGTACTTCACGTCGACCTCGACCTTGGCGGCCTCGGGCTTGCGCAGCAGGGCGACGATCTCGACGCTCGCGGCACCACGGGACTGCAGGTTCTGCTTGAGCCACGACAGGGTCAGACCGGAGTCGATGATGTCCTCGACGATCAGGACGTCGCGTCCGTGCAGGTCGGTGTCCAGGTCCTTGAGGATCCGCACCACACCGGACGACTTCGTGCCGGAGCCGTACGACGACACCGCCATCCAGTCCATCCGCGCCTGCATCTTGAGGTGGCGCGAGAAGTCCGCCATCACCATGACGGCACCCTTGAGCACCCCGACGAGCAGCGGGTCGCGGCCCGCGTAGTCGGTGTCGACGACCGCCGCGAGCTCGGCGAGCTTCTCGTCGATCTGCTCGGGGGTGAAGAGCACTTCGGACAGGTCTGCCTGGACGTCGGAGAGTTCCACCACGCCAGCCTAACCGGCGCTGAACTCGATGCGGTCGCCGGTCCGCGTGGCACGGACGCCCGGCAGGTCGATCGGGCCCTGTCCGCTCCAGTCCGTGACCAGCCGGCAGACCTCGAGCGTCTGCAGGCGCGACAGCGTCACCCCGAACTCGCTCTCCACCGCCAGGCGTACGAGTCGCTGCCGGAGGGCCGGCGGGTTCGCCCCGAGTGCCCGCACCGACAGCGAGATGCCCGCCTCGGAGTGCTCGGCGATGTCCTCGGCGATCTCCTCGGCGAAGTGGTCGAGGGCGGCGGAGTCCTCGCGCAGCTGGTCGGCCGTGCGGGCCAGGGCCTCGGGCACCCCGGCACCGAGCTCACGTTCGAGCACCGGGAGCAGGGTGTTCCGCACGCGCACCCGTGCGTACGCGGGGTCGTCGTTCTGCGGGTCGTGCCACGGCGCCAGCCCCGCTGCGGCGCACGCCTGCCGGGTCGTGTGGCGCCGGACCGACAGGAGCGGCCGGCCGTACGCCGGGCCGCCGTCGCGTCGGGCGAGCGGCTGCATGCCGGACAGGCTGTCCGGCCCGCTGCCGCGCAGCAGGCCGAGCAGCACCGTCTCGGCCTGGTCGTCCAGGGTGTGGCCCAGCAGCACGAGGGGTGACCCGGTGGCGGCCGCGACCTCGGCGATCGACGCGTGGCGGGCCTCCCGGGCGGCGCCTTCCGGACCACCGTCGGAGCCGACCGTGACCCTGCGGACCGTCACCGGGTCGAGTCCCAGCTCGGATGCCTGCCGGGAGGCGCGGCTCGCGACCGCCTCGGAACCCGCCTGGAGCGCGTGGTCGACGACCACTGCCCCGGCCCGGAGACCCTGCTTGCCCGCTTCGAACGCGGTGGCCGCCGCCAGGGCGAGGGAGTCCGGTCCACCGCTCAGTGCGACGAGGACCAGGTCGCCTGCGGCGACCACACCGTCGTCGACGGCTGCGGCGAGCAGGTCTCGGACCGCCAGGCGGGTCTCGGCGACGGCGGGGTCGAGCCGGGGACGCGGAGAGTTCACCCGGTAACGTTAGCCGCGCTTTCGCAACACACGACAGTCCCCGAAGCAGACACAGGAGCGCAACATGGCCGCGTACGACGTCGTCGTCGAGATCCCCAAGGGCAGCCGCAACAAGTACGAGGTGGACCACGAGACCGGTCGCGTCTACCTCGACCGCGTGCTGTTCACCTCGTTCGTCTACCCCACCGACTACGGGTTCTTCGAGAAGACCCTGGCCGACGACGGTGACCCCGTGGACGCGCTGCTGCTGCTCGAGTTCCCGACGTTCCCCGGCGTCGGCGTCAAGGTCCGCCCCGTCGGCGTCTTCAAGATGAGCGACGAGGCCGGCAACGACGAGAAGGTCCTCGTCGTCCCCGCCAAGGACCCGCGCTGGGCACACATCCAGGACATCTCGGACGTGCCGGAGCAGACGAAGGCCGAGATCGCGCACTTCTTCGAGCGCTACAAGGACCTCGAGCCGAACAAGTGGGTCAAGGCCGAGGGCTGGGGCGACGCCGCCGAGGCCGAGCGCATCGTGCAGGCCGGTCAGGCCGCGTACGTGCCCGGCTCGCACTGACGATCCCCTGACGACGAACGGCGCCCGCTCTCCATCCGGAGGGCGGGCGCCGTTCTGTGGTGTGCGGGGCGCACGGGGCGCGCGGGGCGCGCGGGGCGGGGCGGGGCGCACCTGGTGGGGGCATACCTGGTGGAAACGGGCGCACCTGGTGCTTTGATCCGTGCAGGTACGCCCGATCTCGCTTGCTACCGCAGCCGCTCTGGGAAAGAACGGGCACCGAGAGCGGGCTACAGGGAACCGCTCGGGCGGGCGACGTACGGCATGAGCTGGTTCGGCAGCCAGATCGCGCGCTCGACGACGCCGACGCCGGGGCGCGCGGCCTCGACCATCGTGCCGTAGCTCGTCACGATCGAGTCGTGGTACGCCCCCGACGCCGTGCCGTTCGACGAGTAGAACAGGATGTCGCCGGGCTGGCGCTGGGACAGCGGGACGAGGCGGCCGATCGACTTGAAGTAGTTGTACTGCCAGACGACGTTGTGGCCGCCGGTCGCGATGCCCTGCGAGCTGTAGGCCATCATCACGAGGCCGGAGCAGTCCCAGGTGTTCGGGCCGGCGCCGCCGAGGACGTACGCCTTGCCGAGCTGACCGCGGGCGTAGGAGATCGCGCCGGCGGCCTTCGAGGGGCTGCTCGGGGCCGGTGCGGGGGCAGGGGCTGGCGCGGGAGCAGGTGCCGGGGCGGGTGCCGGCTTGCTCGGCGTGCTGGGGGTGCTCGGCTTGCTCGGGGTGCTCGGCTTCGCGGGGGTGCCGGGGTTCGACGGGGTGCTCGGCTTGGACGGCGTGCTCGGGACGGCCGGGGTGGAGGTCCCGCCGCCGGTGCTGCCGGTGCCGCCGGTGCTGCCGGTGTTGCCGGTGTTGCCCCCGCTCGTGCCCCCGCCGGTGGCGTTCCCGGTGCCGGCGTCGCCCGTCTGCTTGGCGATGGCGGCCGCGGCGGCCTTCGCCTGCTGCGCGCTCCAGTACGCGGTCTCGGTCGCGACGCTCGTGCCCTTCAGGTACGCGAGCTGGCGCAGCACCTCGGCCTGCTGGTCCTGTTCCTTCTGCACCCGGGCCTGGGCGCCTGCGGCCACGTCGTTGGCCGTCGCGAAGGTGGTCTTCGTCGCCTCGGTCGCCTTGCTCAGGGCCTTCTCGGCAGCGGACTGCTGGGCCGCCAGGGACTCGACGGTCTTCTGGTCGGCGCGTGCCTCGGCCAGGACGGTCGCGGAGCGCTCGGACAGGTGCGACATCGTGCCGACGCGGTAGAGCAGGTCCTTCGAGTCCGACGAGTCCATGAGCATCGTCGTCGACAGGTCACCGCCGCCCGTGCGGGACAGCTCGACCACGAGCCCGGCGACCTGGCCGGCCGAGTCGTCCGCCCGGTCCTTCGCACGCTTCGACTGCGCGGACAGGTCGGCGAGGGTGTCCTCGGCCTCCTGCTGCTGCGACGCCGCCAGGGCGTACGCCTGCCCGGCCTGCTGCTCGGCGACACCGGCCTGGTCGGCGGCGTCCTGCAGCGTGCCGAGCCGGTCGCTCAGCTCATCGACCGTCTGCTGGGCATCGGCCGCGTTGGACTTGGCGGCCTTGACGTCGTCCCAGGACGGACCCGACGGCGCGGCCTGGGCCGGTCCGGCGATGACGACCGACAGGCCGATACCGAGCACGGCGATGGTCGCGATCCCGCAGGAGAACGAGCGAGCGGAGGTGGTCATGACGTGGAACGACTCGTTCTGGCGGCGCTGATGCTCATACCGAGATCCCCCGCGCTGCCATGAAGGGGACCGGGTCGACGGCAGCGCCGTTGATCCGGGTCTCGAAGTGGAGGTGGCACCCGGTCGACCAGCCGGTCGAGCCGATCTTGGCGATCTGCTGCCCCGCGGTGACGTGCTGGCCGGCGGTGACCATGATCCCGCCGTCGACGACGTGGCCGTAGGCGGTGGAGATGCCCCCGCCGTTGTCGAGGATGACCTCGTTGCCGTACCCGCCACCGTTGCCGGCGAAGGTGACGGTGCCGTCGTGTGCCGCGTAGATCGGGGCGTAGCAGGCCGGGGCCAGGTCGACGCCGGCATGCAGGGCGCTGACGTGCGTGTAGGGGTCGACGCGGTAGCCGTAGGGACTGGTCTGGTACCCGCCGGCGGGTCGGACCCACCCGGACGCGTTCGCGGTGCCGCCGCCCGTGCCGCCCTGGCTGGTCGCCGCCGCCTTGGCTGCTGCCTTCGCGGCGGCTGCGGCGAGCCGGGCCTGGCGTGCCTTCTCGGCGGCGACGCCCTTGCGGTAGTCGGCCTCGACGCCGCGCTGCTTCGAGGTGAGGGCGGTCAGCTGCGCCTCGAGCCGGGACTCGTTGTCGTTCTGGGCGTCCACCGCGGTCTGTGCGGCGTCGGCGGCACCCTGGGCCTGCTGCATCTTCGACTGTGCTGCGTCGGCGAGGTCCCCGAGGGCCTGCTTGGCGCGGTCGGCCTTGTCGGCGAGGCCCTGGGCCACACCGCGGTCCTGCGAGGCCTGCGCGTAGATGCCCTCGGATTGCTCGCTGAGCTTCGACATCGCGCCGAGTTCGTAGAGCAGGTCGCCGGAATCGGACGGGTGCGTGAGGATGTCGGTCGTCACGTCGTTGGCGCTGGCCCGACCGAGCTGCGCGGCGAGCTGACCGGCCTGCGCTTCGGACCGCGCGGCGGTCTGTTCGGCCTCGTCGGCCTGGGACTGCAGCGACTTCTGCTTGAGCGTCGCCTCGTCGTACTTGCCCTGCGCGGCCTGGTACGCCTCGCCCGCGGCCTGCGCGGCCTTCTGCTTGGCAGCCGCCTCGCTCTTCAGCGACGAGATGAGCGACTTGATCTCGCTGACCTTGGCCTGCTGGGCGCTGGTCGACGACCTCGCCTGCTCCACCTCGTCCCAGCTGGGGTAGCTCGCAGCGCTGGCGGACGACGTCGGGGCGAGGGCCGCGAGCGTACCGGCCGTGAGCGCGACGGCGACCGCGGCGGCGATCAGGCGGCTGCGGGTGCGGAGGGAAAAGGGAGTGGAGGTCGACATGTATCTCGATTTCGTAACAGCGCGGCAAGGCTCACGCACGTAACACTGTTAACAAGTGCAACAGTAACAACACGGGTCGCAGGCTCGACAGCCCCTCGGACGAGGGGTGCGGCCGCCGACGATGCTCGCACCGACAGCATCGGAGACCCGTGCGCTGACGGCGCGACACGCCGGGGATGCACGGTTGGCGGGGTCGGATTTGTGAAACCCGGGGGGCATCCGTATGCTTGTCCATCGGTAGCGCGATGCACTGCTTGCGGCCCTATCGTTTAGTGGCCTAGGACACCGCCCTTTCACGGCGGCAGCACGGGTTCGAATCCCGTTGGGGTCACTCCTTGAGTGAGCGAGCAAGTAGTACTGAACAACACCACAGCAAGACACAACACGCAGTACCCACAACACAACATGGCCCTGTAGCGCAGCTGGTTAGCGTGCCGCCCTGTCACGGCGGAGGTCGCGGGTTCAAGTCCCGTCAGGGTCGCCACGGCTGGATAGCTCAGTTGGTAGAGCGTTCGACTGAAAATCGAAAGGTCCACGGATCGATGCCGTGTCCAGCCACCGGTGAAGGCCCCCTGCTTCGGCAGGGGGCCTTTTCCGTTGTCTGAGCGGTGTGGCGTTGATCGCCGTGCACAACCAAAGTCACCCGAAACCACGCAGCAGCGCAGCTCCGGGTGACTTTCGTTGTGCGGCTCGCGTTTGCGCCGGGTCGACGACGGCCTGGAGGCACGGGTCGCCTCCGCACGTCGGCTTCTTCGGCTAGGCCTCGCGGGTCTTCGGGCTGCTGTCGTTCGTCTTCGCGGGGTCGCGCTCGACCACGGCGCCCAGGGCATCGTCGATCCGCGACATGAGCTCCGCCGGGATCGTGACGCCGGCAGCGCCCGCGTTGTCGTGCACCTGCTCCGGACGCGAGGCCCCGATGATCGCCGAGGCGACGTTCTCGTTCTGCAGGACCCAGGCGACCGCGAGCTGCGCCATCGACAGGTTGAGCTCGTCGGCGACCGGCTGCAGCTCCTGCACCGAGGACAGCACCTCGTCGCGCATGAACCGCTTGATCATGTCCGCGCCACCCTTGTCGTCGGTCGCGCGGGAACCCTCGGGCAGCGGCTGGCCCGGCTTGTACTTGCCGGTGAGCACACCCTGGGCAATCGGGGACCAGACGATCTGCGAGATGCCGAGTTCCTTCGAGGTGGGGACGACCTCGTCCTCGATGACCCGCCAGAGCGCCGAGTACTGCGGCTGGTTCGAGATGAGCTGGAAGCCGAGGTCCTTCGCGAGCGCAGCACCCGCACGCAGCTGGTCCGCGGTCCACTCGCTGACGCCGACGTACAGGACCTTGCCCTGGCGCACGATGTCCGCGAAGGCCTGCATCGTCTCTTCGAGCGGGGTCTCGTGGTCGTAGCGGTGCGCCTGGTACAGGTCGACGTAGTCCGTCTGCAGCCGCTGCAGCGAGCCGTCGATCGACTCGAGGATGTGCTTGCGGGACAGCCCGGTGTCGTTGTGGCCCTTCGGACCCGTCGGTCCGAAGACCTTCGTGGCGATCTCGAGGGACTGGCGCCGCTCCCCCTTGAGCGCTTCGCCGAGGACCGTCTCCGCGCCGGTGTTGGCGTAGACGTCGGCGGTGTCGAACGTCGAGATGCCGACCTCGAGGGCGGCCTTGACGCAGGCGATCGCCGCGTCGTTCTCGACCTGGGAGGCGTGGGTGAGCCAATTGCCGTAGGTGATCTCGGAGACCTTGAGGCCCGAGTTGCCGAGGTAGCGGTACTCCATGTGCGTGTCACTCCTGTCGTGGGGCGCGTCGGTGCGACCCGAACCGTGACGGTAGTCGCGCCGCCCCCAGGAGCACTCGGCCAGCAAGCGGACTCCTGTACGCTGAAGTGTCAGATGCGAAAGCCCAAGACGAAACCCCGGCGATGTGGCCTGCGGAACGCTGCAGACCTGCAGCTCCGCGCTTGGGCAACTGCTCGTCGCCCGGGCTCATCCTGGCTCGACGTCGTTCCCCTCGACGCACAAGGCAAGAACGATCTGGTCGTCGCGCGAAGGCGTGCCACGCGAGGGGGGAAACGAGCAGAGGTGCACGGGCGAGTCGTCGCCGAACTGAGCTTCGGGTTCTGGCGGTACCTGTTCGGGTCTCGCTACCCGACGGCCTTGTGGCACCAGCACTCCACCGCGCGTTCCCACACGGCCCAGCGGATGCGCTGACTCGGCGGTCCCACGACTACGCGATCGAACTGCTCGGATGGATGCACCCCGGCGCCGCGGCTTGGGCACAGGACGTGACGATGCTCGGCACGGTGCTCGATGCCCGACCCAGCATCTGAGGGGCAGGATCGAAAGGGTTGCGGCACAGAGCGGTGTCGCCGGAAGCGAGGGAGCATCCATGACCGGAGCGAGCGTGTTGTTCATCGGCGGGAGCGGCGTCATCAGCGCCGCCTGCGTCCGGGAAGCCGTCGAGCAGGGGTTCGACGTGACCGTGCTCAACCGGGGGACCACCGGGGGCAGGCCGATCCCGGAGGGTGTGACGCGCCTCCAGGCCGACGTGTCGGACCGCAGCGCACTGGCGGACGCACTCGGCGACCAGCGCTTCGACGTGGTCGTGAACTGGATCGCCTTCACGCCGGACCAGGTGCAGGCCGACGTCGACTTCTTCGCGGGGCGGACGCGGCAGTACGTGTTCATCAGCTCGGCCTCGGCGTACCAGACGCCGGCGACGCACCTGCCGATCACGGAGTCGACACCGCTGAAGAACCCGTACTGGCAGTACTCACGCGACAAGATCGCGTGCGAGGAACTGCTGATGGAGGCGTACAGGGAGCAGGACTTCCCGGTGACGATCGTGCGGCCGTCGCACACCTACGACGAGACGAAGCTGCCGCTGACCGGCGGGTGGACCGCTGTCGCTCGGATGCGCGCCGGCAAGCCGATCATCATCACCGGCGACGGCACCTCGCTGTGGACCCTGACCCACAGCCGTGACTTCGCGGTCGGGTTCACCGGACTGCTCGACCGGGCCGAGGCGATCGGTGAGCCCTTCACGATCACGAGCGACGAGGCGCCGACCTGGAACGCCATCGCGCACGAGATCGCGGCGGCGGCCGGAGTCGAGGACCTGCGGATCGTGCACGTGCCGGCGGATGCCATCGCCGCCGCGGACGCGGAGTGGGGCGCGGCGCTGCTCGGCGACAAGGCGAACAGCTCGGTGTTCGACAACAGCAAGGTCCGGTCGCTCGTGCCGTGGTACCGGCCGCGCACGACCTACCGGCAGGGTGTGCGCGAGGTCATCGCCTGGTACGAGGCGCACCCCGAGGAGCAGGTCGTCGACGAGCGGCTCGATGCCCTGATGGACGAGCTGGCGGCCCGCTGGGCGGTGTGAGCCGCGGCGGCGCTCGCGAGACACCGGTGTTCGCGCTCCGCACCGCGGGATGCGGGGGTTCAACGCGCGAACACCGGTGTCTTGCGGATCGGATCAGGCGCGCGCCGTCAGGACGTCAGCCAGGGTTCCGATCGCGAAGCGCACCTCGTCGTCGGTGACGACCAGGGGCGGCGCGAAGCGGATCGTCGACCCGTGGGTGTCCTTCACCAGGAGCCCGCGGTCGGCGAGGTCCTTCGCGATCGCCTTGCCGGTGCCGAGCGCGGGGTCGATGTCGATCCCCGCCCAGAGTCCGGCGACCCGGTGCGAGACGACACCCTTGCCGAGCAGGTCGTCGAGCAGGCCGCGCAACAGCGGTTCGCCGTCGAGTGCCCGCTGCTGGAACGTGCCCTCCCCGAGCATCGCCACGACCTCGGCGCCGACGGCTGCGGCGAGCGGGTTGCCGCCGAAGGTCGACCCGTGCTCGCCGGGACGCAGGACGCCCAGGACATCGCGCGAGCCCACCACCGCGGACACCGGCACGATGCCCCCGCCGAGGGCCTTGCCGAGCGTGATGAGGTCGGGACGCACCCCGACGCGCTGCACCGCGAGCGTGTGCCCCGTGCGACCGAGGCCGGACTGGATCTCGTCGGCGATGAACAGCGCACCGAACTCGTCGCAGACTGCGCGGACGTCAGGAAGGTAGGACTCCGGCGGGATGACCACGCCACCCTCGCCCTGGATCGGTTCGAGCAGCACGGCGACGACGGTCTCGTCCATCGCCTCGCGCAGAGCCGCAGCGTCGCCGTACGGCACCGTGCGGAACCCCGGTGTGTACGGCCCGAAGTCATCATGGGCCGAGGGGTCGTCGGAGAACGAGATGATCGTCGTCGTGCGGCCGTGGAAGTTGCCGGACGCCACGATGATCGTCGCCCGCTCGGCCGGCACGCCCTTGACGCGGTAGCCCCAGGCGCGGGACACCTTGATCGCGGACTCGACGGCCTCGGCACCGGTGTTCATCGGCAGGACCATCTCGGTCTCCGTCAACGCCGCCAGTGCTGCCGCGAACGGCCCGAGCTGGTCGTTGACGAATGCCCGGCTGGTCAGCGTCACGCGGTCGAGCTGCGCCCGTGCGGCGTCGAGCAGCCGCGGGTTGCCGTGGCCGAAGTTCACCGCCGAGTACGCGGCGAGGCCGTCCAGGTACTGCTTGCCGTCGACGTCGGTGACGGTCGCTCCGGCACCCGACGCGATGACGACGGGCAGCGGGCTGTAGTTGTGCGCGAGGGCGCGGTCCTCGACGGCGAGCGCCGCCGCGGTGTTGACCCCGAGCGACGCTGCCGCCGACATCAGCTGACCCCGAGCGAACGCGCGACCGAGGTGCCGGTGCCGACCGGGTGCAGGTCGAGGGTGCAGCACTTCACGCCGCCACCGCCGAGCAGCAGCTCGGAGAGGTCGACGCCGATCGGGTTGTAGCCCTTCTCCTTCAGCTGCGACGCGAACGTGGTCGCCCGGGCGGCGATCACGACGTTGTACCCGTCGGAGTACGAGTTCAGGCCGAGGATCGCGGCGTCTTCTTCGGTCGCGATGATCGCGTCCGGGAAGCGCTCGCGCAGGATCGCCAGCGACGGCTCGTCGAAGGCACTCTCCAGGTAGGCGATGTTGCTCGTCCCGTCGACGGAGGGCTCGGGGTCGAGCACGGCGATGGCGGTGTCGAGGTGGTAGAAGCTCGGGTTGATGAGCTTGAGCGTGACGACCTCGCGGCCGTAGATCTTCGCGAGCTCGTCGTGCGAGGTGCTGTCCGACCGGAACCCGGTGCCGGCGAAGATGGTGTCCCCGATGAGCAGGAAGTCACCCTCGCCCTCGTTGGTCTGCTCCGGCTCGGCGACGGTCAGGCCCGCCTGGCGGAACCAGTCCATGTAGGCGGGGCCCTCGGGCTGGCGCTCCGGGTACTGGAACTTCGCGCCGTACGCGATGCCGTCGAGGACGAAGCCGCCGTTGGCCGCGTAGACCATGTCCGGCAGGCCGTCGATGGGGTCGATGTACGAGATATCGAAGCCGAGCTGCTCGTAGACCGCGACGAGCGACTCCCACTGCTCGACGGCCTTCGACGTGTCGGTCGGCTCCTCCGGGTGCATCCACGGGTTGATCCGGTAGCTCACGGTGTAGAAGTCCGGCTTGCACATCAGGATCGTGCGCTTGGTGGCGACACGGGCCGGGGTGGCGACGGACTCGGGGGCGGGTGCGGTGTTCGACATCAGTCCTCCTGGAAGGGACCGGGGCCCGAGCCTGCCAGGAACCGAAACGGAACGAGGGGAAGAGCTCCGGTGAGATGCAGGCTCACTCACCGCAGCGGACCAGGTCGACGCCACTCCGAAGTCTGGCATGAACCGTCCGACGAGTGCAGTCCCCCGCCTGCGGGACCGTGGCACCCGTTCGGGTGACGCACGTTTCGTGCGCGAGACCCACCGGGCTCGCAACAAGTCCGCGTACGATAGGGACAAATGGATACGCTCGACCACCGCATCCTGGATCAGCTCCGGGACAACGCCCGCGCCGGCTACGGCGACATCGGGTCGGTGGTCGGACTCTCGGCCTCGGCCGTCAAGCGCCGCGTCGACCGGCTGGTCGGTGACGGCGTCATCCAGGGCTTCACGATCAAGGTCGACCCCGCCGTCGAGGACCGCGGCACCGAGGCCTGGGTCGAGCTCTACTGCCGCGGCACCGTCTCGCCCGACGAGCTGCGTGCCCTGCTCGACACCGTCCCCGAGGTCATCGACGCCGGCACGGTCACCGGCAGCGCCGACGCCGTCGTGCACATGCGCTCGAAGGACCTGTCCGCGCTCGAAGAGGCGCTCGACAAGGTCCGCCTCGCACCCCAGGTCGACCACACCCGCTCCGCGATCGTGCTCTCCAAGCTCGTCAGTCGAGAGACCGCGTAACGTCCCACTCATGGGACGGAAGACGGTCTGGAGGCGCGGCTCGGCACCCACGGGATCGCGCCCGGGCCGGCAGCTGGTCACCGCTGCGAGCGTCGCCTACGTCGCGAACTGCCTGTGGGGCACCGCGGTCGCCGTGCGGCTGATCCGCACGAAGAAGCTCCGTGTCGTGCACCACGGGCTGTTCGTCGTGACCGCCACCCTGACCGGCGTCGCCGCGACCACCCCCGTGTGGACGCGCGACCGCACCGCACTGTTCCTGCTGCCGGCACTCGTGCCCCTGGCGGTCGCTCCACGCACGAACCCGCGCTCCGGAGCACACTGGAGGGTCGCGGTCGCCGCCGCACCGTCCTACCTGGGGGCCGTGCTCGCACGCAGGCGATCAGAGAGGTGAGCAGTGGAGCTGTTCGAGGCCATCCGACGACGACGCACGACGAACGGGCCGTTCCTGCCCGACCCGGTGTCGGACGAGCACCAGCGGCTGCTCATGGAGCTCGCCGGCCGGGCACCGTCGCAGCTCAACAGCCAGCCGTGGCGCTTCGTGCTGATCGAGGAACGCCGGACGATCGACCGCGTCGCCGAGATCAGCGGCAGCTCGATGACCCGCACGATGGCCGAGGGCACGTTCTTCGAGCGGTACAAGCCGTACTTCCGGTTCTCGAAGGCCGAGATGGACGAGCGACGCGACGGCATGCTGTTCGACAAGCTCCCCGGGCCGCTGCGGCCGTTCACGAAGCAGGTGTTCACGAAGCGCGGGCAGCTGCTCATGAACACGCTCCGGGTGCCGCAGACCCTGGGTGAGGAGAACCGGAAGCTCGTCGCCGGGTCGCCGCTGCTGCTCGGCGTGATGCTCGACCGCCACGAGTACCGGAAGGAGGAGCTGTCCGGCTTCTACTCGGTGTTCAGCATGGGCGCGGCGATGGAGAACATCTGGCTCGCGACGACCGAGCTCGGCCTGGGGATCCAGTTCGTGTCCTTCCCGATGGAGACCCCCGGCGCGTGGGAGGAGATCGAGGGACTGCTCCGCGTCCCCGAGTCGCTCGAGCTGATGGCCGTCTACCGGATCGGGTACCTGCCCCCGGAACGACGACGGCCGGCCATCGACTGGACGTCGAGCGAGCGGAAGCGTCCCTCGCAGTACGTGTTCCGCGGCACCTGCGACACCCCGCAGCAGGGGTGGGACGACGCACCCGTCGCAGCCCACATCGAACCGGAGGCGACCACATCGTGACCGACACCCGACCCGCCCAGAGCGCTCCGAGCCTCCAGGCCGTCGCCCCCGCCCTGCCGGGCCGCCCCTGGATCTCGCAGGACTGGCTCGACGTCGTCTTCGTGCACTGGCGCGTCGACGTGTCGGCGGTGGCCCCGTTGCTGCCGGCCGGCACCCGGCCCGACACGATGGCACTCGACGGCACCGACGACGGGGTGACCACCTGGGTGGGCCTCATCGCGTTCCGGTTCGAGGACACCCGGTTCCCGCCGTTCTCGACCGGGAGCATCGGCGACTTCGTCGAGCTGAACGTCCGCGTCTACACGGTCGACGAGCAGGGGCGGCGCGGGGTCGTGTTCCTGTCGCTCGACGCCGGCAAGCTCCTGCCGACCATCGGCGCACGCGTCGCGACCGGCCTGCCGTACCGGTGGGCGATCGCGGAGTCGCGCAGCGGTGACGGCCGCGTGGGGTACGCGATGCGTCGGCACGGCACCCACCTGCGGTCGATGCTCGACGTGCGCGTGGGCGAGGTACTCGACGAGCCGGGGCCGCTCGAGACGTTCCTGACGGCGCGGTGGGGCATGCACGTGCACCGGGCGGGGCGGACGCGGTTCTGGCCGAACGAGCACGAGTCGTGGCCGTTGCACCGGGCCTCGGTGGTGTCGCTGCGGGACGACCTGGTCGGGGCCGCCGGGTTGCCCTTCGGGCTGACCGAGCTCGAGCCGGACTCGGTGCTCTACTCGCCGGGGGTCACGACGCGGTTCGGTCGGGGGCGCTGAGGGCGGGACTCCGGCTGGTCTCGCGGGCCCGGGCCGCTGCCCGGAACTGGTGGACGGCCAGCAGCGCCGAGAACAGTGCCGTGACGCCACCGGCGATCCAGGCGGCCCGCAGGGACTCCGGCACGCTCTCCACCGTGAGTCCGGTGACGGCGAGTGCCGCGCACGCGACGGCGACGACCGCTGCAGCCCACGCGGCCACGATGTGGTCGAGCCGGGGTACCGCGCGTGCGGTCGTGTACAGCATCACCGCAGCGCCCACCCCGACCAAGATGCCGATCCGGGACCCGACCAGGGTGGTCGTCAGGGCGACGACGGTGGCGGCCGATGCGCCGACGAGCACACGCGTGACGTGGCACCGCCACGAGGCGTCGCGGTTCTGCTCGTCGTACGCGTGCCGACCCGTCACGAACAGGGCAACGGCACCGACGGTCGTCACCACCGCGGCGGACACCCCGACGACGAGCGCCAACGCACCACCGAAGGCGATGCCGAGGGCGACGTGCGCGGCGGCGAGGAGCAGGGCGAGGACCGGGTACAGCCAGACCTCGAGCGGCCGGGTCGGTGTGTTGAGCTCCCAACCGGGCGGCGCCTCCTCTGCGGCGTCGTCGGTATCGGGGTCTCGGGTCTCCACCTGGCCATGATGTCCGATCGGTGCGTGCGTCGTTCGGAACGGCAACTTCGGGGGACAGCGGCTGAGTGGTGCACGGTCGGCCGCAGGTACAAGGGAGCCATGACTCGAGTGGCAGTGGTGACCGGTGGATCCGCAGGACTGGGACGGGCGACGGTCCGGGAGCTCGCCGCACGGGGGTGGGACGTGGCCGTCCTGGCCCGCGGGCAGGAGGGCGTCGACGCGGCGGTCGCCGAGGTCGAGGCCGCCGGGCGACGCGGGCTGGCCCTGGTCGCCGACGTCTCCGACCGCGACGCCGTCGAGGCCGCGGCCGACCGGGTCGAGCGGGAGCTCGGACCGATCGACCTGTGGGTGAACGGCGTGATGGTCGGAGTGTTCGGGAAGTTCCTCGACACCGCACCGGAGGACTTCGAGCGGGCGCTGCACGTGACCTACCTCGGCTTCGTGAACGGCACCCGGTCGGCGCTGTCGCGGATGGTCCCCCGCGGTCGTGGGCACGTGATCCAGGTCGGTTCGGCGCTCGGGTTCCGCGGGATCCCCCTGCAGGCCGCGTACTGCGGTGCGAAGCACGCGATCGTCGGGTTCACCGAGTCCGTCGTCTCCGAACTGCGCGAACAGGGCAGCAAGGTCAAGGTGTCCCGCGTGGACATGCCGGCGCTCAACACGATCCAGTTCCAGTGGGTGAAGTCGAAGCTGCCGCACCACCCGCAGCCGGTCGCCCCGATCTACCAGCCCGAGGTCGGTGCCCGGGCCATCGCCGCCGTGGCCGAGCGGCCGCGGAGCCGCACCTGGGTGGGCGAGTCCACCGTCTACACGATCCTCGGCAACCGGATCAGCGGGCGCTTCGCCGACTGGTACGCCGCCAAGACCCTGGTGGACGGGCAGCAGGCACCCGACAAGGACGGCCTCGAGATGCGGGACAACCTGTACGAGCCGGTGCCGGGCGACCACGGTGCGCACGGGGTCTTCGACGAGTCAGCGCACGCGTGGTCGCCGCAGACCTGGTGGGTGGAGCACCGCCGGGTCGGCAACGGCATCATCGGGGCCGTGCTCGGTGCCGCCGGGGCCGCTGCACTCGTCGCGGGACGCCGACGATGAGCCGCCGGTCGTCTGCCGTGAACGGGGCAGCCGTCGTCGAGTTGGCCCGCGCCGGCCTCGGCCTGTGGCACCTGAGCCGTGCGGCCCGAGGGTACGACCAGGCGGTGCTGCACGGCGTGCTCGGGGTCCGGCAGGTCGCACAGGCCACCCTCGTCGCGCGGGCCGGGTCCGGCAACGCGCACACCCTGAGCGCGGTCGTGGACGCCCTGCACGGTGCGACGATGGTGCCGTTGGCCGTCGCCGATCCCCGTCGACGCCGGTTCGCGCTCGGCCAGCTCTGGATCGCAGCGCTGCTCGCGGTCGCCGAGGCAGCGGTCGTCGGTCGCGGCGGTCGCGGCCGTCGTCGCTGACTCCTGTCGGGGGTGCTCGGTAGCGTCCCCGGCATGAGCACGATCTACTCCGTCGCGTCCTCGCTGGACGGCTTCGTCGCTGCGACCGACGACGACCTCGACTGGCTGCTGCAGTTCGGTTTCGAGCCGTTCCAGGAGCACCACGATCGGTTCTTCGCCGGTGTCGGGGCGATCGCGATGGGGTCGACGACGTACGAGTGGCTGCTCGAGCACGACGACACGTGGGCGTACCCGGACCTGGCGACGTGGGTGTTCACGACCCGAGACCTGCCGGTGCCCGACGGCGTCGATGTGCGCTTCGTCTCCGGCGAGGTCGGTGACCACCAGGCCGATCTCGAGCGCGAGGCCGACGGGCGCGACGTCTGGGTCGTCGGCGGCGGACTGCTCGCGGCGCAGTACCAGCAGGCGGGCATCCTCGACGAGCTGCGGGTCACCGTGATGCCGGTCGCGCTCGGCGGCGGAGCACCCCTGCTGCCGGTCGCCGCACCGACCCGGGTGTTCGAGCTCGTCGGCACCACGCAGTTCGACGGCGGGGCGGTCGAACTCCACTACCGTTCCGCAGCAACCGCGGCGTAGCGTCCGGAGCATGAGCGACAACGAGCAGACCGAGCCCGTCATGGACGGTGCCACCGATGCGACGAACCACGAGAAGCTGCAGGGCCTGATCGAGCAGGTCGACCACGACCACGCGGGTGAAGGTGCCGGCGTGATGGCAGACCACCTGCGGGACCGCATGGACGAGACCGGCGTCGAGGACGAAGACGCGGGTGACGCCGAGGACTGATCCTCGGGTCACTTCGTGAGCAGAAGAGGTCGGGTCCCGTTCGGGTACCCGACCTCTTCTGCTCACGAAGCGGAACGCACGAAGCGGAAGTGCCTAGACGCGCAGCTCGGAGAAGTCGCTGTCGACGTCGCCGAACCGGTGCGCGGTGATCGACACCGACTGCTCGCGCAGGTACGGCAGCATCTCGATCACGCCGGCCTCGACCACGGGGCCGCCGTGGATCGCGACGTCGATGCTCGCACCCAGGGCTTCTTCGAGGGCGAGGGGGTCACCACCGAGCAACCGGATCCGGGCACCGGGACCACCGAACGCCGTGTGGGCCGGCCGGTCCTGCCCCTGGGACAACACGGCCTCGAGCGCGTCGACGGGCTGGTCGTCCTGGCCGCTGGACCAGTCAGCTTGGAACACGGCCCCCGACGACGCGCGGGCGTGGAACTCCTGGTCGGACTCGACCAGGTGGTCGACGACGTCGAGCGGGGACCGGTTCGATGCGAGCAGCTGCGTGAGCGGGCCGGGCAGCGGCCGAGCCGTGCTGAGCAGGATGTGCGCACGTGCCGAGGTCGCGGCGACGAGCGTCCGGACGAGGTCCACGGTCGAGGCGTCCTCGGCCTGGCGCACGATGACGGACTGGGGCCGGTGGCGCAGCACGTTCCGCTGCACCACGAGCCCGGACAGGTCCCGCGAACGGAAGAGCGTCTCTCGTGCGCGCACGTCGCTCAGGGCCCCGGCGCGGACACGGTCGAACTCCTCGAACGACAGCCCGCTGCGTGCGGCCTCGATCACCGCGGTGACGCGCGGGGGCAGGCCGTGCAGCTGGATGCTCTTGTGCACCGTGCGGGACGTGGGCAGCCACCGGCCGAGCGTCGCGACGTACATGGGGCCGCCGGCCTTGGTGCCGGTACCGACCGAGGAACCCTTCCAGCCGCCGAACGGCTGGCGCCCCACGACGGCACCGGTGATGCCGCGGTTGACCGACAGGTTGCCGGCGCGGACCCGGGCCAGCCACTCGGACACCTCGTCGACGTCGAGCGAGTGGATGCCCGCCGTCAGCCCGAAGTCGGTGCCGTTCTGGATGGCGATCGCCTGGTCGAGGGTCTCGGCGCGCATGATGCCGAGCACCGGGCCGGAGTACTCGGTCTGGTGGAAGTCACTGCCGGGGCGGACGCCGTCTCGGATACCCGGCGACCAGAGCCGGCCGGAGTCGTCGACCGCCTCGGGCTGCACGAGCCAGGACTCCCCCGGCCCGAGCTCGGTCAGACCCTGGCGGAGCTTGCCCTGCGGTTCGGCGATGAGCGGGCCGACCTGCGCCGTGGGGTCGTCGGGCCACGCGACCCGGAGCGTGCGGGTGGCGTCGACGAGCTGCCGTTGGAAGCGCTCGCTCTCACCCACCGACCCGACCAGGATCACGAGGGACGCCGCCGAGCACTGCTGTCCGGCGTGCCCGAAGGCGGACTGCACGATGTCCTGCACCGCCAGGTCGAGGTCGGCGCTCGGCGTGACGACGATGGCGTTCTTGCCGCTCGTCTCGGCGGTGAGCGGCAGCCCGGCTCGCCACCAGCGGAACGAGCGGGCGGTGTCGGACGAGCCGGTCAGGATGATGCGGTCGACCGTGGGGTGGCCGATGAGGTCGCGGCCGAGTTCGTCCTCGGCCAGGTCGACGAGCTGCAGCAGCGAGTGCGGCACCCCGGCGTCCCAGAGCACGTCGGCGAGCACGGCACCGGAGCGCTTCGCCTCGGGCGCGGGCTTGAGCACGACACCGCTGCCCGCGGCGAGCGCCGCCAGCACGCCACCGGCGGGGATCGCGACGGGGGAGCTCCACGGAGGTACCACGACGGTCAGCCGCGGCGGCACGTACTGCGCGCCCTCGATGTCCCCGAGGCGGCGGGCGCTCTCGGCGTAGTAGTGGGCGGCGTCGACGGCCTCGGTCACCTCGGTGTCGGCCTCGGCGAAGGTCTTGCCGGTCTCGGCGGCCATCACCTCGATCAGGTCGGCTCGGCGGGTCTCGAGTTCGTGCCCGATGAGGTCGAGGAGCTCGGCACGGTCGGACGGGTCCTGCCGCCCCCAGTTCACGCCGGCCTGGGCGGTCCGCGCCATGATCCGCTCGAGCTTGGACCGGTCGGCGACCTTCGCGCCGCGGATGGTCTGCGCGCCGAGCTGCGAGCGCGGCACCCGGCGCAGGACGTCGAGCGCCCAGGACCGGTTCGCGGCGACGGACGGGTCGGTGTCGGGGGCGTTGCGGAACGCGTCGCGCAGGACCGGTTCGCCGAGGGCACGGTGGCGGTCCTGCGTGCGGTGGCTGGCGGGGACGGGCTCGTCGAGTGCGGCGACGGACGCCAGGAACCGGCCGTGCTCCCGCTCGAACACGCTGGCGTCGTGATCGATGTCGGCTGCGGCGGCGATGAAGTTCTCGGGGCTCGCGCTCTCCTGCAGGCGACGGGCGAGGTACGCGATGGCCGAGTCGAACTCGTCCGGTTGCACCACGGGCGTGTAGAGCAGGATCTGCCCGACGTCGGCCCGGACGGCCTGGGCGTGGGCGGACGCCATGCCGAGCAGCATCTCGACGTCGACGGCGTCGGTGACCCCGCGGCGCTGCGCGAGCACCCACGCGGTGGCGAGGTCGAACAGGTTGTGCCCGGCGACCCCGATCCGCACGGCGTCGGTGCGCTCGGGCGTCAGTGCGGTGTCGAGCATCCGGAGGTAGGCGGTGTCGGTCTCGCGCTTGCTGCCCCAGGTGGCGAGGGGCCACCCGTGCAGGATCGCGTCGACGTGCTCCATGGCGAGGTTCGCGCCCTTGACGAGCCGCACCGTGATCGGGGCACCGCCGCGCGCCCGGCGTTCCTGCGCCCACTCGGTCAGCGTCTCGAGCGCTCCCGCGGCGTCGGGCAGGTAGGCCTGCAGCACGATGCCGGCCTGCAGGTCGGCGAACTCGTCGCGGTCGAGCAGCGCCCGGAACACGGCGAGGGTGACGTCGAGGTCGCTGTACTCCTCGATGTCGAGGTTGATGAACTTGGCCGGGCGTCCGGAAGCCGTCGGCGCCGCGGCCAGGCGGTAGAGCGGGACGAGCCGGTCGACGACGCGCTCGACCGTCTGGTCGAAGGCCCACGGCGACGTCTGCGGCACGACGGAGCTCACCTTGATCGACACGTGGTCGACGTCGTCGCGGGCGAGCAGGTCCATCGTGCCCTGCAGGCGTCGGTCGCTCTCGGCGCTGCCGAGGACGGCTTCGCCGAGCAGGTTCACGTTCAGTCGCGTACCCGGACCGCGGACCCTGGCGAGGGCCGGGCCGAGCTTGCTCGTGCTCGCGTCGATGACCAGGTGCCCGGTCATCCGGCGCAGGATCCGGCGCGCGGTCGGGATCACGGCCCACGGCGCCATGGTGGCGAACCCACCGCCGAGCGTCACCGCCCCGCGCAGGTACCAGGCGAGGAAGTCGGGGACGTCACGGCTCAGCTGCTCGAGGTTCCGTGCCGCCACCCGGGGGTCCTCGGGGCGGATGACCTTGTCCACGAAACCCCGGGTGAAGTCGAGGCCCTGCTCGTCGCGCAGGACCTCGGCCAGACGGGCCGCACCAGGGTCGGGCTTCACCCCGGCGGACGCCGCCAGCCACCGGCGCACGAGCGCGACGGCGTCATCGGTGGTGTCCTGGAGGCGAGCACTCGGCATCCCCCGATCGTATGCCGCACGTCCGACGCGACCTCGGAGCACGCCGTGCGTCGACCAGGAGTCATCCGAGCGGATGAAAGGGGTCGCTGCGCGGTCCGACCGTCCGCCCGGTGGATACGCTGGTCGGCATGTCGACGGAGGGCAACGGTGGCCACGACTGGGCCACCTGGGACGCGTACCACGACGTCTGGCGACGACTCGACCGGGCGCTCGACCAGGCCGTCCAGGCGGGCGCCGGCATCTCCGTCCCCGAGTTCGAGATCCTGATCGGCCTGCACCGCGACCCCGACCACCGTCTGCGCGTCCGGGACATCGCCGCGGGCATCGGCTGGGAGAAGTCGCGCGTCAGTCACCAGGTGACGCGGATGGTCTCCCGCGGCCTGGTCGAGCGGGCGGACTGCCCGAGCGACGCCCGCGGCAGCTGGGTGGTGATGACCGCGGACGGCCGTCGCGCGGTGCTCGCCGGCATCCGCGCGCACACCGGTGCGCTCGAGGACCTGTTCTGGAGGCCCGTGGGGGCCGACGCCGAGACGCTGCGGTCCGTCAGTGCGCGCGTCCAGGACGCCATCGGCCCCGACGACGCACCGGACGAGGCCGACGTCGGCTAGAGCGTGACGACGGCGAGCGCGCCGCGCTCACCGCGCAGCCGGACCTGCACGCTCTTGATCTCGTCCCGCGGGATGTCCGTCGATGCCGACAGCCCTCGTGCGTCCGCGCCGGCGGCCGTCCACGACCCCACCGTCTGGGTCGTGCCGTCGGTCCGGACGACGACGAGGTCGTAGAGGATCGACCCGTCCGGCGACCACTCCTTGCCGCCGTACGAGCACCCCCAGTCGAAGCGGGTGCCCCACTGCTCGCCGCTGATGGCGAGCTGGACGTCGAGTCCTTGCACGCCGGTCATGTCGTAGCGGTCGGCGGTGGCAGCTGCCGTCGGAGCGGCACCGGCCTGCACCGTGGTGCGCTCCCCCGCGGCGCCGACCGCGAGCCCGCCCAGGACGGCGGCCACCACCGCGAGTCCGGCGGTGGTGGCGACCCAGACCCGGCGACGGCGGCGACGGTGTCGGACGCGGTGCGCGACGGAGGCGAGGTCGCTCTCGGATCGGGTGTCGGGCCTCCCGTGGGGTTCTGCGATCTCGATCGCCTGGTCGGCCGGCAGCTTTCCGAGCAGACCCGGCAGACCGACCAGCTCGGCGACGGCGGCCGCACAGCGGTCGCACGTCTCGAGGTGCCGTTCGTACTCCAGCCGTTCACTGGACGGGAGCGACCCCAGGACGTAGGCGGCATCCCACTCCACGTACTCGTCGTGGGCTGCCTTGTCGTCGCTCATCGGGTCACTCCTCGTTCCTGCAGTGCGAGCCGGAGGGCTCGCAGCCCGTAGTGCAACCGCGACTTGGCGGTGCCCTCCGGGATGTCGTGTCGTCGTGCGATCTCCGGCACCGTGTGCCCGAGCCAGTACGCGTCCACCACCACGCGGCGGTGGTCCGGGGTCAGCGACGCGAGTGCGTCGGCGACCACGATCCGGTCCAGCACGGCGTCCGTGCTGTCCGACTCGATCCGTTCGACCTGGTGCTCGGTGCCGTGCTCGCGGCGGTTGCGCGCCGACCGTGCGTCGTCGACCACCAGGTTGCGCGCCACCGTGAAGAGCCACGCCCGCGCGCTGTCGGGTGCCCGTTCGAGCACGGCCGGACGCTGCCAGGCGCGGACCATCGTCTCCTGCACGACGTCCTCGACGCTCGAGCCGTCCCGCGTGAGGTGCCGGACGTACCGCGTGAGCGCGTCACCGTGCTCGCGGTACAGCGTCGCGAGCAGCTCGTCCGCGGAACGACTCGTCACGGTCACTTCCCGAGGTCGAGGGAGAACTCGACGGAGCCCTTCCCGTCCACGGTGACGAAGCCGAGCGACGGGGCCTTCACGCCGTAGTCGGCGAAGGTGATCGGCACGGTGCCGGCGACCTGGACGGTGCCACCATCGCCGACCGCGACCTGCGCGTCGGCCGTGACCGGCTTCTCGACGCCGTGCAGGTCCATCGTGCCGGTCAGGGTGACGTCCTGCGTGGAGCCGTCGAGCGCCTTCGTGACGTCGACGGGCTTCGTGAGCTCGAACGTCGCCGTGGGGTACTCGTCGGTCTGCAGCGCGGTGGAGCGGAAGTACTCGTCGCGGGCGGCTTCGGGGGTGCTGATCTTGCCGACCTGGACGGTGACGGTCGCCTGGGTGAGGGAACCGCCGTCGATGACGGCGGTGCCCTTGACGTCCTTCGTGCGACCGACCACGTCCACATCATTCCCCTGCAGGACCTCGTGCACCCGGTACCCGGCGTACGAGCTGCTCTTGCTGGTCCAGGTGCCGTCGGCGTCCTTCGCATCGAGGGTGCCGGACGAGGACGCCGACAGCGAGGGTGCTGCGGCGGCCTGGCCGTTGACGGTGTTCGCGTAGATGACCGGGCCGGCGATGACGGCTGCTGCCGCCACGACGACGACGCCGGCGGAGATCCCGATGATGACCTTGGTTCGTTTGCGGAGTGCCATACCCTCAACGACGAGGCAGCCGGGCGGATCGTTCAAACGGGTGTCAGTCGGACGTGCGGGCGCGGTCCTGGTCTGCTCGGTCCTGGTCGGCCCGGTCGTCGTCGATCGCTGCGTCGTCCGCCGCTGTGTCGTCCGCGGTCACGGCGTCGGCGGCGGCGGGGGTCTCCCCGCGCATCCGGACGAGGCTCGCCAGCGTCGACACGGCCATCGCGGCGACGATCACCAGCAGGGACACCCACGTGTTGATCTCCGGCGCCCACTCGATGTGGTGGCCGCCGTTCAGGAACGGCAGCTCGTTGTCGTGCAGCGCGTGCAGCACGAGCTTCACGCCGATGAAGGCCAGGATCACGGCGATGCCGTACTTCAGGTAGACCAGACGCTCGAGCAGTCCGCCCAGCAGGAAGTAGAGCTGGCGCAGGCCCATCAGCGCGAAGACGTTCGCGGTGAACACGATGAAGGGGCTCTCGGTGATGCCGAAGATCGCCGGGATCGAGTCGAGCGCGAACAGCAGGTCGGTGGTGCCGATCGCGATGAGCACGATGAGCAGCGGCGTGAAGTGCCGGACACCGTCGTGGTGGGTGCGGAACTTCATGCCGTCGTACGTGTCGGTGAGACGGACCCGGCGGCGCAGCAGCCGGACGATGAAGGTGTCCTTCTGCTCGTCCTCGTCCTCGCCGCGGAGCTGCTGGATCGCCGTCCAGATCAGCCAGGCGCCGAAGATGTAGAAGATCCACGAGAAGTTCTCGATGAGCTGCGCACCGACCAGGATGAAGATCCCGCGGAGCACGAGCGCGATGATGATGCCGAGCAGCAGCACCTCTTGTTGGATCTTCTTCGGCACCGAGAAGCGCGCCATGATGATGACGAACACGAACAGGTTGTCGATGCTCAGGCTGTACTCGGTCAGCCAGCCCGCCAGGAACTGCCCGGCGGAGTCGCCACCGGCGAAGACCAGCATGAGCACCGCGAAGATCAGCGCCAGCCCGACGTAGATGCCCACCCAGACGCCGGATTCGCGCAGCGTCGGCACGTGCGGGCGACGCGCGACGATGAGCAGGTCGGCGAGCAGGATCGCGACCAGGGCGATCATCGAGCCGACTTCGAACACGACGGGGAGCTCGGGCATGCGGAGCCTTCCTTGCTGGTGGTGGGGCGGGTGGCTTCGTGAGCGACCCGCACCAGTCTCCGGCATGATCCGGGCGGTGGCGAACCCCGGGGCTGCGTGCGGCGGACAGAGTCGTACTGTCAGCGCTCTGAGGTCACCGCGTCCGCGACGGCCCGGGCCACCTCGCTGGCGGGGACCTCGGTCGCGTCGATGACCTCGGCCTCGGCGTGCAGCCAGCCGCGCGCCGCCTCGGCGTAGGCGTCGACGTACGCGAACCGGAACGTCGACGGCCCCACGATCGGGTCGTTCTGGATCCGGTCGCGGAGCGTCGGCCCGTCGACGTGCAGCACGAAGTGCCGGACCGGGATCCCGTGGGAGGCGAGCCCCGCCGCGATCTCACGCCAGTAGGCCTCGACCAGGACAGTCATCGGCATGATGAGCGGCCCGCCCACGTAGTCGTGCACCCGGCGAGCGGTCTCGACCACGAGCGGCCGCCACGGGTCCCAGTGCTGGAAGTTGTCGCTGGCCGGCAGCCCCGGCGTGACGTCCATCAGCACCTCGCCGACCTTCTCGGCGTCGAGGATCCGCGAGCCGGGCAACAGCGGCTGGAGCAGTCGGCTCGTCGTCGTCTTCCCCGCCCCGTGGGTCCCGTTCAACCAGACGATCACACGACGAACCTAGTGGTGTCGCCGCCCGGCTCCCCGGAGGTGGTCATCGGCGCGTGCCAAGGTCGACCCGTGCAGAACTCCACGACAGTCGTCATCGCCGGATGCGGCGACCTCGGGACCGAAGCCGGCCTGCGCTTCGCCGACCAGGGCCACCACGTGATCGGACTCCGCCGCCGCGCCGAGTTGATCCCCGCGCCGATCACCGGCCGGAGCGTCGACCTGCGACACGAGGTCCCCGAGATCCCCGCCGACACGAGCGTCGTCGTCGTGGCCTTCGCCGCGGGCAGCCGCGACGTCGACGAGTACCGCGCCACCTACGTCGACGGCCTGCGCAACGTGCTCGACGGCATCGACGCCTCGGACGCCGACCCCCGGGTGCTCGTCGTGTCCTCGACCGCCGTGTACGACGTCTCGGACGGCAGCGAGGTCACCGAGGAGACCCCGGCGCGCGGTGCGACCCCGACCGCCGAGGTCCTGGTCGAAGCCGAGGTACTGCTGCGCGAGCGCGCTCCCGGCGCCGTGCTGGTCCGGCTGTCGGGCGTCTACGGTCCGGGCCGCGAGCGGCTCATCGACCAGGTCCGATCCGGTGCCGCACGGCTGGCGCCGGGGACCTCACCGCACACGAACCGCATCCACCGCGACGACGCCGCCGCGGCGCTCGTGCACCTGGCGGCCCTGCCCGACCCGGCGCCGCTCTACCTGGGCACCGACGACGAGCCGAGCCGGCTGGACGACGTGCTGCGGTTCCTGGCCGACGAACTCCACGTCGCCGAGCCGTCCACGGGCGACGGTGACGCGCGGCAGGCCGGCGGCGACAAGCGCCTGTCGAACGCGTTGCTCCGGTCGACGGGATGGGTGCCGCAGTACCCGACGTTCCGCGAGGGCTACCGCGCCGTGCTGGCGGGTGCGGGCACCCGCCACCCGTGACGCGCACGGGAGCCGCCACCTGACGGACGGGAGGCCCGTGGCGCACGCGACCGCGGGCCTCCCGTCCGTCAGGCGGTCCGGTCCACCGCGCGACGCTCGCGTCCGCCCCGGTGCGGCAGGAACGTCTCGTCCCGCAGGGACTGCTCGATCTGTTCCAGGGACTTGCCCTTCGTCTCCGGCACCCGCAGGAACACCAGGACCCACCCGAGCACGTTGAGCGCGGCGTAGACGAGCATCGTGCCGCCCAGGCTGATCCAGCCGGTCAGGGTCAGCGCGGTCGAGGTCACCAGCAGGTTGGCGCCCCAGAGGACCATCGCGTGCAGGCTCGTCGCGGCGGCCCGGATCCGCAGCGGGTACATCTCGGAACCGACGAGCCACCCGACGACCTGGATGCCACCGGCCTGGAAGAACATGAACGCCAGGATCAGCACGAGCGTGAGCACCGGTGAGGGCTTGCCGTCCTGCACGTAGAAGAGCACACCGAACAGGCCGATGCTCACCGCGGCACCCGGCAGCATCACGAGGGTCAGCCGTCGACGCCCGATCCGGTCCACCAACCGCGACCCGACGAACGTCATCACGAGGTAGACGACCCCCACACCGACGTTCGCCCACAGGGAGTAGACGTGCGGGAACCCGGCATCGGTGAGGATCGTCGGCGTGTAGTAGATCATCATCTCGAGGCCGGTCAGCTGCGTGAACGCGGCGACGATGAGCCCCGCGATCAGGGCCGGCCGGACCCACGGCTTGCGCAGCTGGGCCCACTGCCCGGAACCGGCGCTCGGTTCCGCATCGTCGAGCTTGCGGATGTCGTCGAGCTCGTCCTCGGCGGCATCGTGGTCCGGGCGCAGCCAGCGCAGCACCCGTCGAGCCGGACCGATGCGATCCTGCGACACGAACCAGCGCGGGCTCTCGGGCAGGCGGAGCATCCCGAGCAGCAGCACGATGGCGGGGGCGGCGGCGACCCCGATCATGAAGCGCCAGGACACGACGCCGTTCAGGGCCACCCCGACGATGGCGGCGGACAGGATGCCGACGCCGATCGCGCAGTTGAACACCGTGACCAGGCTGCCGCGGCGCGGGCCCGGGGCGATCTCGGCGATGTATGTGGGGATCGTCTGGGTCGAACCACCCACCGCCAGACCGAGGAACAGCCGGCTGAGGATCAGGAACACCGGACTCGGCGACACCGCGGCGAAGAGCACACCCAGGCCGAAGACCCCCGCGATGAGCAGGATGGTCCGCCGGCGACCGATCTTCGCCGAGATCGGACCGGTGGCGAGTGCGCCGAGGATCGCGCCGACCAGGATCGACGCCGTGATGAACTCCTTGACGGCGGACCCGATCGAGAACTCCTTGCCGATCTCGATGAGCGTGCCGGAGATGACGCCGGTGTCATAGCCGTAGAGCAGCCCGCCGAGGGCCGCGACGAACGCGACCCGGGTGACGTGCCGCTTCGTGACGCGAGCCGTCTCGGCCGACCCCGTGTCCTCGGGGATCTCCGGGGGGACGCCGGGGACCTTGTCGTGCTCGTCCTCGTCGGTGGTGGTCGTCATCGCGTCCTCTCCGGGTCCTGTCCGAGTCCTGTCCGTGCCGGGAGTGCCCGGGCCGGGCGTCACGGTAGGCGGACCAGCACGAACGGACGTTGAGGAAGCGTCGCTCGCGCTCAGTGCCCCCGATGGTCCTGGATCGTGATCCGCGGCCCGAACGACGGCTTCCGGAACCCGGAGCCCCCGATCAACCGCACGACACGCTCCCGGTGCCCGCGCCAGGGTTCGAGCAGCTCGAGCATCCCGTCGTCGTCGACCGGCGCACCCGTGAGCGCCCACCCGACGAGCGCCGGCACGTGGAAGTCCCCCACGCTCGGCGAGTCCGGGTCGCCGTGGGAGCGCTGCGCCGTCTCGGCGGCGGTCCACCGACCGACCCCGGGGATCGACTGCAGCTTCGTGGACACGACCTCGCCACCGCGCCCGTGCGCCAGGGTCCGTTCGAGTGCGGGCGCGACCTTCACTGCGCGCATCACGGTGGCCGAGCGCCCCGGTTCGATGCCTGCGCGGTGCCACTCCCAGCTCGGGATCCGTGCCCACGTCGGAGCGTCCGGCGGCACCATCATGCCCGCGGGTGCCGGACCGGGCGCCGGTGTGCCGTGCCGACGGAGCAGGTACCGCCACGCGCCCCACGCCTGCCGCGAGGTCACCTTCTGCTCCATGATCGCCGGCACGAGCATCGCGACCACGGTGTTCGTGCGGAGCAGCCGGAGCCCGGGCTGCCGGTGTCGTGCCGCGGCCAGGAACTCGTTGCCGGAGACGTCGAACGACGACCAGTCGTCGCCGCGTCCGAGCAGATCGGGGGCGTGCTCGACCGCCCACGGGGCTCCGCTGCCCCACGCCGACACCGCGATGGTGTCGCCGGTCCGCCGGATCGCCACGGAAGCGGGACCGGAGGGTGTGCGCAGCGCGAGCCACACGACGCCGCCGACCACCTGGAAGGCCGGGTCGCCGGAGCCGCGCTGCAGGGGCCGCAGGGTCGACGCGACGTCCACCGCGCCTCCAGGCCGGTACACCGTGTCGACGCGAGACGCGTCGCCGGACGTACCAGCGGCGTCGACGGCGGCGGAAGCGAGCAGGGACACACGGGGATGGTAATGCGGAACCACCGTCAGTCATGATGGGCACTGATCCCCACCACCCGACGACGGAGTTCACCATGCGCATCGGCATCCTCACCTCCGGAGGCGACTGCCCCGGCCTGAACGCGGTCATCCGCGCGATCGTCCTGAAGGGCATCGCCATCTACGGACACGACTTCGTCGGCTTCCGCGACGGGTGGCGCGGCGTGGTCGACGGCGACATCGTCCCGCTCGGCCGCAAGGACATCCAGGGCATCGCGAAGCAGGGCGGCACGATCCTCGGCACCAGCCGCACGAACCCGTTCGAGGGCCCCAACGGCGGGGTCGAGAACATCTCCGCGACCCTGCAGCGGCACGGAATCGACGCGATCGTCGCGATCGGCGGCGAGGGCACCCTGGCCGCTGCGAAGCGCCTGACCGACGCCGGCCTGAAGATCGTGGGCGTGCCGAAGACGGTCGACAACGACCTGGGCGCGACCGACTACACCTTCGGCTTCGACACCGCCGTCGCCATCGCCACCGAGGCGATGGACCGCCTGCGCACCACCGGTGAGTCGCACTCGCGCTGCATGGTGGCCGAGGTGATGGGCCGGCACGTGGGCTGGATCGCGCTGCACTCCGGCATGGCCGCGGGCGCGCACGCGATCCTGATCCCCGAGCAGAAGACGAGCATGGAACAGATCGCGAAGTGGGTGCGGGCCGCCTACGACCGCGGGCGCGCACCGCTCGTGGTGGTGGCCGAGGGCTTCGTCCCCGACCACGAGGACACGGCGCACACCGAGCGGGGGCTCGACGCCTTCGGGCGCCCGCGGCTGGGCGGCATCGGCGAGCGCCTCGCGCCGCTCATCGAGGAGATGACGGGCATCGAGACGCGTGCCACGACCCTGGGGCACATCCAGCGCGGTGGCACGCCGACCGCGTACGACCGGGTGCTGTCGACCCGGCTCGGGCTGGCGGCGATCGACTCGGTCGTCGAGGAGCGCTGGGGCCGGATGGTGGCGCTGCGGGGCACCGAGATCGAGCACGTCTCGTTCGAGGAGGCGCTCGGCGAGCTCAAGACGGTGCCGCAGGCGCGGTTCGACGAGGCCGCCATCATGTTCGGCTGAGTGGGGCGGGGCGGGGCTGGGGCGGGTCGGGGGCTCGACGCCTTCGGGCGCCCGCGGCTGGGCTGTTTCGGGCGTACCGGGTCGAATCGGGCGTACCTGGTCGGTTGGTCCGCCCCGGTACGCCCGAATCCACCAGGCATCGCACGCGTTCTGGGAAAGAACGGACAGGCCGCCGGGCGCCGCCGACACTGCGCTGGGTCGAATCGGGCGTACCTGGTCGAATCGGGCGTACCCGGTCGTTTGTTCTGCCCCGGTACGCCCGAATCCACCAGGCATCGCGCGCGTTCTGGGAAAGAACGGGCAGCCCGCCGGGAGCCGCCGATACTGCGCCGGGTCGAATCGGGCGTACCTGGTCGAATCGGGCGTACCTGGTCGAATCGGGCGTACCTGGTCGAATCGGGCGTACCGGGTCGAATCGGGCGTACCGGGTCGAATCGGGCGTACCTGGTCGGTTGCTCCGCCCCGGTACGCCCGAATCCACCAGGCATCGCACGCGTTCTGGGAAAGAACGGGCAGGCCGCCGGGAGGCCCGGGGTAGCGTCCGGCGCATGACCCGCGCCGTTCTCGTGTCCAGTGCAGCCCCGCCCACCGTCACCGACGTCGACCTGCCGGATCCGGCCGAGGGCGAGGCCCTCGTGGACGTCACGTACTCGAGCGTCAACTATAAGGACGGCCTGGCCCTCGCGCGGAACCCCGGCGTCGCCCGGCTCGACCCACTCGTGCCGGGGATCGACGTGGTCGGCACGGTGTCGGGGCTCGGACCGGGCGTGCACGAAGTCGCGATCGGTGACCGGGTGGTGCTGAACGGCGCCGGCCTGGGTGAGACCCGGCACGGGGGCTGGGCGACGCAGGCCGTGGTGCCGTCCGGGTCGCTCGTCGTGCTGCCCGAGGCGATCGACGACTCGTTCGCGGCGGCCATCGGCACCGCTGGGTTCACGGCGATGCTCAGTGTGCTGGCGCTCGAGCGCTTCGTCGCGTCGGATGACGGGCCGGTGCTGGTGACCGGGGCGTCCGGCGGGGTCGGCACCGTGGCGATCGCACTGCTCGCAGCCCGCGGGTACCGGGTGACGGCGTCGACCGGTCGCGCGGCCAACACGGACTCGCTCCGCCGACTCGGGGCGACCGAGGTGGTCGACCGCGGCACCCTGTCCGAGCCGGGCAGGCCGATGCAGCGCGCCACCTGGGCCGGAGCGGTGGACAGCGTCGGCGGGGCCACGCTGGCGAACGTCCTGGCCTCGATCCGGTGGGGCGGTGCGGTGACCGCGTGCGGGCTGGCGCAGGACTCAGCGCTGCCGACGACCGTGCTGCCGTTCATCCTGCGGTCGGTCTCGCTGCTCGGGATCAACTCCGTCGATGCCCCGCTCGAGCTTCGACGTCGAGCGTGGGACCGGCTCGCGACCGACCTCGACGCGGCGCTCCTGGCCGACGTCACCCGCACGGTCACGCCCGAGCAGGCCATCGCGGTGGGAGCCGAGGTCGTCGCAGGCCGGGTGCACGGCCGGACGGTCGTCGCCGTGGCGGGCTGACCCGGAAAGCTTCTCCAGCGGTTGATTTAGCAAACGTTTGCATATTGGCACGCTAGGATTTCGAGTGTCGATTTCGTCCTCGAGGAGATGACATGCCGGTCCCCAAGTCCACCGTGGAGAGTTCTCCCCGGAAGCTCCTGCGCGACGTCGTCTACGACAAGATGCTCGCGGCCCTGCGCGACGGCACACTGCAGCACGGCGAGCGCCTGAACGACGACGAGCTGGTCCAGTGGCTGGGTGTGAGTCGCACCCCGATCCGCGAGGCGATCGCGAAGCTCGTCGACATCGGCCTGGTCGAGATGGAGGCGAACCGGTACACCCGCGTCGCCACCCCGACGTTCGAGGACTGGGTCATCGCGACCCGCGCGACCGCCGGGTTCTTCGAGCTCAGCCTGCGCTGGGGCGTCCCCGAGTACAGCGACGAGGACGTCGAAGCCCTCACCGACCTGCTCGACAAGGCCGACCGCATGCGCAAGGTGCGGGACTACGGCTTCAGCGGTGCCCTCACCGAGATCATCGAGTTCGCCGTCGAGCACTCCGGCAACCCCCTGGTGCAGAACGCGGCCGTCGGCGCCATGGAGCGGGTCCGCTTCACGCTCAACCCCACGCCGGCGTTCGAGCAGTACGGGTCCGAGGCGTTCTTCTCGATCCTGCGTGAAGCGCTCACCGAGCGCGACGGCGAAGGCGCTGCCGAGGCCGGACGAGCCCTCACCCGCAACTTCGAACAGCACATCGAGGCGGTCCGCGCCGACCGCGGCTGACCCATGATCGTCGGCGAGTGGGGTGACGCCGACCCCTGGGCGGCCGTGCACGACGACGCCTACGCGTCCCTGCTCGCCCACGTCCGGACCGGCCCCCGCGGACCGGTGTCGGTCGACCTCGACGTACTGAGCTGGGAGTGGGGTTCTTCGCTCGGTGACGTCCGATCGGCGGCGGCCCGGCTCGAGGACCTCGGCATCCTGGTCCACCAGCCGAACGGTAAGTGGCAGTACGAGGAGCTCTCGGACGCCGACCTGTCCGACGCCCTGGACTTCTGGGTCTCGCTCCTCGGTCCGGCACTCCGCGCCACGATCCCGGCGCTCACCCCCGGACTGCGCGCCGAGCTCGATCGCCGGGTCGCGCGAGCCCGCACCACCGCGGCCCTCCGGTTGCCGGAGTACCCGACGGCGTTCTCCGCCGCCTGCCAGTTCTGGTTCGAGCACTCCCCGAACACCCTGGTGCGCAGCCTGGGTCTGCGTGCGTTCGAGCGGATGCGGTGGGCACGCGTCCCCACCCAGCTCTGGTCGGTCCACGACGTGCACGCCTGGTTCGTGACCACCGGCCGCGCCGTGGACACCGGCGACCCGGGCATCGCGACCACCGCGGCAGAGGTCATCGACGGGCTGTTCGAGGTCCACCGGCGGAACGTCGGGGTCCCGCGGACGAGCCGCCCGGCGGACGACACCACCGAACACCGCGTCGGCCCGGTCGACCGCGCCCTGCTCCGACACGTCCGCTCCGGCGCGTTGGCGGTCGGGTCCAGGCACACGCTCGAGGACCTCGTGACACGGACCGGTGCTCCACCCGAGCAGGTCCTCGACGGGATGCGCTGGCTGCACGACCTCGGGCTCGTCGAGGACGACGGCGGCCGGTACCGCGTCGTGGAACCGTCGCTCGCGACCTGGCGCGACACGATGGAACTGCTCACCGGCGTCTTCACGCACGGTGCCGTCCACGTCCTGCCCGGCCTGCAGGGACCCGCGCTCGAGGAGTTCCGCGCGCTCGTCGAACGGGCGCGGGCGGACGGCCAGGTGCGCGACCACCGGTACACGGAGAGCGCGTTCGCCGTCACGCGGTTCCTGTCGGAGCAGTCCGGGAACCGGTGGACCCGTCAGGCTCTGCGCCTCGCGATGGCCCGGCTCGCCTACGCGCTGCCCGAGGCCCCGGCGTTCCGGCAGTGGGACGCTGAAGCGCTCTGGCTGGCGCTCGACACGGCGGCCGGCAGCGGAGACGCCGGTGCCGCCTGGGCAGCGGCCCGCCGGTTCGTCGACGTCGCACGGGCGCACGTGGACGACGTCACGGCGCGGTGGGGCACGATGGGGTCATGACCGACGCGCACGACGACGTCCTGATCCACGCCACCGGGGTCCGCGTCACGCGCTCCGGCCGCGACCTGCTGCACGACGTCGACCTGACCGTCCGGCGCGGGGAGCACTGGGCGCTGCTCGGACCGAACGGTGCCGGGAAGTCCACGCTGCTCGCCGTCCTCGGCGCGACCGGACACCCCACCGCCGGCACGGTCGAGGTCCTCGGCCGCCGCCTCGGACGCGTCGACGTCCGCGAACTCCGGGAGCACATCGGCCACGTCGATCCTCGGCACCGGATGCTCTCGCCGCTCACGGTGCTCGAGACGGTGCTCACCGGGCTGACCGGCACGACGGACCTCATGATGCGGTGGGAGCCCTCGGCCGAGCAGGTCGCGCTGGCCGAGCAGCACATCGCCGACGTCGGACTCACCGCACGACGGGACGCCCGCTGGCCGGTGCTGTCGCAGGGTGAGCGGGGACGCGCCCTCATCGCCCGTGCCCTGATGTCCGAACCCCAGCTGCTGCTGCTCGACGAGCCGGCGACCGGCCTCGACGTCGCCGCACGGGAGCACCTGCTCGAGACCGTCGACGCGCTGCGGCACCGGCACCCCGAGCTGGGCAGCGTCATGGTGACCCACCACCTGGAGGACCTGCCGGCCTCGACGTCGCACGCGATGCTGCTCCGCGACGGCGCCGTCGTGGCCCAGGGCACCTCGGACGAGGTCATCACGTCGTCGGCGGTGTCGCACGCGTTCGACTTCCCGCTCGCGATCCTGCGGTCGGAAGGGCGCTGGGCCGCGCGCCGATCCGCCTGACGCGTGCTTGAATGGCCGTTCAGTGTCCGCGGCCCGTGTCGGGGAGGGACCCGGCACCGCACCACGGTGTCACGCCGCGGACCGTCACCAGGGGGAACCATGACGAACACGCCGCCGCCCTACCCGGGGTCCGAGCCGCAGCCGAACGACGGGCAGCCCAACGCCGGCCAGCCGAACGGCCAGCAGTACCCGCAGCAGCCCGCAGGCCAGCAGTACCCGCAGCAGCCGCCCGCCGGCCAGCCGTACCAGGCCCCGGCCGGCCAGCCGTACCAGGCCCCGGCCGGAGCCGCTCCCTACGCACCCCCGCCCAAGTCGTCGTCCCGCGGCAAGCGCGTCCTGATCTCGGTGCTCGGCGTCGTCGTGGCCGTGGTGGTGGCGTTCCTCGTCCGCCAGGGCCTCAACGCGGCCTTCAGCGACTCCACCGAAGAGAAGGTCTCGAAGGCCGTCGAGCAGATCCGCGAGCAGAGCGACCTGCCCAAGCAGGTCGACTCCGTCACGACGTGGACCGGGATCGAGGCCGAGGGCGCCGCGATCCACTACGACTACACGGTGTCGGCGGACGTCGACCCGGCCTCGATCAACGAGGGGGTCATCCGCGACGCCGTCGGGCCGAGCCTCTGCTCGACCAGCGAGACGAAGAAGCTCCTCGACGAGGACGTCGACATGCGGTACACCTACGCGTTCGAGGGCTCGTCGAAGACCGTGGACACGACCTTCACCAAGGCCGACTGCTCCTGAGCCCCGACGCCCGTCAGGCGGTCGCGGCAGCAGCAGCCTTCGCGGCCGCGGGCAGGGCATCGAGGATCCGCCCGACCGCTCGGTCGTCGTGGGCGGCCGTCACGAACCAGGCCTCGAACACGCTCGGCGGCAGGGTCACCCCGGCGTCGAGCATCGCGTGGAAGAACGGCGCGTAGCGGAACACGTCCTGCGCCCGCACGTCGTCGTAGTTCCGCGGTGCCTGCTCGGTGAACGCGAACGAGAACAGGTTGCCGGCGCGCTGCACGGTGTGGGCGACGCCCTCGGCCGACAGGGCGTCCGACGTGGCCGCGGAGATGACCGCAGCCGTGCGGTTCAGCGACTCGTACACGGACGGCGTCGCGGCGCGCAGCGTCGCGATGCCGGCGGCGACGGCCAACGGGTTCCCCGACAGGGTCCCCGCCTGGTACACCGGCCCGAGCGGGGCGAGGAAGTCCATGACGTCACGCCGACCGCCGAGTGCGGCGAGGGGCATGCCACCGCCGATGACCTTGCCGAACGTGATGAGGTCGGGCTTCCACCCGGCGCCGTCCGGCACGACCTTGGACGCCTCGAGGCCCCACCAGCCGGCAGCACCGACTCGGAAGCCGGTCAGGACCTCGTCGACGATGAGCAGCGCCCCGTGCGACCGGGTGATCTGCGCCAGGGCACGGTTGAAGCCGCGCTCCGGTGCCAGGACGCCCATGTTCGCGGCGGCGGACTCGACGATGACGGCGGCGATGCGCTCGGAGTGCTCGTCGAACGCCCGGCGGACGGCGTCGAGGTCGTTGTACGGCAGCACGAGGGTCTGCGCGGCGGTCTCGGCGGTGATGCCCGCACTTCCCGGCATGGCCAGGGTCGCGACGCCCGAGCCGGCCTCGGCCAGCAGGGAGTCCGAGTGCCCGTGGTAGTGCCCGGCGAACTTCACGAGCAGATCGCGACCGGTGTAGCCGCGGGCCAGCCGGATCGCGGTCATCGTGGCCTCGGTGCCGGTGGACACCATGCGGAGCTTCTCGATGGGGCCGTCGCCGTCCACCGACACCCGCTGCTTCACGAGTTCGGCCAGCTCGGTCTCACCCGGGGTCGATGCCCCGAACGACAGTCCGCGCGCGGCGGCCTGCTGCACGGCCTCGACCGTGCCGGGGTGGGCGTGCCCGAGGATCGCGGGGCCCCACGACGCGACGAGGTCGACGTACTCGCGACCCTCCGCGTCAGTGACGTAGGCGCCCTTGGCGGACACCAGGAACCGCGGAGTGCCGCCGACCGACCCGTAGGCCCGGACCGGGGAGTTCACGCCCCCGGGGATCGCGTTCTTGGCTCGGCCGAAGAGCTGGTCGTTCGTGGTCATTCGGGGGCCTTCCCGGTCGAGGCGATGCCGGCGACGTCCGCGGTGCTGCCCGAGGTGCGGAGGCCCGCTTCCTCGTTGAGCTTCCGCGCGATGTCGACGGCGAAGTAGGTCAGGATCGCGTCGGCACCGGCGCGCTTGATGCCGACGAGCGACTCCATCGCGGCAGCGTCGCGGTCGATCCACCCGTTCTGCGCTGCTGCGGTGATCATCGCGTACTCGCCGGAGATCTGGTACGCCCAGACCGGGACCGGCGAGGTGGCCGCGGTCTCGGCGAGCACGTCGAGGTAGCTCATCGCGGGCTTCACCATCACGATGTCGGCGCCCTCGTCGACGTCGAGCTCGACCTCGCGGAGCCCCTGCCGACCGTTCGCGGCGTCGATCTGGTACGTCCGGCGGTCGCCGACGAGCGACGACGAAACGGCCTCGCGGAAGGGACCGTAGAACGCCGAGGCGTACTTGGCGGCGTAGGCGAGCAGCGCGGTGCCGCTGTGCCCGGCACCGTCGAGCGCGTCACGTGCGGCGGCGATCTGGCCGTCCATCATGCCGCTCATGCAGACGAGCTCGGCGCCGGCCTCGGCCTGCGCGACCGCCATGTCGCGGTAGCGCAGCAGGGTGGCGTCGTTGTCGACGGAGCCGTCGGCGGCCAGCACACCGCAGTGTCCGTGGTCGGTGAACTCGTCGAGGCACAGGTCGGACTGCACCACGAGGGCATCCCCCACCTCCTGCCGAGCGACGCGGATCGCCACGTTGAGGATGCCGTCCGGGTCGGTGGCGCCCGAACCCTCGGCGTCCTTCGTGGTCGGGACGCCGAACAGGTTGACCCCGCCGACGCCCTGCTCTGCCGCCCCGACGAGCGCGCGGCGGAACGAGTCGAGGGAGTGCTGCTGCACGCCCGGCATGCTCGAGATGTCCACCGCGTCGGTCGCGCCTTCGCGGATGAACATCGGCAGCACGAGTTCGGCGGGGTGGAGCCGGGTCTCGGCCACGAGTCGTCGCATCGCGGGGGTGGCGCGGAGCCGACGGGGGCGGACCTGGGGGAAGCGTCCAGTCACGGGTGACCTTCCTGGTGGGGGGTGGTTGGGTTCAGTGCGTCGACGACGGCGTCGAGCAGGGCTTCTGCGGACCGGGACCGTCCGACGGCGTGCACGGGCAGTCCGGCCGCGCGCGCGTCGGCGGCGGTCCCGGGGCCGATGCAGGCCACGATGGTGCGTGGGTCGAGTGGGGCCATCCGGCGGGCGATCTCGCGGGCGACGCTGCCGCTCGTCACGAGCACCGCAGCGGGCGCCGTCTCGAGGGTGATCGGCTCGTCGCCGGTCCCCACGGTACGGTACGCGACCACGTCGTCCACGTCGATGCCGCGGGCACGGAGGCCGTCGACGAGCGTCGGTGCCGCGATCTCGGAACGGGGGAACAGCACGGTGCCGTCGGTGTCGGGCAACTCCTGCACCAGGCCGGCTGCGGACGTCTCGGTCGGCACCAGGTCGACGACCCAGCCCGCAGCGCGGGCGGCACGGGCGGTCGGCTCGCCGACCGCGGCAACGCGCACCCCGGCCGGGAGGCCCGCCACGCGTTCCGTCAGGACCGTCACGGCCGTCGCACTGGTCACCACCACCCATGCGTAACCAGCCACAGGGGTTCGGTCACCGACGAGGGTCGGTGACCAGTTCCTCCCGGCCGCACCGGAGGCGACCAGACGGCGGACCGCAGCGTCGAGCGCGGTGGGGTCGGACGGCGGAGCCTCCGTGATGAGGGGGACGACGACGGGGGCGAGCCCACGGGCGCTGGCCGCTACGGCGACCCGGTCCCCCCACGCACCGCCACGCGGGACGAGGACGACCGGGGGTCGCGCCTCGTCCGTCGCGGTGGTGGAGGGTTCCGTGGTGACCGCCTACTCGGCCGGCGTCGCGAGGCCGGGGCCCGCGGTGTGCGGGCCGTCCGTGGTGTCCTCGGCGACGGTGGTCGCGAGGTCGGCCAGGTCCGCAGCACCGTTCTCGAGCAGCTCGGTCGCCACCCGGCCGCCGACCTCGAGGGCTTCGTCGAGACGGTCCTGCGCCGACCCGTCGAGCACGGCCGCGTGCGATGCGGTGCGGTACTCGGTGCCGTCGGGGCGGTAGACGGTCGCGGACACGAGCAGGAGCTCGGCGTCCACGACGGCCGTCGCACCGATCGGGGCGGAGCAGCCGGCCTCGAGCTTGGCGAGCACCTCGCGCTCGGCCGTGACCGTCAGGCGGGTCGGGGCGTGCTCGATCTTGCGGAGTGCGGCGAGCAGCCCACGGTCGGTCTCGTCCGAACGGATCTCGACCGCGAGCGCACCCTGACCGGGAGCACTCGGCCAGAAGCCGAGGTCGAGCAGCTCCGTCGCGGCCGACAGACGGTCGATACGACCCAGGCCGGCGGCGGCGAGCACCACGGCGTCGAGGTCGTCGTCCACCCGACCGAGGCGGGTGTCGATGTTGCCGCGGATGTCGACGACGTCGAGGTCCGGACGCGTCGCACGGAGCTGCGCGGCACGGCGGGGCGAACCGGTGCCGACCTTCGCGCCCTCGGGCAGGGTGTCGACGGTCGCGCCGTTCCGTGCGACGAGGACGTCACGGGCGTCCGCACGCTTCGGCACGGCACCGATCGTCAGGCCCGGGTACGGCGCGGTCGGCAGGTCCTTCAGAGAGTGCACGAGCACGTCGACCTCGCCGGCGACGAGCGCTTCACGCAGGGCGCTGGCGAAGACGCCGGTGCCGCCGAGCGACGCCAGGGAAGCACGGTTCGTGTCGCCCTCGCTCGTGACGGTGACGAGCTCGACGGGCCGACCGGCGGCCTTCGCCAGACGGTCGGCGACGTCCTGCGACTGCGCGACCGCGAGCCGGCTGGCACGCGTGCCGAGCCGGATCGGGGTCGGGCCGTCGGGCGACGTCGTGTCGGGGTCGCTCACGGGTGCATCGGTCACGGGGCGACGCCCGCGGCGGCGGGCTTGAACCCCGCTCGCACGTTCTCGCAGCACCCGGGACGGCACACGTCGTACCAGGGACCGATGTCGGTCATGTGCGGACGCTCGGCCTTCGGGGTGCCGTTGACCCGCTCGAGCACCAGGTCGACGAGCCCGGACACGTAGGCCGGGTCGATGCCGGGGGTCTGCGTACGGAGCGACCAGAAGCCGAGCTCACCGGCGGTCTCGGTGGCTTCCTCGTCGAGGTCCCACATGACCTCCATGTGGTCGCTGACGAAACCGAGCGGGACGATCAGCACGGCACGCGTCGGGCCGCCCTTGAGGTCCTCGTTCATGTAGTCGTTGATGTCGGGCTCGAGCCACGGCTGCGTCGGGGGGCCGGAGCGCGACTGGTAGACGAGCTTCCAGGCGGGCTTCGACGTGCCCTGCAGGTGGGCGTGCTCGGGCTGCTCGAGGAGCTCGGCCCAGGCCTGGTCGAGGACGACCTCGCCGACCGCCAGGTGCTGCGCCTCGTACGCGCCGTGGTCGTCGAACCCGCGGTAGTCGGGGCCGGAGCGGGCGGCGTCGGCCGAGGGGATCGAGTGCGTCGAGAAGAGCACCTGCAGCTCGGTCGCGACGTCGAGGCCGTCGTTCTCGGCGATCGCGCGGGCCATGCCGTCGCGGACGCCGTCGATGAACGGGCGGACGAAGCCCGGGTGGTCGAAGAACTGGCGGACCTTGTCGATCTGGATCGTGTCGATCAGGCCGGTCTCGTTCAGCACGCGGGCGTAGTCCTCGCGGTACTGCCGGCAGCTCGAGAACGACGAGTACGCGCTCGTGGCGATGGCGACCAGCTTGGTGTAGCCCTTGTCAGCCGCCTCGGTGAACGCTTCTTCCAGGTAGGGCTCCCAGTTGCGGTTGCCCCAGAGGACCGGCATGTCGATGCCGCGCGACGCCAGCTCGGCCTCGAGCGCTGCCTTGAGCGCACGGTTCTGCGCGTTGATCGGGCTCACGCCGCCGAAGTGGCGGTAGTGGTGCGCCACTTCTTCGAGACGCTCGTCCGGGATCCCGCGGCCACGCGTGACGTTGCGCAGGAAGGGGATGACGTCGTCCTGGCCCTCGGGGCCACCGAAGCCGGCGAGCAGGATCGCGTCGTAGGCGGTCGGGGTCTCGACGTGCTCGGGACCGGATGCCGCCGCGGGGGTGGCGGCGAGGACCTGGCCGTTCGTGATCATGCTGGTGTCGGTCATGACAGCACCTCCGGGAGTTCGGCGGTCGTCACGCGACGACCCGTGAAGAAGGGGACCTCTTCGCGCACGTGCATGCGCGCTTCGGTGTAGCGGAGATCGCGCATCAGGTCGACCAGGTCGACGAGGTCCGGGCTCTCGAGCGGCAGGATCCACTCGTAGTCGCTCAGGGCGAAGGTCGCGATGGTGTTCGTGAGCACGCGGCGGTACTTCGCGCCGGCGATGCCGTGGTCGCGGAGCATCTTCGAACGCTCCTCTTCCGGCAGCAGGTACCACTCGTAGGAGCGGACGAACGGGTACACCGTGATCCACGCCTCGGGGTCCTTGCCGCGCAGGAACGCGGGGGTGTGCCGCTTGTTGAACTCGGCCTCGCGGTGCATGGCCATCACGTGCCAGACCGGCTCGGCGTCCTGGAAGAGGCCGGTGCGACGGATCTCGCGCAGCACGGCCTGGATGACCTGCGCGTCGTCACCGTGCAGCCAGACCATGACGTCGGCGTCGGCACGGAAGGCCGAGACGTCGTAGAAGCCACGGATCGTGACCCCGCGCTCGGCGGCGCTGGCGATCACGGTGTCGAGTTCGGCCACAGCGTCGTCTCCGACGCGGTGGACCGGACCGAGGGGCCGGCGGAACACTGCCCAGAGGGCGTAGGCCGTCAGCAGGTTCGGGTCGATCCCGGAGTCCGGGAGGCCGGTCTCGGCGGGTTCGGTGTGGGGGTGGTCGTTCGCGTGCGCGGGCGCGTCGGAGCTCATGGATCCATTGTCCTATCGGTTGCCAGGGTGTTGGCCGCCCCGCATCCGGTGGACCGCGCTCGGGCGGTCTACCGCCGTCGGAGCACCATCACGACGATACCC
Organism: Curtobacterium sp. MCBD17_026; assembly: GCF_003234895.2. NCBI lineage: Bacteria > Bacillati > Actinomycetota > Actinomycetes > Micrococcales > Microbacteriaceae > Curtobacterium > Curtobacterium sp. MCBD17_026. The sequence goes on along the minus strand of NZ_CP126281.1, from coordinate 106,962 downwards.
CCGACCACCGCCACACCGGCTGCGAGACCGGCCAGGTAGGGCACCGGCTTCTCGTCGAGGCCGCGCTTGAACTTCGACGCCGCGATCCCGATCTGCTTCGGGACGTTGAGCTTGTCCTCGATCGCGTCGAGGGTGTCGAACAGCTGGGCGCGGGTCGCGGCGACGCGAGCAGCGAGATCGTCGTGCGGGTCGGTCACGGTTCCTCCGTCGGTGGTGCGGATGTCGGGCCTCAGGGTCGGCCGTCGACGTCCGGGTTGCGGCTGCCGTACTGGGTCGGCGGGGTCGGCTTCTTGCCGAGGCCCTTGACCGCGTTGATGTCGTCCTTGACGCTGGCGATCGTGCGCTTCGGCGTGACCGGCAGGCCCTTCTTCAGCCGCTTCCAGCCGATCAGGCCGAGGATCGCGGCGATGATCAGCATCACCACGGCCACCACCAGTGCGGCCAGCCACGCCGGCATCACGGTCGCGAGGCCCATCACGGCTGCGGTCAGCAGGACGCCGATCGCGTAGAGCACGACGACGAGGGCACCGACCAGCAGACCGGCTGCGAGGCCGAAGATCTTCGCCTTCGCGAGCATCTCGGCCTTGAGCAGGTCGATCTCGCCCTTGACCAGGCCCTTGACGAGCTTCGGGACGTCACCGACCAGGCCGAACAGCGAACGCGACTTGCGATCGCGGGTGTCGGTCATGAGGTGGTGGTGTCCTTCTTCTGGCCGACCTTGCGGACGGCCTTCTTGGTCGTCTCACCGATGAACTCGGCGACGTCCGGCGTCTTGTCGGCGATGAAGTCCTCGGCGACGTGCACGCCCTTCTGGACGCCGTTGCTGTTCCAGACCTTGCCGCTGACGGTCTTGATCTGCTCGTACCGCGCCCGTCCGGCTCGCGATCCCAGGACGTACCCGAGTGCGGCGCCGGCGACGAACAGGAGCTTTCCGCGCATGTGCGATTCCTCCGTGCATTGGTTGTGCGGTGGTCATGCACCGAACGGAATACGTCCGGCGGTCTGACCAACAGTAGCCCTCAGGGGCTGCGCGGTCCGCTCAGGAACCGAGGATCTCGTCGGCTGCCGTCCGAGCAGCGGCGATGATCCCCGCCAGGCCCCGTCCGGTCGAGGCCTCACCGATGCCGACGACGCCCTCGGCCAGCGCGGCCGCGGTCAGGTCCGGCCCGTACCAGCCGACGCGTGCGGCGCCGCTGACGCGGTCGGCCGTGATCGGCACACCGAGCAGCGTGGACGCGTCCTGCAGCGCGCGGCTGCCGACGGGGTCGGTCGGGTCGACCGGGAGGCTCCTGGCGACGCCCGCAGGGTCCGTCCCGGTGGTCGCGTAGCTGAGCCGCAGGACGTGGCGTCCGTCCGCCACGTCGGCCAGCCACGGCCACTTCACCGTCGCGTGCGTGAGGGCCTTCGCCGACACCGCCTGGGCGTCCGGGTGCACGAGCATCCCGGTGCCACGCGGGGCGGCGTCGAGCTCCGGCTGGTCGACGACGAGCGTGACGAGCTGGATGCCCGTCCGGTCGGGGGTGGCGGTGCGCTCCGGGTCGGCGACGGAGGACAGGGTGTGCTGGGCGGGCAGCCGTTCGGTCGTGCCGTCGGCGCTGACGATCTCGACCGCGTGCGCCTCGATGCGGGTCGCCCGGGTGTGCAGCCGGACGTTCACCCCGTAGGTCTCCATGTCGGCGACGAGCTCGTCCACCAGGCGCACCGTCCCACCGCGGATCCCCTGCACCGGGGTGCCGGCGGCCGCGCGTGCCCGCAGCGACAGGACAGCCCGGGCGAGTGAGCCCTCGCGCAGCAGTGCGGCGCGCAGGCCCGGAGCCACCCGATCGGGGTCGAGCTGGTCGGGGTGGGTGGAGTGCACGCCACCGGCGATCGGCACCACGAGGTCGTCGAGCACCCGCTCCCCCATGCGCCGACGGACGAGTTCGCCGAGCGAGGAGGCCTTGGCGCCCACCGGTGCCGGCAGCAGCGAGTCCATCTGGGCGCGCAGGCCGCCCTTCTGCCCGACCACGGCCAGCACGTCCGCGGCCATCGGGGTGCTCGGGATGCCGAGGAGCCCGGTCGCCGGGATCGGGGAGGTCCGGCCGTCGCGGGTCATCAGCCAGGCACCGCGGGGGTCGGGGGCGACGACGTCGTTGCCGAGCCCGAGCTCGATCGCCAGGCGGCCGACGGCGTCCGTGCGGGTGGCGAACGAGTCGGCCGCCATGTCCAGGTCGATCCCGCCGACGGTGTGCCGACGGATCATGCCGCCGAGCTCGCCCGAGGACTCGACGAGCACCACGTGGGCGCCGCCCTTGGCGAGGTCACGGGCGGTGACGAGCCCGGCGACCCCACCGCCGACCACGACGACGTCGGTCACGCGCCGGCTCCGTCCTGCGCTGCGCCGCCGTCCGCGCGGCCGTCGCCGAGCGAGTGGACCAGCTCGACCACCCGGGTCAGGACCTCCGGGTCGGTCTCGGGCGGGACGCCGTGGCCCAGGTTCACGACGTGGGCCCGTGCGGCACCGCCCCGACGGACGACGTCGCGGACGTGCGCTTCGAGGACACCCCACGGCGCCGAGAGCATCGCCGGGTCGATGTTGCCCTGCACGCTGACCCCGGTGCCGACGCGCTGGACGGCCTGGTCGAGCGGCAGGCGCCAGTCGACCCCGACCGCGTCGACGCCCACGGAGTCCGTGCCGAAGGTCGTCATGTCGGCCAGGACCTCGCCGCTGCCGACGCCGAAGTGGATGCGCGGCACCCCGAGCTCGGCGACGTGCGACATCGCCTGGGCGGAGTGCGGTGCGACGGACCGGACGTAGTCGGCGCGGGAGAGCGACCCGACCCACGAGTCGAAGAGCTGCGCGGCCGAGGCCCCGGCGAGCACCTGGGCCCGGAGGAACATCCCGGACACCTCGGCGGCCCAGGCGAGCAGCCGCGACCAGGTCTCGGGGTCGGCGTGCATGAGCGTGCGGGCGCGGATGTGGTCCTTGGACGGGCCACCCTCGACCAGGTAGGCGGCGAGGGTGAACGGCGCCCCCGCGAAGCCGATCAGCGGGGTGTCACCGAGCTGCTCGACCGTGCGTCGGACGGCCTGCTCGATGGGGGCGAGGGCCGCGGGGTCGAGCTGTTCGAGGGCGTCGACGTCGGCGGGGGTGCGGATCGGCGACGAGAGCACCGGGCCACGACCGGGGACGATCTCGACGTCCACGCCGGCGAGCTTGATCGGCACGACGATGTCGCTGAAGAAGATGCCCGCGTCGACCCCGTGCCGGCGCACCGGCTGCAGGGTGATCTCCGACGCCATCTCCGGGTCGAGGCACGCGTCGAGCATGGCTGTGCCGACCCGGAGCTCCCGGTACTCCGGCAGTGACCGTCCGGCCTGGCGCATGAACCACACCGGGAGCGTCTCCGGACGGTCACCCCGCAGGGCCCGTACCAGGCGGGAACCACTCGTCCGCCCTGATGCCAGGGGGTGGGAGTCGGGGAGGGATGTGGTCGTCGCTTCGGTCACCGGATGATTCTCCCATCGAGCGCGTTACCATTGACTACGTGCTCATCTGTCTCACGGCGTCGCATCGCAACGCCAGCTTCGATCTCCTGGAGCGACTGAGCATCGGTGCACCCGCGGCAGCCAGCCGACTCGTCACGGATGCCGGCGTCCTGGACGGTGCCGTGGTGCTCGCCACCTGCAACCGCTTCGAGGCGTACCTCGACATCGCGGGCGACGAGAGCGACTCCGCCGTCTCCGCCACCGTGCAGGCCGTGGCCGCCGCGAGCGACCTGGACGCGACCGAGGTCCTGGACTCCGTCAACGTGCTGGACGGCAAGGACGTCGTGCAGCACCTGTTCGCCGTGTCGAGCGGACTGGAGTCCGTCGTCGTCGGCGAGACCGAGATCTCCGGCCAGGTCCGTCGCTCGCTCGAGGACGCGCGGTCGAACGGCACCACCACCTCGGACCTCGAGCGCCTGTTCCAAGAGGCTGCGCACACCTCGCGCGGCGTCAAGACCCGCACCCGCATCGGCGCCGCCGGCCGGTCGCTCGTGCGCCTCGGCCTCGAACTCGCCTCGTCACGGGTCACCGACTGGGCCCGCACCCGCGTGCTGCTCGTCGGTACCGGCAGCTACGCGGCCACCACCATCGCCGCCCTGCGTGACCGCGGCGCCACGAACATCCAGGTGTTCTCGCCCTCGGGCCGGGCGCCCTGGTTCGCCGCCAAGCACGACCTCGTCGCCGCCCGCGACCTGCGCCAGGCCATCGGCGAGAGCGACGTCCTGATCACCTGCACCTCGAGCGAGGTCCCGGTCGTCGCACCGGCCGACCTCGACGACGGGGTCCGTCGCATCGTCATCGACCTCGGGCTCCCCCGCAACGTCGACCCCGCAGCCGCCGGTGTCGACGGCGTCGAGCTGCTCGACCTCGAGACGATCAGCATCCACGCCCCGATCTCCGAGCTGAACGCCGAGTCCGAGGCCCGCGCGATGGTCGACGACGCCGTGTCCCGGTTCCGCGCCCAGGCGATGGAACAGTCGACGACCCCGGCGCTCGTGGCGTTCCGCAAGCACGTGTTCGACATCCTCGACGACGAGATCGAGCGGGCCAAGCGCCGCGCGGACGCCGACGGCGAGTCCGTCGAGCACACCGAGCGGGCACTCCGGCACCTGGTCGGCGTCCTGCTGCACCGTCCCTCGGTCCGCGCCCGTGAGCTCGGTCGCGCCGGTCGCGGCGAGGAGTTCGTCGGGGCGATCGACTCCCTGTACGGTGTCCGGCCCGAGGCCGAACCGGAGCTGCCGTCGCCCGTCGTCCCGCTGGCCGACCGCACTGCACTGGACCCGACCGCCTCGGATCGCGACGACCAGGCGGACGCGAGCTGAGCCTCCAGGCCGCTCCTCAACCACCCACGCTGCGCGTGAGTGCGCTGCTGCTGGTGCGTGATCGACGCGTCCTGATGGTGCGCGCCCGGGCGCGCGACGTGCTCTACCTGCCCGGCGGCAAGGCGGAGCCGCACGAGACCGATGTCGAGGCCGCCGTGCGCGAGGCGTACGAGGAGACCGGCCTGCGGCTCACCGCCGCCGACGTCGACCCGTTCGGCGTCGTGCTCGAACCCGCCCACGGGCAGGCTCCGGGGACCATGGTCGCGATGACCCTGTTCCTGGTCCGGCCGGGCGGCCCGCTGGACTCCGCCACGCCCGTCGCCTCGGCCGAGGTGGACGAGGTGGAGTGGGTCACCTCGGCCGACGCGGACCGCTGCCCGCCTGCGGGCGCGGAGACGCTCCGCCGCCTGGTGGCGGCGGAGCTCATCGACTGACCGTCAGGCCTTGTCGGTGTCGGTGTACTCCCCGACCTCGCCGTTCTGGGCCGGCTCGGCCTCGCCGGGGATGTCCGAGTCGACGTACTCGCCGTCGGGTCCGGCTCCGGTCGGACGCGTCTCGCCGGGGATGTCGCTCGAGACGAACTCGCCGACGGGCTCCGTCGACTCGACGGGGTCCTCGCCCGGGATCTCGCTGTCCGTGAAGGCTCCGGCGCGGGGTTCGACCCCGTCCGCGCGACCCTCGTCGCCTCGTGCCTGTTCGTGCTTGCCCGTCATGTCCGACCTCCGCTGCTCGGGTTGCTTGTCTCGGAGTGTGCCCGTGGTCCCTGGACGCCGACCGAACCGGATGCGGCGTCCGGCGCCGGAGGGGCAGCACGCTCCCTGAGTCTCGACCCGGCGGACAGTTTCGCCGTCGCTCCGCCAGTGATCTGTCCGCCGGGCCGAGACTCGGCACGGGCGGCGGCGAGCGCCCTCAGCGACGAGCCGGGGCGTGCACGGCCTCGAGCACCTCGGTGCCCATGGTCCGCAGCGCCTCGACGACGGCCAACCGCCGCTGCAAGGAGGCGTCGTCGAACGTCACCGTCACGGCGTAGCTGACCGACGACCCCGGCCCCCGCAGGATCCCCGCCTCGGCCCGCACGCCGGTGCTCGACCCGGTGACCGCGACGACCTGCAGCCCGTGGTCGAGCGCCCGGTGCGCCAGGGGGTCGAGCCCGAAGGAGCCGGCGACCAGGTTCAGGTCACTCGCCAGGGACAGCCAGCCGAGCACCCGGTTCGACACCGCTTCGTCGACGACCTCGCCGAGCGCCAGTCCGCGCATCACCCACGACAGCTCCCCGGTCGGTGCGACGGAGGCGTCGGGGGCGTCATCCGGTCCGCGGCGGTCCCGCACGCGGTCGATCAACGCCGTGCGCTCGATGCCCAGGGACTCCGCGCGCTCACGGACGGCGTCGATGCCCACGGTCGACAGCAGTGCGTTCATGGCCCAGGCGTCGGCGTTGGCCCCGACCAGCGTCGCCAGGTCGGGCACCTGCATCGTGGGCTCCTGCAGGAACTGCCACAGGCCGGCACCGGTCGCGGTGTCGCGGGCCATGCGCTGCAGGCGGTCACCGTGCAGGCGGCCGTCCTCGAGCTGGGCGGCGACCTCGATGAGCAGCAGGACACGGCCCAGGCTCGCGACCGGCTGCACCAGGGTGTCGTCGATCGCGAGCAGGGCCTTGCCGCTCGAGGTGTCGATCACCGAGGCGCTGACCCCGGCACCCTCGAGCGCGAGGGCACCGAGGGCCTCGGTGGTGGCGGTGAAGCGGTCGTCGGGCCGGCCGCTGTGCCGCCCACGACCGCGGCCGCCACCTGCTGGGCGGTCGTCCGGTCGCCGGCGGCGCGACGACCGGGCCGCGTCCGGCTCCGTCATCACCAGATGGCGACGCGCTCGGCGGGGTCGAGGTACATCGCGTCCTGCTCGGTCACGCCGAAGGTGTCGTACCAGACGTCGATGTTCCGCACGACCTGGTTGCAGCGGAACTCGTTGGGCGAGTGCGGGTCGATCGACAGCAGACGAGCCGCTTCTTCCGGGCGGATCGCCATGCGCCAGGCCTGTGCCCAGCTCAGGAAGAAGCGTTCGGCACCGGTGAGGCCGTCGACGACCGGGGGCTCCTGGCCGTCGAGCGAGAGCAGGTACGCCTTCCACGCGATCGACAGGCCACCGAGGTCACCGATGTTCTCGCCGATCGTCAGGGCACCGTTCACGTGCCCGTCGGGCACCTCGGTCGGCACCAGGGCGTCGTACTGGGCGATGAGGGCCTTCGTGCGCTCCTCGAACGCGGCACGGTCTGCCTCGGTCCACCAGTTCTCGAGCTTGCCGTCGCCGTCGTACTGCGACCCCTGGTCGTCGAAGCCGTGGCCGATCTCGTGCCCGATGACGGCACCGATCGCGCCGTAGTTCGCGGCGGCGTCGCGGCTCGCGTCGAAGAACGGGAACTGCAGGATCGCCGCGGGGAACACGATCTCGTTGAAGCCCGGGTTGTAGTACGCGTTGATCGTCTGCGGGGTCATGAACCACTCGTCACGGTCGATCGGCTTGCCGATCTTGCCGAGCTCGCGGTCGACCTGGAACGAGGCGTTGGCGCGGACGTTGGCGACCAGGTCGTCGGCACGGACGGGCAGCGCCGAGTAGTCGCGCCACTTCACCGGGTACCCGATCTTCGGCGTGAACTTGTCGAGCTTGTCGAGCGCGCGGGCACGGGTCTCGTCGGTCATCCAGTCGAGCCCCGTGATGCTCTGCCGGTACGCCTCGACCAGGTTGGCGACGAGGTCGTCCATCTCGGCCTTCGAGGTCTCGTCGAAGTGCTCCTGCACGTAGATGCGGCCCACGGCCTCGCCCATCGCGCCCTCGACCAGCGAGACGCCGCGCTTCCAGCGCTCGCGCTGCTTGGGCGCACCGGTGAGTGCGGTGCCGTAGAACGAGAAGTTCGTGGCCGAGAACGCGCTCGTCAGGTACGCGGCGGAGCCACGGATGACCTGCCAGCGCAGCCAGTCCTTCCAGACCTCGAGCGGCTGGTCGTTCAGCAGGTCGGCCAGGCCGGTGATGAACGAGGGCTCACGGACCACGACGGTCTCGAAGGCGCCCGCCGGTGCCTCGATGGCCTGCCACCAGATCTGCAGGTCGACGCCCTTCGCGAGCGCCGCGACCTCGGCCCAGGGCAGCTTGTTGTAGGTCTTCTGGCTGTCACGCGTGGTGACGTTGTCCCAGTGCTGGGCGGCGAGCGCCGTCTCGAGCGCGATGACGTGCTCGGTACGGGCACCGCCGTCGTCGAGGCCGGCGAGCGGGAACATCGCCGCGACGAACTCGCGGTACTTCTCGCGGATGTCGGCGAAGCGCTCTTCGCGGTAGTACGACTCGTCGGGCAGCCCGAGGCCGGACTGCTCCAGGAACACGACGTAGGACTCGGGGTCGCCCGGGTCGTTGTCGACGAAGAGCTGCAGGAAGCTCGGCAGGCCGAGGCGCTCGAAGCGGCCGACGGCGGCGATGACCTCGCGCACGGACTGGATCTCGGTGATCTCGGCGAGCAGGTGCTCGATCGGGGCGGTGCCGAGCTCCTCGAGCCGCGCTTCGTCGGTGAACGAGGTGAAGAGGTCACCGACCTTGCGCTCCTCGGTGCCGGGGGCGGCCTGCTGCGAGCGCTCGATGATGTCGCGCACGGCGATCTCGGCGGCTTCGGCCAGCACCGTGAAGGAGCCGTACCGGGCCTTGTCGTCGGGGATCGGCGTCGCCTCGATCCAGGTCCCGTTCACGTGGCGGTACAGGTCGTCCTGGGGGCGCACCGCGGGGTCGAGTTCGTCAGTGTGGATGCCGGAGGCACGTGCGACGTCGGTCATGTCGTCCACGATAGCCACCGTCCCCATGGGGCAGGCCGATCCGGGTCGTCACCGGCGCACGGCTGCCGGTACGGTCATCGCATGGGACTTCCGTGGAAGCTGCACGGGGACGGCAAGACCGTCTCCGCGACGACGATCGTGACACCGGACGAACGACTCACCTGGCCCCGGACGATCGGCCTCGGCGTGCAGCACGTCGTCGCGATGTTCGGCGCCACGTTCCTGGTGCCGCTGATCACCGGGTTCCCGCCGTCGACGACGCTGCTGTTCAGCGGCATCGGCACGATCCTGTTCCTGCTCATCACGGGCAACCGCCTGCCGAGCTACCTCGGGTCGTCGTTCGCGTTCATCGCCCCAATCGGCGCTGCCACCAAGATCGGCGGCATCCCGCTCGCCCTGTCCGGCATCATCGTCGTCGGCGCGCTGCTCGCGATCGTCGGCCTCGTCGTGCACCTGGCCGGAGCCGGCTGGATCGACCGCCTGATGCCCCCGGTGGTCTCCGGCGCGATCGTCGCGCTGATCGGCTTCAACCTGGCACCGGCCGCCCGCGACAACTTCACGGCGTCCCCGGTCATCGCACTCATCACCCTGGCGGCGATCATCCTGGTCACCGTCCTGTTCAAGGGCCTGATCGGCCGGCTGTCGATCGTCATCGGTGTGCTCGTCGGGTACGTCGCCGCGCTCATCGGCGGGCAGGTCGACTTCTCGAAGGTCGGTGAGGCGAAGTGGATCGGTCTGCCGGACTTCACCGCGCCCGCGTTCGACCCGTCGCAGCTCGCGATCTACCTGGCGTTCGTGCCGGTCGTCCTGGCGCTGGTCGCCGAGAACGTCGGGCACGTCAAGGGCGTCGGACAGCTGACCGGCCGTGACCTCACGCCGCTCACCGGTCGCGCGCTCTTCGCCGACGGCATCTCGACCGTGCTCGCGGGCGTCGGCGGCGGCTCCGCCACCACCACCTACGGCGAGAACATCGGCGTGATGGCCGCCACCCGCGTCTTCTCCACCGCCGCCTACTGGGTCGCCGCCATCGCGGCCGTCCTGCTCGGCCTGTCACCGAAGATCGGCGTGGTCATCTCCTCGGTTCCGGCCGGCGTGCTCGGCGGCGCCACCACCGCGCTCTACGGCCTGATCGGCGTCATCGGCATCCGGATCTGGGTCGAGAACCGCGTCGACTTCTCGAAGCCGAAGAACCAGCTGACCGCCGGCATCGCCCTGATCATCGGCATCGCGGACTTCACGTTCCGCTTCGGCCAGGCCAGCTTCGGCGGCATCATCGTCGGCACCATCGCCGCGATCGTCGTCTACCACCTGATGGACGTCATCGGCCGGGCCCGCGGCACCGACGAGTCCTCGACCGAGGTCGCCGAACCCGCGCACGCCGCCACCGGCGCCGTCCCCGCGGAACCGCGCGCCGACTGACGCGAGTGGTCGACCGGAACGCGCGTCGGGCCTGACGACGTGGGACCACCGGACTGGAGGCCCGTGGCGGCGCCGCCACGGGCCTCCAGTCCGTCGTGGCGTCGCGCCCACCCCGCCTGATGACCGCGACGGGTCGGCATCGCCGACAGAATGGGTCGGTGCACCCACCGACGCGACCCGCTGTGACCGCTGAGCGGCGCGCGGTCGACCGCGACATCGTGCGGCTGGCGGTGCCGGCGCTCGGAGCGCTCGTGGTCGAGCCGCTGTTCCTGCTGACCGACACCGCGCTCGTCGGGCACCTCGGGGCGACGCCGCTGGCGGCCGTCGGGCTCGCGAGCGCCGTGCTGTCGACGGTGACCGGGCTGCTGGTGTTCCTGGCGTACTCGACGACCCCGGCCGTGGCGCGCGCGCTCGGTGGTGGCGACCGTCGCGGCGCCGTGCACGCGGGCATCGACGGGATGTGGCTCGCGCTCGTGCTGGGGGTGGTGCTGGCGCTGGTCGGGTGGCCGCTTGCCGGACCGCTCGTCGACCTGTTCGGCGCCTCGGCCGAGGTGTCGGCGGCGGCGACCGCGTACCTGACCATCTCGCTGGTCGGGCTGCCCGGCATCCTGGTCGTGACCGCCTCGACCGGGCTGCTGCGTGGGCTGCAGGACACCAAGACCCCGCTCGTCGTCGCGACCATCGGGTTCGTCGCGAACGGGCTGCTCAACGCCGTCCTGATCTACGGCGCCGGCTGGGGCGTCGAGGGTTCCGCCGCCGGCACCGTCATCGTGCAGTGGGCGATGGCCGTCGTCTACGTGCGCATCGCGGTGCGGGCCGCGCGGTCGTCGGGGGCGCCGCTGCGACCCGGCGCCTCGGGCGTCGCCCGTGCACTGCGGTCGGGGGCCTGGCTGTTCCTGCGGACCGCGTCGCTGCGGATCGCGATGCTCGCGACCGTCGGGGCCGCTGCCGGGCTGGGGACCACCGGGCTGGCGACGACGCAGGTCGGGCTGACCGTCTTCTCGACGCTGGCGTTCGCGCTCGACGCCCTGGCGATCGCCGGGCAGGCGCTCGTCGGGCACGGGCTCGGCGGGCGGGACCCGGAGCGGGTGCGACTGGTGACGCGACGGCTCGTGCTGCTCGGGATCGCCGGCGGTGTGCTGCTCGGGGTGCTGACCCTGGCCGTGAGCGGGGTGCTCGGGCCGGTGTTCTCGGACTCCCAGGCGGTGCGGGACGCCCTGCCCGTCGTGCTGGTGCTCATCGCCGTCGGGATGCCCGTCGCCGGGTACGTCTTCGTGCTCGACGGGGTGCTGATCGGCGCAGGGGACGCGCGGTACCTGGCCATCGCCGGAGGCCTGAACCTCGTCGTGTACCTGCCGCTGCTCTGGTGGGCCGGCGGGACCCTCGCGGGATTGTGGGCTGCCTTCGCCCTCGGGTACATCGGGGTCCGGGCGGTGACGCTCGGGGTGCGGGCGCACCGGCGCGGGTGGGTGGAACAGGCGTTGGCGCGATGAGCGGGCCGTCTCCGGCTGGGCCTGCTTCGTCTGCCGGGCCTGATTCTCCTGCGGCGCCGTCGTCGTCGGTCGCTTCGTCGGCCGTGCTCGCCACGGTCGGCATCGGGGTGCAGGGCGTCGCGAAGCTGCTCGTGACCGTCGTCGTCGGGCGGGTGTTCGGCACCGAGACCCTCGGGCAGACCACGGCGCTGCTGTCACTCTCGGTCTTCGTCGCGCTGCTCTGGCCGAACGCCGCAGGCAACACTGCATCGCGGTTCCTGGCCATCGCACTGCGGGGTCGGCGCTCGGACGCCGCCGTGAACCGGCTGCTCGGGGTGTCCATGCTGGTGTCGAGCGCGGTGCTCGCGGCGGTCACCGTGCCGATCGCGCTGGCCTGGGGCAACGGCCCCGGGATGGTTCTGGGCGGTGCCGCGGTCGTCGTCGGCTACGGGCTCTACTGCTACGCCCGCGGCGCACAGCTCGGCTACGACCGGGCGCCCCGGGTCGCTCTCTGGGACTCGGTGACGAGTGTGCTGGCGCTCGGGTTGCTCGTGGTGGCGTGTGCTGCGCGGCTCGAGCCCTTCGTGCTGCTGCCCCTGGCCATCGGGTACACGGTGTTCGCGATCGCGTGCTGGCCGCGGGGCAACGGCTTCGCGCCTGCTTCGCGCGAACCGGCTGCCGGGGTGCTCGGGTTCGCGGCGTGGAACGTGCTGGCGGTGGTGACCTCGAACGGGTTGCTGCAGTTGACGATGATCTCGGCGCAGGTGACGTCGTCGGCGCACGACGCCGGCGTCTACGCCGCCGCGTTCACCCTGGCGACGCCGGCGTCGATGCTCGGGCAGGCGTTGGGGCAGGTGCTCGTGCCGGCGTTCGCGCACCGGACCGATGGCGGATCGCTGCGCTCACGCTGGGCGCTGCTGCTCGTCGTCGGGTTCGCTGCGGCATCGGCCGTCGTGTTCGGCCTGGTCGCCCTGCTCGCGGGGTGGTTCCTGCCGATCGTCTACCCCGCCGAGGGTGCCGCTGCCGTCGCGGATCTGCGGTACCTGATGGTCGCAGTGTGGGTGTTCACCGTCGGGCTGGTGCCGGCGGCGCTGTTGCTCGCCGCTGGACGCTCGCGCCAGGTCGCCCTGGCTTCGGTGGCCGGGTTCGTCGTCGGGGCTGGGCTCATGGCGGTGCTCGGACCCGTCGCAGGAGTCGCGGGCGGAACGACGGGGTTCTTGGTGGGAAGTGCGGTGAACCTGGTCGCGGTGGTGGGGGTCGGGGTGTGGCGGCGCTGTTGATTTCATCGCCTCGGGATAAAGTACGGCGGCGAGGTCCGGTCGGCGGGTACGGCCCTTCCTTCCACCTCGGAAGTCAGCTCGATGCTCGAGCATCAAAAACCCGCTTATGCAGTACAGCCCTTGGTTCCTGGTAACTCGTGCAGTCTTAAAGCCCACGCTTAACGCGAGCTAGCACCCGCGAGTATCGAAGCATGCCCTCCACGTCGGGATAGCAGAAAGCATAGTCGATGGCGTCGCCAGCGGGACGAAGGTCTCCCCTGTTTGCGCGCTTTGCGAGTTGCTCCCGAAGCGCCGCTTTGTCAACGTGTATGCGAGCCGTGTAGCACCGGACGCCTTTTTGATAAGGGAGAGTGGGATCGTCAATCCCGGTGATTGCGAGCGGAACGGACATTACCGAGACCACCTCAGAACGAAGCATATGCCGCTGGGAGCCGACAGACTCAGGGTCCCGGACGCGTCGGCGGGGCGCAGTGGACGGTAGTCGACCCAGGACAAAGACACCTTTCTGAGCGGCAACCCGGGGGGACAATGCGACTGGGGGCGTCCAAAGGCGAATCTCCCCCTGAGTCAGGTCGTTTACTCGAAAGTCGCTTGCATCCTCGAGTGGAGCGTTTGCCTTCGGAACGAGAATGGCGAAAAGCCGCCCCTCAACATCGTCATGAGCTTCGCTGGCGAAGAACGTCGCTATAAGCGGATCGGGGGTGAAGTCAATCAACCGAGTGGGAACACCCATATGCTGGAGCAGAGCAAGCCATTCAAGCTCGTTGGCAGGCGAAGTCGCTAGCGAAGTGACCCAGCGCGCTGCCTCCTCAATCAGGGACGATTCCGCCTCTCGCAGATCGCGATCAGTCAGAACGGTCGGGGTATCACTGAGCCTCGACAGAGATGACGTAACTCCCCAGGAATGATTGGTCTGTCCACGCCAATACACGTCAGCATCGAGGCGACTAGCTGCGGCTTCGACCTCGTTCATGAAGGCGCGGACCTCGCCAATCGTAGTCGGCACGCTTTCGAAAAGGCCGTAGTGGTCTACTGGAGATATCGCCATAGTGAGATGCTCTCACAGAATCAGCGACAGGAGAAGAAGGAAACTAGAGGGGGTAGGCCGAAACGGCTTTGTCCATGCGGGCAAGCACCTTCGGGCCGACAGAACGAAGCAACACCTATTTATGTCACTGCACCTTAGCGGGTTATACATTAAGACTGAGGGCGAGGGGCGCCTGGCGGAGGATCAGTTAGCGAACATGCGACTTTGCTACTGCTGCCGGCGGCCCCGTCGTGTCCCCCACCCGCAACTCCGACGTGAACGACGCCGGCTGCGGCTCCGCCCCCTCGAGCATGGCCAGGGCGGCACGGGCTGCGGCCTGGCCCTTCTGCACGAAGGGCTGCACCAGGGTGGTCAGGTGCCGGATGGGTGTGCGGTGGAGCAGGCTGTCGTCCACCGTGATGCCGTCGAAGCCGACCACGCTGACGTCCTCGGGAACACGGAGTCCGGCGTCGAGAGCGGCCGAGATCACGCCGACGGCGATCAGGTCACTCTGCGCGATGACGGCGGTGGGACGAGGGCCGTTCGGGGCGAAGAGTTCAGTGCCGGCGAGACGCCCCTCTTCCACCGAACTCCCGGCGGTCTCGATCGCGACGGCGTCCGGGTAGACCTCTCGCACACCACGCAGTCGTTCGAGCGTGGTGAAGGCGATGCCCTCGGCCTGGCGAGCAGCGTCGATCGGGCCGCGTCGGCGTGCGGCGTCGAGGGGCAGGGTCACGACGGTGACGGCTGCGTGCCCGAGGTCCTGCAGGTAGGCGGCAGCACGGCGTGAGGCATCCCGGTTGTCGAGCTGGACGGGGACAGCGCCCTCGATCTCGTCCGCCTCGATCGCGACGACGGGGATCTGCCGACGCCGTAGCACCGCGACGGCCGGGTCGATCCGGACGTTGCACCCGACGAGCACGACGGCGTCCATCGGGGCGTCGACCAGCGGGCCGGCGCCCTGCTCGTCATCGAGCGGACTCCGCACGAGCAGCAGCGAGGCACCTGCGGCACCCGCTACCTCGGCGATGCCGTCCAGCGTCAGGACGTTGACCGGGTCACGGAACGCGTCGCTGAGACGCTCGTCCATCACGACACCGATGACGCCCGAGCGACCGCGGCGCAGGGAACGAGCACGGGGGTCGGGGCCGCCGTAACCGAGGTCGGCGGCGGCGGCGAGCACGCGGGCCTTGGCGTCCTCGGACACCGGGCCGAGACCGCTGAAGGCGAGCGACGCCGTTGACGGCGCGACACCGGCAGCACGGGCGACCGCCGCGAGCGTCGGGCGCGACGAACGGGTGACGCCGCCACGGGAAGGCGACGCGCCGGGTCCTGTTGCCGGTTCGTCCATCGCCCGTTAGCGTAGCCGGAACGAGCAGTCGAATCGATTCGACAGCCGCAAGACCAGCACTGACACGCACCAGAACGCGCAGCTCCGAGCGCGCCGCAGCACGATGGGAACCACCATGACGACGCCGTCCACCCGCACCGTCCCGACCACCAAGGCCTGGATCATCGCGGTGTTCGTGGTGTTCACCCTGTCCGGGCTGGACATCGCGACGTGGCTGGGCCGGATCCCGAGCGTCCGCGACTCCCTCGGGGCGAGCACGTTCGAGATGGGTCTGCTCGTGCTCGGCATGGCCGTCGGCTCCATCGGTGGTCTGACCTTCGCCGGCCACATCGTCGCCAAGCTCGGTGCTCGCCGGGGCGTGCAGGTGGCTGCGGCGTGCCTGGCGGTCGGCATGGTCTTCGCGGGAGTCGCGGTCACGCTCGGGTGGGGCTTCGCCGCCATCTGGATCGCGCTCATCGCGTTCGGCTTCGGCAACGGACTGTGCGACGTGTCGATGAACGTCTCCGGCGCCGCCGCCGAGAAGGCCGGCGGGCGCACCATCATGCCGCTGTTCCACGCCGCGTTCAGCCTCGGCACGCTCGCCGGCGCGGGCCTCGGCGCCCTGGCCGAGAAGCTCGAGATCCCGGTCTCGTGGCACTTCATCGTGCTCGTCCTCATCACGAGCGCCGCCATGCTCGTCGCCGTCACGAAGTTCCAGGACGAGCACCGCTTCGAGCAGCCGGTGTCGACCGACACCAGCCCGATCGCGACCCCGCTCACCCGCTGGCAGGTCTGGGCACAGCCCTCGACGCTGCTCATCGGCGTGATCGTGCTCGGCATGGCGCTGGCCGAGGGGTCCGCGAACGACTGGCTGCCCCTCGCGATGATCGATGGGCACGGGCTCGACAACGCGGGCGGTGCTGCCGTGCTGACGGTGTTCCTCGCCGCGATGACCGCCGGTCGCGTCGCCGGCAGCCCGCTGATCGACAAGTTCGGCCGCGTGCCGATCCTGCGCATCAGCGCCGCCGTCGCCGTGGTCGGCCTCGGCATGCTCATCTTCATCGACAACGTGCCGCTCGCGATCGTGGGCGTCGTGCTCTGGGGTCTCGGTGCCAGCCTCGGTTTCCCGATGGGCATGTCCGCCGCTGCCGACGACCCGCGCACCGCCGCCGCCAGGGTCAGCGCCGTCGCGACGATCGGCTACGTGGCGTTCCTGGCCGGGCCGCCCCTGATCGGGTTCCTCGGCGAGGAGATCGGCCTGCTCGAGGGGCTGCTGATCGTCTTCGTGTTCATCATCGCGGCCGGACTCGCGTCGGGCGCCGCTCGTGAGACCGGCGCCGCCGCCCGCCCGGCCCGCAGCACGGGCGACGTGGACGGCGGAGGCGAGCCGCGCCTCCAGGCCGACAGCGCTGCCACCGCTGCCAGCGCTGCCACCGCAACCGACGCTGCCAGCACCCGCGACAGCAGCGACGACGTCGACGGTGGCGGTGCCCGCACCGACGTGCCGTCGGCACGGAGCCACGACGCCGGTTAGGCTTCCGGGGTGCGTCTCGTCATCGCCCGGTGCTCCGTCGACTACGCGGGCCGGCTCTCCGCCCACCTGCCGCTCGCGACCCGCCTGCTCATGCTCAAGGCGGACGGCTCCCTGCTCGTGCACTCCGACGGCGGCAGCTACAAGCCGCTGAACTGGATGAGCCCGCCCTGCTCGATCGAGATCACCGAGCCGGACGACGAGCAGTCGAGCGCCGGCATCACGCAGGTGTGGACGGTCACGCAGAAGAAGACGCAGGACAAGCTCATCGTCTCGCTGTACGAGGTCGTGTCCGACGAGACCCACGACCTGGGCGTCGACCCGGGCCTGGTGAAGGACGGCGTCGAGGCGCACCTGCAGCAACTCCTGGCCGAGCAGATCGAGCTGCTCGGAGACGGCCACACCCTGGTGCGCCGCGAGTACATGACGGCGATCGGGCCGGTCGACATCCTGGCCCGCGACGACGCGGGAGCGAGCGTCGCCGTCGAGATGAAGCGCAACGCCAACATCGACGCGGTCGAGCAGCTCACCCGGTACCTCGAGCTCATGAACCGCGACCCGCACCTGCGTCCGGTGCAGGGCGTACTGGCGGCGCAGACCGTGGCACCACAGGCGCGCACCCTCGCCGAAGACCGCGGGATCCGCGTCCTCGTGCTCGACTACGACGCGATGCGCGGCATCGAGGGCGGGCACACCCGCCTGTTCTGAGCGGACCACGTCTCCCCCTCCCCCGGAACCAGGTTCCGGACGCCACACCGCGCTTGTCCACGGTTCTGTGTCCGGAACCTGGTTCCGAACGGAAGGACCGGCCTGGAGGCACGGCGCACCCCCGCCCCACCGCCGACGGATCCCGGATGGTCACCGCCACGGCCCGGCTAGGGTGGACAGGACATGACCAGCCCGTTCTCCGCCATCCTGTTCGACCTCGACGGCACCATCAGCGACTCCGCGCCGGGCATCCTCGAGAGCCTGACGCACACCTTCCGCACCGTCGGCGTCCCGGTGCCGGACCACGACACCCTGATGTCGTTCGTCGGTCCGCCGATCATGGACACGTTCCGGGTCGCGATGGGCATGGACGAGGAGCTCGCCGACCACACCCTCGCCGTGTACCGCGAGCACTACTTCTCGCACGGGGCGCTCGACTCCGAGATGTTCCCGGACATCGACGTCGTGCTGCGCACCCTGCACCAGGCGGGGCTGCCGATCTCGACGGCGACGAGCAAGCCGGAGACGCCGGCGACCTACATCCTCGAGCACTACGGGCTCACCGGGGACATCGACATCATCACGGGTGCCAGCGACGACGAGGTGCGGTCGAGCAAGGCCGACGTCGTCGAAGAGGCACTGCGACGACTCGATGCCCACGGCTTCGACATCACCCGCCCGGTGCTGATCGGCGACCGGAAGCACGACGTCGAGGGCGCCACCGTGCACGGCGTCCCGGTCGTCTTCGCCGAGTGGGGCTACGGCTCCCCCGACGAGGCCGAGGGCACCATCGCCCGCGCCGCCACCCCGCTCGACCTGCTGCCGATCCTGCTGCCGTCCGCGACGCCGTCCGTATGAGCGGCGACGTCGTCCGGCGGGGGCTCCGCGGTGCCGCCTGGCTGCTGCCGGCGGCCATCGTCCTGATCGCACTGAACTTCCGCGGCCCGATCGTCGCGACCGCACCGGTCATCGGGGACGTCCGCGCCGACCTCGGCCTGACCGCGACGATCGCCGGGCTGCTGACGACGATCCCGGTGCTGTGCTTCGCCCTCGCGACGCCGTTCGCCAGCTGGGTCATCGCGAAGGCCGACCCCGAGCGCGCGGTGTCCCTGTCGCTCGTCATCGTGCTCGCCGGCACCGTCCTGCGCTCGATGCCCTCGTCGGCGGCGCTGCTGATCGGCACCGCCGTCATCGGCATCGGCATCACGATCGGCAACGTGGTGATCCCGGTGGTCATCCGGCGGGACACCTCGCCGGAGCGCGTCGGCCTGGTCACCGGCGTCTACACGTCGGCGCTCAACGTCGGGTCGATGATCACGTCGCTCGGCACCGCTCCCCTGGCAGCCCTGTGGGGCTGGCCGGTCGCCATCGCGATCTGGGCGGTCTTCGCACTCATCGCCGCCGCTGCCTGGACCTACGCGGTCGGTGCTCGCGCGGCCTGGCGCCGCCCGCTCCCGTCCGAGCGGGACGAGCCGCTGCCCGTCACGGGTCCGATCGACCAGGTGCTCGACACCGGGGCGATCCGCACCGCCCGTGCCGCCGAGGCCGCACGGGTCGCCGCCGCCGAGCCCATCCGACCGGCACGGCGGCTCATCACCTGGGGCCTGACGCTCGCGTTCGGCGGTCAGGCGTTCTCGTACTACGCCCTGACCGCGTGGATCCCGACGCTGCTGCACGACGAGATCGGCTTCTCGAAGGCGTCGTCGGGCGCGAGCTCGTCGGTGTTCCAGATCCTGGCCGTCGTCGGGGCGCTCGGTGTCCCGCTGCTCGCGACCCGGTGGCGTCCGGCGGCGATCATCGCCCTGGTCGGCACCCTGTGGCTGGCGATGCCGCTCGGGCTGCTGTTCGCCCCGCAGCTCTGGTTGCTGTGGTCGGTGCTCGGTGGCGCTGCCCAGGGTGGCGGGATCACCGTGATCTTCATCGTGATCGTGCGGATCGTCTCGAGCGATGCCGACGCCCGCAGGATGTCCGCGTTCGTGCAGGGCGGCGGGTACCTGCTCGGCTCGGCCGGGCCGCTCGTCGCCGGTGCGCTGCACGGAGCGACGGGGACCTGGACGGCACCGCTGCTCGTCGTGCTCGTCGCGGTGCTCACCCTCGGCGTCGTCGGGACGTTCGCCGCGCGACGGGTGTCCTGACCGAGGACATCGGCACGTGCGCCGCTTCGTGAGCAGGAACGGTCGGGTGCCCGCGGCCGACCCGACACCTTCTGCCCACGAAGCACGGCGCCGGCCACGCGCGTGCGGCTCAGCCCGCGGCGAGCACCTCCCGCAGGGACATCGGCGCACGCCCGGTGATGCGTTCGACGTCGCCGGACACGTGCGCGAGCGCCCCCTCGGCGATGGCCGTGTAGGTGCTCACCCAGGCGTCGGCCTGCCACGGCTCCGGGTTCCACTGCGCACGTGATGCGTACGCCTCGTCGAGCGTCTCCGGGTGGTAGCTGACCGTGCGGCCGCGGACCTCGGACACGATCGCCGCCGCCTGGGCGAGGGTGATCGCCTCGGGGCCGGTCAGCTCGTACGTCTGGTCGCGGTGGGCGTCCGGGTCGTGGAGCACGGCGGTCGCGACGCGGGCGACGTCGGCACGGGCCACCGCGGCCATGGCGCCGTCGCCGGCCGGGCCGCGGATCACGCCGTCCTCACCGACCAGGTCCTCGACGAAGTCCAGGTAGAAGCTGTCGCGCAGGAACGTGAACGCCATCCCGCTCTCGCGGATCGCCTGCTCCGTCGCCCAGTGGTCGCGTCCGAGCGTGAAGGTCGCGTCGGGAGCCGCGCCGAGGAACGACGTGTAGACGACGTGCCGCACGCCCGCGTCCGCCGCCGCGGCGACGAACGCCCGGTGCTGGTCGAGGCGGTCCTGGGCCTCGGCCGCCGAGACCATGAGCAGCACCTCGACGCCCTGCAGCGCGTTCCGGCTCGCGTCGGCATCGGCGAAGGTCGCGACGGCGACCTCGGTGCCGGGCAGCTCCGGCGCACGCGAGGCGTCGCGCACGAGCATCCGGAACGGCACGGCGTCCGCGGCGAGCGCCGCGCTCACGGCGCCCCCGATGTTGCCGGTCGCGCCGGTGATGGCGATGGTCATGGTCGCTCCTCGTGTCGGTGTCGCGTGGTTGTCGTCGTTGGTCACGTCCACACCGTCCTGGAGGCCCGGCTCACCGTGGGCGCGACCCTCGCGGCGTTCACGCCGTCCACCTCCACCGCCCACGCGCGGGCGGCGTCGTGGTCGCGGCCGTGCCGCATGTGCCGGCCGACCAGACGGTCGAGCCGCACGTCGTCGGCGACGGCGCAGAACCAGGTCTCGGTGAAGAGCGCCGGCAGCGCCGACCACGGTGCGGCGTCGTCGAGCAGGTAGTTGCCCTCGGACACCACGAGTCGGGCTGCGCGGGGCACCGCGATGCTGCCGGCGACGGGTTCGTCCACGCGACGGTCGAAGTCCGGCGCCCACACCACGTCCTCGTCGGCGGTGACGAGTCGGCGGACGAGCGCGACGTACCCGTCGGCGTCGAAGGTGTCCGCCGCGCCCTTGCGGTCGTGCCGGCCGAGAGCGTCGAGCGCCGCGTTCGACAGGTGGAAGCCGTCCATCGGGACCTGCACCGCCGTACCGGCACCGAGGCGGTCGTCGACTGCGGTGACGATGCGGCGGGCGAGCGTGGACTTGCCGGCACCCGGTGCTCCGGCGATCCCGAGCACCGTGCGGCGGTTCGAGCTGGCTAGTTCGAGGGCGCGCTCGACGGCCTGGTCGACGGTCGTGCCGGAGTCGCTCACGACTTCATCCTCGCAGAGCGCACCGACGCCGGACCGCGGTGGTTCACTTGCCGCATGGTCGATGCGACGAAGGCGTTCAGCGGGTTCTCGGTGCGCGACGTGCCCGAGGCGAAGGCGTTCTACGAGGACGTCCTGGGGGTCGAGGTCACCGAGGACCACGGCATGCTCTTCCTGCAGCTCGGCGGCGGACACCAGGTGCTCGTCTACCCGAAGGGCCCCGGTCACGAACCCGCGGCCTTCACCGTGCTGAACTTCCCGGTGCCGGACATCGACGCCGCGGTCGACGAGCTCACCGCGAAGGGCGTCGTGTTCCTGCAGTACGAGGGGATGACCGACGACCGGGGCGTGAACCGGAGGGCGGGCCGCTCATCGCCTGGTTCACCGACCCGTCGGGCAACGTCCTCAGCGTCATCGAGGAGTGACGCCAGCGGTCAGCGGGACAGGGCACCCGCCCAGCCGAGGGCGATCGGCACGAGCAGGCCGTGGCGGTGGTGCGGGAGCTCGGCGACGGGGATCCACCGCGACTCGTCGGTCGAGCCGTCGAGCTCGTGGCGCAGTGCTCCCCCGGTGATGGTCGCCCGGAACACCACCTGCACGGCCTTCATCGGCCGGCCGTTGGCGTGGATGCGGCGTTCCGCGGGGACGATGTGGTGCCGGACCCCGAGCAGAGCACCGGCCTGGGCCTCGTACCCGGTCTCCTCACGGATCTCGCGCACGACGGCCTGCTCGACGGTCTCGTCGAACTCGACCCCGCCGCCCGGCAGCGTCCACGTGCCCGCGTCGGGGTGGCGCAGCTTCGCCAGGAGCACGCGGTCACCGTCCGTGATCACGCCGTAGGCGGCGAGCCGGGTGTCGTAGTCCGTGTACTCCATGGGCCGACCATGCCAGGTGGGTGCACCGACGTCTGCCAGCCGCGCCGGGCCTCCAGGCCGTGGACCGGGGTGGTGCAGACGCTCACCAGCCCGCCGACCGGTCACGACCCCCCGCGGCCCGCACGCCGAGCGGTCACGGACCGTCGGCCCCGCCGCCCGCAAGCGACGGAACGTGACCACGCGACGCAGCCCGTGCGGTGTGTCGCGACCACCCCGCGGGCCGGGAGGCGCGAGTCGCCGCCGCCACGGGCCTCCCCGGCCGTCCGGCGTGCCGTCGGGACGTCCACGCCGGCGCGCGGTCAGGACACCCCGATGGCTGCCCGCCGAGCGGTCACAAACCGTTGCTTGCGACACCGCCAGACGCCGCAACGCGACCGCGCGACGCTGCACGCGCGGGGAGTCGTGACCGCTCGCCGCTCAAGGCCCCGGACCCGCATGGTGCCAACGGACCCGCCGTGCTCGCCCGACCCGGATCAGGCGTCGACGCGTGCCGCTGCCCAGCCAACGCGCATCCGGGCGACCGCCCGGTCGAAGGCGCTGAGCGGTTCCCCGTCGTCGCGGATCACGGACTGGAGCTGGAGCCCCTCGTACAGCGCCATGAGCTGCTCGGCTGCGTGCCGGGGCGATGCGCCGCGGGGCTCCCGGCCGGCGACGACGTCACGGACCAGGGCGAGCGTGACGTCCTCGAACGCCCGCGTGTACTGGTTGCGGAACCATCCGGCTGCGGGGTGGTCGGGGTTCGAGGCGGCGCTGAGCACGGCGACCCGGAGTCGCACGAGGGCCGGGTCCTCGACGCCCGCAGCGAGCCGGGCTCGCAGGTAGGCGACCGTGCCGTCCCGCTCCGCGATGGGCCAGAGCTGGCGCCGGCTGCCGTTGTTCCACTTGTCCATGACCGCGACCACCAGGAGTTCCCACATCGGGTACGCCCGACGGAACTCGTCGGCCGTGACCCCGGCGTGCTCGGCGACCTCGTCGGGCCCGACGCGGTGGAAGTCCCCGGCTCGGTAGGCACTGATCGCCCCGGCGACGATGCGTGCGCGGAGGTCGACGTCGGTCGTGGGCATGCTGACGATTGTGCGGGGCCGGTCAGCAGCCCGCGACCGCCAGTTCAGGGGGCGCGGCCACCATCGCCGGCTCCGGGGTCAGCCGCGGTCGAACGTCAGGGTCTCGTCGTCGGGCGCCCGGACCTCGCCGGTGCGGGCGAAGTCGGCCCAGATCGCGCGGAAGGCCCGGCCGCGGCGCTCGACCTCTGGCCAGTCGCGTTCGGGGACGAACCGGGTGCCGGCCCAGGCCTCGCGCCCACCCAGCAGCAGCGGCAGGTCACTCATGTGCACGGCTCCGGTCGGGGCGCTCGTGACACCGCGGTGCAGTCGGTACGAGGTCGCGCGCCCGCCGGCGCGTCGGTGCCGTTCGGTGAACCGTCGGGCATCGCGGCCGTAGATGACGTCGGACAGCGGACGGACGACCCACCACCGCAGGGCCGACCGCAGCACCCGCGACCGGGTGACCCGACGCAGGCCGGGCACGAGCGGCACGTACATGCCCGCCTCGTCCGAACCGGACCCGATCAGGACGTCGACGTCGGGCGCGACCCGGCTCCACTCGGCGTCGAGGTCACGCTCGGCGGGCAGCGGCGCGAACCCGTACTGGGTGCCGAACGGCATGCCGGCGGAGAGTCCGTACGGCGCGGCGGCCCGGGTACCGAGCGCCTGACGATCGAGCAGGTCCTCGAGCGGGGTGTCGGCGTGCACGGTGCCGACCGCCCGGACCATCGCGCGGTTCATCCGTGCCCGACGGCGGGACAGCCCGAGCGGAGCGCTCTGGATGATCGCGCGGCGGAAGAGTCCTCCGGCGCCGGCACTGATCATCAGGTGCGCGGCCGCGTCCCCGCCGGCCGACTGCCCGAAGACGGTGACCAGGTCGGGGTCGCCGCCGAACGAAGCGATGTTCGCGCGCACCCAGCGGAGCGACTCGACCAGGTCGAGGAGCCCGAGGTTGGCCGGGATCGTCTCGCCGTCACCGAGGAACCCGAGCACGCCGAGCCGGAACGTGACCGACACCACGATCACGCGCTGCTCGGTCACCAGGTCGCGGGCGTCGTAGATCGGCAGGTCCCCGCCGCCGATGACGTACGAGCCGCCGTGGATCCAGACCATCACCGGCAGCTGTTCGCCCGGACGGACGTCGGCGGGCAGCGTGATCGAGAGCCGCTGGCAGTGCTCGTCGACCTCGATGCCCTGGATCGGGTTGAGCAGCAGGTCGACGAACTCCTCGTGCGGCTGCGGTGCGACCGGCGACGGGGTGGACGCGTGCAGCTCGCCCGCGAACGGTGGCATCGGCTGCGGCGGGGCGAACCGTTCGGCCTGCGCGTACGGGATCCCGAGCACCCGCACCACGTCGCCGTCGACCGTCCCGACGATGCGGCCGGCGGGGGTGTCGAACGAGGCGGGCGTGGCGTCGAGCATGGGGTTCACGGTATCGGTGCGGCGACGACACGAGCGGACGTGACGAAAGGCCGCCCCGATGCGATCGGGACGGCCTCACTCCGGCTCGGGAGCCGGGTGCACGTGGTGCTCGGCGTCAGTTCGAACGACCGTTGACGTCGCGTCGGTCGTCGTCGTTCCAGTCGGGCTTGCGCACGCCGGACTTCGCGATGCCGCGGCTGACGACGTAGGCGGCCGTCACGATCGCGACGTACAGCCAGGCCTGGTCGGCACCGAAGCCGGTGTGGCCCTCGTCCGCGTTGTCCACGACGGCCGACGCAACGAGGATCGCGATGGACACGACGAGCCAGGCGTAGAACTCGGTGGTCTTGAGTGCGGACTTGGTCTCGTTCCAGGTGGCACGGACGACCGAGTCGTGTCGTGCGGGATTTCCTGCCGTGTTCGACATGGTCACTCCTTCTGATCTCCGCCACCGGACATCGATGGCGTCATGACCGCAACAGTTGTCTCGCCTGGCTGATTACTTCCCCAGTTTGGGTTCCCAGGGAGGTCGGGGAACATGGGGTTTGTCCACCAAACGACAGGACGCAGGGGCGACCATGAGCGAAGACGACCAGCAGCGCGGATCCGATCTGTTCGACCGGCAGCCGCGCACCGCCGAGGGCGCCGCCGCGATCGCGAGCCTGCAGGCCCTGAGCGACAGCGTCCACGAGGCCGACGAGCAGGCGCTCCGCACCCTGGGGATGCTCCCCATCGATGCCCTCGCCCTGCGACACCTGGTGCTCGCGCGCCGCGATGGACGGACGGTCAACCCCACACAGCTCGCCCGGGCGTTGCGGCTCTCCACCGCGGGGATGACGAAGCTCATCGACCGCCTGGTGCGTGACGGGCGTGCGGAACGGCGGGCGAACCCCGAGGACCGCCGCGGCGTCATCATCACGGCGACCGGCTCCGCCGAGCAGGACCTCGCGCGTGCGTACGGGCACATCCACGCTCCGCTGATCGAGACCATCGACGCGCTGAGCGTCGACGAGGCGACGGCGGTCCGCCGGTTCGCCTCCCGCCTCGCCGAGGCGCTCCGGCAGGAGCTGCCCTCCCCCGGCACCCCCTGACGCCGGCCCGGCGGTCGGTCCCTGCGACGGACTGGAGGCCCGTGGCGGGGTCGCCACGGGCCTCCAGTCCGCTGTGGACTACCGCACCCGCTTGATGGGGATCACGACGAGTGCGCCGATGATGGCGATCGCGCCGGCGGCCCAGCACATGAGCGTGTAGTTGTCAGCGGCGTCCCCGGACCCGATCTTCAGGAAGAACAGGGCGACGGCCGGCGCGAGCGACTGCGGCAGGGCGTTGGCGATGTTGATGACGCCGAGGTCCTTGCCGGGACGGTCCGCGTTCGGCAGCACGTCGACGACGAGTGCGGTGTCGATCGCGGAGTAGATGCCGTACGCGAAGCCCATGATGACCTCGGCGACGTAGAAGCCGTTGACCGTGTCGGCGTGCGCCAGCACGATGAGTCCCACCGCGAACATCGCCGTGGAACCACCGACGAACACCTTGCGGCGACCGAGCTTGTCCGAGGCCCAGCCGGACAGCGCCGCACTGACCAGCAGCGCGATCGTGTAGAGCAGCACGCCGAAGGCGACGGCGGCGGTCGCCTCCTTCGCGCTCTCGATGCCGAGGTGCTGCTCCATGTAGAGCAGGCGGTACGTCGTGAACATGAAGGTCGCGAAGATGATGAGGAAGCGCGACCACCACGCGAACGCGAAGTCCGGGTTCTTGACCGGGTTCGTCCAGAACGACGCGATGAGGTTCAGGAACGTGAACTTCTTGAGCTTGTAGGTCGGCAGGTCGTCACGGGCCACGACGGCGTACACGGCGACCAGGATGATCGCCAGGATGCCCGGCGCGATGAACAGCACGGGCAGGTTCGCGACGAAGAAGACCGACAGGTAGGTGCCGGCGAGCACGGCGATGTTCTGCGCGAGCGCGATGATGCTCGAGGACCGGCCGCGCTGCAGCTGCGGCACGTTGTCGGCGAAGCTCGCGAGCAGCGTGGCGAGCGTGGCGTTCGCGGCGAGCTGGGCGAGCAGCCAGGCCAGCGTCAGGTTGAGGACGTCGGGCGAGTAGGCGATCCAGGCGAGGGCGATCGCGAAGACCACGACACCGCTGAGCAGCCAGGGGCGACGACGGCCCCAGCGCGTGCGGGTGCGGTCGGACAGGGCGCCCGCCAGGGGGTTCATGATGAGTGCACCGAACGCGCCGATCGGCAGCACCGAGCCGATGACGTTCGCGGCGTCGTCGCCGACCAGGGCCTGCGCCTTGAGCTGCATGCTCACGTAGACGGGCGCCATGAGCGCGACGAAGAGGCCGAACTGCCCGAGGAACAGGGCGATCTGGTAGCCGATGCCCACCTTCACCGTGCTGACGGGTTGGGTGATGCCCTCTTCCGGGTCGAGCAGTGCCGGGCTGCCGGGTTCGGTGGTGCTCATGACGCCTCCTTGAGTCGATGAAAACCTTGCCTGACAAGGTTTTTCCGACGCGAGCATACATCGACACGTGTTGTCTGCAACAGCAGGGGCGTCACGGTCGGCGCCGCGCGGGGTGGACGGGCCGCGTCACACGGGGCAGCAAAAACTACACACCGGGTGGTTTTTGGGGTAGCGTCGTCATCGATCTCGCCGCGGAGCATCGCTCCTCGACGGGCCGCGACACCCAGACAGGATCGAAGGAGCCTCTGCAATGCCCACCACTTCTGTGCAGCTGTACTCACTGCGCGACGCCATCGCCGAAGACCTCGACAAGGCCATCGCCCGGGTCGCCGAGATCGGGTACGAGAACGTCGAGCCCTACGCGTTCGTCGAGCGCGCCACCGACCTCGAGCGTGCGTTCGCGGCCACCGGCCTCAAGGCTCCGTCCGGCCACGTCGCCGTGATCGACGCCGAGGACACCGCGCCGATCTGGGACGCCGCCGAGCGCCTCGGCATCCGCACCGTCATCGACCCCTTCATCCCGACCGACCGCTGGCAGACCGCCGACGACGTCGCGAAGATCGCCGAGCGCGTCAACGAGCTGACCGCCGAGGCCGCCGGCCGCGGCCTGCAGTTCGGGTACCACAACCACCAGTGGGAGTTCACGAACAAGGTCGACGGCCGCACCGTCTACGACCTGTTCGTGTCGCAGCTGTCGCCGGAGACCGTCCTCGAGGTCGACACCTTCTGGGCGACCGTCGGTGGCGCCGACGCCCCCGCCGTCCTCAAGGGCCTGGGCGACCGCGTCGTCGCGATCCACGTCAAGGACGGCAAGGTCGACGGTGACATCCTCACTGCGCTGCCCTCGTCCGAGAGCGCCCTCATCGTGCCGGAGTCGCTCCAGCGCGCCTTCGAGAACCAGACGCCGGCCGGCCAGGGCGACGTCGACGTGGCGGGCATCCTCGCCGCGGCGCCGCAGGCCATCCGCGTCGTCGAGTTCGACGCCTACTCGGGCGACGTCTTCGAGGGCATCACCGAGTCCCTCACCTGGCTCAAGGACAACGACAAGTGAGCCGTGTCGGGATCGGCATCATCGGTGCCGGCAACATCTCCACCCAGTACCTGGAGAACCTGACCAAGTTCGCCGATGTCGAGGTCCGCTTCGTCGCCGACGTGCTGCTCGACCGCGCTGCGGCGCAGGCGGCGTCCTACGGCGTGGCCGCGTCCGGCACGGTCGAGGAGCTCCTCGCCCGTGACGACGTCTCGATCGTGATCAACCTGACGATCCCGGCCGCACACGCCGAGGTCGACCAGCAGATCATCGACGCCGGCAAGCACGTCTGGAGCGAGAAGCCGATCGCGACCGACCACGCGTCGGCCGCCGCGGTGCTCGAGTCGGCGAAGGCCAAGGGCCTGCGCGTCGCGACCGCTCCGGACACCGTGCTCGGCGCGGGCATCCAGACGGCGCTCCGGGCCATCGCCCGCGGTGACATCGGCGAGCCGCTGTCCGCGACGACGCTGTTCCACGTCCCCGGACCCGAGGCGTGGCACCCGAACCCGGACTTCCTGTTCGCCACCGGTGCCGGACCCCTGTTCGACATGGGCCCGTACTACGTGACGACCCTGGTGCACGCGTTCGGCACCGCATCGCGCGTGCAGGCCGTCTCGTCGAAGTCGCTCGACCGTCGCACGATCGCGTCCGGCCCCCGCGCCGGCGAGACGTTCCCGGTCGAGGTCCCGACGCACCACGCGGCCCTGATCGAGTTCGCCGGCGGGCAGTCCGCCCAGTCGACGTTCTCGTTCCAGCACGCCCTGCCGCGCATGGGCTTCGTCGAGATCAACGGCACGCTCGGCACGATCTCGCTGCCGGACCCGAACACCTTCGAGGGCTCGTCGCAGCTCTGGCGCTACGGGCAGGACGAGCCCGAGACGCTCGAGGCGGTCGGCTCCACCTGGGGTCGTGGCACCGGTGTCGTCGAGCTCGCCCGCGCCATCGCCGAGGACCGCCCCGAGCGTGCCTCCGGCGCCGTCGCGCTGCACGTGCTCGACGTGCTGCTCGGCATCCGTGACGCGGCCGAGTCGGGTTCCGCCGTCGACATCACGTCCGCCGTGGACGCGATCCCGCCGCTGCCCGAGGACTTCGACCCCGCGGCAGCCGTGCTGACCGCGGGCGCGAACGCCTAGGAGCGCCGCGAGCACCACGTCGTGAACAACAATGGTCGGGTCCCGAACGGGGACCCGACCATTGCTGCTCACCAGGGTGTGTGATCGCTCGACCCTGCGCTCCGTGGACCGGACCGCGCAGTTCGGCCAACGGATCCGCGCTCGTCGGCCATCTGGAACGGCCCGAAGTCGGGGGCTTCTTCACTCGGGTGATGAGAACCATGGGTGTGGAGGAGGAGCTGCTCCTCATCGACCGATCGACGGGCGTGCCCGTGCCGGTCGCCGACGGTGTGCTGGCCGGTGCGAGGGCGACGCGGGTGCCGGACCCCGGCGGCGTCGTGGGCGAGATGCAGCGCGAGATGATCGAGGTCACCACCCGCCCGCACACCTCGCTCGCCGCGCTCGGCGGGCAGGTGCTCGACAACCGGGCACTCGTCGAACAGGTCGCGAACGGCTTCGGTGCGCACGCGGCCCCGCTCGCGACGTCACCGACTCCGGTGACCCCGCACGTGAGCGACGGCGCCCGGTACCACCGGATGCTCGAGCGTTACGGGTCCATCCCCCGGCAGGGGCTGACCTGCGGCCTGCACGTCCACGTCGCGATCGACTCCCCCGCCGAGGGCGTCGCGGTGCTCGACCGGATCCGGACGTGGACGCCGGTCCTCATCGCCCTGAGCGCGAACTCCCCCTTCCACGCCGGGGTGGACACCGGTCATGCGAGTTTCCGATCGATCGCCTGGAGCCAGTGGCCGTCGGCCGGGCCGATGGAGCGGTTCGGCTCCGAGGAGCGCTACCGCGCCGTCACCGAGGGCATGCTCCGCACCGGCGCCCTGCTCGACGAGGGGATGCTCTACCTCGACGCGCGCCTGTCCCGCGCACACCCGACCGTCGAGGTCCGCGTCGCCGACGTCCCCCTGGACCCCGGGGTGACCGTGACGATCGCAGGACTCGTCCGGGCGATGGTCGACACCGCTGCCGAGGAGTGGCGTTCGGGGTCGCTCGAGCGCGACACCCCCGCCTGCACCGTCCGGCTCGCGAACTGGCGCGCAGCGCTCGAGGGCCTGGACGGTGAACTGGTCGACCCGTTGACGGGCCGCGCCGCACCCGCACGCGAGGTCGTCACGCTCCTGCTCGCCCACGTGCTGCCGGCGCTCGTCGCGAACGGCGACGACCAGCTCGTCGAACGCGGCCTGGCCGACCTGTTCGCGCGTGGCACCGGCGCGTCGAGGCAACGTGCGGCCTACGCGGCGACCGGTGATCTCGGGCAGGTCGCACTCGCTGCCGCGATGACGAACCTCCACGCACGGACCGGCCGCGTCGCGGCCGGCCTGTGGCCCGGTGCGGACACCGGTTCGGTGATCGGGGGCCACCCGGCGAGCACGGGCCTCAGCGGTGCGGTCGGCTGATGGGCTCCAGGTGGCAACCGTGCCCCCGGATCGCTCGTCGACACCGGGGCGTCATCGCGCTCGTGAACTCGATCTCGAACGCCTCGGCCCAGCCGGTGTTCGCGGACTCGACGTCGAGCAGGAACTCGACAGGCGTCCACTCCGGGTCGTCACAGCCTGCCGGACGCACCGGCAGGACGCGTGTGGAGAAGCCGGCGACCCACGCCCGGCGCAGCACACCCGGCAGGCTTCGGGCCCGGACCTCGCGGGGCAACACGACCCGTATCCACATCTCGCTGCCTTCCGCCCGTTCCTTCGGACACTCTGCGCACCCGTTGGACAGAATCAACGCGACCGCACATCACAGTCGGATCAGCCTCGCGCTTTCCGAACGATCCGATGGGAGCACCCCGTGACCGACCTCGAGAACCCGCCCGTCCTCGGCGAACACCCGGCGGACGTCGGCCCCGGACGTCCGGTGAAGCTCGGCGCGCGGTTCGTGCACTGGCACACCACCACCGACCACAAGACGATCGGCAACCTGTACCTGGTGACGTCGTTCGGGTACTTCTGCCTGGCCGGGGTGATGGCGGTGGTGATGCGGACGGAACTCTTCACCCCGGGACTCGACGTGCTCGAGACCCGCGAGGAGTACAACCAGCTGCTCACGATGCACGGCACGGTCATGCTGCTGCTGTTCGCGACCCCGCTGTTCTCCGGGTTCGCGAACGCGATCATGCCGCTGCAGATCGGGGCCCCCGACGTCGCCTTCCCCCGGCTCAACGCGTTCTCGTACTGGCTCTACGCGATGGGCAGCCTGGTGACGATGGGCGGGTTCCTGACACCGGGTGGAGCGGCAGCGTTCGGGTGGACGGCCTACGCACCACTGTCGGACACCACCTTCGAACCGGGCATCGGCGGGCACCTCTGGGTCGCCGGCCTGAGCATGACCGGGTTCAGCACGATCCTCGGCGCCGTGAACTTCATCACGACCGTCATCACCATGCGCGCCCCGGGCATGACGATGTTCCGGATGCCGATCTTCACGTGGAACGTGCTGATCACGTCGATCCTCGTGCTGATGGCGTTCCCGGTGCTGGCGGTCGCGCTGTTCGGCCTGCTGCTCGACCGGGTCTTCGACGCGCAGATCTTCAACCCGGCGAACGGCGGAGCGTTGCTGTGGCAGCACCTGTTCTGGTTCTTCGGCCACCCAGAGGTCTACGTGATCGCCCTGCCGTTCTTCGGCATCGTGTCCGAGGTGTTCCCGGCCTTCAGCCGGAAGCCGATCTTCGGCTACAAGACGCTCGTGTACGCCACGATCTCGATCGCGGCGCTGTCCGTGTCGGTGTGGGCGCACCACATGTTCGCGACGGGTGGCGTGCTGCTGCCGTGGTTCTCACTCATGACGATGCTGATCGCCGTGCCCACGGGCGTGAAGATCTTCAACTGGGTCGGCACGATGTGGCGGGGGTCGGTGACCTTCGAGACGCCGATCCTGTGGGCGATCGGGTTCCTCGTGACCTTCACGTTCGGCGGGCTGACCGGCGTGATCCTGGCGTCGCCGCCGCTCGACTTCCACGTCCACGACACCTACTTCGTCGTGGCGCACTTCCACTACGTGGTCTTCGGCACCGTCGTCTTCGCGATGTTCTCGGGCTTCTACTTCTGGTGGCCGAAGTTCACGGGCAAGATGCTCGGCGAAGGGCTCGGCAAGGTGCACTTCTGGATGCTGTTCATCGGGTTCCACATGACGTTCCTGATCCAGCACTGGCTCGGCGTCATCGCGATGCCCCGCCGCTACGCGAGCTACCTGCCCGAGGACGACATCACCTGGCTGCACCAGGTCTCGACGGTCGGAGCAGTCCTGACGGCGGCGTCGATGATCCCGTTCTTCCTCAACATCGTGCAGACGATGCGGAAGGGCCGCAAGGTGCTCGTCAACGACCCGTGGGGCTACGGCCGGTCGCTTGAGTGGGCGACGAGCTGCCCGCCGCCCCGGCACAACTTCACGTCGGTGCCACGGATCCGGTCCGAGTCGCCGGCGTTCGACCTGAACCACCCGGAGGCCGGCGTCCCGGTCGGGGTGGGTCCGGCGATGGACGCCCCGGACGCGGCCACGCACGACCAGGCGACGGGCAAGACCCGGCACCCGAAGGAGACCGACCAGAAGTTCTGACGGCGGCACTTGCTGGGCGGCAATGGTCGGGTCCCGAACGGGGACCCGACCATTCCTGCTCATCAAACGGGATCACGACGCGAACATCGGGACGCGGAGCCCCCGCGCGAGCCGCGCGAGCGCCGCGAACCCGGCGCGAGTCAGACCAGCGCGGTGAAGGACGCGTCGCGCACGAGCAGGGTCGCCGCGTCGCCCACCACGGCCTGGTCGGGGTCGCTCGACAGCCCGAGGGCCCAGCTGCCCCCACCCGGACGCTCCGGCAGCGTGAACTCCACCGTGGTGTCCGACGCGTTCAGCAGCACGGCCACGGTGTCGTCGCCCTGGTGCAGCACGAGCGTCACGGCCCGGTTGCCGCCGTCCGCCCAGTCGCCGTCCTCGAACCCGGCGGCGTCGGCACGGAGCACGGTCACCGTCGACTCCGAGTCCCCCGGCGCGGTGCGGAACCACTCCGGACGCAGCGCTTGATGCTGCCGACGGAACGCGATGGCCGCCGTCGTGAAGGCGAGCAGGTCCTGGTCGGCGGCGGCCCAGTCGAACCACGAGATCTCGTCGTCCTGGCAGTACGCGTTGTTGTTGCCGCCCTGTGACCGGGCGAGCTCGTCGCCACCCAGGATCATCGGCACGCCGGCGGAGAGCAGCAGGGTGCCGAGGAAGTTGCGGCGCTGCCGGTCGCGGTAGTCGTTCACCGCACCGTCGTCGGTCGGGCCCTCGATGCCGCCGTTGAACGAGGTGTTGTCGCTCTCGCCGTCGTTGTTGTCCTCGCCGTTCGCCTCGTTGTGCTTGTCGGCGTACATCGTCAGGTCGGCCAGGGTGAAACCGTCGTGGGCGGTCACGAAGTCGATCGAGCACAGCGGGGAGCGCCGTGAGCCCTCGTAGACGTCGGGGCTGCCCAGGACCCGCTGCACGGCGTCGCCGAGCGCGCCCTCGTCGCCGCGCCAGAAGGCACGCAGGTCGTCGCGGTACTTGCCGTTCCACTCGGACCAGTCGGCCGGGAACCCGCCGACCTGGTAGCCGGCGGTGTCCCACGGCTCGGCGATCATCTTGACCTCGCGCAGCACGGGGTCCTGGTGGATGATGTCGAGGAACGCGGAGTGCTTCTCGGCCTCGCCGTCCTGGCGGGTGAGCGTCGTGGCCAGGTCGAACCGGAAGCCGTCGACGTGCATCTCCTCGACCCAGTAGCGGAGCGAGTCCATGATGAGTCCGAGGGCCGCCGGGTGCCCGACGTTCAGGCTGTTGCCGGTGCCGGTGGTGTCGAAGTAGTTCGCCTCGTCACCCTCGACCAGCCGGTAGTACGACTGGTTGTCGATCCCCTTGAACGACAGCGTCGGGCCCATGTGGTTGCCCTCGGCGGTGTGGTTGTAGACGACGTCCATGATGACCTCGAGCCCCGCGGCGTGCAGGGCCTTCACCATCTCCTTGAACTCGGCGACCTGCTGCCCGCCGGTGCCCGAGGACGAGTACTCGTCGTGCGGCGCGAAGAAGCCGATGCTGTTGTAGCCCCAGTAGTTGCGGAGGCCCTTGTCGAGGAGCGTCGAGTCCTGCACGAACTGGTGCGTCGGCAGCAGCTCGACCGCGGTGACGCCCAGGTCCGTCAGGTGCTTGATCGCCGCGGGGTGGGCCATGCCGGCGTAGGTGCCGCGGATCTCCTCGGGGACGTCGGGGTGCTGCTTCGTGAAGCCCTTCACGTGCACCTCGTACACGACGGTGTCGGCGAGCGGCGTCCGCAGCAGGGCGTCACCGTCCCAGTCGAAGGACCGGTCGGCGACGACCGACTTGGGCATCGCACTGGCCGAGTCGGTGTCGTCGAGCTGCTCGGGGTCGTCCATGTCGTGGCCGAACAGGGCCTGGCCCCACTCGTAGGTGCCGTCGACGGCGGTGGCGTAGGGATCGAGCAGGAGCTTCGCGCCGTTGTGGCGCAGGCCGTTCGCCGGGTCCCACGCACCGTGCACGCGGAAGCCGTAGCGGGTGCCGACGGTCACGCCGGGCACGACGTCGTGGAAGGTGTAGCCGGTGCGGTTGCGGAGCTCGGTGCG
The DNA here is from genome assembly GCF_003234895.2 of Curtobacterium sp. MCBD17_026. NCBI lineage: Bacteria > Bacillati > Actinomycetota > Actinomycetes > Micrococcales > Microbacteriaceae > Curtobacterium > Curtobacterium sp. MCBD17_026. The sequence continues at coordinate 72,231 of NZ_CP126281.1, read as the reverse complement.
GTGCTCGGTGCCGTCCTCGTCGAAGGTGCAGAACTCGACCCGCTCGGCGGTGCTCGAGAACAGGGCGACGTTGGCGCCCCCGTCGACGAGCGTGACGCCGAGCGGGGTGCGCGTGGAAGTGGTCATGCTGCCCTTCTACCGGCCGGTCGCTGTGCCACCGGCGGTCTGGGCGTACCCCTGGCCGCTCAGCGCACCGGCGGGACGAGTTGCTCGAGCAGCCGCAGCACCCGCTCGCCGTCGACGGCGTCCGGGTCGAGCAGCCACTGGACCTGCAGCCCGTCGGATGCCGCGATGCTCAGGCTCGCCAGGTCGACCGGGTCCAGGTCGGCGCGGATCCGGCCGCTCGCCTGGTCCGCCTCGATCAGTGCGGCGAGTTCGGCCCGCAGGCGGGCGAAGCGTTCGCGCATGAAGTCGCGCGTGGCCGGGTGGCCCTCCTGCACGGCGTCGGCCGCGAGGGTCGTGTACAGCTGCACCAGCCCCGGCACGGCCCGGTTGCGCGACGCGCTCTCGCGCATGTCGCCGATCGCCGACTTCATCCGGTCGGGCGCGCCCTGCTCGCGGACCTCGTGCTCCCGGTAGACGGCGAGCAGCAGTTCGTCGCGACTCGGGAAGTAGTGGCGGAGTGCCGCGTGCGTGATCCCGAGGGCCTCGGCCACCGAGCGCAGCGACGATGCGTCGACCCCCTGCTCCGCGACCATGCGGATCATCTCGTCGAGGATCTGCGTGCGCCGCTCGGCGCCCTTGCGGTACCCGCCGCGGCGCGGCTGGGCCGCGTCGGCGTCGTCCGCGGGGTGGGTCATGCACCCAACTTACCGCTGGAAGGTTTTCTCGCCACCGTCCGGTCTGGAGGCCCGTGGCGGGCGCACCACGGGCCTCCCGTCCGTCTCGCCGGTCGCGTCACACCCGCCGGGCCGCGTCAGCCCGGCGTGCTCGCGTCAGTCCTGGTCGTCGACCGTGTACTCGTCGACCGGCGCGGGCATGCCCGCGGCGAGCGCGTCGACGATCTTCGTGAGCGAGTCGGCGAGGACGGCGTTGTCCGCGTCGGGGAGTTGCTCGAGCACCTCGACGACGGCCGCGTGGAAGCGCGCGTACGAGGCGTCGATCTTCTCGGCGGCCTGGTCGGTCGGGGCGAGCACCTGCGCACGACGGTCCGTGGGGTGCGCCGTGCGCGACAGCAGCCCCTTCTGCACGAGCCCGTCGACGATCTTGGTGACCGAGGCGTTCGAGACGGCGAGCATGACGGCGAGGTCCTTCGGGCCCATCGCCCGGCCGTCCCGGTGCGCCTGGAGCATGTACCGGACGGCGAGGAACTCGTTCTTCGACAGGCCGCTCTCGATGCGGGCGGACTCGATCTGCTGGTCCTCGGCGTGCTGCAGGCGGAGCAGCGCGTCGACAGCGGTCTTCGCGACCCGGGACTCGGGCTCGCGGGCGTAGAGGTGGACGTGCTCTCGACGGACGACGGTCAACGGCATGGGGTCATGCGCTCCTTGCTAAACGGCAGGCGTGGTGAAGAAGTCCGCGTAGGACGGTTCGGAACGACCGGCGAGCAGCGAGGGGTCCTGGATGCGACGCGCGACGTACGCGTCGATGATCGCCGGGTCGGTGAGACCGACGCGCGTGTGGCTGCCACCGATCCGTGCCGTCCGAGGCATCCCGGAGTACGTGCTGTGCATGTCCTGTCCCGCCCTTCTTGCTTGCCGTGTGTCCCCTGCGGACGCCTGAACTCTTTCACGAAGTGAACGGTCAGTTCAACGAACCATTCGCGCTGTGTACGTTTTGCGCGCCGAACGGTTCGGGACCGTCGGTCAGGGTCGTCAGGAGCTGCAGGAGTGCCGCCCGTCGCGGCTCGTCGAGCGGTGCGAACAGGCCGTCGAGCACCCCCTCGGCGATGCGGTGTCCCTCCTCGAGCACCCGCCGACCGTCCTCGGTGACGGTGTGCTCGATCCGGCGGCCCCGGCCGGCGGTCCGGGTGATGAGCCCACGGCCGAGCATGCGGTTCGCGAGGGTGCCGAACGCCTGGTCGCTCTGGAACGTCGCGACGGCGAGGTCGTGCCCGGATGCGCGGGGCATCCGGTCGATCGCGCGCAGGGCGTCCCACTGCACGAGCGTCACGCCGAGGTCGCGCAGGGCGGCGTCCATCGTGCGGTGGTTGCGGTACTGCGCCCGCTTGACGGCGTGGCCCAGGGCTTCGAGGTCGGTCGGCATGGTGCTACGGTATCAACACTCGTACATAAACATGTTGATACGGAGCATTCATGACCGACACCCGCACCCGCACCGCGCTCGTCCTGCACGGTGGCGGTGGCCCCAGGACCGTCGCACCGATCGTCGCGCACCTCGCGCCCGCCTTCCACGTCGTCGCCCCCACGCACCCCGGGTGGGACGGCACCCCGCGCCCGGACGGGATCGACTCCGTCCCGGCCCTGGCGGCCGCGTACCTCGAGCAGCTCCTCGCCGCCGGGGAGCAGGACGTCGTGCTCGTGGGGTCGTCGATCGGCGGCTGGATCGCCCTCGAGATGGCCGTGCAGGCAGCTGCCGACGACCGGTTCGCCGGGGTCGTCGGTGCCGTCGTCGACATCGACGGCGTGGGTGCGGTGGTCGAGGGCGAACCGATCGCCGACTTCTTCGCCCTCGATGCCCGCGGGCTGGCCGAGGTCGCCTGGCACGATCCCGAGCGGGGGTACCAGGACCCGGCGTCGGTCACCGAGGAACAACAGGCGGTGCAGCGGTCGAACGGGCAGACCATGGCGGTCGTCGCCGGCCGGTCGATGAGCGACCCGACCCTGCTCCGGCGGCTCGGGGCCGTACGGGTGCCGACGCTCGTGGTCTTCGGTGCGAGCGACGCGGTCGTGACCCCGGCGTACGGTCGCGCGGTGGCGGCGGCCGTGCCGGGTGCGGTGTTCGCCGAGGTCCCGGCGGCCGGGCACCTGCCCCATCTCGAGGCCCCCGGGGCGACGTGGGCGGTCATCGACCCGTTCCTGGCGCCACTGCTCGGCTGAGTTCTCGGCGTCCTCTGAGCGATCTTTTGGCACTCACCAGGGTCGAGTGCTAAAACGGTCGCAGTTGAGTCGAGGGGACTCAACGAGAACCACGAAGGAGTTGATTTCGATGACGATGAACTTCGACCCGTTCCGCGAGCTCGACCGCCTCGCGGGTTCGCTCCTCGGCACCGCCGCCGGCCCGCGCTCGATGCCGATGGACCTGTACCGCACCGGGGACCACTACGTCCTCGACGTCGACCTGCCCGGCATCGACCCGGGCTCCGTCGACATCGACGTGGACGGCTCCGTCCTGACCATCCGCGCCGAGCGCACCCTGGGCGCGCCCGAGGGCTCGCAGTGGCTCACGCGTGAGCGCCAGCCCGGCACGTTCGTCCGGCAGCTGACGCTCGGCGACGGCCTGGACGCCGAGCGCATCACCGCCGGGTACGACAACGGCGTGCTGAGCGTCACGATCCCCGTCAAGGAGTCCGCGAAGCCGCGCAAGATCGCCGTCACCGTCGGTGGCGCGTCCGAGCAGCTCGCGGTCGGTTCCGGCGCCGCCGCCGAGTGAGGAGCTGAGCGATGACGTCCGTCCTGCTGAACGCTGTGGTCGCGGTCCTCGTCGTCACCGCGGCCCTCGCGCTGACGAGCCTGGACCGGCGCACCGCCGTGCTCCTCGGGGCCACCGGCAGCCTGACCGGCACGTTCCTGACCTGGGTCGCCGCGCCCCGGCTCTTCGAGCAGTCGCTCCTGGCGCCCTGGGTCGCGGCGGTCCTCGGCACGGCCCTGCTGATCGCGGGGTGGAGCGCGGTCCGCTCCTACTCGGGCATCTTCGAGGCACCACGCGACGAAGAACCCGAGACGGGGGCACTGATGACCGTGGGCGGGTCCGCCCCGTCGGTGCGGTGACCATGTGACGGACAGGAGGCCCGGTGCACGTCGTGCGCCGGGCCTCCCGTCTTTCCGTCGGTCGCGTGGGCGACCGTCGGGACTACTCCTTGTTCAGCTTGTCCTGCACCAGGCCGGCCGTCTTCTCGACGACGTTCGGCAGCTCGGTGGTGCCGTAGAGCCGGACGTCGGGGTGCGTGGGCGGGGGCATCGGGACCGAGGTCGTCGGGCCGTCGTGGTACGAGTACTCGCCCTTGCCGTCGAACGAGGGGCCGCTCGCCCACGGGCCGTTCTTCGCCTCGGCACCGTCGGAGAAGTTGAGGTACTGGTAGTTGACCTCCTGGTTCTCCTTCGACTGCGGGAAGTTGCTCGGCACGGGGAAGCCCTCGACGCCCTTCTCGCGCAGCTCGGCCGCGGCGGTCGCCCACATGTTCTGGTGCATGGTGTCGCGGGCGATGAGGAAGGACAGCAGGTCCCGCACGCCGTGGTCGTCGGTCATGTGGTAGAGCCGGGCGGCCTGCACACGACCCTGCATCTCGGCGTTCTCGTTCGCCGTGAAGTCGGCGAGCAGGTTGCCGCTGGCGGTGATGTACGAGCCCTGCCAGGGGTTGCCGTTGCTGTCCACCGGACGGGCGCCCGCACCGGCGACGATCGCGTGCTGGACGTCCGTGCCGCCGACGATCGCGGCGACCGTCGGGTCGTCCTGCAGCGCGTCCTCGGTGATCCCGAGCGGGGACTTCTCGAGCAGCTGGGCGATCATCGTCGCGAGCATCTCGACGTGGCCCATCTCCTCGGCGCCGATGCCGAACACCATGTCGCGGTACTTGCCGGGGATGTGCATGTTCCACGCCTGGAACTGGTACTGCAGGGCGACGGAGATCTCTCCGTACTGGCCACCGAGCACCTCCTGCAGCTTGCGGGCGTAGATCGCGTCGGGCTTGTCGGGCGTTGCCTTGAACTGGAGTTCCTGCTTGTGGAAGTACAAATCGTGCTCCTTCGTGTCGATCGAGCGATTGCACCGCCGATGGTTCGCCGGGGGCACTGAGCGGCCGTCCAAGGTGGCCGGATCACGCAGAGGGTGTCCCGGATGGGCCGGTTCCACGGCTCCGGGTCCACCGCCGGCTTCACCCGGCAGGACGAGGCCCTTCGGTCGACCGCCCGATGCCCTCGGCCGTCCGGTTGCGCAGGCTGGGAACATGCAGACCTCGACCAAGCACACGATCGCCACCCTGCTGCTCTGCGCGGCGATCGTGGTCGCCACCGTCATCGCACTCATGGCCATGACCCCGCCCGCGTGACGCCGCGGTGCGGCATGGGAGGATCGCTCTCGTGACCGAACGGGGCAGGTTCCTCCGGCCGCTCGCCACCCGGTCGATCGTCATCGACGTGGCCTGGGCGGTCCTGGCGGCGTTCGTCTTCCTGCTGCCCATCGACCTCGAGCTCGAGCACGCGAGCCTCGCCGCGGTGCTGTCGGCCTCGGTGGCGATCGCCCTGCGTCGCGTCTCCCCGTCCGCCGCGATGGCGATGGTCGTCGTCCTCGGGGTGATCCAGGTCGGCGGCGGCGAGCGCCCGTCGCTGGTGGACCTCGCGCTGTTCGTCGTGATCGGCACCGCCGCCGTCGTGGGCACCCGCACCGAGGTCGTCGTCTCCGGCGTGCTCGCGGTCGTCGCCGGAGCGGGTGCGACGGTCTACCTGGCGTCGACCGGCTTCCGGTTCCTCGTGCTCATCAACGGCCCGCGCGACCAGGCCTTCCTGGCGATGGCCGCCCCGGTGACCGCGCTGCTCGGGGTCTGGGCGGGCGGGGTCGCCGTCCGGGCCTTCCGCTCCCGCGACCGCGAGTCGGAGCGCCGTGCCGACGCCGAGGCCGCAGCATCACGTGCCGAGGCCGTCGCCACCGAGGCCGAGGCCACCGCCACCCGCGCCATCGACGTCGCCGAGTCCGAACGCATCCGCGCCGACATCGCCCGCGACGTGCACGATGTCGTCGGCCACTCGCTCGCGGTCATCATCGCGCAGGCGGACTCGGTGCCGTTCCTCGACGACGAGGCGCGCATCCGAGCGGTCAGCGCCACCATCGCGAGCACCGCCCGGAGCTCCCTGGTCGAGGTCCGACAGGTCCTCGGGCACATCGACGGCTCTGCCGAGGCGACCGGCCCGGGCTCACTCGAGGAGATCGTGCAGGGCATCCGCGACGCCGGGGTCGACGTCGACCGCACGGTGCGCGGGGTCCCGCTGGCCCTGCGCCCGGACACCGGCACCGCCGCCCGCCGTGTGCTGCAGGAGATGCTCACGAACGCCCTGCGCCACGGTGCCCCCGGCAACCCGGTCGTCGTGCGGGAGACCTGGCGGAACGCCGACCTGGTGCTCGAGGTCGAGAACGTCGCCGGCGACGGCAGCACCGCGGGCTCGGGCCGCGGGATCGACGGCATGGACTCGCGCCTCGGCGCCCTCGGTGGGTCGTTCGACGCCGCCGTGCTGGACGACGTGTTCACGGCACGCGCCCGCATCCCGTTCGACGTCCAAGGGGGACCCGTCCGATGACCGAACCGATCAGGATCCTGCTCACCGACGACCAGGCGCTGTTCCGCGCCGGACTCCGGGTGGTGCTGGACGCCCAGGACGACATGCGCGTGGTCGGTGAGGCCTCCGACGGCGCCGAAGCGCTCGCACTCATCCCCGAGGTGCGCCCCGACGTGGTGCTGCTCGACATGCGGATGGCCGGCATGGACGGCGTGGAGACCGTCCGGCAGCTCCACTCCGGCGCCGTCCCGGGCCCGCTGCCCCGCGTCGTCGTGCTCACCACCTTCGGGCTCGACCCGGCGGCGGCGACCGCGATCCGGCTCGGCGCCAGCGGGTTCCTGCTCAAGGACACCACGCCGCCGTTCCTGTTCGCCGCGGTGCGGGCCGTGCACGAGGGCAGCTCGGTCATCGCACCGAACGACCTCGCGCAGCTGTTCGGCACCGACGTCGCGCGGGCCCCGGCACCGCAGCCGCCCGAGTTCGCGACCCTGACCGAGCGGGAGCGCGTCGTGTTCGGGTGGGCGTCCCGCGGCCTGTCGAACGCCGAGATCGCCACCAAGGAGTACGTCACCGAGTCGACGGTGAAGACCCAGATCTCGAGCATCCTCGGCAAGTTGTCGCTGCGGGACCGGGTGCAGCTCGTCGTCTACGCACACGACCACGGGCTGGCGGGCACCCGCGAGGACTAGTCCGCGGCGATCCGGTCGAGCCACTCCGCGAGCATCGTCCGCTCGGCTGCCGACAGTCGATCGAGCCGGGACGCTGCGGCACGGAGTGTGATCGCGGCGCTCGTCACGGCGTCACGCCCCCGGCCCTGACCACCCGGGGCCGCGCCGCCGTCGTCCGTCGTCGCCCCGCTCGGCACGAGGATCCTCCCGAGCACGGCCTCCAGGACGTCATCGGCGAGTGACGGGTCCCGCTCGTCCGCCGGAGCGGCCAGGATCGCGAGCACCGCACCGGTACCGGCCGCGTGCACGAGCTCGACCGCGCGGCGCTCCGGCACGGCCAGTCGTCCGGCCTCGGCCACCCGCCGGATGCGTTCGGCGAGCAGCGCGGTGCCGGCGCGGGCGGCTGCCGACCGACGACCGCGCTCCGGGTCGCTCAACAGCACGAACAGGTCGGGGTTCGCCAGCCCGAAGCCGATCGTCATCGACCACCCGGTGCGCAGGTCCTCGACGGGGTCGGTCGCCTCGTCACGAGCAGCTCGGACGGCGTCGGCCTTCATCGCCGAGAACGTCGCCATCGCGTGCTCGGCGACCGCTTCGAGCAGGCCGTCCTTGTCACCGAACAGCCGGTAGATGGTCGGTGCCTGGACGCCTGCGCCGTCCGCGACCGCCCGCGTGGTCACCGCCGCGGCACCGCGTTCGCGCAGCATGGAGCCGGCGACCTCGACGATGCGCGAACGCGTCTCGTCACGCTGACTTCCCTGCTCGACCACGGAACAACGATAACGGATGTGTGCTATCACTGTGTTACCAGCGATACCAACACGCTGTTTCCACCGATACGGAGAAGTCATGATCGTCATCACCGGGGCCACCGGAGCCCTCAACGGCGCCACCGCCGACCACCTGCTCGAGCACCTCGCGCCGTCCGACCTGGCGGTGGTGGCCCGCGACCCCGCCCGCGCCCAGCGGTTCGCCGACCGTGGCGTCGAGGTCCGCCGAGGCGACTACGCCGAGCCGGAGACCCTGCCGGCGGCCTTCGCGGGCGCCGACCAGCTCCTGCTCGTCTCGTCGAGCGACCCGGCCGCCGACGCCGTCGCGCTGCACCGTGCCGCCGTCGACGCAGCCGTGGACGCCGGCGTCGGCCGGGTCCTGTACACGAGCCACCAGGGCGCCGCGCACGGTTCGCCCTTCGTACCGGCAGCGCACCACGCCGCCACCGAGGACCTGCTCCGCGACTCGGGGCTGCCGTGGACGAGCCTTCGGAACGGCTTCTACGCGCACAGCGCCGCCTGGATGACGGGCCCGTGGCAGGAGACCGGCACGGTGTCCGTCCCCGTCGACGGCCCGGTGTCGTGGACCGCCCGCGAGGACGCCGCCGAGGCAGCCGCCGCGATCCTGCTCGCCGACCAGCCGTTCGACGGGCCGGTGACGCTCACCGCTCCGGACGCGCCGACCTTCGCCGACCTGGCTCGGCAGGCGTCCGAGGTGTCCGGTCGGACGATCGGGTTCGAGGCCCTGGGCGAGGACGAGTGGCGTGCCCGTGCGCTGGCCGCGGGACAGGACCCGCACATGGTCGGGTTCCTGCTCGGCATGTACCAGGCCGCCGAGCGGGGCCTGTTCGCCGGCACCGATCCGCTGCTCGGCGAGCTGCTCGGTCGCGCCCCGCGCCCGGTCCGCGACCAGCTCAGCTGAGCGACGCGACCTCGTCGAGGATCGCCCGGATCGCGGCGGGGTCGTGGGCGAACCGTCCGAGGAACAGCCCGCCGATCCGGCCCTGCCCCCGGGTGAGCAGGCCCGGTCCGGCACTGCCCCCGTAGAGGACGGTGCTGCCGTGCAGCTCGGGCCGGGTGGCGAGGTGCTGCTCGATCCCGTCGAGCACCGCGACGATGTGGTCGTCCGGTGCGGGTGCCGGTGCGCCGATCGCCCACACCGGTTCGTAGGCGACGGTCAGGGGTTGGGCGAGACCGTCCGCGACGGCGGTCGAGACGGCCCGGTCGAGCTGCGCGGTCACCGCCGCCACGGCCTGCGTCGGATCGGAGGCCCGGTCCGGCTCCCCGACGCAGACCAGCGGACGCAGGTGGTTGCGGTAGGCCGCGTGCACCTTCCCCGCGATCGTCGCGTCGTCCTCGTGGAACAGCGAGCGCCGTTCGGCGTGCCCGATCTCGACCAGGTCGACACCGATCTCCCGCAGTTCGGCGCCGGAGACTTCTCCGGTGAACGCGCCCGCATCGGCCCACGACAGGTCCTGCGCGGCGAGCTGCACACCGGTGCCGGCGAGCAGGTCACGCACCGGGACGAGCGCCGGGAACGTCGGCGCCACGAAGAGCGACGCAGCACCCGAGCACACCGCGGGGTGTCGCCGGGCGATGTCCGCGACCTCAGCCGCCCACGACAGCGTCCGGGCGTGCGAGAAGTACGTCTTCAGCGACACCCCGACGGTGATCACGGGGCGACCGTCTCCACGACGAGGGCGAAGGACAGCGCGCCGGGGTCCGCGGTGCCGACGGCCTGGTCGGCGTGCGTTCGCGCCCGGCCCATCTTCGGCACGAGGGACTCCGTCGCGTCCGCTGCCTGACGGGCGGCACGGACGGCGTCGCCCCAGGCCTCGGCGAGCGCCGCCCCGGCGTCGAGCCGGGTGCGGAGCACCTCGTCGAACGGCACCAGGGCGTCCACCATCGTCTTGTCACCGACGGTGGCACCGAACGCGAGCACGGCCTCGGTGGCCGCGCGGACCCCCTGCGCGACGGTGGCACCGGACGGACGCGAGTCGTCCCCGACCACGCGACCCAGTGCCTCCAGGGCGGCGCCCCAGATCGCACCGGACGTGCCGCCGGCCTTGTCGGACCAGGCGTCCGCGGCGACCAGCAGGACGGTGCCGGCACCGGCACCGCGGGTGACCGCGTCGGCAGCTGCGGCGTCGGCGGCGTGCGATCCACGCTGCATCCCGATGCCGTGGTCGCCGTCGCCGGCCACGGCGTCGATGCGGCCGAGTTCGTCGGCGTGCTCGTCGAGGACGGCGCGGACCGCGGCGAACCCGGCGGCGACCTGCTCGGCGACCGCGCGGGACTCGTCGGTCGCCGGGCCGATGCCGACGCCCTCGGCGTCCGCCACCACGGTGGACGGGTCGACGCGCTGTCCGGCGACCGCACCGCCCTTGCGGTAGGCGGGGGTGTCCGCGGGTGCTGCCCAGAGTTCCTCGAGCTCGTCGTCGAGCCAGAACAGCGTCAGGGAGACCCCGGCCATGTCGAAGCTCGTGACGAGTTCGCCGACCTCGGGCTCCACGATGACGACGCCGGCGTCCGTCAGGCGCCGCTGCACCGAGCGGTAGACGACGAAGAGCTCCTCGTACTTGACCGAGCCCAGACCGTTCAGGATCGGCACCACCCGCTGGTTCTCGAGCGTCACGCCGTCGGGCAGTTCGTCGAGCAGCCGGGACACCAGCAGCTCGGCCAGCCCGTCCGCGGTGGGGACGTCCGTCTCGTCGATGCCCCGCTCGCCGTGGATGCCCATGCCGACCGCCATCCGCCCCTCGCGCACCGTGAACAGGGGTTCCTCGGCACCCGGCAGCGAGCACCCGGAGAACGCGACGCCGAAGCTGCGCGTCCGGTCGTTCGCCCGCTCGGCGACGGCGGTGACCGTGTCGAGGTCGTCCCCGCGCTCGGCGGCGGCGCCGGCGATCTTGAACACGCAGAGGTCACCCGCGATGCCGCGGCGCTTCGCGCGGTCGTCGGCCGGGGCGCTCGTCACGTCGTCGGTGACGCGGACCGTCCGGACCGGGATGCCGTCGGCCTCGAGCGTGCGCGCCGCGGCGTCGAAGTTCAGGACGTCACCGGCGTAGTTGCCGTAGCTGAGCAGCACACCGCCACCGTGCTCCGCGGCCTTCGCGACACCGGTGACCTGCTGGGCGCTGGGGCTGGCGAACAGGTTGCCCATCGCGGCACCGGCGGCCAGTCCGTGTCCGACCAGTCCGCCGAACGCGGGGTAGTGGCCCGAGCCCCCGCCGATCACGACCGCGACCGTGCCGTCGGGGCTCGTGGTGGAACGGGCGACCCCGCCGTGCACCCTGCGCACCCACCGCTCGTTCGCGGCGACGAAGCCGTCGGTCGCCTCGTCGGCGAAGTCCGCCGGGTCGTTGAACAGTCTGGTCATCGCTTGCTGCCCTTCGGGTCGGTGGTGCGGACGTGCGAGGTGTCGAGCAGTTCGTCGGCCTTGGCCCCGCGGAAGAACTTGGTGCAGAAGATCATCACCGCGGCGACGAACGCCAGGACGCCGAGCGAGACGATGCCGAACGCACCGCTGTCGGTCGGCACCACCTCGTTGATCGCGGTGCGCATGATCGGGGCGACGAACCCGCCCAGGTTGCCGAGCGAGTTGATCAGGCCGATGCCCGCGGCGGCTGCGGCACCGGTCAGGAACGCCGTCGGGTACGCCCAGGTGATCGGGCCGACGGCCAGGAAGCTCGCGACGGCCAGGGTGATGAACAGGATGCCGAGCACGGGCTGCCCGTTCGCACCCGCCCACGCCGAACCGAGGATCGACAGGCCGGTCGTGACGTAGAACAGGGTGCCCCAGCGACGACGGCGTCCGACGGAGTCCGCACGCGACCCGATCAGGTAGCAGGCGACGAGCCCGACGAGCCACGGGATCGCGGACACCAGACCGACCTGCCAGCCGACGTCCTGCCCGAGCAGCGAGGACACCTGCTGCGGCAGGTAGAACGTCGTGCCGTACACGGCGACCTGCAGGCAGAAGTAGATGATCGTGAAGTACCAGACGCGCCCGCTCGCCATCGCGCGCCAGATGCCCTTCGGGCCGTCCTCGCTGCGGGCGGTGTCCTCGCGCTCCATGGCCGCGGTGAGCGACGCCTTCTCGCCCGGTTCGAGCCACTTCGCCTGCTGCGGACTGTTCGTCAGGAACACCAGGGCCGCGATGCCAGCCAGCACCGCGAGGATGCCCTCGCCGGCGAACATGACCTGCCAGCCGTGGAACGGCGTCACCTGGTCACCGATGCTGATGAGGCCGCCGGACAGCGGGGCACCGATCATCTGCGAGAACGGCTGCGCCAGGTAGAAGATCGCGAACATGCGCACGCGCACCTTGTTCGGGAACCACTCGGACAGGTACATGATCACGCCCGGGAACAACCCGGCCTCGGTCACGCCGAGGATGAACCGCAGGATGATGAACATCGTGTCGTTCGTCGTGAAGGCGAACAGTGCGGCGACGATGCCCCACGTGACGGCGATGCGGGCGAGCCAGAAGCGCGCACCGAACCGCTTGAGCAGCAGGTTCGACGGGATCTCGAAGATCGCGTAGCCGATGAAGAAGATGCCGGCGCCCAGGGCGAAGGCGGCGTCGGAGATGCCGCGGTCGACGCGCAGGGCCTCTTCGGCGAAGCCGACGTTCGTGCGGTCGAGGAACGCGACGAAGTACAGGATGACGAGCATCGGCATGAGGTGCTTCGTCGCCTTGCCGATGGCGGACTGCAGGCCGGGGTCGTTCGTCGACCCGAGCGCGGGGGCAGGGGGAAGTGACACGGGTTCGCTCCTTTGCGAGCACGGTGCGGTCGTTCGTGGCGTCCGGCGGTCGGTTGGGTCGTCCGGACGGGAGGCACGGATCGCGTCGCACGGTCGGCGCGCGTTCCGTGGGCGGCTGGCCCTAGTGCATGTACAGGCCGCCGTCGACGTTGAGTGTCTGGCCCGTGACGAACCCGGCGTCCTCGCTGATCAGGTACGCGACGGCCGCGGCGATGTCCCGCGGCGTGCCGATGCGCGGCAGCACGCCGTCGGCGGCCATCTCGGCCTTCCGTTCCTCGGACAGGGTGCCGCCCATGATGTCGGTGTCGATCGGGCCGGGGGCGATCGCGTTGACCGTGACGCCGCGCGGGCCGAGCTCGCGCGCCAGGCCACGGGTCAGCCCGATCACGCCGGCCTTCGCCACCGTGTACGGGGTCTTGCTGAAGGTGCCGCCGCCGCGCTGGGCGGAGACCGACGACAGGTTCACGATGCGCCCGTAGCCGGATCGCACCATCGACTCCGCCGCCCGCAGGCTGGCGAAGTGCACGCCGTCGAGGTTGATCGACAGCACCCGGTGCCACTCCCCCTCGGGCAGGTCGAGGTAGGCGTGCGCGGACGAGACCCCGGCCAGGTTCACCAGTGCGGTGATCGGCTGGAGCTCCGCCTCGATCCTGTCGAAGGCGGCACGCACGGCGGACTCGTCGGCGACGTTCGCACCGACGCCGACGGCCCGCACGCCGTGCTGCTCGCGGATCTCGTCGGCGACCTGCTCGCTCGCCGTCTGGTCGAGGTCGATGATCCCGACGTCCCACCCGGCCTCGGCCAGGTGGTGGGCGGTGGCGCGGCCGATGCCCCGCGGTGAGGCGGCCCCGGTGAGGACGACGGTGCGGTCCTGGGGGCCCTGGGGGTTCTGTGTGCTCATCGTTCGTGCTCCGGGGCTCAGTGGATCGGCGCCGGGCCGAGGTCGTCCAGCAGCTTCTGCATCGCGACGTACGCCTTGTTCCGGTAGGCGACGAGCTCGGGCGTGCGGTCGGCGGGGACCTCGAGGTACCCGGCGCCGGACTTCGTGCCGAGTTCGCCGGCGTCGACGTGCTGCTGCAGCGACGGCGGGGTGGCGAAGCGTTCGGGCCAGCGGGTCTGCAGCGACTCGAAGCAGAACGCGTACACGTCGAGCCCGGCCATGTCGGCGATCGCGAACGGGCCGAAGAACGGCAGGCGGAACCCGAACGTGGTCCGCACGATGGTGTCGATGTCGTCGGGGCTCGCGATGCCCTCGTCGGCGATCTTCGTGGCCTCCTCGAACAGCGCGTACTGCAAGCGGTTCAGGACGAACCCCGTGGAGTCCTTCACCCGCGCCGACTGCTTGCCGGTCGCGGCCACGACGGTCTCGCCGACCTCGATCGCGTGCTCGTTCGTGGTCGGGTGCGGGATGAGCTCGACGCCGGGGATGAACGGCGCCGGGTTCGAGAAGTGCACACCGAGGAACCGCTCCGGGCCCACGACCGCCTCGGCCAGCGACTCGATCAGGATCGTCGAGGTGTTCGAGCCGATCACGGCGTCCGGGCGGGCGGCCTCGCTGATGCGGCGCAGCGTGGCGTGCTTGATCTCGAGCTTCTCGGGCACGGCCTCCTCGATGAAGTCCGCGTCGGCGACGGCGGCCTCGATCGACTCGGCGGCGCTCAGGTGTGCGCGGACCCGTTCGACTGCGTCCTCGGGGAACAGCCCGTCGGCGACGAACTGGGCGGTCTCGCCGAGCAGCCGCTCCAGGTTCTGCTGGGCGATCTCGGCCGAGACGTCGGCGATCCGGACGGTGTGGCCGGCGAGGGCGAGGACCTGGGCGATCCCGCCGCCCATGTAGCCGGACCCGACGACGGCGATGTCGAGGGTGCTCATCGCGTTGCTCCTTCGGTGCTGGTTGCCGTCGCCGCGTCGAGCTTCGTGGTCGCGAGGACGGATCGGATGTACTGCTGGTTGGTGGCGCAGACGCCGAGGCTGTCCCCGCCGTACTGCTCGGTCATGACGATCCCGCGGAACCCGTCGGCGACGGCGTCGCGCAGGACCTGGCGGTAGTTGATGAGGCCCGTCTCCATGGTGCTCGGCGCACTCGTCGCCCAGCTGCCGTCGCCGGCCTCGTCACGCGTGTAGTTCTTCACGTGCAGGTAGTTGGTGTGCGGCATCGTCTTCGCGAAGAGCTCCCGCCAGTCCTCGACGGGTCGGTGCAGACGGATGAGGTTCGCGACGTCCGCGTTCAGCCCGACGTTGTCGAGCCCGATCTCCTCGACCAGGCGGACCGCGCTGTCGGCGGTGCCGAGGTACGTGTCCTCGTACAGTTCGAGCGCCATCGGCAGCCCCACCGCGGCAGCGTGCTCGCCGAGCTCCCGCAGGCGCTTGACCGCCGCGGCCCACACCTCGGGGTCGTCCGGGTCCTTCGGTCCCGGCGCCGTCCAGAACCACAGCGCGCGCTTCTGGGCGTCGGTGAACGGCTGGTGCAGCCCCGTCGAGAAGACCTGCATGCCCCACTCGGCCGCCGCGTCGATGGTGCGGTGGGCGTAGGCCAGGTTCTCGTCCTCGTGCCCGGGCTGGATGACGCTCTTGCGCTGCAGGTGCACGGACGGGATCCCGATGCCGTGCGACTTCGCGACGGCGAACAGCTCGTCGCGGCGGGAGGCTTCGAGGTCTGCGGGCCGGATGTGGCTGTCGGCGAGTTCGGCGAGCGAGAAGCCGACGGCCTCGATCTGCGCGAACACCTCGTCCCACACCTCGGCGGGGGCATCGTGGAAGGCCGTCCCGTCGCGGGTGACCTGCGCGAACCCGTGCAGGCACGCGGCGATCGGCCAGGTCTTCGACGTCCAGGTGGTGGGGTCCCAATCCTGGTCGACCCAGTCCTGTGGAGTGGTCACGGAATGCTCCCTTGCATGTCGTGGTGGTTCAGCGACGAACCTCTTTCCTATAGGAAAGATACTCCCACGTCGCCGGAACGCAACCCCTCGCCTCAGCTCGTGTGCGAAGCGTCCGCGCGCGAACGCAACCGGACGGCGTCGATGTGGAGCCGCATCGCGGCGACGGCCGACGTCGGGTCCGCAGCCAGCGCCTCCAGGATGGCCCGGTGCTCCCGAACCGCACGATCCGTGTCGTCCCCGCCGCCCTCGACGATCTGCCGCATGCGGTGCACGCGCGTCGTGATGATCTCGGACATCTCCTCGAGGAACGGGTTCCGTGTCGCGTCGAAGATCAGCTGGTGGAACTGCCAGTCGCTCCGGAAGAAACGGGCCATCAGCGCTTCCGGGGCGTGCGCAGCACCGACGGACGCGACCTCGGCGGCCACCGCAGCCTGCTCGTCGAGCGCTGCCGCCAGTCGCTCGCGCAGGCCGTCGACGTCGCCGCGGGCCGCGAGCTCGACGGCGCCGCTCTCCACGATGAGCCGGGCGTCGAACAGGGCCTCGAGCTGGTCGCCGGCCAGGGGCGGGGAGACGCGGTAGCCCTTGTTCGCCTGTCGGGTGACGAGGCCGGTGCGTTCGAGTTGCACCAGGGCTTCGCGCACCGGGGTCGGCGAGACCCCGAGGGAGCGTGCCAGTCCGTCGATCGACAGTCGCATGCCCGGTTCGACGTCGTGGCCCATCAGGACCTCGAGCACCCGGTCGTAGACGCGGTCACGCAGACCGAGCTGCGTGATGCGCTCCGTCCCGAAGCCGGGCATGGTCGTGGACATGGATCGATCCTAGAGAATCCACGAACTCGCTCCGATCAGTAGATCGCGTCGATCCCCAGCAGGTCGCCGAGGCCGAGGCCGCGCTGACTCGTCTCGCACGTCGACACCGACGGCTTCATCACCAGGCCGCTGTTCGCGGCCGTGTGCCCGAGCCCGTAGGCGTGACCCCACTCGTGCGTGGCGACGCCTCGCAGGTCGAACCGTGCCCCGGAGCAGGTCGCGGCGGCGGACCAGTTGACCGACGTCGAGTACCGCTGGTCCGTCTCGACGGCCGTGCCGGAGCGCGACCACACGCAGGTCACGCCGAGGGTGCCCTTCGGCAGCGACCCCCACCCGACCACGCTCGACGCGTTCGCGGCTCCGCAGCCACCGGTCGCGGTGACGCCCATCGCCTGCTTGAGCACCCCGAGGTGCTTCTGGTCGGCGGTCGACGTGATCGTCCGTCCGCACGACGAGACCGGCCCGGTCCAGGCGTCGGCTCCGGCCCCGATCGCCGACGGACCGGTGACCTTCTGGTTGTTCGGGTTGTAGCTCCAGTTCACCGGGCCCGCCCAGCGGAACCCGAGCCGGGTGTACGAGGTGTCGGTGCAGCTCGTGGCCGCCTTCGTGGCCGACGTGGTGGCCGCTCCGCGCGACACGACAGCGGCGGCCACCCGGTCGCGCAGCGCCTGGCGTTCCTGCCGGACGGCGGCCGCCGACCCGGACCACGCGTCGTCGACGCGCACCGCGACACCCGCACGGCCGGTGTTCGTGATCGACACGTCCCCGCCGTCGTCCACACCCGACGCGGCCACCGGCAACGCGGTGACCGTCGTGCCCGGTTCCGGCACGACGAACTGCCGGCCGTCGGGCAGCACGATCGTCGGCGTGGCCACGGCGCACCCGCTCGCGAGCTGCTCGAGGGTGACACGGTCCCCCTGGCACTCCGGCGCTGCGACCGCCGGCGAACCCGGGCCGGTCGAGACGACGACCGCGGCCAGCGCGATACCGAGGGTGACCGCACCTGCGGTCCACGACGACGTCCTCACGATGATGGTTCTCCTGTCATGACGCGCCGAGGTCCCCCGGCGACCAGGACAGTGTGCGGAGCGCCACTCGGGGCAGTCAACCCCCCGAACTGCCACTCCCGGCCGGTCGATCGCTCCCGTCCGGCACCCGCACGAACCGCGGCGCCCCACGGTCCCGCAGTCGGAACCCCAGGTGCTGGTACAGCCCGATCGCCCCGGTGTTCCCGGCGGCCGCGTGCATCAGAGGAGTCTCGCCGCGCTCCCGGATCCCGTGCGCGACGGCGAGCACCAACCGACGCCCGAACCCCTGCCCCCGGTACGCCTCGTCCGTGCACACCGCGCTGATCTCGGTCCACCCCGGCGGGTGCAACCGCTCCCCCGCCATCGCGACGAGCCGACCGTCCCGCCGGATGCCCAGGTACGTGCCGAGCTCGATCGTGCGCGGCAGGAACGGCCCCGGCTTCGTCCGCTCCACCAGGGCGGTCATCTCCGGCACGTCGTCGGGCGTGAGCACGACGGCTTCGCGATCCGGCGCACCCTCGATCGCCTCACCGGTGAGCTGCACGCCGCCGGCGCCCTCGACGAGCTCCCACCCCTCGGGCAGGACGGCAGCCGCGCCCACGCCGAGCATCCCGCCCGACCCGAGCAGCGCCCGGACGTCCTCCCAGTCCTGCGCAGTAGGCTGCGCGGGGATCCCCGTCCACACCGACACGTCGGTCTGGTACCGGACGACGTCGCCGCGCCGCTCGGCGAACCGGGCGTGGTGGCTGTTCAGCGCGGCCATCGCGGGCGCGTCGAGCACCCGTGTCGGGGTGCCGTCGTCGGCGATCGTCAGGTCGAGGGTCCGGAGCGCCTCGCCGCGCGGGTCACCGCCACGGAACCCGAGGTCCTCGATCCGCCGACGATCGCCGTCCGCCCACCCGGCGGTGTCCGCGACGACACCGGAGGCGTAGTGGTTCGTGGCACGGTGGATGACCAGCTCGACGTCTGCTGCCGAGGTCACGAGGACCTCTCCGGGTCGGGTCAGCGCGGTCGAGGTCGGCGCAGTCGTCGTCATCCCACCATTCTCCGCCCGCGGCGAGCGCCGCCGGCGCATCGTTGCACCCGGTGACGGCGCACCGCGGCTCGCACGGTGCGAGGGGCCCACGGCCCGTGCGAGGTTCCGTACTCGGTGCGAGGGCACGTGCACCGCACGGAGTACGGAACCTCGCACCAGACCGAGCGTCAGCGCCCGCGCCAGCCTCTGGCCGTACTTCGTGGCGGCAGCGGCCGCGATCCACGGTTCGGTGTCCCGGTAGAAGGTCGCGAAGTCGCTCATCCCGCACACCGCGACCGTCGAACCGGATCTCGCCCGCGAGTCCACACATCAGCGCTCTCCCTCGGTGTCCGCCGGCGCGGGGTCGGTGTCCGCCGGCGCGGGTTCGGTGTCCGCCGGGGCGTTCCCCACGATCCACGTGTCCTTCACGCCACCGCCCTGCGACGAGTTGACGACCATGCTGCCCTCGGGCGCGACGCGCGTCAGGGCGACGTCGGCCAGGTGCACGTCGTCCGGTCCGGTCCCCGTCGCGTAGACGAAGGCCCGCAGATCCACGTGCCGCGGGTCGAGACCGGCGGGTCCGATCGTCGGGTGCGAGGACAGCTGCACCACCTCCTGCCCCACCCACGCGGCGGGGTCCGCGGCGATCTCGCGTCGTCGCTCGGCCACCTCGGGGGCGCTCGCGCTCGGTCCGATCAGGACCCCGCGCCCGCCCTCGCCGTCGACCGGCTTCGTGACGAGTTCCCCGACGCGGTCCAGGACCGACAGCCGTTCGACCTCGATGCTCGTGCGGTACGTCGGCACCGATGCCAGCAGGGGTTTCTCGTCCAGGTAGTACCAGATCAGGTCCGGCACGGTGACGTACATCGCCTTGTCGTCGACCAGCGCGTTGCCCGGTGCGTTCGCCAGGTAGACGCGTCCTGCCTCCGCCGCGTCGAGGATCCGGGCACCGAGGTCGGGAGCCTGCTCCGACGTCAGTGCGGTGACGTCGCGGTCGATCCGCAGGTACAGCCCGTCGAGCACGTCGCCCGTCGTCGCGTCGACCACGCGTCCGTCACGGACGTCCAGGTCGGATCCGGACAGGAGGCGCAACCCGGCCCCGCGGGCCAGGCTGCGGTGTTCGAACCACGCGCCGGCGGCGGGGCCGTCGCTGACGAGTGCGATCACCGGGTCGGTCGCGCCCGTCACCGCGGTGGTGTTCGCGCAGAGGGTCCGGCGGAGCCGGTCGGTCACGCCGTGCGGGTCGCGCAGGTGCACCGGCCGCGGGGCATCCGGCACGACGTCGTCCATCAGCTCGCGCAGGGCAATGCCGTACGCGACGCCCGAGGGCGAGCGGACGTTGTCCTCGAGCACCCGCCAGCCGCCGAACTCGTTGCGCACCAGGTCGAACCCGAGCACCGGCGCACGGACGGCGGTCGCCGGCAGCCGGGTGGCGTCCGGGTCCCAGCCCTTCGCACCGACGAAGTGGTCCGCGTCCAGCACGCCGTCGGCCACGATCCGCCGGTCGCCGTACGCGTCACGCAGGAACAGCTCGATCGCACGGGCCCGCTGCCCCAGGCCACGCTCGAGCTGCGACCACTCGTACGCGCTGATCGTCCGGGGAACCAGGTCGCAGCCGAACTCCTGCGCACCGCCGTCGACAACGAAGCCGACGTGGTGCTCGCGGGTCCAGACGTCGCGCGCCGTGCACCGCTCGATCGCGGTCTGGGCGTCCCAGCCGCTGAAGAAGGCCGCCAGGTCACGGAACGCCGGACGGGGGCGTGCCCCGGGGCCGACCGCCTCGTCGCCGGCGCGGACGCGGTACCCGGGGATCGGGACCACCGGGTCCTCCTCGCGTCCGGACGGGAGCCCAGCGGTGTCCTCCACCACCAGGGCGACGACGTCGTCCATCTCCCCCCGCTCGGCGTACGCGGTGCGCTGCCGGTCCGTGGAGTTGCCGCGGGCCAGGGTCGCCTCGAGCAGCTCCGTCACCGTCCCCCAGTCGCCGAGCTCCTCGAGCTCCGGCCGCAGGCGGGACACGAGCTGGCGCACCGCGACCTCGGCGGGCAGGCGTTCGGGGTGCTGTCCGAGGCCGACGAGTTCGCCGCTCAACCCGGAGCGGGCGGCCTGCCACATCGCCGCACGGTGCAGGGGCTCGCTGCGCGGGTGCCACTCGGCGCCGGACACGACCGACTTCTCGGCCTTGCGCACGGCGGCGCGGAAGAGTCCGGCGATGAGCACGGCGTCGTCCACCACCGGGGTCGCGTCGCAGACCCGCAGCTCGAGCGTCGGCGCGTGCGACGACGGCCGCACGTCGAAGTAGGCCATCTTCTTGTCGGCGATCACGCCCGAGGCGATCAGGTCGTCGAGCACCCGGTCGTACTCGGCGGCGTCCGCGACCGGTCCGAAGCTGCCGGCCGACGGCCACCGCTGCCAGATGATGCTCCGGAACGAGGCGTACCCGGTGTCCTGCCCGTTCCAGAACGGACTCGACGCACTCAGGGCCAGCAGCGCCGGGAGCACCGGCGCCACACGCTGGGCGATCAGCACCGCCAGGTCGCGGTCGCTCACCCCGACGTGCACCTGCAGCCCGCAGATGAGCTGTTCGTCGACGAGCATCCGGTACTGCTCCTGCATCCGGCCGTACCGACCGCCGGCGCTCAGCTCGAAGTCGGCGTACTCCGACCTCGGCGCGGTGCCGACGGCGGCGATGGTGACCCCGGCCGGGGCGATCGCGGCGCTGAGCTCAGTGCGCAGGTCGACGATCACCCGCCGCAGGTCGTCGAGGGTCCGCACCACCGGGGTGTTCGTCTCGATCGTCGTGCGCTGCAGTTCCGCGCCGAAGCGATCCGTGGGCAGTTTGGGCAGAAGGCGCGGGGCCTTCGCGGAAAGTCGGCCGGACTCGAGGTCGATGAGGTGCAGCTCTTCCTCGGCGCCGAGCGTCAGCTCTGCACTCATGGCTGGAACCTACGCGTCTGCCCTGTGGCGCGTCCGCCGCCGGCTCCGGCCGACTCACGCTCGTAACATATGTCATATATTGGTGTGATGACTCCCCTCCTTGAGACATCGGCGCTGACGCGGCGGTTCCGCAGCGCAGCAGGCCATGACGCGACCGTCCTCGAAGACGTCTCCGTGAACGTCGGCCGCGGCGAGTTCGTCACCGTCGTCGGTCCGAGCGGCTCCGGCAAGTCGACGCTCCTGCAGTGTCTGTCCGGGCTGGACTCGCCGACCAGTGGCACCGTCCGGATCGACGGCACCGATCTCGCGACCCTCCGGGGCGACTCGCTGGCTGCCTTCCGACGCGACCACCTGGGGTTCGTGTTCCAGTCGTACAACCTCATCCCCGCCCTGACCGCTTTCGAGAACGTGGCGCTGCCGCTCCGGCTCGTGACCGGGTCGGTCGATCGCGTGGTCGTCCGGAACGCCCTCGAAGCGGTCGGTCTCGGCGCGGTCGTCCAGAACCGCCCCGGCCAGCTCTCCGGCGGTCAGCAGCAGCGCGTGGCGATCGCCCGCACCATCGTCACCCGGCCGGACGTCGTGTTCGCCGACGAACCGACCGGCGCCCTGGACACCGAGTCCGGAGCACGCGTGCTCGAACTCCTGCGTGCGGCGGCCACGGGGTCGCGTTCGGTCGTGATGGTCACGCACGACCTCGAGGCCGCGGCACTCGGCGACCGCGTGCTCGTCCTGCGCGACGGACGCCTGCACCGGGAGCTCGTCACTCCCTCGGTGCCGGAGATCCTCGAGGCGGTGTCCCGGTGATCACACGTCTCGTCCTCGCCGAGGTCGTCCGGGCTTGGCGGCTCTGGACCTCGACGTTCGTCGTCATGGTCTTGACCGCCGTCGTCGCGCTCGTCTGCGCGGGTGACGTCTCGACCGCCGCTGCGATCACCGACACCGTCGACGCAGCCGGCCTGCGCAACCACGCGATGGTCTTCGGAGCGATGAACGCCATCGTGGTCATCGGCGCACTCAACGTGCTCGTGACGTTCGCGATCCGCGTCCAGCGCCGGACGTACGCGCTGTGGCAGTTCGGCGGTCTCGGGCCTGCGCTGATCCGCCGGGTCGTGCTCGCACAGGCGGTCACGTTGTCCCTCGTCGCGTTCGGAACCGCCCTGACGCTGATGCCTCTCACACTCCGGAGCCTGATGGCCTTCCTCTCGGCGCCCCTCCGGAACCCCGGCGCGCCAGCCCTCGATCCGCGCCTCGGCGTGCTCGAGGCAGTCACCGCCTTCGTGGTGTTCGAGCTCGTGGTGCTCCTCAGCGCACTCGGGGCTGCACGTTCGGCGTCGACGACCCCCGCCCTGGACGCCGTCCGTGAGTCCGAATCCGAGCCCGCCCGTCCCAGCCGCGGCCGGAAGATCACCGCCTGGGTGCTCGGAGGCGTCACCGTCACGATGTACGTGCTGACGCTGCTCGGCGCACGGGGCGTCACGATGCTCTTCCTCGTGCCCGCGATGGGGTTCGTGATCACGGTCGCACCCTGGTCCTGCCGATCGCTGGTGTCGGCGTGGACCTCAGCGCTCCCCGGGGCTCCGGCGGCGTGGTTCCTCGCGCGCGAGTCGCTGAGGTACCACGTCGCGCGGAGCCACTCGGCGATCGCACTGCTCGCGGTGGCGATGCTGCTGGGCTCACTCACCGGCCTGGCGGGCGTCTGGGACTCGCCCGCGTACTACCTGGGCGGCCTCGCCATCTTCGGCGGCCCGGTCCTGATCGTCCTCTTCACCGGTGCTGCCACCGTGGTGATGACGACGATGGGCCGACGACGGGACGTTGCCCTGCTCGTCGCCGCTGGCGGGACCTTCCGGACGGGGCTCGTCGCTGCGGTACTGGAAGCCGTCGCGGTGGTCGTCACCGCGGCGCTCATCGCAGTACCACTCGCGATCGCGACCATCCCAGCGGCCCTGACGAGTTGGACGGACCCGCTTCGTCCCGTGCCGTTCGTGGTCGCCGTCGGACTCGTCATCATGGTGGTGGCGACGACCGCACCGGTCCTGCAGGCTCGGCGCCGACCGTTGGGCCCACAACTCGTCGACACCGGAGTTTGAGCCCGCATCCGCCGGTCGAACACCAACGGGGCCGAGCACCGTGCGCACCTCGACAATCCCTGCCAGCGCGCGGTGCCCTACCCCCGCGTCCGCGCCAACCGCCGGTTCAGCGCCCCGTTCAGCAGCGCGACGAGCAACCCCACCGCGAACACGAGCGTCCCGAAGCACAGCACCTGCGGCGGCATCCCGGCCTTCGCAGCCCCGTAGACGAACAGCGGGAAGGTGACCGCGGGCCCGGCGACGAACGAGGTGATCACGTAGTCGTCGATCGACATCGCGAGCGCGAGCAGCCCCGCGGCGAGCATGCCCGGCGCCAGCAGCGGCAGGGTGACGAGCCGGAAGGCCTGGAACGGCGTCGCCCCGAGGTCACCCGCGGCCTCCTCGAGTGCGCGCGAGGTGCCCGCGATCCGTGCCCGCAGCACGACGACCACGTAGGCGACGTCGAACGCCACGTGCGTGATCAGCACGGTCAGGAACCCGGTGCCGAGCCCCACCGACAGGAAGAAGGAGAGCGACGCGGAACCGACGACGATCGAGGGCGCCGCGATGTCGGCGAACACGACGGTGTTCACGGCACCGCGACCCGGGAACCGGTACCGCTCCAGCGCCAGCGCCAGGGGCAGCCCGATCGCGACGGAGATGATCGCGGCGAGGAACGCGACGAGCACCGAGGTGACGAACGCCGCCCCGAGCCCGGACACGTTCACCAGGTTCGCGTACCAGTAGGTCGTGAAACCGTTCCAGGCGAACGACAGCCGGTTGGTGGGGGCGTCGTTGAACGAGTACACGATCATGTAGACGATCGGCACGAGGGTGATCGCGATCGTCACCCAGTACACGATGGCGAGCCAGGGCCCACGACGGTTCACCCCGTGACGACGCGGGCGACCGGCGACGGAACCGGTCACGGGCGAGGCCGGAGCGGCGGCGGAACGGGACGGTGCGACGGCGGTCATACGAGGTCCTCGAGGTCGTCGGTGCCGGAGACGCGGGCGTAGATGAACAGGATGATGCCGAGCACGACCATGAGCACGGTCGACAGGGCTGCGGCGACGTTGTACTGCTGGTTGCCGGAGTAGGCGTCCTGGATCGCCTGACCGATCGTGTACGTGTTCGTGCCGCCGAGCAGGGCGGAGTTCACCGGGTCACCGACGCTGTCGATGAAGACGAGCAGCACCCCGGCGAAGATGCCCGAGCGGGACAGCGGCAGCGTGGTGTGCCAGAACGCCCGGAACTTGCCGGCGTACAGGTCGTTGGCGGCCTCGCCGAGCCGGGGGTCGATGCGCTCGAGAGCGGCGTAGATCGGCAGCACCATGAAGGCCAGGTCGTTGTAGGCGTCGCCGAAGATCACCGCGCCCCCGGTGCCGAGGATGTGGAAGTCCTTGCCGGCGAGCCCGATCCCCTGCAAGAAGGTGACGACCGGCCCCTGCGACGCGAGTACGAACGCCCACATGTCGGTGCGGATGATGAACGACACCAGGAAGCTGATGAAGACGAGCATGAGCAGCGGGTTCTTCCACCGCGGGGACACCCGGAACGCGATGAAGTACGCCACCGGGTACCCGACGACGATGCAGGCGATCGTGGCGGCGGCGCCGTACCAGAGCGACCGGAGCAGGAACGTCAGGTAGGGCACCTGCGGATCGATGAACAGCGAGCCGTAGATCCCGAAGTTCCAGGTGAACGTGTAGCCGTCGTCCGGGTTGCCGGTCATGAGCGAGACGATCAGCCCGGACACCAGCGGGATGACGAAGAACACGCACAGGTACGCGGTGCCGACGAGCGCCAGGAAGAAGGGCGTGCTCCGACGGCGTCCCCGCCGCACCGGCGCGGGGCCGGCGGACCCACCGGGACCACCGGGAGCGAGCCCCGGCGCCACCCCGACCGTGCTCACGACTGCACCACCGCGTTGAAGATGCCGTTCCACTCCGAGTACTCGTCGTAGTTCTCGAACACCCGGAACTCGTGCGACTGCTCCAGCACGTCCTCAGAGGGGAACACGAGCGGGCTGTCCGCCACGGTGGCGTCGTCGAGTTCGTCCCGCACGTAGTCCTCGGCCGCGGGTACCGGGCAGACGTAGTTGACCCAGTCCTCGACGATCCCGGCGACCTTCGGCGTGTAGTAGAAGTTCATCCACTCGAGCGCCGACACCGGGTTCGCGGCCTGCCGTGGGATGAGCATGTTGTCGTGCCAGGTCATCTGCCCCTCTTCCGGCGTGACGAACTCCAGGTCGGGGAACCCGGACTGCTGCGCCTGGAACACGTCGCCCGACCACGCCTGGGTGATCCAGGTGTCGCCGTTCTCCAACCGGTTGATGTAGCTCTGGTCGTAGAAGCCGGTGACGCTCGGCCGCAGTTCGCGCAGCCACGCCTGGGCCTTCCGCCAGTCGGCGGGCGTCGAGGTCTCCGGGGCGATGCCGAGCGCGAGCAGTCCGAGCGACCCGAGTTCGGTGTTGTCGCTCATCAGCCCGATGCGGCCCCTGAACGCCGGGTCCTGCAGGTCCTTGAGCGAGGTGATCTTCCGCCCGGTGTACTTCGGGTTGTAGGCGAGCCCGGTGAACCCGGTCTGCCAGACGACGGAGTGCTTGTTGCCCGGGTCGTAGATGGGGTCCTTGACGGAGTCCGAGGCGTTCGCGGCGAAGTTCGGCAGCCGCGAGTGGTCGAGCTCGCACACGAACCCGTTCTTGATCATCTGGGTCAGCTCGAACCCGTTCGTCATGACGACGAGGTCGTAGCCGGTCGCGCCGTGTGCCCGCAGGATCGGGGAGACGGTCGCGTAGAAGGTCGCGTTGTCCTGGATCACCGCCTGGTAGTCGACCGCGATGCCGGTCTCCTGCTCGAACAGCGCCAGCGACTCGGACTTGCCGTGGTCGGAGTCGATGTACAGCGGCCAGTTCGCGAAGTTCAGGGTGCCGGTCGCCTTCGCGTCCTTCCAGAACGCCGCCCAGTCGACGGTGTCCTCGGCGCCGGCGGCGGCGGAGCCCTTGATGCTGCAGCCGGTGAGCAGGGCAGCCAGCGCGGCGGCCCCGCCGCCGGCCAGCAGGCCGCGTCGGCTCACGCGGGCCGACGTCAGCCCGCGCAGCAGGTCCGGACCGGGTAGCGCGCCGGTCACGCGAGCGATCCTGCCGTGGCGGGGACGGCCTGGAGGCCCGGGTCGTCCTGGGTGGTGACGGTCGCGTGGGACGCGGGGTGCGCCTCCAGGCCGAAACCGTGATCGACGCCCCACGTGAGCCAGACCTCGGTGCCGGTCGCGATCCGCGGCCCGCCCTTCGAGTTCTGCGCGAACACCGAGACGCGACCGGCGCCCGGGACGTCGACCAGGTACTGGGTGCTGACGCCGGAGAACGAGACGTCCACGACCCGACCGGGGCCGAGGATGTTCCGTCCGGCCTCGGGGGTCGGTTCGGCGGTGCGGATCTTGAGCTTCTCGGGCCGGACGCCCACGACGACGCGACCGGTGGTGGCGACGGCCCGGTCGGCCGGCACGGCGATGGACCCGGCCGCGGTGGCGACGACGAGCAGGCCGGCGTCGGTGCCGCGGACCTCGCCCTCGAGTAGGTTCGACTGGCCCAGGAAGTTCGCGACGAACGCCGTGCGCGGCAGCTCGTACAGGTCCTGCGGGCTGCCCATCTGCTCGATCCGACCGCCGTTCATGACGGCGACCGTGTCGGCCATCGTCATCGCCTCTTCCTGGTCGTGGGTGACGTGCAGGAACGTGAGTCCGACCTCGGCCTGGATCGTCTTCAGCTCGAGCTGCATCTGGTGGCGGAGCTTCAGGTCGAGGGCGCCGAGGGGCTCGTCGAGCAGCAGCAGGGCCGGCCGGTTCACGATCGCACGGGCCAGGGCGACGCGCTGCTGCATGCCACCGGAGAGCTGGGCGGGCCGCTTCGATGCCGACCCCTCGAGCTCGACGAGCCGCAGCGCCTCCTTCGCCTTCGCCATCGGGTCCGGGATCCGGCGCCGCTTCAACCCGAACGCCACGTTGTCGAGCACGCTCATGTGCGGGAACAGCGCGTAGTTCTGGAACACCGTGTTGACGGGCCGCTGGTACGGCTTCGTGTCGGTGACGTCCTGGCCGCCGATGGTGATGGTGCCGCTCGTGGGTTCCTCGAGCCCGGCGACGAGCCGCAGGGTCGTCGTCTTGCCGCAGCCCGACGGGCCGAGCAACGCGAAGAACGAGCCGGCGGGCACCGTCAGGTCGAGACTGTCCACCGCGGTGTGGCCGGGGAAGGACTTCGTGATCTGGTCGAGCCGGAGATCGGCTCCCGATTCGGCGAACGTTCCGGTCATTGCCATGGTGCCTCCAGGGGGTGGTCGGCCTCAGCCGATGTAGGACATGACGTGCTTGATGCGGGTGTAGTCGTCGAAGCCGTACTGGGACAGGTCCTTGCCGTACCCGCTGTGCTTGAACCCACCGTGCGGCATCTCGGCGACGATCGGGATGTGCGTGTTGATCCACACGCAACCAGAGTCCAGGTCACGGGCGAAGCGCATCGCACGCGCGTGGTCGGTCGTCCACACCGAGCTGGCCAGGCCGTACTCGACGCCGTTCGCCCACGTCAGCGCCTGCTGTTCCGTCGAGAACCGCTGCACGGTCTGCACCGGGCCGAAGATCTCCTGCTGCACGGCCCGGTCGTCCTGGCGCAGGCCGGCGACGATCGTGGCCTCGTGGAAGTACCCGCGGTCGCCCTGTCGTGCGCCGCCGAGCTCGATCGTCGCGTGGTCCGGCAGCGTGTCCAGGAACGACCGCACGTGCGCGAGCTGGTTCGCGTTGTTGACGGGCCCGAAATAACCGTCTGATCCGGTTCTTGCGTTGTGCCGTGCTTCTTCGGCGAGCGCCGCGACGAACTCGTCGTGGATGCCCTGTTGCACGAGCAGCCGGGTGGCGGCGGTGCAGTCCTGTCCGGCGTTGAAGAACCCGGCGGCGACGATCCCGGCCACCGCCGAGGGGATGTCGGCGTCGTCGAACACGATCACGGGTGCCTTGCCGCCGAGCTCCAGGTGGGTGCGCTTGAGGTCACCGGCGGCGGCGCGGGCGACCTCGGTGCCGGCGCGGACGGACCCGGTGATGGACACGAGCTGCGGGGTGGGGTGGTCGACCATCGCGGCGCCGGTGGTGCGGTCCCCCACCACGACGTTCAGGACCCCCGGCGGCAGGAACTCGGCGGCGACCTCGGCGAGCAGCAGGGTCGACAGGGGTGTCGTGTCGCTCGGCTTGAGCACGGTGGTGTTGCCCGCGGCGATCGCCGGCGCGAACTTCCACACCGCCATGTTGAGCGGGTAGTTCCACGGGGTGACCTGGGCGACGACACCGATGGGCTCGCGCCGGACGAACGAGGTGTGGTCGGCCAGGTACTCGCCCGCGCTCCGACCCTCGAGGTTCCGGGCGGCCCCGGCGAAGAAGCGGATCTGGTCGACGGACAGCAGGATCTCGTCCTCGACAAGGGTGGCGCGGGGCTTCCCGGTGTCGAGCGACTCGAGGTCGGCGAACTCCGACGCCCGCTGCTCCATCGCGTCGGCGATCCGGAACAGGGCGAGCTGCCGTTCCCCCGGGGTGGTGCGGCGCCACGTCTCGAACGCCGTCGCGGCCGCACCGAAGGCGGCGTCGACGTCGGCGGGGGTGGACACCGGGGACGTGCCGTAGACGTGCTCGTCGGTCGGGTCGACCAGGTCGAACGTGGTGTCGGCGGTCGACTCGACGGAGGCGCCCCCGACGAAGTTCCGCAGGACCCGGGTGTCGGTGTCCGCCGTCGCCGTGCTCTGTGCGTCCAGCATGGCGGTGATACTGACACGGATTCCGGCGGCGCGGAAGAAGGATCCGGAGGTTGTGGAGAACCGTAACAACGGAAATCGTCGCGAAACACGGTGTTCACAACGGAATCCCTTGTGCACCCCGGACCTCGCTGCCATGCTGTCCGGCATGGCGGCAGCACCACGACGTCCGGGACCCATCGACGACACCTCGAAGCGGATCATCGAACAACTCCAGGCGGACGGGCGCCGCCCGTACGGCGAGATCGGCAAGGCCGTCGGTCTCAGTGAAGCGGCGGTCCGGCAGCGCGTGCAGAAGCTGACCGAGACCGGCGTCATGCAGATCGTCGCGGTCACCGACCCGATGCAGCTCGGCTTCCACCGGCAGGCGATGATCGGCATCCGGGTCAGCGGCGACACCCGAACCGTCGCCGATGCCCTGGAACAGCTGCCGGCGGTCGACTACCTCGTGATGACCGCCGGCAGCTTCGACCTGATGGTCGAGGTCGTGTGCGAGGACGACGACGACCTGATCGAACTGCTCAACGGCACCATCCGGGCCATCCCGGGCGTCGCCGGCACCGAGACCTTCGTCTACCTGCAACTCCGCAAACAGCTCTACGACTGGGGAACGCGATGACCATCGAACAGCCCACCCGCCTCGGCTCCTACGACCCGTTCGCACCGGTCGACGACGCCGACCTGCAGCGGAAGTCCCGGGACCACCTGTGGATGCACTTCGCCCGGCACGGTGCGAACCAGGCCGGCGCGGACGTGCCGATCATGGTGCGCGGCGAGGGCCACCACGTCTACGACAGCCACGGCAAGGAGTACATCGACGGGCTGTCCGGCCTGTTCGTCGTCGCCGCCGGGCACGGGCGGAAGCGCCTGGCCGAGATGGCCGCGAAGCAGGCGGAGACGCTGAGCTTCTTCCCGATCTGGTCGTACGCGCACCCCGCCGCGATCGAGCTCGCCGACCGGCTGGCCGAGCACGCCCCCGGTGACCTCAACAAGGTCTTCTACTCCACGGGTGGCGGTGAGGCGGTGGAGACCGCCTTCAAGCTCGCGAAGTACTACTGGAAGCTCCAGGGCAAGCCCATGAAGCACAAGGTGATCTCCCGCGCGGTCGCGTACCACGGCACCCCGCAGGGCGCCCTGGCGATCACCGGCATCCCGGCGATGAAGGAGATGTTCGAGCCCCTCACCCCCGGTGGCTTCCGGGTGCCGAACACGAACTCGTACCGCGCCGAGGAGATGGGCTTCCCCGGGGGTACCGAGGAGCAGTTCGGCTCCTGGGCGGCGGAACGGATCCGCGAGATGATCGAGTTCGAGGGCCCCGACACCGTCGCCGCGGTGTTCCTCGAGCCGGTGCAGAACTCCGGCGGCTGCTTCACCCCGCCGCCCGGGTACTTCCAGCGGGTGCGCGAGATCTGCGACGAGTACGACGTGCTGCTCGTCTCCGACGAGGTCATCTGCGCCTTCGGCCGGATCGGCACGATGTTCGCCTGCGACACCTACGGCTTCGTGCCGGACATGATCACGTGCGCCAAGGCGATGACCTCCGGGTACTCCCCGATCGGCGCGACGATCATCAGCGACCGGCTGTTCGAGCCGTTCTCCAAGGGGGACACGACCTTCTACCACGGCTACACGTTCGGCGGGCACCCGGTGTCGGCCGCCGTCGCGATGGAGAACCTCGACATCTTCGAGGAAGAGGGGCTGCTCGCCAACGTGCAGCAGAACGCCCCGCTCTTCCGTGCCGAGCTCGACACCCTGCTCGACCTGCCGATCGTCGGCGACGTCCGGGGTGACGGCTACTTCTACGGCATCGAGCTCGTCAAGGACAAGGCCACCAAGACGACCTTCGACGACGACGAGTCCGAGCGGCTGCTGCGCGGGTTCCTGTCGAAGGCGCTGTTCGACGCGGGGCTGTACTGCCGGGCCGACGACCGCGGTGACCCCGTCGTGCAGCTCGCACCGCCGCTGACGATCGGGCAGCCGGAGTTCCGCGAGATGACGTCGATCCTGCGGAGCGTCCTGTCCGAGGCCTGGACGAAGATCTGACCGTGGGCGGCTACCGGGGCGTCTCGTTCTGGCTCGACCAGCTCGCGTCCACCGGACGCGACGACCTGACGCCCCGGCCGCCGCTCGACGGCGACACCACGGCCGACGTCGTGATCGTGGGCGGTGGACTGACGGGTCTCTGGACCGCGTGGTACCTGCACCGGGCCGACCCGCGCCTCCAGATCGTCGTCCTCGAACGCGAGATCGCCGGCTTCGGCGCGTCCGGTCGGAACGGCGGCTGGTGCTCGGCGCTGTTCCCGCGGTCCGCCTCCACGATCGCCGAGGAGCACGGGCGCGACGCCGCGCTCGCGCTGCGGGCCGCCATGCGCGACACCGTCGACGAGGTCGGCCGCGCCGCGTCCGAAGCCGAGGTCGACTGCGACTACGTGAAGGGCGGGACCGTCCTGTACGCACGCTCCGCCGTGCAGGAACGCGCCGCCCACGACGAGGTCGCGTCCTCCGCGGCATGGGGCGACGACATGACGTGGCGACCGGCTCGAGCGGGCGACGCCGCCGGATCGGCGGGTGTCGCGTGGACCCCGGACTGCGCGCGCGTGCAGCCCGCCGCGTTGGTGCGTGGCCTCGCCGCCGCCCTGGAGGCCCGTGGCGTCCGGATCGCGGAGCACACGCCCGTCTCGTCCTGGGATCGCGGGCGTGTGATCACGTCGCGCGGGACCGTCACGGCGGGCGCCGTGGTGATCGCGGTCGAGGGGTACGGCGCCCAGCTGGAGCAGACGAAGCGGCGGATCCTGCCGCTGTACTCGCTGATGATCGCGACGGCCCCGCTGCCGGCGTCCGCGTGGGAGCGCATCGGGCTCGAGCACGGGCAGACGTTCTCCGACTACCGGCACCTGCTCGTGTACGGGCAGCGCACGGCCGACGACCGGTTGGCGTTCGGTGGCCGCGGAGCCCGGTACCACTGGGGTTCCGCGATCACGCCCGGGTACGACCGGGTGCCGCGGGTGTTCGAGCACCTGCGGAGGGCGCTGGTCGACCTGTTCCCCGTCGTCGCGGACGCCCCGGTCACCCACACGTGGGGCGGACCGCTCGGGGTCCCGCGCGACTGGTGCGCCTCGGTGACCTGGGACGGCCACGTCGGCAGCGCCGGCGGGTACGTCGGTGACGGCCTGTCGACGACGAACCTGGCCGGACGGACCATCGCCGACCTCGTGCGCGGGGAGTCGACGGCACTGACCGCACTGCCGTGGGTGAACCACCGATCGCCCGACTGGGAGCCCGAGCCGCTGCGGTTCCTCGGGGCGAACGCGGGACTCGTCGCGACCGACCTGGCCGACCGCGAAGAGGCGCTGACCGGGCGGCCGAGTCTGGCGGCCCGGCTCATGGCACCGCTGACCGGAGGACACTGATGGCTGCTGGTCTCGACGCCGACGTCGTGGTCGTCGGAGCGGGGGTCGCCGGGCTCGCCGCCGCCCGGGCGCTCGCACTCGGCGGGCAGCGGGTCGTCGTGCTCGAGGCCCGCGACCGGATCGGCGGACGCACCTGGACCGACTCGTCGCTCGGGGTTCCGGTCGACCTCGGCGCCTCGTGGATCCACGGGGTCGACGGCAACCCGCTCTGGGCCCTGGCGTCGGCGTTCGGCTTCGACACCGTGGAGTTCACGGTCGGCAGCTTCCAGTTCGACGGCCGACCGATCGCCTGGCACGACCCGTCCGGCGCTGCACTCTCCGCCGAGGACACGTCGGCGTTCGTCGCGGACCTGCACACCGTCGACGCGGCCCTCGACGCCGTCGTCGCGCATGCTCCACCGCCCTCGACCTACGCGGCCGCCGTCGACACCGTGTTGCGGTCGCTGCGGTGGCAGGGCGACCGGGCCGCACGGATCCGCGAGTACACGGCCCACCGCTCCGAGGACCTCTGCGGTGCCCCCGTGACCGTCCTCGACGCGCACGGCCTCGACGAGGAGCACGTCCCCGGTGACGAGGTGGTGTTCCCCGGCGGCTACGCCCAGTACGCCCGCGCGCTGGCCGAGGGTCTCGACGTGCGACTGTCGTCGGTCGTTCGGTCGGTGACGCAGGCCGGCGACTCGGTGACCGTGGGGCTCGCCGACGGCACCACCGTGGCCGCCCGGCAGGTCGTCGTCACGGTGCCGCTCGGGGTGCTGCGGGCCGGCGACGTGGTCTTCACTCCGCCCCTGTCCGCACCGGTGACCGGAGCGCTCGGCCGACTCGGGATGGGCGCCTACGACAAGGTGTTCCTGCGCTTCCCGTCACGGTTCTGGGGCGACTCGTGGGTGGTCCGGCAGCAGGGGTCCGCCGGGGTCGACTGGCACTCCTGGTACGACATGTCCCGGGTGACCGGTGCGCCGGTGCTCGCCGCCCTGGTCGGTGGTGCCGGAGCCCGTCGGCTCGAGACCCTGCCGGACGCCGTGGTCGTCGACGAGGGGGTGGCGGCGCTGCGGAAGATGTACGGCGCGTCCGTCCCCCGGCCCGAGGCGTTCCGGATCACCCGGTGGGCCGAGGACCCGTTCTCGCGGGGCTCGTACTCGTACCTGCACGTCGGGGCATCACCCGATGACCACGACCTGCTCGGCACCCCGTCCGGCCGGGTGCAGCTCGCCGGCGAGGCCACCTGGAGCGACGACCCGGCGACGGTGCACGGTGCGCTGCTGTCCGGGCTGCGGGCGGCCGGGCGGTTGCTCGGCACCGAGGTCGCGCCGCTCTCGCTCGCCGACCCGCTGTCCACGCCCTGAGCGCCACCCCGGTGCGTCATCGAACGACTCAGCCAGGAGACGACCGGGCTCCAACTCGAGACGCTCCGTCGACTCCGGAACCGTGTCGCTCACCACGACAACCTGCTGCAGCCAGACGTCCGGCACCGGCTCAACGGCATGCTCGCCCTGCTTGCCGGTCTCGATCTGGACCCCCCCCGCGCTCGCGGCCGCCCGCAGTCCGTCACGGCGGCTCATCAAGGAGGACCCGCGGCATGGATGGCGACCGGCGTGAAGACCTTGCGATCGTTGATCGTACGATCAACAATGGCGGCATGGACGTCGTCACCGCACCCTCGCTCCCGTCGCCGCTGCACGCCGACACCGGCGCACCCCGCCGGTCCCTCCGCGTCGCCCTCGTGCAGGTGCGGTGGCTCCCCGACCCGGACGAGCACCTGGCCCAGCTCGCCGACGGCATCGCGACCGCCGCAGCGAACGGCGCCACCGCGGTGTTCCTGCCCGAACTGACGCTGCGCCGCTACCCGGGCGACACCCCGGCGAGCGGGACCCCGAAGGACCTCGCCGAGTCGCTGCAGGACGGCCCGACCGTCACCTTCGCCCGTGCCCAGGCGATCGACCACGGAGTGTTCGTGCACGCCTCCCTGTACGAGCGGCCGGACGACGACGACCATCCCGACGACCCGCGCGGGTACAACACGGCGGTCCTCGTCGCCCCCGACGGCGCCCTGGTCGGCCGGACCCGGAAGACCCACATCCCGATCAGCGCCGGCTACCACGAGGACACCTGGTTCCGCCCCGGCGCCGACGCCGACCCGTTCCCCGTCCACGAACCGGCCGGCCTCGGCGCCCGGGTCGGGCTGCCGACGTGCTGGGACGAGTGGTTCCCCGAGGTCGCCCGCGCCTACGGGCTCGCCGGGTCCGAGGTGCTCGTGTACCCGACGGCGATCGGCTCCGAACCGACGTTCCCCGACTTCGACACCGCGCCGATCTGGCAGCGGGTGATCGTGGCGAACGGCATCACCGCCGGGCAGTTCATGGTCGTGCCGAACCGGTGGGGCGACGAGGGCGACATCACGTTCTACGGCTCGTCCTTCATCTCGGACCCGTTCGGCCGCGTGCTCGTCGAGGCTCCCCGTGACACGAGCGTGGTGCTCGTCGCCGACCTCGACCTCGACGCCCGGACGGAGTGGCTCCGGCTGTTCCCCTTCTACCTGACCCGGCGCCCCGACCTGTACGCCGGACTCGTCGACCCCGTCGACGAGGAACGCCACGCGTACGGCGCACGCGACGCGATCGACGCGGCCCTGGCCGTGGAACCGGCCACACCCGGGCGCGGGGCGCACGCATGACGTGGGTGATGCCTCCCGAGACGGCTCCGCAGGAACGCACCTGGATGGCGTTCCCACGCCCCGGCCTGACGCTCGGCGACGACGCGGCGAGCACCGAGGCCGCGCGCCTGGCCTGGGCGACCACGGCCAACACGATCAGCGAGCACCAGCCGGTGACCGTCGTCGTGGACCCGGTCGCACGCGCGGATGCCGGTCGCCTGCTGTCGTCCGGCGTGGACGTGCTCGAGACGCCTCTCGACGACTTCTGGATGCGCGACATCGGTCCGACGTTCGTCGTCGACGACGACTCCGGGCGACTCGGCGCAGTCGACTGGGTGTTCAACGGCTGGGGTGCAAACCCGTGGTCGACCTGGACGCGTGACGCCGAGGTCGCCGCGACCGTCGCCCGTGCTGCGGGAGCCACGCGGATCCCGTCGTTGCTCGTCAACGAGGGCGGGGCGATCCACGTCGACGGCGCCGGCACCGTGCTCGTGACGGAGACGGTGCAGCTCGACCCGCGCCGGAACCCGTACGCCGACCGGGAGCGCGTCGAGCTGGAGCTGGCGCGCACGATCGGCGCCACGCGGGTCGTCTGGCTGCCACGCGGTCTGACGCGCGACTACGACGGCCTCGGCACCCGGGGCCACGTCGACATGGTGGCGACCTTCGCCGACCCGGGCACGGTCCTGCTGCACGCCCAGCCGGATGCCGGCCACCCGGACCATCTGGTCATGCCCCAGATCCGGCGAGCGCTCGAGCAGGCGACCGACGCGACGATCATCGAGTTGCCCGCCCCCTCGACGCTGTCCGACGACGGTGGACCGGTGGACTGGAACTACGTCAACCACGTCGTGGTGAACGACGCCGTGATCGCCTGCGCGTTCGGCGACCCCGTCGCTGACGACCGCGCCAGGGGCATCCTCGCCGAGGCGTACCCGGGCCGACGCATCCGCTCGATCGACGCCCGCGAGGTCTTCGCGCGGGGTGGTGGGCTGCACTGCACCACGCAGCAGCAACCGGCGGCCCGAACCACTGCCGCGGTGTACAGCGGGTGCCGATGACCTGTACACCGCGGCCGGTCCGCCCACTGCCGACCCGTCGGTATGGTGCTCCGAACTGATCGGGCGACGCTGCCCGGCCCCGAAGAGCAGGGAAGTCACATGGCATCACCGATCGCGGTCACCGCGCCGGCAGCACCGGTGCGCGGCGGGTCGCTGAAGCGGAGCCTCGGGCTCTGGGCGATCGTCGGACTCGGTCTCGGCTACATGACCCCGACGGTCGTGTTCGACACCTTCGGCATCGTCTCCGAGCAGACCGACGGGGCGGTGCCGAGCGCGTACCTCATCGCCCTGGTCATCATGGCGCTCACCGCGATCAGCTACGGGAAGATGGTGCGCGTCTACCCCGCCGCCGGTTCGGCGTACACGTACGTCCGGGAGTCGATGCACCCGAACCTCGGCTTCATGGTCGGCTGGACGTCGCTGCTCGACTACCTGCTGCTGCCGATGGTGAACGCCCTGATCATCCGTCTCTACCTGGAGCAGGTGTTCCCGGGGCTGCCACCGTGGGTGACCGTCGTCGTCTACTCGGTCTTCGTGACGACGGTGATCTGCCTGTCGATGCGCGGCACGTCGAACCTCAACATGGTGCTGCTCGTCGGTGCGGTCCTGGCGATGATCGCGTTCGTGGTCTTCACCGTCATCGAGCTCTCCCAGGGCGCTGGTGCGGGCACGATCGTCAGCGCCGAACCCTTCGTGCACGACGGCGTGACGATGTCGGCGCTGCTCACCGGGGCGACGGTGGTGTGCTTCTCGTTCATCGGCTTCGACGCCGTGACGATGTACACGGAAGAGGCGAAGTCGATCCGCATCATGCCGAAGGCGATCATGCTGACCGTCCTGCTCGGCGGCGCGATCTTCCTGGTCTCCGCCTACTTCGCCCAGCTCCGCTTCCCCACCAACGCTCCCTTCGGCGAGTTCACCGACGACCCGCTCCCCCAGATCGGCCTGCTCGTCGGCGGCCCGGTGTTCCAGGCGGTCCTCGTGTCGGCCGGCTTCGTCGCCGCGCTCGCCTCGGGTCTCGCCTCGCACGCCAGCGTCGCCCGCATGCTCATGGTGATGGGGCGGAACAACGTGCTGCCGAAGCGGGTCTTCGGCTACGTGCACCCCCGCACGCACACCCCGGTGTTCAACGTCGTCTTCGTCGGCGCGGTCACCCTGCTCGCGATGAGCTTCTCGCTCGACACGATCGCGGCCTACATCAACTTCGGCGCCCTCATCGCGTTCACCTTCGTCAACGCCACCGTGATCGTGCACTTCGCGATCCGGAACGGACGTCGTCACACGGCGGGCGACCGCTGGCGCTACATCGTGCTGCCGGGGGTCGCGATGCTCCTGACCGGGGTGCTCTGGTCGCAGCTCCATGCCGACGCCCTGATCGCAGGAGGAGTGTGGGCGGCGATCGGGTTCGTCTACCTGCTCGTCATCACGAAGGGCTTCCGGGTCGCACCGAAGGGCTTCGACGAGAACCAGCCCGTCACCGGTGTGAACAAGCAGCTGACCGACCAGGCCTGACCGCCACCACGAGAGGACGCCATGTACGCCGTCACCGACCCCTCCACGGGCACGACCCTCGAGACCTACCCGACCATCACGGACGCCGAGCTGCACGACGCCGTCGCAGCCGCCGACCGCACGCACACCGAGTGGTCGCGGACGACGACGGTCGCCGACCGTGCAGCCCTGCTCCACCGGGTAGCCGACCTGTACCGGGAGCGGCACGCCGAGCTCGCCGCCACGATCGTGCGCGAGATGGCGAAGCCGATCGACCAGGCCGAGGGCGAGGTCGACTTCTGCGCCGACATCTACGACTACTACGCGGACCACGCCGAGGCGTTCCTGGCCGACCAGCCGATCACCCTGGCGGACGGGTCCGAGGGGTCCGCGTTCATCCGCAAGGCCTCCATCGGCGTCGTGCTCGGCATCATGCCGTGGAACTTCCCCGCCTACCAGATCGCCCGGTTCGCCGGACCGAACCTGGTCATCGGCAACACCGTCCTGCTGAAGCACGCACCGCAGTGCCCGGAGTCCGCCCTGGCCATCGAGCGGATCTTCCACGACGCCGGCTTCCCGGCCGGTGCCTACACGAACGTGTTCGCGACGAACGACCAGGTCGCCGACGTCATCGCCGACCCGCGCGTGCAGGGCGTCTCGCTCACGGGTTCGGCGCGCGCCGGTGCCGCGGTCGCCGAGATCGCCGGCCGGAACCTGACGAAGGTGGTGCTCGAACTCGGCGGCTCCGACCCCTTCATCGTGCTGTCCACCGACGACCTGGACGCCGTCGTCGAGTCCGCCGTCACCACTCGGCTCGAGGGCAACGGCCAGGTCTGCAACGCCCCGAAGCGGTTCCTGGTGGTCGACGGCTTGTACGACGACTTCCTGTCGAAGTTCACCGCGGCGATGTCGGCGGTCGAACCGACGGATCCGAGCGTGCCCGGTGCCGAACTCGGCCCGTTGTCGTCCCCGGCCGCGGCCGACCGGCTGCAGGAGCAGCTCGCCGCCGCGGTCGAGCAGGGTGCGACCGTCGTGACGGGCGGCGATCGCCAAGGCAACGCCTTCCTGCCGACGATCCTGACCGACGTCACGCCGGACAACGACGCCTACCGCGAGGAGTTCTTCGGTCCCGTCGCCGCCGTGTACCGCGTCGCCGACGAGGACGAGGCGATCGCCCTGGCCAACGACACCCCGTACGGCCTCGGTTCGTACCTGTTCACCACCGACGCCGACCAGGCACTCCGGGTCGCCGACCGGATCGAGGCCGGCATGGTCTACGTGAACATCGTCGGCGCGGACAGCCCGGAGCTGCCGTTCGGTGGCGTCAAGGGCAGTGGCTTCGGCCGTGAGCTCGGCCCCCTGGGGGCCGACGAGTTCGTGAACAAGAAGCTGATCCGCATCGGCTGACCGACGCGAAGACGCCGGCGTCTTCGCGAGACGCCGCCGAATCAGGCGGCGTCTCGATGACGTGACGGCGTCTGACCAAGACGCCGGTGTGTTGCCGCCGGGGCCACGACGGACGGGAGGCGCGGTGCCAGCTGGCACCGCGCCTCCCGTCCGTCCGTCGGTCGCCGCTCCCGCCTCGCCATCGGAAGACGCCGTCGTCACGCTTCGACGCCGCGGAACGCGCGAGACGCCGCCGGATCCGGCGGCGTCTCGATGGCATGGAGGCGTCGAGCGAACACGCCGGCGTCTCACGCCGCCACGCCACAGCGCTGCCGCGCGACCGCCGCCGCTACTGCTGCGGGTCGGCGGGCTCGCCGCCGGAGTCCGTGTCGCTGTCCTGCGCGGGGTCCTCCGTCGCGTCGCCCGTGGGCGACCCGTCCGGCAGGTCCTCGGTGTACTGCTCCTGGTCCTTCGTGGGGTCGTTGGACCCGTTCGCTGCGTCACTCATGGCCCGGACGGTACGCGTCAGCGCCTGGACACGTCAGCGCCTGGACACGTCAGCGGCTGGATGCGGCACGAATCCGTGACCGGTCGAGACGGTTACGGTGTCGAAGCTGCCTGCGGAACAACCGCCAGGATCTCCTCGGCGACCTCGCGACCGATGCGCACTGCGCCGTCGACGTGCTGGTAGCCCTGCCCGGCCAGGTCGCTCGAGGCGAACCGGATCGGACCGACCGCGGCACGCTGGTCGGCGCCGTAGCGGACGAGCCCGCCCAGGTCGAAGCTCGCCGCGTAGGCGCCGCGCGTCCACTCCTCGGTGCCCCAGTCGCTCTCGTAGTAGACGACCGGTCGCAGTGCCTCGTCGCCGTAGTAGTGCGCCAGCGAGGCGAGCACCCGGGCCCGCCGTTCCCCGGTCGACAGCGCGAACAGGTCGTCGGCGTGCTGGTCGGAGACGAACCCGACCAGGGTGCCCTGCTCGGAACCGTGCGAGGTGTTGTCGTACGCCTCGTGCACGACCTCGTACGGGCTGAACGCGGTGCCGGACAGGCCCGCCGCACGCCAGAAGGGACGCTCGTAGACGGCGTGCACCTTGATCACGAAGCCCATCGACAGGTGCTGGTGGAGCTGGTGCTGACGTCGGGGCAGCGGCGGCTCGTACGAGATCCGCGAGTACAGGGGCGGCGGGACCGCGACGAGGGCCTGTCGGGCGTGCACCTCGATCCCGCCGTCGGCGAGCGCGACGACCCCGTCGTCGCCCCAGCGCAGCGTCCGGACCGGGGCGTTCAGGTGCACGTCGTCGCCGAGGCGCTCAGCGAGCCGCTCGGACACCTGCTGCATGCCGCCGACGACCCGCTTGTCCAGGATGAAGTCGGCGTCGACCAGGTTGGTGAAGCTCCCGGCGGACGCCGCCATCAGCAGGGCCTGCAGCGCCGAGAACGCGTGCGCGGGCTTCGTGAGCATCGCGCCGGCGATGAACAGCTCGACGTTGTCGGTCGCGACCCGGTCCGGGCTCAGGTCGTGCAGCCAGGCGCGGAACGAGACCTCGTCGAGGGCGGCCGCGTCCGGGGTCTCCCAGGGGCGGGCCGGGTCGACCTTCGCGACGTACTCGTCGACGACGGCGACGAGGCGTTCGATCTCGTTCGCCGTGGCCTCCGGCAGGGGGAAGATGTCCCCGGTGTACTCGGTCCGGGTGCCGTCGGCGTCGATGTAGACGCTGGAGCCCTCGCGGTACCGGTCGTACGTCTGCAGGCCGAGCTCGTCGAGGGTCTCGAGCAGTGCGGTCTGGTCGGGCGAGACCCACTGCCCACCGATCTCCAGGGTCACCCCGTCGATGTCGTTCGTCCAGGTGCGGCCCCCCACGCGGTCGCGGGCCTCGAGCACGGCGACCCGCAGGCCGGCGGCCAGCAGGCGGTTCGCGGCGGTGAGACCGGCGACACCGGCTCCGATGACGACGACGTCCTTCTCGATCATCGAGCTGCTCCTTGTGCGGTCGTGGTGCTGTCGGTGTGCCGGAACGGGTCCGGGGTCAGCGTGTACATGGTCTCGAGGTACTCGGCGATGCCCTCGCCGCCGCCCTCGCGACCGAGGCCGGACTGCTTGACGCCGCCGAACGGTGCCGAGGCGTTCGACACGACCCCGGTGTTCAGCCCCAGCATGCCGGTCTCGAGCCGCTCCATCAGGCGCTGCCCGCGTGCCGGGTCCTCGGTGAACGCGTAGCCGACCAGACCGTACTCGGTGTCGTTCGCGGCGGCCACGGCCTCGTCCTCGGTGCGGAACGTGCGGATGGCGAGCACCGGTCCGAAGATCTCGTCGTCGAGGATCGCGCTGCCGGGCTGCACGTCGGTCAGGACGGTCGGCTCGTAGAAGGTGCCGGGTCCGTCGACAGCGTGCCCGCCGGTGCGGAGCGTCGCCCCGCGCTCGACCGCGTCGGTCACCAGTCGATGGGCCTTGTCGACGGCACGGGCGTCGATGAGCGGTCCGATCGCGACGCCGTCCTCGGTGCCTCGACCGACGCGCATGGCCTCGACGCGCTCGGTGACCCGCCGGGCGAACTCGTCCACGACGTCCGCGTGCACCAGGAACCGGTTCGCGGCCGTGCAGGCCTGGCCGGTGTTCCGGAACTTCGCGGCGAGCGCGCCCTCCACCGCGAGGTCGAGGTCGGCGTCGGCGAACACCAGGAACGGGGCGTTGCCCCCGAGCTCCATGCTCGTCCTGAGCACGTTCTGAGCCGCCTGACCGAGCAGCGTGCGTCCGACCGGCGTGGAACCGGTGAAGGACAGCTTCCGCAGGCGGCGGTCGGCGATCACGGGCGCGGAGACGTCGGCGGCCCGGGTGGTCGGGACGACGTTGACCACGCCGGCGGGCACACCGGCCTCGACGAGCAGGTCGGCGAACAGCAGGGTGGTCAGCGGCGTCAGTTCGGCCGGCTTCACGACGACGGTGCAGCCGGCGGCGAGCGCCGGTGCGATCTTGCGGGTCGCCATCGCCAACGGGAAGTTCCACGGTGTGATCAGGAACGCGGGTCCGACGGGCTTGTGCGAGACGGTGGCGCGGCCGGTCCCCTCGGGGTTGGTGCCGTACGAACCGCCGATCCGGACCGCTTCCTCCGAGAACCAGCGGAGGAACTCACCGCCGTACGCGACCTCGCCGCGGGCCTCGGCCAGGGGCTTGCCCATCTCCAGCGTCATCAGGAGCGCGAACTCCTCGCGTCGCCCCTGCAGCAGGTCGAACGCGCGGCGCAGCACCTCGGCGCGCTGCCGCGGGGGCGTGGTCGCCCAGCCGTGCCGTGCGGCGACGGCGGCGTCGAGCGCCTTCCGGCCGTCCTCGGGCGAGGCGTCGGCGATGTGCAGCAGTGTTTCGCCGGTCGCAGGGTCGACGACGGCGAAGGTCGCGTCGTCGGCCGCCGGCTGCCAGACACCGCCGACCAGGAGGCCCGTGGGGACGCGGTCGAGCACCGCCTGTTCGGCGGCTGGTCCGGTGGCGTCGGGGACGCTGGGCCAGGCTGCTGCGGGGATCGTCGCGCTCACGACGCGGCCAGCCCGTCGAGGACGACGGCCAGGCCGTCGCGGAGCAGGTCGTCGTCGATCGACAGCGGCGGCAGGAAGCGCACGACGTTGCCGTACGTGCCGGCCGTGAGGGCGATGACCCCGTGCTCGAACGCGTACTGCACCACCCGTCCGGTGAGCCCGGGGTCAGGATCACCGGTCACGGGGTCGACGAGCTCCATCGCGACCATCGCACCGCGGCCGCGGACGTCGCCGATGCGGGGGTCGTCGGCCTGGGCGCCGCGCAGGGCGTCGAGCAGGACCGTGCCGATCGCCCCGGCGCGCTCGACGAGTCCGTCGTGTTCGAACGCGTCGATGGCCGCGAGGGCTGCGGCGCAGGCGATCGGGTTGCCGCCGTACGTCCCGCCGAGGCCGCCGACGTGGGCGGAGTCCATGATCGCCGCACGCCCGGTCACACCGGACAACGGGAGTCCGCCGGCCATGCCCTTCGCGGTCGTGACGACGTCGGGCACGATCCCCTCGTGCTCGCTGGCGAACATCGCGCCGGTGCGGGCGAACCCGGTCTGGACCTCGTCGGCGATGAACACGACGCCGTTGGCGGTGGCCCACTCGGACAGTGCGGTGAGGAACCCCGGCGCCGGGACGACGAAGCCGCCCTCGCCCTGGATCGGTTCGATCAGGACCGCGGCGGTGTTCGCAGCCCCGACCTGCTTCTCGATCTGGCTGATCGCACGCTTCGCCGCCTCGGGTCCCGACAGCCCGTCGTGGAACGGGTACGACATCGGGACGCGGTAGACCTCGGGTGCGAACGGACCGAAGCCGTTCTTGTAGGGCTGGTTCTTCGCGGTCAACGCCATCGTCAGGTTCGTGCGGCCGTGGTAGGCGTGGTCGAAGACGACGACGGCCTGCCGACCGGTGTGCTTCCGGGCGATCTTGACGGCGTTCTCGACGGCCTCGGCCCCGGAGTTGAACAGCGCCGTCCGCTTCTCGTGGTCGCCGGGGGTCAGACGGTTGAGTGCCTCGGCGACGGCGACGTACCCGTCG
This sequence comes from Curtobacterium sp. MCBD17_026, assembly GCF_003234895.2. Classification (NCBI taxonomy): domain Bacteria; kingdom Bacillati; phylum Actinomycetota; class Actinomycetes; order Micrococcales; family Microbacteriaceae; genus Curtobacterium; species Curtobacterium sp. MCBD17_026. The sequence continues at coordinate 28,560 of NZ_CP126281.1, read as the reverse complement.
TAGGCAGCGATGGTGAAGCACGTGTGCGTGAAGGCAGCCACCTGCTCGGTGACCGCAGCGACCACGCCGGGATGGGCGTTGCCGACCGACGTCACGGCGATCCCGGACCCGAGGTCGACGAACGAGTTGCCGTCGGCGTCGACCACGACGCCGCCACCGGCCGCGACGACGGCGATGGGCACGGCGACGCCGACCCCGGCCGCGACGGCGCCGGCCTTCCGGGCGAGCAGCTCCTGCGATCGCGGGCCGGGGACGGCGGTGACGAGCCGTCGTTCCTGGGGCAGCGACGGGCCGCCGGTGGTCGCTCGGGTCGCGGACGCTGCGGTGGAGGACATGCGGCGATGGTAGGAGCCAGCACCGTGCACTCCCACTGTCCACGGCGTACACCGACCACCGGGCAGATCGACCCGGTGGATAGGGTGACGGCATGCCCGCAACGCTGCGCTCCCTGCTGCACCGGGGTGAACTCCACCTGCGCCCACTCAACGACGCGGACGAGCACGCCCTCGATGCCCCGCTGTCCTGGCTGCACAGCTCGGACCTCGAGGACCCGACGCCGTTCCTCTCCGAAGGTCAGGGGCTGCTCACGACCGGCACGCAGTTCGGCGCCGAAGCCGAGGTGCGCGACGACGTCGCCGAGGCCTACGTCCGGCGGCTCGTGGACGGTGGTGTCGTGGCGCTCGGCTTCGGCACCGAGGTGGTCCGCGCCGGCACCCCCGACGCCCTGGTCGCCGCCTGCACCCGGCACGGACTGCCGCTGTTCGAGGTGCCCTACGAGACCTCCTTCATCGCGGTCGCGCAGGCCAACGCCGAAGCGGTCGCGCGGGACGCCAACGCACGCGGTGCCTGGGCCCTCGCCGCGCAGCGGGCCATCTCGCTCGCCGCGATGCGACCGGACGGACTCGGCGCGACCATCGCCGAGCTGTCCCGGCAGCTCGACGGGTGGGTCGGCCTGTTCGACGTCTCCGGGCGGCTCGACCGCGGACACCCCGCCGACGGGCTGCCCGCTGCCGACCTCGACCTCCTGCGGACCGAGGCGCTACGGCTGCTGCGCTCCGGCCAGCGGGCGAGCCTGCCGGTCGCCACGGACGGTGGTGGCGGGTACACCCTGCAGACGCTCGGCAGCGGCGGGCACCTGAGCGGCGTGCTCGCGATCGCGAACGGCGGAGCCCTCGACCGGGCCGGACGCGAGGTCGTCACGGCCGTCATCGCCCTGGCCGGCCTCGCCCTGCAGCAGAACCGTGAACTCGCCCGCGCTCGGGGACTCCTGCGCACCGGACTCCTCACGATGCTGTCCGTCGGCGAACCCGAGGTGGTGCAGGCGACGTCACGCGAGGTGTGGGGGCCACTGCCCGCCGAACCCGTCCGGATCGCCGCTGTCGACGTCCCCGACCACGACCTCGACACCGTGGTCGACCTGCTCGAACTGTGGGTGCAGGACCGGCCGGGGCACCTGTTCTTCGCGGTCGACGACGCCCTGTTCCTCTGCGTGAACGCGGACGACACCGGGATCGTCGCTGAACTCGTCGACCGCTTCGACCTGCGCGCCGGCCTGTCCGACGGCACTGCGTACCGGTCGTTCGGACGCGCCCGCACCGAGGCAGTGCAGGCACTCGACCGACGCCGTGAAGGACGCCCGGGAACCACCGAGTTCGGCGACCTCGCGCGCGAGGGCGTCCTCGCCCACCTCGCCCACGTCGACGTGGACGCCGGTGCCGTCGCCCGCGCGTTCCTCGCCCCGCTGCTCGACCACGACCGCACGGCCGGCACCGAGCTCACGGGCACCGTCCGGACCTGGCTGCAGGAGAACTGCGAGTACGACCGGGCCGCACGGGTCCTCGGCATCCACCGGCACACCGCCCGCGCCCGGGTGGAGCACGCGGGAAGGCTCCTCGACCGTGACCTCTCCGTCTTCTCGACCCGGGCCGACCTCTGGGCAGCCTTCGTGGTCGAGGGCGCGTGACGCGCGGATACGGTGGGACGATGCCGTCGACACCGGCCCGCCGGCGCCTGAGCCCGGCCGAACGCGAAGACCAGATCACGGCGGCCTCCGTCGACCTGGCGCGCGCCGAGGGCCTCGCGGCGGTGACGCTCCGCGGGGTCGCCGCCGTGATCGGGGTCGCGCCCTCGCTCGTCGCCCACTACCGCCCGAGCATGGAGGACCTGGTCGGCGAGACGTTCCGCACCGTCGCGGTCGCCGAGGTCGCCGAGGTCCGCGCGGTCGTCGCCGCTGCGCCCGACCCCGTCTCCCGCCTCCGCACCCTGCTCGGCTGCATCGCCGATCCCGCCCGCGACGACGTCGCCACCCTGTGGGCCGACGCGTGGAGCATCGGCCGCACGAACGCGGCACTGGCGACCGCGGCACGGGACGTCATGGACGACTGGCAGCTCCTCGCGACCACGGTCGTCGTCGAGGGTGTGCGCGCGGGCGTGCTGCACACCGACGACCCGGACGGCGTCGGACGCCTGCTCTTCGCGCTCGTCGACGCCACCAACGGGTACGCCCTGGTCGACTACCTCGACCGCCCGACCCGCGAGGGGCTGGTCCGCACGACGATCGCGCGAGCGGTGGGCCTGGACGGGTCAGCCCTGTCGGGGTGACGCCCGCCGCAGCGCCACCCACTGCAGCAGCATGATCGTCTTGCCGTCGGCGATCCGACCGTCCGCCACCATCGCGAGCGCCTCGTCGAGCTGCACCTCGAGCACCTCGATGTCCTCGCCCTCGTCCTCCACGCCGCCACCGGCCTCGACACGGTCAGCCGGGGTGTACGCGCCGAGGTAGAAGTGGACCCGCTCGGTGACCGAACCGGGGCTCATGAACACGTCGCCCAGGTGCTCGAGCGCACCGAGCCGGATGCCGAGCTCCTCGGCCGCTTCACGCCGCACCGCGGTCTCGGGGTCGTCCTCGTCGAGCAGTCCCGCCGCGGCCTCGACCAACATGCCGTCCGGATGTCCGTTCACGTACGCCGGCCACCGGAACTGCCGCGTGAGCAGGACGGTGCCGCGCTCGGCGTCGTACGGCAGGACCGTCGCACCGTTGCCGCGGTCGTAGGTCTCGCGCTGCTGCCGGTCCCACCGACCGTCACGGCGCCGGACGTCGAGGGTCGTGCGGCGGAGCACGTGCCAGCCGTTCGACACCACCTCGACGTCCCGCACGACGACGTCGGGGTTGCGGTCGAGGGCACGGCCCACGGCGTCGAGTCCGATGCGGCCGCGGTCGTCGGGCACGTCGACTCCGGGACGGTGGACGGTCGTGCGTTCCTCGGTCACCCGGTCACCGTAGCGGGCCACCTCGGCAGGACTCCGTCCGCTCGGTACGCTCGACGTGCCGCACCAGGGAGCGGCAGAGGACGGTGCAGCATGACCAGGACGTTCATCCTCCGACGACCGGACCGACCGCAGGTGGTCACCGTGTCCTTCGTGCTGTGGCTGGTGTGGGTGGCAGCCTGCGTCGCCGCCACCGTGCTCCGGTTCTTCGCGACGGACGCGGCGGTCGGCCAGGCACCGGTCCTCGCCGGGATCGTCGCGCTGGTGCTCTGGGCACTGGTGACGTGGGCGGTGTTCCGGATGGCCGCGGGGTCCCGGGTCGCGCGCATCGTGCTCGTCGTCGTCGCGGCCTTCCGCGCGCTCCTGAGCCTCACCGGCGGCGAACTCGCGGTCCTGACGATCGCGCTGTCGGTCGTCGCCGCGGTCCTGCTCTTCCTGCCCAGCGCGCGCTCGTTCTTCGCCTCGCAGCAGGCACGGAGAGCCGACCACGGGTTCGACGGAACCGGCGTGTCGGGGCCGAGCCGTGCCTCCAGGCCGGATGCCGACCACACGACGGACGCCGATGGGGCCTGACAGCCGGGAACCGCGGACGACTCCGAAGAAACAGGAAAGGCCCCGGATTCCTCCGGGGCCTTTCCTGTTTTCGCCTGGTGCGCGAGGGGGGACTTGAACCCCCACGCCGTTTCCAGCACACGGACCTGAACCGTGCGCGTCTACCAATTCCGCCACTCGCGCCAGCCCCGAAACACTACCACGCACAGACGGGTGTCAACGCCAACCACTACCATGCAGTGGTTGACGACCGACGACACGGGAGACGCATGGGCCTGCTGGACAACTTCGAGCGAGGGTTGGAACGCGCCGTCAACGGCGCGTTCGCGAAGACCTTCCGCTCCGGGGTGCAGCCCGTCGAGATCTCGAGCGCCCTGCGGCGCGAGCTCGACACGAAGGCCGCAGTGGTCTCCCGCGAGCGGATCCTCGTGCCGAACGAGTTCGTCGTGCGTCTGGCTCCGCCGGACTTCACGCGCATGAACGACGTCGGTCGCCCGCTCATCGACGAACTGACCCAGATGGTGCACCAACACGCCGTCGCGCAGAACTACTCGTTCTCCGGCCCTGTCACCATCCGACTCCAGCAGGACGGCACGCTCTCGACGGGGATCCTGCAGGTCGACTCCACCACCGTGCAGCGCGATGTGGCCTGGATCCCGGTGCTCGACATCGGCTCGCAGCGACACCGTCTGCACCGCGGGCGCACGGTGATCGGGCGCGGCAGCGACGCCGACATCACCATCGCGGACACCGGGACGAGCCGGAAGCACGTCGAGTTGCTGTGGGACGGCAAGCACGCCCAGGCCACCGATCTCGGCTCCACGAACGGCTCGAAGCTGAACGGTCAGCACTTCCAGCAGGCGATCGTCGAGCCGGACTCCACCATCGAGATCGGTCGTACCCGTATGGTGTTCCGGGTGATCCCGGAGAACGACGGAGGTGCTCGATGACCACAGGCCTGACCCTGCTCGTCCTGCGCTTCGCGTTCCTCGCGGTGCTCTGGCTGTTCGTCTTCGTGATCGTGTTCGCCCTGCGCAGCGATCTCTTCGGCCAGCGCGTCCGCACGATCCCGACCGATCCCAAGTCGGCGCCGTCCGGACCGAGCACACCCACCGTCCCTGCTGCGGCGGCCCCCGGCCCCGCCTCGAGCGGTGCGTTCACCGACGTGATCGGCCAACCCGGTGGTGCGCAGCGTCCCGCGTCGCCGGCCGCGTCCCGCCTGGTCATCACCGAGGGTGCGCGCGAGGGCATGGAGATGCCCCTGGGCGGCGGCCCGATCACGATCGGGCGTTCGAGCGAGTCGAACGTCGTGATCCGTGACGACTACACCTCGACCAACCACGCCCGCCTCGACCTCCGCGCCGACGGCTGGCTCCTCACCGACCTCGAGTCCACGAACGGCACCTTCGTCAACGGTCAGAAGGTGAGCGCTCCCGTCCTCGTGGCAGAGGGCACGCCCATCACGATCGGGACGACGACGTTCGAGCTGCGGCGGTAACCCGGCATGACCGCTCGCACGCTGAGCGCCGCTGTGTCCCACGTGGGGCGCATCCGCGCGAACAACCAGGACTCCGGCTACGCCGGGGCGCACCTGTTCGCGGTGGCGGACGGCATGGGTGGCCACGCCGGCGGTGACGTCGCCTCGGCGATCGCGATCCGACGCATCCGCGAGGTCGACCGCGAGTTCCCGTCGGCGCACGACGCCGAGTTCGCGCTGCAGTCGGCACTCATCGCGGCGAACCAGCTGATCACCGAGACCGTGTTCGAGCACCAGGAGCTCACCGGCATGGGCACCACGGTGTCCGCGATGATCCGCGTCGGCGAGCAGATCGCGATCGCGCACATCGGCGACTCCCGCATCTACCGTCACCGCGACGGCGAGCTGCAGCAGATCACGTCCGACCACACCTTCGTCCAGCGGCTCGTCGACAGCGGCCGGATCACGCCGGAGGAAGCCGCGGTCCACCCGCGTCGCTCCGTGCTGATGCGCGTGCTGGGTGACGTCGACGCCGCACCCGAGGTCGACACGGCGATCATGGACATCCAGCCGGGCGACCGCTGGTTGCTCTGCTCCGACGGCCTGTCCTCGTACCTGGCCGAAGAGCGCATCCGCCACGCCCTGGCCTCGAACATGGACGCCAACCAGGTCACGCAGCGCCTGGTGAAGGAGACGCTCGACCACGGCGCCCCCGACAACGTCACCGTCGTGGTGATGGACGTCACGGACACCGAACCCGAGGACGACGACGACGCGGCCACCACGGTCGGCTCCGCTGCGGCACCGCTCACCTTCGAGGCGTCGACCGGCCGCAAGCCGATCCGCCTCCCCACGATCCTGCTGCACCCGCTCAAGGTCACCACCGCGCCCGAGGACTCGCACTTCGAGCCCGAGTCCGACCAGTTCTTCGCCGAGCTCATCGCCGAGGACCGCCGACGCCGCATCCGCCGTCGGGTGTCCTGGACCGTCGCGCTCGTGGTCGCGGTCGCCGTGCTCGTCGGCGCGGTGTTCGTCGGCTGGCGGATCACGCAGGACCACTACTACGTCGGCACCGACCGCGGCACCGTCGCGATCTACAAGGGCGTGCAGCAGTCGATCGGGCCGTTGGCCTTGTCGGACGTGTACGAGGACACCGACATCGCAGTCTCGTCGCTGCCGGACTACACCCGCGAGAACGTCCGCTCGACGATCAACGCACAGTCCCTCACCGACGCCCGTGACATCGTCGACCGTCTGCGCAAGGCCGCCGCGACCGGCGAGGACCAGGCCGGCACCGGTGGGGACGGCGACGCCAGCTCGTCACCGTCGCCCTCGCCGACGCGATCAACGTCGCCGAGCCCGACGCGGAGCCCGCGATGAGCAACGCCACGGCCGCCCAGTCCTTCACCCAGGCGATCACGATCAAGCTCCGGGAGCCCGCCCGCGCGCGGAACCTCGAGCTCTTCCTGCTCGTCATCGCATGCGGCATCTGCGCGGGTGCGATGGTGCTCGTGCAGCTCGGCACCAAGGGTCGGCTGTTCGACCAGTCGGTGCTCTGGGTCGGCGGTGGCATCCTCGGCCTCGCGCTCGTCATGCACGTGGTGTTGCGCGTCGTGGCGAAGAACGCCGACCCGTTCATCCTGCCGATCGCGCTCGTCCTGAACGGCATCGGCATCGCCGAGATCTACCGCATCGACGTCCACAACGGCCTGTCGGGCTGGGACGCCATCGGCGTGAAGCAGATCGTCTGGACGATGCTCGCGATGGTCCTGGCGATCATCACGCTCGTCGCCGTCCGCAACCACCGGTTCCTGCAGCGGTACCGGTACATCTTCATGGCGCTGACGATCGTCCTGCTGCTCCTGCCGATGCTGCCGGGCATCGGCACGAACATCGGTGGCGCCCGGGTCTGGATCAGGATCGGCCCGTTCTCGTTCCAGCCCGGTGAACTCGCGAAGATCACCATGGCGCTGTTCTTCGCCGGGTACCTCGTCACCGCCCGGGACTCGCTGTCGATCGTCGGCAAGAAGTTCCTCGGCATGACGTTCCCGCGCGCCCGCGACCTCGGCCCGATCCTGGTGATGTGGGGCGCCGCGATGGCCGTCCTCGTGTTCCAGCGCGACCTCGGCACCGCCCTGCTCTACTTCGGCCTGTTCCTCGTGATGATCTACGTCGCCACGGCACGGATCAGCTGGGTCGCGATCGGTCTCACGCTGTTCATCGGTGGTGCCCTCGTCGCACAGAGTGTCCTGGAGTACGTGCGCGGCCGCTTCGAACAGTGGCTCGACCCGTTCAACCAAGAGGTCTTCAGCCGCGACACCCAGGCGAGCTACCAGCTCGTGCAGGGCCTGTTCGGCTTCGCGAACGGCGGGATCACCGGAACCGGGCTCGGGCAGGGCAGGCCGTACATCACGCCGGTCGCCAACGCCGACTACATCGTCGCGTCGCTCGGTGAAGAGCTCGGCCTGATCGGCGTCTTCGCGATCCTCGCCCTCTTCATCGTGTTCGCATCGCGTGGCATCCGCGTCGGGTTCATGGCGCAGGACGACTTCGGCAAGCTGCTCGGTGTCGGCTTCGGCTTCATCATCGCCCTGCAGGTGTTCGTGGTCGTCGGCGGCATCACCCGGATCATCCCCGTGACGGGCCTGACGACGCCGTTCATGGCCGCCGGTGGTTCGTCGCTCATCGCCAACTGGATCATCGCCGCGATGCTGCTGCGCCTGACCGACTCGATCCCCGCCGAACAGCGTGTCCAGCAGGGCGCGCTCCCCGCCGCGAGCGGGCGGACCAGGAAGGAGCGTCGTCGATGAACCGACAGCTCCGCGGTGTCTCGACCGTCATCGTGCTCATGTTCGTCGCCCTCTTCGTGTCGACGACGTCGATCCAGTTCTTCGCGGCGGACTCGTTGCGTGCCGACTCCCGGAACTCCCGAACCATCTTGGACAGTTACTCGACCAAGCGTGGCGCGATCCTCGTGGACGGCAGCCCGATCGCCGAGTCGACGCCGGTGGACGATCAGTACCAGTACCAGCGGAAGTACACGAACGGCGACCTGTACTCGGCGGTGACCGGGTACTTCACGATCGGGCAGGGCAACACCGGCATCGAGAGCGCGGAGAACACCGTGCTCTCGGGCAACTCGGACGCCTCGTTCTTCCAGAACCTCAACTCGATCCTCACCGGCCAGGACGTCCAGGGCGACAACGTCAACCTGACCATCGACCCCGACGTGCAGCAGGCCGCGTACGACGCCCTCGGCACCAACAGCGGTGCCGTCGTCGCGATCCAACCGAAGACCGGCAAGATCCTCGCGATGGTCTCGAAGCCGAGCTACGACCCGAACTCGCTCACCTCGCACGACACGGCCGAGGTCAAGCGGCAGTACGACGCCTTGCTCGGCGCCGACACAGCCCCGCTGCAGAACCGCGCCATCGGCGGTGACCTGTACACACCCGGGTCGGTGTTCAAGCTCGTGGTGGCCTCTGCGGCACTCGAGGGTGGCAAGTACAACCTCGACTCCACGTTCCCGAACCCGTCGCGACTGCAGCTGCCCGGGACGAGCTCGTACATCAACAACGCCGAGGGCGGCACCTGCGGCGGCGGCGACAAGGTCAAGCTCCGCACGGCCATCCAGTACTCGTGCAACATCCCCTTCGCCGAACTCGGCCAGAAGCTCGGGTACGACGCGATCAAGAGCATGGCCGACAAGTACGGCTTCGGCGACGCGATCGAGATCCCGATGGCTGCCACCGCGAGCCAGTACCCCGACGTCGACTCGACGGCCCAGCTCATGCTGAGCGCCTTCGGCCAGGCCAGCGTCCGGGTCTCCCCGCTGCAGATGGCGATGGTGTCGGCCGGCATCGCGAACGACGGCAAGGTCATGCAGCCCTCACTCATCGACTCGATCACCACGAGCGACCTGAAGACGGTCGAGTCCTTCTCCCCGAGGCAGTACAGTGATCCGCTGTCGCCCTCCGAGTCCGCTGACCTCACCGAGGCCATGCAGAGCGTCGTGAGCGCGGGGACCGGTACCAATGCCAAGATCGACGGTGTCGACGTCGCCGGCAAGACCGGCACGGCCGAAGGTGGCACCGGCGATCCCTACACGCTCTGGTTCACGGGGTTCGCCCCCGCCAAGGACCCGGAGGTCGCCGTGGCGGTCGTCGTCGGCAACGGCGGCGGGCTCGGGCAGTCCGGAGTCGGCAACACGGTCGCGGCCCCGGTCGCGAAGAAAGTCATGGAGGCGGTGCTGAACAAATGAGACCCACCAGCGGACTCACCTTCGGTGGGCGGTACCAGCTCTCCTCCCGGGTCGCCATCGGCGGCATGGGCGAGGTGTGGCAGGCGACCGACCTCGTCATCGGCCGAACCGTCGCACTCAAGATCCTCAAGGACGAGTACCTCGGTGACCCCGGTTTCCTCGAGCGCTTCCGCGCCGAGGCCCGGCACGCTGCCCTCGTCAACCACGAGGGCATCGCCAACGTCTTCGACTACGGCGAAGAGGACGGCAGCGCCTACCTCGTGATGGAGCTCGTCCCCGGCGAGGCCCTGTCGACCATGATCGAGCGCGAGCACACGCTCCCGGTCGACAAGGTGCTGGACATCGTCGCGCAGACCGCGAACGCCCTGCAGGCCGCACACGCGGTCGGCCTGGTGCACCGCGACATCAAGCCCGGCAACCTGCTCATCACGCCCGATGGTCGCGTCAAGATCACCGACTTCGGCATCGCCCGCATCGCCGACCAGGTCCCGCTTACCGCGACCGGTCAGGTGATGGGCACGGTGCAGTACCTGTCGCCCGAGCAGGCGAGCGGCCACCCCGCCTCGCCGTCGACCGACATCTACTCGCTCGGCATCGTCGCGTACGAGGCCCTGGCGGGTCGTCGTCCGTTCACGGGCGAGTCGCAGGTCGCGATCGCGATGGCACACATCAACGAGCAGCCGCCGCCGCTGCCCGGGGACATCCCGGAGCCCGTCTCGGCCCTGGTCATCTCGTGCATCGCGAAGAAGCCCGCCGACCGTCCCGCGACGGCCGCCAACCTCGCCCGTGCCGCACAGGCGCTGCGTCGAGGTGACGTCGCCGCTGCCACCGTGGCCGTTCCCGCGATCGCGCAGAACGGCACCGTCGCGTTCAACCCGCCGCAGGGCCAGGGGAACGACGCAGCCACCGCACTCCTCGGTACCCAGGCCGGCGCGATGGTCGGCGGACCAGGGACCCCGGGGTCCCCCGTCGGTGAGGAGCCCGAGGAGCCGAAGAAGAAGCGCGCCTGGATCTGGTGGGTCGTCGGTGTCGTCGTCCTGCTCGCCGTCGCAGCCGTCATCGGAGCCGTCGCGCTGAACGGTGCAGGTGACCCCGAGCCGGCTCCGACGAAGAGCTCGAGCTCGCCGAAGCCGACCCGCAGCCAGACCCCGACGCCGACCGCGACCCCTTCACCGAGCCGAGTGACGGTGTCCCTGGCGGACTACACCGGCGTGAAGGCGACGGACGCCCAAGCGCGCCTGCAGCAGCTCGGACTCGAGGCGACGATCGTCGACGGCGACCCGGCTGCCGACGCCGGTCAGGTCGGCACGGTGCAGTCGCTCGACCCCACCGGGAACCTCGAACCCGGCACGCTCGTGACCATCAAGGCGTACACCGCGGTGCCGACGGTCACGACCGCGCCCGATGCCCCGACCGCCGGGACCGTCTCGGCGGACGGCAAGGTGACGTTCTCGTGGAACGCCTTCACGGCGTGCCCGGCGGGTCACTCGCTGAGCGGGTACACCTACACGATCAACAACGGCACCGACGCGAAGAACCAGTCGACCGGCACCGTGACCACGACCTCGATCGAGGTCACCGGCGCCGAACCCGGCACGATCTCGCTCTCGTACACGGCGAAGTGCGGCGACCTGACCTCGCCGAGCTCGTCCACCACGAGCGCCACGTGGGAGGCCACCGACGAGCCGACCATCGACCCGACCGAGGGCAACAACCCGAGCCAGGGCCCGCAGGACCCGAACTGAACGCCCCCCGGACGGGGACTGTCGACACCGTTCGGTAACGGTTCGGTCGAGCGCGCGGTGACCAGCCTCCCACCAGGTGGGGCTGCCGTACACTAGCCCGGACCGACAGACGGAGGAGTACGTGCCAGAAGGTGTGACCGCGGGGATCACGCTCCTCGCGAATCGCTACGAGATCGGTGACGTCATCGGTCGGGGCGGCATGGCGACCGTGCACCTCGGCAACGACACCCGCCTCGGCCGGAAGGTCGCGGTGAAGCTCCTCAAGCCGAGCCTCGCGAACGATCCGGTCTTCCGCACGCGGTTCCGCCAGGAAGCCCAGGCCGCTGCGCGCATGGCACACCCGACCGTCGTGCGCGTGTACGACGCCGGCGAAGAGACGGTGTCCGAGCCGTCGGGTGCCGAGGTGCAGGTCCCCTTCATCGTGATGGAGTACGTCGAGGGTCGGCCGCTCTCCGACATCATCGCCGAGGGTGCCGTCGCCCCCGACGAGGCCGTCCGCATCACCGAGGGCATCCTCACGGCGCTCGAGTACTCGCACCGGGCGGGCGTCGTGCACCGCGACATCAAACCGGCCAACGTGATGGTCACGCACAGCGGCCAGGTCAAGGTCATGGACTTCGGCATCGCGCGGGCCATCACCGACACCTCGGCCACGGTTGCGCAGACCACGTCGATCCTCGGTACCGCGTCGTACTTCTCACCGGAGCAGGCCCGCGGCGAGACCGTGGACGCCCGTACCGACCTGTACTCGACCGGCGTCGTGCTCTTCGAGCTCCTCACCGGTCGCGCGCCGTTCCTCGGTGACACCCCGGTCGCGGTCGCGTACCAGCACGTCAGTGAGCAGCCCGTCGCGCCGTCCACCATCACCCCCGCGATCTCCCCGGCGCTCGACGCGGTCACACTCCACGCCCTCGTCAAGGACCGCACCCGCCGGTTCCAGAACGCCGCCGAGTTCCGCTCCGATCTGCAACAGGCCGCCGCCGGGCACGTCCCGGCATCGACGAAGAAGCTGCAGCAGAACGCCGCGAACGACGCCTCGACGGTGTTGTTCGGGGTCGATCCGCGCATGACCTCGAACGCCGCGTCGGCCTTCCGTGAGCTCGACGACGACACCGCCGAACACCGTCCGCAGCGCACGCAGAACCGCCCGCCCGTCGCGTGGATCTGGGTCGGCGTCCTGCTGACGGTCGCCGTCGTGGTCGGGGTCGTCTTCTTCGTGGCGAACCTGCAGCCGGGCAAGCCACCGGTGTCGTCCTCGGTCTCGGTGCCGAACGTCGCCGGGTTGTCCTACGACGCCGCCGCCGCCGCGTTGGAGAAGCGCGACCTGAAGGCGGTCCAGGTCGAGGAGAACTCCGACGACGTCGACAAGGGGACGGTCATCCGCACCGACCCCGGCTCAGGGATCAACGTCGGACGCAGCCAGAGCGTGAACGTCATCGTGTCCTCGGGTCCGGAGCCCGTTGCCGTCCCCGAGCTGAGCGGCCAGTCACAGGCAGCAGCACAGCAGGCGTTGGACAGCGCGGGCTTCACACTCGGCGCCATCACGTCCGGGTACTCGCCCGATGTCCCCTCCGGCACCGTGATGAGCTCCGATCCAGCGTCAGGCTCGATCCAGACCAAGGGCTCCGCGGTGAACCTCACGGTCTCGAACGGCAAGGTGCAGCTGCCGAACGTGACGAACCAGCCGTACACCGAATCCAAGGCGTCTCTCGAGCAACTCGGACTGACGGTCGCTCCGGCACCGTCGAACTCGTGCACCGGCGGCCTGGTCACCCAGCAGAGCACCCCACAGGGCGACATCGCCCAGGGCAGCACCGTCACCTTGGCCTACTGCGCGGCACCGAACGAACCGGCGAAGAACCCGACCCCGAGCGGCGACAACGGCGACCGCGGCGGTGACGGTGACGACGGACGCTGACGGTGACGACGGACGCTGATCCGTCCGTCGTGCGCACGACCGGTCGGACGCCACAGCCCCGAGCGTGATCTCCGGGTCCACGCACGGCAGACGGGTGCGTCAGGCGCGGTGCGTGGCGATGAGTGGCCCGAGGTCAGCGGCGCGCTCAGCGGCTCCGATCAGGCCGGTGGTCTCGAGCCAGTTGCCGACCATGCGGTACCCGCCCTCGGTCAGGACCGACTCCGGGTGGAACTGCACGCCGAACACGGGGTGCTCACGGTGCTGGACGCCCATGATGACCCCGCCCTCGGTGCGCGCGGTCACGGTGAGCTCGTCGGGGACGGTGCCGTCGACGATGGCGAGCGAGTGGTACCGCGTCGCCGTGAAGGGGTGGGGGACGCCGGCGAAGAGCGGGCTGTCGTCGTGGTCGACCTCGGAGGTCTTGCCGTGCATGAGCTCCTCGGCGTGCGTGACCGTGGCACCGAGGGCCTCAGCGATGGCCTGGTGCCCCAGGCAGACTCCCAGCAGCGGGGTCTCGGCTGCGATGGCCGCGTGCACCGTGGGGATCGAGACGCCCGCAGCCGCCGGCGTGCCCGGGCCCGGTGACAGGAGCACGCCGTCGTACTCGGCGATGCGGTCGGCGATCTCGGACTCGGGGAAGGCATCGTTGCGCACGACGTCGGTCTCGGCGCCGAGCTGCTGCACGTACCCGTTGAGCGTGTAGACGAAGCTGTCGTAGTTGTCGACGACGAGGATCCTGGTCATGGCGGTTCACCGTACTCGTGGGGGATGTGTGCGGCGGTCCGCGGGCCGATCCACACACGTGGTCACGGTAGGATACCGGCCATGGCCAAGGACAAGGACCGCACCAAGCCCGCCCGGACGACCCGAGCTGACGCGGTCGACACCGCGGGGGACGCCCCGAACCCGGTGTGGTTCAAGCCGGTCATGTTCGGCTTCATGCTCATCGGTCTGGTGTGGGTGATCGTCTTCTACATCTCGAACGCCACGCTGCCGGTTCCGAGCCTCGGCTCGTGGAACATCGTGATCGGCTTCGGCATCATGTTCGTCGGCTTCCTCATGACCACCCGGTGGCGCTGACCCCGAGTCCCCCGTTCTCTCGACGCCCGTCGCACCGCAAGGTGCGGCGGGCGTCGTCGTTCTCCACAACGTCGAGCACCAGTGGAACGCAGATCCTCGACGATCGGGCCGTTCTCCACACTTTTCCACACTCTCCACATGGTCATCCACACCCGCACCCCGGAGTTATCCACAGGTGAGTCCACAGTGGGGATAATCACACTGGTGTAACTCGGCGGGTTCTCCACACCTGTGGATAACTCCCGGCGGCGCTGTGGAGAGCCGTGGATGAGCAGGAGCGGGTGCCCCGGGAACGACGAACGCCCCGCCGCAGTGCGACGGGGCGTTCGAGGGTGGTGCTGCGGCCGTGTCAGCCGACCGTGACGGCGTACCCGACTGCAGTGAGGGCGAGGCCGAGCACCGCCGCAGCGACGATCAACGCGATCTGCAACGGACGCTTCCGGATGTTCCGCGTCTGCGCGAAGACGAAGCCCATCACGAAGCCACCGATGATCCCGCCGACGTGCGCCTGCCACGAGATGTTGGTCCCGGGCAGGAACCCGATCACCAGGTTCAGCCCGATGATCACGAGGAGTTGCACGGCGTTGTTCCCCAGGCTGCGCTGCAGCACGAAGAACGCGGCGAAGAGACCGAAGATGGCACCGGACGCTCCGACGACCCAGGTGCCCGGAGCGAGGAAGGTCACGAGCATCGACCCGAAGATCCCGGTGATGAAGTACAGCGCCAGGAACCGCCAGGCACCGAGCATGTTCTCGAGCATCCGACCGAAGATCCACAGCGCCCACATGTTGAACAGGATGTGGAAGATGCCCGAGTGCACGAACAGGACCGTCACCACGCGCCAGGGCTGGGTCGGGAACAACAGCGAGTTGTAGGCGAACAGGCTCGAGAAGAACCCACCGCTCACCTGGTCGAGCAGCCAGGTGGCGACCGAGATCGCGATGATGACGACCGTGACCTTCTGGTCGAGCATGGCGAAGCGCCGCCGAGCGACCGTGAACCCACTGGGGGCTCCGGACGCTCGGCGGTTCGCTGCGAACTGTGCACGCTGTTCACGCACGCACTCCGGGCAGTGCACCCCGACCGCTGCCGGCGTCTGGCACTCCGGGCAGATCGTCCGCCCGCAGCGCTGGCAGAGGACGAAGCTCTGCCGGTCCGGATGCCGGTAGCAGGTGTTGTTCGGGTTGTACGCCTGGTCGGTCACGCGAGGGTCAAACGCCTTCGACGTCGATGCTCTGGATGACGACGTCCTCGACGGGCTTGTCACGACCATCGGTCGGAACACCCTCGATCGCGTCGACGACCGCGCGGGACTCGTCGTCGGCGACCTCACCGAAGATGGTGTGCTTGCCCTGCAGCCACGGCGTTGCCACCGTGGTGATGAAGAACTGCGAGCCGTTGGTGCCGCGGCCGCCCTGGATGCCGGCGTTCGCCATGGCGAAGATGTAGGGGTTCTGGAACGTGAGCTCCGGGGAGATCTCGTCGTCGAAGCGGTAACCGGGGCCACCGATGCCCTGGCCGAGCGGGTCGCCGCCCTGGATCATGAAGTCCTTGATGATGCGGTGGAAGATCACGCCGTCGTAGAGCTTGTCGGTCGAGACCTTGCCCGTGCCGGGGTGGGTCCACTCCTGCTGGCCCGTGGCGAGGTCGACGAAGTTCTTGACGGTCTTCGGTGCGTGGTTGCCGAACAGGTTGACGCGGATGTCGCCCTTGTTGGTGTGGATCGTTGCGACAGCGGTGTGCAGAGACATGTTCCGATTCTCGCATGTACTCCTGACCGCGGACGGATTGCACAGCTGCGGTTCCGTGACCTGTCAGGCAGTGTGGTGGCAGGATGGGGGCACGCCGATCCGATGGAGGTACCAGATGACGACGATCGAGATCCCGCGAAAGCGTCGGAAGCAGATCAAGAAGCTCAAGGGCCAGACCGCCTCGCTCCTCGGCGAGCAGCGCAAGGTCCTCGAGCACGCGAACGCGATCCTGGCCGAGGCCCGGTCGAACGCCGCGGACGCAGCTCGCAAGGACATCGCACCCCGCGTGCAGAACGCGATCGACAACGGGATCCGTCCCGCGTTCGCCACCGGCGTGCACGCTGCCACCTCGGCAGCGCAGAGCGCTTCGCACAAGTTCCAGTCCGAGGTGGTCCCCGGACTCGTCTCGACCGCTGGTTCGGTGCTGAGCGTGACCGATCTCGCGAAGGACCCCCGGGTCAAGAAGATCGTGAAGAACGCGCAGAAGAAGAGCAAGGGCGCGAAGAAGGCCGCGGCGAAGTACGTCCCGTCGCAGCAGAAGAAGGGTCTCGGCTTCGGCGGAGTCGCACTCATCATCGTCGGCGTCGTCGCCGTCGCCGGTGCTGCGTACGCCGCGTACCAGACGCTCCGCGCCGACGACGACCTCTGGGTCGCCGACGACGCCGACACGGCGGAGAAGCCCGCCGCCTGACCTCCCGGTTCGTACGAAGGGCCCCGGCTGTCGCCGGGGCCCTTCGTCGTTCCCGGGCCTGGCATTCGTGCACCCGCGCACGCATGCCCTGAAGGCGCCCACCCACCGACCTGGAGGCCCGCACCGGCCTGGCCCCGCGCCTCCCGTCCGTCACTGATCGCGCAACCTGCCGCGGTGGCCACCGAGAGGTCGCAACCCGTCGCCGACGCGCTTGCCGGCCGACAGTTCACGCAACCTCGCCAGCGCGCATGCGGGATGTCGTGACCACTCGAAGAAGACGACATCGCATGGCGGACCCAGCCATCGCGGAGCGGCGCGCACGAGCACAGAACGAAGCCCCTGGGCAGACGACGAAGCCGTCAACCAGGGGCTGATGTGAGTGGAGCCTGGGAGAATCGAACTCCCGACATCCTGCTTGCAAAGCAGGCGCTCTACCAACTGAGCTAAGGCCCCGAGTGCCACCGAGGTGATCGGCGACGGGATGGAGTTGTCGTGGTGTTCCGGAGAACTGGTGGGGCTACAAGGACTTGAACCTTGGACCTCTTCGTTATCAGCGAAGCGCTCTAACCGCCTGAGCTATAGCCCCTCAGACCGGATGAAAGCCTACCGTACGATCCCGCCGGAACGAAATCGAGCAGTGGGCCCATCCGGCCCGGGTGTGTCAGTTGTTCGTGAAGCCCACGAGCAGACCGCCCGTGATCCGCACACTGAGGTTGTAGAGCACGCTCACGATGGCGCCGAGCACGGTGCCGACGACCACGTTGAGGATGCCCACGACGATGGAGAACCCGAGGACCTGGCCCAGCGAGAACTGGTCCATGATCGAGTAACTGTTCTGGCCGGTGACGTCCTTCAACAGGGCGTCGACCTGGGTGAACACACCCGTCTGGTTCAGGATGACCCACACCAGTGCCGTGGCGACCACGATCACGATGCTGCCGGCCAGGGCGATGAGGAAGCTCAGCTTCACCATCGACCAGAAGTCCACGTAGACCAGTCGCAACCGCACCTGGCGGGTGCCGACGGGACGCTTCGCCTTCTTCTGGAGCTTCTCGGCGACACTACTCATTGGTTGACTGGTCCTCTCCGGCCTCGTCTGCGACGGGCTCGGTGTCGATGGGATCAGTGGAATCCGGGGCCGCTTCGGCAGGGCTGACCGTCTCCACCGGGCCCGCGGGCTCGATCTCGGCGTCGTCCTGGTCGTCCAGGTTCCGCTCGGTGTTCCGGGCCACCGCGATGATCCGGTCGTTCTCCGCGAACCTCGCGAAGACGACGCCCATCGTGTCACGGCCCTTGGCAGGGACCTCGGCCACGGCAGACCTTACCACCTTGCCCGATTGCAGCACGACGAGCACCTCGTCGTCCTCGCCGACGATGAGAGCGCCCACGAGATCGCCCCGGTCGACCGCCAACTTCGCGACCTTGATGCCCAGACCACCACGGCCCTGCACGCGGTACTGGTCGACCGCGGTGCGTTTGGCGTAGCCGCCCTCGGTCATCACCCAGACGAAGCCGTCGTCCGAGACGACCCGGGCTGCGAGCAGCGAGTCGCCGTCGCGGAAGGACATGCCCTTCACACCCGAGGTCGAGCGACCCATCGGACGCAGGGTGTCGTTCGTCGCCGTGAACCGGAGCGACATGCCCTGGCGGGACACCAGGAGCAGATCGTCGTGCTCGTCGACGAGCAGCGCCTGGCGGAGCTTGTCGCCGTCGCGCAGGTTGATCGCGATGATGCCGCCGGTGCGGTTCGTGTCGTACTCGGTGAGCGCGGTCTTCTTCACCAGGCCGTGCTCAGTCGCGAGCACGAGGTACTGCGCGACCTCGTAGTCGCGGATGTCGAGTACCTGCTGGATCTGCTCGTCGGGCTGCATCGCGAGGAGGTTCGCGACGTGCTGGCCCTTCGCGTCACGGCCGGCTTCCTGCAGCTCGTACGCCTTGGCGCGGTAGACCCGGCCCTGGTCGGTGAGGAACAGGAGCCAGTGGTGCGTCGTCGTGACGAAGAAGTGCTCGACGATGTCGTCGGCGCGGAGCTGGGCCCCACGGACACCTCGGCCGCCGCGGTGCTGCGAGCGGTACTGGTCGCTGCGCGTGCGCTTGACGTAGCCACCGCGGGTGATGGTGACGACCATCTCCTCTTCGGGGATCAGGTCTTCCATCGACATGTCGCCGTCGTAGCCGAACATGATCTCGGTACGCCGGTCGTCGCCGAAGCGGTCGACGATCTCGCTCAGCTCGTCGCGGATGATCGAGCGCTGACGGCTCTCCGACCCGAGGATGTCCTGGAAGTCGGCGATCTTGCGCTCGAGCTCTTCGGCCTCGTCGTGGATCTTCTGACGCTCGAGGGCGGCGAGACGACGGAGCTGCAGTTCGAGGATCGCGCGCGCCTGGATCTCGTCGACGGACAGCAGGTCCATCAGGCCGGTGCGGGCCTCTTCGACGTCGGGCGAGCGACGGATGAGCGCGATGACCTCGTCGAGGGCGTCGAGCGCAGCCAGGTAGCCGCGCAGGATGTGGGCGCGCTTCTCGGCCTCGCGCAGACGGAACTGCGTGCGGCGGACGATGACGTCGACCTGGTGCGCGACCCACGCCGAGATGAAGCCGTCGAGCGGCAGGGTGCGGGGCACCCCGTCGACGATCGCGAGCATGTTCGCGCCGAAGTTCTCCTGCAGCTGGGTGTGCTTGTACAGGTTGTTCAGCACGACCTTGGCGACGGCGTCGCGCTTCAGCACGATGACCAGGCGCTGCCCGGTGCGACCGGAGGTCTCGTCACGGATGTCGGCGACACCGGCGAGCTTGCCGTCCTTGACGAGCTCGGCGATCTTGATCGCCAGGTTGTCCGGGTTGACCTGGTACGGCAGCTCGGTGACGACGAGGCAGGTGCGACCCTGGATCTCCTCCACCGAGACCACGGCACGCATCGTGATCGAGCCACGGCCGGTGCGGTAGGCGTCCTGGATGCCCTTGGTGCCGAGCACCTGCGCACCGGTCGGGAAGTCCGGGCCCTTGATGCGCTGCATGAGCGCGGCGAGCAGCTCTTCGCGGGTGGCGTCGGGGTTGTCGAGCGCCCACTTGGCACCCTCGGCGACCTCACGCAGGTTGTGCGGCGGGATGTTCGTGGCCATGCCGACCGCGATGCCGACCGAGCCGTTGACGAGCAGGTTCGGGAAGCGGGCCGGCAGGATCGCCGGCTCCTGGGTGCGGCCGTCGTAGTTGTCCTGGAAGTCGACGGTGTCCTCGTCGATGTCGCGGACCATCTCGAGCGCGAGCGGCGCCATCTTCGTCTCGGTGTACCGCGGGGCGGCGGCGCCGTCGTTGCCCGGCGAACCGAAGTTGCCCTGGCCGAGCGCGAGCGGGTACCGGAGCGACCACGGCTGCACCAGGCGGACGAGGGCGTCGTAGATCGCCGAGTCACCGTGCGGGTGGAACTGGCCCATGACGTCACCGACGACGCGGGAGCACTTCGAGAACGCACGGTCCGGGCGGTAGCCGCCGTCGAACATCGCGTAGATCACACGGCGGTGCACCGGCTTGAGGCCGTCGCGAACCTCCGGCAGGGCACGACCGACGATGACCGACATCGCGTAGTCGAGGTACGAGCGCTGCATCTCGAGCTGCAGGTCGACCTGCGAGATGCGGTCACCGGAGACGACGATGTCCCCGCTGTCGCCGTGGACGATCTCGGGCTGCTCGTCGGCGCCGTTCTCGTTGTCGTCAGCCATGTGGCTTCGTTCCCTTTCTGGACAGCCTGGAGGCTGTGGTTCCGTTGGTCGCGCCGGGCGCGACCACAGGTGGTCAGGACTGGTCGACGCGGCTCACGCCGCGCCTCCTGGCCGTTAGATGTCGAGGAAGCGGACGTCCTTGGCGTTCTGCTGGATGAACTGGCGACGTGCGTCGACGTCTTCACCCATCAGCGTCGAGAAGACGCTGTCCACAGCAGCCGCGTCCTCCAGCGTGACCTGCAGGAGCGTGCGGGTGTCCGGGTTCATCGTGGTGTCCCAGAGCTCCTTGTAGTCCATCTCGCCGAGGCCCTTGTAGCGCTGGATCCCGTTGTCCTTCGGGATGCGCTTGCCGGCTGCGAGGCCGGCCTGCATCAGTGCGTCGCGCTCCCGGTCGCTGAAGACGTACTCGTGCGCCGAGTTCGACCACTTCAGGCGGTAGAGCGGCGGCTGCGCGAGGTACACGTAGCCGTGCTCGATGAGCGGACGCATGTAGCGGAACAGCAGCGTGAGCAGCAGCGTGGTGATGTGCTGACCGTCGACGTCGGCATCGGCCATCAGCACGATCTTGTGGTACCGGGCCTTGTCCGGGTCGAAGTCCTCACCGATGCCGGCACCGAACGCCGTGATCATCGACTGGATCTCCTGGTTGGCGAGGGCGCGGTCGAGACGGGCCTTCTCGACGTTCAGGATCTTGCCGCGCAGGGGCAGGATCGCCTGGGTCATCGGGTTGCGGCCCTGCACGGCGGAACCGCCGGCGGAGTCACCCTCGACCATGAAGATCTCCGACACCGTCGGGTCCTTCGACTGGCAGTCCTTGAGCTTGCCGGGCATGCCGCCCGACTCGAGCAGCCCCTTGCGGCGAGTGGTCTCGCGCGCCTTGCGGGCGGCCAGACGTGCCTGCGACGCCTGGATCGCCTTGCGGACGACGTCGCGCGCCTGCGTCGGGTTGCTCTCGAACCAGTGGGTCAGCTCGGTGCCGACGACGCGCTGCACGAACGACTTCGCCTCGGTGTTGCCGAGCTTGGTCTTCGTCTGCCCCTCGAACTGCGGCTCGCCGAGCTTGACGGAGATGACGGCGGTCAGCCCTTCGCGGATGTCGTCACCCGTGAGGTTGTCGTCCTTCTCCTTGATGATCTTCGCCTCGCGCGCGTAGCGGTTGACGAGGGTCGTGAGCGCGGCGCGGAAGCCCTCTTCGTGGGTTCCGCCCTCGTGCGTGTTGATCGTGTTCGCGAAGGTGTGGACGCTCTCCTGGTAGGAGGTGTTCCACTGCATCGCGACCTCGAGTGCGATCTTGCGCTCCGGGTCCTCGGCCTCGAAGCCGATGACGTCGGGGTGGACCAGGTCGGCCTTCTTCTGCGCGTTGATGTACTCGACGTAGTCGGCGAGACCACGCTCGTACATGAACGTGTCGTTGCGCGCCTCTTCCCCTTCTTCCGGGGTGCGCTCGTCGCGCAGGTTGATCCGCAGGCCCTTGTTCAGGAAGGCCATCTGCTGGAACCGCGTCCGCAGGGTCTCGTAGTCGAAGACGACGGACTCGAAGATCTCGGCGTTCGGCCAGAACGTGATCGTCGTGCCGGTCTCGTCCGTCTCTTCGTCCTTGGAGACGGGCGCGACGGGGACACCGTCGGTGTAGCTCTGGCGCCAGACGTGGCCCTGCCGACGGACCTCGACGTCGAGCTCGGAGCTCAGCGCGTTCACCACGGACGAACCGACGCCGTGCAGACCACCGGAGACGGCGTAGCCGCCACCGCCGAACTTGCCACCGGCGTGCAGGACGGTGAGGACCACCTGCAGGGTCGAGACCCCTTCGGCCGCGTGGACGTCGACCGGGATGCCACGGCCGTTGTCGACGACGCGGACGCCACCGTCTTCACGGATGCTCACGTCGATGGTGTCGCAGTACCCGGCGAGGGCTTCGTCGACGGAGTTGTCGACGATCTCCTGGACCAGGTGGTGCAGACCGCGCGGGCCGGTCGAACCGATGTACATACCGGGGCGCTTGCGGACGGCCTCGAGCCCCTCGAGCACCTGAATCTGGTCTGCGCCGTAGGACGGTTCGCTCTGCGGGGTCTCCGCGCCGAGCGGGTTCTGCCGGTCGTCTTCAGATTCTGCTGCCATGTCGAGCGTGCTCCTGCCTGCGCGCGGAACGCCCGCGCACTGCACCTCCCAGTCTACCGCAGAGCCCCCTCTTTCGAGGGCTCATCTGCCCCTCAGACGGGCTTTTCTGGCACTCCAGGATGATTTCGTCGCCTCAACCGTAGGTGTCGCGAGGACCGCGCCCCTGGACCGTCCTGGGGCCGCGTTTCCACGTGGGGGCGTCCGGGCCGGAAACCCTGATCGACTCGACCCCGGCTTCGGGGTGCCGTTCCGCGATGGTCGTCGTGACCGTCGCACGCATGAGTCTGAGCTGGGTCGCCCAGGCCGTCGAGTCGCACCGGATGACCAGTGCGCCGTCCTCGATGGTGACCGGCCGGGAGTGCTTCGCCAGCTCCTCGCCGACGACGCTCGGCCAGTCCACGAACAGCTCGGAGCGGGCGAGGGGTTCCGTCCAGCCGAGCTCCTGGGCGAGCGAACCGACGATGTCGGCGAGGCCCTTCGGCTCGCGGCCACGTCCGTACGGCACGGTGTCGGCGTCGAACTCGCGGGCACGTCGGCGGCGGGCATCTGTGCCGCGCTTGGACGGGTCGCCGAACACCGCGCGCAGGTGGCGGTACACCTGCGAGGGTTCGGTGGGCTTGCGGGGCTTCGGCATCAGGCGTCGGCTCCGGCGGGGGTCGGGTCGGCGGGGGTCGGGTCGGCGGGGGTCGGGTCGGGGGCGTCGGTCGGGTCCGTTGCGCCGCCGGCGTCCGCCTTGCCGCCGGCGTCCGTCTTGCCGCCGGCGTCCGTCGGGTCCGTCGCGTCCGCCGCCGGACTGGAGGCCCGGATCGCGTCCGCCTCGTCGGTCACGATCGTGCCCGCCTCGATCCGCACGGTGTGCGCCGCCAGCTTCGGGGGCACGTCACCGAACACAGCGGCCGTGATGAGCACCTGCTCGTAGTCCGCGACGGCGTTCGCCAGCCGTTCCCGGCGTGATTCGTCGAGCTCGGCGAACACGTCGTCGAGGATGATGATCGGGTCGCCCAGGTTCGACTCCGCACGCAGGATCGAAGCACTCGCGAGCTGGATCGCCAGCGCGAAGGACCAGGATTCGCCGTGACTGGCGTACCCACGGGCTGGTAACCCGTTGAGCTGGAACAGAACATCGTCCCGGTGCGGTCCCACGAGGGTGAGTCCGCGGTCGAGTTCGTCCCGGCGACGTCGCTCGAGCGCGGCGGCGAAGGCCTCGGCCGCCGACGCGACCGTGACGGGCTCGTCGGGGGTCCCGAGGACGGGATCGGTGGCCGCCGCGGACTCGGGGTCGCCACCGCGGATCGACAGGACACCGGTGATCGAGGCGTCGTGGTGCTCGCCGGCGACGGTCGCGTAGGCCTCGGCCACGAAGGGTGCGAGCCGCCGGGTCAGGTGGTCACGGGCCGCGACGATCTCGGCGCCGAGTCCGACGAGCCGGTCGTCCCAGACGTCGAGCGTCGACAGGGCGTTCGCCTTCGCACCGGTGGCACGGGCCGACTTCAGCAGGGTGTTCCGCTGCCGGAGCGTGCGGTCGTAGTCGGCGAGCACGCCCTGCATCCGCGGTGCGATCTGGCCGAGCAGCTCGTCGAGCATCCGGCGTCGCCCGGCCGGTTCACCGCGGACGAGCGCCAGGTCCTCCGGAGCGAAGAGCACGCTCGTGCAGTAGCGCGGCAACTCCCGCGGCTTGATCGCCGACCGGTTGACCTGCGCACGGTTCGCACCGGTGCGGTTGATCTGCACCTCGGCGAGGATGCTGCGTTCCTCGTGGGCGAGCCGTGCCCGGACGATCGCGGCGTCGCACCCCTGACGCACCAGGGCCGCGTCGGTGGGGAAGCGGTGCGAGCCGAGCGTGGACAGGTACCCGATCGCCTCGACCAGGTTGGTCTTGCCCTGGCCGTTGCGCCCGACGAACAGGTTCGGCCCGCGTGCGAGGTCGACGTCCGCCTCCCGGTAGTTCCGGAAGTCGGTCAGTTGGAGATGGTCGACGTGCACGCGGGCCGAGTCCGGGTTCCCCCGGGAAGTCCTAGGACTTCTTGACGGCGTGACCGCCGAACTGGTTGCGGAGCGCCGCGACTGCCTTCATCGTCGGCGAGGCGCTGCCCTGGCGCGAGACGAAGCGCGCGAAGATCGACGCCGAGAGCGCCGGCATCGGCACGGCGAGCTCGATGCCCTCTTCCAGCGTCCAGCGGCCCTCGCCCGAGTCCTCGACGTAGCCCTCGAGCTCGTCGAGCTTCGGGTCCTCGTTCAGCGCGAGCACCATCAGGTCGAGCAGCCAGGACCGGACGACCGTTCCACGCTGCCACCCGGCGAACACGGCGGGGACGTCGGTGATCAGGTCCTTGGCCTCGAGGAGCTCGTAGCCCTCGCCGTACGCCTGCATGATCGCGTACTCGATGCCGTTGTGGACCATCTTCGCGTAGTGGCCGGCGCCGATCGGGCCAGCGTGCGAGAAGCCTTCTTCGCGGGGACCCTCGGGGCGCAGGGCATCGAAGACGGGCATCGCGAACTCGACGTCCGCAGCGTCACCGCCGACCATGAGGCCGTAGCCGTTGTCCTTGCCCCAGACGCCACCGGAGACGCCGACGTCCATGTAGCGGATGCCGCGCGCACCGAGCTGCTCGGCGTGCGTGGTGTCGTCCAGCCACTTCGAGTTGCCACCGTCGATGACCAGGTCACCCTCGCCGAGGACGCCGGCCAGGTCGGTGATCACGTCGTCGGTGATCTTGCCGTGCGGGACCATGACCCACACGAGGCGCTTGCCCTCCGGGAGGGCAGCGGCGAGGGCGCCGAGGTCGGCGACGTCCGAGACGGCGGGGTTGGCGTCGTACCCGGTGACCTCGATACCTGCGTTGCGGAGACGGGCACGCATGTTGTTGCCCATGCGACCAAGGCCGACAAGACCGATGTGCATGATTTCCTCTTCTGTTCGTCGTCGCGCTGATGCTGCCGGTGGTGTGCGCCAGCGCAGGTTGCCTGTTGCGCCTATCGCAGCAGCAGGTTCGGCTGCAGCAGGTACCGGTATCCATCGGTCGCTGCGGCCTCTTGCGAAGTCTGGCCGGTGATCAGCACCGGGCCCGGCTTGTTGGGGTTCTCCGTCTTGGTGAAGGAGATGCGGACGAACTCGGAGTGCACCGCGTTCAGTCCGTCCAGGAGGAAGGCGGGCTTCAACGAGACCACCGTTTCCTCGCCGGTCAACAACGCACTGATCGACTCTGACGCCTGCGCTTGTTCGGATCCGATCGCCTCGAGCGTGAGCCCGTCGACCGTGAAGGAGAACCGGAGCGCCGCTTCGCGCTCCAGGACGAGGGAGACCCGTCGGACCGCCTCGACGAGCTCCGCGGTGTTGATCACCGCGTGGTCGTTGACGGTCTCGGGGAAGAGGCGGCGGACCGGCGGGTAGTTGCCCTTGATGAGCAACGACGTCACGGTCTTGTCATCGGCGTGGAACGCGATGAGCTCGCGGTCGGAGTTGCCGCTGATCGACACCGACACCGTGGACGCCGAACCGAACGTGCGGCCGACCTCCTGCAGGGTGCGGGCCGGGACCAGTGCGTGCAGGGGGTCCGAGCCGACTCGGCCGGAGTCCCACGCGATGGTGCGGACGGCGACGCGGTAGCGGTCCGTCGCGATGAGGGAGAGGTCGTTGTCGCCGACCTCGAGCTGCACGCCGGTGATGACGGGGGTGACGTCGTCGCGGCTGGCGGCGACGGCCACCTGCGACACCGCTTCGGAGAACGCGTCGCCGGGGATCACACCGGTCTGCGGGCCGATCTCCGGCAGCGTCGGGTACTCCTCGACCGGCATGGACAGCAGCGTGAAGTGCGCCGACCCGCAGGAGACGGAGATCCTGGCGTCCTCGGTGGTGAACGACACGGGGGCGTTCGGCAACCGGCTCGCGATGTCGTTCAGCAGTCGACCGGAGACCAGGACCGTGCCCGGCTCGTCGATCTGGGCCGAGATGGACGTCTGCGCCGACACCTCGTAGTCGAACGACGAGAGCGTCAGACGATCTCCGTCGGCGTGGATCAGGACGCCCGAGAGGATCGGGAGGGTCGTGCGCTGCGGGAGGAGCTTCACTGCGAAGGAGACGGCTTCGGAGAAGACGTCCCGGTTGACCTCGAACTTCACAGCTGGAACCCCTGTCGATCGGCTTGGACTGTCCGGCCGCCCCATTCTGGCACAGGCGGACGGGGGCCGGATTTCTTGTCATCCCGCCGTCCACAAGGTTGTCCCGCAGAGATTGATCGTTAACCAGGAGTAATGGTGTTAACGCCTGTGCACACTGTGGATAACCCTGTGCATCCCGCTCCGCAGTAGGGAACTACATGCTTGTGACTTGTGAGCGGCGTGTGAGCGTTAACGGGATGAATGAATCTCATCTATCCACTTCCATCCCCAGTCTCCACAGATGACCCCCCACCTGTGTACAACCGGGCGGCGTGTCCTCCACAGTTATCCACAGGCTATCCACACTGTGAGAACTCCGGCCCATGGAACCGTCTCAGATGGTGGATGGGGCGGGGAACGGGCCGATCTCAGCGGTAGCGGCGGTCCTGCTTGATGCGGCTGGTGAGCTCGGTGACCTGGTTGTAGATCGACCGACGCTCCTTCATCAGCTCGGTGATCTTCTTGTTCGCGTACATCACCGTGGTGTGGTCGCGGTTGCCGAACAGCTGCCCGATCTTGGGCAGGGACAGGCTCGTCAGCTCACGGCACAGGTACATCGCGATCTGTCGTGCCGTGGCGATCGCCTGGGAGCGGGACGACCCGTACAGGTCGTCGACGGAGAGCTTGAAGTACTCCGCGGTGTGGTTGATGATGTCCGTCGGCGCGACGACGTTGTCCTCGTCGAGGGTGATCAGGTCCTTGAGGACCGTCTGCACGAGGGCCATGTCCACGGCCGTCCGGTTGAGGCTCGCGAACGCGGTGACGCGGATCAGGGTGCCCTCGAGCTCGCGGATGTTGCTCGACACCTTCGACGCCATGAACTCGAGGATGTCGTCGGGCACCTGCAGGTGGTCGGACTGTGCCTTCTTGCGGAGGATCGCGATGCGCGTCTCGAGCTCGGGCGCCTGCACGTCGGTGATCAGGCCCCACTCGAAGCGCGATCGCATCCGGTCCTCGAAGCCGGTCAGGTGCTTCGGCGCGACGTCCGACGTGATGACGACCTGCTTGTTGTGGTCGTGCAGCGTGTTGAACGTGTGGAAGAAGGCCTCCTGCGTGGAGTCCTTCCCCTGCAGGAACTGGATGTCGTCGATCAGCAGGATGTCGATGTCGCGGTACCGCTGCTGGAACTGGTTTGAGCGGTTGTTCGCGATCGAGTTGATGAAGTCGTTGGTGAACTCCTCGCTCGACACGTACCGGACGCGGATCCCCGGGTAGAGGCTCTCGGCGTAGTGCCCGATGGCGTGGAGCAGGTGGGTCTTCCCCAGCCCGGAGTCCCCGTAGATGAAGAGCGGGTTGTAGGCCTTGGCCGGTGCCTCGGCGACGGCGACCGCTGCGGCGTGGGCGAACCGGTTCGACGACCCGATGACGAAGTTGTCGAAGTTGTACTTCGGGTTGAGCCGCGACTCGGGGCGCCCGCTGGTGCCGGGAGAGTCGATCTGGCTCGGCACGAACGGCGCCTCGATGTACTGGCGCGGCGCGGCACTCTGCTCGACGGCTTCCTGCACGGGCTCGGCGTACTCGGGGACGTTCGGGTCCACCCGTGGCTCCGATGCCATGTCGGGGTTCACCGTGATGGCGAAGTTCGCGACCGAGTCGTCACCGATGCGGGCGACCGCCTCGGTGATCGGGATGCGGATGCGCTGTTCGAGCATGCCCCGGGTCAGGTCGTTCGGCACCTCGAGGTACAGGGTGCCGGCGAGCACGCCCTTCGGCTCGACCAGGTTGAGGAACCCGTGGAGCTGCGGCGTGATGCGGGGGTCCTCGGCGAGGAGTCCGAGTACGGATGACCAGAGGTCCTCGACGGGGTCGGCCGGCAACGTCAT